>NZ_LMSI01000018.1 GCF_001428075.1 Arthrobacter sp. Soil764 | reverse complement strand
CAACGAATTCGCCACCCTCGGCGCCGACGGCTTCGGCTTCTCCGACACCCGCGCAGCAGCCCGCCGCTACTTCAAAAACGACACCCACTCCATCGTGGTCAAGGTGCTGCAGCTGCTGGCGGCGAGGGGCGAGGTGGAGGCTGGGGCACCGCAATACGCCCTGGACCGCTACAAGCTGCTGGACGTCAACGCCGGAAGCACCGGCGGGGCAGGCGGCGACGCCTGACTCCGTCACAATCCGGCGGCCGGGTCATTTCCGCGGGAGACTGACCCGGCCGCCTTTGTTTGGTTAGGGTTCAGTTATGGGCAACACGGGGGCGGACAACTCGCAGGAGCGCCAGGCGACGGGCATCGTCCTGGCCGCGGGTGCAGGCACGCGACTCGGTATGGGACCCAAAGCCTCGCTCCCCTACCGCGGGCGGCCGCTGGTAGAGGCGATCGCCGGGAACCTCCTCGACGGCGGCTGCCGCGAGGTGGTGGTGGTCCTCGGAGCTGGCGCACCCGATGTGGCAGCCGCGGCCGAACTTAGCCACTACCGGGTCGTAGTCAACCAGGACTGGAACACGGGAATGGGCAGTTCGTTCCTGCTCGGCAACCAGGCCGCGGATCCCGGAGACCACCTGCTGATCGCCCTGGTGGACCAGCCCGGCCTGACGAGTGAAACTGTGGCGCGACTGCTGGCCCGGCACCAACCGGGACGCGTCACCGCGGCTTCGTACCGCCGTCGTGATTCCACCGACGGCGGTGAGGCGGCACTCCGGCGCGGGCATCCGCTGCTCATCGACGCCTCCTTGCGTGAGCCTGTGTGTGCAACGGTCACGGGCGACGCCGGGGCGCGCGGCTTCCTGCGTTCCCACCCGGACCTGGTGGACGAAGTGGACTGCAGCGATCAGTCCACCGGCGAGGACGTGGATACGCCGGACCAACTGGGCCTTCTCCATTAGCACCCGGCCCACCAGCACCCGAAGTCCACAGCATGCGAACTCCACCAGCACGCGAGATGTTCAGGCGTGGGCGCGAAGGTACTGTTCAAGGGCATCCTCGCCGGGAGACCTTCCACGGCGAAAGAAGTCAATACTGCCAAGCCTTAGCCCCTCCGGCCAGTGTGGTGGTTCCCAGTCCTGGTGTTCGCTTTTGTAGTGCCGGCCGGCCGGTGAGGTCCAGCCGGGTGGTTCGTTCTTGCTGGCCGGGGTGGGTTTCCAGCCTGTGGTGTGCCGGAGTCTGTGGTGTTTCGGGCAGGGCTGTCCCAGGTTGCTGATTCCGGTGGTGCCGCCCTTGTGCCAGGCGAGGATGTGATCGGCTTCGTTGTCCAGGGAGTTGTTGCTGCACCCCGGGAACGGGCATTTCCCGTCCCGCATCCGCAACCAGTTCCGCAT
>NZ_LMSI01000017.1 GCF_001428075.1 Arthrobacter sp. Soil764 | reverse complement strand
CAGCGCCGATGGTACTGCACCCGGGAGGGTGTGGGAGAGTAGGTCACCGCCGGACACACATTAGGTCGAGGCCCCAACCACACGGTTGGGGCCTCCCACATTTAACAAAGCACCTAGATTTAACACCGCCTAGACTTACGGTTTATGACCCCCCGAACCCCAAGCCCCAGGGGCCGGCGCGCCACCATCCTGGATGTGGCTGCCGCTGCAGGCGTGTCACGCCAGACCGTTACCCGGGCCATGAATGACATGCCAGGCATCAGTGCCGGGACGCGGGAGCGGGTCCAGAAGCTCGCTGCCGAGATGGGTTACAGCCCCAGTAGATTCGCGAAAGGCCTTGTCCAGGGTGCACGGATCTCTGTGGGCCTCGCCATCCCGGACCTGACCAACCCCTACTTTCCGGCCTTTGCGTCGAGTGTTGTGGAGGCTGCCACGGAGCGGGGCTGGAATGTTGTGGTGGATGACTACGGGCACGGAACCGGCAGCGCGGTGGACGCTGCAGCCCGGCTTGCGCCCCAGGTTGATGCGCTGATCGGATACCTTGTACCCCACCCGGATGAGGCGCAGGCGCTGATGGGCCGGCGCCCCGTCGTCGCACTGGACTCCCCGGACGCCGGCACCGCCGGCGGCATCTCCTTTGACTACCACCACGCGGCGCGGCTCGCCCTCACCCATCTTCTTTCCCGAGGGTGCCGCAGCATTGTCTTCCTGGACTCGGACCAGGGTGGTCCATCCGACAGCCGGGGCGCCGCTGCAGCTGCTGTGGCTACGGAGGCAGGGATCCACCTTGCCCGCTTCCAGGCGCACCCGTCCGCGGCGGCGGCGAAGTCGGCTGTGGCTCTCCTCTTCGCCGGGAATGAACGTCCTGATGGCATTCTGGCCTTCAATGACCTGATGGCAGCCGGCGCGTTGAAGGCATTGCAGGAGTTGGGCATCCCAGTCCCCGGCGACTGTGCCGTCATCGGCATGGACGGAATACCGCTCGGAGAGCTCCTTACGCCTGAGCTGAGCACCCTTTCGCTGGACCTGCGCGCAGTGGGCCGCGCCGCCGTCGGCCTCCTGGATGGTTTGCTCACGGACGCCATTCAGGACCGCAGCCCCGAGGCCCACCTGACCCTGCGGCACCAGCTGATCCTCAGGCAATCCGCCTGACCCCTACCCAAACCGGGAGTCAGCGCCTAGGCTTTAAAGCTAGCGCGTGAACGTTCACGCAGCTCCTCAAATAGTCTCCCCGCTAGGAAAATCCATGCCAGCCCACACCCCCGCCGCAACTGGCGGCCCCCAGTCCGCTCCGGCCGCCACAAATTCCTTCCGCAGCCTCGATCTCGCCGCGGCCGATGCCGCGGAGCTGGCCTCCCTCGGTCCCGGCCGGGGAGCACTTCCGGCACGGGCGTACCTGGACTCAGATGCACCCCGGCTCTCACTCAACGGGGAATGGCAGTTCCGCCTGAGCCCGGGAATCCGGACGGCCCCCAACGACGGGTGGCAGGACGGCAGGGACCTCTCGGGCTTCACCCCCCTGCCGGTTCCGTCCAGCTGGAACATGCATGGGCACGGCTCGCCGGCCTACACCAACGTCCAGTTCCCGTTCGCGGTGGAACCGCCATATGCTCCGGACGCCAATCCCATCGGGGACCACCTGGTGACCTTTGACGCCGGCCGGGAGTTCTTCCCGCGGGCCCTGCTGCGCTTCGATGGAATCGACTCGGCCGGGACCGTCTGGCTGAACGGAGTAGAGCTCGGGACCACCCGCGGGAGCCGGCTGGCCCACGAATTCGACGTCTCCGGCATCCTGGTGGAGGGAGCCAATACACTGGCCGTGCGGGTGGCTCAGTTCTCTGCCGCGAGCTATGTAGAGGACCAGGACATGTGGTGGCTGCCGGGCATCTTCCGGGACGCCACTCTGCAGGCCCGGCCGGAGGACGGGATCGATGATGTCTTCGCCCACGCCGGCTATGACCCCGCAACGGGCGAAGGCACGCTCCGTGTGGAGGTGAGCCGGGCGGGGAAGGCGATTGACGCCGTCGTACGCGTCCCGGACCTTGGCCTTGAACTGCCTGCGGGCGTGGAACACCATATCCCCGCCGTGGAGCCATGGTCTGCCGAGATCCCGCGACTCTACAACGCGACGGTGAGTACCCCCGGTGAGACGGTTGCCCTGCAGCTGGGTTTCCGCAGCATCGTCATCGAGGACGCCCAGTTCAAGGTCAATGGCCGCCGGATCCTGCTCCGGGGAGTGAACCGCCACGAGCACCATCCCAGGCTGGGCCGTGTGGTGCCGCGGGACGTGGTGGAGGCGGAGCTGCGCCTGATGAAGCAGCACAACATCAATGCCATCCGGACATCGCACTACCCGCCGCACCCGGAATTCCTGGCACTGGCAGACCGGCTGGGCTTCTACGTGGTCCTTGAATGCGACCTCGAGACGCACGGTTTCCACAGTGCCGGCTGGGCACAGAACCCCAGCGATGATCCGCAGTGGGAAGAGGCCCTGCTGGACCGGATGCGGCGCACCGTTGAGCGCGACAAGAACCATCCATCGGTGATCATGTGGTCCCTGGGCAACGAGGCCGGCACCGGCCGGAACCTTGCGGCGATGTCGCGCTGGACCAAGGACCGTGACCCCTCCCGCCCCATCCACTACGAGGGCGACTGGTCCTCACCGGACGTGGACGTCTACTCCCGGATGTATGCCAGCCAGGCCGAGACGGCGCTCATCGGGCAGGGCATTGAGCCGCCGCTCGAGGACGCGGAACTGGATGCGCGGCGCCGTGCCATGCCGTTCGTCCTGTGCGAATACGTCCACGCGATGGGGAACGGCCCGGGCGGCATGAGCGAGTACCAGGACCTCTTCGACAAGTATCCGCGTCTCATGGGCGGCTTCGTCTGGGAGTGGCTGGAGCACGGGATCCTTGTTCCCTCGCCGGGCGGCGGCGAGCACTTCGCCTACGGCGGGGACTTTGGCGAGGAAGTCCACGACGGCAACTTCGTCACGGACGGGCTGGTGGACGCCAACCGGAAACCCCGCCCCGGGCTGTTGGATTTCAAGAAGGTTATCGAGCCGCTGCGCATCGACATTTCGCCGTCATGGGACAGTTTCACCCTTCGGAACGGGCAGGACTTCGCGGATACCTCTGCCTTCCGCTTTCAGTACAAGGTGGAGGACGACGGCGGCACGCGGCTGGAGGGAACGGTGGCGCTTGCGCCGCTGGCGGCGCAGTCCACGGCAGCAGTGGAGCTGCCGGCGGAGGTTGCCGGGTACGTAGCGGGGCTGCCGCAGGACCGGACCGCGGTGCTCACCGTTAGCGCTGTGCTGGCCACGGACACCGGCTGGGCGGCTGCCGGCCACGAGGTTTCCTGGGGGCAGGCTGTCAGGTTCGCTTCTCCAGGCGCGGGAGTGCAGGCTGAGGACCTGGTGGAGGCCGGGGATGACGAACTCCGGCTGGGGACCGCGGTGTTCAACCGGGCCACCGGGATGCCAACGTCCATTGGCGGGCTTTCCGTGGAAAAGTTCGGCCTGATCCTCTGGTGGCCCCCGACCGACAACGACCTTGGCCGGGAGTGGGGAGGCCCGGACGAACGGCCCCTTGCAACCCAGTGGAAGGATGCAGGACTCGACCGGCTGCACCCCCGGCTGCTGGACATCCGCGCGGAGTCTTCTCCCGACGGCGGCGAGCACCTCCGCGTCAGCACGCGCCTGGGTGCCGCCGACAAACAGTTCGGTCTGCTGGTGGACTATGTGTGGACCAGCAGCTCCGGCTCCCTCGCGCTTCGGACACAGGTCAGGCCGGTGGGGGAATGGGTCAACGCGGGCTTCGAGGTGGAATGGGCGCGGATCGGACTGGAGTTGGTGCTGGACTCACAGACCACCAATGTGAAGTGGTTCGGGCAGGGACCGCATCAGAGCTACCCGGATACGGGCCAGGGTGCGCGTACGGGGTGGTTTGAGCTTCCCCTCGGCGGACTGGATGTCGAGTACGTCCGTCCCCAGGAGTCGGGAGCCCGGTCCGGCGTACGGTCCGCTGTCCTCCAGACCGCCGGCAGGGAACTGCACATTTCCGGCGAGCCCTTTGCCCTGACGGTAAGGCCCTACAGCTTGCAGGCTCTGAATGCCGCCACACACAGGCCGGATCTGGTGCCTGACGGGCGGAGCTACATCTATGTGGACCATGCCATGAGGGGTGTTGGCACCGCGGCATGTGGGCCCGGCGTTCTGGAACCGTACCGGCTCAAGCCCCGGCAGGCCGACTTCGAAGTTGTCCTCAGCGTGCTGGGGTAGCCTCATTTGCCCCCTTGTCAGATGTGAGCCACTCCATAGAAGCGGCAAACCTGCCCTGGCAGGGGGAGATGCCCCGATGCAAGCCCCAAGAACCGCGGATTTCCGGGGTTTTTGGGGGTGCGGGTGCCTTGTGGGGGTCGATTTGCGGTTGGGTGTGGGGGCGGGTATTGTTTTCTGAGTCGCCGCCGCTGAAGCGGAAAGATAGCGGCCAAACCCCTTACCGAACAGCCTGAAAATGGTTCGCCTCTTGGCGTGCCGGACGTGGG
>NZ_LMSI01000016.1 GCF_001428075.1 Arthrobacter sp. Soil764 | reverse complement strand
CGGCCATGGATCCCCGACCCCGCCACCCACAACGGACCGCCCGGCTGGACCTCACCCACCGGCCGCCACTACAAACCCGAACACCCAGACCCCGAACCAACCCAGTGGCCACCGGGCATCATGCCGGTGTCCACCGGGACCCCTTGCATGGAAGCCTGCCCGGAAGACCTCCCGCAGTGGGAACCGGACGACGACCAACTCATTGACCTCAACGACCTGTCACCAGAGGATCCAGTGTGGGCGGAATTCTTCACCAAACCGTTCGTGCTGTCCGGTTGAACAGGCTGGGACACTATATAGATGACTACCGCGCCTGCAGTCCTCGATCACATTGTTTCCGGGGTTAATGAAGAGGGACTACAGGCACATGGCGTACACGTGCTCATCGGACAAGATTCAGCCCACCACCGGTGGCACAGCGACGGCCGACGAAACATCTTTTCCGCTTCCAAGGGCGTCTGCGCGATTGCGGTAGGGATGGCCATTGGCGACGGGGTCCTGTCCCTGGAAACCACAGCACACGAAGCGCTTCCACAGATGGACCTCGGGGTCGGGGTGGAAGCAGTCACGCTCCGGCATCTGTTGACGATGTCCAGCGGAATCGACTTCCCTTGGTTCGGACACGAAGGCGTGCCTTGGCCGGATCTGGCACAGGAGATGCTCCGCCGGCCAGCCATCGGGACTGGTGCCCGATTCCAGTACAGCGATGCCAGCACTTACCTGGCCATGCGGATCCTGGGCGCAGCAATCGGCGATGTCACGGACTGGCTGCTGCCCCGCCTCTTCGAACCGCTGGGCATCGGTGAGCCGCAATGGCAACGCTGCCCGTTGGGCTGGATCATCGGCGGAAGCGGACTGGAGCTTCGGACGGAGGAGCTTGCCCGGATTGGCCAACTGCTGCGCGATCGCGGACGCTGGGACTCGGAACAACTCGTCGATAGCGCATGGATCGAGCAGATGCATGGTTCCTGGGTCAGCACGGGAGCTGAACCCCGTTTCGCACGCTACGGCTTCGGCGTCTGGGATGGTCCCGGCAACTGCTGGCGGTTGGACGGAGCCTATGGCCAGTACGTGATTGTGGACGAAAGACGGGATGCAGTTGTCACCATCACGGCCCATGAGGAGCACCGGGACCAACGCCTCGCTGAACTTGCCTATGAGGGACTAAACGAAGCCATCAACTTGAAGTGAGACGCATCTGGAAAGAAGCAGGAAACAAGTTCCTTGCCCCCAATGACGCCAGCCTGACATGGCGTCGCCGCGGTCCTACGCGAAGGGCTCCAGTCCTACCCCTGCAGCTTCGAGTCCTGACCTGATCCGGGCTGCCATCTCTACCGCCGCGGGGCTCCCGCCCTGAAGACGCAGTGAGTCCGGCCGGAGGGCTACCACCGTGCCGTCCGCAGCCACCAGTTCACCTTGCGTGGCCAGGCGGACGGCCCGCTCAACCACGGCGTCGACGTCAGGAAGGACTGCATTTTCGTCGGAGAGCGGCACCAGGCTGCCGTCAGGGAGGTAGGCGCGGTCGGCGAAGGCCTCGACGAAGACCGGGTGCCCTGCTTCCTTGGCCTGCTTCAGCAGCTCCGAGCCCGGGAAGCCCAAAAACGGAAGGCCTGGATCGTAGGCGTTTACTGCCGCGACAACGGCCGAGGCCTGCTCGGCGTCGTGGACCGTGGTCTCGTACAGCGCTCCGTGCAGCTTCACGTAGTCCACGGAGGCACCCACGGCGTGCGCCACGCCGTCGAGCGCGCCAAGTTGGTACAGCACGTCACCGAAAAGCTCGTCGAAGCTCATCCCCAGCATGCGACGCCCGTAGCCGGCCAGATCCCGGTAGCCCAGGTGCGCGCCGACGGTGACATCAAGTTCGTATGCCGCCCTGCAGCTGTCGAGCATGGTGACGGGGTCGCCTGCATGGAGGCCACAGGCTACGTTGGCGCTGGTGGCCAGCTGGAACATCGCCGGATCGCCGCCCGCGGTCCAGGAACCGAATGATTGGCCTACGTCAGCGTTGAGATCCAAATGTGTTGCCTTCCAGCGTCAGGTTGTCCGGCCCGGCGGCGGCAGTCAGCTCCCCGGGGATGGTGTCCGGCATTGGCCCGAACGCCTCCCGGGCGTTCTTGGCCACCGCACGGCCCATCACGAGGTTACCGGCTCCGCCGACAACCGCCCCTATGCCGAACGGGAGGGCCCTGCCGAACAGTGCAGTTCCCTGGCGCTTAAGCAGGTTTTTCAGGAAGGCATGCTGGATCCGCTTCCGGACACTGCCGAATCCCGGCCCCACCATTGACTTTGAAAGCGCGTTGCCCCAGGTGTTGGTGGGCCCTCCGGATGCCTGGCCACTGAGTGTGCCCAGCAGGGCCGTGCCCTCCTCGCCAAGCATGATGGCCATGACCATGGTGCCGGCCTTCTCCGGATTGGTCAGGCGGATGCCGTGGAGTTCAGCCAGCGAGGTTGCGTAAAGGGCTGTTGCTTCCAGGAAACCAACGGTGGCGGCGGCGGAAAGTCCCAGCGATGCCACGGTTCCAACACCGGGGACGACGGCGGTGGCACCCACCAGGGCACCCCCGCCGGCAACGGCCCGCAGGTAGTCGCGCTCTGCGATCTCCGCCAGCTGGGCAGCGGTGGCACGTGGATGCTTCTTCTGGAGCCGGCGGATGTAGCCAACCACCAGGGGCCGTTGGATCTGCACTGCCTTCATGAGCATGTTGTGGACCCCGGGCTTTGGCTTGCCCTCGGAATCGAACATTGCATTGTGGGCGGTTTCCTGTGCGATGCGTACTGCGGGGTTGCTGCGCCGGGCCATGGTCACCTTCATTCAAATCGACCTGCAGCGGGTAAGCTGCCGTGCTCATTCCATCCTATGTGGACAAACACTAAGCATGCTTAACTTTCCGTGCCACAGGTCCACGGCTCCACAGCTCCAGCTCCGGACCGGGCTGATGCTGCGGCAGGATCAGCCCAGCTCCTGCCGCAGCATCAAAGCGGGAAGTCATCGCCGGCCAGGGCGTCTTGATCAACCCAGCACAGCTGCTGAACCACCGACTGTCATTTCCTGGCCCGCTCAACCCCGCGCGCGGCCGGAGCGGAGTCCTGGCCTGCGGAGCGCCCGGCGGCAGCTTCATCGGCCCGGAGTTCAGCCCGGAAGACCTCGAAGCGGGCAAGGTGCGCCGGACGGCGGCGAAGGATGGCCCACGCCACGCCAAGGATGACGAACCAGATGGGTGTTACCAGCAGTGCAACGAGGGTGTCGGGCTGGGTGGTCAGGGCCCACAGGACGAAGGCGAAGAACGCGTAGACCACCCACACGGCCGGGATGCCACCGGGCATCTTGAACTTTGATGCCGCATGCAAGTGCGGCCGGCGGCGGCGGAAAGAGATGTAGCTGGCCAGGATGATCGACCAGACGAAGACGAAGCAGACGGCTGACACGGTGGTCACCATCTCGAAGGCCTTGCCAACGTCCTGACCGGCATACATGAGTACGACGCCGGACAGCAGCAGGACGCAGGACAGGAACAAGGCGTTGCTGGGCACCTTCCTCGTGGACAGGCGGCCGAACATGCCTGGAGCGTCCCCCTCCTGGGCCAGGCCGAAGACCATGCGGGACGTGGAGTAGATGCCGGAGTTCGCGGAGGACATGGCCGAGGTGAGGACCACCAGATTGACCACTGTGGCCGCGGCGCCGAGGCCGGCCAGGGAGAACATGCCGATGAAGGGGCTGTGGCCTGCCGCGAACTGGGTCCACGGGGTGACGGCCATCAGGATGACCAGGGCGCCGACGTAGAACAGCAGCACGCGGACTGGGATGGCGTTGATGGCTTTGGGCAGTGTGCGCTCGGGGTTCTTGGCCTCGGCGGCGGTGGTGCCCACCAGTTCGATCCCCACGAAGGCGAACACGGCGATCTGGAATCCGGCCACGAAGCCCATGAACTCGTTGGGGAAGAAGCCGCCATGGCTCCAGAGGTTGGTGAAGCTTGCCGTGCCCGCGTCACTCTGGAAGCCGCTGAAGATCATGAACAGGCCCACGATGATGAGTGCAGCGATGGCGATGATCTTGATAAGGGCAAACCAGAACTCGGTCTCGCCGAAAGCCTTGACGGTGGCGAGGTTCAGCAGGAGCAGGATGGCCACCGTGGCCAGGCCCGGGATCCACAGCGGAAGCCCCGGCCAGAGTTCCTTGGAGTAGCCGGCAATCGCGATCACGTCCGCGATTCCGGTGATCACCCAACAGAACCAGTAGGTCCAGCCGGTGAAGAAGCCTGCCCAGGGCCCCAGGAGGTCGGCGGCGAAGTCGCTGAAGGACTTGTAGTTCAGGTTGCTCAACAGCAGTTCGCCCATGGCCCGCATGACGAAGAAGAGCATGAAGCCGATGATCATGTACACGAAGATCACGGACGGGCCGGCCGCGGAGATGGTCTTGCCGGAGCCCATGAAGAGGCCGGTGCCGATCGCTCCGCCGATGGCGATGAGCTGGATGTGGCGGTTGGTGAGCTGCCGTTCAAGGTGGGGTGGCTCGCTGCGGGCGGGCGTATTTGCGGCTTCGTTGCGCGCAGGTTCGCCGTTGGACGTGGGGGGATGAATCGCCATGAGGAACTCCATCGATAAAGCGGCACTTGGGTACCGCAAAAGATTTGGTTCCTCCCCGCTCTGTGGTGAACCTGAGAGTTTCCGCAGCCATGCCGCTTGCACCGTCGGTGAGCCAGGAACTTGCCTGGCTGCTTTCCAGAGTTGCCTGTCCGCGGCGGTACGTGGGCCTGAGAGTTTCCTGGGGAGGATTTGCTCCTACGGCGCCTGCTGAATGTACCGGCAGGGCTCTCCCGCCGCAGGTCGAAGGCATGTTCAGTTGGAAACCGCAGCCCCGGGGGCCGCGGCGGGTCATGCATTTGGGACGGGCGCCGGCTGGTGGGCCGCTCCGGATATGTTGAGCCGGCCACCGGCGGCACCAATCCCGGGGTTCAGTGTGGTGTCCGTCACGATCGAAAGTCAAACCTGCCATGACACAAGCGGGACAGAAGGAGTCTCGCGGGCCGGATTCAGCCGCTGCGGCGGCCGCCCGATTTGCCACCGGCAGCTAATCCAGATATCTTGTGAGCCGAATCACCCACATTTGAATAAGCCTTTCGAGCTGTGACGGGAGAGTCCTCCCGGCGAATCACCGGGCAGGCGCCGTAGGAGCAAATCCTCCCCAGGAATCTCTCAGGCCCACGTACCGTCACGGCGAGGCGACTCTGGAAAGCAACCGGGCTTTTGCCTGGTTCACCGACGGTGCAAGCGGCCCCCTGCCAAGAGCAGGCAACGCGGAATCTCTCAGGTCCAATACAGAGCGGGGAGGAACCCATCCCACGCCGTGCCGCCTTCGGCCGGCCAGAACTGGAGTTCCTCATGACGATTCAATCGCATCCAACATCGTTTGTTGACCGCCATATCGGCGCGCGCCGCCAGGCCGACGTCGACACCATGCTCAAGGCCGTGGGCTACGACAGCGTGGACGGCCTCGTTGACGTGGCCGTTCCCGCCTCCATCCGTCAGGAAACTGCGCTCAGGCTGACCGACGCCCTCAGCGAGGTGGAGGTCCTGGCCGAGCTGCGCAGGATCGCCGGCCGGAACAAGACCGCGGTCCAGATGATCGGCCAGGGTTACTACGACACCGTGACTCCGCCGGTGATCCGCCGCAACATCCTTGAGTCCCCGGCCTGGTACACCGCCTACACCCCGTACCAGCCCGAGATTTCCCAGGGCCGGCTTGAGGCGCTGCTGAACTTCCAGACCATGGTGCAGGACCTGACGGCCCTTCCCGTGGCCAACGCCTCCCTCCTCGACGAGGCCACGGCGGTGGCTGAAGCCGTGCTGCTGATGCGCCGGGCGAACAAGAACAAGGATGCCAAGGACGGCAAGACGGTGCTCGACGCCGATTGCCTTCCCCAGACCATCGCCATCGTGCTGGGCCGCGCAGAGGCGCTCGGCTTCGAGGTGGAGGTCACTGATCTCTCCAAGGGACTGCCCGACGGCCACATCAACGGCGTCGTTTTGCAGCAGCCCGGCGTCTCCGGCCGGGTCTGGGACCAGTCCGCCGTCATCGGCGAGGCCAAGGACCGCGGTGCGCTGGTCACCGTCGCAGCGGACCTGCTGGCACTTACGCTCATTACCCCTCCGGGCGAGCAGGGCGCGGACATCGCCGTCGGCTCCACCCAGCGTTTTGGCGTGCCGTTGTTCTTTGGGGGGCCGCACGCCGCCTACATGGCAGTCCGCAAGGGCATGGAACGGACCCTGCCCGGCAGGATTGTGGGTGTTTCCAAGGACAACGCCGGCGCGCCCGCCTACCGCCTGGCCCTGCAGACCCGCGAGCAGCACATCCGCCGCGAGAAGGCCACGTCCAACATCTGCACCGCCCAGGCGCTGCTTGCCATCGTGTCCTCCTTCTACGCCGTGTACCACGGCCCGGACGGGTTGAAGGCGATCGCCGAAGCCGCCCACCGCAAGGCCCGGGTCCTGGCCACCGCCCTCACGTCCATGGGCCGCGAACTGGTCAGCGACTCCTTCTTCGACACCCTCACAGTCCGCGTTCCCGGCAAGGCCGCCAAGGTCATCACCGCAGCCGAAGCCCGCGGCATCAACCTGCGCTTCATCGACGCGGACACCGTGGGCCTCTCCGTTGATGAGACGACGACGGCGGCAACACTGTCGGCCGTCGCCGTCGCCTTTGGTGCCGGTCCTGTGAGTGACGCCCAGGGGTTCGAGCTGCCCGAGTCAGTGCTGCGCACCTCCGACTACCTGCAGCACCCTGTGTTCAACACCCACCGCTCAGAAACCCAGTTGCTGCGCTACATCCGCAAGCTCTCGGATCGGGACCTGGCGCTGGACCGCACCATGATCCCGCTGGGCTCCTGCACCATGAAGCTGAACGCCACCGCGGAAATGGAGGCCATCTCCTGGCCCGAGTTCGCCTCCATCCACCCGTTCGCCCCGGACTCCCAGACTGCCGGCTGGCGTGAACTGATTTCCGGGCTGGAAGCCGACCTCGCCGAGATCACCGGCTACGACCAGGTGTCTATCCAGCCCAACGCCGGTTCCCAGGGCGAGCTGGCGGGCCTGCTGGCGATCCGCGGTTACCACCACTCCCGCGGCGACCAGCAGCGCAACGTCTGCCTCATCCCGGCCTCGGCGCACGGCACCAACGCTGCCTCCGCCGTGCTCGCCGGGATGAAGGTCGTCGTCGTGGCCACCGCCGCGGACGGCACCATCGACCACGCAGATTTGCAGGCGAAGATCGAGGCCCACCAGGACGTCCTTTCGGCCATCATGATCACCTACCCGTCCACCCACGGGGTGTACGACGCCGACGTCCGCGAGGTCTGCGACGCCGTCCACGCCGCCGGCGGCCAGGTGTACGTTGACGGCGCCAACCTGAACGCCCTCGTTGGGCTTGCCCAGCCGGGAAAGTTCGGTGGCGACGTCTCCCACCTGAACCTGCACAAGACCTTCTGCATCCCGCACGGCGGCGGCGGACCCGGCGTCGGTCCTGTTGCCGCCAAGGCACACCTCGCCCCGTTCATGCCCGGTGACGCGAACAAGGCCGCCCACGAAGCCGGACATGGCGTTGCCATCAGCGCCTCCCGCTTCGGCTCGGCCGGTGTCCTGCCCATTTCCTGGGCGTACGTGAAGCTGATGGGCGGTGACGGCCTGACCGAGGCCACCAAATCCGCGCTGCTGGCAGCTAACTACGTCGCCTCACGCCTGAACGAGTTCTACCCCGTCCTGTACACGGGTGAAGGCGGGCTGGTGGCCCACGAGTGCATCCTGGACCTGCGCGAACTCACCGCGAAGACCGGCGTGACGGCCGAGGATGTGGCCAAGCGCCTCATCGACTTCGGCTTCCACGCCCCCACCCTGGCCTTCCCCGTTGCCGGAACCCTGATGGTGGAGCCCACCGAGTCGGAGGACCTGGCGGAGATCGACCGCTTCATCGAGGCCATGATCACCATCCATGGCGAGATCCAGCAGGTAGCCAGCGGTGACTTTACCCTGGAGGCATCACCGGTGCGCAACGCACCCCACACGGCGGCCGCCGTCGTCAGCTCCAGCTGGGACCGCGCATACCCCCGCGAGCAGGCCGTCTTCCCCGTTGCCTCGCTGCGCCAGGACAAGTACTTCCCGCCGGTGGGCAGGATCGACGGCGCCGCCGGCGACCGCAACCTGGTGTGCTCCTGCCCGCCGCTTTCTGAATTTGAGAACTAAGGACTTTCCGATGACTGAGAACTACACCGCGCTCTATGATCAGCACAAGAAAGCCGGGGCCTCCTTCACGGACTTCGGCGGTTGGCAGATGCCGCTCAAGTACAGCTCGGAGCTGGCCGAACACCACGCCGTCCGCAACGCCGCCGGCCTGTTCGACCTCTCCCACATGGGCGAAGTCTGGGTGACCGGCCCCGACGCCGCCGCGTTCCTGGACTACGCACTGGCTGGCAAACTGTCCGCGGTGGCGGTCGGAAAAGCGAAGTACTCGCTGATTTGCGACGCCGACGGCGGCATCATCGACGACCTCATCACCTACCGCCGCCCCGCCGCGCAGGACGGAACCGACGTCTTCCTGGTGGTCCCCAACGCGGGCAACGCCGCGGTTGTGGCCAAGGAACTCCTGGAGCGCTCCGCCAACTTCGACGTCACCGTGAAGGACGCCTCCGCGAAGACCTCGCTGATCGCCGTGCAGGGACCGAATTCCGAGGAGATCCTCCTGAAGCTGGTCCCGGCCGAACAGCACGCACTGGTCCGGGAGTTGAAGTACTACGCCGCCGTCGAGGTGGACATCAACGGCCAGGACCTGCTGTTGGCCCGCACCGGCTACACGGGCGAGGACGGGTTCGAAATCTACGTTCCCAACGAGGACGCCGCCGGCCTGTGGGAAGCGCTGCTTGAAGTTGGCGCCGGCCACGGGCTCATCCCCGCCGGCCTCGCCGCCCGCGACTCCCTCCGCCTCGAAGCAGGCATGCCGCTCTACGGCAACGAACTCTCCCGGCACGTGAACGCCTACACGGCAGGCCTGGGTCCCGTGGTGTCCCTGGCGAAGGAAAGCGACTTCGTGGGCAAGGAAGCACTGGCGGACATCAAGGCCGCCGGAGTCGGTTCAACCATCGGGCAGAAGCTCGTGGGCCTCAAGGGCACCGGCCGCCGCGCCGCCCGTGCCCACTACCCCGTCCTCAAGGACGGCAGCCTGGTGGGTGAAGTGACCTCCGGCCAGCCCTCCCCCACCCTCGGATACCCCGTGGCGATGGCCTACGTCGACGTCGAATTCGCCGAAGCCGGCACCGTCCTGGACATCGACCTCCGCGGCAAGCCCGAGCGCTTCGAAGTGGTCAACCTCCCGTTCTACAAGCGCCAAAAGTAATCCACCGCAGTTTTCAAACGTAAGGAAAAATCATGAGCAAAGTTGTTTCTGAACTGAAGTACTCCGCCGAGCACGAGTGGGTTGCCGTTGACGGATCCGGCCCTGCGGGGATCGGGATTTCCGCCGTGGCTGCCGATGCGCTGGGTGACATCGTGTATGTTGACCTGCCCGAGGTGGGCTCCACCGTGACGGCCGGCGAAACCTGCGGCGAGGTGGAATCCACCAAGTCCGTCTCCGACCTCTACGCTCCCGTAACCGGTGAGGTTATCGAGATCAATGACGGCGTGGTCTCGGACCCCGCCCTGATCAACAGCGATCCCTACGGCGCCGGCTGGCTCTTCAAGGTGGCTGTTGCCGAGGAAGGCCCGCTGATGTCGGCCGAGGAGTACGCAGCAGCGAACGGCGGCGAGCTGTGAGCGGGGCTGCATCGGCAGGGACCGTCGCCTTTGAGCAGGTAGTCTCCCCCAGCCTGAACGCCGACCTCGCCGCCCTGGATCCGGAGATTGCAGCAAAGATCGACGACGAACTGGGCCGCCAGCGCGACGGCCTGGAGATGATCGCTTCCGAGAACCACACTGCCGCAGCAGTGATGCAGGCGCAGGGCTCCGTCTTGACCAACAAATACGCCGAAGGCTACCCGGGCAAGCGTTACTACGGCGGCTGTGAGCACGTCGACGTGATCGAGCAGCTTGCCATTGACCGGTTGAAGGCCCTGTTCGGAGCCGGGTTCGCGAATGTCCAGCCGCACTCCGGTGCGCAGGCCAACGCCTCGGTCATGCACGCGCTGATCAAGGCGGGCGACACCATCATGGGCCTTAACCTGGCCCACGGCGGCCACCTGACCCACGGCATGCGGATCAACTTCTCCGGCAAGCTCTACAACGTGGTGCCGTACGGCGTCCGCGAGGACACCCACACGGTGGACATGGCCGAGGTGGAGCGCCTGGCCCAGGAGCACAAGCCTCAGCTGATCGTTGCCGGCTGGTCCGCGTACGCCCGGCAGCTGGACTTCGCGGAGTTCCGCCGCATTGCCGATTCCGTGGGCGCCTACCTCATGGTGGACATGGCGCACTTCGCCGGCCTGGTGGCCGCGGGCCTGCACCCGTCTCCTGTCCCGCACGCGCACGTCACCACCTCCACCACGCACAAGACCCTCGCCGGTCCGCGCGGCGGCATCATCCTGACCAACGACGCCGACATCGCCAAGAAGATCAACTCGGCTGTGTTCCCCGGCCAGCAGGGCGGCCCGCTGGAACACGTGATCGCGGGCAAGGCCGTGGCGTTCAAGATCGCCGCGTCCGAAGAGTTCCGCGAACGGCAGGAACGCGTCCTGTCCGGTGCCCGCATCCTGGCCGAGCGCCTGGTCCAGCCGGACGTCACGGCCAAAGGCATCAGCGTTGTGTCCGGCGGCACGGATGTGCACCTGGTCCTGGTTGACCTGCGGAACTGCGACCTCGACGGGCAGCAGGCCGAAGACCGGCTCGCCGCCATCGACATCACCGTCAACCGCAACGCCGTCCCGTTCGACCCCCGCCCGCCGATGGTCACCTCCGGCCTCCGCATCGGCACCCCCGCCCTGGCCACCCGTGGCTTCGGCGAGGACGCCTTCCGCGAGGTGGCGGACATCATCTCCGAGGCATTGATTGCCGACGCCGGCACGGACCTGTCCGGGCTCCGTCACCGCGTGGAGGCACTCGCCGCAGCCCACCCGCTGTACCCGGGCGTCGCGCCTCTGTCCTGAGCGTGGCTGGGTCCGGGACCGGCGGACCGGACATTTTCACGCGTGCTGCTCGTTCCTCGCTTTGACGCACGCTTTCGAAAAGTCCGGCTCCGCCGGCGCTCGTGGGCAAGTCGCCACAATGCATGGGCCAAGGTGAGGGCCAGGGACAGGACATGGGTGGGCGCGGACTACGTGTGTTTGTCTTCCCCGCCACGCACGATCGTGGCCGGCCTGCTCGTTGCCTGCTTGCCGCGTCGCTCGGGTGCCGTGTCCTCGGAGTGGGCGGGGCATCCGGCAGCGTGCGTCTAAGGGAGCGTCACGTCCGCGCAGCGGGCGTCTTCGCGACCGAGCACGCAGAGGACGTCCTGCCCGCTCCACCTCAACCACCCGTTTTAGTTAGGAACCAATCGCATGGCTGTCGGCGTTTTTGATCTCTTTTCGATCGGTATTGGGCCCTCCAGTTCGCATACTGTGGGGCCGATGCGGGCTGCTGCCGTTTTTGCGGAGGAGTTGAAGGCCTCAGGGGTGCTGGCTGGGGTGGCGGGGTTGCGGGTGGATTTGTTTGGGTCGCTGGCCGCGACGGGGCACGGGCACGGGACGATGACCGCTGTGCTGTTGGGGTTGGAGGGGTTCCATCCGGAGCTGATCCTGCCGGCGGAGGTGGAGGAGC
>NZ_LMSI01000015.1 GCF_001428075.1 Arthrobacter sp. Soil764 | reverse complement strand
GGCGCAGGCGGTGTCGCCGGGGAGGTGGAGGGAGATCCAGGCCATGCCGTCGCGGTCCGGGGTGTATTCCATCCGGCGGTCCGCGACGCCCTTGGCGTGCCGCTTGTCCAGGGTTTCCGGGTGGTGGCGTTCGCGCCAGGTGCGGACCTTGACCCGGAACCGGGAGGGCACGAGTTCACCGGGTGCGGCGCCGCGGGGAGGGTTGGGTGCGTCGGGGTCGAAGAAGTGGGCCACGAGGGCGGCCGCGCCGTCGGGGGGGAGGCCTTCGGTTTCGTCGGCAACAATTTTGGCGTGCTGCCAGGACAGGTCCCCGGCGGCCAAAGCCTCCAGGACGGGCGGCAGGGTACACACCCGGCGGGATTGCTCCACGAACGCCCCGGCGGCGCCGGAGCTGATGGTCAGGACCCCTGCGATTTCCTCCACTGCCGACATCTCCGCGTAGGTGCGCTCCCGCACCGGGGCGTCCGGGGCGAGCATCGCGTGCTGGATCTCAACGGTCTGGGCAACATCGCGGGCTTCGACGGCGGCCAGCTGTGCCTTCAAACGGGACACAACCTCCAGCCGTTCCAGCCGGAGCTCGTACCGCCGCTGCAACACATCCACACCGGCACCCACACCAACCCCGGAATCCAGGAAATTATCCTCGCGGTCCAGCGCATCAAGGGCAGCAACGGAGGCATGAACGCCCTCTAAAACCACCCCACCACCGCTGCTGATATCCATACGAACATCATCCATCGAGGCACTGACATTCAAACGTGGAGACTAACCCGCCCCAGCCAGGCCTCAGCCCAGGCGCCGCGAGCACCCCAAGCCCGTCCCGCCGTCGTCCGTCTTTTCGCTGTGAAAAGTTCCTTTTCGCGCCGCAACTATCCGCTGCGAAAGCCCGCAGGCGCAGCGGCAAAAGCCTACGAATTACCCAAAGAGCAGGTGCGCCACAGTGAAGATCGCCAGTCCCGCCAAGGACCCCACCACGGTGCCGTTGATCCGGATGAACTGCAGGTCCTTGCCCACCTGGAGCTCGATCTTCTGGGACGTTTCCTCGGCATCCCAGCGCGCCACGGTGTCCGTGATGACCCCGGCGATGTCCGAACGGTAGGTCCGGACGAGGTAGCCCGCAGCGTCGCCGATCCAGGCATTGACCTTCCCGGCCAGTTCCGGGTCCTCGACCAGCCGCGAGCCGAAATCGCGCACCGCTGCCTTGAATTTGATGGTGAGTTCGCTGTCCGGATCATCCACGGCGCCCAGCAGGGCGTTCTTGACCGTGCCCCACGTCCGGGAGGCGAGTTCGCGTACTTCCGGGTCACCCAGCACCTGCGCCTTGATGTCTTCGGCGCGCGCAATCATCGCGGGATCATGCTGGAGGTCCTGGGCCAGGTCGTTGAGGTACTTGTCGATCGACTGCCGCACCTGGTGCCGGGGGTCCGCCTGGACAGCCCGCACAAACTTCAGGATCTCGATGTAGACCTTGTCACCCACCAGCCCGTCCACGAACTGCGGAACCCAGGTGGGGGAGCGGTCGGACACCAGATGGGTAACCGTATCGTGGTTGTCGTCCACCCAGTCCGCCGCCCGGTCCACCAGCAGGTCCACTAGCGTGTGATGGTGCCCGTCATGGAAGATGCGCTCCGCAAGCCTGCCCACCGGAGGCCCCCACGGCGGCGTGAGCAGGTGCTTGCGCACCATGCCCTCGATGACGGCCTGGACGTCGTCGTCATTCAGCACCTTGAAAGCGCCGCGGATGACGGCAGCGCCCTCCTTGGCCACCCGGTCGGCGCCGCCGGGGGCGGCAAGCCACTCACCTGCCCGGCGTGCGATGTTGACGCTCGCCAGCTTGTCCTGGACCACCTGCTCAGAGAGGAAATTGGTCTCCACGAACTCGCCCAGCGAGGCGCCGATCTGGTCCTTCCGGCGAGGGATGATGGCGGTGTGGGGGATCTTGATGCCCATGGGGTACTTGAACAGGGCCGTCACGGCGAACCAGTCCGCCAGCGCGCCCACCATACCGCCCTCGGCCGCTGCGCGCACGTACTGCAGCCAGGGATATTCCTTCTGCAGCGCGAACGCAAAGACAAAGACTACGGCCATGGCAATCAGCAGGCTCAGCGCCAGCAGCTTCATCTTCCGCAGCGCTGCCGCCTTTTCGGCGTCATCGGCACCGGGCTGGCGGCGTACGACGGCGTCTGCCGCCTTGGTGTCCTGCCCCACCTGCTGCGGGGCTTGGGTGGGGGCTTCCTGCGTGGTTGGCCCAGTAGTTGCCTCAGAGTTCACCTGCATGTGCCAAGCCTAGCCCCGAAGGCGGGAGCCGGTCGGCTACCGTGTGTCCATGACAACTGACGAGTCAGTGCCCCAGCGGCCGCTGGTCTTTGCCCATCGTGGGGCAAGCGGCGCCTACGCCGAACACACCAGAGCCGCCTACCTGCAGGCGTTGGCCGACGGGGCCGACGGGGTGGAGTGCGATGTCCACCTCACCCGGGACCAGCACGTGGTCCTGCTCCACGACGCCAACCTGGACCGGACCTCGGACGGGACCGGGCCGGTTGCCGAACGGACCCTGCGCGAGCTGCACCAGCTGGATTTCTCCTCCTGGAAGGGTGTCCGCATCCCCGAAGCGTATGGGGCGCGGTCGGAGCAACTCCTCACCCTCCCGGAACTGCTGGACATCCTCCGCGGCGCCGGCCGGCCGGTAAAACTCGCCATCGAGCTGAAGCACCCGAGCCCGTACCAGCTCAAACTGGAGGACCGGGTGCTGGAGGTGCTTCGCAGCGAGGGCTGGGACCCGCAAAGCTCCACCGTGGACAACGTGGCCGTCACCTTCATGAGTTTCAGCCCGGACTCCGTCCGCCATCTGCTTGAGTCCGTACCGCAGCAGTACATCTGCCAGCTCGTTGACGACCTCACCATCCACGAGATCCGCGGCGGGCTCGGCCTGGGTCCCATCACGGGCAGCGCCGTGGCCAACCTGATGAAAGCCACGCAGCTGGAGGGTGAGCGGATCCTGGATGACCGGGAGGTAGGCATGGCCGGGCCTGGCATCGAGTACGTCCGTGAGCGGCCAGAAACCGTGCGCCGCTGGCTGGACTCCGGCCGGCGCTTCCGGGTGTGGACGGTGGATTCCCCGGAGGACGTGGCGCTCTGCCAGGAATTGGGCATCCAAGAGATCACCACCAACGTACCGGGCCGTGTCCTGGACCAGCTCCACGCGGCCTCGACGCAGGGAAAGTAGCGCGGACATGGACGCCGCCGGTCGGCATTCGTCAGGGCCGTACTCGTCCGGCCGACATTCGCCTGGCGCATATTCCCCGCGCCGCTGGTGGGCGGGGCCGCTCGACGTCGAAGGCCTTGCCCTGCACTCCGTGGCAGCCGCCGCGGAGGCGCTGAACCTGTACGTGCGCACGCCTGGCCGTTTCAGCACCACATCCGGGCTCACCGCGGCTGCCTTTGATTCCTTCGGAGCCCTGCGGATTGCCGGACGCAAACCGCAGGGCTTCGCACCCCTGTCGGGCTTCCGGCAGACGGGCGATGGCTGGGTCAGGCTCCACGCGAACTATCCGCACCACGAGCAGCGGCTGCTGCAGGCGCTCGGCACCAGCTCTGCGGAAGGGGCTGAACAGGCCCTTCTTTCCATGACCGCGCTGGAGGCCGAGGCCGCCATCCAAGGCCAGGGCGGGATTGCTGCCGCCGTCAGGACCCGCGGCGAATGGCTGGGCTCGGAGATGGGGCGGGCGGCGGGCGCGGGGCCATGGGCGACAGTGGAATTCGCCGACGGCACCAGAGCGGGTTGGGGGCTGCAGGATTTTGCAGCGGCAACCGGCAGGACAGCCAACGGCAAGGACGGAGGCAACGGCAAAGAACGCAAGGATGACGACGGCGGCGACGGCCTGCCGCTCGAGGGAATCCGGATCCTGGACCTGACCCGGGTGATCGCAGGGCCCGTGGCCACCCGACTGCTGGCGGCACTCGGAGCTGACGTCCTCCGGATCGATCCGCCGGCCTTTCCTGAAATCGAAGACCAGTTCGTGGACACGGCCTTTGGCAAGCGCAGCGCGGAGGCCGATCTGGGGCTTCCGCAGAACCAGCGCAGCCTCAAGCAGCTCCTTGCGGGTGCCGATGTCCTGGTCACCGGCTACCGGCACGGCGCCCTGGACCGTTTCGGCCTCAATCCGCGCGAACTGCTGGCATCGCATCCAAGGCTGGTGGTGGTCACCCTGGACAGCTGGGGGAGTGCCGGGCCTTGGAGCGGCCTGCGGGGTTTTGACAGCATCGTCCAGGCAGCCTGCGGAATCGCACACCTGTACGGGAAGGACAATGACGACGGCGGGTGGCGCCCGGGTGCCCTGCCGGTCCAGGCGCTGGACCATGCCACAGGGTACGGGGTGGCTGCGGCTGCCGTCCGGTTCCTGGACGGACGACGGGAGACGGGGATGGGTGGGTCCGCGCATCTGTCCCTGGCCCGCACTGCCGAGGAACTGTTTTCGCTTACCTCGAAAAATGAGCCAAGCAACACAAAAAGCCCGGCACAACTGCCCGAGCCCCACTACAAGTCCATGGACAGCACCTACGGGGAGCTTCGTTATGTAGGCCCACCGTTGCTGGCAGGGAGCCGGCCGGTGGACTACCTGTCCCCGCCGCCGCCGTATGCAAGTTCGTCGCCCGCCTGGCTCTGAACGGAGCCGGGCGTGAAGGACGTCGGAAGGAGGGACCTCTGCGCGGGGGACACAACCAGCCGCCTCCCTTCGTGGCCCGTTCTGCCTCTAACGGCGGTTTCCAGCCACCGCCGCGGCTGTGATTGAGTGGTTCCATGTCTTTTCCCTGGTCCGGCCCTGCTGGAAACGGCCTGGCCGCGCCGGTCTTGTCCCTGCACGGCCTGGCCGTCCAGAACCTGTCCGCAGCCGCCATGGGAGCCCTGCTGCTGGCCAGCGCGGGCAAGCATTTCAGGGATCCCGGCTTTTACCGTGACGTAGTTCCGGGATACCTGTGCCGCCGGGATCCGGAACCCGGCGCG
Source organism: Arthrobacter sp. Soil764 (assembly GCF_001428075.1). Lineage (GTDB taxonomy): Bacteria > Actinomycetota > Actinomycetes > Actinomycetales > Micrococcaceae > Arthrobacter. The sequence goes on along the minus strand of NZ_LMSI01000015.1, from coordinate 9,952 downwards.
GATCAAAGCGCGGGCGCCAATCATTCACTGGCCATCCTGTCCCGGGACGAATGGATCGCCGTGAGCGGCCTGCTTGAGCTGGCAGCCGCCGTCGGCATCCTCCTCCCGCCTACCCGGAAACTGACCGCCACCGCCCTCACCGCGATGTTCACCGCATTCCTGGCCGGGCACGTCGACGCCCCGGTGAGGGCTTACGGCCCGCAGGGGACACCTGGACGGCGGAAGATCCACACCATACGGCTGCCCCTCCAGGCGCCGCTGATCCTCTGGGCCTGGAGCCTGCGGAAGCCCGTGCAGCGCGCACCCCAACCGGGAGGCGTGGGGTGAAACTGCTGGCCTCGCCGGCGGTCAGGGTGGGCATCTCCATCAGCATTGCCACCGGCCTTTACGGGGTGTCCTTCGGGGCGCTCGCAGTGACCTCAGGGCTCGACATCTGGCAGACCATGGCACTGAGCCTGCTCCTCTTCAGCGGGGGCTCGCAGTTCGCGTTCATCGGAGTGGTGGCAGGCGGCGGTTCCGGCATTGCCGCCATGAGCGCGGCAACCCTCCTGGGTATGCGCAACGGCATTTACGGCATGCAGCTGAACGCCCTGCTGCGGCCCAGCGGATGGCGCAAGTACGTGGGCGCGCAGCTGACCATCGACGAATCGACTGCCACCAGCACCGGCCAGACGGACCCGGCAGAGCAGCGGCGCGGGTTCTGGACTGCCGGGGTTGGCGTCTACGTGCTGTGGAACCTCTTCACGGCCGTGGGTGCGCTCGCGGGGAGTGGATGGGGCGATCCCAAGCAGTGGGGGCTCGACGGCGCCGCTGTGGCCGCTTTCCTGGCATTGCTCTGGCCGCGCCTCAAGGGCCGGGAGCCTATCGCCATCGCGGTGGTGTGTGCCCTGGCCACGGTTGTGGCCGTTCCCTTCGTGCCTGCCGGAGTGCCCATCCTGGTGGCTGCCCTGGTGGCCGCGCTGGTGGGCTGGTTCAGCCACGGCCGCAGCGATGAAGGCCTTGAGCCGGACATCGAGCCGTACGGCGGGCACCACTCCGGCGGTCATTCAGGCCATCATCAGGACCAAACCGGCGCCCGTTCCGGTGCGGAGCGGGCAGAAGGCAAGGACCCGGGGGCAGGCGCATGAGCCTCTGGTTCTGGTTGCTCCTTGCCTGCGCACTGGCCTACGGCTGGAAAATCGTGGGGTACTTTGTGCCCGCCCGGTTCCTCGAGGACCCCCGCACATCCCGGATTGCAGGGACCATGACCATCGGCCTGCTCGCCTCCCTGACCGTGGTGAACGCTGTGGTGTCGGGCCAGGGGCTCGCCGCGGACGCAAGGCTGGGGGCGCTTGCTGCGGCCGCAATCGCACTGATATTCCGCGCACCTTTCCTGGTGGTGGTCATAGCCGGCGCCGGCACCGCGGCCCTGCTGAGGGCGCTGGGCTGGAGCTGATTTAGCAGGCAACTGCATAAATTGGTGACGTAAGTCACGTCTCTGGCCGTACGGCGGTTGTACTATGAAATCGGCTTATGCAGTTGGCCATGGCATTCCTATGAACGGCGACCATGGAAAATCAGCTGCATCCTGCTAAAGGCTTGGTGGGCAAGCCCCGCCACAAGGACGCCCGACGACGGGCCGGCCTCCCAGCCAAACGCTTTTTCAAACGCTTTTCCGGCCTTTCGGACGTACCGGAAGAGGACCTGGATGTTCTTTCCCAAAGGCTCCGGGAGGCGTTCGACCTGGACCCGTCGTCGTCCGTTCCAGTCCTGCAGGCCCTGGTGCGCCAGGAGATCCGCAAGCGGGCAGACGCAGGCAACGCCTAGCGGCCCAGCATCCAGGGTGCCATGTGTGGTGGACTGGAGGAGATGCAGCCCACACCAGGCGGCCACCAAAGGAGGAATCGAGATGGACGAACAATCGCGGCCTGTCGAGCCGCAGGACGGCCAAGGCACCGAGGAGACCGGAGAGCGCGCCAGCGAAGCGCATGGCGCTGGAGTACCTGCTGCAGAGCAGACCGGGAAGCAGCGGATCGCCTACCTGGACCCCCGGGGCTCCGAATCAACGCGTGAACTGCGGGACACCGCACGCCGGCGCCGGGATGCCGAGGAGAAACTCCAGCAGCACTTGATGGAGGCCAAGCACCACGTCCCCAACGAGTTCCATGAGCACCACGGCCACGAAGAGCAGGGCCATGAAGAGCCGGGCCACGAACATCAGGGACATAGGCAGCAGGCAACTGAACAGGCCCAGCCTGGCACCCATGGCGGGAACCAGGCTCAAGAAACCGGAGAAAACTCCTGACAGCCGGGCAGCGTCGGCCGGCTGTCAGGGGTTCGATAGGAGCAGGGGTTCGATAAGAGTTGGCTAAGCCACCCCGTGGGCGGCACTGCCGGGCGCGACGGTCCTGCGGCAGCTTTCTTCCACACCCATCTCGTACCACACCTGCGCGCCGAACTCAGGCTCAGGGGTATCAAGGTTCTGGTACAGGGCGTCAAGCAATTGGACGAGCTCCCCGGTTGTCAGCGTAGGCAGGACTTCTTCAGGCCCCCGGGGATCGTTGAGGTACTGGAGTAGTTTTGAGCTGTTCATCGCAGCGTGCCCGTTACAGGGCGGATACGCACGAAATTATGCATGGTTCGGCTCCATCTCGGAATATTCGAGGCTGGCTGCCTAACCCCGCTCTGAGTTTATTGCACCTGCTGTGTGCCGACAATGGTGCCGGCCGGGGTGCCGGCTGCTGCAGCCGGGACGGGCACCAGTACGGGAAGCGGGCGTGAAGGACGGACGGTGCGGATGGCGTCCTCGACCAGCGCCAGCGGGCGGCGCCACGCGTCAGAACCCGGTTCCATCGTGTCCACTACGCCAATCAGCATGGCGAGCAGCCGGAACATGTCCGTCATGGAGATGTCCGCGCGCAGGCTTCCCTGGCCTTGCCCGCGTACCAAAAGGACACTGATGGAATCCATCAGGGATCCAGTGATTCCCGTGAGGAGTTCCCGCCGGCCGGCCACGGCGCACAGCAGGTTGGCGTCGTCGCTTGCGGCGGCCATCAGGGCCTCGAGAACGCGCAGCAGGCCGGCAGCGGCGTCGATATCGGCCAGGGCGCCGTCCATGACGGGGTCCACGGTCAGCCGGAGCTGCCGGTTCAGTGCTGCCAGGACCAGTTCTTCCTTGTCCGCGAAGTTACGGAACAGCGTTGCCGGGCCCACACCCGCGGTGGTGGCGATGGTCTGGAGCGGCACTTCCGGACCGAACTCCCGGAAACACTGGCGCGCCGCCGTGATGATCTTGTCCACGTTCCGCGCTGCGTCTGCACGGAGGGGCTTTCGGGCGACTGCGAGGCTCATGCCCAAAAGGTTAGCAACGGAGCCCCGGGCCAACACGGTTACTGCAGGGTAGGGGGTTATGTGACGGCGGGCAGGACGTCCGTGCGTCTGCGGACGTCCCAGGCCGCATGCGAAACTGGGTTGCATGTTGCTTGCATTTTCTGTTGCTCCCTCTGGCGTTCCCAGCGAAGGTTCCAGGCCGAACGATGCGTCCGTCCACGACGCCGTTGCAGCCGCCGTCAAGATCGTCCGTGAGTCGGGGCTGCCCAACCAGACGGATTCCATGTTCACCACCATTGAGGGTGAGTGGGATGAGGTGTTCGACGTCGTAAAGCGCGCCACCGAGGCAGTGGGCCGCTACGGCAGCCGGGTCTCACTGGTGATCAAGGCCGACATCAGGCCGGGATACAGCGGCGAGCTGTCGGCAAAAGTGGATCGCCTCGAGGGCGCATTGGCGCAGGATTCCTAGCCTGCGCGGAGTGGCTGAAGAAGGGGCCGAAAGTGTCTGGACCCCCGGAACGCCGCATGCCAAACTGTGGCCATGTTCGAGCACAGCCCCCGGCCGGAGTGGATTGCCACTGAGGAGTTTTTGTCCCGCACTGTGGTGCATCCGGACGAAGCCGTCCAGCAGGCCATCCACACTGCGGTTGACGCCGGGATGCCGGCCATTGAGGTGGCACCGAACGCCGGCAAGCTCCTGAAGCTGCTGGTCCAGGTCTCCGGCGCCCGGCGCATCCTGGAGATCGGGACCCTGGCGGGCTACAGCACCATCTGGATGGGCCGCGGGCTTCCGCACAACGGCAAGCTTGTCACGTGCGAATACCTTCCCCAGCACGCAGAGGTGGCGTGGGCCAACATCGACGCTGCCGGCCTGGGTGAAAGGGTGGAGATCCGCCTGGGCCCTGCGCTGGAAACCCTGGCTGCCCTCGAGGAGGAGGAAAGGGAGCCGTTCGACTTCATCTTCATCGACGCCGACAAGCAAAACAACAGCCGCTACCTTGACTGGGCTGTCAGGCTGGGCAGGCCGGGTGCCGTCGTCGTCCTGGACAACACGGTCTGGGAAGGCGCCATCCTGAATCCGGACATGGATCCGGTGAACGCGCCGGGCATTATCGACGCCCTCAAGCTGCTCGGCGACCATCCGAGGTTGGATGCCACCGTAATCCAGACCGTCGGCTCCAAGGGCTGGGACGGGTTCGCGCTGGCGCGCATCCTCCCGCAGAACAGTAAGTAAGCTGTGGAGATGCGTCCGGTGCCGTGCCGGACATCTTCGATGGAGGGTTTTCTTGCCAGCGGTACCCGGTCCCGTGCTCCTAAACCCCGCCTCATCTGATCCCTCCCCATGGATTTCGCTCCCTGATTCAGTCGCCGCCGCCGCCGGCGACGTGCCCGCCCTGCTGGCCTTGGCCGTTGAGGCCGGGCGGACGTGGCCGCGCCCCGGTGAAGGCCGCACCGCCCTCCTATGGGAGCTCCTGGCTTCTGTGGCCGCCACCGACGTGGCCGCAGCCCGCGTACTTGAGCCGCACCTCGACGCCACCGCGATTCTTGCCCAGGCAGCCCAAGCGTTTCCCGCCGGCCAATCTGCGCCGGACGGTACGGGGGAAGCGGCATGGGGAGTGTTCGCCGCCGAGGGGCCCGGTGCCAGGCTCGAGGCGAAAGCCTCTGCCGCAGGAGTGACCCTCAGCGGGTCCAAACCATGGTGTTCATTGGCCGGGGCCCTGGACTGCGCCGTGGTCACCGCCCACACGGACGACGGCGGCAGGGCGGCTTTTGCGGTCAGCCTGCGCCACTCCGGAGTGGCTTGTGAGGATCCGGAATGGATTGCGCGGGGGCTCCAGGAGATCCCCAGCGGTACAGTCCACTTCGACCAGGTCCCGGCGATCCCGTTGGGTGGAACCGGTTGGTACCACAGCCGGCCAGGCTTCGCCTGGGGTGGAATGGGTGTCGCTGCCTGCTGGCTGGGTGGAGCAGTGGGGGTGGCGCGGGACTTCCGAAGCGGCCTGCTGGCGGGGGCCGATGCCGGACGGCAGCCCGACCAAGTGGCACTTGCGGCGCTCGGCGAGGTGGACCGTACACTCACCGCCGCCCTGCAGTATCTCGCCCGGACCGCAGCGGGCATCGATGATGGGACCCTCGGCTCCGCCGGCACCCACAGCACGTGGAGCGAAGCCCAGCGGGTCCGCGGAACGGTTGCAGCCGCCGTCGAACGCGTCCTTTCCCTGGTGGGTTCCAACCTGGGTCCGGGGCCGCTTGCCTTTGACGGGCCATACGCCAAGCGAATGGCTGACCTGGCACTCTACGTCCGGCAGCACCATGGCGCACGGGACGATGCCCAATTGGGCCGCCTGGCGCTCAAAGGGGACTGCCCGTGGTGACCTTTTCGCACGCCGACCAGGGGACAGGTGAGGCCGCCTGGGCCGGCAGCGGACTGGCTGCTGCACCCGAGCTGCCGCTCGATCCCGCCGAACTGGCCGCGATGCGCTTCGTGGTCCTGGCAGCGCATCCGGACGACGAGACACTCGGGGCCGGTGGGCTGATGGCCGCCTTGGTGGCCCTGGGAGCGGAGGTGGAAGTCCTGCTCTGCACAGCAGGGGAGGGCTCGCACCCCGAATCGACCACCACCACCCCTGAGCAGTTGGCCCAAACCCGGGTCGCCGAGTTTTCAGCGGCCTTGGCCGCCCTGGGCCTGGCAGACTGCTGGACGTTCCTTGGCTTGCCGGACCGCGCACTTGGAGGGCATACAGAAGCCATTTCCCGGGCTGTCCGGGAGGCGGCCCGAAGGCTTTCCGGCGATCCGGACCGGCTGGTACTCGTTGCGCCGTACCGGGCTGACGGGCACGGTGACCATGAGGCACTGGGTGCGGCCGCGGCAGAGGTTGCACGGCAGGACGGCCACGCACTGCTGGAATACCCCATCTGGTTCTGGCACTGGGCCACGCCCCAGGACCTGCACTGGCGTTCGTGGCTGCGGTTCCACCTGGATGAACCGGCCCGCAGCGCCAAGGAACGGGCCATGGCAGAGCACGCGACCCAGGTGCGGCCGCTCTCACCCCTGCCCGGCGACGAGGCGCTGCTCAGCGGGCCATTCCTGGCGCACTTCTCGCGCCCCTATGAGGTCTTCGCCTGGACGCCCGCTCGCAGTGCATCCGGCAGGCTGCATTCAAGCGGTGATGCCGAACTGGTCTTTGACGGCGTGCACGGCGGATCCACAGATCCCTGGAACTACGCGGGGAGCTGGTACGAGCAGCGCAAGCGTGCCCTGACCCTTGCTGCCCTCCCGGAGGAATCCTACGAACGCGGCCTGGAGGTGGGCTGCTCCATCGGGACGTTGACGCTGGACTTGGCCACCAGGTGCCACAACATGCTGGCGGTGGATGCCAGCGGAACCGCGGTCCGTCAGGCCAGGCAGCACCTTGACGGCGTTCCCGGGATCCGGGTTGACCAATGCGTCGTCCCCGACGCCTGGCCGGGCGGAGCTTTTGACCTGGTGGTGGTTTCCGAGATTGGTTACTACCTGTCCCGGGAGGAGCTGGCCCGCCTGTGGAACCGGATTGAGGCATCCCTGGATCCAGGCGGAACCCTGGTCCTGTGCCACTGGCGGCATCCGATTGCCGGATGGGAACTCGACGGCGACACGGTTCACGCGCTGGCCCGGCAACGGCTGGGCTGGCGTACCGCGGGGCTGTACCAGGAACGTGACTTCGTTTTGGAACTCCTGGTGGCACCCGGCCATAAGGCGGCGGCGTTATGACACCGCCGGCTTCAGGGGCACCTAAGGATCCGGTTCCGGTGGCGGGTGCGGACGGTATTCAACACGTTGCCGTGGTGATTCCCGCGCACAACGAGGAGCAGCACCTGGAAGATGCGCTCGGGGCAGTCCGCGTCGCGGCGGATCGCGTGCGGGGGGAGTGGCCCGGTGTTGGCGTGCAGATTGTGCTTGTGCTGGACCGCTGCACCGATAGTTCGGCTGCGGTGGCTGCGGCCGTCGCGGGGGAGGACCCGCGGTGCCTGGTGCTGCCCCTCAGTTTCCGGAGTGTGGGAAAGAGCAGGCGGGCCGGGGTCCGGGCCGCCCTGAAGAACGCCACGGAGTCCATGTGTGACGGCGAAGCGGCCGCAATTGTTCCGATGCGGCATGTCTGGGTGGCCAACACGGACGCCGATTCCTGCGTCCCGGAGAACTGGCTGGTGCGCCAACTGGAACTGGCCGCCGGCGGCGCTGATGCTGTTCTTGGCTCAGTGGAACCTGATGGCTACGGGATGCACCACCAACTCCTTGCCCGATGGCATGCCCGGCATCTTCCAACCGAGAACCACCCCCATGTGTACGGTGCCAACCTCGGAGTCCGCGCCTCGTCCTACGTTGCAGCAGGCGGCTTCCCCGGGGTCGACTTCGACGAAGACCGTGGGCTGGTGGACCGGCTTCGAAGCAGCGGGGCACGGCTGGTGGCCACCGACACTGTCCGGGTCATCACCTCCGGAAGGACCGTGGGACGGGCGCCGCGGGGGTTCGCCGCATACCTCCTGGCCCTCGCTGCCCCGTAGCCGCGGACGCAGGGCCTGGCCGGGCACAATACGGGGGATGCAAAAAGGGCTGCTGCCTTGCGGCAACAGCCCTTCCGGTGTGGCTTTGGGTCCTGCGCTCTTATACCAAGTCCGGGGCGCTGGCCACGATGTAATCCGCGGCGGCAGGTCCGGTCATGGAGAGGTTATTGCTGTCCGGGTTGATGCCAGCGTCCTGCAGGGCTTCCCAGAGGGCGGCCGGTTGCTGGAGTTCTGCCTTGTGCAGGAGGCACCAACTGGTGTAGAGGCCGTACAGCTCGTCGCGTCCGAGGCCCAGTCCGGGCTCCCTGTCCGGGACAACTGCTTCGGCAAGAAACTGTTCAAAATGGGTAGCAGGCATGTCCGCTCATAAGGGTCGACCGTGATGCCGCCGTCTGCTTCAGCGGACCTCGCCGGTCTCCAACGGATCCCGGCGAGGTATTCAAGAAAGTATTGCAGTTCTCCGCATTTTGTCCAGTTACGGCCAACAATGGGGGAGTTTGAGGGGGGCCGACGGCGACTGGGGGGACTGGCCTCGGTCTCAGAAGAGGCCATCTCACCGCCGACCCCGCATTGCCCCGGGAATGTGAACAACCCGGGAAACTTCAACAGGACCTTCAAGATGAATTTTCCTCCATCCTGAAGGTCCTGCCTAGTCCCAGTTACTGCCAAGCCTGCACCTGCCGGCTAAGCCCTCCCTCTGGGCCGGCCGCCGTCGTCGGACTCTCCGTTGGCCGCACGGTGCTGGACCTTCTCGCGGACCCGGTCGCGGTGCGGCTCACGGTGATCCTCACTGCTCTGCCCGTCCTGGCTTTCGCCGTCGTCCTGGCCGTTCTCCGCGCTGTACTTCTCACGCAGCTCCCGGCCGTGCTTGACGTCTTCCTCGATCTGCTGCTGCAGCTTCTCGCTCTTCTTGGTGTCCCGCGGCGGCAGCTGGATGGTTTCTTCCGCCTCGATACCCGCCTGGAGTTGACGGCCGCGCTCCACTTCGGCGTCGAACTCAGCACCAAAGAGCAGCGACATGTTCAGGATCCAGAGCCACAGCAGCATGACGATGACACCACCCAGGGTGCCGTACGTCTTGTTGTAGTTTCCGAAGTTGCCCACGTAGAACCCGAAACCCACTGAGGCCAGCAGGAAGACGAACAGTGCGATGCCCGACCCCATGCTCATCCACTTGAACTTGGGCTGCTTGACGTTGGGGGTTGCGTAGTAGAGGACCGCGATAATCGCGATGATAAGCACGATCATGACCGGCCACTTGGCGATGTTCCAGATGGTGAGGAAGACGCCACTAAGCCCGATCAGTCCCCCAACCGCCTCAGCAACGGGGCCGCTGAGGACGAGCATGCCGGCGAGGATGGCAACAATGACCACGGCCAGGAGGGTGACGGCCAGCATGGTCCCGCGGAGCTTGACGAACGCACGGCCTTCATCCACCTCGTAGACCCGGTTCATGGCCCGCCCAAAAGCGCCCACGTACCCGGAGGCGGACCAGAGCGCGGTGGCAAGGCCGATGACCAGGGTGAATCCTGCCGCTGGGGCGCTTGCCAGGTCCTGCACCACCCCGCCTATGGTGCCAACAGTCTCGGCCGGGACAAAACCGCTGACGATTTTCAGGAGCGCGTCGGTGGTCTTCTGCGGGTCACCAAAGAGCCCTATCAGGGACACGAGCGCCAGGATGGCCGGGAACAGCGACAGGACCGCGTAATACGTCAGGGCTGCTGCCAGATCGGGGCACTGGTCCTTGCTGAACTCCCGGAGAGTCCTCTTGAGGATGTATTTCCAGTTTGGCTTGTCCAGGTCCCTAGGGCTGCCGGGTTTCCTTGAGTCATTCGGATCCGGAGCCTGGCCCGCCTTGGCGGTGCTGGTCTCGGAGTTGTCGTGAGTGGCCATGGGGCGTCCTCTCAATCAGGGGCGAAGCGAACAGGCCGGCCCGCGGGTGGCGGTGCCGGCCTGTCGATCAGAACTGTTGCCTTGCGAGCCGCGATGGGCTGTTTAGGTGTTTTGGACGTTGTCTTTGGCGTCGGTGGCGCGGTCCTTGACGTCGGCGGCGGCCATTTGGCCTTCGGTTTTGACGTTTTGGGCGGCGTCGGTGGCGGTT
>NZ_LMSI01000014.1 GCF_001428075.1 Arthrobacter sp. Soil764 | reverse complement strand
GCGCCGGCCGCCTCTGGGCCACCGCCATGCGCAAAAAAGGCCGCGACATCCCCGCCGAACTCGCCCACATCGCCGACGGCATCCAGGACTCCGGCACCACCCGCCAGGAAGCCGCCACCCTCCTCGCCGGGTAGAGGCAGCGGAATGCACGACGACGGCAGGAGCCTAAGGCGGGGCCGGCAGACGTACCTGCCGGCCCGCCGTCGGACGCGTCCTCCCAGCCTGGCAAAGAGCTCAGCTGTTGCCGCGCACCACCGGGATGCTCGCCGTCGGCAGCCCGCTCGGGAACACCGTGGGCTCCGGCTCCGGGATACGTTCCAGGTGGACCTGCACCGGCTGGCCCTCCACGGTGACCCGCTGGCCGCGGACGTCGAGCTCGAGCGGCGCGCCCTCCTGGACGGTGAGCGTGATGGCATCTGCGGAAAGCCGGACCAGCAGCAGGCGGCCGCGGATCTTCAGGTGGAAGGCAAGTCCGTCCCACTCCGACGGAAGACGGGGATCGAAGAACGGGACGGGGCCCTGGTCACGCAGCCCCGCAAAGCCGCAGACCAACGAACTCCATACGCCCCCGGTGGAGGCGATGTGCACGCCGTCGATGGTGTTGCCGTGCGTGTCATCCAGGTCGATGAAAACGGCGTTGGTGAAGTGGTCCAGGGCTTCCTTGGAATAGCCCACCTCGGCCGCCATGATCCCCTGGACACAGGCTGAGAGGGTGGAGTCGCCGGTGGTGATGGGATCGTAGAAATCGAAGGCGCGCTGCTTCTCCTCCGCCGTGAAATCCTGCCACTGCAGGAACATGGCCAGGACGGTGTCCGCCTGCTTCAGGACCTGGTGGCGGTAGATCACCAGCGGGTGGAAGTGCAGGAGCAAGGGGTATTTGGACCGCGGCGTGGTCCAGTCCCAGGCCTCCAGGGTCATGAAGTCGTTGTCCTGGGAGTGCACCTGCATCCGCTCGTCGTACGGCAGCTGCATCCGGCTGGCGGCCGCCTCCCACAGCTGCCGTTCCTCGTGCGTGATTTCGGCGTGCTCAAGCGCGGCGGCCGCCCGCAGGTTGAAGCGGGCCATCACGTTGGTGTACAGGTTGTCGTTCACCACGGCGGTGTATTCATCCGGGCCTGTGACGCCATGGATGTGGAAGAGCCCGTCCTTGCCGAAGAAGCCCAGCGAGATCCACATCCGGGCCGTCTCGATCAACAGCTCGGCGCCCATTCCCTCCCGGAAGGCAGAGTCGCCGGTGGCCCAGAGGTACCTGTTGGTCGCAAAGGCGATCGCGGCCGCGATGTGGAACTGGGCAGTGCCGGCAGCGTAGTAGGCACTGGCCTCGAGCCCGTTGATGGTCCGCCACGGGAACAGGGCGCCGTCAACGCTCAGCTCCTTGGCCCGGATCTTGGCCTCGGGAAGCATGCCGTGGCGGAACTCCAGGACCTGGCGGGCGCCGTCGGGATTCGTGTAGGTAAGGTACGGCAGCAGGTACACTTCCTGGTCCCAGAAGTAGTGCCCCTCGTAGCCCGAGCCCGTCACACCTTTGGCGGGGATGCCGGCAACATCGGCCCGTGCTGTTGCCTGCGCCAGCTGGAACAGGTTCCACCGGATGGCCTGCTGCAGTCCGGGCCGGCCGCCCGCAACCTGAATGTCCGACGTAGCCCAGTAGCTGCGGAAGTGGGCCTCGCTCTCGGCAAAGATCTCGTTCACGGGGCGAAGGTTCTCTTCCGCCACCGCGGCTGCGTCCACGTCCGGCTCCTGCACGGTGCGGCCGGCCGCGTAGCTGACGCTCTTTTCCAGCCGGAACGGCTCACCGGCATCCACGGCCAGGACGTACCGGACGCTGCTGTCGTCCTGGTCCACCAGGGTCTCGAATGGCTGGTGCCCGGCGGAGGTCCAGTGGTCCACCGCGATCCCCACGCGCTGCTTGGATTCGGATGCCTCCCAGGACAGGCGCAGGGAGCCGTCGCCGCCGTCAAGCCGCAGCGGCAGCAGCACCCGCCCGGCGTGGCGGCCTGCGCGGCGCGGATCATGCACGGAATGGTCCTCCACCGGCTGGTCCTGGCGGTTGATGACGGAGGAGATGACGTCCAGGGAGACCTGGCGGTCCGTGGCGACTTCGAGGGAAATGCCAAGGCTGCCGCGGGAGGCGAAGCCCACAGCCCGCCGTTCCGTGGTGGTCACCGTGGCGCCGGACCGGCACTGCCAGGTGATGCGGCATTCATAGATGCCGGTGCAGAAGTCGACGGTGCGCCGGTAGTCCAGGACCTCGGATTCGGCCAGGCTGAGGCTTTCGCCGTCCACCACCACCGTGAAGTTGTTGGCATCCGGGATGTACAGGATGCGCTGGCCCGTCCGGGCGAACCCAAACGCGTTTTCCGCGTGCTTGATGTCCCAGATTTCATGCAGCCCGTTGATGAAACTCCCGGGCAGTTCGGCATCGGCCGCGGCCCAATGGGCACCCCGGATGCCAAGGTGGCCGTTTCCCAGCGCAAACAGGGTCTCGAGCGTTCCCGCGTTCTCGGTTTCGTAGCGCGTTTCAACGAGTTGCCAGGGGGTGTCGGGGAACCGTTCGCGGTCCGCGGAGATGAGTGCCATGGTCGGGGTCCTTTTGGCGTTGCCGTGCTGCCGGGCGGGCCGGCACGGTGTATTCGGGGGAAGAGCGGTACTGGGGATGGTGCTGCCGGGGAAGCAGCCGGGTTGCCCGGGGGAAGGCAACGGGGTTTAGGGGATGAGTTCCTGAAGGTCGTTGACCACCAGGGTGGCTCCGGCGTCGAGCAGCGTCTGCCGGCCGGCACCACGGTCCACGCCAATGACCGAATGGAACGATCCCGCGTGTCCGGCCTGGACACCGGAGACGGCGTCTTCCACCACCACGCACCCTGAGCTGGACAGGTCCAGCAGCTTGGCCGCATATTCGTAGGTCGCCGGGCTTGGCTTGCCGGGAAGGCCCTGCTCCGCGGCCACCACCCCGTCCACGACGACGGCGAAGTGGCGGCTGAGTCCGGCGGCCGCCAGGACGGCGGGGGCGTTGCGTGAGGAGGAGACGACGGCGACCTTGAGTCCGCGCTCCAGCGCGGCTTGGAGGAAGCGCACCGAGCCTTCGAACGGTTCCACGCCGGCGCTCACGATGTGGTTGAAGATCGCGTTCTTCCGGTTGCCGAGGCCCTGGACGGTGTCGTTGGCGGGGTCGTCATCCAGCGGGCCTTCCGGCAGCGTGAGCCCTCGGGAGGACAGGAAGTCGCGTACTCCGTCGAAGCGGGGCTTGCCGTCGATATGGTCGAAGTAGTCGCTTTCGCTGTAACCGGCGACGCCCGGCTGCGAGGCAAGGTAACCGTCGAACAGTTCCTGCCAGGCACGCTCATGCACGGTGGCCGTCGGCGTGAGCACCCCGTCCAGGTCAAACAGGATTGCTGCCGCGCCGGTCCAGGCGGCGGTATCAGCTGCAGTTTGTTGTGTCATCGGCAGTGCGGTGTCCTCTCGGTTTACGGACTGCCGGTCCTGCCGGGGCGGCCTGCAGGAGGTGCTGCTGGCGCGGCATGCGCACAGCATCGCTTCCTGTCCGCCCACTGCAGGACCGACTATGGCCGTAGACGAGTGTAAGCGCTTGCAAATTTGACTTGCAAATGTTTTTTTGGCCGTCTTAACAACCGCCTGGGGGTCAGCCCAGCACGTAGTGGCGAAGGAAGGCGCTGACGTCCACCATTTCGGCCTTGGACATGGCATGACCCATCCCCGGGTACGTCCGGGCCGTCAGCTGCGTGTTCCTTTCAAGCCATTCGGCGGTATACACAACTGCGTCCTCGTTGATCACCAGATCCGCCTTGTCCCGGCCCCAGAAGAACGGCGGCTTGGCTTCGAAGGAGTCCATCACGGAGAGGAGCTCGTTGTTGAGCACGAAGCCGGACAGTCCCACGACGGCCTTGTAGTGGTCAGGGTGCAGCCTCAGGAGGGTGCTGGCCATGGCCATGCCCTGGGAGTACCCCATCAGGCTGACACTGGCGTGCTGGTCCTTGACCGAGTTGATCCAGGCCTGCACCGCATTGGCGGCGGAGATGACGTCCGCGAAGTCGTTGGCCAGGAAGTAGTCCAGGAGGAACCACCCCCAGTGGTCGCCGATGGGCATGGGGGCGCGCAGGGCGGCGAAAGTAAACTCCTGCGGCAGGTACTCGAAAAGCCGCACCATCCGCGACTCGTCCGTCCCGTAGCCATGCATCATCACCAGCAAAGGCGTCCCGGCGCGTTGGCCTTCGGGCTTGGACCACACAACTGTTTCCACTTGACCAGCCTAAACGCCGGGCGCTCCGCCCGGCCGGGTCATTGAATCCGGTATCGCCGCGGGGTAGCGTGGCGCTTAACAGACAGCAGGCTTAGCTTTGGCAATGTACGCAGGTCCCGTAACGCCCAACAAGCGCCGCAAACGCGGCCATAAGGAGCAAGTCATGAGAATCGGCTCGTCAATCTTCCTCATCGCCCTCGGCGCCATCCTCGCCTGGGCCGTTGCTCCCGGTTTGATCCCGTTCGTGGACCAGCAGTTGGTGGGCTACATCCTCATGGCCGTGGGCGTGATTGGACTGATCGCTTCGCTCATCCTCGCCTCCCCCGGCCGGAGCCGCCGCGTGAGCGAGTCCCGCTCCGTGGTGGATCCCAATACCGGCGAGCGCATCACCCGCCATGAAAGCCGCGACGGCGGCGTCTGACCAAGGCGTAAACGGGGACGGGGATCCCGGAGGACCATCGGTGAAAACCCGGAAAGCCGGGCTGGACAGAACCTGTCCGGCCCGGCTTTCGCTTTCCCCCGGACAGGACCACGAGGAGCAACATTTTGTTTCATGTTGGTTTCCATTGACAAACCAACAGAACCAAAGATAAAGTCAAGTAACTCAACATCGGTGTGATGCCAGTCACGCCGAAGCCCAATGAACCAACCGGGCAGCCCGAAACACCAGGACCTACGCAACGGAGGGTACGTGTTCGCCGAAGAGCGCCAGCAGAAGATTGCCGAGCTTGTAGCCGGCAGTGGCAGGGTCAGCGTGACCCTGCTGGCTGAGCGCTTCAGCATCACCACTGAAACAGTCCGCAGGGATCTTGCCGCCCTGGAAAACGCGGGCACCGTCCGCCGCGTCCACGGCGGTGCGGTGGCAGCGGACCGCTTCAGCACCACCGAGGAAAGCATCACCGAACGGGCCATCCAGCGGCCCGACCAAAAGATCCGCATCGCTGAAGCCGCCCTTGCCCTCATCCCCCGGAACTCGCCCGCCAGTGTCCTCATGGACGGCGGCACCACCACCGAAGTGCTGGCTGAGATGCTGGCGCGGCGCACCGCCGTCGAACCCTCCGACGGGAACGGACCCCACCACGAACTGGTGGTCATCACGCACGCCGTACCCATCGCCAGCAAGCTCTCCAACGTTCCCGGCATTGCCCTGCAGATCCTGGGCGGCCGGGTCCGCGGCATCACCCAGGTGGCCGTGGGGCAGGCGACCGTGAGCGCCGCCGCCCGCATCCGCCCGGACATAGCGTTCATTGGCACCAATGGCATCCACGCCACATTTGGCGTCAGCACTCCCGATCCTGAAGAAGCCGCCGTCAAGGCAGCCTTCGTCCAGTCGGCACGCCGCATTGTGGTGCTGGCCGACTCCTCCAAGCTGGACACGGAAACCCTGGTCCAGTTCGCCTCCCTGAAAGATCTGGACACCTTGATCACAGACAGTGAACCCGGACCTGAACTCGCCGCCGCCCTGGAAGATGCCGGCGTAGACGTGGTGGTCGCATGATCGTCACCTTCACGGCCAACCCCAGCCTTGACCGCACCGTGGCCCTCCCCGGACAACTGCAGCGCGGTGAGGTGCAGCGCGCCGTCTCCGTCCGCCAGGAATCCGGCGGCAAGGGCGTCAACGTCTCCCGCGCCCTGGTGGCGTCCGGCCTGGAGTCGCTTGCCGTCCTTCCCGGGTCGGACAGCGATCCTGTCCTTGCCGGCCTCCGCGAAAGCGGAGTTCCCTTCGTGTCGCTTCCCATCGATGAGCCGCTTCGCACCAACGTGGCGCTCACCGAGCCTGGCGGCGTCACCACCAAGATCAACGAACCCGGCCCCGTCCTGGCCGCCGACCAGCAGGAAGCGCTCATCAAGCTGCTGCTGGAAAGCTCCCGCGGTGCCGGTTGGGTGGTCCTTGCCGGTTCGCTGCCGCCTGGATTCCCGGAGAACTTCTACGCCACGGTGGCCCGGCGGATCCGGGAGGCGGGCAACGGCACTGCGCCGCTGATCGCGGTCGACTCCTCCGGGGCGCCCCTCGCCGCCGCTTTGACTGACGCCGGAACCCCCGACGACGGAACAGGCACCGGCGGCGGAACAACCACAGGCTCCGGGAAACCGGACCTGCTCAAGCCCAATGCCGAGGAACTGGCGGAGCTGGCCGCGGCCGCCGGTTTTACCCCGGCCTCCGGTGACGAACTGGAAGCGGACCCGGCTGCCGCCGCAGCCGCCGCAGCCGCCGTCGTCCGTTCCGGTGTGGGTGCTGTGCTGGCAACTCTCGGTTCCAAGGGAGCTGTCCTTGTAACGGCCGACGGCGCGTGGCTGGCCACGCACCCGCCGGTCGCCGCGGTCAGCACGGTCGGCGCGGGCGACTCCGCACTTGCCGGCTACCTGCTTGCCCACAGCCGGGGCGCCGCCCCGGCTGACTGCCTTCGCCAGGCGGTGGCCCATGGTGCCGCCGCTGCCTCCCTGCCGGGTTCCACTGTTCCGGCAGTAAACCAAACCACCCCGGATGCCGTAACCATCACGGCCCTTCGAAAGGATTGACAGTGACTCAGCTCATCACCACGGAACTGGTCGAGCTCGACCAGAACCTGGGCAGTGCCCCCGAAGCGGTGATCCGGCATCTGGCAAGCAAGGTAGCTGCCACCGGACGCGCCTCAGAAGTTGAAGGCCTCTTCGCCGACGCCTTCGCCCGCGAGCAGAAGACTGCCACCGGGATTCCCGGCGGCATTGCCATCCCGCACTGCCGCTCCGCCGCAGTCACCGTGCCCACCCTGGCCATGGCCCGGCTGAACCCGAAGGTGGACTTCGGCGCCAAGGACGGTCCGGCAGACCTGGTGTTCTTCATCGCCGCTCCAGACGGGGCGGACCAGGAGCACCTGAAGCTGCTGTCCAAGCTGGCCCGCTCCCTCATTAAAAAGGACTTCACCGCAGCCCTCCGCAATGCCTCCTCGGAGGAAGAAATTGTGGCACTCGTCGACGGTGCGCTGGCGGACAAGCCGGCCGCTCACGCCGCAGCCGCTCCGGCTGACACCGTCCCGGTTGGCGCGGGCGTCGGCTCGGCAGCTGCCGCTTCAGCAGGTGCCGGTGCAACTGCCATCGGTACACCCGCAGGGGCACCGGCAGGTTCTGGAGGCCGCGGCCCCAAGCGCCTCGTAGCCGTCACCGCCTGCCCCACCGGCATTGCCCACACCTACATGGCCGCCGACTCGCTCGTGGCTGCCGCCCGGGAAGTGGGCGTTGACCTGCAGGTGGAAACCCAGGGTTCCTCCGGCGCCAAGGCACTTGACCCCGCAGTCATCGCCGCGGCGGACGCCGTGATCTTCGCAGTTGACGTGGACGTGCGCGGCAAGGAGCGCTTCGCCGGCAAGCCGGTCATCAACGCGCCGGTCAAGCGCGGCATCGACGAACCGGACAAGATGGTCCAGGAGGCCCTGGCCGCGGCCGACAACCCCAACGCCCGGCGCGTCCCGCACTTCGGTGCGGAGGAACAGGCCGAGCACGAGGCCGAGGAGCGCGGCGAGCACATCGGGCAGAAGTTGAAGAAGGCCCTGCTCACCGGCGTCAGCTACATGATCCCGTTCGTCGCCGGCGGCGGCCTGCTGATCGCACTTGGCTTCCTTATGGGCGGCTACCTGATCACCAAGTACGCGGACAACATTGTGGTGCAGAACAGCCTCTTCAACCTGCCCACGGAATTCCCCGAGAATGCATGGGGTCCGCTGGGCGCCTACCTCGGCGCGGTGCTGTTCAAGATCGGTGCCCTGTCGCTTGGCTTCCTGGTTCCCGCGCTGGCCGGTTACATCGCGTACGCGATCGCTGACCGTCCCGGCATTGCCCCCGGTTTCGTCGCCGGTGCAGTGGCCGGATTCATGGGAGCCGGCTTCCTCGGCGGCATTGTCGGCGGCCTTCTGGCCGGCTACATCGCCCACGTGATCGGACGCCTGCAGGTGGCCCGCTGGCTGCGCGGCCTGATGCCCGTGGTCATCATCCCGCTGATCGCCTCCCTCGTGGCATCAGGACTGATGTTCGTCATCCTGGGCGGCCCCATCGTCGCCATCACCAACGGCCTGAACAGCTGGCTCTCCGGACTCACCGGCGCCGGCGCCATCGCCCTGGGCGTCATCCTCGGCCTCATGATGTGCTTCGACCTGGGTGGTCCGGTCAACAAGGTTGCCTACTCCTTCGCAGTCGCCGGCCTTGGCGCCGCAACCATCGACAACCAGGCACCGTGGCAGATCATGGCAGCCGTCATGGCGTCCGGCATGGTTCCGCCGCTGGCCATGGCGCTGGCCTCCACCGTCCTGAACAAGAAGGTCTTCAGCCTGGCTGAGCAGGAAAACGGCAAGGCAGCCTGGCTGCTGGGTGCCTCCTTCATCTCCGAAGGCGCCATCCCCTTCGCTGCTGCGGACCCGCTGCGCGTTATCCCCGCCAGCATGCTGGGCGGCGCGGTGACCGGAGCCATCTCGATGGCTGCCGGCGTCGGATCCAAGGCACCCCACGGCGGCCTGTTCGTCTTCTTCGCCATCGACAACTTCCTGATGTTCGTCATCTCGATCATCGTCGGCGTGGTGATCACCGCCCTCTCGGTCATCGCCCTCAAGCGCTGGGCAGTCAAGAAGACCGTTGATACGGTTGAACCGGTTCCCGTAACCGTCTGAGCCGGCATAGCCAAAAACCTCACCGGCCGCTGAACCGTCAGCGGGCCGAAAGACAAAGGAGCAACAATGCCAGAACGCACCGCAACCGTCGCCAGCCGCGTGGGCCTGCACGCCCGCCCCGCCGCCATCTTTGCGGAGGCAGCCGGCGAGTACGACCTGGACATCACCATCGCCCGTGAAGGCGAACCGGCCGATGAGGCCATGGACGCCGCCAGCATCCTGTCCCTCATGAGCCTGGGCGCCTCGCATGGCGACGTGGTGGTGCTCCGCGCCGAAGGTGCCGGAGCGGACGACGCGCTGAACCACCTGGTGCAGATCCTGGAAACAGACCACGACGCCGAGTAGCGGCCACGCTGCCTGACGGCAGCACAACGCCGGCGGCCGCCGTCGGGCTTTCCCCCTTGGGAGAAGGCCCGACGGCGGCCCCTTGGCTTTTAATTCTTAGGGCACCCAACTAAGTAGCGCTAGGTGTCGTTTTGAGCGGTCATAACGACACTTGGCGCTACCCAGTTGGGCGGGGTATCGGTGCTCAGTTGCCCTCGGCGAGTGCCTTGACGTCGGCCAGGAGCTTGTCCCACATGGCTTTGGAATGCGCGGCAGCTTCCTCGGTGGGGTTGTTGTCCTGGGCCAAGGTCAGGCGGGTGCCGCCGCCCCGGTCCTCGAGCGTCCATTCGAGGGTGTGGTAGTTTTCCGGCGCGTCCTCCTGCCCGGACAACGGACTGAAGTGGGTGTGCACCAGTTTCCGTCCCGGCTCCACCGCCAGGATTTCGCCTTTGTCCTGGTAGGCCTTCCCCTCCCACTCGCCCCGCCAAACGATGGGGCTTCCAACCTTCCAGTCCGTCTCCAGCGTGGCCCCGAACATGAACTCCTTCACGGCAGCCGGGTCCGTCATCACCTCCCACACGCGCCCGGGACTTGCGTTGATGGTGGTGGCGGATGTTGCCACATGGTCTTCCGGCACCGCTCAGGCCTTCCTCGCCGTAAAGATCAGGTACTCCCATTCCATTTGGAAGGGGACGTCGCCGTGCGCGTCGCCGTACGAGTCAGCCAGCTCCGTGAGGGCCTGGTCCAGTGCCTTGACCTTGTCCTGGTCCTCGCCAAGTGACTTGTAGACGGAGATGATGGGGCCGTAGTGGGATTTGAAGTACCTGACGAAGTCCGCCGGCTGGTGGAAGCTTTTGACGGCCAGGTTCTGCTTGCGGGTTTGGATCCCCGTAACCCTGCTGCCCAACAGTTCGCGGACATGGTCCTCGCTCCCCCACAGCGGCGCCGGCTGCGCGCCCGGCGGCGGCGGTGGAGCGAACGGCTTCAGGACGGCAAACATCCGGCCGATGAATCCTTCCGGCGTCCAGCACAGCAGCCCCACGGAGCCTCCCGGTTTGCACACCCGGAGCAGTTCGTCCGCGGCCGCCTGGTGGTGCGGTGCGAACATGACGCCAATGCAGGACATCACGACGTCGAACTCCGCATCGCCGAAAGGCAGGGCTTCGGCGTCCCCTTCCTGCCACTCCAGGCTGACGCCGCGGTTTGCGGCCTCCCGGCGCCCTGCCTCGAAAAGCTCGGGGGTGAGATCGCTGGCCACCACCTTGGCGCCCATCATTGCTGCCGGAATGGCCGCGTTGCCGGTTCCGGCAGCGACGTCCAGAACCCGCTGCCGGGACCTGATTCCGCAGGCTTCGACCAGGACGGCGCCCAGTTCCAGGAGCATCTCGTCGGCGAGGGCCGGATAATCCCCTGACGCCCACATGGCCCGGTGCTTCTTCTTGAGCTCCCGGTCCGCGTCCACTACGTCGGTCTGGTTGTCCATGTCCGTGCCCCTCTACGTGTCCGTTCAAATGAGCGGCAGCACACTGTTGGCACAGCGGAGGCTGCGATGCGACTCATTGTGGACGCGATACCGGCCGGTGTAAAGGCACGGGAGCCGCGGGCACCAGGGTCAGGCAGGCTTGCGCGCCCGGGTGGTCTTGGCAGCCGGCTTCTCTGCCGTCTTGGTACCCGTGGACTTGGCTGCCGTCGACTTTGTGTCAGTGGACTTAGTGCCTGCCGCTTTGGAAGCAGTTGCTTTGGAAGCCGTTGATTTCGCGGTGGCCGACTTGGACGCTGTTGTTTTGGAGGCGGTTGTTTTGGAAGCCGTCGATTTTGATGCGGCGGTCTCGGCCCCTGCGGCCTTGGTCCCTGCCTTGGTACCGGAAGACTTTCGCGCAGGTTTGGCCGCTTCCGCTTCCTCGTCCCCGGTGTCCGCCTCGTCGTCGGAAGTCCCGCTGGAGGCGGCCTCCCCTCCCCCGCGCTTCCTGTCCAGGCTCCGCTTGAGGGCCTCCATGAGGTCGATGACCTCGCCCTTCCCGCCCTCGCCGGCTTCGACGCCGAAGGTTTCCTCCGTGTCCAGCGATTCGCCCTGTTCGAGCTTCGCGTCGATGAGCTGGCGGAGCTGCACCTGGTACTCGTCGGTGAAGGAGGTGGGGTCGAAGTCGGCGGCCATGGATTCCACCAGGGCGGCTGACATGTCCCGCTCCTGGGAGGAGATCTTGATGGACGCATCCAGGGACGGGAAGTTGGCCTCCCGCACTTCATCGGGCCAGAGGAGGGACTGCAGTACCAACACGTCGTCCTTGATCCGCAGGGCCCCCAGCCGGGTCTTCTCCCGCAGTGCGAACTGGACGATGGCCACCCGGTCCGTGTCCTCGAGCGCGCGCCGGAGCAGCACGTAGGCCTTGGGCGACTTGGAGTCCGGTTCCAGGTAGTAGCTCTTCTCGAACATCATGGGTTCGAGCTGCTCCGACGGGACGAACTGCACCACTTCGATTTCGTGGCTGTTCTCCGCGGGGACGGACTTGAGCTCATCCTTGGACAGGACCACCGTGCGGCCGTCCTCCTCGAACGCCTTCTCGATGTCCGAGTAGTCCACCACCTCGCCGCACACCTCGCACCGGCGCTGGTAACGGATCCTGCCGCCGTCGGCATTGTGAACCTGGTGCAGACTGATGTCATGATCTTCAGTGGCGCTGTAGACCTTCACTGGCACGTTGACCAGCCCGAACGCGATGGCACCTTTCCAGATGGCTCTCATTCATACAGTCAACATCAGAGCGGGCCGGAGGTGAAGCCCCATGGCCGCCAGTAGGGAACGTGTCCGGGTTGCAGGGCGGGAACTGACCCTGACCAACCTGGACAAAATCATCTATCCGGAGACCGGCACCACCAAGGCCGACGTGTTGGCCTACTACGCCGCGGTGGCCCACGTCCTGATCCCCGCGGCGGCCAACCGTCCAGCCACCCGCAAGCGGTGGGTCAACGGGGTGGGCACCGCGGACAAGCCGGGTGAGGTGTTCTTCCAGAAGGACCTGGAGGACTCAGCCCCTGGCTGGTTGCCCCGGGCGGCGATCACCCACAAGGACCGGACCATCCACTACCCCATGGTCAACGACGCCGCCACGCTGACCTGGTTCGGCCAGATCAACTCGCTCGAAATCCATGTGCCGCAGTGGCGGGTGGATTCGCACGGGAACCAACTGAATCCGGACCGGCTGGTGCTGGACCTGGACCCCGGCGAGGGGGCCGGGCTGCCGGAATGCCGCGAGGTGGCACTCCTGGCGCGGTCCATTCTGGAGGATGTGGGCCTGGACCCCCTGCCCGTCACCAGCGGCAGCAAGGGCATCCACCTTTATGCCGCCCTGGATGGGACGCAGACCTCTGAGCAGATCTCGGCATTCGCCCGGGAACTGGCCAGGGCACTGGAGGCCGACCACCCGGACCTGGCCGTCAGCGACATGAAGAAGTCGCTGCGCAAGAGCAAGGTGCTGGTGGACTGGAGCCAGAACAACGCGGCGAAAACCACCATTGTCCCGTACTCACTGCGGGGCCGGCCCACACCGCTGGTGGCTGCACCCCGGACCTGGCGGGAAATCGAGTCTCCCCGGCTCAAGCACCTGGACTACCACGAGGTCCTGCGACGGGTGCAGGACGGCAAAGACCTTTTCGCCGCCGCCGTCAACGCTGCGGACGGTGCTGCGCCCGGCGCCGCGGAAGGCGCTCCGGATGGCGGGCCTGACAACGGGGAAGTGCCCCACGACCGTGATCCCCGCCTGGGCAAGTACCGCTCCATGCGCGATCCCAAGGCAACGCCCGAGCCGTTCGCAGGCGTGCCGGCCGGGGGCAACAGCTTCGTCATCCAGGAGCACCACGCCAGCCGGCTGCACTACGACCTCCGGCTGGAACACGAGGGCGTCCTGGTGTCGTGGGCCCTGCCCAAGGGCATTCCGGAGTCCGGTGCCAAAAACCATCTGGCGGTCCAGACCGAGGACCACCCCATGGACTACCTCACCTTCCACGGGACCATCCCCAAGGGACAGTACGGCGCGGGAGTCATGACCATCTGGGACACAGGCACCTACGAGCTGCACAAGTGGATCAACGGCAAGGAAGTCATCGTCACGCTGGCCGGCTCGGACGGCGGCGGGTTGGGCGGCACCAGGAAGATCGCGCTCATCCACACGGGGCGCGGACAGGGCAAGGACGCCGAGAGCCAGTGGCTCATCCACTTGATGGACCAGGAGCATCAAGGCGGACGACGGCGGTCCGCAGCTCCCGCGGCGACGCGGGCACCGGCAGCGCAAGCGGAAGAGCGGGAAGGGGATGACGGCGGGGTGGCGGCCGTACACGAAGCCAGCCGCAAGGAGCCGGCCGGGTCCGCCACCGCCACCGTTGCCGACCCGTTGGAGTACCAGCCGATGATGGCCACGGCCGGGGACACCGCCGACCTGCAGGGCAGCAGCTGGCAGTACGAGCTCAAATGGGACGGTGTCAGGGCCGTCCTGGTGGCGGACCGGGACCGGGTGCGGATCTTTTCCCGCAACGGCAACGACGTCACCCGTACCTATCCGGAGTTCACGGACCGCGCCTGCTGGCCGGAGCATCCGTTCGTGGCGGACGGCGAGATCATCGCCGTCGGGCCCGGTGGAAAGCCTGACTTTGGCCTGCTGCAGGGCCGGATGAAACTCACCCGGGCCACCGACGTCGCAAAAGCCCGCACCACAATCCCGGTCCAGCTGATGCTGTTCGACCTGTTGTTCCACAACGGGGAGGACCTCCGGCGCCTGCCGCTCAGCACCCGTCGGGGGCGGCTGGAGGAATTTTTCCGCCCGTCAGAATGCCCCGTGGACCTCTCCATCGTGCTGGACGAACCGGTGGAGCTCCTCCTGGAAAGCGCGCAGGAGCTTGGCCTGGAAGGGATCATGGCCAAGCGGACGGACAGCCGCTATGTGAGCGGCCAGCGGACCCGGACGTGGATCAAGCTCAAGACGGAGCAGACCCAGGAAGTGGTGGTGGGCGGCTGGCGGCCGGGAAAGGGCGGGCGGCAGGACACCGTGGGGTCGCTGCTGGTGGGAATTCCCGACGGCGGCAAACTGCAGTACGTAGGCCGCGTCGGCAGCGGCTTCAGTACCCGGGAGCTCACGGAACTGCGGCAGACGGTGGAGCGGCTAGGCCGGAAAACGTCACCCTTCCATGAGGTGCCCCGCCCCGACGCCGCCGACGCCCACTGGGTATCACCCGAGCTCGTGGGCGAGGTGACCTACAGCGAGTGGACCGGGCCAGGGAGGTTGCGGCACCCACGCTGGCGCGGCTGGCGCGTGGACAAGGACCCGTCCGAGGTGGTCCGCGAAGGGTGAAAACGCACAAATTACCTGGCGCCTGCCACATTTCGGGGGCGCCAGGTAATTTGTGCGTGTCGACGCCGACTTTATCTGCCGGCTGCGTGTTTTCGGTACCGGCTACGAGGAATGCGGCATCTGCGGCCGGCCGGTGCGGTGGACGGCGGTGACGGCCGCTTCATGCCCCATCCGGCCGTGGCCGGCAGCCCGGTCCTTAGGGTGCCGCCGCTTTCCGTAGCCGTCCGGCCAGCCGCTTTGCTGCCCCATGGGCCCGGCGCCCACCGCCGTGGGGCCCGGCGCCACGGGCGCATCCATTGCAGCCGCTATGTGGTCCGCAACCTCAGGGTTGATGTGGAACTGGTTGGACTCTTCACGCATTGTGGTTTCTTCCCTTCTTTGCTTCGTTCTTCCTTGAATCGAAACGCCAACGAAAGCGTCCGGGCGCGCGCGGACTACTGCCCGTAAAGAGGTGTGTTCATGGCTCCACAATAGGTACGCGGGGAGGTTCTGTGAACCCCTCCAGGGACGGTGGCCGGGATCACTTTCGCGGCCGTGTTCACCAAAAAACGGGTGCTGAAACCGCTCCGGACGGAAAATTTTTGGTAACGATGCCGTTGATCAGCGTGCTTCCCAGTAATGGCGCGGGAAACGGCGGCACAAAAAATTGTGGAAACCGCCCCTGAAGCGGCCCAAAAGGGCGCACTCTACGCCATCGAACTGTCGGCGCGCTACAGGCATCCCGTAAAATTGAAGGCCTGCCCAGAGCGGGGCAGCTACAAGTCGCAAGCAAATGACCTCCATAGGAGTTGCCCAAATGCCTACAGACCGAAGCAGGACCGACTCTCCAGCAGGCGCCAGGAACGCCCGCGGAACAGACCCGGCAGCCCCCGCGGCCGCCAAGAAGCCCAGGCTGCTGCCACGCCGCCGGCTCAAGGAATCCGATGTCAACGTGGTGGACCAGCCCATGCTTAAAAAGGCGCTCGGCGGAACCATCGTGGGCAACACCATGGAATGGTACGACGTAGGCGTCTTCGGCTACCTCATCACCACCATGGGCCCGGTGTTCCTACCGGAATCCGATCCCACCACCCAGACGCTGTTCCTGCTGGGAACCTTTGCCGCCACCTTCATCGCCCGCCCCCTGGGCGGCGTGATCTTCGGATGGCTGGGCGACAAGGTGGGACGCCAAAAGATCCTGGCCACCACGCTGATGATCATGGCGGCAAGCACCTTCGCCGTCGGCCTCCTGCCCGGGTACGCGCAGATCGGACTGTGGGCTGCCGCGCTGCTGGTGCTCCTCAAGGTCGTCCAGGGCTTCTCCACCGGTGGTGAGTACGCCGGTGCCACCACGTTCGTGAGCGAATACGCGGCCGACAAGCGCCGCGGCTTCTTTGCCAGCTTCCTGGACCTGGGCAGCTACCTGGGCTTCGCCATCGGCGCCGCCCTGGTCTCCGTCCTGCAACTGACGCTTGGCCAGGACACCATGGAGGACTGGGGATGGCGCATCCCGTTCCTGGTGGCAGGCCCGCTGGGCCTGATCGCCGTGTACTTCCGGAGCAAGATCGAGGAATCGCCGCAGTTCCAGGCCACCCTTGATGCCCAGGAAGAGAACGCAAAGAACGCATCCGCGTCAGACACTGCCACGGCCAAGGGACCGGTGGGAATCGTCAAGGCCTACTGGCGCCCCATCATCGTTGCCATGGTGGTGGTGGCCGCCGCCAACACGGCCGGTTACGCCCTCACCTCCTACATGCCCACCTACCTGACGGAATCCAAGGGCTACGACGAAGTCCACGGCACCCTGCTCACCATTCCGGTGCTGGTTGTCATGAGCCTGTGCATCCCGCTGACCGGCAAGCTCTCTGACCGGATCGGCCGCCGCCCCGTGCTCTGGATCGGCGCCGTGAGCACCATCGTGCTGGCTGTCCCCGCCTTCATGCTGATCGGCATCGGACAGATCTGGTCCACCCTTGCCGGACTGGCCCTGATCGCCTTCCCCGTGACGTTCTACGTTGCCAACCTGGCCTCGGCGCTGCCGGCCCAGTTCCCCACGTCCAGCCGCTACGGAGCCATGGGCATCGCCTACAACTTCGCCGTGGCCATCTTCGGCGGGACCACGCCGTTCATCGTGGCAGCCCTGATCAGCGCCACGGGCAACGACATGATGCCCGCCTACTACCTCATGGCCACTTCCCTGGTGGGCGCCATCGCCATCTACTTCCTGAAGGAATCCGCCAACCGGCCCCTGCCGGGATCCATGCCCAGCGTGGACACCCAGGCAGAGGCAAGGGAACTGGTGGCCACTCAGGACGAGAACCCGCTGATCAACCTGGACGAACTGCCGTTCGAAACCCAGGACGCCCTGGACCCCCAGGCACACCGCGGGGTTCCGGCGGGGGCCTAAACCTCCAGCCGGCCGCCCGGGCACTCTTGTAGCCCACGCTCACGGGCCCATCCCGCGTGCTTCCTTGGGGGAAGCACGCGGGATGGGCCTTTGCGTGCCTCCGGGATGTCCTATTGTGACTGCCGGCAGTATGACTCTGCCGGATGCCGGTGATACGTTCCCAAAGGCCTTCGGGCCGCGGCCGGACAACAAGACAGGACAGGTGTCGGGATATGAAGCGCGTCGTGGCACAGGTACGCGCACTCCACCGGCTGGAACCTGCCACCAACGACCACCTCGCCGCGCTTCGCGTGGCCCTCAGCGTCGCGGTCCCGTCGCTGCTCCTGCTGGCCGCCGGCCGCACGGACCTCATCATTTACGCCGTGTTCGGCGCGTTGACCGGCATGTACGGCCGTTTGGAACCGCACCAGCTGCGGCTCCGCCACCAGGGTCAGGGTGCCCTGGTGCTGCTCAGCGGCGTGTTCGTGGGGGTTACGCTGTCCGTCAACCACATCCACTCGTGGTGGCTGGTGACGGTGGAGGCCACCCTGGCCGGAGTGGGCTCGGTGTACTCGGACCGCGTAAGGCTGAAGCCGAACGGGCCCTTTTTTGGAATCCTGGCCCTGGGTGCCTGTGCCTCCGTTCCCACCGCAGTCCCTTGGTATGTGGCCATGCTCATCGCGGCGGGATCATCAGTGTTCTCGATCCTGATCGGCTTCAGCGGCTGGGTGCGGCAAAGGGCATGGGAACCCGGGGCCACCAGGAACCTGCCGCCCCGTTCGGCCGCGAGGCAGCGGGAACTGACCGTCCACGCCGCCCGGTACATACTGGCCGTGGGTGCTGCCGGAACGGTGGGTGTCCTGAGCGGCAGCGGCCACCCGCACTGGGCCATGGCCGCGGCCGCCGTACCGCTCGCCGGGGCCGACCTGCCCAGCAGTGTCCGGCGGGGCGTCCACCGCATCGTGGGGACACTCCTGGGCCTGGTGGTTACCGCCGTCGTGATCCTTCCGCGGCCCTGGGCACTGGCCGCCCTCTATCCGGCACTCCAGGAGCCGGTACACCAGGCCACTGTGCTGGCCCTCCTGGTCATCCTCTTCCAGTTCGCCACCGAACTGTTCATGACCCGGCACTACGGCCTGGCCATGGTCTGGTTTACGCCGGTCATCCTGCTGATGACGCAGCTGGCCGCCCCCACCGAACCGCAGGTCCTGATCCTTGAGCGCGCGGTGGAAACTCTGGTGGGCGCGCTGCTGGGGATCCTGGTGGTGGTGGCGGTCCGCCGGCCCGGAGCCCGCGCCCGGACCGCGCTCCCGGGCCTACTTCGGCTTCCGCGCCGGGCCCGCCATTAGCCGCGCCGGAGCCACCTTAGCCACCGCCGCCAGCACCTTGTAGCGCTTGGACGGGATGGACACCGCCTTACCTCGCTCATTGTCCGCCAGGCCTTCACGGACCACCCGCTCGGCGCGCAGCCACGTCCAGGACGGCGCCACGGACTTGTCCATCCCCATCCGGTCGTGGAACTCCGTGTGGGTAAAGCCGGGGCAGACGGCCGTGACCTTGATGCCCCGCGTGCGGTAGGCCAGGTTGGCCCACCGGCTGAAACTGACCAGCCAGGCCTTGGCCGCGGAATAGGTGCCCCGGGGCAGGAACGCGGCCACGCTTGCCACATTGATGATCCTGCCCTCCCCGCGCTCCAGCATGCCCTTCAGCGCTGCATGGGTCAGCACCATGGACGTTTCCGCGTGCAGCTTCAGGTGCTTCTTCTCCTCCGGCGCGTGGTTGTCCTCAAAGTTGTGCAGCAGCCCGATCCCTGCGTTGTTCACCAGGATCCCCACCGGCCGGGTGGTGTCTTGCAGGCGTTCGACGACGGCGGCGACGTCGTCGTCATCCGTCAGGTCTGCGGGGAGCACCTCAGCTGTAATGCCGTACCGGCGCCGGAGGTCCTCCGCTGTTTCTGCCAGCCGGGACGCGTTGCGCGCCACCAGGACCAGGTCATGCCCCTGGGCTGCAAGCTGCTTTGCGAATTCATGGCCCAGCCCTGCGCTGGCCCCGGTGACAAGTGCTGTTGTTGGGGAACTCGATGGCGTCATGCTGCAAGCCTAGCCAGAGAGTTGGCCGTGCAGTGCAGGGACTGACCTCAGTTGACGGATGGCGCTGCATGGGAAGCCGGCGCCCCTCATATGCCGGTGCGGC
Source organism: Arthrobacter sp. Soil764 (assembly GCF_001428075.1). Classification (GTDB taxonomy): domain Bacteria; phylum Actinomycetota; class Actinomycetes; order Actinomycetales; family Micrococcaceae; genus Arthrobacter. The sequence goes on along the minus strand of NZ_LMSI01000014.1, from coordinate 1,006 downwards.
ATGAGGTTGTGCCACTAGGCTGGTAGCTCCGGCGGCCGTCCAGGCTGCTGCCATGAAGGGGGAACCATGGAACAACAATCTGCAGCGCTTGGATTCCGCGAAGTGGACAAGGACGGAAACACCGTGCTGCCTGCACCGGACGATACCGGGACGACAGGGGCAGGCGGGCACCGGTTCGCCCCGAATCCGTTCATCGTGGTGTTGTGGGTGATGGCCGCAGCATTGATCGCCGGGGGTGTCGGGACCCTGCTGCGCGGGCCTGTGGCAATAGGGCCGCTAAGCAACGGGTTTTCATTCGACTTCGTCTTGTTCACGTTCGCCCCGCAGTTGGCTCTTGCGGGTTTCGCCACCGTGGTTTTCCTGCTGTTCTGGCATGCGTGGCACTGGCAGCGTCACCGGGCTTAGCCCTGTCTTTTCGGGCGCCGAAGCCGCTTTCGCCAGGCGTTTCACCCCATCCTGACTTGTGCATTATTTAGTAAGCATGCTTTGCTTATGGCGTAGATGAACCTCCGCAAGCAGTTCGCGGCGGGGTTGCCAACGCTGGCGGCTCCGTGAAAGAAGCCCAAGGAAGAACATAATGACCACCGCAATGGAAAACCAGCTGACGGCGTTTGGGGAACGCAGCGATGCAGCTGGCGAGCAACTCCTGACCGCCACCGTACCCGTGGACGCAGGGCTGCTGATGACCTTGAATTCACGCATGCACTGCCGCATGCCGATGCAGCTTGTGAACCACGGGGAAATGCCGGTCCGGGAGCCCGTCTACGTTGACGGAAACTCGGTGGTTGCCCTGCGGCCGGGGACCGTCCCGGAGAGCGTGGTCACCTACCGTTGCGCCTGCGGCTTCACCATTGATGACCCCAGCGCCGCCATGCCGGTCAGCGATCAGGCCCTCGCCAGCTAGGTGTATTACCCAGGGACGTTGGTGACGGTCGGCGTGGCGTGGTGACATGAAGAAAACCTCCGAGTGGAGTGGGGCTTGTCTAGAGTCCAGTTCCACAAACGG
>NZ_LMSI01000013.1 GCF_001428075.1 Arthrobacter sp. Soil764 | reverse complement strand
CTCCGGGACTCGTCCGGGCCCTGCATGCCCCGGGCAACAGCGGTAAGCCGGTTCCAGCCAGCCACGGCCTGGTCCGCCGGCAGACACGCGCTGAGCCAAGCCATCCCGTCCCGGTCCGGCCGGAACTCCACCCGCCGATCCAGCACGGACTTGGCGTGGCGCTTCTCGATCGCCCCGGCATGGTGGCGTTCCCGCCAGACCCGGGCCTTGGCCCTGAACCGGTGCGCCGGCATCTCCCCCACCGGACACCCCCTGGCCGCGTCAGGTACGTCCGGGTCCAGGAAATGCGCCTCCAACGCCGCCGCCCCCGCAGGATCAAGACCCGCGGTTTCATCGGACATCACCACCGCATGCTGCCACGAGATCACCCCGGTCCGCAGTGCCGCCAGGGTCCGCGGCAACGTCGTCATCACGGCGTGCGACGTGGCCAGGAACGACGCCCCAGCCCGCGGCCCCAGAGCCAGCACGCACCCGATCTCCGCAGCAACCGCCATCTCCTGCGCCACCACCGGCACCCCCGGCCCCGCCACAGCATAGGCACTCTCCGCGTACTTCACAGCAGCCTTCGCCTTCAGGCCCGCAAACCCGGCCTCCGCCTCCCGGGCACCGGCAAGAATGTCCAGGCAACCTTCTGCGAGCCCCGCCAAAGGATCAGCCTCCGAGAACGGCTCCAAACCCGCCCCGTCCACTTCCGCGTTCAGCACAGCAAGGGCAGCACGGATGTCCTCCAACGCCCTCACCACCGCCGCTTTCCCCATAAACCCATCATGACAAGGGGGTCTGACAATTTGGACTTGCCCAGACCACGCATCCCCCAAGGCACTCCCGGATTGAGAGCATCCCCGCAAATGGCATGGGTACGCGTCCGTTTTGGGGATGCGGGGCATGCTCCGGTACCCTATTGAGGTTGGTGACGTGTCCGAGCGGCCGAAGGTGCAACACTCGAAATGTTGTTTGGTGTAAAAGCCAACGTGGGTTCAAATCCCACCGTCACCGCCGATGAGAAAGGCTCTGGCTCCCTTAGATCCAAGGGAACCAGAGCCTTTTTCTTTGCCCTCAACCTTCCTGGACGGGGCCGTACACAAGAAAGGCTCCGGCCCTTGTAATCAGGATGCTGACGCCCCCTCGGATCGATGACCGCCCCTCGAAGTGGAGCGCAAAAAGGTGTGGCGCGGCTTTTCCTTCCTATCCCCGCTGCCATCGGCCGCGCGCCCAGATGACCTCGGCCACGCCTCCGAGTGCCAGCGGGAAAGCCACGACCGCGGCCAGGAAGCGCAGGAGGGTGTACGGGCTGACGAGGTCCGCCCAGCCCACAAGAAACCCCGGCAGTGCGACGCAGATGGTCACCCACAACGGGTTGCCTCGGCGGTGTGACCAGACGGAGGCCGCAATGGACAGCAGCCAACCAAAGAAGATGTAGCGGCTGCCGATCCAGGATGCCTCCTGTTCGGCCGGCGTCGGCATCCAGAGCCAGATTCCGGCGTGCACAATTCCGTAACCGATGAGGCCTATTGAGGCGAGCACGAGCAGGATCCAGGCGCTTGCCCCCGCCCACCGGCGGGTCGCTTCCGACACTGCCCTCACCTGTCCCTTCCCCGCTGATGCATTTCTACTGCTGAACTACTGCCCGCCTATGCTGCTCAAGTCTTCCGACTCCGCGCCTTAGGGCTTCCAGGGACTGATCCGGACATTGGCAAAGGCTCCCGTCCCCCAGGTGGATCCATCCGGGCTGAGGTTGATGACGTCGACAGTGACCCTGCCAGCGCGCAGGTCGAGAGCCCTGCTGGAAGGCTCGGTACATGCGAATGCTTCGGAAAAGTTCACCTGATCGCTTGTGCTCCCGGGTGTTCTCTGGGTGAGGACCAGTCTGGCGCTGGAAGTGCCGATGCACGCTGTTGTTACAGCGTAGGTGCCGGAGGAGGGCAGGGATGCGCCCGTGACAAAGGAATTCATCCTGCCACCGATTGATTCCGTTATATCCAGGTAAGTGTCCGAGGTCGGAACACCGAGTACCTCGTCCAGCTTCGCCCGGTTGCCCTCCTCGACAGCTGCCACCTCAGGGGGTTTCGTGGGCGGCCCCGCCGTAGAGTTCGATATAGGCGCTGAAGGAGTAGAACGTGCAGCCGGCATGGACTCATCCTGATATTCGCAGCCGGCCAGAGTGGCGCCGAGCAGAGCCATGGCGGCCGAAACAAGCCAGAGACAACAGTGCCGTACTCCCCCAAGTTGTGACATAGCCCGAGCCTACGCCAGCCTATGCTTCTCCTCATCCTTGATCCCCCTGCGTCCTCGTGTGGCTGGCCTGTTCAGGTGGGTAAGGCGGGTCCTTGTCGCTCCAGCCAGGCCCCTGGCCCGCACCCGTAGACACTTCCGCGGTCCGGCGTTACCTTCGAAGCGGACACCGGAGTTCCTGGACGAAGGGCGGTACCGTGACCAGTCCTGCTGCCGAGAACCAAGTCCGCGCCGCCGTGGACCGAGCCAACGACGAAATGATCTACATCGGTCCAGACCACCCCTACTATCCCTTGCTCGCCGATTTGGTGTCCGCGGTCGGGAAGGCATGGCAACAGGGGTTTGAGCAGGGCCGGCGCGGCGGGCACGAACCAAACCCTTACACGTGGGCGCGGCGGAACGAATAGGGTGGACCACTTGCCCCTTCAGTTGAGGATGCTGATGAACAACAGGACCGTCAGGAATTACTGGCTGACTCTAGCCGCAATGTACGGGCTCAGAGAATCCGCTGATACATCCGGTGGTCCTGCCATTGGCCCGCTATCCGGAGGTAGGCGCGCGCCATGCCATAGGCCTCAAACCCGTTCTTTTCCAGCACCCGCTGCGACGCCGTGTTGTGCACCAGGGTTGCGGCCTCGAGCCGGTGGAGACCGAGATCAACTGCAGCGATGTTGACGGCGGCACCTACAGCCGCTGTCATAATCCCTGCACCCTGGAATGCGTGGGAGATCCAGTAGCCCAAGTGCGCGTTCTGGAAGGCGCCCCGCACGATCGAACTCAAGGTCAACAGCCCCACGATACTGTCATTTCGCGCCAGCACCATGGGAAGTGCCGTGCCCGAATCCAGCTCCTCACGTCGTCGTTCAACCGCTTCCTGCTGGCCTTGGACGGTGTAAAACTCCGCAGGCCGGACCGGTTCCCATGGGGCGAGATGTGAACGGTTCGCTTGAAAGGCCGCCGCCAGCGCCCCCGCATCCGTTGGCTGGACAGGACGGAGCACAACATCCTCAGAAATTTCGCAGGAGAAGTCCACTGCTTCACACTACGCGGTTGCCCGCGCACCGGACGGAGTCACTGCGGGGCCGACGACGGCTGCCGCCCGTGCACTTCCCTTTCGGCGCGCTTCTTGATGCCCAGCAGCATCGCCCGGTCCATGACCAGGTACCAGCGCAGAAGAAGGAAGTCCATCACGCGGAGCCAGCTCTTTCGGGCTCCGTGGTTCCCCACGTTCCCAGTACGCGCGGCCTGAGGCCGTGAATGAGAAACCCCGCAGCGGCGGCGGCAGCGAGGACTCCGGGAAGCCGTCGGCGGATGCGGCTGGATGCATTGTTCCTGGCCGTCTTTGACCGTATGAGGGCCAGGAACTCAGATGTCGTGCTGCTCACGGCACACCTCTTTCAGCTACGGAATGCATGGAGCCTACAGATGCCTAACCGGCCGCCCAGGGTCCAAGGCCCCCTCACAGCCGTCTTTCAAGGCCCCGGGACTGCGTCGGCGGGCACGCGTGCTTGACGCATTATCCGGCAGCGGCTAGAAAAGTAAGCAGCCTTATTATTTGTCGATTCTGCCAAAGAGTTCAGCACAAGGAGGACATGCCATGAGTGAGAAGCCGGGTAACCAGACGCCGAACACCCCTGACGTCAGTGAAACCGAACTGCGCAACATGAAGGTGGACGAACTCCGGAACGAAGCCAAGGAAGAGAACATTCCCGGCACGTCCGGAATGCGCAAGGAAGAGCTGGTGAAGGAGGTCGCCAAAGCCCGGCAGGAAGGCGGGGACGGCGGCAAGGGTAACGCCAGCGGCAGCCAAGCAAAAGACACGGAAGATGCCGAAGACCTGGGTGCCGGTCCCGACGGCGGCAAGATCCGCTACGGCGACGACTCGTCCAAATCGCTGAAGTACTCCCAGGAAATCACCTCCCCGGATGAGGAGCCCGAACGCGAAGGCCGAAGCCTGGCAACCACCCACCATGAGGTCATCAGGCAGTGGGCCGAAGAACGCGGCGGCGTGCCCGCAACGGTTGAAGGCACCGAACATGGTGACCATCTTGGCGTCCTGCGCATCGATTTCCGGGACAAGGACACCAACCTGCGCGAAGTCAGCTGGGAAGAATGGTTCAAGACCTTTGACGAGCGCCGCCTCAATTTCATCTACCAGGAGCAGAGGACGGATGGCAACCAGTCCAACTTCTTCCGGCTGGAGAACCCGGACCGTGAGGACGCCTAAGGGCTCCCACTACTGACGCATGAAGGAGGCGCCACCGCTGCTGCGGTGGCGCCTCCTGCAGTACTGCTAGAGCCGCGTATCGAATGACCCACAAAACACGTTCTCGTTGAACGTGCCCTGGAATTCGGACTTGCCCTGGATCTTCTCCACTGCGGCACGGATGGCTTCCCGCGTCCCGGCGTGGGCGTGGATGGCTGTTCTGACCATCGGCACGTCGATCAGGTGGTTCGGCTGGTTGAGGGACACGAACACCGTGGGCACTTCCGTGACGTACCACGGGATCTCCGCGGCCATCGGCGAGGACCACTTGATCCGGATGGCCGCCTCCTGCGCGAAGCCCTTGACATTGGCAAAGACAAACGCGGCGTCGTACTTCTCTGAATAGTCGCCCGTGGCTTCCTCGGAGATGACGGACATGAAGTTCACCCCGGTCTCCCCCGCCGCCTCGCGCTGCTCAGCGGTCCGGAACAGATGCACCTCGAAACCGGCAGCTTCCAGTTCCTCCTTCACCACCTCCAGGTAGGCCAGCGGGTCAGCGCGGGTGAAGTCGGCCCCGCCGGAAATGCCGTACAACCGGATCCGTGGATGCGTGGCCGGGGTGATGGGCAGGTTCCCGACTGTGTCCTTGACCAGTGTCACCGTCTTGTCCGCGATCTCCGCGGCGATGGACCGGTGCTCGGCGGACCCGATGACGGCAAGCGCCTCCGCGGGCGGCACCAGTTGGTCCGCAGATTTCAGGTGCAGCCCCAGGGACGCCTTCAGCCCGAGGATCCGCCGCAGCGCATCGTGCAGCCGCTGCTCGGTGATGACCCCGGATTTGTAGCCGTCCAGCATGTACTGGAAGTCCTCGGCCGGGTTCCGGAAGAACAGGAACATGTCGCAGCCGGCGGCGATCGTGGCTGGCACCAGGTCCCTGCGCTTCATCGCCTGGGTCAGGCCCACCATCTGCGAGGCGTCGGTGAGGACCAGGCCGTTGAAGCCAAGCTCGCCGCGCAGCAGGTCCTGGAGCAGCTCCGGGGACAACGTGGCCGGCAGAATCTCGGCATCCGCAAGGCCTGGCCGGAAATGCCGGGAGACCTCAGGCGCGCCAATGTGGCCCACCATGATGGATTGCACGCCGTGCGCAATCATCTCCCGGTACACGTGCCCGTACGTCCGGTTCCATTCCTCGTAGCCAAGGGTGTTGTAGGACGTGACCACGTGCTGGTCCCGCTCATCGATGCCGTCGCCGGGGAAGTGCTTCATGGCACAGGCCGTGGGCGATTCGCTGATGCCGTCGAAGTACTCCTTGGCCCGCTCCACCACAATCTCCGGCGTGTTCCCAAAGGAACGCGTGGAAATGACGGTGTTCCGCCAGTTGTAGTGGATGTCCACGATCGGCGCGAAGGCCCAGTTGCAGCCCAGGGCCGCCGTCTCAACCCCTGCCACCTGCCCCATCTGCCGGGCTATTTTCTTGTCCGGATGCGAACCGGCCTGGAGGTGCGTGGACACGAACGTGCCGTCGTCGCAGCTGCCGGCGCCACCCATCTCCGGGTTGGAAGCAATCAGCAGCGGAATCGTGGACCTGGACTGTGCGTAGCGGATATGTTCCTGCACGGCGGCGGCCGGCCCGGGCCGGTACCGCATGCCGCCCACGTGGTAGGTCTCCAGCACCCCGTCGAGGTACTCGGGCGAGTAGTCGTTGTTGTGGTTGATGAACAGCTGCCCGATCTTTTCCTCGAGCGTCATGGCACCAATGGTGCCCTCCACCCAGGCGATGGCGTCGGCGTCGAGCTTGAACGGCGCAGCCGCAAGGTCGACGTCGAACTGCCGCGGCCTGGCGCCGTGGGCCCCCTTGGCAGAAGGTACGACGGCGGCGATTCCCTTGAGTGCCAGGGCCACGACGTCCGCGACGGGCGCGGCGATGTCCACCACCACGCCGGCCTCGTCTTCCTGGAGCGGTTCGAGCGTGGCGAGTTGGGAATCGAGCAGGGCGGGGGGCATAAAGTGCCCGGTGCGGCCTTCCGTCCGCGCCTTCAGGACTTCCTTGCTGCCGTTCAGGTGCAGGAAGATCGTGTCGGGCGCCTGTTTCCGGATAGCGTCGCGATAGCTGCGGCGCAGCGCGGAGCACGCCAGGACCATTCCGCCGTCACCGGCCTTTGCCAGCTCGGTTCCCACCGTGGCGAGCCATGGCCAGCGGTCCTCGTCCGTGAGCGGTGTGCCGGCCGCCATCTTGGCCACGTTCTCCACGGGGTGGAGGGAATCGCCGTCTATGAACGGGACACCCAGTTCGCGGGCTACGAGGTCGCCGATGGTGGTCTTGCCGCAACCGGAAACGCCCATGACCACGATGCGTTGCTTAGTCATCGAAGTAGGTAGGCCTGCTGGTACGGGTACGCGGCGGCTGCTTCTTCGTTGAATTCGACGCCGATGCCCGGCTTGTCGCCCGGGTGCAGGTACCCGTCGGTGAACGTCATGGACTGCTCGAAGACCTCGTTGGTCTTGTCCGAGTGCTGCATGTATTCCTGGATCCCGTAGTTATGGATCGCCAACCCCACATGCAGCTGCGCCGCGAACCCCACCGGCGAAATATCCGTCGGCCCGTGGAACCCGGACTTGATCTGGTACTGCGCGGCGAAATCCATCACCTTCTTCAACGGGCTGATCCCGCCAAAGTGCGTCGACGCCGCCCGGACATAGTCGATCAGCTGTTCCTTGATCAGCGTCTGGAAGTCATACACGGTATTGAAGATCTCCCCGATCGCCAACGGCGTGGTGGTGTGCTGCCGCACCAGGCGCAGCCCCTCCTGGTTCTCCGCCGGCGTGCAGTCCTCCAACCAGAACAAGTCATACGGCTCCAACGCCTTGCCCAGCTTCGCCGCCTGGATCGGCGTCATCCGATGATGCCCGTCATGCAACAGCGGGATCTCCGGGCCGAACTCATTCCGCACCGCCTCAAACACCGTCGGCAGATGCCGCAAATACGCCCTCGTGTCCCAGTCCTCCTCCACCGGGAACGCCCCCCGCCCGGCCGGCTCATAGTCATACCGCTCCCCCGAGGCCTGCGCCTGGGCAGCCACACCGTAGACGGCCTTGATCCCCGGCACCGCGGTCTGGATCCGGATGGACTTGTAGCCCAGCTCCAGGTGCTCGCGGACCGAATCAAACAACGACGGGATGTCCGCCCCCGAGGCGTGCCCGTACGCACGCAGGCCGTTCCGGGACGCACCGCCCAGGAGTTGGTAGACCGGCATCCCGGCCAGCTTGCCCTTGATGTCCCACAACGCCATGTCCACCGCGGCGATCGCCGCCATCGTCACCGGACCGCGCCGCCAGTACGCACTCCGGTACAGGAACTGCCACGTATCCTCAATCCGGTGCGGATCCTTCCCGATCAGCAGCTGCGCCACGTGCTCCTTCAAATAAGCGGCAACAGCGAGTTCACGGCCGTTCAGGGTGGCATCACCGATACCGGTCACGCCATCCTCGGTAGTGATCCGCAACGTCACAAAGTTCCGGGACGGACTGGTCACAAACACATCGGCGGCAACGATCTTCATGGGGATTAACTGTTCCTTCCGGAAGTAAAAGCAAGGTTCGAGAAAGCGGGATTCAAAAAGCAGGGTCAGGTATGGGTGGGGGTGGCGGGGGCCGCAGTTGTTGCGGAGAACGATCCGCACAGCCGGTGGACCAGGGACACGATGTCCGCGTCCTCGGCGATGCCGGCATTGACCAGGCGCAGCAAGGCTTCAACCCTGCCGGCCCCGTCAAGGGAATCGGCAGCCCGGATCTCCCGTGCCAGCGGATCCTGGAAATCCCCTGCCGTGGCCACGTAGTCGATCCACGCCGCGAGCATCAGGGCGGCACCGGAACCGCTGCGGCCTTCGGCGCGTTCCGCTGCCAGGACAGGTACGGCCCGCATGCGGAGCTTGGTGGTTCCGTCCGCCGCGATCTGGGCCAGGCGGTGGGCGATCCGGGCGTTTCCGAACCGCTCAAGCAGTGCCTGCCGGTACCCGGGGATGTCCAGGCCCTCAGAGCGCAGATGGTTGGCGGCTTCGTCCCAAAAATCCTCCACCGCCTTCCGGCACAGTGGGTCGGCCAGGGCCTCGGCCACGGTGGCGTGCCCGCGCAACTGCCCGGCATAGGCCAGGATGGAGTGCGACCCGTTGAGCAGCCACAGCTTCCGGTTCTCGTAGGGCTCGATATCATCAACCACCACGGCGCCCGCATCCTCCCAGCGGGGCCTTCCGGCCGGGAAGTCGCCGCTGAGCACCCAGTTCCGGAACGGCTCGGCAACCACCGGCGAGCTATCGCGGTAGCCGCACTGCTCCGCCACTTCCGCGATGTCCGCGTCGGTGGTCCGCGGGGTAATCCGGTCCACGGAAGTACTCACGAAGCTGACATTCGCCCCGATCCACTCCACCAGGTCCTGCCCCCATGCTGCGGCCATGCCCAGGACGCCACGGCGGGCAACGTCGCCGTTGGCCGACAGGTTGTCACAGCTGACGACGGCGATCGGTCCCGCGCCGCTGTCCCGGCGCCTGGCGAGGGCCAGCACCAGCCGCCCCAAAGGAGTGCCGGGCACCCTTGCCCCGCCGGAAGCAGCAGTCCCGCGGGGCGCGGAAGTCTCCCCGGAAGCGGAAGTCTCCCTTGTAATGGAAGTCTCCGGGGCCGCCGCTGCCGACAGCGCGCGGAGGTCATCCGCCACACTCGGGGCGTCGGCGTCGAACGTTCCATCCGCCGCCAAGCCGTAGGCGGCCTCGGTGATGGTCAGCGTGACCACGGCCGTTTCCGGGGCGGCGATGAACCGGCAGAGCCGGGCGACGTCAGCACCATCGATGGCCTCGACGATGCTTCCGATGACTTCGAAGCTGTCCCCGCCTGCCGATCGTTCCACCAGCGTGTAGAGGCAGGCCTGGGCGGAGAGTGCCTCCGCGGCGTCCGGGCGGCGGCCGGTGAACGCCGCGATCCCCCACTCAGCCGCGTCCGGGGCGTGCTGGGTATACCAGGCCTGGTGGGACCGGTGGAACGCCCCCAGACCGAGGTGGACAATGCGCACCGGGGCCTTGGGCAGCGGCTTCAGGCTCCGGTCCAGGGCAGGAGCGGAACCCGGTGCAGGAGCAGGGTCAGGGACAGGCGGGGCCGCATTCACAGCTTGAACACCCGCCGGGGCGAGGCGTCGATAATGTCCACGATCAGTTCGTGGGCGCGTTCTTCGGTAACCCGATGCTCAGCCACCAGGCGGGCCAGGAAGGAGGCCTCAATCCGCCGGGCGGTGTCATGGCGGGCCGGAATGGAGCAAAAAGCCCGGGTGTCGTCGATGAAGCCCGAGGAGCGGGAGAACCCGGCTGTCTCCGTCACCGCGGACCGGAAGCGGAGCATGGCATCCGGTGCGTCCAGGAACCACCACGGCGCCCCCAGGTACACCGACGGGTAGAAACCGGCCAGCGGGGCAAGTTCACGGGAAAAGACGGTCTCATCGAGGGTGAAGAGGACCAGGTGGAAGTCCTTTGCCGTCCCGAAATCCTGCAGCAGCGGCCGCACGGCCTCCGTGTAGTTGACCGCCACCGGGATATCATGCCCGGTGTCGGCCCCGAAGGCCTCGAACGTAGGCGTGTGGTGGTTGCGGAACGAGCCCGGGTGGATGGTCATCACCAGGCCGTCCTCCACCGACATCCGCGCCATCTGGTAGATCATGTGCGCTTCAAAGGCGTCCCTGTCAGCAGCACTTGCCTGGCCCGCCCGTCCCCGCTCAAAAAGCCGCTCCGCCTCGGCGTCGTCCAGCTTGAGCGTGGCAGGCGTGAAGACGCCATGGTCAGCGGACACTGCACCGCGTTCCACGAAGTGCCGGCGCCGGGCCTCCAGTGCCCTGATGTACCCGGCGTACCCCGACGCGCCCTCACCGGCGGAACTGATGAGGCGCTCCACGTTGTCCTGCCAGGCCGGATGCGCCATGTTCAGGTACTGGTCGGGCCGGAAGGTGGGCAGCACACGCGCGGCAAACGCGGGATCGGCCCGCAGCACCGCGTGGCTGTCCAGCGAGTCCAAGGGATCGTCCGTGGTGGCCAGCACCTCGATGTTGAATTCCTTGAACAGCTCGCGCGGCCGGAAACCCGGCTCCGAAAGCTTGGCCTGCAGGGCGTCGTACAGCCGGTCCGCGTTCTCGGCGGACGGCTCCTCTGCCAGCCCGAACACGTGGGCGAACTCCTGCCGGATCCAGTAACCGGACGCCGTCCCTTCAAAGGCAGGCCATGCCTCGCAGAAGTGCCGCCACACCTGCCGCGAATCGGCGGCCTGGCCGCCCAGTCCCAGCTGGTCCATGGGCACCCCGCCGGCGTGGATCAGCCGGGTGACGTAGTGGTCCGGCGTGACCAGCAGGGCGGCGGGATCGGGAAAAGGGGTGTTCCGCTCGATGACGGCAGCGTCCACGTGCCCGTGCGGGGAAATTATGGGCAGCCCTTCCACCGTTTTGAAGAGCGAGCGTGCGATGTCCCGGACACCGGGATCGGCCGGCAGGAGCCGGTCAGGGTGGTCCGCTATCGGCGTTCCCATCGGTCAACGCCTCCCTGCAGGAACGGACAGCCCCGCCAGGGCCGCCGTGGATCGGAGGTAGTCGAGGTTACCCGCCGTCCGTTCTGCCAGCGGGAGTTCGGTGGAGAAGTCCTCCACCGTCACCCACCCGTCATAGCCATGGGCCGCGAGCGCCTTGAAGTACTCCAGCACGCTGCCCTGGCCTGACCGCAGCGGAGCCCATTCATTCCGGAAGACGGCGGCGCCGGACTCGTCGGTTTCGCCGCTGTTGACCCAGGCCGCATTCTTCACGTGCACGTGGGCCAGGTAATCGCCCAGGAGCTGGAACGCGGGGAGGTAGTCCTCCTGTCCCTCGATCAGCAGGTTGCCCAGGTCATGGATCACGCCCACGTGCCGCGGATCCAGGCCGTCCAGCAGCCGCAGCGCGGACGAGGCCGACGCCGTGATGGTGCGGTGGTGCAGTTCCACGAGGGCCTTCACCCCATGGTGGGCGGCCCGTTCGACGATCCACTCGAAATCACGGCGGGCGCTGGCAAAGAGCTCCGGGTAGGGGGTCCCGCTGGCAGGCTCGTTTCCCCATGCCGCGGTTCCCAGGGGCGGTGTGGTCACCCGGACCTGGCCGGCGCCCAGCCTGGCGGTGGCGGCCAGCATGCGGTCAACGTCCCCATGGTTGTCGCACCGGGCATATCCGCCGATGCCGGAGAACTCAAGGCCGGCGCCGGACGTAAGGGCGGCGATGCGGTCCAGGTGGTCTTCCATGCCGGTGAGCGGGACGGTGGCCTTGTTGCCGGCCCAGAATCCCGGCTCGGGGGCATCGGCCTGGTCGGTGATCCGCCACTCCACGCCGTCCCAGCCCTGGTCGGCCAGGTGCTGAACTGCTTCTTGGGGAGTCCATTCGGGGGTTGATGCGGTAAATACTGAAAACTTCATAGCCTCAGGCGCTTTCTGCCGATGTGCCGCCGGTGCGGACTTCAAGGTCGTTGTACTTGCCTGCCAGGACGTCGTCGAAGAGGACGGGCTGGCCGAGGGTGGCCGAAACGTAGACGGAGCGTACCGCGGCGAGCGCGTTGACGGCGTCGCTGACGGTCACGCCGGCCTGCCGTCCTCCGGCGATGGCCGCCAGGATGTCCCGGTACTGCCGGACGTGGCCGGCGGGATACACGGTGGGATCCGCGGCCTTGTAGTCCTCCTCCGGGTGCTTGGCCAGTTCCTCTTCCGCCTGGTTGCCGCCGCCCTGGAGGCCCATGTCCGCGGACTCTCCGCCGGCGTCCTTGCTGTGGAAGTACTGCAGCCGGTCGTTGTCCACCACAGCGGATCCCTCGGATCCCATGAGCTGGACGCGCACCGTCAGGCCGGGGTACGCGGCGGTGGTGGCGTGCAGGACGGCCAGGCCGCCGTTTTCGAAGGTGATGGTGGCAACGGCCGTGTCTTCCACCTCAATACGTTCGTGGGCGAGCCGGGCGGTGTGGGCATGGATCTCCACGGGGCGTCCCATGAACCACAGCAACAGGTCCACGGTGTGGACGCCCTGGTTCATCAGGGCTCCACCGCCGTCCATGGACCAGGTGCCCCGCCAGTCACCGGAGTCGTAGTACCCCTGGCTGCGCCACCAGGCAACGGAAGCGATGGCGGAGGTGAGCCGGCCGAAGCGCCCCTTGGCCACGGCATCGGCAACGGCCACGCTTGACTGGTCAAACCGGTGCTGGCTGATGACGGAGGCCACAATCCCCTTGCCCGCCGCTTCCTTGGCCGCGGCTTCGATTTCCTGGGCCCGGGTGAGGTCAACGTCAAGGGGCTTTTCAATCACCACGTGCTTCCCGGCAGCCAGGACTTCCAGGCCCTGCTGGATATGCAGGCCGCTGGGGGTTGCCAGCGCCACGAGGTCGATATCCTCCGCCGCAAAGGCTTCCTGCAGGGTGGTGAACTGCGGCGGCCGTGGCCCGCCCTTCTTTTCGATGAAGTCCGCCAGGGACTCCGATGCTGCCGGAATGGCATCCACCAGCGCCACGATCCGGACCTCCGGAAATGCCTGGAGGGCTACGGCATGGGTGCGGCCAATGACGCCGCATCCGGTGATGGCTACGTTCAAGGTGCTCATGCGGTCTGGACTCCTGCTTCTGCGGTGACTTTTGCGAAGGCGCGTGCTGCGATGCCGAAGGCGGTGGGGCCGGAGAAACCGCCCAGCCCGTGGGCACCGGCGAGGTGCGGCTCCAGGGAGGCGAAGCCCTGGTAGCCGTCCGCCTTGAGTGCCTCCACGGTGCGGAGCACGTCCCCGTCCCCTTCACCGGCCGGCACCACATGGCCGTTTTCGAACAATGCGTCCTTGACCTGCAGGTACTCAAGGTGCGGACGCAGCTTCGTGTACCCCTCGTCAAAGGGCTTGACACCCACCTGGACGAAGTTCGCGGCATCCCACGCCACCTTCAGCGCGGGCGAGTTGACGGTCTCGATGATGTCCAGGACGCGGTCGGGGACGTCACCGAAAATGTCCTTCTCGTTTTCATGCAGGAGGATGACGCCGGCTTCCTCTGCCACATCGGCGAGCGCCCGCATGCGCTCCATGACGGCGTCGCGGATGCTGTCCACCTGCACTGATTCCCCGTAGTAGAAGGAGAAGATGCGGATGTACCGGGCGTCCAGGACCTTGGCGGCGTTCACGGCCCGGCGCAGCCGCTCCACCTCGTGCTCCACCGGCAGGCTGACATCCACCTTGCCGATAGGCGAAGCGATGGCGGAGACCTTCATGTCTTTTTCCGCCAGCAGGGATTTGAGGGCCTGGAGCTGTTCGTCGCTCAGGTCCACGATGTTGGTGCCCCAGGCGCTGCGGACTTCGATGTGGTTGGCGCCGAGGGCCTGCAGCACTGCTATCTGGACCGCTGGGTCGTCGTCGATCTCGTCGCCGAAGCCTGACAGCTGCCACGTGACCTGGGTGGTCGAAACCATGGTTATTTAACTCCTCCGGCGGTCAGCCCGCCTACTAGGTAACGCTGGAAAATCAGGTAAAGAATGACCACGGGAGCGGCACACACCAGCGCCGCCGCCATCATCTGGCCGTAGTAGGGAATGGCGCCGCCTTCCTGGGAAGCGCCGAAGATTTGAAGCGCGACGGCGGCGGTCTGGCTTTCCGGACGGGTCATCACCGAGGCGAACAGCACGTCGTTCCAGCCAAGCAGGAAGGCGAAGATGCCCGACACAACGATGCCGGGCCAGCTCAGCGGCAGGATGATCCGGAACAGCACGCCAAGGTGGGACGCGCCGTCGATCCTTGCTGCCTCTTCAAGCTCCTTGGGGAGCCCGCGGAGGTAGGTCACCATCACCCACGTGGAGAACGGCATGGCGAACGTCAGGTACGTGACGAACAGGCCCCACTGGGTCCCGATGACCTGGATACCCAGATAGGTCGAGGCCGAGGAAAACAAGACGAAGACCGGCAGCACCATGAGGGTGCCGGGCACGGACTGCAGTGCCAGCAGGCCGCGGAGGATGGTCAGCCGTCCCCGGAAGCTGTAGCGGACCAGGACGAACGCCGTGGAAATGGACATCGCCGCCGAAACCACCGCGGTTGCACCAGCCACCAGGACGCTGTTGGTCAAGCCGGTGGCCAGGCCCACGCTGGTCCAGATCTTCGAGTAGTTCTCAAACGTGACCGTGGACGGCCAGAACTCCCCGTTGGCCACCCCGATATCCGAGTTCACGGAGGCCAGGAAGATGTACAGCACAGGAGTCAGGACCAGGACGCCCAGGAAGACCAGGACGAAGATCAGCAGGGGGGTGGGCAGAAGCCGCAGCACCTCATGCTGGCGGTGTGATCCCGGACGGTCGACTTCGAAGGTGGCCGTACGCTGCCGGCTGGCTGTCGTGGTGCTCATTTCTTGGCTCCAGGTGTTTCGGCGTCGTCAAGCTTGACGGCACGGAGGTAGACGAACAGCGGGATGGCGATCAGCACCAGGGAGATGAAGGCCATGGCGGCGCTCAGGCCAAAGCGGAAGCTCTGGAAGCTGGTGACGTAGGTCAGGATGGGGAGGACTTCGACGTCGGCCGGCGCCGGAACGCCGAACAGCACGTACGGGAGGGTGAAGTTGTTGATGTGGTGCAGCATGCCGATCAGGAAGGCCAGCGCCAGCGGGCCCTTCAGGTAGGGGAAGACCACGTAACGCAGCTTGTTCCACCACAGCGCGCCGTCCAGGGCCGAGGCTTCATGCACTTCGTGGTCCACGGACTGCAGGCCGGACAGCGCCAGCAGGTAGATGAACGGCCACGATGCCCAGATCTGGACCAGGACAAGCGTCCAGAAGGTCTGCGGCCCGTTCAGCCACAGTCCAACGTGGATTCCCACGGTTGCCAGGGCCTCGTCCATGATGCCGCCCGGCTGGAGGATGGTCCGCCAGACGGTTGCCACCACGAAGGACGGGAGGACGTAGGGGATGAGGAAGACCGACCGGATGACGGCGCGGCCCTTGAAGGCGTTCTGGGTTGCGATGGCGGCGGCGATGCCCAGCGGCAGCGTCACCACCATGGCCAGGAGCGAGTAGCTGACACTGAGCCATACTGCGTGCAGCAGCGGCGAGTTGGTGACCGCTTCAACGAAGTTCTCCACTCCGATGAATGGTGCGCTGATCCATTTCCGCAGGGTGTACTGGTCCAGGTTCAGGGCGGACATGTAGATGCCCAGCAGGAGCGGGACCACGATGATGATGATCATCAGGGCCCCGCCGGGGATGAGCATCCAGAGCGGCCGGTTGCGTTCGCTCAGGCCTTTGCGGCGGGGACCGCCGTGGTGCTCGGGGCTGTGGCCGGCTGCATCGGCAGTCCTGGCCGCCCGGCCTGCGGCGGAATCCACCGCAGGCCGGACTTCATGAGAGGCGTCAGTTGACATTGGAACTATCCTTTGGAGGCCCGGTCCAGGGAAGCCTGGCCCTTGGTCTGGGCGTCCTTGATCCTTTGTTCGAGGGCAGACCCGTCAACCTTGCCCGCAGCCAGGTCCGGGACGGACTGGACGGTGACGTTGAGGAGGCCGAGCTGGATGTCGCCCCAGGCGCCGGTGAAGGGGGTGGCCTTGGACTTTGCGGCAGCCTCAGCCAGCGGCTTGAGCTTGGCGTCAGTGAGGCTGGCCAGGGCTTCGGCGTTGGCCGGAAGATCGCCGAAGATCTTCTGGTAGTTCAGCTGCTCGTCCTTGGAGGTGATCAGCTTGATGTAGGCGAAAGCCAGGTCCTTCTGCTTGGAGTAGTCAGCCACCACCAGGTTGTCACCCGAGAGGATGCTGGCGGCGTCGCCGTCGGACTTGGACTGCGTCTCACCCGGCGCGATGGTGGGCATCAGGGTGTATTCGTACTTGCCGGCAATGGCGGACTTGTCCAGGGTGGGGATGGAGCTGGACGTGGTCATCATCAGGTAGCCGGCCTTGCCGCTGGCGAAGGCCGCCACGGCGTTGCTGTTGCTCCAGCCCACGGCGGCGGGGTCCACCACCTTGTCGTTGGTCAGCCAGCCGAAGTAGGTCTCGTAGGCCTTCTTGACGGTGGGGTCGTCCATCTTCAGCTTGTTGCCGTCCACCAGCGGGTTGCCTGCCTGCACCGACATGGCCCAGATGAACTTCCAGGGATCGAAGTTGTCCTTGTAGCCGGTGGCGATGCCGTACGTGCCGTCCTTGGTCATCTTCTTGGCCTGGGCGGCAAGTTCATCCCAGCTGGTTGCAGGCTTGTCGATTCCTGCGGCCGCGAGGATGTCCTTGTTGTAGGCCATCACGAACGGACGGCTGACGAAGGGAATGCCGGCCAGGTGGTCCTTGTCCGGTCCGGAGATTCCGAGTGCGGCCTGGTTGAAGCGGTCCTTGCCGCCAACTTTCTTCCAGTCGTCATCAGAGAGGGTGACGAATGCCTTGGTGGCGTAGGCCGTGGGGGTGAAGGTGGTGCCGAGCCCGTAGACGTCAGGGCCCTGCCCGGAGACCACGGAGGTCTGGATCCTGGTGAGTTCATCGTTGGCCGAAGCGAAGGTTTCGAACTTCACGTCGGCCCCGGTTTCAGCCTTGAACTTGGCAGCGATATCGCTCTGCCACTGCTTCTGCTGTTCGGGGTACTGGCTCAGGACGCCGACCAGGACGTTGAGGGTCTTGCCCGTCCCGTCCACTTTGCCGTCCGCATTCGTGGAACCTCCCCCGCCGGTCCCGGAACCTGAACCGCAACCGGTCAGGGCGAGTGCTGCAGCCGTAACAATCGCCGCAAGCCCAGTAGTCGATTTAAACCTCATTGTTTTTCTCCTCTAGGACACCCACATGGCCACATCCGTCCTGTGGCGGAAATCACTGCAGGCGACTCGAAAGCCAGTCTAGGAAGATGGCAAGCATGTGGCAAGCGGTTGCCAAAAGTTGCCATAAGTGCTGAGATGGATGCAGTAAAAGACAGGGCACGCCGGCAGGAAACTGGGGATGGCGGTTGGTCCAGCCAGCAAGGAAAGGCCCACTGCCATGGCTGATTCAGGGACTACAGGGACCGCCAGGGACGCACCAAAACGGGATGCAGGACGGGACCGCCCGCCCACTATCCGCGATGTTGCCGAGCTCGCCGGGGTGGCGACGTCCACCGTGTCACGCGCCCTCGCCCGGCCCGACCGCGTCAACCCGCGCACCCGGATACGGATCGAGGAGGCGGCAGCGGAACTGAACTACGTGCCGAGTTCGCAGGCACGCGGGCTCAGCTCCGGGCGGACCAACGCGGTAGCCGTGCTGGTGCCTGACATCACCAACCCGTTCTACTTCGACATCATCCGTGGCACCCAGCACCAGCTCAAGGCCGCCGGCGTGACCCAACTCCTGGTGGACACCGAGGAGTCCAGCGAGATGGAACTGGATGCGCTGCACAAGATGCGCAAGTCCGCGGATGGTTTTATCCTTGCCGCCTCGCGCCTGACGGACGCCCAACTGGCGGAGGTCTCGCGGACCCAGCCCCTGGTCACCTTCAACCGGGCTTCCACCAGCGCCCCCACTGTGATGATTGATACGCCCTCCGCCATCATCCAGGCCCTGGAGCACCTCGCCTCCCTGGGACACCACAAAGTCTGCTACGTCGCCGGGCCGCCCACCTCATGGTCGAACCAGATGCGGTGGAAGGTCTTCGAGGACGATGCCACAAGGCGGGGCATGGAGGTCCACCGGATTGGGCCCTACACCCCGAAGACGACGTCAGGGGCCGCCGCGGCGGACGCGGCAGTGAGGACGGGTGCCACGGCCTGCATCGTCTTCAATGACCTGCTGGCGATCGGCATGCTCCAGCGGCTGCAAGCGCGCGGTATCCGAGTGCCCGCCGACATCAGCATTATCGGCTCTGACGACATCTTCGGCGCCGACTTCTGCAACCCGCCCCTGACCACCATCTCCAGTCCCATCGAGCAGGCGGGCAGGGTGGCGGTGTCCATGCTGCTGGCGCAGCTCAACCCACTGTCCGGAAGTGCCAGCCGGCAGCTCGCCGTCATGCCCACCCACCTGACCATCCGCGACTCCACTGGCCCCGCCCCCCACTAGGCCCCGCCCCCCACTAGACGAATCCACTGCTCCCCACAGGCCCCGCCCCCACTAACAGAATCCACTGCTCCCCACCGGCACCCTAACCTCGCAAGCTCGGCCAGGGAACCCTGCGGTGTGGGCCCACCTGCCGTTTTCAGCGGCCAAAACGACAGGTACGGAGCAATGGATTGTGTTACCCGGTCCACACCAAAGGCGGGCGTACGACGGCGGGAGCCACCCGCCGTCGTACGCCCGCCCTGGGAAAGCGGTGCCTAGGCTTCCACCAGCTTGGCGCCGGCCGGAACCTCCGCCGGAACGCCGGGCTCACCGCGGCCGTACAGCCAATCGTTGTACTGGAAGTTATTGTCACCGCGGCTCTTGAACAGCATGTTCCGCAGGACGCGGGCCACGCCGTCCACGTGCCAGGACTCGCCCCAGATCCGGGCCGTCCGCTGCACACGGGCCGTCCGCGCTGCGCGGGTTTCGTTGAACTCGCGGAACGCAGCCTCCCAGGCACCGGCGTCGATCCCCTCGGAGGTGAAAACCTTGTCGCGCGCCACGTCCTGGAGCACGGCTGCGTCCTCCAGGGCCTGGCAGGCACCCTGGGCCAGGTACTGCAGCATGGGATGGGCAGCGTCGCCGATGAGGGCCATGCGGCCGGAAACCCAGTTCTCGATGGGATTGCGGTCGTACATGGGCCAGCGGATTCCGGTGGCCAGGTTCTTCAGGGCTTCCTGAACAGCAGGGACGCAGTCCTTGTAGGCTGCTTCGAGTTCGTCCACGCCGCCGTACTGCTCTTCGCCGCGTTCGAATGACGGGGACTTGAACACTGCCACGGTGTTGAGCAGCTGGCCCTTCCGCAGCGGGTACTGGACCAGGTGGCAGTCCGGGCCCAGGTAGACAATGACGTCCTCCAGGTCCGCGGCCGGGGTCTCCTCCGTGATGGGCACCGTCCCGCGGTACGCCACGTAGGCCGAGTTCACCGGACCGTCGTTGGCAACCGTGCCGCGGAGGGTGGACTTCAGCCCGTCAGCTGCCAGGATGGCGTCGGCTTCGAAGACCTCGCCCTTGGCGGTGTAGGCGCGGGCCCGGTCGCCGTCGCTTTCCACCTTCTGCACCAGGACGTCGTTCACCAGGGTGACGCCGGCTTCCTGGCAGGCCTCCAGCAGGATCCGGTGCAGGTCGCTGCGGTGGATGACCACATAGGGGGCGCCGTAGCGTTCCTCGAACTCCCCGCCCAGGGTCTGGCGGGTCAGTTCCTCGCCGGTGACAGCGTCACGGAACACCAGGTGCTTGGGCTGGACGCCGATTTCCAGCGCCTTCTCCAGCAGGCCCCAGCGCTTGAGGACGCGGGAAGCGTTGGGGGCCATCTGCAGGCCGGCACCCACTTCACCGAAGGCCGGCGCCACTTCAACCAGGGTGACATCGGCGCCGTTTTCGCGGAGCGCCAGGGCTCCGGCGAGTCCGGCCATGCCGCCGCCCACGACGAGGACGTCGGTGGACTCTTTGACGTTAGACATTGGAAACTCCTACTGCTGTTGATTTCTTGATTTTGACGCCGACTGCCGCGATCAGGACTGCTGCCGCGGCGGCTGCTCCGGCAAAGGCCAGGAAGTTTGAATTGACGCCCAGGCCCGCTGCGAGCAGGAGCCCACCGGCCTGGGGGGCTGCGACGGCGCCGATCCGGCCCACGCCGAGCGCCCAGCCGAGGGCGGTACCGCGGAGGTGTGCCGGGTAGTGGCTGGCCACGGCGGCGATGATCAGGCACTGGGTGCCGTGCGTCCCCACACCGGCAAGCACCAGCATGAAATAGACGACGGCAACGGGCGGCCCGGTCACCAGGACCATCAGGGCGACCGCGGCAACGGCCGCTGCCGCAATGGCCGTGGGGATGGGTCCGAACCGGGTCCCCGCCCAAGCCGTCAGCACCGAGCCCGCCACGGCGCCCAGATTGAGCGCCAGCGCGAACGTCAGGGCGGATCCAAGGTTGTAGCCGGCCAGCTGCATGAGGTTGGGCAGCCACGTGCCCAGCCCGTACCAGGCGAACAGGGTCACCAGGGTGCCGATGGCAAACAGGACGCTGATGCCAAGGTAGGGCGCGCGCAGCAGTGAGCCGAATCCCACCGGTGACCTGGCGGCACTGCCTCCGGGTGCCACGACAGAATTGGGTGCCAGGGTTTCCGGCAGGTAGCGGAGGCCCAGCGGGATCACCACCACCAGTGCGACGACGGCGACCAGGAACATGACGGGCCAGCCGAAGGCCGGAATCAGCGGGATGCCCACCAGCGCGGCAATGGAGCCGCCAATGGGAACGCCGGACATCATCAGGGTGGCGATGGTGGACCGCCATTTTTCCGGCACCAGTTCGGCCACGAGGGCATTGGCTGAGGGCACCAGGCCGCCCAGCCCGATGCCGGCCAGCAGGCGGAGGCCGCCGAAGACCGGTGCGTTGGGTGCGAAGGCGCAGAGGATGGTGAAGACGGAGAAGACGACGGCGCAGCCGATGATGGTGCGCCGCCGGCCCCAGGTATCGGACATGCGGCCGGCGAAGACCGCGCCGATCATCATGCCCACGAAGGCCATGGACCCGATGGTTCCGGCCGTGGCCTTGGTGAGGCCCCAGCCGGTGTCGTTGATGAGCGAGCCCTGGACGGTGCCGTAGACGATCAGGTCATAGCCGTCGAAAACGACCAGCAGCCAGCACACCAGGACGGCGAGCACGGAACGCCGGGGGAACCCGGAAAGGCCTGCGCCCGGAGCGGGGGCGGCCGTGCGCTGCGGCGCTGCAGCGGAAGTTGTGTGATTCATCCCACCACTGTGCTGGCAGTCATAGCGCCGCGCCCATAAGATTCTGTCATGCAGAATCTTCCGGCCCGGCGGAAGCCCACGTACTCCATTGAAGCGGTGGACAACGCCCTGCAGCTCCTCCAGCTGCTGCGGGACGTTGGCAGCCTGCGACTCAAGGACGCTGCAGAGGAACTGGACGTGGCGCCGTCCACCGCCCACCGCCTCCTGGCCATGCTGGTGTACCGCGGTTTTGCGGTGCAGGACGAAACCCGCCGGTATGTCCCCGGGCCGGCGATGGGCGCGGGCCCGGCAGGCTTCAGTTGGACCCGGAAGCTGCGGGACATCTCGCGGCCGCACATGGAACTGCTGTGCGCCCGCACCAATGAGACCGTCAACCTCATGATCAGGGTGGGCACCAAGGTCCGCTTCCTGGACACGGTGGAGAGCTCCAACATCCTCCGCGTCGGCGACCGCCAGGGCACCCTGCTCCCTGCGCACAAGGCCTCGGGTGGCAAAGCCATCCTGGCCGAAATGGATCCCGCTGTCCTGGAGCAGCTGTTCCGCAGCCCGAATGCCGAGCTGGGCGGCGACCACATCCCGGACTCCGAGTACCCGGCCTTCCTGCGCGAGCTGGAGTCCGTGCGCGCGAACGGGTTTGCCGCCAACTTCGAAGGCACTGAGGAGGGCATCAGTGCCTTCGGGATGGCCCTGCACAACGGCAAGGGCATGGTGGTGGGCGCCCTGAGCGTGGCCACTCCGGTGGCACGGTTCCGGCCGCTGTTCGATGCCGGACTGGTGGGCGTGATGATGGAAACGCGGCGCCAGCTGGAAATAGATATCGCCGCCAATCCGGCGGACGGCGCAGAGGGCGCCTGAGCAGGGCCCACAGCGGCGCGGGAAGGAATTCTGGCAGCCAGAATATGCTGGGGATCACAGCACATCTTCCCTAGGGTCGAATCCACGTCGCAGTCAGTCCGCACGCAAGGAGAAGGCCAGTGTCGATCAGCGCTGAAAACCAAACGCACGAGTCCGTGGCACAGGAACACCATGTTCCCGAGCCCACCCCCGAGGAGGCTGCCCAGCTTGAGCAGCTGTACCAGGATTTCGATAAGGAAAACCTGATTCCGCTGTGGACGGAGATTGCGGACCTGATGCCCATGGTCCCGTCCCCCAAGGCAGTGCCGCACGTCTGGCGGTGGAATGACCTGTACCCCCTGGCCGCCCGCGCCGGCGACCTGGTGCCGGTGGGCCGGGGCGGGGAACGACGTGCCATCGCACTGGCCAACCCCGGCCTGGCCGGCACCCCCTATGCCACCCCCACGCTGTGGGCAGCCATCCAGTATCTCGGCGGCCGCGAAACCGCCCCGGAGCACCGCCACTCGCAGAACGCCTTCCGCTTTGTCGTTGAAGGCGAGGGCGTGTGGACCGTGGTGAACGGCGACCCCGTCCGGATGTCCCGCGGCGACTTCCTGCTCACCCCGGGCTGGAACTTCCACGGCCACCACAACGACACCGACGAGCCCATGGCCTGGATTGACGGGCTGGACATCCCGTTCGTGCACTACGCCGACGCCGGCTTCTTCGAGTTCGGCACCGAGCGCGTCACCGATGAGGCCACCCCGGACATTTCCCGTTCGGAGCGGCTCTGGGCCCATCCCGGCCTGCGCCCGCTCTCCGGGCTTGATGACACCACCAACTCCCCCATCGCCGCGTACCGGTGGAAGTACACCGACGCCGCCCTGCGCGAACAGCTGCTGCTGGAAGACGAGGGCCACCCCGCCACGGTCTCCCAGGGCCATGCCGCCGTCCGGTACACCAACCCCACCACCGGTGGTGACGTGATGCCCACCATCCGCGCGGAGTTCCACCGGCTGCGCGCCGGCGCCAGCACCGAGACCGTCCGCGAGGTGGGCTCAAGCGTCTGGCAGGTCTTCGAAGGCACCGGCACCGTGACCCTCAACGGGGAAACGAAGGTCCTGGCCAAGGGCGACCTCTTCGTGGTCCCGTCCTGGGCCGCCTGGTCCCTGCAGGCCGACGCTGGTTCACAAACGGAGTTTGATTTGTTCCGTTTCAGTGACGCCCCCATCTTTGAGCGCCTTAACTTCAACCGCACCTACAGCGAAGGACGCACCAAGTAATGAAACTCCTCACCCTCCGCCTGAATTCCGGAGACACAGGTAACGGCAAGAGCACGACGGCGGTCCGCCAGGACGGTGACACCCTCACCGAGATTCCGGGCTTCTCCGACGTCGGGGCCCTGCTGAAGGACCCCACCTGGGAAACCACGGCCAAGGAAGCCCACGGCGCAACGCACCCCTTGGACGGCGCCGACCTCGCCGCCGTCGTGCCCTCCCCCGGCAAGATCATCTGCGTGGGCCACAACTACCGCAACCACATCAAGGAGATGGGCCGCGAAGTCCCCGAGCACCCCACCCTGTTCGCCAAGTACGCCGAATCCCTGATCGGCCCCAACGACGACCTCGCGCTGCCGCAGGAATCGGACACCGTGGACTGGGAAGCGGAACTCGCCGTCGTGATCGGCAAGGCCGGCCGCCGGATCCCCGAGGCGGAGGCCGCCGGACACATCGCCGGCTATGCAGTTCTGAATGACGTGTCCATGCGCGACTACCAGTTCCGAACCATCCAGTGGCTGCAGGGCAAGACCTGGGAGAAGTCCACCCCGTTCGGCCCCGCCCTGGTCACCAAGGATGAATTCACCGCCGGACCGCTGATGACCTCGGCCGTGGACGGTGAAATCCAGCAGAGCACTCCCACCT
The DNA here is from genome assembly GCF_001428075.1 of Arthrobacter sp. Soil764. Lineage (GTDB taxonomy): Bacteria > Actinomycetota > Actinomycetes > Actinomycetales > Micrococcaceae > Arthrobacter. The sequence continues at coordinate 3,930 of NZ_LMSI01000013.1, read as the reverse complement.
CGGACCTGGTGTTCACCCCGGAATTCCTGGTCTCCTACATCTCCACGATCATCACCCTCAACCCCGGCGACGTCATTGCCACAGGCACCCCCGGCGGGGTGGGCCACGCCCAGGACCCCAAGCGCTACCTGCAGGAGGGCCAGGTCCTGGTGACCACCATCGAGGGCCTGGGCCAACTGACGAACCGCGTGGTCAAGGAAGCCTGATGGTTGCCCGGCGCGACCAGACCACCGATCCCGTCCTGCTCGACAGGCTGCTGCAGGCCCGGCGCGGCACCGCGTTCTTTGCCCGCAAGCTCAACGAGCTTCCGGACGCGGACCTCGACGGGGACTCGCTGCTGCCGGGCTGGAGCCGCCGCCACGTTGTAGCCCACGTGGGCTACAACGCCCGGGCCATCGCGCGCCTCGTGGAGTGGGCGGCCACCGGTGTGGAAACGCCCATGTATCCCTCCGTTGAGGTCCGCAACCACGAGATCGACTTCGGCGCCACGCTGAGCCCCATCGCCCTGCGGAACCTGTTCGACCACTCCGCCGTGCACCTCAACGTGGAATGGCGGGACCTGCCTGCTGATTCCTGGCATCACAAGGTCAAAACCGTCCAGGGCAGGACAGTGCCGGCGGAAGAAACCGTATGGATGCGCACCCGCGAGGTGTGGGTGCACGCCGTGGACCTGGATAACGGGGCGACCTTCAAGGACATCCCCGCGCCCGTCCTGGAACGGCTGCTCAAGGACATCACCGGCGCCTGGCACGCCCGCGGGACGGACAAGGACCTGGTTGTCGAGGTCACCGGCCAGGCCTCGCCGCTTACGTACGGCGACACGACGGCGGCCGCGTCGCCCACCGTGGTTTCGGGTTCCCTGCCGGCCATCGCGCAGTGGGCCACCGGACGGGGCACGGACGGAACCACGTCACAGCGCGACGGCGGATTGGTCACCCCGGCGCCACCGGCACCGGCCTGGATCTGACGGGAACACATAGACCGCACCAAAGGCGGGCCAGCATGGGCTGGCCCGCCTTTCGGCGTTACAGCAGGTCATTCCGGACCATGGGCAGCCTTCGCCTCGGGCTGGAAACCAAAAATGGGTCCTTGAACTTGGAACGGATTCCATGAACTCACATCACGACGCTGGATAGCATGAAGTGACCGGACAGAGCCGTCCGGTGGGATCAACGCAAAAGGACAACCCATGGCCGCGGTTACGGTGGATGACATCCTCGCGGATCTCCCCCTTGGCTTCGCCAGCCTTATCCTCCGGCCTGCCCCTTCGGCGCCGGCCATCGAACGGTTCCTGATTGTCGACGCCGACGACGAAGCAATCGAGGCCGCCAAAGCATTTGTGCTGCTCATCGGGGTCCGTGGCAGGTCCGCGCTGCCTGCCCTCCGTCGCCTCCTGAAGGACCCGCCCCCGGTGGTCGCCCTGAAGGGCCAGCGTGAAGACCTCGCAGAAGCGGAGGAACTCCTCCGCGCAGCCGGGTCAGGTCTGCTGCTGGTGGACCCGGCGGCAGACTGGGACCGCCTCCTCTCCATTGCCAAGGACCGGATCCAGCCGCGCAGCTACCAGAGCGAAGTGTTGACGCTGCTTGAGGAAGACCTGTTCGCCATCGCCCAGACCACGGCGCGGCTCACGTCCAGCCATGTGCTCATAGAGGATGCGGCCAACAAGGTCCTGGCCTACTCCACCGTCACCAACGACATCGATGAACTCCGGAAGGCGTCCATCCTGGCCCGCCGCGGCCCCCGCAAGTATGAACTGCTGCTCAAGGACCTGGGCGCCTACCGGGAACTCCACCGTACCCGGCAGCCGGTCCGCGTCCCCGCACGGCCCCAGGACGGGCTGCGGGAACGGGTTGCCATCGCACTCTTCGCAGGCGAACGGATCATGGGCTACATCTGGCTCCAGGAGACCGGCGCCGGCTTTGGTCCGGATGTTGAATACGTCCTGACCGGCTCCGCGGCACGCGTTTCCGCCGAACTGATCCGCTACCGCAACCAGCAGTCCGTCCATATGCGGGAGGACCGGATCGTCCGGATCCTGTCCGGCCCCGCCGAGGCCGCCGCCAGCGCGCACAGCGGGAAAATCCCTTCGGAACGTCCCGCCGCCCTCATCCTCATCGGCATGTCCGACGCCGACTCGCGCGCCGACGACGCCGGACTCAAGCACGGGGAACTTGCCAACCTCGCCTCCATCCACGCAGCCGCATACAAGCCCACCGCCGTCGTGGGCCAGTTCAACGGTGACACCGCCATCATCGTGCCCGACCTGCAGTCAAGCACGGCGGAATCTGGGCTGCGGTCGCTGGCCGAAGCGATCGTCCGGGATGCCGGCAAACACCTCGGCATCAATCCGTTCGCAGCCGTCGGCCCCCTGGCGCCGGACCTGCTGTCCCTCCACACGGTGACCCGGATTACGGAGGCGCTGCTGGCCTGCGTGGGCACCGCGGAATCCGGCACGGTTGCCTCGGTAGGTGATTTCGAAGCCGAGATCCTCTACCGCGAGGCGGCCCGGAACTTCCACTCTTCACCCTTCCGCCACCGCAGCCTGGCAACACTCCTCCAGGAAGATGCGGAGCTCGCCGAAACCCTGCGCGCGTATTTCGACGCGTCCTTCGACGTCGCCGAGTGCGCCCGGCAGATGAACCTGCACAAGAACACCGTGTACTACCGGGTGGCGAAAGCCACCCGGGTGACCGGCCTCAACTTCAGCAGTCCCAGGGACTCCCTGGTGGCACTGCTCCACCTCCAGGAGTGGGCCTCCACCTCCTACGACACTTCAGGCAGGAAATGACCACAACGCTCGGTGCACCACCCCTGGACGTCCTCCTTGAGGACATCGTCCGGTATCACCGGCCGCGGAAGGAAACGGGTGCAGTGCCCCGCAACATCCCCTTCCTGGCCAAGGTCCCCTTCGACCGGTTTGGAATCGCCGTCGCCACCACCACCGGTGACGTCTTTTGCTCCGGCGACGCTGACGTCCCGTTCTCCATCCAGAGCATCTCCAAGGTGTTCACGCTGGCCATGGCGCTGCAGGGCGGCGGATCACCCCGCCTGTGGTCACGGGTGCTGCGCGAGCCGTCGGGAACCGCCTTCAACTCCCTGGTCCAGCTCGAAGCCGAACACGGCATCCCGCGCAACCCCTTCATCAACGCCGGCGCACTGGTGGTCACCGACCACCTGATGGAACAGACGCCCGACGCCGCCGCGCACCTCCTGCGGTTCCTCACCGAACAGGCCGGCCAGCAGGCCCGCACAGGAAAGCAGGGACAGCCAGGACCGTTCATTGACGAGGCCGCCGCTGCCGGCGAACTGGCCGGCAGCAGCCGCAACCTGGCCCTGGCCCACTTCCTGAAGGACTTCGGAAACCTCACCCGGCCGGCGGAATCAGTGGTGGAAAACTATGTCCGCCAGTGTTCCATCATGATGACCTGCACCGAGCTGGCCAAGGCCGGCCTGTTCCTTGCCAATGACGGCCAGGGGGCCTCCGGGACGGTGTTGCCGCCCAGCGAGGCCAAGCGGGTGGGCTCCATCATGCTGACCTGCGGCATGTATGACGCTGCCGGTGAATTCGCCTACCGCGTGGGCCTGCCCGGCAAGAGCGGGGTGGGCGGCGGAATCCTGGTCATCGTGCCGGGCCAGTGCGCCATCTGTGTGTGGAGCCCCCGCCTGGATGCCAAAGGCAATTCCCTCGCCGGCACGGCAGCCCTTGCCGACCTCTCGGACCGCACCGGCTGGTCCGTTTTCTAGATTTTCCCACCCCATCAGATCTCCCCCGGATCGAAAGGAAATACCCATGCCCAACAACCCCAATGACGAGGTTGGTTTCGACCACATTATTGATGGTGGTCACGCGCATGCGTCCGAGACCTCCCTGCACGCGGAGGACAAGGGTTACCACAAGAACCTCAAGCCCCGGCAGATCCAGATGATCGC
>NZ_LMSI01000012.1 GCF_001428075.1 Arthrobacter sp. Soil764 | reverse complement strand
GTGGGAGAGTAGGTCACCGCCGGACACACATTAAGTAGGACCCTGACAACGGAACGTCAGGGTCCTACTGCTTTAAGCACCCCAAACCCCATGGCCCGTCCCAGAAAAGCCCCCAGGATGTGAGCCGGCGTCCCAAGAAAACCCGCAGGATGTGAGCGGGCGTCCCAGGAAAACCCGCAGGATGTGAGCGGGCGTCCCAGGAAAACCCGCAAGGTGTGATGGGGCGTCTCGGGGGGAGTCCCGGTAATAGGGCCGCAGGATTGTTGAACAATCTGAGTTTTTAGGGCATTCTTGGATGAACAGCAATCCGAGACGGAGATCACAATGCCCAGCATCGACTTGAACAGCGACGTCGGCGAGTCCTTTGGGAACTGGTCCTTCGGCGATGATGCCGCCATTTTCGAAAGCGTATCCAGCGCCAACGTGGCATGCGGCTTCCACGCCGGTGACCCCTTAGGCATCATGGCCACCTGCCAGGCCGCCGCGAAGGCAGGCGTCACCGTGGGCGCGCACCCCGGCTACCGGGACCTGGCCGGCTTCGGCCGCCGCTTCATGGACATGAGCCCGGCCGAACTGACCGCAGACGTGGTCTACCAGATCGGCGCCGTGCAGGCCATGGCCCTCGCCACCGGAACCGCCGTCCGCTACGTAAAGCCGCATGGCGCGCTGTACAACACCATCGTGAACCACCCCCAGCAGGCCGGTGCCGTGGTGGCCGCCATCGTCGCGGTGGACCCCAGCCTGCCGCTCATGGTGCTCCCCAACTCCGAGATCCAGCGCCAGGCCCAGGCCGCGGGGCTGAGGACCGTGGCGGAGGCCTTCGCTGACCGCGCCTACAACCCGGACGGCACCCTGGTCTCCCGCCGTGAACCGGGCGCCGTGCTGCACTCGGTGGAGGACGTCGTCGAACACGTCCTGCGCCTGGCCGGGGACGGTGTTGTCCGGTCCGTTGACGGATCACTGGTCCCCGTCAAAGCCGAAAGCATCTGCCTGCACGGTGACACCCCCGGCGCCGTGGCCATGGCCGCTGCCGTCCGTGGCGCGCTGGTGGACGCCGGCATCCGGATAGAGAGCTTCGCCTAGCATGGCCGCCATGCAACTGCAGCGTACGAGTACTGACGCCCATGCGGAATTGACCGGGATCCAGCCCGCCGGTGACCGCGCCATCCTGGTGGAGCTGCCCTCCCTGGAAGCGGTCCTCAGCCTCCAGGCGCAACTCACAGCACATCCGCAACCGGGCCAGATCGATGTCATCGCCGCCGCCACCACCGTCCTCATCACGGCGGATTCGCCGGCGGCGGTGCAGGCCCTGGCCGCGCACGTCCGCAGCCTCGACCTGGACGCGCCCGCGGACACCGAGAGCGCGCTGGTCACCATCGACGTGGTGTACGACGGCGAGGACCTGGACGAGGTTGCATCGCTCACCGGCCTGGGCCGCGAGGCAGTGGTGGCCGCCCACACCGGTCAGCTCTGGACCGCCGCCTTTGCCGGATTCGCGCCCGGCTTTGCCTACCTCACCGGCGAGAACCCCAGCCTGGAGGTGCCGCGACGCCGGTCACCGCGGACGGCCGTCCCCGCCGGGGCGGTGGCCCTTGGTGGGGCGTACTCGGGCGTTTACCCACGGCAGTCGCCGGGCGGCTGGCAGCTGATCGGCCGGACCGAGGCGGCCATGTGGGACCTGGGCCGGGACAATCCCGCCCTTGTCCGCCCCGGCGATACAGTCCGCTTCCAGGCCGTCCGCGCCCACGCCGTCGTGACCGAACAATCCGTGCCCGAACAGCCCGGGCCGGACAAGTCCGGGCCGGTCGCCTCCGAGCCGGCGGTGACCGACCCCGCCGCTCCCGGCCTGGCCGTCCGCAAACCCGGACTGCAGGCCACCGTGCAGGACCTGGGCCGGCCGGGCTTCGCCTCGCTGGGCGTCAGCAGCGCCGGCGCGATGGACCGGGGAGCGCTGCGCCGCGCCAACCGCCTGGTGGGCAACGCCGAGGGCGCCGCCGGAATCGAACTCCTCTTCGGCGGGCTTGAACTCGAAGCCCTCACCGACCAGGTCCTGGCCGTCACCGGGGCAGCCGTCCCGCTGGAGGTCACACCCGGGTCAGATTCAAGGGAGGCATCACAGCGGACGACGACGGTACGGCACCCCGCGTGCGACGCCCCCTTCGCGTTGTTGGCAGGGGAGAGGCTGACCGTGGGCAACCCCAGCGCAGGGCTCCGCTCCTACATCGGCATCCGCGGGGGAATCGGTGGACCTGTTGCCTTGGGCAGCCGCTCCACGGACACCATGTCAGGGATCGGCCCCGAATCACTCAAAACCGGAACCATCCTGCCCGTGCAGGCCCCCAAACCGGGCAGCATCGTGGGCCACCCGGAAATATCGCCCCTCCCGGACCAGGGCGGGGCCACCGTGCTGCGGGTGGTGCCCGGACCCCGGCAGGACTGGTTCAGCCCCGAAACCCTGCAGGACTTCCTGGCCCGGGAATGGACCGTCACGCCGCAGTCCAACCGCATCGGCCTGCGCCTCAACGGCCAGCCGCTCACCCGCAGCCGGGACGGTGAACTCGCCAGCGAAGGAACTGTCCGCGGCGCCGTGCAGGTGCCGCCGGAAGGCCAGCCCGTCCTGTTCCTCTCCGACCACCCGGTGACCGGCGGGTACCCGGTGATTGCCGTCGTCGTCCACGCCGACCTGGACAAGGCCGCCCAGCTTCCCCCGGGCAGCACCGTCCGGTTCGCCGCCGCAGCATCCCCGGCAGAACTGCCCGAAACACTTAAGGAATCCCATGCGTAAAGTCCTCATTGCCAACCGCGGCGAAATTGCCGTGCGGATTGCCCGCGCCTGCGACGATGCAGGCCTGGAGAGCGTGGCCGTCTACGCCGATCCGGACGCCGACGCGCTGCACGTTTCCGCCGCCAGCGAGGCGTACTCGCTGGCCGGCTCCCGGCCGCAGGAAACCTACCTGGACATCGAAAAGATCCTCGCCGTTGCGGCGAAAAGCGGCGCCGACGCCGTCCACCCCGGCTACGGCTTCCTGTCGGAAAACGCCGGCTTCGCCCAGGCGGTGCTCGACGCCGGCCTGACGTGGATCGGCCCCTCCCCGGAAACCATCCGCTTGCTGGGCGACAAGGTCAGCGCCCGCGAAGTAGCGGTCCGGGCCGGCGCCCCGCTGGCACCCGGAAGCGACGGGCCGGTGGCCAGCGCCGAGGAAGTCCGCGCCTTCGCCGAACAGGTGGGCCTTCCGGTGGCCATCAAGGCTGCCTTCGGCGGCGGCGGACGCGGCCTCAAGGTGGTCCGGAACATGGCGGACATCGAGGAAAGCTTCGACTCCGCGGTCCGGGAGTCTTTGGCCGCCTTCGGCCGGAGTGAATGCTATGTGGAGAAGTTCCTGGACCGGCCGCGCCACGTGGAGGCCCAGGTCATCGCGGACACGCACGGCAACGTGGTGGTGGTGGGCACGCGCGACTGCTCCCTGCAGCGCCGCCACCAGAAGCTCGTGGAGGAAGCCCCCGCACCTTTCCTCACCCCTGAACAGCGGGCGGCCATCCACGCCTCGGCCAAGGCCATTTGCCGCGTGGCCGGCTATGTGGGCGCCGGCACCGTGGAATACCTGCTGGACGGAACAGGCTTCCTGAGCTTCCTGGAGGTCAACACGCGCCTGCAGGTGGAGCACCCCATCACCGAGGAGACCTCCGGCGTGGACCTGGTGGCCGCCCAGCTGGCCATCGCGGCAGGGGAGAAGCTTCCCGTCCTGGCGGACCCGGAGCCGCGCGGGCATGCCTTTGAGTTCCGGATCAATGCCGAGGATCCGGGCCGCGGCTTCCTGCCGTCACCCGGCGGTGTGGAATTGTTCGAGGTGCCCACCGGGCCGGGGATCCGCGTGGACACCGGCGTCCGGTCCGGCTCCGTGGTTCCCGGGCAGTTCGATTCCCTGCTGGCCAAACTCGTGGTGACCGGCGCGGACCGCCAGCAGGCCCTCCGCCGCGCCCGCCGTGCCCTGCGTGAGTTCCGCATCGGAGGCCTGGCCACCGTTCTGCCGTTCCATCGTGCGGTAGTGGAGGCGCCCGACTTCACCCGCACCGACACGCTTGGCGTCTACACCACCTGGATCGAGAACGAGTTCACCACCGCCCTCGCGGCGGACCCTGCCTTCAGCCCTGCCGCGCCGGAAGAGCCCCGCCGGACTATCGGCATCGAGGTGGACGGCAAGCGGATGGAGCTGGGACTTCCCAAGGCGCTGCTGGATTCCCTGCTGGACGGTGGTGGCCGGGCACGCACGGAGGCTCCGGAGAGCAGCGGGGTGGCCGCGGCGGAGAAGAACGACGGCGATCTGCTGGCAACCATGGCCGGCACCGTGGTCAAGTGGTTGGCTGAGCCCGGGGCAACGGTCGAGGAGGGGGAGGCGGTGCTGGTGCTCGAGGCCATGAAGATGGAAACGGCCGTACCGGCGCACCGTGCCGGCACCTTGGGTGAGCAGCTCGCTTCGGCCGGGGACGCCGTCGCGCCCGGACAGGTGCTCGCCACCATCGGGTGAGCGAACCTCACGAGGGCATACGCGCGAAGACCCGGCACACTGCCAGGCTGAACCATAGCTGGAGGTCGTGGTACCTGTCCCGGAGCAGATGGCCAGTGAAGAGCCCGGACGGTTCCTGGTGTGCGGCCAGCCAGTCGCGCGCCTGGTCGGTTTTTTCGGATCTGAGGCCGGGGCGGATGATGCTGATGGCGTCGAGGGCGGAAACGATGTCCGTCATCCAGAAGGGAAAGCTGAATTCGGTCCAGTCGGTGGCACGGCCCTTGTCCGGATAGGCGTCCGGCTCGAACAAGCGGGCCGCCAGCAATTCCGCAGCCTTCTGTGCGGAGGCGTTTGCGCGGTGCCGGGGATGGGACGCATACGCCCTGAGCACCACCCCGGTAACCAGATGCGAGAACGGCTGCGCCGGATCGCCGGGGATGGTCTGCGGCTCCTCGAGCGCGTCCAGATTCCTCCCCCGGGTGCGGAACGGAAGGGCCCAGCCGCCGTCGTCCTGCCGCGACGCCTCAAGCCAGCTGAACGCGCGTTCCACGCGGGGGTCGTCGCCGTACCCCGCTTTGCTCAGGAGCCCGATGAAAGCCGCGGTGTAGTTGGGAGACACCTGGTTGCCGTAAATCCCTCGAAGATCACCGTCGGTGGACTGGTGGGAGAGCACATAGCCGGCAGCTGCGGCGAGGGCCGGATGCCGGTGCGTCAGCCCGAACATCTCCACGAGAAACCCGAGCTGCCGGTAGGTCTCCAGCAGGTCGTACTCCATCCTGGCCCGGGGCCGTCTTCCCGGATAGGTCCACGATCCGTCGGCCGCCTGGCGCCTCAGGATCCCGCGCGGGACCGGAAGGTCCCAGAGACCTTCATCGGGTGCCCCCGCCGGGGCCGGCGGCAGCCCCGCCGGTCCCGGGAGCAGCTCCCGGATGGCCCAGGAGCGCACGGCCGGATGCCCGCTCGACAGCAACGGGGCGATGGGGTCGAACCGCAGGCAGTCAAGCCACGTCATGGTCACCATGATGGCGGAATACGTCCCTTGCGGACAGGTGCCGGCATCCGTCCGGATATCGTGGTGCCATGACGTTTGACGAGGTACTGGCCGATCTCCAAGCCCAGGCCAGGACCACCAAGCACGCCGAAACAGGGCTCTGGGTGGCCGCCCAGCTCCGCAGCCGGATCGCCGCCGGCCAGCTCGCGCCCGGATCCAAGCTCGCGGAGGAAGCGCTCCGCGAGGCCCTTGGCGTGTCCCGCAACACCCTGCGGGAGGCGTTTACGGCGCTGCATGCGGAGCACATCGTCACCCGCATCCCCAACCGCGGTGTCTTCGTGGCCCACCCCACGGCGGATGACATCCGCGAGATTTACCGGGTACGCCGGTTCCTGGAGCCCGCCGCGGTCCTGTGGTCTGTCGATGCCCCCGTTGAGCCCCTGGCCGGAATCGTCAAAGCCGCAAGGGCAGCCGCCGCGGAGGGCGACATCCCCGGCATGGCGGGCGCCAACCAGGACTTCCACCGCGCCATCGTTGACCGCAGCGGCAGTGAGCGGCTGAACAGCCTCATGGACCAGGTCCTGGCCGAGATGCGCCTGGTGTTCCACTCCATGGCGGCCAACCCGGCCTTCCACGAGCCCTATGTGGAGGACAACGCCCGGATCGTGGACCTTATGGAGGCCGGCGACCTGGCCGCGGCAGCGGACTTCCTGGCCGCCTACCTGGACCGCGCTGAAGCCCAGTTGCTCGCCGCCGTCGGCCGCTAACCAAACCGGGCCTCAAAAAGGGGGTTGCAGGATTGTTGAACAAAAAGCTATGCTTTAGATCACACCGTTGTCCTGCAGCCCACTTAACCCTGCAGCCCTAACGTGACCGGGGCTCCCGCCCCCCGGCGCCGTCACCCCCAATGATCAACCCCAACGGACGCGCCGGCCCCCACTTTCGCAGACCCGTCACGGGTCCCTTGGGAAGGGATAATCATGCTTGTACTCATCGGGGTGCTGCTGGTGATCGTTGGCTTCGCCATCCGCCTGAACCCCCTGATTGTCGTCACCGTCGCCGGCATCGTCACCGCACTGCTGGGCGGCATGAACCCCGCGCAGATCCTTGACTCGTTCGGCACCGGCTTCGCCAGCAGCCGCTCCGTCACCATCTTCGTGGCGGTGCTGCCGGTAGTGGGCATCATCGAGTACTTCGGCCTGCAGGAGCAGGCCAAGGTCCTCATCGGCCGGCTCGCCAAGCTGACGGCAGGCCGCGTCCTCATCGGCTACCTGGCCGTCCGCCAGATCACCGCAGCCGTCGGCCTGAACAGCATCGGCGGCCACGCCCAGACCGTCCGCCCGCTGGTGTTCCCCATGGCCGAGGGTGCGGCGCTGCGCCGGTATGGCCACGTCCCGGACAAGATCAGCGAAAAGATCAAGGGCCACTCCGCCGGCGCGGACAACGTGGGCGTGTTCTTCGGTGAGGACGTGTTCGTCGCTGTCGGCTCCATCCTGCTGATCACCACGTTCGTGGACACCACTTACCACCTGCACCTGGAACCGCTCCAGCTGGCCCTCTGGGCCATCCCCACCGCCATCGCGGCCTTCCTCATCCACGGCTTCCGGCTGCTGCGCCTGGACAAGCAGCTGGACAAGGAATACCGCGAATACGAGCTCACCGCCCAGAAGGAAACCGCAGGAGAAGCAAAATGATCAACGTTGAAGCCGTCTACTGGCTGATCGGCATTCTGTTCGTCGCCTGGGCATCACTGATTGCCGCCGACACCCACCACCCCCGCCGCTGGGGCAGCTCCTCCTTCTGGGGCCTGCTGGGCCTGTGTTTCTTCTACAGCACCTGGGTCCAGGCAGGCACGGCGCCGGGCTGGGTCCTGGGCATCGCCGTCCTGGTCCTGGTGGTGCTGGCCTCCACCGGCCTGCTGGGCCACGGCAAGCACCGGACCTCCACGGGCCCCGAGCGCGAGGCATTCGCCAAGCGCTTCGGCAACAAGCTGTTCATCCCGGCCCTGACGCTGCCCCTGGTCACCGTGATCCTGGTGCTGGCAGCGCCCGTTCTGTCCATCGGCGGCACCCCGCTGCTGGACCCCAAGAACACCACGCTGGTGGCCCTGGCCATCGGCGCAGTGGCCGCCGTCGTCGTCGCCCTGGTGATCCTCAAGCCCAAGAACCCTGCCACGCCCATCTTCGAAAGCCGCCGGATCCTCGAATCCATCGGCTGGGCCGCGCTGCTGCCGCAGATGCTCACCACCCTGGGCATCCTCTTCACCAAGGCCGGCGTGGGCACCGCGGTGGGCAGCCTCGCGTCCGGGCTGCTGCCCAAGGGCTCACTGATCGCCGGCGTGATGGTCTACTGCATCGGCATGTTCCTGTTCACGGTGCTGATGGGCAACGGCTTCGCCGCGTTCCCCATCATGACCGCGGCCATCGGCTGGCCTGTGCTGGTAGAGACCTTCCACGGCGACCCCGCCATCGTCTTCGCGATCGGCATGCTGGCCGGCTTCTGCGGCACGCTCTGCACACCCATGGCCGCCAACTTCAATTTGGTGCCGTCCGCACTGCTGGAGATGAACAACAAGTACGGCGTCATCACGGCGCAGGTGGGCACGGCCATCCCGCTGCTGGCCGTCAACATCGCTCTGATGTACTTCCTGGCCTTCCACTAACCCTGTTTTTCAAAGGAGCATGATGGACAACGATCTTCGCGCACAGGCGGCGCCCGACTATGCGGCCGTGGTGCTGGGCAACCTCAGCGAGCCCTTCCCGCACTCGGCCCACCACACCCAGGTCTCCGCAGACGACCGGCCCACCCCCGAGCAGATCCACCCCGCCTTCTACACCTCCTTCGACTGGCACTCCTGCGTCCATATGCACTGGCTGGGCGCCAGCTTGCTGGGTGGGACTGCCGGGTCGCCCCTTCGTGGGGCTCCCATTGAAGGAGCGTCCGACGGCGGCACGGCGGCCTGGGTGGATGCCGCCACCGCGGCATCGCTCAGGGCAGCCCTGGGCGCCAACCTGACCCCGGCCAAGCTGGCGGTGGAACGGGACTACCTGCTGGCCAACCCGTCCTGGGAGCGCCCGTACGGCTGGGCGTGGCTGATGCGGCTGGCCGCCACGTGCTCCGCGTCTTCCGATCCGCAGCTCCGCGAATGGGGCGCAGCCCTGGAACCGCTGGTGGATGCGGTGGCCGGGTTGGGCGTGGCCTGGATGGCCAAGGCCCAATACCCGGTCCGGCACGGGCTGCACACCAACGCCGCGTTCGGCGTTGGCTACATGCTGGATGCCTTCCGCTCGCTGGGCCGCACCGATGCGGCGAAGGCCTGTGAGGAAGCGGCACGTGAGTGGTTCGGCAACGACCGCGGCTGGCCGGGCGACTGGGAGCTCAGCGGCCAGGACTTCCTCTCAGCAGGACTCAGCGAGGCGGACCTGATGCGCCGGGTACTGTCAGCGGACGAGTTCGCCGAATGGTTTGCGGGGTTCCTCCCAGGGCTTTCTGTCGAGTCGCGCATCCTGCAGCCGGTGGGCGTGACGGACGAGACCGACGGCTACCTGGTGCACCTGCACGGACTGAACCTGACCCGTGCGGGGCAGGTGGCGCGCATCATCACCACGCTTCGCCAGTCTTCCGGTACCGGGGCTTCCGCCGCCGCGGCCGTGCTGTCCGAGGCGCTGGATCCGCTCCTGAAAGCCGGATTGTCCGGGCTGGAAAGCGGCGACTTCATGTCCACCCACTGGCTGGCCAGCTTCGCATGGGACGCGCTGGGGTCCGTGGCGGCGCTGGACGAGTAACCGGCGCCGTAAGTAATTCCGGTAGCGGGTCAGCGGCCGCCTCGGGACGGAGCAGTCATACTCCGTCCCGGGGCGGCCGCTGGTGCATTCAGGGGTACCGCCGCGTTAGTCTTTTCCCACCACGCCCGGTGCGTGACCTGGGAGCAGCGGGCAGGGTTGTAATGAGCTGACCATCCGCCCGCGAGCCCGAGGAAGCCGATGCGCCAGCACACAACCCCCTGCCTTTCCAACCCTGCAATGGCAGGGAAAGCAGAAACGCTAAAGCCTCGAAGGAAGCGGACCAGGCATCCCCGGCTGGCGGTGGGGGAGCGGGTCCGGTTCGCCGAAGGAACCCTGGCCGGCACCGGAGTGGTGGATGCCGTGACCTCCGACTACTCCATCATCTGGGTGTGGACCGACGAAGGCCAGGGCCGGCGGATGTTCCTCCAGGGCTACGGAAGCATCGTGTCCGCGCTGGATTCTTCCTCATAGCGCCGTCTGCGGCGTTCGTCCGCCTGGAGGATTCCGTCGCGGACGGCGGCGCGGATCACGCCGTAGAGGATGTAGAAGAAGATTGCTCCGACCAACGCAAACAGGACCAGCCCCGTGAAATCAGCCATGGGTGGTGCCCTCCTCAGGCCAGTACTCCTGAACGCCTGCAGCGGCGTCCCGCAACCGCCCGCCGTCGAGCATCAATGACGTTTCCTGCAGGCCGAAGTCCGTCCACTGGGCTACCAGCCGGAGATCGCCGGCAGGGGGAAGCGGCCACAGCCAGAGCGTGCCGGTTCCGGAATACTCGTCCTCGCCGCCGCTGCCGCCGCCGTTGTTCAGCGCCAGGACAGGTGGCTCGGGCTGCTGGCCACGCTCCATGAAACCGTGCGGCCCAAGGGTGCCGGTGCTGGCTTTGGAGCCGTCGGGGAATTGGACACCGAACAGCTGACCCGTTTGCTGTCCACTGCCGCGGCGGGGGCCCATCCGCGGCTGGAAGAACAGGTGCTGCAGGTCCGCCCAGTCGTCGTCGGATTGTGTGCCGCGGCGGAAGAGCCAGGACAGGTTGAACACGCAGCCGGTGGAGAACACGTCTGCGCTTTTGACGGCCACCACCATCTCCGGAGTCCGGCTCACGAACTGTCCCAGCTGGACGGCGACGGGAAGTTCGTAGGCCGGGGCGGCGGCCCACGGCGGCGGGACGTACCGCTGCGAGCGCGACCGGGGCGGCAGGGGAGGAATGGGAAAGTCCTGGAAGAAGGTCATTGATGATCCTAGGGTCCGCTGGCAGCGACCGACCAGCGGAACGGCGGCACAGCCGCCCTGGATCCCCCAATCCGTCCTTACCCGGCCAGTCTAGCCCTCCGTGTTTGCGTGCCGGCCGTTTGACGTTCGGGACGGTGACGGAGGATGACCGGCCCGGGGCTAACTGCCGCCGTTGGTGGGAGAATGGAGCCAGGACAACTGCCACGGGGCCGGCCCGGCACCGGCATGTCCAGCTCAGCTCAACAGGAGGGGATCCTGATGGACCCCACCATTATTGTTCTCGTCGTTCTCGCCGTCCTGCTGCTCATCGTGGCGAAAATGGCTATCCGGATCGTGCGCCAATACGAGAAGGGCGTGCTCTTCCGGCTTGGGAGGGTAGTCGGCGTCAGGGATCCTGGCCTGCGGCTGATCATCCCGGTCATCGACCGGTTGCCGCTGGTCAGCCTGCGGATCGTCACCATGCCCATCCAGTCCCAGGGCATCATCACCCAGGACAACGTGAGCGTCGACGTGTCCGCGGTTGCCTATTACCGGGTTGTGGACGCCGTGAAGTCTGTCATCGCCATCGAGAATGTGGCCGCGGCGATCGACCAGATAGCCCAGACCACGTTGCGGAAGGTCGTGGGCCGCCACACGCTGGACCAGACCCTGTCCGAGACAGAACGGATCAACGTGGACATCCGGGAAATCCTCGACGTGCTCACCGTCGAATGGGGTGTGGAGGTCACCCTGGTGGAATTGAAGGACATCCAGCTGCCCGAAAGCATGAAGCGCGCCATGGCCCGGCAGGCTGAGGCGGAACGTGAGAAGCGGGCGAAGATCATCGCCGCCGAAGGCGAAGCCATTGCGGCCGCGGCCCTCGGAGACGCTTCCGACACCATGATGGCCCACCCGCTGGCGCTGCAGCTGCGTAACCTGCAGTCGCTGGTGGAAATCGGCGTCGACAAGAACACCACGGTTGTCTTCCCGGCCCCGCTCATGAGCACCATCGGCGAACTCTCTGCGTTCCTGGCCCGCGAAGGCCAGGCGGCGTCCTCCGGCAGCAAGGCACCGGTGAAGGCGGCCTGACCCGCAACTGCCTCACCAGGAGGACGCTAAGGTCATTTCATGACCACTGCTGCTCTACGTCCCGTCTACTTCCTGTCGGACAGTACCGGCATCACCGCGGAAACACTGGGGAATACGCTGCTGACGCAGTTCCCCGTGGACAACTTTGACCGCGTCACCATCCCCTTCATCACCACTCCGGAACAGGCGCGGTCGGTGGTGCGCACCATCGATGGCCTGGCCGCGGCCGGACCCCGGCCCCTGGTGTTTTCCACCGCGGTCAACGGCGAGATCCGGCAGATCCTGGCCGGCTGCAACGCTGTCATCGTGGACCTGATCGGCACCCACGTGGGCGTCCTGGAAGCGGCGCTGGGCACGCCCGCCAGCGGAGAGCCCGGCCGGGCGCACGGGCTGGGAAACGCCGCGCGCTACCAGTCCCGGATGGCCGCCGTCGAATACGCAATGGAGCACGACGACGGGCAGAGCCTGCGTGCGCTGGAGAAGGCCCAGGTGATCCTGGTGGCACCGTCCCGGTGCGGAAAAACGCCCACCACCATGTACCTGGCGCTGCAGCACGGGATCTTCGCCGCCAACTTCCCGCTGGTGGATGAGGACTTCCAGCGGGACGGGCTGCCCAAACCGCTGCGGCCCTTCGTGTCCAAGTGTTTCGGCCTGTCCTCCAACCCGCTGCGCCTGAGCCAGATCCGTACGGAGCGGCGTCCCAGCTCGCCCTACGCGTCCCTGCGGCAGTGCGGGTTTGAGCTGCGCAGCGCCGAGCAGCTGTACGTCTCCCACCGGATTCCGTACCTGAACTCCGCCACCGTCTCGGTTGAGGAAATGGCAGCCACCATCCTGCAGCGGATGAACCTCAAGCACTAGCGGTTGTTTCATAAACGTGGCGTGGCCCACATCATGTGGAAAGTCCGCTGCAGACCTGAAACTGTTAGCAGGGTTTTTTCTTCCGGCCGGCACTACCGTGGCGGCCGGCATTGCCTACGCCAAACACTGCAAAGGAGCAGCAATTATGACGACAGACGTTCTGTGGTTCTCTGAACTTGGACTCAAGGACCTGGACAAGGTGGGCGGCAAGAACGCCTCCCTGGGGGAGATGGTGCAGAACCTCACCTCGGCCGGCGTCCAGGTCCCGGACGGCTTCGCCACCACGGCAGACGCCTACCGCCGGTTCCTGTCCGACTCGGGCCTGGACCAGAAGATCGCCGACCGGCTCGTCGGACTGGACACCGACGACGTGACGGCCCTGGCCTCGGCCGGCCAGGAAATCCGCGCCCTGGTCCGGGACACCCCCTTCCTGCCCGACTTTGAGGCACAGGTCCGCGAGGCGTACCAGCAGCTGGTGGACAAGCACGCCGGCTCCGCGGACCTGTCCTGGGCGGTCCGGTCCAGCGCCACGGCCGAGGACCTTCCGGATGCTTCGTTCGCCGGGCAGCAGGAAACCTTCCTGAACGTCCGCGGGATCGAGAACATCCTGCAGGCCATCAAGGACGTCTTCGCGTCGCTCTACAACGACCGCGCCATCGCCTACCGCGTGCACCACAAGTTTGAACACGCCGACGTGGCACTCTCGGCGGGCATCCAGCGGATGGTGCGCTCCGACGTCGGCGCGTCCGGCGTCATGTTCACCATGGACACCGAGTCCGGCTTCCAGGACGCCGTCTTCGTCACGTCCTCCTACGGGCTGGGTGAAG
Organism: Arthrobacter sp. Soil764; assembly: GCF_001428075.1. GTDB lineage: Bacteria > Actinomycetota > Actinomycetes > Actinomycetales > Micrococcaceae > Arthrobacter. Next base: position 380,333 of record NZ_LMSI01000012.1, on the reverse strand, counting down.
CCGTGGTGCAGGGCGCCGTGAACCCTGACGAGTTCTACGTGTACAAGCCGGCCCTGGAGGCCGGCCGTCCCGCGATCCTCAAGCGCGGCCTGGGCGAGAAGGCCCTTCAGATGACGTACACGAACAACAGCGAGATCGGCCGCACCATTGACTTCGTGCCGGTGGAGGCTGCCCTGCGTTCGCGCTTCAGCCTGACGGACGACGACGTGGAGCAGCTTGCACGCCACGCCATCGCCATTGAGAAGCATTACGGCCGTCCGATGGACATTGAGTGGGGCAAGGACGGGATCGACGGGGGCCTGTACATCCTGCAGGCCCGCCCGGAAACCGTGCAGTCCCGCCGCGCCCCCGGCAGCCAGAGCCGCTTCCGCCTGAACGCCACCGGGCCCGTGCTGGTGGAAGGCCGCGCCATCGGCCAGCGGATCGGCGCCGGCAAGGTCCGGATCCTCACCGCGATCGACCAGATGGCATCATTCCAGACCGGCGACGTGCTGGTGGCGGACATGACCGACCCCGACTGGGAACCGATCATGAAGCGTGCCTCCGCCATCGTCACCAACCGCGGCGGACGTACCTGCCACGCGGCCATCATCGCCCGCGAACTGGGGATCCCCGCCGTCGTCGGCACCGGCAACGCCACGGACGCGCTGTCCGACGGCCAGGAAGTCACCGTGTCCTGCGCCGACGGCGAGACCGGGAGCATCTACGAGGGCCTGCTGGACTTCAGCGTTGAGGAAACCGGCGTCACCCAGCTGCCCGAGGCGCCGGTGAAGGTGATGATGAACGTGGGCACCCCGGAGCAGGCCTTCACCTTCGCGCAGCTGCCCAACCACGGCGTGGGCCTGGCCCGGCTGGAGTTCATCATCAACCGGCAGATCGGCATCCACCCCAAGGCCCTGCTGAACCTGGACAGCCAGCCGGAGGACGTGGCCGCCGAGATCCGGGAGCGGATCAGCGCCTACAGCAGCCCCCGCGACTACTACATCAAGCGGCTGGCCGAGGGCGTGGCCACCATCGCCGCCGCGTTTGCGCCGGAACCGGTGATCGTCCGGATGTCCGACTTCAAGTCCAACGAGTACGCCAACCTGATCGGCGGCCCGGCCTACGAGCCGCACGAAGAGAACCCGATGATCGGTTTCCGCGGCGCGTCCCGTTACCTGGAGCCGTCTTTCCGGGACTGCTTCGACCTTGAATGCGAGGCCCTGTCCTTCGTGCGCAACGAGATGGGCCTGACCAACGTCAAGCTCATGATCCCGTTCGTGCGGACCCTGGACGAGGCGCAGGGCGTCATCGAACTGCTTGCGGAGAACGGGCTGCGGCGCGGCGAGAACGGCCTCGAGGTGATCATGATGTGCGAGCTGCCGTCCAACGCGCTCCTGGCCGACGAGTTCCTGGAGTTCTTTGACGGGTTCTCCATCGGCTCCAACGACATGACCCAGCTGACCCTTGGCCTGGACCGGGACTCGGCCATCGTCGCCAACAGCTTCGACGAACGGGACGCGGCCGTGAAGAAGCTGCTCAGCATGGCCATCAAGGCCTGCCGGGCCCGCGAAAAGTACGTTGGCATCTGCGGCCAGGGCCCCAGCGACCACCCGGACTTCGCCGAGTGGCTGGTGAAGGAAGGCGTCAACTCCATCTCCCTGAACCCGGACACCGTGGTGGACACCTGGCTCCGGCTTGCCGGGGTATCGGAGGATGCGCCGGACAGCGGCGTGGCGAACAGCGCGGCCGTTGCCGCCGCAGTCTGACCGGTAACGCTGCTGCGTTAGGGGGTGGCTCCGCCACGGCCGGAACGCCGTGGGGGAGCCGCCCCTTTAATGCGTGGACAGTTCAGGAAGCAGCCCCAGCTGGCCAAGAAGTTCCAGCTGGTCGAAGTAGGCGTGGTGCGCTGTGATCAGGCCTGCCTCCACCCTGGCCACGTCGCAGCTTCGCACCCGGACCTGCCTGCCGGTGGGCGGAAGCGTGCCGCCCGTGGGCAGGCTCAACGGCCCGGTGTTCGTGCCCGCCACGAAACCCTCGACGATCGCCACATTCCCCGCCTCGTGAGTGGCCAACTGCTCGTACGTGACCTCAGGCATGGCCTCCCAGAAGTGGAAGAAGTAGTTGGCGATCGACTCACGCCCGGAGACCTCGCCCTGGTCAGGGGTCTGGATCACGGCATCGACGGCGTAGCAGCGTGCCAGTTCCTCCTTGTCCTTTGCATCCATGGCCGTCATCAGCCGGTCCATGACCTCGCGTGCCTGTCCCATTGCAGCCTCCCGTTGGTTCCCTGGGTCTTTGTTTCGGACGCCCGCCTTGGTGCGGCGCCTATGGAGGAAAGGTACGACGGCGGCACGCACCGCCGCGATCCCCCCACCGGGGGTTTCCGGCCGCCTCCAAAACCCCCGGTTTGGGGGATTGCCGCGCCCCCTTCCGGGCGGATACTGGACGTATGTGGGAGGAGCGCGCGGAGCGTGCCCGGCGGGACATCGCCGCCATGGCCACCGGCGGGATGGACCTGCCGGGCCTCTATGCCTCGGCGCTCGCCGTGGTGCAGCGGGAGGTGCCGTTCGAGCAGGGGTGCTGGGCCGGCGTCGACCCGGCCTCGATGGTGATGACCTCCGTGACCAACTGGCGGCCGTGGCCGGTGGGGGAGCACCAGTTCAAGGAGTACTTCCTCCGCTTTGCCCAGTCCGAGTACACCGGCCAGGAACCCAACACCTTCATGGAGCTGCTGCGGCGGCCGCGACCCATCGCCAGGATTTCGGATGCGCCGCACCGGGAGGTGGTCCGCAGCGTCCGGATCAACGACCTGCTCAAACCGCTGGGCCTTGACCATGAACTGCGGGCCGCGTTCCGGGTGGACGACCTGTGCTGGGGCGTGGGCAGCATCTTCCGGGAAGCCGGCCCCGACTTCAGCGACCGGGAGGTGGAATTCCTGGGCGCGGTCACGGCCACCCTGGCGGCGGCCACCAGGGCAGCCATCCGCGTGGCGCGCCCGGCGGGACCGGCCGCCGTCGGGCCTGTCATTGTCCTGGCCGGGCTGCACGGCGACCTGCGCGCCGCCACCCCCGCCGCCGCCTCCTGGCTTGCGGGGGTGGAGGACGCTGCACCCGGCCGCTTCAGCCAAACGCTGTATTCGGTGGTGGCCCAGGCGCACGCTGCCGCCTCCGGGACGGCGCGGGCCCGGATGCGTGACGCGGCGAACAACTGGGTGGTGCTGCAGGCCAGCCGCCTGATTACCGGCGGTGACCCCGACCAGATGGTGGTCACCGTGGAACCGGCAACCACCCACGACCTCCTGGCCCTGCTGCTGATGGCGTTCGGCGTCACTGCGCGCGAACGGGACGTCTGCCTGGAGGTACTGGCCGGAAGTTCAACGGCGGAGATCGCCCGGCACCTGTTCATCTCCCCGCACACGGTGCACGACCACTTGAAGTCGCTGTTCGAAAAGGTGGGCGTCGGCAGCTGCGGCGAGCTGGTGGCCCGGCTCACGGCCTGACGGGCATTGTGACTGGCCGTCCTACAGCCGGACGCCGTGGTTCACCCGGCGCTGTTCAAAACGGAGCGGGGTCCTGGTGGCCCAGTAACCGATCATCAGCCCGGCAACCGTGGCGCCCCCGGCGTAGGTGAACAGCGACGTCCAGGACCCCGGCTGGTTGGGAAGGGTGATGGCCAGGACGACGGCGGCCACGGCCAGGAAGATCTCCAGGGCCGGACGCAGGGGCTTTTCCCGGTAGTACGGGTGGGCGACACGGACCAGGCTGACCACCGGAAGAATTAGCACGGCGGGTGCGAAGAGGAACAGGTAGAAGCCCGTCAGCACCAGGACCAGGGAGCCCACAACCAGCAATCCCAGGAACGTGAGGATCCGGGTTACGGGAAGCCGCCCTTCGGTGGTCCGCCGGGCGAGCAGCACACCCCAGCCCGGGAGTCCCAGCAGCCACAGCCCACACCAAAAGCCTGCCCCGAGGAGCGCAAGGAGGGCCAGCACCACGCCCGGAAGCAGGAATGCCGCGGCTTGCGCCAGCGACGGCCACTTCCCGGCGGGGCCAAAGATGCAGGCGCCGATCAGAAGGTAGGCCGCAAAATACACCGGCGTCAGCGCGTCCGCCGGACTCCAGGACAGCCCGAACAGCAGGACCGTCATGGCGATCACCGTGATGCACACCGCGGCGAACGTCCAGGGGCGGCCTTCGGGTGTCATGGTCCACACCCTACCCGGGCACCGCCGCAACCCGGGCGGTCAACGGCGCAGCCCGTGGGCTTATGCCGCCTTGCGGGCGGTGGCGGGCAGATGCTGTGTGGGGTCGAACCGGTCGAAGGCCGAAGAGCCGATCACGAAAATGCCCCGCTGGGGGATCCAGAAGTCGCCCAGCCGGGTCTGGACGGGCAGCGGCTGGGGAATCCCGAAGTCCTCGCCTGCGAGCGTGGCGGAGCTTCGGGAGATGAACCACATGCGCCGGGGTTTGGCCCGGAAACCCTGCCTGTTGGGCACGCTCCCGGCCAGGCCCAAGCGTCCGGCGCTGAGCATGGGCCCGGCGGCGGAGCCCATGGCTTTCAGGAACGGCTTGTTGGCCAGGAGGGGGTTGGGCAGCGCCGTCATGAACGCGCTCATGGCGGCGGTCACCGGGGTTGACGCCAGTTCCACCTGCCACATCAGGTCCACGTCGCCTCCGATGGTTACCGTGAAGGCGTCGTCGGCAGTCCAGTCGACGCCGACGTCGCACTGGACGGCGTCCGCAAGCCCGGCAGCAAAATAGCGGGCGCAGGAAGCCTCCGGTGCGGCGTCCGCGTAGATGGTCCAGTCGCCGGAAGGCCGGCGCAGCCAGACCGAGCTATAGCCGGGCCCAACACTGGTGATGGGAAAGCGGCGCATCGCCAGCACATACCCTGAGCTGAAGGGCAAGCCCATGACGCCATAACCGGAGAACCGCTCGTCGTCACCGGGGGTGAGCCTGGCGTTTTGTTCCGCCTCGAGGGCCCGGCCCCGGATGCTCTTCATGGGTTCCCGCCTCCGCCTGGATGGTGGGGCGAGTCTACGCCGGGGCCCTCAGGGCAACAACGGGTTTTTCAACAGCAGGGCGCGGCCGGAGCCGGGGCTATGGCCGCGGTTCCGGGGGCCGCCGGTGCCGGTGGTGGAGTTCGTAGTGGTCGAACACGTCGGAGGAGGTGCTGCCCACGTGGCCGAACTTCCCGCGCAGCACATCGGCCAGGTTATCCAGTGCTGCGTAGAGCATCCGCCCGGCGAACCGAAGCTCGGCGTTGTCGCTGCCCTGCGCGTCCGAGGCCAGCTGGTGGGCGTAGGCGATGGTGGCGGGAAGCGAACCCCTCTGCTCCACCTCATGGAAGTAATAGGTCTCGTGGAAGGACAGAAGATCGATGCTCACCGACGCCACGTTTTCCGCCATCGATTCCAGCAGCCCCGCCGCGTGCCGGGCTTCAAGCGAGGCGATGCCGGACGGTCCCGCCGCTTCCCGGAACAGGTTCAACTGGTGGGCGAGCGCCCGCCGGCGGCTCAGCGCGGGGTACGTCTGCAGGATCCACGAGACGGTGGCGGTCAGCAGGCCAAAACCGGCCACGGCCTGGAACGCCATCACCAGCCGAAGCAGCGGGTGCGTGGCCACGATCTCGCCAAATCCCGCCGTGGAGAGAGCCACCAGGGAGATGTACAGCGCCTCGGCAAAGTCAGCCTGCCGGGGGATATCTGCCGAGTACGTGAATCCGCCCGGCAAATGGGGGAGGTAAAGCAGCGCCCAGCCCACGGCAGCCAGGGCTGCCCAGGCGGCGATGACTGCCGCCATGGCCAGCGGCGCGGCCACCGAGGAGGCCCCGCCCCTGAGCTTCCTGGACAGCAGCCAGAACCCGCGCATGATGGTCCGGCCCACCGGACCCGAGCCGTGGGGGTACAGCAGGGTCTGGAAGACGTCGGAGACCATCAGCAGAATCAGCCCGGCGCCAACCGCCGTCAGGAGCGCGCCCTCAAAGGTCATGCCCCATCTTAAGTGCCCGGGAGCGCAGGCTACGTGCGCGGTACTGCCGGCCGATGGGGGCATGATGGAAGGTACGACGGCGGCGCACGGCTTGGGAGCGTACTGGCTAGGCTGGCGGCATGGACTTTCATCTCCGCCAGGCCACGCCGGAGGACGCCGAAGCAGTGGTGCTCATGCAGACGCAGGCGCACGAGGAGTGCTACCCGCACCTGCTTTCAGCGGAATTCTTCCGCCACCGGAGGGACAGCATCCCGGAACGGGTGGAGCGGCGGCGGGCATTCCTGGCCACCGACCAGCCGCGGATCCTCGCCCTGGACGCCGATAACCAGCTGGTGGGCTACGCGGACGCCGGACCGGGCAGGGAGGACGACGCTCCCGAAGCGCTGGAACTCTACTCGATCTACACCCTCCGGCGGACCTACGGGACGGGCCTCGGGGCAGCGCTGGTGAGTGCCGCCGTCGGCTCCGGCCCGGCCTATCTCTGGGTGGTGGAGAACAATCCCCGGGCCCTGGCCTTCTACCTGAAGCAGGGGTTCCGGCCAGACGGCAAACGCAATACCCTTCCGCCAGAGTGGGAGTCGCTGCCGGAATTCCGGCTGGTCCGGCGGCCACAGGACGGAACCTGACGATGAGCAGGACCTACGCCTACTTCACGGTGCTGATCGGCACCATCTGCGTTGCGTTCATCCTCGCCATGATTTTCCTCCCGCTGAACCGGACGGTCCGCAGCGATGTGCTTCAGGGCTTCCTTATCGGCTTTGGCCTGGCTTTCGTCACTGCCCAGATCTACGGCAGGATCAAAGCGGTGAGGATCAACGGGTGGATCACCATGCCCGGCCTGGGCGACCCGCGCAATGGCATGCTGATGCGGGCTGCCTGCGCACAGCTGTTCCCCGGCCCGGTAAACACATCGCAGGAGGCGGTGTACTGGTGGACCAACTCGGACGGTTCGGGTGCTTCGCTGGACGGCAAGCATGACTACCTACTCCGGTTCCCGGCTGGCGGCCTGCCGCCAAATGATGCCTTCTGGTCGCTGACCATGGGGGACGCCAGGAACCGCTTCGTGGCGAATCCACTGCGGCGGTACAGCGTCAGTGACCGGTCCGGGCTGGTCCCCAACCCGGATGGGTCCGTCGACGTGTACATCCAAAGAACGCCGCCGGCTGGCCACGAACCCAACTGGCTGCCCGCTCCCTCCGGCAAGTTCATTCTTTGGCTGCGCGTGTACCAGCCCGGCCCCACGATCCTGGACGGAAGCTACGTGGTGCCGGCGATGGCCAGGGCAGAAGGCAGGCGGCGGTGAGGCTCGAGCATCTCCTGATCTTCGGGGCGGTCATGGTCGTGACCTGGTTCGCGGCCATCTACTTTTGGCCGCGCATGCTGCTGTCCGTGTTCAAGCGGGCGATCCTCGTCAAAGGCTTTGGGGACGGTCCCATTCCCGTCAACACCCTCTACACCCAGTCGGAGGCGCTCTTCGCAGACCCCCTTCATGTGCCCAGGGGTGCCTCGAAACTGGCCTCGGCCGGCGTCAACCGCGACACCCTCCTGACCCTCGGCTGGCTGGATCTTTCGAAAGGTCCGCTGGTCCTGCATGTGCCGGACATGGCAGGCCGCTACTACAGCCTGCAGTTCACCAACCCCCGGAACAACACCAATTTCGCCTATGTAGGCAAACGCACCACCGGCACCGGGGCCGGGGTCTTCCTCGTCACCGGGCCGCGCTGGACCGGTGAAGTGCCGGAGGGGATGAAGCACATTCCGTCGCCCAACCGTTCGGTGCTCCTGATAGGCCGGGTACTGGTCTACAACGGCGGCGACCTGTCCAGAGCACACGAACTCGCCGCCCAGATGCGCCTGGCTCCGGTGCCCTAAGTCTTTACAGCGCTTGCGCCAGGGCCCGGCCCACGGCCAGGCCGGTGAACATGCAGCCGCCCAGGAACGTCCCTTCCAGTGCGTTGTAGCCATGGGCGCCGCCGCCACCGAATCCGGCAGCTTCACCGGCGGCGTACAGGCCGGGAATAGGGGAGCCGTCATGACCCAGGGCCTGGCCGTCAAGGTTTGTCTGGATCCCGCCCAGCGTTTTCCGCGTGACCGTGTGCAGCCGGACGCCGATGAGCGGGCCGGCGGCGGGGTCCAGGATCCGGTGCGGTTTGACGGTCCGGAAGAGCCGGTCGCCCAGGTAGCGGCGGCTGTTGCGGATGCCGGTGACCTGGCTGTCCTTGGAGTAAGGGTTCCGGATCTCGGCGTCGCGCTCCTCGATCTGCCGCCGAAGCAGCGCAGGGTCCAGCAGCGGTTCGTCGGTCAGCCCGTTCATGCCGCCGACCAGGTCCGCCAGGTTGTCCGCCACCACGAAGTCCACGCCGTGCTCCTTGAATGCTTCGATGGGGGCGCTTGCACCGCGGCCCAGCCGGGTCAGCAGCAGCAGCTTGAGGTCGCGGTTGGTGATGTCCGGGTTCTGCTCCGAACCGGAGAGGGCGAATTCCTTTTCGATGATGCGCTGGTTGAGGATGAACCAGGAATGGCTGTACTGCTGCAGCTCCGGGGTGGTCCGGAGGAGGCGGAGGGTGCCCAGGGTGTCGTAGCCCGGCAGGCCGGGGGCGGGGAGCCTGCGGCCCAGGGCGTCGAACCACATCGACGATGGTCCGGGCAGGATCCGGATGGCATGGTCCGGCCAGATGGGGTTCCAGTTCTGGATGCCCTCGGTGTAGTGCCACATGCGGTCGCGGTTCACCAGCCGCACCCCCGAGTCGTCGGCGATGTCCAGCATCCGGCCGTCCACATGCTGCGGCACCCCGGTGACCATTTTCCGCGGTGGCGTCCCCAGCCGGGCGGGCCACCAGCGCCGCACCTGCTCATGGTTGCCGCCGATCCCGCCCGACGCGACCACCACGGCCTGCGCCTGCAGCTCGAAGCCGCCCACCACTTTCCGGTTGGAGGACACGCCCCGCGGGGAATCATCAGGAGCGAGCACCACGCCGCGCACTCCGGTGACCGTGCCGCCGTCGTACGTTAAACCGTCCACCCGGTGTCGGAAGAAAAACCGGACGCTGCCCGCCGAAGCCGCCTCCCTGGCCTTGTCCGCGAACGGTTCCGAGACCCCGGTGCCGGTGCCCCACGGGACGTGGAAGCGGGGCACCGAGTTGCCGTGGCCGCCGGCCCGGCCGTCGCCGCGCTCGGCCCAGCCCACCAGCGGCGTGAACCGGATGCCCTGTTCCCGCAGCCACGCGCGCTTCTCACCGGCGGCAAACTCCACGTAGGCGCGGCCCCACTGCTGCGCCCACTCGTCCTCGGGGAGCGGCCCGGACAGCCGGTCCCACTGCGCGGAACCCTGCCAGTCCTGCCATGCCAGCTCGAAGGAATCCTTCACGCCCAGGCGCCGCTGCATGGGGGTGTCCACCAGGAAGAGCCCGCCCAGGGACCAGAAGGCCTGCCCGCCCAGGTTCGCCGCGTTCTCCTGCTCCACGATGGCCACGCGCTTGCCGGCACGCACCAGTTCATTGCTGGCCGCCAGCCCGGCCAGCCCGCCGCCGATGATGATGACGTCCGCGTCCATGCCGTACCTGCCCCGGGATTCGAAAGCTGCTGTGAATACTGGTCAAGTTACCGCACCGCTGGGTTGCTTGCCGCCGGCCCGCCCAATTGCGATCTGCGGCGGAGTGAGGGGTTTACATGTTCACACTGGCCCAGTTTTCGGGGACAAACGGCGGCGGGAGCCACGGATTTTCGAGGTTTCGCTGTGAAAACTGGGCCACTCTGCGCGCCCGGCGTCACGCAGGGCATGTTTTCACGGCAACGGACGACGGCGGGCCCCGGGTTTCCGGGGTTTCGTCCCCTCGGGTGGGTTCAAAGTGTGCCCTGCGTGACGCGGGTGGGTCCCTAACCTTCGCTCCGGGCCGCGAGAACCAGCTTCTCGAACGAGTCGCTCCACCCGTCCCGGTGCAGGGCCAGCCGCTCCTCCGTCAGGAACGGTCCCTGCGAGAGCGCCACCCGGGTTCCGGTTGCGGTGCTGGTCAGGGACAGGTCCACCACGGTTTCCCGGTCGTCCGGCGCCGGTTCCTCCCAGGCGAAGGTGTAGACCAGCCGCCACGGCGGGTCGATCTCCAGGAACTCCCCGGAAAGGTGGAACGGCTCGCCCTCCGGCGGGGCCATGCGGAACCGGTAGCGGCCGCCCACCACCAGGTTGACGTCCACTTCCGGGATGCTGAAGCCGTGCGGGCCCCACCAGGCGGCAAGCGGGGCCGGGTCGGTCAGCAGCCGGAATGTTGCCTCCGGCGGGGAGGCCACCGTGCACTCAAGGTTCAGGACCAGGGAGGCGGGTTGCTCACTCATCGTCCCACTCTGCCACCCGCCCCCGCTCGCGGAAAGCGGGGCAGCGGGCGGTCAGACGGGAAGGGGAGGTGCCAGTGCGCCCAACTCCACCATCCCGGGTGGGTTGGCGCCCGGGCGGGAGCAGGTGATGGCGGCAGCCCTGTTCGCGTAGCCGGCCAGGGAGCGCAGGTCAGCTGAGGTGAGTGCCACCAGACGTGGCCTGGCGGCTGCCCCCAGGAGGTCCGACTGTGACAGGCCGGAGATGAGGGCGGCCATGAAGGAGTCCCCCGCCCCGACGGTATCCGCCACATTGACGGTCTCGCCCGGCAGTTCCACTCGGCCCTGCCGGTTCAGGAGGACGGGCCCATGCGCGCCTCGGGTCAGGGCCACCACTGCCGGGCCGAGCTCCAGCCAGGCGGCCAGTGACTCCTCCGGGGTCCTGTCCGGGTAGAGCCGTGACAGGTCTTCGTCGCTTGCCTTGACGATGTCACTGGCGGCGACAAAAGCCTCAACCCGGTCGCGGGCCGCGGCAACATCGGGACTGATGCCGGGCCTGCAGTTGGGATCGAAGCTGACAGTGGCGTGCGACCGGGCTGCATCGATCAGGCTCCGGACTGCCGCGTCACCGGGGGACAGGATTGCCGCGATGGACCCGGTGTGCACGTGGATGGACGCTTCCACCGCGGCAAGGGCTGGAAGCGCCGCACCGTTAAGGTCCCAGGTGATATCAAACGCGTACGTTGCGGCACCGTCCCGGCCCAGCGTTGCCGTCGCCGTGGATGTGGACGCATCGCCGCCCCTGACCGGGACAACGCCGTTGGACTGCAGGTGCTTTTCGATCATCAGCCCGTATGCGTCGTCGCCGTAGTGCGTCACCAGGCTTGTAGGAAGGCCCAGCCGGGCAGTTCCCACTGCCACGTTGAGGGGGCTGCCGCCGGGATGGGCCTGCCGGCTGCAGGTTCCCCGGCGCGGGTCATCGATGATGTCCATGAGGGACTCGCCGATCACGGTGATCAGGGGACCGCCGTCGTAATCCGGTGTGATGTGGCGTGTTGGCATGGCTGCTTCCTTGCAGGGTTCTTGCTGGGATGTGGTGCCGTGGTCAGCGGCCTGGGTAGACCACAGCCTTGAGCTGGCCGGGCTGCTTGCCTGCTTTGAGGGCTTCTTCGGATTCGGACAGGGGGAATTTTCCGGTGACCAGGATGTCCAGGTCCACCTTGCCGTCGGCGATGAGCTGGATGGCCAGCGGCCAGGTATTGGTGTAGCGGAAGACGCCGGAGAGCCAGATCTCACGGTTCTGGATGTAGCTGACAGGGAGTTCAACGTCGTCAGCGCCCAGTCCCACCAGGATGACGCGGCCCGCCGGGGCCACGGCCTTAATCCCGGAACGGACCGCCTGCGGTGCACCGGAAGCGTCAATGAACGCGTCGACGTCGAGCCCCTCCACGATGTCCGTCCGGGCGTTCAGCGCGTGTGTGGCCCCATGCTGGAGGGCGAACGCGAGCCGGTCCTCGGCGATGTCGCTGATGTAGATTTCGGTGGCGCCGAATGCCCGCGCGGCCTGGGCGGCGATGATCCCGATCGGTCCGGCGCCGGCGATCAGGACCCTGCTGCCGGGCCGGATGCCGGCGCGCTCGCAGGCCCACAGGCCCACGGAGAGTGGCTCGATGAGGGCTGCGGCTTCATCGCTGACGCTGTCCGGAATGTCGTACGCGAAGTCGGACTGGATGGTGACGTATTCGGCGAAGGCGCCGTCCACCGGTGGCGTGGCGTAGAACTCGATGTCAGGGCAGAGGTTGTAACGGCCCGCCTTGCACTGGGTGCATTTACGGCAGGGCCGCTGTGGTTCAACCGCCACGCGGCTGCCGATGCGGGCCGGGTCCACTGCGCTTCCGACGGCAGCGATCCGGCCGGAGAGTTCGTGGCCCAGGATCAGCGGGTGGTCCACCACGTAGGGGCCGATCCGGCCGTGCTCGTAGTAGTGGACGTCGCTGCCGCAGACGCCGACGGCGGCCACCTGCACCAGGACCTGGTCGGGGTCGAGCTGCGGGACGGGCAGTGTTTCCAGGGCCATGTCGCCCTGGCTCTTGAGGATGGCGGCGCGCATTGTGGCCGGCAGGCCGGCGGTGGCGATGGGGGACTGGGCGGTGGTGGTCATCGGGATGTTCCTTTGCAAAGGTTGAAGGGGCTACTTGACGGCGCCGAGCGACAGGCCCTGGACCAGCTTGTCCTGGGCAGCGAACCCGGCGAACAGCACCGGCAGGGAAATAACGACGGCGGCCGCGCAGACTTTGGCGAGGAAGAGGCCCTGGCCGGAGACGAAGCCGGTGAGGAACACCGGTGCGGTGCCGGCCACCACGCCGGTGAGGACACGGGCCAGGAGCAGTTCGTTCCAGCTGAAGATGAAGCAGATCAGGGCGGTGGCGGCGATGCCAGGCATGGCTACAGGGGCGATGACCTTGCGCAGGATGAGCAGCAGGTTGGCGCCGTCGATCTGGGCGGCCTCCAGCATTTCCTCGGGCACCTCGGCCAGGAAGGAGCGCATCATCCACACCGCGATGGGCAGGTTCATGGACGTGTACATCAGGATCAGGAACCAGATGTTGTCCAGCGCCCCGACGGTGCGGGCGAACAGGTAGAGCGGCAGGATCGCGGCCACCACGGGCATCATCTTGGTGGACAGGAAGAAGAACATCACATCTGTCCACTTCTTCACCGGCCGGATGGACAGTGCGTAGGCCGCCGGAATGGCCAGGACCAGGACCAGCACGGTGGACAGGATGGAGGCCGTGGCGGAGTTGATCAGGGAAGGCCACGGGCTGACGCCGGAGGTTTCGCCGAAGAACTCCCGGTACGCGTCCAGGGTCAGGGTGGCGGCGACCGACGGCGGGTTGGTGGCCGCATCCGTCTCCGAGTGGAAGGAGGTCAGGATCATCCACACCACCGGGGACGCGAACAGCAGGGCCAGGAGCCACGCGGCGATTCCGGCGGCGGTGCTGTTGCGGGTGGGGTCCATGCGGGTCTTGCCGCGGCGGCGTGAACCGGTGTTCCCGGCTGGGGCCTGGACGGTGTTGCGGGGTGCGGCGGGGGTGAGGGTGCTCATCGTGCTGCCTCCTTCTTGAAGAGTGAAAAGACGGTGCGGAGGGCGAAGGTGGCCACGATGATGGTGCCGATGACCACCACGACGCCGGCCGCGGAGGCCAGGCCGTACTCGTTGGCGTAGTAGAACGTCTGGTAGATGGCATAGGGCAGGTTGGCGGTGCCCAGGCCTCCTGCAGTGAGGGTGAAGACGGAGTCGAAGTTCTGCACGATGTAGATGGCACCCAGCAGGCCGCCGAGTTCCAGGTACTGGCGCAGGTGCGGCAGCGTCAGGTGCTGGAAGATGGCCCAGGGGGTGGCGCCATCCATCTGGGCGGCCTCCACCGTGTCCATGGGGCGGGACTGCAGTCCCGCCAGCAGGATGAGCATCATGAACGGCGTCCACTGCCACACCAGCGAGACGGTCACCGCGGCCAGCGGTGCCTGCGAGAGCAGGTCCAGCTGCGGCGGCGTGGCGCTGCCGAAGAGGGACCAGAGCCAGGTCAGGATGCCGTTGACCAGGCCGTAGGCGGGGTTGAGCAGCGCGTGCTTCCAGATCAGGGCCGCGGCCACGGGCACCACCAGGAACGGCGCGATCAGCAGGGTCCGGGCCAGTCCGCGGCCGATGAACTTCTTGTCCAGCAGCAGCGCCAGGCCCAGCCCGATGAGCAGGCTGGCCAGGACCACGGAGACGGTGAGGATGATGGTGGTGAAGATGGCCTGGCGGAGGTCGGGGTCGGTGAGGACCGTGACGTAGTTTTCCAGGCCGGCGAAGGCTGTCTTGGTGGGGCTCAGGCTGTTCCAGTTCAGGAACGAGATGATCAGCGTCACCACGAACGGAAGCTGGGTGACGACGATGAGGAAGACCAGGGCCGGGAGCAGCGGGGCACGCCGGGCCCAGGCCAGGGCCCGTTCACGCGATTTGGCGGTTCGTGCGGGTTTGGCTGCGGTATGTCCCGGGCGGGAGATGCGCGCCGTTGCGGTAGTCATGATGTTCTCCTGCGGTTCGGTTAGGGCTGCTTGTACTTGTTGCCGATTTTTTGGGCCGCTTCCTGGCCCTTGGCCAGAGCGTCGGCCACTGTGCCCTGGCCGGCGATGACGGAGCTGACGCCCTGCGAGACGTTGGTGCCCAGCGCCGCGAACTCGGGGATGCCCACGAATTGGATGCCGATGGCGGGACGCGGCTGGGTGCCGGGGTTCTTGGGATCGGCGTTCTCAATGGCGAAGCGTTCGGCCTTGAAGAACGGCGCGGCCTTCTGGAAGTCAGTGTTCTCGTAGGTGGAGATGCGCTTGCCGGAGGGGACCTTGGCCCAGCCGAGCTTGGCGGCCACGAGCTGCTCGTAGTCCTTGGAGCTGGCCCAGGCGATGAACCTGGCGGCCGCGTCCTGTTTCTTCGAGGCAGCCTGCGCCGCCCAGGACCAGGTCCACAGCCAGCCGGAGGACGAGGTTTCCTTCACCGGTGCCTGGGCGTAGCCGATCTTGCCCTTGACGGGGGAGGCGTCGGCTTCGAGGGCTCCGGCGGCGGAGGTGGCGTCGTACCACATGGCCACCTTGCCCTGGCTCATGTTGTTCAGGCACTCCGTGAAGCCGGCCTGCGCAGCACCCGCTTCACCGTGCTCGCGGACCAGTTTGGTGTAGAAATCGGTGGCCGCGGTGAACTCGGGGGAATTGACCTGGGCATTCCAGTCCTTGTCGAACCAGGTGCCGCCGAAGGTGTTCACCACGGTGGTGAGCGGTGCGAAGACCTGGCCCCAGCCTGGCTGGCCCCGCAGGCAGATGCCCTTCATGCCGGGTGCGGCGCCGTCGGCCTTCGCGGCGATGTCCGCCACCTCGTCCCAGGTTGGCTTCTCCGGCATGGTGAGCCCCTTGGCATCCAGGATGTCCTTCCGGTACATGAGGAAGGAGGACTCACCGTAAAACGGCTCGCCGTAAAGCTTCCCGTCCGTGCCGGTAAGGGAGGCGGTGTAGGCGGGGAGGATGTCGTCCTGTTCGAATGCGGGATCCTTGGCCACCGCGTCCAGCGGGGCGAGCCAGCCGTTGGCGGAGTAGAACGGGATTTCGTAATTGGACAGGGACGCGACGTCGTACTGGCCGGCCTGGCTGGAGAACTCCTGGCTGATTTTGGCGCGGACATCGTTCTCCGGCAGGATCGTGTAGTTGACCTTGATGCCGGTTTCCTTGGTGAAGTTGTCCGCGGTGAGCCGCTGGAGGTCCTCCATCTGGGGGTTGTTGACCATCAGGACGTTGATGCTGTTCGGGTCTCCGGCGGCGTTTCCTCCGCCGGCACCTGCACAGGCCGAGGCACTCAGCGCGACGCACAAAGCGCCGGCGGCCAGGCTCGCAGCGCGCATTTTTGGGCGCATTAAGGACTCCTTTGTTCTTCAAGGGATTGCGTGTGCCGTTCACGGGACGAGGTGTTCCCGTGAACTGCATGGTTCCGCCGGCGGCTGCGCCGGGGGAGAGGCTTGGGGCGGCTCCGGGCGTTTCGGGAAGCCGGAGGACGTTCGGTGTTCCTCAAGATTAGGGCCGGGCCATAGGCCACAACTAGCGCCCTGGTTGCCTGTTTCTGATACTTATTTTCCGTCCCGCCGGGAGGCCGCAGGCGCTACTCTGGGGAAGGGCGGCCGGGGAGCCGTCCGGAATTCATAACCACCGGATGCACGGAGGCCACCATGACCAGCGCGGACACCGCCCACGGAGCCACCGCCAGGCTGGCCGAGAGGCTACTGGGAATGCGGGCCAACCGTGAGGTGATCCCGCCGGATCCCAATCACTCCGTCCGGTGGCACCAGCACAGCTACCCCAGCCCGGTGGCGCGGTGGAACTACCATCCCGAGTATGAGATCCACCTGATCCGCAAGGGCATGGGAAAGTTCATCGTGGGGGACCACATCGGCACCTTCGAGGCAGGGCACGTGTCGCTGGTCGGCTCCGGGCTCCCGCACGACTGGGTCAGCGACCTGGAGCCCGGGGAGATGCTGGAGAACCGGGACGCGGTGATCCAGTTCGATGGCAAATGGGTTGAGCAGGCCTCGGCCCTGGTCCCCGAACTGGCCGAGGTGAAGCCGCTGCTGGAACAGTCGGCGCGGGGGATCGAATTCCTGGGGCAGTCTGCGCTGGCGGCCGCCCAAGCCATTGAAGCCATGGGATCCACCACGGGCCTCGCCCGGCTCCAGCACCTGTTCGAGCTGTTCGGAATCCTGGCCGGTGCCCCGGACGGGGAGCGGCGCTACCTTGCGGAAGAGTGGTTCCGGCCGCAGCTGGACAGCCAGGCCGCCGCCGTCGTCGATCTTGTCCTGGAGTACGTGTTCAGCAACCACTCCGGCAGCGTGCGGATGTCCGAGGCGGCCGCGCTGGTGGGGATGCCGGAGCCCACCTTTTCCAAGTACTTCAAACGGGCCACGGGGCAGAACTTCAGCGACCTGGTCCGCAAACTCCGCCTGGCCCACGCCCGGCGCCTGCTGGAGCGCACTGATAAGCCCGTGTCCGAGATCTGCTACGAGGTGGGCTTCTCCAACCTGTCCAACTTCAACCGGCACTTCCTCAACGACGCCGGCGAGACGCCGCGGAACTACCGCCAGCGGGTGCAGGGCTGAACGGGGAGCACACAGCCAATCAGCCGCTCGCCGCGCATTTCCTGCCGCTCGGCGCGCCAACAGTACGTTTGCTGATGATTTGCATGATGATTGCCCAAGGTAAGGGGCCCGGGTTAAACAGGGCCTTTCGCCTCTGGATCGATCAGACATCGACGTCATCGAGAAGTAAAGGGAATCACCATGGGCTTCCTGGACCGTGACCACTCCATCGCCCCACCGGGCTTCAACCGCTGGCTGGTGCCGCCGGCCGCGCTCGCCGTCCACCTCTGCATCGGCCAGGCCTACGCCACCAGCGTGTACAAGACCGCGCTGGTCAAGCACTTTGGCGCCAGCCTGACGGAAATCGGGGTGATCTTCTCCATCGCCATCGTGATGCTGGGCCTTTCCGCCGCGGTCATGGGGACCTGGGTGGACACCAACGGACCCCGCAAGGCGATGTTTACCTCGGCGATGTTCTGGGCGGGCGGGTTCCTGATCGGCTCGCTGGGCATCTTCTCGCACCAGTTGTGGCTCGTGTACCTCGGCTACGGCGTGGTGGGCGGCATCGGCCTGGGCATCGGCTACATCTCACCGGTGTCCACGCTGATCAAGTGGTTCCCGGACCGGCCCGGCCTGGCCACCGGCATGGCGATCATGGGCTTCGGCGGCGGCGCACTGATCGCCAGCCCGGTATCCCAGGCCCTGCTCAGGGCATACGATCCCAACTCCGGCGGCCAGGGCTGGGTGGCCAGCGGCGACGCCGTGGGCAAACTCTTCCTGACCCTCGCCGTCGTCTATCTCGCCTACATGCTGTTCGGCGCGTTCACCGTCCGGGTGCCCGCGGACGGCTGGCGGCCTGCGGGGTTCGACCCCGCCAAAGTCAAGGCGGCCAAGCTGGTGACCACGGAGAACGTCTCCGCGAAGAACGCCATCAAGACCAGGCAGTTCTGGTTGGTGTGGGTGGCGCTGTTCTGCAATGTCACGGCGGGCATCGGCATCCTGGAACAGGCGGCGCCCATGATCCAGGACTTCTTCCGGCAGTCCGACGGCAAGTCCCTGGTGAGTGCCGGCGTCGCTGCGGGATTCGTGGGGCTGCTGTCCATCGGCAACATGTCGGGCCGGTTCGCCTGGTCCGCCACCTCCGACGTCACCGGGCGCAAGCGCATTTACATGATGTACCTGGGCGTGGGCGCCGTGCTGTATACGGTGCTGGCGCTTGCCGGTTCCACCGCCACCGCCCTTTACGTGGTGCTCGCCTTCATCATCATCTCGTTCTACGGCGGCGGGTTTGCCACCGTGCCTGCCTACCTCCGGGACCTCTTCGGTACCTACCAGGTGGGTGCCATCCACGGCCGGCTCCTCACCGCCTGGTCCGCGGCCGGGGTGGCGGGGCCCTTGATCGTCAACAGCATCCTGGATGCGCAGGGCAAGCCCGGCCAGCTGAACGCCGTGTCCTACCAGCCCGCGCTGCTGACCATGGTGGGGCTGCTGGTGGTGGGCTTCCTGGCCAACCTGCTGGTCAAGCCCGTCGACGCACGGTTCCACGAACGCCGCCCCGAGCGGCACGAAACTTCCCAGGGAGGCCTGAAATGAGCAGCACTGCACACACCCACGGCGCACACGAGCCGGTCCGCAAGTCCACCGGCAGGCTGGTCGTGGCGTGGGTCCTGGTGGGGATCCCGCTGGCCTATGGGGTTTTCCAGACGCTGACCCAGGTAGCGGCGCTGTTCGGCTGACCCCAGCGCGGGCGCTGTTACGCTGGCCCAGTTTTGACGGACCGATGGCGGCGGGAGCCGCGGGTTTTGAAGGCTTGACCGTGAAAACTGGGCCAGTTTGTGCGTTTCTTGCGTCACGCTGAGCATGCTTTCACGCCAATGGACGACGCCGGCCCCCGGCTTTCCGCGGTTTCCTCCCCGGAGGTGCCTCCAAAGCCTGCCCTGCGTGACGCGGGTGTGTGCGCGAAGCAGGTTTAGGCCTCGGCAACCTTTGCCAGCCGGCCGCGCAGCACAGTAGCCGAAATCCAGGTGACCACGCTGCAGGCCGCGGCTCCCCAGAGAATGTCCGTCGCAGCCACCAGGGCGGTGAAATCCTTCAGCACGGCGAACCCGGTCAGCGCCCAGGTGGCGTAGGTGAAGAACCCGAACAGGGCGGCGCCCGTGACCCGCTGCCGCAGTGTGAGGCCAGGGCTGTTGGGCCGGACGCCGTAGTGCACCATCCCCGCCACGAAGATGACGTAGAAGAGGACCGCGCCGGGCAGGTTGGCCCTGGCTGCCAGGAGGTGGCCGATCTGGCTCTGATACAGCGGGTTGGCCACCAGCAGGATCCATGCCACGTCCAGCACCGCGAATATCAGGGCGCTGACAACGTAGGTGGTCAGCCAGTTCTTGGTGCGGGGGCTCATGCAGGGCTCCTTGCGTCGGTAACGGTTCCACAAGCTGTTCGCTGCCGTTGTACCCGGCGGATTGCTTGACCCATACAAACCTGTCCCCGCTCCGAAGACTAAGGGGACTGCGCCATGCGTAGTTGAATGTGAATGTGCCCCCGGGCGCGATGGGACCGGCCGTGCAGCAGAGCGCGGCAGGCCAGGGGAAAGGAACCAGTCCGTGAATGAAAAGAGCCGCAAGGCCCTCATCAGTACCGTCATTGCCGTGGTGGTGGCAGTACTCATTGCGCTGGCCGGCAGCCAGGGCGGGTCCCGGATCGGCGGGTTCCCGGTATTCGCGCTGGGGGTTGCCATCGCATTCGTCATCCAGTGGCTGGTGTTCATTCCGTCATACAAAGCGCAGACGGAGAAGTTTTACGATCTCACCGGTGCCCTGACCTACATTTCCATCACGGTCTTCCTGGTGCTCGCCAGCCCGGGCGTGGACGCGCGCGGCATGCTGCTGGCGGCCATGGTGGTGCTGTGGGCCGCGCGGCTGGGCAGCTTCCTGTTCCTGCGGATCAGCAAGCACGGCAAGGACGACCGCTTCGATGAACTCAAGCCGGACTTCTTCCGGTTCCTGAATACGTGGACCATCCAGGGCCTGTGGGTGGTCCTCACGGCGGCGCTGGCGTGGGTGGCCATCACCTCGGACACGAAGGTTGGCCTGGACGCATTCTTCTGGGTGGGCCTGCTGGTGTGGGCCGCGGGCATCACCATCGAGACGCTGGCGGACCTGCAGAAGAACCGTTTCAAGGATGACCCCGCCAACAA
This sequence comes from Arthrobacter sp. Soil764, assembly GCF_001428075.1. Lineage (GTDB taxonomy): Bacteria > Actinomycetota > Actinomycetes > Actinomycetales > Micrococcaceae > Arthrobacter. Next base: position 360,204 of record NZ_LMSI01000012.1, on the reverse strand, counting down.
GGGCCGTTTCATCAGCACCGGCCTCTGGTCCAGGTCCCGCCACCCCAACTACTTCGGCGAAATCACTCTCTGGATTGGCGTGGCCATCATAGCCTTGCCCGTCCTGCAGGGCTGGCAGTGGGCCGCCCTGGTGTCCCCGGTCTTCGTGGCCCTGCTGCTGATCAAGGGCAGCGGCGTGCCGCCCCTGGAGAAGAAGGCGGACAAGAAGTGGGGCGGCCAGGCGGACTACGAGGAGTACAAGCGGAACACGCCCGTGCTGGTGCCGAAGCTCAAATAGGAGCCTTTGGGTCAGGACGGACGACGACGGCACCCGGCTTGGGTGCCGCCTAGGGGTTTTGCAGGATGATCGCCGGCGTAAGTACCCCCTAATCCCCGAAGCAAGTACCTGTTACTCGTGACTGCTGCTTGGCCGAAACCTAGTCTCGAAAGACAGTGCGGCTAAGCAAAGGCTGATTGCGTTGCAGCAGATGCTGCTGGGGACATGGGGTTTTACTCCGGGGAGCAAAAGTGTCAGAGCCAAAATTTTTCGCCAAGGATTCTCCCGGCCGCGGAGGCAGGCCATCCTGGCTTGCCAGGGCGAAGGACACGCGGCCCGGGGCACTGTTGACGGCGCTCCTGTTGGCCGCTGAGGGCGGCATGGTGATGCTGCCGGTAGCTGCCACCGCGGCCGGTCCTGATCTGCCCGCAGCCACCAACTGCACCCCGAAACTCCTTCCCGGACTCGGCGGCCGGGGCAGCAACGCCGTCGCCTCGAGCAGCAACGGCCTGGTGGTCGGCCTCGCCGACACGGCGGCAGGCGAGTCGGCACCGGTGCTCTGGCGGAACGGTCAACCCACGCAGCTTGGCATCCCACTCCAGGCCGCGGCCCCCGCGTCGGTGAACGCGGCAGGAGTCGTCGTCGGCACGGGGTATGACGCCGCAAACGAAGTGCTGGTGGGCTGGTGGTGGCAGGACGGGCAGTACCATCCACTCCCGGTCAAGCCCGGCGATATAGCGATACCATCGGCGGTGTCTGACAGCGGTGTGGTTGCCGGGGCGCTGGTGGCCGACGAGGAACATTCAGACGGGCCGGGCGCCGACGAAGATGAGCATCCCGCCGTCTGGCCTTCCGTGACTACGGCACCCCGTGAGCTCACGCTGCCCGCCGGTGCGCGGGGTGGACATGCCTTCGCGGTCGGCCCGGACGGCACGGCCGGCGGCGTGGCCCTTGGGGACGACGCCACTCCGGTCCTCTGGGGGCCGGATGGCTCTCCGAAGGCACTGCCTACCCTTAGCGGCAAGGGCGGTGTAGCGCTTGGGATCGATTCAACAGGGCAGGCAGTGGGCCAGAGTGGCGTGGCCGACGGAACGCATGCCGTGGCTTGGGCCGCGACCGGTGCCGTCACCGACGTCGGGGCAGCCGCTGCCGGCGCCACTTCCAGCGCCGCATCAGCAATTGCGGGCGCGACGGTGGGCGCGGGCAGCTCGCCGTCGTTCCGCGCAGCGCGGCCGCAGGCGGTGATCTGGATCGGCAAGAGCGCACGGATCCTGCCGCCGGGAACTGATGCCCAGTTCACCGGCGTGTCCGGGTCCGCGACTTCGGTCTCAGGCCAGGGTGCCAACGCCGTCGTCATTGGCTTCTCCGCCGCCGACAACGGGCTGCGCCGCGCAACCGAATGGAGCTGCAAGTGAAAGGCCAGGGGCGCATGCGCCATCCAGTGACTGCGGTGCTGGCCCTCCTGCTGGGCACCGCCCTCGTGCTCGCCAATGTCTCCTTCCTGGGCACCTCACGCGACTCGCAGGCCTCGGCCGCAACGTCGGTGAGCCTGGGGTTCGCCGGTGACACCGGCGGCAACACGGTGACGGGCAAGGTCATCGATGCAGCACGCAACGCCGGAACCTCGGCATTTTTCAACCTTGGCGACCTGTCCTACTCCCAGATCACCCCGGAATCGGCCTGGTGCTCGTTCGTCAAGCAGCACGCCGGGACCATGCCGTACGAATTCATCACGGGGAACCACGAGGATGACGGACCTGACGGTGTGTGGTCCAAATTCGCCTCGTGCCTGCCGGATGAACTCGGGTCGGTAGGAAACTATGCCCAGCAGTTCTACACCGACTACCCGTCCAGCAGCCCGCTGGTGCGGCTGATCATGGTGTCCCCGAAGCTGACGTACAGCGGCAGCGGCCTTGACTGGTCCTACAAGTCCGGCACCCAGGGCTACAAGTTCGTGACGTCGGCCATCGACTCAGCGCGCGCAGCCGGAATCCCGTTTGTCGTGGTGGGCATGCACATGTACTGCCTGTCGATGGTCAACTACCCCTGCGCCGCCAGCCCCGACCTGATGAACATGCTGGTCTCCAAAAAGGTGGACCTGTACCTGCAGGCACACGACCATGCGTACGCACGCAGCTACCCGCTGGCGCTCAAGGGCAGCTGCACGGCCATCCCGGTCAGCAGCTTCAACCCGGACTGCGTGGCCGGCACGGACCCCAACGGGCAGTTTGCCGCCGGGACCGGGACCATCCTGGCCACCGTGGGTTCAGGCGGCAGGTCGATCAACAGTGAGAGCAATACGACCACGGCGCCGTACTTCCAGAGCTTCATGGGCAGCAACAACAACCCCACCTACGGGTTCTTGAATGTGTCGGTGACAAGCACAACCTTGACCGGTTCATTCGTCCGGGCTTCCGGCGGAACCTATTCGGATAAATTCACCATCACCCGCCCGGCACCGTCGCCGAGCCCCACGCCAACACCGACAACGACCGCCACGCCAACCCCAACTCCCACGCCGACACCTACGCCAACCCCAACTCCCACGCCGACACCTACGCCAACCCCAACTCCCACGCCGACAACAACGACGCCTCCGCCGACAACATCAGCAGTTTCCGTCCGGTCGTCCGCCACTGGGTCCGGCGAGCTGACGGCAGCGGGTTCGTACACGGCGGGCCTGCCTGCCGGTTGGCAACCTGGCGACACGGTTTTCCTGTTCTCGCAGGTCACGGTGTCGGGTTCTGCCAATGTCACGGCCCCGGCTGGATGGACAAAGGCGGTGGGTGACTTCACCAGCGCAAGCTCTGCATCGGCGCACCAGGCGGTCTGGTACCGCGTGATGCAGGCCGGCGATACTGCACCGAGCGTGCCTGAACCGACTTCCCGGTACGCCTGGTCGACCGTTGCGGTGCAGGGGGCAAACACCACCACACCGCTGGACGTTACGCCCGCCACGGACAACAACACAGGGGTAGCTTACCCGGATGTCCGGGCTCCGTCCGTCACACCGGTAACGGCGGGGGCACTCTTGCTGACCGCGCACGGCGTCAGGAACGGTACCAACTCGGCCACCACGTCCTTCACCCCACCGGCAGGGACAACTGAAGTGGGGGACGCAACATCCAACATCGCGGCCAAGTCGAACGCGGCCATCGAGGTCAACTCCCTCGCCCTGACCGATACGTCAGCCACTGGCACGAAGACCGCCACCGCGGCCTCGAGCCTGGGCACGCTGGTCAACCAGTGCGGCTCGGCCATCGTGGTGCGGCCTGCGGGTCCATGAGCGGACCAGCTGAATTAAGAACGACGGCGGCACCCGGCTTGGGTGCCACCGTTGTGTTTGCCCTCAACAGCTGACGTGACGTCCTGGCTGCTGTCGGAGGGCAGACAGGAAAAGCCCCGCAGCACTGGAGTGCGCGGAGCTTTCCTGGCAACCACTCCGCCTGATGGGGGCCAGGCGGAGAAGCTGACCCCAACCCTAATAGCAAGCATGCTTACTTTTCAAGTCCGGGAGTTTGCCTTCCCGTAAGCTGTGCACAAAGCGGGAACTCATTGGGGGAGAGTATGGACCGGTTGATCGACACTGACCAGAAACAGCAATTGGCAGCCTGGAACAAACGCTGCGCCACATTGTGGCTCAAATACTTCGCCATCGTGTTCGTGCCGCTGACACTGCTGACGATGCCGTTCTTCCAGCTGTTCTACTACTTCCTGGATGTGACAGGCCCACTGGTTTCCGGGGAACTGGCCTACGGCCAGCCGGGCTACTACGAGTACCAGGCTGCGAAGGACTGGTCCCTGGTTGTCCTGGCCGTTCTCCTCGTCCTGATCGGGGCGGTCTTCTACCTCAGCAACCGGTGGTGGAAGAAGGCAGTCCGCAAACTCGGCCTGCCGCCGGGCGGAGACCCCAGCAAATGGAACCGCTGGGTCTTTGGAAAGGCCCTGAACCCTTAAGGACGGGCAGGAGCAAGCGGGAAACCATCTGACGCCTGAACCGCGTGCCTCCGTCGCAGGTTAAGCGCAGGAGTCGGGAAGGATTCGCCCACTCCGGCCGGAACCGGCATTTTAGGCACGTGCAGGACGCTAGGCTCGTCCGTGGCGTCAGCGGCAATGGGGGGCTGACGCCCCAAACCCTTCCTGCACACAACCTGGGGAACCTGCATGTCCGGCTACACGTCCTTGCCCGCAACAACGCCCGCGTCCGGCACCCGCTGGATGGCCGCCGTCGTGCTTTCCGCCCTGCTTGGGCTCTTCATTCCGAGCCTGCCGGCAAACGCCGCCGACGCCCTGGACGGCACCTCGGTGGCCGGGCCGGATGCTGCGCTTGAGGCCGCAGACCTCCTGGCCACCCTTCCGGTGAAGGGCCGGGCGCCCAAGACGGGGTACGAGCGGTCGCTGTTCGGGCCGACGTGGGCGGACGTGGACCGGAACGGCTGCGACACCCGTAACGACATCCTCCAGCGGGACCTGACCCAGGTGACCTTCACCAGCAGCGTCCCCTGCACCGTCAAAACCGGAGTGCTTGCCGATCCCTACACCGGCACGGTCATCAACTTCCTCCGCGGCACCACCACCAGCAGCGCCGTGCAGATCGACCACGTGGTGGCACTCAGCGACGCCTGGCAAAAGGGCGCCCAGCAGTTGACCTCGGAGCAGCGGACGGTGTTCGCCAACGATCCGCTGAACCTCCAGGCCACCGACGGGCCCACCAACCAGCAAAAGGGCGACGGCGACGCCGCCACCTGGTTGCCGCCCGCCAAGGGGTTCCGGTGCGGGTACGTCGCCCGGCAGGTGTCCGTGAAAGCCCGGTACGGCCTGTGGGTGACGCAGGCGGAGCACGATGCCATTGCGGGCATCCTGGCCGGCTGCCCGGGTGAACCGGCGCCAACGTCCGTCGCTCCCGCCGCCGCCGGCACCGTTGTCTATTACGCTAACTGCGCTGAAGTGGTCACCGCCGGGGCGGCGCCGCTGTATGCCGGTACTGCGGGCTACCGGTCCGGGCTGGACGGCGACGGCGACGGGGTGGCCTGCGAGGGCTGAGCGCCCCGCCTGCCGCCGCACTCCTCCCTTGGGTACGGAGGGAAGGTTAACGTGGGTTGTTCGGTTGCGCCTCTGGGGGGAAGTCTTTTTGCAGTGCCAAACCTGCGATGATTGCGCCGGCCAGGAAGAGTACAAACGGCGTTTGAAGAATCGGCCCCAGAAGCGCGAACCCCGAGTCTGCAATTGGTTTTGCCGCCGCGGTGAGGCAGGCGATGTCCATCGCCAGGGCCACCACGTAGCCGGCGATGAAGATGACCATTAGTGCGGGAGGCCTGTAGCCCTTGGTGAAGGAGCGCACTGCGGAGTCGTAAGCCAGGAATTTGAGTCCGATGAAGATCGGCGTGAAGGTCAGAAGATCCAGGACGCTCACGTCTTCCGGGAACTTCCGCAGCGGGACGTTCGCCCGGCCTTGGTAAACGCCCTCAGAAAAGTACCACTGGATGCCAAGGTGGATGGCGACCAGCAGGGCTGAGAGCAGCCCGTACCGCAGCCAGGTTCCACGCCGCGTCATCCCAATCGCCATGGCCCAGTATGGCACCGGCAGGTCCGGCATCCTTCAGGATTTGAGGCAAACTTGAGACTGCTCCCACAAACGAAAGCGGATTCCCATGATCACTCTCCAGCAGGACGCCGACGGCTACATCCGGATGAACCGGCACTACCCGGCCGGCGTGCGGATCCGGATTGCTTTCGCTGACGGCAGCACCGGCGAGTTCTCTGGCCGGACCCTTAACAACGCCTACGACGTGGCGCTCGCGGACTTCCGGGCCGGGAACGGGCTCGATGCGAAGGGGTTCAACCGGGCCCCGGCGGGCCGGACCAACTCCGGCAACAAGATCGACTTCGTTCCCGTGCACCCCGGCATGGGGGAGTAGCCGGGCAAGCAACCGCCAAGCCGGTGCGGTTAGCTTCCACCACGGGACGTAGGGGACGGGACGGCCCGGAGCTGCGGGAAATCTGCCTCGCCTTCAGCGGCACGCGCCGAAGGATCCGGACCGCCGAATGATGGCCGCCGGCCGGACCGGTAGGCAGCGTCGATGATGGGTTCGAGTTCGTCAATCACGGTGTGGTTTCCGGGGAGGACCACATGGGCCAGGAATTCCGATTCAAGGGTGGCAATGCCTGCCGCCGCCGCGCCGAGCTTGGCGTCTATGGCCTGGGCCAGGGCGTGCCAGGATTTGCGGTTGGCGCGTTCCAGGATTCTTGCGTTCGCTTCGTGGAGCCGGCTGTCCGCGACGTCCCCGCGGATCGCCAGGGCGCCTTCGGACTGCAGTATGGGCATGACAATCCGGAACTGCCGCCCGTCACCCTTGAATGCGACGGCACTCAGGTTTCCCCGTTGAGTGAACGCAACGTCGGTTGCACCGTAGTTCGCGAGCGCCTGCCTGATGTGTTTCCGGGAAGCCTCGCTGCTGAAGGAGTCGCCCCGGGTGTAAGGACTGGTCATCTCCCAACTATGCGCCTCCGGGCCCCTCTTTCCTAACGTTGCCCGCTGGAGGCCGGATGCCTGATGGTGACTGTACCGGCGTCGCCATCAACCGTGACCTGCTGAACGGCGGCCAGCCGCTGCGTCGCCACCCCGGTGCCCAGGACGGCCGGGATGCCATACTCGCGGGCCACGATGGAGCTGTGGCTGAGCGGTCCGCCCACGTCGGTCACCACGGCGGACGCCATCGCGAACAGCGGCGTCCACGCGGGAGTGGTGATGCGGGCCACCAGCACCTCACCGGGCTGCATCAGGCCAAAATCCTCCGGGCCCCGCAGCACACGGGCAGCCGCGGTGACCTTGCCGGAACTCGCGCCGGCGCCCTTGATCACGTCGCCGGACTGGTGCTGGGAACCTGCGGGCATCCACGATCCGAACGACCGCTCCATCCACTTGCTCTCGGGCAGCATCTGCGGTGCCGCGGCCTTCGCCTGGCCCCGCCACAGCATCTTCCGCTCCTCCACGGCGGCGGCCCGGACCGGACGGTCAGCCCCGGCAATGGCAGCGCCACCACGGGCGCCGGGTTCGGCGAGGCCGAAGTCGACGGCGGCCTGCAGCTCCTGGTGGCGCAGCCAGAACACGTCCTCCGGCGCGGCAAGCACGCCCGAGGACACCAGCCGCCGCCCCAGTTCCAGCAGCATGCGCCGCAGCAGCGGCCAGGCCAGTCCGACGTCGGCCAGCGCGTCTTCGCGGATCGGCGCGGCTTCCTGCGCCCACCGGAGCAGGCGGAAGAACAGGGCTCGGCGGCGCGGTCCCAGCCGGGCAGCCATCTCCCGCGTCAGTGACTCCCGGCGCTCGGTCAGCTGCCGCTGCCGCTCATGCGGGTCGGTGCCCTGCCCCCGGAGGTAGAACTTCACCGTTTCGAGCTGTGCGGACGGGTGGTCCGCCGGTACGGGGATGGCGAAGTCCAGGTTGTAGACGGCGTGGCCGTAGAGGTCCAGGTGCTCCTGGAAGGTGAAGCGCCATTCCTGCCACAGGACGTCCTCCACCCCTTCCGGCGCGGAACCGGTCCGCTGGCACTGGGCGAGTTCCGCCGTCGGCCGTTCCAGCAACGCCGCAACCAGCGCGGGGTCGCTCCGCGCCCACCCCGCAAGGTCGTACAGCGACTTTTCCGCCCGGATGGGTTCGCTGTCGAAGCCCAGCAGGAACTCCTGGGCCGGGGGATCGCCGCGGCGCCGGACGGCCTTGTCATAGAAGGCCCGAAAGGAGAGCTCGCTCATGGCGGCGAGCGGGATGATGGACTGCACGGCAGTGTAGTAGACGGTGCCGGCGTCCAGGAGCGCCTGCACGCCGGCCAGCAGCCGGTCGCCGGAGAGCTCCGGCGGCGGGGTCACGGACCAGTCCCTGACCACCCGTTCATAGCGCGGGTGCGAATAGTCGCGCCAGCCCGTGATGCCCATGTGCGCCTTGCCGCTGAACAGCGCGCCCAGCGCCGGGACCGTGCGGCCCGTCATCCGCAACATGGCCAGGTTGCGGTAGTAGTAATAGGCGTAGCCGTTGATGGTGGGGAACCTGACGTCGCCCTCGCGCAGGGAGTTGCGGCCCAGCGCCTGGTTCATCAGGGCCGACAGCGAGCGGGTAACCGAGCCGTCGATGAGGTCGGCGAAGAGCGGGGTGAGCGGGTCCGGCATCTGCTCCACGATGCTCGCCCGGAAGTAGAGCCCCTTGGGATAGGGCACCGGCCAGGTGTCGGGGACGTCGGCTGCAGGTTCGGGGAGGGCCGTGATGGGCCGGGACTGCAGCAGGAAGAACCGGCCGCCGGCCCGCGCCCATTCGATGTCCTGCGGCGCGCCAAAGTGGTCTGCGCTCCGCTGGCCGTCGCGGGCCAGGCTAGCTGCGGCGGCATCGTCCAGGACGGGCGCACGACGGCGGGCTTCCGCCACCTTCTCCTCGGCCGTTCCGTTCTCCGCGGGCACGGTCATGACATCCTTGTCCGCTGTCTGCCGGGAGAGGACCCGGCCCGTGGCGGACTCAACCACAAGATCGTCCGTGGTGACGGTGCCGCTGACCACGGCCTCGCCCAAGCCCCAGGCGGCGCTGATCACCGTCTGGTCCCGCCGCCCGTTGGCGGGGTTGGCAGTGAACATGACGCCGGCGGCGTCAGCCTGCACCATCTGCTGGACCACGACGGCGAGCCGCACCTGGTCCGGCCCCACGCCTTCGCGGGCCCGGTAGGCCATGGCGCGCGCCGTCCAAAGCGAAGCCCAGCAGTTGATGACGGCCCGGGTGAGTGCCTCCGTGCCATGGACGTTCAGGTAGGTTTCCTGTTGCCCGGCGAAACTGGCCGAGGTGAGGTCCTCGGCGGTGGCGGAGGAACGGACTGATACTGCTGTGCCGTTGCCGAGCCGCGCGTACGCTTCCTCGAGTTCCGCGGCAATTCCGGCCGGCATGGTCCCGTTCCTGAACAGCGCGTTGATCTGTGCGGAGGCATCCTCGTAGTCCTGCGGGGACGCGTCCGGTTGGAGCGTGGCGAGGTCCTGGATCGCCGCGTCGAGCTGGTTGTGCGTGACGAAGTTCTGATAGGCGGCCGTGGTCAGGACAAACCCTGACGGCACGGGCAGCCCGGCCTGGATGAGGCCGCCCAGGCCCACCGCCTTGCCGCCGGCCAGGGCCACATCATCCCGACCCACATCGCCCAATTCCTTGACGTACGTCATGAGGCTGCGTCCTTGGTGCCCTGATTCCTGGGCGGATGAAGGAAGTTGGTGCGCAACATTCTGGCACCGTCCATGGTGCGGGGCTATAGGGGTTTAGGTGATGGCGGGCTGTTCAGGGCCCGCGCCGTCGCGGAATATTTGTCCTCCCGGAGCGGGTCCGCGGGCGCGGCGATGGATGAAGTACTCGGCCACGGCCAGGCTGAGCACCCAGGAGGCTCCGATCAGCAGAGCCCTGCTGAGTTCGGTGACCGGCCCCACCAGCGCGATCCAGGGGAGGGTGACCACCACGATGGTTCCCTGGGCAATGCCGATGGCATATGCCCGGGACATCCACTCGCTGTGCCGGACGTAGTTCCGGCGCCGCACCGCGATGAACCCCAGGATGATGAACGCCACCATCGCGGACCCGAACACCAGCCGAAGGACCAGCAGCAGTGGCCCGTCCAGTGGTGGCAGGTCATAGAAGACGGCCATCCACAAGCCGGACAGCGCGGCGAGCAGGCCTGTTGGCGCGAGGATGCGGCCAGCGACCTTGTGCCAGCTTGCCCTGCCTCGCTTGCCCCGGCGGAGCGGGGGAACGAACTGGAAGGCGCCCAGCACCAGATAGAGGGTGACTGTGGGGATGTGGATCAGCACCGGAAGGGGTGAATCAAAGAACCTGGCGTTTTCCGGTGTTATCTGGCCGCCCGCCAGCTGGGTCAGACGTAGCGTGCCGGCCAGGATCGGTACGAGGCTCAGGAGGATCAGGCCGACTGGAACGAACCAGCGGGCCTTGGGGGCGGGGCGGGAACGGGGAATAGCTGCAATGTTCATGGGTTGGCTTCTCTTGGTCCTGCCGGTGGCGCGTGGCCGGGCTTCGACCTTGGGCTCGATTGGTCACGTAATGGGCTGAGGGCTGGATTCCAGCGGAGATGGCCGGAACAACAGCGCCCAGCAGCGCCTATTCATACGGCCTGCGCTCAACGTACTGCAGATGGTTGCGGTTAGCGATAGGCGGCGGGCGATTCCACAGCGCGGCGCCGAGGACAGCAACCCAGAGCAGGAAGGCCCCGATGCTGATGCGCTCGCCGATGCCCAGTACAAGGTTTGGGCCCGGCGCCGCCATGAACGCGATCATGCCCATCAACGCCGATACGGCCAGCGAGACGATTGAGTAAGCGCGCATCAGGCCGCGGAATCCGGCAGCTACGAAGCACATGGCGGCCACCATGAGGGCCAGCTGGATGTTGGTGGCGACGATATGCATGGGTATGGACGTGTCATCGCCCAGCCTCAGCGGGTAGATGCTTCCCATGATGTTCCACAGCCCATAGGCGGTGAGCAGCCCGCCGCCCACCCGGAACGCCCGGTTCCCGCGCACGGAGGTCCAGACTCCTGCCCCGAAGGCAACAAACAACACCGTGTACACCCAGGTGAACGGGGCCAGGACGTCGCGGCCGGGGGAGCCGACGGCAAACAGTTCGCTCACCATCTGTTCGGTGCGGCGGTACCCGTCCCACAGGGAGGCCGCTATGGCGTCGGTGAACACCACGTACAGGAGTGAAGACAAGGGGCCCGCAGTCAGGAGGCTCTTTCGCACGGCATCGCGGCGCGGGCCTTCGGACGCGGCCGCTCTCCGGCGTCGCTGGAGGTGTCCCTTCCCGATCGACATGTCCGCAGAGTCCTCAGAGCCCGCAGTTCTGCCATGTCTGACGCGGGGCCCGCGGGCATCCTGCCCGGCGCCTGACTGTTCCAGCCTTCGCCGCGCCGCTGCATCCTGATAGGGCCGAACTGCCTTGGGCTGCTGATTCCCGGGAGGTTGGGGGACCGGCAGTGCGCCCCCTTCCAGGCTGCTTCTTAGGTGGCGGCCATTAGGTATCCCGGCATATTGACTGCCGGCAGGGGGAGGAATAGCTTCAGCCTTAGCGGGGCCATTCACCCCGTTTCCACGGATAAGGGGCCGGATCTGGGCCGCTCCTGCTCGGCCATCGAGCCAGGTGAGGAGGCTTCTGTGCGCACGTCATCCTGCATCAATCGCACTCAGGCTCCGCAGATACCTTCCGCATGGCCGCAGCACACCGTAGTCAGCACACCGTTGTGAGGATCCAGGGAAGGACGAACCATGCCGAAGTATCTGTTTGAAGCCACCTACATGGGCCAGGGCATCAAGGGGCTCATGCAGGAGGGCGGCACCAAGCGCCGCGATGCGCTGACGGAGGCTTTGAAGTCCGTGGGCGGAACACTGGACAGCTTCTACTATGCCTTCGGCTACTACGACGTCCTCGGCGTCTTTGACGTGCCGGATGATGCAAGTGCCGCAGCACTGTCGCTGCTCATTAATTCGTCCGGGAGCGTCAACGTCCGGCTGAAGCCGCTGCTGAGCGTGGAGGACCTGGACGAGGCCGCCAAGAAGACGCCGTCCTACCGCGCCCCGGGACAGTAGACCAGCACGGTAGGGGAGCTCGGCACCTTTGCTGCGGGCCGGCGTCGTGAATTTACGACGGCGGGCAGGTCGTCTTGTGCGCGTGTGCGGAGTCATCTGCGGCTAGGATCGGAGGGTTGCCGAGGGGGTCGGTGACCTTTCTGGGGGAACTTCATGACATCCAAGCCTGCACGTCCGTTTACCAAGCCGCTCCCGGCCGCCCGGAGAGCGCTGGGTGTGGCAGCCGCGCTCTTACTGGCCTCCGCCGTCGTCGCCGCCCCTGCGTCCGCGGCCGACCCGAAGGTGATCGACGTCGTCGGCCAGCCCTTGGGCGTCGCGTCCGGACCGGACGGCACGCTGTATGTCAGCGACTACAGGTGGGACGGAAGCGTCAGCGCTTACCGGCCGGGGGAGACCGTGCCGTCCCGCACCATCCGGACCGGGAAGTTTCCCACGTCGCTGGCCGTCACGCCGGACGGGACGCTGTACGTGTCGCAGGCCGATGGCGCGCAGTCCGAAATCGGCGTTGTGGCGCCCGGCGCGGACCAGGTCTCCCTGGTCATGAAGGTGTCCTTCGGCAGGCACCGGCTGGTGGTGGGGCCGGACGGATCGCTGTACGTGGTCAATCCGGAGGAGAACTCCCTGTCCGTGGTGAAGCCAGGCGAGGCGTGGGTGCACCGGACCATCCAGGCCGGCCGGTATCCCGTGGAGGTGGCCCTGGCAAAGGACGGGACGGCGTATGCCGCCAACCAGCTCGCGGGCACCGTGACCGTGATTCCCGCCGGTGCGCCGTCGCCGTCGCACACCATCGACGTGGGCGCGGGGACCCACCCGCACGGGATTGCGGCGGCTCCGGACGGAACCGTCTACGTGGCCAACATTATGACCAACGAGGTGGCGGTGATCGAGCCCGGCGGCACATCGGTGGCGCGGCGGATTCCCGTGGGCAAGGCGCCGCAGGAGGTGCTGGCCGCTGCCGACGGGACGGTGTACGTGACCAACAGCGTGGACGACTCCGTCTCCGTCATTCCCGCCGGCGCAGCGGCTGCCACGCGCACCATCGCCGTCGGCGATGACCCCGGCCGGATGGTTCAGCGCGGCGACGGATCCGTGGTGGTGGTGAACAGGCGCGGCAGGTCCCTGACAGTGCTCGACGGCGGACCGGCCGGCACTGCCGCGCCGGTCACCCCGGGCGGGGAAGAGGCAGCCGTGGACGACGGCGGCGGGTCCGATGGCGCCGTCATCGCCAGGGGTTCCTTCGATGTGGCCCTTCCGGCCGTCGCCGCCGGAGCCGGTCTATTGTTCCTGGCCGGCGCTGCTGTGGTGGTTGTTGTGCTGCGGCGTCGAAGGAAGGTCAGCGGGGCGGGCTGTTCTGAGGGCTGGGTCCTGGACTAAGACGCACTGATGTCCTGAGGCTCCGGCAGAGGCGGGTACTGGATGGCCCAGGCCCGCCTCCACCTGTCACCGGTTGGCGCCAAGTGCCGCCCAGGCCTTGTCCCGGCGTCCGGCCATCTCCCGGCGGGCGTCCAGGGCATCAGCAAGGCTGACAGCCACAAACCGGGTCGCCGTCCCGGGAGCCGCCCTGGCAACCAGGTCCATGTCGGCACTGATGACGGTGCCCACCATCGCATAACCGCCGCCCGAGACGGCATCGCGGTGCAGGATGATCGGCTGGGTGCCGCCCGGAATCTGGATGGACCCCACGGCGTACCCTGCGTCCACAATGTTGGAGGGGTCCGAGCCGGCGCCGAAAGGCTGTTCCCGCTCCCTCCATTTCACCCCTGGCCCGGAGTAGCGCAGACCCATCCGGTCAGCCACAGGAGTCACCTTCCACTCCTCGTTCAGGAGACTGCCCAGGCCTTCTTCAGTGAGGCGGTGATCGTACAACCCCAGCACAATCCGGACTTCCTGCTCTTTGGCATAAACGGGCCGGAACTCCTCCGGAACAGTTTCGGCCTGCGGGAGTTGTCCGCCGTTGAGGGGAGTGCCCACGGGAACCACATCACCCGCTTCAAGTTTCCGGCCTTTGAAGCCGCCGATACCGCCGAGACTGTAAGTGGACCGGCTTCCGAGCACCTCCGGGACGTCGATGCCGCCCTGGACCGCGATGTAATAGCGGGTTCCGCCCTGAATGACGCCGAAGGAGAGCTGGTCCCCGGCCTTGAGCGGCAGGCGGCTCCACTGGGGCCGCGGCTCCCCGTTGACCTTCACCTCCACCGGGGCACCCGTGACGACGATGACGGCATCGCTGTCGGTGGTCAGCACGGGGCCGAGATAGGTGCACTCAAGGACCGCTTCCCGCGCCGTGTTTCCCACCAGGGCATTGCCGAGCTCGGCGGAGTACTGGTCCATGGAACCGCTTTGCGGGATGCCCACGTTGTAGTGGCCCGCGCGCCCCTGGTCCTGGACAGTGGTGGCCAGGCCCGGGTTTCCAATTTCAAATGCCATTGAGGGCCTCCATGAGTTCACGGTTGTAGCCTTCGGGATCGGCCAGGGCTTTGGACAGCTCGAATGTCACCGGCGCCTGCCGGTAGCGGAAGGTTCCGGCCGAGATTTCGGCCTGGATTGCGTTGTATTCCGCCTCGGTAACCGGTTTGAACTTCACGATGTCCCCGGGCCGGAAGAACACCATGAAATCCTTGAAGTCCGCCAGCGCCTGGCCGGGATCAAAGATGGGGGCCGCGGCCACGCCGAACATCTGGTACCCGCCGGCCCCGCGGACGGAATAGATGCAGCCGAAGCATCCTCCGTGGCCCACGGTCAGTTTGGGGGTGTCGGTCCGTGGGCTCAGGTACTTGGGGACCTCCAGCTGCTTGTCGCGGTCCACCAGCTGGAACAGGAACGGCAGCCCGGCCACGAAGCCAACCATGGACACCAGCCAGGGCTGTTCGTGGTGCCGCTGGATGAACTCCGCTGCGTCCTTGAGGTGGTTGACCTTGGCTGCATAGTCGATGTCGCTGCCCTCGGGCTCCTGGTGGAAGCCTTCCCGGAACCGCTGTGCCACCTCGGCGGTGAAGGGGTCCTCGTACCAGACGGGAACTTCAACGATCCGCGTCTCAAGCGCCCGCTCCTGGTGGTTCATCAGGTCCCGTTCGATGTCGCGGACGGCACTTTCCAGCTGTTCCGGCGGCAGGACGTCGGGATCGAACCGCACCAGCAGGGACGCGTTGGCTGGGCAGATGTCCACGATTCCCGGGAACCGGGACTCGGAGAGCCTGCCCGCGATGGACATGACCTTGAAGTTCGCGGGCAGGCTCATGGCCTCGGAGACTTCCACGAACAGGAATTCGTCCCCGCCCCAGGTGTAGCGCGCACCCGGAAGGACGGCGGTTTCGGTGGTCATTTTGCCCCCATCAGGTCGGCTGCGGTTTCGATGAACTTCGAGTGGTGGCTGACGTTGGCAAATTCAGGCCGTGCCAGCAGGGCCGTGTGGACGGGGATGGTGGTCTTGACCCCCTCAACGTGTGTTGCCTCCAAAGCCGCCAGGGTAGCTGCGATCGCGGCATCCCGGTCCGGGGCGTGAACGATCAGCTTGGCCAGGAGGGAGTCGTAGTACGGGCTCACCACCGAACCTGCCTCCACTCCGGTGTCCACCCGGATTCCCTCACCCGATGGCCATTCCAGGGAGCGGATGGTTCCGGGGCTGGGGAAGAAGTGGTGGTTGGGGTCTTCGGCGTTGATCCGGCATTCGATGGCGTGGCCGGTGAAGCGCACATCGTCCTGGGAAATGGACATGGATCCGGTGGAGGCAATCAGCAGCTGCTCACGGACCAGGTCCACCCCGGTGATTTGCTCGGTGATGGGGTGCTCCACCTGGATACGCGTGTTCATCTCGATGAAGGCGGCCTCGTGGTTGACGGGGTCGTAGAGGAACTCCACGGTCCCCGCTCCGTGGTAGCCGCATTCGCGGGCAAGGGCCACGGAAGACTCCCTGATGGTGCTGCGGACGGCCTCCGGAAGGTTGGGGGCGGGCGCTTCCTCCAGCACCTTCTGGGAACGGCGCTGCATGGAACAGTCGCGGTCGCCCAGGTGGATGAAGTTGGTCCCGTCGCCGAGGACCTGCACCTCAACGTGGCGGGCATGCTCCACGAACCGTTCCAGGTAAACGGTGGCGTCGCCGAAGACGGCAGCGGCCTCGCCCCGGGCCATTTCGATGGTTTCAAGGAGCTCGCTTTCGTCGTGCACGAACCGGATGCCCCTGCCGCCGCCTCCGGCCGAGGCCTTCACCACCAGCGGGTACCCGATACCGCGGGCAATTTCGACGGCGTCAGCTTCAGGGTCCAGCGGGCCGTCGGACCCCTTGAGTACGGGGACTCCTGCCTTGGCTGCAGCCTCCCGGGCCAGGGACTTGTTGCCCATCATGCCGATGGTGTCTGCGTTGGGGCCCACCCAGGTCAGGCCGGCGTCCGCCACCTTGCGGGCGAAGTCGGCATTTTCGGAGAGGAAGCCGTAGCCCGGATGCACGGCGTCGCACCCCTGTTCCCGGGCGGCGGTGACCAGGGCGTCCTGGTTCAGGTAGCTGGCGGCGGCCTGGGCCGGGCCAATCACCACGTACTGGTCGGCTGACCGGGCTGCCAGTGATTCCACGTCGGCCTCGCTGACCCCCAGGACCGTTTCGATGCCCATTTCGCGGGCGGTCCTGGCGATCCGTACGGCGATCTCGCCTCGGTTTGCGATGAACAGTTTCATGGGCTGCCTTTATCCTTCCCGGATGACGACGATGGTGTCGCCCGGGTTGACCATTTCGCCTTCGTTGACTTCGAAGGATTCAAGGGTTCCGGCAACGTCGGACTGGATCTCGGTGAACTGCTTCATGATTTCCACGATGCCGATGGTCTGGCCGACTTCGATGGTGTCGCCTTCATTGGCGAATGGGGGTTTGCCCGGTCCGGGCTTGCGGTAGAAGACTCCGGGAAGGGGTGAAACGATCGTGGCCATGTGCTGCTCGCTTTCAGGAGTGGGTGGATCGGGATGAGTCGAGTGCCCTGCGCACCGCGGAGGCGACGGCGACGGCATTGGGAGCATCGGAGTGGACGCAGATGCTCTGGAACCTGATGTCCAGGGGAGTGCCGTCGACGGCGGGCACCGGCTCGCCTGCCATCGCCCGGCTGACGCGTTCTGCGGCAGCGGCCGGGTCGGTGGGCGCGGGCCGGCGCTGGATAAGGAGCTCGCCGGCCGGGCCGTAATTGAGGTCCACGTAGAGTTCGGCAACAAAGTCCACGCCCATGGCGCGGCACACCGATTCGTGGGCAGTTCCGGCCAGGCCGTAGAACGGAACACCGAACTGTTTCGCCGTTCCGGCCGCCGCCTGCATGAGCTCTTCGTCACCGGCGAGCATGCCGTACAGGGCGCCGTGGGGTTTGATGTGGTTGAGGGACAGCCCGTTCTTCGCCAGGAAGGCGGTCAAGGCCCCGGTCTGGTAGAGGATGATCGACTCAACCTCGTCGGGGGTGAGGACCATGCGGCGGCGGCCGAAACCCATGGGATCGGGGAGCCCGGGATGGGCTCCGACCGCCACTCCGTGTTCGGCAGCAAGGGCCACTGTCCGGTTCATGACGTCCGGGTCCCCGGCGTGGTAGCCGCAGGCGACGTTGGCGACGTCGATAATCTCCATGAGGGCGACGTCATTTCCGAACTCGTGCAATCCAAAGCCCTCACCCATGTCCGAATTCAGGAGCACCTGGGCAGGCGTGGTTTCCGTCACGTTTTTTTGCATGCAGGCAACGGTACAGAGCCCGCGACCCCGCCGGAATTGGGCGGATCGCCGAATGTGGACACACGGATTATGCTTTTTGCACTAACCCGAGGAGTTGCCATGCGTGTTGCCGATCTCCTGGCGGATCCGGCGCTGAACATCCGCCTTGCCGTACCGGGCAGTCCGGGACGCCTCGTCCGGCCGATCGCCTGGTGCGCCCCCACGGAGCACATGGACCCCACGCCCTTCCTCAGCGTCAACGCGCTGCTGCTGACCAACGGGATGGGCCTCAACGTCAAGGACTACCGGATCTGGGATGCCTACGTTGAGCGCCTGATGTCCGTGCCGGTGGCGGGTCTGGTTTTCGGCCTGGGCGCCGCGCACAGCGAACTGCCGGCCGGCCTGGTGAAGGCCTGCGAAGCCCATGGCCTTCCTTTACTTGAGCTGCCTCCGCAGGTGCCGTTCGTCCTGGTGATGAGGCATGTGGACCAGCTCATCGCGGCCGAACGCTATGCGGAGCTGCGCGCCGGGTGGGAGCTGGCAGATGAGTGCACCAGGCTGGCGGCGGGCGGCCACTCCGTGGCGCAGGTACTGGAGCGGGTAGCCACCGCCATCCGGGCGCGGGTGGCGGTCCTTGACCACAACGGCTTTGAACTCATGTCCGCAGGAACAGCTGAGGGCGGAACCGCCCGGACCACGCTGAGCCTGCCCAGCGGCGGAATCCTCCGGTTCAGGCTGGCCATCGAGGGGATCAAGAGCAGCCTGGTACTGCAGCCACTCTTGGGGCCGGTGGCTGCGGTCATTGCCATGCAGCTGAGCTACACCCTGGGTTCGCGGTCGCCCCTGCATTCGCGGGAGGCCGCACGGTTCATGGAGGCGCTCTACGAGGCCAGGGGAACGCCGACGCCGGCCCTTCGGCGTTACGCCGCGGAAGCCGGGTTCGAGCCGGACGGGGAGTGGGGCACGGTGCTGATCGGCGGGGCAGGGGAGGTTGCGCCGGCCAAGCTGAGGACCATCGCGTGGCGGGTGCGGGTGGGCCTGCAGGCTGAATTCAGGACGGTGCGGTTCATGGAGGAGGCCGGCCTCACCACCGTGCTGGTGCAGCGCGGGGAAGCCGGGATGGAGCTGATGGACGCCGTCCGGAAGTCCTTCCAGGACGCGCCGGAACTGTCCGCCGTCGTCTCCGGGTGCACGAACCTGGACGAACTGCCCCTGGTGCTGCAGCTGGCCCGCCGCCGGGTAGGTGAGCCGGGGCTCCACCAGGCGCCGGTGGCAGACCTTGCCGGCGTGGTGGAGGGCCTGCCCGGGCCGGGGCTGGTGGGAATGTCCCGGCGCCTGCTGGCCCCATTAATGCCCGACGGCGGCACGGCCCTGCGCGAAACGCTTGAGGCGTACCTGCGGCACAGCGGGAATACCCGTGAGACCTGCAAGGAGCTCTTCATCCACCGCAACACCCTGACGTACAGGCTGCGCAGAATCGAGGAGCTTCTGCATGTGGACCTTGATGACGGCGAAGTCCGCGCCACCTGCCTGCTGGCATTGAAGATCGTGGGTGCCGGGACCTAGGTGGCGGCCACCTCCGCCGCCGCCCTGGCGGCGCTGCTTTCCCGCACGCACAGCGTGGGCTTCAGCCGTTCGGGCTCGGGCTTTTCACCCCTGAGCACGGCCTGCATCAGCTGCACGGCCGTCCGCCCAATATCCGCCATCGGGGAGTGGACCGAGGTCAACGGAATAGGAAGTTCGGCCGCCAGGGAGGTGTCGTTGTAGCCCACCACGGCCACATCCCCACCCACCGTGAGGCCGTGGGAGCGCAAGGCTCCCATGGCTCCAATGGCGGCGAAATCGTTGACGGCGAAGATGGCGGTGGGGCGCGGCCTGCCGCTGGCGAGGATCTCCTCCCCGGCCTCCCGGCCCCCGGCCGTATCGAACCTGGACCACACCACGTCATCGTCGGACATGGTGCCGCCCAGCGAACGCCAGCGGTCCCGGAAGCCGGCCGTGCGGTCGACGGCGGTGCTTGCGTACGGTTCACCGGCAATCACCGCAACCTGCCGGTGGCCCATCTCCCACAGGTGGCTGGCCACGAGTTCGCCGCCGACCACGTCGTCGCAGGTCGCGGACGGGTAGCCGGGCACCCGGCGGTTCATGAGGACGAACGGGACGTTCCGGTCTGTCAGTTCCTGCAGGAGGCCGCCGTCAAGATGGGCGTCGCCGATGATGAGGCCGTCCACCCGGCGCGCCAGCATGAGGTCGATCTTCCGCCGCTGTTCCTCGGGATCATCCCGGGAGTTCATCACGAAGGCGGAGTACCCCACCTCGGCCGAGGCCTCGTCGATGCCCTCGTACATGATGGCGAGGACCAGGTCCGAAAGCCGGGGGACGATGACGCCAAGCAGTTTGGTCCGGCGGGTGCGAAGGCTGGCGGCCTGCGGATCGGGGGAGTAACCGAGCTTGCGGGCCAGTTCACGGACGCGCTCTGCGGTGGCGGCCGAGGCGGCTCCCTTGGCCACGTCGGAGCCGGAATGCAGGACCCTGGAGACGGTGGACGGGTGGACGCCCAGTTCCCGGGCCAAATCCTTCAGCGTTACCGTCCGGCCGCCGTCGGCCTTTTCTTTCATGTCCATCTCCTGCCCACCGGGGCCACTGTAGCCCAGGACCGCCGCCCGGGTCCGCCGGCAGGGCCGCAATGACGGCCCTTGACGTGACCCGCTTCACATCCTATAGTCTTTTTTCAACGCTACCCAAACGTTTGGGTAGGCGATCCCAAGACCTCCTTCCGGCGCCCCCATCCCTCAGCGCCGACCCCTTGCCCATGTACACCGCAATTTCGTGGAAAGTTACCCAATCGATTGGGTTGCGGACCTCGCAAGCGAACACCGGAGCAGAAATGACCCTTACCGACTCCCACGTCGTATTGCTGGCGACCGGAGGCACCATCTCGTCCCGCTCTTCCCAGGGCGGGGGCGCCGTCGCATCCGATACCGGCGAGCAGGTGTTCAAAGCCCTCGGCGCACCCGTTTCCCACCCTGTCCGGGTGCTGGACGTTTTCCAGAAGGGGTCCTACCTCCTGACGTTCGAGGACATGCTCAGGATCTGCGCCACCATCAAGGACGTCCTCAAGGACCCCAAGGTCCTGGGCGTGGTGGTGACCCATGGGACGGACACCATGGAGGAGACCGCCTACCTTGCAGACCTGACCCACAGCGACGAGCGGCCGGTGGTCTTCACCGGTTCGCAACGGGCCGCTGACTCCGACGCTCCGGACGGGCCGGACAACCTGGCCCGGGCCATCGCCGTCGCGGGTTCCAAAGAGGGGAGGGGAAAAGGCGTGATGGTGCAGTTCGCGGGCACCATCTTCCCGGCCGCCGGCGTCAGGAAAAGCCAAACTCTTCGGCTCAATGCCTTTGCGAACCCCGATTTTGGGGTACTTGGCCAGGTATCAGCCCAGGGAGAAGTTGCAATGGCGGGCAGTGGCAGCAGGCTCGAGGCCTTGCCCTTGCCCCAGCCGGGCGGCCGCTCCCCACGGGTGGACCTCGTCGCCGCCTACCCCGGCGCCGACGCCACCCTGATGCACGCCGCCCTTGAAGCAGGAGCGGAAGGCATCGTCCTGCAAGGTACCGGAAGTGGCAATGCCAACCGCAGCCTCTGCTCCGAGGTCGCCGCCGCGGTGGCGTCCGGCGTCGTGGTGGTCACCAGCACCCGCGTGGACGTCGGACCCGTGGTCCCCATCTACGGGGCAGGCGGGGGAGGCGAAGACCTCCGGGCCGCCGGGGCCATCGGCTCCGGCCACCTCCGGCCGTCACAGTCGCTGATCCTGCTCAGCCTCCTGCTCAGGACCAACCCCGACCGGACGCGGATCACCGACGTCTTCACCCAACGAGGGAGGCCTCCTGAACCTTCCGCCTGACACCCCAGAACATCCCGGTTTATACACATTGAAAGGAAAATCTCATGGCTAAGGACATTCAAGTCGCCTTCGGCGTGGACGTGGACGCAGTGGCGGGCATGCTCGGCTCCTATGGAGGCGAGGACTCCCCGTGCGACATCAGCCGGGGCCTGTTCAGCGGCGAAGTTGGGGGACCCCGGCTCATCCGCCTGTTCCAGAAATACAACCTCCCGGCCACCTGGTTCGTGCCGGGCCACTCGATCGAGACCTTCCCCGAACTGACGCAGATGATCGTCGACGCCGGACACGAGATCGGCGTGCACGGGTACTCGCACGAAAACCCGATCGCCATGACCCGGGAACAGGAGACCGCCATCCTGGACCGCTCGATTGAACTGATCGAGAAGGTGTCCGGGCGCCGGCCCACGGGCTACGTGGCGCCGTGGTGGGAATTCTCGCCGGTCACCAACGAAATCCTCCTTGAACGGGGCATCAAGTACGACCACTCGCTGATGCACCGCGACTTCGAGCCGTACTACGTCCGCGTGGGCGACTCGTGGAAAAAGATCGACTACACCAAGGACGCCCAAACCTGGATGGAGCCGCTGGTGCGCGGGGAGGAAACGGACCTGGTTGAGATTCCGGCCAACTGGTACCTGGATGACCTGCCTCCCATGATGTTCATCAAGGCGGCGCCGAACTCGCACGGGTTCGTCAACCCCCGCGACATCGAGGAGATGTGGCGCGACCAGTTCGACTGGGTTTACCGCGAAATGGACCAGGCCGTCTTCACCATGACCATCCACCCGGACGTCTCCGGCCGCCCGCAGGTGCTGCTCATGCTTGAGCGCCTGATCGAACACATCAACTCCCATGAGGGCGTTACCTGGTGCACCTTCGACCAGATCGCCGATTCCTTCCTTTCCCGCAGCCCCCGTAAGGACAACAAGTCATGACCGTTCAAGATCCGGCTGTCGACCTGTCGCAGCCCCGCCCGGACGAGAAGCGCCGCTTCCCGGTCTTTTCCAAGCGCCACACCACCACCGCAACCGTCCTTGCCCTGCTGGCCTGGACCGTGGCCGTCTTCGACTACGGCCTGTTCGGCACCCTGCTGCCGGCCATGCAGCAGGAATTCGGCTGGTCCGCCCCCGAGGCATACGCCATCAACACCTGGATCGCCGTCGGCACCGCCATCGTGTGCTTCGGCATCGGCCCGGTCATTGACCGGCTGGGACGGCGCAAAGGCATGATGACCACCATTGGTGGGACCGCCGTCGTCTCCGCCCTTACAGCCGCAATTCCTACCGGAATTCCGTTCCTCAGCAACGCCATGCTGGTGGTGGTCCGTTCCTTCGGCGGGCTCGGCTTCTCCGAGCAGGCCGTGAACGCCACCTACATGAACGAGGTCTACCAGGTCACCGAGGTGGCTGATAAGCGTAAGCGCCCCGGTTTCCACTACTCCTTCATCCAGGGCGGCTGGCCGCTCGGCTTCCTGCTGGCCAGCGCACTGGCCCTGGCCTTCCTGCCCTCCCTGGGCTGGCGCGCCCTGTACCTGATGGCCACCATTCCGGCCGCCGTCATCGTCTGGGTCATCGCCAAGAAGCTCAAGGAAACACCCCAGTTCGAGTTGCACCACAAGCTGACCGAGCTCGAAAAGCACGGCAAGACGGATGACGCGCACGCCCTGGCCCACGCCTACGGCGTGGAGCACTCCTCGGCAGCCCCGCTCAAGCGGATCTGGGAACCGCACCTGCGCCGGAACACCTTCGTGTTCTCGCTCGCCTGGATTGTGAACTTCTTCGGCATCACCATCTTCAGCGTCCTGGGCAGCTCCGTGCTCAAGAACGCGAAAGGCGTGGAACTCTCGGACGCCTTCTGGATGCTGATCGTCATCAACCTGCTGGCCTACTTCGGCTACGTCTTCCACGGCTGGCTCGGTGACAAGATCGGCCGGAAGCGCACCATCATCGGCGGCTGGATCCTTTCCGGCATCTCCTTCTCCATCATGCTCAGCCCCATCGCCACCAGCCCGTTCATGATCATCCTGACCTACGGCGCCGGCCTGTTCTTCCTGGTGGGCCCGTACGCCGCCATCCAGTACTTCATGGCCGAGTGCTACCCGGTGAGCTGCCGGGCCACCGGAACCGCCTTCATCGGCGCCATGAGCCAGCCCGGAACCATCCTCGGCGGCGCCATCTTCACCGCCATTGCCGCCGGTGCCGGCACCGGCACTGCAGCCCTGTGGGTCGGAGCCCTGGGCACCCTGGTCTCCGGACTCCTGATGATCGCCGCCAAGCCCCCTGCTGAAGCCCTGATGGAGGACCACCCCCATGACGTCGCCTAACAACGTTGCCATCATCACCGGTGCCGCCAGCGGCATCGGCCGCGCCCTGGCCGTCCACTACGCCCACAGAGGGGTGGCGTCCGTCATCGGCACCTTCCCCGGCGATCCCCATGACCCCGAGGAAACCCTCCGCTTGGTCAAGGAGGCCAACGGTGAAGCGGTGATCCACGAAGTGGACGTCCGCACCACCGCATCCGTGGACGCCCTGGCCCAGCGGGCCGTGGACGAGTACGGCCGGCTGGACTATGCCATCGCCAACGCGGGCATCCTCCGCAATTCCCCGCTGGGGGAGATGACGGACGAGCGCTGGCACGACATGCTCAACGTGGACCTCACCGGCGTGCTGCGCACGCTGCGAGCGGGGGCGGAGAGAATGACCGACGGCGGCGCGCTGGTTGCCGTGTCGTCCATCGCCGGCGGGGTGTACGGGTGGGAGGAACACGCCCACTATGCCGCCGCCAAGGCAGGCGTCCTGGGTCTGGTCCGGAGCGTGGCCGTGGAGCTCGGCCCGCGGAAGATCCGCGCCAATGCCGTGATCCCGGGGCTCATTGAGACCCCGCAGTCCCTGGACCCGGTGAATTCGCTGGGGCCCGAGGGGCTGAAGCGGGCCGGGAACGACATTCCCTGGGGCCGGGTGGGCAAGCCGGAGGAAGTGGCCAGCGTGATCGGGTTCCTCACTTCCGATGACTCCCGCTACATCACGGGGCAGGCCCTGGTGGTTGACGGCGGCCTCACCGTGAAGATGCGCGCCTGACAGCCCTGCGAAGGAAAGGACACCATGAACACATCGACCCATGCCACTGACGAAGACTCCGGGAGCGCTTTGTCCGGGAACGGCAGAGGGGTGGTGGTCACCGGCGGTTCCAGCGGGATCGGCAAGGCCATCGCCGAGGCCTTCCTGGCCAACGGAGACCGGGTGGCCGTGCTGGATCGGGCCGGAGGGGACGGCACCATCCGCGTGGACGTTGCGGATGAAGCCAGTGTGCGGGCTGCCTTCGCCGAAGCCCGGGACAGGCTGGGCGGGATCGACGTCCTGGTCAACAGCGCGGGCCTGCTGACGGAGTCCCCGCTGGAGGACATGTCCCTGGCCATGTGGAATGAGACCCTCACGGTGGACCTGACCGGTGTGTTCCTGTGCTGCCGGGAGGTGGTGGGGGAGATGCGGCAGCGGAAGTGGGGCCGCATCATCAACATCGCCTCCCAGCTGGCCATCAAGGGCGGCGTGGGGCTGACCCACTACAGTGCCGCCAAGGCCGGCGTGGTGGGCCTTTCCAAGGCACTCGCCCTGGAAACGGCGGCGGACAATGTCCTGGTCAACTGCATCGCCCCGGGGCCGATAGAAACGCCGCTGGTGGAGGGCATCTCGGAAAGCTGGAAGGCCGCGAAACGTGCCGAGCTGCCGCTCCGGCGCTTCGGGACGCCGGCCGAAGTGGCCCCGGCCGCCCTGCTGCTGGCCAGCGACCCTGGCGGAAACCTGTTTGTGGGACAGACGCTGGGGCCTAACTCCGGCGACGTCATGCCGTAGGGGAAGGGAACGAACATGTGCGGTGCCTGCGGAAGGACAACCGTTGCCGACCCTGCTCTGGGACCGGTGCGCACAATGCGGCAGCACCTGATCGTGGCAGGCACGATCAACGCGGTTTGCACCGGCCTTCCGGGTGCCCCGAAGGTGACGGCCCTCAAGGATGGCTGGCAGATAACCGGACCCTCCGGGGCTTCTGCCCAGTGCCAGACCCTCGAAGAACTGTGGACCGCCGCGCTCGCCTGCTTTCCTGACGCTTCTGTTCTGGAGCGCCTGCGCAGGCGCCGGAAGGCGTACGCAGCTGATCCAGCCAACGCGGGCCTGCCGGCGCGCGCGGCTGGGCTGCTGCCGGACCCGGCCGCAGCCAAATACCCCAAGGAGATTATTGAATGACTGATTACACCCCGCTCTGGTCACCCATCCGGATCGGTTCCACGGAACTGGACAACCGGGTTGCGCTGGCCCCCATGACACGGATCAGCGCCACGGAGGACGGGCACGCCACGGAGAGAATGGCTTCCTACTACCGGGGGTTCGCGCGCGGCGGCTTCGGGCTGCTGATCACGGAAGGCATCTACCCGGACACCGCCCACAGCCAGGGCTACCACCACCAGCCCGGCATCGCGACGGAGGAGCAGGCCCAGTCCTGGGCGACAGTGGTCGACGGCGTCCACGCGGCGGGTTCGAAGATCTTCGCCCAGCTGATGCATGCGGGGGCACAGAGCCAGGGGAACCGCTTTGTCACTTCCTCGGTGGGACCATCGGCGGTGGCACCCAAGGGGGAGCAGTTGGGGTTCTACCGCGGCGAAGGCCCGTACCCCGTGCCTTCCGCAATCACCTTGTCCCAGATGAAAGAGGTGCGGGATGGCTTCGTCACGGCCGCGCTGCACGCGCAGAGGGCCGGGTTCGACGGCGTCGAGATCCATGGTGCCAACGGGTACCTGCTGGACCAGTTCCTCACGGACTACCTGAACCAGCGCGAGGACCGCTACGGCGGCTCAGCGGAAAACAGGGTGCGGCTCGCCGCTGAAATCTGCCACGATGTCCGCGAGGCCGTTGGCCCGGACATGACGGTGGGGATCCGCATCTCCCAGGCCAAGGTCAGCGACACCGACCACAAGTGGAGCGGGGGAGTGGAAGAAGCCGAAGTCATTTTCGGCACGCTGGGCGCGACCGGCATCGATTTTGTCCACACCACCGAATACCGCGCCACCGAGCCCGCGTTCGCCGATGCTGGGGAAAGCCTGGCTGTCTTGGCGAAGAAGTACTCGGGCCTGCCGGTGATCGCCAACGGCCAACTGGATGATCCGGACACCGCCGTGTCCCTGCTGGCAGAAGGCGCGGCGGACGTGGTTGCGCTCGGCAAGGCCGCCCTGGCCAACCGGAACTGGCCGCACCTTGTCCGCAACAACCTGGAATTCGAGGAGCTGGACCCCGCCATCTTCGCTCCGCTGGCGGATGTGAAGGACTGGGAATTGGAGGATCCCGCCTAGGCAGACCACTTTCGATGACGGTGCGGCAGTGGCAGGATGTTCACAAGTGTTGGGCTCCTGCCAGCCAAACCGGCCGGAAGAACGACGGCGTGTGCCCAGCGTGATCAGCGAGGCGGCGGTGAGCGTGGCCATGACAGAGCACAACGGGCAGCAGCGGCGGCTGAAGGTATCCGACGTCAATGTGGTGAACCACCGGACGCTGCGGAAGGCGCTGGGCGGGACCATCGTGGGCAACACGATGGAGTGGTACGACGTTGGTGTGTTCGGCTACCTGATCACCACCATGGGGCCGGTGTTCCTGCCCGAGGCGGACAAGGCGGTGCAGAACCTGTTCCTGCTGGGAACGTTCGCCGCCACGTTCATCGCCCGGCCGCTGGGCGGCATCTTCTTCGGCTGGCTGGGGGACAAGATCGGCCGCCAGAAGGTGCTCGCCATGACGCTGATGCTTATGGCCGCCGCAACGTTCGCTGTCGGCCTGCTTCCGGGGTACGGGGTGCTGGGCCTCTGGGCTGCGGTGCTGCTGGTGGCCACCAAGCTGGTGCAGGGGTTTTCCACCGGCGGCGAGTACTCGGGAGCCACCACCTTTGTGTGCGAACACGCGCCGGACCGGCGCCGGGGCTTCTACGTCAGCTTCCTGGACATGGGCAGCTACCTCGGTTTCGCGGCCGGCGGGGCGGTGGTATCGGCGCTTCAGCTGGCCCTGGGCCAGGAGCAGATGGGGGAGTGGGGCTGGCGGATCCCGTTCCTGGTGGCCGGTCCGCTGGGTATCGTCGCCGTCTACTTCCGGATGAAGATCGAGGAGTCGTCCGCGTTCAAGGCCACGCTGGAAGCCGAAGCCGTGGCGGCGAAGCATCCGGAGACGGGAGAGGAGCTCCGGCCGGTAGGGCCGGTGGGCATTGTGAAGGCGCACTGGCGGCCCCTCGTGCTGGCCATGATCCTGGCGGCGGCGGCCAATACGGTGGCCTACGCCCTGACGTCCTACATGCCCACGTACCTGACCAGCAACAAGGGGTACGACGAGGTTGAGGGGACGCTGCTGACCCTCCCGGTCCTGGTGGTCATGGCGTTGTGTATCCCCTTCACCGGGCTACTCTCTGACCGGATCGGACGCCGTCGGGTGCTGTGGATCGGGGCGTTGAGCACTGTGGTGTTCGCGGTTCCCGCGTTCCTGGCGATAGCGGTGGGCAGCGTCCCGGCAACGCTCCTGGGCCTGGCCCTCATCGCCTTCCCGGTGGCGTTTTCGGTGCCGAACCTCGCCTCGGCGCTGCCGGCGCTGTTTCCCACCGAGCACCGGTACTCCGCCATGGGCATCGCCTACAATCTGGCGGTAGCCATCTTCGGCGGGACGGCCCCGTTCATCATCGCGGCCCTCATCGAACTGACCGGCAATGACATGATGCCGGCCTACTACCTGATGGCGGTGGCCGTGGTTGCCGCCGTGGCCATCCGGTTCCTGCCCGAATCAGCCGGCCGGCACCTGCCCGGGTCCATGCCCAGCGTGGACTCGGAGGAAGCCGCCCGGAAGCTCGTGGAGACGCAGGACAACAACCCGCTGCTGGACCTGGACTCACTGCCGTTCGAGAGCAGTTTTGAGACCGCGCGGGCGGAGCACAAGGGGCGGCCCGGTAAGCCCACCGTAATGTGATGCAGGGACGTCCCGTGGGATGTTCCAGTACATGGGGGCCCAGCCGATGAAGTGACGCCCCGGCTTTGACGCGGCGGCGCCTCCGGGTTAGTGGGTCAGGCCGTTCCGTACCGCGAACAGTGTGGCACCCACCCGGTTGGTTGCACCGATCTTGGCGTAGATGTGCTCCACGTGGTTGCGGACGGTCTTGCGGGCCAGAAACAGGCTGGCGGCTATCTCAGCCGGGGTCATGCCGCGGCACAGCATGCCCAGGATTTCCACTTCCCTGGGGGTAAGCCCGGCCGGAGCGGCAGGCCGGCGGTGGGGCTGCTGGCCGGCCGATGTAAGCACGGCGTCTGCAGCCTCGCGGCTGATCCGGCAGGCTGAAACTTCCTGCCGAAGCCTGGCGGCTGCATCGGCCGGCGTGAGCGCGGCCCGGTGCGGACGCGGCTCCAGGGAGGCATGGTAGGAGTCTGCGGCCGCCAGGATCCGCTGCTTGATCCCGAGCTCCGTTCCGTCAATTCCGCGTGGGTAGCCTGACCCGTCCAGCCGCTCATGGTGCAGCCCGGTCAGGGCCGCCTCGCCCTTCAGCCCGGGGACGCGGCTGAGGATCCGTTCCCCGAGGTACGGATGCATGTGGATGCGTTCCAGATCCGCCCGGGAGAGCGGCTCCTTCTTGTCCCACACCTGGTTGGATACTCCCAGCCGGCCGATGTCGTGCACCCATCCTGCCCGGCGGAGCTGCGTGACGTCGTCGGCCGGCAGCCCGTGTATCTCGCCGGCGGCCGCTGCGAGGGCCGCCACGGCGCGGGAGTGCCCGGCGGTGTAGGGAGATTTGAGGTCGGCGAAGTCACCCACCGCTTGGAGGACCGCGTCCAGTTGGGGGCCGGACAGGGGAGCGTCGGTGGGAGCCAGGTCCAGGGCCGCCTGCCAGCAGTCGACCTCGAGGAGTCCTTCGGTGAGCGCCTCGGCCTGGTCGATGAATAGCCCGGCCAGGGCGGGATCGAACTGGCTGCCGCGCCGCGCCCGTACCATCGCCACAGCACCGGCCACACCCTCCTGCCGCAGGAACACCTCTGCCGTATCCGCGAGGTGCATGATCCGCATTTCCAGCGGGATGTCCGGCCCCGCGACTCCCTCCGGCAGGCCCTTGCCGTCCCACCGCTCAAAGGTGTGGGCAAGCAGTCCTGCCACGCCGCCGTCGAGCCCCACATTGGTGGCCAACACCCCGGCGGAAATACAGTGCGAGGCAATCATGTTGCGCACGGCGGTGCTGCCCGTCGCCGCGAAACGCGTCCAGTATGCAAAGCGGGCCAGCGGCGGGAGGCCCGCGCCGGCATGGCTGAACATGCCGGCGTACATGGGCAGTCCGTGCTGGTCGCGGTTGTAGTAATCGGCGCGGAAAGCGATATCGTCCGTGAACAGCGCTGCCAGTTCGAAGGAATCCGCGTGGCAGCCGATCCAGGCCACCTGGTTGGCGTAGTAGAGCCTGCCCTGGCCGGCGGCGTCAACGCCCGCTGCCTTGGCGATCCGCAACGCCAGCAGGCAGGACCGCAGCATGTGCTCCATCGGTTGCCCCAGGCCCAGGTCGATGGCGAGGGACAGCGCGGCCAGGACTTCACTGCGTCGGGGTCCAGCCGTTGGCTGCTTCACACGTGCCATTCTAGGGAAGCCATCGCCTCGGGCAGTAGGGGTCGGCGGGCCGTAGGGACCGGCCCGCCGCCATCACGCCGCCTGGTTCTTCCGGGCCCTTATGCGCGCGGATTCCGCTTTGCCGGCACGGGCGGTGGACGGGAACCGCACGCCCACCCGGGCTCCGAACAGTCCACGTTGCGGAAGCCAGAAGTCCGCCAGGTGGTCCTGCACCGCCAACGCCCCGGGCCGTCCCGCGTCCTCACCCAGGATGGTCGCCTGGGAATCCGTGACCAGCCACAACTGCCGGGGCTGGGCCTGGAACGTCTGGCCGTTGGGCACCACACCGGAGACCTTCATCTTGCCGGCGTTCAGCAATGGCCCCGCGAATGCTCCCATGGCGTGGAGCACGGGCTCACTGCGCCACAGCGTTTCGGGCATCCGGACGGCCATGGCGGTCAGTATTGAGGTGGCCGCGGAGGTGCCCAGCTGCAGGCGCCAGTCAATGACGCCCGGAACCGTAATGACCGCGGTGAACGGCCCGCTCCACTGGATGTTGACGTCGGTCTCCACCGTATGGTGCACGGCCGCCCCGAAGTAGCGTGCGCAGCTGAACTCCGGTGCGGTGTTGGCGTAGATGGTCCACTCGCCGCCGGGCGTGCGGTGCCAGACGGAGCGGTAGCCGGGGCCAACGGAGCTCACCGGAAAATCCCGGAACGCCAGGTAATGGCCGCTGGTAAAAGGCAACCCCAGGACGGCGTAGCCGGCGAAATGCTCCGCTGGGTCTTCCGGAAGGTCGGCAAGTGTCGGTGTTGCCTCTGCTGATGACTGCGGCTGGTAGGTGGTCATGGCCGCCTCCTTTTCTCTATGCCCTGAGACTAGGACCGGTCCGCAGCAAGGGCATGGGGCAACTGCCCCATTTGGCATCGGCTTTTACGCGGCGTCGATGGCGTCGAGCCACTCCAGGAACGTCTGGTGTCCGACGGCGGATCCCGGCGCCGGGATCAGGCCGCCGTTGCGCATTGCCTTGCCCATGGGGCCGGGAAGGTGCAGCGGAACGATCCGTTTTTTCTGCTGCGTCTTGGCCAGGTAGGCCGCGACCAGGCCTTTCAGTTGTTCCGTCCGCGGGCCGCCGAGGTCCGGGAGGCGTCCCGTCGGGCCGGCCTCGGCCGCGGTCACCAGGGTCTCGGCCACCTCTTTTGCCGACACCGGCTGGGTGACCATGGTGGGCACCATGACCAGCGGACCCACGGAGGCGGCCTTGATGGACATCGGTACGAACTCGTGGAACTGGGTGGACCGGAGGAGGGTCCAGGGAATGCCGCCGTGCCTGACTTCGTCCTCCTGCACCAGCTTCCCGGCGTACAGTCCTGAATTGGCCTTGTCGATGCCCACGATGGACAGCGCCACATGGTGCTTTACGCCGGCTTTTTTCTCGGCCGCCAGCAGGTTCTGGGTGGCGTTGGTGAAGAAGTCCACGGCTTTCTTGGTGGAAAGGGTCTGGAGGCCGGAGACGTCGATGACGGTTTCGACATCCTGGAGTGCATGGTCGAGGCCACGCCCGGTGACCAGGTCCACTCCTTCGGTGCGGCTGAGGCTGACCACATCATGCCCGCGCTCCCTGGCGATGGCCACAACGTGGCGGCCCACTGTACCGGTTCCCCCGGCAACGGCAATCCTCATGGAAGAAATCCTAAGCCGGTCCTACGACAAAACGCCGGTGTTTTTCAGTGTCCCTGCCGTGTGGTGTGCGCGCACTGGGGAGTGCGGTTCGGGCTGATGGCCCGCTGCAGGTCGCCCCGGGTGGGGGAGAGCGTGGACTAACCCAGGCCGCGGGGCTGTGGTGCCTCCATGGCCGTCTCACGGGTGTTCTCCGCGTAGTACGAACGCAGGCCGTGCTTCACGCCCAGCCGGATGATCCAGTACAGAAGTGCCACGCCGATGGCGATCGGCACAATCAGAACTGCCGCGTTGAGCAGCATCCAGGCAATATCCACAGTGTCCCCCAATGCGAGTTTCTTTTAGCCTCTCACGAACGCAGTGGGCACAGCGAAGGCTCCGTCCTCAGGGGACGGAGCCTTCAGTTCGGCATGCGCTGCTCGCCGGTTCGAGGAGGTCCGGGTTTCCGCATTCGCTGTAAGCGATTGTCTTCATGACTGGGACAACCAGTTGCCTTGGTTTGTCTATGCCGGATGTGGCCGGGAAGCGGCGTATCGCACGCATGGGGTGGCCAGATTGCAAAGGCTGGTTATTTGAGATGACAGAGCTTTGGAGAATGACGTGTCGAGTCAGGGGGTGATGAACGGAAACATAATAGGCTCGTCCTCATTAGCCCCAGTCTTGCTGGCACGCGGCATTTGGCTAGGAGGAGACGAACAAATGGACACTGCTGTTCGAACGCCCTTAGAGGTGTTCACGATGCCGCAGCACCTCGTTGTGCCCTTGTTTCAACGCCCATATGTGTGGGAGCAGGACAATCAGTGGGTACCGTTGTGGCAGGATGTTCGCCGATTGGTGGACTTGAGGCTTGCCAACCCTGCAGCCTCGCCGACGCACTTTTTGGGTGCGGTCGTTTTGCAGTCAATGCCTGGTCAGATGGGTTCGCTGCAGTCTTGGTCGATAATCGATGGCCAGCAAAGGCTTACAACTTTGCAGCTGTTATTCGACGCAGCGGCCTCGGTCTTTGAGGCGGCAGGAGTAGACCAGGTTACCGGCCAGCTTGAAGCTTTGACACAGAATCCGATCGCTTTTGTGCAGGGAGAAGACGTTCCGCTCAAGCTGCGTCATTCCAATCGCGACCGGGAGGCCTATGACGAAATCATGCTCACCGATCCTCCGGTCGCATACCCCACACTGAATCATGCTTCCTCACTGATCCCCCGAGCTCATCAGTACTTTGCTGAACAGATTGCATCGTGGACGTGTGAAGCGGGAGACGAAATGGTCGCAGTAAGGGCCAATGCGCTTGCCAACGTCCTTACCCAGTCACTACAAATCGTTGTGATAGGTCTGCGCGCAGACGAGAATTCCCAGGAGATATTCGAGACCCTGAATGCAAGGGGGACGCCCTTAACTGCTGCCGACCTAATCAAGAATTTTGTCTTTCAGCGTCTTACTGCTGAGGGCATAGATACGCATATGGCATACAGGGACCTGTGGCCGTTTGACACGAAGTTTTGGGAAAAGGAGATCAGCGTGGGGCGATACCCCATCTCACGCAGTTCACTGTTCCTGAATCAATGGCTCGTCTCCAGAGTAGGAGAAGAGATTGGCCCGAAGTCAACCTTCACCCGCTTTAAGCATTATGTGGAGCACGAGGCCAGCTTCCCGATGGCAACGCTATTGAGGAGCATTAAAGATCAGGCGAGCCAATACCAAAGATGGACAGAACGCGCGGCCGATCCGCATGCGGAGCTCAGCGTCGTTGAGATGTGTGTTTACCGCAGTCAAGCTGCCGAGATTGAGGCACTAAAGCCGGTGTTGTTGTGGCTTCATGAGCCTGGGTCAGAGGTCTCGCAGGGCCCTCGGGACAAAGTTGTTGCCATGCTGGAGAGCTGGTTCATGCGGCGAGCGTTGCTTAGACTTTCGTTGGGTGACATGGGGCGAGTCGTTGCCGAACTAATCGGTGTTCATCGTCGTATTGCTGACACCGACTTGGTGGAAAGTATCGAACGCTCTCTTACTAATCTGAATGCAGCCAGTACCTATTGGCCCGGGGACGAGGAACTGCGCACAGCACTGGCCGCCGATGCAGCGTATAGGCGCTTCAGACGGGGCCGCCTGCGTATGTTTCTCGAAGCAGTCGAGGATCACTACCGAGGATATACGGGCTCCACCCCGTCCGCGACCGGAACGCGCGTTGCACGAGTAGGCCTCCCCATTGAACACTTAATGCCTCAAAGTTGGACCCAGCATTGGCCGGTGAGCGACCTAGCGGAAGAAGTGGAGCGCGAATCGCACATACATAGGTTCGGGAACCTTACTCTTCTAACCGCGACTCTAAACTCTGCAGTGTCCAATGGGCCTTGGCTGGGAGAGAACGGGAAACGCGCCAAACTCGAACGCCACGACGTTCTTCTAATGAATCGTAGAATCCGCGAACTTTCCGTTGACGGTTGGAGCGAGAAGGAGATCGACCACAGGACCTCCGACGTTGCGGATGCACTTATAGCAACTTGGCGCATCCCGGAGGGCCACGTCGGCGTCGTAAGCACGGGGCCGGTGGCAGGGTTACCGGAGACAAGCACGCGTGAACTTGTGGCATCGGGGCTTCTTCCGGTGGGGACCGTGTTGCGGGCTCGGTACGGCCAATGGGCCGATCGCAAATGCGAAGTGCTTGCAACTGGCGAGTTGCTTACGGACGATGGGAAGAAGTTTTCAACCCCTTCAGGCGCTGGTCATCACATTCGTAAGGGTGCCACCAATGGCTGGTCCTTCTGGGAACTACCCGATGGTCGTCGTCTCAGCGCTCTCCGAACTGAGTATCACGAGACACACCGCACAAAGCAGGAAGCAAAGATGAACGAGCCGAAGTAAATTGTCCTGGCTATAACCAGCCACCGGAAACGGTCGCACTGCCGTGGGAATTACCTAACCAATCACTGCAGCCTTCGCCGCCCGTGTTGCGTTCATCCACTCGGTCAGCCACGGGGCCCGGACGCTGGACGTGATCCGGCAGTCGGCAACGAACGTCCCATGAGCCCCGGCATCGATCCACTCCTGCAGTGCGGAAAGGTCTGATAGTGAGCGGATGACAGCGGACTCCGCCCCCAAAGCCCGCGCCACACCACTGAAGTCCACCTCCGGAATCAGCATCGGTTTCTCGGTCAGGCCCTGCGAGCCGTACTGGTGGATCTCGGCCCCGTAGGCGGCGTCGTTGTAGATCACCACGATCGCGCTCCGGGCCGCACCGATCAGTGATTCGAGGTCGGCCAGCCCCATCAGGAAGCCGCCGTCGCCGGAGGCCAGCACCAGCGTGCGGCCGTCCTCCACCGCCCGGGCTGCCCCGACGGCGCTCGCGAGTCCCAGCCCGATCGACTGGAAGGCGGTGCCCACCATCACCAGGTCCTGCGGCCGCGGGATGTTCCAGTACATGGGCGCCCAGCCGATGAAGTGGCCGCCGTCCTGGACCACTGTGCGGCGCTCCGGAATCACGGTTTCCAGCGCGATGGCGAGGGCGCGCGGGTCCAGCCGGCCGTCATTAGTTTCCACAGAACCGGCCTCATGCCCCGGCCCCGAAGCGAGGCGCCGCGAAGCTTCTGCCCGCCAACCAGCCAAAGCGGCCTCGCCGTCCAGCAGCAACAACAGTCGGGAAGCAGCAGACTTCACATCCGCCTGAACGAACAGGTCCACCCGCGGGTTGGTCGGCTGCAGGGCGGTGTCGATCTGGATGACCGTGCTGTCCGGGCCCAGCAGGTGCCCGAACCGCAGGGTGAACGGGCTCAGGCTGGCCCCGGCCACCAGGACCACGTCGGCCTCGCCCATGAGCCCGGCCGCGGTGTCGGTGCCGAAACCGCCGGCCACGCCCAGGTACCCCTCGCCATTGAGGAGGTTGAGCGCTAGGGCGGTTCCGGCGGTCAGTGCGCCGAGCCGGTCGGCGAGTTCGCGGAGTTCCGGGCCGGCGCCGGCCAGGTGCGCGCCGCGGCCGGCGAGGATCAGCGGCCGCCTGGCCCCGGCGAGCAGGCGGGCCACCTGCCCAAGGTCCGTGCCGCCGTCGTGCGTCACCTGAGGTGCCGCCGGTTCTGGAAGGTCCTCGTCCCCGGCCTCGAGTGCGGCGACGTCGTACGGGATGGCAAGCACGACGGCGGTGCGCCGGGTGAGTGCATACTCCACCGCCTGCCGGGTGATGGCACCCGCGGCGTCGCGGGTGACGGTGAAGGTGGCTGCGCCCAGGCCGGCGGCGATGGCGGCCTGGTCCACGTCCCAGGGCCGGGCGCCGCTGGTGGGCGCGTCCCCGGTGACCAGCACGGCGGGGATCTGCGCCTTGACTGCCTCCGCCAGGGCGGTGAGCGCGTTGGTGTAGCCGGGCCCGTAGGTGGTGGTGCCCACTGCGAGCCGTCCGGACGCCCGGTAGTAGGCGTCGGCCGCGGCGATGGCGGCACCCTCATGCCGGACGGGGGTGAAGCGGAGGCCCTGCTGCTCCACGGCGTCCAGGAAGTAGACGTTGCCGTTGCCCATGACGCCGAAGACGTCGCTGACATAGCTGCTGAGAACCTGCGCCACGCGGCCGGAGACGGTGAGAGTAGTCATGCAGGCATCGTGTGTCCTGCATCTCACATTTGCAATACCGCTGGATGCTGCTGGGACTTTTGGCAGCAGGAGGAGATGACGCTGACAATTTGCCCATTTGTAGCGCCGGTCACGCGCACTTACTCCGAAGGGCGCGATTCCTCCTTGGACAGCCGGCTGATGAGGCCGTCGTAGCGGGGCGGCATGAGTTCCAGGATGGAGATGGCCGTGCTGGTCCGCTCGATCCCGTCGATCTCGAGGATCTCGTTGGTGATGCGGTAGAGGTCGGCCGTGCCGCGGGCCACCACCTTGGCCATGAGGTCCGCGTCCCCGGTGGTGGCGTGCACCTCGATGACTTCCGGGATCGCGGCGAGCCCGTTCTCCACCGAACCGGTCCGCGTCTGGCTGATCGAGAGGGACAGGAAGGCCATCAGCTCGTAGCCCAGGGCGGCGGGGTCAAGCCGGCGGCTGAAGGAGCGGAGCGCGCCGCTGCGCTCCAGCCGTGCCAGCCGGGCGTGGACGGTGTTGCGTGCGACGCCGAGTGTCCGGGAGAGTGCCAGGGCGCTGGCTTCGGGGTCCTTGTCCAGGGCGAGGATGATCCGGCCGTCGAGGGAATCGAGCGTGCGCGAGTTTGCGATGGTCATATTTTCACCAGAGGTACTAGAAGTTGAGCAAAAGTCCCAAGCACCGGAGCCTACCTTGCATTGTGGTCCGGGTCACTTCCATGATCGGACCTCATGACCAGTGATCAGCTTTTGGCCGTACCCCAAACTGCGTTGCCCACCCTGCGCGACGCGGTGACCGGCCTTCCGTCCTACGTCCCGGGCCGGCGCAGCGTTGGCGCGGACATCGCCGCCCTCGCCAGCAACGAAAGCCACTACGACCCACTGCCCGCCGCAATGGCTGCGGTGACCGAAGCGGTCGGCAGGATGAACCGCTACCCTGACATGGCCGCCGTCGAACTCCGCGAACGGCTGGCCCGGCACCTGCGCGTCACCGCCGAAGAGGTCGCGGTGGGCCCGGGCAGCGTGGGCGTCCTGCAGCAGATCATCACCGGACTGTGCGACGCCGGCGATGAAGTGGTGTTCGCGTGGCGCTCCTTCGAGGCGTACCCCATCCTGGTGGAGCTGGCGGGCGCCCGGCCGGTACGCATCCCGCTGGACGACGCCGAGGGCCACGATCTGGACGCCATGGCCGCGGCCGTCACCGAGCGCACCAAGGTGATCCTGCTCTGCACGCCCAACAACCCCACCGGCGTGCCGATCAGCCACGAGCGACTCGAGGAGTTTCTGCAGTCCGTCCCGTCCAACGTCCTGGTGGTGATTGACGAGGCGTACGTGGAGTACGCCGACGCCGGAAGCGGCCCCGACTCCCTGGCGCTCTACCGCCGGTACCCGAACGTCTGCATCCTGCGCACCTTCTCCAAGGCCTACGGACTCGCCGGCCTCCGCGTGGGCTACGCCGTGGCGGCGCCGGCCATCGCCGAGGGGCTGCGCCGGACCGCCCTTCCCTTCGGCGTGAGCGCGCTGGCCCAGAAGGCGGCCGTCGCGTCGCTGGACGCGGGGGAGGAGATGGAAGTGCGGGTCTCCGCCGTAAAGCAGGAACGCGCACGAATGGCCGCTGAGCTGGAAGCCCAGGGCTGGAAGCTGCAGCCGAGCCAGGGCAACTTCCTGTGGATCCGTGCTGACGAGCACCTGCTGGCACGGCTGGTGGATGCGTTCGACCGCGCGGGCATCATGGTCCGGGCCTACCAGGGCGACGGCGTGCGGATCACCGCTGCCGATCCCGCCTCCAACAACCGCGTGCTCCGGCTCCTCGAAGCCCACGCAGCCTGACCTTTTATCCCCATCAGTTCCACCTACAACCAGAGGAAACCCCATGGAACAACAGACGAAGACGTCTGCCCGCCCACTCGGCGCAGCCCTCAAACCTCGGCAGCTCACCATGATGGGCCTGGGAAGCGCCATCGGCGCGGGCCTGTTCATCGGCTCCGGGGCAGGCATCCAGGCTGCCGGCCCGGCGGTGCTGATCTCCTACCTCGTGGCCGGAACGCTCATCATCCTGGTGATGTGGGCGCTCGGCGAAATGGCCGCCGCCAACCCGGACAGCGGTGCCTTCTCCGTCTACACCGCCAAGGCCTACGGGCCGGTGGCCGGCGCGACGGTGGGCTGGCTCTGGTGGCTGCAGCTCGTCGTCGTCATCGCGGCCGAAGCGCTCGGAGCGGCAGGCCTGCTGGCCACCATCTTCCCCGCGCTGCCGGTGTGGCTGATGGCCTTCGTGTTCATCGTGGTGCTCACCGCCGTGAACCTGACCAGCGTGAAGAACTTCGGCGAGTTCGAGTTCTGGTTCGCCCTGCTCAAGGTGGCGGCGATCGTCGGGTTCCTCCTGGTGGGCGCTGCCCTGCTCTTCGGCTGGCTGCCGGGCGTCCAGTCGCCGGGCCTGTCCAACTTCACCGGTGCCGGGTTCGCACCCAGCGGCTTCGGCGGGATCGCCACCGCTCTGTTCGTGGTGGCGTTCGCGTTCGGCGGCACCGAGATCGTTTCCGTGGCAGCAGCCGAGACGGCCGAGCCTGCCCGCAGCGTGAAGAAGGCGGTCCGGACGGTGCTGTGGCGCATCCTGGTGTTCTACATCGGCGCGATCTTCGTGATCGCGGCCGTGGTTCCTGTGGGTTCCGCGGGGTTGAAGAGCCCGTTCGCCGCTGTGCTGGACGCGGCGGGCATGCCGGGTGCTGCCACGGCCATCACCCTGGTAGCCGTCGCCGCCCTGCTATCCGCCCTTAACGCCAACCTCTACGGTGCCTCCCGGATGGCGTACTCCCTCGCGGAGCGGGGCGAAGCACCCCGCCTGCTTGCTTCCGTGTCCAAGGCCCGGGTGCCCGTTGTCGCTGTACTGGCGAGCGTTGCCTTCGGCGTGGTCACGGTGGTGCTGGAGCTGGCCTTCCCCGAGATGGTGCTTGGCGTTTTGCTCAACATCGTGGGTTCAACCTGCCTGCTGGTGTGGACATCCGCGCTTCTGGCCCAGCTCGCGCTGCGCCTCCGCGCCGACCGTGAAGGAACGGCGCTTCCCCTGCGGATGCCCGGGTTCCCGTGGCTCACGTCCTTCGGGCTGCTCATCCTCGCGGCGATCTTCACAGTGGGCTTCATCGGCGAGGATTCCCGTCCCCAGCTCCTGAGCACCATCGGGCTCGTGGTGCTGCTGGCGGTGGCGAACTGGCTGCACCACCGGTCCGGGAAGGTCTCGGGCCGGGTTGAAGCTTCGGAGGGTGCGAAGCAGTCGGTGCTCATCGACTGAGCTTGGGGGACGGGCAACTTCATCCCGAGTGAGAACAGTGAGGGCGCGTCCGGCTACCGCCGGACGCGCCCTCGCACACTTCATGCCGTGATGGCCCATCGGCCCATCGGCCGCAGCCCAGTCATGCAACTATGTCACCAGAGGGTCTCGTCGCGCTGTGTGCTCTATAACTCGGCCTTCCAAACTATGTCAGGCACAGTTCACTATGCTTGCACTTGCTCCGAACCAGCCCACCAGCGTCGATTCCGCAACCAAAATTT
This sequence comes from Arthrobacter sp. Soil764, assembly GCF_001428075.1. Classification (GTDB taxonomy): domain Bacteria; phylum Actinomycetota; class Actinomycetes; order Actinomycetales; family Micrococcaceae; genus Arthrobacter. The sequence goes on along the minus strand of NZ_LMSI01000012.1, from coordinate 320,386 downwards.
TCAGGCATTCCCTAAAGTGGGGTCGGCATATCCCTGCTGTGGGCTACCAAGAATCGGCAAATTGGCAGCATCCGCTCTCGACCGAAGGTATGCCAAAACGTGCGGTACTCCTTCGACCAGATATTTGAAGCCTGCTTCCAGCCGCTCGGGCTTGTGATCAAACAGTCCGAGGGCAAGATTGCATGATCCGCAGACCAGCCCACGTATGCAGCTGCCGCATGTTTTGTATTTTTCGGGGCAACAGTTGTGATCGTGATCCACGCTCAGCGAAGTGCGGCCGAAGTCCGGGGGCTGCTTGCATATCCAACAGACGCCGCCTTGAAAGGATAGGAGGGCATCGTACGTCTCCCGAGTAATCCCAAACTTCCGCGCACGGGAGGCATCATTAGCGCACCGTAGGCAGCGGGACGACAATTTGTCGCCCGAATCGCCTTTTCCGAAATTGTCTTCGGGCAGCCATTGTCGACACGTCGTGCATCGCTTGTTGCCATCGTCGTCCCTCTCCAAAGATGCCAGCTTGTAGCGGGGAACGATCACCCGCATCTCGCCCGTGTCGTTGTACTGGTTAGTGTGGGATTTGCATAACGGCATGGGGTCATGCTGGTACATGTCTTTCCGTCCGCATTCCGTGCCGTCAGGTCCGGGGCCCACGCACCGCGTGCCGTTAGGTGCCTTCCGCTTGATGGGGGTCAGCTCGCCGCGGTAGTACTGGTTATAATGAGTGCCGCAGAACCGCGAACCGCTGGTTACCGACTTTCGTCCGCAGCTGTAGTCGAAGGCCGCGCAATCGTTCCATTCATCCCCTTTTGGTGGAAATTGCCACATCTCCCCGTCTCGTTCAAGCTGCGTTGCATGTCCTTTGCAGAGGGGTCCTGGGGGAAGATTAAGCTGCGTCACTCGTCGGTCGCAGGGATCCCCGTTGCGGCCCGGGCCCGCGCATGTCAGGCCACGGCCTACCCCTCGGGTTTGAAGAGGTCTGAACTCTTCACCTCGGTTCATCTGGAGGGCGTGCGAATTGCAGTACTTGCCGCCCTTGTTCCGAGTGCGGAGCTCGCACCCATAATTGGGGAGGGCGCTGCACTGATTCCATCCTTCAGCGTCTTTTTTTATCTCCATGCCGGAACTTTAACCGGCGGCACCGACAAAACAGGCCAAGCAGGGCCCTATGGAGCACTACCCCGGTGGGCCGCTATAAGCTTGGCAGAAATAGGTGTGCGTAATCGAGCTTCTTGGAATGTGCGCTACGCACTACAGGCCGGCTATCAGTGTCAGCGACCGACTATCGCATCCAGTAGAGACGGCAACGAGAGCGGTTGGCTTCGGGCGCGGGAGCAGGACGTGCGGCCGGGCTGGCGCCTATTCAATCAGTCATTGCGGCTTATGACCGCCTTCGACCAGCCCCATAAACATGGTCCTGTGCAGGATGTCCACGTGCTTCCGTGCCACCTCCACCGATTCCTCAACGTTGCCGGCGCGGAGGGCTGCAACCAGGGCGATGTGGTCATGGTTGGACTTTTGCAGCTTCTCGATGGGGTAGGGGATCAAGTAGTCGTAGAGGTCGGCGAGAGTTTCGTGATAAACCTCGACGGCGGAGTCCAGGCACGATGCAGTACCCACCAGTTGATGGAACTGCTCGTCCATCCTGTGGTAGTAGGACCAGCCGGTCGCCTCGGCCATCTCATGCGTTAGCCGGTCCAGCTCATCCAGCTGTTCAGTCGTGGCGTTGACGGCGGCGTAGTGTGTCACGGCGCACTCGAACAGCAGCCGCCGGTCCACCAGCCGGTTCACAGCCTGGGACTCCGCCGGCGACGCGGACAGTGAGGCCAAAACATCCGACGGCGGCGCGTCCGCCACAAAAGTCCCGCCGGCCCGGCCGCGCCGGCGCACCACCACACCCTGCTCCGCCAGGCTCGCCAGCGCACGGCGGGCGGTAATCGGGCTGACCGACAAACCCAAGGCAACGTCCTCCTGGTCCGGCAGTCGCTCGCCCGGCTTCAAAAGCCCCAGCGAAATAGCCATCCCGATCCGCATCCGAACAGCGTCCATGGCGCTGCGCCGCTCCATCCCGGACATCCTGCCGGAACCAAGGCGCAAGGGCTCGGCGGTGTCCTCCAGCTGACGGGTCATATTCGCTACTTTACGGCCCACAGCAGCGCCCCTTCCCTTTATTGGATCATTCTGATCTAATATAACCCGGATTACACCTCCACAGCGGAGAAAAACCCATGCAACGCATCCTTCCCCTCGTCGCGGCCCAAGCAAGGCCCAGGCCCATCGGCGAACCCGTCTCTGTCTTTGCCGACGAGGTCAAAGAAGCCCTCGAAGCCCAGCCGCACAGCAAGCTGGTCGTCTTCCCCGAGCTGCACCTTTTCGGCGACCAAAACCCGGACCTGCAGCGGATCGAAATGCTCCAGGCCAGTGCCGAGCCCCTGGACGGGCCGCGGGTCAAAGAGCTCAAACAGCTCGCGGAAGACCTGAACATCTGGCTGGTCCCCGGCAGCGTCTGCGAACGCGGTCCGGAAGGGCAGCTGTTTAATACCCAGCTGGTCCTGTCTTCTCCGGACTACCCGGTCAACAGTTGGTCCTTTGATCATTTGCTGAAGATTACGTCCCGCCCCCCCCGGGGATCCGGCGCGTTCAACGCATGCTTGCACTTTTCTACGGCGCTCATCCGGACTTACCCAACGAGTTCCGGCTCGAGATCCCAGCCTTGGTCTCGGAAGCACCAAATCTTGCCGTCCCTTTGCCCGCTCATCAGAGAAGTGCCGCCAACGTTTTGACTGGTTTAGTTTTCGCAGTCAAGTAAAAAGCACGCTAGCAGGGGCGGGCCACGACAAAACAGAGACGAGCGTGCTCCACAACAAATACAGTCGGTTTTGATTGGCGGCATAACGCGCTTCTGTCCAGCCGCCCGATTGCTATCCAACCCGGCGCAGTACGAATGAAGATAGACAGCAAGGCGAAGAGATCCCATTCCATGCAGTTCTCTGGGTATCTGAAGTGCTATCTTCCTGTGGGGGAAGTTCCTCCACAGAAGGGGATGAACTTTCCGTGGGACTCAAAGAAGATGTTGAAGCCGGCGTAAGCGGTGTACTGCTGCCTGCATGGGTGGAGCGGGACGGGCAAGTGGTGCCCGAGGCCAAAGACATAGCGTTGAGCAACGGTGCCGTGCGCCTTGACGCAACCTATCTCTACGCAGACATGGCAGATTCCACCGGTTTGGCCCAGGCATACAAAGATTGGGCGGCGGCAAAGGTTATCCGCTCCTACCTCAACGCAGCCACACGGATTATCCGGGCGAGGGGTGGACACATCCGCAGCTTCGATGGAGACCGTGTGATGGGAATCTTCATCGGTGACAGTAAGAATTCCGATGCTGCCAAGGCCGCAATGAACATCTCTTGGGCAGTCACAAAGGTGATTAACCCCGCTCTCCAGGACAAGTGGAATAACTTCACGTGGAAGATGGCCCACGGAGTTGGTATCGACACTGGCCCAGCTATGCTCGTCCGGGGCGGTGTTCACGGTGAGAACGACATTGTGTCGGTCGGTGGCGCACCGAACGTTGCCGCGAAACTCAGCGAGATCCGCGGCGGCAAAACCATCAACATATCCGCTTCGGTGTACAACCAGCTCAACGATGCCTCAAAATTCGCCAACAAGATCGACATGTGGACACCAAGGGGCACCCAGAGCTATGGCAACAAGTCCGTGGCCTACTACGGTTCGTCCTATACGTGGGCCCCATGATCCATCGTGGGCAGACCTCTCGCCGACCAAAATCGAAGCAGCCCATATGAGCCTCTTCAAGAAGAGCAGGATGGCTGAGCCATCGGCAGCATCCAAGGACAAGGAAGCCCTTGAAACGGCATGGAAAATACACGCCGCCCTGGTCGACTGGACGGGGAAGGTGGACGCAAAGGCCTCCTTCGCGTTTACCCTCGAGTCCGCCGGCCTTGCCACAATGGTTGCTTTATCCGCCAAAGACAGGCTCTTTGGTACTCTGACCGGACCGCTGCAAAACATCACGTACCACGCAGCAGTCTTCTCGCTGCTTGTAGCTGCTGCCTGCGCAATGTGGGTCGTCATCCCGCGCCTTAGAATGAGGCATGTCGGCAAGGAATGGCCCGACAACTTTATCTACTTCGGACACCTTAAGTACTGGGACGCATCGAAACTTCCCCAGAAAATCCAAAGCACAGAGATGCTTCCTGTCATCACCAAACAGATGATAGGAATGAGCAAAATAGCCTGGATGAAGCACCTTTTCGTAAAGGCGTCAATGATCCTGGCCTCGATTGGAGGGGTCTGCCTACTTACGTGCGGACTCTTAGTCCGAGCCGGACTATCCCCCTAGTTGAAAAATGCCACCCGCCCGGCGTACCAAGTCCCGGATGGGAAACTCCCATCCATGGGCCGTCGTATTCACCGCTTCCACTGTGCCCAAATAGGGGTAGCTCAGAACGTTGGAATCCGTGGATCCCCTCCGTTTAGGTGCAGTTCTCTGAATACCACTTTTCCGTCACAACGTTGATCACGCTGGCGCTGAAGCATCCTCTCTCAAGGTCGTAGGCGGTCAGCGGTTTGTTGGCCTCATTCAGGTTGCTTTGGAAGTCCTGCTCCATGAGGAAGGACAGAGCCGTCCCTTTACTGGCCTGGGAAGCGAGTTCCGCCGCCTCGTTGACCACATCGCCCATGTAGACGACGTCAGAGATGGTGCTGCCTTTTTGGCCTGCCTTGATCATCAATGCCCTGCCGTAGGCGGCTCCGAGCCCGCACTTGATGGGGGTCTTGTATCCTGCTTTGTCCAACTTGTAATTGAGGACCTTCAACAGCGAATTTGCTTGCGCTGCGAGGCTGAACACTGAGTTGATGTCGGACTTGTAAGGCGTGTTATAAAGGCCCCAGACGCAATCGCCCACGATGTTGATTTCACGGCCCTTGGGGTGGCTGTTGAACACCGCGACCATTTCTGAAATGAACGCCCGGTACATTTTGGCTAGCGCAGGCCGGTTGTACAGGTCCGGGAGTTGGGAGGAATCGCGGATGTCGATGAAAAGCGCAGTGCCGCTAGCGTAGAAACCATTGTCGAATGTTAGTTCGTCTCTGTCCGGCAGTGACTTTTTCTCTTCGAAGTTGCTGTTTGATTGGGCTAGGATGGCGTCCAGGCGCTCAAAAGATGCGACGTGGTCGTAGGCTTTGTAGTTGCTATCCATTGATTCCTCTGTTGCCGGTATCCATTGCCTATGCGCCTTCAGCCTGTCGTACCCATCGCTCATGATGAGAGCTGCTGTGGCAGGGCGCACGGCTGCCGTTGTGGCTACAAACAAAGCAGCAAAAACGGTCGTTATCGACTCCGGTGCAAAGGGGTGCGGTTCACGAACCACCTACTTGATAGATCAAACGAATTCCAACGTAAGCTCTGGTCATGACTGCACCCACCAACAACCGAACTGCTATCCCACCTTCAAAAGAACCGATGCCGATCTTCTGGGCTCTTGTGTGGTGGAGCCTTGTAGGAATCGGCCTTGGTTTGATCATTGAGATCGTCTTTGCTCAAATGGCTGCCGGCACTTGGGTCTGGGAAGGTCCGCTGAACCTTGATTCAACCAAGTGGTTCGATGTCTCTCGTAGCACAATCACCACAGTAGGCATCTTTGGTCTGGGAGGTGCGGCCCTGCTGGCCTACCGGCGTCAGCACACTTCTGAACGGCAGCACACGCTCGACGAACGTAAACAAGGATCAGTCGACAAGACAGACTTACGGGCACGGTATACAACAGCCGCTGAACAACTCGGCCATGAAAAGCCCGCTGTTCGTCTCGCCGGTGTCTACGCCATGGCTGCACTGGCAGACGATTGGCACTCAGCAGAAGAAGACGAGCAGCGCCAGATCTGCATTGATGTCCTTTGCGCCTACCTCCGCATGGAATATGACCCAGACTCCGATAAAGCTAAGACAGGCGAAAAGGAGGTCCGCCTAACCGTCATCAAGGTGATTTCCAGTCACCTGCAGGATACTTCTAGCACCTCCTCGTGGTGTGGCATGAACCTAGATTTCACAGGAGCCGTTTTCGACGGTGGCGATTTTTCCTCTGTAAAGTTCACCGGCGGAAACGTCACCTTCGCCGGTGCAAGGTTCACTAACGGAAACATCAACTTCACCAACACAGAGTTGAGCGGCGGAAACGTCATCTTCGCCGGCGCACATTTCAGCGGCGGAAACATTATCTTCAGCGGCACCGACTTCGCGGGTGGAAACGCCATCTTCACCCGCGCACACTTCACCGACGGACTCGTCAGCTTCGCAGGCGTACGCTTCACAGACGGAAACATCAACTTCAGCAATGCAAAATTTACCAGCGGCCTTGTCAATTTCAGCCGGTCAGAGGTCGCCGGCGGTTCCATCATTTTCACCGACGCGCAGCTGAGCGGGGGAAACATCTCCTTCAGCAATGCAAAGTTCATCGGCGGAAACATCACCTTCAGCAGGGCAAAGTTGAACGAAGGTGGTTTGAACTTTGGTAGTGCAAGATTCAGCAAGGGGACCGTTAGCTTTAATGGGGCAACATTCGCCACTCCGTCAGCCACCTTCGCTAGGGCAAGGTTTACCGGTGGTGTCGCTTCCTTCGCCAAGACAAGGTTCACAGCGGGATTTGTTTCCTTCAAAGGCGCAAAGTTCACCGCAGGGACCGTCGCCTTCGAGGCGGCCACCTTCGTAGGGGGGCATGTTTCCTTCGATCAAGCAGAATTCACCGGGGCATCCGTTAGCTTTCTGAAGATACGCGGTGCAAAACCAGCCCTACTGACCTTCGAAAATGTTAGCTCGTGGGCGCATCCACCAGAATTCCCCTGGGCACCTGGTGCTTCTCCTGCATGGGTTCTTCCCACGTCGTTGCCGCCAGGGACAACACCATCCCTGCTACCCGAAAACCAGGAAGATGTTGGTTTACCCAGTTCGCCCTGACCACGACTGTAAAAGTGAACGAGCTCAACCGCTCGCCCACTTGCAGCTAAGGGCGCAATCAGAAACGGTCGATATTGACGACAGCCAGGGGCCTCTGCGTGAAAGTTGGAGGATTGCATCTGACAGTGCCGAACGTCGAACTGCCGGCTAAGGCGTTACGGACTGGACGGGAGCTGGCTGAACAGTTGGAGCGAACGTTGGGGCGAAGGTGGTGGTTGTACTCGGAGGTGTCAGATCGAACAAAGGCCGCCCCTCGTACAAGAAATAGAACCCCAACAACACTTGGGCGACGACCACGGAGAGAAGCAGAACAGTTATACGTTTCCCAATGAATGCTCGCCCATGTGCTAGCTTTCGAACTTCGTTCAAGGAGGAAGCATCTAATGTGTCCCCGAGAACTTTAAATCTCGCGGTGAGACGCTCGTAGGCGGTTTGTGCATAAATTTGAACCAGCCCGGGGGCGGAGCTGAATAACTGCTTTTCAGCTACATAGGCCGAGTACGCCAAAGGAATGAGGCTTCGGCTGATCATGGCAGGTAGCAGAGCTGAAACCCCCGATACCAGAGCCCCAATGAAAATCGGCCCGGCCGAACGAGAAATGAAACCGTAGCCGATAAGCACTCCATTGACACCAACCAGAAATGCCCACGCCTTGACCATGAGGTCGACCACGAATCTAAAGGTCTCTATTGATGCGTTCCACTGGTCCCTTAGAGCTGCAGTGTCAACCTTTTCGGTCCGACCAAACATATGTCGCGTCCTACCGTGAGAGGGAAGTGATGTGACACTCTAACGTGACTGCTGAGGCTGGCCACGGATGCTGTCAGGAACGGGCATCCCTGCCCGCCGCACCTATTTGAGGCGGTGCCGCGCTAAGTGTTAGAAACAGTCGTTTTTTGGAGCTGTGAGGATGGCGTTCCAGCTGCTGGTCCTCGTGTTCTTCGTGGCGCTGGCCATCGGCAACGTGGTGTCCGCCAACGGGGCCGGGGGACTGGCCAGCGGCCAGCCGTTCTTCAATGACACCGCCAGTTTCACCACCATCTCCGCCGGCGCGGCCATCGCCGCGTACTCGTTCCTGGGGTTCGACGCCGTCACCACCCTCACCGAGGAAACCATCAACCCGCGCCGGACCGTGCCGCGCGCCATCATGCTGGTGGCCCTGATCGGCGGCGGCATCTTCGTGGCCGTGTCCTACGTGACCCAGCTGGTCCACCCCGGCGGCGTGTTCGAGGACTCGGCCTCCGCGGCCAGCTCCATCGCCCTGCAGATCGGCGGGCAGCTGTTCGGCGCCGTGTTCCTGGCCGGCCTGGTGGTGGCGCAGTTCGCCTCCGGCCTCGCCGCGCAGGCCAGCGCCTCACGCCTGCTATACGCGATGGGCCGCGACTCCGTCCTGCCCAAGGCAGTCTTCGGCAAGCTCAGCGAGAAGTTCCACACCCCGGTGGTGAACCTGGTGATCACGGGCGTCGTGGGCCTGATCGCGATCTTCCTGGACGTGGCCACCTCGACGTCGTTCATCAACTTCGGTGCCTTCATCGCCTTCACACTGGTGAACGCCTCGGTGGTGTTCCACTACGTGCGCCAGCGCCGGGCCGAGCACCAGCTGAACCCGGTGTCCTACGTGGTCGTCCCCGTGATCGGCGCCCTCATCTGCGCCTACCTGCTCTCCCAGCTGGACAGCAACGCCATTACGCTGGGACTGTCCTGGCTGGTGCTGGGCGTGCTGGTCCTGGCCCTGATCACCCGCGGGTTCAAGGCCTCGTCGCCGGAGATGGCGGCCACGGAGAAGGCGACGGTCGAGGCCGCCGCCTGACACTGGCAAGTCCAGCCGCGGGGCATGATCTCAAATCACTTGGGCGGGTTCTCATCCTGCTCGCTCCAGTCGGATGTAGTCAGGAGAATCGGAGGCTCCACCTCATGACGGTCAGGCGCGTCCACGCGGGTCGGCGCCGTCCGAGTCGAGTATGTCTGTGTACCGCGTAAACGCCTTGTCGACCTCGCTCTGTATCTGGACGAGCGTGCCCTCTTCCATGCGGTACGTCCGGTTAGGATCCCCTTTAAAAGAGAGCCAGTTGAAGCTTGTAGTGATCCATAGATTATCGGAGATCAGGATCTTGGCGTGTGTGTTCTGAAGGCGGACGACCCGTAGCTTTTCGTAGCGGGCAGCAAGGTTGTTGAGCTTACGAAGTGCGAAGTCGTCAGATCCGCTGTCGTCAGGGCCATAACCATGGCCGATGTGGACTTCAACGCCAGCGCGGAGGCGCCGCTCAAGGGCGGCGACGAAGTCGGTGTTGACCACTCCGCCTTTCACCCATGGCGCGATGATCAGCAGTCGCTTCTTTGAGCCGTTGAGTGCTTTATTAAGCAACTGCGGATGCTCGTGGACGTCGACACTGCGCACCGCCATGTCCTCTACACGCAGCGGCCTCTGCGCGGGTTCTTCGTCGCCCTTTGCGACCTGTTCGCCAGCGCCCCTGATAACCTCCACCTGGTCGATCGCTACTCGCTGCTCCTCGAGTTCGGGAGAAAGGGTTGGGCGGGGTTCGGGAGGAGCGACCGAAATGCCGAGCTTCACGACCGCGTCAGTGGCCGCAAGCTCCAGCCCGTGCGCAGGCTGGAGATTACCATCGATACAAAGGCCCAGCTGTACCTCGCCAGAATCTGAGTCGCCGTAGACGAGCAGCTGTGCTGGCATGTACAGGTGTTGGTTCTGGGACGCGATTTTCCGGACGCGGAGGACTTCGACCTGCCGTGTGCGGTCGTCGCGTGACTCGACGAGCTCGTTGAAGCGCCCGACTGAGAGGTCATTGAGGTCGACCCGTGAGGTCTTCTTGGCAGGGAGGATTTCGAGGCCGGCCTCTTGGGCATCCCGCTTCCTGATCAGGCTTGCTCGTGCATAGTCCTGGGCGTTCCAAACGAGTCTGTCGAAGGGCACGTTGAGCTGAGTTAGAACGGGTTGGACGGCGGCAAGATTGCGAGCAGATTCGAGGCCCAGCGCAGTAAGACCGAGTTGCCCATTTCCCGCTCGCGTAAGGTTGTTCGAACTGATCTGGTCTGCAACCGTGTTTACGACCTGGTCGCGTTGCAGTCCGAGGAGCCCTGCGATCTCATCGATCCCGCGGACTCCCGCGTGCACAAACCGCAGGATGAACTCCTCGAGGAGGGGAAATGACTTGAGCTCCTGCGCCAAGACATCTACGCGGAGTATCGTGACTGGCAAGGCAGCGTCGACCACGCTGATCAACTGCAAACCAGGGCGATGATCACCGAACCGGCGGCGAATCGTATCTGCTGTGGCTAGGCTCATCGTTCCGCCGTCCTAAGTTCACAGTCATCCGGATGAGACTGGATGTATGTCAGTACATTCTTCAAGGCGCCGGTTGTGCCTCGGATAAATCCTGCATCGCCCACAATGGTGAGGCCGAACCGGGCGCGGGATAGTGCCACGTTGATGCGCCGCCAGTAGTCCGGCCCAATAAACCCGAGTTCGGCATTTGAGTTGCTCCGGGTCACGGAGAAGATAGCCACGTCTGATTCACGGCCTTGAACTGCGTCCACACTCATTACCGTGATTGAAAGATGCTTCAGCCGATCGCGTAGGGGCGCGAGCTGCTGCTTGAGGTCGGCGACCTGGGCTACGTAGGGCGCAATGACGAGCACATCAAGTTGCTGCTTACCCTTCGGCAGCTGGACGACCTTCTTGTCAACGGAGCCATTTAGTACTTCCAGCCGGCCAATGACGATACGCGCCTCCGCACGGTTTGCGAAGCTCCTGCCTTTGCCATGAGGGGCGGCCTCACGCCGGTCCTGACCATGAGAGGACGTATCCAGCCATAGGACAGGTTTGCCATATCCGAGGAGGTACCCCTCAAGTCCGCGGTCGTTTGGCGATCGAAGTTTCTCGTTGTAGAAACAGGTCGAAATCATGTCTCCGATTGGTCGGATCATCCGGTACTGCTGGCTTAGCATGACTTGGGAATGGTCCGGAAGGCGGTCCGTCAGCCGCTGGAATAGCGTCTCCCGTACGTCCTCAGGACGGAGCTGATGGTCGGTCATCAGGTCCTTGTTGCGCAGTATGTCCTCATCGATCGGAGGCAGCTGGTTAGTATCACCGACGACCACCCAACGCTTGGCCCGGGATACCGGAACGAGTGCTTCGGTCAAGGTTGCCCGCGAGGCCTCGTCGACGATGCACAGGTCTATGTCGAGGTCGCGAACCGCTGGGTGTCTTAGATAGCCCACGCACGTTCCGGCAATGACACTTGTTTGGTCGAGAAATGCGTTGGCGAGTCCTGAGTCGGACGAAATTCGTTGTAGCCACTCGCCTTGTAATTGCAGGCGCGTAAGCAGCTGCTGTGCACCGGCGCTTTCACCGATGAGGACATCCACTGCGTTCAGGGCATCCCCGGCACTCATGTCGGCCAGTAGAGTCAGGTCGCTTCCTAGCTCGGACTGCGCCTCTTTGAGGAGCTCGTCTCGAAGGTCAGCGAGGGCGTCGACCTTTTCCTGAACTGAGGTCAAAGACACCGGTTCACCCAGTGAGGTTGCAATCTCAGACCGGTGCCTCTCACCATCTTCCGGTCGGAGATTCTGGAGGTAGTCGAGCTGGGACAAGCTTGCTGAGAGCTGCTGAAGGGCGAGAGCTGCACGAAGATGCGATGGTGAGAGTCCCGCTTCGGTCGCCCGTGCTCCCAGATAGCCTTCCGCGTTCTTTCGAACTTCGCGTGCCCAGCGTTTCATCTGGGCATCAAGGAGGAGGTGACGCACGGAATCGTCGACACGGTTCCGGTCAGCGCTTGCCAGTCTGACCATGTTTGCCTGCCCGACGTCGGACAGACGTTGCAGCGCGTTGTCCACTGCAACGTTTGTCTGCGAAGCGATAAGAACCCGTGCGTCCGGGTTTGTGCTCAGTGTCTGCTCCACCAGCTCGGCAATGAAGCTAGTCTTGCCCGTTCCTGGTGGGCCCTGAACGACAAAGATATCGGGCGATCCCAAGGCGGTTTCGATCGCGTCTTTCTTGCTGTCATCAAGCTCACGCCTCCAGGTGGAGACTGAGACAGCTCTAGGTGCGGCATTAGCGCCTGGATCGAGGAGCAGTGCCCGCAGATCCGGACGGGCTGACTTATCACGCTGAACGTCATCGACGGCCCGACGCTGACGGTTGAGTGCTGCCTCGTCCGGGCCGAGGTGAGGGTCGAGAACCGCTCGATCGGGCAGGCTTTCCCAGCGTCGCGCGCTCAGGATAACGACTCGATCGTCCTCGTGTTCGATGACCTCGCCCCAAGCGAACTTGCGGTCAGTCTTCTGGTCTTTTACGCGCCACTCGGTGCCAACCAGGTCGTAGTCGACCGCGGACTCCAGAGTGAAAGCCGCCTCCCGGCCGCGGGTCTGCACCTTCTTGTAAGGCAGCGGCTTTTTCTCGCCTCGCGCAAGCTCCTCACGGGCGTTTAGGACTCGACGCCATGTGTCGAAGAGCTCCTCGCCGTTGCGCTCCTCCTGGCCGGCCTGTTCTGCCTGGTCTTTGGCTTCATAAAAGGCATCGATGGTGTCAATCAGGGTTGCTATCCCCGCCCGTGCAAGTGCTGAGTTTGCTGGCGCTGCGAACGTCCAGTCGAAGACTTGCGGTAGCGGCGCCGCACGTCGGCGGTGATTTTCAAGTCGCTCAAAGTCCAGTTCTGCAGCCTTTATGACCGTTGCGCCGGTCTCATCGGACTTCAGTGTAAAGCTCCAAGACGATCCGTCGAGCCGAATGCTATCTCGTTGGGGCTTGCCTGAGGACGGGTCGTTGAAGAACGACGCGTAGACGTCGCCGGAGAGGTCCCCTTGGACCTTGCCCACGGCCGTCTGTCGCGCATCATCACTTCCTCCCAGCGATCTAATCGCCGACTTTGTTAGACGAAGCAAAATGGGATTCCGAGTGATCTGTTGCTGTCCGTCGCGCCGCTGCTGGATCGCCTTGAGTGCACTGAGAAGATCGCTGGCGTTCTTCGGTCTTTCATCTGGTTGCATGGCGATGCAGGATCCGAGCAGGCGTCGAACGTCGGGGGGGACGGGAATCGACTCCAGCGCCCGCTGCACCCCCGCGGGGTCCTTCAGCTGTTCCTGGGTCATGCACTGAATGAGAAGCACGCCCATCGAGTAGACATCGCGCACGTACCGGATATCCGCATTTAGTTCAGGTGGCGCGTACGGCTTGGAGTGCCAATCTGCCACGGTCTGAAGCGTCGAATGTTCTTCGCCTCGGATTTTTGCGATTCCGAAGTCCGCGAGGAGGGGTATTCCTTCCTCGGAGACGAGGACGTTTTGGGGCTTGATGTCCCGGTGCTCGATCTGTTTCAGATGCGTGTACGCCAATGCGTCCACCAAGGGCAACGCGATGTCAGTCGCGAGGCGATCCCAGGATTCCCACGGCCCCGATGCCCTGAGGACATCGTCGAGGTTCCGCTCGACCCAGTCCAGGACGAGAACGTAGGTGCCGGTCTCGTCAATCCCTGACCAGCGGCAACTAACAATGTTGGGGTGCGACAGGCTCTTCAGCGTCTTGGCCTCGTTATTGAACACCTTCCGCGTCACATCGTCCGGCTGTCCTGACAGTAGCTTGACTGCCACGAACGAAGAGTCTCGATCGTCCACCGCTTTGCGGACCACAGAGAACGTCCCACTACGGCGCTCCACCTTCAAGAGCATGTAGTGCTCACCAACGACGTCTGGCACGCTTCCCCCTGGTGTTGACATTGGCTTCAGCCAAAGCCAATTGAAGCACAATCACGCACCCGGCCGTGCTGATTTGTAGCATCGTCAAACCGCCCAATGCCCTCCGCACCGTGCCTCATGTCTGAGGAAGTCGTATTTCCCTGTTGCAGTTGCCCACCAGTGACCTTAAACGCCAGGCCCGGCTGGCCGCACCGCCGTCTACACCGCCTCCAACGCCTACGCGCTGGTGGCCGACGCGATGGTGGGCTGGCTGTGGCTGCAGCTCATGGTGGTCATCACGGCCGAAGCGCTCGGTGCTGCTGGCCTGCTGGCCAGCATCTTCGCAGCCCTAGCGGTGTGTCCATGGCCTTCGTGTTCATCGGCGTGCCTACAGCCGTGCACCTGACCAGCTTGAAGAAATTCGGCGAGTTCAAGTTCTGGTTCGCCTGCTCAAGGTGGCGGTGATCGTCGGGTTCCTCCTGGCGGGTGCTGCACTGCTGTTGGCTGGCTGCCGACGTGCAGTCGCAGGGACGGGCTAACTTTGCCCGGGGACAGCTTGGCGCCGGACGGTTTCAGTGGAATTGCCACGGCGCTGTTCGTGGTGGCGTTCACATTCGAGGCGCCGAGATCGCGTGCGTCGCAGCAGCAGAGGCCACGGAACCGACCCGGACTGTGCGGAAGGCGGTCCAGACCCTGCTGTGGCGGATGCTGGTGTTCTACATCGGCGTAGTTCGTCGTCGCCGCGGTTGTTCCCGTGTGGTTGATTGGCTCATGCTCGCGGCGATATTCACGGTGGGCTTCATCGACGAGGAAGCCGGCCCAGTTGTTGAGCGCTTTTGCGCTCCGGGGGCTTCTGGCGGGCGCACTGTGTCAATGGCCGGAAGCGAAGAAACTACCGGGTGTGACTTCTTTAGACAGTGCCTAGCCGTCGGTGATAATCGACTGAAATAGGAACGCAAGCCGCGTGGAGAAGCCTTGTCATCAAGTGCGCTGATCTGTATTCAGCACCCGCTATCGCGTCCATGAACTGATGATGTACTGACTCGGGGACGGACTGAAGTTTCCACCCGCACCGCTTGGAGGGTAGGCAGCTGGTGGGACACGACTGCTTGAACAAAAAGGTGGGCCTGCGACAGTAGCATTGAAACGGTCATGCCCCTTTGTGTGATGCAACCCCGGAGGCGAAGGTGTGTGACATGACGTCTCCTGCTACTTACTGATAGGACAACACGTGACACTGGGGAAGATTACGAGCCTCTTCTCGGGAGCAGGGGGAGTCGGCCTCTTCTTTAGTCGGGCGCGGCTCCCATTGGCCTGTACCGTTGACAGCTCAACCTGGGCAAGTGCGACTCACCCCCGCAACTTTCAAAACACGGGATCCGTGCACAATGCAGAGGCTCGGTCGGACTCCTTTGATCGTGCATCTCCTGCTTTTTCCAACGCTCGATCGAAAACCAATGAAAATTCCTGGTATCCGAATGTCTGGCCCGCGATGCCTGACTCGAAATATCCCGTAAACGCAAATGATGCACAGACTTTCCGCCACCTTTTTTGGCGCGCGCCTGGCTTGATGGCTGCAATTGGGCAGCGGGAACTTCATTTCCGAGCGGAGGGACGAAAGCGCCTAGGACTTTGTGAGGCTACCCAGCCGCGGAATTTTTCGAATGATATCGTGCTTTCGCTTCACGACGAACATGTAACCAATTCAGGGCCGCCTCCCATGGCACGAAATTCAGCAGGCGCCAGGGCTTCGCTGCTCCCTTCGTATAGCCAGTCAGGAGAGCAAGGTGAGTTCGTTGCTTAACCAACGTGACGTGGAGGCAGCACAGCAGCTTCGAAGCGTGACTCGACAATCAGAATCCATCGAATCAAACCTAATCACAAACGAACGGGTCATAGCCCGCGTTACAGATGGAATCTATCGGCAAGCGGGATCGGCAATCAGAGAACTGATAGCAAATGCCTACGACGCGGACGCAACCTGGGTTTCAATAAAAACCGATGCACCCAAATTCAGTCGAATTACGGTGGAGGACAATGGTGTCGGCATGTCTCCCGATGCTGTTGTGCATCTTTTGCACAATATCGGTGGTAGTGCAAAAAGGACCGAGCAGGGACAAGAACTAGGAATTACTTCAACCGGAGATCCAACAATAAGTCCTAAAGGGCGCAAGCTTATCGGCAAGCTGGGAATCGGTATCTTTTCCGTTTCACAGTTGACGCATAGCTTTCAAATCATCACTAAGACCCAGGGCGACAACTTCCGCACAATTGTTTTAGTCAATCTTCAGCAGTTTGCCGATGAGCCTAGCAACGGCGACGAGACGGAGTTTAAAGCGGGTCGCTATAAGGTATGGCGCGAACCAACTAACGATACCGATGCGCATGGCACTACGATTGTTCTTAACTCTATACGGCCGCAGACAAGAGATAGTCTGCGTAGTGAGCAATTGTGGAGTGCTATCGATAACCCACTTAGCGAAGAAAGTGCAGCAAAGTCACTGTCGTCCGTGCCCCTGTATCATATTGGACGACTAGATGCTTCCGACCTTCACGTGGAAGATCGGGGACGAACACAAAGTCTCCCCTGGGATGAAGAGGACAATCCAGCGGAGGCATTTTCCAAGATGGTAGATAGCGTATGGTCCTATGTTCAGGGGCGTACTTCTGTCAAGCTTGCGGATATATTTGACACTTATCTGCAAATGGTTTGGAACCTCGCGCTCGCTCTACCTCTTCCGTATGTCGAGAAGAACGTCCTTGACGAGACGGTAGCCGATGACTGGGCCTATATTTATAAAATTTCTAATGCTACCAAGGGCTCAGCGGAACTCGTGAGGAGCGACAATCCGCTGGAAACTCTCCGGGAACTTGGGGGATTTTCAGGTATGAAACATGAGGCCTCCGATTTTTTCGTCAATATCGACGGCCTGAGTTTAAGGCGCCCAATTAAGTTTAGGAATCTTCCTTTAACGCAACATGTCCTGAAAAAGCCAATGATATTTTTAGGATCTATGCGTGAGGACTTCAAGGGTTTCCCGCGTGAGGTTAGCGCAGGTCCACTCGAATTTGAGGCTTATTTGTTTTGGACACCTAAAATTGCACCGACAGAGCATCAGGGAGCCCTGATTCGAATACACGGTGCAAGCGGAACGCTATTTGACTCCACATTTTTGAATTATCAGGTAGCCGAGTTGACACGGCTTCGTCAGATAACCTGCGAAATATTCGTTAAACGGGGCCTTGAAGGCGCATTGAATATCGATCGGGAAAGCTTCAATACCTCGCACCCTCACACTGTCCTGCTGACGCGCTGGCTTCACAGTGCTCTGCGTCAACTCGCTACCGCTCAAAAGCGTCAGGCGCAGGAACTGCGAGAAGTAGTTCGATACAGCGCTACCCGGAGTACTGAAGACCGAATTCGTCAAATCGTAGCTGCTGCTAATGCTTTGCGTACCGACAGCGAAGGCGTTATCCCCAATGTCACAATTATTAGGCCTGGTGATAAGGCTCCTCCATTAGGCAAAGAAATTAGTCAGCAATTTAGGCTGCAGCGTTTAATGGACGAGATACCTGGAAATAACACGCCACCAAGCGACGGTAGTTTGTTGAAACTCAAGGCAATTACACAGGTCCTGGCTGTGTACGGCGTGTTGGACCAACTGTCCCCCAAGGAACAGGATAATCTTCTCGGGTCTATTCTTGGCGTTTTGGAGGCGGAAAGCCGTGGATGAGATGGACCCGTCGTTATCAAATGATCACGATAATCTCGCTGCTTTAATTGGTGGCGGCCCCACTCCGTTTCCTGTAAGTGTCGACCGTGCGTTTGAAGCCTGGCACCGACCGCGGAAACAATATGTTAGAAATGTGCAGTGGTCACGTGAGATAGGGTTCCTCGTTCGCGATCTTAAGTTGCGCAATAAGGAGCTGCGATATCTTACCCTCCCTGGAAATGACTTCCTTGATGTTCGGCATCTACACGAGTCCATCTGCCTCCGCCATGAAATTCGCCTAAAATACCTTGGTTTCAATACGGCGGTTTCGGGGAACGATCCATCTCAGTCCGATGTTTACTCCAACGAGTTCTCGGTGAAGCGGTTGAAGTACGTAAGTTCCGAATCGGAAGTTTTCCCCGGTGATTTCCGCGATATCGGAAATCAGAAGTCGGTTCCTTGGCAGCGTGTCAGACGTGAAGGCTACTTCCATGCAATTAATATCGATTTGTGTGGGGGATTCGCTCGTACAGTCGACAGCCTTGGGATTCCCAGCTATTTTGCTGCTTTACAATGGCTCTTGCAGAGCCAAGGCAGTGCTCAGGAAGATTTTCTGCTTTTCATCACCACCCGAATGGATGCGGAAAATGTTCATGATGACGCGCGGGCAACTCTGAATGAGATAGCAGGATCGATATATGATGCTTGTTCGGCATATGCATCTGCGTTCAATACGCTTTGGGGAATCTCCGAGGCAACTAAAGTTGCGATTGTGGAGACGGCCTCCCCGACCGAGGCCTTTATGCTTGGATTGACTCAATGGATCGTGTCACGGGGGATTTCTTCTGGACTGAAAGCCTCCGTCAGGAGCTTGATGACTTATAGGACCGGAAACGAGCCTGGCGATGATGATTTGGTGTCAATCGCTATTAGATTCAAGCCGGACCCTCAGCTCTCGTTGGATCCACACGGACTGGTTCGGCCGATTCATACTCCCATCAGCCGTGAGGAAAACGAATGTTTACAGTCTTCACCCATACCTCGTAAAGTCAGGGAACGAGTTCTCGTTGATGATTTGCTGTCTGCGCAGGCTGATGCTTTTGAGCGCTGCATTGAGGAATCTTCTAAGCTTTTGGCGGCGGTTGGCTACGATCCTGTGGCCTACAGGGACTGGGTTTTGGGCGGGTATAACTGACTATCTGTCTCCTGTAGTACTGATAAGTGCAATCAGCGGCGGCACTGTCGAGCTATAGGTCACCGTCTCCATTCACAAGTTGTTGACGAAGAATGCGGTTTTGTTGAAGAGGAGCCGGAATGTCAAGGTAGCTGCCACTAGGGTAGTTAACATTCCCGACTACAAAGACGTTGACTAACTGCTCGAATTGCGTTGTCATCCCGCGGGCCTGAAGGACCTGGGGAAGCCTATGTGGCGTTGCTCATGTCGGTCGGCGAGCGTCCCAGACGGAGGCGGTGAGTCTGAAAGAATGGACACATCATGAATGAAATGAAACGCGCGAGTGAGCTGACAGTGGTCGAGATCTGCGCTGGGGCAGGCGGTCAGAGCCTCGGGTTGCACCTTGCGGGGTTCCGGCACACGCTCGCAGTCGAGCTTGACCGCGACGCCGCCCATACCCTCGAGCGTAATCTTTCTCGCCTTGCAGCCGCTGAGGGGCAGCCGGAGCCGAAAGTTGCGGTGGGGGACGTCGCTGACGAGTCAGTGTGGAACCCCACCGAACATGCGGGAGTCTCGCTGCTCGCGGGCGGAGTGCCCTGCCCCCCGTTCTCGATTGCCGGTAAGCAACTCGGTTCGTCGGATGAGCGCGATTTGTTCGCCTGGGCCGTCGAGGCTGCTGGTCGTATGCAGCCTGACGCGGTGCTGCTGGAGAACGTCCGCGGGCTATCGATGCCGCGTTTTGCCGGGTATCGACAGGCCGTCCTCGACCGGTTGGCCGAGCTGGGTTACCGCGCCGACTGGCGACTGCTTGAGGCGAAGGATTACGGTGTCCCGCAATTACGGCCTCGCTTCATCCTCGTGGCTCTGCGTGAAGAATTCGCGCCCTACTTCAACTGGCCTGAACCGACCCCTGCGGTGCAGACGGTGGGCTCTGCACTCTATGACCTGATGGCAGCGAACGGGTGGCCGGGCGCCGAGGTATGGGCGAAGAGGGCCGACCGGATTGCCCCGACCATCGTTGGCGGCTCCAAAAAGCATGGCGGGCCTGACCTCGGCCCGACACGGGCGAAGCGCGATTGGCGCGCGCTGGGAGTCGACGGCCTTGGGATAGCAGACGCAGCGCCCGGCCCCGATGTCCCAGTGGACTTCGTCCCCAAGCTGACGAATCAGATGGTTGCCCGCATTCAGGGCTGGTCGGGCCAGGCGTACGAGTGGGACTTTGCCGAGCGCAAAGGGCGAAAAACTACAACCTACAGGCAGATCGGTAACGCCTTCCCCCCACCGGTAGCCCGTGCTGTCGGGGTCGCTATAGCATCCGCATTACGTAAAGACGGAACTCCCACCGGCCGGCACGGCGCGGGCAACCATGACGAGGTCTACCGCGCGCTACGCGAGCATGCTGGTTTTGTCTCGTTCGCAGGGTTGCGGAAGGCGCTCGGAGGGAGTCTCGCCGACAGTGAGATCGAGCGCAGGATTGACTTTATCAGCCGTGACTTTGAGGTTGAGGTGCGCGTTCGCCGCGGTGTGCCAATGTACAAGCTAGGGGAGTGGCGGGCGTTCCGCGGGCAGGCGAACCACGCCCGCCACGAAGTGTTTGCGGTCGATCGCTTGCGCGCCAAGGTTAGCTAGCCGCCTCATCTATGGCGCTCTTTGTGAATGATCTTGTTGGTGCAGCGCTATTGCGCTTCGCTTACAGCGTGTCGCGGATTGACGTCAGACGGCAAGGCTCAATTTTTGGAACACTGATTTTGATCTAGTTTTAGGAGTTTTCCATGCCAGACTTCGGCATTCCTCCCAAGGGGGAGGAGATCAAAGCAGTCATCGACCAGCGCCTCAAACTGGCGATGACAGAAAACGGTGCGAAGGTCACGATTGACTGGCGTGGTGAGCCCCGCCACCTGTATGTGATTTCCGTGCCGGTCGATATGCTCTACTTCAACCCGGATACCCACCGAATTCGTGCTCAGCGAACCCTCGACCCAGAACGCGATAGGGCCATAGAGGAGAACCCCTGGGGGCAGGTAGCCCAGGACTACCTCCACGATTTGTTGAGGCAGCGGCCGTCCAATCCGGACCAAACGGACCCGGATTACACCGCGCTGATGGACGAGCTGGACGACGTCGGCCAGCGCGAGCCTGGGATCGTTACCCCTCACGGGATCCTGGTCGACGGCAACACTCGAGCCGCCGCGCTTATCGATCTCGGCGAGCAGAACATCAGGGTGGGCGTTCTGCCGGAAGACACTTCGCGCAAGGACATCAACGCCGTGGAGTTGTCACTCCAGCTGCGGAAGGACCGTCGGCGCGACTACTCCTACATCAACCGACTCATCGCGATCGACGAGGAACTTGGGCGCGGGCGCACGGAAGCCGATGTTGCGAAGGATTTCAATATCAAGCTTGCGACGCTGCAGCGAGACCGCTGGGTCTACGCGCTAATACTCGACGCGATTGACCGCAGTAAGACCGCGGACGGGGCGGGCCTGCGTCTGATTGATTTCGAACAGCACCAGGAAAAGCTACGTGAGCTCCACCGCGACTTTTCGAAGCTGGCTTTGACCGACTCTGATGCTGCCAAAACCCTGATGCAGTCGCGTCTGGCAATGGTTCTCCTGGACTACCCGAAGACTTCCTTGCGTCTCGCTGAGGCAGATTTCCACACGCGATATCTCGAGAGCCGTCTCCCGGAGGACCTGAAACCGAACTTGTCCGTTTTGGAAGAAGTCTTAGTCCCCGGTATTCCCGGGGCGGTCCTACCAAGGCAGAGTAGTTCTTCTGCCGCAGCCGAAGCTCTCACAAACCAGCTTCTCCGTGCAAAGGCTACGGCGACTGATGGCAAGAGCGCCAATCCCGCGGATGTCGCATGGGCGTCCGGTGTCATGAAGCAGGCGCGAGATACGTTCGACACCGCCGTGAAGCTTGCTGGGCAGAACGCAGAACTCGTAAAGCGACAGACCGCGGTACCAGAGCGGCTGACTGATGCAGCGGACTACGTCACTCAATGTGCAAGCGAGTTCGCTGAGGCGAAGGCAAAGCGAGCCCTCGATGACGAGGCTTTTGACGACGCACTAATCGTACTCCGCGATAGCCTCCAAAGCCTCGCCCGCCAGGCTGGACGCACCTTCTCGGCGCCCGGGGAAGGTGTTGCCTGGCTCCTCAACGCCGTCCGGTCCAGGTGATGATGGTCGACCAGCCAAGCCTTACCATCGGCCTCGCGTTGGAGGTTACGCGCGCCCGGCTCGTCGCTCGGCCAGGGCTGGAGGATGACCTCCGTAGGCTGGCAGTCGGCTTCCGCACTAGCGTGCAACGGTCGCCGGGTAGTGTCGAGATTGAGCTCGACGACCTCCTAACAAACCTTGAGGTACTCAGCAGGTGGCCGCATACGGCAGATGGTGATGTGCTTTGGGACGGACAGCTACAGGCTCTCGTAGTCGACTCGCTGCATGATGCTCAGACACTGTCTGGTCAGTTGCACGACCGTAGAGCGGAGGCGGCAGTGGGTTCCGAAGCGGTCCACGGCCTTCTCGGGCCTGAATGGACAGGAGACCTCACAACGTATCAGCTGCGCGACATCGCCAAGCTGCTGTCACTTCGACACGGAGCCAACTTCTCCGTCCCGGGTGCTGGTAAGACGAGAGTCGGACTTGCCGTGTTTCACGCGCTGAGACGCCAAGAGAATCTCGAGCGGCTACTCATCGTCGGACCCAAGTCCAGCTACGACGCCTGGTGCTATGAGAACAGGGAATGCCTGCAGCCGCCGCTGTCTATGGAGGTGGCCGATGGCGTGCCAGCTAGCACTGTGGAAGCAATCATCGTCAACTATGAGCGCCTCCCCAACATGGTCAGCTCGCTTGGTCGCTGGCTAACAGAGCGGCCCTCTATGATCATCCTCGATGAGGCCCATCGCATGAAGCTGGGGGCGGACGGTGCATACGGCGCAGCCTGCCTCGCTCTCGGCCCTCGGGGGCGGCGCCGGCTTATCCTTACGGGGACACCAGCGCCAAACGGGGTCAGGGACCTCGAAAACCTCTTCGGATTCGTGTGGCCTGGTACTGGTCGCCAAAACGTACTCCGGGCGGTGAACGGTGGCGACCTAGCCGATGCCAGCCGCACGCTCAGACCTCTCTTCACACGAACGACCAAACATGAGCTCAATCTGCCGCCAGTGGAGACCAGCCTGCGAGTTGTACCGCTGCCTCCTTTACACGCTGAAATTTATGAGGCCCTTGTTGGGCAGTTCTCCGCGCGCGCGACCGGACACGAGGGCGACTTCCAGGCACTTGGCCGAATTTTGGTATACATGCTCATGGCTGCGACCAGCCCTGCCCTGCTCGCAGTCGGGACCACGCAGTATGAGCCGCTTGCATACCAAGTGCCGCCGCTGCCGGTTCCCGAGCGATCATCGCTCTACCAGCTGATGCAGGACCTTCCAACCTACGAGATGTCGCCGAAATACCAGGAAGTGCTTGCGATAGTCAGCGAGAATGCTGCCCAGGGTCGAAAGACGCTCGTGTGGTCAACGTTTATCCGCAGCCTCAACACGCTGCAGCGAATTTTGGCGAGGTTTGGCCCTGCCGTAGTTCACGGTGGCACCCCCGATCGCGAAGAGCAGATCCAACGGTTTCGGAGTGACCCAGACTGCCTGGTGCTGCTGTCCAATCCTGCAACGCTCGGCGAGGGGATCAGCCTGCATCACGAGTGTCACGACGCGGTTTACGTTGACCGAGACTTCGCCGCGGGGCGCTTCCTACAGAGCCTAGACCGCATTCACCGTCTTGGGCTCAGGCCCGACACCACGACCCGAATCACCGTTCTCGCGGCAGAAGGCACCATCGATGAGGTGGTCGCGGCACGGCTCGCGATTAAGCTGAAGTTCATGGGAGGCATCCTCGACGATCCGGCGGTTCAGCAGCTGGCTGATCTGGACGAGGAGCCTCCGGTCGGTGGAGGTCTGGACCAAGCGGACCTTCAGTCGCTGATGGGCCACTTGCGTGCGTCTACCACCTGAGTCGATCCTGCTCGCTGCCCGGCGCTGGTTGGAAATTCTCCCGTCGAGTGGTGGCATCCCACGTGCCCAGGCATTACTGGCGACCCACAAACAGTACAGCGACTTGTCACCCACTCAATATGCGACAGCACTCGGTTGGCTGCGTGACATGGAGCTACTTGAAAAAATCGGTTCGCCGATTCCGTTGGCCAACTTGGTACTCGGTGCGATCTTCGAGAACGCAGCACCCCCGTGGGTGCAGGACGCCGACGAGCTTGTTCAGTCACCGGACGAGTTGCCCTCGGACGTCATTTCGGCCGGTGAAGTGCTGGGCCTCGATGCGGACGGGATATATGAGCAGCTCGTCACCAGTTGGGGCAAAGTCGACGCCGCTGTTCGCGAGCGCGTTGGTTTTGCGGGCGAAGCAGCACTTGTCTCTATTCTCAACGAGCGCGCTGACAGCCGTGTTGACCATGTGTCGACGTGGTCCGATGGGTTCGGATACGACATCGCCTTCGCTCAGGGCGATGTATCCGCCCACTTGGAAGTAAAAAGTACAACGCGGACTGGACGATTCACTGCCTACCTGTCGCGGCACGAGTACAAGGTGATGCTACGAGACCCTTACTGGGTGCTCGTCGTCGTGCGGCTTACCGCCGACCTCGACATCGCCGCAGTGGGCTCAGTGCCCCGAGACTGGATTGCTGCGGCCGTACCACACGACGCAGGGTCTTTTGGAAGCTGGGCGTCATGCAAGCTCGAGGTGCCTGGCGAGGTTATCGAGGATCGTGTCACGCAGCTTGGAGCGGATGTGGCCAGCAGACTTCCGCTATGGGGTACCGTGCAGCCGTGAGCGACGGCTCGGCGAGCCTGAATCCCGGCTTCCGGTGCAGGAACGTATGATCACGGGGAACTAAATGACCACGCCTGGATAGGCAAGATTATAAGGAACAACGTGATACAACCGGCATGGGATGACCCGGAGTCCAAGGCGGGAACCATGATTCGTGGGGCCCTATGGCTCCTGCAAGTGGTCGGTGAGGGGGGTACCTTCACAAAAAACGAACTGCGAACGGCTTTTCCCGGCATTTCACAGATCGACAGACGGATCCGGGATCTCCGCGACTATGGGTGGATACTGCACTCCAGTTCGGAAGACGCATCTCTTCTTGCTGAAGATCAGCGGTTCGTGAAGGCTGGCGTGCCGGTGTGGGACCCGCACGAACGTAGGCAGGCTGCGCCTCGCAAGGCGATTTCGAGCAAGGACCGGCAGACAGTGCTTATCCGAGACGGGTACACGTGTACCCTCTGTGGGATCGCGGGCGCTGAGCCGTATCCGGACGACCCCGTAATGACAGCTGTCGTCGCCGTCTCGCGACGCTCCATCCGAACTCTTGACGGACGCGAAACGGAAGCGTTTGTGACCGAATGCAGGCGATGTACGTCAGGACGAGGGACATCGCCGATTGACGAGCGCGACGTTCTTTTGGCTGCAAGGGATCTCAGCCCCGGAGAACGGCGCCGCCTGATCCGGTGGATGGAGCGGGGTCGACGGGGCGGCACAGAGCTCGACCGCGCCTGGGCTGCATACCTGCGAGTGCCCAGTGATAGACGAGACCAGATTGTAGATCAGCTTCGCCACGAGCAGTGACAAGTATCGATTACAAGTTGTGCTAGGAATTTGGTTCCGACGGCAAGCCAAAAGCTTCAATGGGATTTGATAAGGCTGGCGACTTGTATCAGAGCGATTACGCCAGTGAGCTTACGAGGTCTACCCTAGTTACAACTTTGAGAACTTTTCCGCTTATCGTATGCTGTCACTTCTAGAGCCCTAGGCCATAGGATTCTGTTCCTAATTAGAAGGAAATACTTGTCCGATCAACAGGCTGAACTCCCACTGTTTTCTCCGGCCGAAGATCGAGAAAACAGTCTGGGACCGGACTTTATTTTCGAAGGAGGGGCGGATCTGGCCGGGGGCTCTCTTCCCCTGATGGCTCGGGCTCGTCATGCTTACCATGTTCAGCTATCCAACGTCCTCATCATGAGTGAAGCTGGCATACCCAGCAACTCCGATGGGAGTAAACAACCTAGCTTACGCTTTGCTCAGGGCATTGCGGATCGACTTGGTACAGCAGGTAGCGGGCCAAAGCCATCGGGGCAGACTCTTGGAGCCCGCTTTGAGCAAGCCACCGCAGATTTTCTAGCTGCCACCTTTCCTCGGCTCGCTTCCATACGCCCCGGAGATTGGACAGTCCGGAGAATCGGAGACAAGAGCCACCCTGGATTTATGACTAAAAAGCAGAAAATTGAGGGTTCGATTTACGAACAATACGAACATTTGAATGACCTTGAGTCCATTGTCAAAGAAAGGCGGCAGCTGCAGGCAGCATTGGGCAATGCGTATGCAATCGCGCCCGATGTTGTAATCACTAGAAAGCCCGTATCTGACGAAGTTATCAACCGTGACGAGGTTCTCGTCGGACAATCTTTCTCCAAGTACGCGGCCATCCGTGATGCGGTTCAGACTCGCTCCCTACTGCATGCAGTCATCTCATGCAAATGGACTCTCAGGTCTGATCGTGCCCAAAATGCGCGGTCGGAAGCATTGAATCTTATTCGAAATCGTAAGGGCCGAACGCCCCACATCGCCGTTGTGACGGCCGAACCGCTTCCTCGTCGACTCGCGTCCTTGGCCCTGGGCACTGGTGACATCGACTGTGTTTATCACTTCGCCTTGCCAGAACTTTTGGAGACGTTGGAGCCAGACCCAGACGGTGATGCGCGGGAGATGTTACACATCATGATCCGAGGTAGGCGCCTCAAAGATATCTCTGATCTCCCGCTGGACCTCGCTGTCTAAGACATAAGCCGTGGAGTCGATACCCCTAGGAAGGGAAATTGCTAGGGTGCAGGGTCTGCCGCGTGCAGGATGCTGGTAGGTAATGAGCCCCACGCCTGGCATCCATCCGAGGCCAGCTAGCCCTCTCCTCAGCTCAGTACCCGCCACCGTGGTCATGCAGAGGCTGGTGCTCAAGGAGATCGACCTGCGCAGCACCATCGCCTACGTCCGCGACCACCCCGCCGTGATCAAGATGGTGCAGGAGGGCAAGATGGACCTCAAACCGTTCATCACCGGCCGGATCGCGCTGGAGGACCTGGTGGAGCAGGGCTTCGACACCCTCATCAACCGCAAGGACACCGCGGTAAAGGTGCTGGTGCACCCGTAGGTTGCGGCGGCCGGACGCCCGGCATGGAAGGAAGGACGACGGCGGGACGCCCGTGCCGTCGTCGTGCCGCCTACCCTGCCTGCTGGCCATTGCCCGGGTGGCCGGAAACATATCAAGGGATTTTTCCCCCTATCTAGCCGGGGCCTCGTCTGCGGAAGATTACCCCCATGAAAAAACTCATGTTCGCCAGTCTCGCCGCACTTCAAAACAGGTAGTACCGGTCCAAAAGACAGGTACGGGCCAACGGTGACCATGGTTTACCTGGTTTATAGACTCCGCTCACGCCGTATTTTCGGGCAGCCTTCAGAGGGTGGCTTCCGAAGTCCGCACGCTCCACAACAGAATTCGCTCTTCAAGCAGGGGGAAACGTGATGCAGCTACTCAATACAGGGTCCCGGCGCTACCAAGGTCCACGTTCGTCAGCTGCCCGCCTTCGCGGCCGGCGCGCGGGCATCCTCGGTACCATCCTGGCGGCTCTCGTGCTGATCGGCCCTGTCCCTGCAAACGCTGCAGCCGCAGTGACCTCCACCATCCCGGTCGGTTCAAGCCCCAGGAACGTTGCGTTCACCCCGGACGGGTCGAAAGCCTACGTCACCAACTGGGAATCCGGCACGGTGTCGGTCATCGACGTCGCCTCGGGCGCGGTGGCGTCCACGATCCCGGTAGGCCCGTCTCCGCTCGGTGTTGCGGTGGCCCCGGACGGGTCGATTGCGTACGTCACCAGCGGGGATTCCGATTCGGTGTCGGTTATCGATGTCGTCTCGGGCACCGTGACTTCCACGATCACGATCGGTGCGGCTCCGTTCGCCGTTGCGTTCGCCCCCGACGGGGCGACGGCCTATGTCACCAGCGGCGGCAGCGGTTCTGGCACCGTGTCGGTCATCGATGTGGCGTCGGGGACGGTGACCTCCACGATCCCGGTCGGGCCGCTTCCGAACGCCGTGGCGTTTGCGCCGGACGGGTCGACGGCGTACGTGACCAACGGGCAGGATTCCGACATGGTGTCGGTCATCGATGTCGCCTCGGGAACCTGGACCTCCACGATCCCGGTCGGGTCGTCTCCGACCGATGTTGCGTTCACCCCGGATGGATCGGCAGCCTACACTGCCAACAACGAGGGCGACTCTGTGTCGGTTATCGATGTGGCGTCGAATAGGGTCACCTCTACCATCCCGGTGGGGTGGGCCCCGGACAGTGTTGCGATCGCCCCGGACGGGTCGGCAGCCTACGTCACCAACTCCGGCGCGGACACGGTGTCGGTCATCGATGTGGCCTCGAATACCGTGACCTCGACGGTCCCGACCGGGGCGCACCCGACCGGTATTGCGGCCGCCCCCGATGGGTCGGCGGTCTACGTCGTAAACACTCTTTCGAACACGGTGTCGGTCATCACCGTGGACGCAGCACCGCTGGCGTTCACCGCGGCCACACCGCCCACAAAGGCGAACACTCGTGCAGCCTATAACTACACGTTCGCCGCCACAGGTGCCCCGGCGCCGACCTTCCGCGTGTCCTCCGGTGCACTGCCTGCAGGCCTGAGCCTGGATGGCGCCACGGGAGTCCTGTCCGGAACCCCCACCAAGGCCGGCAAGTTCACGTTCAGGGTGACCGCCGCCAACGGGGTCAGCTCCCACGCCGTCACGGACCGCATCACGATCACCGTGACCAAGGCGAAGGTCCGCTGAGCGTGATCGTCCCCGATATATCCCAGAACGCCGTGGCGGTCGCGGATCACTACGACGAGCTCGATCCCATCTACCGCCGGGTGTGGGGCGAGCATGTCCATCATGGGCTGTGGGAGACAGGCCGCGAGACACCGAGCGAGGCTGTCGAGGCCCTGGTGGACACGGTCGGCGACAGGCTGGCCCTCATCCCCAGCCAGGCGTGCGTCGACATTGGCTGCGGCTATGGTTCAACCGCCCGGCGCCTCGCCGTGATGCGCGGGGTCAGGGTCACGGGCTTCACGCTTTCCGCTGAGCAGGCTCGCTACGCCACCGCGCATCTCGTACCGGACGTGGACATTCAAGTTCGCGACTGGCTCGACAACGGGTTGCTCGATGCATCAGCCGATGCCGCCTGGGCGATCGAGTCGAGCGAACATATGGTGGATAAGCCCAGGTTCTTCGCCGAAGCGCACCGCGTGCTGGCGCCCGGCGGCCGCCTCGTCATCTGCGCGTGGCTCGCCGAGACCGATGCCAGCAGCTGGAAGATCCGCCACCTGCTCGAGCCGATCTGCCGCGAAGGGCGCCTGCCCTCGCTGGGCACCCGTGAGGACTACGAGGCGATGGCTACGGCCGCCGGCTTTACGATCACCGGCTACGAGGATGTCAGCCGCCGCGTCTCCCGCACGTGGATGATCTGCGCCGGGCGACTCGTGAATGCCCTGCTCGTCGATCGCGAGACTCGCCGCGTCGCCCTTGGTGCACGCAACCGCAACTCGTTTCTGGGCATTCCCCGCCTGATCCTGGCCTACCGCATCGGTGCGATGCGCTACGGGATCTTCACGCTGTCGAAGGCGGGGGAGGACGTGCCGTAACCCGGACCGGCGAATTTATCTCGGGGCAGCGGCTGCCGTTCGCCCACCCTGAAGGAGGACGACGGCGGAAGGTAGTCACGCCGTCGTCGTTCCATCCGCTGCTGCTGGCCGGGAGACGGGATATTGGCACGCTTGGCGCGGTTGCACCTGGCGCAGGCAGCGACGAAGTTCTGCAAACTGGTGGATCCCCCTTTGGACCACGGGTAGAAGTGGTCGCCGTGCTCGGCCGGGCGGCCACAGCGCCGCCCGAAGCCCGCCTCCAGCTCGCATAAGCCGCCGGCGCGGGCCATCCCTTCCCGGCGCTGCTGGCGGCTGAAGCGACGCACCGGATCCCGGCGCCGGACATCCCTGCTGCTTACGACGGCGCCGATAATGCCGAGCACGACGGCGGCCAGGCCGGGGAGCGTGACCGCGGCGACGACATGGTCGAACATACCGCGCAGCACGCCGGCTGCGGCGGATGGCCCCGCTCCGCCGCCAGGTGTCACCTTCGCTGTGAGGGCTGACATCAGCGCGACAGCGAGCCAAAACAGCACCGCCGAGTACGCCAGGCGAAGACCTTGTCGCGTCCAATAGATCCGGCCCAGTTCCTGCATCAATTCCCCCATTTGCATTGCGCCGGAAAGCCGTTGGTCCCGGAAGTCCAGGAAAATCGTATAGTCCGGCCGCAGGCCGCAGTCCCAGGTTTAGCTCAGTTTTTGGTCAGGTTCCGAGCCCAATGACTGGCCGGGTGAGCTGGGGGTGACTGGAATTAGGGGTGAACGGGCGTGGCCGCGTCTTTCCCGAGCACCGTTGTCCAGGGGCTGGCGGTCCACGACGTCACGACGCCATTGATGACGTAGGGGTCCGCGGCGGCAAAAGCCTTTGCGGCCTCGAGCGCGTTCTCGCCGGCGAAGATCAGCAACCCTTTGAAGGGGCCTTCGCCGACGGCCCCGCCCAGGAGAAGCTCGCCGCGTTCGACTGATTCCCACCCCGCGCGGAGGTGTTCTGCGCGGTATTGTTCGCGGCTTTCAAGGTAGTTGTCTGCGTAGGTGTACTCGAGCACGGCGTGCATGAGTGTCTCCATATCGTTCAGGGTTTCAATCGTTGTAGAAGTAGCCTACCCACCGGGACTCAGCCGGAAACCGCAGCCACCTCAACCAGCACCCCCGCGACCCGGAAATGCTGCACCTGGCGAGGCCGCCGTCGTCGTCCTGTCCGGCTGCTTCAGCCCTCTGGAAGGAGGTTGGCCGCCAGCGTCCTGGCAACGAGGCGGCCGAACCGCTCCGCGCTCCAGCCGCGCTTGAGGACCAGGGTCTCGTAGAGTTCGGCGGAGGTGCTCAAGAACATGACATCAGCTACCTCGTCCGCCGTCAGGCCCCGTCTCAGGAACCCCCGTCCGAGCACCTGGCGCGCGTTGTGCAGCATGCGCTGGTACCGTTCGTCGTCCACGTCGCGCAGGAGCGCGGCCATGTCATGGTCCCCGCTCGCAGCGGCGTCCCTGATAAGGAGGTAAACGGGGGAGCCCAGCGGACTGATCTCGGTGACGAACCGGCCGAACTGCTCCATGAGTTCGCGGGGGTCCATGACAGTGACCTGTGCCCGGTCCGACCGCTCTTCCGCCGGCGGACCACCAGCGCCAAGCAGGCTTTGCTCGTAGATGGCCCGCACCAGTCCGGGCTTTCCGCCGAACCCCTTGTAGACGGATTCCTTGGAGACGCCGGCGGCGTGCGCGATCGCGGCGATGGTGGTCCGGCCGTATCCCCTGTCCAGGAACAGGGCGCGGGACTGGGCCAGCACCCGCTTCCTGGACTCCTCTGCGGCCTCCTGGCGGCGGCGGGCGTCGTAGCTGCGGGAGCGGGCTGGCGCACCGTTGACCGTGGGTCCCATCGGGCCTAGACTCCTTTGTATCAGTTAGATACAGCTGACTGTATCTAATTCAGCGTACCAGCCTCTCCGCCTCCCGCGACGGAACCTAAGGAGCAGATCATGGACGCTTCAGGAATCGAGCGCGTCCCCGAAGGCCCGGTGCGGCGCATGCTGGCCGCGGCCAAGCGCCATGACCTTGAGGCCATGGTGTCCGAGTTCGCGGAGGACTACAGGAACACCACTCCTGTCCATCCCGCCCGCAGTTTCACGGGTTCGGCGCAGGTCCGGAAGAACTGGACGGCAATCTTTGCCGGCCTGCCGGACCTCACCCTCACCGTGCACGATGCGGCCACCGGCCCGGACGGCAAACTCTGGATGGAATGGAGCAACCGGGGCACCCGGCCGGACGGATCCGAGCAGCGCGCCGCAGGGGTGGCCATCTTCACCCTCCGCAACGACAAAATCGCTGCGGCCCAGTTCTACCTCGAACCCGTGGACCACGACTCCGGCGACGTGAACCAAGCCGTCAGCGAGGCAGTCTATGGGGCACTTGGAGGTGACCGGCCATGATCCTGGTGGTCGGCGGCACAGGCCGCCTTGGCCGCGCCGTGGTTCCCCTGCTCCTCGCCGCCGGGCACCAGGTGCGCATCATGGCCCGGGGCAAGTCCCAGCCGTTCCCGCAAAAGATGGACGACGGCGTCGAACTCCTCCGCGGCGACCTCGGCTCCGACGAGGACTGCCGGCAAGCGGTGGCCGGCTGCAGTGGGGTGGTGTTCACGGCTTCGGGGTTTGGGATCAAGGACTCCAATCCGCGCGAGGTAGACCGCGACGGCGCCGTCCGGCTGGTCCGCGCCGCGGCCGCCGCCGGAGTGCGGCACATGGTGATGATGTCCATGCCCGGTGCTGCCGCGGACGGGCCCATTGATTTTCTGCGCTGCAAGGCAGCGGCGGAGGACGCCGTCCGCGCATCCGGCATGGACTGGACGATTGTC
Organism: Arthrobacter sp. Soil764; assembly: GCF_001428075.1. GTDB lineage: Bacteria > Actinomycetota > Actinomycetes > Actinomycetales > Micrococcaceae > Arthrobacter. Next base: position 288,252 of record NZ_LMSI01000012.1, on the reverse strand, counting down.
CGGATCGGCGCGCTCCTGGAACAGCGGCTTGAGATCATGAGGGCGCCGCTTGAGTCGAAGGGCAAGATGCCCGTGTTTGGCTCGGGGTCCGCTCCGGTGACCTATACCTCGGTCCGGGACGCAGCCGCCGTCGTGGTCCGTGCCCTCCACGACCCGGCGCTGCGGAACCGCGTCATCGAATGGGGCTCGCAGACGCTTACGGCCGGCCAGATCGCGGACGCCATGCTTGCCCGGGCCGGACATGGATCGGTGCAGCGGATTCCAGCAGCCGCCATTCGGTTGCTGTCCGTGGCTGCGCGCCCTGTTTCACCGTTCCTTGCCAGGATTGCAGGGGCGGCCGGCTGGGAAGAATCCGGGGCAGCGGCGTTCCAGTTTGGTCCGGGGCGCGCAGAGTTTCCCGACATCCCCGTCACCGGGCTGCAGCAGGTCCTTGAGGCTTCCGGTGCCCCGGGAGCTTTGACGTAACCGCGTGTCCTGAACGATATAACCAACGAACTTTCATATCTGCGCGGGGCCCACCTAAGAGGACATCTGCTGTGCGCCGGGGGCATCGTGGAGGCGGTGCGGCTTACGCGCTGACCGCAGCCACCTCAACCTGTACCCCCGCGTCGCGGAACTTCTGCACTTGCTGGGGGTCCGCGCCGTCGTCCGTCACCAAGGTCCAGGGCAGGGCCAGCCGCGCCCAGGCGTGGAAGGGCCGCAGGCCGAGCTTGGAGGAGTCCGCCAAAACATAAACGGAGCGGCCCCGCCGGGCCATGAGCTCCTTGAGCCGGGTCTGGGCGTGGTCGGCTTCGCAGATGCCGTCCTCGGCGGTGACGGCGTCCGCGCCCAGGAACACCCGGTCGAAGCTCATCCGCTCCAGCGCGGCCTCGGCCAGCGGCCCCACAAAACTCTGCGACAGGCTGCGCAGCCGGCCGCCCAGGCAGTCCACCTCGATGCCCTCGGACTCGGCGAGTTCCTGCATGGTGTTGATGCCCGGCGTTGTCACGGACAACTTCTCAAACCCGCGCAGTTCGTGGGCCAAGGCACCCACGGTGGACCCGGCGTCGAGCAGGATGTTCTCCCCGGGCCGGATCACTGCCGCGGCCCAGCGGGCGATCGCGTGCTTCTGCTCGAACGCCTCGCCGGTGCGCTGCCGCAGCGACGCCTCCGGGTGCGCGCCGAGGGCCATGGCGCCGCCGTAGGTGCGGGCCAACCTGCCCTGCCCGTTCAGCAAAGCCAGGTCCCGGCGGATGGTGGACGCGGTCACCTCGAACCGGGCGGAGAGTTCCTCCACGGAGGCGAGGCCGGTGGTCACGGCAAGGTGGTAGATCTCCTCGCGCCGCGCGTTTGCGCTCAGCATTCCCGGTCTCCTTCCCGTGGGCATGGCGGTGGCAGTGCTACCCATGCTAGTTCCGGCCCCGGCAACACCCGTGCAGCCAGGACTCAGCACAACGGCCGGCCAGCAACATTACGCTGACCGGCCGTTCCACTTTCTAAAGCGATCAGGGAGCCTCTTCGCGTGCCGGCGCCAGGTCCACTGCCTGCCGCAGCGCCTCCAGCAGCGACTCGTGGTCCGCGATGTTCTTCCCGGCGATGTCGAAGGCAGTGCCGTGGTCCACGGACGTGCGCACCACGGGCAGACCCACGGTGATGTTCACGCCGTTCTCCAGGCCCAGGACCTTCACCGGGCCGTGGCCCTGGTCGTGGTACTGCGCCACCACCAGGTCGAAGTCGCCGCGGCCGGCAAGGAAGAACAGGGTGTCCGCCGGGAGCGGGCCGAAGGCGTTGATGCCGTCCGCCTGGGCCTTCTCGATGCCGGGCTGGATTTTCTCTGATTCCTCGCCGTAGCCGAACAGCCCGTTCTCGCCTGCGTGCGGGTTGATGGCGCACACGGCAATCCGCGGGTTCTCGATGCCGGAGGCCCGCAGCAGTTCATAGCCGCGCTTGATGGTCCGGTACACCAGGTCCCCATTGATCTTGGCGATGGCATCAATCAGGCCGATGTGGGTGGTCACGTGGATGACGCGCATCTTGGGCGCTGTCAGCATCATGGACACTTCCTCGGTGCCGGTCAGCTCGGCGAGGAGTTCGGTGTGGCCGGGGAACTTGTGGCCGGCGGCGTGCAGCGCAGCCTTGTTCAGCGGCCCGGTGCAGATGGCGTCCACCTGCTTGTCCATGGCCAGCTGGACTGCCTTCTCGATGAAGAGGAAGGAGCCGTGTCCGGCTGCGGCGGACAACTCGCCCCACGCGAGGTCCTCAGGGATGCAGTCGATGTCCAGCACGTCGATGGTGCCCTCGTCGAACAGGGCCTCCGACGGCTCGGCGACCTTGCGCAGGGTCAGCGGGCTGGCCACGATGTCCGCGGCGAGCTGCAGCCGGCGGAGGTCGCCGATGACCAGCATGCGTGCCTTCGACCGGAGCTCCGCGTCAGCAAGGGCCTTGACGATGATCTCCGGGCCAATGCCGGCCGCATCGCCCATGGTGATGGCAACAATCGGGCGTCCCATTATTTGATACTCATTTCAGTCGTGGTTCCAGTAAGAAATCGTGTGGTCCGGGCCAGCGTGCCGGCGTCCCCGAACGCGCCGGCCTTGGTGACCAGCAGGGGGAGTGGCTTCGGCAGCAGGCTCATCACGACGCCGGGCTCAATCTCCCCGAGGACGGTGAAGCTGCCTGCGCCGAGGGCTTTCAGGACGGCCGTGGCCGTTTCCCCGCCGGTGAGGACCAGGGCGTCGCAGTGCCCGATGCCGGCAGCGGTGGCCCGGGCCAAAGCCTCCGCCACCACAAGTGCCTGCGACTTGTCCACGGCGCCCATGGGGTCGGGCGTCAGCACGACGTCCGTCCGCGCCATCGCCTGGGCAACCAGGCGCGGAACCAACGTGTCATCCAGGGTGGCGTGGTCCAGGGTGATGTGTTCGGCGCCGGCCGCCACCAGCGCATCGGTCTGCTGCCGCGCCAAGCCGGAGTAGCTGCCGATCACGGTCAGGGTCCGGCTGACGCGCCGTGCCTGCGCATTTCGCGCAGCTGCACCTTCTTCGCGGGGCGCGATGTGCCCCGCCAGGCCGCCCGAACCGACAAGGAGCACCGGAAAGTCCAGCAGGTCCGCAGCGGCCGCGATGGCCTCCAGATCGGTGTCGGAAACGGCGTCCAGTACGACGGCGTCAATCCCGCGGTTCTGCACGTCCCGCAGGTGCCGCGCCAGTTCCTCCGGCGTGCGTCCGCTGGTTTCCGCTACTTCGGCGGTGAGGTCGCCGGCCGCAAGTGCCGCCGCCACGTCGCCGTCGAAATTCCCTGCCGTGTGGGGGACACCGTTGACGTGGACGATGCCGCCCAGGGTGGTCCTTCCCGTCCCCGGGAACGCCGGAGCCACCACTGCCAGGCCCTTGCCGCCGCCCTGCGTGAGCCGCGCCAAGGTGGCCGCAACTTCCACGCCCACGTTGCCGCGCAACAGCGAATCAATCTTCTTGAAGACCCGCCGGTGCTGATGCAGGGCCCGGTCTGCCGCCGTCGTAACGGCTCTGGCTGCTTCCGCCGGCGCCAGGTAACGGCTCTCGGTGTTGACCGAAAGGATCTGGGCGTCGGGCCACGTGCTGTCGACGTCGAGGACGACGGAACTGCTGTGCGTGGGCCCGTAGGGAGCGGCCGCATCCGCCGCTCCCGTCAGGTCGTCGGCGATGATCGCCCAGCGCATGGCTGCGGTGGTGTTCATACTGCTCGGGACACCTCAGGAGTTTGCACGGTCTGCTTGGCTTTCAGGCGCTTAGCGTACCAAGCGACCATGAGGGGGCAGCCAATGGCGGTGACCACCACGGACGCGGCAACCAGCACGGTGGCGGGTCCCGCTGCGGGAGCGTAGGCGGGGTTGGCTGCGGCCACCAGCATGGGAACGGTGGCTGCGTTGCCCGCGGTGGTGGCTGCCGCCAGGCCGGCAATGCCGGAGCCCCCGGTCAGCTTGTCTGCGAAGAAGAGCACGGCGCCGCCGGCGATCAGCACGAACAGGCCGAGCGCCACTCCGAGCAGGCCCGCGTTGACTACCTGTCCCAGGTTCAGGCCGAAGCCAAGCGCGAGGGCGAAGAACGGAATCAGGACGGGGGCCGCGGAGGAGAGGAACTTGCGCATGGCCGGGTCCAGGGCGCCGAGGATGGCACCGAGGAGCAGGGGGATGATGGCGCCCACCAGGGCCTGCCACGGGAAGGCGGACAGACCGGCGACGCCGAGGGTCACCATGGTCAGGAAGGGGCCGGATTCCAGCGTCATGACGGAGTAGGCCGCCACGTCCTTGGGCTTGCCGTACTGGCCCATGAGGGCCATGTACATGCCGCCGTTGGTGTCATTCAGGGCTGCCAGGATGGCCAGGACTGACAGGCCGCTCAGGATTCCACCGTCGATGGGGAGCTCGCCCATGAACCTGCCGGCTATGACGCCGATGATGATGGCGAACAGGACCTTGCTGCCGAAGAGGACGCCGCCCTTTTTCAGGATGTACGGGGTGGCCTTGATATCAATGCTGGCGCCCATGCAGACGTAGAACACCGCAAGGATCGTGGTGCCGCCGGTGAAGAGCGCGCCAGTGAAGGAGCCGAAGAATTTGGCCGAATCCGGTGCGAAGGTGCCCAGGACGGCGCCGATGAGCAGGGGGATCAGCATCATGCCGCCAGGGACTTTTTCCATGGTGGCCTTGATGGGGACAGACATGTAGCAACCTCATTGTTGTTGGGGGAGAGGGGCCGAGCACTTGGCTCGAAGCATGATGTAGATCATATGACGCGTTGCGCATTTAGCGCAAGTGCCTGTGCGTGAAACGCGCAATAAGCGTTCTTGCGGAAGCCGCCCTCCCGCCGCCGTCCGTGAAATCCCGGCAGGCCGGACCCGCCGAGGAAGCCGCCACGTCCCGGGCGTGAATGGACGTTCGTCAGCACCCCCGTGTAAAGGTGGATGGGTGGATGCTGACATCAACTTCTATTTCGACCCCGTCTGCCCGTTTGCCTGGATGACCAGCAAGTGGGTCCGCCAGGTTCAAGCGCAGCGCGAGTACACCGTGGACTGGCGGTTCATCTCGTTGCGCCTGATCAACTCCGCGGTGGACTATGACGCGCAGTTCCCGCCGGAGTACGAGGCCGGCCATACCGCCGGGCTCCGGCTTCTGCGGGTCGCGGCGCGGGCACGGGCTGAGCACGGCCGCGAGGCGATCGCCAGGTTGTACGAGGCATTCGGGTCCCACATCTTCGAGGCCGCCCCGGACCCTGAAGAGACGCGCACCGAAGGTGAGGTGCGTGAGCGGCGGGGGACCCGTGAATTCGTGGAGCCGATCCTCGCCCAGGCCGGACTGCCCCTGGCGCTCGCGGACGCCCTCAACGACGACTCCTGGGACCCTGAGATCCGGCAGGAGACGGATGAGGCGCTGGCGCTGACGGGCAAGGACGTAGGCACACCCATCATCCACTTCGAGCCGCCGGCCGGAGTGGCCTTCTTCGGGCCGGTGATCAGCCGGCTGCCGGACGAACAGGAGGCCGGCGAGCTGTGGGACCACGTGGTGGGGCTGGCGCGGTTCCCCGGTTTCGCGGAGCTCAAGCGAAGCCTGCGTGAGCGGCCGCAGCTTCCTGCCCTCGGGGTCACCACCGGTGCGGTGGGTCAGCAGGAGGACTGGCACGGCGGCAGCCGGAGGCAGAAGAAGTGACACTCTGTAAGGATGGAGCCATGAACCAGGCCAGCATCCGCCAGCACCAGGAATCCGTCACCGTCGAAGCATCAGCCGAGACACTTTACGACTTGGTCTCCGACATCACCCGGACCGGTGAGTGGAGCCCGGTGTGCACTTCGTGCTGGTGGGACGACGAAGAGACCGCAGGCCAGGCTGGTGCCTGGTTCACCGGGCGCAATGAGCTCCCCAACCGGACTTGGGAAACCCGGTCCCAGGTGGTGGCGGCCGAGCGCGGCCGCGAGTTCGCCTGGGTGGTGGGCGGCAAGTTTGTCCGCTGGGGCTTCACCCTCACCCCGTCAGACTCAGGCACCATCCTTAGCGAGTCCTGGGAATTTCTGCCGGACGGGATAGCGATGTTCAGGGAGAAGTACGGTGCTGAGGCTGATGCGCAGATCGCCGACCGCACCCGGCAGGCGCTGGACGGCATTCCTAAAACGCTCGCCGCGATCAAGCGGATCGCTGAGTCCAGCGAGGCAAACAAGGAAGTCAGGTCCTAGGACTCGGACCTGCTGCCTCCCGGGGAGAGCGCATGAAGTCCTGCTTGAGTCGCTGCCCGCACGAGTTCCTTGTCGAACGCGACCAGGGTCTGGGATTCAAGTCTGATCGCAGTGGTGAGGTGAATCGCGTCGGCGCTGCGCAATTTTCCTGGCAGCGCGGCCGCATACAAAAGGTCTGAGCGCGTCACGTCCACCAGATTGACTCCGTCCAGGACGGCGTTGACCAATTCGGGCGGCAGGCCGCGGCGGTTAGCGACGCAGTGCAGTTCTGTGTAGAGGAGCATCGAGGCGACAAGCCGGTCGCCCCGATGCGCGGCTGCTGAGAGGAATTCGGCCAGTAGCCGGGATTCAGGTTCCTCGACCACCAGCTTGAGGGCGGCTGAAGTATCTAGGTATATGATCACCGGTCGCCGCGGAGGTCAGCGAGCATTTCTGCCGTGCTGACATCAGGCGTCACTCGTTCAAGCAACTGGAAGTCGACCGGATGCTGTGATGCCTGCCGAACGCTGCCGGAGAGCAGTAGACGCTCGAAGGGCGAGGCTGCAGGCGGGATCAGGGTGGCTGCTACTTCACCATTGTTCGTAACGTCGATGGTTTCGCCGTTTTTCACCCGCTCCAGGATCTTGCTGCTCTGGTTGCGTAACTCCCGGTGGGGGATAGTTGTCATGGCGGACCTCCGTAGCAATCGTAGCACTGAGTCTCAGTCGCCTGAGGGCCCAATCCCAATGGATCAGCTCCTGCTCCAATCGAACACTTGCTCCGTAGGTGTCGTTGCCCAGTGCTTCGTAAAGTTCCGACTCAGCTCTGGTCAGCCGCGTGAGTGCAGCCCGTGAAGGTCCCGATTCCCCGCTCCAGGCCTCGCGGTGGGCGAGGAATGTTTCCTCGTCCATGAGCACACTCTCGACGTGCGGATGGACTGCCCGCAACTGGTCCAGGATCCGGAAGCCATGGGTGTCGATGTCACCCCAATAGAGGACCCGGCAAGCCCGCAGCCATGTTGCATCGCGCAACGATGAGAAACCATAGCCGCCGCCGTAAAGCGCCAACGTTCCGGCCTGCTCAGGCAGGGCGAGGAAGTTGACCTGGTTCTCCGTGGCAATCACCTTCTCCACCGGCAGAGTTAAGGAACCGAACGCCTCTGCTGTCACCGTGATGTCCTGAGCCGGGCCAAGGACCTCAATGGCAGGGTCCAAAATCCGGAACCGGACCAGCTCGGGCGGATGGAGGAAGCCGTGCCGCCGGGCAAAGCGGGCCGCGGGTGTGCGGCCGGCCCCGCTTTCCAAAGCGGCGTCTGATTGGGCAGCCTCCAGGCCAGTCGCCGGACCCACCGCTTCAGAAGGTACGGGCACCGCCGCAACAGTGGCCAGCAGCTGGTCGATGACCTGCCGGTGCCGTTCGATGAACTTCGTATGCACCCCTGGCAAACCCAGTTGCCGGACGTAAATCCCCGGCGACGGGTTGTCGTTCAGCAACAGTGCAACCCGTGCAGCAAGCAACGCATCGGATCCCAGTTCAAGGAGCTTCAGAGGGCGCCGCGACGCCCACTCCACCAGCAGCGGATCCAGGTTCCCAAGGCTGCCGGCAAGAGCACGAAAACGTGCAGCCTCCCGTGCCTTCCCGACAAAGGCAATCTCGTCCTCCACCGTGGAAAACACGGCAGCAGCCGGAATCCGGTTGGACCCGACGGTCCGCTGACCCAGCTCCACCGTCTCCAGCGAATACGCACCGGCCCCGGCAGTAAGCTCAGCCGCCCAGCCCCGGACCGCAGCATAATCACCTAGCAGTTCCGCCGCCGTCGGACGCTTCAGAGGGCGCCGCCGCGGATACGCCCCGGACGGCTCCAACGGCTCCCGCAGCAGCGCCCCGCTGGTCCATCCCTTCAGCGACTGCGCCCGCAGGCCGGCCAGCGAAGTCCACGACTTAGCGGCCACGCCGGTCCTTCTCCTCGCGGTACTCCTGGATGGTCAGGTTCCGCAGCTGTGAATCGTCGCCGTTCGTGTTCGCCACAAACCCCACATGCGAGACGAACGGCTCGATCACATGGATCTTCTGCAGGGGAGTGACGATCAGCAGCTGCAGCTTCATCCGCTGGAACAGCTCCAGCCCGTAACGGGCCGACTCGTCCGAGCCGCGCCCGAACGCCTCGTCAATCACCACAAACCGGAAACTCCGCCCACTGCCGACGTTCCTGCCCGCACCCTTGCCCGAACCCAGCCCAAACTGGAACGCCAGCGCCGCCGCCAGAATGGTGTACGCCAGCTTCTCCTTCTGCCCGCCGGATTTGCCGCCGGAATCCGTGAAGTGCTCATATTCCTCGCCGGTTTCGGTCCACTTCTCAGAGGCCGAGAACGTGAACCAGTTGCGTACATCGGTCACCTTCGCGGTCCACCTCCGGTCCAGGTCGGTGAGACCCTCCCGTCCGCGGAACCGGTCGATCAGCCGCTCCACCTGCAGGTATTTCTGCTCCGAGTACTGGTCCTCGTCCCCGATGGTGCCTTCCGAGCAGGCCCGCAGATCGCTGCCGAACTCCCGGACATCCTGGTCCGCCGTTGCCTGCTGCTCCAGCTGGATGTGCCGCCCCGTGTTGTACGGAATGCCCGCCAGCGACTGGTTGATCTCGCCGATCCGGGTAATGATGTCCTGCCGCCGGCCGTCCAGGTACGCATTGAAGGCCACCACCTCGCGGATGGTGTTCCGGTTCAACAGGTCCTTGAACTGATCCTCGAACCGCGGCAGGTCGTTGCCCACCAGCTGCTCCAGCAGCCGAGTGTAATCCGGCGCAGCCTCCAGCGACGCATCGAAGTCCGTGGTCTCGTTGGGGTACTTGTTGCGGAATTCAGCCATCTGCCGGACCGTGCTTTCAGCCGCCCGGGCGATCCGCTTGGACAACGCGTCGATCCTGTCCGTCAGGCCGTTCCGCACCGCGCTTTCCAGGGTGGCGGTGTTCTTGTACGTAAGCGGCTTGTCGCCGAGCGCTTCTTCGGCGAGGCGTCCGACGGCGGCCAGCACCCCGCCGTCGTCCGTCACGGGCGTCTCAGCGAGGACAGCGCGGCACTCCTCGATCGCCTCGGTGATGTCCCGTGCGTCCTTCTCGTTGGCACCGAGGCGCTGCTGCAGCTTGCCCGCCTTGTCCTCCAGCCGCTCCAGTTGGCCCGTGACCTGCTGCTGTTTGGCCATCAGCTGCTGCAGGACGTCGCTGGTGGTTTCCAGCGCGCGCTTCTCCACCTTGAGGTCCTCGATGCTGCGGGCCGTGGCCTGCCAGCTGATCTCGCCGAACTCGTTCACGGACCGGACGATGCCAAGCTGCTGGTTGTGCCGGCCAAGCGCCCCCAGCTCACGGTTGACCCGGTCCAGCTGCCCCGCCACCACCTTCAGCTTGCCCTGTACCTCATCCTGCTCGGTGCGGAAGCGGGCGATCTTTTCGTGGTTGTCCCAGCCCAGCACGTAATTGCGCCTGTCCGCCAGGTCCTTGCGGTCATCCTTCTCGTGCCGTCCGCGGCCGCCCTTGAGCTGGCCGTTGACCGTCAGTGCCTTGGGGTAGCGCCGGAACTCCGCCAGGCTCTCACAGCAGTAGTAGTCGTACCTGCTGCTGAGCTCATCGTGCAGGAAGTCCCGGAACGGAGTGCCCTGCTTGATGGCGATCTTCGCAGCCAGCGTCCCGGGTTCGGCAGCCTTGGGCGTGTGCGAGTCTCCGACCCGCAGATAGACCAGCCGGCCACGCAGATTGTTGGCGTCCACCCACGTGCTGACATCGGCATAGTGCTCGGCGGGCACCAGGAGCGAGAGCGCGAATCCACGCAGCGTCCGTTCCGCCGCACCCTCCCACGCGGCCTCACCGTCACGGACCTTGAGCAACTCGCCAACGTAGGCAAGCTCGCTGTCTTTGATACCTGTTCCCTCACAGAGACGGCGGCGGATGTCCAGCTGGGGAAGCGGGATCAGGTTGCGCCGGGCCTGCAGGCTGGTCAGTTCCGCGGCGATCTCCGCGGCCTTGGCCCGAAGCTCCGACTCCTGGATGGACAGGGCGGTGCGGTCCTCCTGCAGCGCGTCCGAGCGGCCGGCCAGGCCCTGCTCCACCTCCGCGAGGCGTGCCCGGTTGGCATCAAACACGACCCGGTCCTCGGGAGCCTGCAGACCGAGCTCCGCCGCGGCGGCGGAGTAGGCCTCGAACCGCTGCCGCTGCTGACTGGACTTGGCGGCCAGGGCGGCCAGGTCGGCGTCGATCGCTGCCAGCCTGCCGCCGCCGTTGGTGCGGATGTCCTCCTCCACCCCGGCGAGGTCCCGCCGCAGCTGCTTGACCTCGCCGTTGAGCCGCTCCGAGTCCTCCTGCAGCCGCACGCCCGTCCGCTCAAGCTCGGCCTGGTGTTCCAGGCTCAGCTGCAGTTTCCGGTCGGTGAACCATGGGTGCAGCTGGTCCCGCTGTTTGCGGGCCATTTCATCCTCGGCGCTGACCTTTGCATGCTGCGCGGCGCCCTCCCTGATGGGAGTCAGCAGCGTGATCTGGTCCTTGGCGGTGAGGACGGCGTCGTGGGCTTTCTTCAGGTCGTCAAAGTGGTGGATCAGGTTGGTGATCCGGGCGGCAACGTCGTCCTCCTCGAGCATGTTGCTGCGCACGAACGAGGTATGTTTTCCACCTGCTTCATGGACACGGTGCGGTGGAACAGCTCCATGGCCTGGTTGCCGCTGATCCCGAAGTGCCGTTTAAACGCCGCAGAATACGGGTCAAAGGTGTCATGGACAGCTGCGCCTGCTGCCCGGAGCTTCTTCTTCAGCTTCAGCGGGTCCTGGCCGAAGCTGCTGAAGTCCGCGGCGATGGACTGCTCGGCTTCGGCGAGCGAGTAAAACCGGTTGGGCGTCCCGGCCTCCTGCGCGGCCCACAAGGTGATGCCCAAAGTAACCCACTTGCCCAGCACGGCGTTGCGGAAGACACCCAGCACCACGGTCAGCTGGCCGGTCCCGCGCAGGGCCACCGGCTTCGAGTACTCCCCGCCGGTGCTCCGGGCGCTTTTGTGGAAGCCGCGGACGTAGGAGGTGAGCGACCGTTCCTTCTTCTGCGCCCCGGCTGCCTTGTTGTACTCGATCTTGTGCGCGGGCAGCAGCAACGTGGTGATCGCATCCACCACCGTGGACTTGCCGGAACCGATGTCGCCGGTGAGCAGGCTGTTGGCCCCGTCCAGCCGGAACGTGCGCACGCCCTGGTGGAATGTGCCCCAGTTGAGCAACTCCAAACGGTGTAGCCGGAATCCTGGCGGAGTGCCGGCGTCGTCCGCTGTCTCGTCCAGGCTGAACAAGCTCTCCTGCAGGTCCGCGCCCAGGTCCATCGTCACTTGCCCTCCCCAACGGCTGGTGCTGCCTGGCGCTCGCCGGCCAGCGGCTCGCCGGCGAGTGTTGCCTTGTAGTCGGACAGCCGCGCGTCGAACTCCTCAAGCCACTGCGCATCCACGTACGCCTTGAGGATTCTCGCCACCTCGAAGGTGTCCTGCTGCCCCTTGAGCCTGCGGAGGAAACCGAGCTCCACCACCTTCTTGATGTCCGTGCCCAGCCGGTCCAGGACCTTGGCCTCGTTGCTGGACTCCGGCAGGAAGACCGCCACCATGTCCGCGATTTCCTGCCCCGTCATGATGAGCCGGACTTCGCTGCTGTTGATGTCGAACTCCATCATCCGGCGGCGGAGCAGGGCCAGCAGCAGGCTGACGTTGAATGTCAACGTGCGGCGTGCGATGAGCCGTGGGAGCGTGCTGTCCGGATCGTCCTTGGAGCGGAGGAACGCGTAGCCTTCGGCCTCATCGAGGACCAGGTCCAGGCCCAGCACGGAGACGTAATCGCGCACCTGCGAGGTCAGGCCGAGCAGGGACTGCCACACCTTCTCGTCGTCCTCCGCATTCAGAACGCCCTTGAACATCCGGGTGACGACGGCGGGAAGTTCCTCGGGCGTGCGGGTTTCCGTATCAGTGGCGGGGTTCATGCCGGCCTTCCGAAGATGATCTGTTCGATGGTGGCTTCGCGGACACTGCCGTCCGGCAGCCGCCAGGACAGGTGCTGGGACTGCTCTGGATTGATGGTGGCCCAGTCCGACTCGGTGGCCAGCTGGTAGTAGGCCACCACTTCGGCCAGCCCTTGGGAGAGCGGGTGCTTCTCGGTAATTTCCACGAGGGTTGCCTGGTCGGCCTCAGCCAGCACGGCATCGATGTTGGCCTTCAGGCGTTCCTTGTCCACAAAGAACTGGTTGAACAGGGCGCCCGCATCCACGTCCAGGTCCTCGGCGTTCTCCACGCTGTCCTCAACTGTCACCTTGCGGCTGGGCTCGTACAGCGGCCGTTCGAACGGCAGCACCACGTCCACGGAGGGCGCCTCAATCTCCATGAAAGCGCCCGACGGCGGTGCCTCCCGGGTGCCCAGCGCGGCGGATTCGATGCTTCTGATCAGCTGCATGATGCGCTTGTTTTCGAGGAACACCTTGTCATCGAGCAGCCGGCGCATCTGCTGGGAGAGCTGGCGGACGGTGGCCTGGGTCTGTTCGACGGCGGGCAGCCAGTCCTGGTGCAGATTGGCCACGGCATGCAGGCTGTCGCTGCCGGCCAGCGCTTCAATCTGGGTGGCCCGGTGCAGCAGGTCCTGCAGTTCCGATCGCATCGTCGGTGACATGAGGTAGTCCCAGAAGCCCTGGAAGGTGCGGCCCTGCAGGGAGCTGCTGATGTCCTGCTGGTTGTCGAAGATCGATTCGAGCAGTTCGCCCTGAGTGCCCACCCACGTGGCGATCTGCTCGCGCACCTGCCGGTCGAGCTTCCGGAAGTTCTGCTCGACTTCGCGGAAATCGGACAGGAGGTCCCGGGCCAGGGCGGTGAGCTGCTGCAGGTGGTCCAGGGCCTCCGGGGCGGTCATGACGCGAATGTTGCCGTCCCTGATCCGCTGCATCTCGGCGTCGATCCCATCCCGCTGGCGCTGCAGTTCCGCCAGCCTGACCTCCGGGTCTGTTTCCGACTGCTGTACCAGCTGCTTGAGCACGGCAAAGATGCTGGTCAGCCGGGACTGGGTAGCCACGAAATCCCGGCCGCGGAGTGTCTCCACCCAGCGGACCACGTCCTCTGCAGCCGCTGTGAGGTCGTAATGCGGCTCGTCCTCGCCCGGGACGTAGTACTTCCGCAGCCATTTGCGCTCGTCCGCCGCCCAATCGTCCAGGTATTCGCCTGCGGACCGGGGGAATCTGTCTTCGCCTTCGCTGTCCCGCAGCCCGAACAGCACGTCATCCAGGACGTCGATGAGTTCCTGCCGGCCCAGGTTGCGCTGGTTGGGCCCGGTGAAGGCAGCCATGAAGAACGCCAGGGCCAGCGGGGCGTTCTGGGCGCGGAGGAGCGACCAGCCTGCATGGTTGTCCCGCAGGGAGTTGATGGCGTAGAAGTCCATTCGGTTCCCGTGTTCGGTGCGTCACGTCGTCGCAATTTACTCTAGGCGACGGCTCCGACATTGTTCATCCAGCCGTAACCACTGCCGGCCTCCCCACTCCCTAAGCCCCCCTCCTTCAGGATTCACAGCGCCCCGCCCTTGACAGCCGGTCCGGCCCGTAAGGAGGATCAAGGTGCCGGCGTGCGTGACTGTTCCACGTACGCCGACCTGCGGTTCTGCTGCTGAAAGGGGATATGGGATGCGGCCGGCACTCCCTCGTGAAAAACCCTTCCGGCGCGTGGCCGCAGTTGCCGCTGCCCTGCTGGTGCTCCTTGCCACTGCCTGCACGCCGAAACCGCCGGAGCCGCCTCCCGCTCCCGATGTGCATATCGCCGCAGTGGGCGACATGAACCCCGCCGACAACGTTGACCCCGAAACCCCGGCCGGCAGGAATGCCACCGTGATCGCCAAACTCGTGGAGGACAACGAGATTGACGCGTTCCTGGGGCTGGGGGACTTCCAGTACGAGACCGGCTACTGCGACAACTACGTGAACACGTGGGCGAAGCTGTGGGGCGGCACCATGCCCAAGCTGTACTGGGTGTCCGCCCCCAACCATGACTGGGAGCCCGGCCGCAACGAAGACCTGGCGAAGTTCATGAACGGCCAATGCAAAGGCTCTACGGAGAAAGCTGCGATCAACCAGGAGCGCGGGTTTATCCCGAACGGGGAACCGTACTCCAAGGACTTCGGGAACTGGCACTTCGCGTTCCTGTCGTCTGCGCTGTGGCGGTACGACGAAAAGAAGGCTTCGGATGCCACCAAGTGGCTGGATAAGGACCTCGCCGCCGCCCAGAAGGCGGGCAAGCACCTTGCGGTGGTCTACCACGAGCCGTACTTCACCTCCGATACCGAGGAACACGGGCGCGCTGATTACCAGAAACCGTGGATCGACGTGATGTGGAAGTACCGGGTCCGGCTGACCCTGTCCGGGTCGCAGCACAACTACGAGCGGTCCTGCCCGGTGAACAACGCGGACAAATGCGTCGATGACGGGATGACGGCGTTCCAGGTTTCCACCGGAGGAATCGATCTCCGCCCGTTCACCAGCAAGCCGAAGTACATCGCCAAGCGGTTCAGCGACACCCGCGGGTTCCTCCGGCTGACGCTGCACGGCGACGGCTCCTTCGACTGGAACTTCGTTCCCACCACGGGATCCAGCACGGACACGGGCAAACGCTCCGCGCCATAGCCCAACGCAATCCCTGCCACAGCATTGACAAGGACGACGGCGGACACGGCTTGGGAGCGTCATCGGCTGAAGCCCGGTCCGCTACGTCGTCCCGACGAGAGCACCGATCCAGGTTGCGGCGAGCCAGTCCGAGAACCTCTCGTCGCTCCAGCCGCGCTGGCCCACGAGCTGGGCCCACAGGGTGCCGTCCATGGTCGCGTACAGCACGTCCCTGCATTCCTCTTCGCTGACGCCGAGCTGGCCGGTGGCGGCCGCGGCGTGGGCGTAGCGGGTGGCAACGTCCAGCCGCCGGTCCGCCCACTCGGCCAGCATCGCGGCCGCGTCGGGCTCGCTCGCAGCGGCTCCGGCAAGGGCGTCGAGGAGCGGAAAGATGCGGCGGTTGCTCGCCGTGACGAACACAGCGTGCCGGCGGATCCTGTTCGGCAGGTCCGGCTCGGCCAGGATTGACTGCATCTCCTCGCGGTCATACAGGGTCACGTCCGCATCGTCACCCCGAAAGTCCACATACCAAACGTGCCTCAGCAGCCCAGCTTTGCTGCGGAAGGTGGCGTACACGGTCTCGGCAGAGACTCCCGCGCGCTCGGCCACCTGCTTAATGGTGGTCTGGCCGTACCCCTGGGCAATGAAGAGTTCGTTCGCCGCCGCGATGATGCTCCGCCGTGTTTCTGCAGCCTGCTCCTGGCGGCGGCGGGAATCGTACTGCCTCTTGATCTTCCGTTCCATTGGATGCATTATAACTGTATTCAAAACGGTCTGACTGTAATGGAGTTGGTCATGTCAACTGAAACGGATGCCTTCCTGGCCGAAATGATTCCCCAGCAGCGAGCCGCGGACGGTGCGATCCACGACGGTGACGCCGCTCCACGCCTGGCGCTGTGGTCGCGGAACGATCCCGTAACCCTCTTCGGCGCGCAGCTCAGCGGATCGGGCTGGGGCGAGCTGGAGCCGATGTTCCACAACGTGGCCTCCTGGTTCTCCCACGCGGACTCCTTCGACCTCGAAATCGTCGCTGCCGGAGCAAGCGGCGACCTCGCCTACACGGTGGGCTACGAGCACACCTCCACAACCGTGGAGGGGACACCACGGCAGTACACGTTGCGGGTGACCCACGTCTACCGCCGGGAAGACGGCGAATGGCGGATTGTGCACCGTCACGCGGACTTCCCGCCGGGGGAGGCCGCTGTCCCATTCCCTGACGCCGCCAAGGGCGTGAGTGGTTGAGGGTGGGCGGCCATGCAACAGGAGACGGCAGCCTTCCTGGCTGAGATCCTGCCAAAGCAGCGGGACATGACGCTGGCGCTGCATAAGGGTGACGTGGCGCCCCGCCTGGCCCTATGGTCGCCCCGGAACCCCGTGACGCTGTTCGGCGCGCATATTTCCGGCGCGGGCTAGGCGGACCTGGAACCCAAGTTCCGCCAGGAGGCCCGCCGGTTCACGGGCTCCACCGGGTCTGAGTTCGAGCTCGTGGCAGCGGGTGCCAGCGGAAGCCTCGCCTACACGGCCGGATTTGAGCACAGCAGCGCCGTGGTTGATGGCATCCCCGCCGTCTACACGATGCGCACAACGCACGTCTATCGCAACAAAGGGGGCGTCTGGCGGATTATCCACCGGCACTCTGATCTCCTGGCAGATCAAGGTCGCCGGGGCCGCACGCCCTGACCGCGGGGAAGGTGGTCCGGAGCAATGCGGTCACGGTTTCGAAAAATGCCCAAACTCAAAGCTCCAGCCGGAACACCCACAGCAGCACGTCCTCGCCCGGCACGTACCAGTCCCGCTCCGGCGCGCGGCGGAACCCCAGGGACCGGTACAGCGCATGCGCCCGCTCCATGAACGTGGCGCTGGTGATGCTGATCGCCCCGATGCCGGGCAGCTGCCGCGCGTGCTCCATAATCGCGCGCACCACGGCCCGCCCCACGCCGGCACCCTGGTGTTCCGGATCCACCGCCAGCATCCGGAACTCCAGCTCCCCGTCCAGGGCGATCTCGCTGTACGGCTGGCCGGCGAACGTCAGCGTCACCGCCGCCACCACCTTCCCGGCGGCCTCCGCAACCCACACCTCCGCCCGGGCGGCGCGGTGCTCCACGTCCTCCAGCACGCTCATGTAGGGATGGCCGGCGGCGAAGTGCCCCGCCCGCAGGTAAGCGTCACGGGTGATGCGCCGGACCTCGGGAAAGTCCGACGGCGCCGCACGCCGCAGTGCCACACTCACCGGGCGTCCAGGGCGGGGGCAGTCCGCTCCACATAGTGGCCCAGCTGTGCCAACGCGGGCTGGGAGGAAGGATCGCTGACGGCGGCGGCACCCACCGCGTTCGCAACAGCAAGTGCGGCAGCGTTGTCCAGCCCCGTCCGCAGGGCCAGGACCAGGGCGGAGCAGAAGGCATCGCCGGCGCCGATGGTGTTCACCACGCTGACGGCGGGCGCCGGCACCTCCGCCACCTTCCGGCCGTGCTCAAAGATGGCGGAACCATCGCCGCCGTAAGTCACGGCCACGAACTTGGCTGAGGCCAGGGCCGGGATCAGGGCGTACTCGCTCTCGTTGACGATCACCAGGTCGCAACGCTCCAGAAGTTCCGCCGGCAGGTCCATGGCCGGCGCCGCGTTCAGCACAAAATAGCCCTGCGCCTTCCGGGCCGCCTCCAGCACCACGGGCAGGCCCACCTCCAGCTGGCACAGCACGGTCTCATCGGCAGAGAACTCCACCCCGTCGAGTGCGAGGTGGGAGTTGGCGCCCGGGCACACCACAATCTGGTTTTCGCCCCCGGCATCCACCACAATCAGCGCCGTCCCCGTGGCCTCCGGCAGCACAGCAACGTCTGCAGTATCCACGCCGGCCGAAGCCAGCGCGTCCAGCATTCCCTGGCCGTGCGCGTCGTCGCCCACCGCTCCGATCATGCGGACCCCGCCGCCCAGCCGGGCGGCGGCCGCCGCCTGGTTGGCACCCTTTCCGCCAGGCTGCCGGGAAAGAAGGCCGCCGCCAATGGTTTCGCCGGCGGTGGGAAGCCGCCCTGCGGTGGCGATCAGGTCCAGGTTTATGCTGCCCACCACGGTGACGGCAGGAAGTCGATTGCTCATGGGAAGACTCTCTGAAGGGGGAGGGCCGGAAGCGGCCGGATTAAGAAAAAGTGTAGCCCATGGTTGTACTTGTGAGTCATACATGGTTGTATAACAACTCGAATCAAGGCACGAAGACCGGATTCGATCCCCACCCCGTTCGAACAAAGGAGTTTGATGTGAACGCCCCAACCCCCGCCACGGCCGCGCCTCCCGCCCAAGCCGCTGCCGCCGTCGTCCTCCCTGACGACGCCGCCAAGCTCTCCGGCCGCCGCGCCGCCCTGCTGATCTCCACGCTGCTGCTGGGCGTGCTGTCCTTCCAGCTCAACGCCAGCATGGTCACCCCGGCCCTGCCGCAGATCGCCGCCGACTTCGGCCGCGGCGCCGAAAGCACCGCCCCCGTCCAGTCCATGTTCTTCCTGGCCGGCGCCATCGCCGGCCCCGTGATCGGCCGCTGGAGCGACTTCATTGGCCGCCGCGCCGCGCTGCTGATGGTCCTGGGCATCATGGGCGCCGGCACTATCCTCTGCATCACGGCACCCACGCTGGAACTGCTCATCGCCGGCCGGTTCCTGCAGGGCGTCTCCAGCGCCGTCTTCGCGCTCGCCTACATCGTCCTCAGCGAGAACCTTCAGGCCAAGGTGTTCGGCACTTCCGTGGGCATCATCGCCGCCATCAACGGCGGCATCGGGGGAGTGGACGGCTGGGTGGGCGGGCTCCTGGCCGAGACCCTGGGCTTCCGGTCCATCTTCGTCGTCGTCCTGGCCCTGACCGTGATTTCCGCGGCCTGCATCCTCCGCATCGTTCCCGCCGGCCGCCCGCAGGGGGTCCGCGGCGCCATGGACTGGTGGGGCGCCGGCTCCCTCTCGCTGTTCCTGGTGTTCATCACCTACTTCGTCTCCGACGGATCCGCCGCCGGCTGGACCTCGCCCACCGCCCTGGCCCTGCTGGCCGGCACCATCGCCTCCTTCGCCGCCTTCTGGCTGATCGAGAAGCGGCGCAGCCACCCACTCATCGCCGTGCACCACCTCCGCTCCCGCCAGGTATGGCCGGTCATCACCACCACCGTCCTCACCCTCGCCGGCATCTTCGCCATCATCAACTTCACCGTGGTGCTGCTCAGCCAGGACCACGACGGCGGCTTCGGGCTTTCCGCCTCCGTCTCGGCGCTGCTGTTCCTCACGCCCGCCGCGCTCATTGGCGTCTTTGCCGCACCGCTGGCCGGCTGGCTGGCCGACCGCCGCGGCTGGATCAAGACCCTCCGCGTTGGCACCGGCATGAGCCTGGCCTGCGCCATCGCAGCCGCCATGTTCTCCACCAGCCAGCTTGCCGTCCTGATCGCCGTCGCGGCCCTGGGCATCTTCTACAACGGCCTGTTCCTCACCGCCATCAACGGGCTCTCGGTGCTGCTCTCACCCAAGGAAGCCCCGGCCGCCCTGCCCGGCATCAACGGTGCGTCCTTTGGCATCGGGGCGAGCCTCGGCGTCGTCCTGGTGGCGCCCTTCGCCGCCCAGGCCACCGCCGCCGGGTACGCCACCGCCCTCTGGATTTCCGTGGGCATCACGGCCGCCGCGTTCATCGTCAGCCTCTTCGTCGCCGCCCCCAAGGGCGAGACCCTCTAACCCCTTTTACTGTAGGAGAACCGCCATGACCACGCCCTTCCCGATCTACCTGGACTGCGACACCGGGATCGACGACGCCCTCGCCCTGGCCTACCTGCTGGCCGCCCCCGCCGCGGACGTGAAGGGTATCGGGACTGTCAGCGGCAACGTCAGTGCCGCCGTCGGCGCCCGCAACACCCTGGACCTGCTGGAACTGGCCGGCTCCGCGCACATTCCCGTGGCGCTGGGGGCGCACCACCCGCTGGCCGGGTCCTTCGGCGGCGGGGCGCCGTGGGTGCACGGGGAGAACGGGATCGGCGAGGTGTACCTGGCCCCGGCTGAGGCGTCACTGGCCGGGGAGTCCGCGGCGGAGATACTGGTGCGGCTGGCCCGGCTGTACCCGGGGACACTGCGCGTGGTGGCCATCGGGCCGCTGACCAACATCGCCGAGGCGCTGCGGCTGGAACCGGCACTGCCGTCGCTGGTGGACACCGTCACCGTGATGGGCGGGGCGGCCCTGGCGCCGGGCAACATCACGCCGGTGGCGGAGGCCAACATCCACAACGATCCCGAGGCCGCCGCCCTGGTGCTGGCCGCGGACTGGGACGTGACCCTGGTGCCGCTGGACGTGACCATGGCGTCGGTGCTGGAGGAGGACCACCGGCAGGCTTTGCTGGCTTCTTCTGCGCCGGTGCCGCGGGCGCTCGGGGAGATGCTGGGCTACTACTTCCGCTTTTACGAGGGAATTTACGGCCGGCCCTGCTCCGCCATGCACGACCCCCTGGCCGCGGCGCTCGCGGTGGGTGCCGTGACGCCCGCCGTCGCGCCGGTGGTGCGCGCCGCCGTCGACACTTCCGACGGGCCGGGCCGCGGGCAGACCATCTGCGACATGCGCGGACTGTACGCCGGCTACCCGCCCGTTCGGGGCGCCCGCTGCCGGGTGGTGCTCACGCTGGAAGAGGACTTCGCCCCGCACCTGGTGGAGACGCTGCTGGACCACCATGCGGGCGCGGAAAGCACGACGGCGGTGCTCGCCGAAGCGGGCACCGCCGTCTAGCGAAAGCCCGGCCTGTCAGCACGGACGAGCCGGGCAACACCGTTCAGCTCACGTGTTCCACCTCAGCCTGAGTGTTGGCGATGGCGTGCGGGACGGTCACCAGGGCCAGCACTGCAAGAGCGCCGGCTGCCGCAAACACGTAGAACCCCCAGGGGTAGGCGACTCCAGCTGCGACCAGCCCGCCCGTTACTGCAGGTCCGGCGATGGCCCCCACGCGGCCCACCCCGGCAGCGAAACCGAGGGCGGTGGCACGCAGGCGGGCCGGGAACAGCTGGCTCACCCAGGCGTAAACCAGCACTTGGGCGCTGAATACAAACACTCCGGTGACGAATACGAGGGCGTTGAGCAGGACCGCGTTATCAACCTTGATGCTCAGAAGGGCAAGGCAGACGGCGGAGAGGCCAAACCAAAGCAGCACGATGGGTTTGGTGCCATGCCTGTCGGCCAGGATGCCGGCGATGATGAGGCCGGCGACGGCGCCGAGATTCAACACCAGGAGCAGGGAAAGGCCTGCGCTCACGGGATATCCAGCGGATGCCATGAGCTGGGGGAGCCAGGTGTTCAGGCCATAGACCAGCAGTAGCCCCATGAATGAGGCGGCGGCGATCGCCGCGGCGACCAAGGGGTAGGGCTTCTTCACCAGATCCCGGAAACCCGTTTGTTTAACTGTCTTCGCTGTCGGACCAGCCTGCAGGGTTTCCGGCAGCTTGAACCACAGGAAGGGCAGGAGGATGAGCCCGGCAGCACCACCGACGACGAACATGATTCGCCAGTCGGGAATGACCAACAACGCGAGGAAAGCCGTTGCGACCGCCCCCACGTGGTACCCGGTCATAGTGCGGGTGGTGGACTTCCCTGCAGACCCCGCCGGCGAATAGTCATTCATGTAGGCGAGAGCAGCCGGAAGGCAGGCCCCCAGCCCCAGCCCGGCCAGGAGCCGGAAGGCGCCGAACACTGCGACATTGGGCGCCCAAACCACCGCGATGGTGAAAATCGAGAACCAGAGCACGCAGGCGGCCAGCAGTTTCCGACGCCCGAAGCGATCCGAGAGCGGGGCGATGAACAGTGCGCCCAGGCCGACGCCGACCAGGGAGATGGTGGCCACCAAAGTAGCGCCGACTGCGTCAAAGCCAAGCTCGCCGGTCTTGATAAGGGTGGGAATGACAGTGCCGAGCACCACCAGGTCAAAGCCGTCCAAAACCATCGCCAGCCAGCAGAGCCAGACAGGCCAGCGTGATACGCGCATGGAGGGAGAAGTCGTCATGTAATCCTCATTGATCAGGGATAAAGGTAAGAACACGCCGGCCGAGAGCTGCACCACTTGCGGGCGTGACCCACGGCATACGTTCTGCTTATGAAGGATAGCGCTAAAGTTCACTTAGCGCACTGCGGTTCGTATGTCGAACAAGGCCTCAATCGCTTGACCGCCGAAAAAATTGTGGATTTCCCTTCTACCCCGCTGTTACACGTGGGCGCATGATAAGCGGCATGAAAAGAACAGTTCTGGCAGGTCTCGCATCGGCCGTGATGGCGCTCGGCGCCCTCACGGCCGCTGTGCCAGGCAACGCTGCCGCCACATCCCCGCTCGCATCTTCGTCTTTCGTGTCCGGACAGATCCTGGTCAAGTTCCGCGACAACGCCGCGGCCTCCGGTGTCCTCGGCCAGCACGGCCTTCGTGAAGGCCCGGCCGTCGGCAGCACTGGCGCCCATCTCATCACAGTGCCGGCCGGCAAGGAGCTCCACCTCGTTGAGGCACTGAGCCACAATCCCGCGGTGGAGTACGCCGAACCGGACGAACTCGCAACGGCTACCTCAGATGATGAGTACTTCCCCCGCCAATACGCCCTGCACAACGTAGGCCAGGCATTCACGAACACCGCTGGCACCAAAACCGTGGCCGCGGGCACCGATAACGCCGACGTGGATGCCGTCGAAGCCTGGACCGTAACCACCGGCGGCGACACGCGGGTTGCCATCATCGACTCAGGCGTGGCCATCAACCACCCGGACATCTCGTCCAGGGTTGTTGAACGGGCCAACTTCAGCGACACCGCCATCGTTGTGGATGAGGACTACGACAGGTACGGACATGGAACCCACGTGGCCGGCATCGTGGCCGCCGCCCGGGACAACACCATTGGCGTTGCCGGCGTGTGCCCGGACTGCGCCATCCTGGACGCCAAGGTGCTCAACGACAGCGGATCCGGCTCCAGCTCCGGCATTGCCAACGGCATCAACTGGGCCGTCAGCAAGGGCGCCCAGGTGATCAACATGAGCCTCGGACGCCGCGTCTCATCACGGACCCTCGAAGCCGCTGTCAACAACGCCTGGAATGCGGGCGTGGTGATTGTTGCCGCTGCCGGCAACGGCGGTACCCAGGCCCAGGTCTATCCGGGTGCCTACCCGAATGTCATTGCCGTTGCCGCCACGGACAACAACGACATGAAGGCGTCGTTTTCCACGTACGGAAAGTGGGTGGATGTTGCCGCGCCGGGCGTGGGCGTCTACTCGACTTTCCCCACCTACCCGTTCACCTTGGGCGGCCAGAACGGCCGGTCCATGGGCTACGACATCGAGACCGGCACTTCGATGGCTTCACCAATCGTCGCCGCGACTGCGGCATTGGTGTGGAACACGGCGGCCGGGACGTCCAACATTGAGGTTCGCAAAAAGATCGAAGCCACCGCCAACCCGATCAAAGGTACGGGAACCTACTGGAAGTACGGCCGGGTGGACGCCTGCAAGGCGGTGGGCTGCACCAAGTAGCGCAGCCTTGGCTACGACTGCAGGGACTGCATCACCGACAGGTGCCCGGCGCGCGCCGACACCAGGCACTTGGCCAGGTAGAACGGCCGGTTGGAGTGCCTGACGAACTGTGTCAGCACCAGGACCGGGTCCGACGGGCGCAGGTCCAGCAGCTTCGCGCGGCTGGGGCCCACCTGGCTGAGGCTGATCTGGCACTCGCCCGGACCGGCCAGCCTGCCCAGCTGGTTGTTGAGCGTGGCAAGCAAGGTGTCGCCGCCGTCGTCCTTGATCTCAAGGGGCGCGGCAGGGCCTTTGCCTATGCTGACCGGCTGGGCGGTGACGTTTTCCTGCAGGTGGGCGATGGCCTCACCGTCGCGGATCAGGACCGATTCCCACAGCCAGCAGTCGGTGCCGGGCTCGATGCCGATGCCGGGGGCCACGAACTCGGAGGCGGCCTGCCGCACCACCTGGGTGCGCTTGACCTCCACCGTCTGCCCGGGGCCGCCGAGGACCTCCTCGAAGGGGCGGATCCTTTCGATGCCGATGCGGGGAAGCGTGTCCGAAACGAACCGGCCCACGCCGCGGCGCGCCCGGATAAGTCCGTCTTCCTCCAGGAGCATGAGCGCCTCACGGACCACGGTGCGGCTGACCTTCATGTCGGCACCGAGTTCGGTCTCCGTGGGGATCATGGAGCCGGGGGTCAGGAGGCCGTTGCGGATGGCTTCGGCGATCCGGGAGTACACGGCCACCCGCAATGGCGAGCCCGGCTGGGCGGCCACCGGCTGGGACAGGAACCGGGCGGCGTCCTGGTGCACGTTATGCCTCGCTCTATTGTTGGCGTCTCGGGTGGATTCCAGCCTAGAACACGTTGCACGCGTGTGTTGGACAAGCCTTGTCTAATGCATTCCCTACAGCGTTTCGAGAATCGGGCGTCCCGGGAACAGTGTGGCGTACTGTTTCCGGTACATCCGCCGCCCCACCAGCCGGTAGGCCAGCCGGACCGGGGGAGGGATCTCGCTGAACAGCTCCTTGCGGTCCGCCGGCGGATTGGTGGCCAGCACCATCCCGAGGTAACCCACCAGAAACTTCTTGTCCAACTGCTTGATCCCGTGCTGGCCGGTTTCCTGCATCTCTTTTTCGGACATTGCCCTGTCCGCTACCGGCATCATCTCGGTGACCTCGCGGCGCAGATGTACGTTCAGCACAGCGGCCAGATCCTCATAGCGGGCAGCAAGTTCTGCGCCGGACTCCTCATCCGCCGTGCGCATCCAGCGCAGCCGGACCGGTTCAATCGCCCCGAGCCTGGAGGTGACCTGCCGGTGCTGTTCGAGCATTTGCCCTATGTGCAGGGCGCAAGCCGGCGCACGTTCCTTCAACTGCGGGTACATCAGCAGGTCTTCGCCTTCGTGGTGGATGTGCAGGACCTTGTCGAAGTTCCCCAGCACTTCCCCGACGTAGGCGGCACGGGCCGTATCACCTGCCGCAGCAGAGCGCACCAGCCCCGGCGCTTCCCCGTAAGCCCACAGGAAGAAGCGGTGGATGCGCCGCATACCCGCGGTTCCGCCGCACAGGACGGGCCCTGCCGGCAGTGGAGGAGCAGTCTCGCCGGGCTGCATGGTGAAGAAGTCGGTCATGTCCTGGCCCCTGTCGTCGAGCAGTGAGACACAGGACCTCTCCCCGCCAGCATCGTAGCCCCGGGCCCTGAGGCGCACAATGGCCGGGAGAAAGGTCGACGGCGGGACCCGGAGGCCAGCCGCGTACGCGTTTGCGTGACTTATGCCAGTCGAAGGCGCGTGAACTGGTGCCAGGGCGGGGCCACCGCCAGCCGATGGCTCAAAAGTCACGCAAACGCGTCTCGCGGAAGGGTCAGGCCCGCGCCTGCAGCCCCGGTACGCCGTCCCGGATCTCGAAGGAGGCCTTGGTGGCCACCGGTGCGCCCGGCGTCGTGACGTGGTCCAGCACCCGGAAGTCTGCGGTCAGCGCGTCCCTGGTGATGCGGGTGTTCACATAGCCGCGGTTGTCGTTGTAGAACTTCAGGTGCGGGTTCCAGGCCATGGTGGCGTCCGTGGTGGAGCCCGTGCCGTTGCCGGTGGAGGTGATGGACGTGCACACCAGTTCCGAGCCCACCACCGGGGCGGCGGGATCCCTGTAGTCCACCTTAACGTCGTTGGCCCAGTGCCGGTGCACATCACCGGTGAGGACGACGGCGTTGCGCACCTTCGCGTCGATCCAGCCCTGGGTGATGCGGCGGCGGGAGGCCGCGTACCCGTCCCAGCCGTCCATGGAGACGTCGTCGATCTCCGGCGCCTTGTTCCGGTCGCGCTCCGCGAAGAAGACCTGCTGGCCCAGGATGTCCCACCGCTGCGTGGAGTTCCGGAATCCGTCCAGCAGCCACTTCTCCTGCTCGGCACCCGTGATGGTCCGGTCCTCGGCGAGCCGCTCGGCCACGTTCTTTTTCCATCCGTCGCCGGCCAGCTGGTCGTCGCGGTACTGCCGCGTGTCCATCATGTGGAAGTTGGCCAGCTGGCCCCACTGGATCCGCCGGTAGATCTTCATGTCCGGCCCGGCAGGCAGCGACGACGGGCGCAGCGGCATGTTCTCGTAGTACGCCTGGAACGCGGCCGCCCGGCGCTGCCGGAAGTGCTCCACGCTGTCGTTCAGCTGCCCGGCGTCGCTGTTCTCCGGAACGTCGTCCGCCCAGTTGTTGTCCACCTCGTGGTCATCCCAGACCACCGCCCACGGTGCAATTGCGTGCGCTGCCTGCAGGTCGGCGTCGGCCTTGTACTGCGCGTGCCGTTGCCGGTAGGTCTCCAGCGTGACGGTCTCGGGACCCTCGTGGTCCCGCGGGTTGCCGCCGCCGATCACGTAGCTGTCCTTCTTGTATTCGTAGAGGTAGTCGCCCAGGTGCAGCACCAGGTCCGGGTGGTCCTCCGCCAGGCGCCGGTAGGCGGTGAAGTAGCCGTGCTCGTACTGCGCGCAGCTGGCGAATGCCATGGCCAGCGCGGCCGGCGTCTCGTGCGGCGCGGGGCTGGTGAGGGTGCGTCCCACCGGGCTGATGTACTTGCCCGTGCGGAACCGGTAGAAGTACTCGCGGCCCGGCTTCAGGCCGCGCAGTTCCACGTGGACGGAGTGCGCGGTTTCAATCCGGGCGTGCTCGACGCCGCGGGCTACTACGGTGCGCATGGTGGAGTCCTCGGCCACCTCCCACTGCACAGCCACGGGGCGTGACGGCATCCCGCCCAGCCCGTCCTCCGCCACCGGGTTCAGGGCCAGGCGGGTCCAGAGGACGAAGCCGTCCGGCCACGGCTCGCCCGACGCGATGCCGAGCATGAAGGGATCGGTGCGGAGGCCGGCGTCGTCGGCGGTGGAAACGGCGACGGCGGCACTCGGCAGTGCGGCGACGATGCCGGCTCCGAGGCCGGCGGAGATGAGGGTTCTGCGGGAGATGTTGTCCATGGCGCCCACGCTATTTCCGGCTGTTGGACAGGTTTTGAGGAGGATATGAATGGACGGTTAACGGCGTGACAAGAGCTGTCGATTGGGCCCGAAGGCGCGTCCAGCGCAGGCCTTTGGCCTCTGGCTAGCTTCGGGACTGGCGCGCAGAGTGAATCCAAGTCCATCCAGCCAGGGAAAGAAGACGCCATGCCCCGCATCTCAGTCATCACCGGTTCGGCCTCCGGCATTGGCAGGGCCACGAAGGAACTGCTCGAGGAGCGCGGCGAGCGTGTCATCGGCGTGGACATCCATGACGCGGAGGTGGTGGCCGACCTCTCTGCGGCAGAAGGACGCGGCGCCTTGGTGGATGCGGTGCGGAAGGTCAGCGGCGGCAGGATCGACGCCATCTACGCCGTGGCCGGCCTTGCCGTCCCGGGACCCGCCACCGTTGCGGTGAACTTCTTCGGAGCTGTTGCCACGCTCGAAAAACTCCGCCCCCTGCTCGCCGGCTCGGACGCGCCGCGGGCCGTCGTGGTCTCCTCGATGGCAGCCCTGATGGCCAGCGATGAGGAACTCGTTGCCCTGCTCACCGCCGGGGACGAACAGGCGGCGATGGCCCGCGCCGAGGTCCTGGCCAAGGAACCGGCTACCGGTGGCCTCATCTACTCTTCCACGAAGCTTGCACTGTCACGGTGGGTCCGCCGCCAGGCCGCCGGCCCCGAGTGGGCAGGGGCCGGGATCCCATTGAATGCGGTGTCGCCCGGCGTCATCGCCACCCCCATGACGGCCGACCTCATTGACACCGAACAGGAGCGGGAGGGACTCCTGAAAGTAGTTCCCATGCCGCTGAACGGCATCGCCGAACCCATCGTCGTGGCCCGTCTGCTGGCGTGGCTCAACAGCCTGGAGAACACGCACCTGTGCGGGCAGATCGTCTATGTCGACGGCGGCAGCGACGTTGTGCTGCGCGGCGATTCGGTCTGGTGAGCGGCTGGCCAGGCGCAACCACATGGCAGGCTCAGGCGCCGGAGGACGCGCGGAAGGCCAAGTACCGTGAATCAGCCCGGCCCACGAGCCGGCCCAACGCTTCCACGGCCAGCGAATCAGCAGCGCCCATGTCGGTGGAGAGCCAGCGGACCAGAAGTCCGGGATCCCCGCTGACCCGCACGGCCGATCCCACGGCCAGATCCAGCTGGTCCCGCAGCAGCTGAACGGCCAGCGCGCCGGACCTGCTGAGCAGGGGAGCCCGATACGCTTCCAGCGCCTCCGCGACCAGGCCCTCGCGCAGCAGCCGCAGCACCCGCCCCGAATCGGAAGCCCCGGCCAGGCCTGCTGCGAGCCGGTACGGGTTCGATTCCACCGCCCCGCCCAGCATCGACCGCACCCTGAACATCTCGGTGCGGATGGCCTGCGGCGTGCCGGCGTCGCCATGCAGCTCATAAGCCAGCTCCTCGGCGGACCAGCCTTGGGACCGGGAGTCCAGCAGCGCCAGGATCTCGGCCCGGCGCAGGGTCAGCGGTGAACGGACGCCATCGGCAAACACCGCCGCAGGCTTGTCGCCGAGCAGTTCCAGCGACTCCACAACAGCACCCTGCCCGGCAACATTCTGCCCGCCAACAGCATGCGCAGGACGCCGGGACCCGCCCTTGGAAGCCGGGGCACCGAAGGAGGTGCCGGCGTCGGACGTTCCCAGCAAAGCCTCCGCCACCCGGACGGCGCAGCGCACCATCCTCAGGGTGTCCGCGCTGATAGTGTCCAGCGGCCCGGAGACGTCCAGCACGCCCAGCAGCCGTCCCGTGGTGGGATCCGTGATGGGCGCGGCTGTGCAGGCCCAGTCGTGGTGGGTCCGGACTAGGTGCTCGGCGGAGAACAGCTGCACGGGGCCGCCGGTGACCAGGGCCTCGCTGATAGCGTTGGTGCCGATTCCGGCCTCGGACCAGTCCGCGCCCTCCAGGAATTCCAGCTGGTCGGCCCGCCGGAGGACCGCCGGGCTGCCCACGCGCCACAGGATCTCGCCGCTGGCATCGGTGAGCACCAGCAGGTGGCGGCCGGAACGGGAATCGTCGGCCAGGAGATCGTGCAGGGCCGGCATCACCTGCTGCAGCCGGTGGTCCCGCCGCAGCTCCAGCACCTCGGACGGCTCGTGCAGGTGCCGCGGGCTGTGCTGGTCGGGGCTGATGCCCAGGGCCATGGAGCGGTGCCAGGAATCCACCAGGCTGGTGGGGATCTCGGGCCGCGGCACACCGGAAATAACCAGCTCATGCGCGCGCCGTAACGTCCGCGCATACCGTGCCGGGTCCGAAAACCGCAGGCCCTGGTCCACTGTTCCTCCTCACAGCCGGCGTCCTTGCCGGTCCGTGTAACGCCGTTGTTACCCCCGCGGGGTTCCACTAGTGATGCAGCTCACGCCCGCCCCAGCATATCGCAGGGCTTAAGGCGGGGCCCATGGATCAGCAGAACAGCACACAAAGGAGTGGAGATGACCCAAACACCCACCGCTGCCGCCCAGGCTTGGCTTGCCGGCCTGGATGATGCGCTGCAGCGGCGCGACGTGGAGGCAGCGCTGGAGCTCTTCGAGGACGAAAGCTACTGGCGTGACTTCGTGGCGTTCACCTGGAACCTCAAAACCCTCGAAGGCAAGGCGGACATCCGGCACATGCTGGAGGCCACCTTGGACCGGGTGCAGCCATCCAGCTGGGCGCTTGCGGAGGACGCCACCGGGGACGCCGAGGCGGTGGAAGCGTGGATCACGTTCGAGACAGGAGCAGCCCGCGGCTACGGCCACCTCCGGCTGCGGAACGGCAAATGCTGGACGCTGCTGACCACCATGCAGGAGCTCAAGGGCTTCGAGGAGAAGAAGGGCCCGCGCCGCGAGCAGGGCGTGGCGCACGAGATCGTCCGCGGCCGCCGCTCCTGGAAGGAGCTCAAGGAGGAGCAGGAAGCCAGGCTGGGCTACGAGGAGCAGCCTTACTGCGTGATCATCGGCGGCGGGCAGGGCGGCATCGGCCTGGCGGCGCGGCTCAAGCGGCTGGGCGTGCCCACCATCATCATCGAAAAGAATCAGAACCCCGGCGACTCCTGGCGCAACCGCTACAAGTCCCTGCACCTGCACGACCCCGTCTGGTACGACCACCTGCCCTACCTCAAGTTCCCGGACGACTGGCCCGTCTTCGCCGCCAAGGACAAGATCGGCGACTGGCTGGAGCACTACACCCGCATCATGGAGCTGAACTACTGGTCCGGCACCGAGTGCGTGGGGGCAGCGTACGACGACGGCACGCAGGAATGGGCGGTCAACGTCCTTCGCAACGGCGAACCGGTGACCCTCCGGCCCAAGCAGCTCGTCTTCGCCCTGGGCGTCTCCGGCTACCCGAACATCCCTAAGTTCGACGGTGCCGAGAGCTTCCTGGGCGAGCAGCGGCACTCCTCGCAGCATCCCGGCGGCGGGGACTGGACGGGCAAGAAGGCCGTGGTGATCGGCTCCAACAACTCCGCGCACGATATCTGCGCGGACCTCTGGGAGCACGGCGCCGACGTCACCATGATCCAGCGCTCCTCTACGCACATCGCCCGCAGCGAATCGCTGATGGACCTGGCGCTGGGGGACTTGTACTCGGAGCGGGCTTTGGCTGCCGGGGTGACCACGGAGAAGGCGGACCTGCTGTTCGCGTCGCTGCCCATGCGCATCCTGCCTGAGGCGCAGGTGCCCGTGTACCAGCAGATGGCCGAGCGGGACGCGGAGTTCTACTCGCAGCTGGAGGCCGCGGGGTTCGACCTGGACTTCGGTGTGGACGGGTCCGGCCTGTTCGTGAAGTACCTGCGGCGCGGCTCCGGCTACTACATCGACGTCGGCGCTTCCCAGCTGATCATCGACGGACGGGTGAAGCTGAAGTCAGGCCAGGTTTCCAAGATCACGGGCAATGCCGTGGTCATGGCGGACGGCACTGAGCTGGAGGCGGACCTCATTGTCTATGCCACCGGCTACGGTTCCATGAACGGCTGGCTGGCGGACCTGGTGTCTCCCGAGATCGCGGACCGCGTGGGCAAGTGCTGGGGATACGGGTCAGACACGCCAAAAGACCCTGGTCCCTGGGAGGGGGAGCTGCGCAATATGTGGAAGCCAACCAACGTGCCGCAGCTCTGGATCCACGGCGGCAACCTGCACCAGAGCCGGCACTACTCGTCTTATTTGGCGCTGCAGCTGAAGGCCCGGATGGAAGGACTCGAAACACCCGTCTACGAACTGCAGCCCAGCCACCACACCCGTTAGCAGCGTTCACAGCATGGAGGAATCATGAAGGCAGCACGTTTCCACGCCCGCAAGGACATCCGGATCGAGGACATCCCGGAGCCGGAGCTGCGGGCGGGGGCGGTGAAGATCGACGTCGCGTGGTGCGGCATCTGCGGCACGGACCTGCACGAGTACCTGGAAGGGCCCATCTTCTGCCCGGCACCGGGCCATCCGCACCCGCTCTCGCACGAGGAATCCCCGGTGACCCTGGGGCACGAATTCTCCGGGACCGTCTCTGAAGTCGGCGAAGGCGTGGACGGGCTGGAAGTTGGTGACAACGTCGTCGTCGAACCCTATTTTGTGGACGGCGACTGCGACATGTGCCAGGCCGGCAGCTACCACCTGTGCCGGCAAATGGGCTTTATCGGGCTCTCCGGGGGCGGGGGAGGGCTGAGCGAGAAGATCGTGGTGGACGCCCGCTGGGTGCACCCCATCGGCGACATTCCGCTGGATGAGGCGGCGCTGATCGAGCCGCTGTCCGTGGCGCACCACGCGGTGGCGCGCAGCGGCGTGAAGGCCGGCGACACGGCGCTGGTGGGCGGCTCGGGCCCCATCGGGCTGCTCACCGCGGCCGTCCTCAAGGGCATGGGGGTGACCACGATCATCAGCGAACTCACCCAGGCCCGCAAGGAGAAAGCCACCTCCAGCGGTGTGGCGGACCACGTCCTGGACCCCAGCAAGGAGGACGTTCCCACGCGGGTACGGGAACTCACCGGCGGGGCGGGGGCCGACGTCGCGTTCGAATGCGCGGGCGTGAACGCCGTCCTGGACACCATGCTCGACGCCGTCAGGCCCGGTGCCGTGGTGGTGAACGTGTCCATCTGGGGCGCGCCCGCCACCGTGGATATGCAGAAGCTGGTGCTGAAGGAGATCGACCTGCGCGGCACCATCGCGTACGTCCGCGACCACCCGGCCGTCATCAAAATGGTGCAGGAGGGCAAGGTGGACCTCAAACCCTTCATCACCGGCCGCATCGCGCTGGAGGACCTGGTGGAGCAGGGCTTCGACACCCTGATCAACCACAAGGACACCGCAGTGAAGGTGCTGGTGCACCCGTAGGGCCGGGGCTGGAGTGTTCCCGCGCCGCGCCCGGACTTTAGTCCCTGTTCTGGACTAACCCTCAGGCGTAGCTTGAAGACGGGCCCCGCAACGGCGGGACCTGTCTTCAAGGGGGCACCATGAACAGGCCCAGGCTTTCGGCATTCAGCATTCTTGGACTCAGCGGCCTGCTGGTCCTCACCGGCTGCTTCGGCCAGCCCAGCCCGGCCCCCTCCACAAGTTCCGCCGCCCCGAGCCCGACTGCCAGCAGCGCGTCCCCCAGCAGCGCCAGCCCAAGCGCGACGGCGACTCCTACTGCGTCGGCGAACCCCACCACGACGCCGGGCAGCTCAGTGGCGCCCACCACCCCGGCCGCCACGCCGCCGTCGTCCACTCCTGCAAGCCCGCCGCCCACGGAGGAACCCACGCCCACCGGACTTCCCGAGCAGGTGGCCCCGCTGACCATCTACTATGTGGCCGTCGGTGACAATGGCGTCTCCGGACCCGCCATCGGCTGCGGCGACAGCCTGGTGGCCACCACCACAGCCCCCGTCCGGTTCACGGACCAGGTGGGCCCCAGCATCGGGACCCTGCTGGCCAACAAGAGCCGCGACATAGGGCAGTCCGGGCTCATCAATGTCCTCTACCAGTCGAGCCTGACGTATCTGGGCGGCGAGCTGACCGGCAGCACCATCACCATCTGGCTCTCCGGGCAGTTCATGCTCGGCGGCGTCTGCGACGTCCCCCGGGCCAAGGCGCAGCTGGAATACACAGCCATGACGGCGTCCGGGGCCACGAGTGCACAGGTGTACGTCAACGGCCGCCCCATCGACGAAGTGCTGAGCCTTAAATAGGGGCATTGCCCCTATCGACGCCAGCCCGCCGCGTAGCACCATAACCCCATGAAGAAAGTCGTCATCGCCGGTCTCACGGCGGCAGTCCTCTCGTTTGGGTCACTCACCATGGCTCCCGCCGCCAGCGCGGCGCCGTCCACGTCCCTCGCCGGGGCGGGACAGATCCTGGTCAAAACGTACGACGGCGGCGCAGCCCCCGGCGTGCTCCACCAGTACGGTCTTTCGGCCGGCTCCGCCGTGGGCGGCACGGGCGCCCGGCTGGTCCCGGTGCCCTCCGGCCAGGAAGCCCGGCTGATCGAGGCGCTCAACCGGAACCCGTCCGTGGAGTACGCCGAGCCCGACGAACCTGCCACAGTGGCCACCAGTGACCCATACTTCCCCCGCCAGTACGCGCTGCAGAACACCGGCCAGTCCTTCACCAACACCCGCGGCGACATCACCGTGCCCGCAGGCACGGCGGACGCGGACGTCGACGCCGTCGAAGCCTGGAACACCACCACAGGCTCCGGCATCAGGGTGGCCGTCCTGGACTCGGGCGTGGCCAGCGACAACCCTGACATTGCCCCCAAAGTGGTGGCACGTGCCAACTTCAGTGACGCCGCCACCAAGGCCGGCGACCCGGTGGCGGAGGACTACTACGGCCACGGCACCCATGTGGCCGGCATCGTTGCCGCCACCGCCAACAACTCGGCAGGCGTGGCAGGAGTGTGCCCGGGCTGCACCATCCTTGCCGGGAAAGTCCTGAACGACAGCGGGGTGGGGTCCAGCTCCAGTGTTGCCAACGGCATCAACTGGGCCGTCAGCAACGGCGCCAAGGTGATCAACATGAGCATTGGGGTGCGTGCGTCGCGCACGCTCGAGGCCGCCGTCAACAACGCGTGGACCAAGGGAGTGGTGCTGGTGGCGGCCGCCGGAAACGGGGGAAACCAGACCAAGATCTACCCCGGTTCCTACCCGAACGTCATCGCGGTCGGGGCCACGGACAGCAAGGACCTCAAGGCATCCTTCTCCACTTTCGGAGCCAGCTGGGTGGACGTGGCAGCACCCGGCGTCAACGTCTACTCCACCTTCCCCAACCACGCCTTTGCCCTTGAAGTTCCGAACAACCGATCCAGAGGCTACGACGTGGGCAACGGCAGCTCCATGTCCTCAGCCATCGTGGCTGCCACGGCCGCACTCGCCTGGAGCTCCCACCCCGCCGCCACCAACGCCTCGGTGCGGGCCAACGTGGAATCCACCGCTGACAGGGTCTCCGGGACCGGCACCTACTGGGCGTACGGTCGGGTGAACGCGGCGAACGCCGTGAAGTAAAACGGCCTCATATTGGCGCCTATTGGCGCCTTGCACGGAGCCGGAGCGTGGCCGCGCTTTCATGCACATTTGTGCAGCGCGCCCTGCACTCCCGCCCGCTGCCCGTTTCGCAGGCCGCAGGCGTTGCCGGCTCGAATTAGCTACTCACCAGTAACAACAAAGTTGGCGACGTCCCCCAACCACGCCGGTAGGCGCGGCCGGGAGGCGAATTCATTCCACGCACGTTCGTGCAGGCCGAGTCACCTGGAGGTCCTTGCTCCCTAGCATTTTTAGGACCGCAGCAGGCACCTGGTTGGCACACCCGCCACCAGCACACCCGGCCGCGGCACCATTGCTGACACGCGAACAAAGAGGTTTATATGTCACTGCTTAAACGCGCCCTGTCCGTCGCCGCAGCCGCCGTCCTGGCCGGCTCGCTTTCCACGGTTCCCGCCCAGGCCGACACCTTGGACATCGCCCCGCCGGGCGCCAACGACTGGTCCTGCAAGCCTTCCGCGGAGCATCCGTACCCGGTGGTCCTCGTACCTGGAACCTTCGAAAGCATGGCGAAGAACTGGTCCACCCTGTCGCCTTACCTCAAGAGCGCCGGGTACTGCGTCTTTGCCCTCAACTACGGCGAGACCAACGGCGTCTACGCAACCGCCCCGGTGGCAGACTCCGCAAAGGAACTCGCCCCGTTTGTGGACGCCGTCCGCGCCGCCACCGGTGCGGCAAAAGTGGACCTGGTGGGCCACAGCCAGGGCGGCATGATGCCCCGCTACTACATGCACCTGCTGGGCGGCGCCAAGTACGTCCACCACCTGGTGGGCATTGCGCCCTCCAACCACGGCACCCAAGGCCTGATCGTGCCGCCGCCGGACGCCGTCCCCGATCCCGCCTACACCACCCTGGGCTGCGCGGCATGCGCGGACCAGCAGGCAGGCTCCGCCTTCATGCAGGAACTCAACGCCAAGGGCGACACCGTGACCGGCCCGTCCTACACCGTGATCTCCACCGTCTACGACGAAGTGGTGATCCCCTACAACAGCCAGTTCCTGGCGGGACCGGCCAGGCAGGTCACCAACATCACCATCCAGGACAAGTGCCCGGCCGATGTCTTCGAACACGACCAGACCCCCAACGATCCCGTAGTGCACCAGTTCGTGGCGAACGCATTAAGCCAGCCCTCCGGTCCCGCAGACCCCGGCTACCAGCCCAACTGCCTGTAGCCTCCGCCCCTGCACTCCGTGCCATGATGGGAGCCAGACAGTCCAAGGAGGTATCCGGATGGACCGCGCACCTGATGGCACGGAGGGCGGGGTGGGCCCGGGCCCGTTGCAGCACCCGATTTTTGCCCGGGCCTTTGCCAGGGCGGTGGGCGCAATGGACCGCCGCGGGGCCACCGAGCACCGGCGCCGTATCCTGGCGGGACTGAAGGGGTCCGTCGTCGAAATCGGAGCCGGTGCCGGGTCCTCCTTCCCGCTGTATCCTCCCACCGTGACCCGCGTCCTGGCACTGGAACCCGATGACTACCTCCGGGGTGTGGCAGAAGAACAGGCGGCCGCCGCCAGCGTTCCGGTAAGCGTGATAGCCGCGGCGGCAGAGGACATACCGGCAGAAACAGGCAGCGCCGACGCCGTGGTGGCCAGCCTTGTCCTCTGCAGCGTCAAGGACCAGTCCGCCGTGCTCGCCGAGATCCGCCGCGTCCTGCGCCCCGGCGGCACCCTTGCCTATTACGAGCACGTCCGGTCCCGGCACCCCGTGCTGGCGAGGGCGGAAGATGTACTGACGCCCGTGTGGGGGCGGTTCATGGGCGGATGCCACCTCAACCGGGACACCCTGGCCGCCATCACCGCAGCAGGTTTCACGGTCCAAGACAACCAGCGCTTCGGGTTCGCCGTGCAGCGGCTGAATCCTCCGCTTGCCCACATCCTGGGCACGGCCACCAGCCCCGGTCCGCCCGGCTGACGTGGACTCCCCGCCATGAAGAAGCTGGCCGTGCCGGGCGCGGACGGTGTCACCCTCAGCATCCAGGAGTCCGGGAATTCCGGCGCACCTCCTGTGCTGCTGCTCCATGCCCTGGGCGACAGCGCGGAGGACTGGGGCGCGATGGCTGCGGCCCTGGCACCGGACTTCCACGTATTCGCCGTCGATCTTCGCGGCCATGGCGGCAGCGGACGGCCCGGGCAGTATTCCTTTGAGCCCATGTGCGGCGACGTCGTGGCGGTCCTTGCCGGCCTGGACCTCCACCGCGTCACCCTGGTGGGCCACTCAATGGGCGGTGTGGTGGCTTACCTCGTCGCGCTGGCCCAACCCGGACGAATCGCCCGCCTAGTCATTGAGGACGCCCCGCCGCCATATCCGCGGACCCGGCCGTTGCCCGATCGCCCGCCAGGCGAGCTGCCCTTCGACTGGGCTGTTGTCCCCGCAATCGCGGCGCAGGTCAACGACCCCTCGCGCCGTTGGTGGGCCAGGCTCCCCGGGATTGGAGCACCAACACTGCTCATCGGCGGTGGAGCCGGCAGCCACATCCCGCAGGGGTTGCTGGCCGAGGTTGCGGAGCTTATCCCGGACTGCACGCTGGTCACACTGGATGTGGGGCACAACGTCCATGCCACCGCCCCGGACCAGTTCTTCAATGTACTTACGGAGTGGCTGGCTCAGCGGGCACTGTGAGGGCAGGACCCTGCAATCGGCGTAGATACACGCCAGTCGACTCGGCGTCGTACCCTTGCCCTAAGGTAGCGCCACAAACCAACGTGTCCGATCGGATCCGGCATGACAGACCTGAACGTCCGGGAGCGCAGTTCCCTCCAGCTGCCCATCACCGATGCGGCGGCTCTGACGGCGGAGCAAACGCTGGAGCGCCTCGGCTCGGCCCCTGAGGGGCTGTCTGGAGAAGAAGCTGCCGCGCGGCTTGCAAGCCTGGGTCCCAATGCTGTCCGCACCCACCGCGCCAACGCCTGGGCCGTGCTGGGCCGGCAGTTCGCCAGCCCCATCCTTATCCTGCTGATCGTCACCGCTGCGCTGTCGCTGTTCCTGGGGGACGCCACCAACTCGATCGTCATCGGCGTGATCCTGCTGGTCAGTGTTGGCCTCGGCTTCAGCAACGAATACCGCGCAGAGCGTGCGTCCGAGGCCCTGCATGAGCGGGTCACCCACAAGGCGGCCGTGCAGCGCGACGGGACCACCAGGGACGTGGACGTCACCGCCCTGGTGCCGGGCGACGTCGTCCATCTTTCCCTGGGCGCCATTGTCCCGGCGGACATCCGTCTGCTGACCGCGGACAACCTCCTTTGCGACGAAAGCATCCTCACGGGGGAGTCCCAGCCGGCGGCCAAGGACCCGGCGCCGGTGCCGGCGGGCGCACCCCTGGCGGACCTCGCCTCCTGCGTGTTCATGGGCACCGTGATCCAGTCCGGAGGGTGCAGCGGCGTGGTGGTGGCCACCGGCGGCCGGGCCGAGTTTGGCAGGATCGCGTTGGGCCTGGGTGAACGGCAGCCACAGACCGAGTTCCAGCTGGGCCTCAAGCGCTTCTCCTTCCTGCTGCTGCAGGTGGCCCTCGTGCTGACGTCGCTGATCTTCGTGGCCAACCTGCTGCTGCAGCGCCCCCTGCTGGAGTCATTGCTGTTTTCCCTGGCCATCGCCGTGGGCATCACGCCGCAGCTGCTGCCCGCCGTCGTCAGCACCAGCCTGGCCACCGGCACCCGCCAGCTGGCCAGGCGGAAGGTCCTGGTCAAACGGCTGGTCTGCATCGAGGACCTTGGCGACATGGACATCCTGGTCACGGACAAGACCGGCACCCTCACGGAAGGGAAGATCAGTTTCACCACTGCCCTCCCGGCTACACCGGATGTGTCCGACGGCGGCCTGCTGACCCTGGGTTTGCTGGCCACCGAGGCGGACTATGCGGGAGCGAAGGTTTCCTCCGCGGGCCAGAACCCGCTGGATGCGGCCTTGTGGGAGAGCGACGGCGCGGCGGCTTTCGAACCGGGGCGCTTTGACCGGCTGGACCTGATCCGCTTTGACCATCGGCGCCGCCGCACCTCGGCGCTGGTCCGTGACCGGGGAGGTCCGGCTCTGCTTGTGACCAAGGGTGCGCCGGAGGACGTCCTGGCCCTGTGCGGTGCCACCGCGCCGGCGGTGCAGGCGCTGCTGGATGAACAGTTCGACGCCGGCTCCCGGGTGGTTGCCGTGGCCACCCGCCCGGCCGCGGGGCTGGACAGGCTGACGCCCGCGGAGGAGCGAGACCTCACCCTGGCCGGTTTCCTCGTTTTCCTGGACCGGCCCAAGGCCAACGCCCGGCAGTCCCTGGACCTGCTGGAGGCGCTGGGGATCTCGGTGAAGATCGCCACCGGGGACAACGCCAAGGTGGCGGAGAAAGTCTGTGCCGACCTCGATGTGATCTCCGGCGGCACCCTCACCGGCGCCCAGATTGAGACGATGTCCGACGCCGACCTTGCCGCCGCCGCGCGCACGGCCACGATCTTCGCCCGCGTCTCGCCGGAACAAAAAGCCCGCATCATTGCTCTGCTACGCCTCAGTGGCGGGTCCGTGGGCTTCATGGGCGACGGCGTCAACGACGCCCTGGCACTGCACAAGGCGGACATCGGCATCTCCGTCGATACGGCCACGGACGTTGCCAAGGACGCGGCCGACGTCGTCCTTTTGGACAAGGACCTGGGCGTGCTGGCCGACGGTGTGATGGAGGGGCGGCGGATCTTCGCCAACACCATCAAGTACGTGCTGATGGGCACGTCCAGCAACTTCGGCAACATGTTCAGCGCGGCGGCAGCCTCCGTGGTGCTGAGTTTCCTGCCCATGCTGCCGGGCCAGATCCTGCTGAACAACCTGCTGTATGACTCCGGGCAGCTGGCCATTCCGGGGGACCGGGTGGACAAGGATCAGCTGCGGGCGCCGTCGCACTGGGACATCGCCTTCATCCGGCGGTTCATGCTGCTCTTCGGCCCCATCAGTTCACTGTTCGATTTCGCCACGTTCGCCCTGATGCTGTTCGTGTTCAACGCCGTCCCGGGGGAGTTCCGCGCCGGCTGGTTCATCGAATCCATCGCCACCCAGACGCTGATTATTTTCGCCATCCGCACCCGGCGCGTGCCGTTCCTCCGCAGCCGGCCCTCCGCCGGGCTGATTGCCGCATCCCTTGCCGTGGTGGCCGTGGGGATCTTCCTTCCGCTCTCGCCCTTGGCCGGGCTGCTGGGCTTCGACCCGCTGCCGGTCCCGTTCTTCCTGGCCCTGCTGGGCATGGTGGTGGTGTACCTGGTGCTGGTGGAGCTGGCCAAGCAGTGGTTCTTCGCCCGCGACGCCCAGCAGCTGCCGGCCCCGCCGCCGCCCGTCCGGCCCCGGCACGCCACACACCACATCGCCCGCAGGGCCTTCAGGTTCAGCATCCCGGTCAAGGTGCAGCGGACTCCGATGCAGCCCCGGAGCCGGCGCCGGGCACGGCTGCGGGGGCAGGAGGCAGCCAGGACGTAACTTATCAGCCGCTGGGTCGCCGGGGTTGTTAGCATGGTGGTGAGAGACACTGGGGGCTGTCACCAATCGGATCCAGGGCGATGGGGCCCTGTTCTATGACTGAGGTGTTTTCTTTATGTGGCGTGAACCAATCCGGCGACGAACCAGGGAGCTTCTGCGTGAGTTCGTGGACCGGGCAGATGAGCTGGTCCGGACCCAGGAACACGTGGAGGGCCTGCTCGGTGCCGTCGTC
The DNA here is from genome assembly GCF_001428075.1 of Arthrobacter sp. Soil764. Taxonomy (GTDB): domain Bacteria; phylum Actinomycetota; class Actinomycetes; order Actinomycetales; family Micrococcaceae; genus Arthrobacter. The sequence goes on along the minus strand of NZ_LMSI01000012.1, from coordinate 248,350 downwards.
TCCCTGACGGAAGACCTCAGCCTCGAAGTGGTGCTGGACCGGGTGGTGCAGTCGGCGTGCGAACTCGTGGGTGCGCGGTACGGCGCCCTGGGCGTCATCGGCGATGACCAACAGCTCAGCCACTTCATCACTGTCGGCGTTGACGAAGAAGGTGCCAGGCTCATCGGCGACCTTCCCACCGGCCACGGCGTGCTGGGGCACCTGATCCGCCAGCCCAGCCCGGTGCGCCTCCATGACCTCGGCGAACACCCCATAGCGGTGGGCTTCCCACCGGAGCACCCGCCCATGAAGACCTTCCTGGGCGTCCCGGTCCGCGTCCGGGACGAAGTCTTCGGAAACCTGTACCTGACGGAAAAAACCGACGGCCAGGACTTCACGGCCGAGGACGAAGACCTCGCCGTTGCCCTCGCCTCTGCCGCCGGTGTGGCAATCCAGAACGCACGGTTGTTCGAGGACAGCAAGAGCCGCCAGCGGTGGCTGGAAGCGGGCATGGACGTCAGCGACCGGCTCAAGGCCAACCCGCGGTCCGACACGAACAACCTGGACATGATCGCTGAGCGTGCACTGCACGCCTCGGCCTCGGCGTTGTCCGTCATCGCGTCAGTTGCCGGAGACGGGACTTTACGGTGCCGGACCTCCCTGGGAGTGCAGTCCATACCCGCGGGGCAGGAGCTTCCGGTGGGCGAGGCCGTAACCGAGGTGCTGGCAACGGGGGAGTCCAGGATCGTTAAGGACCCGGTCCAGGTGTTTGACGGTGCGTCCGCCGAAAAGCTCGGACCGGTCCTGCTCGCTGCGCTGGGCAACAACATCGACGGGCACCGGGACACCGTGTTGATCCTGGCGCGTCCGTCCAGCGGAAGCCGCTACACAGATGTTGATCTTGAACAGAGCGCTGTCTTCGCCTCCCGGATCGGCCTGACCCTTGACCTGCTGCGGGCCAACCAGTTGCGGGAAGAGCACGCGCTGTTCATCGACCGCGAACGCATCGCAAGGGACCTGCACGACCTGGTGATCCAGCGGCTGTTCGCGGCCGGGCTGAGCATCCAGGGGCTGCGCCGCTACACCGGGGACCCCCTCGCGCACGAGCGCCGTGTCGCCGGAATCACGACAGAACTGGACGACTGCATCCACCAGCTCCGCGACACCATCTACGCCCTGCAGGCCCGGGAACAGGACGGGGAGCTCCTGAGCGGCCGCGTCCTGCGCGCCGTCCAGGAAGCTGCCAACGCGGCCGGAGTCCTCCCGAGGATCCAGCTCTCGGGCCCCGTCGATGACGTCGTGGGCGACGAGGTGGCCGAAGAGTTGCTGCCGGTGCTGTCCGAAAGCGTCAGCAACGCCGTCAGGCATTCGGGCTGCGAGGAGATCTATGTCCACCTCTCCGTGCAGGAGGGCCACGTGGTGCTCACCGTCCGCGATCACGGGCGGGGCTTTACGAATCCCGGCCGGATCAGCGGACTAAACAACATGAAGACCCGGGCCTCCCGGGTGGGCGGGACCTGCATTATTGACAGCGCACCCGGCAAAGGCACCAGCGTGACCTGGACTGCGCCCCTCCCTGAATGAAGGAAGCGCCCGGCCAGGCGGGGATCAGTGCAGCAGTTCCCACGCGCGCGGGATGGGCACCGGAACCAGCTGGCTGCGGCGCCGGAAGCCCAGCTTCTGCAGCACTGAGGATACGCAGGCAGCCACCGCCTCATCGGGCAGCACCAGTTCCTGCCCGATCTGCCGGTTGGTCAGGCCGCGGGCCATGAAAGCAAGGACGTTCCGCTCCCTCTCCGTCAGGCTGTCCAGCCAGGACGCGGAGGAAGCTGCGTAAAGGCTTTCCGCGATCCTCTCCCTCACCCCCGGCCGCAGCAGTGAACTGCCGGCGGCGGCGCTGCGGATGGCGTCCACCAGTTGGTTATTGTCCCGCACCTGCTTCAGCACATATCCAGAGGCGCCCGCCAGAACGGCTGCCCGCACGGCATGCGGTTCATCCCAACTTGTCAGGATCAGGCATCGGACTCCGGGGGCGGTGGCGCGGAGCCCGCGGCAGACCTCGATCCCGGTCCCGTCCGGGAGCCTGTCGTCCAACACCGCGAGGTCAGGTTCCAGAAGGGGAATCAGGCGCTCAGCCTCTGCCGCCGATCCGCTTTCACCGGCGATGGCGAACCCATCGTTTTCGAGCAGGTCCCTCAGTCCCCGCCGCACCGGTTCATGGTCGTTGAGGATGAAGATTCGGGCGGTCCATGCCGGAGACCGACGTGAATCCGAGGGTGCTGCAGGTATTTCCATGAAGACGCTCTCATCGGGTCGATGGCCTCCCCAGCCGCCTTGTCAGCGCGCCCGCCCCGTTCGGAAGGATCCTCAAATGATCATTTCGTGTCCGCTACTTTAGCAGCAGTGCCAAAGGTCCGGTCGTGCCGTTTATCAGGTGTAATCAGGGACCGCCGTTGCCGGAAGCGCCCGGAATCCGGCGGAGGAAAGCCTCCACCGAATGAAGGATGAGGGCTGCGTCCTTGAAGGCCGGGCTGCCATGCGGGTGCAGCCGGTCCAGCAGGCCGCTGTTGTACTGGAGGCGGCGGAGGGCCGTGGACACCGCACGGCTGGCATAGGCCAGGTCTCCCTGGTGGCGGAGCAGTGCCAGGGTCATGCCCTGGATGGACGTCAGTGCGACAGCAAGGACGTTTGCGTCCATCTGCCTACCCGCCGCGGCCCGGTGCCGGCGCAACTGCAGTGCAAAGCCGTCCCACACCTCGCGCGCCGCGATGCGTGCCACTTCCGTACGGGCTTCATTGTCCGGCAAGCCGCGGCACACCAGGTCCTCATGAAGGCACTCGAACCTGCTGCTGAGTTCCTCGGCCATACCGCCGGCGTCGGTGCCGGGTGATGTCGAAGGCTTGAAGTTGGAAGGATGAAGGAGCATCGCGCGTCGGCGCGCCGCTTCTTCGCGTGATAGCCGGGCGTGTTCCTGTAATGATGGTCGGGCGGGACGGAGCGTGCGGATGCCAGGCATGCCGGTCCTTTCAAAGTGCAGCCAGGTGGCAGGGCGCGCCTGGATGCGCAAGGTGCAAATATGTGGCGGGTGCATTGGGGAGGGGGACGCGGGAAAGCCACTCCGGCCTCGCAAACTTGAGGACCCGGATGGCGCCTTTACAAGGATGCCAAGCTGACCGCGCCCGGTTATAGGGCTGAAAGTCCCAACCTCGGAACGGGCAGGGGAAGGGGCATCGTTCCATGCTGACGGCCGGGGCTTTGGGCCCTGTTTCCCATGTGTGCCCGCCCGTAGCGTGGGGTTAAGCAGCCCGCGCATGTTGGCTGCCGGAACCGGAGGCACACGGTGAAATCAGCGAACGCAAGCATCATTGCAGGCATAGTCCTCATTGGGCTGGGTGGGCTTTTGCTGCTGGACCGGATCGGTGTCATGGACAGTGCCGCCATTGTTGCGCCGCTGATCTTCGCGGCCATTGGAGTTCTGTTCCTTTCCCTGTTCGTCCGGCGGCGGGAAAACTGGTGGGCGGCCATCCCCGGATCCGTGTTCCTGGGCCTGGCAGCCGTCATCACCGCCACACAGCTCACAGGCGGAGCCTGGGGCGCAGCCTTCCTGTTCCTCTTCATGGGGGCCGGCTTCGCCGCGGTGTTCGTGCGGGAACGCACCAACTGGTGGGCACTGATCCCGTCCGGTGTCATGCTCACGCTGGCGGTCATTGTGGCCCTACCGCAGGAACTACAGGGTATGCCCACCGCCGCCTTCCTCTTCCTGGGCCTGGCCGCCACCTTTGGCGTGCTTTCCCTGGTCCCGGTCCACGCCGCCGGGCACACCGGCGATCAGGCAGAGGAAAGGATGAAGTGGCCGCTGATCCCGGCCGCGGTCCTCACGGTCATGGGGCTGATCTTTGCCTTTCAGGCAACGGTGGTGTTCATTTCCCTGGACTTCGCCTTCCCGGCCATCATGATCCTGGCCGGCATCACCCTGATGGTCTACGCCTACGTCGCCCACCGCGACGGACGGCAAAAGACGCACCGCACCGGTCCGCGGGCCGGCTGAGTCTCCGGCTTACTGTCCTTTGCGGGAAGGGCGCAGCAGCGTGGCCCACAGGTGCCGGAACATCCCGGCGAAGGTAACCAGGAATGCCGCAAGCGCCAGCCACAGCTCCGCACGCCCGATGGCTGCCACCAGGGGCAGTTCATCCGCGCGGCCAAGATAAATCCCGGCCACCGCGTACATGCCCAGGGGGAAGATCACGCTCCACAGGCCCGGCTCGTAGGACAACGGAACCCGGTGGACCACGTGCCGCCACCAGCCGGCGGCGAGGAGCACCGGGAACAGCCACGAGGCGAAGGACCAGAACACCACGGAGGAGCCGGCCACCAGCCCGCGTGTCGCATCCACCATGGGGGCTCCGGCCATCTCCACGATCCGCGCCCCCGCCAGGACGCTGATGGCCATGGCGCCCATGGCCACGAAGTACTGCGGGCGCAGATCCTCCGGCCGGATGGGGTACGTCATGAGCCGGAGCGAGACGAAGATCCCCACGGCGGCATACAGGATGAGCCCCACCGACCAGGCAACGACGGCGACGAGCGCCAGGGCCGCGCGCCACTCCGGGGCGGCGAGGGGCTCGATGGAGGCCGCCGCGACAGCCACGGACTGGCTGGCCACACACCAGATGAACCATGAGCCGTTGGCATCCTTAACCACGGGGCGCTCGGACCGGCCGAGCACCGCGGTCCATGGCACGACGTAGCCGAGCACCACCCAGGCAAGCACCGCCACTGACAGGAGGACCGCCGTCGTGCCCTGCCACCCCGCCATGCCAAGCCGCGTCCCCAGCACGTTTGTTCCGGCGATGAAGGTGAAGAATCCGAACGCCCGGCCGGGGTCGAGGAAGTCACCGCGCATGTAGTCGGCGAATCTGGCCAGGCGGAGCAGGCTGAGCGCAAGGATCACCACGTAGGAGAGCGCGCACACCACCAGCAGCGCCATTGAAACGGGGTGGAATCCTTCGAGCTCAAGCCCCACTGAGATGATCCCGCTGGCCATGGTGAGGGCGAAGTAGCCGGGGGTCAGCGTCCGCACCGCCTGGTTCGCGCGGGAGGCGAAGGAGTGCCGGGCGTCAGTGGCCGTGTCCATGCCCCCAGCTTAGGCTGGAGGATCCTGCACGCCAGTGTCCGCGAGGTGGCACTTCGCAGCAGTCCCGGGGCATTGCCGTCATATGCCATCTCGCGGGGGAATTGCTCAAGTTTTTCAGCCGGCCTCGGCCCGTGCCCAGTGCTCCCTGAGCAGCGCGGCAACCCGTTGCGGCTCAATCCGGTGCGGGGGATCGAAATGGTGGCGGTCGGGAAACACCTCAAGCCGGAAGTCGGGGAAGACCTGGCCCAGCCGCCTGGCGTTGTCAGCGTAGTCATCCGGGTTGCTTTTGCCGCCCAGGATGAACAGCACCGGCCGGTCGAAGCCGGCCAGGCGGTCCCGGTCCAGGTTGTATGACTTGAACGTCCTGATGAACGCAGCGATCCCTGCCGGCCGCTTGGCCATCCATGGCGGTGGCGGGCCGGGCGGCGGAGGCGGCAGGACGACGTCGTCCCTGACGCCCAGCCGCATGAAGGCGGTGATGAACTCTTCCGGCGGAAGTCCGTCCAACTGGTCATACTTCTTCCACAGCTCCCTGTGCCCCGGGCTCCAGTCCCACGTGCCCGCCCATGCGGGCTCAAGCAGTGCCAGGCTGCGGAGCCGTTCCGGATGCGATGCCGTCAGGGCCAGGGTGGCTGAACCGCCGCCGGAGTACCCCACCAGATGGAACGTATCCCAGCCGCGCCGGTCGGCCTCGCGGAGCACACCGTCCGCTTCCGTATCCAGGCTCCAGTCCGGCGGCGGTGCATCCACGGCATAGAACTCAAGGTCCTTGGCGGTGGCCTCCACCCCGGGTCCCAGTTCCTCCAGCAGGCCGCCGTAGGCAGGGTCGGCGGGAAGGACGCTCCCGGGCAGCAGGATCACGCGAACCGGTTCCATCACAATCACTCCCTTGGTGGGGGTCAGCTCCGCGCTGCCAAATGCTCCGTCACGTACTCGGCGTCCGGGCCCACGCCCACCAGGGTGGCGGAGATGTGCCGGGTGAGCCAAGGGAGCCCGACGGCGTACAGGCCCGGGTGCTCCGTCACGCCTTTCACATGGCGGGGGTAGTTCCACTCATCCAGGAGGGGCAGGTCCAGGATGCTGAAGTCCAGCGCGTAGCCAGTGCACCAGATGACGGAGGTAATCCCTTCGGCCGCAACGTCCAGGCGGGCGCCGGACTCTGCCGGCAGCCAGTGGTCCGCCTCCGGTTCCTCAGCTTCGGGGGCGTCGATCCCGGCTGCCCGGATGTAGGCGTCTGCCAACATTTTGAGCCGCTGCCTGAACCCCGCCTCCACCAGCCCAAAGCGCTGGGGGAGGTCATCCGTGAAGACCAGGTCGTCGTCGTGCAATCCCTCAAACCGGCCATGCAGCCGGACGCCACGCCGGCCCAGCCCGCGCAGGTGCACACTGTGGCCGCCGCCGTTGCCGGACAGCAGCGGGTTGCATATGAAGCGTCCAGCGGGGGAGGGTAACTGGTCCACCAGCAGCGCATTGATCCCGTAGCCGGGGCCGTGGACGTTCACTTCCATGATCCAGTGGAAGATGTCCTGGCCCCGGTACCGCCGCGGCGCTTCGGGGCAACTGGACACAGACAGGTGCACGGTGCGCCCCGCGTCGAGCAGGTCCTCGGTGATCTGGCCGCCGGATTGTCCGGTCCCCACCACCAGCACTGCGCCCTCCGGCAGCTGCCCGGGATTGCGGTACTCATGGCTGTGCAGCTGCAGGATCCCGGGGGAGAGGCCGGCGGCGGCAGGCGGGATCCGCGGGCGCTGGAACGCCCCGCTGGCCAGCACCACGTTCCGGGCGGCCCACGTGCCCCGGCCCGTTTCGAGCGTGAACCCGGTCCCGGCCGGGGCGATCCGGGTGACCTCCGTGTCCAGTTCCACCGGGGCGTTGATGTCCTCCGCGTAACTGCGGAAGAAGTCGATGGTGGCGTCGCGGGGAATGAATCCGTCCGGGTCCGGCCCGTCATAGTCAGTACCCGGCAGGGCCAGTGAAAAGTTGGGGGTGTTCAGATAGAAGGAGTCCCACCGGTCCTGCCAGGCGCCGCCCAACGCGGGCCGCCGCTCCAGGAGCCGGTGCTCCACGCCGCGCTGCGCCAGCCAGTAGCTGGTGGCCAGGCCGGCCTGCCCGGCACCCACCACCACGGTGTTGGTCTCGTTACGGGAAACCGCGGGGGCGGACATGGCTACTTCGCCGCCGCCCGGGAAGTCCTGGCGGCCCTTGCTTGGGGTTCTTTGGGCTCCTTGGGCGGCAGGGACGCAATGTAACCCAAGGCCTTTTCGGCCCATGCCCGCGCCCGGGTGTCGTCGCCGTCGCCCTCTTCGTTCCAGACCTCCGGCAGCCCGGTGTATCCGCCCATGGGCCGCTCCGCCGGCCCGAACGGCACGGTCCGCTCGGATGACTCCAGCATCTCCTTGTCCTCGGGGGAGAGCTTCACGCCGATGGTGGAGCCGAACAGCCCGGCGAACATGTTGCCGTTGATGAATGCGCCGAGGTTGCCGAACATCGGCTTCACCACCACCCCCGGATGGTCAGGGACCACGCGCCTGAACCGCTCTTTGTCTTCCTCGGTTGCCTTGGGCATCTCCATGGCTTCATCTCCCGGTGGTGGGTTGTTTCCGCAGGATCTGGATGCAGGATATGCCTATTCGCAGGCGCGGTCGAGGGTCCGTGGACCCCATGGTGCAGGCGAGAAAAATCCCGGGCTGAGCAGGTCAAACTTCCCTGCGGAGTGCTATATATAGCTCAAGGCAACTATTTTCTGGCTGCCCTGCCAGGTCGCATGGATCCGGGAGTTTCCGGGGGCTGGAGGCAACGGTGCTGAACACGCCCGACTCCGTCCCGGCCGCACAAATTACCGCCCGGCCCGCCGCCTTCCGCGCCCGCCCCGCCGCCAGGCCCGCGCTCGTGGCCCTCGCCGCGCTCGCCCTCCTGACGGGCTGCAGCGGCGGCATTGCCCAGTCGGTGTCCACGGCCGTGAAGGACAGTTCCTCTGCCGTGGCCACCGCACGGATCGCCCTCCGCCAGGACATGGACGGCAAGCTCACCAAAGCCGCCACCGACACCAGCCTGGAGGACGGCCTCAAGGAGGTCGAGGCAGGCAGGAGCAGTGTCCTGAAGCTCTCGCCGGCAACACAGGAGGAGCGCGTTGCGCAGAAGCAGGCACTGGACGTGCTGGACCAGTGCGCCGCTGGTTTCGCCACGGCACGCGCCGCGCTGGCAGCCAACGACGGCGGCAGCCCCTCCCTCCCGGACGGTGACAAGGCGCTCGCGGACGCGCAGGACGCCCTGAAGCAGCTCGAAGGCGCGGTGGGGTCCCGGTGAAGCGGCTCCTCGGCGTCGCGCTCGGGGTCCTCACCGCCATCGGCGGGTTCGTGGACATCGGGGATTTGGTGACCAACGCCGTGGTCGGTTCCCGGTTCGGCCTGTCAATGGTGTGGGTGGTGGCCGTCGGCGTGGTGGGCATCTGCCTGTTCGCCAACATGTCCGGACGGGTGGCGGCGGCATCGGGGCGGGCCACCTTCGAAGTGATCCGCGAACGCCTCGGCGCGCGGGCAGGCCTGGCCAACCTCTCGGCGTCCTTCCTGATCAACCTGATGACCGTCACCGCGGAAATCGGCGGGGTGGCGCTGGCCCTGCAGCTCGCCAGCAGCGTGTACTACCTGCTGTGGATCCCCGTGGCGGCGCTGGCCGTGTGGCTGGTCATCTGGCGCGTCAGGTTCACCATCATGGAAAACGTCGCGGGCCTGCTGGGGCTGACGCTGATTGTCTTTGCGGTGGCGTTGTTCCTCCTCAAACCTGACTGGGGAGCGCTGGCCGGACAGCTGGCGCCCTCCGTGCCGGAGCAGGAAACAGTGTGGACCTACAGCTACTACGCCATCGCCCTGTTCGGCGCCGCCATGACCCCCTACGAGGTCTTCTTCTTCTCCTCCGGCGCCGTGGAGGAAGGCTGGACCGTGAAGGACCTGCTGCAGGAACGCATCAACGTCCTGGTCGGTTTTCCGCTGGGCGGCCTGCTGTCCGTGGCCATCGCCGCGTGCGCCGCCGTCGTGCTCCTGCCGGCCGGTATTTCGGTGACGTCGCTGTCCCAGGTGATCCTGCCCGTGGCGGAAGGTGCCGGGAAGCTGGGGCTCGCGTTCGTGCTGGTGGGCATCGTGGCCGCAACCTTCGGCGCCGCCCTGGAAACCACCCTCTCGTCCGGTTACACCCTGGCCCAGTTCTTCGGCTGGTCATGGGGGAAGTTCCGCCGCCCGGCGGAGGCCGCGCGCTTCCACGTGGCCATGATTGTCTGCCTCCTGATCGGGATGGCGGTCCTGGCCACCGGCGTGGACCCGGTGCAGGTGACCGAATACTCCGTGGTGTTCTCCGCCATTGCCCTGCCGCTGACGTACCTGCCCGTCCTCATCGTGGCCAATGATCCCCAGTACATGCACGAGCATGTGAACGGCCGTGTGGTGAACGTGCTGGGAATGGTGTACCTGGTGATTATCCTGGTGGCCTCCCTTGCCGCCATTCCGCTCATGATCGTGACAGGAGCCGGCTCATGACCTCCCCGTCCGGTCCGCTGCCGCCGGTCCCGCGCGTGGCCGGCCGCATCCTGGACGCGCAGCTGCACCTCATGGACCGGCAGGTTTTGGACCACGACGGCGTCCCGGTCACCACCGTGGACGACCTCGAGGTGAGCGGGCCTGCTTTGGACGTGGAGATCCCGCCGGGGACGGCGCCACCGGTCATCACGGCCCTGCTGACCGGGGCGGTGCTGGGCACGCGGATCTTTGGCGGCAGGCCGCCGTCGTCCAGGCTGATCCGGATCCCGTGGAAGGACGTGGCGGAGGTGGAAGTGGTGGTTCGGCTGGGCGTGAGCGGCGAACCGCTGGATGCCAGCTGGGTGGAACGGTGGGTCCGGGACAAGATCATCGCGCGGATACCGGGAGGCCGCCATGATCCTCGGTGACCTGCTGGGCACTCCGGTCCATGACCCCGACGGCGGATGGCTGGGCCGCGTTGCCGACGCCCGGTTCGTGCTGGACGGGCCTCCGCACCAGTTGATGGCGGAGCCGCGGCTGCTGGGGCTGGTGGTCAGCCCGCACAGCGTTGCATCGTTCCTGGGGTACGAGCGCAATGGCCTCACCCACCCGTGGCTGCTGGCCCGGATACTGCGGTGGCGGCACCGCGGCTCGTTCCTGGTGCTGTGGGAGGACATCGCGATGGTGGGCCCCCGCTCGGTCCGGCTCCGCCCCGGGTTCACACGGTACAGCACGGCGCTCGAGGATCGCCGGCAGGTTTAGTGCCGGTGAACAGGGGCGGAATTAGGTGTGGGGCGAATGTCCTGTAGTGTTGATCCTGTTGTTGTGTTTATGCAGTTGGTAGTTCAGGCAGTACGCGCGGTCGAAAGTCCGTGTTCTTCTGAAGTAGCGGTTTTTGAACACCCCACGCCGGAGGGCCCGAAAGTCGGGATTTTCCCCTCCACCTTCACGAAGGACAAAAATAATGGCTACTGGTACCGTCAAATGGTTTAACGCTGAAAAGGGCTTCGGCTTCATCTCCCCGGACGACTCCTCACAGGACGTTTTCGCGCACTACTCCGCGATCAACTCCTCCGGCTTCCGCTCCCTCGAAGAGAACCAGAAGGTTTCCTTCGACACCGAGCAGGGCCCCAAGGGTCCCCAGGCCACCAACATCCAGGCTCTCTAATTTCCTAGAGTTCCGGGACCGTTAGGTTTCCAAGCAGGGCTTGCCGTTCATCGGCAGGCCCTGCTTTTGTTTAACCCAGCTGTGCCAGTTCCCGCCCGCAGGCCTGCGCCTCGAACAGTATTTTCCTTAGCCGCGCCGTCTCGACAAGTTCCACCTACAGGAGGACTGTTGAAGGTGCACGCGCCTCCAGCATGTGCACACCAGCACCGTGGGCGGCGTCTGGAAAATTGGATATACCTGCGCGGCACCAGTTGGGGTGGTGCATGTCCGGCCCGAAAATCGGCCGGCACTGGCTGCCCGCGCTTCCCGGCATCGGCAGCCGGCACCTTCACTCCGAAAAACAGTGGCCGGTTGGGCCAGTCACGCAATGGGTCGAATCGGCCGCAGCTGCGCATCGGCATTTATCAGATCGTCGTTTAAGAAAGCACTGCTATGAAGCACTATCGGGGAACCACACCGAGATCCAACAAACTGGCATTCATCGTCGCATTCGCTGTTGCACTACTCGCCTCATTGGCTGCAGCCGGCCCCGCATCAGCCGACGGACGGGGCCACCGTAACTGGCAGGTCCAAGTGGGCTCTGAGTCCTGGGACCAAGAGATCCAAGGCATGGCGTTCCTCCCGTCAGAGATCTTTATCAATGAGGGAGACACCATTCATTGGCGGGCGAACTCCGCAGAAATCCATACCGTCACGTTCCTGGCGTCGGGCCAGTCGCTGCAACCATTCGATCCGTTCAATGACGATGAGCTGCAACAGCGCGGAAAGAATCACTACGATGGAAAGTCCTACTACAACTCGGGCATCATGGCCAACGTGGACGTGCCCGGCTTCCCATCAGTCAAGGACTACAGCCTTACATTCCCCTGGAAAGGTGACTTCACCTACTACTGCTTGGTCCATGGCATGGTGATGAAGGGTACCGTCCATGTGCGGGATCGTGGGACGGACTACCCCTACAGCCAGGCGGACTACGATCGCAGATCAGCGGCGCAGGAGCATTCCATCATTCGTGACGGCGAACGGCTCGACGCCTCGCTGGCTGAGGACGCAACCGACCACCTGGTAATCGCCGGGGGTGACGACGGCGTTGCGATGGTCATGCGCTTCGTCCAGCCGACCGTCACGGTGCACCGTGGCGACTGGGTAACCTTTGCGAATACAGGCATGGGTGCTCCCCATACCGTCACCTTTGGTACCGAGCCGGCGAACATTTTCGCCCCATCCGGCACGCCTGACAATTTCACCGGCGGTGACCTCAACTCTGGATTCATGCCTCCCGGGGCGCTCTTCAAGGTGAAATTCCAGACCGAGGGAACTTTCAGGTACATCTGCGCCCTCCATGACTACATGGGCATGGTGGGCAAGGTGAGGGTCGTCGACTGACACCACAGTTACCCTCGAGATACGCGGTCCGGTCGGGCGATTGCCCGGCCGGACCCGTTTGCGTTCGGGGTCAGCGCAGCCCCATCGCTTCCCGGACCTCGTCGAGGATGTGGTGCATGGCCCGTTCCGCCTCCGCGGTGTCGCCCCCGGCCACGGCCGTCGCAACAGCTTCATGCGCCTGCAGTGCCTCGCTCCTCGGCTTGAACGGCATGAGCCCCTGCCGGGTCCGGCTGGTCAGGACCTCCGCGATCATCCCTTCCAGGGCGCGGAACATTTCATTGCCACAGCTTCGCAGCAGCAGCTGATGGAACGCGATATCGGCGGCCAGGAAGGCCTGGAGGTCGCCGGCCTCGCCCAGCCGGCGGAGGTCGGCGGCCAGGGACACCAGTTGTGCACGCTCTGCGGCGCTGGCCCGGCGTGCCGCGCCCGCTGCGGCGATGGGCTCGACGGCGATGCGCAGCTCGGTGAGGCTGCTGTACTGCAGGTCCCGCCGGTCCGAGGCCAGCCGCCAGCGCACCAGGTTCGGGTCGAAAACGTTCCAGAGCGATGGTTCCTGCACCACGATGCCCACGCGCCGCCGCGAGTAGACCAGGTTCATCGATTCCAGGACCTTCATGGTGTCCCGGGCAACGGTCCGTGAGATTCCGTACTCGTGCTGCAGCCCTTCAAGGGTGAGCCGTGTGCCAGGGACGAGCTCCCCGGAAGCTATGGCAACCCCCACCGCCTCAATAACCCGCCCCTGCGCCGCCGGGGAGGGGCCGCCGTCGTGCACTTCATCGCCGTCCTGGATTGTCGCCGTCGACATTCTTCTCCCCGTTCCGTTACGCGCCGCTGCGCCCCTCCAGAATAGCCGGGAAAGCGGCAAAGGTATGACTTGTGACACGAATAGATAGCATCTTTGATGAAGAAAGGTGATACCTTATCGCTTGGCCCGATGAACACCGGGCCGGCAGCGAGCTTCTTCCAAAGCCAAAGACGTCTTCTCCGGAGGTATGACATGCAGTATCCAGCCACGCACCTGGTGGTCATGGGCGTTGCCGGTTCCGGCAAATCCACCCTGGCGGCCGCCCTGTCCCAACAGCTGGGATGGGACTGCGCCGAAGCCGATGAATTCCACCCGGAAGCGAACATCACCAAGATGAGCCAGGGCATTCCCCTCCAGGACGAGGACCGCTGGCCCTGGCTCGAGGAGATCCGCAGCTGGATGACCGCGCAGGCCGCCGTCGGCAAGAGCACCGTCCTCACCTGCTCCGCGCTCAAGCGCGGCTACCGTGAGCTGCTCGCCGGCGCCGAAGGCCGCGTCATCTTCCTCCATCTCGACGGCGGCGCGGACCTGATCAGCCAGCGCATGCAGGGGCGCGTGGGTCACTTCATGCCGCCCACCCTGCTGCCCAGCCAGCTGGCAACCCTTGAGCCGCTCAGCCAGGAAGAGCTGGACGCAGGCAGCCTCCGCCTCGACATCTCGCGCTCACCCGAAGAACTGGTCGCCGCCGTCGTGCAGGCCCTCAACCTCCCCTCCGGCCAGGCGCCCACAGCGTCCTGACCCCCAGTCCCCAACCCTGTTTCAAAGGAGAACCATGACCATCGAAGGATGGACCCAGACGATGGGCGCAGGCCCCCTGCTGCTCATCGCCGCAGCGGCAATTCTTGTGCTGCTGTTCCTGATCATCCGGCTGCGGATGCACGCCCTGATCGCCCTGATCCTCATCAGCCTGGCCACCGCCTTTGCCACCGGCATCCCCGCCAACCAGGTGGTCCCGGTCCTGGTCAACGGCTTTGGCACCACCCTGGGGACCGTGGCACTGCTGGTGGGCCTGGGCGCGATGCTGGGCCGGATCGTGGAAACCAGCGGCGGCGCCAAGGTGCTGGCCGACTACCTGATCGGCGTCTTCGGTGAAAAGCGCGCGCCGTTCGCGCTGGGCCTGGCCTCGCTGATCTTTGGCTTCCCCATCTTCTTCGACGCCGGCCTGGTGGTCATGCTGCCGGTGGTCTTCGCCGTCGCCCACCGCCTGGGCGGGGGAGTGCTGCGCTACGGCCTTCCCGCCGCCGGCGCCTTCTCGGTGATGCACATCTTCCTGCCGCCGCACCCCGGTCCGGTCTCCGCAGCCGCCTTCTTCGATGCCAACATCGGCCTGGTGCTGATCGCCGGCCTCATCACCGCCATCCCCACCTGGTATGTCACCGCCTACCTGTACGGCTTGTACACCGGCCGGAAGCTGGTCCTCCCGGTTCCCGAAATCCTGGGCCACGCCAGTGCCGACGCCGAGGCGCACCCGCCGAAGTTCCGCACCATCATCGGGCTGCTGCTCCTGCCGCTGGTCCTGATCTTCCTCAACACCGGACTGAACACCCTGGCCTCCTCCGGAGCCCTGGACGCCTCCGTCAAGAAGGAACAGTGGTTCCAGATCCTTCGGACCATCGGTGAAACCCCGGTGGCCCTGCTGATTGCCGTGCTCGCGGCGCTGTTCGTGCTCGGTACCCGCCGGGGCCGCGACGCCGGGGCGCTGGAGAAGCTGCTCGAATCCTCCCTGGGCCCGGTCTGCTCGGTCATCCTGATCACCGGCGCCGGCGGCATGTTCGGCGGCGTCCTGCGCACCTCCGGCATCGGCAAGGCGCTGGCGGATGTCCTGGGCAACCTGGGCATCCCGCTGATCCTGGCCGGGTTCCTGATCTCCGCCATCCTGCGCATCGCCCAGGGTTCAGCCACGGTCGCCCTCACCACCACCGCGGGCCTCATTGCCCCCGCGGTCGCAGCAGGCGGCCTGAACGGCATGCAGATCGCCGCCATGGTGATTGCCGTCGCCGCCGGATCCGTGGTGGTCTCGCACGTCAACGACTCCGGCTTCTGGCTGGTGGGCCGGTTCTTCGGGATGGACGTCAAGACCACCCTGAAGACCTGGACCGTGATGGAAACCCTGATCGGCGTGATGGGCTTCGCCATCGCCGCTGCCATCTTCCTGGTGGCCGGTGTGGCGGGCTGACGCTTCACGCTGAGTGACGGCGGGGCGGCTGGTGGGAACACCGGCCGCCCCGCCGTCGTTGTTCCCCTTGGCGTGCTTTCCCTATGCGCCGCCCGCCGACCAAAGGACACCCCTTGACTCCTCGCACCATCGTGATCACCGGCGCCAGCGACGGCATTGGCGCGGCAGCCGCACGGACGCTGGCCAAGGCAGGGGAGCAGGTGGTCGTCGTCGGCCGTTCCGCCGAAAAGACGCGCGCCCTGGCGGGGGAGATCGGTGCAGACTTCTACCTCGCCGACTTCGCCGACCTGGCGCAGGTGCGTGAACTCGCCGCCAAACTCGAGGAAAAGTACCCCCGGATCGACGTCCTGGCCAACAACGCCGGCGGCATCATGGGCAAGCGCACGCTCACCGTGGACGGCAACGAATCGACATTCCAGGTTAACCACCTGGCACCATTCCTGCTGACCACGCTCCTCATGGACACGCTCACCGCCAGCAAGGCCAAGGTGGTCAACACCTCCAGCGGCGCCAACAGCTTCGGCAAGCTGGACCTGTTCGACCTCAGCGCCGAGCACGGATACAGCACCAACCGCGCCTACGGCACGGGCAAGCTCGCCAACATCCTCTTCACGTCCGAGCTGCACCGCCGCTTCCACGACCAGGGAATCACGGCGGCGGCATTCCACCCGGGCGTGGTCCGCACCAACTTCGCGGCGGAGTCCGGGAGCCCGTGGCGGCACGCGTACACCACCTTGCTGAACCGCTTCATGCTCAGCCCTGATCAGGGTGCCGACACCCTGCTGTGGCTCATCAACGGCACCCCCGGCACCGACTGGATCTCCGGGGCCTATTACTACAAGCGCTCCCTGGCCAAGGCCAACCCGCAGGCATACGACGCCGAGCTGGCCCGCGGCCTGTGGGAGAAGAGCGAAGAGCTGGTCAAGGCCTTCGTCTAGCCCTACCGTTCGCAGGCCAGGCCGTCGTGGTCGGCGTCCAGTCCGTAGATATCGCTGCCTATGACCTGGATGGGGCCGCGGACGTACGCCGGCCCGTTGCCGCTTCCGCCGGCGCAGTCCACGTCGGAGGCAATGGGAACGCAGCCTGAATAGTTCGGATCGCAGCCGGGATTGGTCCCCGGAACGGGTTGGGCCACGGGAGCCGGAGGCGCAGCAGCCTTTGCGGCTGCCGCATTCGCAGCTGCCTTGTCCGCTGCTGCCTGGACTGCCGCAGCATCCTGGGCGGCCTTCGCTTCGGCGGCCTGCCGGGCAGCGGCCTCTGCGGCGGCTGCATCAGCGGCTGCCTTGTCGGCTGCCGCCTTATCTGCGGCTGCTTTGTCGGCTGCGGCTTTTTCCGCGGCCGCCTTCGCTGCAGCCGCGGCTGCCAGCTTCTCGGTGACCCGCTTGGACTGCGCGGCGTCCAGCCACACCAGCCTGCCGGATTCGTCCTTGGTACAGACATAGGTGGCGCCGGCGGAAACCTGCTGCCCGTTCACTGCGGTGCAGGGCGTATCGGCAATGGGTTTTGGCGTGGGGGTTGCGGTGGCAGTTTCGCTGGCAGTTTCGCTGGCGGGGCCGGCAGCAGCGGTCAGTGAGGCCTGGGGTGCCCCGCAGCCAGCAAGCAGGAGGACGACGGCGGCAGCGGCCCCGGCGGTCAGCGTTTTGTTGGAGCCCTTCCGCCAGGCAGCCCCGGCGGTCAGCGTGTCTTCCTTGCGAGAGGTGCGGGGCGCGGAAGGGCTGTGAATTTCAGGCATGGTTCCCCCAAGTGCGTGTGCTGGATGCGGATTGCACGGCCAGCGTAGCCACGGCCGCGTGGCCGGAACCGGGTTAAGCGCAAATCTTGACGCATTCCTTCGCCAACCCTGCAGCTTCCGGTTTGCCCTGCACGCCATGACCGGATTGCGTCACTTATCGGAACTTTCCGGTCAGCCCTCCCCGAAGAGAAGGGCACCCGCTCCCGCGGAGGCGCAAAAGTCGCGCATTTACGGCACCGTGGGCCTCAGCCCTGCCGCGCCAGCGCCTCGCCGATCACGCGTGCACCCTCCGGGTAGGCGCCCGGATTCGGGCCCGAGTAGTTGAGCCGGATGAAGGCGCCGGCGGGTTCGGCCGGGAACCACTCCGTGCCCGCGGCGATGATCACCCCGGCGTCCTCACAGTCACGCACCAGGCGCGTAAGGTCCGTGGCATCGGGCAGGCGCAGCCACAGGTTCAGTCCGCCCTTGGGCAGGGCGTCGATGTGCGCCTGGGGAACGTGTTCGCGGATGCTGGCGGCCAGGAGGTCGCGGCGCGACTGGAGCTGGTGGCGGAGGCTTCGGAGGTGCGCTTGCCACCCGGGCTGCGTCACCACGTCCAGCGCGGCGGCCTGCAGGAGGCCGCTGACGTACATCGACTCGGCGGCACGCTGGCCCAGGATGCGTTCCCGCGCCGGTCCCCGGACAACCACGGCAGCAATCCGGATGGCTGTGGAAACACTTTTGGTCAGGGACCTGATGTACACCACATGCCCGGAATCGTCGCGGGTGGCCAGCGGAACAGGATCCGAGGTGATGCCGAAATCGTGGGCCCAGTCGTCCTCCACCAGGAAGGCGCCATGCCGGCGGACCACATCCAGGATCCCGTCGCCCCGGCCCGCCGCCCACTGCGCCCCGGTGGGGTTGGAATAGTTGGGCTGCACGTAGAAGGCACGGGCACCGGTCTCGGCGAAGGCGCGGTCCACGTCCGCGGGGTCCGGCCCGTCAGGACCGGTGGGCACCGGAACCAACCGCACCCCGGTCTGGGCGGCGGCGAGGATGGCGCCCCAGTACGACGGCGACTCAATAAGCAGCGGCTGTCCCGCGCCCACCAGCGCCCGGAAGATGGAACTGAGGCCGCTTTGGCTTCCGGGCAGCACCACCACGTCGTTCGGGGTGGGAGGCGTGATCCCCACGGGGGTGGCCAGTCCCAGTTCCTGCGCGAACCATTGCTGCAGCTCGGGCATGCCGGCGGCCGGCGGCCGTGCCAGTGCGGCGTCACCACGGGCAGCGCGCGTCAGCGCGGCGCGGACCAGGCGCTCCGGCAGCAGCTCACGGTCCGGGTAGCCGGAATGGAACCAGATGGCATCGCCGGGAACGTTGCGCATGGTGCCCGACGACGACGGCAGCGGGGACGACGGCGACCTCAGCGCAGCCGTTTGCCAGCCATAGTCCGAGGGGCGTGCCGTGCGGACCGCACGGACAAAGGTCCCAACGCCCGGCCGGCTTTCGACCAGCCCCTGGGCCGTCAGCACCTGCAGCGCCTTCTGCACGGTCACGGGGCTGGCCTGGTACTCGGCCACGAGCTGGCGGGTGGACGGCAGCTGGGCTCCCGGAGCCGCGCCGGCGACCCATTGCCGGAGTGCCGCAACGATCCGCGAACTGCTATCGTTATTCATGAAATATCATAGTAGCGCTACTGTGCTGAATGGCCCAGTGATACTGCCGCAAAATGCCACCGGAATCTGGTGGGGCCTGCTGGGCGTGGCGGCCTTCTCCTTCACCGTCCCGTTCACCCGCGTGGCCGTCGCAGGCATCCCGCCACTGTTCATCGGCTCCGGCCGGGCCGTCATGGCCGCTGTTCTCGCGGCCGCAGCACTCGCCATCACCCGCCAGCGGCTGCCGCAACCGCGCATCTGGCCGCGCCTGGCGCTCGTGGCCGGCGGCGTCGTCGTCGGCTTTCCGCTGCTGACGTCCTACGCGCTCACCGCGGTGCCGGCAGGGCACGGGGCCGTGGTGATCGCCCTCCTGCCGGCCGCCACGGCCACGGTGGCGGTCCTGCGCTCCGGCGAGCGGCCGCCTGCCGTCTTCTGGGCGGTGATGGCGCTCGGCTCGCTGGCGGCGTTCTCATTTGCCTTCCTGCAGTCCGGCGGTGTGGGGCATCTGCACTGGGCCGACCTCCTGCTGCTCGGTGCCGTGGCCTGTGCCGCGGTGGGGTACGCCGAAGGCGGTCTCCTGGCGCGCCAGCTCGGCTCCTGGCAGACCATCGCCTGGGCGCTGGTCCTTGCCGCCCCGGCCATGCTGGTCCTGGCCGTGCTCTCCGTCCTGGACCAGCCGCCGTCGGCCACGCCCGTCCAGTGGGCGGCCTTCGCCTACCTCGCGGTGGTGAGCATGTTCCTGGGCTTCTTCGCCTGGTACCGCGGCCTGGCCATCGGCCCCATGGCGCAGGTCAGCCAGATCCAGCTGCTCCAGCCGGTCCTCAGCATCGGCTGGGCCGCGCTCCTGCTGGGAGAAGCGCTCACCTGGACCACCGTGATCGGCGCCCTTGCCGTCATCCTCTGCGCCGCCGCGGCCGTCCGCGTCCGCCTCAAACCAGCCCTGTGACCTCCTGAAGGGACTCCCCATGTACATTCCCGCCCACTTCGCCGCCGACCCCCAGGCCGTCCAAAACCTCCTTGCGGCGCCCGGCGCGGCCAACCTGGTCACCATGACGGACCGGGGCCTGCTGGCAACGCTGCTGCCTTTCGCCTTCAACCCGGCGGTGGGGGAGCACGGCGCGCTGCAGGCCCACATGGCGCGGAACAACCCGCAGTGGTCCGCGACGCCCGCCGGCGATGCCCTGGCCATCATCCAGGGGCCGGACGACTACATCTCGCCCTCGTGGTACGCCTCCAAGGCCGAGCACGGCCGCGTGGTCCCCACCTGGAACTACAGCACGGCACATGTGTACGGGCAGCTGGTGGTCCATGACGACGCCGGCTGGCTGGCCACGCACGTCCGGCACCTGACCGGCCTGCACGAGAACCGCCGGGAGGACCCCTGGACCGTGGACGATGCGCCGGAGAAGTTCATTGCCGGGCAGCTGCGGGCGATCGTCGGCGTGGAACTGGTGATCACCCGGATCGAGGCGAAGGAAAAACTGAGCCAGAACCGCTCCGACGCCGACGCTAAAGGAGTGGCTGCGGGACTCCGGGCCGGCGGGCGTGAAGCCGCCGCGGCCGCTGTCGAACGCGTCCGCGGCAGGTGAGCCGGGAACCTACGCGGCCCGTTCCAGCAGCACCATCACCTCGTAGTGCGTGGTCTGCGGGAACATGTCCAGGACCCGGGCGCGCCGGGCGGTGAACGACGGGAGGGCGGCCAGGTCTCGGGCGAGGGACTGTGCGTTGCAGCTGGAGTACACCACGTGCTGCACGTCCGAGGATTCCAGCCAGCCGCACAGCTCCTTCCCGATGCCGCGCCGCGGCGGGTTCACGATCACCAGGTCCGGCGACTGCCTGCTGGCAAGGGCAAACGCGGTGGCGTCGCCGGCCTGGAAGTCCATCCCCTGCAGCCCGGCCTCGTCACTGCTGATGCGGGCAGACACGATCGCCTCGCTGCTGGTTTCAATGCCGGTGACGGTGCGGGACGGGGCGGCGCTGTGCAGGGCGAACCCGCCCACGCCGCAGTACAGGTCCCACACCGAGGCCGGCGCCAGTTCGTTGACCCACTCGCGCCCCTGGCGGTACAGCGCCGCGGCCATATCGGTGTTGGTCTGGAAGAAGCTTTGCGGGCGCAGGTGCAGGTTGACGTCGTTGACCCGCATGTTCAGGGTGGACTGCCGGGTCAGCAGGATTTCCCGGTCGCCTTCCAGCACGGCTTTGTGTTCCGGGTGCAGGTTGACGGAGACCACCTTCACCTGCGGCAGTGCGGCCAGCAGTTCCGGGAGGTGCTTCCGGATGCGCGGCACCGTTTGGTCCGAGCGCAGGACCAGCCGGAGCATGATCTCCCCGTCCGGTGATTCGGTGATGATCACGTGCTTGAGCTCGCCGGTCCGGCCCGGAACGTCATAGGGCGTCAGGCGGACCCGGCGGATGAAATTGGCCAGCACGGGGAAGCAGGCCAGCAGGCCGGGGGAGCAGACGCCGCACTTGCGCAGGTCAACGCCATGGCCGTCGGCGTCGAGGATCCCGATGGTGGGGTTCTGGGCGGTTCCGCCAATCACCATTTTGGCCTTGTTGCGGAAGCCCGATTCCTGGCTCGCCACCGGCGGCAGCCATTCCAGTGTCGTGTGATCTGACAGGAGGGTCTGACAGTGCAGCTGCTTGCCGGCCAGCTGCTCGCCGTAGGGCCTGCCCATCTGGGTGCAGGAGCGGCAGGTGCCGGCATCAAAATAGGAACAGCGCATGACCGGACAAGTTTACCCGGTGCGCCATCCCGGCCACGACGTGAAGGTCCGACGACGGCACCCGGCCAGGTGCCGACGTCGCCCTTTCCAGGGCGGGTCAGCGGACCGGCCCTGCCAGGTGCGACGTATCATCTCCTAGTGCTTTCGTTCTGGAGCCGGGCCGACTCGTGTCTGCTGTTGAAATCTCATGCGGTGAAGGGTGGACATGGAGCGGGCAAGTCTTGACCGGATCGATCAGAGCATCCTTGCGGAGCTGACCCGCAACGCCAGGATCAGCCATGCGGAGCTGGCAGCGAAGGTGCTTCTGTCCCGCAATGCCGTGCGGCAGCGGATCGACCGCATGGAACGGCAGGGGTATATCCAGGGCTATACGGTGGTCACCGGTGCGCCCGGACAAGGGCCTGTCTCGGCCTTCCTTATGGTCTACCGGAAGGACAGGGTGCGCGGATCCGATGTGATATCCCTGCTGCAATCGATCCCGGAAGTGGTCCTCTGCGATGTTGTCAGCGGCGACTTCGACCTGCTGGTCCGGGTGGAAGCCCGTTCCCTGGAGCGCATCCAGGAAATCTGGGAACAGATTGCTGCCGCTCCCGGAGTGACGGACACGGTGACGGCCATGACACTGTCCAACTACGTCCGGCGGGGCACGGCAGTCCAGCCCACCTAGACCCCGCCGTCCCGGCGCTTGATGCAGACAACCTTCGGCTGGGTCATCTCCTCGTAGGCGAACCGCACACCTTCGCGGCCCATGCTCCCGTACTTGGACCCACCGAACGGCATGCCATCGAAGCGGTAATCCGAGGAATCGTTGATCATCACGCCACCTGCATCGATGCGGCCGGCAGCCTCCAGTGCAGTGCCAAGGGAGCGCGTGAAGATTCCCGCATGTAGGCTGAAGTCCACCGCATTCGCCAGGTCCACCGCCTCGTCAAAGGTGCTGAACGGCTGCAGCAGCACCACTGGTCCAAAGACTTCTTCGTTCCAGAGCTCGCTCCCCATGGGGACGTTCTCCAGCACCGTAGGCTCCAGGACATTGCCGTTCCGGATATTGCCGGCCAGGACCACGGCGCCTGCGCTGACGGCCGCATCAATTTTGGCCTGGAGGTGTTCCACCGCTGCCGAAGTGATCATCGGACCCACATCCGTGCTTTCCGCTGCAGGATCGCCCGCCACCAGCCGGGACGTTTCGTCAAGGAACCGCCGGCGGAACTCCGAGTACACGGTCTCGGCCACGAGGAGGCGCTGTGCTCCCACACAGTTCTGGCCGGCGGCCCAAAAGGCACCGGAGACGCAGGCTTCCACGGTGGCAGCAATGTCGGCATCTTCCATCACGATCACCGGTGCATTGCCGCCCAGATCCATGGACAGCTTCTTCAGCCCTGCTGTCCGGGCGATGGCCTCACCGGTCGAAAACCCGCCGGTGAAGGACACCATCCGTATGTCACGGTTCCTGACGATGGCCTCCGCAACGTCCCTGCCCCCATGGACAACCGTAAGCACTCCGTGGGGCAGGCCCGCTTCGGTAAGGACGTCCGCCAGCATTTGGGCGGACAGGGGAGTCAAGGCCGACGGCTTGAGGATCACGGCGTTTCCTCCCGCGATGGCCGGGCCCACCTTATGCGCCACCAGGTTCAGGGGGTCGTTGTACGGCGTAATGGCCGCGATGATGCCCAAGGGCTCGCGGGAGTACCAGCCAATGCGGTCTTCCGAGCCCTCATAGGAGTCAAAGGGGATCGTTTCTCCTGCATTCCGG
Source organism: Arthrobacter sp. Soil764 (assembly GCF_001428075.1). Lineage (GTDB taxonomy): Bacteria > Actinomycetota > Actinomycetes > Actinomycetales > Micrococcaceae > Arthrobacter. The sequence continues at coordinate 225,349 of NZ_LMSI01000012.1, read as the reverse complement.
CGTGCTTCTGCCGCCGACAGGCGCAGGGTGTTGACCGCCCGCAGCACTTCCTTGCGTGCCTGCCGGATGGTCTTGCCGCTTTCAGCGGAGATGGTCCCGGCAAAATCCTCCGCCCGCGCGTCCATCAGCATGGCAGCCGAGTCCAGGAGCTTCCCGCGGGTGTGGCGGGACATTCCCCTGGCCTGCACGGCCCCGGCCCGGGCTGTCTCGAAGATCGTTTCCATGGCCTCCGGTGCGGTCAGTGCCACTGCTCCCACTACCCGGCCATCGTAGGGGCTCTGCACCTCAGTGAAGGCGGGCAGTGCCTTCTCAAATGGCGCAAGTGTCGATTCACGCATTGGTGGCCACCTGGTTCCTGGCGCCGTGCATGGCGATGATGTCCGAGAGCAGGGCATAGGCCGTCTCCACCCGTCCGGCCCCGGGGCCGGAAACCGTTACCGGGCCGAGGAGGTCGGTGTTGAAGGACACCGCGTTGTTCGCTCCGGAAACTCCCGCGAGCCCATGGTCAAGGGGGAGTGCGGCGGGGGCAACGCCGGCGCTTACTGTCCCGTCCGGGTTGCGCCGCGCCGAGCCCACCAGTTTCCACCTCCGGCCCTGGCCAGCGGCCCTGCTGAGGACTTGGTGGGTCAGCGCGGAGATGCCCTGGCGCTGCACATCGGCAAGGGTGAGGTCCGCGCCCAGGAGTTCATTCGCCAGGATCAGGACTTTGAGCTGGACGTCGTAGCCTTCGATGTCAGCGGTGGGATCCGCCTCTGCGTACCCCCGCTGCTGGGCTTCGCGCACTGACTCGTCAAAGCTGAGGCCTTCTTCCATCCGGCCCAGAACGTAGTTGCTGGTGCCGTTGAGGATGCCCTCGAACCCGTTGAGGGCCAGGCCTGGAAGCAGTTGCTTCGCGAAACGGAGCACGGGGGTTCCGCTCATCACCGCGCCCTCGAATTCGAAGCCCAGGCCATTTCTCCGGGCAAGCTCCGCCAGTTCCGCGCCATGCAATGCAACTGGGCCCTTGTTGGTGGTGCAGACGCTCTTCCCTGATTCCAGGGCCCAGCGGACGTGGGATGCTGCGGGCTCACCGTCCGTGGGGTTGGTGAAGGTTGCTTCGCAAATGATGTCGGCAGGGCACGTCCGGATGACATGCTCGTTGTCCGGCTCTGCGGACCCCCCGCATGCTGCGAAGGTCTCCACGCCAGGATCGAGCCGGAAGGCTGCGGCCAGGTCAATTCCCCCGGCCTGCACCAGCGAGCCGAGGCGAAGGTCCGTAATGGCCACCACCCGCAGGCCGAAACCCAGTTTGAGGCTGAGTTCATCCCCGCGGGTGGCGATCAATTCAGCAAGTGTCCTGTTGACGCCGCCGAAACCGATCAGCGCGATGTCGTATGTGGTCATGGTGCTCCTTCAATCTGTTCATTGGTTGCTCCCATCGTGGCCCCACCAGCTGTCCGTCATGACATGTCCAAATGCCCAAACGGGCAGGCAGAACGACCATTGACCTGCCGGTTCGACATGTCAGTGTCACGTAGTAAACGTGCAACATTTGCATCTTCATATGACTTTGATGACTAAAAACGCGTTTTTGTGTTACTTTCGTCACTGTCGACGCACTCATAGCCCCTTTCGGACAGGCAGGCGAAATGCGGCCGCCCTTCCGACCCTTTCCCCAACTGGAGGCATCCCTTGGAATCTTCGACCCCCCTGACCCTCAAGCCAGAACCTGGCGCGCCCCCTTCCGCAGAAGCGGGACTCCACCGCTCCATGGGCCCTGGGCATCTGGTCATGATCGCCATGGGCGGAGTGATAGGTTCCGGCTTGTTCCTCAGCTCGGGCTACACCATTTCGCAGGCAGGGCCACTCGGCGCCGTCCTTGCCTATCTCGTTGGCGCCTTTGTGGTCTACCTGGTGATGGCATGCCTTGGTGAGCTCGCCATCGCGTACCCCGTCTCCGGGGCGTTCCACATTTACGCTGCCCGGTCCATCGGACCGGCCACCGGCTTCGCAACCGCCTGGCTTTATTGGCTGTGCTGGGCAGTGGCCATCGGGTCGGAATTCACCGCCTCGGGCCTGCTGATGCAACGGTGGTTCCCCGGCGTTGACGTGTGGGTGTGGTGTCTCGTATTTGCGGCCACGCTGTTCGGTCTGAACGCCGTTTCGTCCAGGTTCTTTGGCGAGTCGGAGTTCTGGTTTGCCATCATCAAGGTCGCGGCGATCATCGCGCTCATCGTCCTTGGGGGTGCAGCCCTGCTGGGCTTCCATCCGCTCAGCGAAGGCAGCAGCCACCCTTTCCTCTTCGAGAATTTCAATACTGAGGGAGGCCTGTTTCCCAACGGATTCACTGGCGTTCTGATTACCGCGCTCGCCGTCTTTTACGCCTTTTCCGGATCTGAACTGATCGGTGTGGCGGCCGGGGAAACGAAGGATCCCGCCACGAGCATTCCCAAAGCGATGCGAAGCACCGTCATCCGCCTGCTGGTGTTCTTCGTCGGGGCCATCGCTGTCATTGCCGCTACTATTCCGTACCAGGAAGTAGGGCTTGACGAGAGCCCGTTTGTGACGGTGTTTACGGCCACCGGTGTTCCTTTCGCTGCTGACCTGATGAACTTTGTCATCATCACGGCGCTGCTGTCCGCCGGCAACAGTGGATTGTTTTCCTGTGCGAGGATGCTCTATTCCCTTGCAAATGAAGGCCACGCGCCGCAGGCGCTCAAGAAGCTGACGCGCCGGGGTATCCCCATGACCGCACTGTCGGTGAGCATGCTCGGCGGGCTGGCATCCCTCATCAGCAGCGTGGTGGCTCCTGAAACTGTCTACCTGGCATTGGTGTCGGTGGCGGGCTTCGCTGTGGTGGGTGTGTGGATGTCCATCACCGCTTCGCACTTCTTCCACCGGCGCTCATTCGTCAGGAACGGCGGGAACGTGGCTGCACTGGCCTACAAAGCCCCGTTCTTTCCGGTGGTGCCCATCCTGGCATTTACCCTCTGCGTCATCTCACTCGTCGGCATAGCTTTTGACCCCAACCAGGTCGCGGCCCTGTACTTCGGTATTCCTTTCGTTGCGGCCTGCTACGGCTACTTCCACTTCAGGTACGGGCGGAAGCGCTCTGCCGGCGTGCCTGCCTAGGACGTGAACCATAGCTGAGGCCCGGCGCAGACGCGTAAAGCGTCTGCGCCGGGCCATGGCTGCATTCGGGGCGCGGAGAAGCGTGTGGCATCAGGGGCACCCCTCACGTGTGAAGATAGACCGGTTGACGGTGGAAGGAGCAGCAAGGGTGGACGAAACTGCCCCGGAGGCGTCGTCGCTGGCGCAGGGACTGCGGATTGTGCGCCTGGTGGTTGACAGGGAAAAGACCGGCAAGCAGCTCCTGGGCGTTTCCCAGCTGGCCGCTGAGCTGGACATGGACCAGAGCCGGGTATCCCGCCTCACCCAGGAACTGTGCGACCTTGGCCTCCTGGAGCGGCCCGAACGCGGTCCGTTCCGGGTCGGGAGGAGCTTCTTCGGCCTTGCAGCCAACCTCAATACGGGCTGGATACAGCACGCCGGGGCTGAACTGGAGAGCCTGGTGGCCGCCACCGGTCTGCGCTCCCGTGTGTCCGTACGGGACGGTTACCGCGTCATTTTGCTGCTGGCATCGAGCAACGATTCACGTGCAGGCAGCTTTGTCCAGCCCGGCATGGTGACGCCGGCTTGGTGCACGGGATCCGGGCGGGCCCTGTTGTGGGACCACAAGCAGCGGGCCTTCGAGGCATTGCTTTCCGACGTGAATTTCATCGGCGTTGGTGGTCCCGGTGCCGCCCACTCCATCCCCGAGGCCTGGGAGTTGATGGTCCGGGACAAAGCCGAGGGCTGTGTTGCTGCCGTGGAGGAATTCGAACACGGCATTGTCGAAGTTGCTGTCCCCATCCGCGATCCCCAGGGTGGAATCGTTGCTTCGCTCAGTGTTCTTGGAAGCCGGGCGGAGATGGGTTCCCAGGCCCGGGAACTGGCCGATGTCCTCGCCGGGGCCGCGGCCAGGCTGGGGGCTGCCCGGCCCACCCCCGAAGGGTAGCGGGCCGCAGCCTAGGGCTGTTTGCTGGGGGACGGGCAGCCCAGCATGGCTTCAAGCCACGTCCCCTGCGCTGCCAACGCCTTGGCATGGTCAGCCTGGCGGGGCTCAAGCCGGCTTTTCGGGCCCACGATCTGCAGGGCGGCCACCACGTCGCCCCTGAAGTCCCGCACGGGAACGGCCAGCGAATACAGGCCAGGTTCAGCTTCCTCATCAACCACGGAATAGCCGCGCCGCCTCGCCGCCTTGAGGCGCGCCAGGAAGTCCTCGACGTCGGCCGGTGTGTTGGGGCCGTGCTTCACGAAAGGGACCTGCGCAAAGACCTTACGCACCTGCGCCTCGGAGGCCTCCCAGAAGAGTGCCTGGCCGGCGTCGCTGCAGTAGGCAGGGTAGGGCCGGCCCAGCCATGAGCCCACCATTTTGCTGGTTGCGGGGATACTTTCGCCCACCGTAACGGTGCTGTCCCCGCTGAGGACACCCAGGAAGCATCCTTCATCAGTCTCGCTTGAGAGCCGCTCCAACGCGGCCGCACCGTCGGTGTGCAGGCGGCGCCGGGTCAACAGGTGGGCATCGGTCAGCACGCTCCAGTCCAGGGCAAAAGTGCGTTGCGCTGTTCGGCGCAGGAACCCTTCCTGCTCTGCCGTCCGCAGGCTCCGGGACACCTGGCTGCGGTCCTTGCCGAGGTCGGCGGCAATTTCGGCCACGGTGCCGCCGGGGAGGCCGTGGGCGTGGCGCTCCCCGGCAGCCAGGACCGCCGTGATTCCCCGTCCCATGCTTGAAGTCCTCGACATGGTCCGAGTCTAAATGACTGTTGCCTGCCGTTAGGAGATGGCAAAGACGCGGGCGGGAAAGCCGCTTCCCTGAAGCGGCTTGGCCCAACTGGCCACAATTACGGCTCCTGCCTCCGGAAGGCCGGTGAGATCCGCCAGCAGTTCAATCTGCCAGCGGTCCTGGGCGAGGATGTACGTTTCCAGGCCGAAATCCCCGTTGGAGGTTGCCAGGCCGGGATCTGTATCCGTCTGCTCGTGCCCGATGGCGGAAATTGAGCGTTCCTCGACGAGGAAGGACAGAACTTCCCGTGACCAGCCGGGCGTGTGGCTGACGCCGTAAGCATCCCGGTTGGCCATGGCCTCGCTGTCCGGCCAGCGCCGGCTCCAACCGGTCCTCAGCGCTACAAAGGAAGCGGCCGGAATCCTGCCATTCCGCTCCTCCCAGTCCCGGACATGGTCCAGGCTGGGTGTGGCGTCCGGGTTACCGGAAACGTCCTTGGTGATGTCCAGCACCACCAGCGGCAGGATCATGTCCTCCACAGGAATGCAGTCCAGGGTGCGGCCGCCCCGGATGAAATGTGATGGCGGGTCCACGTGTGTTCCCCATTGACCCACGATGGAATACCTGTGCGCCGTGAAGCCGTCGCCTTTGTCGAGATCGAAAAGCGCTTCCCGGGTTTCGTTTGGAAAGGCGGGAAAGTGCGGCTGGCCGGGATGAAAAGCGTGGGTGAGGTCGGTGAACTGCCGTCCTTCCAACACGGACTGCAGGGTAGGCCAGAGGCCGGTGGCGGTGTCAATCATGAGGCAGCCGCTCCGGAACGGTCTTTGGCGCGCAGGCCCCCGGCCACGCTCACGGGCCCGGTCACCTCGATGACCGGCAACTCCCAGGGATGGATATCCACTAACTCCTTGATGAACTGTTCCACCACATGGTCCTCAAGGGCGGCATCAAAGTACGTGGTGAACACGAAGGTGGGCGAAACCGTGTGTTCCCCCACCGTGCCCAGGGTGGGTACGGCACCCTCGCCGCAGGTGAACCCTTCCAGGCCAACGCCCGACTCAAAAACGTGCTTGTAGTTCCCAAAGTCGCCGAGCTCGCGGAACTGCTCCACGGCATGCAGAAGCGCGGCCAGGCCCGGGTCCTGCCGGAGAGCGGAGACCTCCCCGGCCGCTATCCGTGTGAAGGTTTCTGTGCTGATGGGCCAGTGCACCCGAAGCTTGCGGACTGTATTCAGCTGCACACTCACGTGTGGTCCTCCTATATGGCTCGTAGATGCCTGTCATCGTGGCACACAGTGATGTTCATTACAAGCATGAGAAATTGTTTATAATGATTATTGTCAACGCAGTTATCCAGTTCGGAGTCGGCATGCCCAGCAACGCACCCCTGTCCAGCCTCCTTTCACAGGAAAGCCCCCTGGTCTCCGATGGCGCCCTTGCAACGGAGCTGGAGGCCCGCGGCTGCAACCTGGCAGACCCCCTGTGGTCTGCCAAAGTGCTGCTGGAACAGCCCGACCTCATCCGGGACGTTCACCGGGACTACTTCGCGGCGGGTGCCAACATCGCCACCACCGCCAGCTATCAGGCCACGCCCCAGGGTTTTGCCGCGCGGGGGATTGGAGGCCGGGAAGCCCTGGAACTGGTTGCCCTGTCCGTCCAGCTGGCGGCTGAAGCGCGCCAGGAGCACCTGGCCGGGCATCCCGATGCCGGGCCGCTGCTGGTCGCCGGTTCCGTGGGACCCTATGGCGCCTACCTCGCTGATGGTTCCGAATACCGCGGTGACTACGTGCTCAGCCCGGCGGAGTTCAGGGACTTCCATGGCCCCCGGATGGCCGCCTTGGTCAACGCCGGCGTCGACCTCCTGGCCTTTGAAACACTGCCTTCCTTCGCCGAAGCCGAAGCCCTGCTGTCACTCAGCCGGGAACGCGGCGTCGACACCTGGTTCTCCTTTTCACTGCGCGACGGCGGGCACATCAGCGACGGAACTCCGCTTGCCGACGTGGCCCGGCTCCTTGACGGCCAGCCGCACGTCGCCGCAATAGGGGTGAACTGCGTCCCGCTCAACCTCGTCACGCCGGCGCTCGCAGCACTGCGGGAGCACACGGACAAGCCGCTGGTGGCCTACCCCAACTCGGGGGAGACCTACGATCCGGGGACAAAGACGTGGAGCCAGGACCTGACCGCGGCAGCAGGCGCCCCCGCCAGCCTTGGCTCAGCCGCCCCTGAGTGGAGGAAGCTTGGTGCCCGGATCGTGGGTGGCTGCTGCCGGACCACACCCCGCGACATAGCCGTATTGGCCCGGCGGGCGGGCAACGCCTAGCTTCACGTCATTGCGCCGGTTCAGGAACACTGGCGGATCCACAGGTGTTAAAACCTATGGAGAAACGAACCATGGACAACAGAACTTACACAGCACTTGTAGTACCGGCCGGCAATTCCGAACCGATCCGCATCGAGCAGGTGCCCGCGGACCTGCAGGCCCTGGAAGCCTTGGTGGATGGGCCGCTGGAGTCGGTAATCCGCGGCGACTGGCATGTCTACCTGAACGCCGAAAGCGTCACCATGCTCCTGCCGGTCAACGTCCGCGCCGGGCAGCTGATGCACGAATGCGGCCTGGACCTTGACGGGATCCGCGGCACCGCCGTCTTCCTTGGCCGCGGCGAACACGGGGCTGAAGCGGACATCCCGGACCATCTGGCCCGGCTCGCGGAGGAGCTTTTCGGGGCGCCGCTGGCCGCGTAGGTCCGCGTACCTCCGGTGTGGCCTTCCGTCGTGGGGCACATTGAATGGGAAACGGGCCGTGCAGGCCCTGATCTCCGGCGGGTCCGTGTCAATGTGCCCCAATTCCGGGGCGGCCGTCGCAGCAGGCCGTGCAAAACCTAGTCCCCGCGGACCCCATACGTGCTCAGCACGTTGCCCTTGCTGGTGGTGGACTGGTCCTGCAGCACCAGCCGGGTCAGTGGGTCGCCGTCCTGGAACAGCTTGCGGCCGCTGCCGGCAATGACCGGATGGGTCATCAACTGCAGCGAGTCCAGCAGCCCGGCGAAGAGCAGCTGCCGCACCACGGAGATGCTTCCGCACACGGCGATCTCGCCGCCGTCGCGCTCCTTCAAGCGGGCAACGAACTCCTCCAGCGGTGCGTCCATCAGTTGGGAATTCTGCCATTCCAGCGGCCCGGTGAGGGTGCGGGAGGCAACGAACTTCTCCACCGGGTTGATGAACGCGGCGAAGTCCTGGTCAGTCGAGGCGTTCGGCCAATAATCGGCCCACTCCTGGTAGCTGACGCGGCCCAGGACCACGGTATCCACGGTGTCCATCATCCTGGTCAGGCCCGCGCCAAGTTCCTCGTCGAAGCTGTCGAACTGGAACTTGAAAGGTTCGGACACCACCCCGTCCACGGAGTGGAACAGGCCGGCAGTGACTTTGCGCATGGGAACCTCCAGTTTTTTGGGCGGACAGGCATTACGGTATTCGCCCAAGGCTGTTCCGGGAAGGGCGCGGGCAGGGCCTTTTTGGCCAGGGAAGCCTTACGACGGCGGGTGCTTGCGTTAGCTTCATCACTCGCCGTGTCGTCTTGCGCAGTTTCATGCCGGCCGGGCCCCATACTTGTCTTTGAGCGGCTTTTGCCGTCCCCCGGCCAGGCAGGAGGAAGTGCATGGAAACCCTGAAAAAAGTCGTGACCAACCAGTATTTTCCTGCCGGCGCCGTACTGACGGCCGTGGTGCTGTTTTGGGTCGTGGGCATGCTCGGCGGACTGTCACTGCTCAACAACAACCAGCCGCCGCTTACCACCCTGACCTGGATGCTGTTCGTCTACGGCGCCGCGGTTCTGACCCCCCTCGCGGGGCTGCTTGCCGCCGTCGATCTGGTCCGCCGCTGGCGCCGTAACCGCGGCGCCGCACCTGCCGTGGAGGCCAACCTTTCCTCCGAGGCTGGGGAAGCGTCGCAGCCTGAAGCTTCCCCTGCGCAACCCGCCGTCTCCCAACAGGCACCGGCCAAGCCGCAGCGTTCCGGCCGGCAGGAAGCAGCCTAGGCGAAGCAGCCCAGGTTGCGGGCGCCGTGCCTAGCGCCCCTTCAAAGCGTTCAGCGCCTCCTCTGCGTGGTGCAGGGCCTGCCCGAGCCGGTCGCCGGGCTCCGGCAGTGAGAACAAATAACCCTGCAGCGAATCGCACTCCAGCGCCGCCAGGTAATCTGCCTGTGCCACCGTCTCGATCCCTTCCGCAGTGACTGTCAGTCCCAGGCTGTGGGCCATGTTGATCATGGAGCTGAGAATGGGCAGGCGTTCGTTTCCGGTCCGCACCATGGACACGAACGACTTGTCGATCTTCACCGTGTCCACCGGCAGGTCCTGCAACCGGCCCAGCGAGGAGTAGCCTGTGCCGAAATCATCCAGCGCCACCCTGGCCCCGGCGTCGCGGAGCGTGCTGAGCTGCCGGATCAGGCTGCAGTCGGCGTCGAAGAACACGCTCTCGGTGACTTCCATGACCAGCTGGTAGGGGGCCACGCCGCTGGCCTTCGCCAGCCTCAGGACGGACTCGGCGAAGTCCGGTTCCTGCAGCTGGACGCCGGAGACGTTGACGGCCAGGGAACGCGAGGGATCCTCGCTGAGCCAATGTGCCAACTGCACCATCCCGGAAGCCATCACTTCGGCCCCGATTTCACTGATCAGCCCCGTCCGCTCGGCCAACGGGATAAAGATCGACGGCGGCACCCGCTCGCCATCGCGGTCCCACCTGGCCAGCGCCTCCAGTTGGACCACCTGCCCCATGCGCTGCGAAACGATGGGCTGGAAGTCCACGGTGATTTCGCCGCGCGGTACGGCCAGCCGCAGCCCGCTTTCCATGTGCGTGCGCTGCACCAAAGCCTGCATCATGTCCGGATGGAAGCGCAGGAACCGGTTCTTCCCTGCCGCCTTGGCTGCATACATCGCGATGTCCGCGTGCCGCAGCAGCTCCGACGGCCCAACGCTGTCCTGCCCCAGGGAGGCGAGGCCCAGGCTCAGGCTGGGCCGCAGGACGCTGCCGTTGATGGTCACCGGAACGTGAAGGCAGCGAACGATACACGCCGCGATGGCGTCGGCGTCCGGGCACGCCGTCATGAGCACCACGAACTCGTCCCCGCCCAGCCGTGCAACAACGTCTGCCGTTGGGACGCAGCCCCGGAGCCGGCGTGCCACTTCGATGAGCATGTCATCGCCCGCCTGGTGGCCAAGGATGTCATTGACCTCCTTGAAGTCGTCCAGGTCAAGGAGCAGGACGTCCACCGTCTTCAGCCGGGGTTCCAGCAGTGCTTCGGCCAGGGCGTCGTTGAACACCGCCCTGTTCGCCAGTCCGGTCAGCGGGTCCTGGAACGCCATGGCCCGCAGCTTTTCAGCCTGCACGGCCAGGTCCATCATGGCCCGGTGCGCCTGCTCCTGCGCTTTCCGCCGCGGCGTGACATCGCGGAAGCTCCAAACCCGGCCGACGATCTTTTCCCCCACCCGCTGGGGGCGGGAATACCGTTCATAGGTACGGCCGTCCCTGAACTCAACCACGTCATGGCTTTCGGCGGCCGGGTCCTGCTGGAGTTCCCCCAGCCGGGCCGTGAAGGCCACAGGATCTGCCACCTGCTCCACGACGAGCTGCATGACCGGTTCTTCGCTGTCCGCTTCCATAAGTTCCGGCCGGATGCCCCACATGGTCAGGAATTGTTCGTTGAAGCCTGCAACCCTGCCGTCGTTGCCCATCACCAGGATGCCGTCGGCAGTGGATTCAAGGGTGGCCGTCAGCAAGGACATCGCCTCCCGCAGGCCATCGTCCGCCGCCTTGCGGTGAGCCGTGCCGCGGGCTGAAAGCAGCAGGCGCGCTTCGGATTGCGCAGTCATTTCTCCTGCATGCCCCGCCGGTCCAGGCTCCCCACGAGTGTCGGCCGCGGCTCGCTGGGGGAGGAGTGCGGCCGCAACCTCGATGGGGATCTCGGCACCGTCCTGGCGCAGCCCCATGATCTCGCGCGGCCGCGGATACTCTTCCGGCTCTGCAAGGAGTTGGTGGAACAACAGGCCCACCTCGTCACGGAAGCCCTCCGCGATCAGTTGGCGGTGGTCCCTGCCGGTAAGGGCCTCCTCCGCCAAGCCGAAGAGCCTCGATGCTGCCGGGTTGGCCGCAAGAATGATGCCCTCTGTAGTCAGTGCCAGCAGCGCGTCCGGACTCTCGTCCATGACAACACCAAAAGTTTGTAATGCCACATTCTTGTCACGGCCCGTAAAACTGGTCATCACACCACCCCTTCGCCATCATAAAGGCCATCCACGGGAATTGGATGCGTACGGGGAGCCGCAAATTTGCCACGTTGGACGTAAAAAGCGCCGTCCTCCTTTTGCGGAGTCCGGCGCTTCTTACTTAATTATTTATGTGCTGCGGCTACACCCGGCGGCCGCTGCGGTTGGTGACTGCTCCATAGATCAGGAGAACGATGATGGAGCCGAGGATGGCCAGCAGCCACGTCCTGAGATCGAAGAATTCGGCCAGTCCACCGCCAAAGATGAGCGATCCGATCCAACCGCCCAGGATGGCTCCGACTACGCCGAGGACCAGGGTCACTACCCAGCCGCCGCCTTGGCGACCTGGCAGGATGGCCTTCGCAATGGCTCCAGCAATCAGGCCCAAAATGAGAAATCCGATAATGCCCATGTTGCCACTCCTTGTCAGTAAGTTGTGCCGGGCCCCCATTTCCGGTTCCATCATTCAATCAGCAGGCTTACTACTGTGCAAGACTTTGAATATCACAGGATGACTGTCAGTTTCGCGGCAGGAATGCGGATCTTTTATCCATGACGGTGTTGGAGATCCTTGATTTCCCGGTGGCCGGCTTGGTTCATGGCTCATAAATCGCGCATTTCGGTGTGCGCCGCGGCTCATCGCCCGTGCGGACCGCAGCTTGGCTGCCGGGCCGGCGCCGTGTTCCGCGGATAGGATGGCAAGTCCCGGATCAGACCAAGGAGCGCAGGCATGCCCAGCCAGACCGCCAGGCCCCGTGCCATCTTTCTCGACATCGACGGAACGTACGCCGACCATGGACTCGCTCCGGCAGCGCATGTGAATGCGGTGCGGACTGCCCGGAAACTCGGACACCTGGTCTTTGTCTGTACCGGCCGCCCACTGTCCATGGTCCCTACGCACATCCTGGACGCGGGATTTGACGGCACCATTACCGGGGCCGGTGCCCGCGTAGAGGTCAATGGGGAGATCCTGAAGGACGCCCGTTTTGAACCGGAACTGGCGGCACGCATTGTGGAGGCCCTGGATGCGCACCACGCCGCCTACATCCTGGAAGCCCCGGAGGCCCTGTACGGCCGGATCGGGGTGGACCGGCGGCTGAGGGAGGTGCTGGGCCCCGTCTTCGCAGGCCGTCCACAGCACGACGGAGTTCTTAGCACGGACGTGGATCCGCTCGAGGACATCCTGGGGCCGATGCAGTACGGAGATGACCTCCGCAACACCTCCTATGCCAAGGTCTCCTGCTTCGATTCACCGGTACCTTTGACCCACTTGATGGAATCCTTCGGCCCGAACGTGGGGCTGATCCCCAGCTCCCTGTCAGCGCTGGGTGACCGCGCGGGGGAGATCTTCATGGCCGGCACCCACAAGGCGGTGGGCATCCAGGCCGTGGAAGCCCGGCTCGGCCTGGACAGGGCGGACATCATTGCCATCGGCGACAGCGCAAATGACATTGAAATGCTTGAGTACGCAGCCGTGGGCATCGCCGTGGAGGGCGGCCATCCCGCCGTTCTTGCCGTGGCGGACAGGATCACCGCCCCGCCCGCGGGCAACGGCGTTGCGCTGGCCTTCGCCGAACTCGGGCTCCTGGGCTAGACCAGGCTGGATTGGAGCGCCGGGTGGGCCTCAACCCACCGCCGGAACCGTGACCGCGGCCCCGGCGGGGGTGCCGAGGCCCCGCACTGCCCAGCCTTCTTCCTGCCACGCCGCTGCATCCAGCACGTTCCGCGCATCCAGGACCACCCGCCGTCGTACCTGCCGGCCGGCGACCGCGGGGCAGAGCTGCCGGTACTCGTCCCATTCGGTGAGGAGCAGCACCAGTTCGGCGCCCTGGAGCGCCTTCTCAATGGAGGCCTCGAAGCGGAGGCGCGGGTAGCGGCGCCAGGCAAGGTTCACCGCTTTGGGGTCCGTGACGGTGACGTGGGCCCCGGCAGCTGCCAGCCTGTCCGCCACGTCCAGTGCCGGGGAGTCTCGGATGTCATCGGTGTCGGGCTTGAAGGACGCGCCCAGCACGGTGATTGCGCGCCCGGCCAACGATCCGCCGCACAACTCCGTGGCGAGGCTGACCGTGCGCTCACGCTGGCCGAGGTTGGCCCCATCAACCAGGCGCATCCAGTCTTGCACCGCGGGCACGCCGAGTGTGGCCGCCTGGGCGCTGAAGCTGCGGATGTCCTTTGGCAGGCAGCCGCCGCCAAAGCCGAGTCCCGCATGCAGATACCGGCTGCCGATCCTCGGGTCCAGCCCCATCGCCTCGCTGAGCTCCGTCACGTCCGCGCCCGCGGCATCACACAGCCCGGCCACGGCATTGATGAAGCTGATCTTGGTGGCCAGGTACGCATTCGCAGCCGACTTGATGAGCTCCGCCGTGGCGAAGCTGCAGACCAGGCGGGAGATCCCGGCTGCCAGCAGCGGTTCGTAGACCGCATCCAGCGCTGCCGCGACCCCCAACGGCGCACCCGTTGCCGCGTTGAAGCCAGCAGGCCGGCCGCCTTCCACGCCATAGACCAGCCGGTCCGGCACCAGCGAGTCCTTGACGGCGGTGCCCTGCCGCAGGAACTCGGGGTTCCAGCCGAGCAGCACGTCGGGGCGCGGCGCCAGGATGCCGCGGAGCATGTCCACCGTTCCAACGGGCACAGTGGATTTGCCCACGACGACGGTGCCCGCAGCCAGGTGCGGCAGCAGGGTTTCGAGGGCGGAGACCAGGAACGTGAGGTCGGCGCGGTCGGACGTTTTGTCCTGTGGGGTCCCCACACAGAGGAAATGCACTTGGGCGTCCCTGGCGGCCGCCGGATCGGTGGCGAACGTCAGCCTCCCGGTGGCACGCCCGTCCTGGAGAAGCTCGTCCAGCCCGGGCTCGTGGAAGGGGGCCACTCCCTGTGCCAGGTGCTGTACCTTCCCGGGGTCGACGTCGATGCCCACCACCTCGTGGCCCATTGCTGCGAGGGTTGCCGCGTGGACGGCTCCCAGGTACCCGCAGCCGATTACTGAAATCCTCATGACGCTGCTCCTGCCCTGGAAATTTTCTGCGGGGTTTCCGGAACCGCCGGCAGGACGTCCCGGTAGTGCTGCACCAGCTCCGTGCACAGCACCGGCCACGTCCTGTCCTGTACTGAGGCGTGGGCGGCGGCCGCGAACGCCCGGCGCTTGGCGTCGTCGCCCACCAGGTCCTGCACCCTGGCGCGCATCGCTGACAGGTCGCCCGGTTCGTAAAGCCACCCGGTCCGCGAATTCTCCACCAGGTCCAAAGGCCCGCCACGCCCCGTGGCCACCACCGGAACCCCCGATGCCATAGCCTCCTGGATGGTCTGGCAAAAAGTCTCGAACTCGCCGGGATGGACGAACAGGTCAAGGGAAGCCACCGCCCGCGCCAGCTCCTCGCCGCCCAGGAACCCGGTGAATACGGCGCGGGGGAGTGCAGTCTCCAGCGCTGTGCGCTGCGGTCCGTCGCCCACGATCACCAACCTGGTGTTGGGCATGCCGGACAAGGCGGCCAGGTCCTCCACCTGTTTTTCCACCGCCAGCCTGCCCACGTAGCCGATGATCCGTTCACCGTTGGGGGCCACCGCGGCCCGCCACCCGTCGTCGCGCTTTTCCGGCGAAAACCGTGCGGTGTCCACACCCCGCCGCCACATCTGTACCCGCGGGATGCCCCGGCCGCGCAACTGGTTCAGCGCGAACGTGGAGGGCACCAGCGTGCGTGTTGCCAGTAAGTGGATGTTCTCCACCCGGTTCCAGGCCCAGTTCTCCAGGAATGGAACACCGTACCGGGCGGCGTAGCCGGGGACCTCGGTCTGGTAGACGGCCACGGTGGGAATTCCCAGTTGGCTGGCCGCCTGGGCGGCGCGCCAGCCCAGCACGAACGGCGAGGCAAGATGCACTACCTCGGGCGCGTACTCGGCAAGGATTCGCTTGACCCGGTACACCCCTCCCAGCGCCACCCGCACGTTCGTATAGCCCGCCAGCGGAACCGACGGGAGCCTGTGTACCTCGGCGCCTTTGACCTCGTCTGCCTCCCCGTCGTGGGCGGAAGGTGCTATGACCAGGACCTCGTCGCCCCGCTCCTGGAGATGGTCCAGGACCCGCAGGATGGAATGGGTGACACCGTTCATCAACGGCAAAAAAGATTCGGCAACAATTGCGATCCGCACCCCTCAACCGTGGGCGCCTTCCTTGAAATGGCGGGGGAGAAAGCGTTACCCGAAGGAAAAGGCCGGATGAACAACTGCCCCTGGGTTTCAAATTATTTAGTAAGTAGGCTTGGCATCCGATGCTAAGCATGCTTACGGTAGTGGGGCAGTCAGCGCAAAGCCTCAAGCAGCCGGGGCGGAAGCCAGACGTCGGGGACAACCCGCGCCAGGACATCCATTGCTGGCAGACCCAGTGCAAAGACACATCCAAGGAGAGTCATGCTCAACAGGGAAAATCTTGAAAACCTGCTCACCAAGGGCGGCAACGTCGTCGGTTCCGATGGCACCAAGATCGGTTCGATCGGACAGTTGTACGCAGATGACGACACGGGTGAGCCCACATGGGTCACGGTCAAGACCGGCCTTTTCGGCACCTCGGAGTCATTCATTCCGGTTGAGGGTGCACACAACCAGGGCGAAGACCTGGTGGTGCCCTACAGCAAGGAACACGTCAAGGACGCCCCCCGCGTGGACGCAGATGGCCACCTCACCCCCGAGGAAGAGGACCGGCTGTACACGTACTACGACCGTGGCGCACGGACCTACACCGAGGCCCGCACCGGCACTGACAGGGACGTTGACCTGCAGGGCGACGCCGACCTGAACGCCGGCACCCCCACCGCCGGGCTTGGGGCGGGCCGCGACACGAGCGACCGCGACACGTACGACCGCGACACGGATGCCCGGGGAACGGTTGGCCACGACACTTCCGGCCCCACCACGGACGACGCCATGACGCGGTCCGAGGAGAGGCTGCACGTGGGCAAGGAACGTGAAGCCACCGGCCGGGCACGGCTGCGCAAATACGTCACCACCGAGAACGTCACCAAGACCATCCCGGTGGAACGCGAAGAAGTCCGGATTGAGCGTGAGCCCATCACGGACGCCAACCGCGGTGCCGCGTTCGACGGACCTGCCATCAGCGAGGAAGAGCACGAAGTGGTCCTCCACGAGGAGCGCCCCGTCGTTGAGAAGGAAGCCGTTCCGGTGGAGCGGGTCCGGCTGGACAAGGACGTTGTCCGCGACGATGTCACGGTCAACGAGGAAGTCCGCAAGGAGAACATCGATACAGACGGTGATCACCGCCGCTGACCGGCGCGGGGGCTTCGGCCCCCGCCCCGCGGGTGGGCTGGTTGGACCAGCCGCCCTGACACGGTGAACGGCGCCGGGAGCTACCTTGGGGGCTCCCGGCGCCGCAGTCGTTTAAAACGCTGGTGCAGCCACGCCGAGGGCGGTGACTGCACCAGCCAGTAGGACGAATATCTTCAGAACTTACGGTTCATCTTTCATTCGCGGCTCCTGTTTTCCCGGTTTACGGAATCCGGGTTGTTGGCTGGCGCCGGATCAAAGGCGGCGGCCAGCAGAAATCGCAGTACGCCCTCGGCGGGTCCTCTGGTGTTGGTTGCTACCAATTTTACGGCGGGGGTTGGGAAAAAGCGCTGGCCTGCCGGTCATTTGATTGTTCATCCATGGCCGCATGGAGCCTGTCGTTCGCCGGTAGAGCCCACCCGGCGTGACACCATGGAACACGATGAAACTGCGCGCTGACCAGACCGGAGACCGTGGCCTTCCCATGCCTTTGTGGCTGCAGGGCGGCCTTGAGACGGCGCAGGCAGCCATCATTTCGGCGCTGGTGGTGGTGGCGCCCATTGTCGCCGTCTGGGCCACTGCCGGTTTCCAGAACGGTCAATTCGAGGTCCTGGCACGGCTGGCCGGCCAGTCCTGGCTGCTGGTCCATGGCGTGCCCCTGGAGCTGGCGGGAGCGGGACCGGAGGGGGCTTCGCATGGGGGAACCGGTGTCCTGAGCCTCATCCCGCTGGGCCTGACCCTGATTCCGTTCCTCCTGGCCTGGCGTGCAGGCCGCCGGCTGGCCCGGGCCTCCTACACAGACCAGCTGTGGCAGGCGCTTTTGGGATCGTGGGTGGTCTACGGGGCGTTCGGCGCAGCCACCGGATTCGTCTGCCGCAATGCCGACGTCGTAATCAACCTTTGGTACGCCCTGCTGGTTCCGCTGGTTCCGTATGCGCTCGGCATGGTGATTGGGGCCCGCAGGGAGGCAGGCTCCTGGAGCCGGCTCATCGGCGTCGATGCCGTGGACTGGATTTCGCGCACCAGCCAGCATTCCCGCTGGGCGGGTTCGTACTTTGCGTCCGCGGCGAAGGCAGGGTTCGTGGCCGTGATGTCCGCGCTTGCCCTGGCCGCAGCGCTGCTGGCAGTAGACCTGTTTATCCACTGGAACCTTGTGGTGTCTGTCTATGAAGCGCTCGACGCCGGCCCGGTGGGAGGTGCCGCCCTCACCATCGCGCAGCTCGGCTTCCTGCCCAACCTTGTGGTCTTTGCCCTCGCCTGGACGTCCGGCGCCGGTTTCGCCATGGGTGTCGGTTCCCAGGTGGGTCCGCTGGGCACCGCCGTGGGGCCGCTTCCGTCCGTCCCCGTCCTGGCGGCCATCCCGTCGGGGCCACTGGACTACGCCTTGGTGGCCATGATCGTTCCGGTGCTGGCCGGCGTCATGGCGGGATGGTGGTTCCTGCGGGAGGGGGAGAACCATTTTGACGAGTGGTTGGCCATCAAGATCCACGCCCGCTGGTTCACCGCGGCTGTCTCCACCCTGGCGCTTGGCGTGCTGGCCGGCCTGGCCGCGGGGCTGCTGACCGTGTGCCTGGCCTGGCTTGCCAGGGGATCAGCCGGCGTGGGCCGCCTGACCGCCATCGGACCTGACCCTCTCTGGACGGGACTGTGGGTGGCCGCCGAGGTGGCTGCCGGCGTCGTGATTGGCTACGCGGCCGGACCATGGCTGGAACGCGAGACAACCGCGCCGGTGGAACAGGACGCCGAGCTGGTGCACTAGGGGTCAGCGCACCTTGGTGGGCAGGACATCCTGGAACTGCACCATGCACGCGTGGGTGGCCCGGTCCGTCAGGGCGCGGCCAAGGCAGGCCTGGTACTCCCGCACCTGGTCAAAGAGGACCATGGTGGTGACAATCAGCAGCACCATGACGGCCGCAACCACCAAGCCCGAGATGGTGCCGAAGAGAACCAGCTTGGATTCCTTCAGCCGGACTGCCCGCACCAGCAGGACAATTCCCAGGACCAGGCCCGCGGCGGTGAGCACCGTGGTCAGCCACAGGTAGCCCACATCCAGCTGGTACACAAAGAACGCGCCGAGCACCGAAACCACGAACATCCGGAACAGGGTGTGGGTCTTGGTGAGGGACGCTTTTGCCGCCTGGCTGAGCGGGGGCCTGACCTGCTGCTGCCCGCTCCGGCCCGGTTCGCTGTTCATGTTTTCCAGCGTACGCGAGCCTGCACCTAAGCTGGACCAATGCGTATCGTCGTCCTCGTTTCCGGCACCGGGTCCAATCTCCAGGCAGTTATCGACGCCGTCAAAGCGGGCGAACTCCCCGTGGAGATCGCGGCGGTGGGTGCGGACCGCGAAGGAACGTACGGCGTCGAACGGTCAGCTGCGGCAGGCATCCCCACGTTCGTGGTGGACTTCAAGGCCTACCCCGACCGTGCCGACTGGAACGCGGCACTGACCGAGGCCGTGGCCGGCTACAAACCGGACGTGGTGGTGTCCTCAGGGTTCATGCGGATCGTCAGCCCAGGCTTCATCGACGCGTTCAACGGCAGGTACCTGAACACGCACCCGGCGCTGCTGCCGGCATTCCCCGGTGCCCATGGCGTGCGGGACGCGATGGCGTACGGGGTGAAAATTACCGGCTGCACCGTCCACTGGGCGGACGCGGGCGTGGACACCGGGCCCATCATTGCCCAGGAAGCCGTGGCCATCCAGGACGCGGACACCGAGGAATCCCTGCACGAGCGCATCAAAATCGTGGAGCGCCGGCTCCTGGTCTCCACCCTGGCCGCCCTCGCCGCCGACCCCTCGTTCTCCCCCTCCTAGCTCCCAGCCCGCTAGTCGAGGCGGCGCTGGCGGGTTTCGGGGGAGAAGAACGCCATCCACAGGACAGACGCCAGCACCAGGGCTCCCGCGAGCGCAAACGACGTGGCCAGCCCGAGCTCGGGCCAGAAGTAGTTCGCGAAGATCAGCGGGCCAAAGCCGGCGCCGAGGCGGGAGAACGTGGATGCCCAGCCGAACCCGGTGCCCCGCAGTTCCGTGGGATACAGCTCGGAGACATAGGCGTAGAGCACGGGGATGGCCACCTGCACCACGAACCCGAACACCAGCAGCCAGAACACCGCGGCCGTGGGGATGTCCACCACGAACGCCACGATCACCAGGGTCAGCGCGGACAGCGGACCGGTGACGGCCAGGATCCACTTCCGCCCAACGCGCTCCACCAGGAGTGCCGCCACCACCACGCCGAGGAATCCGACGGCGGCCATGGAGGCTGTGGTGACGAACGCCTTGTACTCTGCGAACCCTGCGCCGATGAGGATGCGGGGCATCCACGTCAGGGACAGGTAGTACACCAGCAGGATGCTGAAGAACAAGGACCAGGCGGCAGCGGTGATTTTCCAGTTGAACTGCCAGACCGACCGCAGCTGCGTCCACGCGCTGCCGGCGGAGAGCCGCGGGACGTCCCTGGCATCGGGCAGGCTGTAGGCACGGGGTTCTGCCCCGGTGGCTTCCACCAGGCCGTCAATAATCCGCGCCGCTTCTTCGCGCCGGCCCTTACGGATGAGGAACAGGGGGGACTCGGGCACGCTGCGCCGGACCCAGAAGACCAGCAGGGCGGGCAGGACCATCACCAGCATGGTCAGGCGCCAGTCACCGTATAGGGCCACCAGCCCGGCGGAGACAAACCCTGCCAGGGCAGCGCCGATGGGCCACCAGCCATCCATGGCCGTCAGCACTTTGCCGCGCTGTTTCCGGGGCGTGAACTCACCCACCAGGGCGTAGTCCACAGGAATGCAGCCGCCCAGGCCGAACCCTGCCATGAACCGGAAAATGCAGAACCAGGCGAAGTCGGGGGCGAAGGCGCCGAACACGGTGAACACGGAGAACAGCAGGAGGGTGGCCGTGAAGGCTTTCTTGCGTCCCACGGTGTCCGCGATGGTTCCCCAGATGAAGGCGCCCAGCGCCATGCCGATCAGGTTGGCAGTGCCCACCCAGGCGGCCTCCCCTGCAGAGAGCGACCAGTGCTTGGACAGCAGTGGAATCAGGATGCCGTTCAGGGTCACATCCCAGGCATCGAACATGAAGCCGAGGCCCCCGATCAGGAAGATCCTGCCCTGGACTTTCCATCGCCAGGGCAGTTCCTGGACCACCTGTTCGCCGCTGGGCACAGTGGTGTAAGTATTCATCGCCGCCTCCTGTCCAAAACTCTAGCCCGGCCCCACCCCGTTCACACTCCGGCGGCCACGCCGGGCAACCGCGCCCTTCGCGATAAACTGGCCCTATCCCCACCAACCGCGGCCCTGTACCGCGAGATAAGACGGAGACATTTGTGAGCTTCACGCAGCATGAGCGCGTATCCATAGACCGTGTACCCATCCGCCGGGCCCTGATCTCGGTTTACGACAAAACCGGTCTGGAGGAGCTCGCCCAGGGCCTGCACGCAGCGGGCGTGAAGCTCGTCTCCACCGGGTCCACGGCCAAGAAGATCGCCGCCGCGGGCATCCCGGTTCAGGAGGTGGAAGAGGTCACCGGTTCACCCGAGATGCTGGACGGCCGCGTCAAGACACTGCACCCGCGCGTGCACGGCGGCATCCTGGCGGACCGGCGCGTCCCGGCCCATATGGAAACCCTCGCCAGTATGGACATCGAAGCCTTCGACCTGGTGGTGGTGAACCTCTACCCGTTCGTCGAGACCGTCAAGTCCGGTGCCGCGCAGGACGACGTCGTGGAGCAGATCGACATCGGAGGCCCCGCCATGGTGCGGTCGGCCGCCAAGAACCACGCCGCCGTCGCTATCGTGGTGGACCCGTCCTTCTACGGCCAGGTGGTGGAAGCTGCCGCCGCCGGCGGCTTCGACCTGAAGACCCGCCGGCGCCTTGCCGCCAGGGCCTTCGCGCACACCGCTGCCTACGACAACGCCGTGGCAACCTGGACTGCCAGCCAGTTCCTGGATGAGGACGGCGACGGCGTCATCGATTGGCCCGCCTACGCCGGCCTGTCCCTGGAACGCTCGGAAGTCCTGCGCTACGGGGAGAACCCGCACCAGCAGGCTGCGCTGTATGTGGACAAGGCCGCCCCGGTGGGCATCGCCCAGGCGGACCAGCTGCACGGCAAGGCCATGAGCTACAACAACTTCGTGGACGCCGACGCCGCCCTGCGCGCCGCCTACGACTTCAGCGAACCGGCTGTCGCCATCATCAAGCACGCCAACCCCTGCGGTGTGGCGGTCGGCTCGCAGGGTGCCGCGGACCCAATCGCCGATGCCCACGCCAAGGCGCATGCCTGCGATCCCGTCTCCGCGTTCGGTGGCGTCATCGCCGCTAACCGCACGGTCACTGCCGGCATGGCCAACACCGT
Source organism: Arthrobacter sp. Soil764 (assembly GCF_001428075.1). Classification (GTDB taxonomy): domain Bacteria; phylum Actinomycetota; class Actinomycetes; order Actinomycetales; family Micrococcaceae; genus Arthrobacter. Next base: position 203,666 of record NZ_LMSI01000012.1, on the reverse strand, counting down.
CAAGGACATCTTCACTGAGGTTGTCATCGCTCCCGGCTTTGAACCGGAAGCCGTGGAGATCCTTTCCAAGAAGAAGAACATCCGTCTGCTCGCCCTGCCCGAGGGCTACGGCCGCTACCCCACGGAGTTCCGCCAGGTTTCCGGCGGCATGCTGGTCCAGGTTGCTGACAAGGTGGACGCCGACGGCGACAACCCCGCCAACTGGACCCTCGCCGCCGGCGAAGCCGCTGACGAGAAGACCCTCGCGGATCTCGCCTTCGCCTGGACCGCCTGCCGGGCCGCCAAGTCCAACGCCATCCTCCTCGCGGAGAACGGCGCGGCGGTGGGCATTGGCATGGGTCAGGTCAACCGCCTGGATTCGTGCCGGCTGGCCGTGGAGCGGGCCAACACGCTGGGCGTCACGGTGGAGTCCGACGTCGAAGGTGCCGGCGGTGCCTCCAACGCCAGCGGTGCCGGCGCACCGCAGCGGGCCCGCGGCGCCGTGGCCGCCTCCGACGCGTTCTTCCCGTTTGCCGACGGCCTGCAGATCCTGATCGACGCCGGCGTGCGCGCCGTGGTCCAGCCCGGCGGATCCGTCCGCGACGAAGAAGTGATCGCGGCAGCCAACGCGGCCGGCATCACCATGTACTTCACCGGAGCGCGGCACTTCTTCCACTAAGCCCCACCCACCCATCGATTGCTCCGTACCTGCCGTTTTCGCATCCGAAAAGGGCAGATACGGAGCAGTCGATGGTGGTTAAACGACGACGGCGCCCGCCCCCTTCGAAAGGGAGCGGGCGCCGTCGTGGTTGTGCCGTTAGTCCTGGTCACCTGGAGGCGGGCCGGGCTCCGGAAGTTGAATCTCCCGGGGCTTGGCCTCCGCCATCCGCTGCTTGGTCCAGTACTCGAGGACTTCCTCGTGAGTCTGGCTCAAGTCCACGTGGCTGACAGGGTCCTCGTCGCGGTGAGGTTCCTTAGGATTTTGCTGCACTGGCGTAGGTGGACTGGATGACGGAGCCCCAGTACGGGCCGTACATCACGGCGGAACGGTTGTAGCCGTAGCTGTTGATGGAGTTCTGGATGCCGGCAGCCCCGGTGGAGGAGCTCGTCTGGATGAACCACGGGCCGCCTGAGGAGCCGCCCGTCATGTCGCAGGGGATGCCCTGGGTGTTGAACTGCGGGTTGTTGGGATCGTTGCTTGCCTTGCCGGTGCAGCTCTTCAGGGTCTCGCCGTTGAAAGGTGCAGCCGCCGGGTAGCCGTAGGACTTGTAGGTCAGGCCGCGGGCCTGGTTGAAGGCCACGCCGGACCCGCCCACGACCGACGTCAGGGTTTGGTTTTGTGCGTTCCGGTTCACCACGGCAAAGCCGGTGTCGTAGGTCATGTCACCGGCGGAGACCCACTGGCTCGGCGCGTATAGGGCCCGCGCGGACCACTTGCCGTAGGGTGTTGCGCCGTTCTCATAGGCGGGCGCAAAGATGAAGTTGGTGGCGTACGCGCCGGGGCCTTCATTCACGCAGTGTCCTGCGGTGGCCACTGTGCTGCCGTTGGTGGAGGAGACGGCGTTGCCGGAGCACACGTAGTTTGCCCCGCCCAGGGTGAAGAAGACTTTGCCGATGTGGCTGACCGGCTGCTCGCTCTGGGCCGTGGCGGTTGTGGTCGTGCCCTTGGTGCCCTTGGTGGAGGACGGCTTGCCTTTCTCCACGATGGCGGCGCTGGAGCGGTTGCCGCGTTCCAGTGCCTTGCCGGCCAGGGTGTCGCCGGGGAGGGCGCTCTGCATCCGCTCCGGCGTCCAGTAGTCAGCGGCGCCGGCGGCGTTGAGGACAGCACTGGTGACGGACGGGTTCTTGTTGTCGTCCGACGCTCCAGGTGCAGCCGTGGCAGCACCTGCGCCGGTGAGAGCCAGAACGGTGGCGGCGGAGAGGCTCAGGAGGGCGGTAGCCAGAGACCTGGTGCTTGTCATTGTTGTCCTGTCTGAACGGGGAAAAGGCCTGGAAAAGCCGAGTGTGACCCTGCGAATTTATCCCCTTCATGACAGTTTTGTAAATAGTAGTGACGTATCATGTATGGCCGCCCCGCCGCTAGAAGCGGCCAACCCGGACGGACGCCCTGGCGAGCAGTGCACGCAGGTTCCTGCCGCCGTCGTACGTTCTCCATCGCTGTAATCCTGCCCATCGCAGGGGTAACGCTGGGACTCCGGTACGGTTCAAACCGGCCTCCTCGGGTAAGTTGTACATGGTGAAATAGACCGAATTTTCACAACCAAGCCGACCCACAGGGAGACGCCCGCGCATGTCCAAGATTATCTACACCCACACCGACGAAGCGCCGATGCTGGCTACCTATTCGTTCCTGCCAATCATCGAGGCGTTCGCTTCGACAGCAGGTGTGGAGGTGGAGACCCGCGACATTTCGCTCGCCGGCCGCATCATTGCCCAGTTCGGTGATTACCTGACCCCCGAGCAGCAGATCGGCGACGCCCTTGCTGAACTCGGTGAGCTGGCGAAGACGCCTGAAGCCAACATCATCAAGCTGCCCAACATCAGTGCTTCCATCCCGCAGCTGAAGGCAGCCATCGCCGAACTCCAGGGCCAGGGCTACGCGCTGCCGGATTACCCGGACAACCCTTCCTCTGATGAGGAAACCGCCGTCCGCTCGCGCTACGACAAGATCAAGGGCTCGGCCGTGAACCCGGTCCTGCGCGAAGGCAACTCGGACCGGCGTGCGCCGCTGTCCGTCAAGAACTACGCGCGCCAGAACCCGCACTCCATGGGCGCCTGGACCCCTGACTCCAAGACCAACGTGGCCACCATGGGCCAGGACGACTTCCGCTCCAATGAGAAGTCCGTCATCATCGAGTCCGAGGGGACCATCGCCATCCAGCTGGTCCGCGAAGACGGCTCGGTGAAGGTCCTGAAGAAGGCTTTCCCCGTGCTGGCCGGCGAGGTCATCGACGGCACCGTGATGCGCGCCGCCGCCCTGGATGAATTCCTGAAGGCCCAGGTTGCCCGCGCCAAGGAAGAAGGCGTGCTGTTCTCCGCGCACCTGAAGGCCACCATGATGAAGGTGTCGGACCCCATCATCTTCGGCCACGTGGTCAAGGCCTACTTCACCGAACTCTTCGATACCTACGGCAAGCAGCTCTCGGCCGCGGGCATCAGCCCGAACAACGGCCTCGCCGCCATCCTCAGCAGCCTCGAGGATCTGCCCGAGGACGTCCGCGACGGCGTCCAGAACCTCATCAAGAAGGGCCTGGACGACGGTCCCGCCCTGGCTATGGTGGACTCGGACAAGGGCATCACCACCCTGAATGTCCCCAGCGACGTCATCGTGGACGCCTCCATGCCTGCCATGATCCGCAGCTCCGGCCACATGTGGGGCCCGGACGGCAAGGAAGCAGACACTCTGGCCGTCCTGCCGGACAGCTCCTACGCCGGCATCTACCAGGTGGTCATCGATGACTGCCGCGCCAACGGTGCCTACGACCCCACCACCATGGGCACCGTGCCGAACGTTGGCCTCATGGCGCAGGCAGCCGAGGAATACGGCAGCCACGACAAGACCTTCGAGATCCAGGAAGCCGGCAAGGTCCAGATCGTGGACGCTGCAGGCAACGTCCTGATCGAGCACGAGGTGGCCGAAGGCGACATCTGGCGTGCCTGCCAGACCAAGGACGCCCCCATCCGCGACTGGGTCAAGCTGGCCGTTACCCGCGCCCGCGCCTCCCAGACCCCGGCCGTGTTCTGGCTGGATGAGGAACGCGCGCACGACGCCAACCTCATCGCCAAGGTCAACGAGTACCTGAAGGAGCACGACACCGAGGGCCTGGACATCCAGATCATGTCCCCGGTCAACGCCATCGCCTTCACCCTTGAGCGCATCCGTAAGGGCGAGGACACCATCTCCGTCACCGGCAACGTGCTCCGCGACTACCTCACGGACCTGTTCCCCATCCTGGAACTGGGCACCAGCGCCAAGATGCTCTCGGTTGTTCCGCTGATGAACGGCGGTGGACTCTTCGAGACCGGTGCCGGCGGTTCCGCCCCGAAGCACGTCCAGCAGCTGCTCAAGGAAAACCACCTCCGCTGGGACAGCCTGGGTGAATTCCTGGCACTGGCCGTCAGCTTCGAACACCTGGCCACCACCACGGGCAACGCCCGCGCACAGGTCCTGGCCGATACCCTGGACCGCGCCACCGGCACGTTCCTGCTGGAGAACAAGTCCCCGAGCCGCCGCGTGGGCGAGCTGGACAACCGTGGCAGCCACTACTTCCTGGCCCGCTACTGGGCGGAGGAGCTGGCCAAGCAGACGGACGACGCCGACCTGGCCGCCGCATTCAGTTCCGTCGCCAACGAGCTTTCCGCCAAGGAGGAAACGATCGTGGGCGAGCTGGCCAAGGTCCAGGGCTCACCCGTGGACATCGGCGGATACTACCACCCGGAGGACGCCAAGGCTTCGGCCGTGATGCGTCCTTCTGCCACCCTCAACGAGGTCATCGCCAGCCTGGCCTAGCATCAACGCCGCTGCTGCGGCAGCTGCGAAAAGAGGCGGTGCTCCGGATCAGTCCGGAGCACCGCCTCTTTTTTATGCGCTTCGTACCGGGGCTAGTCCTTGCCCTTACCCTTGTCGCCGTTGTTGTTCTTGCCGGCGTCGGCACCGTTTCCACCCGCATTGCCTTGGGCCGGCGCGGGCGCCGGCGCGGGGGCTGGCTGGGGTGCGGGCACCTCGGCGCTGGGGGAGGGACTCTCAGCTGCCTGGCCGGCGGCGGCCCGGGCCTCCTCGGCGGCCCTGGCTGCCGCCTGCTGTGCGTCGACGGCTTCCTTGAGGTCCGCACGGACAGCGGTGGCCACGGTGGTGATGCTTCGGCGCCGTTCCTCGGACAACTGGCCCTTTTCCTGCAGCGCCGAGAGGTCCGCCTCAAGACCCTCCAGCGACTTCAGTGCCGTTGCCGGATCATTTTGGGACGACGCCTGGGTCACTTCCAGCACCCGCGCCTGGAGTTGTGCCGCGGCCTCGCGCTTAAGCCCGCTCCCTGGTCCGGCGCACGCGCTGAGCAAACCCGCCGCCAGGAGGGCCGCCGAGCAGGCCAGGACCATCCGGCCGCGCATGGCATACCGCAAGGTCACGGCTCAACACTCTTCTGGAGTTCCTGCAGATGGTCGCCCAGCACACCGGTCACGGTGGGGTAAGGGACGACGTCGGCCGGCTGGGCGGAGAGGCTCATCATCACCGCAGCGGCGGCTGCAGCAATCACCAGGACACCGAGCACGACGGCCAGCCAGATCCGTTGGGTCCGGGACAGGCGGGATTTGCGGGGAGCCTTGCCGGTGGACAGGCCGGCTCCGGAAGCTGCCGCTCCGGAACCAGACGGTGGGGCGGCAGGCCGGCCGCCGGGTGCTGGCTCTTCAGCGTCCGCGGCTGCTGCGGCTTCGCGCACCTCTTCCACCGATTCTTCGGCAGTGATGGAGGGCGGGTGGAAGGGCATGGCCGGAAGTACACGCGTGGTTTCCGGTACCAGTTCGCCGGGCGTTGATGCTGGCGAAACCAGGGCCTGGCGCAGCGCCGTCTCAATGTCAGCGGCTGCCGGCCGTTCCAGCGGCTCGATGGCAGTCATGGAACGAATGAGGTCGGCCCATTCCGCGGGGACGTCGTCGGGGATTTCCGGGGCGCGGTGGAGCCGGGCAACGGCGGATTCCACTGCACTGCCCGGATACTCAACGGTGCCCTTGATGCACTCCAGCAGCACCAGACCCAGGGAGTAGATGTCCGTGGCTGAAGACAGTGGTTTGCCGAGGGCCTGCTCGGGACTGAGATAGGCAGCCGTGCCTACCATGGTGCCGGTGGCTGTGAGGCGGGTGGAATCCACGATCCTGGCGATGCCGAAGTCCGTGAGCTTGGGCCTCAGCGGCTCGCCGGGGCGGATCTGGACCAGGAGGATGTTCCCCGGTTTGATATCGCGGTGGATGATGCCCAGGCCATGCACGTATGCCAGTGCGTCGGCGACGCCGGCGCCGATGACGGACAGCTCCTCCAGCGGCACCCTGCTGTGCCGGATGCGGCTGCGCAGGTCCTGGCCCTCGACGAGTTCCATGGTCAGGAAGGGGCGGGGCTCGTCCGGAATACGGTCATCGATTCCGGCATCGAAGAGCGTCACGAGGCCCGGATGGTTCAGGGTGGCAAGGAGCTGGATTTCGGCTTCCTGCCGCTTGAGCTCGTCCGCATCCGGTGCCTGCGGGGCGAAGAGTTTCAACGCCACGTCACGGCCCAGTTTTTCATCGAGGGCGCAGTACACCGATGACATTCCGCCGCGGCCTACAACTTCGCCCAAACGGTAGCGACCGCCGACAACTTCATTCTTGATGGAGCTAGGCGATTCCGCCACCATGACCGTTCCTCCCGGTGCTCTGCGGCACTGTCGTACCTCAAATTATACGGGGGGACCGGTTAAACCAACGATTGAACTAGCCTTTCGCCTGGCGCACGTCGACGGCCCGGCGGCGATTTCAACTACCTTCGCCGCCGGACCATCGGCTACAAGGACATGTGTGCTGAAGACATGTTTGTACTGTTTGCTTGGTTTCTTGTGTCGGGTCCTCCTTTCGTCAGCCCGCTGAATGCTGCCGCTTCAGGCGCGTATGCGGGCGGTTTCCGCTACTACCTTGATGTTTCTAGGAGACCTTGCGCTTGCGGAGCATCAGGAGTCCGCCTGCCAGGAGCAGCAGGGCCAGGGGAACCAGCGATCCGTCCCAGCCGGTGTTGGCCAGGCCGGTGTGGGCAGAACCCGTAGTGGCAAGGGCAGGGCTGCCGCTGGCCGGAGTGCTGCGGGGTGCAGTAACCGTGGCGATGGCTCCGCTTACCGCGGTGGAACCTGCCGGGGCCGCGGTGAAGTTGCCGCTGCCTGCGGTGCCGTCGTTGCCGTTTGCGGAATCATCGCCGGTAGTGGTGCCGCCGTTGCCGGCAGGGTCACCTGAACCCGGGGTACCGGTACCTGGGGCACTGGTTCCCGGATCAAGCGTGCCGGTGTCCCCGCTGGTACCGTCTCCCGGATTGGCGGTTCCAGGGTCAGTGGTGCCGGGTGCGTTCGTGCCCGGGGTGCCGGTGCTGCTGTCACTACCGAGTCCGATACCCAGGTCAACGCCCAGGTCCACAGCAGCATCCAATCCGCCGGTTCCTGCAGTTCCGGTACCCAGACCAGCTCCAAGGTCAACCACTGCGTCGACTCCACTTGCCGTATCACCGTTGGTGACACCGCCAATGGCGAGGTCGAGGGCTGCATCAACCGTGGTGCCAAGCCCAGTGGTATCACCGGTCGTGATGCCGCCGAGGCCGAGGTCTACGGCTGCGTCGGCGGTGAGGTCTGCGGTGGTGGCGTCCGTGGTCCCCGTGCCGGTGCTGCCGAGGCCGAGGTTGACGTCCACTGCGGCTGCCAGGTCGGTGGTGCCGGTGGTGGCGGGGTCGGTAGTGACGTTGCCGAGGCCCAGGTTTACGGCCGCGTCGGCGGTGAGGTCTGCCGTGGCGGCGTCCGTGGTCCCCGTGCCGGTGCCTCCCAGGCCGAGGTTGACGTCCACTGCGGCTGCCAGGTCGGTGGTTTCGGTGGTGGCGGGATCGGTGGTGATGCCGCCGAGTCCGAGGTTGATGTCGGCTGCGGCTGCCAGGTCGGTGGTTTCGGTGGTGGCGGGGTCGGTGGTGATGCCGCCGAGGCCGAGGTCTACGGCTGCGTCAACGGCGAGGTCTGCCGTGGTGGCGTCCGTTGCCCCCGTGCCGGTGCTTCCCAGGCCGAGGTTGACGTCCACTGCGGCGGCGACACCCGTTGAACCGGCCGGCGTTGGGTCACCCAGCATGCCCAACGACGTCGACTCAGCGGGTGCCGCCGCCGAGATGAGGGCGGAGGCGGAAAGGTCCGTCCCGCTGGTGGTGTCCGCTGCGTTCGCAGCAGCGCAACCGAAAGCCAGAAGGCCGCCGGCAAAGAGGGTGCTCAGCAGCCCCCTGCGAAGAGTGCAGTTCATGATGGATACTCCTGAAAAGTTGAGGTTGTTCGGGCGCAGGTCAGCTGCCCGTAAAGCCACGTGCTGCCCAATATCGGGCACCGTGCCTCAACTAGTCAGGGGAAGAACCGGGGTCGAATGACACCGGCGCGGGAGCGTGTTCAGTCGCCCCAATGGCGGGAACAGCGCCCGGACGTTCAAAACCAAAGCCGAAACGGCTAAGCCATGCCACGGCACCGGACGGGCCGCCGGACGACCCACCACTCCCCGCACCCGATGCCGGGGCAGGAACCTGGGCAGGCAGCGGGGCCGGGTCAACCGGAAGGGGCTGCTCATAAGACGGGTCAGAGGGTACAGGCACTGCAGCCCGCAGGCCGGAAGTGCCCGCCAGGACTGCAGCACCTGACGCTTCCGACCCCGGCTTGCTGCCCGTAACCTGCACTGCTGCTGACGGCTCCGCGGGAACATTCGGTTCCGCGGCCGTCTGGGGTACATCTGGAAGTGCTTCCACGGCTGCGCTCTGGCCTGCCGCGGAATCAGGGATTACGCCTTCAGGAAGTCCCACAGGCACCGCGTCTACGGGCGGATCCGGAAGCGGGAGGGGCAGCTGGGCGGTGCCGGTCAGGAGGTCAGCAACGGGTTGGAGCACCGGCTCGAGTACCGGAACGGCCTCGGCTGCAGGGGTTACAACAACCTCCGCCACCCCGGCCGTCACGCTATCGGCAAGCTCAACAACAGGGGCGGAGGCCGCGGAAACAGTCCCCGCCGGAGCCACCTGGTCTATCACGGGAACGGCGGCAATCAGGTTGTCTGCCAGGCCGGAAACCGGGGTTACCACAGGCTGCAACAAGCCGGGCCCTGCAGCAGCCCCGGCCGGAGAACTTGCGGCAGCCGGCGAAACCGTGTCCGCAACATCCTGGACCAGCGATGAAACTGAGCTGGTGGCGCTGCCGAGCAGCGACGAGGTGTCAGGACCGGAGTCGGCGGATGCTCCCGTTGACGAAAGCGTCAGCCAGGAAACTGCGGCTGCTCCGGCAAGGATCATAGGGCGCAGGGCACGCCATGGCGAACTCGTTCGAGCCATGCGTACCACCCCCCAGTGATCAGTGCAATCGATGTTGCCTAGAGCCTATGACCGGAAGTCGCTGCAAGTCCAGACTTCGATAAAGAGATTTTACAAATGGCGCGAAAAAGCGCGCAACGTGTCACGGGCGAAAGCAGGAAGTCACATGCGTGACTGTCCTGCGAAAGCCGGGCTTGCCGCCGTCGTACTTCCTTGCGGCGTGCGCCACTAATGGCCGTCGTTGGGGTAGCTCACACCGAGCTGGGCGCGGACGCCGTCGAACAGGCGCATGGTGTTCAGGGTGTCCTCAAGCGGCATGACCGGACTTTCCGTCAGCCCCTGCTGGACACACCGCATGACTTCGCGCAGTTCGTATGCGTAGCCCTTGCCCACCACCTCGAAGGTTTCCGTCCGGCGGTCTTCCCAACCTTTGGTGATGATGAGCTCACGGGGGTTGTTGATGGAACCGACGCTCTGCAGGAAGCCCAGGCTCCCCGCGACGGTTGCCGTGCGCGGACCGTGAGCCAGGAGCGAGGAGGTGAGCTGCACCTGGGCTGCGTGGCTGTACCCAAGGGTCATGGCGTTCTGCGCGTCCACGCCGTCATCGTTGACAAAGCCGGTGGCGCTGACGGTCTGGGGAAAGCCAAGGGTGCCCAGCGCCCACAGGAGCGGGTAGACGGACAAATCCAGCAAGGCGCCACCGCCGTCCTTCCGGGCCCACAGCCTTGCTGTGGGGGAGTACGGCGCCGGGAATCCGAGGTCCGCGGTGATCCAGTGGATGTCTCCCAGTTCACCCGAAGCTGCGATCTGGAACGCCCGCTGCATCGAGGGCAGGAACCGGCTCCATACCGCCTCCATGAGGAAGAGCCCCCGGCTGCGGGCGAGGTCGATGAGCTCCGATGCTTCACGGGCGTTGATGGTGAAAGCCTTCTCGCAGAGCACATGCTTGCCGGCGTTAAGGGCGGCAAGGACAATCTCGTGGTGCTGTGCGTGCGGCGTGGCGACGTAGACGACGTCCACGGCGTCATCGGCGAGCAGCCGCTGGTAGCCGGGAACACCGCCGTCGTCCCCGTAGGCCTTTGCAAAGTCATAGGCCACTGCAAAAGCGTCGGCAGTGTCCTGTGTCCGGGAGCTGACCGCATACAGTTCGGCGTCTTCAAGCAGCGCGAGATCCTGCGACACGGCGCGGGCGATGCTGCCCGTTGCGATGATTCCCCAACGCAGGCGGGCACCGGTGGCAGAACGAGGATCCTGGTCGGGTTGGCTGGAAAGCCATGGCGTGGCGATGGGAGCAGTCATAGCTGCAATCCTGTCACAGCGGCGGGGGAGGCACGGGGAACCTCCAGCGGGACGGCCCAAGAGACCAAGAGGGGCCAAAGATGGGACGGGATTGTCCTCATCCTTTGGCCCTCTTGGACTGGTGTCAAACGTTGGCCGCCACCGCCCTGCCCCGGACCGGCTCCTCCGTCAGCTTGCCCTGCTGCAGGCGGAACCGGCGGTCCGTCTTGTTGGCCAGGGCCCGGTCGTGGGTGACCACCAGGATGGTGGTGGCATGGTCGCGGCTTAGCGAGCTGAGGAGCTCGATGATGTGGTCACCGGTCTGCTCGTCGAGGTTGCCCGTGGGCTCATCGGCGAGGATCAGCTTGGGCTCGTTGGCCAGCGCCCGGGCGATGGCCACACGCTGCTGCTCCCCGCCGGAGAGCCGGTTAATGCGCCGCCCGTGCTTGGAGGGATCCAGCTGGACCTGCTCCAGCAGCTCCCCGGCGCGCTGCGCCCTGGCCGCCTTGCGCACTCCGGCGAATTCCATGGGGAGCATGACGTTGTCCACTGCGGACAGGTTGGGAATCAGGTTGAACTGCTGGAACACGAAGCCGATGTCCCGGCGGCGGTACTCGGTCAGCTTTGCATCGGGCATGCCGGCCAGGCTGACACCATTGACGACGACGTCTCCGCTGGTGGGTTTGTCCAGTGCGCCAAGGAGGGACAACAGCGTGCTCTTGCCGCTGCCGCTCTTGCCCACGATCGAGGCCAGGGTGCCCTGTTCAAGGACGAAGCTGACGTCGTTGACCGGTTTGATGGTGCGGTCACCGGAGTTGAAGGTGCGGACCAGGTTCTGGACTTCAATCATGGCTATTCTCCTCGCAGGACTTCGATGGGACGGATGCGTGCCGTGAGCAGCGCGGGAACCAGGGCACCGATAATGGCGACGCCGAACACGGCGGCGATGCCACCGGCAATAACTCCCGGTGAGGCGGTGGCGGTGACCGAGTTCAACAGCTGGGAAGCGCCGCCAAAGGGTCCACCCTGGCCGCCCGGGAAGCCGCGGCCTGTGGTGGCAGTGGTAGTGGTGGTGTTGCTGCTGATCAGGGCGGAGGCGATGCCGCCGCTGGCGAACGATGCGATGGCGGCGCCCACGGCGCTGCCCAGGGCTGCCAGGACCAGGGCTTCGAGGACGAACTGCAGGCCGATGGTGCGGTTGGGCGCGCCGATCGCCTTCAGCACGCCGATTTCGCGGCGGCGCTCGCGGACCAGCATCACCATGATGAGCAGGATGATGAGCCCGGCGGTGCCCAGGGCGGCGACGAACGCGATGAAGGAGATGTTCTTGACGCTGTCCAGGGAGCTGACCGCAGTCTGCAGGTTCTGGCCCTGGGTTACGTCAGCCTTGTCCGCGCCAAGGGCTGTTTGCAGAGCCGTCTTGGTGGTGGCGACGTTGTCCATGGAATTGACCGTGACGATCATGCTGGACAGTTCTCCGGGCGTGCCGGCGAGGGCCTGGGCGCTGGGGAGGGTTACAAAGACGGCGTTGTTGCCGAAGGTGGTGCCGGCGTCGAACAGGCCGGAGACCGTGTAGGTCTGATCATTGATGGTGAAGGTGGATCCGACGGTGAGGTTGTTCTTCTCCGCCAGGGTGGTGCCCAGCAGCGCGGCCGTGGAGGCCGCCGTGTAGTCGCCGAGTCCGGAGCCCTGGGTGATGTTCAGTGCCTTGCCAGTGGTGTCCACCCCGGCGCCGATGCCGGTGGCCGTAATGGGCAGGGACCGTACGGGCTGCTGGGTGGTTCCCGCAGCGCCCGCGGTTCCGTTGGCCTGCTGGTTGCGGTTGCCAAGGGTGCCTGCATCCACGGCCGCCGTCAGGCTGGTGGTCAGCGTGGCGGCGGCCTGGGCGCCGGGGCCGCCCTGCCCGGCTTGGCCTCCGGGCCCGGTTTGGCCGGTCTGTCCAGTCTGCGCAGCGGCCTGTGCGGCGGCTTCAGCGGCGTTCCGCAGGCGTAGTGAGGAGGTCCCGACGACGGCACTGACGTTGGGCACACCGGCGGCCGTGGTTGCCTGGTCGGTGGTGAGCGGCTCACCGCCGCCTTCGAAGCCCTGCCCGCCGGCGGGGTTGACGGTCAGGACGGTGCCGACGGAGGCATTGAGCTCCTGGACTTTCGCCCCGACCGCCTGGTTGGCCACCAGCATGGCCAGGGCAAGGCCTATGGCGACGGCCAGCACCGCGACAACTGCTGCGGTGCGGACCTTGTTTCTGAAGGCATTGCCTACGCTTCGGGCAAGAACACTCACGTTACTCCTATGACTCAGGTGCCGGCGCGGAGGGCCGGCTTCGCGTCAACCCTCGCCGGACATCCTGTGCAGGAGTCCGGGCCAACCTGTGCCTGCACTGTGAAGTGCTATTGACAGGTTTGTCACAGGAGGACTAGATATTAAGAGCCTCCTCAGAAAGCGGTTTCTAATGACGAGGCGTAACCCATTCGATGCACCACGTACCAAGGCATGTGGTCTAGTTCGCATGCCGGAAACCAGGCCAATGACGTCCATGAAAAGGATTCGAACCTTCCTATCAACGCGGCAATTCCTGCCGCGTGTCGCCGCGATTACCACTTCTGTTGCCTGCGCGCTGGCCGTCGGACTTGCCGTGGCAGTTCCCGCCCCGGCAACCCCGGCGCCTACTGGCGGCGGCATCATTCGTGGTGATGATGCCGCACCCACTGGATGGGCCGCCGTCGGAAACGGTACCAATGGCGGCGCCGGCGCACCTGCAGCAAACACATACGAGGTGAGCACCCTTGTCGAACTGAAGGTTGCGCTGGCCAATCATGGCGATCCGATGGCACCAAAGGTGATTTACGTAAGCGGCACCATTAACGGAAACGAGACACCGGACGGCCGGATCCTCGGGGAGCAGGATTACGCGCCTGGATACGACATCACCAAGTACATGTCCTGCTTCGGGCCGGAGGGCAAGGTGTGGAGCGACCAAACTTTCGATTACTGCAAAAAGCAGCGCCAACTGCGCCAGACGGGCAGCAACAACATGAAGCGGCAGATCGAGGTCAGCATCCCCAGCAACACCACCGTCGTTGGGGTGGATGGCGGAGCCGGATTAGTTGGTGCCAACATCGTGATCCTTAACGCCTCGAATGTGGTCGTACGAAACCTCAACATTGAAGCGCCCGTGGACTTCTTTACCACCTGGTCTCCCGACGACGGTGACGGAGCCTGGAACGCACGCTTCGATGCCGTGTCATCCGTGACCTCCAACCATGTTTGGATAGACCACGTCCAACTGTCCGACGGCAGGTTCCCGGACAGTGAGGCGCCAATGGGCTTCCGCGGCAAGCCCGCAAACCGGCACGATGGACTGCTGGACCTGAAGGACGGCACCGATTTTGTCACCGTTTCCAACAGCAGGCTGTCCAACCACGACAAGACAATGCTCCTGGGATCGGGTGATGAGCACGTGGACAAGGACGGCGGAAAGCTACGTGTCACTTACATCGGGAACCTATTTGAGAACATCCAGCAGCGTGGGCCGCGCGTGCGCTTCGGCGAGGTCCACGTGGTCAACAACTACTTTGCTGGCAGCACGGAGCATCCTGACTACCCCATGATCAGCGAGGGGCAGGGCGGTCACAGCTACTTCCTCGGCGCTGGATATGAGTCGCGAATCTATTCCGAACGCAATGCCTTCGAATACACCGGACCCGGAGCTGACCAGAGCGTCATGGTCAGCAGCTACAACGGAAACCGCTTCAGCGATACCGGATCCTGGTTCAATGGGGCGGAAGCCGATCTGAACGCCGTGGCCCGTGCGTCCTTTGAGCTACACCGCGCTGAGGCACTTGCCGCTGCGGAAGAGACCGGAACCCCCGCCGCGGACTGGACCGGCTGGGATTTCACTACGGATGTGGGCTGGAACCCTGCCGACGTCTACAGCTACAAGTCGTTCACGACTCCGGAGGCTGTTCGAAATCACGCCCTTCAGTTCACAGGGCCGGCAGTGCTCCGCGTTCAACGCTAGGAAGACGCAGGAATGCCCGGCCCCACGATGGGACCGGGCATTCCGGTTGCCGGGTGTACCGGCTGGTTCTAGAAGCTGTTACTTGATGATCGGTTCGAGGACCGGGTCACCTTTGTAAGCAGTTTTCACATTGGCGGCCGTCACGATGACCGGCTCCAGCAGGTACGCGGGAACCACCTTGTTGCCATTGTTGTAGGACTTGTCATCGTTGACCTCAGGCTTCTTGCCTGCCTGGAGGTCCTTGACCATGGTGATGGCGTGCTCAACGAGCTTGCGGGTGTCCTTGTTGATGGTGGAGTACTGCTCGCCCGCAAGGATCGACTTGACGGACTCCACCTCGGAGTCCTGCCCGGTGACGACGGGAAGCGGCTTGCCGGCGGCCTTCACCGAAGTCAGGACTGCACGGGCCAGAGTGTCGTTAGGGGAGAGGACGCCGTCCAATGACTCGGTTCCGTACGACCCGGTCAGGATGGTGTCCATGCGACGCTGGGCGTTCTCAGCTTTCCAGTCCTGGGTCACAGCCTTTTCAAACGTTGTTTGGCCGGAGAGCACCTTCAGCGTGCCGTCGTCGATCTTGGCTTTCAGGACGCTCATGGCACCGTCGAAAAACACCTTTGCATTGGCATCATCCGGCGAGCCGGCGAGAAGCTCAACGTTGTACGGGCCAGAGGGCTTCTTGGCCTTCATACCGTCCAACAGCGCCTGTCCCTGCAGCTGGCCGACCTTGAAGTTGTCGTAAGCCACGTAGTAGTCCACGTTTTCCGTGTTCAGCAAGAGGCGGTCGTAAGCGATGACCGTGGCTCCGGCGTCCTTGGCCTGCTTGAGCTGGGTACCCAGTTGGGAGCCGTCCAATGCGCCGACGATAACCACCTTGGCGCCCTTGGCGATCATGGCACTGATCTGGTTCTGCTGTTCGGCCACACCATTGTTGGCGAACTGGACTGTGGGCTTGAAACCGGCACTGGAAAGACCGTCGTTGAACAGCTTCTCCGCCAGAACCCAGTTCTCGCTGGTCTTCTTCGGAAGTGCCACACCGATCGCCGAGTCCTGCGGGAAGCCTCCGGCTCCCCCACTGGCGCCACCGCCAGAGTTGCTGGGTTCGGAACGTCCGCAGCCCGTCAGCGCCAATGCTGCGATGGCAGCTACCGCTGCTGCCTTCCCTGCTTTGCCAAACATTCGCATTTCTTGTCCACTTTCTTTTGGGGTGTTGGGGTCAGGAAGTCCTGCTCAGGCTTCCCTGGAAATGGTTTCTCTTGTAGAGGTAACCTCGTCCGGCTGAAGAGGGGTGCCGGGCCCGCTGGAAGGACGGTTGAAGTTCTTCATCATCAATCCGATAATTGACGCCCGTCCCTGCGACTTGTTGTACACATCGATGGCAACTGCCACCAACAGCACCAGGCCTTTGATCATGGACTGCCAGTCAGCGCCGACGCTGAGCAACTGCAGACCGTTGTTCAATACGGCCATCACCAAACCACCGACGATGGAGCCGATGACCGTACCTACGCCGCCGGTCACCGCCGCACCGCCGATGAAGACTGCGGCGATGGCATCAAGTTCCCAACCTGTGCCGTCAGAAGGTCCCGCCGAGGTGGAACGGGCAACGAAGATCATTCCGGCCAGTCCGGCGATGATGGACATGTTCATCATGACCAGGAAGTTGATCTTCTTTGACTTCACGCCGGAAAGTTCTGCCGCGTGGCGGTTGCCACCCACCGCATATACGTGGCGTCCAACGACCGTCTTCGAGGAAATGAAGCCATAAATCAAGACCAGGACAGCGAGAATGAGGCCGGGGATCGGGAAGGAGGTGCCCGGACGGCCAGTGGCGAACAGGTAGGTTGCGTACAGGATTGCGCCGCAAATCAGGACCAGCCTGAGGATGCTCACCCAGGTCTCCGAAACCTCAGCGCCGAGGGCTTTGGCCATGCGCCGGCGCCGGACTTCACTGAAGACCACGAACGCGACCCCTGCAAGCCCAAGGAGGAGCGTGAGGTTGTTGAACCCCGTGTCTGGTCCCACTTCAGGCAGGTAGCCTGCGCCGATGTACTGGAACTCCCTTGGGACAGGAATGGAGTTGGACTGGCCAACAAACTGCTGCGCCCCACGGAAGATCAGCATGCCCGCCAAGGTGACGATGAATGCAGGGATGCCGACATAGGCCGTCCACCACCCTTGCCAGGCTCCGATAACGGCACCCAGGCCGAGGCCTAAGAGGATAGCCAGGTACCACGGGAGGTTCCAGTCCCGCATCGTGATGGCCACCATCATCCCGACGAACGCCGCCACCGAGCCTACCGACAAGTCGATGTGCCCGGCGATGATCACCAGAACCATGCCGATAGCGAGGATGAGAATGTAGGAGTTGCCATTAAAGAGGTTGATGACGTTGCCCGGGGTAAGTGTGATGCCGCCGGTGAGCCACTGGAAGAGAACTATCAGAGCCACCAAGGCAAAGATCATCCCGAACTGGCGGGTGTCACCACCGAAGAGTTTCTTGAGCGCGTTCATTGTTTTGGTCCTTGTATCTGGAAGGTTCTGGAAAGCTCCAGAGGGTTAGGCAACTTTTCGAGTGGTGGAGGTCATGAGCTTCATCAGGCTTTCCTGGCTGGCTTCCTCTTTGTTGAGCACCCCGGTGATGGCACCCTCGAAGATCGTGTAGATGCGGTCCGAGAGACCCAGAAGTTCCGGCAGTTCAGAGGAAATCACGATGACGCCCTTGCCCTGGTTGGCGAGCTCCTGGATGATGCCGTAGATCTCGTACTTGGCGCCCACGTCAATGCCACGGGTGGGTTCGTCCAGGATCAGCAGGTCCGGGTCCGTGAACATCCATTTGGCCAGGACCACCTTTTGCTGGTTGCCGCCGGACAGCTTGGCCACCCCTTCCTGTACTGAAGGGGCCTTGGTCCGCAGTGACCGACGATACTGCTCCGCCACGGCGAATTCCTGGTTGGTGTCCACCACACTGCGTTTGCTGATCTTTTCGAGGTTGGCGGAGACCGTTGTGGTCTTGATGTCGTCAAGCAAATTCAGTCCGAGGGATTTCCGGTCTTCGGTGACATAACCCAGCCCGGCGTCGATAGCTTGGTGGACGCTTTTGAGGGTGACTTCCTTGCCGTTGATATAGATCTGGCCGGAGACGAAATGGCCGTACGACCGGCCGAAGACGGAACGGGCCAGCTCGGTGCGGCCCGCGCCCATCAGCCCGGCGAAGCCGACGATCTCGCCGCGGCGTACAAAGAAGCTGGAATTCTTGCATACCAGCCGGTCCTGGATCTGAGGATGGCCCACGGTCCAGTCCTTGACCTCGAAGAACACTTCGCCGATCTTGGGCGTGTGGTCCGGGAAGCGGGACTCGAGGGTCCGCCCCACCATGCCCTTGATGATCCGGTCCTCGTCCACGCCGTCGGCCTTCACATCAAGGGTCTCGATGGATTTGCCGTCACGGATGATGGTGATGGAGTCGGCGATCTGCTCAATTTCGTTGAGCTTGTGGGAAATGATGATGGACGTGATGCCCTTGGCCTTCAGCCCGAGCATCAAATCCAGCAGGTGCTGGGAGTCGGACTCGTTGAGGGCGGCAGTGGGCTCGTCCAGGATCAGGATCTTCACGGACTTGTTCAGCGCCTTGGCGATTTCCACCAGTTGCTGCTTGCCTACGCCGATCTCCTTGATGGGCGTGTCCGGATCATCCCGCAGGCCCACCCTCGCGAGGAGGTCCAGTGACCGCAGCCTGGCTTCGGCCCAGTCGATCACGCCCCGCTTTGTGGGTTCGTTGCCCAGGAAGATGTTCTCCATGATGGACAGCTCCGGGATCAGCGCCAGTTCCTGGTGGATGATCACGATGCCGGCGTGTTCGCTGGCCCGGATATCCCTGAACTGCTGGACCTGGCCCTGGTAGACGATGTCCCCGTCGTAGCTGCCGTACGGGTAAACGCCGGAGAGGACTTTCATCAGCGTGGACTTGCCGGCGCCGTTCTCGCCGCAAATGGCGTGGATCTCACCGGCCTTGACCCGGAGGCTTACGTTATCCAACGCTTTAACGCCCGGGAATTCTTTGGTGATGGACCGCATCTCAAGGATGATCGGATCCGTCTGCGTGGTCTGGGACGTCATGTTGCCCTAACCCTCCAATGCAATGACTTCTTTGTCCGGCCGGCAAAGCGCAGGGCCGTCTGAACCAAAAGTAAACTGGATCACAGCTGTTGTCGTCAAGTCTTTAACGCAATTGCCGGGTAACGATGTGGTCTAGGACTTTCTGATCCCGGCATGCTGGAAGACCAGGGCGGCTGCCCCGAGGGCCTCAGCCCGGTCTCCCAGGGAGGACATGGTGAGGGTGGTGGTCTCGCCGATAACCGGCACTGCGTGGCGGATGAGGCCCCTCCGGATGGGGTCCAGCAGAATGTCCCCAAGGCCTGCCAGCGGCCCGCCCACCACGATCACCTCGGGATTGATCAGGTTGGCCACGTTGCCCAGCGCGCGGCCTACCGCCAATCCTGCATCGTCCACCACCCGGAGGGTGGCGGAGTCCCGGTTCAGGGCCTTGCGGACAATGTCCGCGGGCGTCAGGGGAGGGTCCTCGCCCCGGCTGAGGAGCTCAATCATGGTGGTGGTGGACGCTATGGTTTCAAGGCATCCGCGGTTGCCGCAACGGCACACCAGGCCCTGCTCGTGGATGGTGGCATGGCCGATTTCGCCGGTGATCCCCACGTTGCCGTAGTAGGGCGAACCGTTGAGGATCAGGCCGGCGCCGATGCCGGATCCGATCTTCAGGAACAGCAGGTTGCTGACCCCCGAATGCTGCCCCCACGTCACCTCGGACCAAGCCCCAAGATTGGCGTCGTTGTCAACAAAGACGGGGATTCTCAAGGTTTCCTCAAGATGCTGAAGGATGTTGATCCCTACCCATTCGGGAAGGATCGCGCCTTGGGCCACCGTCCCGGTCCGCCGGTCGATGGGGCCTGGAATGCCGACGCCGGCGCCCACCACCGAGGTGCGTTCCACCCCGCTTTCCCGGAGGAGTTTCTCCAGCAGGTCCACCGCCGCCCGGATGCCTTCCTCCGCCTGGTGGCCCAAGGGGAGGAGGACCGATTCTTCGGCGATGACGTGGTAGCTGAGCGAGGCCAGTACCACCCGCAGGTGCCGCCGCCCGAAGTCGATTCCCACTGCTACCGCACCGTTGCTGTTGAGCCGAACGTTCAGTGCCCGGCGGCCGGAGCTGGTAATGGGTTCGGTGGACGCCAGGCCGGAGTCCAGCATGATTTTGACGATGTTCGAGACGGTGGCCGTGGAGAGTCCTGTCTGCCGGGCGAGCTCCGCCTGTGTGGACGGGCCGCCCATGAGTGCCTCAATGATCCGCTGCTGGTTCAGCTGCCGCAGGGCGGATTGCGAACCGGGGTTCTTGGGCTTGCTCCTCGTTGAGCGCGTGGTTGCGGACATGCTAAGAAGATTGCCCTATCGCTGCTGTTGTAGTCAAGAAGTTAACGCAAGGCGCCGCGGGTGTGCCGCAAACCGCCTGCCAAATAACGGCTCCGCCGTTTCCGTGCATTCTGTCCCGGGTCCGTCCCTGCCGGGTCCAAACGACCCAGGGTCCTTTCGACGCGGCTGGCTACGCTGGAACATAAGATCAGTCGGCCCTTCCATTTTTTCCATGGACAGGGAAACAGAAGGTGGTAACGATGCTGCTGTCCGTCCTGCAGGCGAACGCTGTGGTCCTGGACGTGGAGGCCAATCTTCGGACCATCGAGGACGCGGCCAGCCGGGCTGCGGATGCGGGCGCGCATCTGCTCCTGACACCGGAGCTGTTCCCCGTGGGCTACGCCCCGCTGCGGGTGCGGGACGAGCTGGACCATGCAAGCCTTCCCGCCATTCGCGAACGGCTGGCCCAGATTGCGCGCCGGAACCGCATTGCACTTGTCTACAGCCTGCCCGCCGAAGCCGCCGGTGGCAGCGGCGGTGGCGTGGAAGCCGCCGGTACCCAAAGCTGGCACATTTCAGCAACCCTGGTGGATGCCGCCGGGACCGAACTCCTCAGGTACGCCAAGGTCCATCTCTTCGGCGACGAGGAACGCAAGGCGTTCGTGGCAGCCGCGCAACCTCCCGCCGTCGTGGACTTCAACGGTGTCCGCACCTCGCTGCTGATCTGCTACGACATCGAGTTCCCCGAGGCCGCCCGGGCAGCAGCCGGCCGCGGCGCGGAACTGCTCCTGGTCCCCACGGCACTGTCCGCCGGTTACGAGGCCGTACCCCAGGTACTCATCCGCGCCCGGGCACTCGAAAGCCAGCTGAACGTGGCATATGCCAACCACTGTGGTTCCGAGGACGCCTACACTTTCGGCGGCGGCAGTGTGGTGGCAGGGCCCGACGGCGGACTCCTCGCCGAAGCAGGCGACGCTCCGGAACTGCTGTTCGCCGAGGTGGGATCGGACGCCGTCCGCGCAGCCAGGGACGACGTGCCGTACCTGCGGGAGCGCCGGCCGGACCTGTACCGGGAATGGGAGGCCGGCATGGCGCCGGAAACAGGCCGGCCCGGAGATAGCACCCCCTAGCCGCCGCTGTCCGCCGCCCCGCCTGGTTAGCCCGCGCCGCCGGTCAGCCCATCGGTGTACTGCAGCGCAATCCATAACTCCGCCCGCACCTGTGCCTGGTTCAGGTCCATCTGGAGCAGCTCGGCGAGGACCCCGATCTGCCGCCGTACGCTGTTGCGGTGGAGACCCAGCAGCTTGGCCGAACCGTCCCAGCTGCCGTTTTCGCCCAGCCAGCCACGGAGGACGGCCAGCAGCGGATCGCGCCGGTCCGGTTCAAGCGCCAGGACCGGATGCAGGAGCCGTTCGGCCAGCAGGGTCCCGGCCTCGCGGCCAAGCAGGCCGGTGACCGACCAGGAGACCTGATCGGCCCGGATGCTTCGTCCGCTTCTCTGGACCCGGCTCCGCAGGGATGTTGCGCGCTGGTACGCCGCGGGAAGGCTGGCCAGCTCGGTGGGTTCGCCAATCACCAGGCGCCATCCGAGCTTCTCGACGTCGGCAAGCAGCGCATCGTCCACCTTGAGCCGGGTCACTGCCGCGAACCCGTAGTCCGTGATCTCCACCAGCTTCGTGTCGAACATCCGCCGCCATTGCAGCAGTTCCCGCACGGGACTCTCTCCCGCCGGCCACTCCGGTGCCTCCACCTTGACGCCCTGGAGGACGCGGATGGGCGCGGACCGGGTGGAGGACAGGCTTTGGGCGAGCAGGTCCTTGAGTCCGTTGAGGTGCTTGGTGTCACCGCCGGCGAGGCTTTCGGGATGCAGCAGGACGGCGGTGGCCAGCTGGCTTGGAGCCAGGGATCCGCTGGTGCGCTGCCGGACCAGCAGTTCCAGCAGTCCCACGGCGGACTGGACCATGTTGTTCTGTGCGGGGGTCAGCGGAACGTCGGAGCCCAGGATCAGGGCGCCGAGATTGGCGTCCCTGGTGCTCCGCAGCGGGTGGCCCACCACCAGCGCCGAGCCGGGTTGGTCAAAGCCATCCATTTCCACGCGGGGGCCGCGGCCGGACAGCAGCCGTTCCAGCATGGGTTCCAGCAGGGAAAGTTCGACGGCGGTGCTGCCGCCGCCACTGGTGCCGCGCGCCCGCACCCGGCCGTCGGCTCCCACCATCACGGCCCAAACGGGCACGCGCTGGACCAGCGCGGCCAGCAGTTCGTGTTCCGGTTTGGGGGAGAGGACGGCGCGCATGAGTTGCCTGTTGGTCTCTGCCAGCTGCCGGAAGACCCTGGCGTTGTCGGTCTCCAGGAGCTGGGAGAACTGCAGGCCGATCGCCGCGAAGGGGAGCGACTCCGGCACTTCGAACAAGGTGAGGTTGTGCCGGCGGCACGCATCGAGGACCACAGCCGGGACAGCGTCGAAGTAGGGCCGGATCCCGAAACCCAGGGCCGCGACCTTGGCGCCGACCAGCCGCCGGACATAAGCGTCAACGCTCGCGGCTGATCCGCCGCCGCCAAGGAAGGGAAGGCCGGCGGTGAGCAGGAACTCGCCTTCCGGAAGGTAGGGCGTGGGGTCCTCCAGTTCGCTGGGCTCAACCCACCGGAGCAGGCGCCCGCCACTGCCGCCGTCGTGAAGCATCTTCAACACCGGCGGCAGCTGGTCGAGGAACTGCTGGAGCGTGACGAAGCTCAGCCGTCCGGACTCGGCGGACTCAGCCGGCATGGTTTGATATATCGGCCCGGCTGCGGCTTTTGCGCTGCGCAACCGCATGGCAGCCCTGTGCATTAAGTCTCATGGTGGACCACTATAAGTCATTTTGCACCGGGCTGAGAGTTGGCTCACATGCCAACCTTGGGGAGGGGAAACGACAACTACTCTGAAGGGACGTCAACGGTGACTGTGCCTGTGACCACCGAAAAAACCATTGCGCCCAGCGTCGGGCGGCCCGGCCTCCGGGCTCAGCTGCTGCGCCGTAAACCGATCGGCCAGATGGTCAGCGAGGCGGGGAGCGGCCAGGGAGGGACAGGACTGGTGCGCAGCTTCGGCGTCCTCCACCTGACCATGATCAGCGTCGGCGCCACGCTGGGAACCGGCATCCTGGTGATCCTTGGGGAGTCGGTTCCGCTCGCCGGCCCGGCCATCTGGGTCTCGTTCGTTATTGCCGGCCTGGCTGCGCTGCTCTCCGCTGTGTCATACGCCGAAATGGCCGGCCTGGTCCCCGTCGCGGGCTCGAGCTACTCCTATTCCTACGCGACCATGGGTGAGGGCATGGCGTGGATCTGCGGGTGGTGCCTTGTCCTGGAATACGCCGTCTCGGTCGCTGCGGTTGCCGTGGGCGCCGGCCAGTATGTCAACGAGACGCTGGCGGTGTTCGGCCAGGTGCTCCCCGATGCCATGTCGCAGCCTCCCGGAGACGGCGGACTGGTGAACCTTCCAGCGATGGCCATCGTGGTGCTGGCCACGGTCCTGCTGGTCCGCGGCGCCCGTGAAAGCGCCTGGATCAACACGGCCATCGTCATCATCAAGGTCGGCATCCTGCTCTTCTTCTGCGCCGTTGCCTTTACCGCCTTCAACGCCGGCAACTTTGAACCGCTCCTGCCCATGGGCGCCGCGGGTGTGTCCGCAGCAGCCTCGCGGGTGTTCTTCTCCTATATTGGCTTCGACGCGGCATCCACTGCCGGTGAAGAGGCAAAGAACCCCAAGCGCGATCTTCCCCGCGCCATCCTGCTGTCCATGGTGATTGTCACCAGCATCTATGTCCTCGTGGCGGTCGCCGCCATCGGCGCCCGGCCCTGGGGCTGGTTCGACGGCACCGAAGCCGCCCTGGTCCAGATCCTGGAGGAGACCACCCACCAGCCATGGATCGCCCTGGTCTTCTCCGTCGGCGCCGTCCTTGCCATCGCCAGCATCGTGCTCACGGTCCTGTACGGCCAGACCCGCATCCTGCTCTCGATGTCCCGGGATGGCCTGGTGCCCAAGGTTTTCGGACGCGTCTCCGCCCGGACCGGCACCCCGGCCGCCGGAACCCTGATTGTTGGCACCGCCGTCGCACTGACTGCGGGGCTGGTCCCGCTCGGCGCCCTCGCCGATGCCACCAGCATCGGAACCCTGTTTGCCTTCGCGCTGGTCAATGTCGCCGTCATCTACCTCCGGCGCAACCGCCCGGACCTGAAGCGCAGCTTCCGGGTGCCGCTGTACCCCGTGACTCCCGTGCTGGGCACGCTGATGTGCGCCTACCTGATGGCCAACCTTGGCGCCGATACCTGGGTTGTCTTCGGCGCCTGGATGCTCGTGGGAATCGCCATCTACTTCGGCTACGGACGCCGGAACTCGAAGGTAGCGGCTCTCAGCGAGTCCAACTACCGTGAACTGACCGCAAAGGCCCCGAGCCAGGAACCTGTGAAAGCAGAACTATCATGACCACCGCTACCGAACTGCCGGCCTTCGACCCCTCCAGCACGTCCGCGGCTCCCACGGATGCCGCCGGACAGGTCCTCGACCGGCACCCGGGCCCCATCACCATGCTGAACCCCGACTTTCCGTTCAGCTATGACCACTACCTGGCCCACCCGGACGGCCTGGGCTCCGTCCCGCCGGAACTGCACGGTACGGAAGTGGCTGTTATCGGCGCCGGTGTCTCCGGCCTGGTGACCGCCTATGAACTGATGAAGCTCGGGCTGCGGCCTGTGGTCTATGAAGCGGACCAAATCGGCGGGCGGCTCCGTACCGCAGCCTTCCCCGCGGCTCCCGGGGTGGTGGCGGACCTGGGCGGCATGCGCTTCCCGGTATCGGGCAAGGCCTTCTACCACTATGTGGACCTGCTGGGCCTGGAGACCCAGGACTTCCCCAACCCGCTCGCCGAGGCTACCTCCAGCACCGTGATCGAACTGGCCGGCAGGAAGCACTACGCGGAGAAGCCGGGGGACCTGCCGCCGTTCTTCCGGGAGGTGGCCGATGCCTGGAAGGCGGCGGTCAATGACGGTGCCAAGTTCGTGGAAATGCAGGAGGCCATCCGTGCCCGGGACATGGCCCGCATCAAGGACCTCTGGAACGAACTGCTCCCGCTCATGGACGAGCAGACCTTTTACGGCTTCATTGCCGCGAGCGAGTCCTTTAAGAAGGCAGGGTTCGCCCACCGGGAGGCCTTTGGCCAGGTGGGGTTCGGCACCGGCGGCTGGGACACCGACTTCCCCAATTCCATCCTGGAAATCCTGCGAGTGGTCTACACCGACGCGGACGACCAGCACCGGTTCATCCGGGGCGGAGCGCAGCGGCTCCCCGAGGCACTGTGGCAGCACGCGCCGTCGGACATGGTGCACTGGCCAGCCGGCACCTCCCTTGCGTCGCTGCACTCCGGCTCGCCCCGCGGAGCCGTGGGAAGGATCAGCCGCGACCCCGACGGGAATCTGCGGATCCGCGAACGCTGGGGCCGCGAGGCCAGCTACCCTGCCGTGGTGACCACCTGCCAGTCCTGGCTGCTGTCCACCCGGATCCACACGGAGGAGGCGTTGTTCCCGGCCGAGCTCTGGACCGCGATGGAGAAATCGCACTACATGCAGTCCTCCAAGACGTTCGTCATGGTGGACCGGCCGTTCTGGAAGGACACCGACCCGGACACCGGCAACGAGGTCCTGTCCATGACGCTGACCGACAGGTTGAACCGGGCCACCTACCTGCTGGACAACGGCCCCGACCAGCCCGCCGTCATCCTGCTCTCCTACACCTGGAACGACGACGCGCTGAAGTGGCTGGCGCTGGACGCGGACGAACGCGTGGAACTGATGCTGCACTCGCTGGAGCAGATCTACCCGGGTGTGGACATCGCCGGCCACATCGTGGGGCAGCCCATCACCGTGTCCTGGGAGGCGGACCCCAACTTCATGGGCGCCTTCAAGGCCAACCTGCCCGGGCACTACCGCTACCAGCAGCGGCTGTTCACGCACTTCAAGCAGGACAAGCTGCCGGAGTCCCAGCGCGGCATCTTCCTGGCCGGCGATGACGTCTCCTTCACCGCCGGCTGGGCCGAGGGGGCGGTCACCACGGGGCTGAACGCCGTATGGGGCGTCGTGAAGCACCTGGGCGGGTCAGCCGCGCCGGGCAACCCCGGCCCGGGCGACCTGCTGGACGAGTTCGGCCCGATCAGCCTGGACTAACTGTGGGAGTGCAGCTCGCGGTGCTTCGCCGCGAGTTCCACGTAGCGTGTGGCGTTGGCGCGGACGCCGTCGAACTCTTCATCCGAGAGTTCGCGGCGCACCTTGGCGGGCACGCCCGCTACCAGTGACCGGGGCGGAACCACCGTTCCTTCGAGCACGACGGCGCCGGCCGCCACCAGCGAGCCGGCGCCGATCACCGCGCCGTTGAGGACGGTGGCGCCCATCCCGATGAGGCAGTCGTCCTCCACAGTGCAGCCGTGCACGACGGCGGCGTGCCCCACGCTGACCCGTTCGCCCACCGTGCAGGGGAAGCCGGGGTCGGCGTGCAGCACCACGTTGTCCTGCAGGTTGCTGCCGGCACCCACGGTGATGGCCGCGGTGTCGGCGCGGACGGAGACGCCATAGAAGGCGCTGGAATCCGGGCCCAGGGCGGCGTTGCCAATGATCGACGCCGACGGGGCGACGAATGCCGAGTCATGGACAGCCGGTGAGTTTCCGGCGAAAGGGTACAGAGGAGCCATGGGTTCACCCTAAGCCACCCCTGCCCCCAACTGAGTAGCAGCAGATGCCGTTTTGGGGCCCCAAAACGGCATCTGCTGCTACTTAGTTGAAGACCACCGTCCGGTTGCCGTCCAGGAGCACCCGGTGCTCGGCGTGCCACTGCACGGCCTGGACCAGGGTACGGCCCTCGACATCGCGGCCCATCTGCACGAACTGCTCAGGGGTGCGGGCATGGTCCACCCGGATGACTTCCTGTTCGATGATCGGGCCCTCATCCAGGGCAGCCGTCACATAGTGTGCCGTGGCACCGATCAGCTTGACGCCACGGGCGTGGGCCTGGTGGTACGGCTTGGCGCCCTTGAAGGACGGCAGGAACGAGTGGTGGATGTTGATGGCCTTGCCGGTCAGCTCGGTGCAGAGTTCGTCGGAGAGGATCTGCATGTAGCGGGCCAGGACGGTCAGCTCGATATCGTGCTCGGCGATGATGGCCCGCAGCTTGTCCTCCGCCTGGACCTTGGTGTCCCTGGTCACCGGGATGTAGTGGAACGGGATGCCGTAGAACTCGGCCAGCCCGGCGAGGTCCTGGTGGTTGGACACGATTGCGGGAATCTCGATGGGAAGGGTGCCGGAGCGCTGCTGGAACAGCAGGTCGTTGAGGCAATGGGCCGAGGTGCTGGCCATCACCAGGGTGCGGACCTTGTCGCCCACAGTATTAAGGTTCCACTGCATGGAGAAGGCCTCGGCCACCGGCTCCAGCGCGGCACGCAGTTCGGACTTGGCAGCTGCCGTGGTCACCTCAACCCGCATGAAGAAGTTCCCGGTTGAAGGGCTGCCGTACTGCTGCGAATCCATGATGTTGCACCCTGCCACCAGCAGTGCTCCGGCCACCGCGTGGACGATTCCGGGACGGTCCGGGCAGGACAGGGTTACAACGTACGCTTGGTTCAGCTGCTCTTCATTCACGCGTAATAGCCTACCCGCGCTGCGGGCGCCGGTTTTGGTAGGCTGGGGTGGTCGCAACTGGCGTTGGGTGGCTAACCACCAGGGAGCGGCAATCACGAAGACCACGGATCGTACGCCTGGGCCGAGGGTCATGTCTTGCCGGAATTGGGGCTGCACCCGCGTCAGCACAGCAGCGCCATGGCCGCTCTTTCACGTCCCGTCACATGGGGGTGTGAAGTTGCGTAAGCCGGTAGCCTGACCTAAGCAGTGCCCGTATCCCTAGCCAGGAGTTCTTCGTGACTACTACAGCCACCTCAACAACAGCCGTCAGCAATCAGCCGCTGGCCGAGCTTGACCCCGAAATCGCCGCCGTCCTGGACCAGGAGCTCGGCCGCCAGCGAGGCACGCTGGAAATGATCGCCTCCGAGAACTTTGCACCCCGCGCCGTGATGGAAGCCCAAGGCTCCGTCCTCACCAACAAGTACGCCGAGGGCTACCCCGGCCGCCGCTACTACGGCGGCTGCGAATACGTGGACGTTGCAGAGCAGCTGGCCATCGACAGGGTCAAGGGACTGTTCGGCGCCGAATACGCCAACGTCCAGCCGCACTCCGGCGCGCAGGCCAACGCTGCCGCACTTTCCGCCATGATCACCCCGGGCGACAAGATCCTGGGCCTGTCCCTGGCCCACGGCGGCCACCTCACCCACGGCATGAAGCTGAACTTCTCGGGCAAGCTGTACCAGGTTGCCGCGTACCAGGTCGAGGAAGACAACTTCCGCATCGACATGGACAAGCTCCGCGAGCAGGCCATCGCCGAGAAGCCGCAGGTGATCATCGCCGGCTGGTCCGCCTACCCGCGCCACCTGGACTTCGCCGCCTTCCGCTCCATCGCCGATGAAGTGGGAGCACTGCTCTGGACCGACATGGCACACTTCGCCGGCCTGGTGGCCGCCGGACTGCACCCGAGCCCGGTGCCGCACTCCGACGTCGTCACCTCCACCGTGCACAAGACCCTGGCTGGTCCCCGCTCGGGCGTGATCCTGGCCAAGGAACAGTGGGCCAAGAAGCTGAACTCCAGCGTCTTCCCGGGCCAGCAGGGCGGGCCGCTGATGCACGTCATCGCCGCCAAGGCTGTGGCCTTCAAGATCGCCGGCACCCAGGAATTCAAGGAACGCCAGGAGCGCGTCCTCGAAGGCGCCCGGATCATCGCCGACCGCCTCAACCAGTCCGACGTATCAGAAGCGGGTGTCTCCGTCCTCACGGGCGGCACGGACGTCCACCTGGTGCTCGTGGACCTGCGGAACTCGCAGCTGGACGGCCAGCAGGCCGAGGACCTCCTGCACTCGGTGGGCATCACGGTCAACCGCAACGCCGTTCCGTTCGACCCCCGCCCGCCGATGGTCACCTCCGGCCTGCGCATCGGCACCCCGGCCCTGGCCACCCGCGGTTTCGGCGCTGCCGAATTCACCGAGGTTGCCGAGATCATCGCCACCGCCCTCAAGGCCGGCAACAGCACCGACGTCGAGGCCCTGCAGGTACGCGTGGACAAGCTGGCAGCCGACTTCCCGCTCTACCCCCAGCACGAGCAGTGGTGATCCCATGACTGAAACCACCACCGCACAGATCCTTGACGGCAAGGCTACCGCTGCCGCCATCAAGGCCGAGCTGACCGAACGCGTGGCCGCACTCAAGGCCAGGGGCGTCACTCCCGGCATCGCCACCGTACTGGTGGGCGCGGACCCTGCCTCGCAGCTGTACGTCTCCATGAAGCACAAGCAGTCTGAGCAGATCGGGATGAACTCCATCCAGCGCGAGCTCCCGGCCGATGCCACCCAGGAGCAGGTGGAGGCCCTCATTGATGAACTCAATGCGGATCCGGCCTGCCACGGCTACATCGTGCAGTTGCCGCTGCCCAAGCACCTGGACCAGGACGCCATCCTGGAGCGCATCGATCCCGCCAAGGATGCCGACGGCCTGCACCCGACCAACCTCGGCAGGCTCGTGTTGAACGTCAACAACAAGATCGACACGCCCCTGCCGTGCACGCCCCGCGGGGTCATCGAGCTCCTGGAGCGGAACGGCTACAGCCTGGCAGGCAAGCATGTTGTGGTGGTGGGGCGCGGCGTCACCATCGGCCGCTCAATCGGCCTGCTGCTCACGCGGCGGGACGTGAATGCCACCGTGACCCTGACCCACACCGGTACGAAGAACCTGTCGGTGCTGCTGCGGCAGGCGGACGTCATTGTGGGCGCCGCCGGCGTGAAGCACATCGTCAAGGCCTCGGACGTGAAGCCGGGCGCGGCGTTGCTGGATGTCGGGGTTACCCGCGAGACCGATCCGGAGACGGGCAAGAGCCGCGTCTACGGCGACATCGATCCCGCCGCGGCCGACGTCGCCGGCTGGATTTCGCCGAACCCCGGCGGCGTGGGTCCCATGACCGTGGCGCTGCTGATGACCAACGTGGTGGAGGCTGCGGAACGCGCCGCAGCCCAGGCACGCTAGTCCCGGCATTAAACGTCCGACGGCGGTACGGCACCTTTCGCATGGAAGGCGCCGTACCGCCGTCGTCCGTTTAAAAAGGAACCTGCAAGCACACTTCCGGATGCGTCCCGCCTCCACTAGTCTGCACAGGTGCACAACCACGCCCTGACCTCCTCCGGAATGCTCACCGGAGACCCGCAGTCCGGCACCGTCATCTCCGCCGCGAACCTGGTCAAGACCTATGGTGACGCGGCCGCTGTGGACGGCATCTCCTTCAGCGTGCCCGCGGGGGAGTCCTTCGGACTGCTGGGACCCAACGGAGCGGGCAAATCCACCACCATGAAGATGATCGGCGGTGTGACCCGCCGGACCGCTGGACAGCTAA
Source organism: Arthrobacter sp. Soil764 (assembly GCF_001428075.1). Lineage (GTDB taxonomy): Bacteria > Actinomycetota > Actinomycetes > Actinomycetales > Micrococcaceae > Arthrobacter. Next base: position 173,423 of record NZ_LMSI01000012.1, on the reverse strand, counting down.
GCATCATGGGCCTGGACCCGGACACGCACGGGCCGGAGGTGCGCGCCCACCTGGGCGTGGTGCCGCAGCAGGACAACCTGGATGAGGAACTGCGCGTCCGCGACAACCTGCTGGTCTACGGCCGGTACTTCGGTCTGCCCATGAGCTACCTGAAACCCAAGGCCGACGAACTGCTGGAGTTTGCCCAGCTGACGGACAAGGCCAGGTCCAAGGTGGACGCGCTCTCCGGCGGCATGAAGCGCCGGCTCACCATCGCCCGTTCCCTGATCAACGAACCGCGGATCCTGCTCCTGGACGAGCCCACCACCGGGCTGGATCCGCAGGCCAGGCACATCCTGTGGGACCGGCTGTTCCGGCTCAAGGAGCAGGGCGTCACCCTGATCCTGACCACGCATTACATGGACGAGGCAGAGCAGCTCTGTGACCGGCTGATCGTGGTGGACAAGGGCCGGATCATGGCTGAGGGTTCACCCGCGCAGCTGATCCGGGAGCATTCCACCCGGGAGGTGGTGGAGCTGCGCTTCGGTTCCGAGCGGAACGCCACCATTGGGGCGCAGCTGGAAGGGATCGGGGAGCGTCTTGAGGTGCTGCCGGACCGGGTGCTTGTCTACGCGCACGACGGCGAGTCAGCCCTTGAGCAGGTATCGGCCCGCGGCCTGAGGCCGCTGACATCGCTGGTCCGCAGGTCATCCCTGGAGGACGTGTTCCTTCGGCTCACCGGCAGGAGCCTCGTTGACTGAGGAATCGTTGGTGGGCGCGGGCCGCCGTGCCCACGGCCCTGCCGTCGCGGCTGCGAAGGCCCGGCGCTGGGGCGCCTTCTACTATGCCGAACAGGTGCTGCGGGTGATGAAGGGCTACACCTGGTCCATCCTCATGTACAGCGTGGGCCAGCCGGTGGCGTACCTGTTCGCGATGGGAGTTGGCCTGGCCAGCTTGGTGGACACAGGCAACGCGGCCATCGGCGGGGTGTCCTACCTGGTCTTCATCGCCCCTGCGCTGCTGGTGTCGGCCGCCGTGATGACTGCGGCCAACGAGTTCACGTTTCCGGTGATGGCCGGATTCAAGTGGCGCCGGACGTACTTCGGGCCGCACGCCTCGCCGCTCACCCCGGGACAGATCGCTGCCGGGCACATCATGGCTGTAACGCTGCGCCTGGTGCTGCAGTCGGCCCTGTACTTTGCAGCGGTGGTGTTGTTTGGGGCCTCGCCCTCGGAATGGGGCTGGGCCGGGATCCTGGTGGCCACCCTGACGGGACTGGCCTTCGGGCTGCCGCTGATGGCCTATTCTGCTTCGATCACCGAGGACAAGGGCCAGTTCGCGCTGGTGATGCGGTTCATCGTAATGCCGCTCTTCCTGTTTTCCGGGACGTTCTTTCCGCTGGACAACCTGCCGCCGGCCGTCCGCTGGGTGGGGTGGATCTCGCCCATCTGGCATGGCACGGAACTGGGCCGGGTGCTCAGCTTCGGTTACGGGGAACCGCCGCTTCTCACAGTCCTGCACGTCGCTGTCCTGGCGGGGATGGCAGTCACTGGCTGGGTCCTGACGCGGCGGCGGTTTGCCCTGAGGATGGGCCAGTGAGCACACTTTCCGATCCCGCCGGTGGCACCGGCGGAGGGGTCCCCGGAGACGCCCCGCGAAGTGCGGCGGAGCAGGCGCGCAGCCGCACGTTCGGACCCCTGTATTCGCACAACGCCAGGGCGGTGATTGCCCGCGGCCTGATGGCCACCCGGAGCAGCAACTGGCTGGTGATGGTGTCCGGCTTCTTCGAACCGGTACTGTTCCTTATTTCCATGGGGGTGGGACTGGGCGGCCTCGTGGGCGATGTCCAGGGGCCCGACGGCACCACCATCAGCTATGCGGCCTACATCGCGCCGGCGCTGCTGGCCGTCTCCGCGATGAACGGCGCGGTCTATGACTCCACCTGGAACGTGTTCTTCAAGATGAACTTTGCCAAGCTCTACCAGGGGATGCTGTACACGTCGCTGGGTCCGCTGGATGTGGCGCTGGGCGAGATCTTCCTGGCCCTGCTGCGGGGAATGCTTTACGCCACCGGCTTCACGGCGGTGATGGGCGTCATGGGACTGATCACCACGGCCTGGGCGGTGCTGATGATTCCTGCGTCGGTGTTGATCGCCTTTGGGTTCGCCAGCCTGGGCATGGGCATCACCAGTTTCCTCAAGACCTTCCAGCAGATGGACTGGATCAACTTCATCCTGCTGCCCATGTTCCTCTTCAGTGCCACGTTCTACCCGCTCAGCGTCTACCCGCAGCCCATCCAGTGGTTCATCCAGGCCATGCCGCTCTGGCACGGCGTGGAACTGCTGCGGCAGATCAGCGTCGGCAGTTTTACGGTTGCCACGCCGGTGCATGTTGGCTACTACCTGGTGATGACCGCCGCCGGCATGCTGCTGACCACCCTGCGCCTGCGAAGCCTGTTCCTGAAGTAGCCCTGTTCGCCGGGGGTGGAAGGCGGCGGGAGCACAGTGCGCTGTTTGAGACAATAGCTGCATGCGAACTTTGGGCAGCTCCTCGTCATCCTCCAAACCCGCCCGTGGCGGTTTTTCGATGTTCCGGATCAGCGGGCCGGGCCTGATGGTCCTGGTGACGGCGTTCATCGTTGCCGTCATCTTCGCTGCGAACCAGAACGACGTCGTGGGCTGGGTCGTCGCCGTCATTGCCGCCTTCTGGCTGGCGCTGGCTGCGTTCGTTGTCTTCAGCATCCAGCGTGCCGCCAAGAAGGCCGGTGCCAAGCTGTCCGAGGCCCAGAGCGCCTTCAACACCGCAACGGGCCGGATACCGGCGCGCCAGTCCGCCGACCACGGCGGCACCCAGGTGGTCTACGAACGTTCCGAGGCCGACGAGGTGCGGGACCTGAAGCTTGACCACTCCTTCAAGATCGTCCAGGTGCAGGTCCGTGTGGTGGAGGAGGAGCGCGCCAAGGGCGCCGCCGCCAACCAGGACACCATCAACCGCGCCCTTGAGACCATCGAGATCACAGCCACGAATGCCAGGGACATGATCAAGTCCGCCGGCGGCAGCGGGGAGCCGGTGACCGGAACCATCATCGACTAGAGTGGAGCGGGTGAGCTCGGCATTGAAGAAGGACCACCTTCGCATCGCATCCGTTAACGTAAACGGCCTCCGGGCTGCCTACAAGAACGGCATGGCGGCATGGTTGGAGCCGCGCGAAGTGGACATCCTCTGCCTGCAGGAAGTCCGCGCACCTGATGCCATCGTCCGGCAGCTGCTGGGGGAGGGCTGGCATATCCTGCACGCCGAGGCCGAAGCGAAAGGCCGTGCCGGCGTCGCCATAGCCTCCCGGGAAGAGCCGCTGGACACCAGGAACGGCATCGGGGACGACTACTTCGCCACCGCCGGACGCTGGGTCGAAGCCGATTTCCGCGTCCGCGATTCCGCAGGGAACCCCGTGCAGCTCACCGTTGCCAGTGCCTACGTGCACTCCGGTGAAGTAGGGACTCCAAAACAGGATGACAAATTCCGCTTCCTGGACGTCATGAGCACCCGCCTGCCCGAGCTGACCAAGCACAGCGACCATGCATTGGTGGTGGGAGACCTGAATGTTGCCCACACGCCCCGGGACATCAGGAACTCCAAGGGCAACCTGAAGAAGGCCGGGCACCTGCCGGAAGAACGTGCCTACTTCGACCGGTTCTTTGGCGAGGAGATCGGCTGGCATGACGTCCACCGGACCCTTGCCGGCGACATCGACGGGCCGTACACGTGGTGGTCCTGGCGCGGCAAGGCATTCGACAATGACACCGGTTGGCGCATCGACTACCACATGGCCACTCCCGAACTGGCGGCGTCCGCCATTACGGCTGTGGTGGACCGTGCAGCCTCCTGGGACACCCGCTTCTCCGATCACGCCCCGCTGGTAGTGGACTACCAGCTCTAAGCCCGAAAGTTTTTCCATGACCAGCCAGACTTCCCCCACTGCCAAGAAGCGCATCCTTTCCGGCGCCAAGCCCACTGCCGACTCCCTGCACCTGGGCAACTACATCGGTGCCGTGCGCAACTGGGTGGACATGCAGGCGGAGTACGACGCCGTCTTCTTCATCCCGGACCTGCATGCCATCACGGTGGACTTCGACCCCGCGGAACTGGCCAAGCGGACCCGCATTGTGGCTGCCCAGTACATCGCGGCCGGCATCGACCCGGACAAGAGCATCTTCTTCGTCCAGTCCCATGTCCCCGAGCACGCGCAGCTCGCCTGGGCCCTGAACTGCATCACCGGGTTTGGCGAGGCCTCCCGGATGACCCAGTTCAAGGACAAGACCCAGAAGTCCGGCGCAGACGCCGCCACGCTGGGCCTTTTCGCCTATCCCACGCTGATGGCCGCGGACATCCTCCTCTACCAAAGCGATCTGGTGCCTGTTGGCGAGGACCAGCGGCAGCACCTGGAACTGACCCGGAACCTGGCGCAGCGGTTCAACACCCGGTTTGGCCACACGTTCACGGTCCCTGAGGCAACGATCGTCAAGGAAAGCGCCAAGATCTACGACCTCCAGAATCCCAGCGCCAAGATGTCCAAGACGGGGGAGTCCCCCAATGGTGCCATCCAGCTGCTGGAGGATCCCAAGATCGCGGCCAAGCGCATCAAGTCTGCAGTGACCGACGCCGGCACGGACATCCGCTTCGACGCCGAGGAGAAGCCCGGGGTTTCCAACCTGCTGACCATCTACTCCTCCCTGACGGGCAAGTCGGTGGCGGAGCTTGAAGCCGAGTACCAGGGCAAGATGTACGGCCACCTCAAGGTTGACCTGGCCGAAGTGGTGGTGGACTTCATCACCCCGCTCCGAAACCGGACCAACGAACTGATGGCCGATCCCGCCGAGCTTGACCGGCTGTTGGCCCTGGGCGCGGAACGGGCCCGCGAGATTGCCTCCGCAACCCTTGGCCAGGTGTACCAGCGGATGGGCTTCCTGCCGTCCCTCAGCCTCGCAGGTGTCCGCTAGCGCCATGTCTTCGGGAAACGTCACCGCCAGGGGAGGTGCCTGTTCTGCCGGCCAGGTGGAGCGGACCCGGGCCGACCGCTTCGAAGACCAGTCGGGCCGGAGTGCGGCCACGGACCGTGACGTGACAGGCAGCGAAGAAATCAGCGTCGGCGTCATCCTTGGCTTCCCAGCCGAAATCGCCGGGGAACTGCAGCGCTGGCGGGCGTCCTTTGGCGACCCCCTGGCGGACGTGGTTCCGGCCCACATCACGCTGGTCACCACCACCCCGACCCAGGACTGGGAAGCGACCCGCCGCCACGTCCGTGAAGTTGCGCGCTGCCAGAGTCCCTTCATGGTGACCATCGCCGGGACCGGAACATTCCGGCCCGTCTCTCCGGTGGTCTTCATTAACGTGGAGGACGGGTTCAATGAGTGCGTGGACCTGCACCGCAGGCTCCAGCAGGGCCCGCTCCACCGTGAACTTCCCTTTGCTTACCATCCGCACGTCACCATCGCCCATGACGTCGCACCGGAAAGCCTGGATGAGGCCGAAACGGTGCTGAAGAACTACAGAGCAACCTTCCCCGTGGTTAGCATGGGACTCTATGAGCATGATGCCGAGGGCATCTGGCAGCTACGGGAAGAGCTGGACTTTGGGACCGAAACTGACAACCACGCCGGCACCCGCTTCACGGACGCTGCCGCGGACTCCGCAACCGAAGGCGGCTGACCGGCCGCCGCTGCCCACCGAGCGCGCCCAGCTGAGGCTGGCGGTCATCCAGAAGCGGATGGAATGGGGCAAGGCCAGGAGATCCGGGAGCGGGCTGTTGCCGAGCCTGATGGCCACGGTCCAATGGCTGCAGGCCAAGCTCAACACGCTGCGGCCCATGCGGGCATTCCAGCACTACAATCTCCAGCACGGCCCCTTGCTGAGCGCCGGCATTGGCTTCCGGATGTTCTTCTCCATCACCGGCCTCCTGACGACCGGCTTTTCGGTGGCCGGGCTTGTCCTCCGGAGCCAGCCGGCCCTGCTTGACACCATTATTGCCACAGTGGCGCAAAGCGCCCCCGGACTCCTGAAGGTCAACGGCGGCGAAGGACTGGTGGACCCGAAAGACCTCCTGAACCCGGACGGCCTCGGGTGGACCGCGGTGATTGCCGCCGTGGTCACCGTCATCACATCGCTGGGCTGGATCAACGGCATCAGGGACGGCCTGCGCGGCGTGCTGCGGATGCCTCCGCCCGTGGTTAATCCCATCCTGATGAAGCTGCGCGACGCCGGAACCCTCCTGCTGCTGGGCGTGGCCCTGGTGATCAGCGCCGGAGCTTCACTGGTGTTCGGGACGCTGGCCGGGTGGGTAGCGGACTTCCTGCACCTCACAGATGCCGTGGCCGGCCCCTTGACGACGTCGGTCAAGATCGTTGTTCCGCTGGTCCTGAACTGGGTCACGGCGCTGATCATGTTCCGGCTGGCCGCCGGGCTCAAGCTGTCCCGCCGGGCACTGATCGAAGGCACTGTCCTGTCCGCCGTGGGCACCACAATCCTGCAGATCTTCAGCACCGAACTCCTTGGCGGTGCCAGCCGCAACCCCATCCTGGCGCCGTTTGCCATCATCATCGGCCTGCTCATCTGGTTCAACCTGGTCAGCCAGGTCTACCTTGTCTCCGCCGGCTGGACGGCAGTCCGTGAGGCAGACCAGGAGGCGGACGGCGTGCCGCGAAAGACGATCCTGGGGGCCCGGCGGACAACTCCGCAAACCTGAGGCGCAGGAGGAGGTCCTCCACTCCTGGCAGTTAAGGAGCCTGCACCAGTCCCTCCCACGCTACTGTCCAACCGGATGGAAAGCCGGGTGCATGCCGGTCCGGGCCGTTGTCCCACCCGGCAGCCATCAGGGCGACGGCGGCGAGAAGACCGCCGTTACCGGGAAGGTACAGCGGCAGGGACTCCGTCTGCCGGTTGTGCCCGTTGACCAGGACGGTGTTCTTGGGCGTTTCCTGCAGGAGTGCGTCCACAGCCGTTTCAGGGTCGCCCAGCCGGGCGGCCGTCATGGCCATGACCGGATAGTCCCAGCCCCAGGTACTGTCCCAGTCCCAGTCAGCAAGGACACCCGCGAGCGTGGCCCGCATGACGGTTTCGTCGATCAGGTCCGTCAGTGGGAGGACGCCAAGTGCGCAGAGCATCGAGGGGTGGTCTGTCCTGATGGTGAACGGTTCCACATCCATGGCTGCGTACTCGCCATTGATCACGCGCGGAGGCACCAGGCCATCGGCCACCTCCATCCATGACTGGACCGGTTCCAGGCCCAGCCGCTCCCGCCATGCTGCGGCAATCCGGAGAGCCCACTGCCAGTAGGCCAGTTCGAAGGTCGGATTGGTGACGGTGGCACGGAGCGGCCCATAGCTCTCCTGTGCGGGAATGAGCGGCGGCCCCAGTTCGAACCCCCGCGCCGTGGGGTGGGCGAAACTGGCCATAAAGGCAGCGGATTCGAAGACGATCTCCGCGAATTCCTCGAGTACCGCCGGACTGGGGTTGGCGCGGTAAACCAGTTCCGCCAAGTGGATGGGATGCGGCTGCTGCCAAATCAGGAAGGTTCCGATGGGGCTGGGGCTCTCCCTGCCATCCGGACCTACCTGTTTCGGCCAGCGGACGCCGTCGAACCCCTGCATCCTGGCCGTCTGCCGGGAACTTTCCAGCACTGTTGAATACCAGCGGAGGGACGGCAGGATGAGTTCCGGCCGGTTCCAGTGCGCAAAGTGGGCAGCGTGCCACCAGTGCATCTCCAGGTGGAAGCGGCCCCGCCAGGAATTGCAGACCAGCCCGGTTTCCTGCGGCGGCAGTGATCCCGAGCAGTTGACCGCCGTGAGGTACTGGGACAGCACAATGCGGCGTTCCAGCTCTTTGGCACGGGGGTCGTCCGTTGCGGCAAGTTCAATAGCGCCGCCCGAGGACCAGAATTTTTGCCAATACGCCGCGGACGCTGAAGCCACACTGTCCGCCGGTGAAAGCACGACGCCGTTACCCCCTGGGGCGGGCCTGCTGCCCTTGGGCGCCCCGGCAGCCGGCCGGTTGTTTGCCCGTGGAATGCAGTCACCGTCCTCCCCGGAGCTGAAGGCAATGGAGAAGTCCAACACTCCGCCCCCCGGCCCGTCCGAAGTGCCGGGCACGATCCGCAGACGGTGTTGTTCCGTCTGCATCACCGTGAAATCCTGCCCAGTGATCATCACCTGATAGAGGGAGTTGTCCAACCTCCGGCCGGCGGTCCACATCCTGGTGGCACTGCCTTCTGCGGTTACCGCTTCAGTGAGCGACGTTGTGTGGGCATCCGGGCTGTTCCAATCGGCGGCGTCGTGCCAGGCCTCAGAGCCATAGGGAAAGCCGACGCCGACCACCAGGCCGGAGCCAAGGGCAGGGGACTCCACACGGAAGCCGACTTCGTCCCGGTCCGGGTGGCAGGCAGTTGTGACTTTTACCGGCTGGCCTGCAACTGTGAAGTGACTGGTCACCACCCCAGTCCACAGATCCAGGGTTTGTTCGGTGTCCGTCACCTCACCTCTTGTGATTGCACGCTCTGAGCCGTCCTCCATCCAGCGCAGACCAATCCGTCCCAGGTCCAGTCGGTGGGCGTTCGCGCGGAGCCAGGTTTCAGCAGCGGAGGTATCTGTTTCGCGGTCGTTGACGATGTCGCCCACCATGTCCACGTAGGGCACCGGGCCGCGGGGCGAATCGTAGAGAACTGTCGAGCCGGCCAGGTCGTATGTTTGGGGAGCGGGCACAGAGTGCCATCCCCATTGGGCCTGGGTGCCCAGCAGCGTGCCCGGCGGCAGATCGCCGCGCGCGCCTACAGGGTATTCGTCGGGAAGGGTCTGGAGGCCGGTGAGATCGACGGTGTAAGCGAATTCTCCGTTTCCCACCGAGACCGGGCTTCGCGGGTCGAGGTGCTGCTGCCTGATGTTGTGGCGCTGCACGAGTTCCTTGCGGTCGATGCCTGCATGGGATACCCCGCTTTCGCTGGTGCTTTGGCTGTGCACTCCGCACGCCCTCCTGTTGGTGTCCGCGTTGACGTTTGAAGAATAGTTCAAAGTCGAAACTATTGACCCCAACATACACCTTTGATACGTTTCAGGAAACGTTTTCCCACCCCTTCTGACTGAGGAAGAAGCCTGCCCAATGACGCGTCAAGGTATCCGAGGTATTCGTAAATCGATCGCTGTCCTGTCGGCCGCAGCCCTGCTGGCCACTACTGCCGCCTGCTCGGGTCCCTCCTCCAACAAGGCAGAGGATGGGCCGGTCGAAATCCGTTTTTCCTGGTGGGGCAACGCAGGCCGCGCGGACCTGACCAACAAGGCGATCGCGGAATTCGAAGCAGCGAACCCCAATATCAAAGTGAAACCGGAATACGGCGACATCAGCGGCTACTTCGATAAGCTCGCCACCCAGATGGCCGCCAACGACGCCCCGGACGTCATCACCATGGGTGGGGCCTATCCAGCCGAGTATGCCAACCGCGGGGCCTTGCTGGACCTGTCGAAGGTGGAGGGATCGCTTGACCTGTCCAGGATTGACCAAGGGGCGCGGGAGAACGGGCAGGTCAAGGGCAAACAGTACGGCGTCTCCACCGGAGCCAACGCGCTGGCGATAGTGGTCAACCCGGCCGTCTTCGCCGCAGCCGGCGTTCCCCTTCCGGATGACAGCACCTGGAGCTGGGACGACTTCGCCAGGATCGCCACTGACATCACCAACAAGAGCCCGAAGGGTACATACGGAACGGCAACCGTCCTCACCCACGACTCCCTGGACGCCTTTGCCCGCCAGCGCGGGGAATCCCTCTACACCCAGGACGGCCAACTGGGTTTGGGCAAGCAAACGGTTCAGGACTACTTTGATTACTCCCTGGAGTTGAGCGGTTCCGGTGCTGCTCCCAGTGCCTCGGAAACTGTCGAAAAGCTCAACGTCAGCACCGAGCAGACCCTCATGGGCATGGGGAAGGCCGGAATGATGCTCACATGGAGCAATTCACTGACAGCCCTCAGCAAGGCCTCGGGCGCTGACCTGAGGCTGCTCAAGCTTCCCGGCGAAAAGCCCACTCCGGGAATCTGGCTTCAGTCCTCGCAGTTCTACACCATCTCCGCCCGCAGCAAGCACACTGACGCCGCCGCAAAGCTGGTGAACTTCCTGGTCAACAACCCGTCAGCGGCCAAGATCATCCAGAGCGACAGGGGCATTCCCGGAAACGCTGAAATGCGGACAGCCATTCAGGGCCTGTTGACACCACAGGGCAAGGTGGAAGCGGAGTACATCGACCAGATCGGCAAGATGGACTTCGCCCCCACGTACATTGGCCCCACCGGATCAACGGCTGTTTCCGAGATTACTGCCCGGATCAATACAGACGTCCTGTTCAAGCGCCTCACGCCGGAGAAGGCAGCCGAGCAGTGGATCAGCGAGAGCAAGGCGGCCATCGGCAAGTAGCCTTCCGGCGGCCGCGGTGTCTCCGCTAAGGCGCGGTGCATCCATCCGGAAGGCAGCAAGGAAGCCGCTCAGGCGGGTGCTGCGTCGAGGTACTGGTCTGCCCAGGCGGCGATGATCCTTGCTGCCCGGGCGGCCTGGCCCTTGCCGGTCAGGAGGTGGTCGCTGCCCTCAAGGGAGACGAAGTTCCGCGGATGCCGTGCCGTCTGGAAGATGGTGCTGGCATTTTCGATCCCCACGGTGTTGTCAGTGGGGGAGTGCAATACCATCAACGGCTTGTGCAGTTGCCTGATGCAGTCCGTCAGGTCCGCGTTCTCCAGGTCCTCCACGAAGTGCCGGCGGATCTCCACCCGCTTGCCGCCCAGGTCCACCTCGGCGCTGCCCTCGCTCAGGATCCTGTCCAGCGCCGCATCGAAGACGTGGGCCACGTGCTTGGGGGAGAAGGGTGCCCCCACGGTGGCAACGGCGTCCAGCTCAGGAATTTCCCGCGCGGCGGCAAGGACCGCGGCGCCGCCGAACGAGTGGCCCACCAGCAGGGAGATTTCCTTTCCCTGGCTGCGCATGAATTCCGCAGCCTTCACGGTGTCCGCCACCTTGTGGCTGAATGAACCCGCTGACCATTCCCCTGCCGAGCCGCCCAGGCCCAGGTTGTCGAAGCGCAGCATGCCGATGCCGCTGTCCGCCAGCGCCTTGCACATGCGGGACGCGGAGGGGCTGTCCTTGCCCAGTGTGAAACCGTGCGAGAAGACGCCCCAGCCTTTGACGGGGCCCTCCGGGACGTCAATGATGCCGGACAGCGTCTCGCCGGTGGACCCGGTGAAGGACACTTTTTCGGAGCGGGACAAGGAGGACCCCTTTCTGCTGAAATGGCCGACGGCGCCGCCACCACACGTGGTGAGCGACGCCGTCGGCCGTTGTATCTGTTGGTGAACGCGCCTAGATCTTGCGGGCCAGGATGGCCTGCTTGACCTCCGCGATGGCCTGCGTGACCTGGATGCCGCGGGGGCATGCCTCGGAGCAGTTGAAGGTGGTGCGGCAGCGCCACACACCTTCCTTGTCGTTCAGGATCTCCAGGCGCATGTCACCGGCATCATCACGCGAGTCGAAGATGAAGCGGTGCGCGTTGACGATTGCGGCGGGACCGAAGTACTGCCCATCGGTCCAGAACACCGGGCAGGAGGACGTGCACGCGGCGCACAGGATGCACTTGGTGGTGTCGTCAAAGCGCTCACGGTCCTCGGCGGACTGCAGGCGTTCCCGGGTGGGTTCGTGGCCCTTGTTGATCAGGAAGGGCATGACCTCGCGGTACGACTGGAAGAACGGCTCCATGTCCACGATGAGGTCCTTCTCCACCGGCAGGCCCTTGATGGGCTCCACGGTGATGGGCTTGGACGTGTCCAGGTCCTTCAGCAGCGTCTTGCAGGCAAGGCGGTTGCGGCCGTTGATGCGCATGGCGTCGGAACCGCACACGCCGTGGGCGCAGGAGCGGCGGAAGGACAGCGTACCGTCCATCTCCCACTTGACCTTGTGCAGGGCATCCAGGACACGGTCCGTGCCGTACATGGTCAGGTGGAAATCATCCCAGGTGGCTTCCTCGGAAACCTCCGGGTTGTACCGGCGGACCCGCATGTGGACGTCAAACGTGGGGATTTCCCCGCCCCCGCCAACGCCGGCAGGAAGTTCGACCTTTGAGGCTGGCTCAGCGATTTCGGTGCTCATCCTAGTACTTCCTCACCATCGGCTCGTAGCGGGTAAAGACAACCGGCTTGGTGGCCAGGCGGATGCCGGCAATTGCTTCTGCCGATCCGTCAGCCGGGGCGTGGTCATCCTTGTACGCCATGGAGTGCTTCATGAATTTCTCGTCGTCACGCTCGGGGAAGTCCTCGCGGAAGTGTCCGCCGCGGGATTCCTCGCGGTGCAGGGCGGCCACGGTCATGACCTTGGCCAGCTCCAGCAGGAAGCCGAGTTCAACGGCCTCGAGCAGATCCAGGTTAAAGCGCTTGCCCTTGTCCTGGACGTTGATGCGCTTGTACCGCTCCTCGAAGGAGGCGATGTCCCGCAGCACCTGGTTCAGGGTGTCCGCCGTGCGGAACACCTGCATGTTGGCGTCCATGGTGTCCTGCAGTTCCTTGCGGATCTGCGCCACCTTTTCATCGCCGGTGCCGTTGCGGGCAATGTCCAGCAGTTCGGTGGTGTAGGCCAGCGGGTTCTCCGGCAGCTCCACGAACTGGGCGGTCTTGGCGTATTCCGCTGCGGCGATACCTGCCCGCTTGCCGAAAACGTTGATGTCCAGCAGGGAGTTGGTGCCCAGGCGGTTGGAACCGTGGACGGATACGCAGGCCACTTCGCCGGCTGCGTAGAGGCCCGGGACTACGGTGTCGTTGTCCTGGAGGACCTCTGTGGTGATGTTCGTGGGGATGCCGCCCATGGCGTAGTGCGCTGTGGGGAACACGGGCACCGGCTCGGTGTACGGTTCCACGCCCAGGTAGGTGCGGGCAAACTCGGTGATGTCCGGCAGCTTCGCGTCGATGTGCGCCGGCTCAAGGTGGGTCAGGTCCAGGAGGACGTAGTCCTTGTTCGGACCGCAGCCGCGGCCTTCGCGGACCTCGTTGGCCATGGAGCGGGCCACGATGTCACGGGGTGCCAGGTCCTTGATGGTGGGGGCGTAGCGCTCCATGAAGCGCTCACCCTCGGAGTTGCGCAGGATGGCACCTTCACCGCGGGCAGCCTCGGAGAGCAGGATGCCCAGGCCGGCCAGGCCTGTCGGGTGGAACTGGAAGAACTCCATGTCCTCCAGGGGGATCCCGCGGCGGAAGGCGATGCCCATGCCGTCACCGGTGAGGGTGTGGGCGTTGGACGTGGTCTTGAAGACCTTGCCGGCGCCGCCGGAGGCGAACACCACGGACTTGGCCTGGAAAACGTGCAACTCGCCGGACGCGAGGTCGTAGGAGACCACGCCGGCAACGCGCTTCTGCTTGAACGGCGTGCCGTCTGCGCGGACAGCGTCCTCTTCAACGGTCAGCAGGTCCAGCACGTAGTACTCGTTGTAGAACTCAACGTTGTGCTTGACGCAGTTTTGGTACAGGGTTTGCAGGATCATGTGGCCGGTGCGGTCCGCTGCATAGCATGCGCGGCGGACCGGAGCCTTGCCGTGGTCGCGGGTGTGGCCGCCGAATCGGCGCTGGTCAATGCGGCCTTCGGGCGTGCGGTTGAAGGGCAGGCCCATCTTTTCCAGGTCCAGCACGGCGTCGATGGCTTCCTTGGCCATGACCTCGGCGGCGTCCTGGTCAACCAGGTAGTCGCCGCCCTTGACGGTGTCGAACGTGTGCCATTCCCAGTTGTCTTCCTCGACATTGGCAAGGGCTGCGCACATGCCACCCTGTGCCGCACCAGTGTGCGAGCGGGTGGGGTAGAGCTTGGTCAGTACTGCTGTGCGCGCACGCTGACCGGATTCGATCGCGGCGCGCATGCCAGCGCCACCGGCACCGACGATGACGACGTCGTACTTATGGACCTGCATACCAGATGCTCTTTCTCTCAAAATTCGCTATAAAACAACGGGGCGGCTTTGCCTGCTCCGCAAAACAGGGCCCGCGGAAAAGCCCGCGGGCCCGGGGTTGTGCCAGTGCTAGGCAGGGCAGAATCCACCAGGAAGGGCAACACCGTTCACCACAGGGCACGGGTTGAAGGTGAAGATGACCAGCGTGCCCAGGAGGATGATGACGACGGCGGCCGCGTACAGGACGGTCTTCAGCCACCGGCGGGTGGAGGTCTTCTCGGTGTAGTCATTGATGATGGTCCGCACGCCGTTGGTTCCATGCAGCATGGCCAGCCAGAGCATGGCGAGATCCCAGAACTGCCAGAACGGGTCTGCCCACTTGCCGGCGACGAAACCGAAGTCGATGGCGTGAATGCCTTCGCCCACCATGAGGTTCACGAACAGGTGGCCGAAAATGAGGACCACCAGCACCACGCCGGAAAGGCGCATGAACAGCCAGGCGATCATCTCGAAATTGCCCCGGGAGCCGCCGCTGCGGCGGTACTGGGGGGCGATCCGCCCGCTGCGGGGGCTCTCGATCGTTGCAGTCATGGCTTAGTGACCTCCGAGGGCGAGGGACAGGTGGCGGATGGAGAAAGCGACCATGGTCACGACCCACAGGGCCAGGACTGCCCACAGCATCTGCCGCTGGTACTTGGCGCCCTTCTTCCAGAAGTCGACCGCAATGATCCGCAGGCCGTTGAAGGCGTGGAACACGATGGCGGCAACAAGGCCGGTCTCGCCCAGCGCCATCAGGGGGTTCTTGTAGGCGCCGATCACAGCGGTGTAGGCCTCCGGTGACACACGCACCAAGGAGGTGTCCAGGACGTGGACCAACAAGAAGAAAAAGATCACTACACCGGTAATGCGGTGTCCTACCCAGGACCACATGCCTTCACGGCCGCGGTACAAGGTGCCAGCTGGTTTTGTCGGCACTGATAAACCTCCCTGCAACACAGCGGCGCTGGCATGAGATCCATGCGGGGGGAACGCCTGCTGCGAGAGCACTCGTAGCTCAGGCCTAAATCTAGGCTCCGCTAACAGCTTATTCAATTTAGGAGTTTCTTGGTGTCCAGTACTGGAGCGGATTTTCCGGTGAAATGAGACGAACGCCACATCTGTTCCGGCTTTTGGCCGGGACGGTACCGGAAAATGCGGGTCCGGTGGGTCTGCAAAGGGACCGGTTGCGGCCGTTCCGCTAAAGTAGCCCTGATGAGTACAGACAAAGTGACAAGCCCGGCTTCACCCCTTGACCGCTTCATTGCGGTGATTCCGGCAGGCGGAGTGGGGACCCGCCTCTGGCCCCTGTCACGTGCCGCAGCTCCCAAGTTCCTTCACGATCTCACGGGATCGGGCAGCACCTTGCTGCGCGCCACCTACGACCGGCTGCATCCGCTGGCAGGCAGCCGGATGCTGGTCGTCACTGGCAAGGCGCACCGCGATGCCGTGTGCCGGCAGTTGCCCGAGCTGCACGATTCGGACCTGGTCCTCGAATCGGAGCCCAAGGACTCCGGTGCGGCCATCGGCCTTGCCGCTGCCATCCTGCACGAGCGAGATCCTGACACCATCATGGGTTCCTTCGCCGCAGACCAGGTCATCAGTCCGGACGACCTGTTCCAGCAGGCCGTCCGTGAGGCCATCTTTACTGCCGCTGCCGGCAAGATCGTCACCATTGGCATCAAGCCCACGCACCCGTCCACCGGGTTCGGCTACATCCGTTCCGGGCAGGACCTGCACATCGAGGGCGCGCCCAGCGCCCAGGACGTGGTGGAGTTCGTCGAGAAGCCCGACGAGGAAGTGGCCCAGCAGTACGTCGACAGCGGCAACTACGTGTGGAACGCCGGTATGTTCGTGGCGCCGGTGGCGCTGATGCTCAAGCACCTTGAGGCGAACCAGCCCGAACTGTTCCAGGGCCTGCAGGAAATCGCCCGCGCGTGGGACACCCCCCGGCGCGACGAGGTCACCGCGCGCGTCTGGCCAACGCTGCCGAAGATCGCCATCGACTACGCAGTGGCCGAGCCCGCCGCCGAAGCCGGGGACGTCGCCGTCGTACCCGGGACCTTCCGTTGGGACGACGTTGGCGACTTTGCCTCGGTGGGGCGCCTCAACAGCGCCAAGGAAGTGGACGACGTCACGGTCCTCGGCGAAGGTGCCCGCGTGTTCACCGAGAACTCAAGCGGCGTTGTGGTCACCGACACCAAGCGCGTGATCGCCCTGATCGGCATCCAGGACGTTGTCATCGTGGATACGCCGGACGCTTTGCTGGTGACCACCATGGCCAATTCCCAACGCGTCAAGGCTGCCGTTGACGCACTCAAGGCAAGCGGCGACACGGACGTTCTCTGATCCCGTAACCTGCCGGCCCAACCCGCGCCGGCAGGTTACGGGATGTAATGAGGCGTCAGTGAATGGGCACGAAAGCCAACACCCTCGCTAGAGTGAAGCAGTGCGCAATTACACTACTGAAGCCGAGCCCACCGCCCTGGTGGCTCCCTGGCTCGAACCGCTTTTGCCGGAACTGATCGAATTCCGGCGGGACCTGCATGCGCACCCGGAACTGTCCTTCAAGGAGTTCCGCACCACCGACAAGCTCGCCGAGCGGCTCGAAGCTGCCGGCCTGAGCCCCCGCCGCCTGGAAGGCACCGGTCTGACGGTGGACGTGGGCGAAGGCCCCATCGCCACGGCGCTTCGCGGCGACATCGATGCCCTGCCCATTATCGAGGAGACCGGGCTGCCGTTCGCGTCGAAGAACCACGGCGTCACCCACGCCTGCGGCCATGACGTGCACACCACCACCATGCTGGGCATCGCCCTGGTGCTGCACCGGATGCACCAGGAATCACCCCTCGGCGCCACCGTCAGGATCATCTTCCAGCCCGCTGAGGAGACCATGCCCGGCGGCGCGCATTCCTGCATTGAACAGGGTGTGCTGGACGGCGTCCCCCGGATTTTGGCGCTGCACTGCGACCCCCGCATTGAAGTGGGCAAGGTGGGAACCCGCATCGGTGCCATCACCTCGGCGTCGGACACCATCCGGATCGAACTCTCCGGCCGCGGCGGCCACACATCCCGCCCGCACCTGACCGAAGACCTGGTGTTCGCGCTGGCCCAGATCGCCGTCAACGTACCCGCCGTGCTGTCCCGCCGGGTGGACGTCCGCAGCGGCGTCTCCGTCGTGTGGGGCCAGATCACCGCAGGCTCGGCACCCAACGCCATCCCCGGCAGCGGCTACATGGCCGGGACCATGCGCTGCCTGGACCGGGACGCCTGGCACGCCGCCGGTGAACTCCTTGACGAAGTGGTCCACCAGGTGGCTGCGCCCTACGGCGTGGACGTCCACCTGGAGCACACCAGGGGAGTGCCGCCGGTGGTGAACTCCGAACACGAGACAGCCATCATCGAGGCCGCCGCCCGGGCCGAAATCGGCGAAAGCGCCGTGGTGCTCACCCCGCAGTCAATGGGCGGCGAGGATTTCGCGTGGTTCCTCGCGGAACTTCCCGGCGCCATGATGCGCCTGGGCACCAAGACGCCCGGAGGCGAGGACTACGACCTCCACCGCGGGGATTACATCCTGGACGAGCGCTCGCTTGGCCTGGGTATCCGGGTCCTCACCGCAGCGGCGCTCCGCACCATCCGCGACCTGGAACAGACCCCGGTTTCCTGACAAGCCCTGCCTGGTATCCCCGCCCCGGGTGGGGATATCAGGCATCGCTGTTTCAGGACAGCAACAAGGGAAGTACGACGACGGCGGCGCACAAGGGCAGCCACAGGTGCGGTAAGTTGTGCACAACTTAGTTGTGGGCTATCGTTATAACCATGACCGAAGCACCCCGCCTGGACCGGCAAGTCTGTTTTGCGCTGTACTCGGCCTCCCGTGCCGCTACCGCCGTCTACCGGCCTGTCCTGGAGGAACTGGGACTCACCTACCCGCAGTACCTGGTGATGCTGGTCCTGTGGGAGAACGAACCCCGGGGCGTCAAGGAAGTCGGCGGGGAGCTGGGCCTTGACTCCGGCACCCTGTCGCCGCTCCTGAAGCGGCTGGAAGCCCTGGGGCTCGTGGAACGGCGGCGCTCCGGCGAGGACGAACGCCGCGTTGCCATCCACCTGACGTCCGCCGGGCGAAACCTCAGTGGCCAGGCAAGTGCCATTCCGCAGCGGCTGGCCGACGCCGCAGGTCTCTCCCTGGACGAACTTGAACAGCTGCGGACCACCCTGGGCAAGCTCACGGCTGCCCTGCATGAATCGCTCTGAACCCGAATACTGCACCATCCCACCTACAGGACGGATATTTTTCGTGAAGACTCTCTACACCGCCGAGGCACTGGCCTCGGGTGAAGGCCGCGACGGCGCTGCACGCAGCAATGACGGCAAGCTGGCAGTGGCCCTCGCCAGCCCGGTCGAACTCGGTGGCAGCGGCCAGGGCACCAACCCCGAACAGCTCTTTGCCGCCGGGTATGCCGCCTGCTTCCACTCCGCTCTGCGCCTGGTGGGCCGCAAGGCAGGAGCTGACCTGACGGATTCGGCAGTGGCGGCGAAGATCCACCTGGGGCAGCTGGACGGCGGTGCAGGCTTCGGGCTGGCCGCCGAGCTCGAAATTGCCCTGCCGGCGCTGGACCTCGCTGCCGCCGAAGAGCTGGTGGCCAAGGCGCACGAGGTCTGCCCCTATTCAAATGCCACTCGCGGCAACATCAACGTTGACCTCAAGATTCTGGAGTACGCAGCATGAGCACAGCCCTTGCAACCACCACCCGTGAAATCCGGCTGGCCTCCCGTCCCGTGGGGCGCCCCTCGGGCGAAAATTTCGAACTTGCCGAGTCGCCGCTGCCCGCGCTTGAAGACGGCCAGATCCTGGTGCGCAACCTTTTCATGTCCGTGGACCCCTACATGCGCGGCAGGATGAATGACGTCAAGTCCTACTCGGCACCCTTCGCCGTGGGCAAGGCGCTCGATGGCGGCGCGGTAGGCGAGGTGATCGCGTCCCGTTCATCCGCACACCAGGAGGGCGACGTCGTCGTGCATTCCCTTGGCTGGCGCGAGTACGCGGTGGTTGACGGCACTGCTGCCACCCCCGCCCGGACTGACCTGGCGCCGCCGTCGGCTTTCCTTGGCGCGCTGGGCATGACCGGCCTGACGGCCTACGCCGGCCTGCTGAAGGTCGCCGAATTCAAGCCGGGGGACGCTGTGTTTGTCTCGGGTGCGGCCGGTGCGGTTGGGTCCCTGGTGGGACAGATTGCCAAGGCCATGGGGGCTTCACGTGTCATCGGTTCCGCCGGCTCGCCGGCCAAGGTGGCCCGGCTCCTGGAGCTTGGCTTCGACGCCGCGTTCGACTACCACGACGGTCCGGTTGTGGAGCAACTGGAGAAGGCGGCCGGCCCGGCCGGTATCGACGTCTACTTCGACAACGTGGGCGGCGAGCACCTCGAGGCGGCCCTGGCAGTCCTGAACGTGGGCGGCCGGGTGGCCATGTGCGGTGCCATCGCGCAATACAACTCCACCGAACCCACTCCCGCACCCCACAACCTGATGCAGGCCATCGGCAAGCAATTGACCCTGCGCGGTTTCCTGGTGGGCGGGCAGCGGCAGCATGCGGCAGAGTTCGCGGAGAAGATGGCCGGGTGGTTGGCGGACGGGACCGTGCGCTACGACGAGACGATCGTCGACGGGCTGGAGAACGCTCCGCAGGCATTCATGGATCTCCTGGACGGCGCAAACACCGGCAAAATGCTGGTCCGGCTGTAGCCACCAGAACCAGGCATAAGCAGTAGGGGCACCGCGTTTCCGCGGTGCCCCTACTGCTTGGTAACAACTTGTAAACAATCTCCCGGATGGGCTCCTGGCGTGCTATGGGGACGTGGCGCAGGCCACTAAAGTAAGTGCCATCAGTGCGCTCCGGCGCAGTGCTGCGTGCCTTCAGTGAAAACAGAATTTCAGCGCCGAAACGGACACTCATTGAATTCCAGCCCGTAGCGCCACTCGCATCATCCCTGGAGGAAAATTGAAGAAATCACTGCGTGCCGTCTTCAAGCGCGGTTCAATGGCCGGTGTGGCCACCCTCGGTGCGTCCGCGCTTGTGCTCACCGCCTGCGGTGCAGCCCCCGAAGCCGGCAGCACCTCATCCGCAGGTGCCAGCGACTACACGGGCTGCATCGTTTCGGACTCCGGTGGATTCGACGACCAGTCCTTCAACCAGTCCTCCTACGAGGGCCTGAAGAAGACCGAGAAGGACCTCGGCATCAAGGTCAACCAGATCGAGTCGAAGACCAACAACGACTTCGAACCCAACCTGCGCGCCATGGTCACGGCCGGCTGCAACCTGACCATCACGGTCGGCTTCCTGCTGGGCGACGCCACCAAGGCCCAGGCCACCGCCAACCCGGACAAGCACTTCGCCATCATCGACTTTGGCTACGACAAGCCCATCAGCAACGTCAAGCCCATCATCTACGACACCGCGCAGGCAGCCTTCCTCGCCGGCTACCTGGCCGCAGGAACCACCAAGACCGGCACCGTGGCCACCTTCGGCGGCATCAAGATCCCCACCGTGACCATTTTCATGGACGGCTACGCCGACGGCGTGAAGTACTACAACCAGCAGAAGGGCAAGAACGTCAAGCTGCTCGGCTGGAACAAGGACGCCCAGGACGGCAGCTTCACGGGTGACTTCGAAAAGCAGGACGTGGGCAAGCAGCTGACCAAGAACTTCCTGGACCAGGGTGCGGACATTGTGATGCCCGTGGCCGGTCCCGTGGGCAAGGGCGCCGGCGCGGCGCTCAACGAGGCCAAGGCTGCCGGGAAGGACGTCAAGCTGATCTGGGTTGACTCCGACGGCTACCTCACCGCCCCGGACTACAAGGACATCATGCTCTCCTCCGTCATGAAGCAGATGGGCGAGGCCGTGGAGACGGTTGTCACCGAGGACAAGGAGGGCAAGTTCAACAACACCCCGTACGTGGGCACCCTTGCCAACGACGGTGTGCAGCTGGCGCCCTTCCACGACCTCGATTCCCAGGTCCCCGCGGAAGTGAAGTCCGACCTCGAGAAGATCAAGAAGGACATCGTCGACGGCAAGCTGAAGGTTGAGTCCGCAGCAAGCCCCAAGGCCTGATCCACTAACAGGAAGCGCCACCGCCGGTCCGTCACCCACTGGCCGGCCGGTGGCGCTTTTTGCTGGCCGAACGTTTACCGCGCCCGGCCGGCTCCTCCCGGTACTGCAGCCACTAGGCTGGTGCTGCAGCCATATATCCCGTCCGGTCGATCACCGGGCGCTTCGAGATTGGTCAGAGTTTTGAAACTTGAACTCAGAGGGATCACCAAACGCTTTGGCACGCTCCTGGCCAACGACCACATCGACGTGGTGGTTGAGCCGGGCCAGATCCATTGCCTCCTTGGTGAAAACGGGGCGGGTAAATCCACCCTGATGAACGTGCTGTACGGGCTGTACGAGCCCTCCGAAGGCGAAATCCTCATCGATGACAGGCCCGTTACCTTCAGGGGTCCCGGTGATGCCATGGCGGCAGGGATCGGCATGGTGCACCAGCACTTCATGCTACCGTGGCCGAGAACGTGGCACTGGGTGCCGAACCCACCAAGGCGGCCGGCTTCCTCAACCTGGACCAGACCCGGCAGCGCATCAAGGAGATCTCGGACCAGTACGGCTTCGACGTGGACCCGGACGCCCTGGTGGAGGACCTGCCCGTAGGCGTCCAGCAACGGGTGGAAATCATCAAGGCGCTGGTCCGCAACGCCAGGGTCCTGATCCTCGATGAGCCCACGGCCGTACTGACCCCGCAGGAGACCGACGAACTCCTGGACATCATGCGCCAGCTCAAGTCGCGCGGAACCTCCATCGTCTTCATCTCCCACAAGCTGCGCGAGGTCAAGGCAGTCTCGGACACCATCACGGTGATCCGGCGCGGCAAGGTGGTGGGTACTGCCGATCCTGCCGCCTCCACCACCGAGCTTGCCTCGATGATGGTGGGCCGTGCCGTGAGCCTGACCCTGGACAAGGCCCCGGCCCAGCCGCGGGAAACCACCTTCGAGGTCCGCGACCTCACCGTCATCGCGCCCAACGGACAGCACGTGGTGGATCACCTCAGCTTCCATATCAAGCGCGGTGAGATCCTGGCCATTGCCGGCGTCCAGGGCAACGGGCAGACCGAACTCACTGAGGCCATCCTGGGCCTGCAGGAACGCGTCAGCGGTTCCATCGTCCTGGACGGCAGGGAACTCGTGGGCCGGTCCGTCAAGGAAGTCCTGCAGGCCGGCGTCGGGTTTGTCCCTGAGGACCGCAAAGTGGACGGGCTCGTGGGTACCTTCTCCGTAGCGGAAAACCTGGTCCTTGATCTTTACGACAAACCGCCCTTCGCCAAGGGAATCAGCATGAGCCCGGCGAAAATCATGGAGAACGCCAAGGCACGCATAGGCGAATTCGATGTCCGCACCCCCTCTGCCGCAGCGGCCGCCGGAACGCTGTCCGGCGGCAACCAGCAAAAGCTCGTGATGGCCCGGGAGCTCTCCCGGCCCCTGCGTCTCTTCATTGCCTCCCAGCCCACCCGCGGCGTGGACGTGGGCTCCATCGAGTTCCTGCACCGGCGGATCGTCGCGGAGCGTGACCAAGGGACCCCGGTCATGATCATTTCCACCGAGCTTGACGAAGTGATGGAACTGGCCGACCGCATCGCGGTGCTCTACAAAGGCAAGCTGGTGGGCACCGTCCCCGCCGGGACAAGCCGCGACGTGCTGGGCCTCATGATGGCCGGCATCCCGCCGGAAGAACACGCACAGACCCCGCAGGCCGGCACCCCGGCCGCCACCTCCAATGCCGAGGGAGCCGACCATGCCTGACCAGCCTTCCCCCAAACACGCCAAAGACGACCCCCGGGTCGAAGACACCCAGCACGCCGCCAGCCAGGACAGCCCGGCCGCGGAGGACACGGCTGCAGTTGTGGCCGTCGATACCGCCGGCGGCGCCATGCAGCCCTCTGCTGTTCCGGCCACGGCCCAGAGCGGGCAGCTTCCCGGCGGCTCCGGGACCGTGCTGCGGCGGATCTTCACTGGAAGCGGCATCGTGTCCGTGCTGGCGGTGCTGCTGGCGCTGATCATCGGCGGCCTGCTCATCGCGAGCACGGACAAGCAGGTGGCCACCACGGCGGGCTACTTCTTCGCCCGGCCCACGGACATGCTGGCGGCTGTCTGGAATGCGGCCACGCGCTCCTATATCGCCCTGTTCCAGGGCTCGGTGTTCAACCCGCGCGGCAATGGGTTGGCGGCCCAGTTCGCGCCCTTCATGGAGACCCTCACCATCGCCACACCGCTCATCACCGCCGGCCTGGGCGTGGCGCTGGCATTCCGGGCAGGGCTCTTCAACATCGGTGCCCAGGGGCAAATTATCGTGGCGGGCATCCTGGCAGCCTGGGTGGGCTTCGCCCTCCACCTTCCGTTCGGCCTGCACCTGCTGCTGGTGCTGGTGGCGGGCATCGTTGGCGGCGCCCTATGGGGCGGACTCGCCGGGCTGCTGAAGGCCCGCACCGGAGCCCACGAGGTCATCGTGACCATCATGTTCAACTACATTGCGTTGTACTTCCTGCGCTACCTGCTGAACACCCCGGCGTTCCAGCGGCCGGGGGAGTCCAACCCCATTTCACCCATCCTGGATCCCAGCGCCGTCTACCCGCAGATCCTGGGAAGCCAGTACCGGCTGCACCTGGGTTTCGTCCTGGCGATCGCCGCCACGGTCCTGGTGTGGTGGCTCCTCAACCGGTCCACAGTGGGCTTTGAGTTCCGTGCGGTGGGTGCCAATCCCAAGGCGGCGCAGACCGCCGGCATCAACGTCTCCCGCTCCACCATCCTGGTCATGGCCATCGCGGGCGGGCTCGCCGGCATGTCAGGTGTGGCCCAGGTTGCCGGCACCGAGAAGGTGCTCACGGACGGCGTCGCCGCCACGTACGGTTTTGACGCCATCACGGTCGCCTTGCTGGGACGTTCGACGCCGTGGGGCACCTTCGCTGCCGGCCTGCTGTTCGGCGCCTTCCGCGCCGGCGCGGTCCAGATGCAGATCCAGACCGGCACCCCCATCGACATCGTCCTGGTGGTCCAGTCCCTGATTGTCCTTTTCATCGCCGCACCGCCGCTGGTCCGGGCCGTCTTCGGACTGAACCCGCGGCGCAGGAAGCCCGCGCGAGCAGCCAGGTCCCGGCAGGCGGCCACTACCGGAGGTGCCGCATGAGCACAACAGTTTCTTCGTCCAGGCCGGGCAAACCCCAGCCCGGAGGACCCACCGCAGGTGCTCCATCCGCAGCACCGGCCACCAGGCCAGTCAGCTGGAAGACGCCCGTCCTGCTCACCGTCTTCGCCCTGGTCTCCCTGGTGTTCTTCGGATTCCTGGCCCCCAGCCAGACTGCCAGCTTCGGAATCTCCACCGGGGAAGACTTTTTCCAGCTGCCCGCACTGGAAATCAACGCGTTTGCCGGCGGCATCGTCTTATCCGTGCTCCTCGTGGCATTGGCGGGATACGCCGTCTACCTGAAGATAAAGAACCAGCCGGCTCCGGGCTGGCTGGCCGTCACCTTCATCGTGATCTTCGTGGCCGCATTCCTTATCTGGGTGGTGGGCGGCGCCCGTACGCCGGCCATCTCGCTTGCAGGGCTCATCGCGGGGTCCGTCACGCTTGCCGTTCCGCTCGTGTTCGGGTCGCTGTCCGGTGTCCTGTGCGAGCGGGTGGGCGTGGTCAACATCGCCATCGAAGGGCAGCTCCTGGGCGGGGCATTCACCGCAGCCATCGTCGCCAGCATGACAAAGAACGCCATCATCGGCCTGCTGGCAGCGGCCATCGCCGGTGCGGTGGTATCCATGGTCCTGGCCCTGTTCAGCATCAAGTACCTGGTGAACCAGATCATCGTCGGCGTCGTCCTCAACGTCCTGGTCTCCGGGGTGACGGGCTTCCTGTTCAGCACTGTGATGCAAACCAACAAAGCCCAGTTCAACTCACCGCCGGGCCTGGATGTGATCGACATTCCCGTGCTCTCCAGCATCCCGATCATCGGTCCCATCCTGTTCCGCCAGTCGCTGGTGGGCTACCTCATGTACGTGGCCGTCGCAGTGGTCTGGGTTGGCCTGTTCAAGACGAGGTGGGGCCTGCGTGTCCGGGCAGTGGGGGAGCACCCCCAGGCGGCGGACACCCTTGGCATCAACGTCAACGCTACCCGGTTCTGGAACGTCACCCTCGGCGGTGCCGTCGCCGGCATCGGAGGCTCCTTCTTCACCCTGGTGGCCATTGACAGCTTTACCAAGGAAATCTCCGGTGGGCGCGGCTTCATCGCCCTGGCCGCCCTCATCTTTGGCCGCTGGAACCCAGTGGGAGCCTTCTTCGCGGCACTCCTGTTCGGCTTCGCCGACAACCTCCAAAGCATCGTGACCATCATCGGCACACCGGTGCCCAGCCAGTTCATGGCCATGCTGCCCTACCTGGTGACCGTCCTCGCCGTCGCCGGCCTGGTTGGCAAATCCAGGGGCCCCGCCGCCAGCGGCATCCCTTACGTCAAGGGATGACCGCCATGGACAGCTCACAAACGGTGGACTGGGCGGCCCTCGAAGTTGCCGCCGTCGCCGCCATGAAAAATGCCTACGCCCCGTACTCCAAGTTCCCGGTGGGGGCAGCGGCCCTTACCGGGGACGGCCGGATTGTCAGCGGCTGCAACGTGGAGAACGCCAGCTATGGGCTGACGCTCTGCGCGGAATGCGCCCTGGTGGGCAACCTGCACATGACCGGGGGCGGTGTGCTGCGCGCGTTCTATTGCGTCGACGGGGCTGGAAATGTCCTCATGCCCTGCGGCCGGTGCCGGCAGTTGCTGTACGAATTCCGTGCCCCGGACATGCAGCTCATGACCACCCAAGGCATCAAGACCATGGACCAGGTGCTGCCCGACGCCTTTGGTCCCGAACACCTGGAGGAGACCCAGTGACCGAGAGCAGGACCGAGGCGTTCGACGCCGTTGACATCATCCGCACCAAACGGGATAAAGGCACGTTGAGCCCCGAACAGATCGACTGGACCATCGACGCCTACACCCGCGGCGCGATCGCGGATGAGCAGATGGCAGCACTGAACATGGCCATCCTGCTCAACGGCATGGACCGCGCCGAGATCGCGCGGTGGACCGCTGCCATGATCGCGTCCGGGGAACGGATGGACTTCTCCAGCCTCCGGCGGCCCGACGGGGGCCTGAAGTACACCACGGACAAGCATTCAACCGGCGGCGTGGGGGACAAGATCACCCTGCCGCTGGCCCCGCTTGTCGCCGTGTTCGGCGTGGCCGTGCCGCAGCTGTCAGGCCGTGGCCTGGGGCACACCGGCGGAACGCTGGACAAGCTGGAGTCCATTCCGGGGTGGCGGGCCAACCTTTCCAATGAGGAGATCCTGGCCCAGCTCCAGGACATCGGGGCGGTGATTTGCGCCGCCGGTGCCGGCCTGGCGCCCGCAGACAAGAAGCTCTACGCCCTGCGTGACGTTACCGGCACGGTGGAAGCCATCCCGCTGATCGCGTCCTCCATCATGAGCAAGAAGATCGCCGAGGGCACCGGATCGCTGGTCCTGGACGTCAAAGTGGGCAGCGGTGCCTTCATGAAGGACGAGGACAAAGCCCGCGAACTCGCCGAAACCATGGTGGCGCTGGGCAAGGATGCCGGCGTCAACACGGTGGCGCTGCTGACCAACATGGACACGCCTCTGGGGCTCACCGCGGGCAACGCCATCGAGGTGGAGGAATCCGTGGAGGTGCTCGCCGGCGGCGGCCCGGACGACGTCGTGGAGCTGACCGTCCGGCTCGCCAGGGAAATGCTCGCGTGTGCAGGAGTGCATGACGCCGACCCCGCCGCCGCCCTTAAGGACGGCCGTGCAATGGACGTTTGGAACCGGATGATCGCCGCCCAAGGGGGCGACCCCCGGGCTGCGCTGCCGGTGGCCAGGGAATCCGACGTCGTCTACGCCCCGGCGGACGGTGTGCTGGTGGAACTGGACGCGCTCGCCGTGGGTGTGGCCGCCTGGCGGCTGGGAGCCGGACGTGCCCGCAAGGAGGACGCAGTCCAGGCGGGAGCAGGGGTGCGGATGCACGCCAAGCCCGGCGCCACGGTCCGCGCCGGCGAACCCCTGATGACCCTGCTCACGGACACCCCGGAGCGGTTTGCCCGTGCCAGGGAAGCCCTGGAACACGCGGTGGTTATCGCACCGGAAGGTTCGCGGCCCGCCCAGCAGCTCATCATCGACCGCATAGCATAGGCACCAATGCAGGCCATCAATGACTTCATCCTCGCCGCAGCCGGGCAGCCCTGGGTGCTCGTCCTGGTGCTGGCCTGCTGCATCATTGACGGCTTCTTCCCGCCCGTCCCCAGTGAATCCGTGGTGGTGGGCCTGGCAGCCGTCGCCGCCACCGCCGATGTTCCCAACCCGCTGCTCCTGGCCCTGGTCGCCGCTGTGGGCGCCTTCTCCGGTGACAACATCGCCTACCTGCTGGGCCGGCGGGTGGGCACCATGCGCTGGGCATGGATGCGCGGGCCGCGCATGCAAAGCGCATTCCGGTGGGCGGGCCGCGAACTCAGGAAGCGGCCGGCCTCGCTGATCCTCGTGGCCCGCTTTGTCCCCATCGGCCGGGTGGCCGTCAACCTCACCGCTGGGGCCACCCACTATCCGCATTTTCGGTTCATCGGGCTGACCGTCCTTTCGGCCAGCCTCTGGGCCGGCTACTCCGTGGCGATCGGGCTCTTCTTCGGCCAGTGGTTCGAAGACAACCACGTCCTGGGCGCGGCAATCGCCATCGTCTGCGCCGTGGCCCTGGGCATCGTGGTGGACCTCGTGATCAACAAATTCCGGGGCAAACCCAACGTTGTGGAACGGATCAGGGAACCAGGCGCCTGACCAGCGCGTTTAAGGGGTAATTCCGGGCATTGGGGCGTAGCGGACTGCGCCCCCCGCGTGGGACACTTAGGAACGATTTCCGCTTTGGCTGCGGCACTTTGGCTGTGTCATTTTTTATACAGGAGCAACACCGCGTGGAGTTTATTAATGAGGCCGTGCTCCATGCAGCGGGCCAGTGGTGGATTTACCCCGTCTTGCTGGTGTTCTTCTTCGTGGACGGTTTCGCCATGGTGGTCCCCAGCGAGACCCTTATTGTTGCGTTGGCGGCATTCTCCCGGCACAGCGGCGAACCCAACCTCTGGATCCTGGGCATCACGGCCCTGATCGGTGCCATCTGCGGCGACAACATGGCCTACCTGCTCGGCCGCAAGATCGGCCTGGACCGCTGGGGCTGGATGCGCCGGCCTAAAGTCCGGAAGGTGTTCGCGTGGGCGCGCTATGAGCTGGAAAAGCGCGGCGCCGTCCTGATCTTCACCGCCCGGTACATCCCGTGGGGCCGGGTGGCCGTCAACTACGTTGCCGGCAGCACCGGCTTCTCGCACCGCAGGTTCTTCGTTTTCGACGCCTTCGCCTGCGTCACGTGGGTGGGCTACTCCCTGGGCATCGGCGTTCTTGCCAGCTCGTTCCCCTGGCTGCACCACAACCCCCTGCTCAGCGCGGGAATCGCCGTCGTATTCGCCATTGTCCTGGGCATCGTCATCGACCACCTGCTGCGCTGGTGGCACAAGCGGCTGGGCCGCAACGACGCGCCTGAGTCTGACGAGTGGGGCGATGATACCTCCACGTCGGGGAATGAGGGGCGCCCCGGCACCCAGGCCCTGGTCATGCCGTCGGCAGAGGCCGGCCCCGCGGCCAAGTAGCGGCTGGCTTTGAACGGCTGGCATTGAATGCCGCCCCACCCTAAGGTGGGAACGTGACTGAGCCCATTGTTGACGCTG
This sequence comes from Arthrobacter sp. Soil764, assembly GCF_001428075.1. Classification (GTDB taxonomy): domain Bacteria; phylum Actinomycetota; class Actinomycetes; order Actinomycetales; family Micrococcaceae; genus Arthrobacter. The sequence goes on along the minus strand of NZ_LMSI01000012.1, from coordinate 144,616 downwards.
CCCCTGCCATCGATTTTGACCTGAAGAGCCTGCCCAAGGTGTCCCTTCACGACCACCTGGACGGGGGACTCCGTCCGGCCACCATCATCGAACTGGCGGAGGCCGTTGGCCACACGCTTCCCTCGACCGACCCCGTGGCCCTGGGGCAGTGGTTCCGGGAATCAGCGGATTCCGGATCCCTGGTCCGCTACCTGGAAACGTTCGACCACACCGTTGCCGTGATGCAGACCTACGATGGCCTGTTCCGGGTGGCGAAGGAATTCGTCGAGGACCTTGCCGACGACGGCGTGGTGTACGGCGAAGTCCGCTGGGCTCCCGAACAGCATCTCCAGAAGGGCCTCAGCCTCGATGAAGCCGTCGAAGCAGTCCAGGACGGCCTGGAGGCCGGCGTTGAAGCTGTCTCCGAAAGCGGCCGCGAAATCCAGGTGGGCCAGTTGATCACCGCCATGCGGCATGCCGACCGCGGCCAGGAGATCGCCGAACTGGCCGTCCGCCACCGCAACAAGGGCGCCGTGGGCTTTGACATCGCCGGGGCCGAGGACGGCTTCCTGCCCAGCCGCTTCAAGGACGCCTTCACCTACCTCGCCCAGCACAACTTCCCCGCCACGGTACACGCCGGCGAGGCCGCCGGGCTGGAAAGCATCCAGTCCGCGCTGGTGGACGGCCGGGCCCTGCGGCTGGGACACGGCGTCCGCATCGCGGAGGACATCATGGTGGAATTCGACGACGACGAGGAAGCCGGCGACACCGTGGGCCTGGTCACCCTCGGGGACCTCTCCAGCTGGGTCCGCGACCGCGGCATCGCCCTGGAAGTCTGCCCCTCCTCCAACCTCCAGACCGGCGCGATCGCGGAATTCGGCGAAGGCATCGAAAGCCACCCGCTGGACATGCTCTACCAGCTGGGCTTCAACGTCACCATCAACACGGACAACCGCCTGATGAGCGGCGTCACCCTGACCGATGAGTTCAACCTGTTGGTGGAGACCTTCGACTACGACCTCGACGACCTGCTGGAGCTGACCCTCAACGCCGCCGAGGCATCCTTCCTGCCCCTGGAGGAAAAGGAAGCGCTGGTGGAATACATCAACGACGCCTACGCCAACCTTGGCTGACCAGCCACCAACTGAAGACTTGGTCACCATCGTCGGGCAGCTGCGCGAGCACTGTCCCTGGATGGGGGCCCTGACCCACGCTTCACTGGTGGAGTACCTCCTGGAGGAGGCGTACGAGGTGGCCGAAGCCATCGACGACGGCCACCCGGACGCCGAACTCCGCGGCGAACTCGGTGATGTCCTGCTCCAGGTGGTGCTGCATGCCCGGCTGGCCGAGGAGCGCGGCGCGTTCACGTTCGACGACGTTGCGCGCGGCCTGGGTGCCAAGATGATCCGCCGCAACCCACACGTCTTCAAACCCGACGGTTCCCTGCAGGACAGCTTCCCTGCAACGGTCGAGGAGATCGAGCAGAAGTGGGATGCGGTCAAACGGGCCGAACGCCCGGAGCGGGTCAATGCCTTTGAAGGCATTCCCGACGCCCTTCCCGCGCTGGCCAAGGCCCACAAGTCGCTGGACCGGGCCGCCCGCGCGGGCTTGGGGCTCCCCGAGGGGATTCCCGTTCCCGAAAACGAGGACGAACTCGGAAACCTGCTGCTCGCCGTCGTGCGTTCCGCCCGGGACAGCGGCATGGACGCCGAGCGCGCCCTGCGTGCAGCGGTCCGCCGTTACCAAAGCGGCCAGGCTGACCAAAACCATCCAGCAGCATCATGACGTCCCGGCCTTGGCCGGTTTGAGTAACCCGGAGCACTCTCGACTACGCTAGTCCCTGACGAGTACGTCGAGTTTTCTGCCTGATTCCCCCCGTTAATCGCCCATAAGGAGCAAATTCATGGCGCTTATCGATGCCATCCACGCCCGCGAGATCCTCGATTCCCGCGGCAACCCCACCGTAGAAGTTGAAGTCCTGCTTTCCGACGGCCAGATCGGCCGGGCGGCCGTTCCCTCCGGCGCCTCCACCGGCGAGCACGAGGCCGTCGAACTGCGCGACGGCGACAAGGGCCGCTACCTCGGCAAGGGCGTGCAGAAGGCCGTCGACGCCGTGATCGACCAGATCGCCCCCGCCCTGACCGGCTTCGACGCCACCGACCAGCGCAGCATCGACCAGGCCATGCTGGACCTGGACGGCACCCCCAACAAGGGCAAGCTCGGCGCCAACGCCATCCTGGGCGTTTCCCTGGCCGTCGCCAACGCAGCCGCAGCCTCCGCTGATCTGCCCCTCTACAAGTACCTGGGCGGCCCGAACGCCCACGTCCTGCCCGTGCCGCTGATGAACATCCTCAACGGCGGATCGCACGCCGACTCCGACGTCGACATCCAGGAATTCATGATCGCCCCGATCGGCGCCGAGACCTTCTCTGAAGGCCTGCGCTGGGGCGTCGAGGTCTACCACAACCTCAAGTCCGTGCTCAAGGAAAAGGGCCTGTCCACCGGCCTCGGCGACGAGGGCGGCTTCGCCCCGAACCTGCCGTCCAACCGTGCAGCCCTGGACCTGATCCAGGAAGCCATCAAGAACGCCGGCTACACCCCGGGCAAGGACATCGCCCTGGCCCTGGACGTTGCCTCCTCCGAGTTCTTCAAGGACGGCGCCTACCAGTTCGAAGGCAAGTCCCTGTCCGCCACCGAGATGAGCGCCTACTACGCCGAGCTCGTGGCAGACTACCCGCTGGTCTCCATCGAAGACCCGCTGGACGAGAACGACTGGGAAGGCTGGAAGACCCTCACCGACTCCATCGGCGACAAAGTCCAGCTGGTGGGTGACGACCTCTTCGTCACCAACCCCTCCATCCTGCAGCGCGGCATCGACACCAGGACCGCCAACTCCCTGCTGGTCAAGGTCAACCAGATCGGTTCGCTGACCGAGACCCTGGATGCCGTGAGCCTGGCCCAGCGCGCCGGCTACACCACCATCACCTCACACCGCTCCGGCGAAACCGAGGACACCACCATCGCCGACATTGCGGTAGCCACCAACGCCGGCCAGATCAAGACCGGTGCTCCTGCCCGTTCCGAGCGCGTTGCCAAGTACAACCAGCTGCTGCGCATCGAAGAGGAACTGGACGACGCCGCACGCTACGCCGGCCGCAGCGCGTTCCCGCGTTTCAAGGGCTAGTAACCGCCTAAACCCATCCGCGGTGGCTATGGTTGAAAGACCATAGCCACCGCTGTTGTTTGCAGCAGCATTTGTCCAGCACAGATAGTGGCGGCCCAGGCAGGCTGCGTTTCAGGAGTGTCATGGCTACCCGCCGCCCCAAAGTTCCCAAGGTCGCCCCCGCCCGTCCAGCCCCAACGGCCGACGACGGATCCTCCGGCCGTGCCGAGGTCATCCGGGCGGATTTCCGGCCGGGCAAGGGTGCGGAGGCCAAAGCGCCTACCCCACCTTTGGGCGGTCACCGGGGGCATGGAGCCGGGGGACACGCCGCCGGGAAGGCGGGGGAGGGGGCCAAGGCCCGGCCTTCGGCCGGACGCAAAGGCAGCAGTTCCGGTGACGGCAAGGCTGCCCGGGCCGGCGATGATGAGCAGCACCCGGTCCCGGCCAAGGCGTTCTCCGGCCGCATGCTGGCCCTGGCCGTTGTGATGATTGCCATCACCATCATGCTGGCGCCCACGGTGAAGATTTTCTTCGACAAGAAAGCCGAAATCGACGCGCTGAACGCCGATATCGCCGCACGCCAGGCCGAAGGCGACGCCCTCCGGCAGCAGGTTTCACGGTGGCAGGACCCCAACTACGTCAAACAGCAGGCCCGCGACCGCATTAACATGGTTATGCCGGGCGAAACCGGCTACTGGGTTTTTGGCAGCGACGAGCCGGCCGGAGAAAGCAGTAGCCCCGCCGGCGCAGCAGCACAAGACCCCGCCGATCTGCCGTGGGTGGATTCCCTGTGGGAGTCCATCCGGCGCGCGGCCACAGACTGAACCGCACAGGAAGGACGGCCCGCGACAGTGGAACACAACACGGCAGCCGCCCGGGACGAATCCCGCCAACCGACAGCACACGACCTTGAAGTACTGAGCAGGCAGCTGGGACGTCCCGTCCGCGACGTGGTGGAGATTCCGGCGCGCTGCGTCTGTGGGAACCCGCTGGTGGCAGCCACCGCGCCCCGCCTCAGCAACGGCACTCCCTTTCCCACCACCTTCTACCTGACGCACCCGGTCATCACCTCCGCGGTTTCCAGGCTTGAGGCGGCAGGCGTCATGAACAGCATGAACGACCAGCTGGCCGGCGATTCCGGCCTCGCAGCTGATTACCGGACAGCACACGAGGAGTACCTGGCCGCCCGTGCCGCCATCGGGGAGCGCTCAGGCATCGGTCCCGTGCCCGAAATCGACGGCGTCTCCGCCGGCGGGATGCCCACCCGCGTCAAATGCCTGCACGTCCTGGTGGGTCATTCCCTGGCAGCAGGCAGCGGCGTCAATCCCCTGGGGGACCAGGCGCTGGACATGATCAGCGAATGGTGGACCGCGGACCGGTGCTACTGCACTGGCGCCTGGGACACCACCGGCGAGGCGCCATCCAGGGACCTCAGCCGGCACGGACCGCAGGGCCTGCCCGATATCGTCGGCCGCCCTGCCCCCGTGCGGAAGTCCGCCGGCGCCACGGAGGCCGGGGAATGACCCGCGTGGCCGCCATCGACTGCGGCACCAACTCCATCCGCCTCCTGATCGCGGACATTAACCGCAGCAACGGCAACACGGCCCTTACCGATGTTGTCAGGGAAATGCGCGTGGTCCGGCTGGGCCAGGGCGTGGACGCCACGGGCGAACTGGCCCCGGAGGCCCTGGAACGCACCTTTGCCGCCACTGCTGACTACGCCCGCCTGATCAAGGAACACGGCGCGGAGCGGATCCGCTTCGTAGCCACCTCCGCAAGCCGCGATGCACGCAACCGGGACGTCTTCGTGGACGGCATCAGGGACCTGCTGGGAGTGGAGCCGGAAGTTATCTCCGGGGACGAGGAAGCGGCCTTGTCCTTTGCCGGCGCCAGCAGCGTCCTGCCAATCCTGGACGGCCACCAGGTGCTGGTGGTGGACCTCGGCGGCGGAAGCACCGAGTTCGTCCTGGGCACTTCCGCCGGGGTCACGGCAGCGAAGTCCGTGGACATCGGCTGTGTCCGCCTGACCGAACGGCACCTGCGCGCCGATCCGCCAACCGCGGATCAGATTGCCGCCGCGGAAGCCGATGTGGACGCCGCCATGGCCCGCGCCGGACGCGACGTGCCGCTGGAACGCGCCACCGCCGTCGTCGGTGTTGCCGGCTCCGTCACCACCATCACCGCCCATGCGCTCCGCCTGCCGGAATATTCGCCGGACGCCATCCACGGCGCAGTACTGCCCATCGGGGAGGTACGCGCCGCAGCCACCGACCTGCTGTCCATGACCCGGACGGACCGTGCAGCATTGCCGTATATGCACCCCGGACGCGTGGACGTCATCGGTGCCGGGGGACTGGTGTGGCGACGCATCCTGGAACGGATGGGGGAGTTGAGCGGCGGGAGGATCACCGCGGCCACCGCAAGCGAACACGACATCCTTGACGGCATCGCGCTGAGCATCGGTTAGGCCATGCACTCCACCTCAGCTCCCACCCCGTTGGTACCCCGGGCGGCGGCCGCCGTCCTGGCCGTGCTCCTGGCGGCGTGCTGCCTCTGCGCAGGCCTCTTCACGGCACCCGCCGCAAATGCTGATGAATGGCGCGACAAGGAATACTGGCTGGCGGACTCGGGCATCACCAAGGCGTGGGAAGTGTCAAAGGGCGCCGGCGTCAAGGTTGCCGTCATCGACAGCGGCATCGACGCCCAGCACCCGGACCTCAAGGGGGCTGTCGTCGGCGGTTACGACGCCTCCGGATCAGGCCAGCCGGACGGCCAGAAGAGCGTTGGCTCCAAGCCCGAACACGGCACCCTGGTGGCCACCATGCTGGCCGGCCGCGGACACCAGCCCGCAAGCCCCAGTCCCAGCCCCAGTCCGGGGCCGCAGGGCACGCCGCCGGACGGCATCGTGGGTGTGGCGCCGGAAGCGCAGCTCCTTTCCGTCTCCACCTGGCTCGGCTCAGCCAATCCTTCGGGCAAGAGCGACCAGGACCAAATTCCCGAGGCAGTCCGCTGGGCCGTGGACAACGGCGCCAAGGTGATCAACATTTCGCTGGGCAGCACAACCCCGCAATGGCCCCAAAGCTGGGATGCCGCATTCCTGTATGCGGAGCAAAAGGACGTGGTCATCGTGGCCGCGGCCGGAAACCGCGTGGGCGGCAACACCCAGGTGGGCGCGCCCGCCACCATTCCCGGCGTCCTCACCGTCGCAGGCCTGGACCGCAGGAACCTGGCCAGCGTGGACGCCTCTTCACAAGGAATCAGCATCGGGGTGGCTGCCCCGGCCGAGAACCTGCTGGGCGGCCTCCCCGGCGGGAGCTACGCGGAATGGGCCGGGACCTCCGGGTCCACGCCCATCGTTGCCGGCGTTGCCGCCCTGATCCGGTCCAAGTGGCCGGACATGAGCGCCGAACAGGTGATCAACAGGATCGTCTCCACGGCAAAGGACGCCGGCACACCGGGCAAGGACCCGCTGTACGGCTACGGCATCCTCAATGCGGAGGCGGCGCTGAAGGCCGACGTCCCCCAGGTCTCCGTCAACCCGCTCGGCACCGTCGCCGAATGGATCCGGGTGCACCGGCGGGGCAACGCCGCGCCGGCCACCCCGCTGCCCACCGCCACCTCTGTGCCCAGCGCGGCACCCACGCTGCCCGAAGCAACCGTTCCCGCTGCCAAGGCCCCTTCGCAGCGTGACAGTGCCATCGGCGCCGCCGTCGTTATCGGTTTCGCTGTCCTGTTCGTGGCCATCATCGCCGGTGCTGCCATCCAACTCGGGAGGGCCGCCCGGAACCCTGCGCTTGCCCGGGAAGAGCCCGAAACCGGGCTGGTGGAACGGGTGCATTCGCGCAGTAATCCGCACATTACTGACCGGGGCGCAAGTTAGTGAAGATTTTCACAAACTGCGCTATCCTTAAACTATGGCAACCACCCCACAGCTCCAGGACCGTCCCAGGGTACTCGTCGTCGGCGGCGGGTACGTCGGCCTGTACGTAGCACTGAAACTGCAGAAGAAGATCGCGAATGCCGGTGGCATCGTCACCGTCGTTGATCCCCTGCCCTACATGACCTACCAGCCCTTCCTTCCCGAGGTAGCCGGCGGCAACATCGAAGCCCGTCACGCGGTGGTATCCCACCGCCAGCACCTCAAGCAGACGGAACTGATCCAGGGCCGCGTCACCTCGATCGACCACGAAAACCGTACGGCCGTGGTGGCTCCCGCCGATGGCGGCGAAAACTTTGAAATTCCGTACTTCGACGTCGTGCTTGCAGCCGGCGCCATCACCCGCACGTTCCCCATCAAGGGCCTCGCGGACAAGGGCATTGGCCTGAAGACCATCGAGGAAGCCGTTGCGCTGCGCAACAAACTGCTGGAACGCATCGAGGTTGCCTCCACCATGACGGACCCGGCTGCACGCGCCCGGGCCCTCACCTTTGTGGTGGTCGGTGGCGGCTTTGCCGGCATCGAATGCATCACCGAAATGGAAGACCTCGCCCGCGCTGCCGTTCGCAACAACCCGCGTATCAAGCAGGAGGAAGTCCGCTTCGTCCTGGTCGAAGCCATGGGCCGCATCATGCCCGAGGTTACTGCCAAGCAGGCTGACTGGGTGGTTGAGCACCTTCGCAGCCGCGGCATCGAGGTCCTCCTGAACACCTCGCTGGACAGCGCCGAAGGCACCCTGAAGCTCATCAACCTGCCGGACAAGACCCCCGCCCAGGAATTCGAAGCCGACACCCTCGTGTGGACGGCCGGCGTGCAGGCCAACCCGATGGTCCGCTCCACCGACTTCCCGCTCGAGCCCCGCGGACGCGTCCGCGTCCTGCCGGACCTGCGCATCGCCGGCGACGAAGGCATCGTGGAGAACGCCTGGGCCGCCGGCGACATCGCCGCTGTTCCGGACCTCACCGGCAAGGGCCTGCCGGACGGAACCTGCGTCCCCAACGCCCAGCACGCCCTGCGCCAGGCCAAGCGCCTTGCCAAGAACCTGTGGGCTTCCCGCTGGGACAAGCCGATGGCGGACTACAAGCACAAGAACCTGGGTGCTGTGGCCGGCTTCGGCGAATGGAAGGGTGTTGCCAACATCAACCTCCTGGGCCGCATCGGCCTCAAGGGCGGACTGGCGTGGCTGGCCCACCGTGGCTACCACGGCATGGCCATGCCCACGTTCGAGCGCAAGTTCCGCGTCATCCTGAACTGGATCATCGGCTTCTTCGCCGGCCGCGACACCACCCAGTTGATGGACCTGGACAATCCCCGCGGCGCCTTCGTCTCGGCGGCCACCCCCGCCCCGAAGCCCGCGGCTGCACCGGCACCCGCTCCGGCGGCCGGATCCGGTTCAACCGCCACTGCTGCTCCCAAGGAAACGGTCGCGGCCAACGCCAAGTAGCGAGCCCGTTCCACCGCTCTACACCGCCGACGTGCCTTTCACAGGTACCATTGACCCGGCGCCCCAGTAGCCCAATTGGCAGAGGCAGCGGACTTAAAATCCGCGTGTTGTGGGTTCGAGTCCCACCTGGGGTACGCACTGTCCCGCCATCATCGGCGCCGCCCGGACCACCGAAAGCCGCCTGCCCAGCAGGCGGCTTTCGGCGTTTAATGCCCCACAGGAAACTACTGTTATAAGGCTGTGACCTCAGTCACTTAGTTTCCCGCCGTCTATGCACTAGCTTGAACCTAAATCAGGAATACCTGGTCCCGCTCCGGGCGCCACCGCGCCCGTTCCGCACCCGCATCGCACGGTCCTGTTTCGGAAGGCAGATTAATGTACCGAAAGAAAGTCCTCACTTCGTTGGCAGCGGCAGCCACGTTCAGCATGCTGCTGTCGGCCTGCGCCAACCAAGCAGGCCCCAGCAACACTGAGAGCTCCGGCTCGTCCAACAAAGTGAACATCCCCGCCATTTCGAAAGTGGACGTTCCCGCCGACGCTGTCATGCCTGCCGGCGACGGCAAGGCAACCTGCCCCGCCACCACCACGCTGGCCTACGCCGGTGCACAGACCGGCCCCAACGCCCAGCTCGGCGTCAACATCTTCAACGGCATCCAGCTGGCCATCGACCAGCACAACAAGGCCAACCCCGGCTGCCAGGTCCAGTTCAAGAAGTTCGATACGGAAGGCGATCCAAACAAAGCCACCGGTCCCGTCACCCAGCTGGTGAGCGAGCCGGACATCCTGGGCGTTATCGGCCTTCCGTTCTCCGGTGAATCCAAAGCCACGGGCAATATCTTCGAACAGAAGGGCCTGGTCCACATCACGCCGTCGGCCACCAACCCCGGCCTGACGGGCAACGGCTGGACCACCTTCTTCCGGGGCCTCGGCAATGACGCCGTCCAGGGCCCGGCTGCCGCCAAGTTCCTCACCGGGAAGCTCGGCGCCAAGAAGGTCTACCTGGTCCAGGATGACTCCGACTACGGCATCGGGCTGGGAACCTCCACTTCTGCCGGCCTGGGCAGCGCGCTGGCCGGGACGGAAAAGGTGACCACCGGCCAGAAGGACTTCTCGGCAGTCATTTCCAAGATCATGAACGCCAAGGCAGACGCCGTCTTCTACGCCGGCTACTACGCTGAGGGCGCACCCTTCGACCAGCAGCTGGTGGGCAAGGGGTTCACGGGAACGTTCGTGGCACCGGATGGTGTCAAGGATGACCAGTTCATCAAGCAGGCAGGCGACGCGTCCAGCAACGCGTACTTCACCTGCCCCTGCATCCCGGGTGAACTGATCCCCAATTTCGCGTCCGCGTACAAGGACATCGCCAAGGGGGCAGAGCCCGGCACGTACTCCATCGAGGGCTACGACGCAGCGACCGTCCTCCTGTCCGGGATCGACGCGGGCAAGCAAAGCCGCGCCGACCTGCTGTCTTGGGTCAAGTCCTACGACAAGGCCGGCCTGAGCAAGCACTACAAGTGGGATGCCAAGGGCGAGCTCCAGGCTCCGACCGTGTACGGCTACAAGGTGGAAAACGGCAAGATCGTTCCCGTCGGCCCCATCGGGGAGTAGCAGCCCGGCGAAAGGCAATCGGCTGTGGGGGCCAGCATCAGCAGGCCCCCACAGCCTTTTCTTCGCTTGGCAGCAGCCCAGGACCAAGTTACGTCACTAGACACAAGTCCCACGGCCGGGCCCACAAGGCCGCGTGCAACTGGATCAGGATGTTCCCATGCTTCCCTCTCTTGTCCCACTACTCCCGACTGAAAACGACTGGATCACCTTCGACATACCGTCCTTGGCCCAGAACTTCTGGAGTGCCACCTTTGACGGCCTCACCTTTGGGGCCATTTATGCACTCGTAGCGCTTGGTTACACCCTGGTTTACGGCGTGCTGAACCTGATCAACTTCGCCCACTCGGAAGTCTTCATCGTCGGCTGCTACGCAGTCTTCTTCACCCTCAGCAGCCTGGGCTTCGGCCCCTCCGTTCCCCGGCTCGACATCTGGGCCATCATCCTGAACCTGCTGCTGGCGCTGGTCCTGGCCATGGTTGCCTCGGCGGTAACAGCCTTCCTGCTGGAACGCATCGCGTACAAACCCCTGCGGCAACGGAACGCCCCCCGCCTGGTCTTCCTGATCACCGCCATCGGTGCTTCCTTCACCATCCAGTACCTGATCTACCTGTGGCGCGGCCCCAGCCCCGAGCTGGCACTGACCATGTTCCGGCCCACGCCGATCTTCGACGTCTTCGGGACCATCGTCGATTCCCAGCAGCTGGTGATCATCATCGCCGCGGTGATCATGATGGTGGGCATCGACAGGTTCATCAGCAAGTCGCGCACCGGCCGCGGCATCCGGGCCGTTGCCCAAGATCCTGACACCGCAACATTGATGGGCGTCAACAAAGAGCGCATCATTATTACCACCTTCATCATCGGAGGCCTGCTCGCAGGAGCCGCCGCCTTGTTCTACGTCATGAAAATCCCTTCCGGTGTCCAATACAGCGGTGGATTCGTCCTGGGGATCAAGGCGTTCGCCGCCGCTGTGCTCGGCGGCATCGGCAACGTCCGCGGAGCCCTGCTGGGCGGCCTGCTGCTCGGCCTGATCGGCAACTACGGCCAGATCCTGCTGGGCAACTCGCAGTGGACCGACGTCGTGGCGTTTGTGGTGCTGGTGCTGGTGCTGCTGCTGCGGCCCGAAGGCATCCTGGGAACCTCCCTTGGAAGGAGCAAAGCATGAGCATGACGGACGGCCCCACACCGCTGCAGACGGCGGCTGCCGAACAGGCAGCAGAGGAACGCGAGGCGTCCTCGAAAGCCGCAGGAAAGAGCGACCTCGCCCAGCGGGGCAGACGCAAGCCAGGGTATTTCTCGGACCGGTGGCACGCACTGTCCCGGCAACAGCAGTGGGCGTTCCTGATCATCGTCGTGGTACTGGCCTACCTGCTCCCGCTGATGAACCCGCCCATCATCACCACCGAGCCCGGCAACAACTTCGCCCTGGCCTGCTTCGACATGGCGCGCTTCGCACTCATCGCCGTCGGCCTCAACGTGGTGGTGGGCTACGCCGGCCTCCTCGACCTGGGATACGTTGCCTTCTTCGCCGTGGGCTCCTACTGCGCAGCGATGCTGACCAGTCCGGACTCGCCTTTCCTGCACATCCCTTACCTGTGGACCATCCCGATCGCCATGGCGGTCACCATGTTCTTCGGCGTGGTGCTGGGCGTGCCCACCCTTCGCCTCAGGGGCGACTACCTCGCCATCGTGACGCTGGGGTTCGGCGAAATCGTCCGTATCCTGGCCACCATCATCCCGGCCATGAAGGGCCAGGTGGGCTTCCAGAACGTCGGCCACCCCCCGGGGACCGAGGCCGACGGAACGCCCATCTTCTCCAACTCGAACGGCGTGCCCTGGTACTGGTTGACGCTGACCATCATCATCATCGTCACCCTCCTGGTGGGCAACCTGGAACGCAGCCGCGTGGGCCGCGCCTGGATCGCCATCCGTGAAGACGAGGACGCCGCCGAAATCATGGGCGTTCCCACCTTCAAATACAAGGTGTGGGCCTTCGCCATCGGCGCTGCGATCGGCGGCCTGTCCGGGGCCCTGTTCGCCGGCCAGGTGGGGTTCGTCAACAACCAGAAGTTCGACGTCACCACCTCCATCCTGTTCCTCGCCGCCGTGGTGCTCGGCGGAGCCGGCAACAAGGTGGGCGCCATCCTGGGCGGAGCCCTGGTCAGCTACATCCCGCTCCGGTTCACCGCCATCGCGGAATACAAGTACCTGATCTTCGGCATCGCCCTGGTACTGATCATGATCTTCCGTTCCCAGGGGCTGCTGCCGGCACGGCAGCGGTTGCTCGCTTACGGACGGACGGCCCTGAACAAGGTCACCAGCCGCGAGGGCACCGAACCTAAGGACACGGACAATCCATCAGCCGGGCCGGGCACCCGCGCGGCCGGACAGAGAGGAGCGGAGGCATGAGCTCCGAGGAGAGGCACGGAGGCTCCAGCAGCGTGGAGGAGCAGCCCGCAGTTGACGGTTCCGCCGCTGTTGCGCCCGAGATCGACATTGAAGCCCTTGCCGAAGCCGGGGTTGACCAGGAGCTTGCCGAGAAGGTGGCCCCGGACCGCGATATCGCAGTCAAGGTTGGCGACAACATCGTCGAGGTGCAGAACCTGACCATCAAGTTCGGTGGGCTTGTGGCGCTGGACAACATCAGCTTCAACATCAAGCGGGGCGAGATCCTGGGGCTGATCGGGCCCAACGGTGCCGGCAAGACCACCTGCTTCAACGCGATGACGGGCGTCTACAAGCCCACCAGCGGCAAGGTGGTGCTGGAGGGCCAGGTCCTGAACGGCATCAAGCAGCACAAGATCACCCGCCTGGGCCTGTCGCGCACCTTCCAGAACATCCGGTTGTTCGGTGAAATGACGGCCCTTGAGAACGTTGTGGTGGGCCTGGACGCGCGGCACCGGACCAGCGTCGGCGGGGCACTGCTGCGCCTGCCCACCCACATCAGGGAGGAGAAGTCCGCCATCGAGCGGGGCATGGCCCTGCTGGACTTCGTCGGCATCGGCAGCCACGCCCACGTCCTGTCCCGGCAGCTGCCGTACGGCTATCAGCGCCGCCTTGAGATCGCCCGGGCCCTGGCCACCGATCCCAAGGTGCTGTGCCTCGACGAGCCTGCGGCCGGCTTCAATCCTGCCGAGAAGGAGGAACTGATGGCGCTTATCCGCACCATCAGGGATGAGGGCTACACGGTGTTGCTGATTGAGCACGATATGAAGCTCGTGATGGGCGTGACAGACAGGATCGTCGTGCTGGAATTCGGGAAGAAGATCGCGGATGGACTGCCGCGCGAGATCCGCGAAGACCCGCGCGTTATTGCCGCCTACCTAGGAGAGCCCGAAGATGACGTTGCTTGAACTTAAGGACGTTTCCGTCCACTACGGCCGCATCCAGGCGCTGCGGAACATCTCCTTCACCGTGGACGAAGGTGAAGTCGTGGCCCTCATCGGCGCCAATGGTGCCGGCAAGACCACCACCATGCGGACCATCTCGGGGCTCTTGAACTGCTCCGAAGGCAAGGTCACCTTCGCCGGCCAGGACATCACCAAGATGAAGGCACACATCCGGGTGGTCCATGGAATCTCCCAGGCTCCCGAAGGGCGCGGTATCTTCCCGGGCATGACCGTCATGGAAAACCTGGACATGGGGACCTTCGGACGCAAGGACCGCAGCGGAGTGGGGAAGGACCTGGACCGTGTGTTCGACCTCTTTCCCCGGCTCAAGGAGCGGGAAAAGCAGTACGGGGGCACCATGTCCGGCGGCGAGCAGCAGATGCTGGCCATCGGGCGGGCCCTGATGTCCAACCCGAAGCTGCTGCTGCTGGACGAGCCGTCCATGGGCCTGGCGCCGCAGTTCATCCGCCAGATTTTCAAGATCATCAAGGAAATCAACAACCAGGGCACCACTGTCCTGATGGTGGAGCAAAACGCCAACCAGGCCCTGGCCGGGGCGCACCGGGCCTTCGTGCTGGAAACCGGGGAGATCACCCACAGCGGCACCGGGAAGCAGCTGCTTGAGGATCCGTCCATCAAGGAGGCCTACCTGGGGGTGGGGTAGTTGGCTCAACGGGGTCCGGTGCTTTGAGAGGCGCAACGGTCACGGTTCGGTTGCAACCGGGCCCCGCGGGAACTTTCCCTGCCTGCCCCACGTGGGAATTGGTAGCGTAACAAAAAGCTCATCACCCACATCCACATGGAGGAATCCCGCAATGGCACTTGGCGGCAACCCGATCTTCAACGGAAAGAGTTTCCGTGGAGCCACCCAGGCACCGCCTGTCCCGCAGGCTCCCTACGGCGCTCCCTATGGCCAGCAGCCTTATGGCGGCCAGGCGCCCTACGGACAGCAGCCGTACGGTCAGCAGGGCTGGGGCACGCAGCCCCAGAGCATGACCGACGAACAGCTGCGCCAGATGTACAGCCAGCCGTCGGCCGGCCCGGCGGACACCGGACGGATGACGTTCGACGACGTCATCATGAAGACTGCTGCCTGCCTCGCCGCAGTGGTCGCCGGCGCCGCAGTCACCCTTGTGGTGGCGCAGGGCCTGGCCTCCCTGCTGATGATCGTCGGTGCCCTGGGCGGGTTCGTACTCGCCTTGGTCAACACCTTCAAGAAGCAGCCGTCGCCGGCGCTGATCCTCGCCTACGCGGCTCTCGAGGGCCTGTTCCTAGGCGGCTTGACCCGGATCCTCGACGGCATGTTCCCCGGCGTCGGCCTGCAGGCCGTCATCGGCACACTGTCCGTCTTCGCCGTGACCCTGGTCCTCTTCAAGAGCGGCAAGGTCCGGGCCACGCCCCGCGCCATGCGGTTCTTCATGATCGCCATCATCGGCTACGCCGTGTTTGCGCTGATCAACATGATCATGATGTGGACAGGGGCCGTGCAGAGCCCGTTCGGCCTGCGCACCAGCTTTGAGATCTTCGGCATCCCGCTGGGCGTCTTCATCGGCCTGCTGGCCATCGGCCTCGCCGCGTTCTCGCTGATCATGGACTTCACCAGCATCGAAGAAGGCGTCCGCAGCGGAGCCCCGCAGCGCTTCTCCTGGACAGCCGCCTTCGGCCTGACCGTCACGCTTGTCTGGCTGTACGTGGAGATCATCCGCCTGCTCGCCATCCTGCGCGGCGACGACTAGGCACCCCGGCAGCTTCCGCCGTCGTAAACCAAACAACCGTGGGCCCCACCGGACTGGTGGGGCCCACGGTCGTTAACGTGCAGCCGGCCTCAGCCGCCCGACGCGCGCTAGGCGACGCGCATGGCTCCGGCGGCAGGGGAGACGGTGAAGATATCCGGCGCCCTGTAGCCGGCATCGGCGAAAGCCTTCACGACGGCGGCACGCACCGCCTGCTCGGCGTCCACCGGCGTCAGCGCAATGGCCGCGCCGCCAAACCCGCCCCCGGTCATGCGGGCACCAATGGCCCCATGGGCCCGGGACGTGTCCACGGCCAGGTCCAGCTCCGGGCACGAAATTTCAAAGTCGTCCCGCATGGAAGCATGGCTGGCATCGAGCATTTGGCCGATGGCGCTTGGCCCGGCGCCGCCCAGGAGCTCAACGGTCTGGAGCACCCGGTCATTCTCGGTGACCACGTGCCGCACCCGCCGGAACGTGACCTCATCGAGGAGACCGGCGGCCTCTTCGAGGTCAGCCACCCCGACGTCCCGCAGCGCCTTCACCCCCAGCACCTCCGCGCCCAGCTCACAGGATGCCCGGCGCGAGGCATAGCCGCCGTCGGCGTGGGAGTGGGACACCTTGGTGTCGATCACCAGGAGCACCAGGCCTGCGGGTTCGGTCTCGAAAGGAACCAGGTTTGCTTTCTGGTCCCGGCAATCGAGGAAGACAGCGTGGCCCTTTGCACCGCGAAGGGACGCGGACTGGTCCATGATCCCCGTGGGCGCACCAACGAAGTCGTTTTCCGCCCGCTGGGTTGCCAGCACCATGTCCTCGGCCGCCAACCCCGCGCCCGTGAGGTCGTTCAGCGCCGTGACCACAGCACATTCGATGGCGTGCGACGACGACAGGCCGGCACCGAGCGGCACGTTTGAGTCCAGGAGCAGGTCCAGTCCGGGAACGGCAACGCCCCGCTCCCGGAGGGCCCACATGACGCCGAGCGGGTACTTGGTCCAACCCTTCGCTGTTCCGGGCTGCAGGGTGTCGAGCGTTGTGCTGACCACGCCCTGGTCGCCGTATGTGGACAGGAGCCGCACGGTCGAATCCGCCCGGGCGGCGACGGCCACCCGGGCGGTGCGGTCGATGGCGAACGGAAGCACAAAGCCCTCGTTGTAGTCGGTATGCTCGCCGATCAGGTTCACGCGCCCCGGAGCCTGCCATACGCCGTCGGGTGCGCTTCCGAATTCATGCTCAAAGCGGGCACTGAGGTCCTGGGCGGCAGGTGCGGCCATGGCCTGGTCCTGACTGGTCATGCGGAGGCTCCTTCCGGGGTTGCCGCCACGGCGGCGGCAGGAACGGTCGACGGCGGGACGGCAACAGTGCGCAGCCGTTCGGCCACTGTTTCGGGGGTGGTGTCATTGATGAAGGCGCCCATGGCGGCCTCGGAGCCGGCCAGGTACTTCAGCTTGTCGGCCGCCCTGCGCGGGGAGGTCAGCTGGAGATGGAGGTAGCCCGCCGGCCGGAGGAGGTCATCCAGCGGCGCCTGGTGCCACGCGGAGATGTAGGGGGTAGGCGTGGGGTACAGCGCATCCACCCGCTTGAGGAGGTCGAGGTAGACCTGTGCCAGTTCATCCTTTTCCTCTCCGCTCAAGGCCGCCAGGTCCGGGACGTGGCGGTGCGGGACCAGATGGATTTCCAGGGGCCACCGGGCCGCGAAGGGCACGTAGGCGCTGAAATGCGTGCCTTCCAGGACCATCCTGCTGCCGTCCTCCCGTTCGGCCCGCAGCAGGGAGCCGGTCAGGGTGGCGTTGCCGTCCTGCGCATCGTAGTACTTCCGCGCCGCCGCGCCCAGGGTGCCGGCCCGCGGTGTGACGTAGGGGTAGGCGTAGATCTGTCCATGCGGGTGGTGCAGGGTCACGCCGATGTCGGCGCCGCGGTTTTCGAAGGGGAACACCTGTTTGATGCCGGTCATGGCGCTCAGGGCCGCGGTGCGCTGCGACCAGGCTTCAATCACCGTGCGGGACCGCTCGACACTGAGGCCGCTGAAGGACCCGGTGTGTTCAGGGGTGAAGGACACCACTTCGCAGCGGCCGTACGCCGGACCCTTCGTTCCCCAAGCGGCATTCTCCGGCACGGGTCCCAACGCCGGTCCCAGCGAGGGAAACCTGTTTTCGAAGACCACGACGTCGTAATCGGCGGCTGGAATTTCGGACGCGTTGGCAGGAGTGGTGGGACAAATGGGGCACTGGTCCGCCGGCGGCAGGTGGGTGCGGGTCTGGCGGTGCGCGGCAACAGCCACCCATTCGTCCGTCAAGGCATCGAAGCGCACCTCGCCGGGCTCCCCGCGGGCGGGCAGGCCGCGGTGGTCGGTGGTGAGGTGGTCGGCGCGGGAGGTACTGGTGCTGTCGTCATCGAAGTAAATCAGCTCCCGCCCGTCGGAGAGTCTGGTACTGGTGATCCCTGTCATGTAGAAAGTTTCGCATAAACGATCAAGAATGAATAGTTAACAACAAAAAGTAACAGAGCAGGTGGCAGGGCGCTGCCCGATTCCGGCAGCGGCATGTACCGTAATGCCCATGACAGCCTCTTCCAACGACGGAACGTCCACCCGCTCATCCATCCGCTCCTGCGCTACGGGCCGGCAACATGAACTCCGCCGGGGCGACGCCGTGGCCGTGGTCACCGAGCTGGCCGCGGGGCTCCGCTCGTTCAGCCGGGGCGGGATCCAGCTGACCGAAACCTACGGCGATGACCAGATCGCTCCCGGCGGGGCTGGCATAACGTTGGCGCCCTGGGCCAACAGGGTGGAGGACGGCGTTTGGTTCCTGGATGGCAGGAAGCAGCAGCTGGACATCACCGAGGTGTCCCGCAACAATGCCAGCCACGGCCTGCTGCGAAACACCGGCTACGCGGTGCTGGCGGAGTCCCCGGAGGCCGTGGCCCTGGAAGCGACCGTTTTTCCGCAGCACGGCTACCCTTTCCTGGTCCGGCACAGGGTGGAGTACCGGATTTCCGAAGACCTGGGACTGCGCGTCAGGCAAAGGCTCACCAATGACTCCGCGGCAGCCGCCCCGTTTGTCCTCGGCGCCCACCCCTACCTGCGGCTTGGCGACACTCCGGTTGAGGAATTGCAGCTGACCGTTTCCGCCGCCACCCGGCTGGTGACTGATGAGCGGCTGATTCCGCGCAGCTCCGCCCCTGTCGACGGGGATGTCGACTTTCGTTCGGGCAGGCACATAGCGGACCTGGCAGTGGACGTTGCCCTGACGGACCTCCGCTTCGAGGACGGCGCAGCCCGCCACACCCTCGCAGCCGCCGACGGCAGCGAGGTATCGCTCTGGCAGGACGAGGCCTGCCGGTACGTCCACGTCTACGTGAGCACGGTCTACCCTGACCGGAGCCGGGCAGTGGCAGTGGAACCCATGACGGGCCCTGCGAATGCATTCAACTCCGGCGACGGCCTGCGGTGGCTGCCGCCGGGGGAGTCCTTCAGCATGGAATGGGGCATCGACTACAAGCCCGGCACGGCAGTGCAGTAGTTTCCCATTGGGCCACCGCTGCGGAAGTATTGGCATATGACGCCAAAAGAGGACGACGTTACCCTGGCCCACCCGGACCCCCTACCCGCGCCGGCACCTGCTGCGCCGCTGCGGGTCCTGACGGACCGTGAACTGGACAAGGACATACCGTACGGCATCCGCATCGCCGCTTCATGGTCATGGCGGCTGGGCCTGATCCTCCTGATGGTGGGGACGCTTGTCTGGCTGCTCAGCCACATCACCCTCCTGATCATCCCGGTCATGGTGGCCGCCCTCCTTGCCGGTCTCCTGAGCCCGGTCACGGCGTGGCTGAAGCGGCGCGGACTGCCTGCAGGCCTCGCTGTTGCCGTGACAGTCCTTGGGTTCATCGGTGTCATCGTCGGCGCGCTGGCCCTGGTGGGCAGGCAACTCGTGGTTGGTTTCGGCGAGCTCTACTCCCAGGCGCTCGAAGGCGTGCGGCAGGTCCAGGACTGGCTGTCAGCCGGCCCCCTGCACCTGACCGCCGCCCAGATCGACCAGTACATCAAGGAAGCCACCGACGCGCTGCAGAACAACAGCAGCAGCATCCTCAGCGGTGCCCTGTCCTTCGGCAGCACCGCCGGCCACTTCGCCGCCGGAATGCTCCTCTCGCTGTTCATCCTCATCTTCTTCCTCCTGGAAGGTGACCGGATCTGGGCGTTCCTGGTCAGGATGCTTCCCCGGAAGGCCCGCGCCGCGACGTTCGGTGCGGGCCGCAAGGGCTGGGCGTCCATGGTCAGCTACGCCCGCATCCAGATGTTTGTCGCGGCTGTCGACGCGCTTGGCATCGGCGTGGGTGCCGCCATCATCGGTGTCCCGCTTGCGCTTCCCCTGGGCGTGCTGGTTTTCCTCGGCTCCTTCATCCCCGTGGTGGGTGCGCTTTTGACCGGCATCGTCGCCATTCTGCTGGCCCTGGTGGCAAACGGCCCCATCAACGCGCTGATCATGCTGGCCATCGTCCTGCTGGTCCAGCAGCTCGAAGGCCACATCCTGCAGCCGCTGGTCATGGGCAAGGCAGTTTCGCTGCATCCGGTGGCAGTGATCCTCAGCGTTGCGGCGGGGTCCTACCTCGCCGGGATCCCCGGAGCGCTGTTCTCCGTACCCATCCTGGCCGTAGCAAACTCGGCTGTTCGCTACATCGCCGCCAGAACGTGGGAACATGAACAGGTGCCGGTAATCGCCGGGAAGCCCATCACGGCCGGAGCAGGCGGGGACAACACCATCAAGGACGTTGAACCGCCGTCTGCACCAAGTTCGGGGCGGGACACGGCGTCCGGCACCCCCGCCGAACACCGTGATGCCCGCGCTTCCTCCCCGGAAGGCACCGGAGCAGAACCCAGAGGAGAGTAGTCCGTGAAGATCCTTGAAACCCTTCCCGTCACACTGGACGATGTCCTTGAGGCGCAGAAGCTGCTTGACGGGATTATTGCGCGCACTCCCGTGGAATCGTCGCGGGCGCTGGGGGGCATGGTAGGCGGCGATGTCTATTTCAAATGCGAAAACCTGCAGCGTGCGGGCTCGTTCAAGGTTCGCGGCGCCTACGTCCGGATGGCGCGGCTCTCCCCTGACGAGAAAAAGAGGGGAGTGGTGGCAGCCTCCGCCGGCAACCATGCCCAGGGCGTTGCCGTAGCCGCCAAGAGCCTGGGCATCAAGGCCCGGATCTACATGCCGCTGGGCGTGGCACTGCCCAAACTCGCCGCCACCCGCAGCCATGGTGCCGAAGTGGTCCTGCACGGGCACAACGTGGACGAGGCGCTCGCCGAAGCCCAGCGTTACAGCAACGAAACCGGCATGGTCTTCGTCCATCCCTTCGACAATGTGGACGTGGTGGCCGGCCAGGGCACTGTGGGCCTGGAGATCCTGGAGCAGGTTCCCAACGTTGACACGATCCTCATGGGCGTGGGCGGCGGGGGGCTCCTGGCTGGGGTCGCCGTCGCCATCAAGGCCCGTGCCAGGGAACTTGGCCGGGAGATCCGTATCATCGGGGTACAGGCGGAGAACGCTGCCGCCTACCCGCCTTCGCTAGCAGCCGATGCACTGGTGCCGTTGAAGAAGGTCTCCACCATGGCGGACGGCATTGCCGTGGGGCGCCCCGGGCAGCTGCCGTTCAGCATCATCCGTGAACTGGTGGACGATGTTGTCACCGTCAGCGAGGACTCCCTGGCCCGTGCCCTGATCTTCCTGCTGGAACGGGCCAAGATGGTGGTTGAACCCGCCGGTGCGGTGGGTGTCGCCGCGCTCATGGACGGCAAGATCGAGAACCCGGGAACCACCGTGGCGGTGCTCTCCGGCGGCAATATCGACCCCATGCTCATGCTGAAGGTGATCCAGCGCGGCCTCTCCGCTGCCGGCCGCTACATGACGGTGCGGATGATGCTCGATGACCGCCCCGGCTCGCTGGCAACCATTGCCCGGATCATTGCTGAAAACGATGCCAACGTCACCGGCCTGGACCACACCCGCGTGGGAGGTTCCATCAGCATGGGTGACGTCTCCATCACCGTCAACCTGGAAACCAAGGGCCACCAGCACGGGGAGCAGGTCCTCAGCGCACTCCGTGCCGAGGGCTTCCAGCCGATTGTTGTGCATTAGGAGCGGCCGTGGCCGGACTGATGGGTAACGGGCGGGTCCCCGAGCGGCAGGCCATCGCCTCCCGTGCCAAGGGCGGGCTGGTGGTGCTGGGTGGTTTTGTGGCCCTGCTGTTCGCCATCGAAGTGGTCAACACCCTGATGATGGGGGCCCTCACCCGAACCTTCGGCCTGCGGCCCAGGAGTGCCGACGGGCTGCTGGACATCTTTACCTTCCCGCTCCTGCACGCAAACCTGGGCCATCTGCTCTCCAACAGCCTGCCCCTGGTCATCTTCGGCTTCCTGGTGTTTCTCTCCGGGCTGCGCGTGTTCCTCACAGCCCTGGCCTTCAGCTGGCTCGGCAGCGGGCTGACGGTATGGCTCATCGGAAACGGTGTCACCGTGGGCGCGTCAGGGCTGGTCTTCGGGCTTTTTGCGTTCCTGCTGGTCAGGGGTTTCTTCAACCACAGCTGGCGGCAGATCCTGCTCGCCGTGGTCCTCTTCATGGGCTACGGGAGCATCCTCCTGGGCGCCCTGCCGTTTGTGGCCGGCTACGTGAGCTGGCAGGCCCACCTTGGCGGCGCCGTGGGCGGCGTGGTGGCGGCTCTGCTGCTGCGTCCGCGCGGTCCCGCTACGCCGCGGCAGTTTTAGCGCCCGGGTGGCGCAAACCGGCAGAAGGACATTAAACGGAAGCGGCGGCCATTCCCCTGGGGGACGGCCGCCGCGTTCTGCTTTTGCGCTGGCTGCTTTGGGGCCGGCGCTGCTGAGCTAGGGTGCGTAGGGCTTTGCGGAGAGGATCTCCACCTTAATGTCCTTGCCGTTCGGCGCTGCGTAGCTGAGGGTCTCGCCCTCCTTGTGGCCCAGGATGGCGGCACCAAGCGGTGACTTTTCGCTGAAGACATCCAGGTCCGAGTCGCCCGCAATTTCGCGTGAACCCAGCAGGAAGGTCTCCTCGTCGCCGGCGATCCTGGCTACGACAATCATGCCGGGCTCCACGATGCCGTCATCGGCAGGCGATTCCCCCACGTGGGCGTCACGGAGCAGCACCGTCAGCTGGCGGATGCGGGCTTCAATTTTGCCCTGCTCCTCCTTGGCTGCGTGGTAGCCCCCGTTCTCCTTGAGGTCCCCCTCTTGCCGCGCTGCTTCAATCTTCTGGACGATCTCCGCCCGGCCTGCGCCGGAAAGGTGGTCCAGCTCTGCCTTCAGGCGGTCAAAAGCTTCCTGGGTGAGCCAGGCTGCAGATGCGCTGTTGGTGGTAGACACGGACTTCTCCTCTAGTGGTCCTACATGCAAAAGACCCCGCCACGGTGGCCACTTGTGGAACAGTAACCAGCTCAGCGGGGTAAAGGTATCTCCCTATTGTAGTCAATCCTCTGGAGATAACCCAACACGGAAGCGTCCCACATCACACCCATTAGGACGTCCCGCCGGGAATCCAGCAGCTGTCCACCACACCCGATACGGACTCCGACTCCGTGCGCAAGGTAACGCGCTGAGCCACCGTCCTGCCGCCGTCGGCCGTTCCATCCGCTGCCGACGGCGGGATGTCCACCACTTTCCAGCCCACGACTGCAAACTTCGAATCCAGTGCCTTTACGGCGCATTTGACGGGCTTGCCCGGTTCGCGCGTCACCTGGAAGTCCACCTCCGCGACCGTGGCATCGGTGGTGCTGTAACCCACGTCCTTGAACGTCACTCCGGAGAGCGAGTTCGAAGTGGTCACCCACGCAAGGAAGCCGATTCCCGCAGTAAGTGCCAGGCCGACCGCAACCCGGGCGGCGGTAGGGGAGAGCCGGCGCTTTTTAGCACCATACCGATTGGCTAGGCTAGTGTCTGCGGGCGCGGATTGGGCCGGCTGGTCCGGGGAAGTCACCAGACCAGTTTAGTTCCCTTTCCGCCTGCTCTTTGCGGTGGCTGCAGCTGCCGGTGAGGCAGCGCACCCGCAACAACATCCACAAGCTGCCAAAGCCGTGCAAAGAAGAATAAGGAGCCGTCCCCTCCATGACAGCGTCCAGCAACAACCAGGTGCCGCTCCGGCTGCTCGCAGTCCACGCCCACCCGGATGACGAATCCAGCAAGGGCGCTGCGACCATGGCCATGTATGCAGCTGCCGGCGTGGATGTCCTCGTGGCCACCTGCACGGACGGATCCCGCGGCGATATCCAGAATCCGGCGGTGGAGGGGGAGCCGCACCCCAAGCGGGATATGGCCGGTGCGCGGAGGCTGGAGATGCAGCGCGCGGCCGCCATCCTCGGCATCCGCCAGCGGTGGCTCGGATTTGTCGACTCGGGCCTTCCCGAAGGGGACCCGCTCCCGCCCCTCCCGGCGGGATCCTTCGCCACCCTTCCCCTGCACCAGGCCGCGGCGCCCCTGGTACGGCTGGTGCGTTCCTTCAAGCCCCACGTCATCCTTAGCTACGACGAAAACGGCGGCTACCCCCACCCGGACCACATCATGGCCCACCGGGTGGCCGTGGAGGCTTTCGAAGCCGCAGGCGATGCCGAACGCTACCCGGAGGCAGGGGAGCCGTGGGAGCCGGGCAAGCTCTACTACGACCGCGCCTTCAGCCCCGAGCGGTTCCGGGCGCTGCACTTTGCACTGGAAGAGGCGGGGCTGCAGTCACCCTACGCAGAACGCCTGGCCGCATGGCTGGAGTCCGATGCAGAGGGGCACACTCCGCCGCCGGCCGCGCATGCCACCACCACCCAGATTGACTGCGGTGACTATTTCGAAGTGCGCGACGACGCCCTGCGTGCCCACCGGACCCAAGTAGACCCGCTGGGGTTCTTCTTCGCCGTTTCGCCCGACATGCAGCGCCGGGTCTGGCCTTGGGAGGACTATTCGCTGATCCATTCCAGGGTGCCCTCCGAACTCCCCGAGAAGGACCTGTTCGCCGGGCTAAGATAGACACGGCAGGCTATTTCTATCTTGCGTAGAAGATAGGTGCGGCGACGGCCGGTCCCGTCCGCTTCCTGCTTCATCCGTTCCACCAGAAGGTAACAACCGTGCAATCTCTGCTCCTCCGCCTCGCCACCACGCCGTCACCGCTGCCGACTCCGACGTTGCGGGAGGGGATTTCGGAGGACCAGGTGACACCGGGCCTGCTGGGGTTCATCATGACGGCTTTCTTCGTGGTGGCAACCGCCCTGCTCATCGTGGACATGGTGCGGCGCATCCGCAGGGTGCGCTACCGGGCCCAGGTGGAGGAAGAGCGCCTGGCGGCCGCCGCTGCTGCAGACGTTGATGCTGCGGATGCCCAGGATGGGCTCGACGGCGGCACGCACCCGGGAGTTGGCGATTCCGAAGGGGACGGGGCCGGCAACGGACACCCGCGGCCGCGCAGGTAGAAATCTTTTGGTGGCTATGCCAGCCCCACGCTGTGACGGGCTTTAGCCAAGGACCGCCATGGCGATCGCCGCGAAGTGGGCAGCGAACGCGAATACGGTGAACGCGTGGAACAGTTCATGGAAACCGAAGTGGTGATAGCTGAAGTTCGGCTTTTTCAGGGCGTAGAAAATGGCGCCCGTAATGTAGAGGGCGCCGCCCAGGCAGATCAGCACGGCTGATGGCGGACTGGCCTGGAAGAACTGCGGCAGGTAGAACAGCGCGCCGCAGCCCAGTGCGATGTAGATGGGCACATAGAGCCAGCGGGGCGCGTCAGTCCACAGCAGCCGGAACAGCACGCCGAGGATGGCTCCGGCCCAGATGACCCACAGGAGAACCACCGCCTGCCCGCGTTCGAGAAGCGTCCATGCCAGCGGCGTGTAGGTGCCGGCGATCACCAGCATGATGTTGGTGTGGTCCAGCCGTTTCAGGACGAGCTTGACCCGTGGGGACCAGTTGCCGCGGTGGTAGACGGCGCTGACACCGAACAGCAAAACGCCGGTGGCAGCGTAGATGGCGGAAGTAATCCTGCGGTCCGCCGTGGGGGCAAGGACAACCAGGACGATGCCGGCGGCAAGGGCCAGCGGGGCGGTGACCGTGTGGATCCAGCCGCGCCACTTCGGCTTGATCATCAGGAGTTCCGCCAGTCGGACGGCGGCCTCATCCACGGCGCTGGTTTCTGTTTCAGCGCCTGTGTTGGGGTCCTCCGGCTGGGGCCCCCGGAAGGCATGCGGAGAGTCGCTGTTCATGGCACCAGAATAACTTACGGACCGGTAAGTTACTGGTCAGTAACAATCGGGATGGGTCCCCTCCAGTGCTGGCGTTCCCATTCCGGCCCGGGCGGTAGCCTAGGATGTGGATGTACGTACGGCAGGAAAGTCAGGTGAGTGGACGCGTGGAGTTGCCCGGGTTCCTCTATGGCTATTACGAACGCCGGCTGCTCAAGGATCTTCCACGCGACCGGATTCCCCGGCATATCGGCGTCATGGTAGACGGCAACCGGCGGTGGGCTAAGCAATTCAATGCACCCACCAGCCAGGGCCACCAGGCCGGTGCGGACAAAATCCACGAATTCCTCGGCTGGTGCCAGGAACTGGGCGTCAAGGTAGTGACCCTCTACATGCTGTCCACGGACAACATGAACCGCTCCAGCGAGGAACTGGACCTCCTGATGGGCATCATCGCCAACACCTTGGACCGGTTGGACGAAGACGCGAACATATCCGTCCATGCCATGGGTGCGCCTGAACTGCTCCCGGACTACCTGGCCGAACGCCTCAACAAGCTCACCGCCCGCACCCCCGTCCGCGAAAAGATCCACGTCAACGTGGCAGTGGGCTACGGGGGCCGCCGGGAGATCGTCGATGCCGTCCGGGA
Organism: Arthrobacter sp. Soil764; assembly: GCF_001428075.1. Classification (GTDB taxonomy): domain Bacteria; phylum Actinomycetota; class Actinomycetes; order Actinomycetales; family Micrococcaceae; genus Arthrobacter. The sequence goes on along the minus strand of NZ_LMSI01000012.1, from coordinate 118,502 downwards.
GCTCCTCCACGACGCCGTCGCCAAGGGCATGGACATCTCCCAGCTTGCCGACGACCTCTGCGTCGACGACATCTCACGCTTCCTGTACACCCGCGGCCAGCCGGACCCGGACCTGGTGATCAGGACATCAGGGGAGCAGCGCCTGTCAGGCTTCCTTATGTGGCAGAGCGCCTACAGCGAGTTCTACTTCTGCGAGGCCCTGTGGCCCGCGTTCCGCAAGGTGGATTTCCTCCGTGCCCTGCGGGACTACGCCGGCCGCCAGCGCCGCTTTGGCACCTGAAACCCCCGGTTCATAACGAGTTCATACACCTGCAAGGGAAATCGCCGGGTAATGGTTGCGGAAATTACCCTGAGTGGATTTACGTTATATCCATCAGCAGGCAAAACCGCCGGCTGATCGGGGAGGCCAGTACATGGAGCGAAACATCGCACCGGTTGTATGGGAGGCCGGACCCGGCCTCCTGGCCGAGCCGCCTCACCAATAACAATTCCGGGCTGGCGCCCGGGGCTGGAGTCGATGTGGCTACTTCTGAACAACTGCCCGAGGTCCTGTTTGGACAGGGCGGAAAAGCTACCTCTCGCGCCGAGCGAGCTACCTCTGAAGCCGGCGCAGCAACTGATGCTGCGGCCGGTTTTGCTGTCTCCGGAAGGGAAGCCGACATCCACACCTTCGTCATTGACACCTCAGTCCTCCTCTCCGATCCGCGCGCGCTCCTGCGGTTCGCTGAGCATGAGGTAGTGGTTCCCGTCGTGGTCATCACCGAACTCGAAGCCAAGCGGCACGACCCCGAACTTGGCTACTTCGCACGGAAGGCCCTGCGGCTCCTGGACGATCTCCGGGTCAAGCACGGCGGCCTGAACCGGCCCCTCCCCATTGGTGACGAGGGCGGCACCCTGATGGTGGAACTCAACCACATCTCCTCCGAGGTGCTGCCCTTGGGTTTCCGCAGCGGGGACAACGACAGCCGCATCCTCGCCGTCGCCAAGAACCTGGCCAACGAAGGACGCAACGTCACCGTCGTGTCCAAGGACTTGCCCATGCGGGTCAAAGCCTCCGCCATGGGCCTCACTGCCGACGAGTACCGCAACGAACTGGTCAAGGATTCCGGGTGGACGGGCGTTGCCGAGATCGAAGCCGATGAACAGGACATAGCCACCCTGTACGGCCACGAACCCGCCTATATCCCGGCGGCGGCCGAACTGCCCGTCAACACCGGGCTGGTCCTGCTGTCCAACCGCGGCTCCGCGCTGGGCCGGGTGGGCGCGGACAAGCAGGTGCGCCTGGTCAAGGGCGACCGCGACGTGTTCGGCCTCCATGGCCGGTCCGCGGAGCAGCGGCTGGCCATTGACATGTTGATGGATCCCGCCGTCGGCATCGTCTCCATTGGCGGCCGCGCAGGCACCGGCAAGTCGGCGCTCGCCTTGTGCGCCGGCCTTGAAGCCGTGCTGGAACGCCGCGAACACCGCAAAGTGATCGTCTTCCGGCCCCTCTATGCGGTGGGCGGGCAGGAACTTGGCTACCTGCCGGGCTCCGAATCCGAGAAGATGAACCCGTGGGCGCAGGCCGTGTTCGACACCCTCGGGGCGCTGGTCAGCCAGGAAGTGGTGGAGGAGGTCATGGACCGCGGCATGCTCGAGGTCATGCCCCTCACCCACATCCGCGGACGCTCCCTCCACGATGCCTTCGTGATCGTGGATGAAGCCCAGTCCCTCGAAAAGAACGTCCTCCTCACCGTCATGAGCCGTATCGGCCAGAACTCCAAGATCGTGCTCACCCACGACGTCGCCCAGCGAGACAACCTGCGCGTCGGACGCCACGACGGAATCGCCGCTGTCGTCGAAACCCTGAAGGGACACCCCCTCTTCGGCCACGTCACCCTCACCCGCTCGGAACGTTCACCGATCGCAGCACTCGTCACGGAACTCCTCGAGGGCTAAATCAACTAAGCAAAGGGCCGTGGCCGGGTTCGCCGGGCTACGGCCCTTTTCGTGTGTGGCAACGGCCGGGTTCGTCCGCCCCGGGTCCTTCGCCGTCGCTTAGACACCTCCCGACGCGTTGCTTCGGTCGCTGAGCGACCTGCGCAACGCTTTGGTCGGCGATGCGCTCCTACACGAAGCACCCGGACCGGACGTGTGCGAAGCGCGCCTTAGGTGCACGAACAGGCGCAAGCCGGGCTGCGATTCTTCTCGTAGGAGCGCATCGCAACGCATCGGCCGCCTGAGGTCGCCCGCGACCGAACGTGGCCCTATGCGTTGTGTCTAAGCGACGGAGAAGAATCGTGGCCTGGCGAACTCAGCCAAGATGCGGCAATCACGTGACCTTCAGGAAGTTCGCTGCTGCTTCGTGGCCTTTGACCTGGAGTTGCCAGTCCGGGCGATTGAATGTTTGCGGGGTGACGCGCACGTGCTGGACTGTTTCGGCTTTGGGTCCCCAGGCCTTGCGCGTGGTGCCGTTGAGTTCGTAGCCGAGGGAGCGGGACACGCCCAGGGAAGAGCTGTTCCAGATAGCGGCCTCGGATTCGGCGACTTCCGCCTGGAGCCAGTCAAAGGCCCAAAGGACGACGGCGGCACGCATCTCCGTGCCCAGGCCGTGGCCCTGGACGGACTTCTTGAGCCAGGACCCGGTGCTGACTGTCCGTAGGGCCGCGAAGTCTTTGGCCTCAACATCCTGGCAGCCGACGAACCGGCCTTCGTGCCAGATTCCGAGGAGCAGTGTCCAGTTTTCGGGCCTGCATTCAGCGCGGCAGCGCCAGTACCAGCGGGCCATGTTGGGACCCAGTTCCTCATCCGGCAGCTCCGTCCAGGGAGTGCTGAACGGATTCCGGCCGGCGTCGTGGATTCCGCCGCGGGCCGCAGCCACAGCCGCGGGAATGTCCTGGTCGGTCATGGGGCGCAGTTCCAGCCGCGGGGTGCTCAGCGTGAGGTCGAACAGCGGCCAGATGGAGCCCAGGGTAGTCATCCGCGAAGCCTAGCCGATGGGCGCCGGGCAGGCTTGTCACGCTTTGGCAGGGATGTCCCAGCTGATGTGGCGGCGGACGTCGGTGAGATTCATGGACTCGGCCAGGAACAGGTCGTCGAGCATGTACTCGTCCACGGCGAGGATCCGGATCCAGTGGCCATACTCCTCTGTTTCCTGCTCCAGGGACTGACTTGACACGCAGACGCCGGTGCCCGTGTCCACCCGGAGGAGGGAACGGCCGGGAAGGCAGAGGGGAGCGGCAGGATCACCCGGGCGGTAGGCGGGGTTGGGAGTTGCAGCCGCCTCCAGGACGGGCCGGCCTTCATGCTCGGCGAAGCGGGTGTCCCGGATGTCCAGGGCGTTGGTGCCAGGGAACTCGATGGGCACGGGGGCGTTGCCTGCGAGCTCCACCGGGTCCAGTGCGGCCGAAAATCGTGCGTTCCCGAACCCGGGCTCTCCGTACGCGGCTTCGGGCCGGCGGCGCACCAGTCCGGCGTCGTCGTACACGGGCGTGACGAGGTGCGGGGGCAGGAGCCAGGACTTGCGGGTGGCGCTGACGTAGATGCCGTCACGGGAATCGTTGATCCCTGTGGTGCTGTGCAGGACGCGGCCGTCCGGGCTTTCAAGGCGGAGCGCCCCGGGACGGCGCAGCCACGCACGGACGAACGGTGCGCCGGGAGCGGGAGCCGACGCAAAGGCCTGGTCCCAGTACTCAAAGCGCAACGTCTGCCACTTCCATGGGGAAGACCGGCAGAGGTTCCGGAACATCGCGGCCAGGTCCACCGGGACGCCAGGAGGGCCCGGAACCGGCCGGCGCCGGGAGTCCCAGGTCGACATATCCACATTTTACGCACGGGTGCTCCGGCCGGAATGGTGGATCCAGTAGCATCCGAGGGGTGATTGGACGACTCGGTGAACTCTGGCAGCACACTCCGCTTGCGTTCTGGCTGGTACTGGCTGCCTGCCTCTACTTCGCCGTGATGGCGGTCCGGCTCACCATCATCGACGTCCGGCACCACCTCCTGCCCAACAGGATCGTTTTCCCCTCCTATGCGGTGGCCGGAGTGCTCCTCCTGGCGGCGGCCGCGGTTGCGTGGGCCGGTCCCGTCCCGGCCGCTGGCAACACCGGCGGGCTCCTGGCCATCCCCGCCCTCCGCGTGGTGGCCGGGGCCGCAATCCTGTGGCTGTTCTATTTTGTCCTGCGGTTCATTTACCCGCCCGGGATGGGCTTCGGCGACGTCAAGCTTGCAGGAGTGCTCGGGATGTACCTTGGCTACCTCAGCTGGGGGCACCTCTTCGCGGGCACCTTCCTGGCGTTCCTGCTGGGCGGGCTGTGGTCCCTGGCCCTGCTGGCGGCCCGCCGGGGCACCCTGAAGTCGGCCATACCATTTGGCCCGTTCATGCTCGCCGGGGCCGCAGCCGCCATGCTGCTGCCCGCCTGAGCAATCCCGGTTGTTCGGTGACTGTTCGGTAGGCTGGCGGTATGCCTGCACCTGAATACGTCCTGAAGCTGCGCGAAAAGATCGGCAACGATCCCCTCTGGGTCCCCGGGGTCCGGGGTGTCGTGATCGACGACGCCGGCAGGATCCTGCTTGCCCAGCGTGCAGACAACCGGCAATGGGCGCTCATCAGCGGCATGCTGGACCCGGGGGAGCAGCCTGCCCGGGGCCTTGTCCGGGAGATCTTCGAGGAAACCGCCGTCGTGGCGGAGGCCGAGCGGGTGGTGTCGGTGGGTGCCGTTGGGCCAGTCACCTACCCCAACGGCGACATCTGCGAATTCCTGGACGTTGTGTTCCTGTGCCGCTACGTCTCCGGGGAGGCAAGGGTCAACGACGACGAATCCCTTGAAGTTGGCTGGTTCAGCCCGGATGAACTACCCGACCTCATGCCCGGCCACCTCACCAGTATCCGGCAGGCGCTGGTGCCCTCCGCCGCCGTCCACTTCGAGCCCTAAAAGCCAGCCGGACGACGGCGGTCAGCGGCCCGGCGACACCAGCTCGCCGTCGTCGTCCTTCACAGCGGCGCCGGTACCTGCGGCGCCGTGCCCGTGCGCAGCTGAGCCGGACAGGCCGGCTGCCAGCCGCTCGGCTTCCTCTCCACCCACTGCCTCGCCGCGTGCCACCATTCCGGCGGTATCGGAGAGCGGGATCTGCTTCAGCGTGACCGCCAGGAGCAGCGCCACCGCGATGAACGGCAGCAGGTACCAGAACACCGGTGCCAGCGAATCGGCATAGGCGTTCACGATGGCGTCCCGCAGCTGTTCCGGGAGCTGGCTCAGCGCCTGCGGATCCAGGGTCCGGGTGGACTGTCCGGCCTGCTCGGCCGAAGCCCCTGCCCCCGTGAAGGCGTTGGTCAGCGCCTCGGAAAGACGGGTGGTGAAGATGGAGCCGAACACTGCCACGCCCATGGCGGCGCCCACTTCGCGGAAGTAGTTGTTGGTGCTGGTGGCGGTGCCGATCTGTTCAGCCGGCACCGAGTTCTGGACTACCAGGACCACCACCTGCATGATCAGCCCAAGGCCTGCTCCGAAGACGAACAGCTGGACGCAGATGACCCAGATGGGGGTGCTGGCCGCGAGCGTGGTCATCCACAGCATGGCCGCCAGGGTGAGGACGGCGCCCAGGATGGGAAACATCTTGTACTTGCCGGTCTTGGAGATCCGGATGCCGGAGTAGATGGACGTGCCCATGAGGCCTGCCATCATCGGGAGCATCAGCAGGCCGGATTCGGCTGCGGAGGTGCCGGAGGACATCTGCAGGAAGGTGGGGACGAACGCGATGGCGGAGAACATGCCCAGGCCCAGGGTGAAGCCGATGGCGGTGGCATTGATAAAGATCCGGTTCCGGAACAGGCTCAGGGGAATGATGGGGTCCTCGGCGCGGCGCTCCACCATCACGAATGCGGCCGCAGAAACCAGCAGGCCGGCTCCAAACGCCCACGTGAGGGGTGAATCCCAGCCCTCATCCTTCTTGCCGCCAAAGTCGGTGAAGAAGATCAGGCACGTGGTGGCGGCGGACAGCAGCACCACGCCCAGGATGTCGATCCGCTTTTCGGCCTTCTTGTTGGGCAGGGTCAGGGCGAACCAGGCGATGGCGAACGCTGCAAGCCCCACCGGGATGTTGATGTAGAAGGCCCACTCCCAGGTGAGGTGGTCCACGAAGAAGCCGCCCAGCAGCGGTCCGGCCACGGCGGAGAGGCCGAAGATGGCACCCAAAGGGCCCATGTATTTCCCGCGCTCCTTGGCGGGAACGATGTCGGCAATGATCGCCTGGGAAAGGATCATGAGCCCGCCGCCGCCGAGTCCCTGGATGGCGCGGAAGATGACGAAGCCCCAGAAGTCGGTGGCCAGTGCGCAGCCAATGGAGGCCAGGGTGAAGAGTGCGATGGCCGCCAGGAAGAGGTTGCGCCGGCCCAGGATGTCACCGAACTTGCCGTAGATGGGCATCACGATGGTGGTGGCCAGCAGGTAGGCAGTGGTGATCCAGGCCTGGTGTTCCACGCCGCCCAGTTTGCCCACGATGGTGGGCATGGCGGTGGAGACGATGGTCTGGTCCAGGCTGGAGAGGAGCATGCCCGCAATCAAGGCGGAGAAGATGATCCAGATGCGTTTTTGCGTGAGCAGCAGGGGCCCCGCGGCCGTCCTGGTGGTGGCGGTACTCATGATTGTCCTTTTGCGGCGGTGGTGTCCGGAATATCGAACGGTTGGGAAAAAAGAACGCTGGCTGCGGAGATGTTCTCCAGCAGCAGGTCGGTATAGCTGCGGGTGTTGCCGTCGGAGAAGTAGGCCACGCTGCTCTTACGGGCGATGGTGCTGAGCAGCACCACGGCCATTTGCACCACGGGGTGGTCCGGGGCCAGCCCTTCGCGGCGGGCGACGTCCCTGGCGAACTGGGCTTCCCGCTGCTCCGTCACGCCGATGATCCGCAGGATCAGCTGGGGTTCCTTGTGGACTACGCCAATGAGCTGCCGGGTTTCCTCTTCGGAGGCCGACATGCCTTCTGCCAGGCGGAGGGAGAGCCGGACGAGGTCGCGGAAGAGCGTGGGGGAGATTTCGCCGGCGGGGGAGTCCGCGCCGCCGGCGACGAAGTCGTCGATCACATCGGCCGGGATGTCGTCCTCGGCGTGGCCGATGATGGCGTCTTCCTTGGTGGGGAAGTAGTTGAAGAAAGTGCGTCGCGAAATGCCGGCGGCCTCGCACACTTCCTCCACGGTATAGCCGTTGAGGCCACGCTCGGCTGTGAGCGCCCTGGCCGTTGCCGTGATGGCACCCCGGGTAGCGGCACGTTTGCGCTGCCTCAGCCCGGACTCCGACGTTGCACTTTCTTTCACAGAGTGAAGTTTTGCATCATTATGAGATTAGTGCAAATTTATTTTGGTCCCGGGAGGCGAAGCTTAAAGTACGACGGCGGCCGGCGCCTTTCGTGCGAAAGGTGCCGGCCGCCGTCGGGCGTCCAGGAGGTGGTGTGGACTATGCCTTGTGGGCCGGGGCCGTCATGGTGGTGACGTCCAGCGCCTTCTCGAGGTCGGCCTCGGAGACCTTGCCCTCGCCGTCGCCGACGAAGCCGAGCTTCTCCGTGGCCTGGCGGATGGTCAGGCCCTCCTTGACGGCGGTCTTGGCGATCTTGGCGGCGTTCTCGTAGCCGATGTACTTGTTCAGCGGGGTCACGATGGACGGGGAGGCCTCGGCCAGGAAGCGGGCGCGCTCCACGTTGGCCGTGATGCCGTCGATCATCTTGTCCGCCATGACCCGGCTGGTGTTGGCCAGCAGGCGGATGGACTCGAGCAGGTTGGCCGCCATGACCGGGATGCCCACGTTGAGCTCGAACGCACCGTTGGTGCCGGACCAGGCGATGGCCGTGTCATTGCCGATGACCTGGGCGGCCACCATGATGGACGCCTCGCAGATGACCGGGTTGACCTTGCCGGGCATGATGGAGGAGCCGGGCTGCAGGTCCGGGATGGCGATTTCGCCGAGTCCGGTGTTGGGGCCGGAACCCATCCAGCGGAGGTCGTTGTTGATCTTCATGAACGAGATGGCGATGTTGCGCAGCTGGCTGGACGCCTCGATCAGGCCGTCGCGGTTGGCCTGTGCCTCGAAGTGGTCCCGGGCCTCGGTCAGCGGCAGCCCGGTGTCGGTGGCCAGCAGCTCAATCACGCGCTCCGGGAAACCGGCCGGTGTGTTGATGCCGGTGCCCACGGCGGTGCCGCCCAGCGGAACCTCTGCGACGCGGGGGAGCGAGGCGTTGATGCGCTCGATGCCATAGCGGACCTGCGCTGCGTAGCCGCCGAACTCCTGGCCCAGGGTCACCGGGGTGGCGTCCATGAGGTGGGTGCGGCCGGACTTCACCACGTCCTTGAACTCCGCGGCCTTGCGCTCCAGCGAGCCGGCCAGGTAGTCAAGGGCGGGGATGAGGTCGTTGATCAGCGCGGAGGTGGCGGCCACATGCACGGACGTGGGGAACACGTCGTTGGAGGACTGCGAGGCGTTGACGTGGTCGTTCGGGTGGACAACCTTGTCGCTGCCGGCGGCCTTCAGCGCACGGGTGGCCAGTTCGGCGATGACCTCGTTGGTGTTCATGTTCGAGGACGTGCCGGAACCGGTCTGGAAGACGTCGATGGGGAAGTCGCCGTCGTACTTGCCGGCAGCCACCTCGTCGGCAGCGTCTGCAATCGCCTTGGCCAGCTCGCCGTCGAGCACGCCCAGTTCTGCGTTGGCCTGGGCAGCAGCCTTCTTGACCCGGGCCAGCGCCTCGATGTGCGTGCGCTCAAGTGTCTTGCCGGAAATGGGGAAGTTCTCCACTGCCCGCTGCGTCTGCGCGCGGTACAGTGCGTTCACGGGGACGCGGACTTCGCCCATCGTGTCATGTTCAATGCGGAACTCTTCAGTGGAAGTCATGGGGCTAGCTTATGGCGATCCGGTGCCCCATCGAAAACCGTTAAGGGAGCATTGCCGGCGGCCCGCCGGGCCGCCGGCATAGGGGTCCTAAAGCTCGCCGATTCCGGAAACAAGGTCCGCGCGGCCCTCAGCCAGCCGGTAGGAAAGGCCGACGACGGCGGTGCGGCCGCCTTCGATTGCGTCGGAAATCACACGCGAGCTGTCCGCAAGGCGCTGCGCCGTCTGCTTGACGTGCTCCACCACCATGTCGTTGACCTCGGGCTGGTCATTGCGCAGGGACGTCAGCACGGAGGGCGTGATGCGCTCCACGAGGTCGCGGATGAATCCTGCCGGCATCTCGCCGGTCTCCACGGCATCCCTGGTGGCCGTGACGGCACCGCAGCTGTCGTGCCCGAGGATGACGATCAACGGCACGTTCAGTACGCCGACGCTGTATTCCAGGGAGCCCAGGACGGCGTCGTCAATGACCTGGCCGGCTGTGCGGACCACGAAGACGTCGCCCAGGCCGACGTCGAAGATGATTTCTGCCGCGAGCCGGGAATCAGAGCAGCCGAAGATCACCGCGAAGGGATTCTGCGTCTCCACGAGTGATGATCGTCGCGAAGCATTCTGGTTCGGATGGGAAGACTCGCCGTTTACGAAACGTTCGTTGCCTTCGCGCAGGCGGCGCCAGGCCAGTGCAGGGGTCAGGTTAGTCGTCACGGCCCCACCTTACGGCGTGGGGGCCGCCGAGGGTGAAACTGTGACGGCGGGGCTGCTCTCAAGGGAGGTGACGACGGCGGCGGCCAGGGTTGCGAATTCGTCCAGTTGCGCCGCGCCGGACAGGATGACGGTGCTGCCCCGGTAGTTCAGCACCATGGATTTCTCACCCTTGCCGGTGTCGCGCAGTTCCCATTCCCGGCCGCCGGCATTCCGCGAACCGGTGACGGGGGCGTTTTTGGTCTGTTGGAGGAGCCAGGTGGGGTTGGAGTTCCTGGTCTGCACCAAACCGATGAAGGATGTTTTGGGGGTCAGGTAGCCCACCTCCCAGGTAGGCACGCCGCTGCCGGTGCCGGCTTCCCACCGGGCGTAGTTGGCGCGGAAGGCGCTGCCGGTATCAGGGGCGACGGGTGTGAATCCTGCCACATCCGCCGCATTCCGTGCCACCGATGCAACGTCGATGTCCGGCCGGTAGCCATCGCCCTTGGGCTGGGGATTCATGAGGACAACGGGCAGGAACGCCGCAATGCTGAGCACCAGGGCAATGATCATGCCGATCACCGAGGCGTTCGCCCGCTTGGCGGCTGCCGCCGGAATGACGGGCTTAACAGGGGCGTCCGCACTGCTGCCGGCAGGGCCGGAACGTGCCTCGGGCTGTTCCTGGCCGGAGCTGGGACTGGTGGCTTCCTGCATGTCATTCACCCCTCTATAGTCGCCCATCCCGGAGCCGTACTTCCATTCGGCCCTGGCCTGGGGCACGGCGGTAGCCGCAGTGCACATTGCGTGGTTGCGTCATGGGCCGCCCGCGGAGCGGTGCCGCGACTATGATCGATAGCAGAGGAATCACCGTCCTGCTGCACCGGCGGGCGGGTTCAATGATCGCCACTCGAAGAAGAGGTTCACGTGTCACCAGCGTCCATGACCCAGAAGTACTCCACGATTTCACCGTCCCTTGCGGTGGGCCACGACGAGCCGGACCGCAACCTCGCCCTTGAGCTTGTCCGCGTCACCGAGGCAGCGGCCATCGCCGGCGGCCACTGGGTGGGTTTTGGCGACAAGAACACCGCCGACGGCGCGGCCGTCGATGCCATGCGTTCCTTCCTGCAGACCGTCCACTTCAACGGTGTCGTGGTGATCGGTGAGGGCGAAAAGGACGAAGCCCCCATGCTGTTCAACGGTGAGCGCGTTGGCGACGGCACCGGCCCCGAATGCGACGTGGCCGTTGACCCCATCGACGGTACCCGCCTGACCGCCCTCGGCATCAACAACGCCCTGGCTGTCCTGGCCGTTGCCGAACGCGGCTCCATGTTCGATCCCTCCGCTGTGTTCTACATGGAAAAGCTCGTCACCGGCCCCGAGGCCGCTGACATGGTGGACCTGCGCCTGCCGGTCAAGCAGAACCTGCACCTGATCGCCAAGGCCAAGGGCGTGAAGGTCAACCAGCTCAACGTGATGATCCTTGACCGCGACCGCCACAAGCCGCTGGTGGAGGAAATCCGCGAAGCCGGTGCGCGCACCAAGTTCATCATGGACGGCGACGTGGCCGGCGCCATCGCCGCTGCCCGCTCCGGCACCGGTGTGGATGCGCTGATGGGCATCGGCGGCACCCCCGAGGGCATCGTGGCCGCCTGCGCCATCAAGTCCCTGGGCGGCGTGATCCAGGGCCGTCTCTGGCCCACCAGCGATGAAGAAAAGCAGAAGGCCATCGACGCCGGCCACGACCTCGACCGCGTGCTTTCCACCAACGACCTGGTCTCCAGCGACAACTGCTACTTCGCCGCCACCGGCATCACCGACGGAGACCTGCTCAAGGGCGTCCGCTACTCCAAGGACAAGGTCCTCACCCAGTCCATCGTCATGCGCTCCAAGTCCGGCACCATCCGTTTCGTCGACGGCGAGCACCGCGCCGACAAGTGGGAAGGCTACGCCCGCAAGAGCTGATCCACGGCCATTGCAGGATGTCAGGCCCCGGGGCGCCGCGTGCGCACCGGGGCTTTGCCGTTAACGCCTTGGTATAGGGTTTAAGCCATGATTCCTGCTGTTGTTCCCTGTACTGACCGCGCCCTTTGGGACGAAAATGTCGACCGGTTCCAGGGGCATCCGCAACAGCTGTGGGGCTGGGGCGAGACCAAGGCCATGCACGGCTGGTCCGTGGACAGGGTCCTGGTCAAGGCCGGGGAGGAAACCATCGGCGCCGCCCAGCTGCTGGTCCGCAGGCTACCCGTTCCCTTCCGGGCGCTGGTTTACATTCCGCGTGGCCCCATGTGCTCCGCGGAGAAGGCACAGGTGGTCCTCAACCGGCTGGCCGAGCACGCTGCCCTCCGCCACAGGGGAGTGGCCCTCAGCATCGAGCCCGACTGGGACAAGGACTCCGCCTTCGGCGGCGCCGTCGCCGCCGCAGGCTTCCGCGAGTCGGCCAACACCGTCCTTATCCCGCGCACGCTCATCCTGGACCTCACCCGGTCCGACGACGAGTTGATGGCAGAGATGTCCAAGTCCACACGGGCGAACATCCGCAAGGCCATGCGCAGCGAAGTGGAATTCCGCAAGGTCAAGAACGACTCCGAGCTGGAGCAGGTGCTGGCCATCTACCACGACACGGCGGCGCGGGCCGGCTTCGGCATCCACGAGGACCAGTACTACCGCGACATCTTCAAGAACCTCGGCGACGCCTCGCCGATCATTGCCGCGTTCGACGGCGAGCAGATGCTCGCCTTTACCTGGCTGTCCCGCAGCGGTGCCACCGCGTTCGAACTCTACGGCGGAGTGTCCGCCGAAGGCCAGAAGCAGCGCGTGAACTACGGCGTGAAGTGGGCGGCCCTGCAGTCAATGCGCGAGGACGGCTGCAGCCGGTACGATTTCAACGGCCTGCTCAACGACGGCATTTCCGACTTCAAAAAGCAGTTCGCCAAACACGAAAACATGCTGCTGGGCACCTGGGACAAGCCCTTGTCGCCGTTCTACCCCGCGTACTCCACTGCCATGCCGCTGGCGCGTAAAGGGCTCCAGCAGGGTCGGCAGTTGCTGAAGACCGCGGCCGGGCGGGTCCTGCCGCTGGTCCGGAAGCTGCGCCCGGGCAACTGACTGGGCACATCACGAGGGCGACGGCGGCACCCGGGCGGGTGCCGCCGTCGCCTTTTGATGTTGAGGCCGGGCGGCTAAAGGCCGGTGGTCACCGCAAAGGCAAGCGCCTTCCCCTCACTGCCCGCCGCGCGGTGGACGTTGATGGGGGCTTCCGCCGCGGCGATGAATGCGCTGCCGCCCCGCGACAGCTCCAGGTCTCCCTTGGGGGAATCCAGGTACACGTCACCCGCCACCACGATGACCACGGCCGGGCCGGCCTGCACCAGCGGAACGGGGCCGGCGTCCGGCCCCAGCTCGATGCGCTGCAGCTGGAACTCCCGGAACGGCGGACGGAAGAGCTCCTGGTCCATCACCGTCTTTTCGGCAGCCAGCATCGGTACGGCCACCGGACGGAAGTCGATGGTGTGCAGGAGTTCGGGCACATCCACGTGCTTGGGCGTCAGGCCGCCGCGCAGGACGTTGTCCGAGGAGGCCATGACCTCCACGCCCAGCCCGTGCAGGTACGCGTGCACGTTCCCGGCAGGAAGATACACCGCCTCGCCCGGCTTGAGTGAGATGCGGTTCAGCAGCAGCGAGATCAGGACGCCCGGATCACCGGGGTACTTTTCGTTGAGGCTGATGACGGTGCCCAGTTCTGCCTGGTACGGCTCGAGCGGAGCCCCGGATACCAAGGCCGCCACCACCAGGGCGGTTTCGTCTGCCACGTCCTGCCCGCCCATGATCAGCCGTTCGAAGGCCCGCCGGAGTCCCGCGCCTTCATCCGGGGCGTCGAGGTCTTCGACAAGCGCTTGAAGCAGTTGCGGGATCTGCCCGGTGTCAGGGAAGGCAGCTGCAACGTGCTGCAGGATCTTCCGGGTTTCCGCTGGAGGGCGGAACCCGCACAGCGCCTCGAACGGCGTGAGGGCGAAGATCATCTCCGGCTTGTGGTTGTCATCCTTGTAGTTCCGGTTCGGGGCGTGCGGATCGATTCCCGCCTCGTTTTCCCGTGCGAACCCCTCCCGCGCCTGCTCCAGGCTCGGGTGGACCTGAAGGGAAAGCGGCTGCGCGGCCGCGAGGATCTTGGCCAGGAACGGCAGCCGCGGGCCAAAGGCACCGACGGACTCCGCGCCGAGGAAATGCTCCGGGTCGGAGGAAATCAGGGCATCGAGCGGGCTCCGGGACCCGTCCTCGGGCAGGTGCGCCACCGACGGAGAGTCCGGGTGCGCCCCGATCCATAGCTCTGCCTCCGGGCGCCCCGATTCGGGGCGGCCCAGCAGCGAGGCGATGGCGGTTGTCGAACCCCAGGCGTAGTCCCGGAGGACGTTCTCAATCTCGTACAAAACCGTTCCGTTCCTTGATGGATGGGCACCCTTGTGGCTGGGCATTTATCGATGGGCACTGGCGGGCAGGCCACGGATTGATGGCCAAGGGCCGGGCACTGACTGGTTTGCCGCTACAGCGGGGCGCACTGCCCGTTGGTGGCCACGAGCTGGCGGATGGACTCTTCGTCGCCCTCGAGCTTGAACTGGTTCAGCATCTCCTCCGTGATCGGCTCGCCGTCCGGGGTGGTGGTCACGGGCGTGAAGTCCGACGGCGAGGGCTGCTGTTCCGCCTTGACTGCGGCGGGCAGGGCGGCCGGGACAGTGCCTGCAGCCTGGACGTGACCGGCGGCTGCCTGCGGAACCGCCACGACGTCGTCCGGAATTCCGGCTGACTGTGCACCCTTGGCGGATGCCGAGGCCAGCAGTTGGTCCACGCGCTCGTGGATTTGCCCGAAATCCGGGGTGGTGGAGAAGGATGCGTTGAAGTCCGGCGGCCCGATGGTGAGCCGCTTGGCTTCCTTGCCCTTTGCCTTGATGGCCAGGTCCAGGAAGCTGCCCAGCTGGGAGGAAGAGATATTGGAGTCCACTACCTTGGTGCCGGCGTCGGCAATATCCTCGAACTTGGACAGCAGCGTGGCTGGATCCAGTTGCTTGAGCATGGCCTGCTGGACGCACTGCTGGCGTGCGATCCGTGCGTAGTCGTCCACGAATTCGCGCGAGCGGCCGTACCACAGGGCGTGGTAGCCATCGAGAGTGTTGTCGCCCGCCGGGATCCAGCCCAGCGGCATGCCGTGGATGCCGTTGGCCTCATCGATCGTTTCACCGCTGATGGGGACCCAGCCGCCGGCCTTGATCCGGATGCCGCCCATGGCGTCGATAAGTTTGGAGAAGCCGTCCATGTCCACCAGGACGTAGGCCTGGATATCCATTCCCAACGTTCCGGCTACTGCCTCAAGGGTGGCCTGCGCACCGGGATCTGCCACGCCGGGGTAAAGATCCTTGTGCTCGTTGGTGACCTCGGTGTTGATCGCATTGATCAGGCACTCGTCGCCGCAGTTGTAGCCGTCAGGGTAGATGGACCGCATGGGGGAGCCGGCGCTGAATTGGGCGTTCTGGAAGTTGCGCGGGACGGAAATAATGGCCGTTTGCCCCGTCTCGGCGTCCACACTCAGGACGGAGAGGCTGTCCGGGCGGCGTCCCGTACGGTCATCGCCGGCGTCGCCGCCCATCAGGAGGAAGTTGTAGCGGCCGTCCACGGGCTTCATGGCCGGACCTGAACCGAAGATGCTGCCGATCGCGTTGCGGCCCACATTGAGCAGGTAGGCCGCGTAGCCCACCGAGCCGCTGCCCACCACCAGGGCGAGCACCAGAGCGATGCCGACGGCGGGGCGTGCCTTCGGTGCCAGCAGGACAGGGCGGATGAGCCGCAGGGTGTTCAGGAAGAGGAAGGCCCAGCCGAGTGCCAGCGCCGCCAGCAGGACCACGAGCACCAGCGACGTAACAGGGTTGGTGAGGATGGTGATGACCAGGCTCCGGTTTAGCAGCAGCATGGCCACCGTCAGCAACAGGAGCGCCCATGCGCACAGTGTTACGCGCAGGGCCGCGCGGCCCAGCTTGCGGTCGCCCGCCACGAGTTGTGCGCTGCCCGGAAGCAGGAGTGTCAACAGGACCAGGACAAAGGCACGCTTGGTGCGGACCTCCGGTGAAGCACTGACCGGATAGCGCACCGGGTCTGTCATGGCCGTGCCCCCACCGGTGTTGAGCACGCTGCTGCTGCTGGCCATGCCCGCCGCCCTAACGGCTGCCCCGAAGGGCGCTGGAACCGCCGGGGAAGACTTCGCTGACTTTTTGCCGCAGGCTTGCGCCCTTGCGGGAAGCAACCGCGTTGAGGTCGGCGGCGAAGTCGAGGAGATCCGCGCGCAGCGAAGAGGCCAGTTCGTCGGTGCCGGAGGCCAGTATCCTTACAGCCAGGAGCCCGGCGTTCCGTGCGCCTGCAATGGACACGGTGGCTACCGGCACGCCGGCCGGCATCTGGACGATGGACAGCAGGGAGTCCATCCCGTCAAGGGTCTTCAGGGGAACGGGAACGCCGATCACGGGCAGCGGCGTGACGCTGGCAAGCATGCCGGGCAGGTGGGCGGCACCGCCGGCGCCGGCGATGATGACCCGCAGGCCGCGTTCGTGGGCGGTTTGGCCGTACCGAATCATCTCGGTGGGCATCCGGTGGGCTGAGACGACGTCCGCTTCAAAGGGGATGCCGAACTCAGCCAAGGCGTCTGCCGCAGCCTCCATGACGGGCCAGTCCGAGTCGGAGCCCATGACCAGGCCAACCAGGGGACTGGCACCGGAACCGGCGGCTGTGGTTGCTTCGGCGCTCATGCGTTCTCCTCGAATACTGCGGACGGTTCCTCGCTGCCAACCCGTCCGTCACGGATGATGCCTGCAACAGCCGTGGCCCGGCGGCGCACCGACTCGACTTCCGCCGTGGAGGTTCCCACCAGGTTCACGTGGCCGATCTTACGTCCGGGGCGCACGGATTTGCCGTAGCAGTGGACTTTCGCGGCCGGTTCGGCGGCAAGTGCCATGGGGTACGCGGAGTAGAGGTCCTGGTTGTCTCCGCCCAGGAAGTTCTTCATCACGGTTACGGGGGCCAGCGCATCGGTGGCACCCAAAGGCAGGTTCAGGACGGCACGAAGGTGTTGTTCGAACTGGCTGGTAATGGAACCGTCCTGGGTCCAGTGGCCGGTGTTGTGGGGCCGCATGGCCAGTTCGTTGATCAGGAACCCAGCGCCGCTGCCCGGAGTTTCGAAGAGTTCCACGGCAAGGACACCGGTCACGTCCAGCTCGGCGGCGATGCGCAGGGCGGCGTCCTCGGCGGCGGCTGCAACCTCCAGCGGAATGTCCATTGCGGGCGCAATCACCTCGTCGCAGACACCGTCCACCTGGATGGTGTGGACGACCGGCCAGGCCCGCGACTCGCCGTCGGGCGTGCGTGCCACCAGTGCCGAGAGTTCGCGGGTGAACTCGACTTTGGCCTCAGCGAGCAGGGGACTCATGGCGGCAAACCAGTCTTCGGCTTCCGCGGCCTCCTCTGCCGATGCCACGATCCTCACGCCCTTGCCGTCATATCCGCCCCGAGGTGTCTTCAGTACGACGGGCCAGCCGGTTTCGTCGCCGAAACGGACCAGCGCGGCGACATCCGCCACAGACGCCCAGGCGGGGTTGGGCAGTTCCAGGCGGTCGATGGCGGCACGCATGACCAGCTTGTCCTGGGCATGGACCAGGGCGTCCGGTCCGGGCTGGACATTGACGCCGGCCTCCTGCAGGGCACGGAGGTGGTCCGTTGGAACGTGCTCATGGTCGAACGTCATCACGTCCAGGCCCTTGGAAAAGTCCAGCAGCGTCTGCAGATCCTTGTAGTCGCCCACGGGTGTGGCGGGTACCGCCGACACTGCGGAAACGTCGTCGCCCTCGGCGAGGACACGGAGTTCAAAGCCGAGTGCTGTAGCGGCAGGGGCCATCATTCGCGCGAGCTGGCCGCCGCCAACCACGCCTATCACTGGAAAAGTCACATCTGCCAGCCTACCGAAGAGGCGCCCAATCCTGCTTTTACGGCCCGGCAGGGGGAGGAGATTTTACGCCGCTGGGACAACCGCCGGCCGCCGGACAGCACCGGCTCAAAGCTTTGGGGGCTAAAATAGTCATTTGGCCGAGCGGCCCACAGTTCATCACGGCCATGGAGGGTCATGTTTAGCGCACTTGCAGATCGTATCCGGGGGCTCGCCTCACTCTTTTGGCGCGAGGTGGCCAAGTTCGGTGCGGTAGGCGGCGTGGCCTTTGTCATTGACAACGGGCTGACCTACTACCTGATGCACGGTCCCATGTCTGACAGTGAGGCGAAGGCCCGCTTCGTGGGGGCCACCGTCGCCACAGTCTTCTCCTGGGTGGCCAACCGTTTCTGGACGTTCCGCCACCGCCGCCAGGCCAACGTGCTCCGCGAGTTCGCCATGTTCGTCCTCATCAACGGCATTGGCATCGGCATCTCCACCGGCTTCACCGCCCTGGCAAAGTACGGGATGGGCATCGACGACAAGAACCTGCTGTTCCTTGCGGGCGTGGCGGGCATCCTGGTTGCCACGGTGGTCCGCTTCTTCGCGTACCGCTTCCTGGTGTTCAACGAGGAACTGGACCAGGAACCGGAGTTTTCCCACGACCACGAACTCATCGAAGCCCACCCGCACAGGGAGCCCTCCCGTGCCGCCGAGCGTCCGGCCCCCACTCCGGCCGACGGTGGCCCCCAGTCGTAGGTTGGGCCGCTGCTAGCTGCCGTGGATGCGTTCGTCTGCGAGCAGTTTGCCGGTAAGCGCCACATCAGCGTGGGTCAGAACCACCGAGCCGCCCTGCTGCCAGGCTCCCAACGCGTTGGCCAAAGCGGATTCCAGCCCATGGCCCGCAGGAACATGGACCCTGGCGCCTTCCGAATGGTGAAGGGCGAAACCGCTGGCCAGCTGGCTGTGCAGGATGGCGCGTCCATCGTGGGTCCGGACCGCGCAGGCCGACGGATCGGGATCGGAGTGCGGCATGAACACGTCCCCGTGGGAACGTACTTCGGCGGCGTAGTCGAGGCAGCCGGCGGGAAGCTCCCCGGTCCAGCGCATCGCGAGAGCCGGCAGCGCAACTGCAATGACGGCGTCGTGCTGATCCCCGGCGCCGCTGGGATCGTCCGTGGCCAGGAAGTCTGCCGGGCCGTCGTCGAGCACGGTTTCCAGTCCCAGTTGCCAGCCCGCCAGCGCCCAAACCAGGGCTTTCCAATGAGGCGGAAGCGCAAGCCGCAGGCGCATGCCCGGCTCCGCGTCCAGCTCGTCCTGCAGCAGGTTGCTGGTCTTGGCCACCCAGTTGTCAAGGACCCTTCCCGATAGTTCCACACGCTCTGAGTCCGGCCCATACCAGGTCAGGCGGGGTGCAGTGGAGTTGCCGGAGCGGAGGCTGCCCATCAGGTCGATGGCGGGGATAGTCGTCATGGCTTCATCCTGCCACTTCGGGAGTTTCCGGTCATGGGTGCGGTTGGCGCCTCGGTCCGCACAAGCTGCGAGTGATATTAATCACCCTCGTTGCTAAGCGTACTTGCTATTTACGCCTGGACCGGGTATTTTTCCCGCCGTTGCAGAGAGTTCAGGGCTTTTTTGCAGCTGGAGGTCGTCCCGCCGCATCCGCCACGCCCGGACCGACGGAAATCCCGGGCGTGGCGTACACAAACTTACGGGCCCCGACTGTCTATTATCCCGGCAACGGCTTGACTCGCCCTAGTTACACACGTGTAATTAGGTAACTAAAGCAATTGCGCAAATACCGGCACACAACCGAGTGCCCACGTATCCAGGCAGTGGCTGAAACATCAGGAGGGTCGCCGTGGGGCAAGCAGAGCGTATCCAGGAAGATGCCGTGGTGGCCGGTCAGGCAACGGCAAAATACCGTGCGCGGGGGGTGCCGAGCGATTGGTACGTCGATCCCGCCGATCCTGATGCTGCAGAGCGGTACAACAGGAATTCGAGCAGTGTCCTCGAGGACCAGGCCACGGCCTTCCTCGCGGCGCATGAAGCCCTCCTTGACGGCGGTGCGGAGCCGGAAGATGATCTTGACCCGCCAATGGAACTGGCTGCGCCGGGTACCGCCCAGCCGGTATGGATCGGCCTGCCGCTCCAGCAGGACTTTGACGACGAGGGCGAACTTGGCTGGCAGACCGATGCGCTGTGCGCCCAGACTGATCCGGAAGCCTTCTTTCCGGAAAAGGGCGGCTCCACCCGCGATGCCAAGAAGGTCTGTGGTGCCTGCAATGTCAGGTCACAGTGCCTGGAGTACGCGCTGGCCAATGACGAACGGTTCGGCATTTGGGGAGGCCTTTCCGAGCGCGAGCGCCGGCGGCTAAGGAAGCGAGCAATCTAATTCTTCAGGATGTCCATGTCACTGCCGTTGTGGTCGCCCACAACGGCAGTGCCTATCTGCCCAGAACCCTTTCGGCCCTGGCGGCCCAAACCAGGCCCGTGGATCGTGCCATTGGCGTTGATACCGGATCCCGCGACGACTCGTACAGCCTCCTTCAGGGAGCCCTGGGTGAGGGTGCCGTTGTCCGCCACCCCCGTGGAAAGGGCGGCATGGGCGCCGCCGTTTCTGCCGGGCTGGGCGCACTGGCGCCCTTCCACGCCACCGCTGACTCTGCCGGGACCGAGTGGATCTGGCTTCTGCACGATGACGCGTCGCCGGCGCCTGAGGCATTGGCTGAACTCCTGGGCGCGGTGGAGCGGGCGCCTTCGGTGACCGTTGCCGGCTGTAAACAGCTGGACTGGCATTCCCCGCGGAAACTGATGGATGTGGGCCTTTCCACCAGTCGATGGGCCGAGCGGCTGACCCTGATCGACGCCGATGAGATGGACCAGGGCCAGTACGATGGCCGCACCGATACCTTCGCCGTGAATTCGGCGGGCATGCTTGTCCGGCGGGACATCTGGGAACACCTGGGAGGTTTCGACCCTGCCCTGCCCGGCAGCGGCGACGACGTCGATTTTTGCTGGCGGAACCGCCTGGCCGGCCACCGCGTCGTGGTGGTCCCCGCAGCCCGCGTTTTCCACGTGGCGCACCGGCCGCACGCCCTTGGAAACCCGTCCGCCGCCCGGAAGGCGCAGGTCCACCTGCGCCTGAAGCACAGCCCGCTCTGGATGGTGCCCGTCCACGGCATCGGTGCACTGCTGGGCAGCCTCTTCAAGCTGGTCCTGAGCGTTGTGGTTAAGGATCCAGGCCACGGTATCTCCCAGCTGTTGGCCACCTGCGCTGCCCTGGGCCGCCCCGGGGCCGTGGCGAGGGCCAGGCGGACAGCCAAACGTACCCGGCGCATCCGCCGGTCGGTCATCCGCAAGCTTCAAACACCCCGCCGCGAAGTGTGGAGCCACCGCAGGTCATTGATGGAGGCGCTGGGATCCGACGGGTCAGGCAGCGACCACCTCGTTCAGGATCCGCTCGCGCACCAGCCAACCGGGGATGCAGCGGACGATTTTGCTGCCCTCGCCACCACGAAACGCGGCTGGGTGGGTAACGGCGCCCTTGCAGCCGTCATCATTGCAGCCATCGCCTCGCTGCTGGCCCTGGCAGGACTGTTCCGCGCTGGGGCCGTAGCCGGCGGCGCCCTGATTCCCGTTTCCTCCCACCTCGGGGACATCTGGCACAACGCCTCCAGCTGGTGGGTCAGCCTCGGCGCGGGCCTTCCCGGCCACGGCGACCCTTTTGACTATGTGCTGTGGATCCTTGGCCTCTTCGGCGGCGGCGACGCCAACCCCGCCATGGCATGGCTGCTCCTGCTCGGGGCCCCGCTGTCCGGACTCACCGCGTGGTTCGCGGCGGGCGGGGTCACCGTGCGCCGCCGGCTCAGGTTCGTAGCAGCGGTCTTTTGGGCTGCCGCGCCGGCACTCCAGGTAGCCCTGAACCAGGGCCGCGCCGGTGCCTTGGTTGCGCACATCATGCTGCCGCTGGTGGTCCTGGGCCTGCTGCGCGCTACGGGGTCGGCGATAGGCCATGGCCGATTCAACCCTGCCCCGGCACTCGAGGGCCGGCCGGCTGAACTGCCTCCGGCCAAGGCGGGCGTCAACGGCATGCCTTCCTGGACGGCCGCCGCAGCGGCCGGGCTGGCCCTGGCGGTCACTACGGCGTCGGCTCCCTCCCTGCTCATCCCGGCGGCTGTTGTCATCGTGCTCTGCGGCCTCCTGCTGGGACGGCGCGGGCGGACTGTGTGGTGGGCCCTGTTACCCAGCGCGGCCCTATTCGTCCCCTTCGCGCTGTCCACGCTTGACCGGCCGAGGGCACTGCTGGCGGATCCCGGACTCCCGCTGGGGTTCGATGCCGCCCCGCTGTGGCAGCAGCTCCTGGGCCAGCCCCTGTCGTTCGACCCGGCCGCGGGACTCCAGGGGCTTGCTGCCTTCACTGGCGGAACAGCGCCCTGGGCCCTGCTGCTGGCGCTGCTCATCGCCGGGCCGGTGCTGGTCCTTGCCCTGGTGGGCCTCCTCAGCCCGGGGCGCCGGGCCGGGACTGCCAGGTGGTTCTGGACGGCAGCGGTTATCGTACTGGCCGGCGGATGGCTGGCCAGCCACGTTGCCACCGGCCTGAATTCAGGGATCATGGTGACTCCTTTCACCGGACCGGCCGTGTCCGCCGCGTCCTTCGCCCTCCTCGCTGCAGCCCTCCTCGGATTCGAGCAGCTGCTGTCCGTGGTTGACCGGACTTCCGGTGGCGCGGCAAGGACCAGGACCGCGGCCCGCGCCGGCATCGCCCTGGGCCTGGTGGTGCTGCTGGCAGGACCGCTGGCCGGAATGGCAGCCTGGTCGGCCCAGAACCTTCTGCGTCCAGGCGCCGCCGCCGCACCTGCGATCTCAACGCCGGGAGGTGTTCCCGGTCCAGCCGCTTCCGCGGGCGGGGGAGCGCTGGGCGCCCCGCGGCTGGTTGAGGCCGCCCCCGGGCGCTCCCTGCCTGCTACCGCCATTGACCGGGGCGAGGGTCCCGAGCAGACGCGCACCCTCCTGCTCAGTACCGGCGACGACGGCACCTTCAACGCATCCCTGATGCGCGGGAGCGGCACCACCCTGGACAGCCTCTCGTCCATCGCCTCCGCACGGAACATCATTGGCGCTCCGGGCGAGGAAGCCGTGCGTGAGGACGACGACGTCACCACTGCGGTCCGCCGCGTTGTGGCTACCCTCGTAGCGGGGCAAGGCGTGGATCCGCGTTCCGACCTCGAACAACTCGGTGTCGGATTCGTGGTGCTCCGCTCCGCGGATACCGCAGCCCAGCTGACCGCCAGCCGGATGGATGCAGTTCCCGGCCTGGTGGCCGTGGGACAGACCGACGTTGGCTGGCTGTGGCGGATCAGCCCGCTCAACCCGCCCGTTCTGCAGGCTGCCGACGTTGCCCACCGTGTCCGCATTGTCGATCCCCGCGGGGCAACCACCGCCCTGGTGGCCTCCGGGACCGATGAGGTCGACGCTGCTGTCCCGGCAGGTGCCGAGGGCCGCTTGGTGGTACTTGCCGAGCGTGCTGACCCGGGCTGGACTGCCTGGGTCGACGGGCGGAAGCTGACCTCCACCACCTCCGGCTGGTCCCAGGCGTTCACCCTTCCGGCAGTTGGCGGCCAACTGACCGTCCGTTATGAAAACCCCTGGTCGTTCTGGGCGGCCGCCGCACAGATCACGGTGATAGGACTGACGGTGATCCTTGCCATTCCCATGCCGGCCCGACGGCCGCGGACCGGCCTCTCCCGTGACGAGGGCTCCCTGCGTAAGGAACACCAACATGCATGACCACACCCCACCGGCTGCGGCGACGCCACCGGCAGGCGCCGAAACGCCGGGTGCAAACAAACCGCCGCTGGCAGGCGACACGACGGCTCCAGCCGGAGAACCGGCTCCGGAAGGAGCCACGGCCGGTGCAGGCAGGAAGGCATCGGGCCGCGGCGCTACCCGGCTGCCTGGCGGCAAGGGCCGGGCGGCATCCGTAGCCGGGGTTGCGGCGGGAGTCCTGATCCTTGCCGGGGGAGGTGCCGTGGTGGCCGCCGGGTCATTGGTGCCGCATCCTGAGAGCAGCCGCATTATGCAGGCGGTGGAAGCCGCGGTCCCCGCAGGTGCCAGCGTCGGCGTCTGCCCAGGCCCCGCGCGCCTGCTGGAAGGCACCGACGCTGGTACGGACGCGCAATTCCGGCCCGAGTCCGCCACCGCGGCAACCAGGGTCAGTGCCGCGGTGCTCAGCGCGGGCGGTGTGCTGCCCGGAAGCCGGCTGGCGCGCCTCGACGGAACAGCCGCCGTCGAAATCGCCAAGGACCCGGGTCCGGCGCCCACTGCCGGCGCCCCCCAGGAACTCCTTGCCGGAGTGGTTGCCGACCGTGCGGTGGACCAGGTCAACGTCCTCAGGGCTGATGCCCTTGCAAACCAGAATGCTTCAGCTGCAGGGGCCATGAAATACACCGCCAGCGACGGCGATCTGCAGGGAAGTGCCGCGGCCGCGTGCGGGCAACCCTCGAACGATCAATGGCTGGCAGGTGCCGGCACCACTGTTGGCCGCACCTCCGTGCTCGCCCTGACCAACGCCTCCAGCACACCCGCCACCGTGAGCCTGGAGCTGTTCGGCGCAGGCGGGCAAATCCAGGCTCCGGGCAGCCGCGGCCTGCTGGTTGCGCCCGGCACCACCCGCAGCGTCGTCCTCGCCGGCCTGGCACCCAACGAGTCCCAGCTGACCGTGCACGTGCGCAGCGCGGGTGGTCCGGTTGCCGCGTCCATCCAGCAAAGCGTCCTGCGCGGCCTCACCCCCGGCGGCGTGGATTTCATTAGCCCGGGGACTTCGCCTGCAGTCCGCCAGGTGATGGCGGGCGTGGACATCCAGGACCCCTCCGGACTCGCTGCGCTGACGGGGCAGCCGGGATACGGGGACGCGGGGCCCGCCCTTGAACTGACCGTTCCCGGTGCTTCCGATGCCGTGGTGGAGATCAAGCTGTACGGGCGGGGCGGGCAGCACGCGCTTCCCTCCGGCGGCGTCATCACCGCAAAAGCGGGGTCCACCACGGAGGTATCCCTGGCCGGGGTTCCTGCCGGCCAGTACACCGTGGCGGCCTCGTCCGACGTGTCCTTCGTCGCGGCGGCACGGATGAGCCGCGGGCTTCAAGCGGGGCAGCCCTCGGATGTCGCATGGGCCCCCTCCGCCGTCCGGCTGGGAAGCCAGCACGTGGTTCCCGTCCCCAAGGGCGGCCTTCGCCAGTTGGTGTTCGGTGCCCTTGATGCCCGGGCCAATATCACCTACGCAGCCATTACGGCTGATGGAAAGGTGCGGGCAGCCGCTGCTGCGGACATCGCCGGGGGAACAACAGCCTCCATCAGCGTTCCGGCGCAGGCCGACGGGGCCGACGTCGTGGGCTATGTAGTGTCTGCGTCCGGTGACGCCGCCTATGGAGCGGTGCTCTTGGGGCAGGACGGCCGCAACGACGTTTCCTCCCTGGCTTTCCTCGCGGCCGCGGCCGGCCGGGAAACAGTTCCGGTGGCATTGGGCTACTAGGGGTTAAGGCTTCCCGGCCGGCGGCTTTAGTAGCGGCGGCGGTAAACGGGATCCAATGTCTCCGGCGCCACGCCGAGCATCTCCGCGGTGTGTTCCACCACCACGTCGTGAACCAGGTCCTGGAGCTCTTCCACACCGGAGCAGGCCTGCTCCACCACCCGCCGGTACACCGTGATCATTGGTCCATCCTCACCGGCAGCGGGAGTGTAGGAGCCCATGGGAGGTGTGGAGGCGTTGGCGGCCAGCTGCTCAAGGTCCGGCGGGATCTCGTCCACACCAAAGCGCACGCCGTCGAGGGTTTTGCCCCAAATGTCGTGCAGCCGCTGGGCCGAATCCAGCACCATATCGTCAAACCGGTCTGCGCGGGTCCGGTACCCGGGATGGGTGGGCAGCATGATCTCGCCCCGAAGGCCACGGCCGTGGCGGTTCCGGCGCCGCCTGAAGAAGCTCCTGCCAGCGGTCTCCACACCCGTTGCCACGCGGGCATCCGGGTCAGCCAACCGGACCGAAAAACCTGATTCATGGTTCGATGACTGCATATATCGACTGTAAACCCGGTGGCGGATTTACGCGATACATCCCTTCGGGCACGGGGGCGCGTCGGCCCGTGCGGCAATGCGCGGTTTTTGCGCGGTGAAGGGGTAGTCTGTGATGTCGTGGGAGCTATCCGTCAGTGTTCGAGGTCAGCCTGCCGCCAGTCGGCGGTAGCCACCCTGACGTACGTGTATGCAGACTCCACGGCAGTCCTTGGTCCGTTGGCCACCTACGCCGAGCCGCACTGCTACGACCTTTGCGAGCAGCATGCCGACTCATTGACGGTTCCCCGCGGCTGGGAAGTACTGCGCCTGGCCATGCCATCAACTCCCCAGCAGCCGGGCCCCGACGACCTGTTGGCGCTCGCCAACGCCGTGCGGGATGCCGCTGCACTCCCGCCGGAGGCCCAGCCGCCGACCCAGCGGGGCCACCATTCCGCCCTTGAAGCTCCGGCAGGCGCTGAGGGTGTACGCCGGGGCCACCTGCGGGTCCTTCGGGAACCTTCCTGACCTGCATCTGGCGGTAGGCTGGGAGCTGCACATCTTTTCCGCTACCGGCGCGAGCGCGCCCGCCAGGGAGCATGAACAAATGCCAAAGATCAGTCCCGAGCTGTTGTCCGTCCTGCGTTGCCCCGTGACCGGCTCGCCACTGGTCCAGG
The DNA here is from genome assembly GCF_001428075.1 of Arthrobacter sp. Soil764. Classification (GTDB taxonomy): domain Bacteria; phylum Actinomycetota; class Actinomycetes; order Actinomycetales; family Micrococcaceae; genus Arthrobacter. The sequence continues at coordinate 92,292 of NZ_LMSI01000012.1, read as the reverse complement.
AGGGGGAAGAGCTGGTGGCCACTGCCGCCGGTGATACGGGGATCAGGAACCGGTACGCCATCGAGGACGGGATCCCGCTGCTGCTGCCTCCGGAACTGCTCGCCGCGGCAGCCTCGGCAGGGTCCGACCAGCACGATCCGGCTGCTGCAGGACACTAGTTCACCTGTATTCGCCCGCACAGAAAAAGCAGAACGGGGACTGGACCAGGACCCGGACCAAGCAAAGGACCACCCATGACTTTTGACTACAAAGTTGCCGACATCTCCCTGGCGGAAGCCGGCCGGCACCAGATTCGCCTGGCCGAGCACGAGATGCCCGGCCTGATGTCCCTCCGCGAGGAGTTCGGCCCCACCCAGCCCCTCAAGGGTGCCCGGATCGCCGGTTCCTTGCACATGACAGTGCAGACCGCGGTGCTGATCGAGACCCTTACCGCGCTGGGCGCCGAGGTCCGCTGGGCCTCCTGCAACATCTTCTCCACCCAGGATGAAGCCGCCGCGGCCGTTGTGGTGGGCAAGGGCACCGTTGAGGATCCGCAGGGCGTGCCGGTGTTCGCCTGGAAGGGCGAGACCCTTGAAGAGTACTGGTGGACCGCCGAACAAATCCTCACCTGGCCGGGTGCCGAGTCCAACCCTGAGCTGGGTCCCAACATGATCCTGGACGACGGCGGCGACGCCACCATGCTGGTCCACAAGGGTGTCGAGTTCGAGGCTGTCGGCAACGTGCCCTCCGCCGATCCCGAGGATTCCGAGGAACACGGCATCTTCCTCGAGGTGCTGCGCCGTTCCCTCGCGGCGGATCCGCAGAAGTGGACCCGGACGGCCGCCACGATCCGGGGTGTCAGCGAAGAGACCACCACCGGTGTCCACCGGCTGTACCAGCTGGCGGACCAGGGCAAGCTGCTCTTCCCCGCGATCAACGTCAACGACTCCGTGACGAAGAGCAAGTTCGACAACAAGTACGGCATCCGCCACTCCCTTCCCGACGGCATCAACCGGGCCACCGATGTGCTCATGGGCGGAAAAGTCGCTGTCGTCTGCGGCTACGGCGACGTTGGCAAGGGCGCGGCAGAAGCGCTGCGCGGCCAGGGCTCACGCGTCATTGTGACCGAGATCGACCCCATTTGCGCGCTGCAGGCGGCCATGGACGGCTACCAGGTGGCCAAGCTGGAATCAGTCCTGGCCCAGGGTGACATCTTCATCACCACCACCGGGAACAAGGACGTCATCATGGCCGAGCACATGGCCGGCATGAAGAACAAGGCCATCGTGGGCAACATCGGCCACTTCGACAACGAAATCGACATCGCAGGCCTGGCCCGCATCCCCGGCGTCAAGAAGGTCGAAATCAAGCCGCAGGTTCACGAATGGGTCTTCGATGAAGGCTCCAGCAAGGAGCGCTCCATCATTGTCCTGTCCGAGGGCCGGCTGCTCAACCTTGGCAACGCCACGGGCCACCCGTCCTTCGTCATGAGCAACTCGTTCGCGAACCAGACCATTGCGCAGATCGAGTTGTGGACCAAGCGGGACCAGCACGAGTACGGAAACAAGGTCTATGTGCTGCCCAAGGTCCTGGACGAAAAGGTGGCCCGGCTGCACCTGGACGCCCTGGGTGTTGAACTCACGGAACTGACCAAGGACCAGGCGGAGTACCTGGACATCGACGTCGCCGGTCCGTACAAGCCCGAGCACTATCGTTACTGAGCCGTAAGGGCCCGGGCGCTGTCGAGCGCCCGGGCCGTTATTTTTTGCACGTAGGATCGAAAACATGGAGCCTGATGTAAAGCCCCGTCGCCGGGGGACTGCCAAGAAAATCCTTGCCGTGGCTGCCGTCTGTGTCCTGGCTGCCGTGGGCGGGGTCTTCGCCGCCGTCGCCCCGGGCCTTGCCGGCGGCCCGCTTGAATCGGAAGCAGGCTCCGCGCTGCGGACATCCCCCGGCATTGCTTCCCCGGTTGTACCGCCGGTGACTCTGGACACTGCGCCGGCCAATGGCGCCAAACAGGTGAATCCCGCCGCCCCGGTGTCCCTGAAAGTGGGCAACGGGACAATCCAGCGCGTCACCCTGGCCAGCACTGCAGGCAAGACCATTGACGGCAGCATCAACGCCGGCGGGACGGCGTGGTCCGCCACCGGACCCCTGGAATTCAACACCGAATACAGCTACACGTACGTGGTCAAGGATGGCGCAGGACGCGAGACCAGCACCACGCAGTCCTTCAACACCGTGACAAGCTCACATGAGGCAGATGCCGCCATCTACCCGCTGAACGGCATGAAGGTGGGGGTGGGACAGCCCCTGCAGATCATCTTCAGCGAGCCCGTGACCAACCGTGCCGCCGTGGAAAAGGCCATCAAGATCACCACGACTGCGGGACAGGCCGGAGCCTTCCATTGGTACAGCGACACCATGGTCCGTTACCGCCCGGAGAACTTCTGGACTGCGAACTCAACGGTCACCATGGACATGCAGCTCTTCGGCGTTGACCTGGGCAACGGCCAGATCGCAAACTTCAACAAAAAGGTGAATGTCTCGATTGGAGACAAGAAGGTGGCCATCGCCGATGCCACGGCACACACCTTCACGCTCAGCGTCAACGACCAGCCCGTCAAGACCCTGCCCGTCAGCATGGGGGACAAGCGCTTCCCGTCAGCAAAGGGATACGCGGTGCTGATGGAGAAGAACCGTTACGACCACTTCAGGGCGGCCAGCATCGGACTGAAGCCCGATGATCCTGCCTACTACGGTGAAGCGGACGTTGAGTACACCATCCGCCTGACCCTGAGCGGCGCATACATCCACCAGGCCCTCGAGTCGGCCTACCCGTTCATTGGGAACGCCAACGTGTCCCACGGCTGCATCGGCTTCCTGCCCGACGGCGCGGCATGGGTATTCGACAACATGGGAACCGGCGACGTGGTCCAGATCATTAACACCGAGGGTGACTACGCGGCGAACACCGACGGATTCGGCGACTGGAACATCCCGTGGAGCGAGTACGACAACTAAGTCAGCCGACGAACGGCAGCCGCTGGAGCCGGTGTCCCGTCTCCGTGTTCCGCCGGCGTGACAGGGACAGCCTGGTGAACTCCCTGTTCCGCCGTTCGGCGACGACGGCGGCCAGGTAGTCATCGGCGCCCGTGCCCGGCGGTGGGGGCGGGGCTACGTGGGCGGAAAGCTCCGCAGCGATGGCCTCCGCCATCCCGGCCCTGGACAGCGGCGCCATCCGGCCCGCCTGGCGGATGAACTGGGCGGCCCTGCGGGCGGTGGCGTCGGGGATGCGGCCAATGTCCGCCGTTGCAGCCCACGCCTGCAGCTGGGGTGGAACAAAAACGCGGATCGCCTGGTCGGCAGGAACCCGGCTGCGCACGGCGTAGGTGCCAGCCAGAAGGTCGCCGAGCCGTCTGGACTTGTCGTTGAAGAGGGCCACGGCGAGGGCAAGCCCGCCGAACGTCAGGTAGATCTCGAGGAACCCGGTGAGTCCGCGGATCAGTGCATGCCGCAACCGGATGGCGCCGCCGTCTTCACGGACCACCCTCAGGCCTGTGGCCAGTTTGCCCAGCGACCGGCCACGGCTCAGGGTCTCGACGCCCACCGGCACCACCACCAGGCAGAATACGACGGCGGCCAGGCCAAGAGCGCGCGCGGCTGCCTCATCGAGGTCCGCGCCGGCGGCGGACAGGCCAATCATGATCAGTACGAGCAGGACCACGTGGACGACGAGATCAATGGCAAGGCCCAGGGCCCGCGCGGCGAAGCTCGCCGGACGGAGCTCGAGGACCACCGCCTCGCCGGTAATTATCGGGCTCACGCTGCGTCCCTGCCCTTCGCATCTGGTGGTTCGGACGACCACATGGTGCAGACCGTCAAAGTCTAGTGCCTGGCGCTAGGCTGTAGCCGTGGACATGGATGCCTTCGCCGCCGTTAATGCGGACAAGTGGGCGCGCCTGCAGGAGCTTGCCGGAAAAGGCAGGCTCACCGGTGCCGAGGCCGACGAATTGCTGGCGCTGTACCAGTCCACGTCCGGCCACCTGTCGCTGGTCCGTTCCGTGGCTCCGGAAAGCGGGCTCTCCGCTTCGCTCTCGGCCACCCTGGCCCAGGCACGGACCCGCTTTACCGGCGCCCGTTCAAACGCCATGGCAGACCTGTCACGGTTCTTCGTTGTGGCCTTGCCTGCCGCGCTGTACCGGCTGACCTGGCTGACCCTGGCATGCGGCAGCGCCTTCGTGCTCATCGCTGCCGCCTACGCCGCCTGGATCGGGACGTCCCCCGAAGCGCTCCGGGCCGTGGCTTCCGAAACCGCTGCCGCCCAATACGTGAATGAGGACTTCATCAACTACTACTCGGAGAACCCGGCAGCGTCATTTGCCGGTGCCGTGTGGACCAACAATGCGTGGATCAGTGCGCAGGCGGTGGCACTGGGCATCACTGGGGTCTGGGTGCCGATGATCCTGTTCAGCAACGCCCAGGGAGTGGGCATCGCAGCCGGGATTTTCGCGTCCGCCGGCAAATCAGACGTCTTCTACAGCTACATCCTGCCGCACGGCCTAATGGAGCTCACCGCCGTCTTCGTTGCCTCCGCCGCAGGCCTTCGGATCTTCTGGGCGATGGTCTCGCCGGGGCCGCGGACCCGGGGCAGGGCCGTGGCGGAGGAAGGCAGGTCGCTGATCACGGTGGCCCTGGGGCTGGTGGTGGTGCTGTTTGTCTCGGGCCTTGTGGAAGGGTTCGTCACTCCGAGCCCGCTGCCGGCCTGGGCCAGGATCGGCATCGGGGCGGTGGTTCTCGCTTCGTACTGGCTGTATGTCCTGCTGCTGGGCAGGCGGGCTTTCCTGGCCGGGGAGCGTGGCGACCTCCGCAGCGAAGACGCCGGGTACACGGAAATCGCTGCCTGAATCGTTGTAATCCCGCCGGGGTGGTTCCTCGCCCAGCGGAACTTCCGGACGGTAGGCTCGTCTGCAGAATGAATCGCACCGGCTGACTGGGACCGGTGCGGAACCCAACGGAAGTGACGCTGCTGTGAATGACGAGACACCGGCCCGCGCCAAAAGCGCCGCGCCGCAGCCGGAACCTTTCCTGGATACGTCCGGGGATTCCGACGAGCCCGCGTTTTCCTGGCTGACGCCCGCCGCCGGGGACAAACCTGTGGGGAACAAACCCTCGGGGGACAAGCCCGCCGCGGACAAGTCCGGTCCCGGTGGGTCTGCCCCGGAGGAGCCGGACGGGGAGAAAGCCGGACGGAACCTGCCAGCGGCAGGGACCGCAACAGCCCAGCCCGGAAGCCGGGCCGACCGCAAGGCTGCGGAAGCCGCCGTCGGATCCTCCGCGACCGCCGCAGCCGGCACCACCCGCACGTCCGCTGGGGGAACGTCCGCCACGGACCCCTCCCCGGCGGGGACCGGCGGCAGCGCCGGTTCGCCGGTCTTCAAGGAACCCCTTCCCACCTCGGCCCTGCACGTCCGTCCCCCCGAGGAGGAAGTGGAGCGCCGCAACGCCCAGCGCGAAAGCGCCGCCAATGCCAAGCCCGTGGCGCCACGCGTCATGCAGGTCCTGCTGGCCATCATCTACCCGCTGATCCTGCTGATCCTGGCCGTCCGGGCCGTGACCAGCCCGCTGTTCCTCTGGGTGGAGTACAACCGTCCAGGCTTCCCTGGGGACGGGTACGGCTTCAGCACGGACGACAGGATGACGTACGGCTCCTACGCCGTGGACTACCTGAGCAACTGGGCAGGCCCCCGGTACCTGGGCGACCTGGTGCACCGCGGCGGCGAGAAGCTCTTCAAGGACGGCGAAGTCAGCCACATGGCCGACGTCAAAGCGGTCATCCTGTCCACCTTTGGCGCAGGTGCACTGCTGCTCCTCCTCGCGCTGATCGCCATCCTCTACCTGCGCAGGCGCAGCAACGGCGGGATCCGGCGCGGCCTCTTCGCCGGCTCGATCATCACGCTGGCCCTGATCCTGGGCCTCGGTACGCTGGCGGTACTGGGCTGGCAGCAGTTCTTCACCGAATTCCACCGGGTCTTCTTCGCCGACGGATCCTGGACCTTCAGTCTGGACGACACCCTGATCCGGCTGTTCCCCAGCCAGTTCTGGATTGACGCCGGCATCGTGATCGCCGGCCTGGTACTCCTGGCATCCGTCGTGACCCTGGTGCTCACCTGGCCGACGCGCCGCCGCCGCGGCCTGGCGCCCAAGCCGGCACAGGCAGATCAGGAACAGGCAAACCAGTAAACGCCTGATCAGCAGTAGATGCGGGCGATCTCCGCCTGGAACTCCTGAACGACGGCGGACCGCTTCAGTTTCAGGGATGGTGTCAGGTGACCTGACTCCACGCTGAACTCGGCGTCCAGCAGCCTGAACGTGCGCACCGACTCCGCCTTGGACACCATCTGGTTGGCCAGGTCCACTGCCTCCTGCAGGGCAGCGAGGATGTCTGCGTCAGCCGCGGCTTCGCTGAGGGGGAGCGGCGGCAGCCCGCGCTCAGACCGCCAGTTGGCAACCCCCTCAGGGTCCAGGGTCAGCAGGGCTGACACGAACGGCCTGCCGTCGCCCACCACCACGGCGTGCCCCACGAGTTGGTGGCTGCGGATTTTCTCCTCCAACGGCCCGGGCGCCACGTTTTTGCCGCCCGCCGTGACCAGGAGGTCCTTCTTGCGCCCCGTGACCGTGAGGAAGCCGTCCTTGTCGAGTTCCCCAAGGTCTCCGGTGCGGAAGAACCCGTCCACGAACGCCTCGGCGTTCGCCTCCGGATTGGCATGGTAGCCCCGGAAAACGCCGATTCCCTTGACCAGGATTTCACCGTCTTCGGCCACGCGGATGGTGGTGCCCGGAATGGGGATGCCCACTGTTCCCACCTTGGTGCGGGAGGGCGTATTGGCAGTGCACGGCGCCGTGGTCTCGGTCAGTCCATACCCTTCCAGGACGGGAATGCCCACGCCACGGAAGAAATGGGCATCTTCGGAAGCCAGGGGGCTGGCGCCGGAAACGGTGTATCCCACCTCGCCACCCAGCGCCTGGCGCAACCGCGGGTAGACCAGCCGGTCGTACACGCCGTGCCTGATCCGGCTCAGCAGGCCCGGGCCCGGTCCCTCGCCGCGGCTGTGCCGGTCCTGTTCGCGTGAGTAGTCGATGGCGGCGGCTGCTGCGGCCGCAAAGAGCCTGCCCTTGCCCGCCAGAGCGGCTTTATGCGCGGCAGTTGCCCGGACTTTTTCAAAGATGCGCGGCACTACCAGCAGGAAGGTGGGCCGGAACGTTCCGAGGTCCTCCAGAAGCTGGGCGGCACCCGGGGTGTGGCCCAGGGTTGCCCCGGCGGTAAGGCATACCACCTGGACGGCGCGGGCCAGCACGTGGGCCAGCGGCAGGAACATCAGGGTGCGGGCCTGGTCCTTCTGCAGGATTTCGGGCAGGAACGCAACGACGTTCCTGGCCACCAGGGCAAAGTTCCCGTGCGTAATCTCGCACCCTTTAGGCTTGCCTGTGGTGCCGGAGGTGTACACCAATGAGGCGAGGTCGGCCAGCCCTGCGCGGCTGCGCTGACGTTCCAGTTCAGCGTCGCTGACTCCGGTGCCTGCAGCGGTGAGGCTGGCAAGGTCCGGAGCCTCGCCGTCGTAATCCATCCGCAGCACGTTGACCAGGCGGTCGCTGAGCTCTGCGGAACCGGTCACCACGCCGCTTACCAGCTGCACTGTGGCGCGGTCTCCGGCGAAGACACGGCGGACCCCTGCATCCTTGATGATCCACTCCACCTGGCTGGCGGAGGACGTTTCATAGATGGGCACCGTGACGCCGCCGGCGAACCAGATGGCGAAGTCCACCAGCGTCCATTCGAACGAGGTGCGGGACATGACGGCGACCGTGTCGCCGGGCTCCAGGCCGCCGGCGATGAGCCCCTTGGCCAGGGCACTGACGTCCTGGAGGAATCTCTGCGCCGTGACGTCCACCCAGCCGTTGGGGCCCTTCCGGCGGTACAGTGCGTGGGCCGGGTTGGCGGAGTGCTGCTCCAGCAGCAGGTCAGTCACGTTGCTGTTGGCGTCAAGCTCAACCAGCAGTTCCGTGCTCGCTTCTCTCACAGCCGGTCTCCGTTTCCGCTGCCATGCCGCGGCAGCGGCTCCTTCAGGTCTCTGTTGCCATCCTGCCCTAGATCCAGGACGGCATCCACATCCGGACCTTCCAGTCGACGTAGGGGATGACCTCTGCGGCCCAAATCGGGTAGAAGAACGCCGACAGCAGGACTGCCGCCGCCAGGAACAGGACCACCAGGTACATTCCGGAGCGCCGGCGCCACGGGGGGTCCGTGGCCCGGCCCAGGGCCAGTCCCAGGCAGTACACCAGTGCCAGGACCAGGAACGGTTCGAAGGATACCGCGTAGAAGTAGAACATGGTCCGCTCCGGATACATGAACCACGGCAGGTAGCCCGCTCCGACGCCGGCCAGCACGGCCCCGGCCCGCCAGTCCCGGCGTCCCACCCACCAGAAGAGCAGGACCACCAGGGAGATGGCTGCGCCCCACCAAATCAGCGGGTTCCCGACGGACAGGATGGCGGAGGTGCACTTTTCCACGTTGCAGCCCGGGGTGCCCTGGGGCGGGGATTCATAGAAGAACGACGTCGGCCGCCCCATCACCAGCCAGCTCCACGCACTTGCCTGGTAGGGGTGCTCGGAGCTCAGTCCCTGATGGAACTTGTACGCTTCGAGGTGGTAATGGACAAGCGACCGGACGGAGTCAGGCAGCCAGCCCCATTCCGCTGAGGGGTTGGTCTCAGCCCAGTGGCGGAAGTAGGCGTTGTCCGACAGGAACCAGCCCGTCCAGGTGGCGGAGTAGACGATTGCTGCCACGGGCACCATGGCGGTGAATGCGGGAATTCCGTCCCGGATCACGCCGCCGCTGATCCAGCCGCGGATGCCCGCCACGCGCCGGGCGTTGAGGTCCCACAGCACGGTGAGGAGGCCGAATCCGGCGAGGAAGAACAGGCCGGACCACTTGGTGCCCACCGCCAGGCCCAGGCAGACTCCGGCAGCCACCCGCCACCAGCGCACGCCCAGCCATGGCCCGGACAGCAGCGCCCCGGCCGGGGGCTGCCCGCCGTTCCCGGCAGCGGTCCGGGCCAGCCGCCCTGCCAGGCGCCGCCGCCCGTCGTCGCGGTCCATCAGCAGGGCGCCGAAGGCGGCAAGGATCCAGAACGTCAGGAAGATGTCCAGCAGGGACGTCCTGGACATCACCAGGTGGTGGCCGTCGACGGCGAGGAGCAGCCCCGCGGCGCAGGCGAGCGGAAGCGAGCGGAACAGTTTCAGGGCGATCAGGGAGACCAGCAGCACCGTGAGGGTGCCGGTGAGGGCTGCGGCGAAACGCCAGCCATAGGGGTTTTCCGGCCCGAACAGCCACATGCCGGCTGCGATCATCCACTTGCCCACGGGCGGGTGGACCACATATTCGGGTGTGTTCAGCAGGACGCCTGGGTTGCCGGCGTTGAAGGAATCATTTGCCTTGTCCGGCCAGCTGCGCTCATAGCCGCTGATGAGGTAGGAGTAGGCGTCTTTGACGTAGTACGTTTCGTCGAACACCAGTTTGTGCGGCACCTCAAGACGGATGAAGCGGAGGAGGCCGCCGGCCACTGCCGTCAGGACCGGGACCAGGACGAACCAGAGCCGGAGCGTCGGTGGATAGTCCCGCCAGGACGTGCCGGCGCCGTTGAGCCGTGCCCTCAGGGCCTCGACGGTAAACGCCTCATCAGGCCGGCTGATCCAGGGCCGGGCAACCTTCCCTGCAGGCTTCGTCCCGGTGGCGCCGGTTCCGTCAGGGGATTCCGCCTGGCCGGGCTTTCCGGGCCCCGTGGGCCGCGTCGAGGTCTGCGTCACGAGCCCCATGCTACCTTTTGCGGCTGGAAGACCCGGCGGCAGTAGGCTTGGGAGGTGGACCTCAACCCCAGCTCCCTTTCCGAAACCGCCCCTGCGACCACTGGGCGGATCGTCCTTGCCGCCACTCCCATCGGAAACACCGGAGATGCCTCCGCCCGTTTGGTGGAACTGCTGGGCACCGCGGACATCGTGGCCGCCGAGGACACCCGGCGCCTCCACCGCCTGGTGCAAAGCCTGGGCGTTGCCGTCGCGGGACGCGTCATCAGCTACCACGAGCACAATGAGGCCACCAGGACTTCTGAACTCCTGGACCAGGTGCGTGCCGGCAGCACACTCCTCATGGTCACCGACGCCGGGATGCCGGCGGTCTCTGATCCGGGTTTCCGGCTGGTGGAGGGTGCCATCGCGGCGGGACTTCCCGTCACCGCGGTTCCCGGGCCCTCCGCGGTCCTCACTGCACTGGCGTTGTCCGGCCTGCCCACGGACAGGTTCTGCTTCGAGGGGTTCCTTCCCCGCAAGGCCGGCGAAAGGGCCTCCCGCCTGGCGGACCTTGCGGGGGAGCGGCGCACCATGGTGTTCTTTGAGGCACCGCACCGGCTGGAAGCCATGCTGCGCGCGCTGCGCGAGCGGTTCGGACCGGACCGCCGCATCGCAGTATGCCGGGAACTGACCAAAACCTACGAAGAAGTCGTCCGCGGCACTGTGGGCGAACTGCTCCAGTGGGCTGAGGACACGGAGGTCCGCGGCGAGATCGCCGTGGTGCTCGGCGGGGCACCGGAACAGGCAGCCGGTACCCCGGAAGACCACGTGGCCGCGGTCAACGAACTGGTGGCCCAGGGCATCCGGCTGAAGGAGGCCGTCGCCGCCGTCGCCGAAGATGTCCGGGTCAGCAAACGGGAGCTCTATTCCGCTGTCCTTGCCGCCCGGTAGCCAGCCCCCAACCCATCTTCCGGTTCCTGTGCAGGTGCACAGCGAGGCTGTGATTCCGCAGTGCGCAACGGCGTAGACCGGGGGAGTGGCCCGCAGTAGTCTGGCTGTTAATCAGCCCCATGATCCCGGTCACTTCGGCCGCGGCCACGGGCTGCCACAACCCTACTGACGAGGGAGTCATCGTGACTGTCACTGCACAGCCGGCTGTTACCGCCGAGCGCGAAACCCGGCTTTTGGCCTCCGTTCCCACCGGGCTGCTCATTAATGGTGAGTGGCGCGACGCCGCATCAGGCAAGACGTTCGACGTCGAGGATCCCGCCACCGGGAAGGTGCTGCTGAGCATTGCCGACGCCGGCCCCGAGGACGGTGCGGCAGCCCTGGATGCCGCCGCAGCCGCCCAGGAGTCCTGGGCAAAGGTCCCGCCCCGTGAACGCGGGGAAATCCTCCGCCGGGCCTTCGACCTGGTGACCGAGCGCGCAGAAGACTTCGCCCTCCTGATGACCCTGGAAATGGGCAAGCCGCTGGCCGAAGCCCGCGGTGAAGTGACGTACGGTGCCGAGTTCCTGCGCTGGTTCTCCGAGGAAGCTGTCCGTGCCTTCGGACGCTACTCGGTCTCGCCCGACGGCAAGTCCCGCCTCCTGGTGACCAAGAAACCGGTGGGCCCCTGCCTGCTGATCACCCCCTGGAACTTCCCGCTGGCCATGGCCACCCGCAAGATCGCGCCGGCCGTCGCCGCCGGCTGCACCATGGTGTTGAAGTCGGCCAACCTGACGCCCCTGACGTCCCAGCTGTTCGCTGCCGTCATGCAGGAGGCAGGCCTGCCCGCAGGTGTCCTGAACGTCATTCCCACCTCCACGGCGGGGGCCACCACCGGGCCGCTGATCAAGGACTCCCGCCTGCGCAAGCTTTCCTTCACCGGCTCCACCGAAGTGGGACGGCGCCTGCTGGCAGACGCGTCCGAAACCGTGCTGCGGACCTCGATGGAACTGGGCGGCAATGCCCCGTTCCTGGTCTTCGAGGACGCAGACCTGGACGCTGCCGTGACCGGAGCCATGCTGGCGAAGCTGCGGAACATGGGCGAAGCCTGCACCGCAGCAAACCGCTTCATCGTTCACGAGTCCATTGCCGGTGAATTCGCGGAGAAGTTCGCCGCGAAGATGAAGGAGATGACCACCGCCCGCGGCACAGAGCCGGAGTCCAAGGTGGGTCCGCTGATCGACGCCAAGAGCCGGGACAAGGTCCACGAGCTGGTGTCCGACGCCGTTGCCTCCGGCGCCAAGGCAGTCCTGGGCGGCGGACCGGTGGAGGGTCCTGGCTACTTCTACCAGCCCACCATCCTTTCCGGCGTCACCGAAGGCACCCGCATCCTGTCCGAGGAAATCTTCGGTCCCGTGGCGCCGATCATCACCTTCAGCAGCGAGGACGACGCCGTGCGGCTGGCCAACAACACCGAATACGGGTTGGTGGCCTACGTCTTCACCAAGGACCTGAACCGCGGCATCCGGATGGGCGAAAAGCTCGAGACCGGCATGCTGGGCCTGAACGCAGGCGTCATCTCCAACGCCGCCGCTCCCTTCGGCGGCGTGAAGCAGTCGGGCCTGGGCCGCGAAGGCGGGCTGGAAGGCATCGAGGAATACCTCTACACGCAGTACATCGGCATCGCCGACCCCTACGCCGGCTAGTTCCGGCGGTTACCCAACCCTCATGTGCCGGCCGGGGCTTCCCCGGCCGGCACAGCCCGTTTAGCCCCGCCCGGTCCTGCTGCCGCCGTCGGCCGCTCCTGCCCCGGAACGCCCTCCTGTGGTCGGTTGCACCGGCTTCACCAGCCGGAAACTGGCGACAGCGTGCACCGCTTTGCGGATGGCCCTGCCAGCCGCACTGAACGGCATCCGGAGCAGCAGGCCCAGCCTGCGGGTCACCGACGGCGGAAGCCAGGCCGCTGCCAAGCGCCTGGGCAGGGTGGCGTTCGCCCGGAGGGAAGCTTCCACGGCCGCCACACCGGCAGCAATGTCCTCTGCAGGGGTGCCGGTGTCAGGGGCGCCGGCGCCGCCCGGACGGCCGTACCGGTACTGTTCGAACGCCGACGTGAAGGATGACACTGCGTGGTGCGCGTCCTGGTCCATGCCGCCGGGCTCGCCCAGCAGTTCAGCACGGAACCGGGCTGAGTAGGCCCTGGGGGTCTCGCTGTCCGCGGCGGGCAGGCCGTAATCGGTGCCAAGATCCCTGATCTCATTCCATGCCAGCGGGACTGCCAGGCCCTGGTCCTTTGGACGCAGCCGCCGTGACCTGGTGCCTAGGCGGACCAAGTGCGGGGCAGCCGCCAGGAGAACAAGGCCCAGCACGGCGGACGCACCCAGGAGCCAGGGCGTCAGTTGCGCGCCCTCGCCGGTGCTGCTGCCGCCGGAACCGGGGACGGCCTGCGTGGTGGCGCTGGGGGATGCGGCGGGAACCGGTGCCGTGTCCGGAATGAGTCCGTCGTTGTTTCCCAGGGAATCCGGAACGGAAGGTGCGGAGGCCTCGGTGGCATAGTCCGGGACCACCCCGCGCGATGGCGTTGGCTCGAACGGCACCCAGCCCAGGCCCTGGAAGTACAGTTCCGGCCAGGCATGGGCGTCGCGCGCATCCGCCTCATATTCCGGGAGGGCGCCCTGGCCGGACACGGTTACGGTGGCCCCGGTCAGCCGGCCGGGGGCATAACCCACGGCGATCCTGCTGGGGATGCCTTCGAGCCTGGCCATCACCGCCATCGCCGAGGCGTAGTGGATGCAGTAGCCGCTCTTTTGCTGCAGGAAGTCAGCCAGGACGGAAAGGCCGTTGCCGTCGTAGCCGCCCTGCACCGGAGACTGCAGCGAGTACGTGAACTCGGACGAGCGCAAGTACTTCTGGATGGCCATGGCCTTCTGGTAGGGCGTCCCCGCAGCTCCAGTCACGGTCCGGGCAGTGTTCTTGACGATGTCAGGGACGTTGCCGGGAATCCGGGTGAAAATGTCCGGAATACCCCGCACCGGCGCTGAGGACTGGGCCAGGAGCACAGCGGAAAGCTTGGGTACTGCCGAGGTCACCAGGTACTCCTGCCTCCGCGTGGTGGTGTCGGTGCCTTTGATGCTCAGGGTGGCAGGATCCCACGTCCATTGACCGCCCAGCCCGCGGATGGTTTCGGGCGGGTACGGGACCGGCAGGTAGGGGCTGGTGAAGGCTCCGGCGTCGATGGCCGTCACCAGCCGCACCTGCTCATCGGCCAGGACCGCGTACCCGGGGTCGATCCGGCCGTCAAGGGGCACCCTGGACGCGGTGCGGTCATCCGGTCCCCAAGAATCGCCGTCGAAATTGTCCACCGTGACAGAGCGCAGGTAGAGGGGGTTGGGCGAATTGGTGGCGTAGGTGATCCTGCCGCTTCCGTCAGGCGTGCGGAGGCTGCTTCCCAGGGTGATCATCGGGTTCAGGCCGGTTGAGGCGCCCCACGGATTGAGCCGGGAGCCCTGCGGGAACGTGCCGCGGTCGAACCCCGGAATTGCCAGGGGCAGCAGCAGAGTGGCCACCAAGGCAACCGCGCCCGTCAACATTGCGCTGCGCAGCAGGCCGGGGCTCCGGGCCGAGGCGCCCTGCAACCTGCCGCCAGGTGCAAACCACTGGCTGCAGGCAAGGATCAAGAGGTATCCCGCCACGGTGGCAACGAAACTCCACACCCCCACACTCTGCGGCTTGATCATGGCCGGAACCACCAGCAGGGCAAGCAAGCCGGTGCCGGAGGCGGCCGGCATCCCCAGCGGCACCGAGAGTGCGTCTACCAGGATGACCGCCAGGCCAAGCACCGCGCAGACCACCATGACGATCCCGGCGTTGGGTGCCACGGGGGCTGTCTCTGCCAGGACTGTCTCGCTGGCCCGCCGGATCAGCCGGTCCAACTCGGGGACGGTGGCGCCGGTGGGGACAAACCAAAGGAAACTGGAGCTGCGGAAGAACGTCAACGTCAGGACGGCGCCCAGTGCCAGGAACCCGCCTGCGGTGACCAGCAGCGGCTGGGCGCGGACGGAACGCAGGACGGCCAGGGTGAATGCCACCACCAGCACCGTGGTCATCACCGGCCAGTACCAGTTCCAGCCGCGCAGGACACCATTCAGGGACAGGGCGGCCCCGCAGACAGCCACCGTGATGGATGCCGCCATGGCCCATGGATAGGCGCCCGCACGCATCCGGCCCGCGGGCATCTGAGGACGCGGCTGTGCCTCGTGACCGGCCCCCGTTGGCCGGGCCGGCGCCATGGTCATGTGGCCACCCCCGCTCCGCGTCGGACCTCTGATGCAGGAGCCACCGGCAGCGCCGCATCCTGCTCCAACTGGCCCCAGGCGACGGTAAGCCGGGTGGTCGGCGCAACGGCCAGCGCCCGCCAGCCGCCCTGCCTCAGCACTTCCAGCACGTCCTGGAAATCCGTGGGCCGTTCCACCGCCAGGATGGCGAACGAGTTGGTGCCATACGCCGCGGCCGGGGCCAGCTCCGCTGCCTCCTCGGCGGTAATGCGTCCCAGCACGGCGATCAAAGGCCCCCGCATCCGGTGCGCGGACAGCTTGTCCATCAGCTGGTCATCAAAGGCCGGAGGCCCCTGCTCCGCACCTGCCGGCGTCCGCACCCCCGGAGCGCCCCTGCGGTCCGCGTGCCTGGCCGGGGCCTCCCGGCGGATGGCGTCCCGAAGCAGTCCGTCCCGCCGGGGGTGGGCCGGCCCGGACAGGTGGATTGCGGCCAGGCTTTCGGCTATTGACTGCAGGCCGGATGCCCCGCTGAATTCCTCCATGGCCGGTTCCGGGGCCGATGGGGAGTGGAGGAACGCCGGTTCCCCCCCGGTATCCAGCAGCCGAAGACTGTAGTTGCGCTCGGTGAGGTGCGCGCTGACAGACATGGCGGCAACAACAGACCACTCGAAGGTGTCGCTGGTGGCCGGTGCATGCCCCTCCGGGTCGGGCAGGCCCGGCATTGATGTGCCCGGGCCGCCACTAAAGGCACCGGCCCGGTGGTCCAGGATGATGGTGGCCTCAGGAGTGGTGACCGACTCCTCCTGCCGGACCATGAGGGATCCGTGCCTCGCTGTGGCGGGCCAGTGGACCCGGCGCATCGGGTCCCCGTGGCGGTACTCACGGGTCATGATGTCGTCATCGCTCGGGTTCGCCCGGACGCGGGTGGCGGTAACGCCGTCGCTCCCGCGCGCTCCCGCCAGCCCGGTGGCGGGCAGGACGACGGCGGCAGGCGTCACGGTGAGTACGTCGCCGTCGTCGATGGCCTGGCGGTGCAGGGAGAGGCCGAAGGGGTCGGTGAACTCGGCTGTCACGGGCCCGATCCTGAACTGCCCCCGGTGCCTGGACGTGAGGTGGTACTCGTAGCGGCTTGTGCCGCCGGTGGCGGAACGGGACGGGAACCAGAAGGAAGGTGCCTGGCCGAAGTGCGCCGGCAGGCGCTCCTCCATCGCCACGCGTCCGCTGCCCGGCCCCGTCCTGGCCACGGCAAGGTGCACCGTTGCCGGGGCTGAGGCTTCCACGGGGGAGGGGTTGAATTCGCGGTAGACGCGGAAGCGCGGCTTGACCAGCCGGATGCCGGCAAGGGAAACCAGCGGCAGGACCAGCAGCAGCAGGGCCAGCGTCAGGAGGTCGCGGCGCCCCATGACCTGGGCAGCTGCCAGCGTGAACGCCCCGGCTGCGAGCATGCCCCAGCCGCGCAGGGTGAACAGGTGCCGCGGAAGCTTCTCCAGCAGGGCCATGGTCCGCGCCTAGCGGTTCCTGCTGCCGGCGGCCGCGGCCCGGTTGGGCTGCCCGTTCTGGGCCTGGGGCACGGGCAGCCGGGACAGGATGCCCCGCAGCACGCTGTTTGGGCTCTCGCCTGCGCCCGCCGCCTTCCGGTCAAGGATGATGCGGTGCGCCAGGACGGACTCGGCCACGTCCCGCACATCGTCCGGCAGGACAAAGTCGCGTCCGTCAAGGGCGGCTGTGGCCTTTGCGGCGCGCAGCAACTGCAGCATGGAGCGGGGACTGGCGCCCAGCCGCAGCAGCGGGCTCTCCCTGGTGGCCCTGCCCACTGACACCGTGTATTCCTTGACGGCTTCCGAGACATAGACCTGCTGGACGGTGGCGGTCATCGCCGCCACGTCCGCCGCGGTGACGACGGGGGAGACGTTGGCCAGCGGCGAGACCGCCTGATGGGTTTCGAGCATTTCGATCTCTGCGGCCTTGTCCGGGTAGCCCATGGAAATCCGGGCCATGAACCGGTCCCGCTGGGCCTCGGGCAGGGGATACGTGCCTTCCATTTCAATGGGGTTCTGGGTAGCAACCACCATGAACGGCTCGTCCAGCTTGTAGGACGTACCGTCCACCGTAACCTGGTGCTCCTCCATGCATTCCAGCAGGGCGGACTGGGTCTTGGCGGATGCCCGGTTGATTTCGTCGCCGATGACGATGTTCGCGAAGACCGCACCCGGCCGGAATTCGAAGAGCCTGGAGGCCTGGTTGTAGATGGAAACGCCGGTGACGTCGGAGGGCAGCAGGTCCGGGGTGAACTGGATGCGGTTGACGGTGCAGTCGATGGTCCGGGCGAGGGTCTTTGCGAGCAGGGTCTTTCCGACCCCGGGCACGTCCTCCACCAGCAGGTGGCCCTGCGCGAGCAGGACTGTGAGCGCCAGCTTGGCGGCATCGGATTTGCCGTCGATGACCGTGTTGACCGTGGTGAGGATGCGCTGCGCCGCGGCGTGGAAGGACCCCGAATCCATGGCCGCCGGCCGGTGCCCGTTCAGGTGGCTGACGGAATCAGCGACGCCGGCCAGGTTCAGGTTCGGTGCGCCGGCATTGTTGGCAGTGCGTCGGTGGGGTTCCATCGGCAACCTTTCAGCCCGGGGTTCACCTGGACGGGACAGCAAGCCTGCCTTCGCCCCTTGGTGGGCGTGCGCGTGTGTTCGTTCCAGACTACTAACACAACTGCCGTGCCTGACAGAGAGTTCCGGGAAATATAGGGGTACCTTCGGCCGATAGTGTGGGTGGATGTGCAATTCCTCGATTCCCGCCGCCTACCGGGTACCCGCCGACGAGCGGACTCCGGACCCTGACGCCCCGCGCCGGAAGGATTTCCCGCCCGCGCCCGAGCCCCTGCCGGTACCGGTCATGGACAACCACACCCACTTGGATTTCCCCGAAGGAAAGGGGCCCGTAGGGATCAAGGCTGCGCTGGATGCCGCGGCGGCCGTGGGGGTGCAGGGCGCCGTCCAGGTG
This sequence comes from Arthrobacter sp. Soil764, assembly GCF_001428075.1. Lineage (GTDB taxonomy): Bacteria > Actinomycetota > Actinomycetes > Actinomycetales > Micrococcaceae > Arthrobacter. The sequence continues at coordinate 74,272 of NZ_LMSI01000012.1, read as the reverse complement.
GGCTGCGACCTGGAATCCTCACGGTTCACCGTAGAGGCGGTGGACCAGGACGAACGGCTCCTGGGGGCTGTGGCCCTGCATCCCAATGATGCTCCGCACTATGCGGCCCGCGGTGAACTGGAAACGGCCCTTGCCGAGATCGAACGCCTGGCCACGCATCCCCGGATCCGGGCCATCGGCGAAACCGGACTCGACTTCTACCGCACCCAAGGTGAGGGACTGGGCCACCAGGAGTATTCATTCCGCCGGCACATCGACATTGCCAAACGCCTGGACCTCACCCTCCAGATCCACGACCGGGACGCTCACGGCGACGTGGTGCGGGTGCTCCAGGAAGAGGGGGCCCCGGACAGGGTGGTGTTCCACTGCTTCTCCGGTGACGAGGACCTGGCGAAAACCTGCAACGAACAGGGCTGGTGGATGTCCTTTGCCGGCACGCTGACGTTCAGGAATGCCACGAACCTGCGCGCTGCGCTCGCCGTGGCGGACCGGGAGCTGCTCATGGTGGAAACGGATGCGCCGTTCCTGACGCCGCACCCGCACAGGGGACGTCCGAACGCCAGCTATATGGTCCCGTACACGGTTCGGAGCATGGCAGAATTGACAGGCTCCGACCTGGCTGGACTATGCACTGCGATCAGCGAAAATACCGTGCGGGCATACGGATCCTGGGACTGAGGTTCCTTCCGGCGTTTGCTGCTAGATGCATATCTGGTATGCAGAAATGTTGGCTGCTTTATAACGCTACGGTTACAGTGGGTAACTATTAGCCGGGGTCGGGGAAGGCCAACGGGTAATTTCACTCCAGTTGCAGCCGGCCCGGCCTGTCCAGAATCCGGCCATGCCGCTGTGCGGAGTGTGGCGGCGCACTGGTGCCCGGACCGTCCTTTTCAAGGTTGCTCCGGGCATTTTATTGCGCGTTTCCCCGTGCCCGGATGGACCGAGAGTTACGGGCAATCGTGATCAAGTTCTTCACATCGGACGGCAAGTTCAGCTATATCAAAGTTGGTGCCCAGCTGCTGGTGCTTTGCGGCCTGGTCGCGGGCCTCGTAGCCTTCGTGGGCAATAACAAAACAATCACGCTCAACGTGGACGGCAAAGCGTCGTCCGTGCAGTCCTTTGGCGGAACAGTGGAACAGGTGGTCAAGACCGCCAACCTGGAACTGAAGCCCGGCGACCGCGTATCGCCTTCCCTTGACGCGACCGTCCACAACGGCACGGTCATCAACATCAACCAGGCCAAGGAAGTCAAGGTCAGCCTTGACGGGGCTGAAAAGACGGTCAACACCACGGCCCAGGATGTCGAAGACCTGGTGACCGAACTCGGCGTCGCCAGTGCCTCGTCTGTTTCGGCCCCCAAGGATGCCACCCTCTCGCTGGCCGGTTCCTACGTTTCGATTTCCACCCCGAAGACCGTCAGCATCGTGGCTGACGGCAAGGTGAACACGGCCACCACTACTGCCCTTACCGTTGGCAAGGTACTGGAGGATTCCGGCGTGACCCTCGGCGCCAACGACCGCTCCTCGCAGCCGGCCAACGCCAACGTGGTGAACAACATGGTCATCAAGGTGTCCCGCGTGGACACCAGCCAAACGGCCGTCACCAGTGAAGGGGTGCCCTTCGAGACCGTTACCGTCGAAAGCGCTGACATGCTCAAGGGCGAGAAGGAAGTGACCCAGGCGGGCGCTGCCGGCAAGCTTGAGCGTACCTTCAAGCTGGTGCTCGTGGACGGCCGCGAAGCTTCCCGCACCCTGGTCTCAGAAAACGTGGCCGTGCAGCCCGTAACTGAGAAGATCACCGTCGGCACCAAGGCCAAGCCTGCTCCGCAGGCCGCACCTGCGGCACCTGCCGGCGCAAACACCGGAGCGGCAGCACCGGCCATGATGAATGAAGCCATGTGGGACAAGATTGCCCAGTGCGAGTCCACTGGAAACTGGAGCATTAACAGCGGCAACGGCTACTACGGCGGTCTCCAGTTCGACATCCGCACCTGGATCGGAGCCGGCGGCGGTGCCTACGCCCCCAACGCCAGCCTGGCCACCAAGGCACAGCAGATCGACATCGCCAACCGCGTTTACGCGCAGCGCGGCTTGTCGCCCTGGGGCTGCGGTTGGGCAGCAACCAGCTGATCCACAGCCCAAGCTCATACTGAACGGCCGTGGCCGGGCCCGGGTACTCCGGGCCCGGCCACAGCCGTTAATCCGGCAGGGCAGGGGTGCCGCGCGGGATAGGATACCTAGGTGACTGAACCGATCCCCGCCGTGCCCGCACCGTTGTTCGGTGCCTCCGACATACGCCGGATGGCAGAGGAAATCGGCATCAGGCCCACCAAGACCCTGGGCCAGAACTTTGTGATCGACGGCAACACGATTCGGCGGATTGTGGCCGCAGCGGGCGTGGGCCCGGACGAAACGGTGCTCGAAGTCGGTCCGGGGCTGGGGTCCCTCACCCTGGGGCTGCTTGACGCGGCAGCGGCAGTTGTCGCCGTCGAAATCGATCCCGTCCTTGCAGCAAAGCTTCCGGAAACCGTGCAGGAATGGCGGCCGGCCGCCGTCGACGCCTTCCACCTGGTCCACGCCGATGCCATGAAGGTCACCGAGCTGCCCGTGGAGCCCACGGCCCTCGTGGCCAACCTGCCCTACAACGTGGCGGTTCCGGTGGTGCTGCACCTGTTGCAGCACTTCCCCAGCCTGCGCCACGGCCTGGTGATGGTGCAGGACGAGGTGGCTGACCGGCTGGCCGCCGGCCCGGGCTCCAAAACCTACGGAGTGCCGTCGGTCAAGGCCGCCTGGTACAGCCAGATGCGCAAGGCCGGCGTGATCGGCATGAACGTTTTTTGGCCGGCCCCGAAAATCCATTCCGGGCTGGTGGCCTTCACCCGCCGCGAACCGCCGGCAACCACCGCCACGCGTGAGCAGGTGTTCGCCGTGGTGGATGCTGCGTTCGCCCAGCGCCGCAAGACGCTTCGGGCGGCCCTGGCCGGCTGGGCCGGGGGCGCCCCGGAAGCAGAGCGCTGCCTCCTCGCAGCCGGCGTCGACCCCACCGCACGCGGCGAGGTCATTGACATTGCCGCGTTCGCCCGGATTGCCGAAGCCAGGGAAAACCGCCCGTGAGCGCGGGACTTGAAAGGGCAGGCCGAGGGCGGTTCGCCGCCAGGACCGTCCGGGTCAAGGCGCCCGGCAAAGTCAATGTCTCCCTGGCCGTAGGCCCGCTCCGGCCCGATGGCTACCACTCCGTTGCCAGCGTCTATCTCGCAGTGTCCCTCTATGAGGAAGTGGCAGCGACCAGTACCGCCGCCCCCGGCATCACCATCAGCCTCAGCCCGGAAAGCACTCTGGACCTCGACGCCGTCGACATCCCCTTGGACGGCAACAACCTGGCCTATAAGGCGGCAGCCATTATGGCTGACGTCTCCGAGCACGCCACGGGCGTGCATCTGGAAATCACCAAGCGGGTTCCCGTGGCCGGCGGGATGGGCGGCGGCTCCGCCGACGCCGCCGCCACGCTCCTGGCCTGTGATGCGCTCTGGAACAGCGGGCTGTCACGGGAGGAACTGGCTCACCTGGCGTCCGAACTGGGGGCAGACGTCCCCTTCTCGCTCCTGGGCGGGACCGCCGTCGGCCTGGGCCTCGGCGATGAACTGTCCCCGGCACTGGCCAAGGCGCAGACCCACTGGGTGCTGGTGGTGGCCGACTATGGCCTGTCCACCCCGGAGGTGTACCGGACACTGGACCGGCTGCGGGCGTCCGAAGGGGTCGATGCGGGTGAGCCCACAAGCGTGGATCCGCAGATCCTGACGGCGCTGCGGGGCGGGGATGCCGAATCGTTGAGCCGGGTGTTGGTGAATGACCTGCAACGGGCTTCCATTGAATTGTCGCCCGCCCTGCGCGATACGCTGGGAATCGGCGAATCCCATGGGGCCATCGCAGGAATCGTTTCCGGTTCCGGCCCCACCGTGGCTTTGCTGGCTGATGACTCCGTTGCGGCGGAGGCGCTGGCGGAGGACCTGCAGCACTACGGCCTGACAGCCCTCCCCGTCCACGGCCCGGTCCCGGGCGCGCGCATCATCTCTGACACCCTCCTTTAAAACGTACAGTCCGGCAGCAGAAAGCAGTTCCCTTTGGCACACCTTCTTGGCGGCGAGAACCTCACGGTTTCCTACGCAACCCGCACCGTCCTGGACGGCATCACCCTGGGACTGGAGGAGGGGGACCGGATCGGCATGGTGGGCCGCAACGGTGACGGCAAGTCCACCCTGATGCGGCTGCTGGCCCTGCGCTCCACCCCGGATTCCGGCCGGGTCACCAAACGCGGCGACGTCAACGTGGGGTACCTGGACCAAAGCGACGTGCTCGACGGCGACCTCACAGTGGGTGCCGCCATCGTGGGTGACCAGGCCGACTACGAATGGGCGCGCAACCCGCAGATCCGCGAAATCATGGGCGGCCTGGTGTCCGACGTCGACTGGCACGCCAACGTCCACGCCCTCTCCGGCGGCCAGAAGAGGCGCGTGGCCCTCGCCAAGCTGTTGATCGAGGACCACGACGTCATCATGCTGGATGAGCCCACCAACCACCTCGACGTCGAGGGTGTGGCCTGGCTTGCCCGGCACCTGAAGACGCGCTGGCGCGCCAACCAGGGCGCCTTCCTGGTGGTCACCCACGACCGCTGGTTCCTGGACGAAGTCTGCACCAAGACCTGGGAGGTGCACGACGGGATCGTGGACCCCTTCGAAGGCGGCTACGCGGCGTACGTCCTGGCCCGCGCGGAACGCGACCGGATGGCGTCCGTGGTGGAAGGCAAGCGCCAGCAGCTGGTCAAGAAGGAGCTCGCCTGGCTTCGCCGGGGCGCTCCGGCCCGTACTGCCAAGCCGAAGTTCCGGATCGAGGCGGCCAACGCGCTCATCGCTGACGTTCCCGCTCCGCGTGATTCCATGGCCTTGAGCAGGATGGCCACGGCGCGCCAGGGCAAGGATGTGCTGGACCTCGAGCACGTATCCCTCAACTTCCAGGGCAGCGACGACGGCCGGAAGCTTTTCGACAACATCACCCTTCGCCTGGCCCCGGGGGAGCGCCTGGGCCTGGTGGGCGTCAACGGCGCCGGCAAGACCACCCTCCTGAAGCTGCTCAACGGCGAGATCACGCCCGACGCCGGCAAGCTGAAGCGGGGAAAGACGGTGGTCACCGCCGTCCTCACCCAGGAAGTCAAGGAGCTCGACGACGTCGCCGACCTGCGCGTCATTGAGGTGATTGAGCGGGAAAAGCGTTCCTTCAACGTCGGCGGCAAGGAATTCAGCGCCAGCCAGTTGGTGGAGCAGCTCGGCTTCACGAACGAAAAACAGTGGACGCCGGTCAGGGACCTGTCCGGTGGTGAACGGCGCCGCCTGCAGCTCCTGCGCCTCCTGGTGGGTGAACCCAACGTGCTGATGCTCGATGAGCCCACCAACGACCTGGACACCGACACCCTCGCCGCCGTCGAGGACGTACTGGACGGCTGGCCCGGCACGCTGGTGGTGGTCAGCCACGACCGCTACCTGCTCGAACGCGTCACCGACCACCAGATGGCGCTGCTCGGCGACGGCAAGCTCCGCGGACTGCCCGGCGGCGTTGACCAGTACCTTGAACTGCGCGAAGCCGCCCTGGCCGGTTCCACCGTGACCGGCGGCGGAAACCCGGCCACCAGCGGTGGCCAAGGCCAGCAGCCGGCCGGCCGGACCGGACCATCCGAAGCCGAGAAGCGGGACGCCCGCAAGGCCCTCAACAGGATTGAGCGGCAGCTCAAGAAGCTGGACCAGCAGGAGAGGAAGCTCCACGACGACATGGTCAAGAGCACGGAGCAGTCCGACTTCGACGCCCTCGCCGAACAGAACAGGCAGCTCAAGGACCTGGCCGACGAAAAGGACACCCTGGAACTGGAGTGGCTGGAGTCCTCCGAACTCCTCGGCGACTGAGGCACCTTGGTTGGGTCCGGAACCGGCCCTTCGACGTCGCTTAGACACAACGTGTAGAGGGCTTTCCGGTCGCTGGGCGACCTTCAAGCCCTGACACGTCGCGATGCGCGACTTTCCGAAGGCCCGCCTCCGGAAAGTCGCGCCGGCTTCCAGCGTGGCCGCCGATCTGAACGTGAGGTCCGGCACGAGCGGCGCAGGAGACCTTCGCGTAGGAGCGCATCGCGGCGCATCGTGATGTGGAGGTCGCCCAGCGACCGGAGCGTCACCTATGCGTTGTGTCTAAGCGACGGCGAAGGGCTCCTGTGCCGCGAAGGTGATCACAGCGCCTGCGAAGGTGACCTTAGCTCACCCTTCGCTCTGCAGCTCCGGGTCCTTCTTCAGGCCGGTCAGGCCGTTCCAGGCCAGGTTGACCAGGTGCGCGGCGACGGTGTGCTTGTCCGGCTGTCGGCTGTCCTGCCACCACTGGCCGGTCATGGCCACCATGCCCACGAGCATTTGGGCGTACATGGCGCCGTCCTCGCCGCTGAGGCCGCGGCGGGAGAACTCCTCGGAGAGGATGTGTTCCACGCGGGCGGTGACGTGGGAGAGCAGGGTGGAGAAGGCGCCCTCCGGCTGGGACGGGGGAGCGTCGCGCATCAGGATCCGGAAGCCCTCGGTGCGTTCCTCGATATAGGTCAGCAGGGCCAGCGCGGCGCGTTCGACGAGGACGCGGGGTTTGGCTTCCTCGGTGAGCGCCGCGGTGATCGCGTCCAGGAGGATGTGGAATTCACAGTCCACCACTTCGGTATACAGGCCTTCCTTTGAACCGAAGTGTTCGTAGATGACCGGCTTGGACACTCCGGCGCAGGCAGCGATTTCCTCGATGGTGGTCCCGTCCAGGCCGCGGACGGCGAAAAGGCCGCGCCCGACGTCGATCAGCTGGCGTCGGCGCTGCAGGCCCGTCATCCGCATCCGTGGAAGGTTGTTGCTCACCTTCCCATCATGCCCCACTGCCGCCGGCGGGATTCCGCCGGGCCGGCAGGAACGGAATGGCCCGTGTCGCGCGGCGGCCTGAACCCATGGCAAAATAGGGACTTGTGCCCGGGCCTCGAGTCCTTCGGCACGGTCCGCTCTGGTGTAACGGCAGCACCCCGGCCTTTGGAGCCGTGGAGTATAGGTTCGAATCCTATGGGCGGAACTGCTGCGCAAAAGCGATCATGAGGATGGCATCCGGTGCCCGGCGGGCTGACCGCCGGACGCCGCACAGCGTGAGCACAATCAAGCAAGGAGAGCCCGTACGTGATCCCCGAGAATACCGGCCCGGCCGCTGTAATCGTTCTGGCAGCAGGCGCCGGTACCCGGATGAAGTCGCGGACACCGAAAATCCTCCACGAAATCGGCGGCCTGTCCATGGTGGGCCACGCACTCCGGGCCGCCCGCAGCATCAACCCGCAGCGGCTGGCCATTGTGGTGCGCCACGAACGCGACCTGGTGGAAAGCCATGTCGCCGCCCTGGATCCGCAGGCAGTGATCGTGGACCAGGACGACGTTCCCGGGACCGGCCGTGCCGTGGAGGCCGCGCTCCAGGCACTGCACGCCGAACAGGACCTGGCGGGCACCGTCGTGGTCACTTACGGCGACGTGCCCCTTCTCTCCGGGGAACTGCTCACCGAACTCGTGGCCACCCACGAACGTGACGGCAACGCCGTGACAGTCCTGACGGCAGTCCTTGACGACGCCACCGGCTACGGCCGGATCCTGCGCGGCGACGACGGCTCCGTTACCGGCATCCGTGAACACAAGGACGCCACCGGGGCCGAGCGGCTGATCCGGGAGGTCAACTCCGGAATCTACGCCTTTGACGCCGCGGTGCTCCGCGAGGCCTTGGGCAAGGTCACCACCGACAACGCCCAGGGTGAGAAATACCTCACGGACGTGCTGGGGCTGGCCCGCGAGTCAGGCGGCCGGGTGGCTGCCGTGGTCACCGCCGACCGCTGGCAGGTGGAGGGTGCCAACGACCGCGTGCAGCTTGCCGCCCTCGGCGCCGAGCTGAACCGGCGCACCGTGGAAGCCTGGATGCGGGCCGGCGTCACCGTCGTCGATCCCGCAACCACCTGGATCGATTCCTCCGTCACCCTGGACGAGGACGTCCGCCTCCTGCCCAACACCCAGCTGCACGGCGCCACCTCCGTGGCCAGGGACGCCGTCGTGGGCCCCGACACCACCCTGACCGACGTCACCGTGGGTGAGGGCGCCACGGTGATCCGCACCCACGGTTCCGGCTCCGTGATCGGCCCGCGCGCCGCCGTCGGCCCCTTCACGTACCTTCGCCCCGGCACGGTTCTGGGCGAAAAGGGGAAAATCGGCGCCTTCTATGAAACCAAGAACGTCACTATCGGCCGCGGCTCCAAGCTGTCCCACCTGGGCTATGCCGGCGACGCCGAAATCGGCGAGGACACCAACATTGGCTGTGGAAACATCACAGCCAATTACGACGGCGAGAAGAAGCACCGCACGGTCATCGGCTCGGGCGTCCGTACAGGCTCCAATACCGTCTTTGTTGCCCCGGTCACCGTGGGGGACGGCGCCTACAGCGGCGCCGGCGCGGTGATCCGCAAGGACGTACCGGCAGGCGCGCTGGCGCTGAGCGTTGCCGCCCAGCGCAACGCCGAAGGATGGGTCCCCGCGCACCGGCCGGGAACCCGCTCCGCCGAACTGGCCCAGGCGGCCACCAAAGACTCCTCAAGTACCCCGGCATCTACAGAAGAGGGCAAGTAACAATGAGTGAAATTACGGCGCACGGCGAGAAGAAGCTGGTGCTCGCCACTGGGCGGGCCCATCCCGAGCTTGCCCGGGAAATCGCCAAGGAACTCGGCACTGACCTCCTTCCCGTCGATGCCTACGACTTCGCCAACGGCGAGATCTACGTCCGGGCCGGCGAGAGCGTGCGCGGCACCGATGCCTTCGTGATCCAGGCCCACCCCGCACCGCTGAACAATCACCTCATGGAACAGCTGATCATGATCGATTCGCTGAAGCGGGCCTCCGCCAAGCGCATCACCGTGGTTTCGCCGTTCTACCCCTACGCCCGGCAGGACAAGAAGGGCCGCGGCCGCGAGCCCATCTCCGCCCGCTTGGTGGCGGACCTCTACAAGACTGCCGGTGCGGACCGGATCATGAGCGTGGACCTGCACACCTCCCAGATCCAGGGTTTCTTCGACGGGCCGGTGGACCACCTGATGGCCATCCCGCTCCTGGCGGACTACATCCGTACCCGCGTTGATGCCGAGAACATCACCGTGGTGTCCCCGGACACCGGCCGCGTCCGGGTGGCAGAGCAGTGGGCTGAGCGGCTGGGCGGCGCGCCCCTCGCTTTCGTCCACAAGAGCCGCGACCTCACTGTCCCCAACCAGGCTGTCTCCAAGACCGTGGTGGGCCAGATCGAGGGACGCACCTGCGTGCTGATTGATGACATGATCGATACCGGCGGAACCATCTCCGGCGCCGTCACGGTCCTGAAGAACGCCGGCGCCAAGGATGTCATCATCGCCGCAACGCACGCCGTCTTCTCGGATCCGGCCGCGCGCCGTCTCTCCGAGTCCGGCGCACGCGAAGTAGTGGTCACCAACACCCTGCCGCTGAATTCCTCGCAGCAGTTCCCGCAGCTGACGGTCCTTTCGATCGCACCGCTGATTGCCAGGGCCATCCGCGAAGTGTTCGACGACGGCTCCGTCACCAGCCTCTTCGACGGCAAGGCCTAAGCACCAGACCCGGACGGGTCCTGCTCCCGGCGGCTGCCGCCCAGCCGCTGCGGGGCAGGACCCGTTTTCAGTATTCCGTTCCGGCGCTGGTAGGATTGTCAGCGATACCTTGGCGAGGGAGGGCACAGCCTCCGTTATCGACTGGGTCTGAACAGTCCTTCAGCTGAAGGACTGCCTTCTTGAAGGGCCGCCATCCGGCGCCCGGCGTTGAAGGTCACACCAGACCTCCGCCCTTGCTGAACACCGTTTAGTCTTTCAAGGAGATATCCATGTCTGAGCAGAAGCTCGCAGCAGAACTGCGCACCGAATTCGGCAAGGGCTACGCCCGCCGCGCCCGGATGAACAACCAGATCCCCGCCGTCATCTACGGCCACGGTGCAGAGCCCATCCACGTCACCCTGCCGGCGAAGGCCACCACCCTGGCCGTCCGCACCGCCAACGCCCTGCTGTCCCTGGACATCAACGGTGAAGGCCACCTGGCCCTGGTCAAGGACGTCCAGCGCGATCCCGTAAAGCAGATCATCGAGCACATCGACCTCCTGACCGTTCGCCAGGGCGAGAAGGTCACGGTTGACGTTCCGGTCCACGTTGAAGGCGAAACCGCTCCCGGCACCGTTCACAACCTGGAACTGACCGTTGTATCCCTCGAGGCTGAGGCAACGCACCTGCCCGAGTCCGTCGTCGTCAGCATCGAAGGCCGTGGCGCCGGCGAGCACATCCACGCCTCGGACCTGGTCCTGCCCAAGGGTTCCGCTCTCCTGACCGACGCAGAGGCTCTCGTGGTGAATATCTCCGAGGCCACCGCTACAGAGGAAGAGACCGAAGCTGCAGAGGCAGCCGAGGCAGCAGAGGAAGCTCCCGCAGCCGAAGAAGCAGCAGCAGAGTAATTACCCGGCAATTCCTGACAGTGGCCGGACCCCAAGGGTCCGGCCACTGTCATGTCCGCAGGCCGGGCTTCATGTCCGCCAAGACCGCCCCCATAGGATTGACTCCATGACAGATACCTGGCTGATCGTCGGACTCGGCAACCCAGGCGCGCAATACCAAGGCAACCGGCACAACGTGGGCCAGATGGTGCTCGATGAACTTGCCGCCCGCGTTGGGGCCGGGTTCAAGACCCACAAGGCCCGTGCCCAGGTCCTTGAAGGCCGGCTGGGCATCGGTGGTCCGCGGGTGGTGCTGGCAAAGCCGATGAGCTACATGAATGTCTCCGGCGGCCCGGTCTCCGCCCTGGCCAATTTCTACGGAATCACTGAGGACCACGTCGTGGCCGTCCACGACGAGATCGACATCCCGTTCAATACAGTCAAGCTCAAGCTCGGTGGCGGCGAGGGCGGCCACAACGGGTTGCGGGACATCTCCAAGGCCCTGGGCACCAAAGACTACCTGAGGGTCCGGGTAGGGGTGGGAAGGCCGCCCGGCAGGATGGACACCGCTGACTACGTGCTGCGTGATTTCGGCACTGCGGAACTGAAGGAACTGCCCTTCCTGCTGGACGATGCAGCCGATGCCGTCGAGCTCCTGCTGCGTGACGGGCTGACTGTCGCCCAGCAGAGGTTCCACCCGGCCAAGTCGGGATCACAACAGCCGGAATCGTAAAAGTTCCCTTTGACCCTATTTCCTTGTCAGTGCCACGGGGTACTCTTCTTCCTATGCGGGGGAGCAATGGGGCTACATCCCGCTATTGCAGGATGTAGGGGAAAAGTTCATGTCAATCGAGCCACTCAGCTGGGGACGTGGGTCAACACCTCAGGGTGACCTGCTGCCCACGCCAACCTCCGCGGCGCCGGAGGGCCAGCAATGGTCCATGCCTGCACGAAGCGCCAACCTCGACGCCGCCCGCACCGCCCTGACCAGCGAGGACTCCCTGGGAGCCGTCATCACCGGTGCCAGGGGTGTGGGTAAGTCCTCCCTTGCGCGCGCGGCTGTGGCAGACCTGGGTCCCGATGTCTGGTCGCTGCAGCTCCGGAGCGGCCCCTCCGGTTCCAACACCCCGTACGGCTGCCTCTCGTTCCTGCTGGCCCGGCTGCCGCAGGCCTACATGGGCTCGCCCACCGCCATTCTGCGTGGCATCACCTCGCTTATCCGCAGTGACGCCGCGGGCCGGCCCTGCGTCATTACCCTGGACACCTCCGCCTGTATCGACGACATGAGCGCCGGGGTGCTGTTGAATGTCCTGTTGACCGGTACGGCGAAGATCATCGCCGTCGCTCCGAACGCCAGCGACCTGCCTGCGGACTTCCACTGGCTGCTGACCGAGCGGAAGCTGACGGAGGTGAGGCTCAACAACCTCAACGAGCTGCAAACCCGGCAGGTCCTGCTGTCATTGCTGGGGCACCGTGTCGCTTCCTCCCTGGTTACCACCTACCACCAGATGGTGGGCGGAAACCCCCTGCTGCTCAAAGCCCTGGTCACCGAACAGCAGCTCTCCGGGAACCTTGTCCTGTCAGATTCGGTGTGGACGCTGCGGGACAAGGTGGTGCTCGACGGCGCTGCCAGCCTTGACGACATCGTCCGCTCGCGCTGGTCCCGGGAGACACCCGGGACGCGGGACGTCATCGAAATGCTTTCCTGTGCCCGGCGGGTGGAACTGGCCGGCCTCACCGCGATATACGGCGCGGATGTGGTTGCGGACATGGAGGACGGCGGCCTGCTGGAGATCGACGACTCCGAGCACCGCTGGGTGTCGCTGCGGGAGAAATACATCGGAGACGTCGTCAGGACCTGGCTGAGCATCTCCCGGCGCCGGGAGCTGCGCAGCATGTTGCTGGGCGGCCAGGAGCCGGATCCGGCGGCCATGACCGTGGAAGAGCTCATGTCTTTCGCCGCCTGGACCCATGAGTGCGAGGCCGAACTGAGTCCGGCGCTGGCGCTCGCAGCCGCCCAGGCCGCAGTCCAGCTCTTCGACCCCCGCTTCGCCCTGACCTACGCCGAGATGGTTCAGCGGACCCACGCCGGGTGGGCACCGGCGCAACGGCAAAAGGCTGCGGCGTACCTTCAGCTGGACATGCCGGACCAGGCCCTTTCTGCCCTGGATGCCATTTCCCGGCCCGAACTCGAAGCCCTTGAACCCCAGGAGTACGCGGAGGTGGTCGCCGCCAAGGCGCGGGTCATGCTCTGCATTCCAAACCAGGCGGGCAAGGTCCGGGAACTGCTCGCCGCGGCGCGCGAACGGCTTGAGGCTGCGGACAACAACTCTTCCTGGCCTGAACCCGCAGCGGTTGCGGCAAACCGTATCTCCTTGAGTGAGTTCGAATACCAGGCCCATGCGGGCGATTACGAGGCCATGATCCCGGCACTCGAGCGGGCGGCCGATCCGTCCGCCAACCCCGACACCGGGTTCCGGCTCCAGTCCGCAGTCATCCTGATGAGCGCACTCGCCCTGACCGGGCGCGAGATGGATGCGCTGGGGCTCATGCGAAAGCTCGGTGGCCAGCTCACCGACGCCTCGCACGTCGTGGGCCTCCGCGAACGCTATGCCAGGGAGGCTTACTTCGTCGCGCTGATCACTGGCCAGTGGCGGCGCTGCATCGACCTCCTCAGCCCCTTCAGCACGGGGCAGACCCACCGGCTTCCATACCGCAGCGCCGCCACCGAACTCGCGGCCGGCGTGGCCTTTGTCTTCTCCGGCCGGGGTGAGGCAGCCCTGGAGCCGTTGATCTCCGCTGCTGCCCAGCTTGAGTTGCAGCCTGTCCAGGCCGCGCTACGGACCGCCTATGCGGCTACGGCTTTGGCTTACGCCCAGACCGGCAATGCCGCACTCGCCCGCAAGTACCTGGCCAAACTGCAGAGGACACCCGGCAGGGCAGGGTTCGCCACGGAGAGCATCATCGATTTTTGTTCGCTCGTGGCCGGGCGCTGGCTGGGCGATTCGGAGGCAGTGGCAGCCCTGAAGCAAGGGGCCCGCCGGAACCTTGAGGCGGGCAGGCACACGGTTGCCGGCATCTACCTGCTGGCGGCAACCGTGAATGGCAGCGACGCGGACTTCCGCCTCCTCGAGGAGATCGCCGGCCACCGGCAGGGTCCGCTGGCGGACGTTTCGCGGTTGATCGCCGTCGGCAGCAGGACAAAGGATGCCAAAACCCTTCTTGCCGGCGGTGAAATCGCAGCAACGCTCGAACTCGATGCCGTTGAGGCCCGGTGCATGGCGCTGGCGGTGGACTTTGCGCGGCAGGCCGGGGACTCGCTTTCGGCGAGGACGGCGCAGGCGCGGCTGGACATCCTGGCCGCAACTGTCGCCAACCTTCCCATCGTTCCCAGCAGCGGGAGCCCGCTGCTGACCAGCCGGGAACGGCAGATCGCCCGGATGGCCGGCCGCGGCGTCTCCAACCGTGACATCGCCATGGAAATGGGTGTTTCCGTGCGCACGGTGGAAGGCCACCTGTATCAGGTCTTCACCAAGCTTGGCGTGACTTCAAGGGGTGATCTGACTGGACTCGTCTAATGGCCACAAGCCGGCCACTGCGCACCGGCTCCTTACCGGACGGAGGGAGCCGGTGGACCGCATCTGCACCATGGTCCGCAATGGAACCCACCGGGCCGTTTTCATCATGGCCGGCCCGGGCATTGGAAAGTCGGCGGTCACTGATGCCGTAACCGAGCGCCTTGCCGGCAACATGAAAATCCTGCGCATCCACGCCAGTTCGGCCCTGGCCGGCGTGCCGTTCGGGGTCCTGACCCCCTATACGGGGGAACTCACTGCCGAGGAGTCCGTCTCACCCGTCGCGGTGCTTCGTTCCATGTGGTCATACTTCGAGAAGCTCAAGGCCGGCCACGCGGGAGCGGTCCTGCTGGCAGTGGACGATGCCCACCACCTGGATGACGCTTCCGCAGGGGTGCTGGCCGAAGTGATATCCGCCGGGTGGGCAACAGTGGTTGCAGCCGCCAGGCCGCGGCCGGGCCTGCCGCAGCCGCTGGACCAACTCTGGTATGACGGCCTGGCAGAACGCGTGGACCTCCGGCCCCTCAACCGGGAACAGATTGAAGAGGTCCTGGCCCACGTCCTTGACGGGACCGTACCCGATGCAACAGTGGATTCCATCTGGAACGCATCAAGCGGCAACCCCCGGATCCTGGACGCCCTGCTGCACGACGCCGCTGAAGCCGGCGTCCTCGCCAAGCGCAACGGAATCTGGATGCTGCTGGGCCAACTGCCCGCGGACGGGGTCCGGCTGGCAGGCGTGGTTGCCAAAGACCATCTCCGCCGCCGCACTGAGGAGCAGGAAGCCCTGAAACTCATCGCCCTTGCCGGACCTGTCGGCAGGAAGGTCATCGAAGACATCAGCGGGGCGGCAGTGGTCCGGTCCCTGCTGGACCAGCAGATCATCGTCGAAGCGCCCGGCATCCCCGCCGAGCTTTCCATCTGGAACGGGCTCTTTGCCGGCGCCATCAGGAACACCGTGTCGGTATCCCGCAGCCTCCAGTTGCTGGAGAAGGTCAAGGCCCGCCAGGACCCCACCCAGTTGCAGGGGGAGGGCCGGTTGCGGGCCGTGGAGTGGGCCCTGGAGTGCGGCGTCAGGGTCAGTGACGACGAGATGCTGGCAGCGGCCAAAGAGGCCCTGTTGAGGTTCCGCAACCACAGCGCACGTTCCATTGCGGCCCGGATCCAGGATCCCGCCATGGTTCCGCTGGCCCAGGCCATCCAGGCGCGGGCGCTGTATAACGAGGGTGCGTACCGGGAAGCCGCTGCCCTCCTTGACGAATGCTGGCTCCCGCTCGCTGAAGACCCCCAGGGACCGGCCGTCCTGCTGCTCCGCGTCTGGGCCCATCAGGCCAGCGGCCATCCCCTGGGGATGACCGCAGAGGACGTGGAACAGCACGCGCCGCTTTCCGGACCCGGCGACACGAGCTGGCAGGAGGGACTCCTGCACCTGCTGCACCTTGGTGCGGAGGTGAACTTCCAGGTTCTGAACAATGAAGTGGACGCGATGCGGAAGCAGAACCCGGCAGAAGCCGGGGAGCCCCTCCGCGCCCTGGCCGAGGGTCTCCTGGCCCATGCCCTCGTCTCGGCGGGGCGCCCCGTCCAGGGATTGGAGGCCGCATTGCTGGCAGCCTCTGAACTTCCCCCGCTCGAAGGGAGCCTGTTCTTCTTTCCCGAGTTTGTCCTGGGACGGCTCGTGTCCGACTACCTGGCCATGGGTGAATGGGAGTCCGCGGAGCGGGAGATCAACCATTACGCCGCCGGACACGCAGCCGGCGCCGCCACGTTCAACGGCAGCCTGCAACTGCTGCGGGGATACTCGCTGCTGCGGCAGGGCCGGATGGAACGCGCCTATCAGGTCCTGCTGCCCGCCGTGGAGGCGCTCCGGCTCAACGATCCCTTGCAGCTGTACCGTTTCGGCACCGCGCTTGGCTTCTACGCTGCAGCCAGGCTTGGCGACACCGAGCAGGCACAGCGCCTGGAACAGGATCACAAGGACGCCGACGCCGGCTGGCCGGCGCACGATCTCCTTGCCGAAGCCTACATGGCAGCGGCCGCCGAATACCTGATTCGTGACGGCAAGGGCCTGGCCGCGCTGCAGACGCTGATGACCACCACCGAGGCCTCCGCCAGGACAGGGAACTTCCTTGAAATCCTGACCATGTGCTGGGACCTTGGGGACCCCTCCGTGATTCCCCTGGTGCAGTCAACAGCGCTTGGGGTGGAAGGCCGTTGGGCAGAGGCACTGCTCACCCTGGCCACGGCCTGGGAACATGCCGACGGCGACACCCTGATGGCTACGGCTGCCTCGCTGGAGGAGGCAGGCTTCGTCAACCTCGCCCGTGAAGCCTACGCCCGTGCCAGCACCATACTGGAACAGGCCGGGGAACGCCGCCGCTCACGGCAGGCCGTTGCCCAGCGCGAAAAGTGCGACCACGAACTGGGGGAGCGGTTCCGTGAAGGACGCTTCATCGCCGCGGCGCCCACAGTGCGGCTTACCAGGCGGGAACAGGACATCGTCGAGCTGGCAGTGCAGGGCCTGACCGACCGCGAGATCGCGCAGCGGCTCATGGTCTCCGTCCGCACCGTGGAAGGCCACCTGTACCGCACCTACGTCAAGCTCGGGGTCCGCAGCCGCGACGAGTTGGAAGCGGCCCTGCCAAAGTAGTCCCTGGCCTTCGAGCGCCTCTGCCGCACCCCTGTGCCATCACGCTGCTGTGCCGCCGCACCGCTGCCCGGTAACCTGCCGATGGACCGTTGGTCGGAACGTGCCGCCGCTGGCTGCCCGGGCGCGCCTGGTGACTGCCCGGGGAAACCCACCGCCGGGCCGCCGTCGGGCCATATGTGCCACTCACGCCACGGCGGATGGTGTCCGGGAGAACCTACCCCCGTAGTGCGCCTGCCGGGATTCGAGTACACCCTACTCGTGTACGGAAGGGCCCCACGGGATGTACTTAAGGAGGCAAAGCAAAGCGGCGGACCGGAAGCCGCGGAGCAGCCACACAGGACATTGAGGCCCTCTCAACTTCCGGTCCCCAGGGACCGGGCCAAGACGGGGCCGGCGACGTCAGAGTCTTCTGAGACCGAGACTCTCCCCCCAGCCGTCGCCGGCCCTCTGCTCCCTCGGCTGAAGCCCGGGGCAGCGGTGGCGGCCGCCCCTCCCGGGCGGCCGCCACAGCCGTGTGTGGGACAATTGGGTGTCAGACATTGGCAGCCCAAGGAGTTCGTTTTGGCCGTAGTATCAACGCCAGCCACACTGGAACGTGCCGTGCCTGTCATGGATAACGCCGAGGTGCTGCGCATCCGCAATGACTTCCCGGTCCTCAACCAGCTGGTGAACGGACAACCGCTGGTGTACCTCGACTCCGGGGCCACGTCGCAGAACCCCGTCAGCGTCATCGAAGCCGAGCAGGAATTCTACGAGCAACGCAACGCTGCCGTGCACCGGGGCGCCCACCACCTTGCCGTGGAGGCAACCGAAGTCTTCGAAGATGCCCGGCAGACCATAGCGGACTTCATCGGTGCCGATTACGAGGAAACCATCTGGACCTCGAACGCCACGGAGGGACTGAACCTCCTGTCCTACGCGCTGTCCAATGCCGGGCTGTGGGCTGCGCAGGGCCGCGGCGACCAGCGGCTCCGGGAGCTGGCCCCGGGGCCGGGGGACGAAATCGTGGTGACCGAGATGGAGCACCATGCCAACCTGATTCCATGGCAGGAACTGGCCTTCCGCACCGGCGCCACGCTCCGCTACATCCCGATCGGGGACGACGGCAACCTCCGGATGGACCAGGCCGGCGGGATTATTGGCCCGCGCACCAAGGTCCTTGCCTTCACGCATGCTTCCAACGTCCTGGGAATCATCAACCCGGTAAAGGAGCTGGCAGCCCTCGGCCACGCAGCCGGCGCCCTGGTTGTCCTGGACGCCTGCCAGTCAGCGCCACACCTGCCCTTGAACGTCAAGGCACTCGACGTGGACTTTGCGGTCTTCTCCGGCCACAAGATGCTCGCCCCCACGGGAATTGGCGTGCTGCACGGGCGGCAGGAGCTTCTGGACATCCTCCCGCCGTTCCTGACCGGCGGGTCGATGATCACCACCGTCACCATGGAACGGGCCGAATACCTGCCGGCACCCCAGCGCTTCGAGGCCGGCACCCAGCGCATCTCCCAGGCAGTGGCCCTCGCGGCCGCAGCGAACTACCTGACCGAAACCGGGCTGGACCGGATCCATGCCTGGGAAGCCGGACTGGGCCAGCGCATGGTGGCGGGGCTGGAGTCCATCCCCGGCATCCGTGTCCTGGGTCCGGCAGCCGGAAAGGAACGGATCGGCCTTGCCGCGTTCGACGTCGAAGGCGTCCACGCCCATGACGTGGGGCAGTTCCTGGATTCCCGGGGCATCGCAGTGCGCGTGGGACATCACTGCGCCCAGCCGCTGCACCGCCGGCTTGGACTGACCGCCACCACCCGGGCCAGCGCCTACCTCTACAACACCACGGACGACGTGGACCGCTTCCTTGAAGCCGTAGCCGGCGTCCGTGCCTACTTCCGCGCCTAGCGGAAACGACGAAAGTTGAGATCATGAGCCTTGACCAGCTGTACCAGCAGATCATCCTGGACCATTCCAAGGCCCGCCACGGCAGCGGGCTCGCCGCTACGGAAGCGCCGCAGGGCACCTCCACCGGGCAGTCGCACCAGCTGAACCCGGTATGCGGGGACGAAGTCACCCTCCGGCTTGCCGTCCAGGACGGGAAAGTGGCGCAGGTTGCCTGGGACGGCGCCGGCTGCTCCATCTCCATGGCCTCCGCGTCCGTCCTCAGCGACCTCGCCGAAGGCATGACCGTGGCCGAGCTGCATGACGTCATCGACAGCTTCCGCGAAGTCCTTCGCTCCCGCGGCAAGGTCCACGCCGATCCTGAGCTGCTGGGCGATGCCGCAGCCTTCGAAGGGGTTGCCCGCTACGCCGCCAGGGTCAAGTGCGCCATGATTTCCTGGGTGGCTGCCGAGGACGCCCTAAACCAGGCGGCCTAAGCCAAACCGAAAACAGCCCGGACGTTCTTCCAAGAGGAAGAACGTCCGGGCTGTTTCTTGAGCCGGGCAGGCGTGGTTCCGCCCTGCAGACGGGTTCAGCCCAGCAGGCCGAGGACGCCGATCACTGCCGTGGCAAGTCCGAGCACCATGGAGATGCTCACCAGCACCACATGCACGGTCAGGAACCGGGTGGCCTTGCCTGCCGCATCGCGGGCCCGCGGATCCTTCATTACGCGGCGCAGGAACTGCGGCCAGACCACGAGCGACCAGACGCCGGCAAGGATCAGGACCAGCGCGGCGAGGACGGGGAGCTGCATGGGCTAGTGGCTTTCCAGCCAGGCCTGCGCCTGTGCGGCCTGCAGGTTCAGTGCCTTGGCCACCATGGGTTCGGCGGCATCGGCGATCTTGCCGCCCAGGAAGGGGACAGAGGACTTGACGGCGCCCTCAAGCTCCACCCGGGTTCCACCGGCATCAGCCACGAGGCGCTGGACGGCGGTGACATCCACGGGCGCGCCGGCGATCTTCAGTGAAATGTTGCTTTGGCGGGAGCCGTCGGCTGCCGGGGCTTCCCAGTTTTCCACCTGGGTCACCTTGAGGTGCTCACCCACGAATTTCCGGGCGATCTCGGGCAGGCGGGTGGTGGGAAGGGTGCGCACGGAGGTGGCGTTGAAAGCCCCTGCAGTGTCGCCGTCCACCGTGAATGACTCCAGGGTGCCGCCCACCAGCTGGCTGACGTGGCGCTGGAAGTCTTCATTCACGAGCACTGCGGCAACGCTGTCAACGGGGTGCGGAAGGGAAGTGGTTGCGCTCAGCGCCATGGGTCCTCCTGGGACGTGGGGAAAGGATTTACGCCTCCAACATCCTACGGGGTGGCCGGCGAGGGCTCCGCATCTGCCAGTTTCTGCGCTGCTGCGGTGATGTTCCGCGCCATGGCCGGGAAGATCAGGCTGTGGAACGGCAGCACGGCGAGCCAGTACAGCCGCCCGCTCAATCCCTTGGGGAAGAAAATGGCGCGCTGCCGGTACCGGCTTCCGTCGCCGTCGGGCTCAACCGAAAGCTCCAGCCACGCCCGTCCCGGCGCCCGCATCTCCGCCCTCAGCCGGAGCAGGCGGCCCCGATCGATCCGCTCCACCCGCCACCAGTCCACCACCTCGCCGGCGGCCAGGGTGTGGGGGTGCCGGCGGCCGCGCAGCAGGCCGGCGCCGCCCGTCAGTTTGTCCAGCCAGCCGCGGACCTGCCAGGCCAGCGGCAGCGAATACCAGCCGTTGCGGCCGCCGATGCCCTCGATGATGGTCCAGACGTGGGACGGATCAACGTCGCCGTGGAAGGTCCTTTCGTCGATGTACACTTTGTGCCCCGCCCAGTCGGGGTCGCTGGGAAGGGGATCGGAGTCGGCGCCGGCGTTTGCCCAGGTGGTCTCCACCTGGCCGTCCCGCTCCTTGCCGAGGGCCAGGGCCACCGCCGTCCGGTAGGGGGTCAGGCCGCCGTCGGGCTGGGGGATGTACTGGTCGATATCGTGCTCATTGGATACGGCGTCGTGCTGCAGCGACTGGACCAGCGGCACGGCCATGGAAAGCGGGATGGGCGTTGTCAGGGCCACCCACATGCCTGCCAGCTTGGGCGCAGGCACCGGCAGCGCTAGCACCACGCGGTAGGGCAGTCCCGCTTCCGCGGCATATTCCTTCATCATGGCCGCGTAGGTCAGCACCTGCCGGCAGCCAATGTCGAACGTGCGGTTGATGGTGCCCTCCAGCGATGCCGCGGACACCAGGTAATAGAGGACATCACGCACGGCGATGGCTTCGATCCTGTTGCGCACCCAGCTGGGCGCCGGCATCAGGGGCAGCGTTTCGGAGAGGTGGCGGATCATCTCGAAGGACGCGGAACCGGAGCCGATCACCACGCCGGCCTGGAAGACGACAGCGTCCACCGGGCTGTCCAGGAAGACTTTGCCCACCGCCTCCCGCGACCGCATATGCGTGGAGAGTTCCACGTTCTGGGGGTGCAGGCCGCCCAGGTAAACGATCCGGTGTACCCCCGCGGCCGCCGCAGCTTCCGCGGCTGTCCGCGCCATGGCCTGTTCCTTCGCTTCGAATCCTGCCCCGGCAGCCATTGAATGTACCAGGTAGTAGAAGACGTCGACGCCGGCCAGGGCGTCCCGGAGCGCGTCGCCGTCGTCCAGGCTGCTTTCCACCACGTCCACTTTGTCCCGCCAGGGCACGCCGGCGATCTTGTCAGGCGAGCGGACCAGCACCTTGACGGTGTGGCCCGCTTCCAGCAGCTTGGGCACCAGACGGCCGCCGATGTACCCGGTGGCGCCGGTGACAAGCACAGTCTTCGGTGTTGGCGGGGCGCTCATTGCAGTCATGCTGGCTCCTGTTCGTCCTGGCGGTGTCCGTGCGGACCCTGTTTGCCCCAGGCGGTTCGTCCCTTGCGGTTCCATCGTCCGTTGTGGTTCGTAGCCGCCGCCCATGCGGACGGCTGGCTACGAACGGATATGGTGCGGGTCCTGCCAGCCTAGGTCCATTCCCGCGAAGACAGGTGCCGCGCTGCCATGTCGTTCCTGCGCGGTAGGCTGGGAGTACCCGGGATTCGCAGCGAATTTCGGGTTTTCGCGTTGCCTGCTTGTCTTCAATGAACACCACAGGAGCTTCTGCCATGAGTCTTCCCGGCCAGTCCGCCGCCGGCACATCCAGCACAGGCACGTCCCGCGCCGCCAAAAGCGGTGCCGGCAAGGGCAGTGCCGGAATGTTCCCAGCCCCGTCGCTGGACGGACTGCGCCGCGCGCTGGAACCGGACCGGACGTTCGCCCGGGTCCGTGCCGAGGCCGCCCGGGGATTCGCCGTCCGCGGACAGGACTACCAGATCAGCGCTCCTGCGGGACTTCGTCCGGTGCTGCTTGCGGAAATGGCGGACGGACTCGCCGCCAAGGCGGAACAGGCCGGCGGGACCGGGCCGGGCGTCGTGCTGGCCGTCACCGCCACCGGCCGGGAGGCGGAGGACCTGACCGCCGCCCTGCGCGCCTACCTGCCGGCGGACGCGGTGGCGGAGTTCCCCAGCTGGGAGACCCTCCCGCACGAGCGGCTTTCGCCGCGCTCGGACACGGTGGGCCGCCGGCTGTCAGTGCTGCGCCGCCTGGCCCATCCGGAAAGCTCGACGGCGGGACGCCTCCAGGTGGTGGTGGCGCCCGTCCGCGCCGTGGTCCAGCCGGTGGTGGCGGGCCTGGGCGACCTTATTCCGGTCACGCTGAAGGTGGGCCAGGAGGTTCCATTCTCCGACGTCGTGAAGAGCCTGGCCGACGCCGCGTATGCCCGGGTGGACATGGTGACGCACCGCGGCGAGTTCGCCGTCCGCGGCGGCATCATCGACGTTTTCCCGCCCACGGAGGACCACCCCATCCGGGTGGAGTTCTTCGGCGACGAAGTGGACCAGATGCGCTGGTTCGCCGTGGCCGACCAGCGCTCGCTTTCCGCTCCCGGCATCCACCACCCCACCGAGCTGCACGCCCCGCCCTGCCGCGAAATCCTCATTACCCCGTCCGTCATGTCCCGCGCCGCCACCCTGAAGGCCCAGCTCCCGGCCGCGGCGGACATGCTGGAAAAGATCGCCGGCGGCATTGCCGTGGAGGGCATGGAGTCCCTGGCGCCCGTGCTGGTGGATGCGATGGTCCCGTTCGTTGACCAGTTGCCCGCCGAATCCATCGCCGTGGTGATCGAACCGGAAAAGGTGCGCACGCGCGCCCACGACCTCGCCGCCACCAACGAGGAGTTCCTGGAGGCGGCGTGGTCCACGGCGTCCGACGGCGGGGCGGCCCCTTTGGACCTCAGCTCACAGGCGAGTGCGGCGCTTCATTCGGCAAGCTTCCGCTCGCTGGCCGACACCCGGGGGTCCGCCCTGGAGCACGGCGTGTCCTGGTGGTCCATCACCTCCCTGGTGCAGGATGCGGAACTGCTCCCCGAGATCGATGTGCTGAACCTGCATGCCCGCGAACCCCGCGGCTACCAGGGTGACGTGGCCGAAATGATGGAGTTCATCGGCTCGCACGTCCGCGACCAGTGGCGGATCGTTGTTGCCACCGAAGGTCCCGGGCCGGCCCAGCGCCTGGCAGAGCTGTTCCATGAGAACGACATCCCCTGCGCCAGGGTGGACAGCCTGGACCACGAACCCCAGGCGGGCATCATCGAGGTGACCACTGCCGCCGTCGGCCGTGGTTTTGTCCTGGACGGCCTCAAGCTGGGCCTGCTCACCGAAGCCGACCTGCTGGGCCGGACCTCGGCCGGGTCCACCAAGGACATGCGGCGGATGCCCTCCAAGCGGCGCAACGCCGTCGACCCCCTGCAATTGGTGGCGGGGGACCACGTGGTCCACGAACAGCACGGCATTGGCCGGTTCGTGGAACTCATCCAGCGCAAGGTGGCCGGTGGAGGCCAGGGCGTCCGGGAATACCTGGTGCTGGAGTACGCGCCCGCCAAGCGCGGCGCACCCGGTGACCGGTTGTTCGTCCCCACCGACCAACTGGACCAGGTGACCCGCTACGTGGGCGGCGACACCCCCGTGCTGAGCAAGATGGGCGGCGCGGACTGGGCCAGCACCAAGTCCAAGGCCCGCAAGGCGGTCAAGGAAATCGCCGGCGAACTGATCCGGTTGTACTCCGCCCGCATGGCCTCCCGAGGCCACGCCTTCGGCCCTGACACCCCGTGGCAGCGCGAACTCGAGGAAGCCTTCCCGTACGTGGAGACGCCGGACCAGCTGACCACCATCAACGAGGTCAAGGCGGACATGGAGCGGGAGATTCCCATGGACCGGCTGGTGTCCGGCGACGTGGGCTACGGCAAGACCGAAATCGCGGTGCGCGCTGCCTTCAAGGCCGTGCAGGACGGCAAACAGGTGGCGGTGCTGGTGCCAACCACGCTGCTGGCCCAGCAGCACTACGAAACGTTCACCGAGCGGTTCTCCGGGTTCCCGTTGCGGGTCAAGCCGCTGTCACGGTTCCAGACCGCCAAGGAGTCCAAGGAAACGGCAGAGGGCGTCAAGAGCGGCGCGGTCGACGTGGTGATCGGCACGCACCGGCTGCTGGCCAAGGACTTCGAGTTCAAGGACCTGGGCCTGGTGATCGTCGATGAGGAACAGCGGTTCGGCGTGGAGCACAAGGAAGCGCTGAAGAAGATGCGCACCAACGTGGACGTCCTGGCCATGAGCGCCACCCCGATTCCCCGCACCCTGGAAATGTCGCTCACGGGGATCCGGGAAACCTCCACCCTGGCCACCCCGCCGGAGGAACGGCATCCTGTGCTGACCTACGTGGGCCCGTACACGGACAAGCAGACCTCCGCCGCCATCCGGCGGGAACTCATGCGTGAAGGCCAGGTGTTCCTGGTCCACAACCGGGTGTCCACCATCGAACGGACGGCCGCCAAGATCCGCGAGTTGGTGCCCGAGGCACGGGTGGAGGTGGCGCACGGCAAGATGTCCGAGAGCCGCCTGGAACAAATCATCGTTGACTTCTGGGAGCGGCGCTTCGACGTGCTGGTGTGCACCACCATCATCGAGACGGGCCTGGACATCTCCAACGCCAACACCCTGATCGTGGACGGCGCGGACAAGTACGGCCTGTCCCAGCTGCACCAGCTCCGCGGCCGCGTGGGACGTGGCCGTGAGCGCGCCTACGCCTACTTCCTGTACCCGTCGGAGAAGCCGCTGGGCGAGGTGGCGCTGGAACGGCTCAAGGCCGTGGCCGCGCACAACGAGCTCGGCGCCGGCATGCAGCTGGCCATGAAGGACCTGGAAATCCGCGGCGCCGGCAACCTGCTGGGCGGCGAACAGTCCGGCCACATCCAGGGGGTGGGCTTCGACCTGTACATCCGCCTGGTGGGCGAGGCCGTGGCCGACTTCCGGGGCGAGGCCGAGGAAAAGGCCGCGGAGATGAAGATCGAACTGCCGGTCAACGCCCACCTGCCGCACGACTACGTTCCCGGCGAGCGGCTGCGGCTTGAGGCGTACCGGAAGCTCGCAGCGGCCCTCACCAATGAGGCCATCGACGAGGTCCAGGCAGAACTCGTTGACCGCTACGGCGACCTTCCGCTGCCCGCCCAGAACCTGGTGGCAGTGGCACGCTTCCGTGTTGGTGCCCGCGAAGCCGGCCTGTCCGACGTCGCACTCCAGGGCAACTTCATCAAGTTCTCCCCGGCCACCCTCCCGGAATCAAAGACCATGCGCCTGAACAGGATGTACCCGGGATCGCAGTCCAAGCCCGCCATGGACGCCGTGCTCATCCCCAAGCCAAAGACAGCGCGGATCGGCGGCCGGGACCTGCAGGACGCGGAGATCCTGGAATGGGCCAACGGCGTCATCCGGAACATCTTCTCCGACGCCCCGCTGGCGGTGAGCTAGGACTTGATGGGAGGACACCACGCCGCGTCGGGAGCCGCGGCGTGGGTAGCTGTTGCGTCCACCGGCCCCTACACCCTGGGCTGGTACCCGCTGGACCCCACGGGAATCCTCATCGGCGGCATGGCCACCGCGGGCACCGCCCTGGTCTGCGACTGGGACCACCGGGCAAGCACGGTGGCCCATTCACTGCCGCCGCTGTCCAACGTGATCGCGCGCGGCATTGAAAACGCCAGCGGGGGCCATCGGCAGGGCACCCACTCCATCCTGGGTGCTGCGGTCTTCGTGTTCCTGGCCGGTTTGGCGTCGCAGGTGCACATGGACACCGGCTGGGGCCGCCTGTCCGTGGGGGCCGGGCTGCTGTGCATGTTCCTGATCAACATTGCGGCCAAGGCGCTGAAGCTTTTTCCCAAGAGCGGCCTCATCTCCAACTGGATTTTCGCGCTGGTGATGGCCGGCCTGGTCACGGTGTACGCGCCGGACCAGTGGACCTGGCTGCCCACGTCGATGCTGATCGGGGTGGTGGTGCACATCGTCGGCGACCTCATCACCACCGGGGGAGTGCCGCTGCTGTGGCCGCTGGTGGTCCGGCCACCGAAAATGCTGCGCCGGCTGCCGCTGCTGCGAAACGTCTGGCGGGCCAACGGCGCCCTGTCCCTGCCCCTGCTGGGGCGGGCCGGTTCCAAACGGGAGTGGCTGGTGCTGATCCCGGTCAGTGCCTACGCCATGGTGGGCATGTCCATGGCCGGATGGGCCATCGCCCAACACCATTGGGGCCGGGTGGCCGCCGCCGCGGGCGCATGGATCAGGCTCTGGTTCTAGCGGGCAGCGCCTTTCAGCAGCGGGCAGCAATGCCGGCAGAAGGAGCCATGCCGGCTGAAGACAGCAACGGACCGGCGGACAATGTCCGCCGGTCCGTTTTTGCTGTGCCGTTCTTGGGCTTGGAGTTTAGTGCTCGCCGGCAGAGTCGGAACGGCCGAGGATGGTCTGCGGGATCCAGAATGCCAGCGCAAACAGGACCAGGCAGGCGGCCATGGGCCACGGGTTACCCAGGGTGAGGAATGACAGTGAGTAGATGGCGCCCAGGAACAGGACGAAGCAGACAACGAAGAGGATCACGCTGGTGGCGAGGTTATTCTCGTTCTGCGGGGTCCGGACGGAGTCCGCGTTGGACGCCGTGTCCCGGCTGGACGCGTTGATCTGGCTGGACATGTGTTCCTCCTCGGCCCCGCGGGGCTTGTTCTGCGGCTGCTTCCGGTTCCGGTCAGTAAGCGGCTGAACCCTGTTCACCCTTGACAATGGCAATCCCGGAGCTGGCACCAATTCGTGTTGCACCTGCTGCAATCATAGCCTGCGCGTCGGCCAGGGACCGTACGCCGCCGGAGGCCTTGACCCCCAGGTCCGGGCCAACGGTCCTGCGCATCAGGGCTACATCTTCCACGGTGGCCCCGCCGCCGTTGAAACCGGTGGAGGTCTTCACGAAGTCCGCCCCGGCCTCTACGGCCGCCTGGCATGCCAGCACCTTCTGCTCATCCGTGAGGAGGGCGGTCTCGATGATGACTTTCAGGATGGCGCCGCCCGCGTGCACGGTCTCGGCAACCGCCGCGATGTCGTCCGTCAGGGCGCCCTTGTCGCCCGCCCTCGCGGCGGCAATGTTGATCACCATGTCCACCTCGTCCGCCCCGTCCAGCACGGCGCCGCGGGCTTCGAACGACTTCACATCAGTGGGCGTGGCCCCCAGCGGGAAGCCCACTACGGAGCAGGTGAGGACGCCCGTGCCTTTGAGCGCGGTGGTGACGGTCTTGACCCAGATGGCGTTGACGCAGACTGACTTGAAACGGTATTCGGCCGCCTCGGCACAGACCTTCAGCACGTCAGCCTCCGAGGCTTCGGGCTTGAGCAGCGTGTGGTCGATGTAGGAGGCGATGTCCGCGGTCCCGGCCGGATCAGCGGTTCCTGCGTGAACGGTGGCTTCGTTGCTCATGATGGTCCTCTCGAAGGGCCTTGTGGGCCCGGCGTTGACTCGGTTTCGGGAACCATCTTGTCACAGCGCACCGTGCCGGTGGCGGCCCGCTCAGGCAGCCGCCTGCAGGGCCGGTGCCGCCGACGACGCGGACAGCAACTGGGTGGCGCAGGCACCCGCCGCGGAGGCGGCTGCCACCAGCAGCCCCAGCCGGACGCCGTCGAACGCTGCTGCGTCACCGATGGCCCAGATTCCCGGGACGGACGTCCGGAAGTCGCGGCTGATCTCGATGCCGCCGCCCGGAGCGGTCCGCAGGCCGGCGCTGGCAGCGAGGCCGTCCCGGGAGACCCGCTCCTCGGCCAGGACCACCAGGTCGCCGGCCATGCTGCTGCCGTCCTCGAAGACCACGGCGGAGGAGGCGAGAGGGGAACCGGAGCCGCTGGAAACGACGGCGGGGATGACGGCGGCGGGCCGGGCGGTGGTGCGGATGGGCCGCACCCCCTTGGCCCGGAGCACCGCTTCGGCCTGCCCTGCCGCTGCGCCGGTGCCCACCAGGATGCCCACCGGGCGGCGGCCCAGCTGCCGGGCGACTTCCTGCACTCCGTCTGCAATGCGTGGGGCGTCATCGATCGTGGAGTAGCTCAGGCACTGTCCGGCGCCGTCCACGGGGGCGGCCACGGGAGCCGATCCGGTGGCAATGACCAGTTGGTCGTAGGCGAATTCCATGCCATCCGCCGTTGCCACGGTGCGCTTGGTGGCGTCGATGTGGCTGGCCGGCTGGCCGAAGCGCACGGAGACCTGGGGCAGCATGGCCAGCTCCAGCAGCTCTTCCGGGGTGTCGTCGCGGTTGCTCAGTACCGTGATGGTGCCGTTGAACTGTGCGCGGTCGAGCTGTGCCACCAGGGCCTGGGCGGCGGGGCCGGCGCCGGCGATGACAATGCGGGTTGCGGCGGAGGTGGACGTTGAGGGTGCCGGAGCGGACATGTGCTGGCCCTTTCGCTGGTGGCCGGAAACCGGCCGGAACTTCGTGATGGAACCCAGCGTAGGGGCGCGCTTTTTCCGTTGTGTTACCTGTCCATTGCTGTTTCGCGGGCCCGTGTTCGCCAGTATTTACCGGCCGGTAACAGAACCCGTGACCCATCTCTCATCCATTCGGCGCCGGACACAATTCCCCGTAACCAGCTCTCTGGGCGGCCCGCCCGGACATATTAGACGCGGATCCGGTACCCGCGCTTGACCACCGTTTCAATGAGTTTGCCGTCGGGCAGTGATGACCGCAGCCTGCTCACGGTCATGTCCAGCGCGTGCACGGAGCCACGGAGTTCCAGCAGGTCGGAGAGTGATTCACGGGACAGGACGGCGCCGCCGGCACCCAGCAGGGCGCGCAGGAGCAGCAGGGGAGCGGGCGCCAGTTCCACTGCCTGGCCATCGATCCGCAGGCTCCGGCCGCGAAGTTCGATGTTCCCCGATCGGGTGTCCAGCCGCCGGACATGGTTCAGCGCCAGGTGCTCGCACACCAGCCGGATGAGGGCGCCCATCCGGAACCGCTCCGGGATCAGCGGGCTCAGGCCGGCGTCCAGGAGGGGCTGCGCGGTTACGGGACCGACGACGGCGGTGGTGACGTTCAGTTTCAGGCTCTCCACCAGCTGTTTGTAGAGGCCCATCTCATGCGCGGTGCTCCACATGGCGTCCACCGCGGGGGCGCTGGTGAAGGTCAGGACGTCCAGGTTCCCGCTGCAGACAGCCTCGATCAGGCGCGGCAGCTTGTCCTCGCCGTCCGGCTTAACCCAGCGGTAAGGCGTGACAGTGAGGACGGTGGCGCCGGACATCCGCAGGCGCTCGATCTGGCGCACATCCGTGTAGCCGTGCAGCTGCATGGCGACGGTCTTGCCGCGCACGCCTTCGGTGAGCAGCATGTCCACCAGCGTGGAAGTGGTTTCGTCGCTGCTGATGCCGACGTCGGCAAGGCCGGCCGCGCGCACCGCACCGCGGGCTTTGGGTCCCCGGACGAACATGCGGGTGCTCCCGAGCGTTTCCAGCAGTTCGTCGCCGATGCCGAAGGAGTCCGCGGCTTCGCACCACCGGCGCATGCCGTAGGCAGTGGTGGCGATGCACAGGTCCGGCTTGGCGGCGATGATGGCCTTGGTGTCCTCGATGAGCCGGATGTCCTCCTGGACAGGGGCGATCTTCAGCGCCGGCGCATGCAGCACCTCAGCCCCACGGCGCTCCAGGGCTTCGATCAGGTCGCGCGAGCGCCGGTCCGAGGTCACGCCGATGCGGAACCCCTCCAGCGGCGACTCCGCGGCATCGGTGGCTTCGTCGGCCTGCGGCGCCGGTTCGGGCTGGGTTGGTTCAGCCTGGGCCGGTTCAGCCGGTGCAAGTGCAGTCATGGGGGTCAATCCTTTCATGATCCCAGCAGCGAGGCCGCAAGCCTGTCCAGGTCTGCG
This sequence comes from Arthrobacter sp. Soil764, assembly GCF_001428075.1. GTDB lineage: Bacteria > Actinomycetota > Actinomycetes > Actinomycetales > Micrococcaceae > Arthrobacter. Next base: position 44,337 of record NZ_LMSI01000012.1, on the reverse strand, counting down.
GCGGCAGCGGCGTGGTTCCGGTTGGCTTCAGCCACCCGGACCACCTCGCCGATGACCAGCACTGCCGGGTTGCTGCAGCCGGCAGCGGCGGAGGTGATGGTGCCGAGGTCTGCGATGGTGGTGCGCTGGCCGGGCCGGTAGCCGCGTTCCACCACGGCCATGGGCATGTCGGGGCGCATGCCGGCGCGGCGCAATCCGGCCGCCAGCTGGTGGAGGGTGCCGATGCCCATGAGCACCACGATGGTCCCGCCCAGGCCGGCAAGGTGGTGGTGCTCCTTCTCCGTCAGCGGCGCGTGCCCGGAGACCACGGTGAACATGTGGCTGACTTCGCGGTGCGTCACCGGGATGCCGGCGGCGGCCGGGACTGAAATGGCGCTGGTGACGCCGGACACCACCTGGACCTTGAGGCCCGCGGCCACACAGGCGGCAACTTCCTCGCCGCCGCGGCCAAAGACGTAGGGGTCGCCGCCCTTGAGGCGGACCACGTTGTTTCCGGCCAGCGCGCTTTCCACCATGAGCTTTTCGATGTCCGACTGGCTGACCTTGTGGTGCCCGGGTTTCTTTCCGACGTCCACCAGGTCCGCGGACGTCAGCAGCGGCAGTTCCTGGTAGGGCGCCAGGCGGTCGTAGAACACGACGTCGGCATCACGGAGCGCCTTGACGGCTGCCACGGTGAGCAGGTCCCCGGTGCCGGGGCCGCCGCCCACAAGGGTGACGTGTCCGGCGGGGCCTGCGGCCGGCTCGGCAGCGACGGGAATGCCGGTGTTCCGGCAGCGCTCCAGGAAGGCGTCCCAGCCGGGCTGTCCGTCCTCGACGGCGGCAACCAGGAACAGCCGCTCCGGCAGGTGGACGAAAAGGGCCTCGGCGGGGCTGCCCAGGCGGTGTACGACAGCGCCCGCGGCCTCGTACCGCCGCACCGCCTGCCGCGCGGCAGCGGGACTGCCGGCCACCAGGACGTTCCGGCCGGTGAGGTCGATACTGAGCTGCATGGCTATGCCTCGTTTCCGATGGTTTCGGCTGTGGCGGGGCGGACCGGGATGGACGCGCCGATCAGGACCTTCCCTTTTTCCTCGGCTGTGGCGGGGCGCATCTGGCCGCGCTCGTCCGGGACGAACGTGATGGAGTCGTCCTTCTGGTCCGGTGCATTGACGAACGAGCGGAACCTGCGCAGCCGCTCGGGATCCTTAAGGGTGTCCGCCCATTCATCCACGTAGGTGTCCACGTGTTTCGCCATGGCGGCTTCAAGGTCCGCTGCGATTCCCAGGGTGTCTTTGACCACCACGTCCTCAACGTGCTTGATGCCGCCGTCGAGCTCCTCCTGCCAGCGGGCCGTGCGCTGCAGGCGGTCCGCGGTGCGGATGTAGTACATGAAGTACCGGTCGATGTACTTGATGAGGGTTTCGTCGTCCAGGTCCTTGGCCAGGAGCTGGGCATGGGCCGGGGTGGCTCCGCCGTTGCCGCCCACGTACAGGTTCCAGCCGTCGGCGGTGGCGATCACGCCCACGTCCTTGCCGCGCGCCTCGGCGCATTCACGGGCGCAGCCGGAGACGCCCATCTTCAGCTTGTGCGGGCTGCGCAGGCCGCGGTACCGCAGTTCCAGCTGGATGGCCATGGCCACCGAATCCTGGACGCCGAAGCGGCACCACGTGGACCCGACGCAGGACTTCACCGTCCGCAGGCTCTTGCCGTAGGCCTGGCCGGACTCGAACCCGGCATCCACCAATTCCTTCCAGATCTCCGGCAGCTGCTCCAGCCGGGCGCCGAACATGTCGATCCGCTGGCCGCCGGTGATCTTGGTGTAGAGCCCGTACTTCTCGGCCACCGCGGCGATGACGCCAAGCTTCTTGGGGGTGATCTCGCCGCCGGCGATGCGGGGCACCACGGAGTAGGTGCCGTCCTTCTGCATGTTGGCCAGGGCCCGGTCGTTGGTGTCCTGCAGGGTGCCCCGGCCGGCGTCCAGGACATAGGCGCTGTTCTGGCTGGCCAGGATGTTGGCGATGGTGGGCTTGCAGATGTCGCAGCCGGCGCCGGTGCCGTACTTGGCCATGATCTCCTCGAAGGAGGTCAGCTCGAGGACGCGGATGGCGTCAAAGAGTTCCTGGCGGGACAGTTCGATGTGCTCGCAGAGGGCCTTGGAGACCTCGACGCCGGACTTGGTCAGCTCGGTTTCGAGCAGCTTCTTCAGCATGGGGACGCAGGAACCGCACTGGGTGCCGGCCCGGGTGCAGCCCTTCAGCTCACCCAGTTCCTGGACCGGGGCGTTGCCCTCGCAGGCACCACAGCCGTTGATGGCGTCGCGGATGCTGCCGGCGGTGACGTTGTTGCAGGAGCAGAGGGTGGCGTCGTCGGGAAGTTCGGTTTCTGGGGCCTCGCCACCGCCGGCAGCGCTCAGGAACGCGCCGGGCTCGGCGGGGAGTTCACGGCCCAGGAGGGGGCGCAGGCTCATATAGGGGGAGGCGTCGCCGACGAAGATGCCGCCCAGGAGGGTCTTGGCGTCGTCTGTCGTCACGATCTTCTGGTAGACGCCGCGGGCGGGATCGGCGTAGACGATCTCGAGGGCGTGTTCGGTGCGGGCGAAGGCGTCGCCGAAGCTGGCCACGTCAACGCCGGAAAGCTTGAGCTTGGTGGCGGTGTCAAAGCCGGGGAAGGTGGCGTCCCCGCCGTGCAGGCGGTCGGCGACGATTTCCGCCATGGTGTTGGCGGGTGCCACCAGGCCCAGGCACATGCCGCCGTAGTTGGCCACTTCACCGATGGCCCAGATGCCATCCACCTCGGTGGCGCAGTAGTCGTTGATGACCACGCCGCCGCGCTGGCCCAGGCTGAAGAGCTGGTCTTCGCCCTCGGCGGCGCGGAACAGCTCGTCCCGGGGCCGGACGCCGACCGCGACGATCACCAGGTCGGCCGGGATGATGCGCCCGTTCGCCATCAGCACTCCGGTGACCTGGCCGTCGTCGTCCGTCAACATCTCTGAGGGGAACACGCCGCCGTGCACTTCGAAGCCTTTCGCCTCGATGAGTCGGCCCAGGGCCTGGCCGGCGCCCTCGTCCAGCTGGGTGTTCATCAGCCAGGGAGCCCCGTTGATGACAACGGGCGTGGCGCCCAGCTGCTCGGTGCCGGCAGCCGACTCGAGCCCCAGGAGACCGCCGCCGATGGTCACGGCGTTGACCTTGCGGCCCAGCTTGGCGGTGAGTTCGGCGATGGCCTTGTTGATGGCCCACACGTCCTCAAGGGTGCGGTAGACATGGGCGTGCTCGGCACCGGGGATGGGCAGGCGCACGGCGTCCGAGCCGGTGGCCACCACCAGCTCGTCATATTCGTACGCGTTCCCGGCAGCAGTCTGCACCGTCTTTGCGCCTGCGTCGATCTTCACCACGCGCTCGCCGGTCTTCAGGACCAGGGAGCCGTGGTCCCACATCGAAGCCGTACCCAGGGTCAGGTCCACCCCGGTATCGGTCAGCGCCTTGGAGAGTGCCACCCGGTCGTAGGGGAGGTGGGCTTCTTCGGTGAGGACCGTGACATGCCAGCCATCGAGGCCGCGGGCATGCATGGCGTCCGCAAAACGGTGGGCCGCTGGGCCGCCGCCGGCGACGACGATGCGGCGCGGAGTCTCTGTGCTTGAAGTCTGTTCGGTCACTGTGGGCCTTTCGCATGGGCCGCAGACGGTGCTCTGCAGCTTGTGCCTCCAGCCTAGGGAGGGGCAGTTTCGCCTCAGTTTCCCAATTGTTTCGCCAACTTAACTTCTGCATCACGAACGCATTTCCGGCCGGGTTAGGACTCTTTTACGCGCCGGACACATTCGCCGCACCCCCTTGAAACACCTGGAGCCTAGCGTGGGACACGGCCGCAAAAGCAGCGGCTGCACGGACAACAGGCACAGGGAAAGGAGCCGGACATGACGGCAACACTGGAACTTGGGGCGCTCGCCGCCGAATCAGACCTCGCTGGATTCCATACCGGCTGGCACCGTGTCTGCACGGTGGAGGACCTCGAACCGGCGTGGGGCGAGGCCGCCCTGGTGGCAGGCCGCCAGGTGGCGCTTTTCCGTACCGGCCCCGTCGAAGTATTCGCCGTGGCACACGAGGACCCGGCCACAGGAGCCCATGTCATGGCACGCGGCATCCTTGGTTCCAGGGGGACCAGGCCTACCATCGCCTCCCCGCTGCACAAGGAGGTCTACGACCTTGAGACCGGCGAATGCTTCACCAGCCCGGGCCTGCGGCTGGCAGCATTCAGCACCCGCGTCATCGACGGCTTCGTCGAGGTACAGCTGTAGCACCTGAACCTTCAGGGGGCGCAGGGCCTTTAGCGGCCCTGGCGCCCCTTCGGCGTTTAACCCGGCAGTGTTAAAGACCCAGCGCCTCGCTGACGTCGTGCAGTACCTCATCCAGTGAGGCACGCGCGGCCTGGCGCGCTGCCGGCAACTCCGCGGCGGAGCCTGCCTGGTGGATAACCTCCAGGTAGCACTTGAGCTTGGGCTCGGTGCCGCTGGGCCGGATGATCACCCGGGTCAGGTTGCGGGTGATGTAGAGCAGCCCCTCGGTGGGCGGCAGCTGGGTGCTGCCCTCGGCCAGGTCCGTGAAGACTTCCACCGCTGACTGCCCGAAAGATTCCGGCGGCGAAACCCGCAGGCGGTTCATCATGGCGTCCAAAAGGCCCAGGTCCGCCACCCTGATGCTCAACTGGTCGCTGGCGTGCAGGCCGTGCTGGAGGTACAGCTCATCCAGGGTGTCGAAGACGGTCTTGCCTGCGGCTTTGGCGGCGGCAGCGAGTTCGGCGATCAGGACGGCGGCCGAAATGCCGTCCTTGTCCTTCACCTGGTCCGGTGCCACGCAGTACCCCAGCGCCTCCTCGTAGCCGTACACCAGGCCGGGAACCCGGGAAATCCACTTGAAGCCGGTCAGTGTTTCCTCGTGGGCGAAGCCGGCTGCGGCGGCGATGCGGGCAAGCAGCCGCGAGGAAACAATCGAATTGGCAAAGACGCCCCGGCCGTCGGCCTCCGCGCCGGCCTGGCCGTCCGAGAGCCGCGCCACCATATGGGCGCCCAGCAGGGAACCCACTTCGTCGCCCCGGAGCATCCGCCACGCCCCGCTGTCGGGGTCCTTTGCCGCCACGGCGGCCCTGTCGGCGTCCGGGTCGTTCGCAATGACGATATCGGCGTCCAGCTGCGCCGCCGCTTCGAGGGCAAGGTCCAGGGCCCCGGGTTCCTCCGGGTTGGGGAAGCTGACGGTGGGAAAATCGGGGTCCGGTTCGGCCTGTTCGGCCACCACGGTGACATCTGTGAAACCTGCCGCCTTCAGGACGTCCAGTGCCGTTCCGCCGCCGACGCCATGCAGCGGCGTGAGGACGATCTTCAGGTCGCGGGCGGGAAAGCGGTCCGGCATGGTGAGTGCCGCCGTCGCCCGCTCATACCCAGCCGCCAGCGAGCCATCCAGGACGGTCCAGCCGCCCTCTGCCAGCGTGATGGATTCCAGCGGTCCCACGGCGCTGATCCGCGCGGCAATTTCCGCATCGTAGGGCGCCACGATCTGCGCGCCCTCACCGTCCGACGCCACGGCATGCCGGCCCAGGTACACCTTGTAGCCGTTGTCCTGGGGCGGGTTGTGGCTAGCCGTGACCATGACGCCGCCGTCACAGTCCAGTGCGCGGACGGCGTAGGCCAGCAGGGGAGTGGGGAGGGGTGCCGGGAGCAGGAAGGTCTCGATGCCGGCGGCCGTGAAGATCGCCGCCGTTTCGGCCGCGAAGGCGTCGGAGTTATGCCGGGCGTCATAGCCGACGACGGCGCGCGGCCGGGTGCCCGGCGCAGCCTTGGCCACTGCGTCCAGCAGGAAAACGGCGAGTCCTGCGGCGGCGCGGCGCACCACCACCCGGTTCATCCGGTTCGGCCCCGGGCCCAGTGCGGCGCGCAACCCGGCCGTGCCGAACTGGAGGGTGCCGCGGAAGCTGTCGTCCAGTTCCTGCCGGGCCACCGGATCGCCGTCCTCAACAAGGCGGACAAGCTCAAGGAGCGACGCCTTCGTTGCGGGATCCGGGTCCTGGGCAGCCCATTCGCGGGCCTCGGTGAGCAGGCGAAGTTCGGCATCGGAAGACGTCATGGGCATAACGCTATCGTCATTGCCCGGCCCCGTGGCGCACCCGGGCGCCGCGGGCGTTAGAGCCGGGCGATGATATCGGCCAGCAGCCTGGAGATGCGCGGGCCCGCCGCGCGGCCGGATTCGATCACTTCCTGGTGGCTGAGCGGCTGCGGGCTGATCCCTGCTGCGAGGTTGGTGACCAGCGAAATACCAAACACTTCCATGCCGGCGTGCCGCCCGGCGATGGCTTCCAAAGCCGTGGACATGCCGATGAGGTCGGCGCCGATCCGCTTGGCGTACTGCACCTCGGCCGGCGTCTCGTAGTGCGGGCCGGGGAACTGGGCGTACACGCCCTCCGCCAGGCTGGGGTCCACCTCGCGGGCCAGGCCGCGGATCCGGGGCGAGTACAGGTCTGTCAGGTCCACGAAGGTGGCGCCCTCCAGAGGGGAAGCTGCGGTGAGGTTGATGTGGTCCCTGATCAGTACCGGGGTGCCGGGGGCCCAGTCCTCGTTGAGTCCGCCGCAGCCGTTGGTGAGTACCAGGGTGCCGCACCCGGCGGCCGCCGCGGTCCGGATTCCGTGGACCACCGCCCGGACGCCCCTGCCCTCGTAGTAGTGCGTACGGGCGCCAAGCACCAGGGCCCGCTTTCCCGAGGGGGTGAGGATGGAGCGGATGGTGCCTACGTGGCCCTCCACGGCGGGGGCGTGGAAGCCGGGAACTTCTTCGGCAGACAGGGTGGCGGTGGTCTCGCCGATGAGGTCTGCTGCCTCGCCCCACCCGGAGCCGAGGACCAGGGCGGTATCGTGCCGGTCCACGCCTGTCTCTTCGGCGATGTAGTCCGCCGCGGCGCGGGCAGCGGCAAACGGGTCCGTGTTCAGGAAGTCTGTTGTACTCACCAGTACAAGTTATCGTGCCGCCCGTGTTGCCCCCGTCACGGCTGGCCCGGGAAGGGCCCTGTCTTCTTGGTGGTCAGCGGCAAATGGGCGAGAATGGATGACTGTGACTACGCATCCAGATTTCAGTTCCCCCCGGATCGCAATCCTGGGAGGTGGCCCGGGCGGATACGAATCCGCCATGGTGGCCGCCTCGCTCGGGGCGACGGTCACCATCATCGAACGCGCGGGCCTGGGTGGATCCGCGGTGCTGACCGATGTGGTTCCCTCCAAGACCCTCATTGCCACGGCTGACCTGATGACCCGCGTGGCCGAGGCCGGGGAGCTGGGGGTGAAGTTCGACGTCGACGGCGGCGACTTCGTGCCGGTGATGCGGGCCGACCTCAAGCACATCAACGACCGGCTCCTGAACCTGGCGCGCAACCAGTCCCATGACATCCGCGACGCCCTGGAGAAGCTGGGCGTGCGGATCATTGCCGGTTCGGGCAGGCTCCTGGACAGCCACACCATCGAAGTCCTGACGGTGGACGGCACCGAAACCGTGGAAGCGGACACCATCCTGCTGGCCGTGGGCGCACACCCCCGCGAGCTGGAGACGGCCCGCCCGGACGGCGAGCGGATCCTGAACTGGACCCAGATCTACAACCTGGACGAGCTGCCCGAGGAACTCATCGTGGTGGGGTCTGGCGTGACCGGTGCGGAGTTCGCCTCCGCCTACAACGGCCTCGGTTCCAAGGTCACCCTGGTGTCCAGCCGCGACCGGGTGCTGCCCGGCTCCGACGTTGACGCCGCCGTTGTCCTGGAGGAAGTCTTCGAACGCCGCGGGGTCCGGGTCCTGTCCCGCTCCCGCGCCCAGACCGTGGAACGTACGGACGACGGCGTGCTGGTCACCCTTTCCGACGGCTCCACGGTAACCGGCAGCCACTGCCTGCTCTGCCTCGGGTCCATCCCCAACACGGCAGGCCTGGGCCTCGAGGAAGCCGGCGTGGCCGTCAGCGAAAGCGGCCACATCAAGGTGGACGGCGTCTCCCGCACCACCGCCCCCAACATCTACGCCGCCGGTGACTGCACCGGCGTCCTGCCGCTGGCCTCCGTGGCCGCCATGCAGGGCCGCATCGCCGTGGCGCACTTCATGGGCGACGTCGTCACCCCGCTTAAGCTCCACCAGGTGGCATCCAACATCTTCACCTCGCCCGAAATCGCGAACGTTGGCGTCTCCGAAGCCGACATCGAGTCCGGCAAGTACCAGGCCGACGTCGTCAAGCTCTCCCTGCGCAGCAACGCCCGCGCCAAGATGCGCAACGCCAAGGACGGGTTCGTCAAGATCTTCGCGCGCAAGGGCTCCGGCACGGTGATCGGCGGCGTGGTGGTGGGCCCCAACGCCTCCGAACTGATCTTCCCGATCTCCATCGCGGTCAAGCAGAAGCTGCATGTGGACGACCTCGCCAGCACCTTCACCGTCTACCCGTCGCTGACCGGATCCATCTCCGAGGCCGCCCGCCGCCTGCACGTCCACATGTAGGGCACCCGCCCATGTAAGGGCCGAAGGGCCCGCATTCCACGGGCAACACGTTGTTACACTCTGCTCATGATCGGGCTTCCCTTCGCGGGAAACGGGCTGGTACATGCCGGCTTCGTCGGGCTGGGAATCCTCGCAGCCCTGCTGTTCTACGCGTATGAGAAGCGCCGCCGCGGGCTCAGCGATCCCCGGTTGTGGCCCATTGCAGGTTTTGCCGTTGCGTTCGGGGCCATCGGTTCCCGGGTGCTCACCTGGGACATCTCCCGTCAGGTTTCACTGGCTGACTGGTGGGGCAATGGTGACCGCAGCATCCTGGCCGGCCTGGTGGGGGCCTGGCTCGGCGTCCTCCTGGCCAAACGGTTGACCGGTTACCGGCATCCGACGGGCGACCTGCTGGCCCCGGCAGTAGCCCTGGCGCTCATCATCGGGCGTATCGGCTGCCTCCTGACAGAGCTCCCCGGAACGCCGACCGGGGGAAGCTGGGGAGTCATCCTCACTCCTGAGCAGGCCGCGCTGACCGGGGCCCAAGCCGGGGTGGGACTTCATCCGTCGTTCGCCTATGAGATTGTCTTCCACGTTGCGGCCTTTGCCCTGATGTGGCGCTACCGTGACCGCCTGCCCCACCCCGGCGACCTCTTTATCTGCTTCGTCGGCGCTTATGCCCTCTTCAGGTTCGTCGTCGAATTCGTCCGGGGCAACGAGGTGCTGTGGCTGGGGATGAGCCGGCCCCAATGGTTCCTGCTGGCGGTGTTGCCCCTCCTGGTGTGGCGGGTCCGGCGTGTCTTCGGTTCACCGCTCCGCCGGGAGATGGAAGGAACCGCAGCATGAGTGACGACACGCCCGACATCCCGACGTCACCGCCGCACCGGGAGGGACCGGCGCCGTCCCCGAAATCCGGCTCAATGAGCATGGGGGCTTTTTTCGGGGCCCTGGCGCTGTACGCCATCTATGTCCTGGGAACGATGGCGCGGGGGCCTTATGCCTGGTCGGCCACATTCCTCTCCATACCGGCCCCGTTCATCCCCATCGCCCTCTATCTGGTGGTGGCGATCGCACTGGCAGTCTTTCCCCGGACTTCGCGCCTGGGGACAGGGCTGCTGATCGGCCTGGGCGCCTTCCTGCTGCTGGGCGGCGGCCTTTGCGTTACGTTCCTCGCCCAGGTCCGGGGCTGACATGAACCACGACGACCAGCCGGTTCCGCCGCCAAGGGAACAGGGGAGCGGGCAGAAGCGGGAAAACCGGGGTGGTTATCTGGGGTCCGGAACCTTGTTCGGCGCTCTGGCCCTGTACATCCTCTACCTTTGGGCAACAATCGGCATCGGAGCGCCGAACATCGGACCACCGAATGCATGGGCACACAGCATCTTCGCCGGGCCGGCTGCCTTCGTCCCGATCGCCGTCTATCTGGGGCTGGCCATAGTTCTTGCCGTTAGTCCCCGCACGTCACGCACCGGAGCGGGGATGCTGATTGGGCTCGGCATTTTCACGTTGCTCGGCGGGGGACTTTGCGTGGGTGCCCTCACACAGACCGAAATTTAAAGAAGGGCGCCGAATCATGAGGACTCAACAGTTGCCAGGGCCAGGCCAGCCGCTGCGCGGTGACAGGATCCACCGTTACGTGACCGCTTTCTGCCCCCAATGCCACGAAACCAACCCGCCACTCAGCGAGGTCCGGCGGCTGTCCGGGGCGCTGCTTGTCCGTGACGGCCGGGTGTGGCTCGAACGCGGCTGCCCGGACCATGGCCTGGTCCGCACCCTGTACGACGAGTCGGCGGAAATCCTGCGCTACCTGGAGAAGTGGCAGGCGCCCACGAAGCAGCACATCCCTGACCAGACCGACAATTTCCGCCCTGTCCCTGAGGCCTATGCCTTCGGGCTTCCGGCCATGCAGACGCAGCACACCTGCATCCTCCTGCAGGACATTATCGAGCACTGCAACCTGCGCTGCCCCACCTGTTTTACGGCGTCGGGCCCGCAACTGCAGGGAGTCGCACCGCTCCACGAGGTGCTTGACAATGTGGACACCCGCTTGGGCCGGGAGAACAACCGGCTGGATGTGCTGATGCTCTCCGGCGGTGAACCTACGCTGTACCCCTATCTTGCCGAGCTGCTGGACGAACTCGTTTCCCGGCCAATTGTCCGGATCATGGTGAACAGCAACGGCATGCTGATTGCTACCGATGACGACCTCCTCGCCTTGCTCGCACGGCACCGGGACAGGGTGGAGGTGTACCTCCAGTACGACGGTCCGTCCAGGGAATCGTCGATTTACCACCGCGGCGGGGACCTGACCCGCTACAAAGACGCGGCAATCTCCCGCTTGTCGGAAGCCGGCATCTTCACCACGCTGACCATGACGGCATCCCTTGGCGTCAACGACGGCGAAGTCGGTGCCGTGGTGATGCGCGCCCTGGAGACTCCCTTTATTGGAGGGGTGGCGCTGCAACCCGTCTTCGGTTCAGGACGCGGACACGGCATCGATCCCTTGGACCGGCTCACCCATACAGGCGTCCTGGAGAGGTTGGCTGCGCAGACCAACGGTGTGGTGTCCTGGCATGACCTGACGGCACTGCCGTGCTCCCATCCGCACTGCGCCTCCGTGGGCTACATGCTGAAGGACGACGCGGGAGTCTGGAGGTCCCTGACGGCATTGATCGGGCACGACCAACTGCTGACGTGGCTGGAGTTGAACCCTGACAGCCTTGCGAACCGGATCGCTGACAGCTCCATCCCCCTGGAGCTGCGGAACCTGATGAAAACCTCGCTGCTGGACCTGCTGAGCGAGCAGGCATCGCTGTCCCACCCCCGCACCATGGACCTCTGGAAGAACATCTGCTCCCAGTGCGACTTGGGCATTGGGACGCTGACCACCCTGGCGGCAGGCAAGCTCCCTGGCCAGCAACAACGCCTTCGCAGGCTCCTTGCGGAGCGCGTCACCCGGATCATGGTCAAACCCTTCATGGACATCTCCACGATGATCGAGGAGCGGCTGACCCAATGCTGCGTCCACGTAGGAACCAAGAGCGACGCCGGCGCCCACCAGTGCGCTCCGTTCTGCGCCGTGCAGGCATGGCCTTCGTTGGCGAGGCAGCGCATGAGCACCGCCACCGGGGTCCGGCTGCTCCCGATGCGCCAGGTTTAGGGAGGAATGATGGACCCAGCCTCGGGTGCCAGGCGGATCGCCGCCGGGCCGCTGCCCTCACAGCTGCTGGGCGGCAGGCACGGCACCGCTCGTGAAACACCCTCGGTCCCACCGGGTTCCGGCCCTGGCAGCACGGAAGAAGCGCCTTTTGACCCCCTGCGGCTGTGCATCTTCGCCACAATTGCCCTGCTGGGGTGGCTCGCGGGCCCCCTGGCGCTGTCCGTCTTTTCGGCCATAGGACTCATTGGATACTGGAAAGCGCGCCGACGCGGCCTCAAGAAGTCCAAGTGCTACCTGCGCGATACGCGGCTGGTGCTGGCTTATCTGGGTGTCCTCCTGGCCTCCGGTGTCTACGGAATCTACCTGCTCGCGGGACGTATGTTCGGGGTGTAAAAGGGCGCCCGGCAGCAGGATGTCCTGGAGGCTGGACCGCTAAACGGGCATCTGCATAGACTCGAACAAGGCAGGGCCGGGAATTTCCAATGAAGTTCCCGGCCGTACCTTTTTGACCCGTCAAAGCGAGGAGAAGCCCATGGAATTGCAGGATGTGAAATGGAACGAGCAGGCGCGGGAAAAGATCCTGCTGGACGCCGACCGGGCCCTGCAGGAGGCTGTCCGCGAAGCGGCGTCGTCGCTGTCCGGATCTGGCAAGGACCAGGTGTACAAATTCCTGTTTGAAAAGCTCAAGGACCAGTTCGTGGACTTCCAGCCGGGTCCGGACCTGACCCAGTACGCGGAGGCCGTGGCCAACGGGGAGCTTGACCCGGCAGGTACGGCCTAGAAAGCGGCGGCCGGCCCTGCCGATCCTGTGCAGGGCCCGGTCAGGCTGCCGGCACCGCCTGGAAGTGCCGTTCGATGAGGCCCTTGATGTCCTCGTGGCAGCCGCCGCAGCCAGTGCCCGCGCGGGTGGCCTTGGAGACGTCCGCCACCGTGGAACACCCTTCCTCCACCGCTCCCTGGATGGCAGCACCGCTGACGCCCGCACACCTGCACACGGTCCCGGCGGGGTCCGTAACGGCATTCCCCGGCAGCTGGTCCGGCCCGTCCAGGCGGAGGAGAAGCGAGCGGTCGGCAGGCAGTTCGGCGCCCCGTTCAAAGAGTCCCACCAGTTCTGAGGCGGTGCGGGGCATGCCCACCGCCACCAGGCCTTCGAGCACTCCGCCGCGCGTGGTCATCTTGACGTACCGGCCATGCTCGGGATCAGCCCACTGGGCTACCTGCAGGCGGGCCCTGCCGTTGGCTGCCCCGGCCGTAAGCGCTTCGTCATCCCAGGGATCGGCGGCGTTGTTCCCGGCCACAGCCATGTTCATGCCACGGGCTTTCAGGACCACGACGCCGGGCTGTTCAGGCGGCAGGGCGGGCAACAGTTCCGCCTCTTCCGCCTCCCCGGCGGCCAGCAGCATGAGATAGCCAGCCAGCCACTCGGCCTGCCGCCAGCCCGGGCCCACCAGCCCGAACGGCCCGGTGGAGTTCCGGCACGCGGCGCAGCCGGGGTCCGGGCAGCGGACCTCAGCACAGTCGCCGATGGCAAAGATGTGCGGTTCGTGGTGTGCCCGCAGGCGGTGGTCCACCAGGATCCCGGTCCCGGTGGAAAGTCCGCAGCCATCGGCCAGCTCGGTGCGGGGACGCACGCCGCACGAGATGACCAGGAGGTCGCCGTCAATCGCCTGTCCGTCGTCCAGCAGCAAAGCGGAGAAGCCGCCGTCGGGAGCGTTGTGCTCAACGCCGGTGGAGCGGGCGTTGCCGGCCACGCGGACGCCGCAGCGCCGGAGTCCTGCAGCCAGGACGGCTCCGCCGCCGCGGTCGATGCTGCGGCCCAGGGGGTGCGGCCCGTTGTGGACCACTGTGACGGTGGCGCCTTCCTCGGCGGCGGCCAGCGCCGTTTCCAGGCCCAGGACTCCGCCGCCCAGGACCACCACGCGCTTGCCGCCGTACACCGCCTGCCGCAGGACGGCGGCGTCACGGAGGTCCCGCAGCGCTGTGACACCTGCGGGAAGCACGGGCGAGGCCGGATCCGGGTTGATTCCGGTCAGGTTAGGGATGACGGGCCGGGACCCGGTGGCAAACACCAGCCGGTCGTAGTGCACCGGTGCTCCCTCGGCGAGCAGGACCTGCTGCCGGGCCCTGTCCACGCGCTTGACGCGCACGCCCAGCCGGACCTCCACGCCCTCGGCGGCGAGTTCGGCGGCGTCGGCAAGGGCCAGTGCGTCGGCGGTGGTCCGGCCAACGCCGAGGTCGGCCACGAGGACGCGGTTGTAGGCGGCCTCGGTTTCCTCGCCGAGCACAGTGAGTTTGACCTGGCCTGTCCGCACAGCGGGGAGGAGCTCGTCCACCAGCCTGGCGGCCACGGGGCCGAATCCCACGATGACAATCTGCTCGGTCATGAGGCCTCCGTCGTTTGCAGCATGCGGGCGGAATTGGGTGAGGCCACGGGCCGGACCCATACGGTGTTGAACTTGAATTCGGGCATCCCTGAGATGGGATCGGTGGCGGCTTCGGTGAGGCGGTTGGCGCTTTCCGCGCCGGGGAAGTGGAAGGGAAGGAAGACCGTCTCGGGACGGATGGCGGTGCTCAGTTCCGCCCGGCAGACCACCTCACCGCGCCCGTTCACCACGGAGACCAGTGATCCGGCGGCGATGCCCAAGGCGTCTGCCGCAGAGGGATGGATCTGGACCCTGGCTTCAGGCTGGGCGGCGACGAGTTCGGCCACGCGCCGGGTCTGGGCGCCGGACTGGTAATGCTCCAGGAGCCGGCCGGTGATGAGGGTCATGGCTTTGCCGGCGGGGTCCACGGAGGCTGCGGCGTTATTGGCAGGAGTACGACGGCGGCGCGGCACCACCGGGACCATCTGCGCCTTCCCGTCGGGGTGCGCGAAGCCATCCGCAAACAGCCGCGGTGTTCCGCTGCTGCCGGCCGGGTAGGGCCAGTAGGCGGCCTCGCCGCGGTCCAGCATGGCGTAGTCGATGCCCGAGTAGTCGGCCAGCCCGCCCGCGGAGGCACGGCGCAGTTCCTCGAAAACTGATTCCGGATCCTCGCTGTAGGTGGATGGGGCGTCCAGCCGCGCGGCGAGGCGGGCCATGATCCACAGCTCGCTGCGGGCGCCGGAGGGAGGGGAAATGGCGCGGCGGCGGCGCAGCACGCGTCCCTCCAGGTTGGTCAAGGTCCCGTCCTCTTCGGCCCACTGCAGCACGGGGAGGATCAGGTCCGCCTCGGCGGCGGTTTCGGACATGAAGAAGTCGCAGACCACCAGGAAGTCCAGGCTCCGCAACCCCTCGATCACAGCGTTCGCGTCCGGTGCTGCCACCGCAATGTTGGAGGCGTGCACGAAAAGGCACTGGACGCCGTCGGGCTTTCCCAATGACTTCAGCAGCTGTACGGCGGGAAGGCCGGGGCCGGGGATGGTCTCCTCCGGAACGCCCCAGACGGCGGCGACGTGCGAGCGGGCGGCGGGATCGGTGATCTTGCGGTACCCGGGCAGCTGGTCCGCCTTCTGGCCGTGCTCGCGGCCGCCCTGGCCGTTGCCCTGGCCGGTGAGGGTTCCATAACCGCTGCGGGCCGTACCGGGCAGGCCCAGCAGGAGGCTGAGGTTGATGGCGGCGGTGGCGGTGTCGGTGCCGTCGACGTGCTGTTCCACGCCGCGTCCGGTGAGGATGTAGCTCCCGCCTTCCCGTGCCCCCGTGGCAAGCATGCGGGCAGTCTGGCGGATAAGGTCCGCGGGGACGCCGGTCAACGACTGGACGCGTTCGGGCCAGAAGGCGTTGACGCTGCGGACGACGGCGCTGTAGCCCGAGGTGCGCGCCTGGATGTAGGCGGTGTCCACCAGGTTCTCGTGGATGACCACGTGGGACAGGCCCAGCAGCAGGGTGAGGTCGGTGCCGGGCAGCGGCTGGAGGTGGAGGCCGCCGCCGTCCGCGGTGAAGGCTGCCGTTGCGGAACGGCGGGGATCAACAACCACCAGCCCGCCGGCGTCGCGGGCTCCGCGCAGGTGCTGCACGAACGGCGGCATGGTCTCGGCAACGTTTGAACCGAGCATCAGGATGGTGCTGGCGGTGTCCAGCGCTTCGAGTGGGAAGGGCAGGCCGCGGTCCACGCCGAATGCACGCATTCCCGCGGCGGCGGCGGAGGACATGCAGAACCGGCCGTTGTAGTCGATGCGGGAGGTGCCGAGGGCCAGGCGGGCAAACTTGCCCAGCATGTAGGCCTTTTCATTGGTGAGGCCACCGCCGCCGAAAACGCCGACGCCGTCCGCACCGTAGCGGGCCCGGGCGTCCTTCACGGCCTGGGCGGCGAGGTCCAGGGCCTGGTCCCAGGTAATGGGCCGGTGTACGCCGTCGGGACCTTTCAGGAGCGGTTCGGTGATCCGGCCGGCGTGGTTCAGGAGTGCGGGGGAGGTCCAGCCTTTGCGGCAGAGGCCGCCGCGGTTGGTGGGGAAGTCCCGGCCTGCAACCTCCAGTGCAGGAGCGGGAAGTGCAGGCGCGGGGCCTGGCCCCGGCTGGGCAGCCGGGGCCAGGTCCGCAGGGGACGTGAGCGTCATGGCGCACTGCAGGGCGCAGTAGGGGCAGTGCGTGTCGGCGCTTTTGGTCATGTTAGACGTGTCCCATCGCGTTCCGGCCGGCGTTGCGGATGTAGCAGGCCCAGCAGACCAGCAGCATCAGGACGTAGGCGCCAACGAATCCGTAGAAGGCCGGGGTGTAGGAGCCGCTGGCGGTGCTGGAGGCGTTCAGGACCTGGGGGATGACGAACCCGCCGTACGCCCCGATCGCGGAGATCAGCCCGAGGGCCGAGGACGCCAGGCGCTGGGTGGCCACCGGGCTTGCGCCCCTGCGTGCGGCCCGGCTGGAGGTGGCGAAGATGACCGGGATCATCCGGTACGTGGCGCCGTTTCCAAAGCCGCTGGCGGTGAACAGCATCAGGAAGAGGACCAGGAAGAGCCAGAAGTTCTTCAACGGCAGGGTCCAGACCATGGTGAGCGTGATGACGGCCATGGAAGCGAAGGCAGCCACGGTCATCCGGGCCCCGCCCATGCGGTCCGCCATGCGTCCGCCGTAGGGGCGGGCCAGCGAGCCCACCAGGGGGCCCAGGAATGCAAGGGACAGTGCCACGGTGCCTACTCCGATGGAGGAGAACGCGGGGAAGTAGTCCTTGATCAGCTTGGGGAAAACCCCTGCGAAGCCGATGAAGGAGCCGAAGGTACCGATGTACAGCAGCGCCATGATCCACAGGTGTGGTTCCTTGAGCGCCGCGACCGAGCCGGCCACGTCGCCCTTGGCGCTGGTGAGGTTGTTCATGTACTTGAAGGCGCCAAAGGCCGCCAGAAGGATGAAGGGAACCCACATCCAGCCGGCCATGGGCAGGTTGACGGTGCCGGCGGCCAGCAGGGTGATCACGATGGGAACGGCAAGCTGTGCGACGGCGGCGCCCAGGTTTCCGCCAGCGGCGTTCAGGCCCAGCGCCCAGCCCTTTTCCCTGGCCGGGTAGAAGAACGTGATGTTCGCCATGGAGCTGGCGAAGTTGCCGCCGCCGAAGCCGGCGAGGGCGGCCACGAGCAGCATGACGCCGAAGGGTGTTTCCGGGTTGGAGACACACAGGGCCAGTCCGGTGGAGGGGATAAGGAGCAGCAGGGCGGACACGATGGTCCAGTTGCGGCCGCCGAAGCGGGGAACCATGAAGGTGTACGGGATGCGGAGGGTGGCACCCACGAGGCTTGGCATCGAGATGAGCCAGAAGATTTCCGAGGTGGAGAAGGTGAAGCCGGCGGCGGGAAGCTGGACCACCACGATGGACCACAGCTGCCAGACGACGAAGCCGAGGAATTCGGCGAAGATGGACCAGTTCAGGTTGCGGCGGGCGATGGCGCGGCCGGCGGTTTCCCATTGTTCCTTGTTCTCGGCATCCCAGTTGGCGATCCAGCGGCCGGGGCGGAATTCAAGGGCAAGGGTGTCTGTGGTGCTGGTAGGGCCGGGCTGTACGCCGGCATCGACAGTGCGGTCAACAGTCACGGGTTACCTCCTTTGGGGGATGTTGTTCCTCCAAGGTAGGGACGGCGCGTTTCGAGGACAGGCGATCTATGTTTCCGCACTGTGACTTTTGCCTATCCGGCCTGCGGCGGCAGCGTGAGGCGCCGGTGAAGGACCAGAACGTGAGACTCACAACACTGGTCCGCATAATGGACGTTTCGTCCATTGACTGGACGGGGGGAAGTAAGATCGAACTCTAACTATTCGAGCCGGGAGGCAGTCCGCTGTGCCCGGCCGGTCTCACGAAAGCGTTTACCTATGTCATCCACCGATACCAGCACGGTGCCCGGTTCGCACCAGCCGGTGAACTCCCGCGGCCGCGTCATTGTTGCGAGCCTGATCGGCACCACCGTGGAGTTCTACGACTTCTACGTGTACGCCACCGCAGCCGTGCTTGTCTTCCCCCAGCTCTTCTTCCCGAGCGCCAACGAAACCACCCAGCTGCTGAGCTCGTTCGCAGTGTTCGGCGTGGCATTCATTGCCCGCCCCCTCGGCTCGATCGTCTTCGGGCACTTCGGCGACAAATTCGGCCGCAAGGGCACGCTGGTGGCTTCGCTGCTGACCATGGGTATCGCCACGTTCCTCATCGGCTGCCTGCCCACGGCAAAGGTGGAAGGCTGGGAATTCTGGGCTCCGGCCCTGCTCGTGGTGATGCGCTTCGCCCAGGGACTGGCCCTCGGCGGTGAATGGAGCGGTGCCGCACTGCTGGCCACCGAGAACGCCCCCGCCAACAAGCGCGCCATCTACGGCACGTTCCCCCAGCTGGGCGCACCCATCGGCTTCATCATCGCCAACGTGATCTTCCTGGTGGCCAGCTACACGCTGTCTCCGCAGGCCTTCATGGACTGGGGCTGGCGCGTGCCGTTCCTGCTCAGCGCCATCATGGTGATCATTGGCCTGTACGTGCGTCTCAAGCTCATCGAAACCCCCGCCTTCACCAAGGTGGTGGAATCCAAGGAGGTGGCCAAGCTGCCCCTGGGCCGCGTCTTCAAGACCAGCTGGCGCCAGCTGATCCTGGGCACCTTCATCATGCTGGCCACGTACGTGCTGTTCTACCTGATGACCACCTTCACCCTGACCTACGGCACGCGGCCCGCGAGCGTCGAGGCTGCCAAGGCAGCAGCCGAAAAGGCCGGAAAGCCGATGACCGAGGCGGCTGCTGCCGCGTTCGTTCCGGGCCTTGGCTACACCCGCAACGACTTCCTCTGGATGCTGATTGCCGGCGTCGTCTTCTTCGGCATTTTCACCCTGGTCTCCGGACCGCTGGCCGAGAAGTACGGCCGCCGCAAGATGCTCCTGGCCGTCACTGCGGGCATCTTCGTGTTCGGCCTGCTGTTCGTGCCGCTGTTCAGCGGCGGCTTTGTGGGCACCATGGGCCTGCTGATCCTTGGGTTCTCCCTCATGGGCCTCACCTTTGGACCCATGGGAGCGCTGCTGCCGGAGCTGTTCCCCACCAACGTCCGGTACACCGGCTCGGCCATCAGCTACAACTTCTCCAGCATCCTGGGTGCCGCCGTGGCTCCGTTCATCGCCGTGGCCCTGTGGGAAGCGGCCAAGGGCAGCCCCGTCCTGGTGGGCGTCTACCTGACTGCCATGTCCGTGCTCACCCTGGTTGCGCTGTTCCTCACCCGCGAAACCCGCGACCTGGACTACGAGAACAACGTGGCCTGACTCTTTGAATGCGGCAATGCCCGGCGCGGCCATCCGGCCCGCCGGGCATTCTCATGTTCAGCGGGCGTAGCGGGCCACGAAGTTCTTCAGCACGGCCATGGGTTCGGTGACGGTGAACCTTCGGGCGTTGTCCATCAGTTCCTCGGCGGATTCCGGGGGGAAGTAGCCGGCGTGCCGGTAGATGTCGATCCGCGTCACCAGGCCGTCGGCGTCCAGCTCGGGGTGGAACTGGGTGGCGTAGAGATTGGTCTTGATCCGGAACATGTGAACCGGGCAGGTGGCTGAGCTCGCCAGCAGCACCGCATGCGGTGGCAGCGAACTGACGGCCTCCTTGTGTCCGGTAAAGGCCGTGAAGGTCCGCGGCATGCCCTGCAGCACCGGATCGTGCAGCCCGTCCTCTGTCAGTTCGATCTCCACGGCGCCCAGGGGCTCGCCATAGGTCCGGTCGATGACGGCGCCCTGGTGTTTACCCAGCGTGCCCACCCCGTAGCACGCCCCCAGGAACGGGAAATCGCGGGCCACCAGCTGGTCCAGGAGGGCTGACAACTCCCGCTCCACCCGGTGCTGAACCGGACTCTTCTGCTCCGGCGGGTCGCTGGACGTGAAGGGACTGCCGCCCACGATGACGCCGGAGAATTCCGACAGATCCAGCGCGGGCAGGGGAGCGGCCTCGAGCCGAACCCGGCGCAGCTCCCGTTCCTCCAGGCCGCCGTACCTCAGGTAGGCGGCGTATTCGTCCTCCGCGGCGGCGTCCTCCGCGCGGGAGGCCAGGAGCAGGAAAGGCAGCATGAGCTAAGTCTGCATCCTGGCGGCGGCCCCTGCCAGCACCCGCTCAGCCGGCGGGCTGGGTCAGCGACCGGCGGGACTGAGGACGGGCTGCGGGGTCGGCGTGACGGTGCACCAGCTTCCAGTACCCTTCCTCGCGGCGGAAGATGCTGGTCACGCGAAGCGCGAACTCCTCGGTGGCGGCTGCCCCGTCCAGGCGTGCCCGGAAGTGCTCGGTTTCCACCAGGTAGGCGGTGTCCCGGGCCGTATAGGAGGTGACGGTATCGAAGCCCAGCATCTCGCCGTCGCGGAACTGCCGTGCCGCCTGGTCCAGGCGGGCCTCCACCTGCGCCCAGCCGCGGGCTATTCCGCCGAAGGGATTGGCCAGGGTGACGTCGTCAAGGCGGGAGTAGAGCTCCTTGATGGGGGCCGGGTTGCCCTGGGTGATTTCGGGAACCGCCTGGTGGTAACGGTCCACTTCTTCCTGGAAGCTTGGTGCGAGCATGGCTGCCGGGCTGCTTTCTAGTCTTCGATGGTGGCGATGATGGCGCCCGCGGATACCGTTTCGCCGGCCGTCGCGGTCAGGCCCGTGATGGTGCCTGACCGGTGTGCGGTGAGGGGCTGCTCCATCTTCATGGCCTCGAGGACCACCACCAGGTCGCCTTCGGACACCACGTCCCCGTGCGTCACGGCCACCTTCACGATGGTGCCCTGCATGGGGGAGGTGAGGGCGTTGCCCGTGGCGGCTGCGGGGCCGGCGGAACGGGACCGCTTCTTGGACTTGCCCGGCTTGCCGGCGGCGGCTGCCGCCGTGCCCGGCGTGCCCAGGGAGGCGGGGAGGACCACCTCAAGGCGCTTGCCGCCCACTTCCACCACCACGCGCTGGCGCTCCTCGGCGGAACTGTCGGCGTCCGCGGTGCCGTCCGGGGTCCAGGCGGGGATGTCGTTCACGAAGGACGTCTCGATCCAGCGTGTGTGGACCTTGAACGGTCCCTCGGCGGGGGCGAAATCGGGGTTGGAGACGACGGCGAGGTCGAACGGGATGACGGTGGGGATACCCTCCACCACCATTTCCTCCAGGGCGCGGCGGGAGCGCTGCAGGGCCTGGGTGCGGTTGGCGCCGGTGATGATCAGCTTGGAGAGCATGGAGTCGAAGTTGCCGCTGATGACGTCGCCCTGCTCCACGCCGGAGTCGATCCGGACGCCGGGGCCGGTGGGGTTCTTCAGTCCTGTGATGGTGCCCGGGGCGGGCATGAAGTTCCGGCCGGGGTCCTCGCCGGTGATGCGGAATTCGATCGAGTGGCCGCGGACCTCGGGGTCGCCGTAGCCCAGTTCCTCGCCGCGGGCCAGCCGGAACTGTTCGCGGACCAGGTCGATTCCGGTGACTTCCTCGGAGACGCAGTGCTCCACCTGCAGGCGGGTGTTGACCTCAAGGAAGGAGATGGTGCCGTCCTGGCCGACGAGGAACTCGCAGGTGCCGGCGCCGAGGTAGCCGGCCTCCTTCAGGATGGCCTTGGAGGATTCGTAGAGCCGCTGGTTCTGTTCGTCGGTGAGGAATGGTGCCGGGGCCTCTTCGACCAGTTTCTGGTTGCGGCGCTGCAGTGAGCAGTCGCGGGTGGAGACAACGACCACATTGCCGTGCGCGTCGGCGAGGCACTGGGTCTCGACGTGCCGCGGTGCGTCCAGGAAGCGTTCAATGAAGCACTCGCCGCGGCCGAAGGCGGCCGTGGCTTCGCGGACGGCGGATTCGAACAGTTCGGGGATCTCTTCGCGGGTTCGTGCCACCTTGATGCCGCGTCCGCCGCCGCCGAAGGCTGCCTTGATGGCCACGGGCAGGCCGAACTTGTCCACGAATTCGAGGATTTCCTCGGCGGATTCCACCGGATCGGCCGTGCCGGGGACCTGCGGCGCGCCGACCTTCTCGGCGATGTGCCGTGCCTGGACCTTGTCGCCCAGTGCGGAGATCGCCTCGGGGGAGGGGCCGATCCAGGTGATGCCGGCTTCGATCACGCGTGCGGCAAACTGGGCATTTTCGGCCAGGAAGCCGTAGCCGGGGTGGATGGCATCGGCGCCGGAGCGCAGGGCCACCTCGATCAGCTTGTCCATTACCAGGTAGGACTCTGCGGCGGTGGTGCCGCCCAGGGCGTAGGCCTCGTCGGCGAGCTTCACGTGCAGCGCGTCACGGTCCGGGTCTGCGTAGACGGCCACGGAGGCGATGCCTTCATCGCGCGCAGCACGGATGATGCGCACGGCGATTTCACCCCGGTTGGCGATCAGCACCTTTGTGAGGCTGGGCTGCGTGGTACCTGCGGACTGCTCCAAATTTGCTGACAAGGCGTCTCCTTCTTTCCTTCAGGGAGCCTAGCGCGGTTTTGAGGGTTCCGCCGATATTACTTGCGGAATCCGCGTGTAAAGCGGCCTTCCTTTGTAGGGAAGCTACAAGCTGTGCGGAAAGGGAGCGTTTTACCGCGGCGGCCAGAGGTCCGTGATGCGCACGTTGGCGGACGCGAGCAGGCCGCGCAGGGTGGAGACCGAAAGGCCGACGACGGCGTGGGGGTCGCCGTCGACCTTTCGGATGAAGGCCCCGCCCAGGCCGTCGATGGTGAAAGAGCCTGCACAGTGGAGTGGTTCACCGGTGGCGATGTAGGCGTCGATCTCTGCCGGGTCCATTTCCAGGAAGGAAACCTCGGCTGAGGCGACCGCCCCCACCGTGGCGCCCGAGCCGCGGCCGCCGCTGCCGGCGTCGTCCGTGTCCCTGCAGTCCACCAGCCAGTGCCCCGTGTGCAGCACCCCGGCGCTGCCGCTCATCCGGAGCATCCGCTCGCGGGCGACGTCGGCGGTGTAGGGCTTGCCGTGCGCCTCGCCGTCGAACTCGAAGACGGAGTCGCAGCCCAGCACCAGGGCACCGTCCGCTTCCGGCAGGGCCGCCACGGCCTCGGCCTTGGCGCGGGCCAGCAGCAGAGCGGTGTCGTGCGGGTCCGTGACGCCATAGTGCGCCTGCACGGCTGCTTCGTCGACGTCGGACACCAGCACGGTGTGCCGGATGCCGGCTTCGGCCAGGAGCTTGGTGCGGGCGGGGGACTGGGAGGCGAGGATCAGATGGAGCACCGCTTCAGCCTAGTGGACCAGCTCGCCGGAGACCGGTGCCGCCTTGCCGCGGTTGAGCTTGGCGCCCTCCACGTCCACGTCCGGCAGGATCCGGTCCAGCCACCGCGGCAGCCACCAGGACCTGGCGCCGAGCAGGTACATCACGGCCGGGACGATGGTCATGCGGACCACGAAGGCGTCGAACAGGACGCCGAACGCCATGGCAAAGCCCAGCGGCCGGACCATGGTGAGGTGGCTGAAGATGAAGCCGGAGAAGACGCTGACCATGATGATCGCGGCGGCGGTGACCACGGCGGCCGCGTGCCGGAAGCCAACCCGCACCGCTTCCTTGGCGGACGATCCGTGCATGTACGCCTCGCGCATGCCGGAGGCGATGAACACCTGGTAGTCCATGGCCAGGCCGAACAGCACACCGATCAGGATGATGGGCAGGAAGCTGAGCACCGCGCCGGGGTTGGCCACGTCGAACACGTTCCCCAGCCAGCCCCACTGGTACACGGCAACCACGGCACCGAAGGCCGCGGACAGGGACAGCAGGAAACCGCCCGTGGCCAGCAGCGGGACCACGATGGAACGGAACACCAGGAGCAGGAGGACCAGGGAGAGTCCGACGACGATCGCCAGGTAGGGCGGCAGGGCGTCGCCGAGCTTGGTGGAGACGTCCACGTTGCCGGCGGTCTGCCCCGTCAGGCCCATGGTGACGTCGTAGTCCGCCTTGATCTCACCGTTCAGCCCGCGCAGTTCGGACACCACCTTGACGGTGCTGGCGCTGGCCGGGCCTTCCTTGGGGATGACCTGGAACACGGCGGTGCGTCGGTCCTCGCTGAGCGCCACCGGCACGGCGGCCACCACGTTGTCCACGGCGCGAAGCTTGTCGGCGATGTCGTACTGCAGCGTCTGCGCCTGCGCTTCGTCCAGGTTGGCGGGGAACTCACCGACGGCCACGATGGGTCCCGTGACGCCTTCGCCGAAGCTGCGGGCGGTCAGGTCGTAGGCCTGGTAGGCCTCGGATTCCACGGGCTCGGAGCCGCCGTCCGGCAGGGCCAGCTGCAGCTGGGCGGCAGGAAGGGCCAGCGTGCCGAGCAGGAGGACACCGGCGACCAGGGCAACCCACGGGTGCCGGGTGACCAGGCCGCCCCAGCCGCGGGTGCTGCGTTCGCGGTCGGTGGCAAGGTCTGCCGCTTCATGGTCCGGTTCGGCGTTGTGGGCTTCCGCTTTGGCCCAGGCCCTCTTGGAGATGATGCGCGGGCCAATCAGGGAGAGCATGGCCGGCGTCAGGGTGATGGCCACGAGGACTGCCACTGCCACGGTTCCCGCTGCCGCGAGGCCCATGACGGTGAGGAACGGCAGACCGGGGACCACCAGGGCGGCAAGGGCGATGATGACGGTGAGGCCGGCGAATACGACGGCGTTGCCGGACGTGCCGTTGGCCCGGGCCACGGACTCCTGGGGGTCCATCCCGGCCAGCAGCTGGGTCCGGTGCCGGTTGACGATGAACAGGGAGTAGTCGATGCCCACAGCGAGGCCAAGCATGAGGGCCAGCATGGGGGAGATGGAGCTCATGTCGAACAAGCCGGAGAGCGCGAAGGTGATGCCGACACCCACGCCGACGCCGATGATGGCCATCAGCAGCGGCAGCCCTGCGGCGATCAGCGTGCCCAGCATGAGGATGAGGACCAGCGCTGCCACGGCAATGCCCACGATTTCAGCGGTGCCGAACAGGGCTGAGATGTCCTCGGTGATTTCCTTGCTGGCCAGCGCGGTGACGCCGGCGGCGGAGGTTTCGTGGGCGATCGCCTGCACCTGCTTACGCACGGCCGGGGCGAGTCCGTTGATGGAGGTCTTGAACTGCACCTGTGCCACCGCGGCCTTGTTGTCCTCTGATACGAAGCGGATGGCCGATGCTGCCTGGGCCTGACGTTTGCCCTGTTCCAGCTTGGCCTTGTTGGCCGCCAGTTCCTGGGTGCCGGCGTCGAGCTTCGCTTGGCCCTGCGCCAAAGCTGCTTTTTGCTGGCCCAGCTGGGCTTCAATCAGTGCTGCCGGTGCCCCGGCGGCGGCGAGCTGCTGCTCGGCCGCGGCCAGCTGCGCCTTGCCGGCCTCCAGCTGGGTCCGGGATGCCTCGAGCTGTGCCTGTCCGGCCGCCAACTGCTGCTCGCCGTCGGTGATGGCCTTGCCGGCCTGGTCCACCTGCGCCTGGGTGGCGAAAGGATCAACCGTGCCGCGGACGTCGGGAAGGGTCTGGAGTTTCTTCAGGGCATCGGTCACGGCCGCCCGGCTTTCGGCCGTGAAGCCGCCGTCCGGGGCTTCGAAAACGATCGTGGCGCTGCCGCCGGAGGCCGAGGGCAGTTCCTGCTTGAGCTTGTCCGCGATCCGCTGGGTTTCCGTTCCGGGGATCTGGAAGTTGTTGGACAGGGTGCCGTGGAATGCCGCGGCCGAGCCGCCCACGGCCACCAGCACGGCAAGCCACAGGGAGATGACCAGCCAGCGCCGGCGGTAGGAGAACGTGCCGAGGCGGTAGAGGAGGAGTGCCATGCGGGTGAACCGATCTGATCAGGAGGAACGGGTGGCGGATGGTGGAGCGGGGGTGTTGAAGCCGGTGGCCAGCAGGGCCATGGCATCGATGAGCAGTTGGCGGAGCTCTGCCAGGGATGCGGGTGTCAGGTCCGGGCCGCGCCGGCTGAACCAGACCTCCATGGCGGCTTTTCCGCAGGAGATGATGGAGCCGGCCAGGGCGTGGATGTACAACTCGTCCTGCGCTCCGGGGGTTCCGGCGAGGCGCTCGCGGGCCACGGTGAAGACCTGCGCCCGGCAGTGGTCCCATGCCTCGAGTTCGGTGTGCGACATCAGCGGGCTCTGCTGGGTCAGCGTGAACAGTTCTGCCAGCGGGGCCACGGCCCTGGGGTCGGCAAGCGCCATCAACGCGGCCTGGGCCGATTCCAGCATGGGCTCGTCCACCGGACGCAGGCGCAGTTGCTTGATCGCGTTGTCCAGGAAGCCGTGGACGATGGACGCCAGGGCGGCGTCGGTGCTGCTGAAGTAGTTGAAGAAGGTGCGGCGGGAGATCCCCGCGGTGTCGGCGATGTCCTCGACAGTGAAGTTTCCCGGCCCTTTGGACCGCAGGAGTCCCAGCGCGGCGTCGGTGATTGCCTGGCGGGTGGCGGCCTTGTTCAGTTCGCGCCGGGTAGGGGCTGCAGGCCCGGCGTCGGTATGTGCGATCGGATCGGTCACACTCTTACACTATGTGCAAGTTTGCACTCCATGCAACTTACATTCACAGGAGAACGAAAGGTTCCCGACAGCCTCTCCTGAAGTGGCCTGGCGATGCTTGGTATGTCTCGCCACGAGGCACATCACCAGTAGCCGTCAGGCGGCGGCTCGATCAGGAGACACGATATGAACCCCACGAAGAAGATGACCCTGGGCATGTCGGGGGCAGCGCTGGCGCTTGCTGCCGGCATCGGTTTCGCCGGCATGGCCTCAGCGACCACCACCACACCCAGCCCCTCACCGAGCGCAAGCTCCAGCGCCTCGGCCGATGGAAGCACCGGCACGGCCCCTGACGGCATGGGACGCCACGGCGGCCGGGGCGGCCACGGCATGGTGCAGGCTTCCGCCCTCGCTGCCAAGCTTGGCGTGGACGAAGCCAAAGTGAGCGACGCGCTGAAGGCCTTCCGTGACGCCAACAAGCCCACCACACCGCCCGCTGAAGGCCAGAAGCCTGATCCGGCCACCCGCGAGGCGGCCCTGGCCAAGTCGCTGGCTGAATCGCTGGGTATCGACGAGGCAAAGGTGACCCAGGCCCTGGAGGAGCTTCGCACCGAGGCCCAGGCTGAACGCGCCGCCGGGCTCAAGACCCGCCTGGACCAGGCCGTCACCGACGGCAAGCTGACCCAGGCTGAGGCCGACGCCGTCACCAAAGCGGTCCAGAACGGGATCATCGGAGGTGGCGGCCGCTGACCTGAGCTGGCGGGTGACGGGTATTTGATCCCTTAAAGCAAGGAACGTCCCCGGGAGAATCTCCCGGGGACGTTCCTTATGGCGGCGTTTGGTTACGCCTTGGCATCCTGCAGTTCGCGGGGTGCGGTGTCTGCGGTGGTGCCGTCGGTGGCGGATTCGCCGTTGTCGGCGACGCTGCCTGATTCTTCCTCAACAAAGGGCGTGCCGTTGCGGGGCGCGTTGTACAGCGACTCATCCAGGATGCCCTGGCGCTTTGCCACGATGGTGGGGACCAGGGCCTGGCCGGCCACGTTCACGGCAGTGCGGCCCATGTCCAGGATGGGGTCGATGGCCAGCAGGAGTCCGACGCCGGCCAGCGGCAGTCCCAGCGTGGAGAGCGTCAGGGTGAGCATCACCACGGCGCCGGTGGTGCCGGCGGTTGCGGCGGAGCCGAGCACGGAGACAAGGGCGATCAGCAGGTACTGGCTGAAGTCCAGGTGGATGCCGAAGAACTGGGCCACGAAGATCGCCGAGATTGCCGGGTAGATCGCGGCGCAGCCGTCCATCTTGGTGGTGGCGCCCAGCGGCACGGCGAAGGAGGCGTAGGCGCGGGGGACGCCCAGGCTGCGTTCGGTCACGCGCTGGGTCAGCGGCAGAGTTCCCACGGAGGAGCGGGACACGAAGGCCAGCTGGACGGCAGGCCATACACCGGAGAAGTACTGCTTGATGGACAGGCCGTGGCTGCGGACCAGGATGGGGTAGACCACGAACAGCACCAGGACCAGGCCGGCGTAGATGGCCACCGTGAACTTGCCCAACGAGCCGATGGTGTCCCAGCCATAGACGGCTACGGCGTTGCCGATGAGGCCAACGGTGCCCAGCGGTGCGATGCGGATGATCCACCAGAGGACCTTCTGGATCACGGCAAGGGCCGAGGCGTTGAGGTTCAGGAACGGCTCCGCGGCCTTGCCCACCTTGAGTGCGGCGACACCCACGGCGATGGCGATCACGAGGATCTGCAGGACGTTGAAGCTGATGGAGGTGGTGACGGCGCCGGACTCGGCGACGGTGGAGCTGGCACCCAGGCCCAGGAAGTTCTTGGGGAAGAGGCCCACGAGGAAAGCCCACCAGTCACCGGATTTGCCGGTGTACTTGGCGTCCCCGCTGATGCCGGTGTTGGCGCCGGGCTGCAGCAGCACGCCCAGGCCAATGCCGATCAGCACGGCGATCAGTGACGTGATGGCGAACCAGAGCAGCGTGTTCCAGGCCAGCCGCGCGGCGTTGGACACCTGGCGCAGATTGGAGATGGAGCTGACGACGGCGGTGAAGATCAGCGGGACCACAGCGGTCTGCAGCAGCGACACATAGCTTGAGCCGATGGTCTGCAGGGTGGCGCCGAGGGCGTTGGGGTTGGCCTTGGTGCTGCCGGTGTACTTTGCCAGCAGGCCGAGGCCCAGGCCCACGATGAGGGCGGCGATGATCTGGAAGCCGAACGAGCCCGCCCACTTGGGCAGCTGGAATCCGGTCTTCCCTGCGGGGGAGGGGGTGCTTGTCTGAGTGCTCACCAGAACAAGCTAGACCCCCAGCAAATACCACGTCGAAAGAATATTGAGAAATATTACGCACCTATATTTGCGCCCGGAGCCCTAAAGCCCCGGGAAATCAAGTCCGATGCAGGGGTTTGTTACTTATTCCCAGGCGTCGTGTGCTTAATATCTCGCGAGGCGTGGTGTTTCCGCACCGTCAGATACAGGCGGTGGGCAGTAATCACGACCGCCAGCCAGGCGGCACCCAGGGCCCAGGCGGCCAGGACGTCCGTGAGCCAATGGTGGCCCAGGAAGACTCTGCTCAGGCCAATCGCCACGGCGAAAAGGGCTGCTGCTGCCCCTGTGAGGATGCGGGCCCGCTTCGAATGAAGCCGCAGGATGACGAGGTAGGCCACGATGCCTGCAATCACTACCGCGTTCAGCGAATGTCCACTGGGGAAAGAGGCAGAGTGTTCGTAGGGCGGCACGGCGTCGCTCAGGTCCGGACGGGTGCGTCCCACCAGGCGCTTGCCGGCAATGGTCATCAGCAGCGATCCCAGGCCTGCCGTGATGATCAGGATGACCGGAGTCCAGGAGCGGCGGCGGAAGGCGAGAACCGCCATGATGATGATGGCCAGGACCGGCATGCCGATAGTCCCGCCCACATCCGTGAAGGCGGTGACAACCAGATCCAGCGCGGGGGTGCGGAGGTCCTTGCTGGCCGCCAAAACCGGATGGTCCAGTCCCGCCACCCCGTCGGCCGCCACCACTGCCTCATAGACCTCACTGAAGGCGGCGGTCAGGGCAGCGGAAATGACTGCACCCACCAGCAGGGTCAGGATCAGTGCGCCGTGCGGGCCCAGCACCTGGCTGATGCGGTGGACCGCTCCTACCAGGCCCCGGCCCGTTCGGCTGTCCCATCGGGTAAGGTCCTTGCCTCCTACGGACGTGTCCTGGCGCAGTTCACCCCGGACTCCCGTCCCGGCCGGTGTCCCTTGGAAGTCAGACAATGCGGTCTCCCTGTTCATTTGGCAATTCGCAGCACAGCGCAATTTAGTAAGCAAGCTTATTGATTACACTGCCCGACGTCCACCACGTGATGGGGGAGGACCCCGGCCGGGAAGTGGGCGGGCTACGTGAGCAGCGCCCGGCGGAGGGTATCCAGTCCCACGGAACCGATGTTGAGGGCCTTGGTGTGGAACTCCTTGAGGTCGAACCCGGGCCGGGCTTCGAGTTCGGCGCGGATCTGTTCCCAGAGGCGCTGGCCCACTTTGTAGGAGGGTGCCTGGCCGGGCCAGCCGAGGTAACGGGTGAACTCGAAGTTGAGCTGGCCTTCGCTGATGGGGAGGTTTTCCTTGAGGAAGGCGTAGCCCTTGTCGGCGGTCCAGGTGCCGGTTCCCCAGCGCGGGGGCATCTCGAGTTCGAGGTGCACGCCGATGTCGAAGACCACGCGGGCGGCACGCATGCGCTGCATGTCCAGCATGCCCATGTGGTCGCCGGGATCGTTGAGGTAGCCCAGTTCCTGCATGAGCTTCTCCGCGTAGAGTGCCCAGCCTTCGCCGTGGCCGGAGGTCCAGCAGACGTTCCGGCGCCATTTATTCAGCAGTTCCCGGCGGTAGGTAGCGGTGGCCACCTGGAGGTGGTGGCCGGGAACGCCCTCGTGGTAGACGGTGGTGGTTTCGGCCCAGGTGGTGAAGGTGTCCTCGCCGGCGGGCACGGACCACCACATCCGGCCGGGGCGGCTGAAGTCGTCGGACGGGCCGGTGTAGTAGATGCCGCCCTCGTCGGTGGGGGCGATCCGGCATTCGAGTTTCTTCATGATGTCGGGGATGTCGAAGTGCACCCCGGCGAGTTCGGCAACGGCTTTGTCGGAAAGGTCCTGCATCCATGCGCGGAGCGCCTCGGTGCCTTTGAGTTGGCGTGCCGGATCGATGTTGAGGATCTCCTTGGCCTCGGCGATCGTGGCGCCTGCCTTGATGCTGCCGGCAACGCGTTCCTGTTCGGCGATGAGCCGGTCCAGTTCTTCGACACCCCACGCGTACGTTTCTTCCAGGTCCACTTCCGCACCCAGGAAGGACCGGGAAGCCAGCGCGTAGCGGGCCCTGCCCACGGCGTCCTTCTCGGGCGCGGCGGGGAGCAGTTCGGTGCGCAGGAATTCCGCCAGCCGCGTGTAGGCACCCCGGGCGGCGTCAGCGCCGGCGTCGAGCCTGTCCTGCAGGGCAGTGGGAAGCGGCCCGCCGGCGGTGGCGGCCTCCGCGGCGAGCTTGGCGAAGAAGCCGTCCGGAGCGGCGTACCTGGCCACCTGCTCGATGACGATCCGCACCTGGCGGGCGGCGGCCACCCTGCCGGAGTCCCTGGCCATGCGGAGGGACTCGATGTAGCCGCTGATGGCAGCGGGCACGTTGTGGGCGCGCCCGGCGATGTGCTCCCAGTCCTGTTCGGTATCCGTGGGCATGAGGTCGAAGATGGCCCTGATGTCCTGGGCTGGGGAGGCGATGTTGTTCAGGTCCGCGTATTCCCAGCCGGAGGCATGGATCAGCAGCTGGAGGCCCAGCCGTTCCCGCATGGCGTCCAGGGTGACGGTGTCCACGTCGTCTTCCGGTTCCAGGCCCTCCAGGGCAGCCAGGGCTTCCCGTGCCGCCTCTGCGAATCCGGCGATGCCGGCAGGGGAGAAGTCCTGGTACTCCGTCTCATGTCCGGGCAGGCCGAGGGTGGTGGCGAACGTCGGATTGAGCCTGATCAGGGTGTCCGTGTAGTTGTCCGCGACGGCGTCGATCCGGGTATGTGGGCGCGCGGCGGGTGCAGTGTCTGTAGTCACATCACGAGACTAATCGCCCGGACCGTGTGAAAGCTTGGGCCCACGCCGCCGAGGGACCCAAGTCGAGCGAAGCGAGATTTGGGAGGCGGTGGGGATCAGCCGCGGCTTCGTTTCCAGGCGCCGGGACCGGGCGTGGGGTCCAGCTTGAGCTGCTGCCGGCGCACCCAGTGCCGCACCGACGGTTTGTTCGCGCGCGCCGGTTCCGCGCCGCCGAGGGAAAGGACGACGGCGGTCAGCGCGGCGAGTTCCTCGGCGTTCGGCTGTCCCTTGACAACAGAGAGCAGGGGAGCGGCCTGGGCTTCGGAAGTTTCAACTCCCCCCGCCTCGGGATCGTGTGCGGCGGTCACAGCGGGATGTTTCCATGCTTCTTGGCGGGGAGGCTGGCGCGCTTGTCGCGGAGGGCCCGCAGTCCCTTGATGATCTGGATGCGCGTGTCGGAGGGGGCGATGACAGCGTCCACGTAACCCAGCTCAGCTGCCTGGTAGGGGTTGAGGAGTTCTTCCTCGTACTGGCGGATTACTTCGGCGCGGCGCGCCTCAACGTCCCCGCCGTCCTGCGCGACGGCGGCGAGGTCGCGCCGGTAGAGGATGTTCACCGCGCCCTGCGCGCCCATGACGCCGATCTGGGCGGTGGGCCATGCGAGGTTCAGGTCGGCGCCGAGCTTCTTGGAGCCCATCACGATGTAAGCGCCGCCGTAGGCCTTGCGGGTGATGACGGTGAGCTTGGGGACGGTGGCCTCGGCGTATGCGTAGAGGAGCTTGGCGCCGCGGCGGATGATGCCCTGGAACTCCTGGTCCTTCCCGGGGAGGAACCCTGGCACGTCCACCAGCGTAATGATGGGAATGTTGAAGGCGTCGCAGTGCCGCACGAACCGGGCTGCCTTCTCCGACGCGGCGATGTCCAGGGTGCCGGCGAACTGCAGCGGCTGGTTGGCCACGATGCCCACGGTGTGGCCCTCCACCCGGCCGTAGCCGATCATTACGTTGGGGGCGTAGAGGGCCTGCATCTCCAGGAAGTGCCCGTCGTCCACGATCTGTTCGACGACGGCGCGCATGTCGTAGGGCTGGTTGGCCGAATCCGGGACCAGCGTGTCCAGGGCGAGGTCGTCGTCGTCGACCTCCAACTCCTGCTGGTGCCCCAGCACCGGTGCTTCGGAAAGGTTGTTGGAGGGCAGGAAGTCCAGCAGTTCGCGCACGAACTCGATGGCATCGGTTTCATCCGAGGCCAGGTAGGCGGAGGTTCCGGTGTTGGCGTTGTGCTGCCGGGCACCGCCCAGGGTCTCCATGTCCACGTCCTCGCCGGTAACCGTCTTGATGACGTCGGGGCCGGTGATGAACATGTGCGAGGTCTTGTCCACCATCACCACGTAGTCGGTAAGGGCGGGGGAGTAGGCGGCGCCGCCGGCGGACGGGCCCATGATCAGGGAGATCTGCGGCACCACGCCGCTGGCGTGGACGTTGTTGCGGAAGATGTCCGCGAACATGGCCAGGGAGGCCACGCCTTCCTGGATGCGGGCGCCGCCGCCGTCCAAAATTCCGACCACGGGGCAGCCGTTGCGGAGGGCGAACTCCTGGACCTTGACGATTTTTTCGCCGTTGACCTGGCTCAGCGAGCCGCCGTAGACGGTGAAGTCCTGGCTGTAGACCGCCACCAGGCGGCCGTCGACGGTGCCGTAGCCGGACACCAGGCCGTCACCCAGGGGCTTCTTCTTCTCCATGCCGAAGGCGGTGGAGCGGTGCACGGCGAGGGCGTCGAATTCAACAAATGAGTCTTCGTCCAGCAGCAGGGCAATGCGTTCACGGGCCGTGTTCTTACCGCGTGCGTGCTGCTTTTCGATGGCTTCAAGGCCGGAGGGCTGTTCGGCGCGCGCCTGGCGGTCGCGGAAATCGGCAATCTTTCCCGCAGTCGTTGTCAGATCGTGGCTCATCAAGTGTCTCCGGCTCTGTAGCAGGTCAGTTCTGTTGGCTGGCGGCCTGTGTTGTCCGGAGCATTAAGTAGCATCCACACAAAAGACCAACCCTGCTGGCAAGTCTAGTGACGCTTTAGGCCCCCACAGCTGTAGGGAACCTACAATTTTCTAAGTTTCCACCAGCACCACTCCAATGTTACTCACCGGTAACTTAGTTGGGTTACAGTGTTCCCATGACTTCTAGCGATGATGCTGTGCATGCCCCTGAAAGCCCCTACCGGGCAGCAGGTTCCCTGGCGGGCAGGACCATCCTGATCTCCGGCGGCAGCCGCGGGATCGGGCTGGCCATAGCCACAAGGGCGGCCCGGGACGGCGCCAATATCGTGCTCCTGGCCAAGACAGGCGAGCCACACCCCAAACTCGCCGGCACCGTGTTTACGGCGGCCGAGGAACTGGTGCAGGCGGGCGGCCAGGCGCTGCCGCTGGTGGGCGATGTGCGCCGGGATGAAGACGTGGCGGGCGCCGTGGCCGCAGCTGTTGAACGGTTCGGCGGCATCGACGTCGTCATTAACAATGCCTCCGCCATCGACCTCTCCACCACGGACGCCGTGGACATGAAGAAGTACGACCTGATGCAGGACATCAACGTCCGCGGCTCCTTCCTGTTGTCCAAACTGGCGCTCCCGGCACTGCGGAAATCGGAACAGGGGCACATCCTTACGCTGTCACCGCCGCTGAACCTCCACCCCTCCTGGGCGGGAAAGCACCTTGCCTACACCATGGCCAAATACGGGATGAGCCTGACCACCTTGGGGCTTGCGGAGGAACTGAAGGCTGACGGCATCAGGGTCAACTCCCTGTGGCCATGCACCCTCATCGACACCGCCGCCATCCGCAACATGCCGCACGGCGAAACTATGGTGCTGGCCGCCCGCGGCCCGCAGATCATGGCGGACGCAGCGCACGCCATCCTCACCGGCGGCAACCTGTCCACCGGGAACCCGGCGTCGGGCAATTTCTACACCGACGAGCAGGTGCTGGCGGCAGCGGGAGTCAACGATTTCCGCCCCTACAGCCTGGGAGCACCCGAAGACCAGCTGGTTCCCGACATCTTCCTTTAGCCGCATCTCCTGCCGTGACCGGACTGTCCAGTTCGTGCAGTGACGGGCTGGGCAGTGACCGGCTCGGTGGGACTGGCCGGGCTCGGTAGGATTTGGATATGGACGACGCACACGCACCGGGCACCCCCCTGAACCGAGGCGACCTGGCCGACCAGCGTTTCCTCGCTGCCACCGGAATACCGCGGATCGATGTCGTGGACTCCACCGGCTCCACCAATGCGGACCTCCTGCGCGGTGTCACCGTGGAACCGTCGGCATGGCCGGACCTCTCCGTTCTCACTGCCGAGTACCAGACCGCAGCCAGGGGACGGCTGGACCGGCGGTGGGAAGCTCCGCCGCTGAGCTCGGTGTCAGTATCCGTGGTGCTGCGTCCAGTCAACGCCGAGGGGCGGCCCCTGCCCACGCAGAGCTACTCCTGGTTGTCCCTGATCGCAGCCCTGGCGCTGCGTGAAACCCTCCTGGAGACTGCCGGCATCCCGGCCGAACTCAAGTGGCCCAACGACGTCCTGGTCCGCGGCAGGAAAATCGCCGGCATCCTGGCCCAGCTGGGCCCCATGGTCGACGGCAATGTGCCCCCGGTCATCCTGGGGACCGGCCTGAACGTCACCCTGCGCGAAAGCGAACTTCCGGTTCCCACCGCCACCTCCGTGGCCCTGGAAGGTGCCCGTACCACCGACCGCACGGCGCTGCTCAAGAGCTACCTGACCAACTTTGCTGTCCTGTACCGCAGTTTCTGCAACGCCGACGGCGACCCCGCGGCAGGAATGGCGGGTGGTCCGTCCCTGCACAAGAGGGTGGAAGCCGTGATGGTCACCTTGGGCAAGCAGGTGCGCGCGCAGCTGCCCGGCGACCACGAAATCATCGGACACGCGTCCCGCCTGGATGACTACGGCTCCCTGCTGGTGGTGGACCGTGACGCGCGGGAGCACGTGGTGACCGCCGGAGACGTGGTTCACCTGCGGCCCTGGACGGCACCGGACGCGCCCAACCAAGGCGGTTATGCGTAGAACCCTCCTTCCCGGGGAGCAGGTCATCGTCACGACCCGCCCCCAGCCCAGCAGGAAACTGGCCGGGGCAGCGGTGGCCTTCGTGCTGGCGCCGGCATTGGCGGCCTACGCAAGTGCCTGGATCATCCGCGGCGGGGCAACCCGTTTGGCGCCTGCCCTTGGCCGCCAGTGGACGCCGTGGCTTGTCACCGCATGTGTGGCCGCCGCCGCGGCCGTATGGCTGGCCTATTGCCTGCCCCGTCTCCTCCGCTGGCAGGGAACCCGATACACACTGACCAGCCAGCGCATCGTGGCCCGTTACGGACTCCTCAACAGGCGGGACCAGCAGGTGAACCTGGCATCGGTGCGTAACCTGACAGTCCATGAATCCCTGCCGCAGCGATTGGTGCGCTCGGGGAATATATCCTTGGAAGCCGGGCACCAGGGCGTGGTGATCTTTCGCGACGTGCCTGAGGTTGCCAGGTTCCGCGACTTTATCCTCGACGCCATCGGGGAACTGCCGGATGACAGCCCGGATTTCAGCGGGCCACAGCCGGGTGGCGCGACGCATTACCCCGCCGGTGCTTTTCCGGAGGACATGAGAGAAGGTGGACGGGATGACCGATGAGGCCCAGCAGGAACGCGTTGACAGCATCGCCCCTGCCACTGCCGCCTTTGAACCAGCCGATGCATCCGCCAGGTTGAACCCTGCCGGCGGCGCGGCGCCCACACCGGACGCGGCCCCGGCCACGCCGGCTGTGGATCGGCACCCGCCCACCGGGGCCATGTCCGCCGAGCGGCTGGCCATGAAGGCCCTCGAAGCCCGCCTCCTGGGCGGGGAACGCAAGCTCCGCCGTCGTGAAGTTGCTGCCGGCGCGGGACTGTCCCTCCTCTCTGCCCGCAAACTCTGGCGTGCCCTTGGATTCCCGAATTTCGGCGACGAGGACGTCGCCTTCACCGAACGCGACCAGGCCGCCCTGTCCACTGTGGTGGATCTGGTCCGGGCCGGAAAGCTGACGGAAGAAGCTGCCATTTCGGTGACCCGCTCCATCGGGCAAATGACGGACCGCATGGTGGTCTGGCAGATCGAAGCACTGGTGGAGGACATGGTCCACGAGCAGGGCGTCACCGATGCCGTGGCCCGCAAACGCCTGGTCAACGAACTTCCCGCGCTGGTGGATGCCCTTGAAGAGGTCCTGGTGTACTCCTGGCGGCGCCAGCTCAACGCCGGGGTTCAGCGGCTGGCGGTGCGCGCCGAAGCAGGGCTGCAGGCCAGCGAGGAAGGCCGGGAGGGCGATGAGGACGACGCTCCGCTGCCCCTGGCCCGTGCGGTGGGTTTCGCGGACCTGGTCTCCTACACCAGCCTGTCCCGCCGGATGAACGAAAAGACCCTGGCCCGGCTGGTCCAGCGATTTGAAAACAAGTGCGCCGAAATCATCTCTGTGGGCGGCGGCCGGCTGGTCAAGACCGTGGGCGACGAAGTCCTCTACATCGCCGAAACTCCGGCGGCCGGTGCCGAGATTTCCCTGGCGCTGGCCGAGGCCTTCACCGAGGACGAGATCCTTCCCGAAGCCCGGGTGGCCATGGTATGGGGCAGGATCCTCTCCCGGCTTGGCGACATTTACGGCCCCACGGTCAACCTGGCGGCCCGCCTGACCACCCTTGCCGACCCCGGCACTGTGTTGGTGGACTCGATGACTGCCTCCGCCCTGGAGCACGACGACCGGTTCGTCATGATTCCCCAGGCCCCGGAAAACGTCCGCGGCTTCGGCGAAATCAACCCCGTCCGCCTCACCCGCGGCCGCGGCAAGGGCCTGGTCCTGGACTAGCAGGCAGCCCACGCCTGGGCTGCCGCAGCCGGTCCGAACGAATTTGTCCACTTGTTGGTGTATAGCGGTATGGTTGTGGTGCCCGGGGTCCTGTGACCCCGGCTGCCGGCAAAGCGCCGAGATTATTTGGGGGATTTCCAGCCATGAACCGTCGCGGACAAGCGCGCCCTAAAAGTCCTGCTGCAGGCACGTCACAAGCCAGCGGATTTCTGCGCTCCCGCCGGCTCGCCGGTACTGCGTTTGGTGCTGTGGTGGCGGTGGTGGTGACGGGTGCTGTGTTGTATCCGGGGTTTAAGACCACTGAGGTGGAGTTGAATGACGGTGGCGTGTGGGTGCTGCTGCGCCTGATCTGCTGCAGGCACGTCACAAGCCAGCGGATTTCTGCGCTCCCGCCGGCTCGCCGGTACTGCGTTTGGTGCTGTGGTGGCGGTGGTGGTGACGGGTGCTGTGTTGTATCCGGGGTTTAAGACCACTGAGGTGGAGTTGAATGACGGTGGCGTGTGGGTGGTGTCGAAGTCGARGAATGCTGTGGGGCGGTTGAATTATCCTTCCCGGGTGCTTGATGGTGCGGTGACGCCGGCGTCGACGACGTTTGATGTCCTGCAGCATGCGGGCGAGGTGTTTGTTGATGATGAGACGGGTTCGACGTTGAACCAGGTKTCGCCGGCGAATATGCGTCTGGGTGGGGATAAGCAGTTGCCGGGGGCTGCTGATGTGAGTTTTGGGGCGCGGACGATTTCGGTGACKGATGCTGCGTCGGGGAAGGTGTGGGCGGTGTCGCCGTCCACGGTGAATGGTTTTGATAAGGARTCGTCGGAGCCGGTGTTGGTGGGTTCTGCGGGTCTTGTGTCTGCGGTGGGGGCTGATGACCGGATYTATTCGGCGGATCCGAAGACCGGTGTKGTGTCGGTGACGGGGGTTGAYGCGAACGGGGCGGTGGTGTCGTCGGAGTCGGAGACCTGGGATGGGTTGAAGGGTGCCGGGGATCTGCAGCTCACGGTGGTGGGGGATAAGCCGGTGGTGTTGGATGCTGCGGCGGGGAACCTGTTTTTGCCCGGTGGTAAGCGGTTGGCGTTGGAGGGGGCGCGGGATGCGAAGTTGCAGCAGGCGGGCCCGGGCAGTGANCAGGAGACAGGCTGCATGCCCAGGGACGCCAGGATGCTGCGGCGGGGAACCTGTTTTTGCCCGGTGGTAAGCGGTTGGCGTTGGAGGGGGCGCGGGATGCGAAGTTGCAGCAGGCGGGCCCGGGCAGTGAYGTTGTTGCGGTGGCGACGCGGAAGGCGTTGTTGAAGCAGCCCCTTGATGGTTCCACGGCGAAGACGGTGGGGTTCGACGGCGAGGGTGTTCCGGCTGCGCCGGTGCAGTTGGGCGGGTGTGTGCATGCGGCGTGGTCGGGGGCGAACAAGTACGTCCGGGATTGTGTCAATGATGGGGACGATAAGAAGGTGGACGTGCCCAAGGCGAGTGCGTCGCCGTCGTATGTTTTCCGGGTGAACCGGGACCTGGTGGTCCTGAATGATGTGAACTCNGATGGGGACGATAAGAAGGTGGACGTGCCCAAGGCGAGTGCGTCGCCGTCGTATGTTTTCCGGGTGAACCGGGACCTGGTGGTCCTGAATGATGTGAACTCGGGCAATGTGTGGTTGGTGAACCAGAACATGCAGCTGGTCAACAACTGGGACGACGTCATCCCGCCGCAGCTGACCTCGGACGACGCCGACAAGGACTCCGCCGACGAAGTGCAGCAGACCGTCCTGCCGGACCGCACCAAACCCAACAGCGCCCCGGTGGCCAAACCGGACACCTTCGGCGTGCGCGCCGGCAAGACCTCCATCCTCCCCATCCTGGACAACGACTCCGACCCCGACGGCGACGTCCTCACCGTGCGGGCGCCGGATCCGGTCCAGTCAGGCCTCATCGCACCCATCTACGGAGCCACGGGATTACAGGTCAGCGTTGGCGCCGACAAGAGCGGCGCGGAAACCTTCAAGTACACCGTCGACGACGGACGCGGCCTTTCGGCCACTGCCGACGTCACACTCAACGTGGTCCCGCCGGGGGAGAACTCCGCTCCGCGGCAGAAACCGAACCGCAACACCACCCTGGTGGTGCAGGCGGGCAAGGCGGTCAGCCAGAATATCCTTCCCGACTGGATCGATCCCGACGGCGATGACCTCTTCGTGGTGGGCGCCACCGGCAGCGACCCCCGCGACCAGGTTCGCATCCGCCCCGACGGCCTGCTCAGCTTCCAGGACTCCGGGGCGGACCCGGGGCGGAAGACCGTGACGGTCACCGTCTCCGATGGACGGTCAACGGCAGACGGCAAGGTCACCGTGGACGTGCGGGCGCCCGGAGCGCTGCCGCCGATCGCCAACGCGGACCACGTGGTTGCCGTCGCCGGGGTGGACACGGTGATCGCACCCCTGAAGAACGACTCGGACCCGCAGGGCGGCGCGCTGCGGCTTGCCCAGGTGACCCCGGACGGCAACTCAACCGCCACCATGGGCGCGGACCAGCAAACCTTCAGGTTCAATTCCACCGCCGTGGGCGCGCACTACGTCACCTACCTGGCCACCAACGGACCGGCCAGCGCACAGCAACTGGTGCGTGTCGACGTCGTGCCCGGTGGCGGCGACGGCGCTCCGGTGGCCGTCCGCGACACGGCGCTCCTGCCCAGTGGCGGCAGCGTACTGGTGGACGTCCTCGGCAACGACTCCGACCCCTCGGGCGGGGTGCTGGTGGTCCAGTCCGTGACCGCAGCGGACGGGCTGCCGCTGAGCGTCGCCGTGCTGGACCATTCCGTTGTCCGGATTACCGACGTCCGCGCCCAGGGCCAGCTGACGGTCAAATACACCATCTCCAACGGCAAGGCCTCGGCCACCGGCGAAATCGCCGTGCTGGTGGTCCCCGCGCCGGCGAAACTGCAGGCGCCCCAGGCCAAACCGGACGAGGCAACTGTCCGCGCCGGAGACGTGGTGACCATCCCGGTGCTGGCCAACGACACCGATCCGAACGGCGGCAAGCTCACCCTCGAACCGGAGCTGCCGCAGAAGCCGGACCCCGCCGACGGGCGCATCTTTACGTCAGGCGGCTCCATCCGGTTCATCGCAGGGGATGTGGCCAAGACGGTATACGCGATCTACAAGGTCACCAACGAATCCGGCCAATCCGATTCCCAGCAGGTGACCATCCGGATCCGCGCCCGCGATGACCAGCTCAACACCCGGCCAGAACCGAAGAACCTGACCGCCCGGGTGGTCGCAGGCATGACCGTGCGCATCCCCGTACCCCTGGATGGCATCGACACTGACGGTGACTCCGTCCAGCTGACAGGCGTGGACAAGGCTCCCGCCATGGGAACCGCTTTGCTCAGGGACGGCTACCTTGAGTTCACCGCCGCCGGCAACGCAGCTGGCACGGACACGTTCACCTACCGTGTCCGCGACCGCATCGGCGCTGAAAACACCGGCACCGTGATTGTCGGTATCGCCCCCGCGGAAGCCACCAACCAAAAGCCGATTGCCGTTGACGACGCCGTCGACGTCCGGCCCGGCCGGAAGATCGCCGTCGACGCGCTCACCAACGATTCCGACCCCGACGGCGATCCCATCACCTTGGTGTCGAACGGCTTCGAAGCGCGTCCCGACCTCGCCGTCGAGGCAGTTGAGGGCGGGAAGGTCCTGCTCACGGCACCGGCTGCGGCAGGGAACGAAAGCGTCAGCTACAAGATCCAGGATGACAAAAAGGCCCAGGCCGGCGCCGTGATCCGGGTGAAGATCAGCCCTGACGCCGCGCTGAAGATCCCGGTTGCCAAGGACGACGTGGTCAGCCAGGCGGAGACGCTGGGCAAGTCCGCCGTCGATGTCCCTGTTCTCAAGAATGACGCGGATCCCGACGGCGTGGCCTCCGAGCTGAAGATCAGCCTTCCCGACGGCAACCCCAACGCCCGCGCCACCGGCGATGGGACGGTCCGGGTCACGCTTGGGCCGGCGGACCAGCTGGTGCCGTACACCGTCACGGACGTTGACGGGCAAAGCGCGACGGCGGTCGTCTGGGTTCCCGGGCAGGGTGCACAGCACCCCACGCTCGCCAGGACCGACGTCGTCGAAGTCATGGCAGGCAAGGACATCAACCTGGACCTTGCCGAGTACGTCCGTGTCCGGGAGGGCCGCACACCGCGCATCACTCAGGTGGACAAGGTCCGCGTCTTGGGTGCGGAGCCGGATAACGTGGTGGCCGGAAACGGCGACGCCCTGCGCTACGCAGCCCTCAAGGACTATGTAGGTCCCGGCTCGGTCACCTTCGAGGTAACCGATGGCGCGGGACCGGACGATCCCGCCGGGCTCAAGTCCACGCTCAGCATCATCACCAAGGTCATCCCGGACCCGAACGCCAACCACCCGCCCACCTTCAGCGGTGCCACGCTTGATGTGCCCACCGGTGAATCCGCCAGCCTGGAGCTGGGAAACCTGGCCAAGGACGTGGATTCCGGCGACCAGGACAAGCTCAAGTTCGAACTCGATGGTGCTTTGCCGGACGGCTTCAAGGCCACTCTGGACAACGCCTCCTTGAAGGTGACCCCGGATTCCGCGAAGGCCGCGGGTTGGAAGGGCAGCATTCCGCTCAAGGTCACCGATGGCCGCTCCGAACCCGTCCGGGCCACCGTCACCGCAACAGTGGTCGCTTCCAACCGCCCGCTGCCCGCGGCCAGCGAAGACGTGGTGGACAAGGCCAACGCCGGCAAGACTGAAACCATCAACGTCCTGGCCAACGACTTC
Source organism: Arthrobacter sp. Soil764 (assembly GCF_001428075.1). Taxonomy (GTDB): domain Bacteria; phylum Actinomycetota; class Actinomycetes; order Actinomycetales; family Micrococcaceae; genus Arthrobacter. Next base: position 2,248 of record NZ_LMSI01000012.1, on the reverse strand, counting down.
AACCCGTTCCCGGAGACCCCGCTGCGGATCACCTCCGCCATCGTGGAAACGGGCTCCGCCGCTGGGCAGCCTGCCGTCTCCGGCGACTCGATCACCATCACTCCCGCCAACGGATTCAAGGGCGTGATGGTGGTGCGGTACACCATCATGGACAAGACAGAAGACGTGTCCCGGCAGACGGACGGGCGGGTCCGGATCACTGTCCGGGACCGGCCCGACGCGCCCTCGGCGCCCACGGCCACGGATGTACGCAGCCGGACGGCGGTGCTTAAATGGGCGCCCCCGTCGGACAACGGCGCCCCCATCACCAAGTACACCGTCCGCTCAGCCAACGGGTTCAGCCAGGACTGCGCCACCACCACCTGCACGCTCACCGGCCTGACCAACGACGTCAAATACGTCTTCACCGTCACCGCCACCAACGAGGTCAACGAATCCGATTCTTCGCCCTCGTCCAACGAGATCCGGCCGGACGAGAAGCCCTCGCCGCCGGATGCCCCTGCCGTCAAGGCCGGGGACAAAACCATGGAGATCTCCTGGCCTGCTGCCAGGACAGAGGGCTCCCCGGTCAAGAACTACAACCTCGAGATCTCGCCGCCGCCCGCGAACGGGGCAGCGGTCAAGAACGGCGTGACGGGGCTGAGCTACACCTGGACCGGGCTGACCAACGGCGTCCGGTACAAGGTACGCGCCCAGGCCGTCAACGAACTCGGGCCCTCCGACTGGGGCCTCTACTCCGCCGAGGACAACCCTGCCGGCGTCCCCGCCGCTCCGGGAGCACCGACGTCGTCCGTGGCGTCCGCCGTAGGAACCACCAACCAGCTCAAGGTGGACTGGAACGAGCCGAACATCAACGGCGACGCCATCAGGAACTACTACGTGACCATGAGCGGCGGAGGCGGGGCGGACCAGACCCAGGTCGTGGCGGGAACCGTCCGGACCGCCAACTTCACCGCCAACAACTCCGAAGCCTCGTATACCTTCACGGTCCAGGCGGAGAACAAGGCCGGCAAGGGGGCGGTCAGTGCGCCTTCGGCTCCGCGCCGTGCCACGGGCAAGCTCGCCCAAGTCTCGGGCGTGAGTGCAACGGAAGCCAACACCGGGGGCGCCGGACGCTCCGTCACCATCAACTTCCGCGAGCTCAACGCCGCCGAACGCAACGGCTCAACATACGCTGAGGTCAGTTACACCTTCCGTGCCAGTACGGGTCAAACGGGTCCCATCAGGCCCGGGCAGACCGTGGGCGGCTTCACCAACGGCGACGCCACCGCCATCACCGTGATAGCGAACTCCGCCGTCGCACCCAGCTCGGACGCCAGCGCCGCGGCCACCGCCAACCCTTATGGTGCACCCGGAACGCCGTCCGCGTCCGGCACGGACGGGGCCGAAAACCAAAAGAACCTGACCCTGAACTGGGCGTCCCCGCCTGCCGGAAGCCATGACATCGCCTACACCCAGATCCGGATCGACGGCGGAGGCTGGGAACGGGTAGCAGCTTCCGGCAGCCGGACCATCAACACCGGCGGCTTCAGCGAGCGGCATTCCATCGACGTCCAGACCGTCAACTCGCGGGGGACCGGCGGCCCCATCGCCTCGGCATCCGCACAGTCGGGCGCGGCCAAGACCCGCTGGACTACCCGGCTTGGTTCCGGGATGGACCGCAGCTGCACCGACCTGCCGGGTGCCACGTCCTACGACCCGGCAAGAAATACCTGCGACGGCCAAGGCGGCTACGACCGGCCCTGGATGTCGCACCTGGACACCTTCGACGTCATGTGCTGGAAACCGCATGGCACCACGTACAGCGGGGACGGCCAGTGGTACTACATCATGCGCGGCTCGCCGAACGCCACGCGCTGGATCCAGTCGCTGCACACCTCCATCGGTTCGCCCGCCCAGAGCGGCGTGCCGCTGTGCACCTTCCCGGTTGGGGCAACGCCATGAGCGGCCCATGCCCGCACGTGGGGAGGGCTCCCCATCGCGGGGGTTGCGCCGGTTCGGTAGGCTTGCGCCGGGGAAAAGAGAGCCTTGTCCCGGTCTCTGACACGGCTGCCGTGCGGCCACACAATCTGAGGGAAAAGTAACGCTGTGACAACTCTGCTGGGGAAGCTTGGGCTGAAAAAGCGGCATAGGAAACTGGCCTCTGGTACTGCGTTTGGTGCTGTGGTGGCGGTGGTGGTGACGGGTGCTGTGTTGTATCCGGGGTTTAAGACCACTGAGGTGGAGTTGAATGACGGTGGCGTGTGGG
>NZ_LMSI01000011.1 GCF_001428075.1 Arthrobacter sp. Soil764 | reverse complement strand
ACTCGTGAAGCTGACCGGTACTAATAGGCCAACAACTTACACCACACAGACATATACAAAACTCTGCTTGCGTCCACTATGTGGTTCCCAACCAACAACCCCCGGCACCCGGGGAATGGTTGAACGGAACCAACACAACTGAATAACAACACCACAATGTTGTAACCACAGTTTTCCCACACCACCCCCACGGGTTGGTGACGGGTACAAGGGTTACGGCGGTCATAGCGTGGGGGAAACGCCCGGTCCCATTCCGAACCCGGAAGCTAAGACCCACAGCGCCGATGGTACTGCACCCGGGAGGGTGTGGGAGAGTAGGTCACCGCCGGACACACATTAAGTAGGACCCTGACAACGGAACGTCAGGGTCCTACTACTTTAAGCACTTGTTTAACTACTCAGCTGCGCGCACCCAGCCCCTCCTCCTGGCTGCGTGCCGCCTCCGCAGGATTACGCCGGTAAAGTATTTCCCCATGAGCAGCATCTTCAGCCACGCACAGGATCCTTTTGACGACGCTGGACAGCGGGCAACTGATCCCCTGGAACCGGTGATGAACACCGTCGTTGTCCCTGGCCCCGTTGCCCGGGCTTTCGCTGGCTTTACCGACCACACCCACTTGTGGTGGCCCTTGGACCAGCATGGTGTCTATGGTGCAGGCTCATACGTCGAGTTTGAAGAGAACCTGATCCTCGAAACCGCAGACGACGGCCGCACCAGTATCTGGGGAACCCTTGATGACTGGCAGCCGCCGCTCTCGTTCCACGCCAGCTGGCATCCCGGGACCACGGCGCTGTGGTCCACTGAGCTCCTGGTGGTATTCCGCGCCGTCGACGCGGGAACGGAAGTCCGGGTCTTCCACGAAGGATGGGAGGGCGCCGAGGATCCTGCTGCCGCGCGCCAAGGGTACGCGGAGGCCTGGCCGCTGATCCTGGACAGGTATGCCCGCTTCATGGGAGCGGAGGACGCCCCGGATGACTCCCTGGGGTAACTCGTTGCCTAACCCCGGTGCTCGGCTGTGTCCGGCGGCACCGCGGTGCTGCTCCTGACCACAAATTCTGTTGGGTATTCCTGGTCCCGCGCTCCATCCCCGGCCGCGCCGCCGTCGGACTGTCCTCCGGGGCCGTCCAGCAAAGCCAATGCGGTGGCAGCCGCCAGCCTGCCCTGGCCCTTCGGATCCTGGCTGATGGTGGTCAGGCCGAACGTCTCTGCAAGTTCGTGCCCGTCAATGCCCACGACGGACAGATCCCGCGGGACCTGAAGGCCGAAGTCCCTCGCGGCGAGCATGATGCCCACTGCCATCTCATCCGACGCCGCAAAAACTGCGGTGGGGCGTTCAGTGGAAGTTCCCAGCAGCCGGCGGCCCGCTGCATATGCGCCCTGAATGGTGAAGTCGGCCGTCGCCTGCCACTCCTGCCGCAGCGGCAGTCCCGCGGCTGCCATTGCCGCAGCAAACCCCTTTTGCCGGAGCTGCGGAAGCTTGAAGTCGCGGTTCAGGGCCGCGTCCCCTGTGACATGGGCGATCCGGGTATGGCCCAGCCCGATCAGGTGCCGTGTGGCCATCATGGCCAGGCCCTCGTCGTCGATTCTGATGGTCGAAGCGCCACGCAGCGCCCCTCCGATGCCCACAATGGGACGGTGCACGGCGAGCAACTGGCCGATTTCCTCGTCGCTGAGCACCAGTGCCACCGCGATGACGGCATCCAGTCGTTTCCGCAGCAGGAAGTCATTCAGGATGCTGCTGCGGTGCTCCGGCTGCTCGCCCACGTTGTACAGCGTCAGGTCATAGCCCGCGTCCAGCAGGGTTTCCGAAACACCCTCCAGGACCGAGGAGAAGTACCATCGGTGGACGTTCGGTACCACCAGCCCAATGTTGTGGTTCCGTCCGGACGCGAGGCTGGACGCGTGGTACGACGGGACGAACCCGAGTTCCCGCGCCGCCTCCTGTGCAAGGCGGCGGCTCCGGGATGAGACGTTGGACTTGCCGCTCAGCGCCCGGGAGACGGTGGCGACGGACAGACCGGCCCGGCTGGCAACTTCTTTGATGCCCGCCATTGTCAGTCTGCAGCAGGAATGCTGATCCAGGCTGTCTCGCCCGAGGCCAGGAGTCTTTCCGTGCCTGACAGGTCACTGCGGACAAGGACGCGGCCCGCGGGCATCTCCAGCGGCTCGTGGTTCAGGTTCATAAGCACCAGCGTAGTGCCGTTCACATACCCCAGCGAGGACCCGGTGCACCAGTCCTCGGCCCAGGACAGGGAACCCCTGCCCAGGTCCAGGTCCCTGCGGCAGGCAAGAGCGGAGCGGTAGAGGGACAGGTGCGACGACGGCGACTCCGCCTGCAGGTCCCGCGCCAGCCCGCCGAACGAGGCAGGAATGGGCAGCCAGGGATCGCTGCCCGAGCTGAAGCCCAGGTGCTTGTCCCCGGCCCGCCAGGGCAGCGGCACCCGGCAGCCGTCACGGCCAAGCCGCTGACCCCCGGTACGCGCGAATGTCGGATCCTGGCGCAGGTGGCCGGGGATGTCGATGCCATCCGGCAGCCCCAGCTCCTCGCCCTGGTAGAGATAGGCGGCGCCGGGCAGGCCCAGCATGAACAGTGAAGCGGCAGCCGCGCGGCGCCGGCCCAGTTCCTCATCCGGCTGGGGATCGGCCACCCCGATGCCGTCACCGTCGCGGGGACCATGGCCGTTGTAGCCAAACCGGGTGGAGTGGCGGACCACGTCATGGTTCGAGAGAACCCAGGTGCTCGGAGCGCCCACGCCGTCCAGGACGGTCAGGGAGTCCGTGATGACCGAGCGCAGCCGGTAGACGTCCAGGCCGGCATGAAGGTAGGGAAAGTTGAACGCCTGGTGCATCTCGTCCGGCCGGACCCAATGCGCCAACCGGTGGAGGTCCACGCTTGCCTCGGCGCAGAGGATGCGGTCCGGGCCGTACTCGTCCAGGATCAGCCGCCAGTTACGGTAAATGTCATGGACCGCGGGCTGGCCGAACATGGGTGCCTCGTGGCCCGGGTAGCCGTCACTGCTGCCGCCGTCCGCGCGACCGCCCCAAGCAGGCAGCCCCGGCGCCTTCACCAGGGCATGGGCAACATCCACCCGGAAACCGGAGACGCCCCGGTCCAGCCAGAAACGAAGCACACGCTCGAACTCGGCATGGACGGCCGGGTTGTCCCAGTTGAAGTCCGGCTGCGAGGAATCGAAGAGGTGCAGGTACCACTGGCCCGGCTGGCCAGCCGTGCCTTCTACCCGCGTCCAGGCGGGTCCGCCGAAGTGGGACTGCCAGTTGTTCGGCGGTTCCTGTCCGTCGGGGCCCGTTCCGTCGCGGAAGATGAACATGTCCCGCTCGGGGCTTCCGGCCGGCGCAGCAAGGGCTGCCTGGAACGCGGGGTGCTGGTCGGAGCAGTGGTTGGGCACCAGGTCCACAATCACCCTCAGGCCCAGCCGGTGGGATTCAGCCATCATGACGTCGAAGTCGCCGAGCGTGCCGAAGATCGGGTCCACGTCGCAGTAGTCGCTGACGTCGTATCCGGCGTCGCGCTGCGGGGAGCGGTAAAAGGGTGAGAGCCACACGGCATCGACGCCCAGGTCTGCGAGGTGCGGCAGTTCCTCGGTGATTCCCGCGAGGTCTCCGACGCCGTCGCCGTTCAGGTCGCGGAACGACCGGGGATACACCTGGTAGATCACGGCGGAGCGCCACCAGCCGGGAGCGGTGTCGGCAGCATGGATGAGCGTCAGGGGACCAGCAACGGCAGAGGTGTCGTGGGTCACAGTATCGACAGACATGAGAGTCAGCATAGCGTCGGCGGCGCGTTAATGAAAACGCTTCCATTCCTCGTTACGGAAGGTATCCCGCCACTCTCCTCGTCTCCCAAGCGACGGAACTGGAAGCGGTTGCAGGAAAACCGGGCCCGAATCGGGCGTGCAGGACGGCCTAAACTGGGGAGATATGTCCGACGACGGGTGGAGGCTTTGTGGGAAGCATCGTTGACGAGCTGGATGCGATCCTGGTGCAGGGGCAGGTGGATGTCAGCAAGGTCTCGCTCCGGCGGTATGCCATTGACCAGGCGCCCGTCATCGATTTCCAGCTTCCCCTGGCGGTGGTGTTCCCGGAATCAGTTGCCGATGTCCAGGCAGTGGTAAAGGCCTGTGCCGACAGTGGCGTGGACATTGTCCCCAGGGGCGCAGGCACTGGAGTATCCGGCGGTGCCCATGCCACCAGGAACTGCATCATCCTCTCACTGGAGCGGATGAACCGGATCCTCGCCGTGAACCCCGATGATGAGACTGCCGTGGTGGAGCCCGGAGTGGTCAATGCCGTCCTCAATGAGGCCGTCGCAGCGCATGGGCTTATGTACGCCCCCGATCCTGCCAGTTTCCGAAGCTCCACCATCGGCGGCAACGTCGCCACCAACGCCGGCGGCCTGCGCTGCGCCAAATATGGGGTCACCAGGGATTCGGTCCTGGCGCTGGACGTCGTCCTGGCCGACGGATCCCTCATCCACACAGGCCACCGAACCTTCAAAGGCGTGGCGGGCTACGACCTCACGGGCCTGTTCGTGGGGTCTGAAGGAACCCTGGGCATCGTCGTCGGAATTACTGTGCGGCTGAAGTACCTGCCCCGGGAAGTCCACACCGTGGCCGCCTTCTACCCGGACTTCAGGAGTGCCGCAGCAGGGGTCCTGGCCGTAGGCAAGGCACGCGTCCAGCCCGCCATCATGGAACTGCTCGACGGCGGCACCCTCGCCCAGCTCGATGACATCCACGGCTCCGACCTCACCGCCCGCGGAAAATCACTGCTGCTGATCCAGACGGACGGGTTTGGGGCCGCCGCCGAGGCGGAGGTGGTCCGCCAGGTCCTCCGTGAAGGCGGGGCGACTGTCAGCACGGAGGCAAGTGCCGAAGCGGAGCGGCTGGTGGAACTCCGCCGGCACAGCAGGGGGACGGAGGTGGACGACGAGTACCGCGTCGGCGAAGATGTGGCTGTTCCCCGGTCCCGGCTGGTGGACTACGTCGCAGAGCTGGAAGCCATGGCCGCCAGGCAGCAGGTGCACCTGAAGGTGGTGGCCCACGCCGGTGACGGCAACCTCCACCCCACCTTCTGGATCGACCGGCAGGGGGCAAGCGTGGACTCCGCGGCGATGCAGCGGCTTCAGGTGGCGCTGGACGAGTCGATTACGGCCGCATTGGAGATGGGCGGCACCATCACCGGCGAGCACGGTGTGGGCCAGTACAAACTCCGGTGGCTGGGGCAGGAGCAGCCGGAACCGGTCCGGGAACTCCAGCGCAAAATCAAGGACCTGTTTGATCCTGCGGGAATCCTCAACCCCGGTAAGGCGATCTAGGACTTAGTCGTCCGAGTCCGGATACTCGTCCACGGATTCATCAGCACCGTAGCGGGACTCCTCGTTCTCCACCTCAAGGATCTTCAGCAATTCGGTGTCCGGGTTCAGCATGATGGCGGCTTCATCCCGCCGGTGCCGCAGGATCGAGTCGATGTAGGACTGCACGGCCTCCGCCAGCGGAATGTGGCGTTCCTGCTTCTCGGACATGTACCAGCGGTGTTCAAGGACCTCGTGGACCACCTCTGCGTGTTCCAGCTTGCCGGACAAGTCGCGGGGGATGGCGCGCACGATTGGTTCGAAGATCTGGCTGACCCACAGGTGGGCACTGTATTCCTCATCCATTTCCGGGTTGTTGTCCGCGCGGAAGGAGTCCATGTCGTTCAGGAGGCGGCGCGCCTGGTTCTCCTGGGCGTCCAGGCCCGTGAGCCGCAGCAGCCGCCGCTGGTGGTGCCCAGCGTCCACCACCTTGGGCTGGAGCTGGATGGTCGAGCCGTTCTGCGTGGTCTTGATGGCGTATTCCTCGACGTCGAAGCCGAGTTCGTTCAGGCGGCGGATACGGGCACTCACCCGCCAGCGTTCGCCCAGTTCGAAGGATTCCTTCTCTGTCAGCTCAGCCCACAGCCGCCGGTAGCTGTCCATGATCAGCTCGCTGGTGGCCACCGGGTCCACCTTTTCCTCGATAAGCCCGCCGTCCAGGAGGTCCATCAGCTCACCGGCGATGTTAACGCGGGCAATTTCCAGGTCGTATTCGCGCTGACCGGTGGAGAGGTCCGGGTAGAGCTCGCCCGTTTCGGCATCGACCAGATAGGCGGCGAACGCGCCGGCGTCACGGCGGAACAGGGTGTTGGACAGCGAGACGTCGCCCCAGTAGAACCCGATCAGGTGCAGCCGCACCATGAGCAGCGCCTGGGCGTCGATGAGGCGGGTGAGGGTGTCCTTGCGCAGCATCTGCGAAAAGAGCGCGCGGTACGGCATGGAGAATTTCAGGTGCCGGGTTACCAAAACGGGGTTCAGCGGGCGTCCGTCCGGGGTGGTACGGCCGGTGATCACGGCCACGGGCTCCACGCAGGGCACATCCAGCCGTGCCAGCTTGCGCAGCATGTGGTACTCGTGGCGGGCCACATGCTCGGAGGTTTCCTTGATGGCGATGACCGAGCCGCCAAGGTGGGCGAAGCGCACGATGTGCCGGGAGATACCGCGGGGGAGTGCCGCCAGGTACTGGGCCGGCCACTCTTCGAGCGCAATGTGCCAGGGCAGGTCCAGCAGCTCGGGATCCGCCGCTGCGGCCGTGATGCTCAGCGATGAGGCTACCGAGGCTGCCTTGTTGTCATCGGCACTGGCGGCCACGAACCGCGGCAGCTTACCCACCTGGGCGTAGTCGGTGGGTTCGTCATGCCACTGGGCGCTGTGTTCCTCGGTCATGGGCTCAATTCTTCCGTAGATGGACGCGGCCAGCTAATTCTTCTGCAGGCACGGTTAAACGCCGACGGCGGCCATCCAGTAAGGAAGGCCGCCGTCGGTTGGTCGGTGCTTAGGTCAGTCGCCCAGGCGCAGGCCGGTCTTGGTGTCGAACAGGTGCACGTGGCCCGACTGCGGACGGACGTAGATGACCTCACCCTTCATCGGGGGGCGGCGGCCGTCGACGCGTGCCACGATGTCGTGGTCCTTGCCATCCAGGGTGGTGTGGCCATAGACGTAGGCGTCGGCGCCCAGTTCTTCGACGACGTCCACCTCAACCTTCAGGCCTTCACCGTGCGGAGCGGTTTCCAGGTCTTCCGGGCGGCTGCCCAGCGTGACGGTGGAGCCGTGTGCCTCTTCGAGGACGTCGCGCGGCACCGGGTAGACGGTACCGCCGAACTGGACGCCACCGTCGACGACGGGAAGTTCCAGCAGGTTCATGGCGGGGGAGCCGATGAAACCGGCAACGAAGACGTTCTTCGGGCGGTCGTAGAGGTTGCGCGGGGTGTCAACCTGCTGCAGCAGGCCGTCCTTCAGCACGGCGACGCGGTCGCCCATGGTCATGGCCTCGACCTGGTCGTGCGTCACGTAAACGGTGGTGACGCCCAGGCGGCGGGTCAGGGATGCGATCTGGGTGCGGGTCTGGACACGGAGCTTGGCGTCCAGGTTGGACAGCGGCTCATCCATGAGGAAGACCTGCGGGTTACGGACGATTGCGCGGCCCATGGCAACACGCTGGCGCTGGCCGCCGGAGAGTGCCTTCGGCTTGCGGTCCAGGTACTGCTCGAGGTCCAGGAGCTTTGCGGCTTCGCGGACGCGCTCGGCGCGCTCTTCCTTGGAGACGCCGGCGATCTTCAGGGCGAAGCCCATGTTGTCGGCCACAGTCATGTGCGGGTACAACGCGTAGTTCTGGAAAACCATCGCGATGTCACGGTCCTTCGGCGGAACATCGGTGACGTCGCGGTCGCCGATCAGGATCCGGCCTGCGTTGACGTCCTCAAGGCCTGCGAGCATGCGCAGCGAGGTGGACTTACCGCAACCGGAGGGTCCAACGAGGACCAGGAATTCGCCATCGGCGATGTCGATGTTGAGCTTATCGACGGCGGGCTTATCTGTGCCCGGGTACAGACGCGTAGCGTTATCAAAAGTAACTGTAGCCACAGTTATCAATCCCTTCACCGGCAGGTACGTGCCGGACGATCCGTTGTGAATGGTTCATGTTTATTCAGTTGTGTTCCCACAAAATGCTCCGCGGCTAAGCGGAGCACCACGTGACGCCGCACGGTTGCTGTGCGCCACATCACACCCAAGAGTATGCCAGAAGTTGCTTCTTTTATCGCAAATGTTACGAATGTCACATGTGCTGCCGGCCACGGCCTATCCGGAAGCGGCTTGGGGGTCTTCCTCGGCGACGGCGACACTCCGCTCCTGGAGCAGCGCCTCAAGCAACTCGGCGATGTGGACAGGTGCCTCCACCCGGTATTGGGCCTGGGTGAAGTCCAGGCCCACCTTAACCCCTACATCGCCTGGTTCAAGCCGGCCAAACGCGTCCTCGTCCGTGACGTCGTCCCCGGCGAACAGCACGGCGGTGGCCCCGGTGGCCTGCCGCAGGAAGGTGACACCTTCGGCCTTGGACGCGTTGACCACCGAGGTCTCCAGGACACGCTTGCCCTCCTTCAGGAAGACACCCTTGCGGTCCTGGAGCACTGACCTTGCCGCTGACACCGCGTCCTCGGCCACGTCGTCGTCAGCCTGGCGGGTGTGCAGGACGACGCCGGCGGGCTTGTATTCCAGGGACGTGCCCGGTGCCTCCGCCACAATCGCCGCCAACTCGGCCCGCACCTCTTCAAGGAGCGCTTTTTGGCCCTCATCCAGGGCAAGTTCCGTGGAACCCGGCCCCAGCCAGGCCTCGGCGCCGTGGCTGCCAATCAGCAGCGTGTCCACCGGCGGGGACGCAACCTCCCGCAGGCTGGCGAGGGCACGGCCCGAGATGAGCGCCGTCGTCGTTCGGGGAAGCACCGCGAGCCCTGCGAACGCCGCCGCTGAACGCGGAAGCGGCCGCGCATCCTGGGCGCGGTCCACGATAGGTGCCATGGTCCCGTCAAAGTCCATCGCCACGAGCAGGTGCTCTGTCGCGGCAATCCGCCGCAGCGCTTCCCGGAGTTCCGGGGTAAGAGCCAGCGCCGCCTTGGTGCGGCCGTCAGGAGTCATCGCGGACCACCTTCTCGTTCAGGGCACGCAGGAAGTCGGCGGACCAGTGGTCCACGTCGTGGTCCAGGATCTGTCGGCGCATGGACCGCATGCGCCGGGACGCTTCGCGCGGGGTGAGCTCGACCGCGGTCATGATGGCGTTCTTGAGGCCCGCGATGTCGTGAGGGTTGATCAGGAGGGCCTGTTTGAGCTGGTCAGCCGCACCCGCGAATTCGCTCAGGACCAGGGCGCCATCGTTGTTGTTGCGCGCGGTGACATACTCCTTGGCCACCAGGTTCATCCCGTCACGGAGGGCCGTTACCAGCATGACGTCCGCGGCCAGGTACAGCGCCACCATCTCCTCCACCGGGTAGCTGTGGTGCAGGTAGCGGACGGCGGTGTTTTCCAGGGTGTCGTAGGTGCCGTTGATGTGGCCCACGGTTCCTTCCACCTCCTCGCGCAGGAGCCGGTACTGCTCCACCCGTTCACGGCTGGGGGAGGCCACCTGGATGAGGGTGGCATCGCCCACTGTGAGGCGGCCGTCCGCGAGGAGCTCCTCGAAAGCCTTCAGCCGGTGGCGGATGCCCTTGGTGTAATCAAGCCGGTCCACGCCGAGCAGGATGGTCTTGGGATTGCCGAGGTCCTGCCGGATCTGCCGGGCGCGTTCGATAATCTCCGGCCTGGCCGCAAGTTCGCTGATCTGCTTGACGTCGATCGAGATGGGGAAGGCCTGCGCCCGTGCGATGTGCGTGATCCGGCCGTCATGGCCCTTAACATGCACCTGCTGCTGCTTGACGCTGGCGCCCAGGAACCGGCGCGCGGAACGCATGAAGTTTCCCGCGTCGCTGGGCCGCTGGAAGCCCACCAGGTCTGCGCCGAGAAGGCCGTCGATGATGGCCTGGCGCCAGGGGAGCTGGGCAAAAATCTCCGGCGGCGGGAACGGGATGTGGTTGAAGAACCCGATCCGGAGGTCCGGCCGGGCCTCGCGGAGCATCCGGGGGACCAGCTGCAGCTGGTAGTCCTGGACCCAGACCGTGGCGCCCTGGTCCGAGTGGTGCGCGACGGCGTCGGCGAACCTGCGGTTGACCTTGCGGTAGGCGTCCCACCAGGTCCGGTGGAACTCCGGGGGAGCGATGACATCGTGGTACAGCGGCCACAGAGTGGCATTGGAGAAGCCCTCGTAGTACAGCTCCACGTCGTCTGTGCTGAGCTGGACGGGGACAAGGTCCATTCCGCCATGGCTGAACGGCTTCACGGTCTCGTCCGGTGCCCCGTGCCAGCCAACCCACGCGCCGTCGGTCTTGGTCATCATCGGCGCCAGCGCGGTTACCAGGCCGCCGGGGGACCTGCGCCAGCCTGATTCGTCGTCAGGGCCGTCGCCTGCTGCAACCCTGTCGACGGGCAGCCTGTTGGAGACCACCATGAAGTCATACTTGGTGTGGCCCGCGTGGCCGGAACCGGAGCTGCCGGCTGTTGCTTTGCCTGCGGGTTTTTCCTGGACGGGTGTTTGCATTGCTGCCCCCTGGGTTGCTTGTGCCTCTAAGCCACCCTAGCCGGACGGAATCATCGGGGCTATTCGTCCGTTGGTCAACCCGAAGGAATGGTTGAAACCGCAAGCTCTCAGCTTTCTCCCCTAAAATGTTGGAGGTGCCACGAAGTGGTCCCCCTACGTCGACCGACCCAAGGAACTCATGAGCCCCGCAAACGAAGTACGTAAGTCCAAGGCTGAGCGAACCGCGGAGGCGCGCGAAAAGGCGCGCCTGATCCGCGAAGCGCAGCTAAAAAAGGACAAGCGCAACAAGCTGCTGATCGGCTGGGGCATCGTGGCGGCAGTTGTGGCCATCCTGGTGGTGGTGGCGCTGGTGGTGACGAACAGCCTCAAGCAGAACGCCCCGATTGCGGACCAGGGTCCTACTCCGGCCAACGCCAACGTGCATGGCGGTGTCACCCTGCTGGCCAACACGGACGTGGCCAAGTCGGAGCCGGCCACTGTGGACGCTGCCTCCCTCGGTGAGGCCCCGAAGACGCCGCCGGCCGAGGTAGTGGCGCCCGGGGCGGAAGCGGAGGCCGGCAAGCCGGTTAAGGTAGTCCTCTACATCGACTTCATCTGCCCCGTCTGCAAGAACTTCGAGACCCAGTACAACGAGCAGCTCACGTCGCTGCGCAACGAAGGCAAGATCACCGTTGAGTACCGGGCCCTCGGCTTCCTGGACAGCCGGTCCACCACCAACTACTCCTCCCGGGCCGCCAACGCAGCAGCGTGCGTGGTCAACGAATCCCCGGAAAAGTACTCCGACTTCGTCAACGCACTGTTTGAAAAGCAGCCGGCGGAGGGCACCGCGGGTCTTTCCGATAACGACCTGAAGAAGATGGCGTCCGACATGGGCGTCAAGATCGACTCCTGCGTGGACGACAAGACCTACCGCCCGTTCGTGAAGTTCACCACGAAGGAAGCGTCGGCCATCGGGGTCACCGGTACGCCCACCGTGTTCGTGGATGGCAAGCAGTGGGGCAAGGGGGACAGCGCCCAGACGCCGTTCCCGGACTTCCTGCAGGCAGCCATCGCCGCCAAGGGCTAGTAGTACCAGGCGGGGCAGGGCCCGTTCCGGAGCGTTTCCGGGGCGGGCCCCTGCCGCGTCCACGGCCCGTACCGCCGCGTTTTTACGCCCGGCGGGAGTTGGGCTAACCTTATCTAGCGCCTTCACGGTGCATGCCCTCAGGGGCGCGCCTCCTTAGCTCAGTTGGCCAGAGCACCGCTCTTGTAAAGCGGGGGTCGTCGGTTCGAATCCGACAGGGGGCTCCAGAGAACGTCCGGGCTTAAGCTGGATCCATCCAAATAATCAGCGTGCTGACTAAAGGAGGATGGGTGCCATGCCCAAGACCGGCAAGAACGACCACGCCCGCAAGGAAGAACTTCCTTCCACCCTGCAGCGTTCTGAGCAAAAGGCGCAGGACACCTTCGCCAAGACCTACGATTCCGCCCTTGAATCCTACGACCAGGACGAGCAGCGGGCCGCCCGCGCAGCCTACGCTTCCCTGAAGCACAGCTACGAGAAGGTGGGCGACCACTGGGAGCCCAAGGAAAAACGCGGACCGTCTGACAAGCGGGCGGAACAGGGCCTCCGCTCCTCCGAACCCACCGCGGGTGGTGTCGATGCCAACGCGTCCAAGGACCACCTCTACAAACTGGCCCGGGAACTGGACGTCAAGGGCCGCTCGAAGATGGACAAGGATGAGCTGGTGAAGGCCATCCAGAAGGCCAACAACGCAGCCACCCGCAAAGCCCGCAGCAAATAGCCTGCGCTCTTGCCGTCCCGCCGTCCAGGGTGTCGAATCAGAGGACACGTCCGGTCGGGTCGGCGATGATGCCAGGAGGTTCCAATGTCGGTGAAAAGCACCAAGGAGTCAGCGCGGGCGGCGGGCGGCAGGAACGGGCCTGAATCAAAACGGGTCGACCAAGCCACCGGTATCGCAGCACTGGACCCGGCGCGGATCCGGAACGTGGCCCTGGTGGGGCACTCCGGCGCCGGGAAAACAATGCTGATCGAGGCCTTGCTGGCGGCCAACGGCATGATCACCCGCAAAGGCTCCATCGCCGACGGATCCACGGTCAGCGACTCGGACCCCGCCGCGGTGCATCAGCAGCGGTCCGTCACGCTGTCCCTGGTGCCCCTGATGGTGGATGACGTCAAGGTGAACCTCCTGGATACGCCCGGCTACCCTGACTTCATTGGCGAGCTGCGCGCAGGCCTGCGCGCCTCCGATGCCGCCCTCTTCGTCGTCTCCGCCGTGGACGGAATCGACGCCACCACCACCGCACTCTGGGGTGAGTGCGGGCACATGCAGCTGCCACGCGCCGTCGTGATCACCCGGATGGACCACCCGCGGGCAGATTACGACGGCGCCCTGGCCGCCTGCCGCAAAGCGTTCGGCGACGGCGTGCTGCCGCTGTGCGTCCCGGTGCGGACAGGGGAGGAGACCGCCGGCCCGCTGGCCCTGCTGGACCTGCTGCCGCAGGAAGTGACGGACTATGCCTCCGGAGATACAACGCCTGGGGTCCGGCCGGCGACCCCGGATGAACGTGCGGCTGCCAGTCCGGCCAGGGGTGACCTCATTGAGGGCATCATCGCCGAAAGCGAAGACGAGACGCTGATGGACCGCTACCTGGAAGGCGAAGACATCGACACAGCAGTGCTGGCAGCCGACCTGGAAACCGCCGTCGCCCGTAGCTCGTTCTTTCCCGTGCTGCCCACATCCGCCGTCACCGGGCTGGGCACCGCTGAACTGCTGGACCTCCTGGTCCGCGCCTTCCCACCGCCCGGGGAACGCAGCCTGCCGGACACCGCCGATCTCGCGGGGGAACCGGCCGGAAGCCTCTCCTGCGATCCGTCCGGCCCGCTCGCCGCCGAAGTGGTGCGCACTTCCAACGATCCCTTCCTGGGCCGCATCTGCCTGGTGCGGGTCTTCTCCGGGACGCTCCGGGAAGACTCTCCCGTCCATGTGGGTGGCCACGGCCTGGCGGACCGGGGCCACCAGGACCATGACACCGATGAACGGGTGACCCACATCTATTCACCGTTGGGTGCCGCCCTTCGGCCCGTTCCTTTTTGCGTGGCAGGGGACATGTGCGCCCTGGCAAAGCTGGGTAGCGCCGAAACGGGGGACACCATTTCCGCGCGGGAAAACCCGTTGCTGCTCGCCACCTGGGAGATGCCGGAGCCGCTGCTGCCGGTTGCCGTGGAAGCCGATTCCCGCAGCGATGAGGACGCACTGGCCCGCAGCCTGGGCCGGATAGCGGCAGGGGATCCCACCCTGCGGGTGGACAGGAACGCCGAAACACACCAGCTGGTGCTGTGGTGCATGGGCGAAGCGCACGCCGAGGTGGTCCTGGACAGGCTGCGCGACCAGGGCGTGAAACTGCACACCGTGGAGGTGGTGACGCCGCTGCGGGAAACCTTCGCGGCTGCCGCCTCCGGCCACGGCCGCCACGTCAAACAGTCCGGCGGCCACGGCCAGTACGCGGTGTGCGACATCGAGGTGGAACCGCTGGAGCGCGGCGCCGGGTTCGAGTTCGTGGACAAGACGGTGGGCGGTGTCATCCCGGGTACGTTCATCCCGTCCATCGAGAAGGGGGTCCGGGCACAAATGGACAAAGGCGTTTCTGCCGGCTTCCCGGTAGTTGACCTGCGGGTGACCCTGGTGGGCGGCAAGGCGCACAGTGTGGATTCGTCGGACGCGGCGTTCCAGGCGGCCGGGGCCCTGGCACTCCGGGAGGCCGCGGCGGCGGGGAAGATCCAGCTGCTGGAACCGGTGTCCTCGGTCTCCATCACCGTGGCCGACGAACACGTGGGGACGGTGATGAGCGACTTGTCCGGCCGGCGGGGACGCCTCACCGGCACCACCTCCTCCGGCGAGGGACTGACGGAAATCAGCGCCGAAGTCCCGGACCAGGAACTCCTGCGGTACGCAGTTGAACTGCGGGCCCTGACGGCCGGCACCGGGCGCTTCCGCCGCCAGTACCTGCGCCATGACCCCGTTCCCCCGAACTACAGCCCGGCCTGAGTCCACCGTGGCACGAACAGGCATCAAGAGCGCCGTCCGCCGGTGAACGCCGCAGCACGGAAGATCCAGACCGTCTACCTGACGCTGACGTTGGGCAACACCCTTGCGGCATCGTTCATTTGGGGGATCAATACGTTGTTCCTGCTCGACGCCGGGCTGACCAACCTTGAGGCCTTCGCCGCGAACGCCTTCTTCACGGCAGGGATGGTGCTTTTCGAGGTACCCACCGGGGTGGTGGCGGACAGCTGGGGGCGGCGCGCATCATTCCTGCTGGGGACCGTGACCCTGGCCGCCTCCACCTACCTCTATTACCTGCTGTGGCAGTTGTCCGCGCCGTTCTGGTGGTGGGCCGCGGTGTCGGCACTGCTGGGGCTTGGCTTCACCTTTTTCTCGGGGGCAGTGGAAGCCTGGCTGGTGGACGCCCTGCACTTTTCCGGTTACGACGGCGGACTGGAAGCGGTCCTGGGCCGCGGCCAGATGGTCTCCGGCATCGCCATGCTGGCCGGTTCAGTGGCCGGCGGCGTGATCGCGCAGGCAACAAACCTGGGCGTACCGTTCCTGCTGCGCGTTGGGGTGCTGGTGGCCATGTTCGCGGTGGCCTTCCTGCTCATGCACGACGTCGGCTTCACACCGGAACGTTCGCCGCACCCCGTGCAGGCCACCCGGGCGGTCCTCAAGGCATCGCTGGACGGCGGCCTTCGGAACCCGCCGGTGAGGTACATGATGCTGGCCGCACCGTTCACCGAAGGCGTGGGGTTCTATGTCTTCTATGCCCTCCAGCCCTACCTGCTGCAGCTGTTCGGAGACCCCAGGGCCTACGCCATCGCAGGCCTGGCGGCCGCCATCGTTGCCGGCGCGGACATCGTCGGCGGCTGGCTGGCCCCGGTGGTCCGCAAACTGGTCCGCCGCCGGACCACCGTCCTGATCGCTTCCACCGTCACCAGCTCCATAGTCCTGGTGGTGCTCCTGGCCACCAGCATCTTCTGGCTGGCACTGGTGCTCCTGGCACTCTGGGCCGTGGTGGCCTCCGCCGGCACCCCGGTGCGCCAGGCCTACCTGAATGACATGATCGGCTCGAAGCAGCGGGCAACAGTCCTGAGTTTTGCCTCATTGATGGGATCCAGCGGGGGAGTGGTGGTGCAGCCGCTGCTCGGGAGGTCCGCCGACGTCTTCGGCTATCCCGCGTCTCTGGCATTGGGCGGCGCGGTGCAGCTGCTGGCGGCACCCTTCATCCTCCTCAGCCGCCGCCGGCGCTCGCCGGCAGACGTTGCCACGGGACTGGCGGCAGCGCCGTAAAGAGCGGGCGTGTGCATGCGCCGGAATGACCGTCCTGCACGCGCCGGACACACGTAAAGGGGCCCCTGGCTCCGGACTAAATCCGGGGCCAGGGGCCCTCACAGTGGAGTGCTGCTTAGTGCACTGCTACTTAACGCCTGCCTCCACCGTTTCGCTGGCAGCCGGCGTCGGCTTTTCCTCTGCGGGCGGAGGTGTGGTCTTCAGCTTGAACCGCTTGCCAAGGTCACCGCCGCCTCCGCTGCGGTTCTTGTTGAAGATATCGAACCCGACGGCGACAAGGAGGACCAGGCCCTTGATGAGCTGCTGGTAATCGGTGCCCAGGCCCAGGATGGACATGCCGTTGTTGAGCACGCCCATGATCAGGCCACCGATCATGGCTCCCGCCACCGTTCCGATGCCGCCGGTGACGGCGGCGCCGCCGATGAAGGCCGCGGCGATGGAGTCCAGTTCGAAGCCCGTACCACCGGCGGGCTGCGCCGAGTTGAGCCGGGCGGTGAAGACAAGGCCCGCCAGTGCGGAGAGCACGCCCATGTTCACGAAGAGCCGGAACGTGACGGCCTTGGTCTTGATGCCCGACAGTTCAGCTGCATGGAGGTTGCCGCCGATGGCATACGTGTGCCGGCCGAAGACGCTGTTGTTCATCAGTGCCGTGTACGCGATCACCAGCGCGGCCAGGACCACCAGGACGATCGGTGTGCCACGGTAGGAGGCCAGCAGGAACGTGATGATGAGCATGAGCAGGGCCGTGAAGGTGGTCTTGATGATGAACCAGACCAGGGGTTCGCTTTCCAGATCGAACTTCCTGCGGATCCTGCGCTCCTTGAAGGCCTGGATCAGCAGGGCCGCGGTAGCACCGACGCCCAGGATGACGGTGAGCCACTCCAGGACGGACGTGCCGCCGGAGATGTCGGGAAGGAAACCGCCGCCCAGGGCCCGCAGCTCGGCGGGGAAGGGGGTAATCTGCTGGTTCTTGAGCGTGATGAGCGTCAGTCCGCGGAAGATCAGCATGCCCGCCAGCGTGACGATGAAGGCGGGGATCCCCACATAGGCGATCCAGTACCCCTGCCAGGCGCCCACAAGCGCGCCGACCAGCAGGCAGGCAGGGATTGCGGCCCACCAGGGCCAGCCCCAGTGCACGATCATGACGCCGGCCACGGCGCCAATGAACCCGGCGACGGAGCCGACGGAAAGGTCGATGTGCCCGGCGATGATCACCATCACCATGCCGATGGCCAGGATGAGGATGTAACTGTTCTGGACCACCAGGTTGGTCACGTTCTGCGGTTCAAGCAGGATTCCGCCGGTCAGCCCCTGGAACAGCAGGACGATCAGGATCAGGGCAACGAAGATGCCAACCTGGCGGAGGCGGCTTGTGAGGAATCCGAGCGATTCTCGTAAGGCGGACATTTCGCTATTCCTTCTCTTTGGTCATGTAGTGCATCAGGGTTTCCTGGGTGGCCTCGGCAATGGGCACTTCACCGGTGATATGGCCGGCGGCGAGGGTGTAGATGCGGTCGCAGATGCCCAGGAGTTCGGGAAGTTCCGAGGAAATGACGATCACGGCTTTTCCTTCGGCCGCGAGTTTGGCGATGATCGTGTAGATCTCG
This sequence comes from Arthrobacter sp. Soil764, assembly GCF_001428075.1. Lineage (GTDB taxonomy): Bacteria > Actinomycetota > Actinomycetes > Actinomycetales > Micrococcaceae > Arthrobacter. The sequence continues at coordinate 19,014 of NZ_LMSI01000011.1, read as the reverse complement.
TACTTGGCGCCGACGTCGATGCCGCGGGTGGGTTCATCGAGGATAAGCACGTCGGGGTCCGAGAACATCCACTTGCTCAGCACCACCTTCTGCTGGTTTCCGCCGGAGAGCTTCCCGGTGATGGCGGCCACCGAGGGCGCCTTGATGTTCATGCTCTTCCGGTAACCGTTGGCTACAACGGTCTCCTGGTTCTTGTCCACGAAGCCGCGTTTGGCGAGCTTGCGCAGCGCTGCCAGGGAGATGTTGCGCTTGATGTCCTCGATGAGGTTCAGGCCGTAGTGCTTCCGGTCCTCGGTGGCGTAGGCAATGCCATGCCTGATGGCGTCCGAGACCGTGGCGGTGTTGATTTCCTCGCCGTACTTATAGACCTTGCCGGACGTGGCGGTGCCGTAGGTGCGGCCGAAGACGCTCATGGCAAGTTCGGTGCGCCCGGCACCCATCAGCCCGGCAAGTCCCACCACCTCGCCCTTCCTGACATGCAGGTTGGCGTTCCTGACCACCATGCGGCTGTGGTCCTGGGGGTGCCGGACGGACCAGTCTTCGATCCGGAGGACCTCTTCGCCGATGTTCGGCTCGCGGTCCGGGTACAGGCTCTCCAGGTCCCGGCCCACCATGCCGCGGATGATCCGTTCCTGGGTGATCTGGCCTTCATCGAGCCGGAGGGTCTCAATGGTCTTGCCGTCGCGGATGATGGTGACGGCATCGGCCACCTTGCGTATTTCATTGAGTTTGTGGCTGATGATGATGCTGGTGACCCCTTGGCCCTTCAAATGGAGGATCAGGTCCAGCAGGTGGCCGGAATCCTCGTCGTTGAGGGCGGCCGTGGGCTCGTCCAGGATGAGCAGCTTCACTTCCTTGGACAGGGCCTTGGCGATTTCCACGAGCTGCTGCTTGCCCACGCTGATGTGCTGCACGGGGGTGACAGGGTTTTCGTCGAGGCCCACGCGGGCCAGCAGCTTTGCGGCCTCCAGGTTGGTCTTGCGCCAGTCCACCCAGCCGTTGGTGGCCTGTTCGTTGCCAAGGTAGATGTTCTCGGCGATGGAGAGGAACGGGCTGAGCGCCAGTTCCTGGTGGATGATCACAATGCCCCGCTTCTCGCTGTCCGAGATGCTGGAGAAATTGCAGGGTTCGTTTTCGAAGAGGATTTCCCCGTCGAAGGTGTTGTGTGGATAGACGCCGGACAACACTTTCATGAGCGTTGATTTGCCGGCTCCGTTCTCACCGCAGATGGCGTGGACCTCTCCACGGTTCACATCCAGGGTGACGTCCTGCAGCGCTTTCACGCCCGGGAACGTCTTGGTGATTCCTCGCATTTGAAGAATGGGTGTGTTCATCGTCAATTCCCACTGACTGGTCGAAGCTTGGCCTTCTGCTGGTGCAGGAGGCTGCGGGCGGGGCCGTGGCCGGATGGAGGTCCGGCCACAGCCCCCGGACGTTGACTACTTGACGTCGGAGTCCTTGTAGTAACCCGAGTCGATCAGTTCCTTCTTGTAGTTGTCCTTGGTGATGATCACGGACTTCAGCAGGAATGCCGGGACAACCTTGACCTTGTTGTTGTAGGTCTTGGTGTCGTTGGTTTCCGGTTCCTGGCCCTTGAGGACGGCGTCCACCATCTTGACGGCCTGCGCGCCGAGCTGGCGGGTGTCCTTGAAGATGGTGGAGTACTGCTCGCCGGCGATGATCGACTTCACGGAGCCCTTTTCGGCGTCCTGCCCGGTGACCACCGGCAGGCTTCCCTTGGCGTAGCCGCCGGTGCTGGTGAGGGCGGAGATGATGCCGATGGACAGGCCGTCGTACGGCGAAAGGACGCCGTTCAGCTTGGTGCCGGAGCTGTAGGCGGAGGTGATGATGTCCTCCATGCGCTTCTGCGCCACGGGTGCCTGCCAGCGAAGGATGGCGGCCTGCTCAAACTTGGTCTGGCCGCTGGGAACTTTCAGGGTGCCGGCGTCCATGTAGGGCTTGAGGGTGTCCATGGCGCCGGTCCAGAAGAAGTTGGCGTTGTTGTCGTCCGGGCTTCCGGCGAAAAGTTCGATGTTGAAGGGGCCCTTGCCCTCCACCTTCTTGCCGCTCGCATCCACCAGGCCCAGGCCGGTCAGCAGCGAGGTGGCCTGCTGGACGCCCACGGTGTAGTTGTCGAAGGTGGTGTAGTAGTCCACGTTTGCGGTGCCGTTGATCAGGCGGTCGTAGGCGACCACCTTCACGTTCTGTTCCTTGGCCTTTGCCAGGACGTCGGTCAGGGTGGTGCCGTCGATGGCGGCGATGATCAGGGCCTTGGCGCCCTTGGTCAGCATGTTTTCGATCTGTGAGACCTGGGTTGGAATGTCGTCGTTGGCGAACTGCAGGTCCGTTTTGTAGCCGAGGTCCTTCAGGGACTTCTCAACGTTGGCGCCGTCGGCAATCCATCGTTCGGATGTCTGGGTGGGCATCGAGATGCCAACCAGCGAGTCGGCGGGCTTCGCCGCGCCGCTGGATTCACTGGTTCCGCCACGGGAGCCACAACCGGTAGCGCCCACGGTCAGGGCGAGGACAAGGGCCACCGCGCCCATGAGTTTTTTGATTCTCACCATTATCTCCTTCCGCGGCAGCATTGCCGCGAAGTGTTGTTGGACGGGGAAGCGGCGACGCTCCCGGTCCTGGCCACATTGTTGATGTGTCGGTTCAATATAGACTGATTTGTGAACGCTAACAAGAGCTCCTCCCAGAAATCCCGAAACTCTTTCGACTTCATTGACTTCTGCTTTGTTAGCGTTCACACTTGCTGCAGCACTTAGCTTGACCCTGACCCTACAAAACCCGGTAATGAGGCCCATGCCTCCCGGATGGAGGCAACCCCATGCCAGATGCGTTGTTCACTTCCAACTCCGAGCCCCGCCATGATCCCTGCGTGATCGGGGTGGACTATGGAACGCTCTCAGGCCGTGCCGTGGTGGTACGTGTCCGCGACGGCAAGGAGCTTGGCAGCGCCGTCCACGAGTATCCCCATGCAGTGGTGACCGATTCCCTGCCCAAGGACGTGGCGGGCGACGACGGGGCACGGCTTCCCGGGGAATGGGCACTTCAGGTGCCCAACGACTACCGGGACGTCCTGCGCAGCGCGGTCCCAGCCGCGGTGGCGGACGCGGGGATCGACCCGGCCGCCGTCGTCGGCATTGCAACGGACTTCACCGCCTGCACCATGGTGCCGGTCAAAGCCGACGGCACGCCCCTGAACGAACTGCCGGGCTATGCCAACCGGCCGCACGCCTATGTGAAGCTCTGGCGGCACCACGCCGCCCAGGGGCAGGCCGACCGGATCAACCGGCTCGCGGCCGAACGGGGTGAAGACTGGCTTCCCCGGTACGGGGGCCTGATCTCCTCCGAGTGGGAATTCGCCAAGGGCCTGCAGCTGCTGGAAGAGGACCCGGAAGCCTACGCCGAAATGGACCACTGGGTGGAGGCGGCCGACTGGATTGTCTGGCAGCTGTGTGGCCGCTACGTCCGGAACGCGTGCACCGCCGGCTACAAGGGGATCTACCAGGACGGGCGGTACCCGTCGGAGGAGTTCCTGGCCGCCCTGAACCCCGAATTCAAGGGTTTTGTCAGCTCCAAACTCGAGCACACCATCGGACGGCTGGGCGACGCCGCCGGCACCCTGACGGCGGAGGCGGCGGCCTGGACGGGCCTGCCGGAGGGCATCGCCGTGGCCGTAGGAAACGTTGACGCGCACGTCACGGCACCGGCTGCGAAGGCGGTGGAGTCCGGCCAGTTGGTGGCCATCATGGGCACCTCCACCTGCCATGTCATGAACGGCACCGAACTGCATGAAGTACCGGGCATGTGCGGGGCTGTGGACGGCGGCATCGTGCCCGGCCTGTGGGGTTACGAGGCAGGGCAGTCCGGCGTGGGGGACATCTTCGGCTGGTTCACCAAGTACGGCGTCCCGCCGGAATACCACCAGGCGGCCAAGGACGCTGGAGTGGGAATCCACGAGTACCTCACCGGCCTCGCGTCGCAGCAGGCCATCGGGGAGCACGGCCTGATTGCGCTTGACTGGCACTCGGGCAACCGCTCAGTCCTGGTGGACCACGAGCTGTCCGGCATCGTGGTGGGCCAGACCCTGGCCACCAGGCCCGAGGACACGTACCGTGCACTGCTCGAAGCCACTGCGTTCGGTACCCGGACCATTGTGGACGCTTTCCGTGGCGCCGGCGTTCCGGTCAAGGAATTCATCGTGGCCGGCGGCCTGCTGAAGAACAGGCTCCTGATGCAGATTTACGCTGACGCCACCGGCCTGCAGTTGTCCACCATTGGCTCCGAGCAGGGTCCGGCCCTGGGATCGGCCATTCACGCCGCCGTTGCCGCCGGTGAATACGCTGACATCCGCGAAGCCTCTGCCGCCATGGGCGCCGAACCCGGGGAGGTCTACACCCCGATCCCCGAAAACGTCGCTGCATACGACGAGCTGTTCCAGGAGTACAAGGCCCTGCACGACTACTTCGGCCGCGGCGGCAATGACGTGATGCACCGGCTTAAGGCCATCCAGCGCAGAGCTGCCCTGACCGTCCTTCCCGGCACCGGCGCCGGTTCTGCAGCCGAAACGGCCATGGAGGTGTCCGCATGAGCACCGAAGCAGGAATCCTGGAGACCATTGCCCGGGTCCGTCAGGAAGTATGTGCGCTGCACGCCGAATTGACCCGCTACGAACTGGTGGTGTGGACCGCCGGGAACGTCTCGGCCCGCGTGCCGGGGACCGACCTGATGGTCATCAAGCCTTCCGGCGTCTCCTACCAGGACCTGACTCCGGAGCAGATGATCGTGACCGACCTGCACGGCACTCCAGTGCGGGGCACCAACGTCGGTGGCGGCGGCACTGTCGATTGGGGCAATCCGCCGCTGTCGCCGTCCTCGGACACGGCCGCGCACGCCTACGTGTACCGCCACATGCCTGACGTGGGTGGAGTGGTGCACACGCACTCCACCTACGCCACCGCCTGGGCTGCCCGGGGCGAGGCCATCCCGTGCGTGCTGACCATGATGGGCGACGAGTTCGGCGGCTCCATCCCGGTGGGCCCGTTTGCCCTGATCGGGGACGACTCGATCGGCCAGGGCATCGTGGAGACGCTCAAGAACTCCAATTCCCCGGCGGTCCTGATGCAGAACCACGGCCCGTTCACCATCGGCAAGGACGCCCGGTCTGCCGTGAAGGCGGCCGTGATGTGCGAGGAAGTGGCCCGGACCGTGCACATCTCGCGGCAGCTGGGTGAACCGCTGCCCATCGACCAGGACTCCATCGATTCCCTCTACGCCCGCTACCAGAACGTCTACGGCCAATAACTGGCCCCGGAAACTTTCCAGGAGAATCCATGAGCACCGCAGCAAACACCTCCCTCGACGGTTACGAGGTCTGGTTCCTCACCGGCAGCCAGCACCTGTACGGGGAGGAAGTCCTCAAGCAGGTTGCCGCCCAGTCGCAGGAGATCGCCAATCAGCTCAACGCCAGTTCCGCCGTCCCGGTAAAGATCGTCTGGAAGCCGGTCCTGACCGATTCTGACGCCATCCGCCGCACCGCCCTTGAGGCCAACTCGGATGATTCCGTCATCGGCGTCACCGCCTGGATGCACACGTTCAGCCCGGCCAAGATGTGGATCCAGGGCCTGGACCTGCTGCGCAAACCCCTGCTGCACCTGCACACGCAGGCCAACCGCGACCTGCCGTGGGCGGACATCGACTTCGACTTCATGAACCTGAACCAGGCCGCGCACGGCGACCGCGAGTTCGGGTACATCCAGTCCCGCCTGGGCATCGCCCGGAAGACGGTCGTGGGGCACGTCTCCAATCCTGAGGTGGCACGCCAAGTGGGTTCCTGGCAGCGGGCCGCCGCCGGCTGGGCTGCCGTGCGGACCCTGAAGCTGACCCGCTTCGGCGACAACATGCGCAACGTGGCCGTCACCGAAGGTGACAAGACCGAAGCTGAGCTGCGCTTCGGCGTCGCGGTCAACACCTGGTCCGTGAACGAGCTCGCGGACGCCGTGCACGGCGCGGCAGAGTCCGACGTCGACGCCCTGGTGGCCGAATATGAGGACCTTTACGACGTGGTGCCGGAGCTCCGCGCAGGCGCCGCCAGGCACGATTCGCTGCGGTACGGCGCCCGGATCGAACTGGGCCTGCGCAGCTTCCTGGAGGGCAACGGTTCCGCCGCGTTCACCACCTCCTTCGAGGACCTTGGCGCCCTCCGCCAGCTCCCGGGCCTGGCGGTGCAGCGGCTCATGGCTGCCGGCTACGGCTTCGGCGCCGAAGGCGACTGGAAGACCGCCATCCTGGTCCGCGCTGCCAAGGTGATGGGCGCAGGCCTGCCTGGCGGCGCCTCCCTCATGGAGGACTACACCTACCACCTGGAGCCCGGGTCCGAGAAGATCCTGGGCGCCCACATGCTGGAGGTCTGCCCCTCCCTCACGGCATCGAAGCCCCGCCTGGAAATCCACCCGCTGGGCATCGGCGGCAAGGAGGACCCGGTCCGCCTGGTGTTCGACGCCGACGCCTCCCCGGGCGTCGTGGTCGCCCTGTCCGACATGCGCGACCGTTTCCGCCTGGTGGCCAACGCCGTGGACGTCGTTCCCCTGGACCAGCCGCTGCCCAACCTCCCCGTGGCGCGCGCCCTCTGGGAGCCCAAGCCGGACTTCGCCACCTCCGCCGCCGCCTGGCTCACCGCCGGCGCCGCCCACCACACCGTGCTTTCCACCCAGGTGGGCATGGACGTGTTCGAGGACTTCGCGGAGATCGCCCGGACGGAACTGCTCACCATTGACGAGGGCACCACCATCCGGCAGTTCAAGAAGGACCTGAACTGGAACGCCGCCTACTACAAACTCGCCGGCGGGATCTGATCCCGTGGCACGGCTGAGCTCCTGGCCCCCGCCAGCGGCAAGAACCTCGTGACGCCCGGCAAGCCGGGACGGCTGCCGAGGCTTGAGGACGTGGCGGAGCTGGCCGGGGTCTCACACCAGACCGTGTCGCGTGTGGTCAACAGCCATCCCAACGTGAGCGCGGGGACGCGGGAAAAGGTGGAAGCGGCCATTGCCCGGCTGGGCTACCGCCGCAACACTGCTGCCCGGAGCCTGGTCACCCGGCGCTCGCAGACCATCGGCGTCCTGGGCAGCGAACTTTCACAGTACGGGCCTGCCAATACGCTGCTGGGAGTGGAACGTGCTGCGCGGGATGCCGGGTATTTCGTCAGCGTCGCCGCGTTGCGGGAGGTCAGCCGGGACACCATCCTGGACGCCGTCAGGCATTTCCTGGACCAAGCGGTGGATGGCATCGTGGTGATCGTGCCGCACCTTCAGACGCTGGCCGCGCTGGCCGAACTTCCCATCGGAGTGCCGGTGGTGGCGGTGGGGCCCGAGGGGAATGACGCAGTTGGCGGCGTCCGGGTGGACCAGCGCCGCGGAGCCGAACTGGCCGTGCGGCACCTGATCGCACAGGGGCACGTCCGGATCGGTCATGTCGCGGGGCCGCAGGACTGGATTGATGCCGTGGCCCGCGCCGACGGGTGGCGGTCCACCCTGGCCGCTGCCGGGTTCGAAGCGGATCTGATCATCGAGGGTGACTGGAGTGCCGGCAGCGGCTACGAAATTGGGCGGCGGATTGCGGCCACCGGCCGCGCCACCGCCCTTTTTGTGGGCAACGACCAGATGGCCCTGGGGGTCCTGCGCGCACTGAACGAGGCCGGCATCAAGGTGCCGCAGGACGTGTCCGTGGTGGGCTTTGACGACCAGCCCGAGGCCGGCTACTTCAGTCCGCCGCTGACGGTGGTCCGGCAGGACTTTGAAGAACTGGGCCGCCGCTGCATTGAGATGATGCTCACCGCATTCGACGGAGTAGAGGGACCGCGAACGCTGGTGGTGCAGCCGGAACTGGTCCTGCGCAGCAGCACCGCACCGCCTGCCTGAAGAATCCACCTGGGATAACCCGGTTGGAGGTCCGGCCGTCAGTGGAATTAATCAGGGGGAGACCCCCGTGAAACGTGGCCACAACAATCGCTGCGTAGGTTTCAGGGCATGATGTATGACCTGCTTACCCGGCTCCGTGACTGGCTGCTGGATACGTTCACGTATGATTCCGAATCGGCGGCCGCCGGCGCCATGGCGGACGCAACCCGGTGGGGCTGGCTGCCGGCTCTGAGCGGAGTGTCCGCAGGCGCGGACCAGGCCCGGTCCGAGCATGCCGGAACAGCGGGCGGAAGCGGCACGATGTCTGCTTAGCCACACTATTGCGCCAGCAGCGGGAGAATGCCCTAAACTGCTGCACTGAGGTGCCTGAAATGGCGCTGTGCAGCAACGAAAGTGAACACGCTATGGCTACCGATTACGATGCTCCACGCAAGCAGGAAGAAGAGTCGCCCGCCGACTCTCTCGAGGCCCTCCAGGCGTCACGGAGCGGCAACGCGCAGACCGCAGTTATCGATGTCGACGAGAACGACACTGCTGAAGGCATCGACCTGCCCGGCGCCGACCTGTCCAACGAGGAACTGACCGTCATTGTGGTTCCGGAGCAGTCCGATGAGTTCACCTGCTCGTCGTGCTTCCTGGTCCGCCACCGGTCCCAGGTTGCCCGTGAAAAGGACGGCCTGAAGTACTGCCGCGACTGCGAAGGCTGACTTTCTTCCTGAATCTTTCCCGGCGCCGGCCACCTCCCCGAGGTGGCCGGCGCTGCTTTGTCCCGGGACGCCGTCGTTATCAAAATGCTCACTCGTTTCCCGGACCCAACACTCCTACGCTGAAAGCATCCAATGGCTTTGAATCATGGATGGCACTGCTATGAAGAAGTTCCTTACCTGGCTCGCAGCAATTTTGTTGGCTGCAGGGCTGGGAATTGCGGTCCCGGCGCCTGCCTCTGCGGCGCCCTACTGTGGCCTCACATGGGGCTCGCTGATGAAAACGGACGGCGGCATGAGCGCGGCACCCGTGACCAACGTCCGGACCGGGCAGCACTACTGCTTTGACCGGCTGGTGGTTGACCTGGGCGGCATGCCCGCACCCGGCTACAGCGTCCGCTACGTGGGGCAGGTAATCCAGGACGGCTCAGGAGCAGTGGTGCCCACCCGGGGCGGCGCCCGGCTGCAGATCGTGGTCAAGGCCCGGGCCTATGACACTAACGGACAGCCCACGTACACCCCCGGAGACAAGGCTGAGCTCTCCAACGTGTCCGGCTACCAGACTTTCCGCCAGGTGGTCTGGGCCGGAAGCTTCGAGGGCCAGACCACCATGGGCCTGGGCGTCCGTGCCCGGCTGCCGTTCAGGGTGTTCACCCTTGACGGGCCCGGACCGGCTTCCCGCCTGGTGATCGACGTGGCGCACTACTGGTGAGCGGTCCGTCGTCGTCAAACAAAAAAGGTGCCGTGCCCCTGAGGGGGCACGGCACCTTTTGCGTTGGCGGACTACTCCGGGACCACCAGCGCGGGGGTGTCCTGCTTTAAGGTTTCGCCGCGGAAGAAGCCGGGGTGCGTGCGGGACATGACCAGCATGACCACGGCGCCCAGGGCCAGGATGCCGATGCCCAGGATGAACACCAGGCCTACGCCGAAGATCTCGGAACCGCTGCCGAACTCCGGTGCCAGGCTGTCAACGGCGGTCTGGGCGAACACCACGAACAGCCCCACGCCGCCCACCACCGGGCACACCAGCCGCAGGATGAAGTGGCGCATACTGTTGAACAGGCTGTGGCGGAAGTACCAGGTGCAGGCCAGTGCGGTGAGGCCGTAGTAGAAGCAGATCATCAGGCCCAGGGCCAGGATGGTGTCATTCAGGACGTTTTCGCTGACCACGTGCATCACTGCGTAGAACCCTGCGGACATTACACCGGCGGCCATGGTGGCGAAGCCCGGGGTGGCGAACTTCCTGCTGATGCGGCTGAACGGTTCCGGCAGGGCGCCGTAGTGGGCCATGGCCAGCAGGCTCCGGGATGGCGACATGAACGTGGACTGGAGGGAAGCCGCTGAGCTGGAGAGCACGGCGAGGGACATCAGGATGGCGAAGGGGCCCATGATGGGGGAGGCCAGGGCCGTGAAGATGTTCTCGTGGTTATCCGCGTTGTTCAGGCCGTTGTCGGTATCCCCGACGCCGGCGAACATCATGGTGGCGATGCTGACCAGCAGGTAGATGGCCAGGACAATGACGGCGGTCAGGGTGCCGGCCACCCCGGCGGTCTTCTTGCCGTTGGCCGTTTCCTCGTTGACGGTGAGGCAGACGTCCCAGCCCCAGTACACAAAGATCGACAGGGAGATGCCGGCCGCAATCTGGCCGAACGTCTCAATTTTGGTGACGTCGAACCAGTCCCAGCTGAACGGGATTGCCGTGTCGGAGGTGGACCAGTTGGCGAAGGCCATGGCGACGAACAGGCCCAGTACCAGCAGCTGGAAGCCCACCAGGCTGTACTGGACCATTTTGGTGGTGTGCAGGCCGCGGTAGCTGACCCAAACGGCCAGCGCCACGAACACGAAGCAGGTGAGGACGTTCAACGCTTTGTTGTCGGCCAGGTCCGCCAGTTCCGGGGAGCCGGTCAGCTGGGACAGGAAGAGGTAGAAGAAGTCGACGGCGACGCCGGCCAGGTTGGAGAGCACGATGATGTTTGCGGCCAGCAGGCCCCACCCGCCCATCCAGCCGATCCAGGGCCCGAAGGCTTTGGTCACCCAGGTGAATGTGGTGCCGCTGTCCGGGGAGTCGGCGTTGAGCTCCCTGTAGGCGAGCGAGACCAGGATCATGGGGATGAACCCGATCAGGAAGATGACTGGCAGCTGGAGCCCGGCTTCGTTGACGGTGGGTCCGAGTGCGCTGGTGAGGGTATAGGCGGGGGCGATGGTTGAAATACCGAGGACGACGACGGCAAGAAGCCCGAGTTGCCCGCCCTTGAGTCCCTTGGCACTGACGCCGTCAGCGGAAGGTGCGTGGGCGTGCGGGCCGGGTTTGGCGGTACTGGTGCGGATTATCTCTGTCATGGCACCACTTTCTGGAAGGCTGTGAGACGGAGGTCACTATATGAATGGCGTTCATTTAGTATGGGGGCACGCGCCCTGTGATGCAAGACGCAATATGAATCACATTCGTTTATGACTGCCTGCCTGGAATTAGTAAGCTCACTGAGAAATTGCCGCAGGCCCTGCCGCCGCATGGCGGGCGGCTGGTAGCGTCGGCCGTATTGGACCACTTGAGGAGGATGCATGAAAGCTTCACCGACACTGACCAACAACCTGCAGGCTGTCCTGGCGGACCTGATCGAACTCCACGTTCAGGGGAAGCAGGCGCACTGGAACATCGTGGGCACCAACTTCCGCGACCTTCACCTGCAGCTTGATGAAATCGTGGACGCTGCCCGGCAGTTCGCGGACGACACTGCCGAGCGCATGCGTGCCCTGCACGCGCTCCCGGACGGCCGCAGCTCAACGGTTGCCGAAACCACCAGCCTGGCCCAGTTCCCTGACGGGCTGATCAGCACCACGGATGCCATTGAGCGGATCGTTGCCGCCATGGAGGCCGCGGTGGGAACCATGCGCAAAGTCCATGACGAGGTGGATGAGGAGGATCCCACCTCGGCGGACCTCCTCCATGAGTTCATTGCCCGGCTGGAGCAGTTTGCGTGGATGGTGCAGGCCGAGAACATGAAGCCCACCGCCAAGGTAACCGCCGCCGACTCCAAGTAGCGGGGTCGGCGGGCGCGCAGCCCGCTGCCATTTCAAAGGGCGCCCGGCGCCGAGGTATTCCCTCGACGCCGGGCGCCTTTGTGCAGCCAGCACAGCACACCCTCGGCTGCTAGGCCGCTTTCGGCACTTTCCGCAGCACGACGGCGGCGAGGACTGCCGCCGTCGCCATCAGTACCAGCCCAATCGCCGCAGTGATGTGGACGCCGGAATCAAACGCTGCTGCCGCAGCTTCGCGGACGGCTGCCGACAGTGATTCGGGCACCAGGTTTGCTGCTTCAATTGCGCCGGCGAGCGTTTCACGGGCATTGTGCAGGGTGGATCCGGGCAGCATGCCGTCCAGTCCCGCGGGCAGCCGCAGGTTCTGCTGGTAGGACGCGGTCAGGATAGAGCCCAGCACCGCGGTCCCCAGCAGCGAGCCCACCTCGTAGCCTGTTTCCGAGATCGCCGCGGCAGCGCCTGACTTCTCCGGCGGGGCGGACCCGAGGATGAGGTCGTTCGAGATGGTTTCAGCCGTGCCCACGCCCAGTGCCAGGACCAGGAGCGCCGCCAGCAGCAGCGAGGGTCCGCCGTCGTGGTTCCCGAACGTCACCATGGTGTAGCCCGCAGCGCTGAAGGCCAATCCCGCCGCCACCACGAAGCCGGGGCGGACCTTGCGGACCAGCGGCACCACCACCAGCCCGGCCACCACCGTGGCGGCCAGTGCCGGGATCATGGCAACTCCCGCCGCGGACGGGGTCATGCCTTCGAGGAGCTGGAGGTGCTGGGCAAGGAACAGGATGAACCCGTTGAAGGAGAACAGGGCAAGGATGTTGGCGCTGATGGCCATGCTGAACACCCTGTTCCGGAACAGGGACATGTCCAGCAGCGGGTGCTTCAGCCGGTGCTGCCGCCGCACGAACACGGTCCCCATCGCCAGACCGAAGGCGATTGCCCCCAGGCCTGCAGTCCCCGGGCCTTCGGTGGCAACTGCCTTGATTCCGTAGACAACGGGCACCATGACCAGCATGGAGAGCATGATGCTGGGGATATCCACCTTGCCGGGCGCCGGATCCTTCGATTCGGGAATCACGGCCGGTCCAAAGGCCAGCAGGGGGAGCATGAGCGGGACCGCCACCAGGAATACGGCGCCCCACCAGAAGCGCTCCACCAGCCATCCGCCGACGATCGGACCCAGCGCCGCGCCGCCGGAGAAGCCGGCAGCCCAGATGGCCACGGCCAGCCTCCGGCGGTTGGGCTCCGGGAAGATGTTGCGGATCAGCGACAGGGTGGAAGGCATCAGCATGGCGCCGAAGAATCCCAGGGCGGCGCGGCCGGCGATAAGCCACTCCGGCGCCGGTGCAAAGGCGGTGGCAACGGACAGTCCGGCAAAGCCGATGCTGCCAAGGATCAGCAGCCTCCGCCGCCCAATCCGGTCGCCCAGGCTTCCCATCGATACCAGCAGCCCGGCGAGTACCAGTGGGTAGGCGTCAACGATCCACAGGAGCTGCACTCCGGTGGGTTCCAGGGCCCCTGCGATGGCGGGCAGCGCGAATGTCAGCGCCGTGTTGTCCACCGCCACCAGCAGTACCGGGAACATCAGCAGCCCCAGCGCCAGCCAGTCCCGCCAGGGGGAGCGCGGGGCGGTAGCGGCCGCCTGCGCGGACGCGGAACTCTTGATGAAAGTGGTCATGGAAATAACTGTACCGTCCAGACGGTACAGTTTAGAAATGGAGGAATTTCCGTGTTTCTGCCTGGTGGCAGGCATGATGGAAGGCATGCCCCGAAAGCCTGTTGCCCGTGACGCAGTCCTGGACGCCTTCGAGTCCCTGCTGATCGAAGTGGGGGAGCGCGCGGCCACCCTTGATGCCGTGGCCCGCAAGGCGGGGGTGTCCAAAGGCGGACTCCTCTACCACTTCCCCAATAAGGAAGCGCTCATCGCCGTGCTGCTTGACCGGCTGGAGGGCCTCGCCCGGGAGGATGCCGACGCGATGGCTGCTGCCGCTGAAGGCGCCGCGGCATACTTCATCCGTTCCTCCGTCTGGGCCGATACTCCGCTGGACCGCGCCATCGTGGCCGCCACCCGGCTTGCAGAGGTGGCCCATGAAGAGACAAGGCGCCGGTTCGCGGCCATCCAGCAGCGCTGGTTGGACGAGATCGCTGCCGACGTTGGGCCCGGCCTGGCCAAGGCGGTCCTCTACATGGGGGACGGCCTGTACTTCAACGCCATGCTGTCCGTTGCCCCCGCTCCGGCAGGGGGAGCGGCCGCCGACGTGGAGGAACTCCTGGCCGCTTTGGAGCGGCTCCGGAGGTAGTTCGGGTCATTTGCCGGGAGGGGCTGCGGCGTAGGACAATAGAGAGTTGTGAGGGCTGTCACCGGCCCTTATGGTTCGACAAATGAATAGCCTTTGATCTGCGGCGGGAGAGTTCTGCCGGAAGTACAGGCAGGCGCCGTTGGAGCAAATCCTCCCCAGGAATCTCGCAGGCCCCTGTACCGCCGCGGCGAGGCACCTCTGGAAAGCAGCAGGCAGTCCACCACCCTTTGGGAGTGCAGGGACTGTTGTGCTCACCGACGGTGCAAGCGGGTCCTGCCCAGGCAGGCAACGCGGAAACTCTCAGGTCCAATACAGAGCGGGGAGGGACCCGAATAGCTGTGGCGTACCCTTCGCCGCCTGAGTAAATGGAGTTCCTTCGTGTCGGTTACCCCAGCCTCCACCACTTTCGTAGACCGCCATATCGGCGCGCGCCGCCAGGCCGACGTCGACACCATGCTCAAAGCCGTAGGCTACGACTCGGTCGACTCCCTGGTTGATACCGCCGTTCCCAAGGTCATCCGCCAAGACACCGCGCTTCGCCTGCAGGACGCGCTCAGTGAGGTTGAAGTCCTCACCGAACTGCGGAAGCTTGCCGCAAAGAACAAGACGGCCGTGCAGCTGATCGGGCAGGGCTACTCCGATACCGTGACTCCGCCGGTGATCCGCCGCAACATCCTGGAGTCCCCGGCCTGGTACACCGCCTACACCCCGTACCAGCCGGAGATTTCCCAGGGCCGGCTCGAGGCCCTGCTGAACTTCCAGACCATGGTGCAGGACCTCGTGGGGCTGCCTATTGCCAACGCGTCGCTGCTCGATGAAGCAACCGCCGTGGCTGAGGCCGTGCTGCTGATGCGCCGCGCCAACAAGGCCAAGCCCGCGGCCGACGGCAAGACCGTCCTGGACGTCGACGTGCTCCCGCAGACCATCGCCATTGTCAAGGGCCGCGCGGAGGCGCTCGGCTTCGAGGTGGAGGTGGCCGATCTCTCCAAGGGCCTGCCCGACGGTGACATCAACGGTGTGGTGCTGCAGCAGCCCGGCGCTTCGGGCCGGGTCTGGGACCAGTCAAGCGTGATCGCCGCAGCAAAGGAGCGCGGCGCGCTGGTGACCGTGGCCGCGGACCTGCTGGCCCTTACGCTCATTACCCCTCCGGGTGAGCAGGGCGCGGACATCGCGGTCGGCTCAGCCCAGCGCTTTGGTGTTCCGCTGTTCTTCGGCGGTCCGCACGCTGCCTACATGGCCGTCCGCAAGGGCCTGGAGCGCTCACTTCCCGGCCGCCTGGTGGGCGTGTCCAAGGACGACGCCGGCGTTCCCGCCTACCGCCTGGCCCTGCAGACCCGCGAACAGCACATCCGCCGCGAGAAGGCCACGTCCAACATCTGCACCGCCCAGGCGCTCTTGGCCATTGTCGCCTCCATGTACGCGGTGTACCACGGCCCCGACGGGCTGAAGGCGATCGCCGAAACGGCGCATGGCCACGCCCGTGTCCTGGCGGCCTCGCTTGCCACTGCCGGCGTCGACGTCCTGCACAAGAGCTTCTTCGATACCCTGACCGTCCGGGTGCCCGGACGGGCTGCCGGCATCATTGCCGACGCCGAGGCGCGGGGCATCAACCTGCGCAGTGTCGACGCCGATACCGTCGGCATCGCCCTCGATGAAACCACGACGCCGGCCATCGTCGCCCAGGTGGCCGATGTCTTTGGCGCCAAGGTTGCGGACGGCCAGGGTGAGGACCAGGGCTTCGGGCTGGAGTCCGCCGTCGAGCGTTCCTCCGACTTCCTGCAGCACCCGGTGTTCAACACGCACCGCTCCGAAACCCAGCTGCTGCGCTACATCCGCAAGCTCTCGGACCGGGACCTGGCGCTGGACCGCACCATGATCCCACTTGGCTCCTGCACCATGAAGCTGAACGCCACCGCGGAGATGGAGGCCATCTCCTGGCCCGAGTTCGCCTCCATCCACCCGTTCGCCCCTGACTCCCAGACCGAAGGCTGGCGTGAACTGATCGCCGACCTTGAGGCGGACCTGACCACGATCACCGGCTACGACCAGGTGTCCATCCAGCCCAACGCCGGTTCCCAGGGTGAGCTCGCGGGCCTGCTGGCGATCCGCGGCTACCACCACTCCCGCGGCGACCAGCAGCGCAACGTCTGCCTGATTCCGGCATCGGCCCACGGCACCAATGCCGCCTCCGCCGTGCTCGCCGGGATGAAGGTCGTCGTCGTCGCCACCGCAGCTGACGGGACGATCGACCACGATGACCTCACGGCCAAGATCGATGCCCACAAGGATGTCCTGTCCTGCATCATGATCACCTACCCGTCCACGCATGGGGTGTATGACGGGGACGTCCGTGAGGTCTGCGATGCCGTGCATGCCGCCGGAGGACAGGTCTACATCGACGGCGCCAACCTGAACGCCCTGGTGGGGCTTGCGCAGCCGGGCCAGTTCGGCGGCGACGTGTCCCACCTGAACCTGCACAAGACCTTCTGCATTCCGCATGGCGGCGGCGGCCCCGGTGTTGGGCCGGTTGCCGCCAAGGCGCACCTGGCACCGTTTATGCCGGGCGATGCGAACAAGGCTGCGCACGAGGACGGGCACGGGGTTGCGATTTCCGCGTCCCGGTTCGGCTCGGCGGGCGTGCTGCCGATTTCCTGGGCCTACGTGAAGCTCATGGGCGGTGAGGGCCTGACCGAGGCCACCAAGTCCGCGCTGCTGGCAGCGAACTACGTCGCCTCCCGCCTGAACGAATACTTCCCGGTTCTGTACACGGGCGAGGGCGGATTGGTGGCCCACGAGTGCATCCTGGACCTGCGCGAACTCACGGCGAAGACCGGCGTTACCGCCGAGGATGTGGCCAAGCGCCTCATCGACTTCGGCTTCCACGCCCCCACCCTTTCGTTCCCGGTGGCCGGCACCCTGATGGTGGAGCCCACCGAGTCCGAGGACCTGGCGGAGATCGACCGCTTCATCGAGGCCATGATCAGCATCCGAAAAGAAATCGACCAGGTGGCCAACGGCGACTTTGCCGTGGCGGACTCACCCTTGCGCCGCGCACCCCACACGGCGGCCGCCGTCGTCAGCTCTGACTGGGACCGCGCGTACCCGCGGGAGCAGGCCGCCTTCCCTGCCCACCACAAGCAGGACAAGTATTTTCCGCCGGTGGGCAGGATCGACGGCGCCGCCGGCGACCGGAACCTGATCTGCTCCTGCCCGCCGCTGGAAGACTTCGAAAACTAAGGACCGGCACCATGACTGAGAAATACACGGCGCTTTACGACGAGCATAAAAAGCTCGGCGCGTCCTTTACGGACTTCGGCGGGTGGCAGATGCCGCTCAAGTACAGCTCGGAGCTGGCCGAGCACCACGCCGTCCGCAACGCTGCCGGCCTGTTCGATCTCTCCCACATGGGCGAAGTCTGGGTGACCGGCCCGGATGCCGCAGCCTTCCTGGACTACGCCCTGGTGGGCAAGATCTCCGCCATGGCCGTGGGCAAGGCCAAGTACTCGCTGATCTGCAACGAGGACGGCGGCATCATCGACGACCTCATCACTTACCGCCGTCCCACCGCGCAGGATGGTACCGACGTCTTCCTGGTGGTCCCCAACGCGGGCAACGCCGCCGTGGTCGCTGCAGCCCTGCAGGACCGGGCCGCCGGGTTCAATGTGGTGGTGGATGATGCCTCAGCCCGCACTTCCCTGATCGCCGTCCAGGGTCCCAAAGCCCAGGAACTCCTGCTGCGCCTGGTTCCGGCCGAACAGCACGCACTGGTCCGGGAGTTGAAGTACTACGCCGCGGCTGCCGTTCCGCTCCTGGTAGGTGGCGCCGGCAAGGAACTGCTGCTTGCGCGCACCGGATACACCGGTGAAGACGGGTTCGAGATCTTCGTGGACAACCACGACGCCCCGGCGCTGTGGCAGGCCCTGATCGCCATCGCCGACGACGGGGAACTGATCCCGGCAGGCCTCGCCTCCCGCGACTCCCTCCGCCTTGAAGCAGGAATGCCCCTGTACGGCAACGAACTGTCGCTGCAGGGCGACCCGTTCGCCGCCGGCCTGGGCGCCGTCGTCGCCCTCTCCAAGGAAGGCGACTTCGTGGGCAAAGCCGCCCTGGCAGCCATGAAGGAAGCCGGCGCCGGCAGCACCTCCGGCCGCCGCCTCGTAGGGCTCAAAGGCCAGGGCCGCCGCGCCGGCCGCGCCCACTACCCCGTCCTCAAGGAGGGCACCACCGTCGGCGAAGTCACCTCCGGCCAGCCGTCGCCCACCCTGGGTTACCCCATCGCCATGGCCTACGTCGACGTCGAACACTCGGCACCCGGCACGGCCCTGGATATCGATCTCCGCGGCAAGGCCGAACCGTTCGAAGTCGTCCACCTCCCGTTCTACAAACGCGAACCATAGGCTGCTGCTCCGTGGCTGGCTTCGGGACTGGCGGACCGGACATTTTCACGCGTGCTGCTCCTTCGTCGCTTTGACGCACGCTTTCGAAAAGTCCGGCTCCGCCGGCCCCTCGCGCGGACGTTGCGATTTTGCGCAGACATCGTCAGCTCGTACAGGAAGTGGGTGAAGACGGCGTGTTTCCTGCTCCAGTCCAGACACCTCCCGTGGGCGTTGCATGCTTGCCCTGTCGCCTGGGTGACGGGCGTTCGCGACTGGGCGGATTCCGGAGGCGGGCGTCTAAGGGAGCGTCACGTCCGCGCAGCGGGCGTCTACGCGACCGAGCCCGCGGAGGAATTCGGCCAGGCGCACCCAAACCCGGCCACGCACCCCATCAGAGTTTTCAGTAAGGATTTAGTTATGGCAGTCGGAGTCTTTGACCTGTTTTCGATCGGGATTGGGCCTTCCTCGTCCCATACTGTGGGGCCGATGCGGGCTGCTGCCGTTTTTGCGGAGGAGTTGAAGGCCTCTGGGGTGCTGGCGGAGCTGGCGGGGTTGCGGGTGGATTTGTATGGGTCGCTGGCCGCGACGGGGCACGGGCACGGGACGATGACCGCTGTGCTGTTGGGGTTGGAGGGGTTCCATCCGGAGCTGATCCTGCCGGCGGAGGTGGAGGAGC
>NZ_LMSI01000010.1 GCF_001428075.1 Arthrobacter sp. Soil764 | reverse complement strand
GCGATCATCTGGATCTGCCGGGGCTTGAGGTTCTTGTGGTAACCCTTGTCCTCCGCGTGCAGGGAGGTCTCGGACGCATGCGCGTGACCACCATCAATAACGTGGTCAGGAAGGGGGGTATTTGTCATGGGAGTGTCCTTTGGGGGGTGGTGGGCCCACGCCTGCCGGGTTCCCTGGCCGAGCTTGCGAGGCGAGGGAGCAGGTGGGGACTACTTGCTGAGGTTGGCCAGGCGTTCGGGGCTCAGGAGTTCCTGGAGCTGGGCATCGGTGAGGAGTCCGTGCTCCAGGACCAGTTCAGCCACACCCTTGCCGGTGGCAAGTGCTTCCTGCGCAATGGCAGTGGCGGTGGCATAACCGAGGTGGGGATTCAATGCGGTGACCAGCCCGATGGACTGCTCCACGGTGCGGCGCAGGTGTTCGGTGTTGGCGGTGATTCCACGGATGCAGCGGGCCGTAAGGGTGCGGCAGGCTGCTTCGAGGTGGGAAATGCTCTTGTGGAGGCTGTGGACGATGATGGGTTCGAAAGCATTGAGCTGCAGCTGCCCGGCTTCGGCGGCCATGGTGATGGTGACGTCGTTGCCGATCACTTCGTAGGCCACCTGGGAGACCACTTCCGGGATCACCGGATTGATCTTGCCCGGCATGATGGAGGAGCCGGACTGCACGGCCGGCAGGTTGATCTCGCCGAAGCCGGCGCGCGGGCCGGAGGAGAGCAAACGGAGATCGTTGCAGATCTTTGACAGTTTGACCGCCACCCGCTTCAGCACGCCGGACAGGTGCACGAAGGCGCCCACGTCCTGCGTGGCTTCGATGAGGTCGACGGCAGTGACCAGCGGCAGGCCCGTGACCTCCGCCAGGTGCCGGCAGGCGGTTTCGGCGTACCCGTGCGGCGCGTTCAGGCCGGTGCCGATGGCTGTGGCGCCGAGGTTGATCTCGTGGATCAGCAGTTCGGCCTCCGCCAGGCGCAGCCGGTCCTCGCCGATGGTGACGGCGTAGCTGCCGAACTCCTGCCCCAGGGTCATGGGGACGGCGTCCTGGAGCTGGGTGCGGCCCATTTTCACTACGGTGCGGAATTCCATGGCCTTGGCAGCGCAGGCGTCCTCGAGTTCCTCGAGTGCTGCCAGCAGCTCCCGTGCGGCGAAGATGGTGCCCAGCTTGACGGCCGTGGGGTACACGTCGTTGGTGGACTGGCTGAGATTGACGTGGTCGTTGGGGTGCAGCCGGGCGTAGTCGCCCTTGGGGTGGCCCAGGATTTCCAGGGCGCGGTTGGCGATGACCTCGTTGGCGTTCATGTTCGACGACGTCCCGGCACCGCCCTGGACCACGTCCACCACGAACTGGTCGGCAAGCTGTCCGTCCAGGACGTCCTGGCAGGCCTGCTCGATCGCATCGGCGCGTTCGGCGTCCAGCAGGCCGAGCTCGCGGTTGGTGCGGGCGGCGGCCAGCTTCACGGCGGCCAGGCCCCGGACCAAGTGCATGTTGGAGGACAGCTTCTGGCCAGTGATGGGGAAGTTCTCTACGGCGCGGAGCGTGTGCACGCCCCAGTACGCCCCGGCGGGGACGTCGCGGTCGCCCAGCAGGTCGTGCTCGGACCTGGTGGTGGGAGCAGACGTGGCGTCCGCTGCGGTGTCGATCATGGTCATGGAGGTCCTCACAGGGCTTCGTTGTCGGGCGTGGACTGGGTGTTCAGGAAATCAGTGGCCAGTAGCTGGCCCACCTGGTGACCGCCGCCCAGCACGGGTGCGGTGGCGATTCCACCGAGGGGTTCGCTGTCCACGCCCAGCGCCTCCAGCAGGCGGACGGTGGCGGGCATCCGGGCGCGGTCGCCGCCGTCGGAAATCTTCACGGCCACGGCACTGCCGTCACCCAGGCCCACCAGCTGGACGCCCTCAAAGCCGTCCTTGGCCACGGCGCCGGGCAGCAGGCGCATCAGTTCGGTGACGTCGCGGCCTTCCCCGGCCACCATGTGCGGGTGCCGCTGCATGGCGAGCCCGACGGCGGCTTCCGCATTCGTCGAATCGAAGGTGTCGCCGTCGTGCCGTGCGGCCGCCTGGGCGATTCGGCCGAAGGCGCGGGCCATGCCGCGGAGGGTCAGGGCGAACAGCGGGGTCCCGCAGCCATCGGTGCTCACGCCGGCCGGCTCCTCGCCGGTCAGGTCAACGACGGTCCGGGCGACGAGCTGCTGCAGCGGGTGGGAGGGATCCAGGTAGCCCTGCAAGGGCCAGCCGTTGATGGCGCAGGTTGCGGCCATGGCGGCGTGCTTCCCGGAGCAGTTCTGCGTGATCCGGGTGGCGCTGCCGCCGTTGCGCAGCCAGTCCTCGCGCTCGGTGGTGCCGTAAGGCAGGTCGGTGCTGTTTTCCAAGTCTGTGGGGGCGAGCCCGTGCAGTTCCAGGATGCGCAGGGCACCGTCCCGGTGCACTGCCGCGCCCGAATGGCTCGCGGCGGCCAACGCCAGGAGATCCGCGGGGAGTTCCAGGCCGGCGCGGACCATGGCCACAGCCTGGAGGGGCTTGAGCGCGGAGCGTGGATAGAACGGAGTCAGCGGGTCCCCTGCGGCTGCCGCCACTGAACCGTCAGCCGCGAGCGCAATCGCGGAACCATAGTGGACACTTTCCACCAGGCCGTCACGGAGGGCGGCCACCAGGGGGATGTGCTGTGGCAGGGCCAGCTGGTCCGGGGCAGCGGTCTGGGCAGCAGAAAACACGGGGGATGGCATGGTGTCCTTGGAAGGGTTGGTTGGATTCAATTAGCTGTTGAGGATGGATTCCAGGGCTGCGCCCACGGCTTCCAGGTGGTGGGCCATGGCGGCGCGGGCGTTTTCCGCGGAGCCGGCCTCGATGGCGGCAAGGATCTGCTGGTGCTCAAGATCGGAGGCGTGCTGGCGGTCAGCCACCATGTTCAATGTCTCGGACTGGTGGGCCAACGCGTCCCGGATGTCAGCCACGACACTCGCGAACACTTTGTTGCCGCTGGCCCGCGCAATGGTGGCATGGAAGCTGGAATCCAGCGCCACCCAGGATTCCGGATCCGTTTCCGAGGCCATGGCGGCGACCACCCCGCGGAGGATGTCGAGTTCCTCCGGAGTGCGGCGTTCCGCTGCCAGGCCTGCGGCCGGGACCTCGATGTGGGGACGCGCCTCTGTCAGGTCCCGTGCCGAGTATTGCCCCAGGGTGAGGTCATTGGCCACCTTGCTGGCAATGACGAACGTCCCCTTGCCGGTCCTGGTGACCGTGAGGCCCAGGGCCGTGCAGGAGCGGAGGGCTTCCCGGATGACCGAGCGGCTGACTCCGTATTGCTGCGAGAGGGTGGACTCTGAACTGAGCTTGCTTCCCACCGGGATCGTGCCGGATTCGATGTCCCCGCGGATGGCGTTGAACACCGCCTCGGCAGCGCTCAGCCGGGCAAGCGGTCGGTGTGCAGGCTGTCCTGCTGTCCGGCTGTCTGACAGGTTCACGTCCTCAAATATGGCACTGGTCACAGTTGCTGTCAAGCTCTCCCTAGTCCTGCCGCTGGTTGGCGGCCCGCCGCCGCTGCCGCCGCCGTCGTGAACGCACGTGCCAAACGATGAGCGCCGCCACGGCCACGGCAGCGATGACGACGGCGAGATCCCGGCCCACTGCCTTGGCCACGGCCTCGTAGGAGTTGCCTGCGAGGAAGCCAATCAGGACGAAGCCAATGCCCCAGACGATGCCGCCCGCCGCGTTCCAGGCGAGGAACCGGCCGTAGGGCATCCGGGAGGTGCCGGCCAGGGCCGGCATGACAGCCCGGAAGAAGGCTGTGAAGCGACCAAGGAAGACAGCGGAACCGCCTTTCCGGCGGAGGAAATCCTGCGCATTCTCCAACCTCCCGGCGTGGCGGCGGAGCACTTTTGCCTCCAGGATGCGGGAGCCCAGATGCTTGCCCACCTCATAGCCCACGCTGTCGCCAATGACGGCGGCACCCACCACCAGGCCCATCATCATGCCCAGCTGCACCTCGCCCCGGCTGGCCACCACGCCCCCAAGGACGGCTGCTGTTTCGCCTGGGATGACGAAGCCGACAAACAATGCATCCTCGGCAAACACCAGGCAGAAGACGGCGATATACGCCACGATCGGGCTGACGTTCAGGAGGCCGTCGATGAAGCCCGTCATGGCAGCGCCTCAGCCCTGGGGCGTTGGAACGGGGCCGAGTTTTGCCAGGAATGGCATCCGGGCCAGCAGCGACAGCCCGAACCGGTTCCACAGTCCGGTCAGGAACGCCGCTCCCGTGGCTGCGGTGAGGAAGGACGCCGTGACGTCGGTGGGGTAGTGCACGCCGAGATAGACGCGGGAAAATGCCACGGTCATGGCCACAAGGATCCCGAGGATGGCTGCCGGCCGCTGCCACTTGGTGCCGCGGGCCAGCAGATAGACGGCAATGGCCAGCGCGGAAGCCAGGGCCACATGACCGCTGGGGAAGCTGTCCGTTCCCGGCTCCGGGATCAGCGGGTTGTATAGCGCTGTGGAGTCGGGGCGGTGGCGTGCCACCAATAGCTTGAACAGTTCGCTGCTCACCCAGCCGCCTGCAGCAACCAGCCCTGTCGCGATGGCGTTGACGGGGCTGCGGCGCACCAGCAGGAGGTAGAGGCACAGGGCGGCGATCATGAGCACGCCGCCCGCCGGGCTGAACACCACGTTGATGGCCATGGCCAAGGCCGTCAGCGGCGGCGTGTGGTCATGGCTCAGCTCGGCGTCCACTGACATGTCCGCCGATGTCAGGGCGGGGATGAACCTCAGCGCCAGGCCGCCTGCCACGATCAGGAGTGCTGCGAGGATGGGCACGGCGATCCAGTGCCGCAGCTGGGGGAGTGCCGCCATGCGCACAGCCGCGTCCTCCACTGGAGATGCTGGCTTTGGGGAACGGTCGGGGCAGGGCGTCACGGTTCAGCCTGGTTCTTTCGCCGGTCAGGGTACCTACGAGTATGCGCCTGCGCGGCTGAAAGAAGGCTGTGAAATGGGCAGCTAGAGGTGCTGGATACCTGCCCGCTGCATGGCGTCTCGGTAGGTGTCCACGCTCTTGGCCAGCAGCTCTTCCTGCTTTGCCTCAGAGACAGCAAAGGCCCTCCCGCCCAGGGCGGAGGCCTTGTAGATCTTGATGCCGGCGTTCTTCAGTGAGGAGTGGTAGGTCTTTTCGAACAGGGTGAGGAATGTGGACGCGTCCGTGCCGTGGGCAATGATGGCCGAAACCCGGGAGTTGATTTTGAGGAACTGCCGGAAAGGACGAAGGCCGTCGGTCTTCTCCTGGACACTCAGGGCCGACGGGCTGCCGCTCTCACGGACCCAAGGGTAGGCGTTCCAGGGCATGACGTAGCGGGGGTCCAGCTCAGCGAGTTCGTAGATTTGGGTAGCGCGGCGGGCTGCTTCGTCGTCGTTGTTGTGGGAGACAAATCCGGACTCGGTCCCCTTGCCGGGGCTGGCCTGAAGGCTGATGATCCTGCACTCATCTTCGTCGTGGACGGGGTCGATGTAGGGGACTGTGGAACCGGGCTTCTTCTCCATGAGTTCATCGCAAAGCTGGGTTACCTTTGCGATGTTCGGTTCCTGTAGCAGGGCTTTTTTTTCGTCCCAATCAATCGTCACGATTTCTCCCTTGGCAGCGAGGCGTCCAGAATCAGGCGTCCTATGTCACTCTACGCTTTTGCGGGGAAGGGTGGGCACATCGCGTTTGTCCCGGCCGGCCACCAACGGCCCGGGGACATGCTGTTCAATGGATTATGCAGTTCACCAGGAAGGGCTTGAAGGCCGAGGGTTTCGCCGGCTTCCGGCCGATCCAAGACCTCGAGACGATGAGGATCCCGCAAGGAACGGGCCTCTTCACGGTGGTGGCTCCGGAAGATTTCCAGCCGCGGTTCCTTACGAAAAGCACCGCCGGCGTCTTCAAGAAGAAGGAGCCGTCCCTCCCCGCAGCCGCTCTGGCCGCCGAGTGGGTGGACAACGCCGCGGTTCTCTACGTCGGAAAGGCCGGGCCCGGAAGCAAAGGTAACCGGGGGCTCCGGCGTCAGATCCAGGAGTTTGTGGACTTCGGGCAAGGAAAGCCGCCCGGGCATTGGGACGGGCGCGCAATCTGGCAGCTTGCCGACGCCGGATCACTGGCCATTGCGTGGAAAGAGCTTCCGGCGGAACAACTCAACAGCGCAGAAGCGGCTTGCCATTCAGCCTTTGTGGCGGAATTCGGACGGTTGCCGTTCGCCAACCTCGTGCAGGCGCGCACCAGGTCCGGCGCTTGACGTCTCCGGCACGCCTTTCACGCTGGGCCCCGTAGCCGCTCCATCTCGCGGCGGTCCTTTTTGGTGGGCCGGCCCGCGCCCCGGTCCCGTTGCGGCAGGCCGAGCGCCGGCAGAACGGGCCGCGGCGGAGTGTGGTCGGTAAAGCAGTGTGAGGCTGCCTCGGCTCCCACACGCTTCGCGATCAGCCGCCGGACCTCGAGGATGCGCTCGTACCCCGACATGCGGACGGTAACGGTGTCGCCTGTAACCAGGGTCGCCGACGCCTTCGACGGGCTGCCGTTCAGGCGGACATGCCCTGCCCGGCAGGCTGCAGTGGCGGCCGATCGCGTTTTATAGGCGCGGATGGCCCACAGCCAGGCATCGATGCGGACACTGGCGGGGGAGGCAGGGAGACTGGTCATGGCTGGCACCGAGTATAGCCCCGGGGCCCGTCACTTCACTCCACCGTCACGCTGACCCGCTGCACCACGTTGTTGCCCATTCCCTGGTAGTTCCAGTTCTGCTCCAGTGGCTGGGTAGCGCCGGTGATGTCCGTGGCACGGCATGCCAGGACGTGCTCGCCCGGGTCGGCCACCCAGGGCAGGCTCCACCGCCGCCAGGCGAAGCCGCCAACGGGCTTGTCCAGGTGCGCCGGCAGCCAGGTGCCGTCAATGCCCACCTCGACGGCACTCACGGCACCTTCCCCTGACCAGGCCCGGCCTTCCAGCATCACCGGGCCCGGGCGAAGGAACCGCCGCCGCGTGAAGAAGTCCGGAACGCCCGGCGGGACCATCAACGAACGCACCCTGATCCGCGTAACCGGCGTGCCGGCGTCGTCCGCGGTGCTCTGGTAGCGGTAGGCAGGCTGCTGCTGGAACCCGGTGAACGGAGACCGCACCACGTCGATTGACTGCAGCCACTTCACGCTGGCCATGCCGTACCAGCCCGGCACCACCAGCCGCAGCGGGTAGCCATGCTGCGGCGGCAGGTCGGCGCCGTTCATTTTGTAGGCGAGAACGACGTCGGGACGCAGCGCCTCACGGATCGGCAGGCTCCGTGCGTACTGCTGGGGGACGCCGCCCTGAACCCCCGCGTCGGCCCCGGTGAAGACCACCTCCACCGCATCCGGCAGCACGCCCGCCTTGCCCAGGAGATAGGCCAGCGGCACTCCGGTCCAGTACGCCGTACCCACAGCCTCCAGCACCCAGGGCTGGCTTACGGGCCGCGGCTCCAGGAGCGAGCGGCCGTTGCCCGCGCACTCGAGGGTGACGGGCACGGTGATGGCAGGATCCCTGTGCAGGGCCGCTATGCCCAGCTCCAGGGCGCGCTCCACCGCACCCCCGATCCGCAGGTGCCAGGACGACGCATCGGGATCCGGAATGTCGAAGTGCGTCAGCACATAGTGAAGCCCGGGCGGCGTCACTTCGCGGCGGAGCATCTCGAGCGGCATGGAGTGGTTGCGGGCCGCGAGCTGCAGTTCCTCGCGGGTGAGAGGACCTGATGTTGGCTGCAAGCCGGGCGCTCCAACAAGTGCCTGTTCCGCCGACGGCTCCCGGGTGGGCTGCTGGTTGCTGTAGTTCATGGCGCTGCGATTCTGGTAGCGGAGTTAAGGGACGCCCCCGCCAACAGGTCTACGCCGGGACCACCCGCGCGTCAACGAAATTAAACCCCCTACAGCACCGGCCGGGCCAGGAACCCGGCAAGGCTGATGGGGTCCTGGCCGGTCAGCCCGTGGACGTCAGGCGACAGCCCCGCCATCTCACCCGCTGCCATCGCCGTATAGGTGCTGACCCACGCATCCAGCTGCCACTGCGGAGCACCATAGGACGCCCGTGACGCGTAGGCTTCCTCCACGGTCTCCGGGTGGTAGCTGATGGTGCGCCCGGTCCCGGTGCTCAACACCTCCGCTGCCTGCACCATGGTCAGTTCCTCGGGACCGGTCAGGTTATAGGTCATGCCCTTGTGGATGGCCGGATCCCGCAGCACGGCGTGGGCGCAGCGGGCAACATCCTCCCGTGCCACCCCTGAGAACACACCGTCACCGGCAGGGCCGCGGATCACGCCGTCCTCCCCCGCCAGCAGCGGCAGGAAGTCCAGGTAGAAGTTGTCCCGCAGGAAGGTGTAGTCCATCCCTGACGCCTTGATCCGCTCCTCCGTGGCGTAATGGTCCCGGGCCAGGGTGAAGGTGGCATCCGGCGCGGCCCGGTAAAAGGACGTGTACACCACGTGCTGCACCCCGGCATCCGCGGCGGCATCCACAAACGCATAGTGCTGCTGCAGCCTGTCTTCGGCTTCCGCGGCGGACACCATGAACAGGATTTCCGCGCCGTCAAGGGCCTGGCGTGACGCGGCGCCGTCCCCGTAGGAACACACCACCGGATGGGCGTCCTCCAATTGCGGCGCCCGCGCCGCGTCGCGCACCAGCAGGCGCTGGGCGAAACCGGACGCGGCCAGCTGCCGCGCCAGCATTCCGCCCAGGCCTCCCGTGGACCCGGTGACCGCGAGCTTCGGCAGCTCCGACGGGGACGCCACTTACGCTTCCCGCGTGGCCGGCGACTTGGTTTGGGCGGGGTCCCGCTCAGCAAGGCCGCCGACGGCGTCGTCGATCTTCTTCAGGACCTCCGCCTCCAGCTTCACGCCGGCGGCAGCCACGCTGTCGGCAATCTGCTCCGGCCGGGAGGCGCCCACAATGGCCGAGGCAACGTTGGGGTTCTGCAGGACCCAGGCAACGGCAAGCTGGGGCATGGACAGGCCTGCTTCCTGGGCAATCGGCTTCAGTTCCTGCACGGCGGCCAGGACGTCGTCGCGCATCCAGCGCTCGATCATCTTGGCGCCGCCCTTTTCATCCGTGGCGCGGCTGCCTTCCGGGGCAGGCTGGCCGGGCAGGTACTTGCCGCTGAGAACGCCCTGGGCCATGGGCGACCAGACGATCTGGGACACGCCCAGTTCTTCCGACGCCGGAACCACCTCGGCTTCGATCACGCGCCACAGCATGGAGTACTGCGGCTGGTTGGAGATGAGCTGGAAGCCCAGTTCCTTAGACAGCCTGTGCCCCTCGCGGAGCTGCTCCGCTGTCCACTCGCTCACGCCGATGTACAACGCCTTGCCCTGCCGGACGATGTCCGCGAACGCCTGCATGGTTTCCTCCAGCGGCGTTTCGAAGTCGTAGCGGTGGGCCTGGTACAGGTCCACGTAGTCCGTCTGCAGCCGCCGCAGCGAGCCATTGATGGACTCCATGATGTGCTTGCGGGACAGGCCAAGATCGTTCTTGCCCTTGGGTCCGGTGGGGCCGAAGACTTTGGTGAAGATTTCCAGGGACTCGCGCCGCTCATCCTTCAGGGCCTGGCCCAGGACGGTTTCCGCCGCGGTGTTGGCGTAGACGTCCGCGGTGTCAAAGGTGCTGATGCCGGCGTCGAGGGCAGCCCGCACGCATTGGGTGGCAACGTCGTTTTCCACCTGCGAGCCGTGCGTCAGCCAGTTGCCGAACGTAATTTCCGAGACTTTGAAGCCGCTGTTTCCGAGGTATCTGAATTCCATATGTTCACGCTAACCCAGATGGTTGCTCACGGTAAGGGCTTTGCCGTTCTCCCTTACGGCTGGGGGTGCGCGTCCTGCGCCTGTTCCTTGAGCACCTGCTGCTTGCCGGTCAGGGAAACCAGGGACCCGGTATCCAGCGGCGGCACCGGGTGGGGCGGCTGGGGCTTCTTAAAGGACCGCGGCAGCTCATGCGGCGGCCGGTGGTTGTGAAGGGCGGATTCCACCAGCGGGGCCACCTCGGCCACCTTGTCGGCGGGCACGGCCGGGTCCGGAAGGTCCCGCACCGACAGTTTGATTTCGGGCGCAGCGGCACGTGCCCTGGCCTCGGCGCGCTTATCGGCCTCGGCGACGGCGGAGGCCCAGTCTTCAGCAAGGACCGGCGGTTCGGGGCGGGTGGCGGCAAGTTTTGGATGGCGTACGACGGCGGTGCGCAGCGACTCTTTCAGCTTGTCCGGCTTCAGCGCTGCGGCCTTTGCCGCCAGCGGCTTGCCGTCTTGGGCAGGCTGAGCGGCTGAATCGGCAAACCGGGCCAGTTTCCCCTTCCCGGGGACCCGCCCGAACAAGGCCATCAGAATAATGGCGGCAAGGCGTCCCAGGCCCGCGAGAACCAGGGTGATGACGCCGAGCAGGAAGAGGACGCCGAACATCATGAGGGCCACGCCAACAGTGCCCAGGAAGGTCAGGTTGAGGACGAGAGTGTCCGGGTTCTCCACGTCTTCTCTCCTCTCCAGCCGGCATCCTGGGTCCGCTCCCGGCATCCGGTGCCGGGGGCAAGCTCCTTCTCCACCATACGGATTTTTGTCCGGCCATGCCGCCGCGCGCCCGGCCTGTTCCGAGGTTGTAGCGAAGCTGTTATCCGATGTGACAGCATCACCGGGTGACCGAATCCAATGAGTCCGCAAACTGCATGTGCCTGTCCGGGGAGCCCTACGCCGAATGCTGCGGAAGGTTCCATTCCGGCCAGGCGCTCGCTGCCACGGCCGAACAGCTGATGCGGTCCCGGTACAGCGCGTTCGTCCTGCTGGATGCGGACTACCTGCTGCGGACCCACCATCCATCCACCGCACCGGCCGGCCTTGACCTGGACCCGTCGATGCAGTGGCGCCGCCTGGACATCCTCGGCACGAGCCGAGGCGGACCTTTCGATACCGCCGGCACGGTGGAGTTCAAGGCGTACTACCGGCAGGGCAGGGAACGGGGGGTCCTGCACGAGAACAGCCGGTTCGTCCGGGAGCACGGCCGGTGGCTGTACGTGGACGGCGACATTCTCGCCTGACTATCGCTCGTCGTCGTAAAACTCGCTGTCCGGGGTGAAGCCGGCGCGGTCAACCTTCCGGTGGAACCGCATGCCCGCCAGGCCGCCGAGCACTGCACCAACCAGGGCCACGGCTGCCACCACGATCGCGGCGATGATGCTGGTGGTGGTCAGCTGGCCTTCATTGATGGGGATGCGCGGGAAGCTGTTCAGGTTGGCCAGGACATTGAACTGTTGCCCTGCCACAACGCCCAGGATGGCCACCACAATGGCCGCGATCAACGCCCAGATCCACACCATGAGCCCCTGCTTGGCGCCGTTGAAGCGGGCCATCCGGCCAGCCACGTAGCCGCCGCAGTAGTAGGAGAGGAGCAGGATCACCAGCAGCACGATGATGCCCACCAGGCCCACGGTGCCGGTGTTCTGTGCGGCCTGGTTCACGGCCTCGTTGACGTCGGTGTTGCTGGCAAGGCCCACCGCGGTTCCGGCCGCTGCCACCAGCGCGGTGAGCAGCACGGCCATCCCCGTGGCGGTCAGCCAGCCAAAGAACGCCGAGCCCACCTTGATGCCGCCAAACCGCTCCTTCTGGCGTGCGACTGCGGTTTCCCGGTTCGCCAGGGTGGAGTCTGCCACCGGCTCCACCACGGGCGTCGCCCGGGTGGGGGCGGGGGTGTATTCCCGCTCCGCAGAGGGTGCAGTGGAATAGTCCCTTTCGCGTGGGCGAGTGGGCGCCTGGTCCATTGAGCGGGTGGCGGCATCGTCCGCTGCTGCATCCCGGTAGCTTCCGCTGCGGGTGGTTTCATCCTCCCGGGCACGGCGGGGAGGCAGGTTCTCTGGGTCCGTTGAGCTGCTCATGGTTCAACTCAACCACCCACCCGGAGTGATAGCAAGCGTGCTTACTATTTTGTGACCTGCGGTTTTACCGGTATTTCCGGTGCAGGTCCTCCTTTTTGGACGGCCCCGGCGAGGCATCGGCAATCCACGGGCCGGTCCCCTCGGACGGGTCCAGGACCCCGGCCTCCAGCCACGTGTAGTCGCCGGCAAGGGCCTTGCGCGTCAGTGCCTGGTCGGCGTCGTCGGTGTTTCGCCACAGCTGGTCGAAGTACTCGTCCACCCGCACCCTGGCCTGTTCGCAGTAGGCATCGGCAAGCTCGTAGGCGCTGGCCGCTTTTTCGGGGGCGGTTTTCAGCAGCATCTCCGCGCGGGAGCAGCAGGCGGTCATGGCGAAGAGCTCGGCGCCGATGTCCACCACGCGGCCCAGGAACGCCTGTTTCCGCTCCAGTTTGGCCTGCCAGCGGCCCATGCCATAGAAGGTCTGGCGTGCCAGCCGGCGGGACGAGCGTTCAACGAACCGGAGGTGCTTGGCCAGCCTGCCGAACTCCGCATAGGAGCGGGGGTCCATGCCGGCGCCGGCCACCAGCTTGGGCAGCCATTTGGCATAGAAGCCGGAGGCGCCGACGGCGGCCTTGGCTTTGTCGGCCAGGCTCGCATCCAGCGACGCGAGGTCGCCCGCGGCGGCCAGGTGCGCATCCACCGCTTCCCGGGCGATCAGCAGGCGCATGATCTCGGAGGAACCCTCGAAGATCCGGTTGATCCGCAGGTCCCGCAGCTGCTGCTCGGCCGGTACGGCACGTTCACCGCGTGCGGCCAGCGACTCAGCCGTCTCAAATCCGCGTCCGCCCCGGATCTGGACCAGTTCGTCCGCTATCCGGCAGCTGATTTCCGTGGCCCAGAGCTTGGCAAGCGCGGCCTCGATCCGGACGTCCTTCTGCCCGGCGTCGGCAAGTTCCGCGGACAGCTCGAACACGGCGTCCAGGGCAAAAGCCGACGCTGCGATGAAGGCAATTTTCTTGCCCACGGCCTCGTGTTCGCCCACCGGCCTGCCCCATTGGGTGCGGGCGTTGGACCATTCACGCGCAATCTTCAGGCTCCACCGCCCGGACGCCACGCACAGTGCGGGCAGCGCCAGGCGGCCAGTGTTGAGTGTGGTCAGGGCGATTTTCAGGCCCTGGCCCTCCCGGCCCAGCCGGTTGGCGGCCGGCACCCGTACCTGATGGAAGCGGGTGACCCCGTTCTCAATGCCGCGCAGGCCCATGAAGGCGTTGCGGTTTTCCACGGTGATGCCCGGCGAGTCCATTTCCACCACAAACGCGCTGATGCCGCCTTTGTGCCTGGTGCCGTCCGGATCGGTGTGCGCGGGGACAACGGCCATGACCACCACCAGTTCGGCGATCACCCCGTTGGTGGTCCATAGTTTCACGCCGTCCAAAAGGTACGCGTCGCCGTCGTCCGTGGGCGTTGCCGTGCTGCCCATCCGGGCGGGATCGCTGCCCACGTCCGGTTCGGTGAGGAGGAAGGCGGTGACGGCGCCGGCGGCGCACCGGGGCAGGTACTCCCGCTTTTGCCCGGGCGTGCCGAAGACCTTGACCGGCTCGGGCACGCCGATGGACTGATGTGCCGAGATCAGGGCGCCCAGGCTGGGGTGCACGCTGCCCAGCAGGGCAAGGGCCCGGCCGTAATAGACCAGGGAGAGCCCCAGGCCCCCGTATTCCTCCGGGATCTTCATTCCAAAGACGCCCAGTTCCGCGAGGTCGTTGATGTATTCGTCGGGGATTTTGGCATCCCGTTCGATGACCCGCCCGGACATTGTTTTTGCGAACTCCGTGAGGCGGGCCATGAACTCCTCGCCCTTTTCCACGGAAGCGGGGTCCGGGGCCGGCCAGGGATGGACCAGGCCAAGATCGAAACTGCCCAGGTACAGGCCCTTGGCGAAGCTGGGCCGGTCCCAGCCGGATTCGCGGGCTGCCTCGGCAACGGCGCGGGCATCTTCAGCGGTGGCCCCGGCGCCGATGTTGCCGGCGGGGACGGGGGTTTCTTCAGCCGGGGCGTCTTTGGCCTGGCTGTCAGTCGCGGAGGTCATGGGTTATCTCCTAGGCCGGATTGGCCGGTGTAGCCATGGATCCGCCGGGTTGGAGAACCCTTCAGCTGTCCCTCAAGATTACCCGCGGGTAGGTTCCCGTGCTAGGGGCGGGCTGGCCCTGGAAATCGCCGGGCAGCTCCACGGCGGAGGCGCGATGGACCAGCCTGTCCCAGCCGGCGTTAATGCCATGGACTACCGCCAGGAGCGTCGTGGACACCACCACCCAGGTGAACTTGCCTGCTCCCAGCACGGCCAGGGCAATAAGCCCGGCGGTGAGCACGAAGGCGGCCAGGATGGCGCCGAATACAAGTGTCCCGATGAAGACCAAGGTGGCTGTTTCCACTGAACTTAGATCGAACTGCATGAATCCCCCTGCTGCGACGTTGCTTTGCATAAGACTGCGGTGGCGAAGACCAGTAGCAGAAGCGTAGGGGGACAGTCCTGCAGCCAGCCAGAGCAGCATGGGGCAGATGTGACTGTTGATACGGGATTGAAACACTACCGGCAGGTAGGTCACGGAGTGGTCGCGGCGGCCTGCGTTAACCTTGTAGTTGGCAGTTTTCCGGCCGGTCCCTTGCGTGCCGCCCTGCCAAGCCCCCGCCCAACAGCCCAAGGAGAGTGCGTGCCCCGCTCCGCCAGGTCATCCGCTGACGCCATCAGCGCCCGGCTCCGGGACCTCGAACTCCTCACCAAGGGACCCGCATGGGCTCTGACGCGTTCGGCGCCCTGGGTGATCGCCGTACTCCAGGCTTCCTTCACCCGCACCCGGCCGCAGGTTCCGCTCGAGGAATTCCATGCCGACGTCGACTCCTTCCTTGAGGAGCTCCGGCGCCAGGATCCCGGCCTGGGAGGAGGGGCCAACGGAAAGGCCTTCGGGGACGAGTGGACCCGGCGGCAGTTCCTGACCCGGCGGAACCAGTCAGGCCAGATTGTCTACGAGGCCACGGAGCCAGCGGCGCGTGTGCTCGCCTTCCTGGACAGCCTCTCCAGCGAGCGCTCCACGCTGAACGGTTCACGGCTGGGCACGCTGCTGGGGGACGTGGAAAAGCTCGCCAACGAGACCAACCCCGACCAGAGCGCACGGCTCGAAGCCCTGGAAGAGGAAATCGAAGAGCGGCAGCAGCTGATCCAGGACATCAGCACGGGCGGGTTCGACGGCCTGCTTGATGACGACGAAGCCGTGGAGGCCGCCGGGAACATCCTGGACCTGGCCGCCAGCCTACCCGCTGACTACAAGAAGATGCGTGACCGGATCGAGGAACTGGTGGGCGGGCTGCGCAACCAGATCATCGAGGAGTCGCTGACCAAGGGCGCGACCATGGCCCAGGTCCTGGAGGCGGACAAGCGGCTCCGCCAAAGCCCGGAGGGCAGGACGTTCCGGTCCTTTACCGCCTTCCTGGAGGACCCGCAGCAGCAGGTGAGGTTCCGGTCGGCCATCGGGGAGGTCCTGAGCCGCCAGTTCGCCGACGACCTCTCGCCGGACGACCGGGAGACGCTCAAGAACCTGGTGGCCGAACTCCGCCAGCAGCACAGCCAGATCCAGCGCATTTACGGCAAGCTCAGCGAGAGCCTCAACACCTACGTCCAGAGCGACGACTTCCGCCAGTCAGTCCGGCTGCGGCAGGTCCTGCGCGAGGCTGAACAGGCCATCCGGTCCCTGCCCTATGAACGCGAACGGCCAGGACTGGTTCCAGGCCCGGTCCTGTACAACGCAGGGTTTGAGTCGCTGTCCATGGTGAAGCTCTTTGACCCGGACGAGTTCGCGGCGCCGCCCCGGCTGGCCGATCCCATCGCCTTCACCGATTCGGACCGGGTGCGCTCGCCGAGGACGGGAAAGGCCAGGCCGGACATAGTCCGGTCCGCGATGGCGGGGGCTGCGACCCTGGCCGATGCCTGGCAGCAGCTGCCGCCGGAAGAGCAGCACATCAACACCATCCGCGCGCTCCTGTCGGAGGCCCTGCACGCCGGGGCGGACTTCAACCGCAGCGCCTGGGATGGCCTGGACTTCGAACAGATCGACGGCTCCACCCGCAGGGCCTACCTGCCCGTGGTTACGCTCGCAAAGGATTCAGATGACTGAGGAAATCACGACGACGGCCGTTGACCCCATCGACAACACGGAAGACAACGCGGTGGTTGAGTCCTTCGAAGCCAGGGCGGGGGCGTCATCGGGTGCCGGGCGCCCCAATCCGGCGGTCATCACTCCCCGCGACACCTTCGTTGACGGCGCCGCCCTCTTCCCCGGCGACACCGGCGTGCTGTCCATGAAAGTGCGCCAGGCCCTGGTGAAGCTCTTGAAGGGCCCGTACATCGATGGCGGCCGGGACGAAAAGCTCTGGACGGTGCTGCTGGACAACCAAGTGATCCTGCGCAGCCGCCTGTCCGAGCTGTTCCTGACCCTCCAACTGGACCACGAGCGGAAGATCGCGGTGCTGCGTCCCGTGGATCCGGACATCATCGGAGGGAGCGCACGGTCCAGCATCCTGCGCCAGCAGCGTGCCCTCAGCCGGGTGGAAACCATCGTGCTGCTCCGGCTCCGACTGCTGCTGGACCGGCACGTCACAGCCCAGACCGACCCCACCATCACCCGCGAGGAAATCACGGACCTCGTGGCGCACTACCAGCCCGCCGGCCAGCAGGACGCCCTCCGCGACTCGGACGTGGTGACCCGTGCCATCACTAAGCTCCTGGCCCGCCAGCTCCTGCTCCCCACCGGCCTGGACGACGTCTACACCATCTCCAACGCCCTGCCCCTGGCCCTGCCATTCGAAAACATCGGCGACATCCCGGCCCACATCGAAGCCCTGGTGGCGGCAAGCAGTGATCCCACCGGTACCGAGGCAATGCTTGACCTGGACGCGGACAGTGGTGCCGAGGACGACGACGCCGATGCCGCCCCGGCTGCGGAGTCAAAGGCGACAAAGACCGAGGTGACCAAGTGACGATCGCAAGCATGCTCCCCTTGGGCGACGTGACTAACCCGGGGCAGATGCGGCTTGCCTTGGTGCAGGTGGTCAACTGGGGCACGTTCCACGGGGCCCACACCATGCATGTGGACCGGGACGGAACCCTGCTGACGGGCAACTCGGGCGTGGGAAAGTCGACGTTGTTTGACGCGATGCTGCGGGTGTTCGATGCCCGGCCGCGGTCCAATGAGGCGGCTGCGCAGCGTTCTGGCGGTGCCGTGGAGGACAAACGGACGACGTTCACCTACATGCGCGGCAAGGTGGGGGACAAGGCCGTGGGGGAGGGCTCGGCGAGTGCTTTCCAGCGCCCGGGGGCCACCTGGTCCGCCGTCGCCCTGACGTTCGACAACGCCGCCGGCACGCGGCTGACGGTGTCCGCGCTGTTCGACCTGCCCAAGAACGGCACGGAGTCGAGCGTGGGGCGGTTCTACCTGATCGACAACGTGCCGCTGGACCTGGAAGCGGTGGAGGGCATCGCGGACAAACGCTTCACCAAGGGCGCGCTCGAGGCCACGTTCCCGCACGCCCAGGTCTTCGACGTGCACAAGGCCTTCGCCGAGCGGTTCCGCCGGCTGCTGGGGATCAGCTCGGACCAGGCCCTGCCCCTGCTGCGCGTGATCCAGGCCGGCAAGGGGCTGGGCGGCAGCGTCAACACCTTCTTCCGGGACCAGGTGCTCGATGCTCCGGCAACCCTGGCCGCCGCCGATGACGTGGTGGAGGAGTTCAGCAACCTGATGTCCATCCGCCAGCGGCTGGAGGATGTCCGGCAGCAGCGCGACCAGTTGGCACCGGTGCCGGGACTGAACCGCGAGTATGCGCAGTCCCTCCTGGATGCGAACCGGCTGCGGGACCTAGTGGGCGAGGAGTTCGAGGCGTACCGGCAGCAGCTCGCCGTTACGGTCCACCAAAAGACGCTGGTCCGTTTCCGTGAGCTGGCGCAGGCGAAGGCCAAGGAGCTCGGCGCCGAGCGTGCGGTCCGCGACAACCTGGCCAAGGAACTGCGGCAGCTCGAAACCGACTACAACAACCAGGGCGGCAACGCGATTTCGGCGATTGAGCAGTCGCTGGAGAACGCCCGCGTTGGCCTCAAGCTGCGGAGGCAGGTTGAGGAGGCGGCCCAGCAGGCACTGGCCGACGCCGGGCTGCAGCTTGAGTGGAGCGCCGCCGGCTGGGAGCAGGCCCACGAACAGGCGGCAGCACGGTCGACCGAGTTGAAGGATGATTCGCAGGCCCTGCAGGAGCTGCGGTTCGAGGCCTTCGACGCCCACGCCGGCCGCAAACGGGAGCTGGCGGCTGCCGAGCAGGAGCTCGTCTCGTTGAAGACGCGCAAGTCCCTGCTGCCGCCGTCGAGCATTGAAAACCGCGCCGCCATCGCCGCCGCAACCGGCGTCCCGGAAGACCGCATGCCCTTCGCCGGCGAACTCATGGACCTTGCCGAAGGCGAGGAACGGTGGCGCCCCGCCGCCGAACGCGCGCTCCGCAGCCTGGCCACCACCCTGCTGGTTCCCGGTGAGCACTTCGGTGCCGTCACCCGCTACCTCAATGACCACAGCGTCCGTGGCGCGCTGCGGGCGGTGGACGTCTCCAAGCCGCTCGCCGGCGGTGCGCTCGCCGTGGAGGACGTGCGCGACGGCGACCTGCTCACCAAGCTGGACATCCTCGCCTCAGGTGCGGCGGCCGAAGCCGGTGAATGGGTCCGCGAGCGGATCGCCCTGGACTTCGCCTATCAGTGCGTGGAGGACCCGGACGAGCTGGCAGCGCTGGACAAAGGCCTGAGCCTGGGCGGCGTGGTCAAGCGCAACCGGCACACCGTGGAGAAGGACGACCGCTTCACAAGCCGCCAGGATTATGTCCTGGGCTTCGACAATGCCGCCAAACTGGAACTCGTGGCCGGCCAGGTGGAGGACCTCCGGCAGGAAGTGGCCAAGGCCGCGGAACTGGCGCAAAGCCGCGAGGATTCACACCAGGGCATGAGCCGCCAGCTCGACGCGCTGCGACGGATTGCGGAAGACGACCGCCCCTGGGAACAGGTGTCTGCCTCGGTGGCGGCGGACGACCTGACCCGGATTGAGCAGCGGCTCAAGGACGCCCTCGCCGCGCAGGCAGACCTGGAGCCGCTGCGGGCCACCATCGAGGAGGTCCGGCAAAAGCACCAGTCCAGCACCGAGTCCGCCGCGGTCCTCCAAAGTGAATACAAGGCACTGGACCGCCAGCTCACGGCTGCGGATTCGCTGCTGGAAGCCGCGCGTGACCGCCTGGCCCAGGCGCCGCCGTCGGACGCTACCGTGACCGCGCTGGAGCCGTACTTCGCGGAGTTCGGCGACGTGACCGAAATGCACGAGCTGGACAACCTGGCCAACCGGGTCCGGACCGCCCTGCTGGGCGAACTGCACGCGGCTGAATCACGTGGGCAGGCCACGGCGGAGCGGCTCACCCGCATCTTCGAAGGCTTCGTGCGGGAGTGGGGCAGCGCCATCTCGGCCGACCACGGCACCAGTATCGGCGCGGCCAGTGAATTCGAGGCCCGCTACCACGCGATCGTGAACGACGGCCTGCCCGCGCAGGAGGCGGAGTTCCGGCTGTTCTTCAACCAGCGCACGCACGAGTCCTTCAGTACCCTGCTGCACCTGCTGGACGAGGAGCGCCGCTCCATCACCAGCCGCATCCTGCCCCTCAACGGCATCCTCTCCCAGGTGAACTTCCATGAGGGCAGCTACCTGGAACTGGATATCAAGCAGACGCTGCCGCCCACCGCCAAGCAGTTCAAGGACGCCATCCAGAACGCTTTGAAGGCGCGTCACACCCGGCCCGCCAGGTCGGACGGATCCAGGGCGGAGGGGCCGGACAGTGATGATGCCGAGCTCACCGCCCGCTACAAAACCCTGGAAACCCTGGTCAAGAGGCTTGGATCGCAGGCGCCCGAGGACCGGCGGTGGCGCGCGGAGGTGCTGGACGTCCGCGGCCACCTGTTCATCCAGTGCAAGGAGCACCGCGAAGCAACCGCCCCGGTTGCAGGAAAAAAGAAGGGCGGCGCCAAAAAGACCGAGGTGTTCATGCACGCGGACACCGGCTCCATGTCCGGCGGCGAGCGGCAGCGGTTCACCGCGTTCATCATGGCCGCGGCCCTGAGCTACCAGCTGGGTATCGCCGAGCAGGGGTTCACCACTTACGGCACCGTGATGATGGACGAGGCCTTTGTGCTTGCCTCCGAGGAGTTCGCCGGTGCCGGCATCAAGGCGCTGCACGAATTCGGCTTCCAGCTGCTGCTGGCTGCCCCCGAAAACGTGATCGACCTTTCCCGGCACCTGGGCTCCGTCACCGAGATCCTGAGGGACCGCCGCACCAACCGCTCGGGTGTTCTGACGGCGCCGGTCATCCGGCCGAGGCCGGGCGAAGAAGGGGCCTGGCGGTCCGAGGCGAACCCGGTGGACATCGTGCTGCGCTGAACGAGAACCAGCTATATAACAAATTGATGGATTTATTGCTCCGGAGCTGTTAGAGGTGCTGTGCGGGTGCCATGCTGGTCGGCATCAATCACTCGCCTTCATCCTCCCGATGGGTAGTTGTGGAACGCTGGGTCCTGCATCTGACGCCCTGTGGAGCGCGACGGCCTTCGCTTGAAAGGCACCACCCATGCGCCCAGCACACCGCGCCACCACACTCATGGCGCTCACCGCGATCGTGGCCCTCAGCCTCACGGGCTGCGGGGAGGGCCCTGCCGCGGACGGGGGTTCCGCTACGGCTCCTGCGGACCGGACGACGGCGGCAAGTCCGCCTGCATCAATCATTCCCGTCGCCACTTCTTCTCCCGCTCCTGCGGGGCAGGTGACCTTCAGGTTCGCAGACGGCCGCCTGTCCTTTGCGTACCCCGAGGGGTGGCGTGTGGAGCATCAACAGGTTTCGTCGTCCCCTGCGGTGGAAACTGCGACAGTCCACGATGCCGGCGGCAAGGAGCAGGTCGCCGTCTACTACAGCCAGGTTGGCGATGCCACTGCCGGCAACGTCTCCAGGTCCATCCTCGAGACGGACCCGGTGCCGGGATTGATCGGAGCGTCGGTTCCCACACCCAGTTCGTCGTTCTTTGTTGACCACGCTTTTGGCACTGCCACTTACCACATGGGGCTGACGCCGGGATCCCCGATCTCGCCGGACGGGCAGGTGCAATACGGGCTCGTGAAGATCGGTGACCGCATTCTGACCGCAGACGTGCTTTTCGAAGGCCGGCAGTTCGCAAACGACCAGGCGGCAAAGGATTGGTACTGGGGTGATGAAGGCCGCACCCTGAAGGCGTTGCTGATGAGCTTCTCCTACCGCTGACCGCCAGCTGACCGCCGGCAAGAGGAACCCTTCCCCGCGGGGAAGGGTTCCTCTTGCCGCTACTTGCCCTGGACGCGGGCCAGGAACTGCGCTGTGCGGTCCTGCAGGCCCTGGATCTGGCGCTGTACGACGACGGCCGGGTCGGGGTTGATCTCGTTGGCCGGTGGTTCCTTGCGGACGTTGCCGCAGCACAGGAAGTCGGCGCAGATCAGGGTTCCCACGGTGTTGCCGTCGCGTCCGGACTGTCCCGCGCGCCTGGCAACCCAGAGAAGTACGTCCTCCTTGGAGAACACGTCCCGGCACAGCTCGCACAGGACGGAGCGGTTCTTCCGGGCTCCCCCTTCGGGTGCCCGGAGCATGATTCCCGTGAGGCCTTTGGATCCCGGGACCACCAGGTAACCGCGCAGCGGCATCTTTCCGTCCCGCCACCCCAGGAAGTCGAGGCTGTCCCAGTCGAGCGAATCAAAGTCCTCGGGCAGCGTGAGCTTGGCTGCTTCCGAGCGGCTGGCGTTGATGAAGGATGAGCGGATTTGTTGGGGCGTGACTGATTGCATGGCTGAACTTTCTTAAAAGGGTGGGCGGCCCAAAGCCGGGCCAGGTAACGGGGAGTCAGTCAGTCTCCGCGGAGCAGGCCCAAACGGCCACCCCGCTCTCCATGGCAGCGGCGGCCGGTGCGGCCTTTTGCATGCGCATTGTTCCCGTTGTCCTGTTCCTGTTCAGCGCGCCCGTTCAGCGCTTCCGGTGAAGCTGCCGCCGGACCGGCAAGGCCATCCTGCCAAATGGGGCGCGTCCTGTCCAAGAAGCTGCTGACGATTGTGGGTTTCGTCACGTGACGGGATTAGGTGACAGAACTGTTGCGTAATCACCTTTTACATAGGTTAGCCTTACTTAAGTTTTCATCAGCCTGACCCAAGGAGCCCCGTGACGTCCCCCCTCTTTCCCGGCCCTGTTTCCACCCGCCGGACACTCTTCTCATCTGTCGGCAAGGCGGCGGCGGTGCTGGCCGCGGCGGCCCTGGCCCTCTCCGGCTGCAGCACGGCCCCGGCGTCGTCCGCAGTTGGCACGGACAACCCCAGCAGCAGCACAGCATTCCCAGTCACCATCGAGCACGTGTACGGCAAAACCACCATTGAGAAGCAGCCCACGCGGGTGGCAACCGTTTCATGGGTGAACGACGACGTCGCCATCGCCCTCGGTGTGGTGCCCGTGGGGGTCCCCAAGAACGAGTGGGGCGGCAATGACAAGGGCTCCACCCCCTGGAAGGACGCGGCGCTCGAAAAGCTTGGCGCCGGATTCGGTTCGGCCAACGCGCCCGTCCAGTACTCGGAGGCGGACGGAATCAACTTCACCGAAATCGCCAAGCTCATCCCGGACGTCATCCTCGCCGCCTACTCAGGCCTCACCGAGGAGGACTACAAAAAGCTCAGCCAGATCGCCCCCGTGGTGGCCCACCCGGAGGTGGCCTACGGAACCTCCTGGCAGGACTCCACCACCATCATCGGCAAGGCCCTGGGCAAGGAAGCGGACGCCGCCAAGCTGGTCTCCGATACCGAGGCAACCCTTAGGGACAAGGTCTCGCAGTACCCGCAGATCCAGGGCAAGAGCTTCATCTACGGCAACCTGGAGCCCGCCAAGGGTGACGGCGTCAACGTCTACACGGCCAACGACAACCGTCCGCGCTTCCTGACTGAAATCGGCATGACCCTCGCCCCGGTGGTCGCGGACAACTCCAAGGGCTCCAAGGAGTTCTACCTGCACTGGTCCGCTGAAAAGGCGAACGAACTGCAGTCGGACATCTTCGTCACCTGGGTTCCCGATGCCTCCACCGCGGACGCCATCAAGGCCGATCCGCTGCTCGGGCAGATCCCGGCCATCAAAAAAGGCGCGCTGGTGGCCGACTCGGACAACACCCTGACCCTGTCCATCTCGGCCTCGTCGCCGCTGAGCCTGCCGTGGTCCCTGGACACGTTCCTGCCGCAGCTGGCCGGCGCAGCGGATGCAGTGAAGTAGGCACCGTTTCATGAGTACGACGACGGCGCGTCCGGCAGCGGGCACAGGCTCGCAGGTGCCGGCCAAGGCAGCCGCTGCCCCCCGCCGCGGTGATGCGTCGGGAACGAAGCGCACCGCCTGGCTGGCGGGCGCCGTCGTCGCGCTGGTGCTGGTGGCCGGCGCCTCGCTGGCAGTGGGGGCACGGGAGGTTCCCCTCGGCACCGTGTGGCAGGCCCTCACCGCGTTCGACCCCACCAACGGTGACCACGCCGTGGTCCAAGCCCGGATCCCGCGCACGGTCCTGGGCGTGCTGGCCGGGGGCGCCCTGGGCCTGGCCGGGGCCGCAATGCAGGGAGTCGCCCGCAATCCGCTGGCCGATCCCGGCATTATTGGCGTCAACGCCGGAGCTGCCCTGGCCGTGGTCACGGGAATCTACGTCTTCGGCGTGGCCAGCTTCTCCGGCTACGTCTGGTTCGCATTTCTCGGCGCTGCCGCTGCCGCCGTCGTGGTGTACCTCATCGCCTCGCTGGGCAGGGATGGGGCCAGTCCGGTCAAACTCGCACTGGCGGGAGCCGCACTCAGCGCCGGACTGTCCTCGCTCATGAATGTCATCCTGGTCTCCAGCCAGGACACCCTGGACAGGTTCCGCTTCTGGCAGGTGGGCGGCATCGCGGGTCGTGACTGGACCGTGCTCCTGCCCGGACTGCCGTTCCTGGCCGCCGGTGCGGTCATCGTGCTGCTGGCGGGCCCGACCCTCAACGGCCTGGCCCTGGGGGACGACGTCGCCCGTGGGCTTGGCCAGCGGGTTGTCCTGTCCCGCGCCGTGGTTGCCCTCGGCATCGTCCTGCTGTGCGGTACGGCCACCGCGCTGGCGGGGCCCATCGGCTTCGTGGGCCT
Source organism: Arthrobacter sp. Soil764 (assembly GCF_001428075.1). GTDB lineage: Bacteria > Actinomycetota > Actinomycetes > Actinomycetales > Micrococcaceae > Arthrobacter. The sequence goes on along the minus strand of NZ_LMSI01000010.1, from coordinate 14,155 downwards.
GGTGGTACCGCATGCCGTGCGCTTCCTCACCGGCCCCGACTACCGCTGGATCCTGCCCTTTTCCCTGGTGATGGCCCCCGTCCTGCTCCTGGGTGCCGACATTCTTGGCCGGGTGGTCCTGCTTCCCGGCGAAGTCCCGGCCGGCATCATGACCGCCCTGGTGGGTGCGCCGGTGTTCGTATGGCTGATCCGCCGCGGAAAGGGGGCTGGCCTGTGACGCTCCTCAAACCCGGTGTTGCTCCATCAGATATGGCTGCTAAAACCCCCTCCAAAGGACCACAACTGATGGAGCATCGCCGGGGACGCCTGCGCCTGAACCGGACCGCCCTCCTGGCCACCGCCGTCGTAATCCTGTTTTTCGTGTCAGTCCTGCTGGGCAGCTACACGGTGGCCATCCCGGACTTCTTCACCATCGTGGTCAACCACCTGGGCGGCGGTGCAAAGATTCCGGGCGCCAGCTTCATCGTGATGGAGAACAAGCTTCCCCGGGCCCTCACCGGCACCATGGTCGGAATTGCCTTCGGGCTGGCCGGCGCCCTGTTCCAGACCATGCTGCGGAATCCGCTCGCCAGCCCCGACGTCATCGGCATCAGTTCCGGGGCCAGCGCAGCCGCCGTGACCGCAATTATCATTTTCGGCGCCTCCGGTGCTGCGGTTTCCGGGGCGGCGCTCGTGGGTGCCCTTGCCGTGGCCGCCCTGATTTACGGGACCTCCAGCGGCGGGGCTGTGCGCGGGACCGGGCGGGGGAATGCAGCGGGAAACCGGCTGGTCCTTGCCGGAATCGGGATCGCGGCCGCCCTGCACGCAGTGGTCAGTTTCCTGATGACGCGCGCGGACATCCGCACCGCCGCCGACGTCCTGGTCTGGCTCAACGGATCCCTGAACTCCGCCAACTGGGACCGCGCCGGAGTCCTGTTCCTGGCGCTCGTGGTGCTGGTTCCCGCCACCGCGGTCATCGCCGGTCCGCTGCGCATCCTGGAACTGGGTGACGATGCCGCGGCCGGATTGGGGGTCCGTGTCAATGCGGCCCGCCTGGCACTGGTGCTCATTGCGGTGGCGCTCGCGGCCGTGGCGACGGCCGCCGCCGGGCCGGTCTCATTCGTCGCCTTCCTCGCCGGTCCCATCTCCCGCCGCTTCGCCGGCAAGGCCAGCCTGCCGGCGTCGGCCCTGGTGGGTGCCCTGGTTGTCCTGTCCGCGGACTACGCCGCCGCGAATCTCGCCCCACTGTTCCTGGATGGCACCGTCCTGCCGGTGGGTGTGGTCACCGGCGCGCTGGGTGCCCCGTTCCTGCTGTGGCTCCTGGTCACGGCCAATCGAAAGGATGCCTGACGTGGCTGTTCTCGAAGCCCGGGACCTGACGCTTACCTACGGCCAACGCTGCGTGGTGGACGGGCTCAGCGTCCGGATTCCCGCAGGCAAGGTGACCATGATCGTGGGCGCAAACGCCTGCGGAAAGTCCACCCTGCTCCGCGGACTGTCCCGGCTCCTGAAGCCCTCCGGCGGCGCCGTGACCCTCGACGCCAGGGATATCCACACCCGGCCCGCCCGGGAACTGGCCCAGACCCTCGGCCTGCTTCCCCAGCACCCCACCGCACCGGACGGCATCAGCGTCCGCGACCTGGTGGGGCGCGGGCGCTACCCGCACCAGGGCTTCTTCCGGAGCTGGAGTGAAAAGGACGACGCCGCCGTGCAGCGTGCGCTGGAAGCCACCGGAACGCTGGACCTCGCCGGGCGCGACGTCGACGAACTTTCCGGCGGCCAGCGGCAGCGGGTTTGGATTGCGATGGCCCTCGCCCAGGAAACCGATGTCCTGCTGCTGGACGAACCCACAACCTACCTGGACCTGGCCCACCAGGTGGAGGTCCTGGACCTCGTAACGGACCTGAACCGCAGGCACGGCACCACAGTGGCCATCGTCCTGCACGATCTGAACCTCGCCGCGCGCTACGCGGACAACGTCATCGCCATGAAGGCCGGTGCCGTGGCGGCAGTGGGGTCCCCGCGCGAGGTGGTGACGGAAGAACTGGTCCGCGACGTCTTCGGCCTGGAGAGCCGCGTCATCCCGGACCCCGTTTCGGCCACCCCGCTGATCATTCCAATAGGCCGCCACCACACCCCAGCCAACGAACTGGAGCTCGTCCCATGAAGACCCGCCACGACGCACCTGCCCAGCCTGTGACTGCCCATCCTGTGACCGCCCAGCCGATGAGCCTGGCCTTCGAGGTGACGGTATCCTCCGTCCAGCAGCTCAGCCCCACATTCCGCAGGATCACGTTCGGAGGCTACTCCCTGCGCGATTTCGGCGTCCACGGCCACTCCCTGGACCTCCGGATCAAACTCGTGATTCCGTCCCTGGCCCCGGACGGCTCACAGTTGCCGCTGCCGGCCTTCCACACCAGCCAGGCCGGGTGGTACCGGGACTGGCTGGCCATGGACCCGAACGTGCGCGGCTCCAAGCGTACGTACACCGTCCGCGAGGCGCGGCTGGACGGGGTATACCCGGAGATCGACGTCGACTTCGCGATGCACCTCGACGGTCCGGACAACACCGGGCCCGCCGCCAACTGGGCCTTCAACGCCCGGCCCGGCGACGCCCTCACCATCATCGGCCCCAACAACCGCGCCGCCCATTGCATCACCGCGGAGACATACTCCGGGATTGAATGGCGGCCCGGCCTGGCCCAGCGCATCCTGCTTGCCGGCGACGAAACCGCGGTCCCCGCCATCTCCGCCATCCTCGAAACGCTCCCGCCGTACATGAGCGGGCACGCTTTCCTTGAGGTTCCGCAGGCCGGCGACTTCCTGGAGCTCCACTCCCCGGCCGACATCGAAATCACCTGGCTTGCCCGCGGTGCCGCCATCGGCCGCTCCCGGCCCCACGGCCACCTCCTGCAGGAGGCCGTGCGGAAAGCCGTCCCCGAGCCGGGCTGGGTGGGCATCAGAACGGACGACGGCGGCGCCGGGCCCGAGCCCGAGGACGTCAACGTGGATACGGACATCCTGTGGGAGACGCCTGCCCGGTTGGAGACCGCGCACATCAGCGCCACCAAGAACCCTGGGATGCCCGCCGGCGCCATGCCCTTCTACGCTTGGATTGCCGGTGAAGCAGGCGTCATCAAGGACCTGCGGCGCTATTTGGTGCGCGACGTGGGGATGGACCGGAAACAGGTGGCCTTCATGGGTTACTGGCGGAAGGGCAAAGCCGAAGGGTAACCCGTCCGCCTTGGCTCTCAGGCGGTGGGAGGCACATCCTCTGCGTGCTCGCTCGTTCCGCCCCTCGGGCCCCTAACCTCGCAAGCTCGGCAAGGGGACCCTGCCCGAGTGGGCCCAGCTAAGACGCACGCTGCCGGATGTCCCTCCCACCGCCCCTCCTGCAACGCCCCATCAGATCCTGCAGGTCTTCCTTCGACGCCCGCTCACTTTTGGCGGCCTGAATCAAAACGTCCGCTCACCGTCGCTCCGCGCGTAACACACGTTTTCAAGAATCTCTAGAGCGGTAATTGCTATGTCACAGGGTGTGACAAGCCGTATGCTTCGGTTATTTCAACTGGAACATTAAGGTCTCATTCCATGAAAACTATCCTGCGGCCGGCTATCTCTGCCCTGACACTTTTAGTCATGCTCGTTTCGCTCGCGGTAGTGGGCAGCGTGGCGAACGCGGTTGGAGCGCTGACATTCGCACCGATCGCCGACAGCTATGTCCAGGCCGACCGGCCGACAGAGAACTTCGGGACCAGCGTCCGATGGTCCACGGAGGGCCGGACAAGCATCTCCCGGAACAGCCTGCTGCGGTTCAACGTCCAGGTCCCGGCCGGGGAGCACATCGTCTCGGCAAAGCTGCGGGCATACTCGGAGGCAGCGGCAACATCGACTGAGTTTGTGGATGTTTACACCACGGGCGGGGCATGGACCGAAACGGGTGTCACCTGGAATAACGCGCCGGCGCGCGGGACATGGCTGGGCAAGACCGGCGGGTTCTCCAACGGCGCCTGGGTGGAATGGGACGTCACCAAGGGCGTCATCGCCACCGGCGGTGAGCAGAACTTCAGGCTGGAATCCGGCACTCAGAAGTGGCTGGGCTTCAAATCGAACCAGGCCTTGGACGCGGCGCTCCGCCCAAAGCTGGTGGTTACCACCGCGGCTGACGCGGTGGTGGCAAACCCCACCCCGACGCCAACCCCCACCCCCACCCCCACACCTGCGCCCACTGATCCGAGTGGTGTCCAGGCTGCCACCACGCAGAACTGGGGCGCTCCCGTCGCCGGGGACGAGTTCAACTACACGGGAGCCCCGGACGCAACCAAGTGGAGCGTGTACAACAGCGCCGGACACGCCGGCAAGGGCATCCGCAGCCCGCAGCAGGTAAAAGTGGACGGCTCCAAGATGGTCATGAACGGAACACCGGACGGGACCACCGCCGGCATGTCCGCGAAGTTCGCCCGCCAGAAGTACGGGCGGTGGGAGGTCCGCGCCGCCGGGTCGGGCGACAACGAGTACCACATGGTCTCAATCCTGTGGCCGGACAGCGGGAACTGGCCTTGCGACGGTGAAGTCGATTACGCGGAAACATCGGGCGACTGGAACGTCATCAAGTTCTTCCAGCACTTCTCCTGCAGCAACTCCCAGACCAGCGCCAGCAAGACGCTGGACGTTTCCCAGTTCCACAACTACGCAGTGGACTGGTCCCCCGCCGGGATGGTCGGTTACGTGGATGGCGTGAAGTGGTTCGAGGACAAGGACCCCACCCATCAGCCTCCAGGCAGCATGCACCAGACGCTGCAGCTGGACTGGTTCCCGGACTCCACTGCTGACGGTGCCGGGGAGATGCGCGTGGACTGGGTACGTGTGTACCCGGCAGCAGGGGCGACGAGCCCGACGCCTACCCCCACCCCGACGCCTACCTCGAGCCCGACCCCGGCGCCGACCACTCCGCCGTCGGGTGATTCTTTCGAGTTCGCTGCTGTTGGCGACATGAACCCGTCAGGTAATACGTCGACGAGCTCGGCGTCCGGCAAGAACGCTGCCAGCATCATCGGCGGCCTCAACGATGGTTCGTTGGATAATTTCCTCGCCATCGGCGACTTCCAGTACGACAAGGGGACCTGCTCGACGCTCGGGGCGTGGAACACGCTGTGGGGCGGGTTGAAGGCCAAGACGTACTGGACCACGGGCCCCAACCACGACCTGGAGCCGGGGGTGAATGATGACGTGGACCGGTTCATGGACGGCCAGTGTGTGAGCTCCACCAAGTCCGCTACCAGCACCACTTTGGGCCGGTTCCAGGATGCGATGGAGTGGTATTCGTTCGATAAGGGCAACTGGCACATCCTGGTGGCGCCTACGGCGACGTGGCGGTACAACGCGTCCCGGGCCCAGGCCATGACCGCGGAAATGGACGCTGACTTGAAAGCGGCCAAGGCCGCCGGGAAGCATCTGGCCGCCGTCTACCATGACCCATATTTCACCTCCAACACGTCCAGCCACACGCGCTTCACCCAGGCGAAGCCTTGGATCGACATGTTCTGGAACAACCGGGTGAAAGTGTTGCTGTCCGGCTCCCAGCACAACTATGAGCGGACTTGCCCGGTGAACAACGCGGACCAGTGCGTGCCGGACGGCATGCAGCAGTTCCAGGTGTCCACTGGGGGTATCGGCCTCCGCTCGTTCACCAGTGACCCGGCCTACATCCAGCGGAAGTTCAGCGACACCTGGGGCCACCTGAGGATGAGCCTGAAAGCGGACGGCTCCTACACCTGGGAGTTCCGCCCGGTCCACGGAGGGATGCAGACGGACAGCGGTTCACGGACCCCCTGATTCCTGATTACCGGGCCCGTTCCCTATGGCAGGGAACGGGCCCGGGTAATCAGCCGCCTCAATGACGACCCGCGCACTGACTGTTCATCCCGGCGTCGTCCTTGCTTTCCTTTGTGCCGTTAGGTTGGGCCGGTGGCGCGCGAATCCTTGCTTCCTGGCTCCGGGCGGCGGGTGTTTGTTGCCCTTGGTGACTCCTTCACCGAAGGCGTGGGGGACCGGGATGAGCGGCTGCCCAATGGCGTGCGGGGGTGGGCTGACCGGGTGGCCGAGAAACTCGCCAAGGCACAGCCCGGGTGGAAGTACGCCAACCTGGCCATCCGCAGTAAGCGGCTCCGGCACATCATCGACGAGCAGCTGGAAGCTGCGCTGCGGATGAAGCCCACGCTGGTCACCCTTTATGCCGGCGGGAACGACATCCTGGACCTGAAGACCGACATGGCAGCGCTCATGGCGGACTACGAACAGCTTGTTGCCCGGCTCGCCGGCACCGGTGCCACGGTGGTCCTCTTCACCGGGTTCGACGTCAAGGTCTCGGCGCTCCTGGAGCCGTTGAAGAAGCGCAACACCTATTACAACCAACGGGTGCGGGACATCGCGGAGAAGTACGGCGCGGTGCTGGTGGACTACTGGTGCCTGGACGCCTTCCACGACCGCAGGATGTGGGACTCGGACCGGCTCCACATGTCCAAGGCGGGGCACAAATACCTTGCCGGGCAGGTCCTGGACCAGCTGGGTGTGCCGCACAAGATCAAGCCCAGGGACTGGGAGCCGCCGCCCCGGCTGGGCCTGCGCGAATGGGAGCGGCACCAGCGGCGCTGGGTCCACGACTGGGTGCTGCCGCTGTTTGGCCGCAAGCTCCGCGGCGTAACCCTGGGGGATACGCTAAGCCCGCGCTGGCCGGAGCCGGTGAAGGTCCCGCGGAAAGGCGGGCTGAAGAAGATCGCCGCGGAATTGTCCGACGGCGGCGGCCCGCCCTAGCTGGTCTGCGCGGGCGGGGTGTCCAACAGGTTTTCAAACCCCGGGGCCACCCGGGCGGCGTGGAACTCCAGCACCTCAAAGTCGGCCACGCCGTTGACGTAGAACGGGTCCTGCGCCAGGCTCGCGTCCAGGGTTTCCCGTTCCGCCTGCGAGAGCAGCAGTCCGCCGGTGCGGGGGATCTTGCGGCCGGCGGCAATGAAGACGCCGTCGTCGAACGCCTTCTGCAGCCAGGCGATGTGGGCGTCGTTGTGGAAGTCCACGATCTCCTGCGGCACGCGGTAGGTGAGGGAGACAACATACATGGGGCCAAGCCTACCGGTGCCGCAGCAAGCTACTTGAAGGATCAATCGTAGAATGGAACCCATGACCAAACCCCGCTGGCTCACTGCTGACGAACGCCGCGCCTGGCTGGCGCTGGTAAGCATCAATACGCTGCTGCCCGCTGCGCTCGACACCAGGCTGCACGCCGCGGGAAAGCTTTCCCTCTTCGACTACACGGTCCTGGCCATGCTGTCGGAGGCCGAGGACCGGTTCCTGCCCATGAGCGAGCTCGCCGCGCGCAGCAGTGCTTCACTGTCCCGCCTGTCGCATGTGGTCACCAAGCTGCAGAAGCGCGGCTGGGTGGAACGGCGTCCCCACCCCCACGATGCAAGGGTCACCACGGCGCACCTTACCGAGGAGGGCATGGCCACGATCGTCGGGCTGGCTCCGGGCCACGTGGAGGACGTCCGCGACCTGTTCCTCGATGCCTTGACGGAGCAGGATGTGCTGGATCTGGCCCGGATCGGCGAAAAAGTGGTGGGACGCCTGGACAAGGACCACTGGATCCTGCGCGAAACGCAGGGCGGCGCCTAATACAGCCCTCAGTATCAAAAACTTTTAAATTGAGTAGAAGGCCCTCCATGGATAACACGCGGTTCAGTGCTGAAATATTTCTTTCTCGAAATAGGACGATAGTAGCCGTATTCGCAGCTGTGCACTTCCTTTTCCTAATGCTTTTATTGCCGGACATCACGGCCGGACGCGTATATGGCGATGTTGACCTTTACCGCCAATGGGCTTTCCTGGGACTTAGAGAGGGTGTATGGCAGGGGATTGATGTCCCTTGGGTTTATCCAATAGGAGCAATGCTCCCTATGCTGGCCGCTGGTATTTTTGGTTACAACTCATATATGTTCGGCTGGTTCCTCCTGTGCACGTTGCTGAACGCGCTGGCGCTCCTGATGTTGAAGGGCAGTCGGAGGTTACGGTACGGGTGGCAGGCTGCGTACTTGTGGGTCTTACTAATCGCAATTCTCGGTCCTCTGGTGTTCTCCCGCGTGGACGGGATTTCAGCCCCCCTCGTTGTTGTCGGCCTCGTGCTGGCGTCAGAACGCCCTGCGTTAGCGTCGGCTTTGTTGTCACTTGCGACGTGGATCAAGGTATGGCCAGCTGCAGTGATCCTGGCTTTGGTGCTGGCGAGCAAGGCTCGCATGCAGGTCCTCCTGGCTGGAATCACAGTCTCTGCCGCCATGATCGGGGGCGTGCTCGCTGGAGGCGGCGCCAAGAATCTGCTGGGTTTCATCAAGGCCCAGGGTGAGCGTGGCATGCAGCTTGAAGCACCGTTCACAACGCCCGGACTGTGGCAGGCCGTCCTTGGCTTAGGTACGAGAGTTCATGCGAATACCGAGATTGTGACAATGGAAATCAAGGGATCCCTCTCCGATTTTGTTGGCACCCTCATGAATCCGCTGCTGTGTCTAAGCCTGGCGCTGGTGAGTCTATTGATTCTGGCGGGAGTCAGGAGAGGCGCGGATCGTCGCGAACTTTTAGTGGTTGGCGCCCTTGCACTCGTCTCGGCAATGATCGTATTCAACAAGGTCGGATCGCCCCAGTTCATGATCTGGCTGGTTGCGGTGACCTGTGTCGGCGTAGCCGTGTATGGCCGGCTCTGGGTTGTTCCCGCGGTGGCAATGCTTGTAATTGCGATTTTCACAACACTTGTCTATCCGATTCTTTATGTACAGCTTTATGCCGCCCTTAATCCCGGCGTCGCCTTACTGCTGACTGTGCGAAACGCTCTTGTGCTCACTCTTTTCTGCTGGGCCTTGCTGAAGCTGGTGGGCATCGTCCGGGCGGACAGCCGTTCGCATCACAGCCAAAATGGAGTTTCAATCAGAGGCTGATTGGTTGCTCCCGGCAACGGATGGCAAACTAGCCGCATGGAATTCACTTCCCGGTTCGTGGCTCTGGGCGACTCATTCACCGAAGGTGTCGGAGACGACGACCCGACACGCCCCAATGGTGTCCGCGGCTGGGCGGACCGGGTGGCAGAGCAGCTCTGCGCCGCCGATCCTGGCTTTGGCTACGCCAACCTGGCCATCCGCGGCCGGAAGCTCCGCCAGATCCTGGCTGAGCAGGTGGACGCCGCCGTCGAGCTTAACCCCACGCTGGTGAGCATCTACGCCGGTGCCAACGACATCCTTCGCCCACGCGTGGACATCGATGACCTCCTCGTGGAGTACAACGACGCGGTCGGGAAGCTGGCTGCCACCGGCGCCACTGTGGTCATGTTCACCGGTTTCGACGCCCGGGGTTCAAAGGTTTTTGGCACCATGCGGGGCCGCACCGCCATCTACAACGAGCTGGTCCGGGGAATCGCGGGCGACCACGGCGCGCTGCTGGTGGATTACTGGCGCTTCAGCGAGTACTACGACTGGGGCATGTGGGCGCACGACCGGATGCACATGTCCGCTGCGGGCCACGCCAACATGGCCAAACGCGTCCTCGAGGTCCTCAAATATGACCACTCCATCGACATCCCGCCGATGTCCCCGGTTCCTGAGTTGAGCGGCGCCGACGCCCTGCGTGCCAACGCCCAGTGGTTCCGCGAGTACGCGGCTCCGTGGGTGGTCCGGCGCGTAACCGGCAAGTCGTCCGGGGACAATCTGCAGCCGAAGTACCCCACGTTCACCCGGCTGTAGGGGGACGCCTCGGCGGTGGCTCACGCGGCGTGGAACGCGGGCGTCGCCAGGATGGAGCCATCCGTGCGGATCGCCAGCGCGGCAACGTCCCATTGGTCGGTGGCGCGGTTCAGCATGGTGGTTCCGCCGGCAACGATCGCCGTGGCCAGGACGTCGGCGGTGACGATGTCCTCGGCGGCAACAGTGACCTGGACAAACTCGGCGCTGTTGCCCACGCGCCAGATGTGCTCCCCGCGCTCGGCGGACCCCGAGGTGGCAATCGCAGTGTGCCGGCTCCTGCCGCCAAGTGCGTAGCCGGTAACCAGGGTCCTGCGGTCGGCCGGGTCCACGATGCCCGCTTTCCAAGGCTCGGTGCTGCCCGGGCGGGGAGAGCCGCTGACCAAGACGTCGCCGCCGGCATTGAGGCACCAGTCGTGCCGGCCCAGGGCCTGTAGCGAGGTACCTGCCTCGCGGATGGCATGACCCTTGATGATCCCCGAAAGGTCCAGCGCGCCGTCGGGCCGTTCAGGGGTGAAGGCGCCCTCCGTGCGCAGCCGCCATTCATGCGCCTCCGCATACCGCGCGCGCATCTCCTCCGAGGCACCGCGCAGCGTCAGTTCGCCGCGGGCCAGCCTGGCCGCCTCCGAATCCGGGCGGTGCAGGCTGAATTTTTCGTCCAGTTCCCGGAAGAGGTGTTCGACGACGGCGGTGGCCGCCATGAGCTCGTCAAGCCCAGGCTGCCCTTCCGCAGGGGAGCCGACGGGCAGCGTCAGGCCAATGACCGTACCCATGCATTCAAAGGTGCGCGCCTTCAGGATGGGACCGCCGGTTGCCGCGTCGATGGGGTTAGAGGTGGGCTGCATCGATGGCTGCCTGGAGTGAGGTCAGGTACGCGTCGCTGGTGATGGTGGCGCCGCTGACGGTCTGGACATCTGCCGACTGCGCCGCGAGGACCTTGCTGCGGAGCAGGGGTGCCGCGCGGTTGCTGATCTGGATGGACTTGCGGTCGGTGTTGGTCAGCTGGAGTGCGGTGACGTCCGTGATCTTTCCGTTGGCCACGGTGATCTGGACCTGTACGGGACCGAACCGGGTCTGCACGGCGGTTCCCTTGTAGGTTCCGGAGGCGGTCGAGCCGGTCGAGCCGGTGGAGCCGGTGGAACCCGCCGAACCCGTGCCGGTCGATCCGGCCGTGCCGGACGCACCAGACCCCGACGCACCAGACCCTGAGGTGCCCGTGCCGGACGCACCCGTGGTGCCTGTCGCCGTCGTACTTGTTGCCACCGTGCCGATGCCGCCCACCTGGGTGCCGGCCTGCCATCCAGCCACGAGGATCCCGGCGGAGGCCAGGCCCGCAGCGATTGCTCCGCGTATTTTCACCAGTCAAACCTTTCGTGATGGATCTGTTCTTCGCGGACTCCGGCCTTCCCGGCATCCGCTATGACATTCGCCGCCCACGCGGCCGGACCGCAGACATAGACGTCCGCTTCCGCGATGTCCGGCACATAGGAGGTGAGGCTGTAGCCGCCCCGCACGGCGTCCTCCGGAAGCCAGGCGGAGCGGCCATGGGCCCGTGGCCCGGTGAGGTGGAAGAGCCGGACCCCGCGGGCCCGGCAGAGCTCAAGGATTTCGCGGCCCAGGTACAGCTCCTGGTCCGTGTGGCCGCGCAGCAGGACAGTCGCCTCGCCGGGAGCGAACGGCGTGGTCTCCAGCAGTGCGCGCAGGGGCGTGATGCCGATGCCCGCACCGATCATCACCACCTTGTTCCGGGTCCGGGCAGCCGTGCTGAGTAACCCGTAAGGGCCTTCCACGGCCACCTTGGTTCCCTTCCGCAGCCGGCGGAGCTGGGCCGAGCCGTTGCCAAGGTTCCGCACGGTGACCCGCAGTGTCCCCTGTCCGTCAGGACCATGCAGGACGGGCTCGGCGGACAGGCTGAATGGATGGGGATGCCACCACATGCCCGGGGCCAGGAAGCGCCAGATGAAGAAGCGTCCGCCCGTGCCTGCCAGCTGGTCCAGCTTCCGGCCGCTCATGACGATGTTCACCACGCCGGGCGCCACGGCCTCCACACGGGCCACGGTCAGCCGGTGCCGTGCCGTGGCCAGCGCCGGCTCCAGCACCCGGAAGTACACCAGGGCCGTGCCCGTGTAGATGCAGATGGCCAGCCAGTACCAGCGTTGCCAGGTGCCTGCCGCAAAGAGGCCGCCCACGCTGAACTGGTGGGGCAGTGACGTTGCCACCGCGGCATAAGTGAGGAGGTGCACCACATACCAGAACTCGTAGGGGAACCGACGCCGGACAGCCACCAGGGATGTCACGACGACGGCGATGAACAGCGCCACGGAGACGAACGCCAGCCACATGTCGGGCACCTGAACCCACAGGTTGACGGACTCAGTGACCGGATCCAGCCCCTCGGCCATGCCGTACCCGGTGGCGAGCAGGATGCCGTGTGCCAGGAGCAGGTAGAGGGAGGGCTTTCCCAGCTTCCCGTGGAACTCCAGGGCGCGGTCGTGGCCGATGGTGCGGTCAATAAATGGAATCCTCGCGGCCAGGAGAAGCATCAGCAGGACCAGGTCCATGCCCGCCAACCCGGCCACAATGCCCGCTGCCGTGAATGCAGCGGCGGGGGAGGTGATGCCGGTGGCCCCGCCGTCGGCAAGCCAAAGGGCAATTGCGGCGGCCACGGAGGTCCAGGCGATGACCGTCAGGAGGTCCCTCCGCAGCATGCGCTGCCGGTACTGGCGGGCGAACCAGCCGCGGGAGGGATTCTTCGGTGCTGGAAGTGAAAGCCCCGGGCGGCCGGAACTGCTTGCGGCCGGTGATGCCGGCAGGAGCTTCGTGTTCATGCATCCACGATGCGCGCGAAAACTATGATCTTGCTGTGAAAAACGGCCAGCCCTGGCTGTGATGTTTCCGCGGCCCTTATACACCCTTTGCCGCCCGATTGGTCTTTAATTGCGCCAACTCGTAGACTTGGTAGGCGCTAAGTGCGCGGAGCGTGCGCAATTGCTCCGGTTGCCCGGTAATTTCTCCAGGGTGGCCGGTAGTTAGGGGCTCAAGTTGCGTGACTAACCGTTGCCCTTCTTCATTTTTGGGTCGCCCTTAGCAGCATGGTCCAGCAGCAGATATGCGGATCATTACTTTCAATTCTTGAGGAGAAGTCATGGCAGCACACTGCCAAGTGACCGGGGCCGAGCCGGGCTTTGGGCACAGCATTTCGCACTCGCACCGCCGCAACAAGCGTCGGTTCGATCCGAACATTCAGAAGAAGCGCTACTGGGTTCCGTCCCTGCGCCGTAACGTCACGCTGCAGGTTTCTGCCCGTGGCATCAAGACCATCGACGTGCGCGGCATCGACGCAGTCGTCGCCGACATTCTTGCTCGTGGGGTGAAGCTCTAGTGGCTAAGGACAAGGACGTACGTCCGATCATCAAGCTCAAGTCGACCGCGGGCACGGGCTACACCTACGTAACCCGCAAGAACCGTCGTAACGACCCGGACCGCATGGTCCTGAAGAAGTACGACCCCAAGATCCGCCAGCACGTCGAATTCCGAGAGGAGCGCTAAACATGGCTAAGAAGTCCAAGATTGCTCGCAACGAGCAGCGCAAGGTCATCGTTGAGCGTTACGCTGCAAAGCGCCTCGAGCTGAAGAAGACCCTGGTTGACGAAAACGCAACCGACGAAGCACGCGAAGCAGCCCGCCTGGGCCTGCAGAAGCTGCCCCGCAACGCGTCCCCGATCCGTCTGCGTAACCGCGACATCATCGACGGCCGCCCCCGCGGTACCTTCCAGAAGTTCGGTATCTCCCGTGTCCGCTTCCGCGACATGGCCCACAAGGGCGAACTCCCGGGCATCACCAAGTCTTCCTGGTAATCCAGCACCGCTGAATCCAGCTGCTTGAGAAGGGCCGGCAACCTTAGGGTTGCCGGCCCTTCTGCTGTCTGCAGCGAAGTACCTCAGGCTGTGCGGCAGCACACATTGGGAAATGACGACGGCGGGAGGCGGCTTGGTGCCTCCATGCCCGCATTTGCCGCTTGATTCCGGGGTTTGAAGCCGGCTGGGTAGCTGGTTTGCAGTGGGGCAAGAGTGCGTGTATTGTTTTCTAAGTCGCCGCGGGGGAGACAGTGAAGAACTGATCACCGCGGGGCCAAAACCCCCAAAATCAAAGCCAGAATCTGGTTGCTCTTTAGGGCGCTGGAAACGGGTGGGGAACGATCTTCCCCCCGAAAAGAATCCTGAATGATGGATTTGCTTCGGGGTTGGGGATCGGGTAAGTTTGAAAAGTTGCTCCGGAGCGATCCTGAACGTTGGTTTGGGTGGTGCCGGGTGTGTCTGTTGTTTGAGAACTCAATAGTGTGCCAAGTTTGTTGATACCGATTTTTTATAAATTGGTTGAATTTGCTGTGCCGCCACCCCGTG
>NZ_LMSI01000009.1:68192-76651 GCF_001428075.1 Arthrobacter sp. Soil764 | reverse complement strand
TGTTCTATCGGGCCGTCCCCGCCTGGATCTAACTCATGCGCCCACTCGTCGCTGCAGTCTAGGAATACGTCCACTCTGAATCCGCAGGGATGCCAGTAAAGTTGCTAAAGTAAACCCGCTTGTCAACGATAGTTGTCATCGTTCATACTGTCACTGTAGCAACTGGCAGCCGATGAAGGGAAGCACGATGGGCTGGTTTACCGAGGACAGCGAGCATGAAGGCTATGTGGTCTGCGTCTTCGCCGACGGCATGTACGGGTCCGGCGGCAGGTGGATGCAGATAAACCTGATGACCCCCGAAGGCCGGCCGGTTGGGCATGAGGAGGATCCGACCCGCGAGGCGTGGCGGCCGCCGTCGCAGGTGGTCGGCTGGCGGGTCGCCTGCAGCTGTGTTCCGTTCCGGGAACACGTCATCCTGGACACGTTGTGGACGCGGGTTTGGGACCCTTCCGACGAGGACGTCGCCGCGGGGCGCATCTACGCCGGACCGCCGGCCAGCGCCGACGCCGCTGATATCAGCGACCGGGAGGATCTGGAGCCGCTGTTCCTGGATGTGTGGCACCGCCATGTCGCCCCGGACCTGTCGCTGCACCGCATCCGCACCCTGAGCGGGAGTCTCAAGGAGCTGGAGGCCCAGCTCGATGAAGCCGTTGCCATGGCAAGGGCGGGGGGCGTCTCCTGGGAAAAGATCGGCAGGGCCTTCGGGATCAGCCGGCAGGGTGCCCAGAAACGCTGGGAGGGTGTATCCGCGGATGAGCGCACGCCAGCGTAGGACGCTTGGAGCGACGCCGGACCGCCCCGGGCACTGCGGTTTCCGCCCCTCCAGCGTCCCTATTCCCCGTCCGGCACGTCGTCCGCCAGTTCGCCCGCGGCGATCCGCTCAGCGGTGCGCCGGTAAGCATCTGCGATATAGTCCTCGAGATCCCGGCGGCCGACGCGCCAGAGCCCCCGGCCCCCAACCTGAAAAGCGCGAAGCTCTCCAGTATGAATGAGGTTCCGGATGAGGCTGCTTTTGGAGTTCAGTTCTTCGGCGACTTGCTCGATGGTCAGAAAGCGGCGCTTGTCGTGTTCAGCGGTCACCCGGACATCCTAATGTGAGCAGCACCCAGCCGGGGCCAGTTTGCGGTCCCCGGCCATCCGGTGAGATTTCCTGGGTGGCTGGACGGCCTGAAGGGCTTACCTGCTCATGCCCTTTTGAAGGAGCTTTGTCGGGCCGTTGGCTCCGCGCGTCTTGCGGGCCTTTGCAGGCCTTGATCCCTTGCCTACGGCTGCGCTGGGCGGTGTGGCCTGGTCTTGATCGGAATTGAGCCGTGCTTGTACAGCCTCGCGGTCAGCAACCCCTTCGAGGCTGGCCGCCAGTTCCTGTCGGCGCTCGGCTGAGTCGTATTTGGCTCCTGCTTCGTCCCGCAACTGTTCGGGGCGGTGATTGGCACGGGCGGCTGTCCAGTCTCTTATCAGCCCCTGCTCCATGTCCTTTTCCTGGGCTACGCTGGCCGCAAAATTATGCCGCTGTTCCCAGTTGTGTGCCTCGATGGGTTTGGTCTCCCGGAGCCAGGCCAGCGCTTCGTCCAAGTCCTCCTTTGGGGGCCGATCAACGGCCTCCGAGCGTTTCCTGTCTTCCCGGTCGGCCTCGGCCAGCAGTTGCACAGCCTGGGCGTTCTCGTCACGGCCGGCACGGCGTTCCTGTTCCGCTTGTTCGCGGTCCCGTTCAGCTTTAGCCAGGGCCTCCGCCACCGTTGCTTCGTCGGCGCCGAGGTTGTCCACGTCCAAACCGTAGCGGCGCTGCACCTGGTCACGGATCACCTCTGCCGCGACGCGCGCTGCCGGGTCATGGTCCTTCCACGAGGTGGCCGCCTCATGTGCCCTTTCGACGTCGCGGCCGCTGGCTGTATCCCACCACCGGTCGTCCATGACCGGGGCGAGCTGTGCACGAGCAGCCGACCGCTCCGCATCGAACCGGCCCTGCAGTTCGCGGGCCTGTTGTTCCTCGGCCGCTTGGGCGCGGCGCAGCTCTTGCTCACGTGCCCTGGCCAGTTGCTCACCGAGCCGGCCGGCGACGGTCAGCGCAACGCGCGACATTCCCTCAAGAGCCTCATCAATGCCGTCAGATTCGCTCATGGTTCCCCTCCTTGGTGTTATCTCTCAATGTCTGGGCGGGTACTCCCGCTTCGGGTGCTCGCGTGGGTGCGTGCCTGCACGTATTTCGGCGGCAGCACGGAGCCAGCGGACCGACCGACAACCTGGCCGGCTGTACTCGCGCGTACCGCGGCGGCTTCGCTATCCGCTGTGGGCGTGGTCGCCGGGACGCTGGGTAGTGCGGCCGCGACCTGGCTCAGGTGGTGCTTCACCATGTGGCTGATCTGCCGTGCTCGACGCAGATCATTTGAGGCCTTGTGCATATCGTGGACGGCCTTGGCGACGTTGAGCAGCTGGCGCAGCATGATTGCCTGCGCGGCGGTTCCGGTGCCGCCCATCGAAGCTGCCATGAGCATGAGCGAGGCTCCGCGGGCAGATGGTCCTGCGCTGCGGATGGGGCGGACTGGGTAGCGCCGCAGTTGCGCTGTCTTGGACAGCTCGTCGGCTGCTGCTGCGAGTGGTCCGGGCGTTGCCTCGGTCGCCGTGGACCAGGCTGCGAAGGCGCCGGATGTCTCGCGTGCAACGTGCGCCCAGGTCACGTGATCGTCCAGCGGGACGGAGCGCAGCGTTTCGCGGAGCCGGGCAACTTCGTCGCTGTACTGCTCCCACATTTGCGGGTCCGGTTCGTGGGCTTCGCGGCCGACCGTGACCGGGCGGCGTCCACGTGCAGCTGCCTGCCATTCTGCGACCGCCTCGGCGGCACCTTGTGGACTGTCAGGCCACTCGGTACGAAGCTTGGGAAGGGCAAGGTCTTTGGCGAGGTGACCGCCGCCAAACCAAACAGGTCGGCCACCTTTGTGGGGACGTTCTGCCACGCTGTAGCCGACCACGACGTCGTCACGTCCGGACGCGTACCGCGGCCTGACCAGGGCCCCGGAACGGCGAAGGCGTCGAATGAATTCGGCCTCATCCTGGGCCGACGTCGCGCAGGCACGGACCTTGCGTTCCAGGGACCGGCGTTCCGGTTCCGGCGCTCCCCGCCGTTCCGAGGCTTCACGTTCACCGGGCCGCAGTCCACGGGTGGAATGCGTGGGCGAAAGTTCTTCCAGGCCGTACTTTTTCTCAAGCTCGCGGGCGACTTGTTGTGCCCGGGGGAAGTCCCGCCAGCTGCTCCACTTCGTGCCGTCCTCGCGGACCATGGAGGCAGCGATGTGAATGTGGTCGTTCCCGGCTTTGCTGTGGCCGTGACGGATCGCCACCCACTGGGCCGGCGCCCGTCCGCTGGCTTCGGTGAACCCCATCTCGTCCATGAAGTCCTGCGCAATGTCAGCCCACTTTTGGTCGGTCAGGTCGCCTTCCTCGGCGCGCAGCGACAGGGAGCAGTGCCAGACATGGCCGCCGGGAATCTCAACGCCCAGGACGCTTCGGGCACGGTCCAATTCCTTGGCAATGGCCTGCGCCGCGTCGGCGTTCAGTTCGTCATCGTTGTGCCAGGCCATGATCGACGGGGAGCCCGCGACCAGGTGGGGTTCGGTGTGTTCGTTCGCCCGGCCGGGACCGGCAAGGTACGCAATGAGCCCGTGCATGCGGGTGCCCTTGGTGATGTTGGGAATCATCAGCGCACCATCGAATCCAGCATCGTATCGATCCGGTCAGCGACCGCCCGCACCCGGGTCAAGACGGTGCGGGCTGCTTCAGGGAATTCGTCCGTGGCATTCGCATGCCGGGCGAGCTGGTTGACGTTGTTCGACAGGGCAGCAAGGTACCGGCGGGCCGCAATGAATTCCACGGCCATCGCCCGCCGTTCGGCCAGCGACTCGGAGTTCTCCGCGTACAGGGCAGCACTGACCAGAATCTCTGACGGGCTGCGCCCGGTCCGTTCCTCCAGCACCTTCAACTGCGCACGTTCGAACTCCGACATCGACACCCGCACGTACTGGGTGTCACCGTCAATGTTCGCGCGTCGACGGCGGGAGAACCTGCGCGGAGACTTCGGCTCTTCAGTCATCCCGGTCCCCTCCCCCAATGCCCAGCGCAGCGCCCCGGAATCTCCGGGCCACACTGACGAGTGTGCCGCATCCAGGGCCGCGGGCCGTGGATCAACACGCGGGTTATGGCACATAACCGCATAGCTTGCTCCGGAAAATCACCTGCGCCCCCAATTCGGCGCCTGGGGTGTTTCCTGAGCACTGCCCTGCAGGACGCTGCGCGTCTGACTTATTCAAAACGACTGCGTCGTTCCGTTTCGGCTGGTTGAGGCTACTGCCCGGTCCTTCCTTGGCAAGTCTCCACAGCCGGCTTTCGCGGCATATCCTCGCTCCGCTCCGGTATTCCACGATCCGGCCGCTCCAACTGGCCAATTCCTTCACCGGACAAGTTTCGGCAAGCGTGCCGAAAGGAACGCGGCATAGGGCAAGCGAAAGGTACAGTTTTGGCTCTCATCTCACCTACCACAGTGGCTAGGCAATACGGAGTCTCCCCGACGCAGCTGCGGCAGTGGCGGCGGCGCGGCATCGGCCCCGAATACTTCCAGTTCACAGCACGAACCGTCAGCTACTCCGACGACTATCTGCGGGACTGGTTCAACGATCCCCGGAACGCCCACCTCCTGGCGCAAGATCCCCCGGCTATCTCGGACATGTCATGCCAGGCTGGGCGCGTCCGGCCGAGCCGGCGTCGGGATGATCGCTAGGCTGGATCCATGCCAAACCTCGACATTGAACAGACACGAAACCAGGCCCGCGCGCTGCTGAACTCCCGCATTGAATCCGTCACTGCCCTGGTAAAGAGCCGCCAGCGAATCACCGAGTTGCGGGACCAGCTTGTTGCCGCCGAACGCGATGACAAGCGCGCCTACGTGCAGGCCACCCGGGACGGGTGGAGCGCCGAGGAACTGAAGAAACTTGGCCTTGAACCATCTGCCGTAAAGCGCCGACGGACGACAAAGCGCTCCGCCGGATCCGAACAGGATGCCGCCCAGGAAGCCGGCACATCCTTCAGCGAAGACTGACCCTAAAACCCACAAAGTGGTAGAACCCAAGCGACAGCGCTGACACCACTGAAAAAGTCGCTGCACACAAAAAAGGACCGGAACATTCCGGTCCTTTTTTGTCCTTCGGCAAAAGGAAATCTTTCATTCACTCTAGCGCACCCATGAGGGGTGCATTGTTTGGCACCCCGTGCGTGCCGGCGGCTTTTAGCACCGCGACCCGGACGACGCCGGCACCCGTCACGTTGGTATGCGCGGCACTCCTGGTGAGCTTCTGCCCATGCCGCGCCTAATGGCGGTCCGCCGCTGGTGAGTAGCTGCCGTGGTTCGCCCGGGCGGCGGACCGCCCGACGTTTGCGAGGTTCCCGGCCCTGCTGTGGTGATTGGCGGGGAACCCTTGCCGGGCGGTGGTGTTCCGCCCGGCAAGGGTTGGTGTTAGGCCGCTTGGGTTTTTTCCTCGGCTGGCTTGCCGCTGTCGATGATCAGCTGTTCAACAGTTGATGCCTTGTATCCCCAAAGAGCCAGTTGGTTCAGGTAGTCCCTGTGAGTCTGGGACGGGGACCGCCACGAGTCCTTCGCGATCGTTTTCTCATACCCCGCGCAGATCAGTGCGATCAGGGAGAATTCAGGCCGTGCGGTGGATTTCGCCACGTGCGTCCGGAGCGGGTTCCACGCCCAGGTCTTCGGCTCGTCAACCTTCGCCCCAACCATTCCAGCGGCCACCTCGCCGTCGTAGCCACTCGCCGTTTCGGGGTGGTGCGTAATCGCGTGGACGGTGAAGTACTGCCAGCCCTTGGGTGACTGCTTCTTCGCAAGCAGGCCGGTCACGAATTCACGGCGTACCACCTGCGCGGACAGCATCGCTTTATTGTTCTCAATGAGGGTTTTGCGCTCGGCCTTTTGTTCCTCGGTCATGGGGCCTTTCTGCGCTGGGCGGACGCCGTCGTAGCGTTCGTACTTCGGGGCGAAGCCCGTCTCCTTCCACCCCGCGATCACGGCGTGGGTCCGGTGCTGGCCCCGATAGTCCGTGGTGATCAGAACGGCGTTGGCGTCATCCTCGGTGGCCGGTTCCCCGTCCTCCCGTTTGGCGGCGGTGACATAGAGGTTGTCGTCGTCGGCGTAGTGTCCGGCGTCCTCCACGATGGTCCTTCCCTGGGCTTCCAGTTCGGCGATCAGCGCGGCGAGGGCGGCAGCGCTTTCGCGCCGGTCGCGCAGCCGCTGCGCGACGTGCAGAAGCTGGTCAGGTTCGTCCATGATGACCGACTCGAGCTCGGCCGAGGCCTCTTCATCTGACTCAAACTCAGCCATGATCAGTGCCTCCTCGATGCTCCATCCTTTGCCCAGGGCGGCGGCTCCCGCGTCCGAGGACTTGGCCTTCAATGCGGACTCCACCGTTGTCTTGGTGCGCCCGGTCTTCTTCGCGATCGCGGCCGCCGAGACACCGATCAGGGACAGCTGGTGATAGGCGTCGGCCTCGTCCGCTTCGGTCAGTTCAGCGCGCTGAATGTTCTCCACCACCTGCGTCACGATACGTTCGGCCTCCTCCGGGGACTCGATGATCATCACCGGGATCAGCGGCCGCTGCGCTTCCACGGCGGCGCGGGTGCGGCGCTGGCCCATCAGCACGTGCACGGTCCCGTCGTCTTTGCGGTGGGCGATCACCGGTTCCATCACGCCATGTTCTTTGATGCTGGCAACGAAATCAGCGGTCAGGGCAGCGTCCTTACGGACATTGATATCAACCGTCAGCGTGGCCGGGTCCAGCATTTCAAGCGTGGGTGCTGCGTTCATGGTGTTGCTCCTTTTTTGCCGAAAGGGTTGGTGGGTGGGGCGACCTACGGTGACCGGCCAGCGTCCCCTCTCCCCCCGTTGTTTTGGCTGCTGGCGAAGCTTGCGGAGCTGTGCCCGTGCAGGCCTGTCTACCCGTGAGGGCAAGGGGCGGGAAATTCCCGGAGGAAATAAGCGACGCAGGAGCGCCGCAGGGACATTTCCTGCACCGCAGGCCCCGACGAAGGAGGGGCTAGACCGGCCGGAGCGGACACGTACAATCCGTCAGGACAGCAGCCAAAAAGCGTCGCAGACAACAGGGTCAGGGGGTTCCGGAGCTCTGCGACGGCGCCACCTGGACCCCACAGCCGGCCGCGCCAGCGGACGCCTTTCAACTGGTTGCAGCGCAGCGGAAACCAGGGCGAGCCCCGCGAGCCTGCCTTCCACCCCGGCCATTGGACAACCCAACGACACCGCCAAACCTTGGCTTGCCGCCGCCGGCCGCCGCCCGGCACCTGCCTGCTGCGGGATTGGCGGTCCGCCGCCGCCAACCACCAGGACAAGCCGACCACGACGGCGGACCGCCCGCGGTGACCGGCCCCGAAAGACCGGCCACCCGTGGGGGTTTAGCTGGCGAGCAGTTCGCTCAGTTCAGCCGCGTCAGTTACCAGTGCCGCGCCTCCTTCTTTCAGGAGCCGGTGGCATCCTGCGGAGTTGGCGCTGTGGACGCTGCCCGGGACAGCGGCGACGTGACGGGCGATGGTTTCGGCGTGGTGGGCGGTATTCAGGGCACCGGAGCGCCAGCGGGCCTCCACTACGCACGTGACACCGGCAAGGGCTGCAATGATGCGGTTTCTGTACAAAAATCTTGCCCGGGTAGGGGCGACTGATGGGGGCAACTCGGAGACTGTGAGCCCGTTGGCGCGGATTGCGGCCGCGAGGTCCGCGTTTCCGGATGGGTAGTCGCGGTCCAGTCCTCCGGCGAGGACGGCGATGGTGGCCGCGCCGCTGCCGGTGCTTCCGGCCAGTGCGGCGCGGTGGGCGTGCGCGTCAATGCCGTAGGCGAGGCCGGCGATGACGCAGATTCCGCGCTGGGCCAGACTGTAGGCGATGTCACCGGTGACGGCCGCGCCGTAGCTCGTGCAGTCCCGTGACCCGGCCAGTGCCGCGCAGTTGGACGGGTCGGGGATGCCGTTCCCGATGTTGCCCCGGTACCAGAGGCCGAAGGGTGCGTCCGGGAGGTCGTCCAGGCCTGTGGGCCAGTGCTCGTCCCCGGGGATGAGGAAACCGCCGCCCAGGCGTTCGATGGTGGCCAGGTCCTTTTCCGGGTCCAGCTCCGGCACGCGAGGCGCCCAGCGCTTCAGCGCGTCGGCCAGTGCCTCGGCCGTCACGTCCGGAAGGGTGTGGGCGGGTTGGGCGCCGGTGGCGAGCCGCAGCGCGGCGTGCGCGCCGAGCCTGCCCACGAGGGTCCGCCCAACGGTGTCGTTTGGTTCGAACAGGCGGGTCAGGGCTGCGCGTGCAATGCGGTCGTTCATGGTGTTGCTCCTTTGTTGCCGAAAGGGTTGGTGGGTGGGGCGGCTCAGGTGACCGGCCAGCTTCCCCTCTCCCCCCGTTGTTTTGGCTGCTG
>NZ_LMSI01000009.1:0-68138 GCF_001428075.1 Arthrobacter sp. Soil764 | reverse complement strand
GGAACGGGCACGTACAATCCGTCAGGACAGCAGCCAAAACGCGTCGCAGACAACACAGGGCCAGGGACGGCGGAGCCCTGCGGAGCCGGCACTGGACCCAACAGCCGGCCGCGCCAGCGGACGCCCTTATCGGTGTGAGCCCTGGCGAACACCACTCCCCCGGTCCACAGCTACATGCCTGCGCGCATGAAGGAAGGCCGGCACTGTCCGTGTCGGCCTTCCTGTATTTCCCTCGGCAATAAGGAATCTGGGGTGCAGCGTCAGTGCTGCTTTCGGTTACAGCTCGTAGTGTCGGTGGTCTTTCCGGGGCCGGTCTACTGGTCCGGTGGCTGGGCCTGCGGTGAGCAGGCTCAGTTCCAGGATGTCTTCAAGGGGGCTCGCGTCCGGGGCAAGGGTATCGTCTTCGGTCATGCGGAATTGATCTGCCACGCTCGGGACTCCTTGGCTGTACGGGACGGCGGTGTCCTTTCACAGTATCGGCAGTTCCTGCGCGTGGGCTGGAAGTCGCGGCGCCCGCGGAGCGTTTACGCGGCCGGCGGAGCGAAGCGGGGGAGGCCGCCGCGCACCTGGCGAAGATCCCGTGAGGAGGGCCGGACCCCTTTTGTAGTGGAGTCCGGCCCTGTCGAAGCTAGCGCTTCAGGCGGCGGTCATAGGCTTTTTTCGGATCGCGGCTGCAGTCTGCCAGCAGGCCGCGGTTCACCAGTTCGCCCAGCAGTTCCGCCAACCGGTATCCGCCGGTGTCCTCCAGCGCGAGCTTGAAGTACCGGGCAGCGAAGCTGGATTGTCCTTTGAGCCATTCCAGCCAGCCGATCAGGCACAACATGGCGGCGCGCTGCCCTTCCGGGGTCGCTTTCATCAGCTCGAACGCGACTTCCTGTGCCGTGTCCACGCGCGCCCAGTCCGGGCGGGTGAGGAACACACCAAGCATGACGGAGGTGAACTGCTCGGGCGCGTGCGGGACGATGTCGCCCATCATGTAGTCCCGGATGGTGGGGTGCTGCAACGCTCCTGCCAGCTGGTGCGCGGTCTGGGTCGTCAGGCTCTTCGGATCGTCGAGCACCTTTGCCCAGGCAGCACGGCTGGCTTCGAGATCTTCGGGCCAGCCATCGGGCTTGTGCGCGGTGATAGCCTCGCGGGCCGTCTCGTCTCCGGTGAAGGGTGCCGGGGCGATGAAGCCGGTCACGGCGCTGCCCCGGTAGATCAGGGCGGCGTTGCCGTTGCTGGTGGTGATGGTGTCCAGCGACTCATCGGGGCAGCAGTTGGTGTCCGTGCACATGTAGTTCCGCCACAGCTTCGAGCTCACCAGCCATGCGTCCTGCAGGGGCATTCCGGCGGTTTCCAGTTCGGTGCGCAGTGCCTCCACGTGCCCGGCGTATGGGCGGCTGCCGTCGATCGTGCCCTCATCGGTGTAGATGACCAGCAGGCTACCGGTGGCGGCCTCGTCAGCGGTCAGGTAGCTGACGATGGTTTGGGCGTAACCGACGGGATCCTGCCCGAACGGAGCATCCACCCGCAGGGTCGCGCCGATCTTGTTGCCCTGCATGGTCAATGCGACAAAGGACTCCGTGGGGGTCTGCCCCAGCGTGTGCGGAATGAAGGCCAGGACGTCGGCAGGGCCGGTGAATTTGATGAAGTCGTTCATGGTGTTGCTCCTTTGTTGCCGAAAGGGTTGGTGGGTGGGGCGGCTCAGGTGACCGGCCAGCTTCCCCTCTCCCCCCGTTGTTTTGGCTGCTGGCGAAGCTTGCGGAGCTGTGNGTCGTTCATGGTGTTGCTCCTTTGTTGCCGAAAGGGTTGGTGGGTGGGGCGGCTCAGGTGACCGGCCAGCTTCCCCTCTCCCCCCGTTGTTTTGGCTGCTGGCGAAGCTTGCGGAGCTGTGCCCGTGCAGGCCCGTCTACCCGTAAGGGCAAGACCCGGAAAATCTTCGGAGGAAATAAGCGACGAAGGAGCGCCGGAGAAGACTTTTGCGGGGCGCAGGCCCCGACGTAGGAGGGGCTAGAGGGGCCGGAACGGGCACGTACAATCCGTCAGGACAGCAGCCAAAACGCGTCGCAGACAACACAGGGCCAGGGACGGCGGAGCCCTGCGGAGCCGGCACTGGACCCAGGGCAAACGCTACCTGGACGCGGAACGGGCACGTACAATCCGTCAGGACAGCAGCCAAAACGCGTCGCAGACAACACAGGGCCAGGGACGGCGGAGCCCTGCGGAGCCGGCACTGGACCCAGCAGCCGGCCGCGCCAGCGGACGCCCTTCAACTGGTTGGAGCGCAGCGGAAACCAGGGCGAGCCCCGCGAGCCTGCCCTTCACTCCCATGCCACGGACAACCCACCGACACCGCCTCCCTTGGCTTGCCGCCGCCGGCCGCCGCCCGGCACCTGGCTGCTGCGGGATGGGCGGTCCGCCGCCGCCAACCACCAGCGCAAGCCGGCCACGACGGCGGACCGCCCGCGGTGACCGGACCCGAAAGACCGGCCACCCCCGGCCCTATTCGCGGCGGTCGTGCAGCGGAACGGCCCCGTAATGTCCGGCTGCACGGCGGAACCGGGCGTCACTGCTGAAGATGAACGTTCCGCCGAACATGTACCACGGTGCAGGTTCACCTGTCGGGGCGACGGGCTCGGCGTGGACCACGGTCTCGCGGTGGAAGTGCTCGTTTTTGACGAGCCGGACGGCGGGCCGTTCCTCGGTGGCCTCGAAAACCGGGTCGATGCCCTCGCCAATGACGGTTACTTCCATGACTCGGTCGGAGATGCCCCGTTTCGAGAAGTCCGTACCCAGGGAGTCGCGGTAGATCAGGGCGGTGATGCCCATGGGGGCGGTGGTGTCATTGCTCATATGCTAGCTCCTTTGAAAGTCGTGAGGGCTGTACTGCCCGGCTCCGGCCGGGCAGTACAGCGGTTGTCAGTGCTGGTTAGGCGGCGTCCGGCACGACGTAGGGCATCCGGTACCGGCTGGGTAGTTCGGCGGCGGCCTCCGGCAGGTCTTCGGGTCCGTGAGCTTGTCCGTTCTTCCAGTGGAAGAAGGCCTGCTCACTTATCGCGGTCCAGAACCTCGCCTTGGTCCGATAGAAGGTCGTTCGTACGTCGCCTTCGCAGTAGGTGGCCATGCCGAACAGGTTCCCGATCTCGTCGGCGGTACGGATCGCGGCGACCATGACGTACGGCCACTGGCCCAGGTCCCAGCCGTCACATCCCCAGCTGGGGATCACGGCCCAGCCGTGTTCGCTGATGATGTCCATCCAGTCGTAGCCGTCGTTCATGTGGTAATCGACGAGCACGGGCACATCGTGGACCGTTTCGCCGGTGTCGACGGTGGTTACGGTCCTCTTAGTGACTGCGTTCATGTTGGTGTTGCTCCTTTTTTGCCGAAAGGTTGGTGGGTGGGGCGGCTTAGGTGACCGGCCAGCTTCCCCTCTCCCCCGTTGTTTTGGCTGCTGGCGAAGCTTGCGGAGCTGTGGCCGACGGAGGCCTGTCTACCCGCAGGGCAAGGACTGCGGAATCTGCGGAGGAAAGCAGCGACGGAGGAGCGCCGGAGCCGATTCTGCGGGCCGCAGGCCCCGACGAAGGAGGGGCTAGACGGGCCGGAGCGGACACGTACAATCCGTCAGGACAGCAGCCAAAACGTCGTAGACAGAACAGGGCCAGGGCCGGCGGAGCCCTGCGGAGCCGGCACTGGACCCAATAGCCGGCCGCGCCCGCGGACGCCCAAACGGGTGCGAGCCCTGCGAGCATGCACCATCACTTACCCGTGTGGCATGCTCGAAGGTGTAAGCAGCAGGATGTTTACACCCAGGGCAGAGGGCCCATTCCCACCGGTTGTGGCCCTCTGCTTTGCCCTGAACGGCCATTGGAGTGTTGATACGAAGGGAAAGCCGATGGGTCTGTGGAGCTGGTTCGCCCGTCGGCGCACGGCGGCAGCGACTGCTGGTCGCCCCGCCTTCGCAGCGGCCGTCGAGCCGAAGGAACAGGAGCCGTTGACTCCTGAGCAGGTGGCAGATCTGAAAGCCGCGTGGGCCGAACTCGCCGAGGCGGCGAAAGAGTCAGCTGCCACCGGTTTTCATGCCTGCTCACGAGGCGGGAAGCCGTGGCAGGAAGATCCGGCAGCTGTGCGGAGCGTGGCGGCATTGCTGCGCCGCGTCGACGCAGAGGACGCCGCTACGGAAGGTCCTACCGCCAATTAAAAGCCAGCACGGACGTTCGTGCTGGTTTCTCCCTTAGGCTGGGCCCATGGCCGAGTCCCTTCCGCCGGCACTGCACCCACCGGTCGCGGTTGCCCTGGCGAAACTCGTCAAGACCTTCCCCGGCCCCAACGCACTGCCCGGCGGCCTATGGGCCGAACCCAAATGGGACGGTTTCCGCACTACCGCCTTCAATGACGGCGGCAAGGTGACGCTGTGGTCCAGACAGGGCAAGGAACTAACCCGAATCCTGCCGGACGCAGCTGTCGCTCTCGCAGAGCAGTTGCCTCCCGGGGTGGTCCTGGATGGTGAAGCCGTCATTTGGAACCGGGACCGGCTGGATTTCGATGCGCTGCAGCAGCGCATGGTCACCTCAAGAGCCGCGCTTCCCGCCGTGGCCAATGAGCTGCCCGCTTCGTTCGTGGCCTTCGATATTCTGGCCGTTGCAGGGCAGGACACCCGGGGTGTGCCGTTCACCGGGCGCCGGCAGCTGCTCGAGGAGCTCGCCCGGGACTGGGCCCCACCATTGCACCTCTCCCCCATCACCAGGGACATGGACCTGGCGAAGACCTGGCTGCGGGATCTACCCGCGACAGGAATCGAGGGACTCGTGTTCAAAGGCTCCCAACCCTACGAGGCCGCCAGGATCTGGTTAAAGCTCAAGCACAAGGATCTTTGGGACGTGGTCTGCGCGGCCGTAATCGGGTCCCTGGACCAACCACAGGCCATCATCGCCGGCCTGCCCATCGGCGGCGAACTGAAGATTGTCGGCCGCTCCACCGTCCTGACCGCGAAGGCCGGGCGTGAACTGGCCCGGCACCTCCACCCCGCCGGGCCCGGGCATCCCTGGCCCGAAGAGATCAGCGAGTCCTCCCTGAACAGATTCAGCAAGGACAAAGGCCCCGTGCGGCTGACACTTATCGAACCAGTCGTGGTCGAGGTATCAGCCGACGTCGCCTGGTCCGGCACGTCCTTCCGTCACCCCGTCACGTGGAAGCGTGTCAGACCGGAGCTGGACCCTGCAGAGGTCAGGCTACCCCCTGAACTGAACAACAGGCACCGCTGAC
The DNA here is from genome assembly GCF_001428075.1 of Arthrobacter sp. Soil764. GTDB lineage: Bacteria > Actinomycetota > Actinomycetes > Actinomycetales > Micrococcaceae > Arthrobacter. The sequence continues at coordinate 62,894 of NZ_LMSI01000009.1, read as the reverse complement.
GACGGCGCTGCGGCGGGTTATACCCAGTGTGGACAGGGCGGTTTCTCACAAACGTCGCAACACCGACGGAAAGTGGTGTTGATTCATGCGCAGTTCGACGCGCCGATCGAGGAAAATGGGGCCTGCGGGCTTGGTTGAGAAGAGACCCTTGTATGTTCAGCTCATGAAAGAAGGGCACTCCAACTCGGCAGCGTGCAGGATTCTTGGTATCCACCAGAACACGGGCCAGCGTTGGTTGCATGGACGCAACGGGGTCGAGGGCCTGGTGCAGCAAGGCTTGGACCCGAGGCCTCGTCAGGCGGTTCCTGCGGCAGGTGGGTCCAGCCGCTATTTGTCAGAGGACGAACGCATCTACATTGCCGACCGCTTGCTGGTTCGGGCGAGTCTTCAATCCATCGCTCGTGATCTTGGGCGGTCGCCGTCCACAATCAGCAGGGAGGTGGCTCGGAATCGTCCCGACTCACGTCGCTACCATCCGTTCCGCGCCCAGAAAATGGCACAGAAGAGAAGACCGAGGCCAAGGCTGGCCAAGCTTGCCGGTGACGACGAGTTGCGGCATTACGTCGTGGAGTGTCTGTCGAAGCGGTGGAGCCCTCAGCAGGTCTGCCGGGCCTTGAAGGAACGGTTCCCGGGAGAAAAGCATCGGCATTTGGCGCACGAAACGGTCTACCGTGCGCTTTACCATTTGAGCATCCGTCCCGTTCCAGCCGGGTCTGCTCGGCTGCTGCGTTCGGGTAAGTTCAGCAGGCGGCCGCGGTCCAGGACCAAGGTGAAGCCACGCCAGTACATTGCTGATGCTCTGAAGATCGGTGACCGCCCAGCCCACATCGCTACCAGAGAAGAAGCTGGCCATTGGGAAGGTGACCTCATCATGGGGAAGGGGAACAAATCAGCGATAGTGACGCTGGTAGAACGCTCTTCCCGGCTCCTCGTCGCCTTTGCGCTCCGCCCAGGAAACAGGTCCGATAACATGCGTGACCAGCTCATTGAGGCGCTCGGGGTCATGCCGGCCACGCTGCGGAGGACCTTGACGTGGGACCGGGGTTCGGAGATGGCCAAGCACGCCGAGGTCACCGCCGTGATTGGAACATCCGTGTACTTCTGCGATCCTGCCAGCCCCTGGCAACGTGCTTCGAACGAGAATGCCAACGGCCTGCTCCGCCAGTACTTTCGTAAGGGTTCAGACCTCAGCACGGTAGAACAAGCTGAAGTCCGCTTCGCCGCTGATGAGATCAACGGACGGCCGAGAGCGGTCCTCGACTGGGATAGCGCTGCCGCACGGTTTGCTTCCCTCCAATCCGTTGCTGCGCTTCAGACCAAGGCGGTTCCCGATGGCATTGAAAACACGGCTCGGCTGCCCACAGCCGGGGACAATTCAATAGGGTTATCAACCGCTACGGCGGCCAAGGAGCTACCCCACGGGCTCCCAATTCCAGCCGTGGATAACCCGAATTGACCCCAACCGTGGACAGCGGAAGACCAGCCGGATCTTCCCGTTGCGGAACCTCTAACGGGTCCTAGGGTTTTGAGGCATCCTGTTCCGCTGTGCGGGTCAGGAATCTGCCTGTCCGCCGAAAATCACGGATGAGAAACCCATCCGCTACGACAATTCCAGCGACCGCCGTTGCCATTAGCACGGCGACGAGATTGTCCCCGCCCAAGGCAAAGTTCAACGCTTGAACAGCGAAGACGCACTGCATCAGCGGCTGCAGGAGCAGTTGCGTGGCCAGTCCCTTCCGTAGCTGCACCGCGGCGGCACGGGTGACCCCAATGTGATCCGGGTCGATGGGGGCTTTCCCGGCAATCTGACGTCGAACCTGCTTCTGTTCCTCACTCTCCAAGGAAAACAGCACATCGATCTTCCCCAAGTTGGCTGCAGGCACCACTTTCTTCGCGTTGTAGATCAGTCCCCCAACAAAGGCAACCACGACTCCTAAGAGAAACCCGGACGCCAGAAGCGTCGGCCACATCTCTGGTGCTCTCGGAAAAGCCAGGATGCCGACCACGGTCACGACCGCGATCAAAGCGAACAGCCCAGCCGGAAAATAGCGGGTGTAGTAAGCTTTCACGGCCTTGCCTAGGCCTTTGTCCTCGATGCCCTGGGATCTTCTTCGGGCGTTTGCCCACCGCTCGTTGGACTCTGCCATGAGATCGTCAATCCCACTCATCGTCTTCCTCCCAAGAATGCAATAAACGCCAGCAAAGACACGAGCGAAAACCCACTGCTAACACCACTGTTCACATGCTCAAATCCTGACCTAATCCCACCACTAAGCCAACCCTCAACGGGACCGTCCTCATTGAAGGGACCAGGCTCGTGACTCGTGCACGTTGTGCGGCGTCGGGTGAGCTGTGCGACTAACGAGTTTCGCTGTCCCTCGTGTTCGACCGAGCTCGCCCGTGCAATCGAAATATCTCCGCCACGACCATCGCAAGGGCCAGAACGAGGAATAGCACTCCTAGGACCAAGTCACCGCCCATGAAGGCCCAGGCCGAACTAGCAAGGAAAAAGAATGCCAAGCCGAAGGCGGCAAAGGATATCCACTTCTGCTGCTTTTCGTTCGGAAAAACACTCATGCTAACTCTCCTGACCTAACACTTCGCGGAGGTTTGATAACCGAAGCCTAGATCAGGCATAGGCAACGGTCTCGTCCCGTAGAGGCACCCGATTGAGAAAAGCAGAATTTGTCCCGTAAGCATCGGTCTCGGACGGCATGACCAGGAGGTTTACACGAGGCCCATTCTCGACGCGTGGTCTTTCTTCCCCTAGGACCCGTCCGGTGACGTACTCCGTAAAGGACCTTTCTCCGACACGCAGAGCCAGTGAGTCGTCCAAGCGCCCGCGGCGCCTGGAACGCCAAACCGGGATACTGTTACCTTCAAATCGAGCCCGTTGCGACGATCGTTGGAAACTGCCCAGCTTTGAGATTCATCCTCCGGTCTCCACCTGCCCACAATGGGCATAACCCGCTCCGGTATCCGGGTGGAGAAAGGCCTTTGTCGTACCCCCACCCCATAGTTGATGGAAGCGGCACCCATTGGATGCCGCTAAAATTTTCCAGTGTCGTTCGAACATATATTCTAGTAAGCGTGGTAGTGAGTCCCGAGCAGGCCAAGGCGCTGCACGCGCGGTACTCCAGGCGTGCGCAGCCATTCGGGCTCACCCTGGAAGAGCTTGATTTCAAGCACTTCCCGGTCCACAACATCTACCCAGGAATTCCAGTCATGGCTTGGCTGCGGTTCCCCAACTGTGCCGAGCTCGTTGAGGGCGAGGTGTTTGCCTGGACGGCGAAGGCCGTCGAGGTCAGATGGCAGGACGGACCCCTGACCTACCGCACCTGGGTCTGGGCGTCCGCGGTCTCTCGCCGCGCCGGAGAAAGCAACAGGAACCTAGGAGAACGCGTAAAACGTGACAGCAACAGCCAATGAAACAACGTCCCTGAGGATCCCGGTCGATATGCGCTTCAGCCCCACCGGCCGGCCCCTGGCCGTCCGGTATGACGGGCGCCTATGGGTGATCACCGAAGAACCATTGCACTGGTTCGAGCGGGACTCCTGGTGGCAGACCCGCACCAGCGCACCTGTCGGCATCGGGAACATCGTTGACATCGAGTTCTGGCGCGTACAGGTCAAGCTCTCCTCCAACTCAGCGCTGCGGACCTTCCTGCTGCGCCGTGAACCCGCCTCCACTCAATGGCTGTTGGACTCCATCACCGATGCCAACTGAACCGTACCGCTCCCCTATCCCGCCTCAGCTCTGGGACGCTATCCGCGATGAGTTCGGGCTGCCGGCACTGGGCCAGGTCCGGGACCGGCTCGAAGCCGGCTCCCCGTATCCGGAACCGGTGCTGCGACAGCTCGTTCGCGTCTTCATCGACGAAGGGACCTTTTGTCCCGGATTCCAGTTCCTGCCGGACATGTCCCTGAACCCGGTGGTCGTAGATCTGTTTCATCGCGCAGTAGAGCTGAAGATCCCGCACAACTACTTCGCGCTGTGGATGGTGACGCCTTGCCACGTCCTGGACGGGGCGCGGCCAGTGAACCGGTGCCAAGAGAAGCACGGTCCGGCGCTGCTGGCAGCGATGGAAAGCACCGTGGCCAGGGCAGTTGCCTAGGATATGGGCGTGAAAGTAACCCTGACCGTAGAGGCCAGCGAGGGGCAGCTCAGCTACGTTGAAGCCGAAGGCGCAACGTACGAGACAGCCAAAGCACAAGCTGAAGCCCAAATCCCCGAAGGATCCAAACCAATCGCGATTCGTACCGCTTGATCAGGGCTGGGAGGAGCGGGCGCTCTCCTGGGAGCTTCGGGCTCATCCTGGAAGAGACAAACCCGTCGCACCGCACAGTCCCTGATAATGTCTGGCAGGCAGCACTGCTAGCCTGCCAATGATTTGAGTGCCGCTTGAGTGAACCCGTGGCTATCGGTGAACCTTGCTGGGACCACGTTTGTGAGAGAAGAAGATCTTCCATGGTGAAGCTCAACCTGAAAGCTGTCGAGGAGCGCGTCGCCCCACTCGGAAACCGCGAATCCTATGATCGCGAGTTCCTTTTTGGCCTGCTGCTGGCCTACGGCAAGCCCCAGGGCAATGTGACCAGGCTGCGCAACGGTTCCCTCAACGTCGCCGCTGACCCCGCCACTGAAGTGGCTCAGAAGAACGTCGTCTATTTCAAGGAGACGACCGGTGATGCTCTCGCGGTCATCGACGAGCTGAAGTCTTCACCCTTGGTGGTCCGCTACAACACGCGCTTCGTGATCGTCACCGATTACACGGAACTGCTGGCCATCGACACGAAGACCGGCGAGAACCTGATGATCCCAATCCGGGACATCGACCAGCACTTCACGTTCTTCCTTCCCTGGGCCGGCATGGAGAAGGCCCAGTACGTCGCAGAGGCACACGCGGACGTCAAGGCTGCCGAGCGGATGGGCAAACTGTTCGACGAGCTGCTGGCGGCGAACCCCGACATGTTCGACATGGCGCATGGGCGACATGCGCTTAATGTGTTCTTTACCCGGCTTCTGTTTTGCTTCTTTGCCGAAGACACCGGCATTTTCGATGAAGGTGTCTTCATCAATGCAGTCGGCTCGCATACTCAACCCGATGGGTCGGACGTCGCGGAGTTCCTCGCGGCGGTCTTTGAGGCGCTCGACACTGAAGACGCCGGGAAGAAGCCCGTACACCTGGCACAGTTTCCGTACGTCAACGGCCGGCTGTTCACAATGACATCAGAACAGATTGTGCCGCAGTTCACGAAGAAGGCCCGCGACCTGCTGATCGAGCTGGGCACATTGATCTGGCGTGACATCAATCCGGACATTTTCGGCTCCATGTTCCAGGCGATTGTCACCCCAGGTAAGCGCAGTGACCTGGGCCAGCACTACACATCAGTGCCGAACATCCTCAAGACCATCGAACCATTGTTCCTGGATGATCTAAAGGAACAGCTTGATGCAGGTTATGACTCTGTCAAGAAGCTTGAGGCACTGCTCGAACGAATCAGCGCGATCAAGGTTTTCGACCCTGCCTGTGGATCCGGCAACTTCCTCATCATTGCCTACAAGGAGCTGCGTCGTCTGGAGCACGCGATCCTGGAGCGACTGTTCGAGATCGACCCAAAGCACCAGATGCTGTACGCCGAGTCGAAGATCAACATTGAGAACTTCTTCGGGCTAGAAATCGACGACTTTGCTGTCGAGGTAGCTATTCTCTCCCTCTGGATCGCCAAGCATCAGATGAACGCCGAGTTCAAGGAGAAGTTCAATCTCTCCATCCCGCTCATCCCACTAAAAGAAACCGGCCAGATTAAGGCCTGCAATGCAACACGCGTGGATTGGAACGCGGTGTGTCCCAACAGCGGCTCCGAGGAGATTTACCTCATCGGAAACCCGCCATACTACGGGGCGACAAGGCAGTCGCCTGCCCAAAAAGCAGATTTCGGCTTCGTATTCGGCACACGTCCATACTCGAAAAGCCTCAACTACATCGCCCTCTGGTTTGTCAAAGGCGCTGAGTACATCGCCCGTAGCCGAGCTGAGCTCGCGTTCGTAACGACAAAGACTGTGACACAAGGTGAACACGTCGCGCTCATGTTTCCTATGATCTTCTCCCTGGATCTGGAGATCGGTTTCGCTTACACCGGGTTCCAATGGGACAACAATGCCAAGGGAAATGCAGATGTCACGGTCGCTGTGATCGGCTTGCGAAGGGCGGGGGAGCGTCAAAAGTATCTCTTCACGGATGACCTTCAGATAGCAGTGTCAAATATCAACGGTTATCTCGCCGACGCCAAGAATATCTACGTTCACTCACGCTCGAAACCGTTGTCGTCACTGCCTCCGATGGAAAAGGGCTCACAGCCGACCGACGGCGGCAACTTGGTTCTTGAGCCCCATGACCGGGACGCCCTTCTTAGTACGGATCCTCAAGCCGCCCATTTCCTCAAGACTTTCCTTGGCTCGCTGGAATTCATCAATGGTCTGGACCGATACTGCGTGTGGGTGAGCCCAGACGAGGAAGAGTCGGCACTAAGTATCGCGCCTCTGCAGCATCGTTTCGAGAAAACCTCCGAGATGCGTAGGGCTAGCCCGAAGGCCGCCACTCAGAAGATCTCATCAATGCCGTTCCGCTTTGGTGAAGTCCGCTACAAGCCCACGGAGTCAATAATTGTCCCTGCTGCGTCTTCGGGACTTCGCGACTACATTCCTGTTGGATATCTAGGGCCCGACACCGTGATTTCTAATGCCGCCTTCGCTGCATACGATGCTGAGCCTTGGGTATTCGCGATCATCACTTCGAAAGCACACATGACATGGGTGCGGGCCGTCGCTGGAAGAATGCGAATCAACTACCGCTACTCCAACACAATCGTGTACAACAACTTCCCCGTCCCGCCTCTGTCAAATGCAATGAAGGAGAAGCTCACCGCTGCTGCACTGCGGGTACTCGATGTGCGCGAGTACCACTGCGAGCAGACACTCGCAGAGCTCTACGACCCGAACAAGATGCCGGAGGATCTACGCGTCGCCCATGCAGAGGTCGATGCGCTGGTTGACTCGATCTATTCCAAGCGCGGATATGAGACCGATGAGCAAAGACTATCTGCCCTCTTTGCGATGTATGAGGAGATGACAGAAGCCGAGGCAGCGAACGCCTCATCCAAGAAGACCCGGAGGACCGCGAAGTGAACGCGATCAAGAAGCCCATCAATATCGTCGACGTCACCTATTCCCAAACGAAGGCCTCGGTGAACACGGATGCCCTGGGCATGCGCGAAATGCAGCAACGGGTCTTCGCGAAGCGCGACGCGCAGCACCTCCTGGTGAAGGCTCCGCCAGCGTCTGGTAAATCGAGGGCGCTGATGTTCGTGGCCCTCGACAAGCTCTACAACCAGGGGCGCAGAAAAGTCATCGTGACCGTCCCGGAGCGTTCGATCGGTGCGTCGTTCGCGTCGACGGCTCTTTCGAAGTTCGGCTTCTTCGCGGACTGGGAAATCAAACCTGAGCATAACCTCTGTGATGCGGGATCCTCTGCGGGCAAGGTTGACGCGTTCATCAACTTTCTCCAGGGGCCTGATGCGACACTCGTGTGCACCCACGCGACACTCCGCTTCGCATTCGAAAGGCTGGCACCGGAGTCGTTCAACGGCACGGTGCTCGCGATCGACGAGTTCCATCACGTCTCAGCGGACGTCGAGTCGAGCCGCCTCGGCGCACTCCTGCGTGACGTGATGAACGGCAGCGATGTCCACATCGTCGCGATGACGGGCTCTTACTTCCGCGGCGACTCCGTACCGGTGCTCTCGCCAGAGGACGAGGCCAAGTTCACGCCGGTCACCTTCAACTACTACGACCAGCTCAACGGATACGAGCACTTGCACTCGCTCGGCATTGGTCACCACTTCTACCAGGGCCGCTACACGGACGCGATCGGCGAAGTGCTGGACCTCGACAAGAAAACCATCGTGCACATCCCGAACGTCAACTCGGGAGAGTCAACGAAGGACAAGCTCGAAGAGATCGGTCGCATCATCGATGTCATCGGGCACGTCGAGGAGACTGACCCCGACACGGGCATCATCAGCGTGCGCCGACAGGACACCGGAACCATCGTCCGCGTCGCGGACCTCGTCGACGACACCGACCAAAAGAAGCGCGGCGACACGCTGCACTACCTGGCTCACACAGCCTCCAAGAACCGCGACGCGGTCGACATCATCATCGCCCTCGGCATGGCCAAGGAAGGTTTTGACTGGCCTTTTGCTGAGCACGCCCTCACTGTCGGATACCGGGCCTCGCTGACCGAGGTCATCCAGATCATCGGTCGGGTCACCCGTGACAGCCCCGGCAAGTCCCACGCGCAGTTCACGAACCTCATCGCCGAGCCGGACGCCACCCAGGGTGAGGTGAAGGTCTCGGTCAACAACATGCTCAAGGCCATCACCGCGTCTCTCCTCATGGAGCAGGTGCTCGCGCAGAACTTCACCTTCAAGACGAAGAAGTTCGACGACGACGATTCCGCCGCGCCGGGGCAGCTGAAGATCAAGGGCTTCAAGGAACCGTCGAGCGATCGCGTGAAGCAGATCGTGGAGACTGATCTGAACGACCTGAAAGCGACGATCCTCCAGGACGACACCTTCGCGCGCGCCGCCGCCGGCTCAGTGGACGCCGAGACGACCAACAAGGTGCTGATCCCCAAGATCATCCGCGAGAAGTACCCGGACCTCACCGAGGCGCAGGTGGAGGAGGTTCGCCAGCAGGTCGTCGTGGACTCTGTGATCAAGAACGGCGAAGTGCGCACAGTTGGCGACAAGCGGTTCATCAAGATGGCAGAGAAGTTCGTCAATATCGACGACCTCAACATCAACCTCATCGACTCGGTGAATCCGTTCCAGCGCGCCTTCGAGGTCATGTCCAAGTCGGTGACTCCCTCGGTGCTTCGGATTATTCAGGACCAGATCACGGCCACCCGTGTCGAGTTCACCGAGGAAGAAGCGCTGGCACTCGTTCCCCGGATCAAGAACTGGATCAAGGTCAACGGTCGGCGACCGGACTCGAGGGCCGAGGACCCGACAGAGAAGCGATACGCGGATGCGTTGCTGTGGCTCCAAAGGGCCAAGCAGAAGCTCGAGGCCCAAAAGCGGGCAAATGAGATGGTGGAGAGCGAATGAGCGATTACGACGACATCCTCGAAGCGGCACCGTCCTCCCTGCAGGACCTCATCGACAACGACCTCGACGGGCTGCTCGACGCGCCCGAGAAGCCCAAGAAAATCACCTCCTCCGACCGGCTCGAGCGTGCGTTCCTGGAGATCGTGGAGTTCCGCCGGACGCACGAGCGCCTGCCGAGCTCGGCGACGCGGGAGATCGCCGAGCGGAAGCTCGGGGCCCGTCTCGAGGGCATCCTCGCCAACGAGGAGAAGATCGCGGCACTCAAGCACCTCGACACGGAGTTCGAGCTGCTGGCTGTAGAGGCAGCTCCCGAGTCGCTGGACGAGCTTCTCGAGAGCGATGACCTGGACGATCTACTGGGCGACGAGAGCGGCATCCTCGATGTGTCGGATCTACCCGTGATCAAGCGCCCCGAGTCCCCGGACTCCGTCGCTCAGCGGGTGAAGGCCGAAGACTTCGACCTGTTCGAGCCGCTGTTCAAGGCGAAGCATGCCGAGCTGGCCGAGGGCACGTACAAGCTGATGCCTTTTACTGGCATGGATCTCATCCGCATGGGTGCTTTTTTCGTGCTGAACGGCGTCATGTGCTTCGTGGCTGAGGTAGGCGAGGACGTGGACCTGATTGTCGGTGGCAAGCCCAGGCAGAAGCAGCGCCTGCGCGTCGTCTTTGAAAACGGCACTGAGTCGGCGATGTACAAGCAAAGCCTCATGACCCGCCTGTACGAGGCGCAGGGCCAGGTCCTGGCGCGGACAGGCCACGATGCCAGCGAGATCCTCGACGCCGACTTGGAGAGCGGTCACATATACGTGCTGCAGTCGCTCAGCGAGGATCCTGTTGTCGCGGGGATGAAGGACCTCCACAAGATCGGCTTCTCCACTACCAACGTCGAGACCCGCATCAAAAATGCGGCGAATTCGCCAACCTACCTGATGGCACCGGTGAAGGTGCTGGCGGACTACCGGCTCTACAACGTGCGTGCGTCCTGGCTGGAGCACCTCTTGCACCGTGTGTTCGCCGAAGCGCGCCTGGACCTGACACAGGTTGACCGGAAAGGACGCGACTACGACCCCTCGGAGTGGTTCGTGGTTCCGCTGGAGACCATCAACAGGGCCGTCGCAATGATCATGTCCGGTGAGATCACCGACTACGTCTACGACAAGGGGCTGCAGCAACTGGTCACGCGTGACTGATTGGCGAGGCCCCTGAAGGTGTGCGACGGTCCAACAGGAAAGATCCGCCCCGGCCACGGCCGCAGTTCCGTCGGCATCGATTATGAGCGCGCTTCAGGTCACAAAGATAGATAGCCATAGACACAGCACTCCCCTTGAAGCGCGGGTGGTGAAGAATGCCAGGCTATCGATCGCCACGCATCGGAATGGGTCGGCAGATGAGTCTTGCAAGTCGACCACCTATACGATCTACCCATGACCGAAACTTCAGAGATTGCCAGCCCTGGATCGAATTTCACGCAGGCGCTGGACGCTGCGGCGAGGCTACCGGGTGTGAGGATCGACAGGGCCGCTTACCTGCGAACAGCGCTCAAGCGTTACTGCACCGAGGAACAGATCCAGAGGGCAATCGCTGACGGTCCGGCAGCAGCAGGTGTCCCGCTCAAAATAGTTGTGGAGGCTGCAAACACCTCGATCACTTATGAGACCAGCAAGGTCACCGGACTCTCGACCCTCGCGGGTATACCCGGCGGCCTGGCAATGATCGGCACTGTCCCGGCCGACCTCGCGCAGTACATGGGACATATGCTTCGGATCGCCCAGAAATTGGCCTACATCTACAGTTGGCCTGACTTATTCGCCGATGACGGCGAAGAAGTCGATGAAGCAACCGAGAGCATGCTGATCCTGTTCGTGGGCGTAATGTTCGGAGTGCAGATCGCCCAAGGTGGGGTGGCGAAAGTCGCGAACATGATAGCCGCCAATGTAGCTAAGAAACTTCCTCAGCAGGCACTGACCCAAGGGGTTATCTACCCGATCGTGAAAAACGTCGCCAAGCATCTCGGCGTGAGTATGACCAAAACACTCTTCGCCAACGGCATCGCGAAGGCAATTCCCGTCGTCGGAGCCGTACTATCTGGAGGCCTCACCCTTGGCACATTCCTTCCCATGTCCAAGCGACTGCAGAAACACCTTGCAAGCCTGGAACTGACCAAACCAGGACACCGGGCTGAAGAGGCCGATACCGACGTCGCCGAAGTTGTCGACAAGGTCGAAGTCATAAGCTGAATCAATCGCCACCTGTCGTTTCATGTGTGGCGCGGGTCCTAGGAGAACGGCATCTTTCCCTAACTCTGTCCGCACCGGCCCCCAAGTAAACGTAAACACCGGTCAATGGCCGACGTTGTTGCTTGCAGCAAGCGCCTCACTTTCATCAACCCCCGTCGGCGCCTGCAACGGTGATCGCCAGAGTAGTTGGATTTCTTGGTAATCCCCGTACTTTCCCTTGCATTGGCCAACGGCTGCAATCCGCCAGCCGCGCTGGACGGCCTCTGGATGAAGCTCCGCCTGGACATCTCTATCGGCACATATTGCAGCCTCAGAGAAGACGTTTGCGCCGACGATGTTGGCTGTGAGCTCCCATGCTGAAGCACCCAAATAGAACTTTGGGTGTACTCGGACTGTTGATGCCTGCTCTCCAATGAAGAGCTCGTCGCCCCAAGGGAACCTGGACCTCGGCACAAAATCTGTATCCGACATTTGTGCCAAGATGTCCTGCAAGGCAGTGCGCCATTGTTTTCTTGGCAGCTCATCCAGCCCGAGGTGGCAGATAAACTGCGGCGGGTCCCAGCCTTCTGCAATGGCAAGGTATCGCCCGTGGTCCATGGCTACCATGCGCTGTGCTCGTCCAGAGTTCAGCTGCCATGAGACATAGAATGCGTTTTCGTAGTACTTGTGTTCAGCAATGGCACCCAATCGGGACTTCTGTCGAACCGCTGTGGGAGCCTTTTTCGCGATCCTGCGGATAATTCCGGGACGGCCTACCACCGCATCTGACACGGCTGAAGCCAAGGCATCCATTGCCTCATTCGTAACGCTTTCAGATTCGGCCACCACATCATGCTCTCCGACGGGTCCAAGCCCGCCGATCCTTAGACGAACCACCTGCCATCCGGCGGCGGCGAGCAGCTGGTTGCGTGTTCGGTCGTCCTTTTCTTTACCAACATGGGTGTGCGCCGGGTCCACTTCCACACATACCTTGCTCTTGGAGATCAGGATGTCCGGGGTAAGGATGGGAAAATTGTTGCGCTGTGGCTCATGGCCGCACTGGATAGCGCTCCTTCCCTTGTGGACAGTGAACCCTGCAGCGATGAGCTTGTCTCTCACCCGCTGCTCCGTCTGAGAAGTCATAAGGTTCCGGGACTGAATGACTGTACCGATTGGATACTTAGGACCGGTCGCTGTCTTCCTGGCAGCGAAGGAAGCGGTTCTGCATGGCCGGCACACGGCCATGTTTTCGGCGCCTGGTTTGGCGATGACTTCGTGTCCGCACTGGAGGCGCACCCATCCGTGTTCTTGCTCCCCCAGGCAGGTAAGACATGCTCGAGAGCCTCCGGCCTTGCGTCGCCAGCCTGAGACAGCACCGCATTGGACCACTGCTGATTCCACGAACCTGTGCCCCTGCTTGCATACCCAGCGGACCTTCACTGGTGATGAGGCCGGAATGTCGTTGGGGCCGAATAGGTTTTCGTCGTCCCACATGTCCAGAACTTCCGGATGCCTGGCTGCAACCGTCGTCTCTGGCTTTGGTGTTCGCCGGGAAAGGCCCAATTGTGTACGCACTTCCGGTGTAAGTGCTGGCCAGTCCTCAAGTGCTTTCACAATGCCCCCATCAAAAGCCATCCAAATACGGTCTATTTGAAGGATGTTAGATGAGGCATCAGACAATAAGAGGCAGCCCATCAGCTGGTTTGGTTTATTTCGGCAGGCCACCCTCGGACACGGCAGTTAGTGGTCAATAATTACGTCAAGACGTAATTATTTTTTGAGGCGGTCCCTGACCGCCTCATCCAGGAAGTCGATGATGGAAAGTCCGTGCTCGGCCACATAGTCATCCATCTCGTCTCTGAGTTCGATTTCGATCTTTGAGGAGAAGGGTTCCATCCGACGTTTGCTTCGGGGACGGCCCGGTCCCGGCCGCCTGTTTGTCGATGCTCGCGGAGCAACCTCTAGCGGGTCAGGTGACTGCGCACGCGAAGGTTCCGTAGACAGCTCTTGCCTACTGTCGCTTCGGGAGGTCAGAACATCGACTACGTCCGCAGCGGGTGCCTTGCGGATCGCTGATTTTCTCTCTACTGGCATCAGTTGACTCCATCGATAAAGCGAGCGTGCTCGATGAACTTTTCGGTCATGATTACAGCTCCCCTGCTGTTGAGCTTTGTAAGAGGGGCTCTCGAACTGACAGAGTCCTGCATGGCGGTCCTGAGCGGAAGGTGAGGACTCCTTACGTCTTGCCCATAGGCAGCCTCCAGTTCGCCGATTTGGAAGGCATGCTCCCCTGTCAGGGGCGAACTGGTCTTGTTGATGATGATTCCTAGGAACTCAAGTGCCGGATTCAGGTGCGGTAACGACTGCACTTTCTTCACTGTCTCCAGGAATTCGGTGACGCCTTTCACCGAGAAGGCCGCAGGCTCCGTTATGGCGAGGACTCGATCAGCCCAAATAAGGCCATTGAGCGTAAGACGACCCAACGCGGGAGGAAGATCCAAAAGAATGTGATCGTATGCCATCAATTCCTCAGCGCCCCAGGCGGCGGTCTTCAACCGCAACTCTGGTGTCATGATGCTTTCCGATTCCAGCCGCGCGAGCGATTCGGAGCTCGGGATGAGATCAATGCCAGGCCAAGAGGTCTTGGTGATGGCCTGACCCAAAGTGCCAGCATCTCCCCCATACAACACGTCGAAAACGTCGAACTCACCGGAACCTTCAAGTGCTTCGGTGACGTTTGCCTGAGGATCCAGGTCGATCACCAGCACTTTTTTGCCAATTAACTTCAGACCGGTGGCAAGACCCAATGTCACAGAGGTCTTACCGACTCCGCCCTTTCGGTTCCCTATCGCAGTTACTTTCACATGTCACCTCAATTGCAATTAATAAATCTGGCTGTCTGCCCGTCTATCAATCCGTCAATCAATCTATCTTTATGTCATGACGTATTTATTAGCCCGAGGCGTTACACGTCCGCCCCATCCTCAAACTGGACATCTGGCTATCAATCTATCCGTCTATCTTTACGTCATGACGTATTTATCTCGGCGCGTCGCTACATATAGGCGAAGCTATAGAGGAAGAGGGGCGGTTCCCAAGATCCAACGCCTGGCTCCGGGAGGCGACCGAGAACTATCCCTGGCGTCACATCGGCATCAGCTGCTCGCCAGAGAAGAGCCCGGAGAGTGCCCTCAAGGACTTCCACCGGCACTGCATGGTCGCGCCTTTGGCGGCCACCGCATGAGAACGCGATAAATACGTCTGGATTTATTACATATGTCGCTAATCCCAAGAGGGCTGAGGGCACACGCCCGTACTCCGGGGCGCAAGACTCAAGGGCTATTGCGTGACGATGACGTCTTCATAGCGCCAACATTGGGGCCAACTCGTTTGAGCCGGGGACACTCGGGAGTTGCCAGCCCTTCTAACCGAAGACACTTACGGCCCAAAGTCTGAAGGTGCACAGAGTTCCGCAGAAGAGCCGCCCCACCAGCAACAGTAGAACGCCACAATAATAAATACGTCAAGATTGATTCTCTCCGCATGCTCCTTGTCCGACCGCGGGGTTCACAACAGGCGGCGAGAACTAAGAGTCTTAAGCCGCTTCCATAAGGCAGAGACCTGGGGTGCCAGCCAATGAGATTCACGCTCGAGATCGTGAAGATCCTCCTCGACTTGCTTGCAGGCTTCACCGTAATGCAGTCCTAAGTCTTTCCTGTCATTCCGGCCTCAAGCTGCATGCCAAATTGCCGCATCGTCGGGTGGTATCCAGTACTCGTCCCGTTCTAGATCAAACAGGTCAGTCTCTTCGACCTTGGGGGTACGAAACCGGTCTAGGTAAGCGTGCCAGGCAGCGCGTTCATTCCGGTTACGGCTGATTTGATCAAGGTAGTCATCCATGACGCCGAGTCGTGCCGCGAGCATGCGTAAGTTGACTGTGGTGGTCTTCCACGCGTGTCCCTGACGTTGGACCATACCCAAGGCTTCCATCTCGGCCAACGCGGCCGAGCATGCATTCCGGCTGACACCGGTGGCCCGCACGAGATCCGCAGTTGTGGGGGAGTGGCGGCCGCGTTCGATGGCTTCGTACACCAGCGCTGTAGCGTCCCCGAGTGCCCGAAAAACAGGCCGAATGGCATGAATTTTTCCTTTTCGCCAAGCTAGTTCGCGGGCTAGTTGTTGATATTGCTCGGGGAGCTGGATGAGGTATACGTCGGCGGCTTTGTGACGTGCGTTCATGACTTTAGTCAGGATTCCATCGGAGGCAGCAACCAGGACGGGCAGAAGCCGCGCAATGGTGACGTGGTGTTTTCCCATCGCCACAGCAAGAGTTCGACATCCAACATCAAGAACATCAGTTTCCTTGGCTCTCATGTAGCCCAGTAGTCCACGAATGAGCAGACGGAGGCTGAGGCCTTGCCGGCCTCTGGCTTGCAGTCTGTGATCGAGGACTGCGTAGAGGACATTTTCCAGATCGTTTACGAGCTGCTGCACACCGGCGCTGCTAAGGTTCCCTGCCCCCCCGGTGGTTAAAGTTTGGCTTGTGTTGTTAATAGGGGCACTCTTTTTCCTGTGTTTACGGGGGAGTCGTTTCTGAAGGGTTTGGTTGGAAGTGAGGGACTGGGCTTTGGTCCACTCGTAGGGCAGGAGTCGCGCCTGGCGTTGGGGGGTTCCGTATAGGGCGGCCAGCCCCGGGAACTGGCCGGTGAGTTCGTTCTCGACGTCTTGCAGGGACCAGCCGCAGGCGCTGAAGTGGTTCAGTACAGCCATGCGAGCCTCGGATGGGCCCTTGTACCTGGCCGTGTCGTACAGACCGGTTCGGGCGACCTTACGCAGCGGCGCTTCACTACCAGCGTTTAGCGGTAGTGCCGGCAGAATCCCGGTTCGCTGTCCGGCAACAGTCTTGGCTGCACGGGCTTTGAGTGCGCGCTTCCGGGTTAGCTCCGGAGCCAGCGCGGACCGAAGCTCCATCAGCGCAGAGGCTGGGTTGCGTCGCCGCAGGATGTCGTAGGCCTGGGAGAGTGGAGTGATTAGGGTTTGGTGCCCGCCAGCCTTGTGCACCGATCCAGGGACGCGGATACATCCATCCGTGATGTTTTGGTGCGGACTCGGGTCCAGACTCCTGGCCGTCAGTGCGAGTGCTTCGACCAGTTCCCTGGCTTCAGCTGCGCCGATACGGTCCCGCAGTGGGATGTACAGGTGGCGGCCGCCACTAGGGGAAAAGTCCTCAACAAAAACCATCCCGCACGCCGACAACAACCGCCCCACCCGGGCAGCGTCCGCGTCAACCACACCCTTGAGGGCCTTGGACGTGTCAAAGTCCAGGCACAGCGTGGCAACACTGCCATCCGGGCCATGCACCATTACCGCCGCAGGACGTTCCGGCAGAACCCGAGTGATTTTCGGTGCGTTGCTCGGCCGGGGGTACTGAAACCGCGAGCCAATCCAACGACCAAGTCGGTAAGAAGGGGCGCCAGCAATCATCGGAGCAAGGCTCCATGCATCTTTTGGCTTCACGTACGGCGCGACACCCATAAGGGCATGCGTTGACGCCGATACCGGTTCCGGTACCATGGTGTGCAGTAGTTCCTTTCGAGGTAACACAAATGGCACCCACAGCGTGGGTGTTGTAAAAGTTCAGATCATGTCCCGCCAAGAACTGGATCTGGACTTAATGCTTCGAGAAGGCCCGCCTAGTGCGGGCCTTCCTCTTTTAAGAGGCGATACGGCCGATAGGCAGTTCCCCCTGGCCGGCAACGAATGTCATGTCGATGGCGGCGAGCTTTTCAGCAACGGCATGTGCGATGAACTCACTAGCCGACTGCCCTTGGTGATCTGCTACAGCGAATAACTTTTCTGCGTCTGCAACGGGGAGCCGGGTAGTCAGAACATGACGGTCCCCTTTAGAAGGGCGTCCTCCGCGTGCGCGTTTCTGAATTGCCATGCCCCTCACGTTAGTTTCTGAAACGCTGGGGACTGGACATAAAGTACGGCGTGTCGGTTTCATCGCTCTTAGAAACCTTTTGCGACGGCGGCGGTTGCCGCAAGCCACGCGCGCTGGGTAGCTGGTTGGAGGGCGTCGTAGCGGATGGGGCCATTGACCAGTGCGGGGTCGTAGGGGATGCGGACCACGGCACGTACATGGGGGGCGAAGCCGTCAGCGATCCGTCGGGCCTCGTCCTTGGCGCGTTTGAGGGCGTCGCCGCTCATGCTGCGCTTGGCGTCGGTGGATTCGGACACGATGACAACGGCGTTGCGGGCCAGCTCGCCGTCGTGGCCGCCGCGGGATTCCAGCGTTTGGAGGGTCAGGCGCGCGGCCTCGGCGCGGTCTTCGATGGCTGTCACGGGGACCACGAGCTGGTTAGTGTGGTGGATCATTCGCCGCCAATTTGCGGCGCGGGCCGTGTTTCCGGAGTCCATGACGATCAGACGGTAGTAGCGGGTGAGTACCTGGTGGGCGATGTCCACCTCCTCTGCGGTCACTTCGTGGTCGCCCTCCTCGTTCTCGTCTGAGCGCAGGACGTCGAACTTGTCCGAGGTCTGGTGGTGGACGAACCGGGCGATCTCGGCTGCTTGGGCGCTGGGGGAGAGCAGCGCCTTTGATGAGTCGATGAGATCCAGGACGCTGTTGTCATGGCCGCCCTTTTCGGTGCGCCAGCCGAGCGTCCCCTGTGATTCGTTGTTGTCCCAGGCGACGGTCGCTGCGCCGCTGTAGCGGGCCAGGATCGCACTGAGCATCACGACGGTGGGGGTCTTGTTCGCTCCGCCCTTGCGGTTGACGACGGCTACGGTGCGGGGGCCGGGCCAGTGCTGGCTCACTGTGCGGATGTCTTCCCGTTCGGCCAGCTCCTCGGCCGAGGGGTCCATGCGGAAGCCCAAGCGGCTGAGAACGCCCCGCCAGCCGCGCGTGGCCGGCTGGAGCACGGGCGCGCTAATGAGGAACGAAGTGTCTTTGAGACTGCGCCGGGTGGCAGGCTCCACAGCGGCTGCTGTGGCAGCCCGTGCGGGCGCCCCGGCGGGCGCGGCTGTAACGGCTGCGCTGAAGGTCAACGGTGCGGCGTCGGCAGCTTGTGCCGGCACTTCTTCGGCCGCAGAGGCATCGGGGACCGAAACAGGCGCGGCCGTGGTCGTGGCCTTAGCCATTTCCAGCGAAGGGGCTGCCGTAACGGGCAGGGTGTCCTGCTCCCGCTTCGGGGTGGGCTTGATCGGTGCGGCCTCGCTGACGACGCCTTCGGGGGAGACGATGATGAGGCCCTGCCCGTCCGGGTCAGTGGTGCTGACGCGGACGGGTCGGCCGAGCTGAGCCGCGGTTTCGGTGATGATTCGTAATGCACCGCTAAGGACGGCGGCTTCGTCGGCGGCCTCGATCGCGTGGGAGGTCCCGTTGATGGTGACTTCGCCGGTTCCGTTAGTGCGTAGAACGGCGTTGATCTTGGGGAAGTCGAGCGCTTGAGTTTCCATCATCTGTCCTTACTTTGTGCCGTTCGGGGGCGTGAAACGGTTGACCTGCCAGGGCTTGTCGGCTGCGCTGCGGAGCAGCTGCACGTCGTAGTCGCCGGCATCGGTGGGAAAGACGACCTGGCAGCCGAAACCGTTGTTCTCATCGATCCTGAGCTGGCCCGTTCCGGTGATCCTGCTGACCGGGATGTTGGCCGGGTCAACGTATTGGTAATCAGCGGTTGCTTGGGCAGTCAACAGCTGCCCGAGCTCCTGGATCCATTGCTTGTCCGTGACCGTGGGACGGGCATACAGCGTCATGGCCTTGGTCGCCGTTTCCAGCGCGGCTGTTTTGCTTGCCTCGTCCCAGGCAATGCCCAGGGTGGCCGGTGCTGTGCCGCCGGGAGCTTGGGGCTTACCGCCAGCGCTGAGAGTGGCTGGGCTGGCGGTGGAAGTGGTGGGTGACGGTTCTGCGGGTGTTGAGGTGGATACCGGCGCGCAGGCCGTGCACACGAGCAGGGCCGCGAGGGCTGTCAGGGCGCGTTTCATGGTTCCTCCGGTGAGTCGCTGCCGGGCAGGTAGAGAAAGGCGCTGGGAGTGCCGTTCTCTACGGTTCGGGTGTAGTAGGTGTGGTCATTCGGGGCGGGGTTGCCGTTGTAGCCCTCTTCCAGGAAGCTGCCGTCACCGTTAACGGCTTTGACGACGGCGACGTGGCCGTAGGTGCCGTCTGCGCCCCCGGTGCCGGGGGAGTACCAAACGACAGCGCCAACACGTGGCGTTCCACCGGTGGGCCAGCCCTTGGCGTCCCAGCCGTCTTTCCAGGTAAGGGCAGACCCGAGCACGGCACCGTCAGGCCGGAAGGTGCCGTTCAGGACCTTGTAGGGGGTGGTGGTGCTGCCCAGCTGCTGGTTCACACGCCAGAGGGCGAAGTCGACGCATTCGCGGTTGTACATGCCCAGCGGGGATGGCTCGTAGATCTTCGCGGTGCGCCAGGGCAGGTCATCGTCTTTGCCGGATTGGCCGGGGATCCCGCAGGAGCTTTCCCCGCCGGCATCGGTGATCGGAACGTCGGCCAGGGCGGCGACGACCTCGACGGCGGCCGCCCAGTAGGACTGGTAGTGGAACGGGTCGGCGTTGCGCTGGACCCGGTGCGCGGCCGTGGTGGGTTCGAGCTGTTCCCACCCGCTGACCTTCTGCAGGGCGGTGAAGAAGTTTGTGGCTGATGCCGTTGGGTTCATGCGGTCCGGGTAGGTTCCCCACGCGCCGTTGTCGCGCTGCTGGAACAGTCCCCGGGAGTCGGGCCCCGGGCCGTCTCCGTAGTCAAGAACACGGAGCCCGGATTCGCCCATGGCCGTCATGACGCCGATCGTCTGCCCTCGGGCCGACAGGCCAAGGGTTTTGCCTGCGTTGATGATCAGGGCCGCGTTCTTCAGCTGTTCGCCCTCGTAGCCGGCGACAGCGACCTTGGGCAGTTGGGTTGCGTCAACGCTGACGCTGGATCCGGTCGGTGAGCAGACGTCGGCCGCGGCCTGGGAGCCCCCGCCGAACAGGATGATGGACAGTACCAAGCCGACGGGTGCGAGGACGGCGCCGGCGACCAGCGCAGGCGCGCTCGTTCGTGATTGCATGTGTCCCCCTCACATCTGCTCGTCAGCTGCTTCGCCTTAGGGCTGGTCCTCGTCGTTCACTTCTGGTGTCTGGCCCTTCCTGAGCGTGTTCCGGTTCTCCCAGACCCAGTCCTTGACTTGATCTCTGGCGATCAACCATGTCTTCTCGACTTGGTAAGCAGGAATCACTCCGGTTTGGAGCCAGCGGTAGACGGTGTTTCGGGACAACCCGAAGATCTCTTCGAGGTCCTGAGGCGTAAGACGCTCCGGGTACTTGGCGAAGAGTGCTTCCAGGTACTTGGGGTCCACGCTCAGTCCGTCCCACCGCATAGAGCCATCGTAGACCACAAATTGGTACTGTGATGTACTAGACGTGACTGAAAGGTACTAAAGCTGTTGTTTGCGGTCACTTTTGGCCTTTCGTGTCGGATGGTACCGATACGATCTTTGCGGACATTAGTAGGGGAAGTGAAATGCCGGTCTCAAAGAATCGCTGGGTGACGCTCGGCGCAGAAACTATCGACGAACCCGTTCCAGCTATCCCGGAAGAGCCGCCTTTCATCCCTACGGGGGCGACGAGGCCACAGCTGAGTGTTCCGCAGCCGGACCAGGCGGACCGGCTTCCCCGAAGGAACGTTGCGGGGAGGGAACCGAGCTTTTGGTGGCTTGGCGTCCACGGCGGCGCGGGCGAAACGTCGCTTGCACGCCTGGACAAGAACACCAGGGCAGCCGATCATCACTGGCCTTTGACCGCAGCCGGATCCGTGATCGTCCTGGTTGCCCGGTCCAATATCCCAGGCCTTCGTGCAGCACGGCTGGCTGCAACTGAATGGGCATCAAGGTCACTTCCCGCCATCCAGATCGCCGGCCTCGTGGTCATGGCTGACGCTCCCGGGCGGCTCCCCAAAGAGATCCGCGACTTCGCCCGCGTCGTCGGCGGGGGAGTGCCCCACATGTGGCATTTCCCCTGGGTGGACACATGGCGCTACGGCCATGACATCGGGACCGAGGAACTTCCCAAAGAAGCCCGCACCACTCTTGAGCAGGTGCAGATCGCAGTAACTGCCACCGCCGGACTCCCGGCCAAATAGAAAGTAGAAACTCATGTTGTTCTCCAAGGCCTTGGAATGGTCAAGCTTTGCCATCACAGAGATACCGAACCCGGGCACAGGTGAGGCACCTCCCGGCTCTGAAGGTTTGTTGACGATCCTCAAATGGGTCGCATGGATCGTCTTCGGCTTGGCAGTCGCGGGCATCCTGATCACAGCCGGAACGATGATGATCAATAACCGACGCGGAGAGGGCGGCGAGCATGCCGGCCGTCTGGCATGGGTCCTCGGCGGGTGCATCCTGGCAGCCTCCGCTGGCGGCGTCGTAGGCGCCCTGGTCTAAGGAGCTTCAGCCATGACTGAACCGACAGTGAACGAAGACCAGAATCCGCTGACCAAACCTAAGTTCATCATCTCGGCCGTTGTCGTGGCGATCATTGTCGCGCTCGGGATAATCCTGGCCCTGGTTCCCAGAGGCGGCGGAACGGCGTCCCCTGAACCGAGCACCACCAGCACGAGCATCAGCAGCGGCGAACCTTCGGCGACGTCGGCGGCCAGCGTGTGTGGCCTGCCATCCGGTGACCAGGCCAAGCCGGCCACTACACCCGCCGACACCAAATGGGAGTTGGTCGGCAAGATCGCCGCACCAACATCGCCTATGCAGTTCGGCCCCGGCAAGACCGAAGCCAACGGCCTTCGTTCCTGTTTCGCACACTCACCGACCGGTGCGTTGTATGCAGCGGCAAACATGACTGCGTTGTCCTCAGCTGGAAAAGCGGACCTCGTTTATCAGCAGTTGGCTGTACCAAGCCCGGAGCTAGATGCGGTGCTGAAGTCTTCCCCAACAGCCGCCCCAAACTCCGTGACAGCCCAATTGGCCGGCTTCACGTTCCGTTCTTACGAGGCTGACCGAGCCGTCATTGATCTCGCATTCAAGGGTGCAAACGGAACCTTCGTCTCCATTCCGGTTCCGCTCCAGTGGTACGAGGGCGACTGGAAGTTCGTTGTGCCGGCTACAGGAGACACTGGGGCGCGACAGCTTAGTGACCTCAGTGGTTACGTCGAGTGGGCCGGTGTCTAATGGCTGACTGCTCCGGCTTGAATGCAATAAATCCTTTTTGCCAGGCAGGGGCGGCCATCGAAGATGTCGCCAATGATGCCGTCAAGAACATGGCGAAAGCTATTGCCGATGCCGTTGGACAAACAGTCCAAACACTCGGAACATTTTGGGTGAATGTGGGAACTCCCGCTCTAACCGCAGCCCCGGGAGGGTCCACCGGGAGTGACCCGGTGTTGTTCCTGCAGAACAGTCTCTACTTCTGGACGGCTTCCCTGGCTGTGATGTCTGTCCTCGTGGGTGCAGCCAAGATGACGATTGAGCGCAGGGGTGCCCCCTTGCGGGATCTGGTGCGTTCGCTGGCGACCCTAATCGTCGTCTCCGGCGCTGGTGTAGCGGCCGTGGGACTGCTGACGGTCGCGGCGGATCAGTTCTCGGCCTGGATCATCACTAATTCCACGAACGGGACCTCGTTCAACGAGAACATCACGGCCTTGTTGGCGCTTTCGGCGACCAGCCCGATCGGGTCGATCATGATCATTCTCCTGGGACTGATTGCGATTCTGGCCTCCGTAATGCAGATCGTGCTCATGATCATCCGCGGTGGCCTGCTCGTCATCCTGACGGGGATCTTCCCTACGGCTGCAGCTTTCAGCAATACCGAGGCAGGCAGGGGTTGGTTTCAGAAGTGCACAGCTTGGCTGATCGCTTTCATCCTCTACAAGCCCGCGGCCGCCATCGTCTACGCGACGGCTTTCCAGCTCAGTGGCAGCAAGATCTTCGGGAACGTTGGTGACGGCAAGGACTTCGGCTCCGCGCTCCTGGCAACGGTGACCGGTCTGGCTCTGATGATCATTGCCTTGTTCGCCATGCCAGCCCTCATGCGGTTCGTCACCCCGATGGTTGGTGCTGTCGCTGGCGGCGGTGGCGGTCTGGCAGCAGGGACGGTCGGCGCACTGGCTTCCGGCGCAATCAGCATGGGCAGCGCAGGACGCGGCGGCGGATACTCCACCAGCTCGACGACAACCAGCAGCACGTCGAGTCATAGCCCTGGATCGCAGGGCCCTTCGGGCACTGGCAGCCAGGGAACGTCAGGAACGTCCGGCACAGCGGGGAAGACAGGTACCCGGAGCGCCGGAGCCACTGGGGCGGCAGAATCTACCGGTGCCGGCAGTGCTGCTGCAGGCAGCGGAGCAGCCGCCAGTGGTGGCGCTGTAGCGGCGGGCGCGGGCGGTGTCGCCGTACTGGCCGCACAGAAGGGCGTTGAAGCAGGCCAGGCCGCTTCCGGGGCCATCAAAGACATGAGCGAAGAATCCACGGGGGGTGCCTGAGATGGCAGCTATTGAGAACACATATAGGGAACCGACCTACGGAAACTGGCGGCGTCCGCGTAAGGCGGGCATCGGCACCCTTGGTGGGCTGGCAACAGCCGGTTTGTTTGTTGGCCTCATCATCACGGTGATCTGTCTCTTTGTCGGCGGCTGGTTGGCCGGACTCGTTGCTCTGTTCATTCTTGGGGTGGCGCTGGCCGTCGTCTCGGTGACCGACAAGCACAACAAGTCTGTAGGGGAGCGGATTTTCGCTCGGCTGGCGTTCCGCTCCGCGCGGCGAAAGAAGTCCAACATCTACCGCTCCGGTCCGTTGGGGCTGACGCCTTGGGGTGAGTTCCAGCTGCCTGGGATCTCTGCCGGCTCCAAACTTTACGAGTTCACGGACTCCTATGGCCGCCCCTTCGCGCTGATCCACCTTCCCTCCACCGCTCATTACAGCGTTGTCTTCGGCACCCAGCCCGACGGTGCGTCCTTGGTCGATCCTGAACAGATTGATGCCTGGGTGGCTAACTGGGGCGGCTGGCTGGCCTCGTTGTCGAATGAACCTGCCGTCGTGGCTGCATCCGTCACGGTCGAAACCGCACCCGATTCCGGGGCACGGCTACGCAGGGAAGTTGAATCGAACATCCATGACGACGCCCCGGCCATTGCCAAGGCCATGCTCCGGGAGGCCTTGAACACCTACCCACAGGGATCGGCCACGATCCGCGCCTGGGTCGCGCTGACGTTCAGCGCCGCTGCCCGGGCAGGCGGCAAACGACGCACAGCAGAAGAGATCGCGAGGGATCTCGCCTCACGGCTTCCCAGCCTGACCGAGCGTCTGGAATCCACCGGCGCCGGAGCATGCGCACCGTTGAACGCTCAGGAACTGTGTGAGGTCGTTCGCGTCGCGTACGACCCTGCAGCGGCCCGACTCATCGACGAAGCCCACTACCAGGGCACACCCGTTGACCTGGACTGGGGCGACGTCGGACCGTCCGCCCATCAATCCAACTGGGACGGCTACCGCCACGATTCCGGGCACTCGGTGTCCTGGACGATGACGGGCGCACCACGCGGACACATCCTGGCATCAGCGCTGGGCCGCCTCGTCGCACCGCACGGGGAGATCGACCGCAAGCGCGTCACCTTGCTGTACCGGCCGATCGAAGCCGGCCGCGCGGCCGCCATCGTGGAGTCGGACCAAACCAGCGCCCTGACCCGGGCCTCCTCGACCAACCGGCCCACAGCCCGCGCCCTGGTCGATGCCCGCGCGGCGCAGGCCACCGCAGCCGAGGAAGCCAAAGGTGCCGGGCTGGTCAACTTCGGCATGGTGGTCACTGCCACGGTGCTGTCCTCCCGGGACCTTGAGGACGCCGTGGCCGTCGTGGAGGGAAACCTCGGCCCGTCGGCACGTCTGCTGTTGCGCCGCGCCTACGGTTCACAGGATTCTGCCTTTGCCGCGTCCCTGCCACTGGGGCTGGTCCTGCCCAAGCACTTGAAGGTTCCCGAAGAGATCCGCGAGGCCATGTGATGTTCGGCAGCAAGACCAAGCACCAGCGCACATCGGCCCCTGCCACGAAGATCGCGGCCGCGGTCGCCCGCCGCCCGGGCCTGCGGGGCTGGCGCGGACGAGGACAGGGCGAAGCCGTTTACGTCACTGCGGCCGACGAATGGCGCGGCACGTCGGTCCAGGTCTGCGGTCTCTGGCCGTTCGTGGGCGGATCCGGAACCCCAATCCTGGGAGTGCCGATCGGCGTTCACACCGACACGGGAGCGCCCTTCGGGGCCGATCCCATCAGCTGGTTCATGCACGGCATGATCAACAACCCCTCCATGTTCGTCCTCGGCCTGCCGCACTACGGCAAATCCACCCTGGTCCGGCACATCGTCCTGGGCCTGGCAGGCCGGAGCATCAACCCGTTGATCCTCGGTGACCTGAAGCCGGACTACGTTGACCTGATCGAAGCCCTCGGCGGGCAAGTCATCAGCCTGGGTCCCGGACGCGGCCACTTGAACGTCCTGGATCCCGGTGAAGCCACAGGAGCCGCCGTCAGGCTGCTCGCCTCGGCCGAGGAACACCGGGCCACAGCGAACCGGACCCTGAACGATCCAGACGGCGACCAGGCTGCAGCCGTGCCGCTTCTCGCGGCAGCGGTGAAGGCAGAGAAGCTGGCCGAACAGCTGATGGCCGACTCGCACAACCGGCGCCTGAACATGATCACGGCGCTGATCACCATCGTGCGGAACGCCAAGCCCAGCGCCCACGAAGAATCCCTGATTGACCGGGCACTGCACATCCTGGACGAGCGCCTGGACCGCGTGCCCCTGATCGGGGATTTGATCGAGGTCATCAAAGACGCCCCCGACGAGCTGCGCGCGATCGCCCTGGACCGTGGCGACATGAGCCGCTACCTGGACGCGACCGACCAGCTGCGCCAGTCGCTGTATTCCCTCGACGGCTCGGGCCGGTTCTCGGACATGTTCTCCCAGCCCACCGACCAGCCGATGGACCTGACCAAACCCGTGGTCTTCGACCTGTCAGGGATCTCCGACACGCAGCGGGACATTCAAGCGGCCTGCCTGCTGGCCTGCTGGTCAACAGGGTTTGCCACCGTCCAGGTCGCCCACACCCTGGCGGACGCCGGCCTGGAACCGCGCCGGAACTACTTCGTCGTCATGGACGAGCTCTGGCGGGCCCTGCGCTCCGGTGAAGGCATGGTGGACCGGGTTGACTCGCTGACCCGGCTGAACCGGACCGAGGGCGTCGGGCAGGCCATGATCACGCACACCATGAGCGACCTCGAAGCCCTGCCCACCGAGTCCGAACGGATGAAAGCGCGCGGATTCGTTGAACGCTCCGGCATGGTCGTCTGCGGCGCGCTGCCCGGAGCAGAAATGGAAAAACTCAATAGAGCCGTCACCCTCTCCCGGGCCGAACAAGCCCGCCTCATCTCCTGGGCTGACCCCGGTTCATGGACCGACGTCGGCGGATCCCGCAAGCGGGTACGCCCTGGCCTGGGCAAGTTCCTCTTCAAAGTCGGCGGCCGCCCAGGGATCCCGGTCGCGCTCAAACTGACCAGCGTGGAGGAATCACTGCACGACACCAACAAGCGCTGGACGATCAGCGGGAACGGCGAAGGGGAGAACTGATGGGTGCACCGAGCAGCGGCAAGCGCTCCCGGATGGATGGCGAAACCATCCTGCTCTGGGTCTTCATCACCGTCGTGGTGATCGGTGTCGGCTCGGTGGCCGGAGCCGTGCACCTGGGCTCGCTGCTGTCCAATGACGGCCAGGAACTGCCTGCGAACCCGTTTGAACTGGTTTTCAGCCTGCTCTCGCAGAAGGTCACGTGGCCCGCGGCCGCCACCTGGGTACTGATCGGCTTCGGCGTCCTCATCATCCTTGTGGCCGTTCTGGTGGTGCGTGCGGTGCTGCGGAAGCGGTCCAAGCGTTCGCGTGTGGACGCCGCGGCCCAGCACATGGCCAAGGGCCGGGACCTGCGTGCCCTGAGCCTGCGCGGTGCCACGGCTACTGCAGAACGTCTCGGGGTAAAGGGCTCACCCGGCGTCCCGGTCGGTAAGACGGTCCTGGGCGGGCAGATGGTCTACGGCTCCTGGGAAGACATGCACATCGACATCTGGGGGCCCAGGACGGGCAAGACGACGTCCCGGGCCATTCCGGCGATCCTTGCCGCCCCAGGAGCTGCGCTGGTGACCTCGAACAAGCGGGACATTGTTGACGGAACCCGCGACGTGCGCGCCGCCGAGGGCCCGGTCTGGGTCTTCGACCCGCAGTCCGTCGCACTCGAGGAACCTTCTTGGTGGTGGAACCCCCTGTCCTACGTCACTGATGAAGTGAAAGCGGCACGCCTGGCCGACCACTTCGCAGCCGGTTCCCGCGGCCCGGACGCCAAAACGGACGCCTACTTCGACCCCGCCGGCCAGGATCTCCTTGCCGGTCTCCTGCTCGCCGCAGCCCTCGACGGCCGCCCGATCACGCAGGTCCACACCTGGCTGACCCGTCCCGCTGACGATGAAGCGGTGGACATCCTCAAGGCCCACGGCTTCACCCAGACCTCCAACGCCGTCGGCGGCGTCATCAACGCACCCGAGAAGCAGCGGGGCGGCGTGTACGGCACAGCGCTGCAAATGGCCTCCTGCCTCACGAACCGCCAAGTCGCCCGCTGGGTGACACCCCAGGGTGAGAAGGACGAGCGAGCCCAGTTCGATCCGGCAGAATTCGTCCGGTCGAAGGGGACCCTGTACAGCCTGTCCAAGGAAGGCAAAGGCACCGCCGGCCCGCTGGTGACCGCACTGACCGTGGCCACGGTCGAGGCCGCCGAAGAACTCGCCGTCCACTCGCCCGGTGGCCGGCTGGCCACACCCATGGTCGGTGTCCTGGACGAAGCAGCGAACGTCTGCCGCTGGCGCGAACTGCCAGACCTCTACAGCCACTACGGTTCCCGCGGCATCGTCCTGATGACCATCCTCCAGTCCTGGTCTCAAGGCGTTGAAGTATGGGGCCGCGACGGGATGCGCAAGCTCTGGAGCGCCTCCAACATCAAGGTCTACGGCGGCGGTGTCGCCGAAGCCGAGTTCCTGAACGAGCTCGCCCAGCTCGTAGGGGAGTACCGGTACTCCAACATGACCAGAAGCCGCTCCAAACAAGGCACCTCCTACAGCCACGACGACGACCGCAAGGAACGCACGCTGGATGTGTCGGACTTGGCAGCGTTCCCTCGCGGTCGGGCCATCATGTTCGCCTCCGGCGCACCAGCGGCATTGCTGGAAACGGTGCCTTGGATGAACGGTCCGCAGGCTGATGCGGTGCGGGCATCGATCGCCGCACACGACGCAGCGAACAGGCCGACGGCCGCTGCCAGCAGCCGGTGGATCGCCGCGGGTGCCTCTAATGAGTGAGGGCCTGGGGGAGTGGGACGACGAGCTGGAGGACACCACTGCCCCCACCGAGCCAGCCGAGGAGGACGCTGACGCCCCTGAGCTGTTCTACCCGAACGTGGCAGAATTCGTCAGCGGTAAGCTGGCCACCAGCTACCGCCGGCAGCTCAATGTGCAGGGCGGGGTGACCTGGTGCCCGCAGTGGTGGAAGCACGCGGAAGCGATCAGCCGCCTCGAGGCGCTCTGGCGTGCCTGGGAGTTCCTGCGTCTGGACGGAACCACAGGGATGAGCGTGTGGTGGCGCGACCACGCAGACCACCACATGTCCGTTCTGCTCTCAACCGATGGGCCGTTCAAGGGCTGCACCCCCGACGACGGCCACCGCGCGAAACTCGCCCCTCTACCCTGTGAGGAACCACCCCCAGGGCTGTTCTGAACTGGGTGTTGCCAACTCCCAAGGTGACCACGCGGGCTGTCCACAGTTGGGGTCAATCCGGGTTATCCACGGCTGGAAATCGGGAGCCATCGGGAAAGCTCCCTCAGCAGCAGTAGCGGTGGATAACCCATCAGGATTGTCCCCGGCTGTGGGCAGCGAACTCAGTGTTACTCCAACGCCAAGACCCCCAAGGAGTTTCCCCAGGGGTCTTGGCGCTGGCAATGAACCTTAAAATCTGGGCAACGACAGAAGGTTGTTAGTCCATTGCTGATCAGCATAGGTCCGAAGATACGGAGCTGCCGATTGGGGCCGAACTACGCCGACCTCCACTCTTGAGGAGCCAGATCCTACGTACGCCCGACCCTTCTTTACATCGATAAATTCGACCATTGCCGGCTTCGTACTGGTTCCGCTGCCGTTATCTGCTTCATTGACCCACTTGTAGCTCGTGATGTGTTGATGATCCTCTGGGAATCCTTCAACCCGCACGTGGGTAATTCTTACCGCCATGGATTACTCCTAGTTGTTTGACTGCCTCTACGTGTTCCCGCGTTACCCTGATCTCCTTGCTGAGGGGATCAGACCTGCTGGGTTATGGTCCCGCCGGGGTTACGCCGAGCTGTCGCATCAGTGACGAACCGTCCCGTTGATGCCGAACGATTAACACTCCGGCTATTTCCGGTCCCGGCACCAACCCGTTCAGTGGTTGTCGTCCGTGGAGATCTGGCGGCAGTCGCTTTTGTTACAAAACGTCCGGTTCGCGCGCTGCGGCTAACTGATCGTGCCATAGTGTCCTCCTCAGAACACTTATCCGAGGGGGAGGGCGCCCATTCGCGGGCGCCTGTGGCTCCGTTAGAATCGCTAGTACCACTAACCATGGAACTTGCGGTCCTGACCTCGAGTTGCTGGGCGGGCCCGCTGGAACGGGTCCGCCCTTTTTTGCATCGGACCTGCCGACGCTTCCACTGTAATCGTCTTGGTTCTTAGGTGCAAGGGTGAAGACAAGTTGCGAGTTCTACGATATAGTTTTCATAAGAAGTTGAGCATTTCCTGTAGCGTGTTGTTCACATCAGGGGTGAAGGACGGCTTACAGAATGCAGGTGGACTACGAGGATGAGGATCTCCGGAAACTCGCCTACGAGCCAGACCATCGCACATCACGTTGGGCTCCAAACGTCACCCGGGCATACCGACGACGAATCCAGCAGCTGCACGCGGCGGTCACAGATCAGGATTTGAGAGCGCTGAAGTCCCTCCACCTTGAGAAGCTAAAAGGTAACCGTGCTGGGACGTGGTCGATCCGGATCGATACCCAATACAGGCTTATTCTGCGGTTCCAAACTCAGGATGGCGGGCGCATAGCCATCGTCATTGAAGCCGTTGACTACCACTGAAGGACTGATTTCCATGGCCCCCGAGCTCGCTGAAGCTTTCCCTCCCGGGGATTTTCTAACCGAGGAGCTTGAAGCACGTCATTGGTCCCAGAGCGACTTTGCACAGATCCTTGGGCGCCCGGCGCAGTTCGTCTCGGAAATAATCGCCGGGAAGAAGGAAATAACTCGTGAATCTGCAGCTCAGATCGGCGCAGCTCTTGGTACTGGTCCGGAGTACTGGCTGAACCTGCAAAATTCGTATCTCCTCTGGAGCCAGTCCCGGAATGAGGCGACCCGCAAGGACTTAGACGAGGTCAAGCTGCGGGCCAGGATGAACGAATTGGCTCCAGTATCGCTACTTCTCAAAAGAGGAATCCTGACCGGCCAGTCACTGACGGAGCAAAAAGACGAGCTGATCAAGCTGTTCCAAATCGAACACATTGAAGACACACCGCGGTTTCTGGCCGCAGCCCGACGCTCCAATCAGGATGAAGAACCAACACCAACCCAAAAAGCATGGCTCGCGTGCGCCCGCAAGCGTGCGCAGGATCTTCAGGTTAGTAGCTACGACCCAGTGGGGCTCACGGAACTAGCGGAGCGGCTCTCGCGCTTGGTCGCAAATCCGGAAAACTTTTCGAAGCTCCCTGCTGAATTTGCTGCTGTAGGAGTGCGTCTTGTCTATGTCGAAGCGTTCCCTGGAAGCAAGCTGAACGGCGCGTCCTTCCTTTTGGACGAAGACGCTGAGAAGCCAGTAATTGCATTGTCGGGAAGAGGTAAGCGACTAGATGTGGTTCTATTCACGCTTCTCCACGAAGTGGCGCATGTACTCCTGGGACATGTGACGCCCGAGCGTCTCGTGATTGATGAAGACTCTTCAACCGAGCCCGCCGAGCTAGCTGCCGACGAAAAGGCAGGTGAATGGCAGATACCGGGGGGCCTACCAGTCCCGCCGACGGCCGTTCGTAGGGGGTGGATTGAGTCGACTGCACAACGAATAGGAGTGCATTCAGTGGTTGTACTTGGAAGACTGCAACGCGATAAGGCTCTCGACTACCGGACTGCATTGGCAAAAGGGGCACCAACCGTAAGCTCTCATTTAGAGCGCTGGAGCCACTCCCACTGACTCCCAGGTGACATTAAGAGCACCTCTGGAACTGACACTCCAACAAGTTTTTATTTGTGGCTGCTGTCAGATTTGGATCTAAGACTGCGGAGGGGACCGATGCAGGAACTTACTTCAGAACCCTAACCTGACGCTCTTCTCCTTGCTGCCTGACGTCAGGTTGGGGTGTAGCTCATGCAGAGAAGGCAACCTCATACACATGGGGGTAAGTGGTGTTAAGGAATCTATTCAGACGGCAGCCCGCATTCAGGACGGAAGTTTGCCCTCAAGGCTTATAAGTAAATGGCGCAGTCAAGTCGTGTCCTCTGGTTCACCTTCGCACGATCCAGTCGCGGAACTCCCGAGTTGTGCCGCATGGCACTTCGGGGTCGACACGAACGGTGTATTTGCCGTAATCGCGTTGTATGACCAGGATTCCCTGCCTGCGTTCGAGAGCGGCGGGTATGAGTCTGTTGATAGCACGGTTTAGCTTCTCGTCTTTGCTCTGGGGCCCATCTAAAGTGATGACTTCAAGGGAAAGAGGAAGCGCCGGGTTTGGGAACAAGTCGCCGCTCGTTAGCGAGAAGGCCGAGCTGACTTCCGGTTCATGCAACTTGTAGGACACACGTCCTCCTTTAAAGGTCGACCGGCGTGTACGGTCGGAATTGCCGTTTATGTCGTCTCTGCCGGATCGTACGACCTGCTTAGAGTCGTCTCGTCTGTAGAGCGGACGCTTCCACCCGACTGCATATGAGGTTTATTCCTGGCGCTCGTCTTGCAAGGAATTCAAGGGCCGGCCGAGCGGTGTGAGATTGGGTGTCCGGCAACGTGATAGTGGATGAAGTGCCATCCACTCGAGCTTTGAGACGGGTACTGCTAGGTCTACTGCTTCAAGTGAGGTGGCCGCTCCGGAGGCCCTCCGAGCTACCCCAGCACCTCCAACTCTTGAAGCTTTCCAAGCGCCACACCCGCCATGAATTGTGCCTGATCGACGAGGATACTGTCATCAAACACTGCCCTGGGTGAGTGCATGGGAGCCCACTCCATGGGGTCGATATCTGGAGACCCAGCTCCGAGGTGCCCGTACGCTCCGGGGACCTCCACGAGGACACGGGAGAAATCGTCAGAGCCGGTCCGGGGGGACGGGCTGGGCACGAACCGGTGCTCTCCGAAGAACGTGCGTGCTGTCCTGCCCCAGAGTTCGGCGTCACTGTCGTGATTGACGGTGGCCGGCATTACCGGAGTGAACGTTGCCTCGGCTGTCAGTTGATGAGCGGTCGCCAGTTGCCGGATAAGATCCGGCAACTCCTGTGCGAGCCGTGCTTCGACACCGGGGCTGAAAGACCTGACGCTGGCCCTGAATTCCGCCGAATCAGGTATGACATTAGAGGCGGAACCGCCATGGAATTGGCCCACGGATAGAACCACGGGATCAAAAACGTTGAATCGCCGGGTGATGTACGTCTGTAGGGCACCAAGCATTTCAGCAGCTACCTGTATGGGGTCCAGAGCCTGGAAGGGGCGCGAACCGTGCCCACCTCGCCCGATAACCTTTACGGACAGATCTCCGAAGGCGGCCATGTAGGAGCCGGCCTTGGTCGTGAACACGCCTGACGCCATGTCCGAAACGACATGCAGGGCGTAGGCAGCATCCGGTCGCCTTCCGGCTGTGTTAAGAACGCCTTCCTCCAGCATGATGCGGGCCCCGTCATGTCCTTCCTCCCCCGGTTGGAACATGAAGATGACGTCGCCGGTCAGGGTGTCACGTACGGACGAGAGCAGGCGGGCGGCTCCAATCAGGCCTGCTGTATGCAGGTCATGGCCGCAGGCATGCATTGCGCCATTGGTCGAGGCAAAGGGTATGCCCGTTTTTTCTGCCAGAGGAAGGGCGTCCATGTCCGCTCTGAGTAGTACAGCAGGACGGCTCCCGGCGGGGGACTGGCTGGCCCCGCCGCGTAGTACCGCAACCACGGACGAGGCTGCTTTTCCCAGGCTTATTTCGAGGTCGAGTCCCTTGAGTGCCTCAAGGACCCGGGCTTGGCTGCGGGGCAGATACAGGCCGACTTCAGGATCGGCGTGCATTTCCCTACGGAAATCGACCAGGTCGTTTCCAAAGGCCGGGATCGCCGCTGCGGCGCCCTCAAGGAAACTTAGTGGTGAAAACCGCACCGTACCTGTCGTTGAAGTATCTGTCATTGAAGGACTTTCTCGTCTCATGTTGCCAGGCCCTGGCCTGCTGCTTGCCCGAGAGGACGCGGAGGCCCCCGTCTTAGCCACGCGTCACGTTCCGGGATGTTTGTCGCAGGTCTCGCAGGGCCTCGCTTACGCTTGTTGGGGTCGCATTGGCGCCTAGAGCGGGAAATCCGTCCTGTCCACGCCAACCACGCGGTCGCCGGTGAAGAAGCGAACGCCGTACTGGGGACCGTGGCCTCCGATACCGCTGGTACCCCAGAAACTCTGACGCGAATTGCCGGCCAGGTCGCTCATGAACGTGCCGTTGATGCGGACTTCACCGGCGCGAATACGGGATGCCACGTCGATGGCTCGTGTTTCGTCACCGCCGAATACGTAGGCATCAAGACCGGTTGCCGGTCCGTTTGCATGGCTAAGCGCCTCTTCAACGGAATGCACGGGATGTATCGTGACCAGTGGCCCGAAGAGTTCTTCCGCGGCGGCTCCGGCGGGACATCCGACGATCATCCCCGGTGCCAGGAACCAGCCGTCAAGATCGGGTAGGTCGCCGGCAGTGACCAGCGTTCCCCCCAGTTCGAGGAGTCGATTCACTGCGGCTTTCAAACCGTCACGCTGCCGCTCAAACGCAAGGGGACCCACTTCCGTTGTCTCATCCAAGGCATTTCCGACCCGAAGCTTACTGAGTTCGAACTTCATAGCTTCAACGAAACGGTCGTGAACCGACCCGTCAACCAGTACCTTGCCGGGCGCCTCGCACCACTGGCCATTGAGACGGGTCATGCCCTGCACAATGGACTGTGCCGCCGAGCTGACATCGGCATCATCGAGAATGATCACGGGATTGTTGGATCCGAGCTCCATCTGCATGACAGCCAGATTGGACGCCGCAGCCTTCGCAACCGTTCGGCCTGCCGAATCGCCCCCTGTAAACGAAAGAGCCTCGATGCGGGGATCCGAGGTCAGCAGTGATCCTGTCTCCGAATTCCCATGAACCAGTTGAAACGCAGCGCTCGGGTAATCGAGTTCAGTCATGGCGGCGACGATCGATTCGGCGAAGAGCTGGCAACCGCCGGGGGCGTTCTCAGAGGGTTTGAGGATGACCGGGCAACCAGCCGCCATTGCTGCCGCCACCTTGCCTACCACGGTGAAGGTTGGAGCATTCCAGGGGCCAACGATGAGGGCCGGGCCGAGGGGCTTGCGCAGGATGACCACAGACCGGTCACCGCCGTCAAGGGTCTCCGACTCGCCAAGCTGCTCCGCTTCAGCGATAGTTCCCCGGACTCTGTCCCCAAGTGCACCTGCAATCAGGCGAGTGGTCCGGATAGGGACTCCCGTGTTGATGCTGTCCTGCAGCGCGATTTCTTCGCTCTGGGCATCCAGAGATGCGGCTACCTTCGTCAGGAGCTCAAGACGGTCCCGGAGTTTGATGTCTTCAAGTTTCCCGGACTCGTGCAGTGTCGCCGCTGCGGCGAGTGCGCACTCGACGTCAGCCTTTCCGGTCTTTCGCATCGGCTGCCGGGGTTCGCCCGTATTTGGGTTGGTAAGGTAGCGGCCGTTTTCGTCGAGCTGCAGCCATGCGCCATCGACAAAGGAGCGTTGCTCGACAAGGTCGGGGGTGTTAGCGGTCAGTTGTGCTAGTCCTTCAGCAGTCATTCAAGGTGCTCCTCTGGTTTTCGTTGTTGTCTTTGTCGTCCAGGACCAGCGACGGCAGGGGCTGGGCATTGACGTTTGACCGTTTATGTTCGGGAGGATTTGCAGCGCCACAGTGCGCAGCTTTCGTTCCGGCGCTGGCCGTGGCGCAAAATCAGATCGTGATCGGCCTGACAGTCAGCTGCCAAACGGTCTTCAAAGTTGTCCGGATCACAGTTGCCTGTCGGTCATGTTCAGCACAACTCGGATCGTCGAGGCTTCCGCCATCGCTTCGAATCCCTCGTTGATACGTTCGAAGGGCAGTTCCTTGGTGACCATTGCATCGAGATCCAGTCGGTTGTTCAGGTAGTGGTCCGTGAACATGTCGACGTCGCTGAGGAACCTGTTCGCGCCCATGTAGGCGCCTTGCAGGTGTCGGTCGCCGTATACGAGTGCATCTGCGGGGATACGCAGTTCGGACCCTGTGGGCATGAGACCGAGGATGGTGGCGGTTCCGTTCGGGCGCAGGAGCGAAAAGGCGAGTTCCGCTGTCTGGCTGCGGCCCACCGCCTCGATTGCATGGCTGACACCTTGGGGAAGAAGTGATCGGACCTGGATGAGTGTTTCTGTCGGGTCGGATGAGGAGACAACAGTGTCCGTGGCACCGAAGTTACGGGCGAGCTCCAGCTTCGCCGGCACAGCGTCAATGGCAATGATTCGTCGTGCCCCAGCCAACCTGGCACCTTGAATGGCGGCTATTCCGACACCGCCGCAACCGATTACGGCAACAGTATCCTCTGGCCCTACCTTTGCGCCGTGAATAACCGCGCCGACTCCTGTACTAATGCAGCAACCGAGAAGACACGCCACCTGGGGAGGCAGATCCGAGCCGACCACTGCAACGGATGCCTCCTTAACGAGGAAGGCCTCTGCAAAAGCGCCTATACCCCCGAGCGACTCAACGCTTGATCCATCAGGTGAGAGCAGCCTGGGTCGCTGCCGCTCACGCATCGAGTCGACTCGTTCGCACTGGGTCGGGCGCCCGCTTATGCAGTTGCGGCATGCCCCGCAGGAGGGGGTGACCGTTGCCACGACCCTTTCACCAGTCTTAATTCTTGTGACTGCAGAACCGACGCGCTCGACAATGCCTGCGACTTCATGCCCGAGGACCACCGGCAGGGAGATATCCAGCGACCCCTTCAGATAGTGCAGATCGCTATGGCAAAGGCCCACTCGCTCGGTCCGGATGAGAACCTCATTGTCCTCCGGATCATCAAGCAGCAGTTCGCGGATCTGAAGAGGGGCTCCGGGCTTTTCCAGCACGGCGGCAAGAATCGGTGTAGTCACTTGGCTTCCTTGGTGGTTGAGGAGCTGGCAGATGGGTCGCTTCGACCATCTTCAGCCCTGGTCGAGTTTCAAAAGTGTGTGGACGGAACAGCCTTTACGAGCACTATGTGCAACCTGACCAGCGCGGACGTTGGAACGGCCGGGATCAGTGTCAGCTTCCGGTTCCAACTCGGGATCCATGCCGGTTCTCACCTACAGCGGCCCAGCGCTTAACGTGACGTTCCATGGCGCGGAGGGCTTTTTCCAGCTTCGCCAGCAGTTCCCGTGTCTCCTCTTCGGTGATCACCAAGGGCGGGGACAGAATCACGGCATTGTTCAGCGGGGCGATCCCGGCCGGGTAGACAAGGAGCCCTTGGTCCAGGCATTCATCGACGAATAGGCCAGCCGCTCCCAGCGCAGGATCGGGTGCCTGCTTGCTTTCCTGGTCCATAACGAACTCGAAGCCCCAGAGCAGGCCCCGCCCACGGACGTCGGCGATGCAACGGTACCTTGTTGCCAGGGAGAGCAGACCCTCTTCAAGCTGCTTCCCCCGTTGCCGGACGTTCGCGAGGATATCCTCGCGTTCCATGAAGTCCAGGACCGCCAGGCAGGTCGCTGCCCCCAGTGGGTTCCCCGAGAAGGTGTGCCCGAACGGAGCGACGCCGCTGCCCTCTCTGAGCGCCTCGACGATGTGGCTCCGCAGCAGGACGCCAGCAACAGGGGAGTATCCGGCACTCATTCCTTTGCCGATAAGAAGAAGGTCCGGCACGACGTCCTCGTAGGAACTCGCGAACCAGTCGCCCGTGCGCCCCATTCCCGTGATGACCTCATCGATGATCAGCAGCACGTCCAGCCGATCACAAATGTCGCGAAGGCGGGCGAAGTAGCCGGCTGGCGGCGTCAGGACCCCGCCGGCGGCTCCTACGATTGGTTCGACGATGACTGCCGCGACTGTGCCGGGGTCCTCGTTCTGAATGGCGTCTTCGAAGGCTTTCGCAGCCCGCGCAGCGTACACTTCCTCGCTCTCGCCTAGCAGGGCGAAGCGGTAGGCGTAGGCCGGCGGGGCGAAGGAGAACGCATGGAGCAAGGATCCGTAGTCGGGGCGGCGTGCTGCATGCCCGGACATCGACAGGGCGCCCATTGTCATGCCGTGATAGCTGATGGTCCTGCCAAGGATTTTGACTTTGCCTGGGAGCCCCCTTTCGCGCCAGTAGCTCACTGCGGTGCGGATGGCGTATTCGGATGCTTCGGACCCGCTATTGACGAAAAACGCTATATCGAGGTCCCCGGGAGCGATGTCGGTGAGCCGGCGGGCGAGTTCTTCAGCGGGCAGGTTGGTGAACTGGGTTCTATACGTAAAAGCTACGCGGCGGCACTGTTCTTTCACCGCCTCCGCAATTTCGTCCACGCCGTGACCAATGCTGGCGGTCATGGCGCCGCTTGAACCATCCAGGTACTGGCGCCCTTCCGTGTCATACAGGAAGATGCCTTCGCCGTAGGCAACTGTCGGGTACTTCTTGTCGATGATTTGCTTCAACAGTGCGCTGTCGGAAATGGGAAGCTCCTAAATATCGGCAGCTGCTCTCGCAGCTCACTATCTGCAGTGACGGGTGGGCAAATCTCTGGAAGATCTTTTGTCCATGGGCGCGAGTGGCCGGCCGCGCCTTGCGCAGCCGGCCACCATTACCGTCGTTCCCAAGAAGGCTCGTGCGACGGCGGCTACGGAGATGAGTCTTTGTTCCTAAATCCCTGCGGAACTTTCTTCGCTGCTGGAACCTGCCGGGATCAGTGCGGCATACGTCGCCGGCCGCTTGGATCGCATAACCAGCGCGGTAGTCACGCCGCCCAGGAAGAGTGCAGCCATGAGCGTCAACAGTATTCCCGCCGCCAAGTCGCCGCCGACGAGAAGCCCGAAGTTCTGAAGGACCAGAAAGACAATTC
Organism: Arthrobacter sp. Soil764; assembly: GCF_001428075.1. GTDB lineage: Bacteria > Actinomycetota > Actinomycetes > Actinomycetales > Micrococcaceae > Arthrobacter. The sequence goes on along the minus strand of NZ_LMSI01000009.1, from coordinate 24,149 downwards.
CCCCGAGTCCGAGAAGGGCAAGCGCGGGGGCCAGCAACGTGCCCCAGACCTTCTTGTTGTGTGCATTCCTCCGGAAGAACACGATCACCGCGAGTGACGTGAGAGCCATCAGAACAACGATGCCCAATGTGGCCGAGCCTGAGAACCAGGTGTAGGCCTGCGTTACCGGGTCGAGCCCGATGATCGCCTCGACACCAAGCAGTGCTATCGCAACTACCGAGACGATCAAGGCTGCCCTGGATGGAGCGTGGTGACGTGGGTGGATTGCACCAAGTCCAGACGGAAGAACACCTTGGGTACCAAGGGTAAAGAGGTACCGGGTCAGTACGTTCTGGAAGGTGAGGATGCAGGCGAAAAGGCTGGTGATGAGGAAAACCTGGAGCAGGGTGGCAAGGAGCGGGGACACGTACTGTCCCGCGAGCCCTACAACAATGCTGGTGGGGTCGTTCGTCGCGACTTCGACTATCTGGCTGCTTCCGACTCCCGCCTGGAGTGCCCAGGCAGTGAAAGTGTAGAAGATGCCGACGCCGATAACGGCGATATAGGTTGCCCGCGGGATAGTGCGGTCGGGGTCACGTGCTTCGTTCCGGAAGACGGCGGTGGCCTCAAAGCCGATGAATGAGAAGAAGGCAAACATGACGCCCAGAGGCGGGACACCTTCACCCAAACGCGCGGGGGACAGCGAGTCAGCACTCAACCCTTCCGCGCCGCCGTGGACAATCACCCCGATGTTTACTGCCAGCAGAACGACTGTTTCGATGACCAGGACCACGCCCAGCACCTTGGCGGAGAGCTCGACGTCCCGGTATGCAAGAGCACCGCAGGTTGCCATCAGCACCAGACTGCACAGCCACCAGGGAAGTTCCGGACCGCCCAGATCGTGAACCGTGGTCTGGGCCGCTGACCCCAGGTATGAACACAGCGCAAGAAACAGCAGCAAGTATGTTCCGAGCGCAAAAGTGGCAGCCCCCATGCCAACACCTCGGCCCAGCCCCGTTTGGATGTAGGAATAGAACGCGCCAGCATTTTTTACAAAGGGCGTCATCCTCGTAAAACCAACGGCAAACAGAAACAGAATAGCGGTCGCGATAAGGAAGAACAGCGGACCGCCCGTGCTTCCCGATGCAGAAACGACAACAGGCCAGCCAGCCACGACAGCTGTCATGGGCGCAGCTCCCGCCACAACCATGAACACAATCGACCGGACTCCCAGGCCCCTGCTGAGCAAGCGGTCTGGGCTCAAGATTCCGTTGGGTCCCGCATCCACCGGCTCAAATTTAACATCTTTAGTTGCCATTCGTCCCTCCTGGACGTAGAAGCTGAGTGTCATCGCGATGCCTTCGACAAGGCAGAATTGAGCGGCATCGCGGAACCCACAATCGGGCCGGCCCCCTTGCCGAACGTCACTGTGAGTTGGATTACAGCGTAGGAGTTGCCCCAGAGTTTGCGGTGTTGAGCCTGCACATACATCCGTCCTGCGCATGGTCTTGATGCACAGCTATTCGCTGGCAAAAGAATGGACGCGGTCCTTTGAACGAGGAGTTTATGGAATGTGCACCGCGCACATACAGCTACTTATCGTGGTGCTCCCAGCACTCGCTGGCCGCAGTTTCCTCAGGCATTGTCGGAACTAACGGAGCTTCCCAGAGTCCATACGGGACTAGGAAATTTTCGACAAACCCCACTTCTCCTGAAGGAGCACCCGATTATGAGCAGCGTTATTTCGGTCTACAACCCCGCTACAGAAGAACAGATAGGCGAGGTGCCCGCCTACGACCTGCCGGACGTAAATGCAGCGGTCGAACGCGCAGGGGCCGCCCAGCGCGCCTGGGTCCGCAAGCCACTGGCTGAACGCCGTGATGCCCTCTGGGCTATTGCCGATGCTGTCATCGCTCACAGCGACGAACTGGCCTTGCTCGAATCCACCGACGTTGGTAAGCCATTGGCGGCGGCCCGACAGGAAGTTCTTGGTGTCGCCGAGTGCTTCAAGTACTACGCCGGAACGGTGGACAAGATCCTCGGGGACACCATTCCGGTCGATGGCGGCGTCAGCATGACTTTCCGCGAGCCGCTGGGTGTTGTGGCCGTAATTGCCCCGTGGAACTTCCCTCTGCCTATCGCATCCTGGAGTATCGCCCCGGCTCTGGCCAGCGGTAATTCGGTAATTGTGAAACCCGCGGCCCTTACCCCCCTGTCAACTGTCCGATTTGGTGAGATCGTGAAGGAACTGGGCGTCGTCGGGGACGCGCTTCAGGTTCTCACTGGTTCGGGCGCCCGGATCGGCAATGCCCTCGCTGAACACCCGGATGTTAGCAAGATAAGTTTTACTGGTTCCACCGAGGTCGGCCGGTCCATCGTCCAGGCGGCTTCAACGACGATGAAAAGGGTTTCTCTTGAGCTCGGCGGGAAGTCCGCCAGTATCGTCTACAACGACGTTGACCTCGCCAAGTGTCTGCAGGCAGCCCCGATGTCGGTCTTCGACAACACGGGCCAGGACTGCTGTGCACGCAGCCGCTTTCTCGTGCAGCGGGGAATCTTCGATGAGTTCGTTGAGGGATTCATCGAGACTACGCGTGCACTGAAAATCGGTAACCCGCTGGACGGCAAGACCAATCTGGGACCTCTGGTATCGGCTGCCCACCGCGACACCGTTTCCAGCTTCCTCGAAAACGGTCTCAACGTCGTCACCGCCGGTGAAGCACCGGATGGCCCCGGCTTCTGGATGGCGCCCAGAATCGTCATCGCCCCGGACCCCAAGAGCCGGGTGGCGACCGATGAAATTTTCGGCCCCATCGCCTCAGTGATTCCCTTCGACACCGAAGAGGAAGCCATCGCGCTGGCCAACAGCTCAATTTACGGCCTGAGCGGCTCCATCTGGACCAACGATGTCGGACAGGCCCTGCGGACGGCGCGGGCACTTGAGTCCGGGACTCTGTCGGTCAACTCAAACTCATCCATTCGAATCCAGACACCTTATGGCGGCTTCAAACAGTCAGGCATCGGCCGCGGACTGGGCCAGGCTGCCATCGAGGCATACACCGAACTCAAGACCGTATTTGTAAGGACAGAACCGTGACAACTGACACAGGGGAGCTGGTTCGGACCAACCAAGGCACCTCATCCGAAGTATCCAGTGAGACAGGTACCGCCGTGCAGACCCTCAGCGTCCTCTACGGCAGCCAGACCGGGAACGCTGAGTTCCTTGCGTCCAAGATCGTGGACAAGGCAAACGGCCAGGGTTACGCAGCCGAGCTTATGAGCCTGGACATGCTGACCCCGCAAGATGCGGCACGCAAGGACCGCCTGTTGATCGTTACCGCCACACACGACAACGGCCACATGCCGGACAATGCGCAACCGTTTTGGGACCAGCTTCAAAGCGCCGGTTCAGACCTCTTCAAGGACGTTCCCTTCGCAGTCCTTGCCATTGGCGACTCCATGTACGAAGACTTCTGCAAAGCCGGCAGCGATCTTGACGAGCGCCTTGGCGAACTCGGCGGCAAGAGAATCCTTGACCGCCTCGACTGCGATGTCGACTATGACCTGACGTCAGGCAAGTGGATCAGGGGCATGCTTGAGACCTTCAAGACAGTTGTTCCCAAGAAGCGAGACAACAACCCGGAAGACTCCACTGTTCCAGGAGCAAACCCCGCCGAGCAGCCCAAAGGCACACGCCGGGAACCTGACACTGCCACCGTCGTCGAGGCCCGCCTCCTCAGCGCTCCAGAGTCCGAAAAAGAGGTCTGGCACTATGAGCTTGAGGTCAGCGGCGACAGCCGCAACTATCGGCCAGGTGACTCACTTGCCGTAATCCCCACCAACTCCATCGAACTCGTGGAAGACCTCCTCGGATTCCTTGGCCTCGCGGGCAGCGAGGTATTCGGTGAAGACGGCAAGACCGTACGCGAGACGCTTCAAAACGACTATGAGCTTCGGCTGCCCCATCTGGGCATCGTGGCCTGGCTCGTCGAAAATCTCGCCCCGGATCATCCCGTGCGGAACCTGGTCGAGTCCGGTGACCGCAATGCGCTGGAGGACTGGCTGTGGGGACGGGACATGCTGGACGTGCTGCAGGAAACCCGGACAACGGATGTCGATCCCGGCGAGTTCCTCTCAATGCTGAGGCCCCTGCAGCACCGGTCGTACTCCATTGCCTCCAGTCCCCTCGCTGACGGCGACCGCGTCCACTTGACGGTCTCCACTGTGCAATACGAGACCGCCGGCCGCCGGCACTCGGGTGCATGCAGCGGATTCCTCCAGTCCGCCGCGCAGACCAAGACAACCATAAAAGTCTTCCCGCTGCCGGCGCACGAGTTCCACCTGCCCCACGACAACTCAGCTGACGTGATCATGGTCGGTCCGGGCGTCGGAGTTGCCCCGTTCCGTGGCTTCCTCCGTGACCGCGAAGTCTCACAAGCCCGGGGACGAAACTGGCTGTTCTTCGGGGACCGCCATGAAAAGCCTTCCTGGCTTTATCAGGAGGAAATGGAAGAACTGCAAAGCAACGGCGTGCTGAACCGCCTCAGCGTGGCTTTCTCCCGGGATCAACAGGGCAAGGTCTATGTCCAGGACCGGATCCGCGAAGAAGGAGAAGACATCTTTGCCTGGCTATCGGGTGGAGCCTCGGTCTATGTGTGCGGCGGCAAACAAATAGCACCTGACATCGACGAAGCCCTGCTGGCGGTGCTCAGAAGCCACGGCGCAATGACCCCCGAAAAGGCGCACGATTACCTGCAGTCCCTGAAGAGCGAAGGACGTTACGTCAAGGACGTCTACTAGGCCCCGCTCGACCCGCCCAGCACCATGGCTTTCGTGTCCTGGGTACTGGGCAGAACACGGAAAAGCCTTGGCCTGCCTACCGCACAGGAATGTGACCTGGCTTACCGAATGCATGTAGCCGGCAATCATGATGTGCACCTTGCACATACGCCAAAAGGACCCCGCTCTTAGTGTTTTTAGTAACCAATATCAATGAGGATAAGAGGTACATAGTGAATCCGATCACACAGGTCCCGGAGGACCTCCACGAACTCGAGGCCATCGACATGCAGGATCAATCCTCAGCCGCGTCAGCGCATGACGAACTGCAAAAGTTCGTCTCCGACAACGACATCAAAACGTTCAAAGTGGGCGTCGTGGACCTGGACGGCGTATGGCGCGGCAAGCGCATCCCTGCCAGGTACTTCCTGGAAAGCGTCGCTGAGCGCGGAACGAATATCTGCAACATCATCTTCGGCTGGGACATTCAGGACGAAATCATTTCTGATCTCAGCTACACGGGGTGGGACACGGGTTACCCTGACGTGACGCTCCTCCCCGATCTCAGTACCCTGAAGGTCGTTCCGGGGGAACCCGGCGTGGCTTCCGTCATTTGCGACGCCTACGAGATGTCGGGCGAGCCTGCGGCAATCTGTCCCCGGAGCATTCTCAAGCGAGTCGTGCAGAAAGCCGAAGACCTTGGATACTCGCCAGTCTGCGCCTACGAGTTCGAGTTCTACCTGCTCAAAGGCACCCCGACGGACCTTGCCGCCAAGGACTGGCGCGACCTGACCCCCATCACGGCGGGCAGTCACACCTACAGCCTCGTCAGGGACACAGGCACCGAGTTCCTCATCGGTGAGATCCGACGCCGCCTGTCTGAGCAGGGCATTTTCATCGAGGCCAGCAACAGTGAAAACGGTCCGGGCCAGTTCGAGATGAACATCCACTATTCGGATGCTCTCGCAGCCGCGGACAACGCCCTCCGGCTAAAGGCAACCGTCAAGGAGGTTGCAGCTGAGGCCGGCTACACGGCATCATTCATGGCCAAGATCAACCCGGAGTGGGCCGGCTCCTCCGGGCACATGCACCAGAGCCTTTGGGATCCGCAGTCGGGCAAGTCCGCCTTCGCCAATGCCGAGGAGCCCGGCGAACTGAGCGCCATCGGATACAACTACCTGGCCGGCGTCGTCGAGACGGCACCGGAGCTCACGGCCCTCTACCTGCCCACCATCAACTCTTACAAGCGGACCGAAGGCGGGCAGTGGGCCGGATCCAGCGCCACCTGGGGCCTGGACAACCGAACGGTCGCCATCAGGTCCATCCCGTCAAAGAGCAGCGCCGCACGCATTGAAAACCGGGTACCGGGCGCTGACGCCAATCCTTACCTGGTCATCGCCGCTAACATCGCTGCCGGCCTGCACGGCGTGGAGCAGGAACTGACCGCCCCGAAGCGGGTGGAAGGAAACGCCTACGCCCTGGAGGAAGGACACCAGGTAAAGCAGCTGCCCGGAACACTCGACCAGGCCATCGAACAGTTCGAAAAAAGCGAGGTCGCCAAGGCGTACTTCGGCGAAACCTTCGTGACCCACTACGTCCAGACGAGGCGCTGGGAGCTCCGCAAGCTTCAGACCAGCGTCACCGACTTCGAGATCGCACGTTACCTGGAACGCATCTAGCGCAGAGTGCAGCGCTAAGAGCTCCATTTCCATTTTTTAAATACTCAGAAAGAAGCACCCAATGACCACTCACCCCGGAAAGATCGCTGCAGTCACCGGAGCCGCGTCCGGAAACGGCCTTGCCATCGCAGAAAAGCTCCTCAAGGAGGGCGCCACCGTCGTAGCCCTGGACCGTGACGAGGCCGCGCTCGAACGTCTGATCGGCCAGCACCCGGAAATGGTGCCTGTTGTTATGGACGTCGCCGACGAAGCCTCGGTCCGCAGCGGCATGGCCGAGATCGACGCAAAATTCGGCCGGCTCGACACCCTCGTCAACAACGCAGGAATCGTCAAGGGCAGCAACTTCGACGACGTGAGCGTAGCGGAATGGGACCAGGTCTTCGCCGTGAACTCCACCGGACCGTTCCTGGTCAGCCAGGCCGCACGGCCGCTGCTGGAGAAGGGCGCTGCCGCCCGGGGCGACGATTCAACCAGTGCCATCGTCAACATCACCTCTGTCGAGGCCCACATCGTCATCGCCAGCAGCGGACACCCCCAGGTCCACTACAACGCATCCAAGGGTGCACTTCTTATGTTCACGAAGGCTTTGGCCATCGAAACCGCAGCTTCCAAAATCCGCGTCAACGCTGTCGCCCCCGGCTTCATCGAGACCCCATTCACCAAGTCCGTGCTGGAGAACCAGGACGCCGTGAAGTTCCTGCTCGACCGCACGCCGCTCGGACGAATCGGACGGCCCTCCGACGTTGCCAACGCAGTCGCGTTCCTGGCCAGCGACGAGGCCAGCTGGGTGACCGGTACCACCATCCACGTCGACGGCGGTTGGCTGGTTTACTGACATGCGGGCGCCCCTTATTGCCATTTCCGCGGCCCGGCAGACCGTCGATACCGCCTTTGGCCCGATGCCTTCAACGGTCCAGAACATGGCCTACGCCAACGGCGTGCTTGCCGCAGGCGGCCGTCCCGCCATTCTTCCGTCCACGGCAACGATCCCCGATGCGGCGCTTGAAGGATTCGACGGGCTGATCCTCACCGGCGGCGGTGACATCAGCCCCCGGCTGTATGGGGAGGACCCGGCCGACACGGTCTATGACGTGTGCGACATCAGGGACGACTTCGAAATCGAGCTTTACAACGAGGCCATGCTCCGCGGCCTGCCCATCCTGGCCACTTGCCGGGGGATGCAGCTAGTCAACGTTATTCGAGGCGGAAACCTCGTCCAGGAAGTGAGCCCGGACAGGGGGCACTGGCAGGATCATCCCTCTCATGAACCATGGCACCAGGTACAACTGGAGCCCGGTTCCGAACTTGCCCGGATCGCCAAAGACCTGACCATTCCCGTGAACAGCTACCACCACCAGGGCTTGGGAAAGCTCGGAACAGGCCTTCGTGTCGTGGGACGGGAAGGCGATGTTATCGAAGCAATTGAAGCCGACGATGCCCGCCTCATCGGAGTCCAATGGCATCCCGAGCACATGGTCGACTACCACGAAGCCCAGAAGGCCCTCTTCGTCGATCTCGTGGAGAAGGCCGCAGCGTACGCACAGTCACAGAAACCACTTCAGGAGCAATTCTCATGAGCACAGAAACTGAGCGGGGACTCAGCCACAACAAGTCAGACTTTGACTTCCACGGACGGTCGCTCGACAACATTTTCGACGAATACCAGGACATCCTAGCCAACGGACCTGTCGGGCACAGCAACAAGTATGGAGGCTTTTGGTACATCACCAAGAGCGAAGATATCTTCAACGCCGAGCAGGACCCCGACACCTTCGCGGTCGGACCCTCAATGCTCCTCCCGGCGTTCGGCACTGACGTCCCCCTCATTCCGATCGACATCGATCCCCCGACCCACGCTGACTTCCGCAAAATCCTGCTGCCGATGTTCACCCCCATGAACATCTCAAAGCTGACACCCGGAATGCGGGAGACCGCCCAGCAGCTGTGCCAGGAAGTCCTCACAGCCGGAGACGTCGTTGATGTCTCGGCAAAGCTTGCCCGCCCGATGCCGACCATTATCTTCAGCCGCCTGGCCGGATATCCGGAACAGGACTGGCCAATCTTCGACCGGTGGATCGACGAAATCATCTATGAGCGGACCGCGCATCCGGAAACCGCATACGCGGCCGGACGCGAACTCAACGACTACTTCGACCGCCTTCTCGACGAACGGGAAAAGGCCGGACCGGAAGCGGACGCCAGCAATGACCTGATCACCCAGCTCCTGAAAGCGGAAGTGAAAGGCCGGAAGCTCACGCGGGAAGAGCTGCTGTCGTACTGCTACCTGCTCTTCCTCGCCGGGCTCGACACGACCGCCTGGGCGATCCGTTCCGCCCTCTGGTACCTGGCCGGCAACCCGCAGGCCCAGCAGCAGTTGCGGGAAGACCCGGACCTGATCCCCACCGCAGCCGAAGAATTCCTGCGGACCCTCTCCCCGGTCCAGGCCATGGCCCGCACCGCGAAGAAGGACACAGTTGTCCGGGGCCAGGAAATCAAGGCTGGCGAACGCGTTGTGCTCGTCTTCGGCGCGGGCAACCGTGACCCGGAGGTCTACGAAGAACCCAACGACATCAAGATTGACCGTGAAGACAACCGCCACCTGGCCTTCGGCGGAGGGATCCACCGGTGCCTCGGCTCGAACCTTGGCCGCGCCGAAATGGTTATCGCCATGGAGGAATTCCTGAAGGCTGTCCCTCACTTCGAACGGGCAAACGACGACGAACCGTGGCACGGCGTCGGCCCGCTTACCCTCAAGATTGGAGCTTGATCACCATGGGAGAACTTTGGGTCGACGGAGGGCGTTGCCAAGGCCACGCCCGGTGCTGGGCTCTGGCACCCGAAACCTTTGAGATCGACGAGGAAGGCTACGCGCACGTCATTCCTGGCCGCGAAAACAGCGGCGATGAACCCAACGTCCGCAAGGCCATCCGGAACTGCCCCGAACGGGCAATCCTGGAACGGGAAACGAACGAGGCCAGCGAGAAAGCATCAGAGGTTTCGGCATCGTGACACATCTGCCAGACCGGGTTGCGGTCATTGGCGCTTCGGTCGCGTCGGCGATGCTGATTGAACGCAGCCGCGAGCTGGGCTTTGCAGGCGAATTTATCGTCATTGATTCAGACCCGAACGCGCCCTACGACCGGCCCCCGCTGTCCAAGCAATTCCTTCTTGGCACCGGCCCCGTCGAACCGGCCGAGTGGTGGCCGGAGGCTACGCCGATCCTCAAGGCAAAGGCCATCGGGCTGCTCACCGACAAGCGGACTGTCCTGACGGACAAGCTCGGAGAAGTAGCCGCTGACGCCGTCGTCATCTCCACAGGAGCCGGCTCAATCCGGCTGCCGAACGAGCCAGCGGGCGTTCTCAGCCTCAGAACCGCGCAGGACGCCCTTGCCCTGCGCAGCGCCGTGGATGCAGGAGCTTCCAGTGCGATCATCATCGGCGCCGGAACCATTGGTGCGGAACTGGCATCTACACTCGCCCAGCGTGGGCTTGCCGTCACGGTAGTGGATTTGGCTCCGCAACCAATGCAGCGCTTCTTTTCAGGACATCTGGGAGAGGAAGCGAAGGCATGGATGCATCAGGCCGGTGTCGTAACTCATTTTGGGGTTGCTGTGGAATCCATTCAGAAAACGGATGCGCAGTGGACGGTCCGGGTCAGCGGCCTGGACCTGCACGCCGACCTGGTTATCAGCGCTGTCGGCGCACGCCCCCACACCGAATGGCTGACCTACAGCGAGCTCGACATTTCCAACGGAGTCCGTTGCACTGCGGACGGGAAAGCCCTCCTGACCAGTGGTGAAATCGCCGACGGGATCTTCGCTATCGGAGACGTCTCGGCCCGGCAGGCCGAGGACGGAACCTTTCGGCGGTTCGAGAGTTGGACCCAGGCCCAACGTCATGGCGCAGCCCTGGCAGAATACTTCGCAGGCTTCGACTCCAGCGAACTGGAACAGGCTCCGTACGGGTGGACGGAGCAGTTCGGCCGAAAGGTACAGGTGCACGGAATGCTTCCGCCGGCAGGCGAACTTGTACAGGTATACGCTGCGGAGGAACGCAACGCCGCCCTGTACCGGATTGGATCTGCGGCGGAGGACGTGGCTTGGATCGGCGTCAACGCGCCAAGGCAGTTCAGCCGGGCCTCCATGGGCATGAGCCTTCTAAGCTGAAACGATGAAACCCCCTGCTGAGCCTGCGGCCCCGCAACCGAATGAGGTCCTGCCCGCTGGCTATCGCCACAAACTCCAAATAGCAGAGCTTCGCGCAGACACCCTGTCCGAGCTCACGCAGCTCATGATGGAAGGACCCGATCCACTCGCGCTTGCTCAAAGAGCAGTGGACTTGGTAGCCAGGGCAACAAACTCAGCAGGGGTTTTCGTCTACCTGTGGGATGAACAGGAACAAGTCCTTGTCATGCGCGCAGGCACCCCTGGAGTGCAAAGCCAGCAAATGGGACGAATCACCCTTCGCCTCGGCGAAGGTGTAACTGGCTGGGCAGGGCTCACCAAACAGTCGGTTGTCCTAAACAAGAACATTCAGCAGGACCCGAGGTTCGCCAGCATCAGCGAACTGCAGGAAGAAGATTTCAATTCGATGCTGGTTGTCCCGATCGTGGCACCGACCGGGACCCTCCTTGGCGTGTTCAGCCTCTGGTCATATGAGGAGGAAACCTTCACCTGGGAGTCAAAGCTGATTGCTGACGAGGTGGGAGTGCTGCTTGCCAGCGGCCTGCTGCAGGCTGAGACAGTTGATGACTTGCGGCGCCAATCCGCAGCAGCGCACTTCCTTGTCGATTTCCCGATCAACTCCGCCACTTCCGTCCTGCAATGCGCCCAAGTGGCCACCCAGGCGATTCTTAAACACATGAGCTCCGACGGCTGCGTCATTGAATATTTCGGGCGAGGTGCAGCCACATCGCCGCCCACCGCCATCGCAATGGACAAGGGCGAGCGAAGCGGAATCGTAGTTAGAACCACTCACTCACGAACAGCAACGTCCGAATTCATTGAATCCAACTTCGCCGGACACGAGCGGGTATCTGTCTCCTTTGGCCTGACGAGCACCCGGGGCATCGTCACGTGCTATCGTCCACGCCGCTATTCCACCAGAGAGCTCGATCGGCTCAGCGCCATTTGCTCCCAGCTGGCCGCCCTCTTTGAAGCAGTAGAACTGGAGTCCGTCGGCTCATCCCATGCTTCACGCCTGCTCCGAAGCGTCGGCACGAGCACCTTCGCCCGCATTCTCGAGGAATCAGGCTGGTCAAAGGGCCGCACTCTGCCGGTCCTGGTGCGAGTGAAACGGCTGAAATTCGACTCTGACGCGGTGTCCAGACGCATCGCCCCCTACCTTCAGGAACTGGCCGGCCCCCGATCCCTGGTCTTCACGGAAGGCCCCCTCAGCCTGCTCTTTATCGATACCCCTTCCGGCTCCGGAGAAGAGATCAAGGCGAAGCTGGAGACGACTCTTTCTGACCTCGACGAACACCGTGGCGTCTCAGCTTTCGCCGGCGTAGGTCCACTGGCGCGGGACGTCGCCTCTCTGCAGCCAGCGCTCTCAGACGCCGAAACCGCACTGGCCTGGACAGAACTGGTCGGCAGGACATCCGGGAGACGGGTCACCTCTTTCAGCGACATAGAACACCTGCAGGAACTGCCCCTTGTTGGGGAGGGGATGTCTGCAGAGATCAGGGACGTGCTCGCCGAACTCAGGTCCCTCATGCGCTACGACGCGGAAAATGGAACCCAGCTGGCCGAAACCGTCGCCATGCTCCTATCCAATAAAGGATCCATTGCCGACACGGTCTCCAAACTGCACATCCACCGCAACACACTCCGGCAACGGCTCCAGCGCGTAGAGCAGCTCATCGGTCATTCATTCGAAGAAGCCGGCGACTGGCTGCCCACGGGCATCGCTGCGCGACTGGCTATGCGCGAAGGCCACCGCACTGTTCTTCAATGACGGCAACAGCGGCCGGGGTCCGCTGAGGAAATATTCGGATGATCCCAAGATCACCAGGCTGTGGCACACACATTCGGATCCTAATGTGCAACCGGCACTGCGACCCCGGCCGTGCTGTTCGCTAGGTTGAAGTTGTCCGCCTGGGTCCGGGGACTAAAGGCCATGGGGCTTCGGTGTCCGGCTTAACCACACAGGATGCCACCGTCCTTCACAACCCGGGGTTTCGCATGCTGAAACCCTGACCGCCCGATAAGGAATTCGAGAATGACCAATCAGCCAAACCTGCCCCGAGGTACCGGTACCCTGCAGGCACTAGTCATACAGCCAGATTTCCACTGCCCACTGGACCGGCTCGGTGTTTGGCTGCACGATGAGGGAATAACCACCAGAATCATCCAGCCTTTCAGTGGCGGCGTTATCCCGGACGTGATTCAAGAGGACGCCCTGGTGGTTCTTGGCGGAGACATGAGCTCCTTGGACGACCATGCCTATCACTGGCTTACCGACATCCGGCGCCTCATGGCGGCCGCCGCCAGCCAGAGGAAACCGACGCTAGGGATCTGCCTTGGAGCTCAGTTGATGGCACAGACGTTCGGCGGGACCGTGGCCAGGGGAAACCAAGGCCTCGAAGCGGGGGTCGTCGAGGTGGCATTACGGCCCGATGCTGCCGAGGATCCCTTGATGGCCGGATTGCCCGGGCCCTTCCTCGCAGGCGCCATGCATGGGGACATGATCGACCAACTCCCGCCGTCAGCAGTATGGCTCGGGATGACGGCCCAGTATCCGCATCAGGCTTTTCGAGTAGGCGAGATGTCATGGGGAGTTCAGTTTCACCCGGAGATCTCGCCGGTGGTCTACCGCCAGTGGTTGTCCCTGGTCAAGGAGAATGACACGGTTGCCGTGGAGCGGGCCGGCCGCGGAATGAAAGCATTCGAGAAACAAGACCAGATCGTGAGGGAACATACCGAGGCGATGGCGCGACGCTTCGCCCACCTGGTCCGAACCACGGCAACGGTGGCTACTCAGTAACTAACAGTGCGTGGTGGCGCTGCGGCCGCGGGGTGGACGTTGGACACTAGCCAATGCAGCGATTCCTGCCCCTGGACTCATTGAGTCTGCGGGCAGGAACAGGTCCTTGCCAGTACCTCGTGCCCGGATCCACCAGTACGGAGCGGGGCAAAGCACGGCGCCTTCATGTCTAGGCCCAGGACCTTGTCGCAGCTGGTACCGCCAGTTCACCCCAGAACGGGTTCAGGATACCTCCACAAAGGATGGTGCCCTCATGGTCAGCGGAGCCAGTGTTTCTCCGGCTGAATAGCTATCTGCGAAAACAGCCGCTCCTGCGCTGGTCAGAGCTACCGGGACATTTGCCCACATATTGATGCCGTCTTCCACCGACACCGCCGGCAAGTCGAGATGGGCGAGGTGCACGATCTCGTTTCCTTGTTCGATAGACAAGCATGCCCCGTCGGGCCCGACTATTATTTTTGGGTTGCAAATCGAGACCGACATAAGCCCGTGATGGGCGAGGAAGCGGGCCTCTCCACCGAACTGGAGCACAAAGTTGTGCCCGTCAGAATGATCCAGGCTTCTGAACGGGAAATAGAACTGTCGGGTATTTGTCACGGCAGCACCCTCGCGCAGGAGTATGCGTCCATCGCGCATAGACTGCACGTACTGTACAAAGCTCTCTTTCACCGCCCAGGCCATGCCGAGATCTGCTCTTTCCACAGTAGGTTCGGACATCATGGTTTCCTTCTCGTTGCCAGGTTGCACACGGCCGGTGGTGCTCCCGCTCCCGACACACCAGAAATGGGAGTGGCTTACCGACTCTTCATATTCGACCATTTTCGCGTCGGCACAGATGATCGGTATGTACTGCGGGCATAGCGTTCGCACCGGCTGTGTGCCTGGTGCCCATCCGGCAGACGGTGGACCCCGCAGTCGGCTCGTCATGGTCGACATCCTGCTGGAGGGGCGCCGCCGGCGCGCCACCGTTGGGGGAGGGGCGCTGATGGGCTCGATCAGTCAGACCGGTCCTGAATCAGTCTTAGAAGTTCAGTTGTTCAGGGGCGACGCACTCGTAGACGAGTCCAGGAGGAATCTGGTGGCTGAGCTCAAGGGTGTAGGACCAGGGGCCGTGCCAGGTGACAAGAACGCCTGACGCTTCATCCTGGACTGTTTCAGAGCGCAGCCGAGTAATGGCTCTTGCTAACTCATTATCGTCATTCAGCTGTTCTAGAAGCTGTACGCGTCCAGGCGCAGCGGAGTGTTCGCACCTCATGGTGCAGCAGCATGCTGGAAGTCAGGGCAGAGGCTGGACCTGTCGGTTTCCCATCTATAGTCGACCCACACCTTGAAACCGTCTGCCCGGTGAAAGAGACGGCGGGGGTCGGCGCCATCACTGTCGAGCCACAGGATTTGATCATCGTCGGTTACTGCATCGACAACTCCGCGGCGGATCTCCTTATCCAGAAGTTTCACGATGACCAGTTGGCCAACCAGCGGCTGCCATTTGGGTTGCAGGTGAAATGCCATTTGATGCCGTGCCCCTTCCTATGGAGCCGGCTGTGCCTGCCTTCTCTCGGGCAGGCACAGCCGATGTCCTAAACCGTCACGAGGTCCTGCCAGTCGGCGAGGTCATGTCCATGGGCATCGCTGACAGACTTGTGAGTGACCTTTCCCGCCGCCACGTTCAGACCGCCGGCCAGAGCGGGGAGCCGGTCGAAAGCACCCTTGACACCGTAGTTGGCCAAAGCAACCGCGTAGCGGAGCGTGACGTTGGTCAGCGCGTAGGTGGAGGTGTTCGGGACAGCGCCGGGCATGTTGGCCACGCAGTAGAAGATCGTCTCGTGAACCTTGTACGTGGGTTCCTGATGCGTGGTGGGGTGCGTGTCCTCGAAGCAGCCGCCCTGGTCCACCGCGATGTCCACCAGG
This sequence comes from Arthrobacter sp. Soil764, assembly GCF_001428075.1. Classification (GTDB taxonomy): domain Bacteria; phylum Actinomycetota; class Actinomycetes; order Actinomycetales; family Micrococcaceae; genus Arthrobacter. The sequence goes on along the minus strand of NZ_LMSI01000009.1, from coordinate 8,820 downwards.
ACCGAGCCGGGCTTCATCCGGGCCACGAGGTCGTTGGTGACGAGCTTGGGAGCCTTCGCTCCCGGAATCAGAACGGAGCCGATGACGAGATCAGCATCGATCACTGACTTTTCGATCTCGTACGAGTTCGACGCCACGGTTTTGAGCCGGCCCTGGTACTGGGCGTCGAGTTCGCGCAGACGGTTGATGTTGATGTCCAGAATGGTGACATCGGCACCGAGGCCGAGGGCCATGATGGCGGCGTTGGTGCCTGCGACACCTGCACCGAGGACCACCACTTTCGCGGGGCGGACGCCGGGTACGCCGCCGAGCAGCACGCCTTTGCCGCCGGCGGGCGCCATGAGGGAGGTCGCGCCGACCTGAACGGAGAGCCGGCCGGCCACTTCGGACATGGGTGCGAGCAGCGGCAGCGCCCGGCCTTCCTGGACCGTCTCATAAGCGATGGCCGTGACGCCGGAGTCGACAAGCGCCTGAGTGAGTGCCAGCTCCGCGGCAAGGTGAAGGTAGGTGAAAAGGAGCAGTCCCTCGCGGAAGTGGCGGTATTCGGACGCCACGGGTTCCTTAACCTTCATCACCATGTCGGCTCGGGCCCAGACCTCGTCTGCAGTCTGAACGATCTCAGCTCCGGCGAGTGCGTACTCCTGATCGCTAATGCCGGAACCGGCGCCGGCACCGGTTTCCACGAGCACGTCGTGGCCGTTTGCTTTGAATTCATGCACGCCGGCAGCCGTGATGGCCACGCGGAACTCGTTGTTCTTGATTTCCTTGGGGACGGAGATGATCATGCTCACGCTTTCTGAGGAGATTGATGCTTGTGGGAAAAAGAATGACAGAAACTGCGGGCAAGACGTGTTTCAGCACAGGATCTACGGCAGAATGCCAGTAACTGGCAAATTCCTGCGTTGTGAGGAGCGTTACATGATGTCCGACCCGCAGAAACTGCAGCAGGTGACTCTGGACGAAGTCGACCAGAGGCTTCTGGGTCTGTTGTCCAAGAATTCGAGGCGTACAAATCAGTCGTTGTCGGAAGCCCTGGGGCTTGCGCCGTCAACCTGTCTTGCGCGCCTTAAGGCGCTCAAGGAGTCGGGGGTGATCAAGCGGTTCACCGTCGAAGTCGCACCCGAAGCGATGGGTTTGCCCCTCCAGGCCCTGGTGAGCGTGCGGCTTAGGCCTGGTGCCCGTCACCTCATGAACGCCTTCGGTAACGAGTTGCGGGACCTTCCCGAAATTAAGCAGTTCTTCGTACTGGGCGGTGCCGACGATTTCTTGATCCACATCACGGCCAAAAACACTGAGCACATCCGTCAATTCGTGCTGGACCACTTGTCTTCGAATCCTGCCGTCGCAGGCACCCAGACCAACCTCGTATTCGAACACGGTCACGGAACCGCCTTCGGCCTCTAGTTGGCCTGGGACACCTCGCCGTAGATGGCCCAGGCTGACGGTCATCCGCGGTTTCGTGGTCGAGGCAACTGGACGTTCCGGTCCATGTCTTGCACTAGTTAGGGGCGCGGCCAGCTGCTCCAATGGCATTACGAGACGCGAAAACGTCGCTTATCAGGAAAGGAACCGAAAGTGTCATCCTCAGATGCACGTAACCCCGACTTCCAGAGAATCTTCGAAAGTCTGCCGAACCAATACATCATCGTCGCCCCTGACAGGACGATTGTCGCCGCCACTGACTCGTTCCTTGCATCTACGGGAAAGAGCCGTGACGGAATCGTCGGCATGGATATCCTTGACGCTTTTCCGGACAACCCGGACAACCCTGATGCGAAGGGAACAGAGATTCTGCGAAGCTCCATCGAGCTTGTTGTCGAGACCGGAAAAATCGACATTCTTCCGCCTGTTCGCTATGACATTGAGAACTCGGACGGAATTTTCGAGCCCCGCTGGTTCCAGCCCCTGAACGCCCCGGCGTTCGACGATGAGGGCAAGCTCGTCTACGTCCTGCACGGGGCAGAAGACATCACGGCTCAGATGATGAGCAAAAGCTGAACTTCCCGTAATCAGGCGCACCGAACCGATAGGACTGAAATTATGGACGACGTCAAAGTAACCCTCGTTGGAGGACCGACCCTGCTCCTCGAGATCGCCGGCTACCGGATGATCACTGACCCGACCTTTGATTCTCCCCAGGTCTACCACCACCCGATCGCCGGGCCCGTTACCAAGAAGCTCGGCCCGAGCGCCACCCCCGAGGAGCTTGGTCAGGTTGACCTGGCTCTCGCTTCCCACGAGCACATCGACAATCTGGACGTGGCCGGTCGGGGTTTTCTCACGATGGTGCCGCTTGCCCTCACCACGACGGAGGCCGCGGGGAGCTTTGGCCCCAACGTCCTGGGGATCAGCGACTACGACGTTCATACCGTGGCGCTTCCCGATGGCAGGCAGATGAAGATCACGGCAGTGCCGGCGCATCACGGCCCGGAGGGCGTGTGGGACGCGCTTGGTCCGGTGATCGGCTTTGTTCTCGAAGCGGAGGGCATACCGACGGTGTACATCAGCGGTGACAACTCCGAGCTGGATATCGTGCGCGAAATCGCGGACCGTTTTCCAACCATTGACATCGCTGTACTCTTCGTCGGCGGCGCTAAATTCGATGTGATTGCTGATGGGGCGTATATAACTCTCAGCAATGACCGCGCCCTCGAAGCGGCCAAGATCATGGGTGCTAAAAAGGTCGTTCCAGTGCACGAGGATTCGTGGGCACATTTCAGCCAAAATGCGGATCAGATCAGCAAACTCTTTGCGGACGCTGGGCTGAGCGATCTGCTCATCGCCCTAAAGCCGGGGGAGTCTGCCGACATCCGGCTCTAGCAAGAGGACTGGAATCGGAGGTGGGGCGGTTAGCAGCCCAACCTCCGATTCTTCTTTCAAAGACAGAATGGGAGAAGGTCCACCACGGACAGCTTGGCGTCAACTTATGTGCACGGCGCACATACAGCTGCCTGACCGGTCGGGAAGAATGGCGGCAGCACTACTCACAGACCGCTTGGAGCTCAGGGACGATGACGACCATTGCAGAGCAACTCCCCCGAGAACACGACGACCTGGCGGATACTGCCGGGCGCCTGAGTGCCGACTATTGGTCCATATCGCAAGGGCTGCGGCTGCTGGGCGACCGCTGGTCCCTGTTGATCGTGCGTGAACTGCTCGGCGGTGAGATGGGGTTCAATGATATGTCCCGCGCGCTGCCTGATCTCTCACGGACGCTGCTCTCCCAGCGGCTTAAGCGGCTGGTCCAGCTGGAGCTTGTCGTTCGCAACGATGAAACCGGCCCCCGCGGCTCGCGCCGCTACAGATTGACGCCGATCGGCTACGGGTTGCGCGAGACCTTGGAGTCGCTCGGTCTCTGGGCAAGTCGATGGCAAGAGCCCTTTGAGAATGATCTGCGGGCAGGTCTTGGCACACTGCTCGAACACATGGGCCGCAGCCTCGTGACAGATTCCCTGCCTCGGAAGTCGCTTGTCCTGGCATTCGAGTTCGACAACGTCAGGGGAGCACCCTTCCAGGGTTGGATCTGCAGGGAAAACAGCAAGACAACCGCGAGCATCGGCCGCTCAGAACGTACCCCGGATCTTCAGATCCATGTCGCCCCGCGGGTCCTCTACGATCTGTGGTGGGGTCTTCGCCGCTGTGAGGATGCACGGCAGTTGGGCTCTATCGGATTTGTTGGTCCACACGAGTGGGCAGAGGAGTTCTCCGGTTGGTTCACTCCTCGAGCAGCAGCCTTCTAGCGTTTAGTGCCCCGATTCCAGATGCCTCTGAAGATTGTAGGCTCGCCACCTTTCCCTGCTTTTACGCCGTCTGATCCGCTGGTCCAGTTCCTTGTCTGGATGCAACGCAGGATATGGAACAGGGTCTACACCCCTTTGCCGCGGGAGAGTAGGGTCAAGTAAACAAGCCGTCGCCCAAGCGTGTCGAAGAGACCACGTTGTGTCGGCGCTGCTTTCTTGGAGGAACCAGGATGGCTGGATGGAATGCTGACACGGCGGCCGGGCCAGTAGGGGCAGGGACCGTCACCCTGGTCGAGGAAACCTCGTTCTGCATTTCCTTACCCAATGGCGACATTCATCCTGAGCACCCGCATGGCCTGTTCGTCCAGGACACCCGCTTCCTGTCCCGCTGGAACCTGACAGTCAACAGTCAACCGCTGGAGTCCCTGGCTGCCGAGACCCGGGAGCCTTTCCGTGCGCTGTTTGCAGGTCGGGTTCCCCGATCCGACGGATACGCGGACAGTCCGCTGATTGTAGAGCGGCTGCGGGAAGTCGGGGCCGGTCTCCGAGAACAACTTACGGTTCGCAATTTCTCAACAAAGCCCGTCCAGTGCGTGATGTCCCTGGAGGTTGAAGCGGATTTCGCGGACCTTTTCGAAGTGAAGGAAGCCCGGATTCAACGAACGTGGGACGCAAGCCGCCATGTCGACCGGGACCAGTTGACCATTGACGGGGCTTGGCAAGGCATGCGAAAGCGGGTCGTCATTCAGGCGCCAGGAGCCGACGTGAAGCCGGAAGCGGTCACCTATCGGATATCGGTCCCGCCACACGGTCACTGGAGCGCGATTGTCAGTGCTACGGCCGAGGTCGAAGGCTCCGCGCGGAGCGCTGCACTCGTCCACCCTGATGGGGAAGTGTTGTCCCCAAGTGACCGGCGCCGCAAGGAATGGGTTGCCAAGATTCCGGTCGTACACATGAGTAATCGATCCATAGAGCGGACCTTGCGGCGGAGCTACGATGACTTGGGTGCCCTCCGGATTGAGGACCCGAACCATCCAGAGCGTGTTGTGGTGGCTGCAGGTGCCCCGTGGTTCATGACGCTCTTTGGCCGTGATTCCTTGTGGGCCTCAGAAATGGCGTTACCGGTGGATCCATCACTGGCCCTAGGGACACTGCAGACGCTGGCGGACCGGCAAGGAAGCGTCGTGGACCCGCTGACGGAGGAAGAGCCCGGCAAGATCCTGCACGAAGTAAGGTTTAGCGTCAACGCTGGTTTGGCCCTTGGAGGCAAATCGGCCTACTACGGGAGCGTCGACGCGACGCCACTGTTTGTGGATGTGCTTGGAGCCGTCAGCCGGTGGGGATTTGGCGCTGATATTATCGCTGATTTACTGCCTCACGCGGACCGCGCCTTGGATTGGATACGGCATTACGGGGACAAAGATGGCGACGGTTTCGTCGAATATGAACGTCTCAACGACCAAGGGCTGATCAACCAGGGCTGGAAGGACTCCTGGGACGGGATCAATTTTGCCGATGGAACACTTGCGGAGCCCCCGATCGCGCTCTGTGAAGTTCAGGCCTATGTCTATGCCGCGTACACTGCGCGCGCCTGGATGGCATACGACGCTGGGGACACCGCACGGGGAGATGAACTCTCCGATCGGGCAGCAGAGCTCAAACGAAGGTTTAACGAGCAGTTCTGGATTCCGGATCGCGGGTACTTTGCAATAGCCCTCGACGGCAGGAAACGCCAGGTGGACGCCTGTGCCTCCAACATGGGCCACTGTCTCGTGTACGGCCTCGTTGACGAGGACAAGGCTTCCCAGGTTGTCGAGCGGCTTATGTCTCCGGAAATGTTCAGCGGGTGGGGTATACGGACCCTGGCCAGCGACATGGGTGCATACAACCCGGCCAGCTATCACAACGGTTCAGTGTGGCCCCACGACAATGCCATCATCGCGGCCGGTCTGCTGCGATACGGCTTCGTGGAGGAAGCTCAGCGTATTTCTACTGCGATGCTGGAAGCCGCGGAATGGTCAGGTGGGCGCTTGCCCGAGCTCTTCTGCGGCTTCAGCCGCGACCAGTTCGCCGAACCCGTACCTTATCCAACCGCGTGCTCGCCCCAGGCTTGGGCAGCAACCGCCCCAATCCTCCTGGTGACAAACCTGATGCAGTACGACGTTCATGTCTCCCGTCGGGAACTATGGATGGATCCTGTACTGCCCGAAACCTACGGGGATCTGCGCATCACCAACGCACCGGTTGGTGGCGGTCGAATCACTATCGACATCGACAAGTCTGGCCCGTCCATTCAGGGCCTGCCGGAGTGGATGGAATTTCGACGCGGACATCGGCCATGGATTACGGAACTGGTAGAACAGGCAGACCGCCGGCGAAAGAAGTAGGCAGCTTGGCTGCCGTCCAACCCGACGGCGTCATACTGTGCAGACTATGAATACGATGCCGGACAGGGATAGTCCGCTAAAAACTTCTGGCAGCCGTAAGGGCAAGAGTCCAGGCCAGACGGATGTGAGTTCGTTGTCTCCCGCGTAACAGGCCTCCCGTTAGGCACTACTACTTGCCTAACGGGAGGCCATGCCCTTGATGAGCGCAATCTCTCGCGCTCACCGTGCAAGGACATCACATCGTGCAGGCTGACCCGTCTCAGTGCTCCGGCCAGTAATCGTAGACGTCACTGGTCCCGCGCATGAATTCGATAAAGACGCAATCCTCGTCCCCGACGGTCCATGCTTCATGCTCCGGGGGCAACATCATAAGGTCTCCGGCAGAGAATTCCTCCTCAGATCCGCTACGCTGTCGAACCCCCAGACTGCCTTGAAGTATGTAGGCGACATGCGGCATTGGACACATATCCGTGTCGAGAATTCCGGTCTTTACCGCGTCCTCCGTCACCGAGGCCCCCACAGGGAAACGGACGAGAAGAGCGCTGGCCCCCTCAAGGGTCACCATCCTCTTCGTAATCCGCCCGATAGTAATGAGTTCGTATTCGTCCTCGTCAACAAAATTGGCCTTCTGCATGCGCGCGAGGTTTGCAGTCATATTCTTCCTCTACTCCTTCGTCGTGTAAGACGTCGGCGCTGACGCCTTACTTCAATTCAGCGACTTGCTCTGTGGACCAGACAAGTACGAAAGCTGTACTGCCACCCAAAACTGGGCACACTGGAACCCCGCTCAGGCCATGTGTCATCGAGGACCGGAACCGTCGAACCACCTATCTCCCATCGAGGATTTGGAGGGCCACGGGACGAAACCATGCGTCCGCGTTTGCTCCTATACCCACCTCAGACTGTCCGCTTCACTTGACGCGGATACCCCTAGGGGGTATAAATTGGGATAGCACCGATACCCCCAGGGGGTACCAGTACGAAGTGAGAAGTGGAGTAGTTCCCACCGGAACGTAGGAGACGAATTGACACCCAAAACAGGACGGCAAAGCGGTTTGATACCCCTGCTGGTCATCGCAACCACGCAGCTAATGCTGGTGCTGGATGACTCGATCGTGAACATTGCACTACCCAGCATCCAGCGGGACCTGGGCGTGGGAGCCCTTCACCTGCCATGGGTTGTCAACGCCTATATCCTGGCGTTTGGCGCATTGCTCCTGCTGGGTGGCCGCATCGGCGACCTGTGGGGGCGGCGTCGCACCTTACAGCTCGGCATCGCAATCTTCGTACTCGCCTCCTTGGCCGGAGGACTCGGGCAGAGCACAGAAGTGCTCATCATCGCCAGGGCCGCCCAGGGTTTGGGTGCAGCCATGGCAGCACCTAACGCACTGGCGCTGATTTCGACTACGTTCCAGGACCGTAAGATGCGCGACAGGGCCTTGTCCCTCTATGGGGGGATGTCCGCCCTCGGCATCGTCATAGGCCTGCTTCTTGGAGGCGTTCTGACAGACACTCTGGGCTGGCGCTGGGTGTTTTTCATCAACATCCCCATCGGCCTGTTCGTTCTCCTGGGCAGCCGGGCCCTCCCGACCAAGGGTGGCCATCAGGGACAGCTCGGCATCCTCGGTGCCGTTCTGGGCACCAGTGGAATGGTTGCGCTCGTGTACGCGATTACACGTTTCGGTGAGGCCGGCTTCACTGACCCGGCTGCACTGGTCCTCTTCGGCGCTTCCGCGCTCCTGCTCCTGGTATTCACGCTCACCCAGGCGCGCAGCAAAAACCCTCTGGTGCCCCTAAGCCTCTTCAGAGACCGCAACCGTACCGGCGCCTACGCCACCATGCTCCTGCTCGCCATTGGCCCGATGGGCACTTTCTATGTCATCACCCTCTACCTCCAGCAGGTCCAGCAATTCAGCCCGCTCCAGACCGGTGCCGCCTGGCTGCCGTTCGCTGCCGGACTCATACTGGCCGCCGGTAGTGCCCCGAAGCTTCTGCTGAAGATAGCACCGCGTCTCGTCGCTGCAACGGGGGCACTCCTCAGCGCCGTCGCTGCGCTCTGGTTTTCCACCATCGCCGAGGACGCCAGCTACTGGCTCCACCTGGCACCGGCCATGTTCGTACTCGCCCTCGGATTCGGCCTGGGCGTCATAGCGCTCACACAGGCCGCCGTTTACCACGTCGACCAGGACAAGGCAGGGATCGCCTCGGCGCTGCTCAACTCAGCCCAGCAGATCGGCGTCGCTCTCGGTCTAGCCGTGCTGGCCGCTGTCGCGGCCACCATCTCAGCGCCGCACGAACGCGCGGGCGTCAGCCCCGGGGCAGCTCTCACGGCGGGATACAGTACAGCGTTGCTAGTCGCCGCCGCTATTCTCGTCATCGCTGGCGTACTGGCCCTAACAACGCTCAGTGGACACCCAACACCCGAAGCCCACAACTCCGACACAAGCACTGACGAACTAACGGTCTAAGTGCCGCTTTCTCTACATAACAGCCTTTAGCAGGCGCTGGCGTTTTCGAACGCCAGCGCCTGCTCGCTTGTCTGGGCATCTCTGCCACCGAGCATCAAACGCCGATAATTGTGATTATGTCAACTAGCAGTCTGCGTATTGCATCAGATGAATCAATCGTCCCGATCCCCCGGATCGGCAAGGAGTTCTCTAACTCCGTTGAGATTGCGCGGAATTTGCAGCCAG
>NZ_LMSI01000008.1:305-71301 GCF_001428075.1 Arthrobacter sp. Soil764 | reverse complement strand
GGAGTGAATTTACGTCGTGTCGTGCTCACAAGAACACCTTCCCGCAGAATCCAAGGATCCCGCTACTTCAGGTGTCCACCAACAGAGGTTAACCCCACGCGGGCGGTGAGGGCGGTTCGTTGGGCGGGGGTGAAGAGGCGGGTTTTGCGGCCGAGGTCGAGGATTTCGCTGTGGGTGCCCAGGAGCGCGGGGATGATGTCGGCGTCACAGGCAATTTTGCGGAGGGTGGCCGCGGCGACGGGCCCGGTGAACGCGAAGGTTCCGGTCCCTGTCCGTGTTCCTGCCTGGGTTCCGCGGTGTGCCCCTGGTGTTGATTCTGTTGTTTCGGATGAGGTGGTGAGCGGTCCCGGGAACAGGTCCTGGTAGTGGATGGTGGCGATGATTTGGGGGCGGTTGCCGCCGGTGGTGGGCAGGGTGGTGGTGGCAAGGGCGGTTTTGGCGGCGGTGATGATGCCGTCGAGTTGTTTTTGGGCCCGGGTGCGGCGGTCCAGGTCTATCGGAGCGGTGTGGGCGCTGTGTTCGGTTCTGTTGTTCGCCGTGGGGCTGTCCCCGGCACCTGTGCCTGCACTGGCGTCTGCGGTGCTGTCGTTTCCGGTGTTGTCGTTGCCGGTGCTGGTGTCCCCGTTGGAGGTGTCTGGGGTGGTGGTGCGGGGGTTGGTGGCGCTGTTCATAACGGTGAGGAGGTATTCGTATTGGTCGGTGGTGGCGAAGATTTCCACGTGGTGCAGGCCGTGGCGGGGTTTGCGGATGAAGGCGCCTTGGGTGTGGCGGAGGGCTTCTTCGGTGGGTTCGGTGCCGTCGGCGTCGATGGTGTCGGTCCAGCGTTGGGCCAGGCGGCGGTGGTGGCGGCGTGGGTGAGGTGGTGTTCGATCCGGTCCAGGGTGTCCGGGGTGGTGTGGTGCTGGAGCCGGTCCAGGGTGGCGGTGATGATGGTCGCCGCGTGCGAGGACACTGCCGGTGCCGGCCCTGGCCCGGCCATGATCACCGGCTCGGTGGTGGGCCCCGTGTCCGGGGTGAGGGCGGCGGCGAGGTGTGGCCGGGCTGGGGGGAGTGGTTCGCCGGTGAGGGCGGTGCCGGGGAGGACCTGCCGGGCGAGGGTGAGGCGGCGGCGGGCTTCGCGGATGGGGATCCGCAGGCGGAGGCGGAGGAACTCTGCGGTGTTCCGGCAGCCGTCATCGGCCGGGGACGCCACCAGTTGGCCAGGTGCAGCGGCTGGTCCGGGTTGGGAGGGCAAGCCGGGGCAGTTGGCGTCGGTTTCGCTCACAGCTGCCGGGCCGGTGTTCAGGGGTTCGACCACGGGTCCGGTGCCGGTGTTCAGGGTTTCGACTCCGTTGATGTCCCACCCGGTGTCCCATCCGGCGATCCAGCCCCGGGCCCGGCTGGTGCGGGTCTTGGCTGTGGCGGTGTCGCTGATGGCCTGGGTGCGGGTCCGGTCCACAGCGCCGGCCGAGAGGATCTGCAGGTATTCAGCGGTCCGGACCAGTTCCTCAACCGCGTCGGCGAAGTCGGCGGCCTCGACATAAGAGGCGGACGCCAGCACCTCCGGGGCGGCCAGGGCAGCGGCCGCAAGCTGCCCACGCAGCTGCCTGAGCCCATCCCGTGCCACCGCAACTGCCGGCGATGGAAGGCCCTGGGATTGCTCTGAAGGCTGCTTACCCGGGACGGCCTGAAGGTGGGGCGGGCGCGGCAGCCAACTGCCGGCGTCGTCCGCCTTCCCAAGATCTTCCCCGATGGCCTCCATAACCCAACTCTGCCAGCGACCACTGACAACGAAGACACCCCAAAACCCCTATGTGGAAAACCCGAACAGGGCGTTTATCCCTCTGGAGCGGTGGCACCGGAACGGACCGGCGAAGCTTCCTTTTGCCAGGGCCAGCGCCCCGTGATTTCCAGTTCCAGGGAGAAGCTAAGGAATGTCCTGATCAGCACGATGATGGCCAGCACACCTACGCTGGTGAACGTGGGCGTGACGGCAACGGTGCGGATAATGTCGGCGGCGACGAGCAGTTCGAGCCCCAGCAGGATGGACCGGCCCAGCAACTGCCGGTAGGAGCGGTAGAAACTCAGTTTCTCCGCGCCCTGTGGGAGCTGCCGTGGCTGATGGCCACGGATGGCCAGCGGGAGGGAAACCACGGCTCCGATCACCATCACCGCCACTCCTGCGAAGTCCACCAGTTGCCCAACCGTCTCAATGACCTGCCGAAAATCCATGCTCCGCCTTACCTCGGGCCAGGCGTCCCGTGGCCAACCTGGCTGTGACCATTTGGACGGCGGCCTCCGTCATGGATGGCGGACGCCGTGCCCTGCCATGACGTCCTTGTACCCTTCCCGGAACGTGGGAAACGTGAAGGTAAACCCGGTGCCGCGAAGCAGGTCGTTGCGGCAGCGCTTGTTGCCTCCACGGGCGGGACCGGCGTCGCCTACGGGGGGTTCGGGCTGGCCAAGTTCGGCGGCAAGGAAGCGCAACACGGACCCCAAATCGGCGGGCTCATTGTCCACTCCGACATAAGCAGGCGCTGGCGAATCCGCCATTGTGGCGAGGTGCACAATCGCGGCCGCGGCGTCGTCTCGGTGGATCCGGTTGGTATAGCGCACGTCTTCGGGGATGACTGCAGCGCCCGTTTTCACCTGGTTGATCAACCGCGTCCGGCCAGGACCATAAATGCCACCAAGTCTGAGGGCGGTGCCGGCAGTGCCCGTTCCCGCAAGCCTGGCGTGGAGCAGCTCTTCGGCTTCCACCAGGACCCTCCCCGAGAAGCCGCCGGGATCCGGCTGGGTGGATTCATCCACCCAGCCTCCACCCGCATCGCCGTAGATTGCCGTCGAGGAAACAAAGAGGACCCGGTCCGGGCGCACGCCATCCCGTTCCAGCGCGTCCAGGACGTTTGCCACCCCACGTACATACGCCGCGCGGTATGCCTCCTCCGAGGGGGAATCGGCAGCGACGGCAATGACGACGGCGGTGGTATCCGCAGGCACCCGCGGCAAGTCAGGCGATCCCAAGTCCGCCGCGGCACCTTCGATGCCTGCTGGCAGTTTTGCGGGAGACCGGCGCCATCCCACCACCCGGTGCCCCAACTGGGCGAACCTGAGCCCTGCCTCCGTGCCCAGGTCCCCGCACCCTGCCATAAGAATCGTCATTTCCTACGGTGCCTCCACCGGGAAGAAGACGCGGGGGTCCTGCAAGAGTGCGGGGTAGGCGAATACGGAACGGTCGATGATCTCCGTGACCTCGAAATTCCTGCCGAACCGGCCGTCCTCAAGGGTGATGGGACGCCCCACTACCTGCCCCACCGCAAACCTGGCCCCATTCTCGAATGGAACCGCAACCGGCGTTTTCCCGGGGAGGGTCCGGAAGGCCTCCTCCTGCGCCTGGCGTTTGCGGGTGGGCTTCTTCAGTTGCGGCTTGGGCGGGGCCTTCTTCGGCGCTCGGGACGGCCGGCGGGAGCCGTCGTCCACATAGACGGGGGAGTAGCCGTCATCTCCGGCGGACATGGCGGCCGCGGCAGCAGCGCTCCTGTTCACCGGCGGAAGCGCCACTGTGCTGAGCCGCTGCGGGTCGACGTCGTCATGGGGGTCCCTAAGGATCCACAGAATGTCCCCTTCCGGCTCCTGAGGCAGGAATTCGTGGCGGGGCTCGGGCCAGACGTAGTCCATCTCCGGGACGGCGTCCGGGAAGAGGGAGGCGTAGAACTTCGGTTCCTTGTGCACCAGCTTGGACCGGTGGCTCAGGTGGAAGTCGGGTTCCCCGAGCCATGGCGGCAGGATGATCCTGTCCGCGTAGTCCGGATGAGCCGCCTGGGGTGCGAACTCGGCGATGTTGGCGCGGGTGTTGTCAGGGTGGCCGCGCTCGATCCATTCGTCCGCCATTGCCAGTCCGTACAGGGTGAGGGCCGGCACATGGCCCATCCACATGCGGATGGCGGGGTGGGTCTGCCAGCCGTAGTCCGGAATCACCAGCGCACGGAGCGTTTGCAGTGCTTCGACCCGCTGCTTACCCAGCCGTGCGGTGTCAAGGGCTTTGGCGCTCTGGCGGAAGTCGGGGTAAGGGAGGAAGGTTTGCATTCATTCAGTCTGACGGTCCCCGGCGGAAGTGCCAATTGCTGTGCCGGCTGCCACAGCATCGGGTGCATTCTGTCCAAATAGTGGACGCATACATACGGCATTCAGGTTGACCCACTAAGATCTCCGCAACCCCAACCGCGTTTCGGAAGCTCTCTCATGACATCTACATCTGACAAAGCCGTCACCCACGCCCGCACCGCCCCGCCCCGTTACGGGCAGATGCTGGGCCCTGAAGCCCAGGGAATCCTGGTCCTCGACGAGTTCACCATCGATCCTGCCGCCGCACGCAAGGACCAGCACCGGTTCCGCGACGGCATGGCCGCCGTCGCCAGGACGGTCCGGCGTATTGCCGCCCTTCGAGTGGTCATTGCGCTCGTAGCCATCGGCAACCTGCCGCTGTTCCTGCTGTCCAGCGGCTGGTGGATCTATGGAGTTTCGCTCACCCTAGTTGTTGCAGTCCACGTGGCCGTGACACTGCTCAACCGGCACGAGCCACGGCTCAAGCAGCGCTCAGCCCTGGAACTGCACATGCACCGCGAACGCAGCGCCAACTACCGTAAGGTGCGCGACGCCGTGAAGTACATGATCGACACCCCCACCCGCATGAACGAACACCTCTACCTGGAGTTGCTCGCCGTCAAGCGGGTCGCCCTTAACCTTGCGCACGGCACGGTTGCCTTGCTGGACACCAGCGACGACTCCGCCTGGAAGGTGCGGATCGTCCGGGAACTGCCGGCCAGCTGACCGCCTTTTTACCGTCCGCTGCGGCAGCGGGCTGAGGATTAAAGAACGACGCCGGCACATCCCTTGTGGGGGTGTGCCGGCGTCGTTTTTGGTCAACGGAATTTGTCTATCGCCGACCTGTCTGTGTCGCCTTCAAGAGAGGCGGGGCGGCCAAGGCCGCCAGTGATGCTGCCGCGGGTTGTTACGCGGGAAGCTGGATGACCTGGCCCTCGAACACGAGGTTCGGATTCGAAATGGTGTCCAGGTTGGCGTCGGCAAGGTGCTGCCAGCCGCCCTGGATGCCCAGCTTCTGGGCGACAATGCTCAAGGTGTCCCCGGCCTGCAGGGTGTAAGTCTCGCCGCTGAGGGCAACGGACGTCGCGTGCCGCGGCGCCTGTTGGACCGGTGCGCTTTGGACCTGAACGCTTTGCGCGGGAGCAGCCTGTACGGGAGCAGCCTGAACGGGGGCAGCCTGCACCGGCGCGCTCTGGACGGGCGCTCCGCCGCCACCACTCAGGCCAAGCTGGGCCGCGCAGGACGGCCAGGCACCCCAGCCCTGTGAAGCCTGGACCCGCTCGGCTACCGCAATCTGCTGTTCACGGCTGGCGTTCTCTGGCGAACCGGTTCCGCCGTAGGCAGCCCAGGTGCTGGGGGTGAACTGCAGGCCGCCGGAGAAGCCGTTGCCGGTGTTTATGGACCAGTTGCCGCTGCTCTCGCACTGCGCGAGTGCATCCCAGGTGGACGTGGGGGTTGCTGCGTTGGCCGCCGTGGCAGAAAGTGCCAAACCTGCCGCGGAGACGGCGGCCAGGGTGACTCCGCGGCGTGCGGCAGTACGGAATTTGGTGTTTTTCATGATGGTGATGCTCCTGAAGGCCACCAGCGCTGGCTCCGTCCCCGGAGATCATCGCGCCACTGCCCGCCCCTGACGAATAGAGGTCACTGTCGGTGGCTGCCGCTGGGCAGTTCTGGTGGAGGCAGCACCGGGCAATCAAAGAGCCCACTGAACGGGCATACATTTCACGCTAGGACATCACAGGGCCGTTATCAAATCGAGATTCCGGTGGGCGTGCCGGGTCCAGGCCACGGCGGCGGCCGGGCCAAGCACCCCCAAGGCCTTGAAATGCCGGGAAGGCGCGAAACCGGGAGGGGCACTATCCTGACCGGATGGACAACTTTGCCGGCGGCAGCATCATGCCCGAAACCGAAACGGACCCAGCGGTTCCCGTAGCCCCTGCCAAGCCCCTCCCCGTGGCAGAACTGCACCTGCACATCGAAGGCACGCTGCAGCCCGAGCTTATCTTCGCCTTGGCCGAACGCAATGGCATTGAGCTGCCGTACTCCGGGCTGGACGAACTCCGCGAAAAGTACGAGTTCACCGACCTGCAGTCCTTCCTGGACCTCTACTACGCCAATATGGCTGTGCTGCGTACCCAGCAGGACTTCGCTGACATGACCCGCGCCTACCTGGAGCGGGCTGCCGCCGCCGGAGTCCGGCACGCGGAGATCATGATGGACCCGCAGGCGCACCTCTCCCGCGGCATTCCCCTGGAAGCGTGCGTCAACGGTGTGGCTTCGGTGCTGGCCACCTCGGAGGAGGAATTCGGCATCTCCACCCTGCTGATCGCCGCCTTCCTGCGGGATCTGCCGGAAGACTCGGCGCTGGAAGTCCTGGGCCGGCTGCTGGCCATGAACGCTCCGATCGGTGCCATCGGGCTGGACTCGGCCGAAGTGGGGAATCCTCCGTCCAAGTTCGAGCGGCTGTACGCGAAGGCGCGTGAAGCAGGCCTGCGGTTGACGGCGCATGCGGGGGAGGAGGGCCCGTCGTCGTACATCATCGAAGCCCTGGACCTTCTGGGCGTGGAGCGGATTGACCATGGAATCCGCTGCATGGATGATCCCGACCTTGTGGAGCGCCTTGTGGACGCCCGCATCCCCCTCACGGTCTGCCCTCTCTCCAACGTCCGGCTCCGCGCGGTGGACACCCTGGCGGATCACCCGTTGCCGGCAATGCTGGCGGCGGGACTGAATGTTTCGGTCAACTCGGACGATCCTGCCTACTTTGGCGGCTATGTGGACGACAACTTCGCGCAGCTGACGTCGGTGTTTGACCTCTCAGATTTCGACAAGGCGCGCCTGGCAGCGAACTCCATCCATTCTTCCTTTGCATCCGAGGAGCGGAAGGCCGAACTGCTGGCGGAATTGAACGGCAGGGAAGTGTCCGAATGACCGCCGCTGTGTCGGGGGCAACAGCCGGGCTTTCGGCCCGGTAAACTAAGTGCCGCAGGCGTGTCTGGGGAGTGCAACGCAGCACCCATGTCAGCGCTTGAGGGTTATGCAGACGGCCCTTACCCGAGACCTCCGCCTCACTTGCGGCACTATCCGCTTCATAGTCGGTCACGACACGCAGAGTTAACCAATTAAAGTCGCGCGATTTAATGGGCTGTTGGCAAGATGCCTAAGACCGATCGCTTTTATATAAGGGGAATCATGGCCAAGTCCACCGCAGAAAACACCAACCTTCGACTCAAGACCGTGCTGGTTGTCCTGACCGAAGGCGTGTGGTCCGGCGATGCACTGAACGCAGGCCAGGTCCTGGCGGAAGCAACTGCCCGGGTGCCGTTCAACGAGCACGAGGCAGAACTCCTCAGCGGCGGCATCCCGCGCGGGCACAAGACCCTCACCTCCGCCACTGCCAAGCTGGTCAAGGCCGGCTGGCTGGTCAAGGGCCGGTCTGGCTGGACCATCACCGAGGACGGCATGCGCGCCACAGTCGCTTTCCCTGATGCTGATTCCTTCGGCGCAGCGCTCGACGCCGGCACGCCCGTCCCTGCCGACACTCCCGTTCCGACGGCTCCCGAGGGCTTTGTCCGCCCGGTTTCCGCCGCCGCGGCTACGCTGCAGGTTCCGGCCAAGGACGAAGCTCCGAAGAAGACCGCCAAGAAGGCGCCTCCGAAGAAGGCAGCGTCGGCTGTGGGCAAGGCAGCCAAGGCGATCGAAGACGCCGTCGAGCCCGTGGTTAAGGCGGTCCGCAAGGGCAAGGCCTCAGCCAAGGACAAGTCTGCAGCGGCGCCAGCTGCAGCTGCCGCCCAAACCTCCACCGCCACGGAGCCGTTCGAGGGCCCGGACTTCGAAACCCTTCCGCAGCCTGAAGCTGTGGCGGTGGCTGGTGACTTCAACACCATCCTCGGCGCGCCCGAGAACTGGGCTCCGCAGTACGACGAAGCACAGATGGAGTTCGACTTCCTGGACCAGCTGTGGAAGAAGAGCGCCGAGCTTCCCGCCGGCTTCTACACCTTCAAGATCGCCCTGAACCGGTCCTGGACGGAGAACTACGGCGCCTTCGGCACGTTCGATGGTCCCAACCACGAACTGCACCACACCGGCGGCACGGTGACCATCCGTTACAACCACGCCACCCGCGACATCACCATCAACTAACGGATCGCCCTCCCGCCCAACTGGGTAGCGCTAAGTGTCGTTTTGGAGGCTCAAAACGACACTTACTGCTACACAGTTGGGAGGGGGCGTCAGGTCCAGGAGGGCATTATGGGCAGGCATGAACGCCCCGCGGGGGATGACTCGGGTCAGGAAGCGGTGCGGTTGGACGCCCGCGTGTCCGGGATGGTGCAGGCTGTGGGCTTCCGCTTCTGGACCATGGGCCAGGCTGAGGAACTTGGGTTGTCCGGTGAGGTGAGGAACCTCGACGACGGTTCGGTTTCAGTAGTGGCCGAGGGGCCGGAGCCGAAGGTGCGCCAACTTCTGGAGTGGCTCAACTCCGGCCATACGCCGGGCCGCGTGGACGACGTGGACGCCACGATGTCCGAGGCCTCAGGGAAATTCCGCGGCTTTCGCGCGCACTGAAAAGTCCGGGAACCGGGAGCTGTTTCCGCCGCTATTCCCGCGGGCTCAGCCCGATAAACGCCCCCAGCTCTTCGAGGGCGGCGGGCTTGTGCGGCATGTAGCTGGTGAGCTCGGGGGAGCGGATGATGACGGCCCGCCACTGGCCGCGGGATACTGCCACGTTGATGCGGTTCCGGTTGAGCAGGAACTCCGCGCCGCGGGGAGCCTCTGATACCGCCGAACATGCCATGGAAACCAGTACCACCGGAGCTTCCTGGCCCTGGAATTTGTCCACCGTGCCCACCCTGACATCAGACAGTCCCGCCTCTGCCAGATTCCTGCGGATCAGGTGGACCTGGGCATTGTAGGCGGCGACCACCAGCAGGTCGTGCTGCTCCAGGGGACGGGCGTCGCTGTCCGGGCCGCAGGTCCATTTCAAACCCAGGTGGCGGCGGACCTGGCCAACCACTTCCCCGGCTTCTTCTTTCGATGCAGTGCTGTTGCCGCTGTGATTGACGAACACCGTCTCCACCCCGGGTGCAAGGACCTCCAGTTCGCGAAGGGACGCGGCAGGAGCTGACTTCAGCTTGCCGTCGTAGCTGAGGTCCGACACCGCCCGGCACAGCTCCGGATGCATCCGCCACGTATCGGCCAGGAAGTAACCCAGGTTAGCGGGAAGTGTGGCGTGCCCGGCAGCGAGCCAGCCGAGGGCGGACTCATCCACTGGTTCCGGATGCGCCCCCTGGGTGACCTGCGGGAGCTGCTGGGGGTCGCCCAGCAGGAGCAGCCGCTTGGTGGCACGGCTGACTGCCAGGGTGTTGGCCAGGCAGAACTGGCCCGCCTCGTCAATGACCAGGAGATCAAGGGACCCGGCAGGGACTTCCTTGCCGGTCATGGTCCACGCGGTGCCGCCCACCAGGCATCCGCCGGGTGATGCCAGCAGGCGGGACATATCGCCTTCCGAAGTGAGGCTCCAGAGGACCGGATGAGGAGCGGCCAGTTTCTTGGCCACCACCTGCGGATTCACTCCGCCGGTCTCGATGGCCCGGCAAAGCAGGTTTTCCACCACGTTGTGGGACTGGGCCACCACTCCAATCTTCCAGCCCTCAGCCACCAGCCTGCCAATGACATGGGCCCCCACGTAGGTCTTGCCCGTCCCCGGCGGGCCTTGGACGGCGAGGTAGGAATGGTCCAGATCCCGCAAGGACTCGGTAATGGCTTCGGCGTAATCGGCGGCGCCATCGTCCCCATGCTGGACCTCTGCGGGCCCTGGCAGCGAGCGGAACCGCGGCGGCAACTTACGCAGGATGTCCAGGCCAGGCTGCGCCGGGAGGGACGGCACTGAGGAACCGACCGCGTGGGCTATGGCCGCGATGGCCGCTTCGATGCTGGCAGTACCCAGGGGCTGGTCCTCCGTCAGTGCCACCGGCAGGTGCGGATAGGCACGGACCTTTCCGGTCTCCCGCTCCGCAATGGTGATGAAGTGCTCCGGCCCGTCCGGTGCCGCCTCCAGCTCACTGATCCTGGTACCGAAAGAGTAGGCCCTGGTCCCGGGCGCAGCCTCCGGGGTCATGCCGTCAGGTCCCGGGGCGTCGTACAGCCGGCACCAGCTGGAGTTTGCCCGGAAATCGGAGCCCTCCGTCATGACGCCCCGCAGCCTCAGGACGCGGGTTTGCATCCGTTCCCGGGGTTTGGCCAACGCCCAATCGGACAGGACTTCCGCTGACGAGACAATGAACACGTTCCGCTGGTCGGACCAGTTCTCCAACGGTGCCTCGATCCGGTCGAAGTGCTGCCACCAGAACTGCTTGCGCTCACGCCGGTGATATCCGGTGGCGGCCGCCACCATGGCGATGGCGCGTTCGTCGTCAGTCCACGGGCGGTCGTCCGGCAGGCCGGCAAGATACTCGCGGAGCCTGCCTTCTTCGGCCGTCTCGTCGGCGGGGCGTGCACCGCCAGAGCCGGTTGCTGCCGGAACCTGGGCTGGTTGGCGATCAGCATCACGGGGATCGGCAGCCCCCACTCCGCCACCTTGCCTTCCGGCACGTTCAGCAGGGTTCCCGGATCTTGCTCCCAACTGGAGCAGCCAGTCCCGCAGCCGAAGGGTGGAGAGACAGTCGTACTGGTTGTAGTCGGAAATCGAGGCAAGGATGGTGTCGGCTTCGTCCCGGCGCCCGTCGTCGCGTGCGGCGCAGTAGGCGGCGTAGGCCACCACGGAAGCACCGGCATCCTTGACGTCACCGGAGCGCAGGTTGTCTCCCATGTACAGCGGTTCCAGCTTCTTGATGGAGTACGACGCTTCCGAGATCCGGAGGGAATGCCGCACCGTTGCATAGAGGTCCACCAGCAGCCCCTGCCGGAGCCAGCCGTCCACCGTGTCCTCACCGGCCTGGTGAGCGAGGGAGAGATTCCGCAGCGCCGTCTTTTCGTACGGGGCGTAGTGGTAGACGTGCATGTCCGGATACCGGGCACGCCGCTCCTCCACGTACTCCAGGAAGTCCAGGAAAGCGCGGCGTTCCCCGGAACGGGAGTGCGCCCAGAACGGGCGGAACACCGGCTCGCCTTCCGCTCCCGCAACCGGTGCCTCGATCACGCCAAAGAGGTACTCGATGCCCCAGGCGCCGGTGGCCGGGTCCTGCCACAGTGGATCGCCCTCGAAGTCGAAGAAGATGTCCCCGGCACTGGGGGCAGGCAACGAGCCGATGCTGTGGTTAGGCAGGACTGTGTAGGAGACCGTGTGCGGCTGGCCATCCTTGGTAAGCGTCCGCGAGCCGGTCGCCTGGTCCAGGCCCAGCTGCATCCGTGCCTGCGCGCGGAGGCGGACCACTGAGTTCTTGGCCTCGCTGGCCGGCATGGCCGCCAGTTCATCAATGGTGGTGATGTTTGCGTCATGGAGTTTCCGCCGCTGGACCACGGACATACCCGCAACCATCAGGAGGTCCCTGTGGATCTGCACCTGCTCCGCGCAGTAGTCGCAGCGGCCGCAATGCACGATGCCGTTCTGCTGCCACTGCACAGGGGCGTCAGCGGCCCGGTGGCTGGCTGTGAGGTGGCGGAAGCGCCGCCGTCGCTCGCGGAAGACGGGCAGCAGGTCCGGCAGGGAATGGCTGCTCCGCAACCAGTCGTCGCCGATGCGGGTGCCGAGCACCAGCGTGACGACGGGCGAGGGATCCAGCCCCATCCCGAGGAGCTGGTCGCCGTAGGCCGCCAGCTGCAGCAACGCGCCTACCTTTGCGTGCCGGGCGAGCTTGGTGTCCCAGACCTCGTAACGGCCCGGCCTCCCGGTTCCCGCGGCCTCGTTGACCAGGAAATCCGCGTAGCCCAGGAATTCGCCGTCGAAGAAGGTGGCCTGGAAGACCACGTCCGCTCCGGATCTTAGGGCAAGTTCGGTTTCTGCATGTTTGGCCTGCAGCTCGCCACGCAGGTTCTCGCCGCGCTCCAGGGAGTAGACCCCCGACCCGCGGCTGGCATCCCATTCGCCATACTTGGCAACCAGGCTTGCGAGCACGGTCTGCTCGTGCCGATCGCCCAGCTCACCGGCACGCCTCTGCATCTCATCAGCGGGGAATTCCACCTTGGGAGCGCGTTCCAGCTTTTCGTCCAGGATGCGGAGCGTGCGGTATTCACACTCGGATGCAGCAACAAGGTCGCTGGCTGAGAAGACCAGGTCCGGCGGCGCAGCGGAACCGTCATGGCCAACGGCAGCGTCCAGCAGAAACACGGGGCCTCCCCAACTGTTTGCGGGCCCGGAGAGGGGTTCCCCTGGCCTGGAATCAAACCTAGCAAGAGGGACTGACAAACAGTCCGGCCAGCCGGTCAGCCTTCGGCGGCAGCAGCCCGGACCTGGGCCTTGTCATGCTCGGCATGGGCGTTGCGCAGCAGCTCCATGAACTCGGTTTCGTTACGGACCAGACGCTTGTACTTCTCGGGAAGCTTGCGGATCTGGGCCTCTTCGCGGCACATCTTGGCGAAGATCTTGTCGCGTTCGGCCATGTCCGTTTCGTAGTTGAGGTCCAGGTATTCGGTGGCGTGGCGCCGCGCCCCGGACACGGCGTTCTTGGCCTTGCCTTTGGGGCTGAAGATGGACGCCAGGATGGTCACCACCAGGACACCCAGGATGACGCCCAGCGAGACGCCGGTGCTTACCTCCACCACGTTGACGTGTTCGCCGTCATTGATGAAGGGAAGGGTGTTCTCGTGCAGGGCGTGCAGGATGAGCTTCACGCCGATGAAGCCCAGAATCACGGCCAAACCGTAGGAGAGGAAGATCAGCCGGTCCAGCAGGCCGTCGATCAGGAAGAACAGCTGGCGAAGGCCCATCAGCGAGAACGCGGTGGCCGTGAACACGATGAACACGTTCTGGGTGAGGCCGAAGATCGCCGGAATGGAGTCCAGGGCGAACAGGATGTCCGTGCCGCCGATGGCCACCATCACCAGCAACATCGGCGTCAGGACCCGCTTGCCGTTCTCCACCGTGAAGAGCTTGTCGCCGTCGTAGTGTTCCGACGCCGGCAGGAACTTCTTGGCGAGCCGGACCACCAGGCCTTCGGAGTCGTCGTCGTGGCTGTCGGGCTTGAGCAGGTTGCCCGCGGTGACCAGCAGGATGAGCCCGAAGATGTAGAAGACCCAGGCGAAACTGTTGATCAGAGCCGCGCCCAGGAAGATGAACGCCGTACGCGCGATCAGGGAGAACACGATTCCGAACAGCAGCACCTTCTGCTGGTCCGCGCGTGGCACCTTGAAGCTGGCCATGATGATGAGGAAGACGAAGAGGTTGTCCACTGACAGCGCCTTCTCCGTCACATAGCCTGCGAAGTATTCGGTGCCCATCTCGGGTCCGCCGAACAGCAGCACCGCCAGCCCGAACAGCACCGCAATGCCAACGTAGATGGCGGACCAGATGGCGGATTCCTTCAGGGAAGGGGTGTGGGCCTTCCGGACGTGGAAGAAGAAGTCGAAGGCCAGCAGCCCCACGATTCCTGCAATGGTCAGGGTCCAGACATAAGCAGGTACTTCCACGCGGCGGGCCTTTCGTCGGAGTGTCCCTCCAGCCTACCTAAGCGGGCTTCAGGAGTTCATTCTCCACAACGGCGGACCGGGACAGCGTCTTGTACCCTTCCTGCTCAAAGAGCACCGTGATGACATCGTCCTCGTGGCGCATCACCAGGCCGGGGCCCCACTCCTTGTGGACTACCGCGGATTGAAGCGGGAATGGTTCGTGGGCCGCGGAAGCCGGCCCGCCGCCGTCGGACGCCTTGCCTGCCTGCTTTTTGCCCTCTCCCTGGTCCGGCTCCGGCACGTGCACCGAAGCGGCGGCAGCGGCACAGCCGTCACAGTTTCCGCACGGCTCCGGCAGGGCCTCGCCGAAGTAGCCCAGCAGGAACTGCCGCCGGCAGCCGTCCGTCTCCGCGTAGGCGCGCATCATGGTGAGCCGGGACTGGTCCACGCGCTGCCGGGCCTCGGCGAGTTCGACGGCGTCGCCCACCAATGTGGGGAGCTTGGCTTTGGAGGTCAGCCGGATTCCACGCTTACCTGTGGTGACGGCGCCAATTTCCTCCAGCTGGTTGATGAGTCCGGTGATGCGGCGGGCGGGTAACCCGGTCAGCTCTGCCAGGGATGCCTTGGGCGCCGGAGCCTTGGCGGTCTTGAGGATCTTCAGCACAGCCATCAGCGAATCCGGATCGGGGGAGTGGGTGCTGAAGAACTTCCGCAGGCCCAGGTCCTCGGAGCGGTAGTGCAGCACGGCGGATGCGGGTTCGCCATCCCTGCCTGCCCGCCCGATCTCCTGGTAGTAGGAATCCAGGGATTCCGGGATGTCCGCATGCACCACAAACCGGACGTTCGGCTTGTCGATGCCCATGCCGAACGCGGTGGTGGCGACCACGACGTCCAGCTTGTCGGCCAGGAACAGCTCGTGAATGTGTTCCCGGTCCTTGGCGGAACGGCCTGCATGGTAGGCCTCCGCGCGGAGCCCCTCCTTTTCCAGCTTGGCCGCGTATTTCTCCGTGTCCTTCCGGGTGGCCGCATAGAGCAGGCCCTGCCCCTCCCCGGCCAGGTCCGCTACCTGGGCGAGCACCGCCTTGCGCTTGCCCTTGTCCTCATGGTGCCGGACCACGTCCAAGCTGATGTTGGGCCGGTCGAAGCCGTGGACCAGGACCAGGGCGTCCTTCATGCCCAGCCGCTCCACGATCTCGTCCCTGACCGGCGGGGAGGCGGTGGCGGTCAACGCACCCACGGGAGGGTTCCCCAACTGCTCCCGGACATTACCCAAGGCCAGATAATCGGGCCGGAAGTCGTGGCCCCAGGAGGAAACGCAATGGGCCTCGTCCACCACGAACAGTGAGATGTCCAGGGCTTTGATCCGGTCCACGGTGGCTTGCTTGGCCAGCTGTTCGGGGGCGAGGAAAAGGAACACCGCCCTGCCGTCCTCAACGCCCTGCCAGGAAGCCTCGACGTCGGTGTCGCTGTGCGAGGAGTTGATGGCCACCGCCGCACCAGGCCCCAGGACATGGGCCAGGCCGTCCAGCTGGTCCTCCTGGAGGGCAATTAGCGGTGAAACCACGACGGCGGGACGTCCCCTTGTGTTGTGCAGGTGCAGGGCAGCGATTTGGTAGATGGCGGACTTGCCGTATCCGGTGGGCATGACGGCGAGGACGTCGCGGCCGTCCGAAAGGGCTGCCATGCCTGCTAATTGGCCGTCCCGCAGGTGGGGCAGGGAGAAGGGAGATTCAGCAAGGGCCCGAAGGGCTGGTTCGTCGGACATGAAAAGTGGCTCCGCACAGACGAAAACTGGGGCCGCTTGCTTCAGCCGTAGCAACCACCCTACGCCAGCCCCGCCCGGCCGTCGCAACCTTGGGGTGCTGGCAACTCCCCGCCGCCGCAACCTTGGAGTGCTGGCAACTCCCCGCCGTGAGGACTTTTCCCCTCGGCGTGCGACGGGGTTTTGTCCATAAGGCGAGGATCGGGCGCCTACGTGTCGATGGGGGACATATCCGGGTAGCGCGCGCCGGCAACGGCCCCTGTCGGTGCCAGCTGGTCCAGCTGTTGCAGCTCGTCCTCCCTGAGCTCCACATCCACGGCACCCAGGTTTTCCCGCAGCCGTTCACGCTTCTTGGTGCCCGGGATCGGGACAATATGCTCGCCCTGCGCCAGCAGCCAGGCCAGGGCCAGCTGGCCGGGAGTGCACTGTTTTTGGTCGGCCAGCTCCTTGACCCGGTCCACGAGTTCCAGGTTGCGGGTGAAGTTTTCCCCCTGGAAACGGGGAGAGCGCCGCCTGAAGTCGTCCTCGGCGAAATCGTCCACGCTGCGGATCTGGCCGGTGAGGAAACCCCGGCCCAGCGGGCTGTAGGGCACAAAACCGATGCCCAGTTCGGCGAGTACCGGGAACACCTTGGTTTCAGGCTCCCGCTCCCACAGCGAATATTCGGTCTGCAGGGCTGTGATGGCGTGTACTGCGTGGGCCCGGCGGATGGTGTCCGCGGCCGCCTCGGACAGGCCCAGGTACCGGACCTTCCCGGCCTGGACCAGTTCGGCCATGGCGCCAACGGTGTCCTCGATAGGGACGGCCCTGTCCACCCGGTGCTGGTAGTACAGATCGATGTGGTCCACGCCCAGCCGCTGGAGGCTGGCGTCGCAGGCGGACCTGACATATTCGGGGCGGCCGTTGATGCCAACCCAGGAACCGTCTTCGCGGCGTTCATTTCCGAACTTGGTGGCCAGGACAACATCTCCGCGGCGGCCGGCGATGGCGCGGCCCACCAGCTTTTCGTTGGTGAAGGGGCCGTACATGTCCGCCGTGTCCAGCAGGGATCCGCCGGCGTCGAGGAACTCGTGGATGGTGGCCATCGACTCCTGCTCATCGCCGTCGCCGTAAAACTCGCTCATGCCCATGCAGCCAAGGCCCAGGGAAGACACTGTCAGTTGTCCAAGAGTGCGCGTTTTCATGGGTTCTCCTCAACGGTGGAACGTACCGTGGAACCGGCCCACCTGGGTGCGTTTCCAGAACAGCGGGAGCCGGTTGCTGCCGCGTAGGCCACAATAACCGTTTCCCCTATGGAATGCTCCCCTAAACAAGGGGCTTCCTACCCCTAGACCGTTGTCAGGGGCCCTCCCTAGACTGGGCGGATCCCCACCCGGGAACCGGTACCTGACCGCGCTAAATCTCCAAAAACCCAAGGGCCAGCACTGTTCCCACGCGGGATGTCTCACCTACCCAGATCACGGCCGTCCCACCGGACGCCTGACTACAGGAGCGATAGATGACAGGGAACAAAGCCGTTGCCTACAAAGAAGCCGGCAAGGTGGAAGTAATCGATATTGACTATCCGACGTTTGAGCTCAAGGACGGGCCAGGCGTCAACCCCGCGAATGTGGGACGCCCGGTCAACCATGGAGTGATCCTCAAAACGGTGGCCACCAACATTTGCGGATCGGACCAGCACATGGTCCGTGGGCGCACCACTGCTCCGCCCAACCTGGTGCTGGGCCACGAGATCACCGGCGAAGTGGTGGAGGTGGGCCGTGACGTCGAGTTCATCAAGGTGGGTGACCTCTGCTCCGTGCCGTTCAACATCGCCTGCGGACGCTGCCGGAACTGCAAGGAACGCAAGACAGGCATCTGCCTCAACGTGAATCCGGACCGCCCGGGCAGCGCCTACGGCTACGTGGACATGGGCGGCTGGGTGGGCGGCCAGGCCAACTACGTGCTGGTGCCCTATGCGGACTGGAACCTGCTGAAGTTCCCGGACAAGGACCGGGCCATGGAGAAGATCCTGGACCTGGCCATGCTCTCGGACATCTTCCCCACCGGGTTCCACGGCGCCGTGTCCGCGGGCGTGGGCGTGGGCTCCACTGTTTACGTCGCCGGGGCTGGTCCCGTGGGCCTCGCAGCGGCGACGAGCGCACACTTGCTGGGTGCCGCCGTCGTGATTGTGGGCGACCTTAACGAGGAACGGCTGGCGAGGGCGCGCAGCTTCGGCTGCGAGACGGTGGACCTTACCAAGGGAGGCCCGGCGGAGCAGATCGAGCAGATCCTCGGCGTGCCTGAGGTGGACTGCGGCGTGGACGCGGTGGGCTTTGAGGCACGGGGACACGGGCATGGCAAGGACGCCGAAGAAGCACCCGCCACCGTGCTGAACTCGCTGATGGACATCACCGCGGCAGGCGGCGCGCTCGGTATCCCCGGGCTGTACGTGACAGGCGATCCGGGTGGCATCGACGAGGCCGCCAAGAAGGGGTCACTGAGCCTGAGCCTTGGCACCGGCTGGGCGAAGTCGCTGAGCTTCACCACGGGCCAGTGCCCGGTCATGAAGTACAACCGGCAGCTGATGATGGCCATCCTGAATGACAAGGTCAACATCGCCAAGAACGTCAATGCCAAGGCTATTCCGTTGGAGGAGGCACCGAAGGGCTACGCGGAGTTCGACGCCGGCGCAGCCACCAAGTACGTCCTGAATCCCAACGGCTACCTGAGCTGACAGGACGGCGGACGGGGACGCCGCCGGGGAACCATCGTTTGCGGAAATAAGTGCTGCCCGTGCCGGGTTAGGCTTTGCACGGGCAGCACAACCCCGCAAACGAAGGAGTTCCCTTGAGTGACATCACCGTCCGCCACAACCCCGGGCGCGAACGCTTCGAGATCCTCGACGCCGGCAATGTGATTGGCAAGGCGGCGTACAAGGAGTACGACGGCGGGGAGTCGCCACAGCGGATCTTCTACCACACGGTGATCAACGAGGAATACGGCGGGCAGGGCCTGGCCGGCGTACTGGCCACGGCTGCCCTGGACAGTACGGTGGACGCCGGGAGCGGCATCATCCCGGTGTGCCCGTTCATCAAGAAATTCCTGGTTAAGCACCCTGAATATTCGGCCAGCGCAGTGCCCGTGACACAGGCCCACCTGGAATTCCTGGACACCGCACTGGCCGCCCGTACCCGCAGCTGAGCACATCCTCAAAACAGGCTTTCGGAACACTCCGCAAGCCTTCAGGAAGCTCCCAACCTCCGGTGATTTAATCAGCATCTATCAGCGCGGTTCATCGCCGCGCTGACGGTGTTTTTGATTGCCGAGGCGCGACAGGAGCCCTTGTATGTCCGTGCACCCCGTGGTGCCCAAGCCGGGCCGCGGTGCTCCCTTGCCGCCGCCGGGCACGCCGTCTTCAGGCAAGCCAACGTCCAGCAGAAAGCGGGGCCACAGAAGGCTGCTGGTCCTGGCCCTTGCGGTGGTGCTGGTCATCGTCGGCACCATCACCCTGGCCGTGGTTCGGTCTGTGCCGCTGATGGGCGCAGTGGTCCCCACCCAGCCGGCCATCCCCGCGTCGCCGGTGGCGGCAGCTCCGCCGTCGTTGCAGGACAGCGTGGACAACATCCTCAGTGAGGCGGACGAATACAGGATAGGACTGGCGCTCGCCGACGTGTCCGGCGGTGCGGAACGGACCTTCGGCGACGGGGACACGTTCACTGCTGCCAGCACGGCGAAGATCCTCACCGCCGCAGCCTACTACCACCTGGTGGAAAACGGGCAGGCGAGCCTGGATGATGCCATGGGCGACTACGACGCCGCGTTCCAACTCAAGGCCATGGTCAATGACAGCAACAACGACTCCTGGCTGCTGCTGATGGACGCCGTGGGCTATCCGGAGTTGATCGCCTACGCGGACTCGATCGGCGTCACGTATGATCCCGAACAAAATCTCCTGACGGCCGCGGACATGGCCCTGATCCTGAAGAAGCTCTATGCGGGAGAGCTCCTGGACAAGGACAATACGGCGGAGCTGCTCAGCTATATGCGGGACACCAATAACGAAGACCTCATTCCGGCCGGCTCAAGGGCCGGCGTGGACGTCCATCACAAGTACGGGGAAGTGTCCGGGGAACTGCATGACGCCGCACTCCTGAGCTACCGCGGTTCGACGTTCGCGCTGGTCATCTACACGGAGAACCCTGACGGTGCTCCGGATGAGCGCCAGGCCCAGGTGATCCGGGATCTGACCCGCGCCGTGGAGGACGCCCTGTTCCCGGTGGTGTTGGCGGGCAAGTAACGCCCGCCACGGCGAAGCGGGAAACCCGCCAAGTCGCCTCCGGCGGAGGCTTTAGGCCAGACTGTTACCGTGAGCAACAACCCCCGGACTGCCCTGGCCGTCGCCGGCCTCAGCCTGGGCACGGCACTGAACCCGCTGAACTCCTCCATGATCGCCGTGGCCCTGGTGGTGCTGCGCGCCGACTTCGGACTCGACGTCGCTGCCGTCACCTGGGTGGTCACCTCCTTCTACCTGGCCTCCGCGGCCGGGCAGCCGGTGATGGGCAGGCTCGCCGACCGGTTCGGGCCGCGCCGGATGTTCATGCTGGGCATGGGGCTGGTGGCCATCACCTGCGCCCTGGCTCCACTGGCCCCGAACTTCGCGCTGCTCTGCGTGGCACGGGCGGTGATGGCGCTGGGAACAGCCACCGCATATCCCAGTGCCGTGGTGATGGTGGGCGCCTTGGCGCACCAGGCCAAGGTGGATTCAGCCCGCCCGCTGGGCCGCCTGCAGATGGCCAACACGTCTGCAGCCGCGGTAGGCCCGGTGGTCGGCGGCCTGCTGGTGGGCTTCGTGGGATGGGAGTCGCTGTTCCTGATCAACGTCCCGCTGTCACTCGCGGCATTGCTGATTGTGCGCAAGGCTGCGCCGCCGGACAAGGTCCGGGAACGGGGCAGCGTCGCGGAACTGGTGCGGGACTCGGACGTCCCGGGCATCGCCGGGTTCATCGGCGCGCTCCTGCTGGTCATGATGGCGGCCCTGAACGTGGCCCCGGACTACCGCTGGGTGATGCTGGCCGGCGGGACCGTCATCGCGGCACTGTTTGCGTGGCGGGAGCTGCGCTTCGCCAGACCTTTCCTGGACCTGCGGCTGCTGGGCCGGAACAGGCCGCTGATGCTGATGTACCTGGCCTTCGCCGTGTTCAGCAGCGTCTACTACTTCGTCTTTTTCGGCCTTCCCCAGCTGCTGCAGGAAGCCGGCGGCTACGATCCCGGCGTGGTGGGCCTGCTGATGCTGCCCCTGGCGGGCATGTCCGTGGTGGCAACCCCATGGGCAGTCTCCGCCATGGGAAGGTTCGGCGTCCGGCGGGTGCTGCTTGCCGGCGTCGTCCTTTTGACCGTGGTGGCGGCACTCATGTGGCTGCTGACCGGCACGCTGGCCATCCCCGTCGTGGTGGTGCTGACCGCGCTGATGGGCATCCCGTACGGCACGGTCAGCATCGCCTCCAACCAGGGCATGTTCGTGTCCACCCGGCCGCAGGACCGCGGGGTGGCTGCCGGGATCTACCAGACCTGCCGTTACGTGGGGGCGATTACCGCCACCGTGATGATCGGCGTGTTCGCGTCCGGCGGCGTGCACCAGGACAGCTGGATGCGGATGGTGCTGGCCATGCTGGTGCTCTGTGCCGTGACGTTCGGAATCTCTGTGTTCTGGCGGCCGCAGAAGGCGTAGTCCGCTCCCGGGAAGCGTGGGGAAACCCCTATAAAGCGTGCGGCGCCCGTGCCATGCTGGCCACATGGGAAACATGATGGCTCTGGGTAACGCCGGAACGTCCGTCCAGGCGTATGTCAGTGAACCGGCCGGACCTCCCAAGGGCGGGCTGGTGGTGGTCCATGAAGTGTGGGGCCTGGTCCGGCATACCAAGGATGTGGCAGACCGTTTCGCAGCGGAAGGCCATATGGCGGTGGCGCCGGACCTGCTCTCCGGAGCCGGGGGCGTGGCCGATCTCAGCGGGGAGCTGCGGGAGGCCGCCTTCGACCCCCAACAACGCAGCATTGCCCAGCCGCGCCTGCGGAAGCATATGGCGCCGATGCGCTCACCGGAGTACGCCAAGCACGCCGTGGCGGCCCTGCGTGTGTGTTTCGACCATCTGGAAGGCGTGCCGGGTCTGGCGGGGCGGGTGGCCGCCACGGGCTTCTGCCTGGGCGGCACCTACACCTTTTCGCTGGCCGTTGCCGAACCCAGGCTCCGGGCCGCTGTTCCCTTCTACGGCCACGCCGAATTCAACGACGCCGAGCTGCGTGCCGTCAACTGCCCCGTCCTGGCTTTTTACGGCGGGCAGGACAGCGCGCTCATGGAGGAACTGCCCGGCCTGAAGCAGCGGATGCGGGCCGCCGGGGTGGATTTCGAAGCCGTCGTGTATCCCGGAACGGGCCACGCCTTTTTCAACGACACCAACAGGTACACCTACAACGCTGAGGCCGCCGAAGACTCATGGAGGCGTACCCTCGCATTCCTCGACCGGAGTCTTAGCGCGTAGGCTCCCACCGGGCGGTCACGGGCAGTGGTAGACCTCGTGGTTGTACCCGCGGCCGTTCCTGACTTGCTGGCTGTCCTCCCGGTCCGTGCATCCGCCGATGGTTTGCGCGTAATGCAGGCCCACTTCGATGGATATACCGTCCTTCTCGAGGCTGTGGGAGCTCATGCGCGTCCGGGTTGTGGTCCCGTCGCTCGGATCTGTATCGACCCAGTTGCTGAAGGTTGAGCTGGAACGGATGCCGCTCGGAGTCTGGACCGTTTGGCACAACTTTTGATTGTCCTGGCAATCGCTTGTCCTGTCGACTTCCGCGCCGCCGCTGCTGGCGGCCTGTGCGGGCGCCGCGACGGCTGCAATGCCTAGCGCCAGGGCGGCGCCGATGAGGGTGGTGCGTTTGGTGAACATGATGGTCTGTCCTGCCTGCCGGTGGGTGGGAAGCTCCAGTGTGGCCGCTGCCCCAACCCCCGCCATAGAGCCGTTGGTCCCCTGAAGCGGCCGCAGCTACAGCCGCAGCCACACGGCGTTGTCCGGCTGCAGCCACCCCTCCTTTTCCAGCGGGAAGGCGCTGAACAGGACGACGCCGGGCGGCAGCTTCACCGGTTCACTTCCCCTGGCAAGCGCCACAAGGAAGCCGGGGCTGCGTTCGCAGGTCAGCAGGTTCCCTGCCTCCACCCGCCAGGTGCCGCCGTCGTCCGCCTCAGCCTGGCTGGTCAGAGACCGGTGTGACCCTGACCCGGGCGATCCGCAGCCGGTCCATGCTGAGGACAGTCAGGACGTATCCGGGGATCTGCACCCGGTCACCCGCCTGCGGGAGCCTGCCCAGGCGGTCCATCATGAACCCCGCCACCGTTTCGTAGTGGCCCTCAGCGAGCGCGATACCGGCGGCGGCCTTGAACTCCTGCAGGATCAGGCCGCCGTCCACATCGATGGTTCCGTTGGCCACATTGACGCGGTCCTCGTGCTCGGCGCCCGTGTCGTATTCGTCGTAGATCTCGCCCACCAGTTCCTCCACCAGGTCCTCGAGCGTGACCACGCCGTCAGTGCCGCCGTACTCATCCACCACCAGGGCGATGTGCTGGTTGGTCTTGCGCATCCGGGAAAGCGACGGAAGCACACGGTTGGTCCCGGGCAGCGGCAGGATCTCCCGGGCGATATCTCTCACAGGTGCCTGGTCCTGTGCCTGGTCCCGGGGCATCAGGTCGCGGATGTGGACGAAGCCCAGGACGTCGTCAGGGCTCCGCCCGATGACCGGGAAGCGCGAATACGGCCCGTCCCGGACCATCCTTCGGGCCTCGGCAATGGTCAGCGCTCCGTCGATGAACGTCACCTCTGTGCGGGGCCGCATCACCTCCTGCAGCGTCCGGTCGCCGGCGCCGAACACGTCGGCGAGGATGGTCCGGCTGCTCTCTTCGAGGAGTTCGTTCTCCGCCACCAGGTCCCAAAGCTCTTCGGAACTGATGCCTTCCCGCTTGATGCGCGGGTCGCCGCCGAAGAGCCTGACCACCGCGTCTGTCGACACGGACAGGAGCCAGATGACCGGCCGCATGACACCCGAGAGGGCAATCAGCGGCGGGGCCAGGATTCTGGTGAACGCAACGGGCCTTTGCAGCGCCAGCCTCTTTGGGGCGAGTTCGCCCAGAACCAGGGAAAGATAAGCAACCAGCAGGGTCATGCCGATGACGGACGCGGGCCCGGCCGCCGAGCCCAACCCGATGGCTTCGAGGAGGGGCACGACGGCGGGCGCGATCGCCGAGGCGCCATAGGCGGCCGAGAAGAAGCCGGACAGGGTCACGCCAATCTGCACCGCGGAGAGGAAGCGGTTGGGGTTGCGGGCAAGGGCGGCGGTGCGGGCGCCGGTGTCGCCGGATCTCTCGATGCGGCGCACCTGGCTCTCGCGCAGGGATACCAGTGCTATCTCCGCCGCCGCGAACACCCCGCCCAGCAGCACGAAACCGAGAACCAAAGCGATATTAAGCAGGGCGCCGCTGTCCATGACACGACCTTACCCAGCCACGGAACCGCTGGCGCGTTCCCAGGTCCCGGCGTCAGGAGGCTGCTGAGCGGGGCCGCAGCCGGAGTGCCTGCATGCCCCCATCGACTGCAAGGTCCACGCCGGTAGTGGACCCGGCGAGGGGACTGGCCAGGTACACGATCGCAGCGGCCACCTCCTCCGGGCACACCAGCCGGCCGTGCGGCTGGCGCGCCTCCAGCGCAGCACGCTCTGCCTCCGGGTCCGCCGCGGCGGACAGCAACCGGCCGATCCACGGAGTGTCAGCGGTGCCCGGGTTTACGCAGTTGACCCTGATCCCTTCCTGCAGGTGGTCGGCAGCCATGGCCAGGGTGAGCGACAGCACGGCACCCTTGGTGGCGCTGTAAAGGGCCCGCTGCGGGAGTCCTGCGGTGGCCGCGACGGAGCAGGTGTTGACGATGGCAGCGTGGGAAGACTGGCGCAGGTACGGCAGGGCGGCCCGTGAGACGCGAACCATTCCCAGCACGTTGATATCGAACACGCGGTGCCACTCGTCGTCGTCGTTCGATTCAATGGTGCCCTGCGCACCCACTCCGGCGTTGTTGGCCACGACGTCGATCCCGCCCAGGCGCTCTGCAGCCTCCTGCACCGCCCGGCGGACAGAGCCGTCGTCGGAGACGTCGCATTGGATTGCCGCGACCCCTTCCGGCGCTTGTTCGGGGCGGAGGTCCAGAACGGCGACGACGGCACCGCGCTCCTGCAGCAGCTGGGCCGTAGCAGCCCCTATCCCGGAGGCTCCTCCGGTGACGATTGCCTTGAGTCCCGCAAACTCCATTGTCTGGTCCTTTCGTGGTTGGGCTCGCTAGCCCTGGAAGAATTCCTGGCGCTGGCGGCCGAGGCCCGCTACTTCAATTTCGACGACGTCCCCGGCCTTCAGATAGGGGAAGCGCCCGGACAAGGCCACTCCCTCCGGAGTGCCGGTGCAGATCAGGTCTCCGGGCTCAAGGACCAGGTACTGGCTGAGGTCATAGATCACCTGGTCCACCCCAAAGATCAGGTCGCGGGTGGAGGAGTCCTGGCGGATGCCGCCGTTGACCCAGCTCCGCAACTGAAGGTCCCCGGCATCCACCTCATCCGGAGTGACCAGATAGGGGCCGGTGGGGCAGAAACCGGCGCAGCTCTTTCCCTTGGACCACTGGCCGCCGGATACCTCCAGCTGGAATGTTCGCTCGGAAAGGTCGTTGACGGTGACAAAGCCGGCGATGTGGTCGTGGGCCTGTTCAGGGGATTCGAGATAGGAAGCCCGCCGTCCAATGACCACTCCCAGTTCCACCTCCCAGTCCGTCTTGGTGGAACCGCGGGGGATCGCCACTGCATCGAACGGTCCGGCCACGGTGTTGGGGGCCTTGTGGAAGATAATGGGCACCGATGGGGGAGCGGACCCTGATTCGGCCGCGTGCGCCGCATAGTTCATGCCCACGCAGACGACCGATGACGGCCTGGCGATCGGAGCGCCGATCCGGGCACCGTCAATGTCAATTTCTGCAAGTTCCCCGGCGGCAAGCGCCGCCGCTGCGCGCCCCGGCCCGTCGGACTCCCAGAAACCGGCGTCGATGTCCGCCGCCACCTGTTCAAGGGAGTAGTACTTCTTTTCATGCAGCAGGGCGGGCACTTCCTTGCCCGGGTCGCCGATGCGCGCAAATTGCATGGTTCTTCTTTCGTTAATTGGGGTGTTGTTGGTTCTCGAGAGTCACGTGATCAGGCCGCGGTCCCGAAGATCGGCCCATAGCTGGTCCGGGACGGCCTGCGATGCCAGATCGAGGTTCTGCTTCACCTGTTCCGGCGTCCGCATGCCCAGGACCACGCTTGTCACGGCGGGGTGCTGGTACGGGTACTTGAGGGCGGCCGCGGGGAGTGTGGTTCCGTGTGATTCGCAGATGTCCGCCAGCAGGTTCGCCCGCTCCAGCAGCTCCTGCGGGGCCGGTGCGTAGTTGTAGGTGGCGTTCGCGGCCGGCCGTTCCTTGGATAACAGCCCGGAATTGAAGACCCCCACGTTCACCACTCCCACTTCCCGCTCCAGGCACGCCGGCAGCAGTTCCCGTGCCGCTCCCTGTTCGAGCAGCGTGTACCGGCCGGCCAGCATGACCACATCGATGTCCGTGTCGGTGACGAAACGGGTGAGCATTTCGGCTTGGTTCATGCCTGCGCCCCAGGCACCGATCACACCCTGGTCGCGCAGCGCGGACAGTGTCGGCGCGGCACCCTCCACTGCTTCGGTCCAGTAGTCGTCCGGGTCGTGGATGTAGACGACGTCGATCCGGTCGGTCCCGAGCCGCTGGAGGCTTTCCTCTATGGAGCGCAGGACGCCGTCCCGGGAGTAGTCACGGACACGGGCCAGATCGTCGGGAACGTCGAACCCCTCACTGTCCTTTCCTTGTGGGGACGGATTGGGCCGGAGCAGGCGCCCCACCTTGGTGCTGAGCACGTAGCTGTCGCGCTCCCGGCCCGCGAGGGCTTTTCCAAGGCGCCGTTCGGAAAGTCCCAGCCCGTAGTGCGGGGCTGTATCGAAGTACCGGACGCCACCCTCCCAGGCTGTGTTGACGGCGTCGACCGCCTCCTGCTCCGGCACTTGCCGGTACAGATTGCCGATGGGGGCGCCGCCGAATCCTAGGACGGGAAGACGCACGGTGGTGCCGGGGATGGTGTGGGTCTCTGATTGCATGATTAGTCCTTTTCCTCTTCCTGGTTTGCCGGACCTCGAACAGCCTCCAGCCGGTAGACCCGAACTGCGGTTCCCTGTGCGACGCTTTCGAGCTCGCTGGCTGATGCACCGGCCATTGCCTGCTCCACGGTGGCGATCCAGTCCTGGTACTCCGCCGGTTCCGTGAGCGAGACTGGCCAGTCGCTGCCGATCATGCACCGCCCGGCCCCAAAGAGGTTCAGGGTTTCCCGAATGAAAGGCAGGGCCTGCGGGGCAACCGGACGCGTCGGGTCAGCTTCCGCGCCCGCCCCCGAGATTTTTACGACGACGTTGGACTGCTTTGCCAGTCCACGCATCGCACTGCTCCATTCGCTGAGTTCACCGGCCGCAATGGGTGGCTTGCCCATGTGGTCCAGGACGATGTCCAGCTCCGGTACCCGGGCAGCAAATGCTGCAAGTTCCGAAAGTTGGGACGAGCGGACGCAGGCGTCAAAGGTAAATCCGGCCCTTCCTGCCTGGCGCGCTCCGGCAAGTGTTTCCGCTGTCAGCATGAAACCGGCCTCCCTGTCCTGGAACAGCTGGCGCACTCCGCGGACCAGGGGCCGCTGACGGAGCTCCGCAAGGTCACGGGACACGGCATCCCCGCGGTGAATGGGGGCAAAAGCCACAACCGCCGCCAACTCCGGCCAGGTGTCCCCGAGGCTGGCCACCCAGTCCACTTCCTTCAGCGCCTGGTCATCACGGCAATCGGCCTGCACAAACACGGCCCGTGTCCCGGGCATGTGCGGAAGTTGGTGTGGAAGGAAGGCCCGGTTCAGTCCGGGAACCCCGGTCAACCAGTCGTAGCTGAGCACGGCGGGGTCCCAGACGTGGACGTGTGAGTCTACTGACTGAAGCAATTGCCGGCCCTCATGCTGTTCCGTCTGGCCGGACCCCGATGGTCAGCAGCAAGTTGGCGTAGTGCCGGGTGTCCCCACTTGCGATGACGACGGCGACGTTCGGCGACCGCGCAGTGTCATAGAAATCGAAGCGCTGGTGGGAAGTAATCGGAATTCCCGTGCCCAGTGCGCTTTCGTAGCCTTTGACTGCCTCTGACCAGTTTCCGTCCGGAGGCGTCATGACTGCGGCTGCCTCGAGCGGAACGGCGTCGATCAGCACCTCCAGAATCTGGTCGATGGTCAGCAGGCCAGGCCTCAGGTTCAGTGCGATCCGCCGGGCGGCGGCGGGAGCGCCGGTGTTGTGCGGGTAGTTGGCGTCCGCCAGGAGAATCTGCGAGCCGTGCCCGGATTCAGCGAGGGCCGCCAGCAGGCCCGGGTGGGTGAGCGTGTAGTTGATCATGCCTGTTCACCTACCCTTTTCTTGGCCTGTGGTGTCATTCATCTGATGTATTTCGAGGTATTCGATGACAGTATAGGCAGGAGAAGTACTGAACAGGACATACATCTGATGAAAGAGGCTTATGCCAGCGGTCTCACGTGAAGGAGCACTAGGAAAGGCGGCCGCCATGGGCAATGGCAATCCCCATGGGACGATGTCCCAGACAGATGTCGTGATTTCAGGAGTGAAACAGATGCTGTCCTCGCGCCGGCTGCGGCCGGGCGACCGGTTGCCTGTAGAAAAGGACCTGGCAGCGGAATTGCAGGTTTCCAGGGGCTCCCTTCGGGAAGGCGTGCGGGCATTGTCCACCATGGGCATCCTGGAAACCAGGCAGGGGGCCGGTACCTTCGTGACCCGGCTGGAGCCGTCCGCGCTCCTCTCCGCCATGGAATTCTGGGTTGGTCTGCAGGATGGGGAGCGGGCGAATCAGGTGCACACCGTCCGCCGGGCCCTTGAAACGGAAGCTGCAGCGGCGGCGGCGGTGTGTATCGACAGCTCGCAGCTTGATCAGGCCGAAAATATATTGGCGCGGGCGAGTGCGGCCATTCA
This sequence comes from Arthrobacter sp. Soil764, assembly GCF_001428075.1. Taxonomy (GTDB): domain Bacteria; phylum Actinomycetota; class Actinomycetes; order Actinomycetales; family Micrococcaceae; genus Arthrobacter. Next base: position 42,802 of record NZ_LMSI01000008.1, on the reverse strand, counting down.
CGCCTCACCCATCGACCATGCCGGCGCCATGCAGTGTGACATCGAATTTCACCGGCTTATCGCGGAGGCCTCAAGGAACCACGTGCTGTCAGCGCTGATCGAGACAGTATCCACGAACACGATCCGCGGCCGAATGTGGCGTTCAATCCATGACAACGAAGGACTGCTGGCCACCCATCGGGAGCATCTGGGAATCCTGGAGGCTCTGCGGCAGCATAACGCCGACAGGGCCAGGACCCGCATGGCAAACCACCTCTATGCCGTGGAGGACTACATCTCGGCCCTCCCTGATCACACGTCATCCTTCAGCGGTCCTTCCACCGCGCCGAACGTTCCGAACCAATGAATTGGAGTGATCTGATGACCAAGCCTTTAGCCACCCCGGAAGACTGGAGCAAGTTGTCCCGGCCCGTTCCCGAATGGTTCCAAAATGCACCGTTCGGCATCTTCATCCACTGGGGCGCCTACTCCGTTCCCGCCTGGGCCGAACCCATCGGGGCCCTGGGCACCATCGAGGACCGCGAATGGTTTACCCACAACCCCTACGCAGAGTGGTACTACAACACCATCCGCATCGACGGCAGCCCTGCCCAGCAGCACCACCGGGAGGTGTTCGGCGGCGAGGACTACGACGCCTTCCTGGACCAGTGGAAAGCAGAACAGTTCGATCCGGCGGACTGGGTGGAGCTGTTCAAATTCGCCGGGGCCGATTACGTGGTTCCCACAACCAAGCACCATGACGGCATCGCGCTCTGGGATGCTCCGGGAACAGGGGAGCGGAACACGGTTCACCGTGGTCCCCGCAGGGACCTGATCGGCGAGATCGCCCGGGCCGTGGATGACAAGGGCCTGAAGCTGGGCCTGTATTATTCCGGCGGCCTGGACTGGCATGTGCGGCCCTTCCCGCCGCACGTCACCAGCGAAAGCGTCCATGACACTTCCCGCCCCAAGGACGCCGGCTACGCCGAATACGCCTACAACCATGTGGTGGACCTGGTGGACAAGTACCGCCCGCACGTCCTGTGGAACGACATTGAATGGCCCGACGCCGGCAAGCACTTTGGCGAGCACGGGCTTGGAACCCTCTTTGAACAGTTCTACGCAGCGGTTCCGGACGGCGTGGTGAACGACCGTTGGGGCGCCACCCATAAGGACTACGCCACCAGCGAGTACGAAGCGGCCAGGGAGAACGAGGCCGAATCCGAGTGGGAGAACTGCAGGGGCATCGGATTCTCCTTCGGCTACAACCAGGTGGAGGGTCCGGAGCAGTCGCTGTCCGGAAGCCAGTTGGCCCGGCACCTGACGGACGTCGTTTCCCGGGGCGGCCACTTCCTGCTCAATGTCGGGCCGCGGGCGGACGGAACCATCCCCGAGATCCAGCGCCAGGCCCTGACCGACCTTGGCCACTGGATGGCAACCGCAAAGCAGTACCTCGTGGGTGCCCGCCCGCTGGAGGGCGCTGCGGCCACGGACCAGGGCGATACATGGGTCCGCTGGGTGGACCGCGGTTCTGAGGTGGTTGCCTTTGTTGATTCGCTCAGCGCGGGGCATGAAGCCGTGCTGCGGCTCAGCGGGGAGGGGCTACCAGCAGCCGGAGCGTCGGTCGAGGGTGCCGGGGGCAGCCTGAGTCTTGACGGCCAGGAACTGAAAGTGGCCCTGGACCCGGAGCGCCCGGGACCGGTGATCGTGCGCATTCCGCGCCGGTAGTCACACCAGAGGTTCGACGGCGGCGGACAGCACCCGCCGCCGTCGAACCTTTCATGGAGGAGCCTTAGGTGTACATCAGTGAGCCGGGCGTGGTGAGCTTTTCGCCGGTTTCCAGCCAGGTCTTCAGGCCGGAGAGGATCATCGGCCAGCCGCCGTAGAGCTGTTCGTTGGCGCCCTCGCGCAGGTCGCTGTGGGTGACGGTGAGGTGGCAGGAATCGCCTACCGGTTCGATCTCCCACGTGATGGTGGAGGTGCCCTCGGCCTTGACGTCCTCGCCCCAAAGGGCCCGCATGGTCTGGACCAGGCGGCGGGGCGGGTCCACCTCCAGGTTTTCGCCTTCGCCCAGCGGTGCACCCGCCTTCGGGTTGTTCATCACGAACCGGCCGCCGGGGGACCAGTCGGCCTCGAGGGTGTTGCCGAACTGGTACTTGCTGCGGATGTCGCTGTCCGTGATGGCTTCCCAGAGCCGTTCGGGCGTGGTCTTGATGTAAATCTCGAAGATCTTTTCCATGGGACTTTCCAATCTGGATTTGAGGTCGCTGAGGGCAGCGGCCCATGGTTCTGCATATTTGCTGACCCAGCGGTCGTGGACCAGGCGGATGGGGACCGGATTCAGGAAGTGCAGCTTTTCCCGGCCCCGACGGCGGGTCACCACCAAGCCTGCGTCCTCCAGGATGCGGAGGTGCTTGGCGATCCCGAAGCGGGTCATGTCGAACCGTGATTCAAGGGCGCTCAAGGTCTGGCCGTCCTCGCGGAACAGCTCGTCGAGCAGGTCCCGCCGGGTGGGGTCGGAGAGTGCCTTGAACACGTCGTCCATGACAGCAATGATAGGTGACTAAAAGGTCACATAACAAGGGTTTGCGCTGTCGGATCAGTTGCGCGACGCGAGGTTTCTGTCCCGCTCCTCAAAGACCTCTTCGCCCGGTCCGATGAACGCCCGGGACCGCTCCACCGCCTCAATTGACCCGGTAAACAACTGCGATTCGTGCGGATCTGCGGGGGGATGCGCGCCGCCGGCGGAGGGCGAACCCAGCCCGCGCAGTGGTGCCCTGCGCCGGTTGGCGGTGCCGGCGTCGTCCGTTGCCTGCTCCCAGCGCTGGTGGGGCAGGGCTTCCGGATGGTGCTGCTGCAGGAACGTGACCATGGATTCGCGGACCAGGCAGCGCAGATCGAAGAGCGCGGCGCTGTCCGCCGCGCTGACCAGGATCCGGACGCGGACAAAACCGCCCGTGGCGTCGGTGATCTGCAGGACGCCCACGCGCTCGTCCCACAGCTCGGTATCAGCCAGGACGCGGCGCAGTTCGGTGCGCATGTCCTCCACCGGGGCACGCCAGTCGAGGTCGAACTCCACGGTGCCCATCACCTCGGACTGGCGGCGGGTCCAGTTCTCGAAAGGCGTGGTGGTGAAGTAGGTGGACGGCAGGATCAGACGGCGGTCATCCCAGAGATGCACCACCACGTAGGTGAGCGTGATTTCCTCGATCCGGCCCCACTCTTTCTGCACCACCACCACGTCATCCACCCGGATGGCGTCCGTGAAAGCCAGCTGCATGCCGGCGAAGACGTTCACCAGGGACGTCTGCGCGGCAAGGCCGGCAACGATCGAGATGACGCCGGCTGACGCCAGCAGTCCGGCACCGAGCGCCTGGATGGCCGGGAAGGTCAGCATCGCGGTGCCGGCGGCGAGCACCACCACCAGCGCCACAGCGATCCGGCGGGCCAGGATCATCTGTGTACGCAGCCGCCGTGCCCGCCGGTTGTCCGCCACGTCCACGCTGTGCCGGGTCAGCACCACGGCTTCCACGATGAGCAGCACCGCGATGGCCAGCCAGGCCACCGCACCTATGAGGGCAATCAACAGGAGGTGGTCGACGCCGGGGTGCCAGCTTTCGCTGCCGGCCGTAAGCCCCAGCGCGGTACGGACGCCCGCCAGGCACAGTGCCAGGCGCAGCGGCCGGCGCGCCACCCGGGACGTGGCCTGCAGCTCTGGCCGTTTCCGGTTCAGCTTCAGGACGACCTTGCGGAGCAGCCAGGACAGCGCCAGTCCGGCCACGACGGCAAGGACAGTGGCGATGAAGGGCAGGGCGGGATTCAGGACGTCTAGCATTCCTTAACCTTTACCAAGCCTGTTACCGGCCTTCGAAATCGACAGGGCTGTGGTGTGCCGCCACACTGGCTGGGCCGCGCGCACTCAGAGCCAGCTGCCAGTGGCGACCCTGTCGCCAAGGTTGCCGCTGGTGAGTAGCCTTGGGCCCATGCAGAAGATATCGATCGATGCGCTGGCCCGGCAGCAGCTCGAGGCCGCCATCGGCTCCACCAACGGCAGGGCTGCGGACACTGTGTACGGCGGCCACGAGAAGATCCTTCGCCAGACGGTGATGGCCATGACGGCCGGAACCCAACTGAGTGAGCACCAGAATCCGGGGGACGCCACCGTGTTCGTGATCCAGGGCTGCGTGAGCCTTCGCGCCGGCGGTGAATCCTGGCAGGGCAAGGTGGGCGACCTGCTCATCGTCCCGCCCGGCCTGCACAGTCTTCACGCGGAGGAGGACTCCACCTTCCTGTTCACGGTGGCCAAGTACCGCGACTAAGTCCCATCGATTGCTCCATATTGGTCGTTTTGGACCCTGAAAACGACAGTTACGGAGCACTCGATGACGTATTGCGCATAAAGTTCGACGGCGGCTGCCGGCTTTCGTTCGGAAGTCCTGCGGTCGTTCTGAATGCCTGCGGATCAACGTGCCGGGCCGGGTTTTGTTTTGGCCCTGGGCGTGGGCGATTCGGCAGTCGTGTCGGGGCGTTCTGCCACCTCTTTGCCGCTGGCCTTGGGTTCGGCGGCATCGCTGCCGGGGATGGCCGGCCCGCCCGCATTAGGAGGGGCGACACCGCCGCGTTGTCCGGGGGCCTTGGCGCCAGGCTCACCTCCGTGGCCAGCATCTGCCGGCATCCCGGTCAGGCCATCCGAGGGAACTTCAGGTGAATCAGCGGCCGGTTCGTGTGTCTCCGGAGGTTCGGCAGCAATCCGGTCGGTGGACTGGGCGGGTGCCGAAGGAGGAGCAGGCAAAGGCCCGTGGGTCAGCGCAGCAGTGGGTACGTCCGACGCGGGAGCGGGTATGACAGCGGGCCCGGGCATTGGTGCTTCGGCGGGAAGGGTGGGTGCAGGAGTCGCAGGGGCCGGAGGCGAGAACCAGCCCATGACGGCACTGACGCTTTCCCCGGCTTCACGGCGGACGTTTTCGTTTCCGGCCGCGGCGCCGCCGGCAATACCGAAGGAAGCAGCCACGGCGAGCGTAGTGATGACGACGTACTTCTTCTTCCGGGGCTTGCCCGGTTCCAAACAGATCACGTCGGCCGTTTCGGACTCACCCAGATGTGCGGCAAGCTCGGCTGACGGAGCGGGGACTTCGGAAACCCTGAGCGTCCGCAGCTGCAGCAACAGTTCCCGAAGTCCCGCGTCGTCCGGGAAGCCTGCCTCGGCCAGCAGGGCCTCGACGGACTGTTCGTCCTCGAGCCGGTACTTCTGCCGGGCCTTGTCTTCAGTCGTCATTACCGGTCCTCCCGTAACGGGGTACAGAGCTTGCGGAGGCGGCAGAGGGCCCGGCGCTGCAGTTGTTTGATGGCACCCGCGGTCTTGCCCATGATCTCCGCCGTCGTCTCAACGGAAAGGTCCGCCACGATCCTCAGCGTGATCACATCCTGCTGGTCCTGCTGCAAATCACTCAGCAAGGCTTTAACATTGCCCGAGCTTTCCACCGCCAGCAGGTCGTCCTCGGCCGAACTGCTGCAGCGCGGGTCCTGATCAGGGTCGTAGTCCGTGGTGTGTGGCGTCTTCAGCCTTCGCCTGTGCTCGTCAACGTAGCGGGCATGGGCGATGGAGAAGACCAGGGACTTGAGGCCCTTCATCCCGCCGCGCACGTCCCCGAGCTGCGGGACAAGGGCCAGAAAGACCTCCTGGGTCAGAGCCTCGGGGTCCTCAACGCCACGTGAGCGCAGGTAGCTGAGCACCCCAGGCGAGAATTCGCGGTAAGCAGCACAAAAGATGCTGTCGTCCGTCTTTCCTGACGGCTCTGCCTCGTGCTCAATCCTTTGCATCCGCCCCCCCTGCGGCAGATTTCCCTGGAACGCTCTCCACATTGGCTGCTGCGCCGGGACGGTGAGCGCGTCCCGGGGCAGCAGCGCCATACGACAGCTACCGCTGGCCGTTGTTGGAGTGCTTGGCGCTGGTACCGGCCTGGTGTCCGGCGCCGTTGGATGAGGTTGCGCCCTGGCGCTGCTCTTTTACCAGCTGCTGTTGCTGGTCCTGCCCTGCCGTAACAGGGGAGTCGCCGTCCTCGGCGTCCTCGTCTCCGGGAGCCGCAACAGTGGCGCAGTAGGCACCAACGCCGTCCTCCCCGCCCGCAGCCTGGACCAGGGCGGTGTAGGCCGTGGACGTGGTGCTCAAGCCGCCATTGGTGAAGGCATTGCAAAGGCCGAAGGCTGCAGGGCCGGTGGCGTCAGGTCCCGCGGCCGTGGACGTGGGCGAAGGTTCGGGGTCAGCCGTTTCCGTGGGGGCCGGCTCTGGTGACTCCGTTTCTGTTTCCGTTGGCGTAGGCTCCGGCGCTTCTGTCTCCGTTTCCGTTGGCGTAGGTTCCGGCGCCTCGGTTTCGGTTTCCGTAGGAGTTGGCTCGGGGGATTCGGTTTCCGTTGCCGTGGGGCTTGGCGACGGCGATTCCGTTTCCGCAAGGACGGACGGTGTGTCCGGCAGCGACTCTGCCATGGCGGCTACGCCCGTGCCGCCCACCGCCAAAGCTCCTGCTGCCAGCACAGTCATGGCGAGCTTGTTGCCTGAGACAGTGAAGAAAGACATGAGACCCTCCGTTGACGAACTCTTTCGTTTGGTATCAACTCGGCGGGTTATCCCCGCACTTAGTGGATCGAAACTGAGGTCACAAAGGTTACGGGTTTGCGACAAACTTTTGACTAGCTTGTCATCACAGGGTTCATCGACTGCTCCGTAGATGCCGTTTTGGGGCGTGAAAACGGCATCTACGGAGCAATCGATTCAGGAATCAAGCCCGGTCCTTGACGCTTTCCTTGATGGGACGAGGCTCCAGCCAGATGCGTTCGCGGGGGCCCGGCGGGTACGCGTACCGCTTCCCGGCGAGCGTAATCACAAACGCGGCAACCACCGGTATCGCGGCCGCGGCCGGGACCAGCAGCGGGCCGCCCACCACCAGCGCCGCCGAACCGTACAGCGCGCCGATGGTGATGCCCAACTGGATGGTCAGGACGGTGAGCCCGTTCGCAGCCTCGCTGTACTCGCCGCCGGCCCGGAGGATCGCCGACTGGTTGTAGATACCGATCGCGCCCAGGCCGGCCCCCCAAATGGTCATCAAGACCAGGGCCAGGGGCAGGTTCCCCACCGCGAAAGGCAGGAGGAACATCGACGCGGCGATGGCCGCCGTCGTGATCAGCAATGAACGGCGCGGCCGGGAATCCACGGTGAGTCCCGCAATCCAAATGCCCAGCAACCCGGACCCGCCCAGCACCGTGAGGGAGAGGCTGATGGCGTAGTCCGGCAACGCGGCCTCGCGGATGAAGGGGGCGATGTAGGTAAACAGCGCGAAGTGGGCCAGGACCAGCAGCGGCCAGGCGATGGCCACTGGTTTCACACCCGGCTGGCCGATGGCCTTGCGCAGTGACGGCCGGGCGGCATCCGAAATGCGCCGGACGCGGGGGAGCAGCCAGAATGCAAGCACGGTCAGGACCACCCCGAACCCGGCGAGCACCAGGAACGCTGCGCGCCAGCCGAGGAACCCGCCCAAAGCCGTACCAACGGGGGCGCCGATGGCCAGGCCCAGGCTGTTGCCGCTGAACACGATCGCCAGGGCTTTGCCCACCTTGTCCGCCGGGACCACCCGGGAGACAAACGGCGCCATGGTTGTCCACAGCAGCCCATGTGCCAGGCCACCCACCAGGCGCGCGATCATCGCCGAGGTGAAATCCGGTGCCAGTCCCACCATGGCATTGCTGAGTGCGAAGGTCAGGACTAGGCCCACCAGCAGGGCGTGCCGGGGAATCTTTCCCAACAGGCGGGCAGCCGGAACCACCGTGACCACGATGACGGCGGCGTAGGCGGCGGCAAGGTAGCCGGCCACCGGCTCGGAGACCCCCAAACCGGTGCTGATCTGGGGCAGCAGGCCGGACGGCAGGAGTTCAGTGGTGATGGCAGTAAAAGCGATGGTGGCAAGGACCGCCATCGCGGCATACGGAAAACGGGCAGGCACGGGCGCGGAAGTCGCGGAGGACATGGGGGTGAGGATCCATTCAAGGGGGAGGGGTGGAATGCGGCGCTGCTCGCCTGACAATTCCTCCCTTAAATTTACCGGATCGTTGGGTCTGTCACGGACATGACAGACGCCCTGCTCCTGCCGTGCGGAGCCACCGCACGGTCCCCGAACCGCCCCTTGTAAAGGATCTCCTACCGGCGGCCGAAGTCGGTGTCCGTGTACGAACCTGGCCGGACGGAATCAGCGGCTGATAGCCTCGTTGACCCGCTGTGTCTGGTTAAGGCGCGCGTCCAGCAGTCCGGCTGCGACTGCTGGGGCCAGGCCGGGCGCCAGCGGAAGGCGCGGGACCACCAAACAGTGCCACAGGTGGTAGATGTCCGCCTTGCCGGACCAGACGGTGGAGGTGACGTTGCCGTTCTCGTCGAGTTCCTGCTTCCAGGATCCGTGCTCGTAGTCGATGAACCAGTCGCGGGCGTGGTCCCAGATCCGCTCGTACCAGTCCGCATACTTTGTCTCGCCGGTGGCGATGTAGAGGGCGGCAGCGCCCCCGATGGCCTCGGCGGGCACCCAGCGGATGCGGGTGGTGACAACCGGCTTGCCTTCCCAGTCCACCGTGTACACGAAGCCACGGTGGCCGTCAGGTTCCCACGCGTCGCGGATGGCGGCGTCGAACAGGCCGCGGGCGTCCTCCAGCAACCATGCCGGGACGTCCAGGCCGCGGGCCTCGAGCCCGGCGCGGAGGTGGAGGAGCAGGCGCGCCCACTCGACCCAGTGGCCGGGGGTTCCGCCGTAGGCGCGGAACTGGCTGGCCCGGTCGTCGGTGTTGTACTCCGGCATGGGGTTCCACTCCGGGTCGAAGTGCTCAAACACCCGGTAGTTGTTGTTGCGGGCGAAGTCGTGGATGAGCACCTCGGCGATGTGCAGGGCGCGTTCCAGCCAGCGGTTCTCCCCGGTCACGTCGGCGACGATCAGGTACGCCTCCACTGAGTGCATGCTGGCGTTGCCGCCGCGGTAGGCCTCGGTTTCGGTGAAGTCGCGGTTCCAGGAGTCGAAGCACATGTTGGCCCCGTGGTCCCAGAATTTCGTGTCGGCGATCCGCAGCGCCTCGTCCAGCAGTTCCCGGGCGCCGGGGCGGCCCGCGGCGACGGCGCTGGCGGCAGCGAGGAGCACGAAGGAGTGCTGGTAGCCGGACTTCGTGTCATTCACGGGACCGTTCCCGTCCACCTCGGCGTACCAGCCGCCGAACTCATCATCGTGGAGGGCTCCGTTGAGCGCCGCGATGCCGTGGTCCACCAGGAGTGCAGCGCCCGGCCGGCCCATCAGTGCGGCGACGGCGAAGCTGTGGGTCATCCGTGCGGTGATCCAGAGGTGCGTCGGCTTGTCGGCGAACACCTTGCCGTAGTTGTCGAGCCAGCCGAATCCCGTGGGGACCTTCGAGGCTGCGGCGAAATTGATGAGCCGGTCGGTTTCTACCTCGAGCCATCGTGCGTGGGCGGCACTGTCGAGCCAGGTCATGTCATGTCCTCTTTCTGGTGAAGGTGCAAAATGTCAGGTCAGCCGATGGCGTCGGATACGCCGCGGATGATGGTGGCTGCCGCGCCCAGATACGCCAGGACGATCAGGAGGATCTGGGCGGCGCGGGCGGGGACGTGCTTTGAGGCGAGGTCACCAAGTACCAGGCCGGCCAGGCAGGCGACGGCGACGGCGATCCACATGGCCAACGGCAGCGCCGGGAACGAGGCGGGAGCGGTGATCGCCTTCGAGACCAGGGAGAACGTGCCGATGGTGAAGAAGTACGGCTGCATGGTGGCCGCGAAGGATTTGTGCTGCCACCGCGTGGCAATGGAGTACATGCTGACGGCCGGCCCGCCCACGCCTGCCGCCGTGTTCATGAACCCGCTGAGGCCGCCGGCGGTGAAGAGGTAGCGGCGGCGCTCCGGCAGGGTGGCGGATTTCAGGACCAGCAGGACGGTCAGGCCGACGGCGAGGATCACCCCGATGGAGATCTCCAGGATGGCCGGCGGTATGAGGCGGATCAGGATCGCCGCCGGGATGATCCCCAGCAGGGCCGAGGCCGCGAGCAGCAAGTACCGCTTCCAGTCAATGTCCCGAACCACACGGAAGATGATGGCTCCCGCAGTGACGGCGCCGCACACGTTCACCAGCACCACCCCCTCCACCGGGCCCAGCAGCAGGACCAGGAAGGGGGCGGCCACCAGCGCGAAACCCATGCCGGTGACGCGCTGCATCCCGGCGCCCATGACGACGGCGCCCAGCACCAGCCCGGTGGTCAGCATTTACGGCCTCCAGGCCACGTACTGGACCTCCTCGAACTCTTCGAGGCCCAGGCTTGATCCCTCCCGGCCCAGGCCCGATTGCTTGGCGCCGCCCATGGGGGCGAAGGCAACCGACGGCAAGGGGTCGTTCACGCCGACGATGCCGGCGTCGAGCCGCTCCGGGATGTCCCAGCCGCGCTTGGGGCTGCTGCTCCACACGTAGGCGGCCAGGCCCATCTCTGTGGCGTTGGCCTTCCTGATTGCCTCTTCCTCCGAGGAGAAGGTGACGACGCCGGCCGCCGGGCCGAACACTTCATCGGTCACCAATGGTGCGTCGTCCGGGACGTCGGCGAGCAGTGTGGGTGCCATGAAGGCGCCTTTGCCAGGTACTGCAGTCCGCTGGGTGACCTGGCGGGCGCCGCGTTCCAGGGCGTCGTCCACCAGTGCCTGAACGGCGGACACCCTTTCGGCGTCGATGACCGGGCCGAGGTCCGGAACCGGTGCACCGGCGTCGGGAACGCCGTGGCCGATGCTCATCGCGTCAAAGCGTGCGCCGAGCTTCTGCGCGAACTCGTCCGCGATGCTGTCCTGGACCAGGAACCGGTTGGCGGCCACGCAGGACTGGCCGGTGTTGCGCAGCCGGCCCAGGATGGCGCCTTCGACGGCCGCGTCCAGGTCGGCGTCCTCGAACACGATGAAGGGTGCGTTGCCGCCCAGTTCCAGCAGGGGCCGGACCACGCGCTCCGAGGCTGACGCCATGATCTGCCTGCCGACTCCGGTGGAGCCGGTGAAGCTGACGGCCCGGACCGCAGGGTGGGACATCAATGCCCCGGTGATCTCACGGGAGGGACCGTGGACCAGGTTCACCACACCGGCGGGGAACCCTGCGTCGTGCAGGACCTCGAACAGTCCTGTGGCGGCCAGCGGAGCCTTCTCGGACACCCTGCCCACCACGGTGCAGCCAGCAGCCAGCATGGCGGCGAGCTTCCGGGCCTGGATGGAGACCGGGAAGTTCCAGGGCGTGAGGCTGAGGGCCACACCGATGGGTTTGCGGGTGCTCAGGTGCCGGCGGCCCTGCAGCTCGGGCGGGCTGAGGGTGCCGGTGGCCCGGCGGGCTTCCTCCGCGAACCAGCGGAAATACTCCACCGAGAAATCCACCTCGCCCTGTGCCTCCGGGAGCCGCTTGCCGGCTTCCAGTGCCAGTGTGTGCGCGAGTTCGTCGCGGCGTTCCGCCAGGAGGTCGGCGGCGTTGCGGAGCAGGTCCGCCCGGTTGCGGACGGTGGTGCGTGACCACGGGCCGAAGGCCTCCGCCGCGGCATCGGCCGCCTGCGTGGCATCCCCGGCGGTGCCCCACGCCACCTCGCCCACGGTGCTGCCGTTGCCAGGATCAGTCACGTCCTTGGCGGTTCCGGCGGTATGCCAGCTGCCGTTAATAAGGTGCCGGGCCGATTTGAGGTTCATGAATGGTGCCTTTCGTTGGCTGGGAGGGCGCGGCCACCCGCGCAGCCGCCCGTCGTCGTCGTACTCATCCCTTGCTCGCCCCGGCGGTGATGCCTGCCACAAAGTAGCGCTGCAGGAAGACGTAGGCCACCACCACGGGCAGGGACGCCAGGATGACGCCGGCGAACAGGAGCGGGTAGTTGGTCTGGAATTCGCCCTGGAAGCTCAGCAGCGCGAGCGGCAGGGTGCGGTTGCCGGGAGTCTGGATGAACAGCAGCGGGTACAGCAGCTCGTTCCAGTGGATGACGAACAGGAAGATCGCGGCGGCCGCGATGGAGGGGGCGGAGAGCGGAAGGGCAATGGAGGCGTAGGTCTTCCACGGCCCGCTGCCGTCAATGGAGGATGCTTCGTAGAGTTCCTTGGGCAGTGTCCGCATGAACCCGCCCAGGATGAACACTGCGATGGGCAAGGTGGACACCACATTGGCCAGGATCAGGCCGCCCAGGTTGTCCAGCAGGCCTAACCTGCCGAAGAGCACGTACAGCGGCACCATGTTGGCTTGCGCCGGGATGGCCATCCCGAGGACCAGGAAACCGAAGATGGCCCAGGACATGAACCCCTTCAGCCGGGACACGGCGTAGCCGGCCAGGCTGGCCAGGAACAGGGTGAGCGGCACGGAGACGGCCGTGACAATCACACTGTTCATGAAGGACGAGCCCAGGTTCTGGCCGCCCACCACCTCCGCGAAGTTGTCCGGGGCGATGGAGTGCGGGAGGCTGAACGGCCCGGCGAACAGTTCCTGCGTGGTCTTGAAGCTGCCGAAGGCCACCACGGTCAGCGGAACGATGATGATGACCGCGTAGATCGCCAGGATGGCGCGGCGGCTTATTGAGGCGAGCATGCTGCTATTCCCCCTTCGGGGTCAGCCGGAGCAAGCGGCGCTGCAGCCAGGTGACCAGGGCGATCATCGCCATGAAGATGATCGACTGGGCGGCGGCGTAGCCGAACTCCGAGTTGGCAAAGGTGCTGTAAATGCGGGTGGAGAGGATGTCCAGGGAGCTCTTGGGCGGGTTTCCCGCGATGCCCAGGATCAGGTCGAACGCCTTGAACGACTGCACCGTGGTGTAGGCCACCACGATGGACGTGGCAGGGGCCACGAACGGCCAGGTGATGGACTTGAACTGCTGCCACTTGTTGGCGCCGTCCATTTCCGCTGCTTCATAGAGTTCGCGCGGGATGGCCTGCAGCCCCGCGATGTAGACCACCATCATTTGGCCGGAATGGAACCACACCTGGGTGACAGCGACCCAATAGAGAGCCTGGGCGTCGTTACCAAGGTAGGAGCCGCCGTCCACACCCACCGTCTTGAGGACCGTGTTGGCCAGGCCGAAGTTGGGATCGTAGATGAACTTCCAGATGAAGGCCACCGACACCGAGGACAGGATGGTGGGGAAGAAGAACAGGGCGCGGAGCAGGATGCTGCCACGGGAATTCTTCGTCAGGAGCAGAGCGAGGATCAGTGAGAAGATCGTCTGCGCGATCACCACCAGCAGCACGAACTTCAGGTTGTTGGTCAGCGCGTTGGTGAACAGCGAGTCCTTGGTGAACGCCCGGATGAAGTTGTCCAGCCCCACGTAGTTGAACGCCGCCGAGAAGCCGTTCCAATCCGTGATCGCGTACTGGAAGGCCTGCAGCGTGGGCATCACCAGGAAGAAGGCGACGACGGCGACGGCAGGCAACGGGAACAGGTACAGGGCCGGATTCACCCGGGTGGGGGAGCGGCGGCGCACCTTGGCCGTGTTGGCGGGAGTTGGGCTCTCCGGTGCCTTGCCCTTGGCAGCGGTTCCCGGATGGATGCTCATAGCCGTTCGTCAACAATCTTCTGGGCGGCTGCGGCTGCCTGCTCCGGGCTGGTGCCGGAGATGACGGCCGTTGCGCTGGCCTCCACCGCATTCCGGACGTCCAGGTTGTTGAACTGGAACCGTGCCGCGAGGGCGGTCTTCTTCTGCAGCCAGGGGCTCAGCCGCTTCAGGTCCGGGTTGGTGTACTCCACCTTGTCCACGGACACGTGCTGGGCCGTTTGGTTGGCGTAGTAGCCGGCGTTCTCGGGCTCGGAGAGGAAATCGATCCACGCTGCCGCGGCGGCCTGGTTCTTGCTGGCCGAGTTGACGCCCAGGATGAAGGTGGCGTTGTAGGCGCCCTCGTACTTGCCCTTGCCGTCGGAAGTGGTGTTGGGGAACACCAGGTCGATGGGGAATTTGGCACCTAGTCCGCGGACCGCGGCGATGTGGTACGAACCGGTGGCCAGCATGGCGGCCTTGCCCTGCGAGAACAGGTTCTGTGCCGGCTCCACCGCGGTGCCGGTGGCGTTGGGCTGCAGGTACGGGACCAGGTCCTTGTACTGGTTCAGCATCTTGATGAACCAGTCGTCGGTCACCTTGAGCTTGCCCTGCTCGATCTGGGCGCACATGTCGTCCACCGGCGCGTTGTTGGCGATCATGCAGTTGAACAGCTGGCCGCCGTTTCCCACGTCGCCGCCGGGCCAGGAGATGGGGATGACGCCGGCGGAGGCGAGCTTCTCGCACATGCCCAGGAAGGCGTCCCAGTTCTTGGGGGCAATCTCGGCGCCGGCCTTGTCGAAGAGATCAACGTTGGCCATGGGCATCGGGAACACCACCTGGTAGGGCAGGCCCAGCTGGCTGTCCCCGTTCTGTCCGGCGGAGAGCAGGCCCTTCTGGTAGTTCTTCACCGCCTGGCTGTCCTTGAGTTCGGTGTAGATCCCGGCTTCGGTGAAGTTCTTGAACTGGGCGCCGCGGAAGGTGGCGAAGGCGTCGCCGATGGAGCCGCCGCGCAGCTTCTGCAGGGCCTGGGCGTTGTAGTCGTTGGAGGTGGAGATGTCCTGCGCCACCTCCACGCCGCTGTGCTTTGCTGCGAAGCGCTTAATGAGTTCGTCAAACACGGCCTTGTCCTCGCCGCGCCAGTGCGCGAAGGAGACCTTGCCGGTGACGGCGCCGGTGGACGGGGCAGCCGGTCCGCTGGCTCCTCCGGGTGCGGTGGAACCGCCGGGCCCGGCGCACGCCGCCGCGGTGGCGCCGAAGCCCAGGGCGCCGAGAACGGCCATGGCCTGCCTGCGTGAAATCTGACTCACAATATTCTCCTCGTTGAGTGTTTGCTGTGCCTTGTTTGCTTGCTGCGGAGAGGGGTTGCCCCGGCGACGCTTCGGCGCTCCAACCGCGCCTAGGCGTGCGTCCGTTGGCTGGAGACGACGTCGTCCACCACGGCGCAGAGGCGCTGCAGCCGGCGGACGGCGTCCGTGGAGAGGGATTCGACGACGTCGGGGGCGCCGATGCAGGAGGCCCACACGGCGCGCCCGGAGAGGAAGCCGCTGGCACCTTCCAGGCAGGCCCACCGGACGGCGTCCGGGAAGACGTCTTCGGGGACACCCGAGGACAGGACCACCCAGGGTCCGTCGATGGCCTTGGTCAGTTCGGCGCACGCGGCGCGGACCTCTGCTTCGGAGGCCTGGCCCTTGAAGGGGACCTCGGCTTTGTAGAGGTCGGCGCCCAGGCTGCCCAGTTCCTTGGCAGCGGCGAGGATGCCGGCGTTCCAGTCGAAGTCGCCGCCGGCAAGGGGCTTGCGGGAGACGGGTTCGATGATGCTGATCAGCCCGGCGGACCGGCAGCTCTCCACGAATTCGCGGACCATGGCCACCCGGCCCTCGGCGGGCTCGTCGGGGCGGTACAGCACCAGCAGCTTCAGGGCCTTGGCGCCGAGGGCCTTGTACTTGTGCGGCTCCACCAGGCGGTCGATGGTCACCTCGCCCACCAGCTCGCCGTGCGCGGATTCGAAGTGGTCCGCGGAAGCGATGAGTCCGCAGCCCGGGTCCACGACGCCGGCCTCGATGGCCTGGTCAAGGGCGAACTGCCGGTCGATGAGGATTCCCGAGGCGTAGGGGCTGAGGATGCGTGCGGCCTCCAGCTTGAAGTCCTGCAGGTCCTGGTCGGTAACGGGCTTGTCCGTGTGCTCGGCGAACATGTTGCGCATGGCTTCGCGCTGGTCCACGGCGAGCATCGCGAAGGCGCCTGAGGGGCGCTGCAGGGGGGAAAGGTCGGTGTGGCTCATGGGCTGCTTCTTTCAGCTGGCTGGTATTGGGGCTAGGCAGGTTGGTTGGTGGCAAGTTCGGAGGTGACGGCCTGGTGCGGGATGGCCGAGCGGCCGTCCAGCCCGGCGCAGGAGGCGGCGGCGGTGCGTCCGGCAAACGCCGCAGCTTCCACCAGGGGAAGCCCGGCGGCGACTGCGGCCAACAGGGCGCCGTGGTAGACGTCGCCGGCGCCGAGGGTGGAAACGATCTCTGCCGGCGTGGCGGGCACGTGGACGGGTTCGCCGCCCCGTTCCAGGACCCAGGCGCCGTCTGCGCCGGCGGTGGCGACGACGGCGGAAGCACCGTCGTCGACCGCTTTGCCCAGGAGCGCCGCGGGGGAGAGGTCCGTGCCGTACTCGGCGGCGAGCCTTTCGATGGTGGGCACGTAGAGTGCGACGCCCCGGGGGCTGAAGGAAGGGATGGGGTTGCCGGCGTCCACGCTGATGTTCAGGGCGGCGGTGCCGGCACCAGCCACCGCGTTCCAGCCCAGGTGGTCCGTGTGGACCCAGGCCGCGGATTCGAGCAGCTCCCGGAATCGGCTGTCCTTGGGAAAGCTGACCGGCGGCACCGGCCGGGTGACGATGGACCGGCTTTCGGTGGCCCTGCTGACGATGATCACGCTGGCGCCGGTTTTGACGCCGGGATCGCGGATGACGGCGGAGGTGTCCACGCCCTCGGCCTCGAGTCCGGCGATGATGCGGTCACCCTCCTCATCAGTGCCGAGGACGCCGGCGAAGGCAGTGTTGGCGCCTGCCCGGGCCGCCGCGACGGCTGCGGTGGCTGCGGGGCCGCCGCCCGCCGCCGCAAAGTCCGTGGCGACAGTGCGGCTGTCCGCCGCCGGGTAGTCCTGCACCAGGGCGATGGAGTCAAGGGTGGCGCAGCCTACGAAGAGCAGGGGTCCAGTTGACGGTTGGGGCACGTTCCACCTCGTTGTAGTTGCGGCTGGTACTGAAGAAATATACACATAGCATGTTGGAAAAACAACACTTTCTGTATAGTTGTGTTTGGGATGCAACGCCGCGGTCCCCCCACTCAACGTAGAGAAACGGAGCAGCTCATGTCATTGCCTACTGCGGAATCAGTACGGACAATCCGGTACGGCCTCATCGGAGCCGGCCATATGGCCCGTGAACATGTCCGGAACCTTGCCCTGATCCCGGGAAGCCGGATCACCGCAGTGTCGGATCCCACGTCGTCGTCCCTGGATGAGACGGTGAAGGAGATCGGCTATGAGGTCCGGACATTTCCTTCCCATCAGGAACTGCTGGCATCAGGGCTGGTGGACGCCCTCGTGATCGCCAGCCCCAACGACACCCACCTGGGCATCCTCAAGGACATTTTCGCCAGCGGAACCAACCTGCCCGTGCTCGTGGAGAAGCCCGTGTGCACCAGCGCGGAGCAGGCAGACGAACTTGAGGTGCTGGCCGCCAACTACTCCGCACCAGTATGGGTTGCCATGGAGTACCGGTATATGCCGCCGGTGCAGGAGATCATCCAGGCGGCCCACGGCGGCAGGCTTGGCAACATCCATATGCTCTCCATCGTGGAACACCGCTTCCCGTTCCTGCACAAGGTGGACGCCTGGAACCGCTTCGCAGAGCGGACCGGCGGCACATTGGTTGAAAAATGCTGCCACTTCTTCGACCTGATGCGGCTGATCCTGCAGGACGAGCCGGTGCGGGTTTATGCCAGCGGCGGCCACGATGTTAACCATATGGACGAGGTCTATGACGGACGGGTTTCGGACATGGTGGACAACGCCTACGTCATCGTTGACTTCAAGGGCGGTCGCAGGGCCATGCTGGAGCTGTCCATGTTTGCCGAAGGATCCAAGTTCCAGGAACGGATCTCCGTTGTGGGGGACGCTGCCAAGATTGAAACCCTCATCCCGGTAGCTGCCAATCACTGGATTCCCGGAGACGAGACTGAGGCAACTGTGGAATTCAGCCCACGGTCCCCGCTGGGCCCCGAAAAGCATGACGTTCCGGTGGATGAGGCTGTCCTGGCGGCCGGCGCGCACCACGGCTCCACCTACTATGAGCACCTGGGCTTCCGGAAGGCCATCCTGGGTGAAGGTCCGGTGGAGGTCACCGTGGCGGACGGCCTGCAGTCGGTCCGCATGGGCCTCGCTGCCGAACGTTCTATTACGGAAGGACGTCCCGTGGAGTTGGGTAATGCCGCCGTCGGGGTACGTTCATAAGAAGATACGTGTTGGAATTGCAACATCCCGCCAGGCTCCTGCCCGGCGTATTGGGGAGGGAGAACGGCCGATGAGCACCACACATGAAGAGGCTCCGCTGACGCCCCGCCAGCGCACCATCCTGGATGAACTCGGTCGCAGGGGGTTCATTTCCACCAACGACCTGGCGGAGACGTTCGCGGTCTCCGACATGACGGTGCGGAGGGACACCCGGGTCCTGTCCAAGCGCGGGCTGGCCCGGGTGGTCCACGGGGGCGTCAGTGCTGTGGACGGGCACGGCCAGAACGCAAACTTCGCTGCACGCGTCCGGGAGGACGCGGAGGCCAAGCTGCGGGTGGCCCGGGCCTGTCTATCGCTGGTCGGCGAGCGGGATGCCATCATCCTCGACGCCGGCACCACCACCTACCAGATCGCGCAGGAACTGCCCACGTCCTTTACCGGCACTGTCATCACGCACTCCGCGCCCGCCATCCAGCGCTGCCTGCAGCTAACGGCGGCACGCACTATCTGCCTGGGCGGGGAGCTGCTGCTGGACAGCCAGGCGTTTAACGGCCCCATGACCATCAGCGCCGCCGCCGGCCTCCGTGCCAAGACAGCCTTCATCGGCGTCAGCGGCATCCATGACGAGGCGTTCTATATTGAGCGTGACGTGGAGCGCGCCACTAAGATCGCCCTTATGAATTCAGCCGAACAGGTGGTGGTGGTGGCAACCCATCAGAAGATGCTGCGGTACGCACTGGCGCGGCTGGCGGGTTTCGATGCCGTCGACGTCTTGGTGACGGATGCGCCGCCGCCGCAGGAAATCGAGAATGCCTTGAGGGCCGCCAACGTCAAGCTGATGGTGGCCGCATGACTATCCGCCTGCGCGTCTGCCTGCCCGCCCAAAACCTGCTGGACGCACTGGCCCCGATGGACGGCGTCGACTTTGTTCTCTGGGACCTGACCGGGCCGCCGCCGGAACGCCGGCTGGACCTGGTGGTCCCCGGCTACATGGGCAAACCGTCGGCGCTCTCCGCGCTGGAGGGCGTCGACGTCGGGCTGGTGCAGAGCCAGTCCATCGGGTACGACGGCGTCGCCGCGGTGTTGCCCCAAGGCGTCACCTTCGCCAACGCGGCGGGAGTCCATGAGACGTCCACGGCGGAGCTCGCCGTGGGCATGATGGTCGCTTCCCAGCGCGGTATCCCTGACTTTGTCCGGAACCAGCAAACCGGCGCATGGGACAACAGCCAGCGGCCCAGCCTGGCCGACCGGCGCGTGCTGCTGGTGGGCTACGGGGGAGTGGGCAAGGCCATCGAGGCCCGGCTCCTGCCGTTTGAAACCGAGGTCACCCGGATGGCCAGCCGCGCCCGCGACGATGAGCGCGGCGCCATCCTCGGGATCGACTCGCTCTACGAGCAGCTGCCGCTGCACGAGATCGTGGTGGTCAGCGTCCCGTTGAGCGACGACACCCAGCAACTGGTGGACGCGAAGTTCCTGGCTGCCATGCCGGACGGCGCCCTGCTGGTCAACGTTGCCCGTGGGCCGGTAGCGGACACCGGAGCGTTGCTGGCAGAGACGTCAAGCGGACGCCTCCGGGCAGCCCTGGACGTCACCGATCCGGAGCCGCTGCCCGCTGACCACCCCTTGTGGACCACCCCCGGCGTGCTGATCACCCCGCACGTGGGCGGCGCCAGCTCTGCCATGTTCCCCCGGATGGTCCGGCTGCTCCGGAAGCAGATCGGGCTGCTGCTCGAGGGCAAGGACCCGGTGAACGTGGTCCTCCCTTAACGGCAGCGGCTCCCGCCCCTATGCTTGGCCCATGTCCACCTTTGAAGTCCGCCGCACTGCCGTCATCCCTGCCGCCGCCGAAGAGATCTTTCCACTGGTCAACAACTTCCACGAATGGACCGCATGGTCCCCGTGGGAGGTCATCGATCCGGGCATGAGCCGCCGTTACTTTGGCAGTGAATCCGGGACGGGGGCCGGGTATGAGTGGAGCGGCAACCGCAAGGCGGGCAGCGGCACCATGGAGATCGAGGAATCGGTGCCTTCGAGCCTGGTCCGGATCCGGCTGCAGTTCACCAGGCCGTTCAAGGCGCTGAACCCCACCACGTTCAGCTTCACCCCTGCCCCGGGAGGCACTGAAGTGACCTGGCGGATGACCGGGGAGAACAAGGGCCTGGGCAGGGTGTTCGCGCTGTTCATGAACATGGACAAAATGGTGGGCGCCGACTTCGAACGGGGACTCTCGGCGTTGGCTTCCACAGTCGCGGCCAGGAAGAGCTGAGGCCTCCGGTGGGCGCTGTGGACCAGGCGCTGGCCCATATTGAGGAACCGGACCGCAGCTGCCTGCAGCACGTGGTGGAGCTTGCGCGGACCCTGGCTCCCGACGCCACGGAGGGCATGAGCTACGGCATGCCCGCCCTCAAGCTCGACGGCAAACCGCTGGTGGCCGCCATAGCCACGGCAAAGCACCTCTCGATCTTTCCGTTCTCCTCAGCAGTGGTGGAGGCAGTGGCGGGCCGGCTCGACGGGTACTCGCTGTCCAAGGGAACCATCCGCTTCACAGCGGACCACCTCGTGCCCGACGACGTGCTGGCGGACATCGTCCGGTGGCGGATTGCGGAAATCCGCACGTAGGACAAGGGACGACGGCGGCACGCACCATCCGGACACGGCCACCTCCCAACAGGGGTGCCTCAGGCGGGACCTATGGTCCTTCCCGCGCGGTGCCCGCATGCCTAGCCTGTTGCCATGGCTGACACTCTTGCGTCCCTTGCAGACTCCTTCAAGAACATGGGCGTCGCCCGCGCATACGGCCCGCCACTGAACCTGGGCGGGGAGGAAATCGTGCCCGTGGCCCTGGTGTCCTTCGGCTTCGGCGGCGGCACGGAATCGGAGCAGGGGGCATCCGGCGGCGGTGGCGGCGGCTTCGTTGTGCCGCTGGGTGTGTACCGGACGGTTAATGGCCACGCCACTTTCCGCCCCAACACCATCGCCACGCTGGTATGCCTCGTCCCCCTGGTCTCAGTGGCCGGTGCTGCGATACGTAAAGCGCTGCGGGTGGCCCGGAAATAACCGCACCGGCAGCAGCCCGGTGACGGTCAAATATTCCCCTATTTCGCCCCGGCGCATTCGGTTCCATAATGGCCTCGTAGACTTCGGGAACTTCCCGCCGCTGTCCTGTGCCACGGCGGAAGCAGGGGTTCCAGGCGGCCGCCCCGGCAATCGGCGGGAAGGACGGCCACGAGGCCCGGCGGGGCACGGCCGGACTGTTTCAGGGGGAGAGCAACGCCATTAATGCACAAGGAGAGTCCGTCATGCTCAAGGATCTGCAAGTCATGCCCGTACTGCCCGCAAAGGACATTGACAGGGCAAGGGAGTTCTACCGGGACAAGCTGGGCCTCGAACCCACCCAGACCATTGACAACGACAACCTGGTTTACCAGTGCGGCAACGGTACCGGGTTCCTGCTCTACCGGACGGACAATGCCGGTTCGGCGAAGAACACGCAGATGGGCTGGGGCGCCGAAGACGTGGAACGGGAAGTGGAAGAGCTGCGCAGCCGCGGCGTCGTCTTTGAGGAGTACGACATGCCGGGGCTCAAAACCGAGAACGGCATCGCGACGATGGAAGGCATGGGGAAGGGTGCGTGGTTCCTCGACAGCGAGGGCAACATCCTGAACATTTCCTCCATCCCCGTCACGTAGCCGGCCACCGGAGACAGGCGCACACTCAATCACCTGGCAGCACAGCAGAAGGACGACGCCGGCACTTGCCGCCCAAGCACCCCGCACCCGGGTGCGTGGCAGCGGCGGGCCGGCGCCGCCGTCGTAAGCGGCCTTAAAAGGAAGGCAAAGGCATGGGTATGGAGGAGGAAGCGGCGCCGGAGACAAAAGGCGTCTCAGTGGAGGTGCTGGCGACGGTCGACCTTGACGGCGAGATTGAAGGGATGGAAGGCCGGCAGTTGCGGATGCGGATGGTGACGATCGATCCCGGCGGAGTCTTCGGTCCCCTCCACAACCACGTGGGGCGCCCCGGCACCGTCTATATCCTGCAGGGAACCATCACCGACCACCGTGATGGCCAGACCCGGGAATACGGGCCCGGAGTGGGCTGGCCCGAGGATCGGAACACTTCCCACTGGTTGGAGAACAGGGGAGAAGTTCCGGCGGTGGAAATCTCCGTGGACATCGTCAACAAGCCTCCGTCATAAATCCACGGGTTGTAGAAACCGGTGGCCTAACGGTTTTGTTCCGGGTATCTTGTCCATACCCGTGGTTGAGCAGTCAGCTGGCAAGTTACTCATGGGAGCTGACGATGGACACCGCTGCTGACCGACCACCTGCCGGGTCCATTCGTCCCGGCGCCCCCGCACAGGGCAGGGTGTTCCATGCCTTCCGCCGCTGGCCCCTCGTTCCGGCCGCCGATCTGCTCCTGCTGCGGCACGCACTCGAAGACTGTGATGTCTCCCTGGAACCGGACCAGTCCTACGCCCTCCGGTGCCTCGTCGAGGATGAACTCACGCGCCGCTCGGCGCTTCCGCCCGCCCCAGGCGACTAGACCGCCGTGGGCCGGCGATGCGGGATGTTGGGGGACCGGCCCACGGCCAAAAACAGGCACCCGGGCCCATGTCAGACGGCGGGTTCGCGGCGTCCCAGCGCCATCCGCAACGCGCCCAACAGGGTGAGCCGGTTCCGCCTGGTGACCGCAATAACGGCCGCCACGCCGGCCAGCAGCACAATGATTCCACCGCAGGCCACGGACCAACGGGCGCCGAACTGGCTTCCGATCCAACCGACCAGCGGCGAACCCAGGGCGGTGCCGCCCTGCAGGATGGCCAGGTACAGGGCCAGCACGCGCCCCCGGAACTCCGGCTCCACGGACAACTGGATGCTGGTGTTGCAGCTGTTCAGGAACGTGATCGATGCCAGCCCCACGGGTATCAGGATGCCGGCGTAGACCCAGAATGAGGGTGCCACGCTGCCCAGGATCGTGAAAATACCGAGCCCCAGCGCCCCGCCCAGCAGGAACCTCAGCCGTGGACGGGACCGGCGTGCCGCCAGGAGGGCGCCGGCCAGGGTGCCCACCGCCATGATTGATCCCAGAATCCCGAATTCGCTCGGGCCCATGCGGAACTCGGTGGTGGCCATCAGTGAGTTGATGACGGGGAAGTTCATGCCGAACGCGCCCAGGATGCCCACCAGGACCATGATCAGCATCAGGTCCGGCCTGCGGCGCACATAACGGACACCCTCGGCCACCTGGTGCTTGTTCCGTTCGCCCTTCGCCACCGGGGCTGGCTGGGTGACGCGGATCCTGAACAGCGACACCAGGACGGCCGCGAAGCTCGCCGCGTTCAGCAGGAACACGGGCCCGGTCCCCACCCAGGCGATGAGTACGCCCGCGATGGCGGGGCCCGTGAGCCGGGCCGTGTTGAAGGACGCGGAGTTCAATGCCACCGCGTTGGAGATGTTCTCCTGCCCCACCAGTTCAGAGACAAAGGCCTGGCGCGCGGGCGCATCCACGGCGCTGGCGATGCCCAAACAGAAGGCCGCCACGTACGCATGCCACAGTTGCGCCGTGCCGGTCAGCACCAGGAGGCCGATGGCGAGGCCGGTGAAGGCCATGGCCAGCTGCGTCCACATGAGGATGATGCGCTTCCGGTAGCGGTCGGCGAGCACGCCGCCGTAGGGGCCGAACAGCAGCATGGGCAGGAACTGCAGGCCCGTGGTGAGGCCGACGGCGGCACCCGAGTGGTCCGTGAGTACGGTCAGGACCAGCCAGTCCTGGGCCACCCGCTGCATCCAGGTGCCGATGTTGGAGACGAGCGCGCCGCCGGCCCAGATGCGGTAGTTGGGGTTCTCGAGGGCCCGGAACATCGCACTCATTTGCCGCTCATTTCCTGCATGATGCGGGCCGCCCGGCTGAGGGTGAACCGGTCTTCCTCACTGAGCCCGGCCACGCGCTGGGCCAGCCAGGCCGTCCGCTGGTTGCGTGCTTCCGCGAGGACCCCCCGTCCCGCATCGGTGATATCCACGCGGACCTGCCGTCCGTCGTCGGGGTCCGCGCTCCTGGTGACGAAGCCCTGGTCGGCGAGGGCGTTGACGATCCTGGTCATGGACGGCGCCTGGACGTGCTCACTTTTGGCGAGCGCGCGCAATGTGCTGGGACCGCTGCCGTTCAGCAGGGCGAGGACCGTGTACTGTCCGGGGGTGATGATGTCGCCGGTTGCCTCGACCCGGAGCCTGCGGGAGGTGCGCATCACGGCGGTGCGGAGATCGATGGCGAGGGTGTCCGGGGCGGTGGGGTCTGCAGCTGTCTTGTTCTTCGTTTGGGTAGGGGACATGTATGCGGGTGCGCCTCCTGCTGACGTTCCTTAGCAGTGCTAATTAGTTCTGCTAACTATTATGGTCCGCCTGCTTATCATTGGGCAACAGTTGGAAGAGTGGGTTTGGCAACATGTTCCGGCAGAATGGGGCCGTGACTGGGCGCAGAATTGGAACCCGTAAACCCTGGCTGACCTGGAAGGGGAAACTGAACCTTGCGGTGACCGTTGTGGTCCTTTGCCTGGGCCCGATCCTGATCGGGCTGGGCAGTTTCATGATCAATGCAGATGAGGAGCTTGCCCGGACGGGCACCCGGGCCGCCGGAACGATCGTCCACTTCGACGATGTCACCAAGGCTTCCAAGCGCAGGATTCAGGTGGAATTTACGACGGCGGACGGCTTGCCGCACAAGGCCTTCGCGGCCGTGGACCATGACCAGCATCCCGAAGTGGGCGGCGGGGTCACGGTGGTCCATGCCGAAAACGATCCCGGCCGGGCCATTGTTCTTGGCTATGAGAGCGACGGAGTATGGTTCCGCGGTGTGGGCGTTGTGCTGACCGTCATTTTCGGTGTGATCGGCCTCCTGTTCACGTTTGTGATTGGCAGTGCCGTCCTCCGCGCCAAGTTCCGGAAACCCGCATCGGAGCAAATGGCCTGAGTCCGTCCTGGCCTGTCGGTCTGGCCGCCCAGGCTTTGCGGGCGTAGGCTCTGTCCACTATGACCGAGCAGCAGCCCTATGAGTTGATCCGGCGCTATCCGCATTTCGAACTGCGGTGGTATCCGGAGTATGCAGTGGCCGAAGTGACGGTCACGGCCGACTTTGACCGCGCCGGCAATGCCGCCTTCCGGCATCTTTTTAACTACATCAGCGGCAGCAACGCTGCCCGGCAGAAGCTGGCCATGACCGCGCCGGTGCTCCAGGAACCGGGGCCGCAGAAGCTGGCCATGACCGCCCCGGTGATCCAGAGCGGCCCGTTGCCCGGATCTTCGGCCCCCGCCGAATTCGCGGTGGCCTTCGTCCTTCCGGCTGGAGTGACCGCTGAGACTGCTCCGGTGCCAACCGATCCCAAGGTCAAGGTACGTGCGGTGCCGGGTTCCCTTGCCGCAGTGCTGGGTTTCTCCGGCAGCGGGTCCGCAGCGGCCTTCCAGAAGCGCAACGAGGGACTGCAGGCGGCGCTCATCCTGGCCGGGCTGACTCCTGTGGGTGCGCCCAGGTTCGCCCGTTTCGACCCGCCGTTCAAGCCGTGGTTCCTGCGCCATAACGAAGTGGTCCAGGATGTGCTGGAACCTGCACCGGGTGGAGCGGCTCCGCGCCCCTAGCGGGAGGTAGCTGGGCCTTCTTCCCACCTCAATCCGATACTTTCCTTCACTGGTCCGGAAAGATTGGTGGCAGGTCAGCTCTGTCTGCGATGTCACGATTCCCCTACAGCGGCCTTTGGCGTTGCCGGGTCTGCGCCTTCATCTGCCACCGCCTGCGCCTAGGAGTCTCCTCCCACTTTTACGTTTCTGTTGTTATTGCTGAAACTTTACGATAGTTTCTTGGTGTGATGCAGGTCGCACTGGTGGAGTCCGCGGCCAACATGCCAACTAAAGGACGATGATGACCAGCGAGCGCAGCATGAGTACCTCGGAACACCGCCTCAAACACCTGCGCCAACGGCTGGGCGGCATCGCCTATGGGGGCGACTACAACCCCGAACAGTGGCCCCGCGAGGTGTGGGACGAGGATGTCCGGCTCATGAAGGAAGCGGGCGTCAACCTGGTCACGCTGGCCGTCTTTTCCTGGAGCCGTCTTGAAACGGCGGACGGCGTCTACGACTTTGGCTGGCTGGACGAGATCATGGACCTGCTGCACGCGAACGGCATCGGGGTGGACCTTGCCACTCCGGACGCTGTCCCGCCGGCCTGGCTGATCGCCGGGCACCCGGACATCCTGCCGGTCCTGGCGGACGGCGCCACTTTTGGTTTTGGCTCCCGGCAGCACTTCGATGTTTCCCACCCTGTCTATCGGGAAAAGTCCCTGGCCATGGCGGAGAAGATGGGGGAGCGCTACGCTGCCCACCCGGCCCTGTGCATGTGGCACGTGAACAATGAATATGGGCCGGTGTCTTACGGCCCGCATGCAGACCGCGCCTTCCGGGAATGGCTGCAGGCAAAATACGGGGACCTGGAAAACCTGAACCGCGCTTGGAGCACCGATGTGTGGGGCCAGCGCTACTCCCACTGGTCGCAGGTCAACGCCCCTGCCCAGCCCCGCACCTGGTCAAACCCGTCCCGCCGCCTGGATTACCACCGCTTCACCTCGGACAGCATGCTGGAGCATTACAAGGCCGAACGGGACATCCTGCGCCGGTACACGCCGGACCTGCCGATCGTCACCAACTTCATGCGCTTCTACAAGAACAACGATTACTGGGCCTGGGCTGCCGAGGAAGATGCCGCGGCCCTGGACATCTATCCGGACCCACGCGAAGAAGACGCCCACGTGGCTGCGGCCCTGAATTTCGACCTGATGCGTTCCCTTCGCGGAGGCCAGCCCTGGCTGGTAATGGAACAGGCCACCGGCGCGGTCAGCCAATGGTCCGTCAATGTCTCCAAACTCCCCGGCAAGATGCGGCTGGGCTCCTACCAGGCCATCGCCCAGGGCGCCGACGCCATCCTCTTCTTCCAATGGCGCCAGGCCAGGGGCGGCACCGAGCGTTTCCACTCCGGCATGGTCAACCACGCCGGACCCAATACGCGCATCTTCCGGGAAGTCTGCGAACTGGGCCAGGAACTCAAGGGCGTGGGCGGCATCACAGGCACCCGCTCCAGCGCCAAGGTGGCCCTTGTCTTCGACTGGGACTGCTGGTGGGCCCTGGAACTGGGTAATTCCCCGCGCTCTGACCTGAACTACGCCCAGGAAGTCCTCCGCCTTTACCGGCCCTTCTTCGACGCCAATATCCCCGTGGACTTCGTGAACACAAGGAGCGACCTCAGCCAGTACCCTCTGGTGGTCCTGCCGGCGTCGTACCTGCTGACTGACGAGTCCGCGCAGCGGTTTGAGGACTATGTTGCCGCCGGCGGCCGCTTGGTGGCCAGCTACCTCTCCGGCATCGTGGACCCGGACAACACCATCCGCCTGGGCGGCTACCCGGGCGCACTGCGCAAGGTCCTGGGGGCATGGAGCGAGGAGATGCACCCGCTCGCCGGTGACGGTGAGGCAGTCAAGCTTTCAACAGCCGACGGCGGCATGGCCTCAGCGGATTACTGGACCGAGCACCTGCACACCACCACTGCGGACGTTATTGCGAGCTACGCCTCCGGCCGGCTGGAAGGTGCGCCGGCTGTTACCCGCAACAGCTTCGGCGCGGGCACTGCCATGTACCTGTCAGCCCGGGTGGACAGCACTTTCCTGGCGGAACTGCTCGACGCCGAACGGAGCGCTGCGGGGATCCGTCCCGAACTGGACGCTCCGCTGGGAGTGCAGGCCCGCCGTCGTGCCGGCCACGGACGCAGCTATCTGCTGGTACTGAACCACAACGACGCTCCCGCCAGGGTGGACGTGGGGGCAGGCGGCACGGACCGGCTCACCGGAGCGGACGTCACCGGCACGGTGGAGCTCGCCGCCAACGGCGTCCTGGTGCTGGAGGAAACACCCACAAACAACGCAGCCGCAGAAACCGGCCGGTAGGAGGCAGTCATGGCCATGCGATTGGAAGTACCTCCCGAGGCGGTTTCCGCCGACTCCGACGCGGGAACCAACAAACCGCGGAACAAACCCGGCGGCTGGAAGCTGGCCATCAAACGGGACTGGCGGCTCTACACCTTGGTGCTGCTGCCGCTGGCCTACTTCGCCATCTTCCGGTACCTGCCCATGGCCGGCAACGTCATTGCGTTCCGGCAGTTCCAGCCGGGCGGCAGCATCTTCGGCGAGAAATGGGTGGGCCTGAAATACGTCACCCTGTTCATCAACGATCCCAGCTTCTGGCAGGCGTTCCAGAACACCATCATCCTGGGCGTGCTGACGCTGCTGTTCTGCTTTCCCATGCCCATCATCTTCGCGCTGATGCTCAATGAACTGCGCTCGCAGAAGTTCAAGAAGTTCGTCCAGACCGTGGCATACCTGCCGCACTTCATGTCCGTGGTGATCATTGCCGGCATGATCCTGCAGAACTTCTCCATGACAGGCACGGTGAACCAGATCGCCAACACGGTGTTCGGCACCACGGTGAACTTCACCCAGGACGCCGCCTGGTTCCGGCCCATGTACATCAGCTCCGAGGTGTGGCAGACCATGGGCTGGGGCGCCATCCTCTACCTGGCGGCCCTTACCAGGGTGGATGAGTCCCTGTATGAGGCGGCCCGGATCGACGGCGCCAACCGCTGGCAGCAGACCTGGCATGTGACCCTGCCTGCCATCCGGCCCACCATCATCACCCTGCTGATCCTTAACATCGGCACGTTCATGGCCGTGGGCTTCGAAAAGATCCTGCTCATCTACAACCCGCTGAACTACGAGACCTCCGACGTCATCTCCACCTACCTGTACCGGGTGGGCCTGGAGTCCAGCAACTTCAGCTATGCGGCGGCGATCGGCATGTTCGAATCCGTCATCGGCCTCACGCTGATTCTCTCCGCCAACGCCATTTCCAAGCGGCTCGCAGGAACGAGCCTCTGGTGAAGGGGGCAACTGTGAAAGGGACTGCCGTGAAAGCAACCGGCGTGAAAGCAGCACCAAAGGACACAGGGGTCCTGGTTAAAGACATGAAGGTTTCACGCAGCATGCGGGTTTTCCGGGTGGTGAACCTGGCCTTCCTGCTGGTGGTGGTGTTCCTGACTGTGTATCCGTTCCTGAACATCCTGGCGCAGAGCTTCTCCAGCGAGGGATTCATCAACGCCGGCCAGGTCAACCTGTTCCCCATGGGCTTCAACACCGAGACCTACCAGCTGATCCTGGCCGACTCGACATTCTGGCGGAACTACGGCAACACGGTCCTGTACACAGTGGTGGCAACAGCCATCTCGATGGTGCTCACCACCAGCTTCGCCTACGCCATCGCCAAGAAGGACCTGAAGGGCCGCAGCGTGTTCATCGGCATCGCGGTGTTCACCATGTTCTTCAACGGCGGACTGATCCCCAACTATGTGCTCATCACCTCGCTGGGTATGCGCGACACCCTCTGGGCCGTGGTGCTGCCCAATGCCATCAGCGTCTTCAATCTGCTCATCATGAAGTCCTTCTTCGAGAACATGCCGCGGGAACTGGAGGAAGCGGCGGCCATTGACGGCCTCACCCAGTACGGCGTGCTTTTCAAGGTGGTCCTGCCCCTGAGTAAGGCCATCGTCGCCACCATGGTCCTGTTTTACGCAGTAGCCAACTGGAACTCCTGGTTCCAGGCGTTCCTTTACCTGGACAACCCGGACCTGTTTCCGGTGACCATCTACCTCCGAAACATGATTGCCGGCGTCACCACTGCAGGCTCTGCCGGCGGCACGGCGGAGAACGTGGGCCAGATCGCCGCGAACATCCAGTCGGTCACCATCGTCCTCACCGTCATCCCCATCCTTTGCGTCTACCCGTTTGTCCAGAAGTACTTCTTTTCGGGCGTCATGCTCGGCTCCGTCAAGGAATAACCCGTTATGAAAGGAAAACCCATGATCCGCAGACGAGACTTCCTCGGCCTGTCCGCGCTCGCAGCCTTCGGCCTGGTGATGGCGGGGTGTGACTCCGATTCCGGCGCCAAGGCCGATACCTCAAAGGCCCGCAATGGGGCGATGGACAGCTTCGGGCTGGGGGATACGTTCAAGGCGACGACGCCGCTGAGCTTCACCTTCCTGTTCAGTGACCAGCCCACCTACCCGTACAAGAAGGACTGGCTGCTGTTCAGCAAGATGGCCAGCGACAACAACGTCACACTGGAACCCACCATCGTCCCCAGCAGCGATTACGAACAGAAGCGCAGCCTGCTGATCAGCTCCGGCAAGGCACCGGAGATCATCGCCAAGACCTATCCGGGGCAGGAGAGCGCATACGTGTCCTCCGGCGCCGTCCTTCCGGTCAGCGACTACGTGGACCTCATGCCGCACTACCAGGACAAGATCAAGAAGTGGAAGCTGGAACCTGAGATTGCCGGCCTCACCCAGCAGGACGGCAAGTACTATGTCCTGCCCGGCGTGCACGAGGAACTCTGGCCGGACTACACCCTGGCCTTCCGGACCGACGTGCTGGAAAAGGACGGCATTGCCGAGCCCAAGACCTGGGACGAGTTCCGTGAGGTGCTGCGCAAACTCAAGAAGAACCATCCCGACGTGGTGCCGTTCTCCGACCGGTTCAACGGCAACAGCGTGCTGAACATTGCCGGTACCGCGTTTGGTACCGTCGCAGGCTGGGGCCTGGTGGACGGCCTGACCTTCGATGAGGGCAAGAAAGAGTTTGCCTTCGGTGCCGGCAGCAGCCAGTTCAAGGACCTGGTGACCTACTTCAACTCCCTGGTCTCAGAGGGCCTGATGGACCCGGAAAGCTTCACCCAGACCGATGACGCCGCTATCCAGAAGTTCACGTCCGGAAAGTCGTTCGTTATCAGCGCCAACTCGCAAAACATCATCACGTACCGCACGTCAATGGAACAGTCCCTGGGCAAGGGCAACTTCGCCGTCCGCAAGATCACGGTGCCCGGTGGCCCGGCCGGCGACATCATCGGCGGCTCCCGGCTGGAAAACGGCATCATGCTGAACTCGTCCGTCAAGGACAAGGACAGCTTCGTGGCGCTGATGCAGTACATCGACTGGCTGTTCTACAGCGACGAAGGCCAGGAGTTCGCCAAGTGGGGCGTGCAGGGAACCACGTACAACAAGGAAGGGGGCAAGCGCGTCCTGGCCAAGGACATCAACTTCCAGGGCCTGAATCCGGCGGGAACCAAGGACCTGCGGGTGGATTACGGCTTTTCGGGCGGCAACTTCGCCTACGGCGGCACCACGGACCTGCTCCAGTCCACCTTCAATGAGGAGGAGCTGGCATTCCAAAAGGCCATGAAGAGCAAGAAGCCCAGGCCCGTTGCCCCTCCCGTGCCCTTCAGTGACACCGATCGGGAACAGGCAACACTGACCCTCACGCCCCTGAAGGACCACGTCAAGCAGAACACCCTGAAGTTCATCACGGGCCAGCGAAGCCTCTCCGAGTTCGACGCCTACGTCAAGGAGCTGGACAGCAAGGGCATGGGCAAGTACGTAGAGTTGGCCAACAAGGCCTACAAGGCATACGCCGATAAGAAGTAGGGCGTACGACGGCGGCCGCGGGCTGTCAGCAGTGACCGAAAGGCAGTCAGTGGTTCAGAAGAAGGCGGAGTACGGTGCCGGCCCCCTGTTCAGGGCGGCCGGCACCGTGGCCGGCGTGATGATGGGCTCGGCCCTGCTGGTGCTCGCCAACGCACTGCTGGTGGTGGCACTGCTCGCGGTGCCGTTCGTTGGGACATGGCCGGCCGTCGTCGCCCTCCTCCCGGCGGGACCGGCCCTGGCCGCATGCATGTATGCGTTCAACCGGCTGCTGGCCGGCCAGGAGACCGGGGTCTACCGGGACTTCCTGCGGGGCTACCGGATGAATGCCGGCCAGGCCGTAAAGGTCTGGACGCCGTACCTGCTGGTCCTGGCCGTGGTCGGCGTCAACCTGGCGGGGCTGCCCGCCTTTCTGGGGCCTGCCAATCCCGTCGAACCGGCCCTGCGGCTGGCGCTGCTGGTCCTCGGACTGCTCGTGGCCACCGCGGGCCTGAACGCGTTGCTGCTGTTGTCCCGCTTTTCGTTCCGAACCAGGGACCTTTACCGTCTGTCCCTGTACAGCTTCAGCGCAAGCAAACGCGTCTCCGTGGGCAACGCCGGCATCCTCTTCCTGGCCGCAACCCTGCTGCTGATGACCACCGCGTACCTGCTCCCCGTCGTCGGCGGCACGGTGGTTTTCCTGGTGTGCCTGAACTCCCGCCCGCTGCTAAAGCTGGTGGAGGAGAAGTTCACCGCTGCCTAGTGCAGCGTCACCGTCACCGGCGTCAGCATCTCCCGCCCGTAACCCACCGCGCGGCGCCCGCCTTGCAGGATTACCTCGTGCGTGTGGATGTCTTCGGTGCTGGACGTGGCCACGTGCAGCTTCACCAGGCCGGGGGTGACTACCCGCTTCAAGTCCACTCCAGTAAATGACGTTCGGTCGGCGTGCACCGTGAACTCCACCCGCGCTGATGCGCCGGTAGCCAGTTCCGCCCTGGCATAGCCAATCAGCTCGCGGACCGGCCGCACCACCTCGCCCACCGGGTCCTCCAGGTACAGTTGCACCACTTCAGCGCCGTCGGCCGGGCCGGTGTTGGTCACCGTAAGTGCCACCGTGACGGCATCCGTGGTGGACATGGTGGGCGCACTGGCCGCGTGGCCGGAGAACTCGAACGAGGTGTAGGAAAGGCCGTGGCCAAAGCCGAACAATGGCGAAGGGTCCAGCGCGCTGACACCGGATGGTCCGGCCAGTCGGCTGTGCAGGTAGGTGCCTGGCTGTCCGCCGGAGGTTCGAGGTACTGAAACCGGCAGTTTGCCGGACGGGTTCACGGCCCCGGTCAGGACGTCCCAAAGCGCTTCCGCTCCCTCCTCACCAGGGAAGAAGCCCTGGATGATTGCGCCGGCCCGTTCCGCGAAGTCGCCCAGGGCGTACGGCCGGCCGCTGAGGACCACGACGACGGACCGTGTGCCCGCAGCCTGGGCTGCGGAAAGCACCTGGTCAAGCATGCGGTGCTGGTCACCAGGCAGTTGAAGGTCAGCTGCGTCATTGCCCTCGCCGGATGTGCCACGGCCAAAGAGGCCAGCGTTGTCGCCCACCACGATCACACAGGTGTCCACTGCGGCGGCGACATCGCAGGCCTCCGCGATCTGTTCGTCGGTGATGGTCTCGCAGGTGCCCGTCGCAGCGCTGTGCATCGTTTCGAAGCGTTCCCTGCCGGCCGCGGCCACGGTGGGAACGCGAATGCCCATGGGTACGTCCGGGTGGGACGCGCCCACATGCGCGTCAAAGGAGTAGCAGCCCAGCATGGCGAAGGGATCTTCCGCCAGCGGCCCCACCACGCCAAGCGACGCCGTGGCCGCGGCCGGAAGCGGCAGTGTTGGGCCGCCGTCGTGCGTCCTGTTGGTCAGCAGCACCAGGGACTGCGCAGCCATCTCGCGGGCCAAAACGCGGTTGTTTGCCGGGTCCAGGTCGATGGCTCCGGATGCAAGGACCGGGGGAGCGGGGTCAAAATCCGGTGCGAGCAGCCCGGCCTCCTGCTTCTGCCGCAGCACGCGGCGAAGGGCGGTGTCCACCAGTGATTCGGAAACCTCGCCGGACCGCACGCGTTCCAGCAGTGGCCTGCCGTAACAGTTCACCGTTGGCAACTCCACGTCGACGCCGGCTGTGAGGGCCAGGGCAGCTGCCTCACCGGAATCGGCTGCCACGCCGTGGGTGACGTTCAGGAAAGCGATGCCGAAGTAGTCCGCCACCACCGTGCCGGCGAATCCCCACTCCTCGCGCAGCAGCGACGTGAGCAGGGCCCGGTTGGCGGCTGCAGGGATGCCGTCGGTGTCCGTGTAGGCATGCATCACGGAGCGGGCGCCGCCATGTTTGAGCGCCATCTCGAACGGTGGGAGCATCACGTCCGCCAACTCGCGCGGGCCCATGGACACTGGAGCATGGTTGCGCCCGGCGCGGGAAGCAGAGTAGCCAACGAAGTGCTTGAGCGTGGCCACAATCCCGGCCCCTTCCAGGCCGGAGACATAGGCGCTGGCCACCGTGCCCACCAGGTAGGGGTCCTCGCCGATGGTTTCCTCCACCCTGCCCCAGCGCAGGTCGCGGACAACGTCCAGCACGGGAGCCAGTCCCTGATGGACTCCGAGCGCCCGCATCTGCTCACCAATCAGCCCGGCCATCCGCCGCACCAGCGACGGGTTGAACGTGGCGCCCCATGCCAGCGGGACGGGGAAAGCGGTGGCTTTCCATGCAGCCAAGCCGGCCAGGCATTCCTCATGCACCTGGGCGGGGATCCGGAAACGGGAGGCAGCCATGATCTGTTCCTGCGCCGCGGCAAGCCGCCGGGCACCCTCGGCTGGCTCCAAAGGAACTGTGCCGTACATGCGCGTGATCTGCCCCAGTCCCGAGGCGATCATCTCCTCCCAGGAGCGCGAATCGCCGGCCATCTCGTTCTGCAGCGGCGCCACGGAGTCCCCGTCCGTGGAGGCGTTGACCCACACCCCTGCCAATTGGGCGAGCTTCTCCTCCAGGGTCATCTGGCGGACGAGATCATCGACGGAAAGACCCTCGGCGATCTCACTGGGGTTGTTGCCCGCGGAGGGGGAGGGGATGGCGTGCTTTTCGGCGGCACCGCTGGTCACGGGCATTCTCCTGATCGTAGGACTTTCTAAGAAAGTATCAGAAACTAATTGTTAGTTTCTAGGCCTGAAAGCATTGACTAGCTCGTCAAGAGCCTCCTACGGTTGAAGCAACGGCGGGCAATTGCGCCCTGTACGTTCCTTGGAAACTTCAAGAGCATCATGGAAAGTTTCTACCCTGAACGAATAAGTCAGCCAGTGCCAAGGCCACTGGACGGGCCGGGCACCTTCCGCCCACCATCATTCACTGCAACGACGGAGAGAACATGCGGACGTACAGAGTGGCGATTGTCGGAACCGGCGGGATCGCGGCGGTCCATGCGGACAACCTGGCCCGAACGGACGGCCGGGCACAACTCGTGGCGGCCTGCGACGTGGACCAGGGCCGGCTGGACGCCTTCGCCGGGAAGCACGGCATTCCCGCCACCTACCTCACCCTGGCCGATCTGCTCACCGAGGCCAAGCCGGACATCGTGCACCTCTGCACGCCGCCCATGCTCCACATTGACCAGGCCCTTCAGTGCCTGGCAGCTGGCGTCAACGTGCTCTCCGAGAAGCCCCCGGCACTGAGCCTTGCGGATTTCGACCGCCTGGAAAGTGCCCAGACTCAGGGCGGCGCGCAGTTCTCCTGCGTGTTCCAACACCGCTTTGGTGACGCATCCACCGCCGCCCAACAGCTGATCGGCGGCACTGACTTCGGCCGACCGCTGGTGGCACGATGCGATACCCTTTGGTACCGTCCGGACAGCTACTGGGACCTGCCCTGGCGGGGTACCTGGAACGCCGAGGGCGGTGGACCCACCATGGGCCACGGCATCCACCAGTTCGATCTGCTCCTGCACCTGCTGGGGCCCTGGGAGGAAGTGACCGCCGTCGCCGCCAGGCAGGCACGTGCCACCTCCACCGAGGATCTGTCGGCCGCCCTTGTCCGGTTCGGCAACGGCGCGGTGGCCACAATGATCAACTCGCTGCTCTCACCCCGGGAAACCTCCGATATCCGGATCGACTGCGAGTTCGCCACCGTGGAACTGAGCCACCTCTACGGCTACAGCACAGACAATTGGACCATCACCGCGGCACCCGGCCATGAGGACCAGGTCACGCGGGCGTGGAACAGCAAGCCCTTGGAGCGCGGAAGCGGACACGCGGCCCAGTTCCTGGCTATGTACGATGCGCTCGACGCCGGCCGCCCACTCCCGGGCGACGCGGCGTCGGCACGGCAAACCCTGGAGCTCGCAGCCGCCATTTACGCTTCCGCCTTCACAGGGCGGGCAGTGCGCCGCGGCGAAATTGTTTCCGGCCACCCGTTCTACGGCGGAATGGACGGGGACGGGCTGGGCGCGAAGGTCCTGGATTCCACGGCCCTCAACCGGCCCGCCGTCGACGCCGCTGTCTGAACACCACACCCAAAGGAGCCATCAGCATGAGCACCCCCCTGTCGACCGCCAGATCTTCCGTGTCCCCCGCCAAATTGAGCTTTGACGACGACGGAACGGCCCTCACCTTCAGTGCCAACGGCCGGCCCGTCGCCACCTATACCTACAAGCCCACTGATGACCAGTACGAGAGCCCCCGCCCGTTCTTCCACCCGCTCACTACCCTGGGCGGGGATGTGGTGACCATTTCACGCCCCTGGGACCACGTCTGGCATAAGGGACTCTCCTGGGCGCTGCCCAACGTCGGCCCGCACAACTTCTGGGGCGGTGCCACCTACACACGCGCCACCGAGTACGCCAACCTGGACAACAACGGCGCCATGACCCACGGGTCCTTTACGGGCATCGACCAGTCCGGCGCCGGCATCACGGCGTCGGAATCCCTGACCTGGACCTCACAGGACGGGGATCCGGTCATCGCCGAGAGCCGCCGGTTCAGCCTCCAACTGCTTGAAGACCCTGTGACGGACGGCAGCGAAACCGAAGGGGCCTACGCCATCCTCTTTGAAACCAGGATGAGCAACATCTCCGGCGAGGAGATCCGCATCGGCAGCCCCACGACGGAAGGCCGGCACAACGCCGGATATGGCGGCCTCTTCTGGCGCGGCCCCCGGTCCTTCACCGGTGGCGGGTTCCGCAACCAGGACGGTGCCGGTACGGACGAATTCATGGGCACCCGCTCACCGTGGGTCGCCTTCACCGGCAAGCATGACGTCACCTGCCGGTCCTCCACCATCGCGTTCGTAGAGGACAGTACCAACCCCGGCGCGCCCAACCAGTGGTTTGCCAGGTCGTCCATCTTTGCCTGCCTGGGCTCGGCCCCTTTCTTCAGTGAGGAGGTGTCCCTCCGCGAGGGGGCGCCGTTGACGTACCGCTACGCCGTGGTGATTGCCGACGGCGGCGTGGACGCAGAACGCGCACAGGCCCTTGCGGATGCTGCGCAGGCAGCACTTCGCAGCTGGGCGTAGGGCATGGGCTCCACCTTTCCGGGTGCCACCGGGCTCTCCGAAATCAGCATCTATGACTGGCCGGGCGCTGACGGGGCCGCCGGCGGATCGCCGCACCTGCACACTGCGTCCACCGAGGCGTACGTGGTGCTGCAAGGAGCCGGCCGGCTGGAGACGCTGGACTCGCGCGGCTTCACCTCCACGCCGCTGGTACCGGGGGTGGTGCTGTGGTTCACCCCCGGAACCGTGCATCGCGCCATTAACGATTCAGGCGATCTCCGAGTCCTGGTGGTGATGCAGAATGCCGGGCTGCCCGAACACGGCGATGCCGTGATGACGTTTCCGCCTGGATACCTTCGTGACGCGGAAACGTACCGGAGCGCAGCAGCGTTGGAACACAAGGACGCCGACGCCGGACTGGCCGCGGCGGAGGAAGCCGCACGCCGCCGTCGTGATTTGGCCCTGGAAGGCTACTGGTCGCTGAAGCAAGCCGTGCTGGCCTCCGGCCCGGCCGGCTTGGCGGACTTCCACATCGCGGCTGCCCGTCTGGTCTCGGACAGGACCGGGACCTGGGCAGACGTGCTGGCAGCGGGAGCCGCACGCCAGGCAGAGGCCACCCGGCAGCAACTGGCTTCCCTGGATAGAGCGGAAAGTATCTATCTCGGGGAGGCGCGAACTACGATGGGAAAACGGGAAAACCGCAGAATCTACGGCATGTGTGGCCGAATCCAGACGTGGGAACTTTCCGATAACTAGCACCGGGCGCATGACCCGGGTGAAAGGGCGGTTTCCGTGGTGAGCAAGCAGGACACCAGGCGCGCGACGATCAGTGAGATTGCCCGTGAGGCCGGGGTTTCGGTTCCCACTGTGTCCAAGGTGCTGAACGGGCACGCGCATGTGGCGGCCGAGACCCGCGCCCGGGTGGAGGAGATCATTGCACGGCGCGATTATGCCCGCCGCCCCGCCAAGCGCAGGCAGAAAGCCGGCCTGGTGGATCTGGTGTTTCCGGGACTGGGCTCGGAGTGGGCGCTGGAGATCATCGAGGGCGTGGAACGCGTGGCACAGGACGCGGGCTACGGAACCGTGGTGAGCAGCCTGAACCTGGATGGGTCGCGCATTCGGCCCTGGCTGGCCAACCTCGCGGAGCGGAAATCGGATGGACTGCTCATGGCCGTCTACCAGCTGGATGCCAAGCAGATCCAGCGCGTCAAATCGCTGGGAATCCCCGTGGTGCTGATCGATCCCGTCGGCCAGCCCGGACCGGACCTGATGACTGTGGGTGCGGCGAACTGGGAGGGCGGCTACTCGGCCACGGACCACCTGCTGCAACTGGGGCACAAACGGATCGCCATGATTGGTGGCCGCGAGGACCTGCAGTGCAGCAGCGCACGCGAGGACGGCTACATCTCGGCGCTGCGGCGCGCGGGCATTGCCCTGGACCCGGCGTTGATGGTTCCCGGCGACTTTTCCATTGAAGCGGGTGAGGCGGCAACGCGGAAGCTCCTGGAGCTGCCGGACCGTCCGACGGCGATCTTCACCGGCAACGACGACCAGGCCCTCGGTGCCTACCGGGCTGCGCGCTCTGCCGGTCTGCGCATTCCGGAGGACCTGTCCGTCATTGGGTTTGACGACATTCCCGCGGCCGAGTGGATTGAGCCCGGGCTGACCACCATCAGGCAGCCGGTAGTGCAGATGGCCGAAACCGCCATGCGGGCACTGCTCCGGCACCTGGACGGGGACGAGGAGCTGCCGCAGCGGATCGAACTTGGCACCGAGCTGGTGGTCCGGGGCTCCACAGCGCCGCCGGCCTAAAAGTAGTCCCGCAGTTTCCGGCGCCCGCTCACTTTTGGCAGAGTTTGCGACGACGCCCGCTCACTTTTGCCATTAGCTTCTATGGTTTGTGCGCGTCCCGGATACCCGGCGGCGTCGCGCCCTGCATGACCCAGCGGTTGCCGTCCGGATCGCTGAAGTAGGCGAAGAGGACCCCGCCAAGGTCCTGGATCTCGCTGATGTCCGCGCCCCGCCGGACCAGTTCGGTTCGGACATCGGTGATGTCCGGGACCACCAGCTGCAGCCCCTCCAGGCTGCCCGGTGCCATGGTGGTCATCCCGGTGCCGATCACCACCGACGTGGCCGAACCCGGAGGAGTCAACTGGACCACCCTCATGCCCGGAATGTGCTCCACGTCGTGGTCCAGCACGAAGCCGAGTTTTTCTATATAGAACGCTTTCGACCTGTCGACGTCGGAAACCGGGACCTGGACAACCTCGAGCCGCATCTGCATCCGGCCACTTTATCTTTGCGTCCTGCTCCAAGGGAACGGCCGCCGGATAAACCTGTCTTGGGCTGTAAATGCCGCAAATTGTTAAGCACAGAACTCCTATTGCGTCCCTTTCCTCAAGGTCCCATCAAGACTGGCTGAATGTTGGCCGAGGACGCATTGGATACCCGTTTTCAGCCTGCATTGGCCCATAGGCTCGTGGCGATGAGTTTGCCGGGCTAAGCAGCAGGCCCGGCAAATGTGGGGGACCGTTATCGGGACCCCTCGAAAATGGGGAAAGAACGTCCGACTACGAAACCCTTTTGGGGTTTGTTCCGCCTGCGCCGGCACCGAAGCCGCCGCGGAAACCACGCATTTCAACGTTTATCGTTGCTGGCCTCACCGCACTCTTCATGCTCTTGGGATCTCTGAGCGGCGGAATCGGCGGAGCCCTGATGTTCCTGGGTATTTCGAGTGCACTCACCGGCCTGTACGTCCTGCTTACAGGGCGGCGTTCCTGGGCTTGGCTCCCGGCAAAACGCAGGGCCGGTGCCGTCGCGATCGCCGCCTCCTTCGCCCTCTTCGTTGCCGGTGCTGTCGCATTGCCGCAC
Organism: Arthrobacter sp. Soil764; assembly: GCF_001428075.1. Classification (GTDB taxonomy): domain Bacteria; phylum Actinomycetota; class Actinomycetes; order Actinomycetales; family Micrococcaceae; genus Arthrobacter. Next base: position 2,839 of record NZ_LMSI01000008.1, on the reverse strand, counting down.
GTTGCGAGTGCGGACCTGGAGACAGCCTCCGCGGAGAGCACTGCCAAGGCAGCGCCCGCCAAAGCCAGCCCAACCGCAACAGTGAAGGCATCGCCGTCGTCCACGCCAACTCCCACCGCTGACAGCACGGCGGAGCCCCTCGACCCGGAGAACCCCTACGTTCTTGCGGCCGGCGTCACCGCCACCGCGCCCAACGCCCAGCCCGCTTACGCGACAAAAGCGATCGATCTGCTGGCCACCCTTCCCATCAAGGGCCGGGCGCCGAAGACCGGCTATGACCGGGCGCAGTTCGGCCAGGCGTGGGCGGACGTGGACCGGAACGGCTGCGATACCCGCAACGACATCCTCAAGCGCGACCTCACCGGTATCACCTACACGAACAGTGTTCCCTGCAAGGTTCAGACGGGGACCCTGACCGATCCCTACACGGGCAAGACCATCAGTTTCGTCCGGGGCTCGGGTACCAGCACTGCTGTCCAGATTGACCATGTGGTGGCGCTGAGCGATGCCTGGCAAAAGGGCGCCCAGCAGTTGAGCACGGAGCAGCGGACGGCGTTTGCGAACGATCCGCTGAACCTGCAGGCCACGGACGGGCCCACCAACCAGCAAAAGGGCGACGGCGACGCAGCCACCTGGCTGCCACCGAACAAGGCCTTCCGGTGCGAGTACGTGGCCCGGCAAATCTCGGTGAAAGCAACATACGGGCTGTGGGTCACGCAGGCGGAGCACGACGCGATGGCGCGCATCCTCGGCGATTGCTCCGGGCAGTTGGCCCCGACAAACCAGCAGGCTCCGGCTCCAGCACCGGCCGTGGCTGAACCGGCACCTGCTCCCGCACCGGTCGCTCCTGCTCCCGCACCGTTCGCTCCTGCTCCAGCTGCACCCGTTGCACCTGCGCCCGTCGCGCCGGCTCCAGTGGCACCTGCTCCCATTGCACCCGCACCTGCCGCCGCTTACTACGCCAACTGCACCGCGGCGAGAGCTGCTGGAGCGGCACCCCTTTTCGCCGGCCAGCCCGGCTACCGGCCCGCCCTGGACCGGGACTCCGACGGCATCGCCTGCGAATAAGCCCACCCTTGCCCGGATTCTCCGGACGCACTTTTAACACCATCACGCATTCCTAGGGGGAATCATGAAAGTAAATTCCAGTCCTGCACGTACCAGGATGAACAAGACGCTGGCTCTGGCTGTGCTGGCCGGCGTCCTGCTGACAGGCTGCGGGGGCCAGCAGGCGGCAACCCAGACCACAGCGACCGCAGCCGCAACCCCTGTGGCTGCGGTTGCCGAGAATGTTGCCGTTCCCGGCGTAACCGGCCTGACCCTGGACAAGGCGACGGAGCAGCTGGAAAAGCTCGGGTTCAAGGTTGATGCTGTGGACTCCGCCCACGGCAAGTCGATCATGGTCAAGAAGAACTGGCAGGTGATCTCCCAAGATCCTGCCAACGGTGCACGGGCAGCGAAGGGCACTACCGTGCATCTGGACGTCAAGAACCTGGACGACGTGGCCGCCGAGAAGGCAGCTGCCGAAAAGGCGGCAGCTGCCAAGATTGCGGCTGAGAAGGCTGCAGCCGATCAGGCGGGCGCGGCGAAGGCTGCCGCTGAGAAGGCCGCAGCGGATAAAGCCGCTGCGGATCAGGCCGCCGCCGCGAAGGCTGCAGCTGACCAGGCTGCGCGGGACGCTGCTGCGAAACTTGCTGCTGATCAAGCGGCTGCCCAGCAGGCAGCGCCGGCACCAGCGCCCGCGCCTGCCGTGCCCAACAGCGGTGGCGCCATCATCTGCAACGACGGCTATGTTTGGCCTGGGACTACACGTCAGGGCGCTTGCAGCAGGCACGGCGGCATTGCCAAATAGCCGAAACGCCCTGCTGGCTGCAGTAGTCCGTTGAGTCTGAACGCTGCGTCACAGGCACGGGCAATAGGACGAGCCGCGGTGCCTCCTTCTGTGAGGTGTCCGCGGCTCGTCTGGTTTAAAAGCTGCTGCGGGACAGCATTTGGAGAGGGAAACGTGGGCCAGGCGTTCTGTGTTGCAGCACACAGAACGGAATTACGACGGCGGGAGGCGGCATGAGTGCCGTAGTGGCCGTTCCTGCCCGGAATTCCGCGGATTTTTTGTCCCCAAAGGTCGATTTGCGGTGGGGGTTGTGTGCGGGTATTGTTTTCTGAGTCGCCGCCGCTGAAGCGGAAAGATAGCGGCCAAACCCCTTACCGAACAGCCTGAAAATGGTTCGCCTCTTGGCGTGCCGGACGTGGGGGCGGGTATTGTTTTCTGAGTCGCCGCCGCTGAAGCGGAAAGATAGCGGCCAAACCCCTTACCGAACAGCCTGAAAATGGTTCGCCTCTTGGCGTGCCGGACGTGGGTGGGGCCGGTTCCAGAGCAGAGATGATCGCGGAAACGCTGATTTGCGAAGCTCCTTGAAACCGGGTAAGTTTGAAAAGTTGCTCCGGAGCGATCCTGAACGGAATGTTTGGGTGGTGCCGGGTGTGTCTGTTGTTTGAGAACTCAATAGTGTGCCAAGTTTGTTGATACCGATTTT
>NZ_LMSI01000008.1:0-283 GCF_001428075.1 Arthrobacter sp. Soil764 | reverse complement strand
CGGAATGTTTGGGTGGTGCCGGGTGTGTCTGTTGTTTGAGAACTCAATAGTGTGCCAAGTTTGTTGATACCGATTTTTTATAAATTGGTTGAATTTGCTGTGCCGCCACCCCGTGGTTGGCATGGTTTTTACAGCTGGTTTCAAATTTTGCAGCCGTGATGGGTGTTATTTCCATTTGTTGTGGTTGTGTCTGTTTTTGTTTTACTTCAACGGAGAGTTTGATCCTGGCTCAGGATGAACGCTGGCGGCGTGCTTAACACATGCAAGTCGAACGATGAACCTC
>NZ_LMSI01000007.1:98351-98621 GCF_001428075.1 Arthrobacter sp. Soil764 | reverse complement strand
CCATACACATTTATGTGTGAGAGGCCCCCAGCCAGACCACTGGGTTGATAGGCCGGATGTGGAAGCGAGGACTAACGACTCGTGAAGCTGACCGGTACTAATAGGCCAACAACTTACACCACACAGATACATACAAAACTCTGCTTGCGTCCACTATGTGGTTCCCAACCAACAACCCCCAACACCGGGGATGGTTGCACGGAACCAACACAACTGAATAACCACACCACAATGTTGTAACCACACCAGTTTTCCCACACCACCCGAACG
>NZ_LMSI01000007.1:0-98298 GCF_001428075.1 Arthrobacter sp. Soil764 | reverse complement strand
GTGGGAGAGTAGGTCACCGCCGGACACACATTAAGTAGGACCCTGACAACGGAACGTCAGGGTCCTACTGCTTTAAGCACCCCAAACCCCATGGCCCGTCCCAGGAAAACCCGCAGGATGTGAGCGGGCGTCCCAGGAAAACCCCCAGGATGTGAGCGGGCGTCCCAGGAAAACCCGCAGGATGTGAGCGGGCGTCCCAGGAATACCCGTCAAAGGTTGGCGGGCGTCGCTGTGAAGATGGCCACGATACCGCCGCCAGGGCACCCACTGTCCAGCGGGATTTTGTGGCTCCACTAGAATTGATGAAGATGTACGGACTTCGAAGCGCTTGATTTCGGGTTGCGTAGGAAACGAAACGAGCGGCTGCAGTTGCGCCAGTGGTCGGCTCACAACAGGAGGAATCCATATGGCCGAGCACAACGGGGGCAACCGCAGCAACGACCGTGGGGCGTTCCGCGGCAACAACAACTCCGGTGGGGATCCCCGCGGATTCCGGTCCCGGTCCGACCGCGACGGCAACAACTCCTCCCGTGGTGGTTCTGCCGGTGACGGTGAACGAAAGCCGTTCGGTGATCGTGATCGGAAGCCGTTTGGTGACCGTCCGCGCCGTGATGGTGAGGGTGACCGCCGTGGTTTTGGTGGCGGAGATCGTGAGCGGAAGCCGTTTGGTGACCGTCCGCGCCGTGATGGCGAGGGTGATCGTCGTGGTTTTGGTGGCGGTGATCGTGATCGGAAGCCGTTTGGTGACCGTCCCCGCCGTGACGGTGAGGGTGATCGTCGTGGTTTTGGTGGCGGTGATCGTGAGCGGAAGCCGTTTGGTGATCGTCCGCGCCGTGATGGCGAGGGTGATCGTCGTGGTTTTGGTGGCGGTGACCGTGACCGTAAGCCGTTTGGCGACCGTCCCCGCCGTGATGGCGAGGGTGACCGTCGTGGTTATGGTGGCGGAGCCGGTGGCGGCGAGCGGAAGCCGTTTGGTGACCGTGACCGTAAGCCGTTTGGTGACCGTGACCGTAAGCCGTTTGGTGACCGTGACCGTAAGCCGTTTGGTGACCGTGACCGTAAGCCGTTTGGTGACCGCCCCCGCCGTGACGGTGAGGGTGATCGTCGTGGTTTTGGTGGCAGCGATCGTGACCGTAAGCCGTTTGGCGACCGTCCGCGCCGTGATGGCGAGGGTGACCGCCGCGGTTTCGGCGGCGAGAACCGCAAGCCGTTCGGAGACCGGCAGGACCGGGCGCCGCGCAGCTTTGACCGCGGTGACTCACGTGGCGAATCCGGCCGCGGCGGATCCGGCCCCCGTGGCTTTGGACGCGACCGCCAGGAGGAGCGCCCTGCCCGCGTGCCCAACGCCGCTGACCTTCGCAGCGCCAACCGTCCTGACCGGGAACGCTCGCCCGAAATCGACGAGGACGTCACAGGCAAGGAACTGGACCGCGCCACGCACCACCAGATCAAAACCCTTGAGCCCAAGAGCGCAGAGTGGGTGGCCCGCCACTTGGTGATGGCCGGCCGCCTGATTGACGACGAGCCCGAGCTTGCCTTCCAGCACGCTCTTGCTGCCAGCCGCCGCGGTGGAAGGCTCGCTGCCGTCCGTGAAGCCGTTGGCCTGACTGCCTATGCTGCCGGCCACTACGGCGAGGCACTCCGCGAGTTCCGCACCTTCCGCCGGATCAGCGGCTCCAATGTACACCTGCCAGTGGTGGCCGACTGCGAACGTGGCCTGGGGCGCCCCGACCGTGCCCTCGATGTTGCCCGCTCGGAGGAGGCCCAGGATCTTGACGCTCCCGGCAAGGTGGAGCTGGCCATCGTGGCGGCCGGTGCCCGGACCGATCTCGGCCAGCTGGATGCGGCAGTGGCCGAACTCGAAATCCCGCAGCTGGATATCAACCGTGCTTTCTCCTACAGCCCCCGCCTCTTCCGCGCTTACGCCGATGCACTGGCAGCGGTAGGACGCCGGGAGGAATCGGAAAAGTGGAGCCGCCAGGCCGTTCTGGCAGAAAATGCCCTGGGCCAGGGCGCGGACCAGGAACCCGAAATCATCGACCTCGGCTGGGACGAGGAAGAAGAGGCACGGGAAGAGGCTGAACGGCGCAGGCTCCTGGAGCGTGCCTCCACAGCTGCCGGGACAGAAGCCCCCGCCGAAACCACCGCAGCAGTTGAACCGGAACACTCCCGCGCCGCCAAAGCGGAGGCAGCCCAGGACAGCAGCCTCGACGACCAGGACGCGGACTACTTCGCCTCCGATGATGCCGAATCGGACCAGGACTCGGTGGAACCCGACGAACTGGGTACCGCAACCGCTGAGGACGCCGACGCGGAGGGTACCGCTGACGCCCACCACGATCAAGAGCGCCGGGAAGACTGAACAGTCATGAGTGACATTTCGCTGGTCTCGCGCTTCGATGCGCTCCTCGCAGACCTGGATGGCGTGGTCTATGCCGGGCCCAACGCCATTCCCGGAGCCGTGGAATCGCTGCAGCAGCTCTCGGGTCTGGGAATCGGCCTCGGCTACGTGACCAACAACGCTTCCCGCTCTCCGGGCGAGGTTGCAGCACATCTCCGCGAGCTGGGTGCGCCTGCCGAGGACGACCAGGTGGTCAGCTCCTCCCAGGCGGCTGCCGAGTTGCTTGCCTCACTGCTGTCACCGGGGTCAAGGATCCTCATCACGGGAAGCCCTGCGCTTGCCCGGGAAATCGAGCTCGTGGGCCTGGTGCCCGTAGCCAGCCAGGCGGAGGACCCAGTGGCGGTGGTCCAGGGGTTCAGCCCCGCCATTGGCTGGAAGGACCTGGCGGAAGCCACCTACGTGGTGTCCGCCGGGGCGCTGTGGGTGGCCACCAACACGGACATGTCCATTCCCCAGGCGCGGGGCATCGCTCCGGGTAACGGCACCCTGGTTGCCGCCGTCGCTGCTGCTACCGGCCAGCAGCCCCGGGTTGCCGGAAAGCCCGAGGCACCGCTGTTCCACTCGGCCGCCAAGCGCCTCGGGGCCGAGTGTCCCCTGGTGGTGGGCGACCGGCTGGACACGGACATCCTGGGCGGCAACAATGCCGGCTTTGCCACCGTGGCTGTCCTGACCGGCGTCGACACGCGCGAAACCATTCTCGCCGCAAGGTCGGCGGAACGGCCCAACTACATCATCGGGAACCTGACGGATCTGCACCGCCCGTACCCGGAAGTGACGCACGACGACGGCACCTACACATGCGGCCAGTCAACGGCCCGCGTGGCCAACGGATCGGTGGGCATCATTGGCAGCAAGGATCACCTCGACTCCTGGCGTGCCGCATGCGCAGCCTGGTGGGCGGAGACACCCGACGCCGCAGCCCCCCAGGCGCCCAAGCTGGTGTGGCTGGATCACTAGACTGGTTCAATGACTGAGCTGACCGAACCGGACGACACCCCAGCCCGGCCAGCACCTGGATGGCCGCAGCCAGGCGGGCAGGACATCACGGATCCGGAGGTGGCCCAGGCCGTCGCCGGGCTTTTCGACCTGCCCGGGCTACCTGTCGAGGACCACGAGACCGTCTACAACCGGCTTCATGATGAACTGCTGGCCGCCCTCAACAGCGACCCCTCAGGGGCCGACGCCGCACAGCCCGGTCCCGCCGGGGGTAAAGCCTGATGCCGGTGCGCCTCGACCACGCACTGGTGGCGCGCGGGCTGGCGAGGTCCCGCACGCATGCCGCGTCGCTGATCAGCGAAGGCAAGGTCAGTTCCGGCGGCGAGGTCCTCAGCAAAGCGTCGCTTCAGGTGGACGACAGCCGGGACCTCGCCGTCGACCACGATGACCAGGACACCTATGCCAGCCGCGCCGGCCACAAGCTGGCCGGGGCCCTCGACGCCTTCCCCGACGTCTCGGTGGAAGGCAACAGGTGCCTCGACGCCGGCGCCTCCACCGGGGGCTTCACCGACGTCCTCCTTCGGCGGGGCGCCGCACACGTGGTGGCGGTCGACGTCGGGCACGGCCAGTTGGTGCCGCACCTCCGCGACGACCCGCGCGTGGATGTCCACGAAGGGATGAACGTCAGGTACATGGCGCCGGCCGACATTGGCGGCGCGGCAGCACTGACCGTCGCTGACCTGTCCTTCATTTCCCTCACCCTGGTGGTCCAGCCGCTGGCGGACTGCACCGAACCCGGCGGTGACCTTGTGCTGATGGTCAAGCCCCAGTTCGAAATCGGCAAGGACCGCCTGGGCCGCACCGGCGTGGTCACGTCGGAGCGCGAGCGGCGGATGGCCGTGGAGAAGGTGGCCAGGGCAGCGCTCGACGCCGGCCTGGACCTTTGCGGCCTGGCGGCCAGTCCACTGCCCGGGCAGGACGGAAACGTCGAATACTTCCTGTGGATAAGACGCAGGATCAGCAAAGACTTGCCTAAGATCGAAGAGCGAGAGGCAGCAGCCGCTGCGTTGCTCGGACAAATCTGGCCGAACCACTAGAGAGCGGATCCTGATGAGCAGGCGTGTACTGGTCCTTGCCCACACTGGCCGCGAGGAGTCGCTGAAAGCTGCCTGGGAAGCCTGCGCCCTGCTGCACGCCTCCGGCATGGTTCCCGTGATGCAGGAGTCCGAGCTGGGGGACATGGAACGGTTCTTCGGGCACCTGGCCCAGCCGGTGGAGGTCCTTCACGACCATGTCCAGCTGCCCGATGTGGAACTGGTCATGGTCCTCGGCGGCGACGGCACCATCCTGCGGGCGGCCGAATTGGTCCGCGACGTGGATGTGCCGCTGCTGGGCGTCAACCTGGGCCATGTGGGTTTCCTGGCTGAAAGCGAACGCGCGGATCTTGCCCAGACGGTGGAGTGGATTGCGAGCCGCGAGTACACGGTTGAAGAGCGCATGACCATCGATGTGCAGGTGTGGGTCCGGGGCCAGAAGATTTGGCACACCTGGGCTTTAAACGAGGCTGCGATCGAAAAGGCGAACCGCGAACGCATGCTCGAGGTCGTGACCGAAGTGGACGAGCGTCCGCTGACGTCCTTCGGCTCCGACGGCATCGTGCTGGCCACCCCCACAGGGTCCACCGCCTACGCGTTTTCCGCGGGCGGACCGGTGGTCTGGCCGGAGGTGGAGGCCCTGGTAATTGTGCCGATCAGCGCCCATGCGCTCTTTGCCAAGCCCCTTGTGGTGTCGCCGCGGTCAAAGCTCGCGGTGGAGGTCCTGGGCCGTACGGACGCCCAGGGTGTGCTGTGGTGTGATGGCCGGCGCTCGGTGGATTTGCCGCCCGGCGCCCGTGTGGAGGTGACCAAGTCCGCCACTCCCGTCCGGCTGGCCCGCACCCACCAGACGCCGTTCTCGGCCCGCCTGGTGCGCAAGTTCGAACTACCCATCCACGGCTGGCGGGGCCCGGTGCCCAAGTCTGATGCGGTGCATACCGGCCCCATTCCCATCGTGCGGACGCCGCGGCCCATGCCGCCGCTGCCGGTACCGCACGTGGAGAACCCCGGCAGCGATCCCGACCCGTCGACTGCAAAGTGAAACCATGCTTGAAGAACTGAGAATCCGCGATCTCGGCGTCATCACCGACGCAACGCTTCCGCTCGGCCCGGGATTGAGCGTCGTGACCGGTGAAACCGGCGCGGGCAAGACCATGGTGGTCACCGCCGTCGGGCTGCTCCTGGGCGCCCGTTCGGATGCCGGGGCGGTCCGCAGTGGTGCCAAGAGCGCCACGGCTGAAGCCGTGCTGAAGCTGGACGCCGGGCACCCGGCCATCGCCCGTGCCCTTGATGCCGGTGCCGAGGCGGAGGAGTTCGACGGCGGCGCGGAGCTGATTTTGGCCCGTCGCCTGGGTGCGGATGGCCGCAGCCGTGCGTTCCTGGGCGGGCGGGCTGCCCCCGTGGGTGTCCTGGCCGAGATCGGTGAGTCACTGGTGGTGGTGCACGGCCAGTCGGACCAGATCCGGCTCAAAAGCGCCACGGCGCAGCGTGAGGCCCTGGACAAGTTCGCCGGCGACGCCCTGGCCGGCCCGCTGGCCAGCTACCAGGAGCTGTACAACCACTGGAAATCCAGCCAGGCGGAGCTGGACACCCTGCGCAGCGCGGCACGGGACCGGCTCCGGGAAGCAGAATCGCTCGAGGCAGCCCTGGCGGAGATCGACGAGGTGGATCCGCAGCCGGGGGAGGACGAGCTGTTAAAGGCCGAGGCCGTGAAGCTTGCCAACGTGGAGGAGCTGCGGATCGCCGCCAGCACCGCACACCAGGCACTCATCGCTGAGGACTTCGGCGAAACCGGGGACGCCACCACGCTGGTGGATTCCGCCAAAAGGACCCTGGAACACGTGGCCGAGCATGATGCCGAGCTGGGTTCCGCAGCTGCCCGGCTCGCCGAGGTGGGTTTCCTGCTCAACGACATCGCCACCGAACTCGCCAGTTACCAGGCCGGCCTGGACACGGAGGGCCCGGAACGGCTCGCCGAAATCGAGGACCGGCGCGCCGCCCTGGCCAAGCTGGTCCGCAAGTACGCCCCCACCATCGACGAAGTGCTGGAGTGGGCGGAAAAGGCGCGCGTCCGCTTTGACGAGCTGCAGGATGACTCGTCCCGCATCGAGGCCCTGGATGCGGAAGTGGTCCGTGCCGAAGCGGAACTGAAGAAGCAGTCGGCTGCCATCAGCAAGATCCGCGCCAAGGCTGCCAAGGACCTGTCCGGCCGGGTCAGCGCTGAACTGAAGGCCCTGGCCATGGCTGACGCCACCCTGGTGATCAACCTTGAGCCGGCGGGGCAGCTGGGCCCGCACGGCGCTGACGAGATCAGTTTCCTGCTGCAGCCGCATTCCGGCGCCCCGGCCCGGCCGCTGGGCAAGGGCGCGTCCGGTGGTGAACTGTCCCGCGTCATGCTGGCCATCGAAGTGGTGCTTGCCGCCGTCGACCCCGTCCCCACCTTCGTCTTCGACGAGGTGGACGCGGGCGTTGGCGGCCGGGCCGCCGTCGAGATCGGCCGCCGCCTGGCCATGCTGGCACGCCACGTGCAGGTGCTGGTGGTCACGCACCTGCCGCAGGTGGCGGCGTTCGCGGACCAGCACATCACCGTGACCAAAACCTCAGTCAGGGGAGCCGACGGCGGCACGGCCACCGGGTTCACCTCCAGTGACGTGCGGCTGCTTGACGGCCCGGAGCGGGTACGTGAGCTCGCCCGGATGCTGGCGGGCCAGGAGGACTCGGAATCGGCCCAGGCGCACGCCCAGGAACTGCTGGACGACGCCAAGCTCCTGCCGCAGCGGGCCTGACCGAACAGCCACGGGAAGGCGCAATTGATGATAGGCTCGAATTCCGTGGTGCAGCGATCAAATTCCCGTGTAAATTCCCGGTTCCCGGGCTCCTCCAAGACGACCAAGCACATCTTCGTCACCGGCGGTGTGGCGTCCTCGCTCGGCAAGGGACTGACGGCGTCCAGCCTTGGTCATCTGCTGCGGGCACGCGGCCTGTCCGTCACGATGCAGAAGCTCGATCCCTACCTGAACGTGGATCCGGGCACAATGAACCCATTCCAGCACGGCGAGGTCTTCGTCACAGACGATGGCGCCGAGACGGACCTGGACATCGGGCACTACGAGCGCTTCCTTGACGAAAACCTCGAAGGCTCCGCCAACGTGACCACCGGGCAGGTGTACTCCACCGTGATCGCCAAGGAACGCCGTGGCGAATACCTCGGGGACACCGTCCAGGTCATCCCGCACATCACGGATGAGATCAAGCGCCGCATGCGCCTGCCCGCAGAGGGCAAGAACGCCCCGGACGTCATCATCACCGAAATCGGCGGCACCGTGGGCGACATCGAGTCCCAGCCGTTCCTGGAATCCGCCCGCCAGGTCCGCCAGGACATCGGCCGCGGAAACGTGTTCTTCCTGCACGTCTCGCTGGTTCCCTACATCGGCCCGTCGCAGGAACTGAAGACCAAGCCCACCCAGCACTCCGTGGCTGCACTGCGCTCCATCGGCATCCAGCCCGAGGCGATCGTGATCCGCTCCGACCGCGAAGTGCCCGAGGCCATGCGGGAAAAAATCGGCCGCATGTGCGACGTCGACATCGACGCCGTGGTGAACGCCGCCGACGCCCCGAGCATCTACGACATCCCCAAGACCCTGCACAGCCAGGGGCTGGACTCCTACATCGTCCGTGCCCTGGACCTGCCGTTCAAGGACGTGGACTGGACCAGCTGGGACAAACTGCTTGAAGCGGTCCACAACCCCAAGCACCATGTCGAGATCGCCCTGGTGGGCAAGTACATCGATCTCCCGGACGCCTACTTGTCGGTCACCGAAGCGCTGCGCGCCGGCGGTTTCGCCAACGAAGCCAAGGTCAAGATCCGCTGGGTCCCGTCCGATGAATGTGAAACCCGTGAAGGAGCCATCAAGGCACTCGACGGTGTCGACGGAATCTGCGTGCCCGGCGGCTTCGGCATCCGCGGCCTCGAAGGCAAGCTCGGAGCCCTGAAGTTCGCCCGGGAAACCAAGCTGCCCGTGCTGGGCCTCTGCCTTGGCCTGCAGTGCATGGTGATCGAGTACGCCCGCAACGTGGTGGGCTTGGAGGGCGCCTCCTCCAGCGAGTTCGAGCCGGACTCCAAGTACCCGGTCATCGCCACGATGGAAGAGCAGCTGGAGTACGTTGAAGGCCGCGGCGACCTGGGCGGCACCATGCGCCTTGGCCTGTACGAAGCCAAGCTCGACGAAGGCTCGGTCATCGCCGGAACGTACGGCAAGACCACCGTCAGCGAACGCCACCGGCACCGCTACGAGGTCAACAACAAGTACCGCCAGCAGATTGCCGACAAGGGGCTGGTCTTCTCCGGCACCTCCCCGGACGGCAAGCTCGTGGAATTCGTTGAACTGCCTGCAGATGTCCACCCGTACTACGTGGCCACGCAGGCGCACCCCGAGCTGAGCTCGCGGCCCACCCGCCCGCACCCGCTGTTCGCCGGCCTGGTCCAGGCTGCCTTGAACCACCAGACCGCAAACCACCCGCACGCAGGGCAGGCCGGCGTCGCCGACACGGCCGTTCCCGCGGCCGGGGAGCCTGCTGCATCGGGTACCGTTACCGCTAAGTAGTCAAGAGAACAAAAAGGACGGCGCGATGCCTGGTACACCTGAAGCCACCCCTGCCAAACAGGTTTCGGATGCACCAAGCCCGCGCCGTCTTTTGTCTACCGAGAAGGTTTACCAGGGCCGGATCTGGGACGTCGTCAGCGACACCTTCCAACTCTCGGAGTCCGGCGACGCCCTCACCCGCGATTACATCGACCACCCCGGCGCGGTCGCGGTCCTGCCCATGAACGACGAGGGGCAGGTCCTACTGTTGAAGCAGTACCGGCATCCGGTGGGCATGGACCTTTGGGAGGTACCTGCCGGACTGCTGGATGTCGAAGGCGAAGGCTTCGTGGAGGGTGCCGCCCGCGAACTCGCCGAGGAAGCGGACCTCGCCGCCGGCACCTGGAACGTCCTGGCCGATCTCTTCAATTCCCCGGGATCCTCCAGCGAGGCCATCCGCATCTACCTCGCCCGTGACCTCATGGAGGTTCCGCACCACGAACGCCATGAACGGACGGACGAGGAAGCGGAGATCGAGTTCCATTGGATCAGCCTGGACGATGCCGTGGCGTCCGTCCTGGCCGGGCGACTGCACAACCCGTCCGCCGTCGTCGGGATCCTTGCGGCTGCTGCCGCCCGCGCCGCGAACTATGAAGGACTTCGCCCCGCCGACGCCCCCTGGCCCGCGCACCCCAGCCAGCGCTGATGGCAGGTGCTTCGGTAAGCGCGGGTGCTTCGGCTGAAGAGGCGTCTGCGGTTGACCCGGTTCCGGGCCACGGAACTGCTGCCGCTGCCCCTGCACCAGTGCCTCCCGCGATCGAGCATGGAATCACCGACTACCTGCAGCACATGGGGGTGGAACGCGGACTGGCCGCGAACACCCTGGCAGCCTACCGCCGCGACCTGGCCCGGTACGCCCGCTACCTGGCAGCAGCCGGCTGCACCCGGCCGGAGGACATCAACCGGCACCATGTCACCGGTTACGTCCGCGCCCTTTCGGATGGATCCGACGGCGGCTCCACCCTGGGTGTCCGGTCAGCGGCCCGGACGGTGGTAGCCGTCCGCGGCCTGCACAAGTTCTGGGCCCTCGAGGGCTACACGCCGGCCGATCCCGCCCGCGAGGTCCATCCCCCCATGGCCGGCAAGCGGCTGCCCAAGGCCATCAGCGTAGACGAGGTGACCCGCATCCTTGAGGCGGCCGGAACCGACACCGCTGCCGGACTGCGGGACCGCGCCCTGCTCGAATTCCTCTATTCCACCGGCGCCAGGATCAGCGAAGCAGTGGGACTGGACGTGGACGACATCTCCCTTGCAGAGCCGGAATCCGGGCCTGCCATTGTCCGGCTGTTCGGCAAGGGATCGAAGGAACGGCTGGTGCCCCTGGGCTCCTACGGCGCCCGCGCCCTGGACGCGTACCTGGTCCGCGGCCGGCCGCTGCTCGCCGCCAAAGGCAAAGGCACCCCCGCCCTGTTCCTGAATGCCCGCGGCGGCAGGATCAGCCGGCAGAGCGCCTGGACCATCCTGAAGGCCGCGGCGGAGAAGGCCAACATCACCCGGGACGTCTCGCCGCACACCCTGCGGCACTCCTTCGCCACCCACCTGCTCGAAGGCGGCGCAGACGTCCGCGTGGTCCAGGAACTCCTGGGTCACGCATCCGTGACCACCACCCAGGTGTACACGCTGGTCACGGCCGATACGCTCCGGGAGATCTACGCCGCCGCCCATCCCCGGGCGCTCGGCTGAAGTTCTAGAACACCGCTTCGATGGTCAGTTCCACGGGGCCCAGCAGGAAAGCCAGCACCGAGGTGCCCATGCCGGCGAGCAGCATCAGTCCCGGATGCGCCAGGCCGATTACCACCCTCCGTAGACGTGGCCGGCCGCGGAGGAACGATTTCGGTACCCGCGAGAGCGTGGGCACCTGCCGCCAGCCGCGCAGCCTCCGCAGGAACCAGGCGCACCTGGCAACAAACGCCAGCCACAGGACGGCCACCACCAGTGGGACCAGCGCCGCCATCAGTGTGAAGCCCAGGGCGGTGACCTCGCGCTCGGAGTCACCTGCCATGGCCTGGATGGTGGTTGAGATGGAGGCACTCAGCACCACCGAGACGGCCCACACCATGAATGCCGCAACGAGGGCCAGGAAACGCACGAAGAACAGGCCCAAAACCGACTCCCTGGCGGCCTTCACTTGGTGCCGGGGCGTCACGTGGAGCACGGCCAGGGTGCTGAGCAGCGTGGGGAGGGCAGCCGCAGCCACCAGCAGGTACCACGTCCACCCTGCCAGGTCCACGAATTCATCGGTGACAATGAGCGCTGTCCAGACTCCGGCCCAGGCCCAGCCCCAGTACAAAGGGTTGCGTACCAGCCACTCCGGCAGGCGGGCGTCAATGGTCGAGTTGCGGGCCGGCCGTATCCCGTGTGCTGTTTCGGGAGTCACACGTAGAGCTTGGCATATCCGCCGGCCCCATGGCGTGTCCCGCTGGGAACTTCCGGACCCCCTAGGCTTGAACGCATGACTGCAGCCCGGGTTACTCTTTGCTTCCTGCTCCGCGACGGCGCCGGTGGGACCGAAGTGCTCCTTGGGCTGAAGCAAACAGGTTTTGGCCGCGGCAAGATCGTGGGCGTCGGCGGCCACGTGGAACCGGGGGAGTCGGACGTCCAGGCCGTCATCCGGGAGGTCTTTGAAGAAACCGGCGTAGTGCTGCAAATGGAAGACCTGGCCGACGCCGGGTCGGTCCACTTCGTCTTTCCGGCCCGGCCGGAATGGGATATGCACACCAGGCTCTTCACCGCCCGGACATGGCAGGGCGATCCGGCACCCAGCGAGGAGATCCTGCCCGAATGGTTCCGCGTGGATACGCTGCCGGTGGACCGCATGTGGCAAGACGCCGACCACTGGCTGCCGGTGGTGCTGGAAGGCCGCGCGGTGAACGTGGTGGTCACCATGCACACCGACAACGAATCCGTGGCCTCGTCCCGGAGCCTGCTGGAGTAAGCGGATAAACGCGCGACGGCGGGCGGGCACCGGTCGCATTCACGCGAAAGGTGCCCGCCCGCCGTCGGATCTTCCTGTCAATGGCTACGGAAGGTGCCGCTCCTCCGGACCGATGTACTCGCTCAAAGGCCTGATCAGCGAGTTGGCGTCCAGCTGCTCCATAATGTGCGCGGTCCAGCCCGTGATCCGGCTGGCCACGAACAGGGGAGTGAACGTCGGGGTATCGAAGCCCATCAGGTGGTAGGTGGGCCCGGCAGGATAGTCGAGGTTCGGCTTGATGCTTTTCGCCTCGTCCATCGCCGATTCCAGGCCGTTGTACAGCCCCAGCAGTTCGGGCCGGCCGTAGTGGGCAATCATTTTGTCCAGTGCGGCCTTCATGGTGGGGACCCTGGAATCGCCATGCTTGTAGACGCGGTGTCCGAAGCCCATGACCTTCTTCTTCTGGGCCAGGGCATCTTCCATCCATGCCTTGGCCCGGGCCGCTGCTTCCTCCAGGGACTCCTCCTGCCGGATGCCGATCTCGTCGAACGTGTGCATCACGGCTTCGTTCGCGCCGCCGTGCAGTGGGCCCTTCAAGGCCCCGATGGCACCGGTCACGGCGGAATGCAGGTCCGAGAGCGTGGAGGTGATAACCCGGGCCGTGAAGGTGGACGCGTTGAAGGAGTGCTCGGCGTAGAGGATCATGGAGACGTTGAAAGCCTCCACCACCTCCGGCACCTGTTCTTCGCCAAAGGCCATCCACAGGAAGTTCGCCGAGTAGCCGAGGTCTTCGCGGGGTTCCACCACATCCTGCCCGTGGCGGCGGCGCTGGTCGTAGGCCACTACCGCAGGCATGGCGGCGAAGAGGTCAACGGCCTTGGCCATGTTCGCTTCCCGGGAGGAATCCTCCGCCAACGGATGCCGTGCCCCCATGACGGAGGCGGCGGTCCGGCAGACGTCCATCGGGTGCGAGGTGACGGGCAGGGCATCAATCACCTGTTTCACCACCGGATCAAGGGCGCGGCCGGCGCGTTCCCGCGCCGTGAACTCCGCAAGCTGGTCCTTGGTGGGCAGTTCGCCGTTCCAGAGCAGGTAGGCCACTTCCTCGAAGCTGCACCTGGCGGCCAGCTCCTGGACAGGGTAGCCGCGGTAGAGCAGGGAGTTGGTGTCCGGGTTGACCTTGGAAACGGCGGTGTAGTCCACCACCACGCCGGCAAGGCCCTTTTTGATCTCATTTTCAGCCATGCTGAAACTCCTTTGTTCCTAAAGCCTGTTGGTCCGGCTGCTGCCGGCATTCCGGTGGTTTGTTTAGGTGCCGGGGATCTGGAAGTTGAAGACCCCGGTGTCGAAGCGGTTGTAGGCCTCATAATCAACGAGGTCGTAGAGCCGGGCACGGGTCAGCATGCTTGGAACCTGTGCCTCCTGGGTGCCGTCGGATTTGATCGATTCCAGAGTACGCTCAGCGGCGCCCATGGCACTACGGAGCAGCGTGACAGGGTAAATCACCATGTTCACGCCCACACCGGCCAGCTCGTCCACGGTGAAGAGGTCACTCTTGCCGAACTCGGTCATGTTGGCCAGGATCGGCACGTTGACGGCATCGCGGATGGCCTTGAACTCGCTGAGGTCCTTCATGGCTTCAGGGAAGATCGCATCCGCGCCGGCTTCAACGAGGGCCTTGGCACGCTGCTGCGCCGCCTCGAGTCCGTCGGTGGCACGGATGTCGGTCCGGGCCATGATCAGGAAGTTCGGGTCCCGCCGGGCATCGGCGGCGGCCCGGATCCGCTTGGTGGCGGTGTCCAGGTCCACCACGTTCTTGCCGTCCAGGTGGCCGCAGCGCTTGGGGTTGAACTGGTCCTCGATGTGGCAACCGGCCAGGCCGGCGTTTTCAAGCTCCTGGACGGTGCGGGCCACGTTCATCGGTTCGCCGAAGCCGGTGTCGGCGTCGACGATCGACGGGAGGTCCGTCATGCGGGCGATCTGCCCGGCACGGGTGGCCACCTCGGTGAGCGTGGTCAGGCCGATGTCCGGCAGGCCAAGGTCGTTGGCCAGGACGGCGCCGGAGATGTACACCCCGGCGAAGCCCTTCTCCTCGATCAGCCGTGCCGAGAGCGGATTGAACGCTCCGGGGAACTGTTGGATTGTCCCGGAGGCAAGCAGTTCCCGGAACCGGACACGCTTCTGCTCGGGAGTGGTCTTTGAGTACAGCATTTAGAACAGTCCCTTCGGCGCGGCCGCGGGGTCGATGACGCCGGGAGCGGCGGTGATGTTCAGCTGGTCCAGTTCCCCGGCGGTGAGGTGGGGGAGGCGTTCGACGGCGGCGAGGAACCTTTCGATTTCGGCTTCCTCCACGAGGCCCGCGGCGAGGGTCCTGAACTTGTCCACGTACTGTTCCCGGGCGAACGGGCGGGCACCGAGGGGGTGGGCGTCGGCAACGGCGATTTCATCGGTGATGACGGAGCCGTCCTTGAGCGTGATCTCCACCGAGCCGCCGAAAGCCTTCTCGGCAATGTCCAGGGAGTGGTAGCGGCGGGTCCATTCCGGGTCCTCCACCGTGCTGACCTTCTGCCACAGCTCCACGGTGTCCGGGCGTGCGGCGCGCTGCGGGGCGTAGGAGTCCACGTGGTGCCAGGCCCCATCCTGCAGGGCCACGGTGAAGATGTACGGGATGGAGTGGTCCAGGGTTTCCCGGGACGCGGTGGGGGAGTACTTCTGGGGGTCGTTGGCGCCGGAGCCGATGACGTAATGCGTGTGATGGCTGGTCTTGATCAGCACGGATTCCACGTTGGCCGGGTCCGTGACCTCCGGGTGTTCGCGGTGCAGCTTGCGGGCAAGGTCGATCCAGGCCTGTGCCTGGTATTCGGCGGAGTGTTCCTTGGTGTAGGTGTCCAGGATGGCTCGCTTGGCTTCACCGGGGGTGGGAAGCGGAACCATGTAGGACGCGTCCGGGCCATCCAGCATCCAGGCGATGACGCCGTCTTCGCCTTCGTAGATGGGCACGGGGGAGGTCTGGCCGCGCATGGCCCGGTCAGCGGATTCGATAGCCATCTTGCCGGCAAACGCCGGGGCGTGTGCCTTCCAGGTGGAGATCTCTCCCTTGCGCGACTGCCGGGTGGCGGTGGTGGTGTGCAGCGCCTGGCCCACGGACTGGAAGATGGTTTCGACGTCGAGCCCCAGCAGGGTGCCGATGCCTGCGGCTGCGGAAGGGCCCAGGTGCGCCACGTGGTCGATCTTGTGCTTGTGCAGGCAGATGGCCTTGACCAGGTTGACCTGGATCTCGTAGCCGGTGGCGATGCCGCGGATCAAGTCGTGGCCGCTGGCGCCAACGTGCTGGGCGACGGCGAGGATCGGCGGGATGTTGTCACCGGGATGGGAGTAGTCGGCAGCAAGGAAGGTGTCGTGATAGTCCAGCTCGCGGACGGCCACGCCGTTGGCCCAGGCGGCCCATTCCGGGGCCACCCGTTCCTCGATGCCGAACACCTTCGAACCCTTACCGCCGGTGGTGGGGCCATGGGTGAGTGCCTGGGCGCGGGCTGCGACGATGGGTGCCCGGTTGAGGGATGCGATGGCCACCGAAGCATTGTCGATGACGCGGTTGATCACCATGTCGGTCACTTCGTCAGACACAGCCACTGGGTCGGCCGCAACCTGGGCGATCTTGTACGCGAGCTGGTCCTCACGCGGGAGGTTTTCTTCGCTCCGATAGACGCGGACGTGGTGTTCCTTAACCATGATGCTCCTTTGGGTGGGATGAGTGGGTCGCTTTGACGTGGGAGAGGCTGCGGTGCAGGTGGACGATGGTCGCCGCCTCTGCAAGCCGTGGATTGCCGGCCGCGATGGCCTCTGCGATGGCGGCATGCTCGGCGGCGGCGGCAGTGAGGCGGCAGGCGTCGTCGGCGGCAAGCCGGCGGATCCGGACCAAATGCACGCGCAGGCTCCGCATGCCCTGGGCCAGGTAGGAGTTGGAGATGGCAGCATCGATCGCTGCATCCAGCCGGCCCACCAGTTCGTAGTATTCATGCAGGGCAGGGTGGTCGCCGCCGATCAACTCCGGAGCCCGGAGCAGGTCACGCTGCAGGTGCTCGAAGGTACGGGCGTCGCCGCGGCGCGCGGCCAAGGCCGCCGCCCTGCCTTCGAGGGTTTCGCGGAGCTCGAACAGTTCGTCGATGTCCTCCAGGGAAATGTCGCTGACCACCACGCCGCGGCCGCCCGCCGTCGTCAGGCCTTCCGCCGTAAGGCGGCCCAGGGCTTCCCGCAGCGGAGTTCGCGAGACGCCCAACCGCTCGGACTGTTCCACCTCGGCAAGGACCGTCCCTGGGGCCAGGCGCCATTCGATGATGTCGTCCCGCAGGGCGGCATAGGCCTTGTCGCTGGCGCGCATGCCTGTCTCCTTCCTCGGCTGATGGCTCCAGTGTATACACAACCGCCCTGAGTTTGGGAAGAAACTGAAATAGCGGGTGATAACTGGCTCTTCTGTATACAAACCTCTTGTTAGCCGCGGAGGCGCAAGCTACCATGAGCTGCATCACAATGTCGTGGACGGGATTACGTTATGGTCAGCAACAGCTATCGGGACACCTACCGGCGCAGCATTGAAGAGCCGGAAGACTTCTGGCTGGAGGCGGCGGAAAAGATCCACTGGACCGCTGCTCCTGCCCGGGCACTGGACTCCAGCCGGGCGCCGCTCTACAGCTGGTTTCCGGACGGCTCACTGAATACCTGCTACAACGCCCTGGACCGGCACGTCGCCGAAGGCCGGGGAGAGCAGGATGCACTGATCCATGACTCCGCCATGCTGGGAACCCGGCAGCGTTTCACCTATGCCGAACTGACCGGCCTCGTGGCGCGCTTCGCCGGCGTTCTGCGCGGCCACGGCGTGGGCAAGGGGGACCGCGTGGTCATCTACATGCCGATGATCCCGGAAGCCGCCATTGCCATGCTGGCAACAGCCAGGCTCGGCGCTGTCCATTCCGTGGTCTTCGGCGGGTTCGCGCCCAAAGAGCTCGCGGCCAGGATCCGGGACGCGGCACCTGCTGCGGTGGTCACCGCCTCAGGCGGGATCGAACCCACGCGCCGCATCGAGTACCTGCCGGCCGTCGCGGAGGCACTTGAGCTGGCAGGCGCCCGGGACATTCCCGTGCTGGTCAAGGAGCGGGACGGCTTCGCCTCCAAGGCGGCGGACCATGCCGCTTGGCTGGACTGGGACACGGAAATGGCAGCCGCGGAACCGGCTGCTCCCGTTGACGTGAAGGCCACCGACCCGCTTTACATCCTCTACACATCGGGGACCACGGGCACTCCCAAGGGGGTGGTCCGGGACAACGGCGGCCACGCCGTCGCCCTGCGCTGGACGCTGGAGAATATCTACGACGTCGGCCCGGGCGACGTGATGTGGACCGCTTCGGATGTGGGCTGGGTGGTGGGGCATTCCTATATCGTCTACGGGCCGCTGCTCGCCGGCGCCACGACTGTGATGTACGAAGGCAAACCGGTTGGGACCCCGGATGCGGGTGCCTTCTGGCGGGTGGTCCAGGACCACAAGGTCAACGTGCTCTTTACCGCGCCCACGGCGCTGCGGGCCATCCGCAAGGCAGATCCGGAGGCATCACTGCTGGGCGGGTATGACAGCTCCAGCCTTCACACACTGTTCACTGCCGGTGAGCGGCTGGACACGGACACGTTCCACTGGGCATCCCGGGTCCTTGGCGTGCCGGTGGTGGACCACTGGTGGCAGACCGAGACCGGGTGGGCCATCTGCGCCAACCCCCGCGGCCTGGAGCCGCTGCCCATCAAGGCCGGTTCCCCGAGCGTTCCGATGCCCGGTTACCGGCTCCGGATTCTCGACGGAATGGGCGGCGACGTGGCACCCGGCACCGAGGGCAACATCGCGCTGGGGCTGCCGTTGCCGCCTGGCACGCTGGCCACCCTGTGGGGAAACGACGAACGCTTTATCTCCTCTTACCTGACGGCCTTTGATGGCTGCTATGCCACCGGCGACTCGGGTTACCAGGACCAGGACGGCTACCTCTTTGTCATGGGCCGCACCGACGACATAATCAACGTCGCAGGCCACCGGCTTTCCACCGGCGCCATTGAACAGGTCATCGGCCAGCACCCTGCGGTGGCGGAGTGCGCAGTGATCGGCCTTGCCGATTCCCTCAAGGGCCAGCGTCCCAGTGGCTACGTGGTGCTCAAGTCCGGCGTCGACATTCCTGAGGACGTCCTGGCCAAGGACCTGGTGGCATTGGTGCGCCGGGACATTGGTGCTGTTGCGGACTTCAAGCAGGTGACGGTGGTGGATGCCCTGCCCAAGACCCGGTCGGGGAAGATCCTCCGCAAGACCATGCGCCAGATAGCGGACGGCGAGGAGTACACCGTGCCTTCCACCATTGAGGATCCAGGGGTCATCGACCAATTGATCGGAGCGCTCCGGGTGGATGGACCGGCGGCCGGCTGAGGGGAATCGAAGGACTGTTGAAACGCCGGTTCAGCTCAGCGGGGGTTCCAGCGGTATTCATTTTCCGGCCTGCCGGGGGTGCCATAGCGGGCGGTCCGCGAAACAGTGCCGGCATCGGCAAGGTATTCGAGGTAGCGTCGCGCTGTCACGCGTGACATTCCCAGGGCGTCCATGACTTCGGTGGCGGACACTGCTTCCGGCTGCCCGCGAAGAAACTCCTGGACCGAGCCCAGGGTCGAGGTGGAAAGGCCCTTGGGGAGCGGGAGTTCGGACGGCGCCCTGAGGCTGGCAAAAGCCCTGTCCACTTCACTTTGGGACGCACCCCCCTTGCCGGGACCGCCGCTGGAACCGCCCAGTTGCTGGCGGAACAGGCGGTAGTTTTCGAGCTTGTCGGAAAACGTGGCGAACGTGAAGGGCTTGATCAGGTACTGGACCACACCGATTGCCACCGCGCTGCGGACGATTGCCAGTTCACGCACAGCCGTGATGGCGATGATGTCCGCGAGGATCCCCGCCGAACGCATCCGCCGGGCAATGTCCAGGCCATGAAGGTCGGGCAGGTTCATGTCCAGCAGGACCAGTTCCACCGGCTGCCCCGCGGCCACGAATTCGTTCAGCAGCCGCAGGGCAGACTGGCCGTCGGGGGCGGTCCCGGCCAGCTCGAATCCTTCCAGCCTCCCCACGTAGGCAGCGTGGGCCGCCGAAGCGATGGCCTCGTCTTCGACGACGAGGACCCGGATGTTGCTCACTGTCTGTGCTCCTTCTCCGCGGACACCGCTGCGGGCAGGAATACTTCGAACTTGGCGCCGCGCCGGCCGTTGATGGCCAGCGTACCGCCCAAACGCTGCACAGCCTGCCGGACCAGCGCAAGGCCGATGCCCCGGCCTCCCGGCCCTGCCGGCTTCGTACTGAATCCGTGCCGGAAGATCTTTTCTGCATCGGCGGGGTCGATGGGCGTCCCGGAGTCGTTGACGGCGATGTCCAGGCCTTCGTCGTCGGCCTCCAGCGTCAGTTCCACACGCCGGGGAGGCGGTGCATCAGCGGCGGCGTCGATGGCGTTGTCCAGCAGGTTGCCCAGGATGGTCACCAGGTCCTGGACGGCCACCCCGGGTGCCGTGCCGGAGCCCAGGGTGGACACGTCCAGCTGGACTCCACGTTCGTGGGCCTCGGCCACCTTCCCCATGACCAGTGCGCCCACCACCGGTTCATCGATCGAGCTCACCATGTCATCCGTCAGCTGCTGGCTCAGGGCCAGGTCCTGGGTGGCAAAGTCCAGGGCCTCCCCGGTCCTTCCCAGTTCCAGGAGCGAAACCATGGTGTGCAGCCGGTTGGCGTGTTCGTGGGTCTGGGCGCGCAGGGCGTCGGAAAGGGTCCGCATGGTCTGCAGTTCGTTGCCGAGCGCTTCGATCTCTGTCCGGTCTCGGAGGGTGGCAACCGTGCCGTACACAGGGACCTTTCCCCGGGAGCCGGGGGATTCCGGGCCCCGGGCCGGGCCCTGGTTGACCACCAGCACACGGGAATCGGTCAGGACCATCTCGTCCTTGGTGCTCCGTCCGGATTCGAACAGGCTCCGCAGCTCTTCGTCCAGGGGAAGGTCTGCCAGCGATGGGGGCCGGGTGGGATCGTTGCTGCCCGTGTCCGCCAGGCCCAGCAGTTCGGCAGCCTGGTCGTTGTACATCACCACGCGCTTCCGCGCATCGATGAGGATCAGTCCTTCACGGACCGAGTGCAGCACCGATTCGTAGTAGGCGAACAGCTGCGCCAGCTGCTCAGGACCCCAGCCCCTGGTTACCCGCCGCAGATACCTGCCCAGCAGCCACGACGCCAGGGAACCGCCCACCAGGAGGGCTATGCCAACGGCCAGCAGGACGGGAAGGCGCCCGGCGAAGGCGATATCGACGCTGCGGACGGTGACACCCACCGCCACGAGCGCTTTCACCGTCCCCGCGGAATCCTTGACCGGGACAATCGTCCGCACCGAAGGGCCCAGCGTCCCGGCCGTGACTTCGGTGAATGGCTGGCCACGGAGCGCGGCGTCAATCGATCCAATGTACGGCCGGCCCAGCTCCTCGTCCCTCGGATGGGTCCAGCGGGTACGGTCGGGAGCCATGATGGTGACGAAGTCGACGTGGGCCGCCGTGGTCACATCCCTGGCATATGGCTGCAGGAGGGCGGACGGATCCGGCGTGGCCGCAGCCTGGAGCACCAGTGGATTGGCGGCTATGGAGGCGGCCACTCCTTCCATCCGGCGGCCGGCCTCGTCATAGGTCCGGTCCCGGGCGTCCACGTAGGCGGCGGTTCCCACAATGGCGATAAAGGACACGACGATCAGCAGGTTGGCCAGGAACAGCCGGCGGGCGATACTCCAGCGGTGGATCATGCCTGCCTCTCGTCGGCCCTGCGGATGCCGCGACCAATATGAACGCAACGGTGAGCTGGATCACGGCGTCGCCAATGATGGATATCACACCGCAAGGACGTGATGAGCCCAGAGACTGTGCCCCAGCGTCTATCAGATTATCCATAAGGAGACACATCATGGCTTCTCAACGAGGAGAGTCCCTTGACACCGTGAAGACGCGGCGCAAAGGCCTGGACAAATCGCATTACCTTTACATTGCCGTCATCGTCGCCGTGATCCTCGGCGCAGCCGTCGGCCTGCTGTTCCCGGAAGTCGGCAAGTCCCTCAAGCCCCTGGGTGACGGATTCATCAAGCTCATCAAGATGATGATCGCCCCGGTCATCTTCTGCACCATCGTCCTGGGCATCGGCTCCATCGCCAAGGCGGCCACCGTCGGTAAGGTCGGCGGCCTGGCCCTGGGCTACTTCATCGTCATGTCCACCTTCGCCCTGGCCATCGGCCTTGTGGTGGGAAACATCATCCACCCGGGTGAGGGCCTGAAGCTGACGCCGTACGACCCCAACAAGAAGGCCGCCACGGACAGCACCGTGGACTTCCTGCTCGGAATCATTCCCGGCGACGTTCCCGTCCTGCCCACCCTGCTGGCAGCCATCCTGGTCGGCTTCGCGCTGCAGAAGATGGGCGCCCAGGGTGCGCCGATCCTCAAGGCCGTCAGCTACGGCCAGGCTCTCGTGTTCCGCATCCTGATCATGATCATGTGGCTGGCTCCGGTAGGTGCCTTCGGTGCCATCGCCGCCGTCGTTGGTGCAACGGGCTTCCAGGCAATCATCAGCATGTTCACCCTCATGATTGCCTTCTACATCACCTGCGCCCTGTTCATCGTGGTCATCCTCGGCGGACTGCTGCAGGTAGTGGCCGGCGTCAACATCTTCAAGCTCATGAAGTACCTGGCCCGCGAATACCTCCTCATCTTCTCCACCTCATCGTCCGAAGCGGCACTGCCCCGCCTGATCGCGAAGATGGAACACCTGGGCGTCTCCAAGCCCGTCGTCGGCGTCACCGTCCCCACCGGCTACTCCTTCAACCTTGACGGTACGGCCATCTACCTGACCATGGCCTCGCTCTTCGTCGCCAACGCCATGGGAACGCCGCTGGACCTCGGCGCGCAGATCTCGCTGCTGATCTTCATGATCATCGCCTCCAAGGGCGCCGCCGGTGTTACCGGCGCCGGCCTGGCAACCCTGGCGGCCGGCCTGCAGGCACACAAGCCTGAACTGCTCGGCGGCGTGGGCATGATCGTCGGCATCGACCGGTTCATGTCCGAGGCCCGTGCCCTGACCAACTTCACGGGCAACGCGGTGGCCACCGTCCTGATCGGCACCTGGGTCAAGGAGATCGACGGCGGCCAGGTGGGCCGGGTGCTCTCCGGCGAAGAACCCTTCGACGAAGCAACCATGATGGTCCACCACCACGGCGAAATGGCGCCCAAGGAAGAGGGCGCACGCGAGGCCGCCAAGGCCTAACCGCCACCCGTGCACCCCACGAAACCGCCCCCGCAGCGATGCTGCGGGGGCGGTTTCGCGTTGGCCGCCACTTCAACCTTCGACCTCAGCTAGAGGGTCAAGGCTCAACATTCGCGGAAAGTCAAGTTCCGTCGAATACCGTGTCGGGCGCTGTAACCTAGGGAGCAGAACGAACGGCGCTGGTGAGCCAGCGGCAGGAAATCACCGTCATCGAAAGTGTGGACAGATACGTGAGCAGCGAACAGGGTTCAGCAACTCTGGAGGGCACGGAATTCGACCTGGAAAACGCGGTGATGGGGCCCACCGGGCGCCCATACCGGGAGTTCCCGGAACCCGCGCCGCTGCCCTCCCACGGTCCGGCACGCGTGATCGCCATGGTCAACCAAAAAGGCGGCGTGGGGAAGACCACCTCCACCATTAACCTCGCGGCAGCGCTGGCAGAGTACGGCCGCCGTGTCCTGCTGGTGGACTTCGATCCCCAGGGTGCGCTCTCGGCCGGCCTGGGCGTCAACCCGCACGAACTGGACCTCACCGTGTACAACGTCCTGATGGACCGCAAGGTGGATATCCGCGACGCCATCCACCAGACCGGTGTGGAGAACGTGGATCTGCTGCCGGCCAACATCGACCTCTCGGCCGCGGAAGTCCAGTTGGTCAACGAGGTTGCGCGCGAACAGGTCCTGGACCGTGCCCTCAAGAAAGTCGAAGACGATTACGACGTTGTCCTGATCGACTGCCAGCCGTCCCTGGGCCTCCTGACCGTGAATGCCCTCACGGCAGCCCACGGTGTGATCATCCCGCTCATTTGCGAGTTCTTCGCCCTCCGCGCCGTGGCGCTGCTGGTCGAAACCATCGACAAAGTCCAGGACCGGCTGAACCCGCGGCTGCAGGTGGACGGCGTGCTGGCCACCATGTACGACGCCCGGACACTGCACAGCCGCGAAGTGATAACCCGCCTGGTGGAGGCGTTCGGCGACAAGGTCTTCGAAACCGTCATCAAGCGCTCCATCAAATTCGCAGACGCCACGGTGGCCGCGGAGCCCATCACCAGCTATGCCGGAAACCACGTGGGCGCCGATGCCTACCGCCGGCTGGCCAAGGAGCTGATCTCCCGCGGCGGCGCACCCTAACCACGCCGTGGCCGAATCCAAACCCGGCTTCGAGGTGCGGCTGGCCAACTTTACGGGTCCGTTCGACCTCCTCCTGGGACTGATCGCCAAGCACCAGCTGGACATCACCGAAGTGGCCATCGCCACCGTCACGGATGAGTTCATCAAGTACATCCGGAAACTGCAGCAGCTTGGCGAAGAATGGGCGCTGGATGAGGCGAGCGAGTTCCTGGTGATCGCCGCCACGCTGCTTGATCTCAAGGCAGCGCGGCTCCTTCCTGCCGGCGAAGTGGAGGACGACGAGGACATCGCCTTGCTGGAGGCGCGCGACCTCCTCTTTGCCCGGTTGCTGCAGTACAAGGCGTTCAAGCAGGTGGCAGGAATCCTGGGCGAAACCCTGCACCAGGAAGGCCGGCGCTTTCCGCGGCAGGTGGCCCTGGAGGAGCACTTCGCGGCGATGCTCCCCGAACTGGTCTGGAAGCACACACCGCAGCAGTTCGCCGCACTGGCCGAGGCCGCGCTCCGGCCCAAAGCGCCGGCCCAGCCGCCGCAGGTGGCCCTCGGACACCTGCACGGCAGCACCGTCAGCGTCAAGGAAGAAGCGAGGATGCTGGGGCTTCGCCTTCAACAGGAGTCGCCCCAGACCTTCCGTTCCCTGATTGCCGACGCCGATTCAACCCTGGTGGTGGTGGCCAGGTTCCTGGCCCTCCTCGAACTGTTCCGGGACCGGGCCGTCGCATTCGACCAGCTCTCCCCGCTGGCCGAGCTTGCCATCCACTGGACCGCCGAAGGCCGGGACTGGTCTGCAGAAAACCTGAGCGAAGAGTATGAGGAGCAGCCGTGAACCCCAAGCCGCAGGAAAGGGCGTCCCGGGAGGACCTGGACCACGGCCCGGACTTCGACGATCTCCCCGGCGGCGCCAAGGCTGCCCTCGAAGCGGTGCTCATGGTCCTTGACGAACCCGCCACCGAAGAGGAGCTGGCGGCGGGAGTGGGCCTGGCCACCGATACCGTCCGCTCCCTCCTGGCAGAACTGCAGCGTGAGTATAACGGCTATACTGTTAAAGCCCCGGAGATGGAGGATGCCAGTCACGCTGGCATCGGTTCCAGCCCCCGGGGTTTTGAATTGCGGAACATCGCCGGTGGCTGGCGGATCTACTCGCGCACCGAGTTTGCTGACATCGTTGGCAAATATGTGCTTGAAGGGCAGACGGCCAGGCTTACCCAGGCGGCGTTGGAAACACTGGCGGTCATCGCGTACCGCCAGCCCGTCTCCCGGGCCCGGGTGTCTGCAATTCGCGGTGTCAATGTTGATTCCGTCGTACGGACGCTTGCCCAGCGCGGGCTGATCGAGGACGCGGGAACCGATCCCGAGTCCGGCGCAATCCTCTACCGGACCACCTCCTATTTCCTCGAACGGATGGGAATCAGTTCAGTGGGGGACCTGCCGCAGCTGTCGCCGCACCTTCCGGGGCTCGACGGGATCGCAGAGTTCTACGACGCCGGGACGATGTAGGCAGGCGCCCTGCCGGCACCTGTCCCATCAGCAGGTTTTATCAGGTTTTTTATCAGGGCAGACGAAGTCTGCACGGCTGGCTAGGGTTGTCCTTGGACATCTTTGCCGGCCAAAACACATTGAAGGACGGGTCATGACACAGGCGGGACGCCAGGGTTCACCACGTAACGGTTCGGGACGCGGCGGGAACGAACGCAACAATTCCCAGCAGCGCAGCACACAGGGCGGCGGCTTCAGGGGAGGCTCCCGCGGCGGAACAGGCAAGCGGGGCCCTGCTTTCGGCGGAGACCGGCCGCACCGCAGCCCCAAGCCGCGCGAGGAACGCTTCATCGATCCTGATCTGGCGGGGGACCAGCAGGGACGTCCAGCTGAGGGTGCCCGTGGCGCCAAGCCGTCGTCGCGAAAGCCCGCTGCCCGCAAGCCCGGCGCCAAGAAGGCTCCCGGAACTCCCGGCGCCCTGAAGCCCAAACCGCGTACCGGCACTCCCGGCGCAGCAGCTTCGCGTGCCTTTGGCAGCGAACGCTTCGGCCAGAACCTGGGTCCGGTCCGCAAACCCGGCCGGAAGAAGGGTCCGCGCGGCAACGTTCCGCAGTCGGAACTCCACGATGCCGACGGCGTGCGCCTTCAGAAAGTCATGGCGTCCGCAGGAGTCGCGTCCCGGCGCGTCTGTGAAGAGATGATCGCCGAGGGCCGCGTTGAGGTGGACGGCCAGGTGGTCACGGAACTGGGCATGCGCGTCGATCCCAAGACCGCCGTCATCCACGTTGACGGCCTGCGGATCCAGCTGGACGAGAACCTGGTCTACATGGTGTTCAACAAGCCCAAGGGCGTGGTGTCCACCATGGAGGACCCCGAGGGCCGGCCCTGCATCAGCGACTTCCTGAAGAGCAACAAGAACACCGGGGAACGCCTCTTCCACGTGGGCCGGCTCGACGTCGCCACCGAAGGCCTGCTGCTGCTGACCAACGACGGCGAACTCGCCAACAGGCTGACCCACCCGTCCTACGAGGTCCCCAAGACCTACCTGGTGCAGGTGCGCGGGCCGTTCCCACAGGGCGTCGGCGCCCAGCTGAAGTCCGGCGTGGAACTGGAGGACGGCTTCGCGAACGTTGACTCCTTCCGCCTGGTGGACTCCACCCCGGGCCACGTGCTGATCGAGGTTGTGCTCCACTCGGGCAAGAACCGGATTGTCCGACGCCTCTTCGATGCCGTCGGCTTCCCGGTCCAGCGGCTGGTCCGCGTCAAGGTAGGCCCCATCGGCCTCGGTGACCAGCGCCAGGGCAGCATCCGCAACCTGGGCAAGCAGGAAGTCGGCCACCTGCTGGCATCCGTAGGACTCTGACGCGTGTCCGCGTTCAAAAGCCAGGGGCGCGGCCACCTGGATGGTCCCGTAGTGGTGATTGGCACCGGACTGCTGGGCACCAGCATTGGGCTGGGCCTCCGCGGGCGTGGCGTACCGGTATTCCTTTCCGACCCCTCACCCACCAACCAGGCGGTGGCGGTGGACATTGGTGCCGGGCGTCCCTTGCCGGAGCTCCGGGGCGCCAAGCCCCAGCTTGTGGTGGTCGCCGCTCCGCCGGACGTTACTGCCGACGTCGTGTCCAAAGCGCTCGCTGAGTACCCCGACGCCGTCGTGGTGGACATTGCGAGTGTGAAGGCGGACATCCTGGCCCGGCTGCGCAGCCTCGGTGCCGACCTCACGCGCTACGTGGGCACGCACCCCATGGCCGGGCGGGAAAAGTCAGGTCCGGTCGCCGCGCGGGGCGAGCTGTTCACCTCCATGCCCTGGGTGCTGTGCCCATCAGAGGAGACGTCCGGCGCTGCCCTGCAGGTGGCACGGTCGCTCGCCTCGGACCTGGGGGCAGTGGTTTCGCAGTTCACGGCGGACGAACATGATGAGGCGGTGGCCCTGGTGTCGCACCTGCCCCAGGTCATGTCCTCCCTGCTCGCCAGCCGCCTCCAGGGAACTCCGCTCCATGCCCTGTCCCTGGCCGGGAACGGGCTGCGCGACGTCACCAGGATCGCCGCGAGCGACCCCACCCTGTGGGTGCAGATTCTGGGTGGGAACGCGGCCAAAGTCGTGGAGATCCTCTATGGCGTCCGCGAGGACCTGAACCGCCTCATCGGAACGCTGGAACAGCCCACCGCACCGGGTGCCCGGCTGGACCTCGCACAGCTCATCAGCGAAGGCAACGCAGGGCAGGCCCGGATTCCCGGCAAGCACGGAGGCCCCCCGCAGGCGTACTCCTGGCTCACCGTCCTGGTGGATGACAAGCCCGGCCAGATCGCGCAGCTGCTCACCGAAATCGGCGAAATTGGCGTCAACGTCGAAGACCTTCGGCTGGACCATTCCTCCGGACAGAACGTTGGCATGGTGGAATTGTCTGTGTTGCCGAACAAGCACGACCACCTGATCGAAGCTCTCAACGACCGCGGATGGCGGGTACTTCAGTAATGACACAGGAACTCCTCGAAACCATGCGCGCATTGCGCATCGGCCGGCCGCTGGTGGTCGCCATCGACGGACCGTCAGGTTCCGGTAAATCCAGCGTGAGCAAGGAGGTTGCCCGCAGGCTGCGGCTGGCCTACCTGGATACCGGAGCGATGTACCGCGCCCTCACCTGGTACTGCTTAACGCAGGGCATCGACCTTGACGACGGTGCCGCCGTGGAGCAGGCATCCAGGGACTTTGTGCTGGAACTGAGCACCAGCCCGCAGGAGGAATACGTCCGGGTGGGCGGCGTGGATGTCACCGACGCCATCCGGGAGCCGGAGATTTCCTCCGCGGTCAGTTCCGTGGCCACCACCCTTGGTGCCCGGACCGAACTCATCCGCCGGCAGCGGGACCTCATCGAAAAGCACCACCGCCGGATGGTGGTGGAAGGCAGGGACATCACCACCGTCGTCGCGCCCGGAGCCGAGGTGCGCATGCTCCTCACCGCCAGCGAGGAAGCCCGCCTGCGCCGGCGCGGCATCCAGCTGGGCGGGACGCAGAACGCCGAGCAGCTGGCGGCCCAGGTGACCCACCGGGATGCCAGGGACTCAACCGTGGTGAACTTCACCCAGGCCGCTTCCGGGGTGGTGACGCTGGACTCCTCTGACCTGGACTTCGAGCAGACCGTCAACGCCGCCCTCGTGATCGTCACCAAGGTGCTCAACCGTGACTGACGCCCGAGGTGCCCTACCGTCCGGCCTGACCATGGCGTGGAGCAGGCCGGTGGGCTGGATCCTGGACCACCTGGTCTACCGGACAACCGTGACGGGCAGGAGCAACGTCCCCACCGGCGGGCCAGTGATCTTCGCCGCCAACCACATCAGCTTCCTGGACGGGCCGGTCATGTTCGGCGCGGCACCGCGGCCCATGCACATCCTGGTGAAACAGGAGATGTTCAAGGGTTTCCTGGGCCATGTGCTCACCGCTTCCGGGCAGCTTCCCGTGGACCGGCGGGGGGACCGGGCTGCGCTGCAGCGCTGCAAGGACGTGCTCGACGCCGGACGCTGCGTGGGGATTCTTCCCGAAGGGACGCGGGGGAGCGGCTCAGCGGCGGACATCAACGGCGGCGTGGCCTGGCTGGCACTGAACTCCGGGGCCCCCGTTGTTCCGGTCGCCGTCCTGGGCACCCGGCAGGGCAATGAGCACCTGGACTTCGTTCCGCGGCCCGGACGGCGCTTCCACGTCAGCTTCGGCTCAGCCCTTACCCTGGCCCGCCGGGCCGGCGAAAGCGGGCGTGCTTCAATGGACAGGGCGGCGCAGGACATCCGTGCAGCGCTGGCAGGGCACGTCCAGGACACCATCCAACTCAGCGGGCAGCCACTGCCCTTCGCTGACCACAACGACTTGACAGCAGTAGCCGGGGACGCCGGCAGATGACCACTAAGGACAGTGCAATGAGCGACACCACCCAGACTTCCGGGCATTCCGGCGCCGAGGACGAATACACCCCCACAGGCACGGACCAGGTTGCCGAACGGCTGGCGGCAATTGGCGACGACGAAGCGGAGCTGCGTGCCGCCTCACTCCGCGCCGGCCTCGAGGACTATGAGCTTGATGAGGACGATGCCGCGCTGCTGAGCGGGGAGTACGGCGACGAGGACTTTGATGGGCCGGTCAAGCTGGACCCCGTCCTGGCGATCATCGGGCGGCCGAACGTGGGGAAGTCCACCCTGGTGAACCGAATCCTGGGCCGCCGCGAAGCAGTGGTGGAGGACACCCCAGGCGTCACCCGCGACCGTGTCATGTATTCAGCCAACTGGAACGGCCGCAACTTCACCCTGGTGGACACCGGCGGTTGGGAACACGACGCCCGCGGCATCCATGCCCGGGTCGCAGAGCAGGCCGAGATGGCCGTGGAACTGGCCGACGCCGTGCTGTTCGTGGTGGACTCCGCCGTCGGCGCCACGGCCACGGATGAAGGCGTCATGAAGATGCTGCGCCGCAGCAAGAAGCCGGTCATCATGGTGGCCAACAAGGTTGACGATTTCGCCCAGGAGGCTGACAGCGCTGCGCTGTGGGGCCTCGGTTTCGGTGAGCCGTACCCGGTCTCGGCACTGCACGGCCGCGGTGTGGCGGACCTCCTGGACCACGTCATGGAGGTGCTGCCGGAGTTTTCCACCATCGAGGGAACGGACCGCTCCGGCGGCCCCCGCCGTATTGCCCTCATTGGCCGGCCCAACGTGGGTAAGTCCTCCCTGCTGAACAAGCTTGCGGGATCCGAACGGGTGGTGGTGGACAACACCGCCGGAACCACCCGCGACCCGGTGGACGAATTCATCGAACTCGGCGGCCGCACATGGCGGTTCGTGGACACGGCAGGCATCCGCCGACGCCAGCACATGGCCCAAGGTGCCGACTACTACGCCTCCCTCCGGACGCAGTCCGCGCTCGAAAAGGCGGAGGTCGCCGTCGTGCTCCTCGCCGTGGACGAGGTCCTCAGCGAACAGGACGTCCGCATCCTGCAGCTGGCCATCGAGTCCGGGCGCGCGCTGGTCCTGGCCTTCAACAAGTGGGACCTGCTGGACGACGAACGCCGCCGCTACCTGGAGCGCGAGATCGAGCAGGACCTGGCACACGTCGAATGGGCGCCGCGCGTCAACATTTCGGCGAAGACCGGCTGGCACAAGGACCGCCTGGTCCCTGCCCTGGACCTTGCCCTGGAGAACTGGGACAAGCGCATCGCCACCGGCCGCCTCAACGCCTTCCTGGGCGAGCTCGTGGCTGCCCACCCCCACCCGGTCCGCGGCGGCAAGCAGCCACGCATCCTGTTCGGCACCCAGGCCTCCAGCCGGCCGCCGAAGTTCGTGCTGTTCACCACGGGCTTCCTGGACCCCGGGTACCGCCGGTTCATCACCCGCCGCCTCCGGGAGACCTTCGGATTCGAAGGCACGCCGATCGAGGTCAGCATGCGCGTCCGCGAAAAGCGCGGCCGCAAGCGTTAATTGCGACACACCTGGGGCTGATCGCCGGAAAGTGTCACCGGCACCCCTCCGGATCGTGTAAGCTCTTCTAGGTGGTTCGGCCGGACTGCTGATGAAAATCCTCGGGTTTGAGTTCAGCGGAGAACGGCGGAACCAGCGGGCTGTAGCGCAGCTTGGTAGCGCACTTGACTGGGGGTCAAGGGGTCGCAGGTTCAAATCCTGTCAGCCCGACCACAAAGCCGCGGAAACTTCAGGGTTTCCGCGGCTTTTTCGTGCCCGGATTTGGGCCGGCCGGCGAAACCATCAAAAGCCCTACGTCCGCCGTGGGTCCCCGGTCAGCCGAGTGCGGCGTCGAGGGTGACGAAGCCGTAGCCTGCCGCCCGGAGTTGGGAGATCACCTCTGGAAGGGCCTCGGCGTCGAGCGCTGAGCCGTCGTCGGGGTTCGAGCCAAGGTGCATCAGGACGATCTCCCCGGGCTGCGCGGAAGCCAGGACGCGCTGGACGATGAAGCCAGGGCCGCGCGTTCCGTTCATGGTGCCTTGCCAGCCCAGGGTGTCAACGGTCCACCGGATCGGAACGTAGCCGGCGGCGTTGGCGTCTGCGATCGTGCGGGAATTGCGGGCGCCGAACGGGAAGCGGAAGAACGGGACCGGGTCGCCTCCAGCGGCCTCGATGGTCCTCTGCGCGCTGCTGATCTCGGCCGCGATCTGGGCATCGGTCAGGGTGGTGAAATCCGGGTGGGACATGGAGTGATTGCCGATCCGGTTCCCCGAGTTGTAGATCAGCGCTGAATCGGAGGGGAACTGGTTGACCCAGTTTCCGGTGAGGAAGAACGTGCCCGGAACGCCATTGGCCGTGAGGGTGGCGAGGATCGATCGGAGGCCGGCGTCGTTGGCGCCGGCGTCGAACGTGAGCGCGACAACCTTCTGCGTGGTCGGAATGCGCTCGAGGTCAACGCCCATGATCGCCGGCGGGATACTGGTGTAGATGACCTCGGTCCTGCCGCTGGCCGCGTGCCACAGGATGGAACCGTGCTGGAAGTCGTTCCGGCGCCCGCCCGTGATGCTGTATTCGCCGCTGGTCGGGTAGCCGAGCCGGCTGCGCTCCCAACCAAGGACCGCCCACTGGGCCCGGATAGCTCCGTACACCTCATGGGCTCCCGTGGCGGGGGACCAGTAGATCGACGAGCCGCCATCCATGCCGCTGAAGTGGTTGTACCGGCCCACTCCGTCGGGGGTGGCGGTTTCGTCGGTGAGGGGGAAGCCCAGGAAGCCTGCGGGGCCGTTGAGTGTGAGGTAGTTTCTGCGGATTTCMCCGTGCAGTTCGTGTGCGCCGGTGCCGGGGCTCCAGTAGATGGTGCCGCGGGCGTATTCCTGGGCGCGACCCCCCGCGATGTCATACGCGCTGCCGACTGGCCCGCCGAGAAACGATGCGGTGCCGCCGAGCTGCTCATAGTGCTGGACGATCGCGTCGTCGCCGGCCTGCTCGACCACCATTGACGCCGGGACGCTCCGTTGCGCAGCCTCTGCTGCGGCGGCCGCCGACGGGCCCAGGGCTGTGCCCCCGAGGCCACCGCCGAGGGCGAGGGCCAAGGCCATTCCGAGGACGGCGGGTCGATACCGGCGCATTGTGACCCCTTCGTGCTGATCGAGGCATGCGAACCTTGGTTTAAGACGCTACGCCCCAGAGGCGTGCCCGGGTAGGACCGGAAGTCCCGAATCGCAATGGCTGACTGGTGAGCCTCGGGACGCCTTGCCTGCCGGATCTTCCTATTTGAGGAACTTCGAGGTCCTCCGGTCGGCCAGGATCTTGCCTTTTGTCTGGCACGTGGGACAGTACTGCAGGGCGGTGTCCGCGAAGGAGACTTCCCGTACTGTGTCGCCGCAGACGGGGCAGGGCTGTCCGGTCCGGGCGTGAACGCGCATGTGGCTGCGTTTGACGTCCTTGAGGTCCTTGGGCGGTTTGCCGGCTGCCTCGGCCAGTGCTTCCCCCAGCACGTTGTGGATGGCGTCGTACAGCACCTGCACCGTCTCCCGGTCCAGGGACTTTGCGATGGCGAACGGTGAGATCCGGGCGGCATGCAGGATCTCGTCGCTGTAGGCGTTGCCAATACCGGCGATGACGCTCTGGCTGCGCAGGAGTCCCTTGATCTGCTGGGAGCTGCCGGCGAGGATCTCACCCAGCATGCCGACGTCGAACGCTTCAGTGAACGGGTCCGGACCCAGGGCGGCGACGCCCGGGACCTCCTGGGGGTCCCGCACGACGTAGACGGCGAGGCTCTTCTTGGTGCCTGCTTCCGTCAAATCCAAGCCACGCGGCCCGTCCGGACCGGAGAAAGCAGCGCGCACCGCGATGAGGCCCTTGCCCATCCGGAGCTGGCTGCCGGCGGGTGAGTCCGTAAAGCGCACCCAACCCGCGCGTGCCAGGTGGAACACCAGGGAAATGCCGTCCGTGTCAATGCTGATGAACTTTCCGAACCGGCGGACGCCGGACACGGTGCGGCCTTCGATGGCGTGGAAGGGTGGGTCGGCGGTCTTGAGCACTGCGAAGGAGACAATCTGCAGCTTCGACACAACGCAGCCCCGCAGCTGTTCGTCAAGGAACGCGGCCAGGCCGGCCACTTCAGGCAGTTCCGGCATGGGCTACCTGCCCTGTCCCCGGAATGCTGCACCAGTGCTTGCACTCATGGCTCCCATCTTGTCAGAAAGCCCCGTGCCGGCCCCGGCAGTTGTGCCTATACTTTCAGCGGCGGCCCGTTTTACGGGCCCCTTTTGACATTTGGCGCGTACCCCGATGAAAGGCCCCCCATGAGCAACATTCCCGAAGACCTGTCCTACACCGCCGAACACGAGTGGGTCACGGCCCCCAATGCCGACGGCGTGGTCCGCGTGGGAATCACCGATTTTGCCCAGGACGCCCTCGGAGATGTCGTTTACGCCCAGATGCCCGAAGTCGGCACGAAGATTACGGCAAACGAAGTGGTGGGTGAAGTCGAGTCCACCAAGAGCGTGAGCGACATCTACGCACCGGTTTCCGGCGAAGTGGTGGCCCGGAACGACTCCCTGGACAGCGATTCGGCCCTGATCAACACTGATCCGTACGGCGACGGCTGGCTCATCGAGGTCAAACTCGCCGAACCTGACGCCGTTGAGTCCCTGCTCAGTGCATCGGAGTACGAACAACAGGTAGGCTAAAGCTAACCGGTATTTCCGGTCCGGCCCCGCGCCGCAGGCAAGGCGTCTCCGCACGTCAGCCCCGGATCGGGTGCCGGTGCCGGACCTGTTGGCAGGGCCGGAGAGCAAACGTTGGTTGCGGGTTGAAGCCCGCAACGTCAAAGAGGAGGAATCCATGGCTGGCCACAGACACAACCCTGCCGATGGGGATTACGGCACGGGTGCGGCTAAGGCGTCGGAGACCACCTCGATCCATCTCACCCCCGTCACTGATGAACCCACCATCGCGCCCAGGCTGTCCTCGGACGAGCGCAACTCGGTGGAAGCCCTGCCTGCCGGGTCGGCCCTGCTCGTGGCTCACAGCGGTCCCAATGCCGGCGCCCGGTTCCTGCTGGATTCGGACGTGACCACCGCGGGCCGCCACCCGGACGCGGACATCTTCCTGGACGACGTCACTGTTTCGCGACGCCACGTCGAATTCCGGCGCACGGCCCGCAGCTTCGAAGTCGTGGACAAGAACAGCCTCAACGGCACCTACGTCAACCATGACCGCGTGGACCGCGTGGAGTTGAAGTCCGGCAGCGAAGTCCAGATCGGCAAGTTCCGCCTCACCTTCTACCTGAGCCCTGCCACGGCTGCAGGCCGCAGCTGAACCGGGGACCGCTGCCTGTGGCAATGGCACAACCGGAACGCCGGGGCCCCCAGGTCCTGAACATCGGCGAAGTCCTCGCCCAGTTGAGCGCCGACTTCCCTGGCATGACCGCGTCGAAGATCCGGTTCCTTGAGGAAAAGGGCCTGATCAACCCCCGGCGCACCCCTGCCGGCTACCGCCAGTATTCCGACGGCGACGTGGAGCGGCTGCGCTTCGTGCTGGCCCTGCAGCGGGACCAGTACCTGCCCCTGAAAGTCATCAAGGACTACCTTGATGCCATCGACAGGGGGGAGCGGCCGGAGAACCTGCCGCCCGGCGTCGTGGTTTCCCCGCGTATCGTTTCTGACGAGCTGGCCGCCGAGTTGCAGAACCGCGGCCGGAAACTGAGCGAGGAACAGCTGCGCACCGAATCCGGCGCCAGTGTGCCCCTGCTGCAGTCACTGCTGAGCTTCGGCCTCATCAGCCACAGCAACGGCCAGTTCGACGAACACGCCCTCCAGGTTGCCCGCGCCTGTGTCCAGCTGGAAAGCCACGGCCTGGAACCCCGGCACCTGCGGCCCTTCCAGGCAGCAGCCGAACGTGAATTCGGCCTGGTGGAACGTGCTGTGGCACCGCTTGCTTCGCGCAAGGACTCTGCATCACAGGCGCGCGCGGCCGAGGCCGCCCGCGAAATCAGCGACCTCTGCCTCACCCTGCACCGGGCCCTGGTGCAGGACCACATCTCACGCATGGACATCTGATGATCGAAGTCGAGATTGTAGGCGTTCGCATCGAACTGCCTTCCAACCAGCCGCTGGTCCTGCTCAAGGAGATGCACGGCGAACGCCACGTTCCCATTTGGATCGGCACCCCGGAAGCCAGCGCCATTGCCCTTGCCCAGCAGGGCGTGGTGCCGCCCCGGCCCATGACGCATGACCTCCTGGTGGACGTCGTGGAGTCGCTGGGGCACTCTGTGGTCAGCGTCAACATCGTTGCGGTGGAGGACAACATCTTTTACGGGCAGCTGCAGTTCGAGAACGGAACCACCGTGAGCTCCCGGGCTTCCGACGCGCTTGCGGTGGCGCTGCGCGCAAAGTGCCGGATCTGGTGCGCCGACTCCGTCATGGACGAGGCCGGCGTCCGCATTACCGAACACGATGAGGGCGAGGACGCGGAGCCGGGCCCCACAGTGGATGAGGAGCGCGAACTGCGCCGTTTCCGCGAGTTCCTTGACGACGTGGAACCCGAGGATTTCGACGGCTAAGGTCACGTTAAGGTTAAAGTTAAGCCTGAAAGTTTCGACACGCCTCTTCCAAGCCCCTGAGGTCTTTGACCTCGGGACCCGCCGGGCCTAACGTCGAAGTATCAAGTTCCCTTGCTTACAGCAGCCGCGCAAGTCACACTGGAAAGTGCGCCCCGCGGAAAAATTACACGCATGGTCTTCATGCCAAGGCTGCCGTATCAGTTCCCGGGAGCGTACGACAAGGAGGATCCAGGTGAGTCCCAAAGGCGAAGCAGGCGGGCTGAAGCAGCCCACGGCTGGTGTTGCTGTGCCAGTGAGCGGTGCCCAGGGCCTCCTGTTCACCGAGGACCTGCCAGTACTGGACGAGGACGCGGGCTACCGTGGTCCTACTGCCTGCAAGGCGGCAGGCATCACCTACCGCCAACTTGATTACTGGGCCCGTACCGGGCTGGTTGAGCCGGCCGTCCGCGGCGCGGCAGGATCCGGCTCCCAGCGGCTGTACGGGTTCCGGGACATCCTGGTGCTCAAGGTGGTCAAGCGGCTCCTCGACACTGGCGTTTCCCTTCAGCAGATCCGCACCGCGGTTGAACACCTGCGGGAGCGGGGCGTCGAGGACCTGGCCCAGATCACGCTCATGAGCGACGGCGCCAGTGTCTATGAATGCACGTCCGCGGACGAAGTCATTGACCTTGTCCAGGGCGGCCAAGGCGTCTTCGGCATTGCGGTGGGACGGGTATGGCGCGAGGTGGAAGGCAGCCTGGCCTCCCTCCCCAGTGAGCATGCCGCCGAACAGTCCTTTCCGGACGACGAATTGAGCAAGCGGCGGGCCGCGCGGAAGATCAGCTAAGCAGTACATATACCTTAAACAAACAGGGCCGCCCTCCAGCTGGAGGGTGGCCCTGTTTGTTGTACAGGCGTTTCAGCGGGTGCGGCTGCGCAGGCCCTTGCCGGCTGCCATCAGATTGGACAGCAGTTCGTCGAACAGTCCTGCCGCGGACTTCGCCGAATCCCCGGGCCAGTGGTGGACGGGGTGGGCGGCGCCCTGGATCTGTTGCCAGTTGGCCTGTTCGGGGATGCGCGGGCTCAGCAGGAGTTCGCCAAACATCGATTCCATTTCCGCCAGGCGGTAGGTGTGCTCTGAAGAGCCGCTGCGGACGCGGTTGGCCACGATGCCTGCCGGTGACAGATTGGGCGCGAACTCCTGCTTGAACAATTGGATGGCGCGCATGGTGCGTTCCGTGCCGGCAACCGAGAACAGGCCGGGTTCGGCGACCAGGGCAACCTTGTCGCTGGACGCCCACGCCATGCGCGTCAGGCCGTTCAGCGACGGCGGGCAGTCAATGAGGACCAGCTGGTAATCCTCGGCGCCGGCGAGCACGGCGGAAAGGCGGCGAAGGTCGCGGCGGCCAAGGTCCGGCCGGTCATAGATCCCCGTGTAGGCAGAGCCGACGGCGACATCCAGCACAGCAGGCCCGGCACCGTTCGACGGGGTGCGGTCAGCCCAGC
Organism: Arthrobacter sp. Soil764; assembly: GCF_001428075.1. Classification (GTDB taxonomy): domain Bacteria; phylum Actinomycetota; class Actinomycetes; order Actinomycetales; family Micrococcaceae; genus Arthrobacter. Next base: position 61,376 of record NZ_LMSI01000007.1, on the reverse strand, counting down.
TGCTGCGGACCACGTTTTCGGCCAGTTTCGCCCTGCGCGGGCTCTTCAGCATCCTGCCGATATCCAGGTGGTCGCCCGGCTGTACGCCGAGGGCTGTGGTGGCGTCGGCGTGCGGATCCAGGTCCACCACCAGCGTGCGTACTCCGGCGGCCAGCGCCGCAGACGCCAATCCTGTGGTGACGGAAGTCTTGCCGACTCCACCCTTGAGGCTGCTGATGCTGACTACTTGCACTTGAGAGACCAAAACCTAACGCCGGATGCCGTGTTGGGAGTAATGTTTGCCTCGGCAGAGCCGAAGCCGGACGGTCCTGCCGCCCTACTCATCATATGTTGATGCGTCGGCGAATCCCGCCTTACCGGGCGTCGGCATGGCACCGACTGTGCTGTCGGGGCGGTTTCCGCCCGCAAGGCTGAAAGCGATCGGGACATGACGGGAAAATCTGTGACTGTTGCCACAAAGATTTGTGTTTGTCCTTGTAGGTCCTAGACACTGTGACCACTCATCAGTCCACCCCGCAATGATGCAGGAGAAGCATGTTTTCCAAAATTCTGGTGGCCAACCGCGGTGAAATCGCGATCAGGGCCTTCCGCGCCGGCTACGAGCTTGGCGCCAAGACCGTTGCCGTTTTTCCCCAAGAGGACCGAAACTCGATCCACCGCCAGAAAGCGGACGAGGCGTACCTGATTGGCGAGGAAGGCCATCCCGTCCGGGCATACCTGGACGTGGCGGAGGTGGTACGGGTTGCCAAGGAGTCCGGAGCGGACGCCATTTACCCGGGCTACGGTTTCCTCTCGGAAAACCCGGACCTGGCACGGGCGGCAAAGGAAGCCGGAATCACCTTCGTGGGTCCGCCCGCCGAGGTGCTGGAGCTTGCAGGCAACAAAGTCGCCGCCCTCAAGGCGGCCCGCGAAGCCGGTGTGCCGGTCCTGAAGTCCAGCGAGCCGTCCAAGGACCTGGACGAGCTCCTGGCCGCTGCCGATGAGATCGGATTCCCCATCTTCGCCAAGGCTGTGGCCGGCGGCGGCGGCCGCGGCATGCGCCGGGTGGATACCCGCGAAGCCCTGCCCGAAGCCCTTAAGTCAGCCATGCGTGAAGCGGATGCGGCGTTCGGTGACCCCACCATGTTCCTGGAGCAGGCGGTCCTGCGCCCGCGGCACATCGAAGTGCAGATCCTCGCGGACGCCGAGGGCAACGTCATGCACCTTTTCGAGCGTGACTGTTCCATCCAGCGGCGGCACCAGAAGGTCATCGAGATCGCTCCGGCCCCCAACCTGGACGAGGGCATCCGCCAGGCCCTTTACCGCGATGCGGTGAAGTTCGCCAAGGCGCTCAACTACGTCAACGCCGGCACCGTCGAGTTCCTGGTCGACACCGAGGGCGAGCGGGCAGGCCAGCACGTCTTCATCGAAATGAACCCGCGCATCCAGGTGGAGCACACGGTCACCGAAGAAGTCACGGACGTGGACCTGGTCCAGGCCCAGATGCGGATCGCCTCCGGCGAGACCCTCGCCGACCTTAGCCTCTCCCAGGACTCCGTCAAGCTGCGCGGCGCAGCACTGCAGAGCCGCATCACCACGGAAGATCCCGCCAACGGCTTCCGGCCCGACGTCGGAAAGATCACCGGCTACCGCTCGGCCGGCGGCGCGGGTGTGCGGCTGGACGGCGGCACGGTCTACTCCGGCGCCGAAATCAGCCCGCACTTCGACTCCATGCTGGTTAAGCTCACCTGCCGCGGCAGGGACTACCCGGCCGCCGTGGCCCGTGCCCGCCGCGCCCTGGCCGAATTCCGCATCCGCGGCGTCTCCACGAACATCCCCTTCCTCCAGGCCGTCCTGGATGACCCGGACTTCATCGCCGGGGATGTGGCCACCAACTTCATTGACCAGCGCCCCGAACTGCTCAAGGCCCGCGTCTCGGCCGACCGCGGCACCAAGCTCCTCACCTGGCTGGCCGACGTCACCGTCAACAAGCCCAACGGCGAACTGACAGTGCACTCCAACCCCGCCCACAAGCTGCCCGACGTCAAAGGCAAGCAGCCGGCGCCGGGTTCACGCCAGAAACTCCTTGAGCTCGGCCCGGAAGGCTTCGCCAGGGCGCTGCGTGAACAAACCGCCGTCGCCGTCACTGATACCACCTTCCGTGATGCCCACCAGTCCCTGCTGGCCACCCGTGTCCGCACGCGGGACCTGGTTGCCGCAGGGCCGGCCGTCACGGCCCTGCTTCCGCAGCTGCTGTCCGTGGAGGCCTGGGGCGGGGCAACGTATGACGTGGCTCTGCGCTTCCTGGGGGAGGACCCCTGGGACCGGCTTGCTGCCCTTCGCGCCGCCATGCCCAACGTCTGCATCCAGATGCTGCTGCGCGGCCGGAACACCGTTGGCTACACGCCGTACCCCGAAGAGGTCACCGAGGCGTTCGTCAACGAGGCCGCAGCCACTGGCATCGACATCTTCCGTATCTTCGACGCCCTGAACGACGTCAGCCAGATGGCACCGGCCATCCGCGCCGTCCGGGCCACCGGCACCGCCGTCGCTGAGGTGGCGCTCTGCTACACCGGGGACATGCTGGACCCGGAGGAGAAGCTCTACACCCTGGACTACTACCTGGGGCTCGCGCAGAAGATCGTCGACGCCGGCGCCCACATCCTGGCCATCAAGGACATGGCCGGCCTGCTCCGCCCGGCGGCTGCAGCCAAGCTGGTTGCAGCCCTCCGGGAACGGTTCGACCTCCCGGTCCACCTGCACACCCACGACACCGCGGGCGGCCAGCTGGCCACGCTCCTGGCAGCCGTCGACGCGGGCGTGGACGCCGTGGATGTTGCCTCGGCGTCCCTGGCCGGAACCACCAGCCAGCCCTCGGCGTCGGCCCTTGTTGCTGCCTTGGCCCACACCCCCCGGGACACCGGCCTCAGCCTGGACGCCGTCAGCTCCCTCGAGCCTTACTGGGAGGCCGTGCGCCGCGTTTACGCACCGTTCGAGTCCGGCCTGCCCGGCCCCACCGGCCGCGTGTACAAGCACGAGATCCCGGGCGGCCAGCTGTCCAACCTGCGCCAGCAGGCCATGGCCCTGGGCCTGGGGGAGCGCTTCGAAGCCATCGAGGACATGTACACTGCGGCCGACCGCATCCTGGGCCATCTGGTCAAGGTGACGCCGTCCTCCAAGGTGGTGGGCGACCTCGCCCTGCACCTGGTGGGCCTCAACGCCGACCCCGCAGATTTTGAGGCGAACCCGCAGAACTACGACATCCCGGACTCCGTGATCGGGTTCCTGTCCGGCGAGCTCGGTGATCCTCCCGGCGGCTGGCCGGAGCCTTTCCGCACCAAGGCCCTTCAGGGCCGGAGCGTGAAGGTCCGCGACGTGGAACTCAGCGCCGAGGACAGCGCCGCGCTGAAGTCCGATTCGAAGACCCGCCAGCACACGCTGAACCGGCTGCTCTTCGACGGGCCCACCAAGGACTACCTGAAGAGCGTGGAGACGTACGGGAACATCTCGGTCCTGGACACCCGTGATTACCTGTACGGGCTCCAGCGCGGCACCGAGCACGAGATCCAGCTGGAGCGCGGTGTCCGGCTGATCGCTTCCCTGGAGGCCGTCTCGGAACCGGATGAGAAGGGCATGCGCACGGTCATGTGCACCCTCAACGGCCAGTCCCGGCCAGTCATGGTGCGCGACCGTTCAGTCGTGAGCAACGTCAAGGCCGCCGAGAAGGCCGATCCCGCCCAGCCCGGCCACGTGGCCGCGCCCTTCGCGGGCGCCGTCACCGTCACGGTCAAGCCCGGCGACGAGGTAAAAGCCGGCGACACGGTGGCAACCATCGAGGCAATGAAGATGGAAGCATCGATTACGACGCCGGTGGGCGGCAAGGTTTCCCGCCTCGCCATCTCCTCGGTGGAGCAGGTCCAGGGCGGCGATTTGCTGCTGGTCATCGAGCAGTAAGCAGCAACAAACGCCAGCGACAGGAAGAGGGCCGCTCCCGATTTGATTGGGAGCGGCCTTCTCCTGTTCCAAGGGACCAAGCTCGAGTTACGGCAGGCCGGTTCGGTAGTGGGTACAGGCGGGCCGCGGTCCGGCAGCGTGCGTAAAAGGGGCCCCGCGCCCCTGCTCGCCGCGAAGCGGCCTTAGCGGGGCGCGGGGAATAGCACGCAGAGGATCGGGGTCCGCCTCCGCCCCCGGGGTCAGGAACGCGGGGCCGAGTACATTTCCTCGATGACGGTTTCGAAGTCCTTCATCACCTGCGCCCGCTTCACCTTCATGGACGGGGTCAGGTGCCCGGAGGCCTCGGTGAAGTCTGCCGGGACAATGCGGAAGGATTTGATAGCCTCGGCCTGGGATACGGATGTGTTTGCGGCCGTGATCAGGTCCTGCACCGCTGCCTTGACCACTGGATTCGAGGCGGCCTGCTCCAAGGTGGTGTCGGCCGGAAGTCCGTGGCGCTGGAGCCAGCCCGGGAGGGCTTCCTGGTCCAGGGTCACCAGGGCCCCGATGAAGGGCCTGTTGTCGCCCACCACCAGGACCTGCGACACGAGGGCGTCGGCGCGGATCTGGTCTTCAAGCAGCGCGGGGATGACATTCTTGCCGCCGGCGGTGACGATGATCTCCTTCTTGCGGCCGGTGATCCAGACAAAGCCATCATCGTCCACCCGGCCGATGTCACCGGTATGGAACCAGCCATCGGTGAACGCCTCCGCCGTGAGGTCTTCCCGCCGGTAATAGCCCCGCATGACGCAGACTCCCTTGGCGAGGATCTCGCCGTCGTCGGCAATCTTCACGGCGTTCCCCGGCAGGGGCTTGCCCACCGAGCCGATCTTGATCCGTGACGGCGTGTTGACCGTGATGGGTGCCGTGGTTTCGGTGAGACCGTACCCCTCCAGCACCTGCAGGCCGATGCCCTGGAAAAAGTGTCCCAACCGCTCGCCAAGGGGGCCGCCGCCGGACACCGCGTGGGCAACGTGCCCGCCCATGGCGGCGCGCAATTTGCCGTACACCAGTTTGTCGAACAGGGCGTGCCGGAGCTTCAAACCCAGGCCGACGCGGCCGTCCTGCCGGGCTTTGGAAAACGCGATGGCGGTTTCGGTGGCGCGGTGGAAGATGGCGCCCTTGCCGCCGTCCTCCGCCTTGGTCAGGGCTGAGTTGTAGACCTTTTCGAAGACCCTGGGCACCGCCAGGATGAATGTGGGCTCGTAGCTTTGCAGGTCGGCCAGGAGGTTCTTGATGTCCGGTGTGTGGGCAACGGTGGTTCCGGCAGCCATGGCCAGCACCGAGATAAAGCGGGCAAAGACGTGGGCCAGCGGCAGGAACATGATGGTCTTGGCGTTCTCGTGGACTATTTCGCCGATGATGGCCAGTGCGTTGTCCGAGAGTTCAACGAAGTTGCCGTGCGTGAGTTCACAGCCCTTGGGGCGCCCGGTGGTTCCGGACGTGTAAATGATCGTGGCAACGTCTTGGAGGCCGGCTGCACTTCTGCGTGACTCCAGTTCTTCGTCACTGACATCGCGGCCTGCCTCGCGGAGGCTGTCCAGGCCTTGGCCCTCAAGCTGCCACACATGCTGCACTGCCGTTAGTCCTTCGGCGGTGACGGCCTGGCGGATGACGTTCTCGTGGTGGGCGGACTCGCCGAAGGCGGCCACAGCGCCCGAATCGCCAAGGTTCCAGGCAACCTGGGAAGGGGAGGAGGTTTCGTAAATGGGCACCGACACGGCCCCGGCGAACCAGATGGAGAAGTCGACCAGAGCCCACTCGTAACGGGTCCGGGACATGATGCCGACGCGGTCACCTGTTCCGACTCCGCTGGCCATGAGCCCCTTGGCCAGTGTCTTCACGTCGGCAAGGAACTCCGTGGCAGGCACATCGCGCCACGAGCCTGCGGCGTCGAGCCGGGAAAACAGTGCCGGGTTGCTGGGCTTGGCCGCCTGCCGCAACACCAGATCGGTGATGTTGGTCTCGGGTGGGACAACAACCAGGGGCGGAACACTGAATTCGCGCACTATAGCTCCTTTGATATCTGAAGTCCCGCGCAGGGGTTTGCCTAAAGACTAGTACCCCTGCCGGAACTGTGCAGTACACAAACCTACTGGCGAGTAACTTAGCCGTCAATGGGAGCGGCATGCGGGGCGTATATGTCAAGACAATCATTCCGCCCGCCTAGAATGGTGCACTATGTACGGACCCTTGTCCGGCGATCAGGCCGGCCCCCTCAAAAGACCAGCGCCCTGGCGCCGCCGTCCCGCCACATACCGGGCCGGGCAGCTGCACGGTGGTGTCGGCGGGCACCTTCGCCTTGGCCGCAAGGGACTTGCCATCGGGATCGACATCGGGGGAACGAAGGTGGCGGCGGGCGTGGTGGACGCCGAAGGCAGGATCCTCAATGAGGCACGGCGGTCCACCCCGGGGACGGATCCGCGCGCGGTGGAGCAGGTCATCGTGGAACTGGTGGAGGAGCTGGGCCGGGGGCACCGCATCTGGTCAGTGGGCATCGGAGCTGCCGGGTGGATGGACCTGGCCGGTGGAACCGTGCTTTTCAGCCCGCACCTTGCCTGGCGCAATGAACCGCTGCGCGAGAACCTCCAGCGGCTCCTGCGCCGTCCGGTGCTGCTGACCAACGACGCCGATGCTGCGGCCTGGGCCGAGTGGCGCTTCGGTGCGGGGCAGGGGGAGGACCGGCTGGTTTGCATCACGCTGGGCACCGGCATCGGGGGCGCCATGGTGATGGACGGCAGGGTGGAACGCGGCCGGTTCGGCGTGGCAGGGGAGTTCGGCCACCAGATCATCGTGCCCGGCGGCCACCGGTGCGAGTGCGGCAATCGCGGATGCTGGGAACAGTACGCGTCCGGCAACGCCCTGGGCCGGGAAGCCAGGCTCCTCGCCCGGTCCAATTCGCCGATGGCCCAGGACCTGCTGGCAGCCGTGGGCGGACATCCCGACGCCATCACCGGAGCCGTCGTCACCGAACTTGCCCTGGCCGGAGATCCCGCGTCACGGGAGCTGATCGAGGAAGTAGGCGAATGGCTGGGCCTGGGGCTGGCCAATCTGGCGGCTGCGCTGGACCCGGGCCTCTTCGTTATCGGCGGCGGGCTGTGCTCAGCCGGTGACCTGCTGGTGGAGCCGGCCCGCAAAGCGTTCGCCCGGAACCTGACGGGCCGCGGCTTCCGCCCGGCTGCAGGAATAGAGTTGGCCGCACTTGGCCCCAACGCCGGGCTCATCGGTGCCGCAGATCTATCGCGGGTCAGCAGCCGCGTCCGCAATTGACAACGGCGGCAGGTCGGCGGGAAGGACGCTAAACCCTTGCGCCGTCGTCGTCCCCGTTCTTCTCCTGGGGCAGTTTCATGATCAGGTACACGGTTCCAAGCACGAACGCGGCAACAATGCCGACGATGGCGAGCAGGGGCGCCGCGCGCCAGAACATCGCCGACAGCAGCAGTGCCACCGGTCCGCCCACCGCCCCAAGCCAGGCCAGCATGGTCAGGGGGTCGGCGCCGGCCAGGCTGGGCGGCTCCTCCGGCACGAACTCCCCGCCGTCGTCGTCCACCTCATAGTCCCGCGGTCCCTCCGGGGATTCCTGCGCGGCATCCTGCCCGCCCGCTGCCGCCTGGCGCTGCGCCGCGGACAATTCGGCGGGCGGTGCCCCCGCCAGGCCTAGGGGGTCGAAATCGCGGAAGGCGGACTGCGTCGGCTTTTCCGGTGCAGGTTCCGTCTCCGCCGGCAACTGTTCCCCGGGCGTCGGGGAATCGGGGCGAAGGGCCACCGTGTCCGATTCGAGCCGTGCCACCAGGTCCAGCCACACGGCGTCGTCCTGGTTGGCGCCCTGGTCCGGCTGCCCGGAATCAGGCCTGTTCACTGCGGACCTCCCGTCCCGGTCCCGCCGGCCCGGACTCCAGCACGCGCCGGACAAAGTCCACCGACCCTTCAAAGATACGGTCGGCGTCGTTGTCCAGGGTGGCGACGTGGTAGCTGTTCTCAAGCCGGACCACTTCCAGGGGAGCGTTGGCCAGCCCGCGCCGCAGGACATCCATGCTGGCATCGGACACCACGTGGTCCACAGTTGATCGGTACACCTGGACAGGCGCTGTAACGCGGGGGAGGAGCCGGACGGTGTCCTTGAACATCTTGTTGAGCTCGTGGGCTGCGGCCACAGGGGTGCGGGCATACGCGCCCTCGTCCACCCCGGCTTTGAGGATGTCATTGCCAATGGACGGGGTGCTCTTCAGGACCAGCTTGAGGAGTCCGGCCAGCGATGCACGGGGATCATCAATGACGAGGCCGGGATTGACCAGGAGCACCCCGGCGACGGGGCGGGTAGCGGCGAGGCGCAGGGCCAGCGCTCCGCCCATGCTCAGGCCGGCCGCAAAGACCTGGTCGCACTCGGCGTCCAGTTCCAGGAAGGCGTCGTCCAGGGCACCGTGCCATTGCTGCCAGCGGGTCCGGGCGAGGTCCTGCCATGTGGTCCCGTGGCCTGGCAACAGCGGCATCCGGACGGCGAAACCGGCCTCGGCGAATGCCATGGCCCAGGCACGCAGGCCATGGGGGCTTCCCGTGAAGCCGTGGGAGAGGACAACGCCGGTGCGGGCCCCTTCGCCGCTGAAGGCGCTGCTGAAGGGGCTGTGGTCCGGGCCGGACGTCATGTCGTCTCCAAGGTGCTGGTTCGGCGGGCGTGGGCGGCGACGAAATTTGCCGACCCGGCGAAAATTGCGGGCGCGTCAACGTCCAGAGTAGCCACATGTCCGCTGCTGGCAAGGTCGGTCACGTCTGTGAGGTTCCCGCCCAGCGCTTTGCGCAGCAGCGCCAGCGAGGTAGGCGGAACAACTGCATCGGTGCGGGACTTGAAGACCTGCACGGGGGCGTCCACGCCCGGCAGCCCGCGCACCGCTGCCCCGAAGAGTTTCTTGAGCTCATGCACGGCAGCCAGCGGAGTCAGTGAATAGTCGCCGTCGTCCGTCGCTGGTGCCCCGGTCTGGTCCTCCTGGAGCGGGACGGTGGTCCGCTGGAAGTACTTAAGGAGGCCGATGATCCGCACCCGCCGGTCATAAAAGCTCAGGCCCGGGTTGACCACGCTCACCCCTGCGACGGGGTGGCGGGACGCCGCAAGCAGTGCGATGGCGCCGCCCATCGACAGGCCGGCCGTGAAGCAGATGTCGGTCCGCCCTGCCAGCTCGAGGAATGACTCCTCGTAGCTGCGGTACCAGTCCTTCCAGCCGGTCCTGGCAAGCTGGCGCCAGTCCGTGCCGTGGCCGGGCAGGAGGGGGACGGACACGGCATACCCCAGCTCCGCCAAGTGCTGCGCCCACGGCATGATGCTCAGCGGGCTGCCGGTGAATCCGTGGCAGATGGCCACTCCAATGCGGGCATTGGCGCCGTGCCCTGGATAGCTGAAAGCGGCCGGACGGGACGGGGTGCTGCTTTCAGTCATGACTCCATCGTGTCACTGTTCCAGCCAAATCTCACTAGAGTAGGGTTGCATTGAATCGCTGGCCAGGCCCGATGCAGGGCCTGGGGGCTGCCTTCCGGAGAGGTTCACCACGTGTTCTATTGGGTCATGAAAAGGATCTTCCTCGGTCCGGTGATCAAGCTGCTGTTCCGGCCGTGGGTCAAGGGCCTGGACAACATTCCGGCGCAGGGGGCCGCCATCATCGCCTCCAACCACCTGTCGTTTTCCGACTCAATCTTCATGCCGCTCATGGTGCGGCGGCCCGTGGTCTTCCTGGCAAAGTCCGAATACTTCACTGGCACGGGAATCAAGGGCAGGCTGACGGCCGCGTTCTTCCGCCTCACCAACCAGCTGCCCATGGACCGGTCCGGAGGCGCTGCCTCCGCCGCGTCCCTGAACGCCGGCATGGAAGTCCTCAACGCAGGCGGACTGCTGGGCATCTACCCCGAAGGCACCCGCAGCCCGGACGCGCGCTTGTACCGCGGCAAGGTGGGCGTGGCCAGGCTGGCCCTGGAGGCCGGGGTCCCGGTGATTCCGGTTGCCATGATCGGCACCGACAAGGTCCAGCCCATCGGCAAGCGGCTGCCCAACATCCGAAGGATCGGGATGATCTTCGGTGAACCGCTGGATTTCAGCCAATACCGGGAGCAGGCGGAGGACAGGACGGTCCAGCGGAAGGTCACGGATGACATCATGACGCACCTGATGAAGCTGTCCGGGCAGGAATACGTGGACGAATACGCCGCCGTGGTGAAGCTCCGGCTCGCCGGCAAGGATGGAGAACCCGTGGCCGCTGCCGAGCCGCTTGCCGCCCCTGTGGCGTCCGAAGGCATGTTTGTCCAGGACGCCGGTTCCGGCCGTCCGGCCGCCGGGCACTCCGGTGCCGGGGACGGCGCCGTGGAGGACGACGCCGGCACGTCAGCGGCAGGGTAGCGGAACCTTCCGATGGACGCGCCACGGTTGTGACGGCGACAGCGGGCAGCGTGACGGCCCGGTGCCCGGCGGTGCCGCCCTGCCGTTAGTCTTAGAGGGTGACTGAGCTATCTGCAAAACCCGCCTTTTCGCTGTCCAGCACCGCCCAGAGCGGAGCCGCCAACTATCCCGGACTGGACCACTGGCGGGACCTTCCCATCTCCCAGCAGCCAAGCTGGCAGGACCGGGATGTTTTCGAGGCGTCGGTAAAGGAACTGTCCGCCCTTCCGCCGCTGGTGTTCGCCGGCGAAGTGGACGTCCTGCGTGAACGCCTGGCTGCTGCTGCCCAGGGCAAGGCGTTCCTGCTGCAGGGCGGTGACTGCGCCGAAACCTTCGAGGCCGCGACGGCTGACAAGATCAGCGCCCGCGTCAAGACCATCCTCCAGATGGCGGTGGTGCTCACCTACGGCGCAGCGATGCCCGTCATCAAGATGGGCCGGATGGCGGGACAGTTCGCCAAGCCCCGCTCCTCCAATGACGAAACCCGTGACGGGGTTACCCTGCCCGCCTACCGCGGCGACATCGTCAACGGCTACGATTTCACCCCCGAGTCACGCGGGCACGACGCCTCCAGGATGCTGCGCGCCTACCACACCTCCGCGTCCACGCTGAATCTGATCCGGGCCTTCACTCAGGGTGGCTTCGCGGACCTGCGCTCTGTGCACCAGTGGAACAAGGGCTTCACCGAAAACCCTGCCCACGCCCGCTACGAGTCCCTGGCGCGGGACATCGACCGGGCCATCAAGTTCATGGCGTCCTGCGGTGCCGACTTCGAAGCGCTCAAGCGGGTGGAGTTCTTCGCAAGCCACGAGGCCCTGCTGCTCGATTACGAACGCGCCCTTACCCGCATCGACTCCCGCACCGGCTTCCCCTATGACACTTCCGCGCACTTCCTCTGGATCGGGGAGCGCACCCGCGAGCTGGACCACGCCCACGTCGATTTCCTGTCCCGGGTGCGCAACCCCATCGGCGTCAAGCTCGGGCCGTCCACCACCGGTGACGACGCCCTCCGCCTCATCGACAAGCTGGACCCGGAGCGCGAACCCGGCCGGCTCACTTTCATCACCCGCATGGGCGCCGGAAACATCCGCGAAAAGCTGCCGGCCGTCGTCGAAAAGGTCACCGCTTCCGGCGCCCAGGTCCTCTGGGTCACGGACCCCATGCACGGCAACACCGTCACGTCGCCCAACGGGTACAAGACGCGCAATTTCGACGACGTCATTGACGAGGTGCGCGGCTTCTTCGAGGTGCACCACGGGCTGGGGACGGTGCCGGGTGGACTGCACGTCGAAATGACCGGCGACGACGTCGCCGAGTGCCTGGGCGGCGCGGACCCGATCGACCAGGAGGCCTTCCTGGACCGCTACGAGTCGGTCTGCGATCCCCGCCTGAACCACATGCAGTCGCTTGAGATGGCGTTCCTGGTGGCCGGCGCCCTCGCCAAGCATTAGGGATCAGAGCAACACACCGGAAAAGGGTGGGCCGGCGGCGCCGGCCCACCCTTTCCTGCAGGACGCGGGGCTACACCACGGTGATGGTGATGACGGAGCCTTCCGGGACTTCTTTGTTCACCGGCGACTGGTCCCGGACCGTGCCGAAGAAGCCGCCCAGGATGTTGTTAACCCGCACCTCGAAGCCCAGGGCTTCCAGCGCCTTGCGGGCCTCACCTGCCTGCTTGCCGATGTAGCTCGGAACCGCCACCATCCTGGGGCCCTTGGAAACGGTCAAAGTGACAGTGCCGCCACGGGTCAGTGTCCCGCTGGCAGGGGACTGGCTGACGACGGCGCCCGCCGGGATCTTCCGGTCGAATACCTTCTCCGGGTCGACTTCTGCCGTAAGCCCTGCCGCCTTGACCGCGGCCACGGCGTCATCAGCGGACTTCCCGACCACCGAAGGGACCGGGATGGGCTGCGGACCCTTGGAAACAACAATCGCCACGGGCGTGCCGTGCCGTGCAGGCGTGCCGGCAGCAGGATCCTGCGACAGCACCGTGCCCGCTGCTGCCTTTTCATCGAACTGTTCCGTGACAGTGCCTAATGCCATCTGGTCCGCGTTGAGGGAGTTCTTCGCCTCTGCCAGAGTTCCGCCGGTCAGTTTGGGCAAGGGGAAGAGCTGCGGACCCTTTGAAACCAGCAGTGAGACGGGCTGAAACTTCCGGATCTCCGTCCCGGCAGCGGGCTCCGTGCCTACCACCAGTCCTGTGGGCACCTGGTCGTCGAACACGTCGCTCGTGGTGGACCGGAAGCCCACCCCGCCCAGCAACTGCTGGGCCTGCGCCACCGTCTTGTTGGCCACGGCCGGTACAGCGGCAGCAGCCCCCGGGCCCATTCCGAAGAACCACCCGGCACCCGTGGCCAGGAGGGCAGCGATGATGAGGACCAGGACCCACAGGACGCCACGGCGGCGGGGATTTCCTTCGTGCAGCGTACGCGCCGGCGTGGCAGCGGCCAGGGCGCGGAGTTTCTCGCTTTCCCTGTCCGCCCGGCGCTGGGCCCGCTTTCCCTGCCGCGGCGGCGGGGGAGACCATCCGCTGTCGGCATCGTCGTCGTCGGGCAGCGCCAGCCCGGGACGCTGGTGGTAGTCCCCCGGGGCGGCAGGTCCCGCCGCTCCCGGCCGGGCCGGTACGCCTGGCTGCCGTCCGGGTGGATAGGCAGGCGCGGCAGGCCGGGAGGGAGGCATCAGCGTCGTGGGATTGCTGCGGCGGGCCAGGACCTCCGTTTGGTGTTGGGACCCGGCGGCAGAGGCGGCAGGAGGCTGCAGGTCCAGTTCGGCATCGGTGAGGTTGGTCCGGATGTGGCGCAGTTCCTGCAGCAGCGCGTTGCCGTCCACCGGCCGTTTCTCCGGATCATTGGCAGTACACCACTGCACCAGTTCGTCCACTTCCGCCGCCAGCCCAGGCACAAGGGCCGACGGCGGGCCCACTGTTCCGTTGACATGCTGGTAGGCCACCTGGATGGGCACTTCGCCCTCGAACGGCTGCCTGCCGGTCAGCATCTCGTACAGCATGATGCCCACGGAATAGACGTCGCTGCGCTCGTCCGCCGGCTTGCCCAGCACCAGTTCCGGCGAGATGTAGGCAACGGTTCCGATCAATGCCCCGGTGCTGGTTGAACTGGTGACGGCGCGGGCCAGGCCAAAGTCGCCGATCTTGATCCTGCCGTCATCGGCGATCAGGACGTTTTCGGGCTTCACGTCACGGTGGATGAAACCCGCGGCGTGCGCTGCACCCAGCCCCTCCACCACTGGATCGATCAGCGCCAGCGCCAGCCGTGGCGGCAGGGCACCCCTGTCCCTGAGGACGTCCCTCAGCGTGTGGCCCTTGATGTACTCCATGACGAGGTAGGCGGCGGTGCCGTCATTGCCCTGGTCCAGGACACCCACCACGTGCGGATGGGACAACCGGGCGGCAGCCTTCGCCTCCCGGCCCAGCCGGTCCAGGAAGTTTTCGTCAGCAGCGAGGTGGGGGTGCAGGACCTTCAATGCCACTTCGCGGTCCAGCCGTTGGTCCACGGCCAGGTAGACAGTGGACATGCCGCCGCGGGCAAGCCGGGAGGTGACTGCATAGCGGTTGTCCACCAGCGTCCCTGCAACTGGGTCTGACACGTGTTCCTGCACCTTACGATCCTAATCCCGCAGCAAAACGGCGTCCGACACGAAAGCGGGTCCGAACCGGTAACGGTTCGGACCCGCGCGCAGGAACCGGCCAGTGGCGAGGCTCAGCGGAAGTTCTTCTGGTGCGCCTTGATGGCGGCGAGGTAGGCCTTGGTGTCGTCGTACATGCCGTACTTGCTCACCGAGTACTGGCCCTGGTAGTAACCCGCAATAGCAGTGTCCTGGTCCTTGCTGGTTGCCAGCAGCTGCCGGATGATGGCCACGCCGGCTGTGGCGTTGTCGTACGGGTCCAGGAGGTTCAGCTTCCGTCCCACCAGGTCCGACGCCCACTGCCCGGAACTGGGGATGACCTGCATGGTGCCGATGGCGTTGGCCGGTGACACGGCGCGCTGGTTGAAACCCGATTCCTGGAAGGCGAAGGCAAGGGCCAGGGAAGGATCAACACCCATCCGGCGTGCGGTGTCGGCCACGATGTTCTTCATTTCCTCCCGCGAGGGAACAGGCGAGGCATTCAGCAATGCCTTATTCTCATTCGCCGAGCTGACCACAGCGGCCGGGTAGCTGAAGCCAAGGAAGGAGCTGGGGACCAGGGGCGCGGCGGGAGCCTGCGGCGCCGCGGGTGCCGGCTGGGGAGCGGGCTGGGCGGAGGCGCCGGGAATCACCAGCTTGCTGCCGGGGTAGATGATGCTGGTCATGCCCAGCTTGTTCGCGGAGAGCAGGTCGGCGAGCTTCACTCCGTTCCGGGAAGCAATTGCCGAGAGCGTGTCGCCGGCTTTGATGGTGTAGGAACCCGCTGCCGGTGCTGAGGTGGCTGCCAGCGGTGCCGGTGCGGCAGGGGCGGGGGCGGCCGGGGCAGGGGCGGGGTCTCCGCCGCCCACCTTGATCTTCTGCCCCGGGTAAATGATCGAGCGCATGGAGAGGTTGTTCCAGGCGAAGACGTCGGAAAGCGCCACGTTGTGCTTTGCCGCTATGGCACCCAGGGTGTCGCCCGGTTTCACCGTGTAAGTTGCCCCGCCTGCAGGGGAAGGAGCTGCCGGGGCAGCCGCCGGTGCAGGAGCGACCGCAGGTGCGGCCGGTTGGGCCGAGCCGGACAGCTTGAGCTTCTGGCCCGGGTAAATGATGGTGTTGGCCTGCAGGTTGTTGAGCTTGAGGATTTCCCCGGTGTCCAAGCCGAAGCGGCCGGCGATGGCGCTGACTGTGTCACCCCGGACAATCGTGTACTCCGCCGGGGCGGCCGGCTGCGCGGGCTTGAAGGCCGCCGGAATGGTGGTGGAGACAACAGCAGCGGGGATGACTGCTCCGGCCGCTTTTGCTGCAGCCTGGGCCTTCATTGCTGCTGCCAGGCTGCTGGGGATATTCCGGGCCGGCTGCTGTGCGGCAGCAGGCTGGGCAAGGGCCAATGATGACAGTACGACCGCTGGCAGTGCCGCAGTGGTGGCGGCAATCATGGGCAGACTCGGCTTGGGGGGCTGCTTGGGCGAGCGGGACATCGTCATCGGAAGGAATCCTCTTCTCAACTGCGGGTGCGGACGCGGGCGGGGATGCCGCTGTCAATCTTGATACTACTGTGACTTAAGTTATTAGTGTTACAACTGTGATGAATGTGAATCTCTCACGAATTTTGGATTAGCACAACAATTTTCGGATTCCGCGTAATGCCCTCTTTATGGGAGTGTCCGCAGGCCAAGAGCGGAATGATTTGCCCGGACTAGGCGCGAAGGCGCGCCGCGTGGCAACCTTGATCCGTGAATAACGTAGAAAACCTGGTGGGCCAGTGGTTGCCGCTGCCCGACGTAGCCCGTTTATTGGATGTTTCCGTCACCAAGGTCCACAGCCTGATCGACGAACACGCCCTCGCGGCATTGCGCGTTGGAGACCGGAAGATCCGGTCGGTTCCCGCGGAATTTATCCAGGACGGCCAGGTGGTGGACAGCCTTAAGGGGACCATCGTGGTGCTGGCAGATGCCGGTTATTCGGACGAGGACCTTATTGTGTGGCTTTTTACCGCCGACGAGTCGCTTCGCGGCCGCCCTATCGATGCCCTGCGGGAAGGCCGCAAGACCGAAATCAGGCGCAGGGCCCAGACCTTGGCCTGGTAGCCGCCGGGATCAGGAGGCTCGGCTGACGGTCGCTTCAGCCAGCCTCCGCAGGGCAGTCTTAGGCAATTCTTCCAACTCAAGCCCGTCCAGGGCATCAAATGCTGCCGCGCCGAATTCGTTAATTAGGACTTCGGTGGCCTGCAGTGCCCCTGAGTCCTCGATAATCCGGCGGATTTCGACGATGTCGGATTCGGACAGGTCCGGCCTGCCGAGGCTGGCATCAATGAAGGCGGACTCTTCCGGCGAAGCCTGGTCCAGTGCGAGGGCCACCAGAACGGTCCGCTTCCCTTCACGCAAATCGTCGCCGGCCGGCTTGCCTGTAGTGAGCGGATCTCCAAATACCCCCAGGACGTCGTCGCGGAGCTGGAACGCTTCGCCGAGGGGGAGGGCGAATGAGGAGTAGCCGCGGAGCAGGTCATTGGACGCTCCGGCCAGGGCTCCGCCCAATGCCAGTGGGTGCTCCGTGGAGTACTTGGCGCTCTTGAACCTGATGATGGACTGCGCCCTGCCGACGGCACCCGCGCGGTCCCGGACTGGACCGGCCACTTCTTCCAGGATGTCCAGGTACTGACCGGCCATGACCTCGGCGCGCATCAGGTTGAAGATCAGCCTGGCCCTGCTTCCGGATGCCGCCCGCTCGCCGATATCGGTGAACGCCTCTTCGCTGAAGGACAGGCAAAGGTCACCCGCCAGGATGGCGGCCGCCTGGCCAAACCGTTCGCTGTCCAGTGCCCACCCCTGGGAAGTGTGCAGCTGGCTGAAGCGGCGGTGAACGCTGGGGCCTCCCCGCCGGGTGTCCGAACGGTCGATGATGTCGTCGTGGATCAGGGCGGCGGCCTGGAACAGCTCAAGCGCTGCACCGGCCGTGACCACCTGGCTGGCCCCGGCCTCACCGCCGGCGCCCCGCCAGCCCCAGTAGCACATCAGGGCACGCAGGCGCTTGCCGCCCGTCACCAAGTTCGAGATTGAGCCCATGATGGGCTCAATGTCCGGGGAAATGCCGGACATGACCGACTGTCGTGCCGTGAGGAAACTGGTCAGCTCGCCGGCAACCCCCGCAACGAAATCAGCCTGTTCATTCCGCAACTGCTCCGCGGCGGTCACTTGGCTGACTCGACTGCCACGTTGGCACCGATGGTGAAAGTGGAAACACCGGCGGCCTCGACCACGGAGAGGTTGACGGTCTCGTTGTCACCGCGGACGAAATCCTTCGAAGCGACTGCGCCCACTTTGTCGCCGGGAACGGCCTTGAAACCCTGGCCTTCCAGAGTCTTTGAATAGAAGTCCAGGACGGAGGCCGTGGGGGCCTTGACGCTCCCCACCATTGCGGCTGTTGCAGGCGCTTTAGCTTTGTCAAAGCTGCTGGATACCACGGTCGCCCCCGGCATCAGGGGCAGGAGTTGCTGAGGGAACCCTTCCACCACGGCTCCGACTGTTGCGGAGGTGTTGGGCGACGGCGACGGGCTGGGGGAGGCGGTCAGGGTGGATTGGGTGGCAGTAACGGACGTGGAGGGATTTGGCTCTGCCTGTCCGGACGGGGTCTGGCTGCATGCCGCCAGGGTCAGTGCCCCGATGGCGGCAAGTGCGGCCAGGCCGGCCGGCTTGAAGTTTCCAATAGCCGTCACAGAGACTTTCCTCCTGGTGTTGTTGGCGGAACCAGCCTCCAGTTTAGCCAGCCTGACCTGCGGTCCTGACAAACCGGGCAGTCCCGGCGAACCGATAGGATTGGATCTGTGGGGCCCGCAGGTATGAACCAGCCATCCGCCGCGCGCCCTCCGGGCCGCAGGCCCACGTGCATCATGCATGTGGACATGGATGCTTTCTTCGTTTCGGTGGAGCTCCGGACGCGCCCGGAGCTCCGCGGCAAGCCCGTCATTGTCGGCTTCCCCGGGGAGCGTTCGGTGGTCCTCTCGGGGTCCTACGAGGCCCGCGCCTTTGGCGTCAAATCGGCAATGCCCATGGCTGTGGCAATGCGGATGTGCCCACAGGCGGTGGTCATTGAACCCCGGCACAAGCTGTACTACGAGGTGTCCGGGCAACTGATGGCCATCTTTGAGTCCGTTACCGGCCTCGTCGAGCCGCTCAGCGTTGACGAGGCTTTCCTTGACGTTACCGGAGCACTGCGGCGTCTGGGGCCGCCCAGGGGAATCGGTGAGCTCATCCGCCGGCGGGTGGCAGCTGAACTTGGCATTACCGCATCGGTGGGGATCGCGGAAACCAAGTTCGTGGCGAAGATCGCCTCCACGCGGTGCAAGCCCGACGGCCTGCTGCTCATCGGCCCGGACGAAACCGTTCCATACCTTCACAGCCTCCCGGTAGGTGCCCTCTGGGGCGTTGGCGCCAAGACCGGGGAGGTTCTCGCGAAGATGGGGATCAGGACTGTGGCGGACGTGGCGGCGACCCCCGTGTCCTCCTTGAAAAAGGTCCTTGGCGCCACCGGCGAACACGTGCACCAGCTTGCCTGGGGAATCGATCCCCGTCCCGTTACCCCGGTGCGCCTGGAAAAGAGCATTGGTGCCGAAGAGACCTTTGCGGTGGACACCACTGATGATGCCCTCCTTCGCCGGGAACTGCTGCGGCTCTCCCACCGCACCGCCACCCGCCTCCGGAGCTCCGGAATGGTGGCCCGGACCGTAGCGCTGAAGCTGCGTTTCGCCGACTTTTCCACCATCACGCGCAGCAGGACGGTCCAGACGCCGGTGGATAGTGCCCAGCTGGTCTATGCGGTGGCACTCCAGCTCCTGGAGTCGGTGGGGACCCGGCCCATGGCTGTGCGGCTGGTGGGGGTCAGGGCTGAGCAGCTGGAGGAAGCGGCCCGCACCTCGCTCCAGCTAAGCATTGACCGCAGGGAAGAGAACTGGCGGGCAGCTGAACAGGCACTGGACGAGGTGGCGCGCAAATTCGGCAGCAAGTCCGTCCTGCCCGCCCGCCTGATGGAGCAGGAAAACCGGCCGGTAGACGGTTCGCAGCGGCCCGCCTAAGGGGTCCGGCAAAGTCATTGCCGTCTTTCAGATCAGGCCTCAACAATCTATCCTTATAGATACATAGTTTTCGAGTGAATGGACTTACTGCCGGACCCTCTTGGACATGCTCCCGCTCCCGCGAACGCATGCTGCATTCCTGTTTTGGCCACTGTCGGCGAGGCGGGAACTTTCCAGCAACAGCAGGCGTTTCAACGGTGTAGAAGTAGTGGCTGGGATCAGCCCGGACGTTGGCCTACAAAAGGAGGTCGTGATGCCGCTGTCGGAGCACGAACAGAAGCTGCTTGAGCAGCTTGAAAAGCAGCTTCACGAGGACGACCCGAAGTTCGCGAACTCAATGGGTTCCGACCCGGGACGTTCCTGGTCCACGAGGCATGTGGTTATTGGGGTCCTCTGCGCCCTTGCCGGCGTCTTCCTGCTGCTGGTCGGTGTCACGCTCCAGAACATTTTTGTCGGCGTGCTGGGCTTCGTGGTGATGGGCGGGGGAGTCTACTTCGCCACCATGCGCAGTTCCCGCGGAACGGGCGGGGCCAAGGCCGGAGGGGGGAAACCCGGCAAGCAACGGAGTTCGTTCATGAGCAACCTTGAAGAGCGCTGGGACGAGCGCCGCCGGGGTGAGCCGTAAGCAGTAAGGACCCCGGGTGCCAGGCTCCTCCACTTCGCTCCCCTGACAGAAGGGGATGGCACGAAAAGACCCGCTACGGCGGGTCTTTTCGTGTTTAAGGGGCTATTCCAAGCCTGCCTCGTAACGCATCCATGGCAGCGGCTTGCCCACTTCATGCGAAAAGTCCTCCACTTTCCACCACCGCCCTAAATCCCCGCCATTTCGAGGGTCTTTTCCCATAGTCCGTCCCGTACACGGCACGTTCTGCGTTGACTGTGGGGGAAAGTGGAGTAATGTGGAGGACATAAGAGGGTGGTTGCAACATAGGGGATGTGCAGTTCCTGACGGCGGACAGGCGGTGGGCCAGTGTTTCTGGGCACTCACTCGCCGCGTCTGGATGAAAAGGGCCGGATCATTCTCCCCGCCAAGTTCCGTGAGGAGCTTGCCAGCGGTCTGGTGCTCACAAGGGGCCAGGAACGTTGCATCTACGTCTTCAGCGAGAAGGAATTTGCACGGGTCCACGAGCAGATGCGGGAGGCACCAATCTCCTCCAAGCAGGCGCGTGACTATATCCGCGTATTTCTCTCTGGAGCCTCGGACGAGGTACCTGACAAGCAGGGGCGCGTGACCATTCCACCGGCGCTCCGGGAGTATGCAGGACTCGGAAGGGAACTTGCCGTTATCGGCGCCGGTACCCGCGCCGAGATCTGGGACGCCCAGGCTTGGAATGAATACCTCGCGGAGAAGGAAACAGCCTTCTCCGAAACTGACGATCCCATTCCGGGCATTCTCTGAATTCCGGAGCGGGGCAGCAGGGGGTTTCTTGGATGAGATCTCCAGCCGGCCCATCGGCTGCCAACCTGGCTCACCTTCCCCGGAGCCAGGCGGGCGGAACGGTAGGCGCGGATGGGGATCTGGTCCAAGGAACAGCAGGTGACAACGATGGCGGGAAAGGACCAGGCATGACCGATCAACCCAAGCCCACGTCCGAACGCCATGTGCCGGTCCTTCGCGACCGGTGCATCAATTTGTTGGCACCGGGATTCGAAGCAGCAAGACTGCGCGGTGAGACCCCCATTGCCATTGATGCAACCCTGGGCATGGGCGGTCACTCCGAGGCAATGCTCCAGCGCTTCCCCGACCTCCACCTCATCGGCATTGACCGTGATGAGGAAGCACTGGCCCTGGCGGGAGAGCGGCTCGCTCCGTTCGCCGCGCGGACTGACCTGGTCCACGCCGTGTACGACGAAATCCAGGACGTCCTGGAAGACCTCGGTGTACCTGAAGTCCACGGAATCCTGATGGACCTGGGTGTTTCGTCCCTGCAGCTGGATGAGCGTGGGCGCGGTTTCGCCTACTCTTTTGATGCGCCTCTGGACATGCGCATGGATACCAGCCGGGGCCAGACTGCAGCGGACGTGGTCAACACTTACAGTGAAGAGGACCTGGTCCGGATCATCCGCAAATGGGGCGAGGAAAAGTTCGCTGGCCGGATCGCCAACAGGATCGTCGCGGCACGTGCCGTCAAACCATTCACCACCACGGGCGAACTGGTGGAGCAGATCCGTTTCGTGGTTCCCGCCTCCGCGGCGAAGTCCGGTGGACATCCTGCCAAGCGGACTTTCCAGGCCCTGAGGATCGAGGTCAACGAGGAACTCGACGTCCTGGAACGTGCCGTTCCCGCTGCAGTCGCTTCCCTGGCCCTCGGCGGCCGCATCGTGGTCATGTCCTACCACTCGCTGGAAGACAAGATTGTCAAAGGCGTTTTCCAGGCCCGCTCCAAGTCTTCTGCTCCGCTTGGCTTCCCCGTTGAGCTGGAAGAGCACAAACCCGAACTCAAGACCTTGACCAAGGGCACCGAGGTGCCCACCGCCGTCGAAATCGCCGAAAATCCGCGCGCTGCCTCCGCCAGGCTTCGCGCGGCAGAACGTATCAGAGCCAGGAGAGCTGCATGAGCACCGCCGCCGTCAAGAACTTTCCCGTTGTCTCCGGCAGTTCGGCGGCCGACACCAGGCGTGCGGCTGAACAGGCCGGGGGCCGGAAGGGCCGCACCCCGCTTTCCGTGGTCCGCACGGCGCCGCGAAAGCGCCGGGCGCCGTTCGTGGTCCTGTGCTTCGCCATGCTCGCAGTAGCGTTGATGGCGGTGCTGGTCCTGAATATCTCGGTGTCCACGGCGCAGTACCAGTTGGTGGAGCTGCGTGCCAAGCAGAGCACACTGACCAAGTCGAACCAGGATCTCACCCAGCAGGTGCAGAGCTTCGAGGCCCCGCAGAACCTGGCAGCCAAGGCCACCGAACTGGGAATGGTGGCATCCACCGTCAAGGGCCAAATTGACCTGTCCACGCTGTCAGTGACCGGGAAAGCGACCCCGGCGGTCAAGGGCGCAGCATCAGGAGCCGTCATTCCGTCGCCGGCAGTGGCAGGCCAGCTGATTGTGCCGCCCGCGTCCCAGAGCGCAGATTCAAAGGATGCGAACTCCAAGGATGCCAAGTCCAAGGATCCAAAGTCCAAGGATGGACAGTCCAAGGACGCGGCGGCGGATAAGGCCACGACGCCGGATGCCGGCAAGGCTCCTGCCGCCGCTCCCTCCGCGGATGCTGCCCAGGCGGCTGCCGCCCAGGCCGCCGCAGCCGCTCCGGCCCCCGAGCTTCACGGCGGCTCCGTCCCGGCACCCCAGCAGAAGGTCCCCGGACAGTAGGCCAGCAGGCAGGACAGGCAGCAGCGTCGAGCAGCAAGGAATATCACGGTGGCGGAGACGACCGGCAAGGCAGGAAAAAGCAAGGCACCGAACGCCACCAAGCGCTTGCGCCTGGGGCTGGGCGTCATGCTCACGCTCCTGCTGGTGGTGGGCGGGAAGCTCTTCCTGGTCCAGGGGCTCGACGTCGGCGGCATGGCCGAGGCGGCACTGAACAGCCGGATGACCTCGGCGATCCTTCCGGCTGAGCGGGGCAGTATCCTGGACTCCCGCGGCACCGTCCTGGCCAACAGCGTGATCCGCTACAACATCGTGGTTGACCAGCGTGTCAACACGAAAACTGAGGCCTACAAGAGGCTCGAGCCCCAGGCCGACGGCCACGACAAGCTGGTGGATGTCAGCCGCGACCAGGCAATCTCCGAACTTGCCGCCGCGCTTGGCATGGACACCAATGCCGTCCGTGACGCGGTGACAGGGGAACAGCCCTATTACATTGTGGCCAAGGACGTAAAGCCCGACGTCGAGGACCGCATTTCCAAGCTTCAGGTTCCCGGCATTGTCGCCGAGGGTGTGAGCAAACGCGTCTACCCGAACGGTGCCGTGGCAGGCGGAGTTGTCGGCTTTCTGCAGGACGGCACCACGGGCCTGGCCGGGATCGAGCAGACGCAGGACGACCAACTCAAGGGCAAGGACGGCAAGCGCCTGTTCGAGATCGGCGCGGACGGGCTCCGCATCCCGGTGGGCCTGGACGAGCTGACCCCGCCGCAGAACGGCAAGGACGTCAAGCTCACGCTCAACTCCGATCTTCAGTATTTTGCGCAGCAGGCAGTCCAGAGCCAGGCGGACAAACTCAGTGCCGAATGGGGCGTCATCATCGTGATGGACGCCAAGACCGGGAACCTGCTTGCCCTGGCCGACACCAACTCCCCGGACCCAAACAACCCCGGCCTGGTGGCAGCCAAGGACCGTGGCGTCCGGTCCGTAACCGCGGCTTATGAGCCCGGTTCGGTGGAGAAGATGATGACGGCGGCGGCCGTGATCGATGAAGGACTTGCCAGCCCCCTGGACCACTTCACCATTCCGCCCACCTACACCGTGGACGGCCAGACCTTCAGTGACGCGTTTGCCCACGGCACGGAGGAACGGACGCTGGCGGGCATCATCGGCTATTCCATGAATACCGGAACGGTCATGGCGGGGCAGCGGCTCAGCAAGGAGCAGCGGTACGACTGGCTGAAGAAGTTCGGGATCGGCGAGGCTCCGGACGTCGGGCTGCCCGCCACGGCAGCGGGCATCCTCACGCCCCCGGACCAGTGGGACGGACGCCAGCAGTACACCGTCCTGTTCGGGCAGGGCGTTTCCCAGTCCACGCTCCAGACGGTCCGTGCCTACCAGAGCATCGCCAACAACGGCGTCATGCTCCAGCCGCGGCTGATCGATTCGTACATTTCCCCTGACGGTACCGAGGAGAAAGTTCCCGCCCAGCCGTCGCGCCAAATTGTCTCCGAAGGCACGGCCCAGCAGGTCCAGGACATCCTGGAAAGCGCCGTCACCGAAGGCGAGATCAAGGACGCAGGGATCGACGGGTACCGCGTGGGAGCCAAGACCGGGACATCCGAATCACCCTGCGACGACGGCAAGTCCGGCTACTGCGGGTACACGGCCTCCATTGTGGGAATGGCGCCGATGGATGATCCGCGGTTTATTGTGGAGGTGGTCCTCCAGCGGCCGAAGGGCAGCATCTACGGCATTACCAACGGGCCGGTTTTCCGGTCCGTCATGAGCCAGGCGCTGCGGACCTACAACGTCCAGCCTTCGACCGGCCAGCCGGCCAGAATGCCGCAGTACGCCAAGTAGCCGCTGCGCCCCGCCGGAAGTACCAGCAGCATCCAGCGCCTCACAGTGCCCGGCGCGAACCATGCCGGGCACGCACTAGCACCATCGGAGATCCCTTTGTCAGAGTTCACCACGCCCGGCAGCGATACTGCGCGGGACGAAAATCCGGGCCGCTTCCGGCCCGCAGCCGTGGCGGCGGTCCCGCTGGCCGCCGTCGGGCAGGCCGTGGGCGTATCCGTACCCGCTCCAGCCGCCGACGTGGACATCACTGGCATCTCCATCAACTCACGCACGGTCGAGCCCGGCGACCTGTACGTGGCCCTGCCGGGGGCCAGCAGGCACGGCGCCGACTTCGCCACGGACGCCATCGGTGCCGGGGCTGCAGCAGTCCTCACGGACGACGCCGGCGCGCGGCTGCTCGCCCTGTCCGCGGACACGCCCGTGCCCGTGCTCGTCGTCGACAAGCCACGCAACGAGGTGGGACCCCTCTCCGCCATGATTTACCGGAGCCAGTCCGCCGACGGCCGTCCGCTGCAGCTTTTCGGCGTCACCGGGACCAACGGGAAAACCACCACCACCTACTTCATTACCTCGCTGCTGCGCGCGCTGGGGCGGCAGTCCGGCCTAATCGGCACCATCGAGATCCTGGCCGGCGGGGAGCCCATCCCCAGCCTCCTCACCACGCCGGAATCGCCGGAGGTCCACGGACTCCTCGCACTCATGCACCAGCGCGGGCTGGACGCCGCGGCCATGGAGGTGTCCTCCCATGCGATCTCGTACCAGCGGGTGGACGGCCTGGTCTTCGACGTCGCAGGGTTCACCAACCTCACCCAGGACCACCTGGACCTGCACCACACGATGGACGGGTACTTCGCCACTAAAGCAGAGCTCTTCACACCGGAGCGCGCCCGCAGGGCCGTGGTGACGGTCGACGACGAGTGGGGCCAACGCCTTGCCGGCAACAGCGAGGTGCCCATCACCACGCTCAGCACTACCGGCCGGACCACGGCGGACTGGACAGTCAGCGCTGCCTCGCCACGCGGGCTCGGCACCGACTTCACCCTTACGGGGCCCTCCGGTGCCGTCCTGAACGTCCACACCGGGCTGCCCGGCAGCTTCAACGTTGCCAACGCCGCCCTCGCGGCGCTCATGGTCCTCACGTCCGGAGTTGACGCCGCCGACCTGCAGGCCGCCCTGGACCGTGCCGATCCGTTCAGCACGGCAGTGCCGGGGCGCATGCAGCTGGTCGCCGAGCGGCCGGCCGCCGTCGTCGATTTCGCCCACAACACCGACGCCCTGGCACGGGCCCTGGAAGCAGTCCGCTCATCGGAACAGGACTCCCGCCTGATCGTTGTCTTCGGCGCCACGGGACAGCGCGACCAGGGCAAGCGCCCGGCCATGGGAGCCATCGCCGCCCGGCTTGCCGACACCGTGATCATCACCGACGACGACCCGCACGACGAGGACGCAGCAGCGATTCGGGCCGACGTGCTGGCCGGTGCGCGGGAAGCGGTGGAAAAGGAGTCCCTGGACACCGACCTGCTGGAGGTCTTTCCCCGGGACGAGGCCATCCGGCACGCCGCAGGCCTGGTACGGCCGCAGGACACTATCCTGGTGGCCGGCCGCGGCCATGAGATCTGGCAGGAAGTGAAAGGCGTGAACCTCGCGCTGGACGACAGGGTGGAACTGCGCAGCGCCTTGACAGCCAGGGGATTCAACGTTCTCCATGACGACCGGATAGAGTCCTAGACCGAGATGATTGCATTTACTGCGGCGGAAATCGCCGAAATCACCAGCGGGCGCCTGGACGCCAATCCCGGAATTACGCCCCTCTCGGTGGTGACGGATTCACGCGAAGCCACGCCCGGCTCGCTTTACGTCGCAAAGCCGGGCGAGCACGCCGACGGCCACGACTTCATCGACGCCGCCTTTGCCTCCGGAGCTGTCCTGGCCCTCGTCGAGCGCACGGTCGAAGCTCCGGGGGGCACCGCCTACCCGTCCATCGTGGTCGCCGACGCCGTCCTGGCAATGGGTGCCCTGGCTGCCGAAGCAGTCCGCCGCATCCGTGCCGCCCGTGCAGCAGCGGGGGAGCAGCTGACCGTCGTGGGCATCACCGGTTCGGCCGGCAAGACCACCACCAAGGACCTGTTGGCCGGGATCATGGCCACGCAAGGCAACACCGTCGCGCCCCAGGGCTCCTACAACGGTGAGGTGGGCGTTCCGCTGACCGTCTTCCGGGCTGACGCCGACACCCGCTACCTGGTCATCGAGATGGGGGCCACGGGTATCGGCCACATCCGCTACCTTGCGGAGATGGTCAAGCCGGACATCGGGGTGGTCCTGGCAGTGGGCACTGCACATGCCGGCGAGTTCGGAGGGGTGGAGAACATTGCGCTGGCCAAGGGCGAGATGGTTGAAGGCCTTTCCGGCGCCGGCACCGCCGTCATCAATCTCGACGACGAACGCGTCGCCGCCATGCGCAGCCGTACCTCGGCCAACGTCCTCGGCTTTTCCGCCGACGGACGCCAGGACGCGCAGATCCGGGCGCTCAATGCGGACACCAATGCCGCGGGCAGCCCCGAATTCGACCTGCAGCTGCCCAACGGCGATGCACCCCTCCACGTAAGCAGCCGGCTGATCGGGGCCCACCACACGGGAAACCTGCTGGCGGCCGCGGCAGCCGCATGGGCTGCCGGAGTTCCGGGAGAGCACATTGCTGCCTCGCTCAGCAGCCAGGCAGCCGCAAGCCGCTGGCGGATGGAACGCACCGAGCGGCCTGACGGCGTGACCATCATCAATGATGCCTACAATGCCAACCCCGAATCGATGCGCGCCGCGCTCCGAACGCTGGCAGACCTCGGCCGGGGCCGCCGCACCTGGGCCGTCCTGGGAGCCATGCTGGAACTGGGGGACGACTCCATCCGGGAGCACACCGCCGTGGGTACCCAGGTGGTGCGCCTCAACATCTCCCGGCTGCTGGTGGTGGGCCGGGAAGCGCGTGCCCTTTACGTCTCCGCGGTACAGGAAGGGTCTTGGGGCGACGAATGCCTCTTTGCCGAAACTGTGGATGAGGCCCACGAAATCCTCGACGCAGAACTCCAACCCGGCGACCTGGTGCTGTTCAAGTCCTCCAACAGTGTGGGGCTGCGTCATTTGGGCGATCGGATAGCATTACCCCCAACCCCGACCCCTGCCGACGAAAGGAGCACTCTGCTGTGATTGCTCTGCTGATCGGCGCAGGCCTGGCCCTGCTGTTTGCCCTGGTGGGCACGCCCCTCTTCATCCGCCTGCTGGTGCACCGCGGCTATGGCCAATTCATCCGTGACGACGGCCCCACGTCGCACCACACCAAGCGTGGAACACCCACCATGGGCGGAACTGTCGTTGTGGCCGCCGTCCTGCTGAGCTACGGACTCACGCACCTCATCATGCTGATGATGAACCCTGGTTCCCCCGGGCCTTCAGCCTCAGCACTTATCCTGCTGTTCCTCATGGTGGGCATGGGCCTGGTGGGCTTCCTGGACGACTTCATCAAAATCTCGCGCCAGCGAAGCCTGGGCCTCAATGCCAAGGCGAAGCTCATCCTCCAGGCGGCCGTGGGCATCATCTTCGCCGTCCTGGCGTTGAACTTTCCCAACAGCGCAGGCCTGACCCCGGCGTCAACCAAGATCTCCCTGGTCCGCGACCTGCCGTGGCTCGACCTCGCCTTTGGCGGCACCGTCCTCGGCGCAATCCTGTTCGTCATTTGGTCCAACCTGATCGTCACCGCCGCCACCAACGGCGTGAACCTTACGGACGGCCTTGACGGCTTGGCCGCCGGTGCATCCATCATGGTATTCGGCGCATATACGCTCATGGGCATATGGCAGAACAACCAGGCCTGCGGCTCGCCCAGGGAAGCCGGCAGCGGCTGCTACCTGGTCCGCGACCCCCTGGACCTCGCTCTGCTCGCGGCAATCCTTAGTGCTGCCCTGGTGGGTTTCCTCTGGTGGAACACCTCGCCGGCCAAGATCTTCATGGGCGACACCGGATCATTGGCCATTGGCGGTGCGGTGGCTGGTTTCGCCATCCTCTCCCGGACCGAGCTTCTGCTGGGCATCGTGGGCGGCCTCTTCGTGCTGATTACCCTGTCCGTCATCATCCAGGTGGGCTACTTCAAGGCCACTGGCGGAAAGCGCGTCTTCAAGATGGCGCCGCTGCAGCACCACTTCGAGCTGAAGGGGTGGGCCGAAGTGACCGTCGTTGTCCGGTTCTGGATCCTGGGCGGACTCTTCGTCGCCGCGGGCCTGGGCATTTTCTACGCTGAATGGGTTGTACTGCTGTGACCGTTTCCCCCCGCCTGGCAAACCTTGTCTCCTGGGACTCCGACTGGGCCGGCCTGCGCGTGGTCGTGACCGGTATCGGCGTGTCCGGCTTCGCCGCCGCAGACACCCTGATTGAACTCGGTGCACGCGTGGTGGTGGTGGACGCCGCCACCAGCGAAACAGCGCGTGCGCATGCCGATACCCTCAAGATCGTGGGCGCCGCCGATGTGCTGCTGGGACCGGACGCGGTCACCCACATACCGCGCGTCGACGGCGAACTTCCGGAACTGATCGTGACATCGCCCGGATGGCGGCCGGACCAGGCCCTCCTGGCTGCAGCGGCCCGGGCACACATCTCCGTCTGGGGCGACGTCGAACTGGCATGGCGCGTGCGGACCCGGGAGGGACGGAAAACGGCCGACTGGCTGGCAATCACCGGCACGAACGGCAAAACGACAACCGTTGGACTCACCGAATCGATGCTGCGTGCCGCCGGGCTCAAGGCAATCGCGGTCGGAAACGTCGGCACCCCCATCCTGGATGCCCTGCGCGACCCGGTAGAGTACGACGTCTTCGCCGTTGAGCTCTCCAGCTTCCAGTTGCACTGGGCGGAATCCGTGTCCCCGGTAGCCAGTGTCTGCCTCAACGTGGCCGAAGACCACGTGGACTGGCACGGTTCCTACGACTCGTACCTTGCGGACAAGGCCAAGGTCTACGAGCGGACCCGGAAAGCCTGCATCTACAACGCGGAGCAGGTGGAAACCGAGCGCATGGTGGAGAACGCGGATGTGGTGGAAGGCTGCCGCGCTGTCGGCTTCACCACAGTCACCCCCGCGGTCAGCATGCTCGGAGTCGTGGAAGGCCTCCTGGTGGACCGGGCGTTCATCGAGGAGCGCCGGAACAGCGCCGCCGAACTTGCCTCGATGGCCGACCTTGGTCCGCTGGCCCCACGGCACATGGTGGCCAACGCCCTCGCCGCCGCCGGCCTGGTGCGCGCCTACGGCGTGGATGCCAAGGCGGTCCGCCAAGGCATCCTGGACTACGTCCCGGGCGACCACCGCATCCAGCCCGTGGCCCGCATGGATGGGGTCCTCTGGGTCAACGACTCCAAGGCCACCAACCCGCATGCGGCGTCTGCTTCCCTGTCGGCCTTCACCAACGTGGTCTGGATTGCCGGCGGCCTCTCGAAGGGCGTCAGCTACGACGACCTGGTGAGGGACCACGCGGCGCGGCTCAAGGCCGTGGTACTGATCGGAACAGACACCTCACCGCTCCGGGAGGCCCTCCGGCGACACGCGCCCGATGTCCCGGTGATCGAACCGGGGGCAGGCGACACTGAAGGAGTGCAGACTGCTTCGGCGCCCGGTGGCACTCCTGCCGGTTCACCCGGCAACGGAGAACAGGTGATGTCCCGGGCCGTTGCGTCAGCAGCACAGCTTGCTGAACCCGGCGACACCGTGCTGATGGCTCCCGCAGCTGCTTCCATGGATCAGTTCTCTTCCTACGCTCACCGTGGCGGTACTTTCATCGACGCTGTCCGCGAGCTGGTGGAAGGGCAGGCCCAGACCGGCGAGGAGTAACAATGGTCAGCACGCCCACCCGGCCCAAGGGTGGCAAGCCCCAGGGTGTCAAAAGCCAGGGTGGCAAGCCCCGCCCCGGCTCCACGGCCACCCGGCAGCCTGCTTCGGCGGGCCTAAAGCTGCGGACCATCTACCGCCGGTTCTGGTCCGCGCTGGAGGGAACAGGCACGTCCCGGAACGGCTCCACGTACTACCTCATCCTCGGTGCCACACTCGCATTGACGGCCATCGGGATCATGATGGTCCTCTCTGCCTCCAGCGTTGAATCCATCGCTGCCGGAAAGTCCCCCTATGGTGATGCCTTGAAGCAGGGTGTCTTCGCCGCAATCGGGATCTTCACCATGTTCGTGCTCTCGCGGATCAATGTGGTGTGGCTGAAGCGGCTCGCATGGCCCGCCGTCGGCGCCGCCGTGCTGCTCCTGGGCCTGGTGCAGGTGGTTGGCGACGAAGTCAACGGCAACAAGAACTGGATCGACCTCGGCGGCATCACCTTCCAGCCTTCCGAGGCCGCCAAGCTGGCCCTCGCCCTGTGGCTGGCCACGGTGCTCGCCCGGAAGGGCAAACTGCTCAGCCGGTGGCAGCACGTGCTGGTCCCCGCAGTGCCCATGGCGGCCATCGTCATCGTGCTGATCCTGGTGGGCAACGACCTCGGAACGGCCATGATCATTATGATGATCGTCGCAGCGGCGCTGTTCTTCGCGGGTGTTCCGCTCTACCTCTTCGGCATCGCCGGCATCATCGCCGCTGCCGGCACCGCCGTCATGGCCGTCACCAGCTCCAACCGCATGTGCCGCATCACCTCGTGGTGGACCGGCCAGTCCTGCGCAGACGGCATCGACGCCAACTACCAGGCCACCAACGGAATGTACGGCCTTGCCTCCGGCGGCTGGCTGGGCGTGGGCCTGGGGCAGAGCCGGCAAAAGTACAGCTGGATCCCCGAAGCCCACAACGACTTTATCTTCGCCATCATTGGCGAGGAACTCGGCTTGGTGGGAACCGTCGTCGTCCTGATCCTGTTCGCCATCCTGGGCGCTGCCATCTACCGCGTGGTGGTGGCGCAGGAGGACATGTTCCACAGGGTCCTGGCCGGCAGCATCATGGTCTGGCTCCTGGGCCAGGCCACCGTGAACATGTCCGTTGTCACGGGTTTGATGCCGGT
The DNA here is from genome assembly GCF_001428075.1 of Arthrobacter sp. Soil764. Classification (GTDB taxonomy): domain Bacteria; phylum Actinomycetota; class Actinomycetes; order Actinomycetales; family Micrococcaceae; genus Arthrobacter. The sequence continues at coordinate 30,116 of NZ_LMSI01000007.1, read as the reverse complement.
CATCGGCGTGCCGCTGCCGTTCATTTCCTACGGCGGTTCGGCCCTGCTGATGTCACTGTGCGCCGTGGGGGTGGTCCTCTCGTTGGCGCGGGAGCAGATGGCCCCGGCTATTCGGCCCAAGCGGATGCTGAAGTTCAAGGCCCGGCCGGGGCGGGACAAGAACAAACCAAAGACATCCAGAAAGCGTGCCTAACTCCAGATGACTCCGACACAACCCTCCATCGTCCTGGCCGGCGGCGGAACAGCGGGCCATATCAGCCCAATGCTCGCCATCGCCGCTGCCCTGAGGAGCGAAGCCCCCGACGCATCCATCCTGGCGGTTGGAACGCCCTCGGGGATGGAAACCCGGCTGGTTCCCGCCGCCGGCGTCCAGTTGGCCACGATTGACCGGGTGCCCCTGCCGCGCAAGCCGTCTGCGGACCTGCTGCGCCTGCCTGCCAGGCTGGCCGGGGCGGTCCGCCAGGCCGGTGCCATCCTGGACCAGGCCCGGGCCGATGTGCTGGTGGGAGTGGGCGGATACGTTTGCACGCCCATGTACCTGGCGGCACGGAAGCGCGGCATCCCCATGGTCATCCATGAAGCCAACGCCCGTCCCGGGCTGGCCAACCGGGTGGGGGCCTTCCTCAACGGCCGGGTTGCCGTGGCCTTCGAGGGCACCCCGCTGCGCAATGCCGTTCATGTGGGAATGCCCATGAGGAAGGAAATTTCCGGCCTGGACCGGAAGACCGCACGCAGCGCCGCGCGGGAGGCCCTTGGGCTCGATCCCCACCAGCCAACCCTGATCGTCACCGGCGGTTCCTCCGGCGCCCAGAGCATCAACCGGACCATCGCCGCCGCTGCCGGCCGCCTTGCCGATGCCGGTATCCAGACCCTCCACATCACCGGCCGCGGCAAGACAGTCCTGGACCAGGCCGGCCAGCCCCTCGCGGCAAAGGGCTACCGGCAGGTGGAGTACATCGACGGCATGGAGCTTTCCTATGCCGCTGCGGACCTGCTTCTGGCACGGTCGGGCGCGGCCACGGTGTGCGAGGTGGCCGCCGTCGGCGTCCCGGCGGTCCTGGTGCCACTGCCCATCGGCAACGGGGAACAGGCACTGAACGCAGCCGGCCTGGTGGCCGCAGGCGGAGCGCTGCTGGTGGCTGACCGCGACTTCACGGCGGAATGGGTTGACCGCGAATTGATTCCCCTGATCACCGACAAGGCACGGCTTGCCGCCATGGAAGCCAAGTCCTACCGGCTCGGAATCCGAAATGCCGACCAGCGCATGGCTGGTCTTGTCCTGGAAGCGGTATCTGCATGAGCCCCGACAACACTCCCAGCCTGGAATCCCTTGGAAAGGTGCACTTCGTCGGCATCGGGGGAGTAGGCATGTCCGCCGTGGCCCGCATCATGGTGGCCCGCGGAGTCCCGGTCAGCGGATCCGACGCCAAGGACCTGCCCGTTATGACGGACCTTGCCGCGGCGGGGGCACGCATTGCCGTCGGCTACTCCGCGGGCAACCTGGCGGACGCGCAGACTGTGGTTGCAGGCTCAGCCATCCGGGAGGACAACCCCGAACTGGCGGCGGCACGCGCGGCTGGGCTGCCTGTGCTGCACCGGTCCCAGGCCCTGGCAGCCACCATGGGCGGGGACACGGTGGTGACGGTTGCCGGAACGCACGGCAAATCCACCACCACATCGATGGTTACCGTGCTGCTCCGCGCGGCGGGCCTGGATCCGTCCTTTGCCGTCGGCGCCAACATTCCCGCGCTGGGCGTGAACGCCGCGCATGGGACGTCCGGCGTCTTCGTTGCGGAGGCTGACGAATCCGACGGGTCCTTCCTGAATTACCGGCCCCGCATCGCCGTCGTCACCAATGTGGAGCCTGACCACCTCGACTACTACGGCACCGCTGAAGCCGTCTACGAGTCCTTCGACCGCTTCACTGCACTGCTGCCCGCGGACGGCCTCCTGGTGGCCTGCGGTGACGACGCCGGCGCGCTGGCTTTGGCGGAACGGACCAGGGCGCGGGGCAACACGCGGGTGGTCCTGTACGGCACCAGTGACGCGGCGGACATCAGGCTTGACGACGACGGCAGGGGACAGGTTGCCATATCGGCAGATGGCGCCCGGTTCCCTTTGTCGCTGCAGGTGCCCGGACGGCACAACGCCCTCAACGCGGCGGCCGCCTTTGCCGTGGCCCTCGAGCTCGGTGTGGACGCGGCTGCCGCTGCCGCCGGGCTGGCCCATTTCTCCGGCGCCTCCCGCCGCTTTGAACTGAAAGGCGGGGCAAGGGGGGTGCGCGTGTTCGACGACTACGCCCACCACCCCACGGAAGTCCGCGCCGCCCTCACCGCTGCCCGGTCGGTGGCAGGCGGCCACAAGGTCCATGTCCTGTTCCAGCCGCACCTGTTTTCCCGTACCCGCGAATTCGCTGCGCAGTTCGCGGATGCCCTCAACCTGGCCGATACCGCCCTGGTCCTGGACATCTACCCCGCCAGGGAGGACCCGATCCCGGGCGTCACGAGCCAGCTCATCGCCGACCACCTGAAGGAAGGCGGACGGCTCGTCTCCGCCGACGACGCAGTCGGCACCCTGGCCGAAGCAGCCGCGGACGGGGACGTTGTCCTCACGGTGGGCGCCGGTGACGTCACAGCCTACGGTCCCAAAATCGTGGAGGCACTGCGTGCCTAGCTCCCGCCGCCCCACCTATGCCCCGGCCAAGCGGACCAAGCGCCCTGACGCCCCGTCCGGGAACGGCACGGACGCAGCGGCACAATCGTCCGGCATGCCCGGGGGCGCAGGCAATGACGTGATCACGGCATCCCGCAGCATCCCTGACCAGGCGTCCCCGCAGCAGCTGAAGGAGCCCAAGGCCGCCGGGGCAACGGTCCTGGCGTTCCCGGAACCCAAGGGCCGGCGCCGCAGGAAGAAAGTCCTGCTCGCCGTGGGAACTGTGCTGGTCCTGGTGGCCGGGCTGCTGGCGGCCGCCGTCTACTCCCCAATGCTTGCCATGCGGACCATTTCGGTGACAGGCACGCGGCTTGTCACGCCGGCCCAGGTTCAGGCTGCGTTGGAGCCCCTGCGGGGCAAGCCATTGCCGCAGATCAGCGACGACGACGTCCGCGGGCTCCTGGGCTCCCTGATCCAGGTCAAGTCCGTTTCCGTGGAGGCCCGGCCGCCGTCCACCCTCGCCGTCGCGGTGCATGAGCGTGTGCCGGTGGCGCTGGTCAAGCAGGGGGAGCAGTACCAGCTGGTGGACGTCGACGGCATCCAGCTGGCAACCACTGATGATCCGGCGTCGGCCTCGCTGCCGGTCATCGACGGCGGTGCCGGCGCGATCGGACAGGATCTCTTCCGTGCCACCGCCGCAGTCCTCGGGGCGCTGCCGGCCGACGTGCTGGCAAAGCTGTCCAACGCGTCCGCGCAGTCCGTGGACGCCGTGGAACTCAAGCTGGTGGACGGCCAAACCATCGTGTGGGGCAACGCCTCCGAGAAGGAACTCAAGGCCAAGGTCCTGGCCGCGCTCCTCAAGGCTCCGGCCGATCCCAAGAACCCGGTCAGGGTCTACGATGTCAGCGTTCCACGGCACCCGGTGACGCGCTGAGCGCTTTCTTTTCCGGTATTAATCCGACACGCGGACCCGGTTATTGAATGTCGGAACCAGAGGAAATACCGTCACAGACAAGAGTTACTTGACATAACTATAACCTTCAACTCGAAGGTTAAGGTTTCAGCCTTCAAGCTCTCCATCAGTTTTCGCAATAAGACACGAACAAGGGACACGTAACGTGGCAGCTCCGCAGAATTACTTGGCCGTCATCAAAGTCGTCGGCATCGGCGGCGGTGGCGTGAACGCAGTCAACCGCATGATCGAGGTCGGCCTCAGGGGTGTTGAGTTCATCGCCATCAACACCGACGCCCAGGCCCTGCTCATGAGTGACGCCGACGTGAAGCTCGACGTCGGACGGGAGCTGACCCGGGGCCTGGGCGCCGGCGCCAACCCGGAGGTGGGCAAGCAGGCCGCCGAGGACCATGCCGACGAGATCGAGGAAGTCCTGCGCGGCGCCGACATGGTCTTCGTCACCGCCGGCGAAGGCGGCGGCACCGGCACCGGCGGCGCGCCCGTCGTCGCCCGCATTGCCCGCTCGCTCGGCGCCCTGACCATCGGCGTGGTCACCCGTCCGTTCACGTTCGAGGGCCGCCGGCGTGCCGGTTCCGCAGAGGCCGGCATTGACGCCCTGCGTGACGAGGTGGACACCCTGATCGTCATCCCCAACGACCGTTTGCTGTCCATCAGCGACCGCAACGTGTCCGTTCTTGACGCCTTCCGCTCCGCGGACCAGGTCCTGCTGTCCGGTGTCCAGGGCATCACCGACCTCATCACCACGCCCGGCCTGATCAACCTTGACTTCGCGGACGTCAAGTCCGTCATGCAGGGCGCCGGCTCGGCCCTGATGGGCATCGGTTCCGCCCGGGGTGAAGACCGCGCCGTCAAGGCGGCCGAACTGGCCATCGCATCGCCGTTGCTGGAAGCATCCATCGACGGCGCCCACGGCGTGCTGCTGTCCATCCAGGGCGGCTCGGACCTGGGCCTGTTCGAGATCAACGAGGCGGCGCGGCTGGTCCAGGAAGTGGCCCACCCCGAGGCGAACATCATCTTCGGTGCCGTCATCGACGATGCCCTGGGTGATGAAGCGCGTGTCACGGTCATCGCGGCCGGGTTCGACGACGTCAAGGCCACCTCGCCCTCCATGGACCAGTCCCAGCCGCAGGCCGCCCCGCAGCGGCCCGCTGCCCCCGCTGCCGCCCCCGCCTCTGCCCACCCGCAGAACGGAAACCACCAGGGCAACGGCAACCACCAGCAGAACGTCCAGCCGATCCATGCCGGCGTCGGTGCCGCGGGCCTCAGCAACTGGGGACAGCAGCGCCCGTCGGCCGTCCCCGCCGACTCAGGCTTCGACGTCGACCTTCCCTCCGTCGTGGAGCCGGACCTGACCGGCACCCACCCGGATGACCTGGATGTCCCCGACTTCCTGAAGTAGGCAGCGGTTTGTTCCATTGGCGCGCCGACATCCTGCCCGGGGTGTCGGCCGCGTTCACTGATGTGGATGCGGGAAATCTTGCCCTGCATGTAGGGGATGATCCAGGCGAGGTCCGGCAGCGCCGTGCCCGGCTGGAGGAGTATATGGGCGTGCGTCCGCAATCGCTCCGCTTCATGAACCAGGTCCACGGGACGACCGTGGCAGTAGTGGGTGCGGATGTGCCTTCACCTGAGGCCGACGCCATGGTGTCCCGCGGACTTCCCCTGGCCGTCATGGTGGCGGACTGCATTCCGGTGTTGCTCGCGGGGGAGACACCAGGCGGGCCAGTGTTTGCCGCAGTGCATGCAGGCCGTCCCGGCATCGCGAACGGTATCATCCCGGCCGCCGTGGAGAACATGTTGTCCCTTGGAGCCTCACGGATCCGGGCCTGGATGGGCCCATCGATCTGCGGGTCCTGCTATGAAGTTCCTTCGGCACTGCAGGATGAGGTGGCCGCTTTGGTCCCTGCCACCCGCAGCACCACCTCATGGGGAACACCCGCACTGGACCTTCCCGCCGGTGCGCGGAGCCAGCTGGAGACGGCCGGCGTGGGCGTGGAATACGCCGGTGGCTGCACCCTCGAGACGGACACCCTCTACTCGTACCGCCGCGACCGGAATACCGGCCGTTTCGCCGGACTGATCTGGTGCCATGACTGAGCCGGCAAGCACAGGGCAGGGCGGGGCAGATGATCCCCGCAGCGCGGAACTTTCCGAACGGCTTGCCGCCGTGCGGAAGCGGATCGCAGCGGCCGCCGGGGACGCGGGGCGCGGGGACCGGCTTCCGACCCTGATCGTGGTCACCAAGTTCCACCCGGCGGACGATATCCGTCGCCTGGCCGCCCTTGGAGTTACGGATGTTGGCGAGAACCGGGACCAGGAGGCCGCTGCCAAGGCCCTCGAGCTGGCAGATCTGACCTTGACCTGGCATTTCGTAGGCCAGCTGCAGACTAAGAAGGCCAAATCCGTGGCGCGCTACGCCTCCGCGGTCCATTCCGTGGACCGGCCGCAGCTCGTGGACGCACTGGCCAAGGCGGTTGCCCATGAGATGGAGGCCAGCGGGAGGGCGGCGCTGGACTGCTTTATCCAGGTCAGCCTTGAGGGCGACGGCGGCACGCACCGCGGCGGTGCAGACCCCGCCGATGTGCCGCTCCTGGCAGAGCGGATTGCCGCGGCGGAGGGCCTGAACCTGGCCGGCGTGATGGCAGTGGCGCCCCTGGGTGCGCCACCGGAGCCGGCGTTCGAACAGCTCGCCGGGATTTCCGCCCGGCTGGCGGCGGCCTACCCCGCGGCGACAGGCATCTCGGCAGGCATGAGCCAGGACCTTGAGGCCGCCATCAAGTTCGGAGCGACACACCTGCGAATCGGTTCGGATATTCTCGGTTCCCGTCCCGCGGTGGGGTAGCGTCGGTCCTATTGGAAGTGATGGGCGGGGGACTCCAGTGCTGTCAAATCATTGGGCGGCCCGCTTACGGGACACGATTAGGAGTCGACCATGGCCGGCGCTCTGCGCAAGACAATGATCTATCTTGGGCTCGCCGACGGCGATGAGCATTACGAGTCCGAGCAACAGACCACACGTAAGGATGAGGACGAACCGATGGAAGTTGACCGCGAGGAACGCCGCGCTCCGGCGCCGGTCCGCGAAGTCAGCCGCGAGGCGTCCTACGCCCCTGAAGAGGAATACCGCGCCCCTGTGACCCCCATTAAACGCGCGGCGTCGAGCCGCGAAGAGAACACCGGACTTCGCCAGATCACCACCATCCACCCGCGTTCCTACAACGATGCCAAGCTCATCGGTGAGAGTTTCCGGGATGGCATTCCGGTGATCATGAACGTCACGGACATGGGCGAATCCGATGCCAAGCGGCTGGTGGATTTCTCCGCCGGCCTTGTGTTCGGCCTCCGGGGAAGCATCGAGCGGGTGACCAACAAGGTGTTCCTGCTCTCCCCGTCCTACGTCGAAGTGATCGGTGACGACAAAAAGGCCAGCGACACGCAGGCCAGTTTCTTCAACCAAAGCTGAGCACCAAAAGCCGCATCCGGATGCCAGGCAGGGACACCTGTCTGGCATCTGTGCTGAAATAGACAAGACAACAGCAGGACAACAGCGGCCTCCGCTATGGCAGCGCCGCACGAATATGGAGATATGAAATAAGTCATGGGAATTGTTTTCGGACTTCTCTATCTCGCCCTGCTGCTGTTCTTCGTCGCCCTCATCATCCGCCTGGTGTTCGACTGGGTACAGATGTTCGCAAGGGAATGGCGGCCACGGGGCGCGGCCCTGGTTGTGGCGCACGCCGTGTACTCCATCACCGATCCGCCCCTCAAGGGCCTGCGGCGCATGATTCCGCCGCTCCGGCTTGGCGGCATTTCCCTGGACCTGGGTTTCCTGATCCTGTTCATCGGCGTCAGCATCGCGATGAATGTCACCAGGGGACTTGCCTGATCCACGCACCGGACCGGCAATGCAGTGTGTTCCCCCGCGGAACGGCTAGTGTAAAGCGAAGAAACCTCGCGTTTGACACCGCAGTGTTGAATTAGAGTAAGCAGACCAAATTTAGGTACCGTAGTTTTGACGGCCGGAAGGCCTACTGACTAACCAGACCAGTGAGGTGACCAGATGGCTTTGACGCCAGAAGACGTTGTCAACAAGCGCTTTCAGCCCACCAAGTTCCGCGAGGGCTATGACCAGGACGAGGTTGATGACTTCCTGGACGAAATCGTCGTTGAACTCCGCCGCCTGAACCAGGAAAACGACGAGCTCCGCAAGAAGCTCGCTGAAGCAGGTTCGAGCGTTCCGGCAAGCTCAGCTGCCGCTCCCGTGGTGGAGAAGGTCCCCGCGCCGGTCAAGGCCGACAAGGACGAGGCCCGCGAGAAGGCTGAGGCCGAGGCCAAGGCTGCCGAGGCCAACAAGAAGAAGGACGTCCAGCCGGCTGCCCCGGCTGCCGCCGCACCGGCCGCGCCCGCAGCTGTCGCCACTCCTTCCGCTGAATCCGCCGCCGGCCTGCTGGCCATGGCCCAGCAGATGCACGACCGCCACGTCGCCGACGGCCAGGCGCAGAAGGACAAGATCATCGCCGAAGCGCAGATCGAAGCCAGCAGCCTCGTCAACGACGCCCAGGAGAAGTCCCGCAAGATCCTCGGTGCCCTGGAGCAGCAGCGCTCCGTCCTGGAACGCAAGGTGGAACAGCTCCGCGGCTTCGAACGCGACTACCGTTCACGCCTGAAGGCCTACATCGAAGGCCAGCTCCGCGACCTGGATGCCCGTGGCTCCGTGGCTACCCCGGAAGTCAGCGAAGCCAACTAAGCCTGGCAGCACGTATTCTGAAAGCCGGTGGCTGAGGATTCCTCGGCCACCGGCTTTTGGCATTGACACCAGCTCCACGAATTGAAAGCACCATGACTGACGAACTTGCTGCGGATGCGGCACGCCCTGTCCCACCCTCACCGCGCCCGCGCCGGGCGGTGCTGCTCTCCCTGTTCGCCGGGTTCGCGGTGTTCGCCTACGTCCTGGACCAGCTGACCAAACTCTGGGTCACTTCCACCATGGTGGAGGGGGAGCGGATCCCCGTCCTGCCGCCCCTCCTGCACTGGTACTTCATCCGTAATTCCGGTGCTGCGTTCTCGATCGGTGAGAACGTCACGTGGGTGTTCTCCATCATCATGGCCGCCGTGGCCATCGCAATTCTTTTCCAGGTGCGCAGGCTGGGTTCGGCCTGGTGGTCCCTCGCCCTGGGCCTGCTGCTGGGCGGCGCCCTTGGCAACCTCACCGACCGGCTCTTCCGTGAGCCGTCCTTCGGCATGGGCCACGTGGTGGACTTCATCCAGCTGCCCAATTTCGCCATCTTCAACATCGCCGACTCCGCTGTCGTGTCCGCCGTCGCCATCATCTGCATCCTGACCATCCGAGGAATAGCCCTGGACGGAACGCGGCTGGGGAACGCACCCCAGGAAAAGCCCGCCCATGACTGAGCGCATTATCGTGGCCGAAGAGTACGGCGGGACGCGGGCGGACGCCGGTCTGGCCGGCCTTCTGGGGGTGTCCCGCTCCGTGGCCGCATCCCTGCTGGCGGAAGGCCACGTGCTGAACCGGGGCAAAGCATTGGGCAAGTCGGCAAAACTCGTGGCCGGGGACGTCCTGGACGTCTCTGTCCCGGAACGGCGGGACCCGCTGGAAGTCGTGGAGGAGATTGTGGAAGGCTTGAACATCCTGCTGGACGACGACGATTTCGTCGTTGTCGACAAACCTGTGGGCGTGGCAGCCCACCCGTCGCCCGGCTGGGTGGGACCCACTGTGGTGGGCGGCCTGGCCGCCGCTGGTTACCGCATCTCCACCTCAGGTGCCCCGGAGCGGGCAGGCATAGTCCACCGGCTCGACGTCGGCACTTCCGGCGTGATGGTCGTCGCCAAGTCCGAGCCGGCCTACACAGCCCTTAAGCGGGCTTTCAAGGAGCGCACGGTGGACAAGGTCTACCACGCTGTGGTGCAGGGCCTTCCCGATCCCCTGACCGGAACCATCGATGCCCCTATTGGACGCCACCCTGGACACGACTGGCGATTTGCCGTCATCGAGGACGGCCGCCCCTCGGTGACCCATTACGAAGTCCTGGAGGCCTTCGGCAAGGCCAGCCTGGTGGAGGTCCACCTGGAGACCGGACGCACCCACCAGATCCGGGTGCACTTCTCCGCGCTCCGGCACCCCTGCGCCGGCGACCTGACCTACGGCGCCGACCCCCGCCTTGCCGCCACCCTGGGCCTTACCCGGCAGTGGCTGCATGCCCGCGAACTGGCCTTTGACCACCCGGTGACGGGGGAGCGTGTCACGGTCTCCAGCGACTACCCCCAGGACCTGGCCTACGCCCTGGAAGTACTGGAATCGGGACAGGCCTGACACGGACCGCCTGGCGGGGCTGCAACTCGGCAGAGCTTAGAATGGTCCGGTGAGTTCCAGCAATGATTCGTTTGTCCACCTGCACACCCACACCGAATATTCCATGCTGGATGGGGCGGCCCGCCTGGGGGAGCTGTTCGACGAAACCGAGCGTTTGGGCATGCCTGCCCTCGCCACGACGGACCACGGCTACCTGTTCGGGGCCTTCGATTTTTGGCGGAAAGCCACGGACAAGGGCATCAAGCCGATCATCGGCGTCGAGGCATATGTAACTCCCGGCACCGCACGCACGGACAAGGAACGCGTCCGCTGGGGCGATGAATCCCAGCGCAAGGATGATGTCTCCGGCGGTGGTTCCTACACCCACATGACGCTCCTGAGCTACAACAACGTGGGCATGCGGAACCTCTTCCGGGCCTCGTCCATCGCGTCCCTCGATTCGGTGTTCGGCAAGTGGCCCCGGCTGGACCGTGAACTGCTCAACACCTACTCCGAAGGGCTCATTGCCACCACCGGCTGCCCCTCCGGGGAAGTCCAGACCCGGCTGCGGCTGGGCCAGTACCGCGAAGCCCTTGAAGCGGCGGCCGAATTCCGGGACATCTTCGGCGCGGAAAACTACTTCTGCGAACTGATGGACCATGGGCTGGACATTGAGCGGCGGGTCACCGGGGACCTGCTGCGGCTTGCCAAGGACCTGAACCTGCCGCTGGTTGCCACCAACGACCTCCACTACACCCACGAGCACGACGCCAAGGCGCATGAGGCCCTGCTGGCCATCCAGTCCGGCTCCACGCTGCTGGAACCCACATACGACAACGGCGGATCGCGGTTCGCGTTCTCCGGCAGCGGCTACTACCTCAAATCGCCGCAGGAAATGCGTGAACTCTTCCGCGACCACCCGGAGGCGTGCGACAACACCCTGCTCATCGCCGAGCGCTGCGAGGTGTCCTTCAACACGGATGCCAACTACATGCCGCGGTTCCCCTGCCCGCCCGGTGAGGACGAGACCTCCTGGCTGGTCAAGGAAGTGGACAAGGGCCTGAAGTACCGTTACCCGGCCGGCATCCCGGACGAGGTCCGCAAGCAGGCCGACTACGAGCTCGGCGTCATCACCTCCATGGGCTTCCCGGGCTACTTCCTGGTGGTTGCCGACTTCATCAACTGGGCCAAGAACAACGGCATCCGCGTGGGCCCGGGGCGTGGCTCGGGTGCAGGCTCCATGGTGGCCTACGCCATGCGCATCACCGACCTCGACCCCCTCCGCCACGGGCTGATCTTCGAACGGTTCCTCAACCCGGACCGCGTATCCATGCCCGACTTCGACGTCGACTTCGATGACCGGCGCCGTTCCGAAGTCATCGACTATGTGACCCGGAAGTACGGCGACGAGCGCGTGGCCATGATCGTCACGTACGGCACCATCAAGACCAAGCAGGCCCTGAAGGATTCTTCCCGCGTCCTCGGCTACCCCTTCAGCATGGGCGAACAGCTGACCAAGGCCCTGCCGCCGGCCGTGATGGCCAAGGACATCCCGCTGGCGGACATCCAGAACCCGGAAGCCAAGCGCTACGGCGAGGCAGGGGACTTCCGGCAGCTGATCGCTACCGACCCCGAAGCTGCCAAGGTCTTCGAGACCGCCTTGGGCATCGAAGGCCTGAAGCGCCAGTGGGGCGTGCACGCCGCCGGCGTGATCATGTCCTCGGACCCCATCATCGACGTCATCCCCATCATGCGCCGGTTCCAGGACGGCCAGGTGATCACCCAGTTCGATTACCCCACGTCCGAGGGCCTTGGCCTGATCAAGATGGACTTCCTGGGCCTGCGGAACCTGACGATCATTTCCGATGCCCTTGAGAACATCAAGATGAACCGCGGCATCGACCTGGACCTGGAAAACCTTGAGCTGGACGACGCACCGTCCTACGAACTCCTGGCCCGCGGTGACACCCTGGGTGTCTTCCAGCTCGACGGCGGACCCATGCGTTCGCTGCTGAAGCTCATGAAGCCTGACAACTTCGAAGACATCTCCGCCGTGCTGGCGCTGTACCGTCCGGGCCCCATGGGCGCCAACGCCCACACCGACTACGCGCTGCGCAAGAACGGGATCCAGGAAGTGATCCCGATCCATCCGGAACTGGAGGAACCCCTCAAGGAGATCCTCGGCGGAACCTATGGCCTGATCGTGTACCAGGAGCAGGTCATGGCCGTGGCGCAGAAGCTGGCCGGCTACTCGCTGGGCCAGGCAGATATCCTCCGCCGCGCCATGGGCAAGAAGAAGAAGTCCGAGCTGGACAAGCAGTTCGCGGGCTTCTCCCAGGGCATGCAGGACAACGGCTACTCAATGGAGGCCGTCAAGACCCTCTGGGACATCCTGCTGCCCTTCTCCGACTACGCCTTCAACAAGGCCCACTCGGCCGCGTACGGCGTCATCTCCTACTGGACCGCCTATCTCAAGGCGCACTACGCGCCGGAGTACATGGCGGCGCTGCTGACCTCAGTGGGTGATGACAAGGACAAGTCCGCCATCTACCTCAACGAGTGCCGCCGCATGGGCATCACGGTGCTTCCGCCGGACGTCAATGAATCCGCCTTGAACTTCACCCCGGTAGGGAACGACATCCGCTTCGGCATGGGTGCCATCCGCAACGTGGGCGTCAACGCCGTCGAGGCCATGGTGGCTGCCCGCGAAAGCGAGGGTGCCTTCACCTCGTTCAAGGACTACCTGATGAAGGTCCCGGCCGTGGTCTGCAACAAGCGGACCATCGAATCCCTCATCAAGTCCGGCGCGTTCGACTCGCTGGGCCACCACCGCCGCGCCCTGGCAATGATCCATGAAGAGGCCATCGACTCCGTCATCACCCTCAAACGCAACGAGGCCATTGGCCAGTTCGACCTCTTCGCCGGCTTCGAGGACGCCGGTGCGGAGTCCTCTTCGTTGAGCATCGAGATTCCGGACCTTCCCGAGTGGGAGAAGAAGGACAAGCTTTCCTTCGAACGGGACATGCTGGGCCTCTACGTGTCGGACCACCCGCTGCAGGGCCTGGAGGGCCTCCTGGCCCAGCATGCCGAGATGAGCATCACCACCATCCTGGGCGAGGACGGTCCCCAGGACGGCGCCATCATCACCATTGCCGGGATGATCACGTCGCTGAGCCGGCGCATTGCCAAAGCCAGCGGCAACGCTTATGCCCGGGCGGAGGTAGAGGACCTGGGCGGTTCGATCGAGGTCATGTTCTTCGGGCAGGTTTACGGGCCGATCGCATCGGTCCTTGCCGAGGACCTGATCGTGGTGGTCAAGGGCCGCCTGCAGAAGCGCGACGACGGCGCCATCACCCTGAACTGCATGGAGCTGTCCGTCCCGGACCTCAGCGAAGGGTTGAACGGACCCCTGGTAATCACCATGCCCACCCACAAGGCCACCGAGGCCGTGGTCACTGAGCTGGGCGACGTGCTGCGCACCCACCGGGGCAATTCCGAAGTGCGGCTGCACCTGCAGGGCGATACCCGCACGGAGATCATGGGCCTGCCGGTCCACCTCCGCGTGAACCCCAGCCCGTCGCTGTTCGGCGACCTGAAGGTCCTGCTGGGCCCTGCCTGCCTCGACGCCTGAAAGACCGGACGCCTGACAAAGAAGCGGCCGACGGCGGGAAGCAGTTCCCGCCGTCGGCCGCTTCTTTTGTGCCGGGCTGGTTTACCCGCGGCTAGATCTCGTAGTCCAGCGGCACGGGCTGCCCGTACGCGCCGCCGTGGTACAGCAGGGGCGATCCCTCGCCGCCCACCTGGCCGTCCACCACCTGGACCACCACCACCGCGTTGTTCTCGAAGGAGAGCCGCATCTGGATCTCGCCGATCAGCCAGCCCGCCACGTCCTTCAGGATGGGAACCCCGTGTGGCCCGATCTCCCAGTGGTTGCCTTCGAAGCGGTTGCCCGGGCGGGCAAAGCGGGCAGCGAGTTCCTGGTTCTCCAGCCCCAGCATGTGGACACCCAGGTACTGGGTGTTGGCCACGGCCGGCCAGGACCTGGAACTACGTGCCATGTTGAACGTGAACCGGGGCGGCTTGGCGGACAGCGACGCCACCGAGGTGGCGGTAAAGCCATAGGGCTCGTCCTGGTAGTTCACGGTAATGATGGCCACGCCCGCGGCGTGGCGGCGGAACATCTCCCTGAACGTCTGCTCGAACGGCTCGCTGTTGTCGGTCACCGGAACTCCTGCACTAAGTGGTGTAACTCTTTCTCCAAGCGTATTGGCCAGCGGTCGCGGCCGGAAAACAGGCAGCGGCAACACCCCGGCCGGAGGCCCTGCCAGGAACCTTTGTTAAGGTGTGTTGCATGACAACTTCCGCCCGCCCTGCCCGGCGGCTGCCCTGGTCACTGCTGCTGGTCCCCGCGGCTTCGGGGATTCCGGCAGGCCTCCTCTGGTGGCTCCTGGCGCCGGGCGGATTGAACCTGATGACGCGGGATCCAGCCCTGGCATCAGGCACTGTTCCACTGGTGTGGCTGCCGCGGGACCTCACCCTCGCCGGGATCCTGGTGCTGGCCGGCTGCCTGCTGGCCGTGTTCCTGGCCGACGGCAAGCGCCGGGACCCGCAGGCAGCCGTGCTGACGGGCCTTGCCGGGGCGCTGGCCGGCAGCGTCCTGGCCTGGGGGACAGGGATCCTGGCAGCCCGGCTGTTTGGTCCTGCTGTCGACGCCTCAGCCAACCCCGGCATCGCCTTTTCCCTCCGCGCCTGGCCGGTGCTGCTGCTGTGGCCTGCCGCCACGGCCGTATCGGTCTTCGTGCTGGAACTGGTGGGAGCGGCGGGCAGGAAGCCGCAGCCGGAGGCGGCGGAACGGGCAGGCGGGAACAGCCCAGTAAAATAGTCCCGTGACCACTTTCCCGGAGTTTCCCGCCCCTGCTGCAGCCGCCGTCGATTTCCGTACCGTCGACCTTCGTGGCCGCAACCTGACGCTTGCCGCCCTGCGCGCCGCCGTGCCCCGCGCCCAGGGCCAGACAGTGGCGGATGCGGAGGAAAAGGTCCTGGAGATCATCTCCTCCGTCCGGCAGCGCGGCTTCGCGGCCCTGGCCGAGCTGGCGGAACGGTTCGACGGCGTAGCGCAGGACCACCCGCTGGTCCCCGGGGATGCGATCGACGCAGCGCTGGACCAGTTGGACCCGGCGGTGCGGGCCGCCCTGGAGGAATCCATCAGCAGGGCGCGGAAATTCGCTGACGCCCAGCGCCCCCGCAACGTGGACGTCGAACTGGGCGATGGCGCGGTGGTCAGCCAGAACTGGGTGCCCGTGGCCCGCGTGGGGCTGTATGTTCCCGGCGGCCTTGCCGTCTACCCGTCATCGGTGATCATGAACGTTGTGCCCGCGCTGGCGGCAGGCGTGGAGTCCATAGCCTTGGCCTCGCCGCCGCAGAAGGAGTTCGGCGGGCTGCCGCACCCCACCATCCTCGCGGCAGCAGCGCTGCTGGGCATCACCGAGGTCTATGCCATCGGCGGCGCCCAGGCCATCGCCGCCTTCGCCTACGGCGTCGAAGCCTCACCTGCCGGGCCTGCCCTGGAGCCCGTGGATGTGGTGACCGGGCCCGGGAACATCTTCGTCGCCACGGCCAAGCGGCTTGTCAAGGGCGTTGTGGGAATCGACTCCGAGGCGGGCACCACGGAGATTGCCATCCTGGCCGATGACTCCGCGCAGCCGGCACTGGTTGCCGCCGACCTGCTCAGCCAGGCCGAGCACGACCCCAAGGCCGCCTCGGTCCTGATCACGGATTCGGAAGAGCTGGCCGCGGCCGTGCGCGCCGAACTCGAACTGCAGGCCGCCGCCACCAAGCACTCCGCCAGGGTAAAGGAGGCGCTCTCCGGCCCGCAGTCCGGCGTCGTGCTGGTGGACAGCCTGGAGCAGGGGATCGCCGCCTGCGACGCCTACGCGGCCGAGCACCTGGAAATCATGACCCGGGATGCTGCAGCGGTGGCTTCGCGGATCCGGAATGCGGGCGCCATCTTCGTTGGCGACTACAGCCCCGTGAGCCTGGGCGACTACTGCGCCGGCTCCAACCACGTGCTGCCCACCAGCGGCACTGCTGCTTTTTCGTCAGGGCTGAACGTCACCACTTTCCTGCGCGCCATCCAGGTGGTCAACTACAGCCGTGACGCCCTCGCAGCGGTCAGCGGACACATCGTGAGCCTGTCCCGGGCTGAGGACCTTCCGGCCCACGGTGACGCCGTCTCGGTCCGCTTCCCCGGCTGAGGTTGTACCACTACATCTAGTAATTACAGGATTGTTATTACCCCAGATGTGCCCGTAAACTGGGAAGCGCCACAGCATTGCCCCCCGGCGGTGCTGCTGGCTTCCAACGACGTTGCACACCACAAGCGAAAAGGGGGAACGCCATGTACTGCCCGTTCTGCCGCAACCCCGATTCCCGCGTGGTGGACAGCCGCATGGCGGATGACGGTTCAGCCATCCGCCGGCGCCGGCAGTGCCCTGAATGCGGCCGCCGGTTCACTACGGTGGAAACCACCAGCCTCTCCGTGATCAAGCGGTCCGGCGTGGGTGAGCCCTTCAGCCGCAGCAAGGTCATCAATGGAGTGCGCAAGGCCTGCCAGGGCCGGCCGGTGAGCGAGGACGACCTCGCCATGCTGGCCCAGGAAGTTGAAGAACAGATCCGGGCCTCGGGAGCCGCCGAAATCGATGCCCACGAGGTGGGCCTGGTGATCCTCGGACCGCTTCAGAAACTCGACAAGGTGGCATACCTCCGCTTTGCCAGCGTGTACCAGGCGTTCGAGTCCCTTGAGGATTTTGAAACCGCCATCGCCCTGCTCCGCCACGAGGCCGAGGAAGACGCCAAGGGCGCGGCCACCAGCGCCAAGAGCTCCGAGAAGAGCCCCCTCTAGACTCCGGTGGCGGCAGCGGAGGGGAAGCCGCGGCCGCCACCGGCACCACTGCCTACTTGGCCAGCTTGTGCTTCAGGGCGATTTCCAGCGCGGCGCCCACAATCCCTGCCTCATTGCGCAGGACGGCCGGGACAATCGGGGTGCGCAGCTTGAGGTTGGGCAGGTACTCGTCCGCCCGCTTGGAGATCCCGCCGCCCACGATGAACAGTTCCGGCGAGAACAGAAACTCCACGTGGGAGAAGTAGCGCTGCAGCAGCACGCTGTACTCGTCCCAGGACAGCCCGTCCCGCTCCCGTGCTACCGCCGATGCCTTCGATTCGGCATCGAAACCGTCAATCTCCAGGTGGCCCAGTTCAGCATTGGGAACCAGCTTGCCGTCGAAAATGAAGGCGGAACCGATGCCAGTGCCGAGGGTGATGACCAGGACGGTCCCGGAGACGCCGGCGCCGGCACCGTAGCGGGCCTCGGCAAGGCCGGCCGCGTCGGCGTCGTTGATGACCTCCACGGGGCGGCCCAGTTTTGCGGTGAGGAGGGCGTCGATGTCCGTGTCCAGCCAGGTCTTGTCCACGTTGGCGGCCGAGTGGACCACGCCGTGCTGGATGATCCCCGGGAACGTCACGCCCACGGGGGAGCCGGCTTCCGGTGCCTCGGGGCGTGCCGAAAGCTCGGCCACCACCAGGGCCACGGCCTCGGCGACGGCCTCAGGGGTGGCAGGCTGGGGGGTGGGCACGCGGAAGCGGTCACCCAGCAGCTTGCCCTTCTTCAGGTCGACAATGCCGCCCTTGATCCCCGTACCACCGATGTCGATGCCGATCAGCGGTGCGTTCTTGTGCGGTTTTTCGTCCTTCTTGGCCAATGGGATTCCGTTCGTGACAGGGGTGGGCAGGAAAAGGGGCCGCTTTCGGCGGCCAGTAACAGGTGTCCGGTCTGCACCGGCAGCATGCCCGGTGCAGGCATGGGACGGGCTACGGGAGGGTGAGGATCTCGGCACCGGTCTCGGTGACCAGCAGGGTGTGCTCGAACTGGGCGGTGCGGCGGTGGTCCCGGGTGACAACCGTCCAGTCGTCGCTCCACATGTCCCACTCCACGGTGCCGAGGGTGAGCATCGGCTCGATGGTGAACACCATCCCGGCCTCAATGACCGTGTTGTAGGCAGGAGCGGCATCATAGTGCGGAATGATGAGCCCCGTATGGAACGCTTCACCAACGCCGTGGCCCGTGAAGTCACGCACCACGCCGTACCCGAACCGCTTGGCGTACGACTGGATGGCACGTCCAATGACGTTGATTTCCCGTCCCGGCGCCACCGCCTTGATGGCCCGGTTCAGCGATTCCCTGGTGCGTTCGACCAGCAACCGGGATTCCTCGTCCACGTCCCCCACCAGGAAGGTGTGGTTGGTGTCCCCGTGCACGCCGTTGATGAAGGCCGTGATGTCGATGTTCAGGATGTCGCCGTCCCGGACCACGGTGCTGTCCGGGATGCCATGGCAGATGACCTCGTTCAATGAGGAGCACAGCGATTTGGGGAATCCGCGGTAGCCGAGCGTGGACGGGTAGGCGTGATGGTCCAGCAGGAACTCGTGGCCCACCCTGTCCAGCTCGTCGGTGGTGACGCCCGGCTGGATGTGCTTGCCCACCTCAACGATGGCCTGTGCCGCGATCTTTCCGGCGATCCGGATCTTCTCGATGGTCTCCGCGGACTTGACCTCGGAACCGGTGAATTTTGCAGGCGCGGGCTTGCCCACGTACTCCGGACGGGGGATGGACGCCGGGACGGGACGCTGCGGACTCACGGTGCCCGGGGTGAGGGTGCCGATGGGTGCAGTCGAGGCAAGGGAAGGCATAGATTGATCATATAAGGCACCACAGAACGCCTAACAACCGGAAGCGGCGCACGGCCTCCGTAAGAATCAACGTTACGTGGGTCACGCCGCCGCTTCCCCGCCGCCGGACGAGGAGCAAACGATGGCTGAGTACTGGTACAACGTCAGGACGCACGAGATCGAAGAGGACCGGCTGTCTGATTGGAGCCAGCTAATCGGGCCCTACAAGACCCGGGCAGAAGCCGAACATGCCCTGGAGAAGGTCAAGGCCCGCAACGAGGCCTGGGAAAAGCAGGACGACGACGACTGACGGCTTTGTTGGGCAAGGCGCCTTGCGGTGCTCCGGAAGCGGACGTCAAGGTGAGGCCGCCCGCGGCCGAGGCAGTCCGCGGAGGAGTGCCGCCAGGCGCCACCCGCGGTCTTGACGGCTGGCGCTGGTTCGTCTGACGGCCGGGGCGGGCTTAGAAGGTATGTTCCTGGCCGGGGAACTGGCCGGACCTGACGTCCTCACCATAGGCGGTGGCGGCGTCGAGCAGGGTGCTCCGCAGGTCCGCGTACTGCTTGACGAACTTGGCCATCCGGCCGCCCCGCAAACCTGCCATGTCCTGCCATACAAGGACCTGTCCGGTGGTGGCCTTGCCGGCGCCGATGCCCACCGTGGGGACACTGACCGCAGCGTCAACCGCCGCCGCCGTCTCCGCAGGCACCATTTCCATCAGCACGCAGAACGCTCCGGCGTCGGCCAGCGCAACGGCGTCGTCAATCAACCGCTGGGCGTCGTCGCCGCGGCCCTGGACGCGGTACCCGCCCAGTGCGTGTTCGCTCTGGGGGGTGAAGCCGATGTGCGCCATGACCGGAATGCCTGCCTGCACCATGGCCCGGACCGTGGGCGCATAGTACTTCCCGCCCTCGATCTTCACGGCGTGGGCCAGTCCTTCCTTCAGGAAGCGGACGCCGGCGCCCACGGCCTGTTCCGCACTGACCTCGTAGCTGCCGAAGGGAAGGTCCGCCACCACCAGGGCACGCTTGGCGGACCTGGCGACGGCCCGGCACAGGGGGAGCAGTTCGTCCACGGTCACCGGCAGGCTGGTCTCGTTGCCAAAGACGTTGTTCGAGGCCGAATCGCCCACCAGGAGCACCTCGATGCCGGCCGCGTCGAAAATCTCGGCCGTGTACTGCTCGTATGCAGTGAGCATGGCGAACTTGGTCCCATCGCGCTTGGCCTGCTGCAGGTGGTGGATGCGGACCTTTGCCGGCTTCCGTTCCCCCGGAGCGGGAACCGGTGCCGCAGCCGGTGTGCCGGGGCCGCTGCCATACGGGGCGGGTACTTCTGCGGACGCGCTGGAGTCGGAGCTGTTGCTGGAGGCCATGGGATGAGCGTAGTGCGCCATCCGCTGTACTAGCTACCGCGGGCAAGGCGGGACAAAGGTGATTAGCGTCATAGCAAAGTGCGTGGACGCGTGCCACCGCGGGTTGGGAACCCCGGAGGTGGGCGGCCTGGGGTGCCTGCCAGGTTAATGCTGTGTTACGCAGGGCCCGGGCTCAAGCATCGGCGCCGAATGATTAGTACAGTGTTGATGAACTGCTGCCGGCTTTCCCCTTTGCGCGGGCCCCGGAGCATGAACGTTGACCGGAGAAGAGGCCATCATGGACCGCCAGCAAGAATTTGTCCTGCGCACAATCGAAGAGCGGGACGTACGTTTCGTGCGCCTGTGGTTCACCGACGTCGTGGGTTCGCTGAAGTCCGTGGCCCTGGCGCCGGCGGAGGTCGAGGGAGCATTCGAGGAAGGCCTTGGCTTCGACGGTTCCTCCATCGAAGGACTGGCCCGCGTCTTTGAATCGGACATGCTGGCCCAGCCCGATCCTGCCACCTTCCAGATCCTGCCGTGGCGCGGTGAGACCGAACAGACCTCGCGGATGTTCTGCGACATCCTCACCCCTGATGGCGAGCCTTCCGCGGCC
Organism: Arthrobacter sp. Soil764; assembly: GCF_001428075.1. Lineage (GTDB taxonomy): Bacteria > Actinomycetota > Actinomycetes > Actinomycetales > Micrococcaceae > Arthrobacter. The sequence goes on along the minus strand of NZ_LMSI01000007.1, from coordinate 9,495 downwards.
GATCCGCGCAATGTGCTGAAGCGGACCCTCGCCAAGGCCGCGGACATGGGCTTCACCTGCTACACCCACCCGGAGATCGAGTTCTACCTCCTCAAGTCGCACGAGCCCGGTCCGGACGGCGCACCGGTGCCGGTTGATGAGGGCGGCTACTTCGATCATGTTCCGGGCGGCGTGGCGCAGGACTTCCGCCGCACGGCCGTCACCATGCTGGAATCCGTGGGCATTTCCGTGGAGTTCAGCCACCACGAGGCAGGGCCCGGCCAGAACGAGATCGACCTCCGCTACGCGGACGCGCTGCAGACGGCCGACAACATCATGACGTTCCGCACCGTCATCAAGGAGGTGGCGCTGCAGCAGGGCACCTATGCCACGTTCATGCCCAAGCCGTTCACCGACCACCCCGGATCCGGCATGCACACGCACTTCTCCCTGTTCGAGGGCGACAGCAACGCCTTCTTCGAGGCAGGTGCGGAGTTCCAGCTGTCCACGACGGCCCGGCAGTTCATTGCCGGCATCCTCAAGCACGCCCCCGAGTTCACGGCTGTGACCAACCAGTTCGTCAACTCCTACAAGCGCCTGTGGGGCGGCGGCGAGGCCCCCAGTTACCTGAGCTGGGGCCACAACAACCGCTCGGCCCTGGTCCGCGTGCCCCTGTACAAGCCGGGCAAGGGCCAGTCCGCGCGCATCGAGTACCGCGGCATCGACTCCGCTGCCAACCCCTACCTGGCCTATGCCGTCCTGCTCGGTGCCGGGCTGAAGGGCATCGAGGAAGGCTACGAGCTGCCGGCAGCCGCCGAGGACGACGTTTGGTCGCTGAGCTCGGCCGAGCGCCGCGCCATGGGCCACGACCCCCTGCCGGCCAGCCTGCATGATGCCATCCGCTCCATGGAGGACTCGGAGCTCATGCCGCAGATCCTGGGCGAACAGGTCTACGAGCACTTCCTGCGCAACAAGCGCGCTGAATGGCAGGACTACCGGCTGCAGGTGACGCCCTACGAGCTGCAGCGCAACCTCGGCATCCTCTAGGTGCCCGGCGTGAGCCTGGCACGCCGCCTGATCGCGGCCGGATTCAGCGACCTGGAAAAGGGCGAACGGTTCCTTGCCGCGCGCGAACTCGAGGGACTGGACCAGGACAGGCTCTTTGCCGGGCTGCATCTTGCGGCCAGCCCGGACACCGCACTGCAGTCCCTGGTCCGGCTGATCGAAAAGCACCCGCAACTGCGGGATCTGGCGGCGGCCGAGCCTGAGGCCAGCGAACCGATGTACCGCGTCCTGGGCGCCTCAGAGGCTCTGGGGGAGTTCCTGATCCGGCACCCCGAGCACCTGGAGGCCTTCGAGGTCCGGGCTAGTCCGGAGCCGCTTCCCGCCGACCCGGGCCGGTTGCGCGCCGCGCTCCTGCAGTCCGTGGGCGCCGATCCCCGCGCCGCCCGTCCCGTTGCCGCCGTGACAGGTGTGGACGCGTACGCAGCCCTGCGCACCGCCTACAGGCGCGGACTGGTTGATCTCGCCGTCAAGGACCTGTGCGCCGCGGATCCGCTGGACTTCCTGCCGTCCGTTGGCGGCGAACTGGCGGACCTGGCCGCCGCGGCCATCGAGGCCGCCCTCGCCGTTTCCAGGGCCGAGGCCGCGGAGCAGCACAGCGCTGCCGACGTCGCCGACGTCGGCCTTGCCGTGATCGGCATGGGCAAGTGCGGAGCCCGGGAGCTGAACTACATCTCCGACGTCGACGTCATCTACGTGGTGGACCCGGGCAGCCTGGAGGACGCCCACGCCAACACCATCGGCACGGCCCTGGCGAGCGGCATCTCGCGGGCCATTTCATCGGTTGCCAGGGAACCGGGGCTCTGGGAGGTGGACGCGAATCTTCGGCCCGAGGGCAAATCGGGACCACTGGTCCGCACGCTCGCCTCCCACGAGACGTACTACGCCAGGTGGGCGGAAAGCTGGGAATTCCAGGCCCTCCTCAAGGCCCGCTGCATTGCGGGTGACGCCGCACTGGGCCGCGCCTACGAGGAAGCCGTGGCGCCATTGATCTGGAGCTCGGCCGGGCGCGAGGGCTTTGTTGAGTCCGTCCAGGCCATGCGCCGCCGGGTAACGGAGCACATCCCGGCCGCCGAGGAGCAGCGCCAGATCAAGCTGGGGCGCGGGGGGCTGCGCGACGTCGAGTTCACCGTCCAGTTGCTCCAGCTGGTGCATGGCAAGGCGGACGAGTCATTACGACGGCGGGACACCACCTCCGCGATCGCCGCGCTGTCGGCCGGAGGGTACATTGGCCGTTCCGACGCCGCCGCCTTCGACAACGCCTACCGCTACCTCCGGCTGCTGGAACACCGGATCCAGCTGTTCCAGCTGCGCCGCACCCACCTGATGCCGGTGGCGGAGCCGGCGCTGCGCTCACTGGCCAAAGCCGTGCTGGGACCCTTCTCCAACGAGCGCCCCAGCCCGGACTCCCTGCTGTCAGCATGGCAGCGCACCAAGCGCTCCGTCCGCGAACTGCACGAGCGCATCTTCTACCGCCCGCTGCTGAACACCGCGGCAAAGCTCAGCAGCGAGGACGCCAAACTGACGCCCGAGGCGGCGCAGGGGCGGCTGGCGGCCCTCGGATACAGGGACCCCCAAGGGGCAATGCGCCATATTGAGGCGCTGACGGGCGGGGTCAGCCGCCGCGCAGCGCTGCAGCGCCAGCTCCTGCCCATCCTGCTGGACTGGCTCGCGGAAGGCGTGGATCCCGACGCCGGCCTCCTTGCCTTCCGCCGCGTCAGCGAGGCCCTGGGAACCACGCACTGGTACCTGGGACTGCTCCGTGACTCCAACGCGGCCGCCGAACGCCTGTGCCACATGCTGTCCAACTCCCGCCTCATCGCAGACCTCCTGGAAGTCTCGCCGGAGTCCGTGGCGTGGCTGGGACAGGACAAGGACCTGGTTCCCGTGGGCTTCGAGGCCCAGTGGCAGGAAATCACTGCCAAGATGTCCCGGCACGCGGACCCGGAGAGCGCCATGCGCCTGATCAGGCTGATCCGGCGCCGCGAAATCCTGCGCATCGCCATCGCCGATTCGGCCGGCCTCCTGGACCAGGAACAGGTGGGCACGGCGTTGGCCGATACGGACCGCGCCGCGGTCCTGGGTGCCCTGCGGGTGGCGGAAGGAATCGTCTCCGCCGGCGGGCCACTCAAGACCACCGTCCTGGTGGTGGCCATGGGCCGCCAGGGCGGCCGCGAGATCGGTTACGGCTCCGACGCCGATGTCATGTACGTCCACCGTGCACTTCCAGGCTTCTCCGAGGCGGAGGCGCAGGAACAGGCCGCGCGCATCGTGGCGAAAATTTCAAATCTGCTCACCCAGCCGCTGAAACCGGCCATCATGGCTGAGCGTGTGCTCCAAATGGACGCGGACCTCCGGCCCGAGGGCAAGAACGGGGCCATGGTGCGCTCCCTGGACTCCTTCGCCGAGTACTACCGCCGCTGGTCCCTGATCTGGGAAGCGCAGGCCCTGCTGCGGGCACGCCCCATGGCCGGCGACGACGCCCTGGCCGCTGACTTCGTCAAGCTCATCGATCCCATCCGGTACCCGGAGTCCGTGTCCGAGCAGGACGTCCGCGAAATCAGGCGGATCAAGGCGAGGGTGGAATCCGAGCGGCTGCCGCGCGGCGCCGACCCCGCACGCCACCTCAAGCTGGGGCGCGGCGGCCTCAGCGACGTTGAGTGGCTGGTGCAGCTCCTGCAGCTCCAGCATGCCGGGAAGCATCCGGAGCTCCGGACCCCGTCCACCCTGGAAGCCCTGGCGGCCGCAGCGGAGCTGGGGCTGCTGGACAGCTCCGACGCCGGCCTGCTCGCCGAGGCCTGGCGGCTGGCCAGCCGAATCCGGTCCGCCAACGTCATCTGGAATGGCAAGGCCTCCGACCTCCTGCCGTCCTCGCGCCGCGACCTTGAGGCCGTGGCCCGCTGGTGCGGCTACGAGCCCGGACACGCCGCCGCGCTGGAGGAGGATTACCTCAGGGTGAGCCGGCGGGCCAGGGCAGTCTTCGAGCGCGTCTTCTATGGGCATTGAACCCCAGCCGTGGGTCTGGCTCATCCAATTGGAGGACCTGGACTCCGACGCCCTGGCCATTCAGCTGGACGCCATCGCCAACATGCGGCTGGTGCCGGGCCAGGACCGTTTCGTGGGCGACCCGCTGCGGATGGCCCTTACCGGACTGGCGGAGGAATCACGACGGCCATACGTGATCGAGGCAGAAGGAAGCGCCGTTGGCCTGTTGACGCTGCAGTCCGGTGCCGCGGGACTCGCCGGCTGGCCTGACGATCACTCCGCGTGGCTCCTGCGCGGGTTCCTCATCGACCGGCGGCACCAGGGCAAGGGCCTGGGCACGCTCGCGGCTGCCGCCGCTCTGGAGGCAGCGCGCAAGCTGACCGCCCGGCACCAAAGCGGCGAGTCCGGCGTCGTACTGTCCGTCAACCAGGAAAACCCTGCGGGCCTCTCCGCCTACCGCCGCGCCGGCTTCATCGACTCCGGGCCGTACCTCGGCGGAACGTCCGGGCCGCAACGGACCATGTTCCGCAGTTTCGCCGCGGAGGCGCCTGCGTAACGCGCCGGACCGGCATTGCGCTTATCAAGCGATTGCCCGATCATGTGGATTGGCGGTGTTCTCCAACCTTGTTGGGGGGAAGGCTGGACAGTCTTCGTCTCGGGGGGCATTCGTCAGGGGGTCCGGTTCCCGGTCTCAGCACGTCTGGAGGCGGACCCCCACCTTATGGTCTCCGTCCGCGGCTTTAAGGCCCGGACAAACGCAGAAGGCGGCCACCGGTTCATCACCGGTGGCCGCCTTCTGCTGTTCAGCTGTCCTGCAGGGCAGGGCTGGGACTAGACGCCGTAGTAGAGCTCGAACTCGTAGGGGTTCGGGCGCAGGGACAGCGGGCGGATCTCGTTTTCGTACTTGTACTCGATCCAGGTGTCGATCAGGTCCTGGGTGAAGACGCCGCCGGCCTGCAGGAACTCGTTGTCCTCGCGCAGGGCCTCCAGTGCTTCTTCCAGGGTGCCCGGAGCCTTGGGGATATCCTTGGCTTCCTCGGCCGGGAGCTCGTAGAGGTCCTTGTCGATCGGAGCCGGCGGCTCGATGCGGTTGCGGATGCCGTCGATGCCGGCCATCAGCTGGGCAGCGAATGCCAGGTACGGGTTGGAGGAGGGGTCCGGAGCGCGGAATTCGATGCGCTTGGCCTTCGGGTTGGAACCGGTGATCGGAATGCGGATACCGGCGGAGCGGTTGCCCTGCGAGTACACCATGTTGACCGGAGCCTCGAAGCCCTTGACCAGGCGGCGGTAGGAGTTCACCGTGGGGTTAGTGAAGGCCAGGACGGCGGAGGAGTGCTGGAGCAGGCCGCCGATGTACCAGCGGGCAGTGTCGGACAGGCCGGCGTAGCCCTTTTCGTCGTAGAACAGCGGCTCGCCACCGTTCCACAGCGACTGGTGGCAGTGCATGCCCGAGCCGTTGTCGCCGAAGACAGGCTTCGGCATGAAGGTAACAGACTTGCCCCAGGCGTCAGCGGTGTTCTTGATGACGTACTTGAACTTCTGCAGGTCATCGGCAGCGTGGGTCAGGGTGGTGAACTTGTAGTTGATCTCGGCCTGGCCGGCGGATCCAACTTCGTGGTGGCTGCGCTCGACCTCGAGGCCGGCTTCGTCCAGGGCAACACACATGGCGTCGCGCAGGTCAGCCTGCTTGTCGGTGGGGGAGACCGGGAAGTAACCGCCCTTGACGGGGGTCTTGTAGCCCAGGTTGCCGCCCTCTTCCTCACGGCCGGTGTTCCAGTGGGCTTCCTCGGAGTCGATCTTGTAGAAGCTGCCCTGCGGGGAGGACTGGTACTGGACGTTGTCGAACACGAAGAACTCGGCTTCGGGAGCGAAGAACGCGGTGTCGGCGATGCCGGTGGAAGCCAGGTAGGCTTCAGCCTTTTCCGCTACGCCGCGGGGGTCGCGGTGGTAGGGGTCACCCGTGCGGGGGTTCACGATCGAGAAGTTCAGCGCGAGGGTCTTCTCCATGCGGAAGGTGTCCAGGAACGCGGTGGTGACGTCCGGGATCAGCTGCATGTCGGATTCGGCGATGCCCTGGAAGCCGCGGATGGAGGAACCGTCGAAGAGCTGGCCGTTGACGAAGAAATCAGCGTCAACACTCTTGGCGGGGACGTTGAAGTGCTGCTGGACGCCCGGAAGATCGGTGAAGCGGATATCGACGAACTTTACATCTTCGTCCTTGATGAACTTGAGGACTTCGTCCGCAGTCTTGAACATCTATGCTCCTAACGCATATGTAAATATCTGGCATGGAAGCCATCTGATCCAGCGCAATCCAAAAGCAGGGAGAACGCGTGGTTTCCCTGCGGGGTACCTGCCGGGGATTACTTGAAACTGCTAACAGACTATGGATGCGGCATTTCCCGTCCGTGTCCGCATTGTTTCGGGCAGGTTACAGAATGCCCTGCTATGACCACGCTATCCTCCGTCCACATGGCGGTCGAGTCCCATCCACACTGTGGGCGCACCCGGCACCGGCGTGGCTCGGTAAACTTGGACGGTGGTAGATCGCAAAGACATTGGGTCCTGGCTCAGCGGACCGGACACCTCCGGCATCTCCAAGTATCCGGGGGAGCGCCTGGGCCTGCCCGAGTCCGGGCCGGGTTCCATGGCACGGGCGGGGCGCAGGATCGCAGCCATCTGCATCGACTGGGGCATCGCGCTGCTCATCAGCAACTTCGCTTTCGGCGGCGACTCCTGGGCTACCCTTGCGGTCTTCGCCATTGAGCAGATCCTCCTGGTGGGAACGCTCGGCTACAGCATCGGCCACCGCATGATGGGCATCGCCGTGGTGAAGCCGGGAGGCGGCGCGCCCGGACCACTCGCGGCCCTGGTCAGGGCCGTGCTGCTCTGCCTGGTCATCCCCGCCGTGATCTTCGACCCGGACCAGCGCGGCCTTCACGACAAGGCGATGAACACGCTCCTCATCCGCCGCTAGGCACGGATGCCCCTGCCGGGCATCCACACGATCCTCAGCCTTGCGCTTCCCGGGCTTTCTGCCGGCGGAAGTTCGGGGCATTGGCAATGACCACGCCGCCGATCACGATGGCGCCCCCCACCAGTTGCGCGGTGGTGTGGACGTGTCCGGCGAGGATAGTGAGGATGGCGGTGAACACCGTAATGAGGTTGAGGAACACCCCGGCACCGCTTGCGGGCAGGATCGTCAGTGCACGGTTCCACAGCAGGTAAGACAGCACCGACGGGAAAACGGCGATAAACAACAGCGACGCCCAGGAGTTTGCGGTCGAAGGCAGGGCCAGGCCGCCTGTCGCCAACCGGACCGGGGCCAGCAGGGCCACCGCCACTGCTGCCTGGACTGCCGTGGCCGTAATCGGAGGAATCTTCGGGGCCCGGCGGCCGATCACCGTGTACGCGGTCCAGACAACCACGGCGCCGACCATCAGCACCTCGCCCGTACCGAAGCCGGCGGTGAGCAGCCTGCCGGCATCCCCGCCGCTGATCACGATCAGGACGCCGGCCAGGGCCAGAAGGACGCCGGCAACTGACAACCGCGTCAGCCGTTCCTGCAGGAAGACGGCGGCGGCAAGCGTGATGAGTGCCGGATTGAAGGCGTTGATCAACGATGCATTGAACGCATCGGTGTGCTCCAGGGCGACATACAGCAGGAGGTTATAGCCGAGCAGCCCGCAGATGCTAAGGGCGACCAGCCACGGCCACGCGGTCAGGACCGAGCGCCAGTTTGGCCGCTCCACCAGCTGGGCTATGACCAGCAGCGGCACCAGCGCGATGGCCCAGCGCAGGAAGACCAGGCTCAGCGGCTCAATGCTTTGGACCGCACCCGCGCCCACGACGTAGTTGCCGGCCCAGAACAGCGTTGCCCCAAGGAGGGAGAGGAGCGCGACCATGCGCCTGCGGCCCTGCGCGCGCCCCGACGGCGGCCCTGGCTTGGAGGACGGCTCTGGCTTCAGTTTTGAATCAATGGAGTCCACGGTTGATGAGCGTTCGCCTACACCCGGCTGGACTCAGGCTCACCGGCGGGCACTTCTGCCCCTGCGGCACCGAGGTAACCGCGCCGCCCGGCCCATCGCTCGAACAGGAGGGTGGCAAAGGGGAAGACGGCGGAGAACCCCGCCAGCACCGCCACCATGAAGGGCCAGCGCTGCACCCGCCACAGCATCAACGCGGCAACCCCGTACCCGATGAACAGCGCACCGTGGATGGGTCCAGCCAGCTGGACGCCAAGCTCACTGGTGCCCGCTATCCACTTGACATACATCCCGGCAAGGAGCGCTGCCCAACTGCAGGCCTCGGCCACGGCGAGGATATGGAAGGCGCGGATCACGGCTGTCCTGGGGTTCATGGTCACGTCCTGTCTAGGTTGATGGCCGGGCCAGTCAGTTGGGCAAAGGCTGCCGTTCGGCACAGATAATTGGCGCGTACGAAAAAACGCCCCGGCCCGGCAGTGCCGGTACCGGGGCGTTCCGTCGGCTAGCGTCCGCGGTTGGGACGGGCCTTGTAGGGATCGATGCCCTTGGGGATGGGCATCCGGGTGCCCATCGAGGCAATGCGCTTGGATACCGTGCTGACCTCCAGCTTGGTCAGTTCGTTCTTCATCTTGCCCATCTTCTTGGCTACCTGGCTCAGGGGCACCTGGCCCTCGCCGTGCCCGGTCTGGATGGTGTGCACGGGAACATTCGGCAGGATGCGCGCCAGGCGCTTGCGCTCGGCATCGAGCAGCGGCTTCACGCGGTGGCCGGGGCCTTCGCTGACAAGGACGACGCCGGGGCGGCCAACGGCGCGGAACACGGCATCCTGGGTGCGCGGGTTGACAGCCACAGGCTGCTCCTCTGTGATCCAGCCACGGCGGAGCGTGCCCAGGGCGGCACCAGAGGCACCGGGCTGGTTTTCAATCTGCGCGAAGGCGGCACGTTCGGCGCGGCGGGACAAAATAAACGTTGCCGCCAGCAGGCCCAGCGGAATGCCGATGATGAGGCCGGTAATCCAGTTGTCCAGCCAGAAACCCACCAGGAAGCTGACCGCCACAACGCCCAGGAACGCCAGCAGCATGAGCCACGGAACCATGGGGTCGTGGCGGCGGGTCATGGTGAAGACCTCGCCAATCTGCTTGAGCCTGCTGGGCTTTTTGGCCTTTGCTTCCTTCGGCTTGCGCGTGAACAGGCCGCGCTTCACCGCGCTTGAGCCCGCCGGGGTGGAGTTGCTGGAGTCAGGGGATTTCGCCATAGTGCCTCAATTCTACGTGACTTAAACCAAAGAGCCGGACGCTGGAATGATCCGGCGTCCGGCCCCTTGCCACGTCACTGCAGGGAGGTCAGGAACGTGCTGCCAGGAGGGTGGCGGCTTCCTGGCGGGTGGTGCCGGAGTCCTGGATGCCGTCGGCGATGTGGGCGAGTTCGGCGGGGATGTCGCGGCCTTTTTTGCGCATGGCGGTGGCCCAGAGGCGGCCGGCGC
>NZ_LMSI01000006.1 GCF_001428075.1 Arthrobacter sp. Soil764 | reverse complement strand
TTGTGGAACTGGACTCTAGACAAGCCCCACTCCACTCGGAGGTTTTCTTCATGTCACCACGCCACGCCGACCGTCACCAACGTCCCTGGGTAATACAACTAGGTAGCAGCAGGCGTCGGTTTGGGGGCCCAAAACAGCATCTGCTGCTACTCAGTTGGGCGGGCGGGGCGGGACGTGAAACCATACGGATCATGGCCTCCAAGATTGCGTACCAGGGTGAGCCCGGCGCCAACTCCAATATCGCGTGTCAGCAGATGTTCCCGGACATGGAAAGCGTGCCGTGCGCCAGCTTCGAGGACGCCTTTGAACTGGTGGCCGGCGGCGAGGCGGACCTGGCCATGATTCCCATCGAGAACTCCATCGCCGGCCGGGTGGCGGACATCCACATCCTGCTGCCGCAGTCCAACCTGCAGATCGTGGGCGAATACTTCCTGCCCATCCACTTCGACCTCCTGGGCATCCCGGGCAGCACCATCGAGGGCGCCACCGAAGTGCACAGCCACATCCACGCCCTGGGCCAGTGCCGGAAGCTGATCCGCGAACATGGCCTGAAGCCCGTCATCGCCGGAGACACCGCCGGATCGGCCCGCGAGGTGGCCGAGTGGAATGATCCCCGCAAGCTCTCCCTGGCTCCCCCGCTGGCCGCCCGGATCTATGGCCTCGACGTCCTGGCATCGCGCGTGGAGGACGACCCCTCCAACACCACCCGCTTCGTGGTCCTGGCCCGGGAAACAGCGCTGCCGGCCAAGGATGAACTTCCCGGACCGGCAGTCACCAGCTTCGTGTTCCGCGTCCGCAACGTCCCCAGTGCCCTGTACAAGGCTCTGGGCGGGTTCGCCACGAACGGCGTGAACATGACCCGCCTGGAGAGCTACATGGTGGGCAACGAGTTCGCGGCCACCATGTTCATGGCCGACGTTGAAGGCCACCCCGAGGACCTGCCGCTTAAGCTGGCCCTCGAGGAGCTGGACTTCTTCACCACCGAGGTGCGGATCCTCGGCGTGTACCCCGCTGCTGACTACCGGGCGGCAGCCACCGCCTGACGCGGCTGCGCGGGTGCGGCCTTGGCGAGGGGCTTGAGCAGCGGCCCGAAGAACGCGCCGAGCTCCGCCGTTGCCGTCAGGGGCAGGACGTTGGCCACGTACTGGTCAGGGCGGACCATCACCACGGCGCCGGCACGGTCGATGCCGCGCAGGTCGAAGATGTCCGCAGTGGGATCCGTTGCGTACACCTTTTCGTAGTCGGTGAGCTTGAACGGACCCACCTGCGGCTTGAACACGGCAGGCACGGCGTTGATGTCGACGGCGGTGTGTGGCTGCTGGTAAATAACCTTCAGGTCGAACCACGCGTCCGGGTCGGCGCCGGCAGGCGTGGCAGCCAGCGGAGATTCGGGTGAGTTAACGAACCACTCGGCAAGCTTGTCCGTGGTGGAGTCCGTGCCGGGCAGGGCCTGGTCCGCGAAGACATAGATCCGCCACCGGCCGTCAGCCGTGGCGTGGTGGCCCAAGTGAATGGGGTTGGTGTCACCCACGCGGACGGCGGGTGCGGACTTGAACCGCTTGCCCACGGGGAAGCCGGTGGCAAGGCCCTGGTGGTCCGCCGAACCGATAATCAGGGACGGCGCGTACTGGGTCATGAAACCTGCCGGGAACTCGGCGGTCTGCACATAGAAGTCCTCGAGGTCGGAGGGGTGCTCGAACTCCTCCGGCTTCTTGGCCATCATGGTGGACCACTCCTTGTCGAAGTCGATCAGGTTCTTGGCCACCACCTGCCGCTCCTCCGAGTAGGTGGCCAGCAGGCTTTCCGGGCTCCGGCCCTCCAGCACGTGCCCCAGCTTCCAGGCAATGTTGAACCCGTCCTGCATGGACACGTTCATGCCCTGCCCGGCCTTGGCGCTGTGGGTGTGGCAGGCGTCGCCGGTGATGAACACGCGCGGGGTGCGGGTGCCGCGCTCCGCCGGCAGGACGTCGTCGAACCTGTCCGTGAGGCGGTGGCCCACCTCGTACACGCTGTGCCACGCCACGTTCCGCACATCCAGCGTGTACGGGTGCAGGATGTCGTTGGCCTTGGTGATGATCTGCTCGATGCTGGTGTTGCGGACGTCGTGGTGGGTGGCAGGATCCACTTCGCCCAGGTCCACGTACATGCGGAACAGGTAGCCGCCCTCCCGCGGAATCAGCAGGATGCTGCCTTTTTCGGCCTGGATGGCGCACTTGGTGCGGATGTCAGGGAAGTCGGTGACGGCCAGGACGTCCATGACGCCCCAGGCGTGGTTGGCCTGGTCTCCCGCCAGCGTGCAGCCGATGGCCGTACGCACTTTGCTGCGGGCGCCGTCGGCCCCCACCACGTACTTTGCGCGGACTGTCCGTTCCTGGCCCTCGTTGGGTCCGGCGGTGTGGAGCAGCGTCACCGTGACCGGGTAGTCCCCCTCGGTGCCGACGGTAAGCCCCTGGAAGTCATAGCCGTAGTCGGGCTTGAGGCGGGTGGGCGAGTTGGCGGCAAACTCGGCAAAGTAATCCAGCACCCGCGCCTGGTTGACGATCAGGTGCGGGAACTCACTGATCCCCGTCTCGTCATCCACGGCGCGTGCGGCGCGGATGATGTTCGCGTGGTTTGCCGGGTCCGGCTTCCAGAACGCCATCTCCGTGATGCGGTAGGCCTCGGCAATGATCCGCTCTGCGAATCCGAAGGCCTGGAAGGTTTCGACGCTGCGCGCCTGGATCCCGTCAGCCTGTCCGATGGCAAGGCGGCCGGGACGGCGGTCGATGATCCGGGTGGAGACATTGGGGAACATGGACAGCTGCGCGGCGGCGAGCATTCCGGCGGGGCCGGTGCCGACGATGAGCACGTCCACTTCCTCCGGGAGCTCCTCGGGCCGGTTCAGGCCGACGCCGGCCGCCGGCTGGACGCGCGGGTCACCGGATACATATCCGTGGTGGTGGAACTGCACGGGCTTTCCTCACTTCTTTGTGGATGACTCTCGCTGAATGTGTTCTATATCAGAACAAGTGATTCGATAATCGAAAACAATAAACTTGATTTCCACTGTACGCCGGATGTGACGGGGACGACAAGTAGCTCCGAAAACGTCATAAAAACGCCGGAAATCCGGGGGTTGACGGAAGCTGGAAATCGATGGATAGTGATCGTATACGATTTCGTACCTGATGAGGAGATGCTTTGGAGCAGGTCAACGGCGACACCCTGGCAGCAGCACGCAAGGTGATCGCGGTGCACATCAACTACCCCAGCCGGGCTGCCCAGCGCGGCCGCACCCCGGCCCAGCCGTCCTACTTCCTCAAGCCTTCCAGCTCGCTGGCAACCAGCGGAAGCCCCGTCGAGCGCCCGGCAGGCTGCGAACTGCTCGGCTACGAAGGCGAAATCGCGCTCATCATCGGCAAGGCCACGCGCCGCGTTTCCATGGAAGACGCGTGGAGCCACGTTGCCGCCGTGACCGCCAGCAACGACCTCGGCGTGTACGACCTGCGCTGGGCGGACAAGGGCTCCAACCTCCGGTCCAAGGGCGGCGACGGCTTCACCCCCGTGGGCCCGGCACTGATTCCGGCAGACGCCGTCGACCCTTCCAAACTCCGCATCCGCACCTGGCACAACGGTGAGCTGGTCCAGGACGACACCACGGAAGACCTCCTCTTCCCGTTCGCCCGGCTGGTGGCGGACCTTTCCCAGCTGCTCACCCTGGAGGAGGGGGACATCATCCTCACCGGCACCCCGGCCGGCGCCTCCGTGGCCAAGCCCGGCGACGTCCTAGAGGTGGAAGTCTCCGCGGGTGACCTCACCACGGGGCACCTGGTCACCACGGTTGAGCAAGGCACGACGGCGTTCGCTGAGTTTGGTGCCCAGCCCAAGGTGGATGACCTGCAGCGGGAGGAGGCCTACGGGTCCCGCGAAGCCGCAGGGCTCCCCGCACCCCAGCCCGCCCTCTCCGCCGAGTTGAAGGCCAAGCTCGAGTCGGTCGCCACGGCCACCCTGTCCTCCCAGATGCGCAAGCGCGGCCTTAACAACGTCAGCATCGACGGGCTGCAGGCCACCCGGCCGGACCGCCGCGTGGTGGGACTGGCCCGGACGCTTCGCTACGTGCCCAACCGCGAGGACCTCTTCAAGACCCACGGCGGCGGATTCAACGCCCAGAAGCGTGCCATCGATTCCGTCAACGAGGGCGAAATCCTGGTCATGGAAGCCCGCGGCGAAAAAGGAACCGGAACTGTGGGCGACATCCTGGCCCTCCGCGCCCAGGTCCGCGGCGCCGCAGCCATTATCACCGACGGCGGTGTCCGCGACTACACCGCGGTGGCCGGGCTGGAGATGCCCACCCACTTCGCCAACCCGCACCCCGCCGTGCTGGGCCGCCGCCACATTCCCTGGGACACGGACATCACCATCGCCTGCGGCGGTGCCACAGTTCAGCCCGGCGACATCATCGTGGCCGACTCTGATGGCATCCTGGTGATCCCGCCGGCTATCGCCGAAGAACTTGTTGAGGACTGCATCCAGCAGGAAAAGGAAGAAGCCTTCATCTTCGAGATGGTCAAGCAGGGCAACAGCGTGGACGGCCTCTACCCCATGAACGCCGATTGGCAGGCGAAATATAAGGAATGGGCTGGCAGTAATGACTGAAACCATGGCCGAGCTCTCTGAGGCCACTCCCGGCAGCAAATCCGAACAGGCCTACCAGGCCGTCAAGGCGCGCATCGTGGAGGGCACCTACACTCCCGGTTACCGCCTGGTCCTGGGCACCATCGCCAAGGACCTCGGCTTCAGCGTGGTTCCGGTACGGGAAGCGATCCGCAGGCTGGAAGCCGAAGGCCTGGTGACGTTCGAGCGCAACGTCGGCGCCACCGTGGCGGGCATCGACCCCACCGAATACCTCTACACCATGCAGACTCTCAGCATCGTGGAGGGTGCCGCTACAGCGCTCTCCGCACCGCTGATCGACAGCCAGTCCATCGCCCGGGCCCGTGCCGTGAACCAGGAGATGCGCGAGTGCCTGGAGCACTTCGACCCGGTGCGCTTCACCCAGCTCAACCAGGACTTCCACAACGTCCTGTTCGAGCACTGCCCCAACCCGCACATCCTGGACCTTGTCCACCGCGGCTGGAACCGGCTGGCCGCGCTCCGCTCTTCCACCTTCCGCTTCGTCCCCGGCAGGGCCCGCGACTCCGTGGAGGAACACGAAAACCTGCTGCACCTCATCGAGACCGGGGCGGATGCAGACGACATCGAGAAAGCGGCCCGCCGGCACCGCACCGCAACCCTGGACGCTTACCTCGCCCAAACCACCTAGTACGCAAAGACCACTTGTACGGATAGAACCCAGTTAGGACTTCAACGATGACGACCTCGGTAGAAACCACAAAGCACTACGTTCCGGATGACCTGCCCACCCACATCCAGCACTACATCAACGGCCACTTTGTGGACTCCGTCTCCGGCAGGACCTTCGATGTCCTGGACCCGGTCTCCAACCGGAACTACGCCACCGCCGCTGCCGGCCAGAAAGAGGACATCGACCTCGCCGTCGCCGCCGCGCGCGAAGCGTTCGTGAGCGGCCCCTGGCCCAGGATGAAACCCCGCGAACGCGCCCGGGTCCTGAACAAAATCGCCGACGCCGTCGAGGCCCAGGAAGCCAGGCTCGCCGAACTGGAAACCTTCGATACCGGCCTGCCCATCACCCAGGCCAAGGGCCAGGCCCTCCGCGCCGCCGAGAACTTCCGGTTCTTCGCGGACCTGATCGTTGCCCAGTTCGATGACGCCATGAAGGTTCCCGGTTCGCAGATCAACTACGTGAACCGCAAGCCCATCGGCGTCGCCGGCCTGATCACCCCGTGGAACACCCCGTTCATGCTCGAGTCCTGGAAGCTCGCCCCGGCCCTGGCCACCGGCAACACCGTGGTCCTCAAGCCCGCCGAGTTCACCCCGCTCTCGGCCTCCCTCTGGGCCACCATCTTCAAGGACGCGGGCCTGCCGGACGGGGTCTTCAACCTGGTCAACGGCCTGGGCGAGGAAGCCGGCGACGCGCTGGTCAAGCACCCGGATGTGCCGCTGATTTCCTTCACGGGCGAGACCACAACGGGCCAGACGATCTTCCGAAATGCGGCTGCCAACCTCAAGGGCCTGTCCATGGAGCTCGGCGGCAAGTCCCCCTGCGTGGTGTTTGCCGACGCCGACGTTGACGCCGCGATCGACTCGGCACTGTTCGGCGTGTTCTCCCTGAACGGCGAGCGCTGCACCGCCGGCTCCCGCATCCTGGTGGAACGCGCCGTCTACGACGAGTTCTGCGAAAAGTATGCCGCCCGTGCGAAGAACATCGTGGTGGGTGACCCGCATGATCCCAAGACCGAGGTAGGCGCCCTGGTGCACCCGGAGCACTACGAAAAGGTGGCCTCCTACGTGGAGATCGGCAAGTCCGAAGGCCGGCTCCTGGCCGGCGGCGGCCGCCCCGGCCACCTGCCCGAAGGCAACTACATCGCACCCACGGTGTTCGCCGACGTCGCCCCCGATGCGCGGATCTTCCAGGAGGAGATCTTCGGACCCGTCGTCGCCATCACCCCGTTTGAGAACGACGACGAAGCCCTCGCCCTGGCCAACAACACCAAGTACGGCCTTGCCGCCTACATCTGGACCCAGAACCTGACCCGCGCGCACAACTTCTCCCAGAACGTGGAGGCCGGGATGGTGTGGCTGAACAGCCACAACGTCCGCGACCTGCGCACCCCGTTCGGCGGCGTGAAAGCCTCGGGCCTGGGCCACGAGGGCGGTTACCGCTCCATCGACTTCTACACCGACCAGCAGGCCGTGCACATCACGCTCGGCAGCGTTCACACCCCCAAGTTCGGCAGCATCGAAGACTCGGCCGCCAACGAGGGCTGACCCCTTACTTCCTGATTAACCTGCTCAAAGAAGAGAGACCATCATGACCAACTTCGTTCCCACCCCCACCGTCCCGGCACCGGACATTGTCCGCTGCGCCTACATGGAAATCGTGGTCACCGACCTCGCCAGGTCCCGCGAGTTCTACGTGGACGTCCTGGGCCTGCACGTCACCGAGGAAGACGAGAACGCCATCTACCTGCGCTCCCTTGAGGAGTTCATCCACCACAACCTGGTGCTCCGCAAAGGCCCGGTCGCCGCCGTCGCCGCCTTCGCTTACCGCGTGAAGTCCCCCGCCGAAGTGGACGCCGCCGAGGCCTACTACAAGGAACTGGGCTGCCGGGTGGAACGCCGCAAGGAAGGCTTCACCAAGGGCATTGGCGACTCCGTCCGCGTCGAGGACCCGCTGGGCTTCCCCTACGAGTTCTTCTACGACGTGGAGCACGTGGAGCGACTCACCCAGCGCTACGACCTCTACTCCGCCGGCGAACTGGTCCGCCTGGACCACTTCAACCAGGTCACCCCCGACGTCCCCCGCGGCCGCGCCTACCTCGAAGACCTGGGCTTCCGCGTCTCCGAGGACATCAAGGACGCCGACGGCGTCACCTACGCCGCGTGGATGCACCGCAAGCAGACCGTGCACGACACCGCGCTGACCGGCGGCAACGGACCCCGGATGCACCACGTCGCGTTCGCCACGCACGAGAAGCACAACATCATCCAGATCTGCGACAAGATGGGCGCCCTGCGCATCAGCGACCGGATCGAACGCGGCCCCGGCCGGCACGGCGTGTCCAACGCCTTCTACCTCTACATCCTGGACCCGGACGGCCACCGCATCGAGATCTACACCCAGGACTACTACACCGGCGACCCGGACAACCCCACCATCACCTGGGACGTCCACGACAACCAGCGCCGCGACTGGTGGGGCAATCCCGTGGTCCCCTCCTGGTACACGGAGGCCTCCCTGGTCCTGGACCTGGACGGCAACCCCCAGCCCGTCATCGAGCGCGAGGAAAAGTCGGAGATGGCGGTGACGGTTGGTGCCGACGGCTTCTCCTACACCCGCAAGGAAGGCTCCCCCGAAGGCGACCGGACCGGCTTCAAACTGGGAGTGCAGGTCTAGGAGATGCTGGAGCCGAAGACGATTGAGGCCATCGCGGACGAGCTGGTGGAAGCCGGCCGGACCCGCACCCCTGTCCCCCGCCTGACCGCCCGCTACCCGGAGATGACGGTGGAGGACTCCTATGCGGTGCAGCAGCTGTGGCGGCGCCGGAACGAGGACGCCGGCCGGACCCTGGTGGGGCGCAAGATCGGCCTCACGTCCAAGGCAATGCAGGCCGCCACGGGAATCACTGAGCCTGATTACGGGGCCATTTTCGATGACATGGTGCTGGAGACCGGCTGCTCAGTGGAGTGGGACCGGTACACGCATCCGCGGGTGGAGGTGGAGCTGGCGTTCGTCCTGAAGGACGGGCTCAAAGGCCCGGGCGTGACCATCTTCGACGTCCTGAAGGCCACCGATTACGTGGTTCCGGCCCTGGAAATCCTGGATTCCAGGATCGAGATGGAGGGCCGGACCATCGTGGACACCATCTCGGACAACGCGGCCATGGGCGCCATGGTGATCGGCGGCAACCCGGTCAAGCCCCATGCCGTGGACCTCCGCTGGGTCTCCGCCATCCTGTACAAAAACCAGACCGTGGAGGAAACCGGAGTGGCCGCGGGCGTCCTGGACCATCCCGCCAACGGGGTGCACTGGCTGGCCAACAAGATCGCCGCCCACGGCGACGCGCTAAAGGCCGGCGACATCATCCTGGCCGGGTCCTTCACCCGTCCCATGTGGGTCTACAAAGGCGATACTGTCCACGCAGACTACGGACCCCTGGGGAGCGTCACATGCCGTTTCGAGTAGAGGACACCTTCCGGTCCGCCCTGGCCGCGCAAAAGGGTGGAGCAGGCCGGCCGCTGGCCGGAATGTGGGTGTGCTCCGGCAGCCCGCTGATCGCCGAGCTCTGCGCAGGGTCCGGCCTGGACTGGCTCCTGGTGGACGCCGAGCACAGCCCCAACGGGCTCGAATCCATCCTGGCGCAGCTGCAGGCCATCCACGGCTACCCGGTGCACACCATGGTCAGGCCGCCCGTGAACGACACCGTTGTGATCAAGCAGTACCTGGACCTGGGCGTGCAGAACCTGCTCATCCCCATGGTCGACTCGGTGGCGGAAGCGGAGGCGGCTGTTGCGGCCACCCGCTACCCGCCGCAGGGCGTCCGCGGCGTAGGTTCGGCTTTGGCCCGCGCCGCCCGCTGGAACCGTGTCCCGGACTACCTCGCCCGGGCCAATGAAACCATCAGCGTCACCGTCCAGATCGAGTCGACGGCGGCCGTCGAGGCTGTGGAGGACATCCTCAAAGTCGACGGCGTGGACGCCATCTTCGTCGGCCCGTCCGACCTCGCAGCCTCCATGGGCCTGCTGGGACAGCAGGAACACCCCGAAGTGCGCGCCGCCGTCGAACACTGCCTCTCCGCTGCCAAGGCAGCCGGCAAGCCTGCCGGCGTGAACGCCTTCTCCCCCGCCACGGCCCGGCACTATCTGGACAACGGCGCCGGCTTCATCCTGGTGGGCGCGGACGTTTCAGTCCTCGCCCGCGGTTCCGAAGCCCTCGCCGCCCAGTACATCCCCCAGGCCGACGGCGGCACCCCCGCCAGCTACTGACCTTCCCCTTCCCAAAGGACTTCTTCCATGACAGTTACTTCCGCGCTTTCCCCTGCCATCTCACCGGAGCGTGAAGCATCGTTGCTGGCTTCCGTGCCCACCGGGCTGCTGATCAACGGGAAGTGGGTAGAGGCGTCCGACGGCGGCACGTTCGACGTGCACGACCCCGCCACTGGCGAGGTGATCGCCACCCTCGCCTCCGCCACCAGCGACGACGCCGTCGCCGCGCTGGACGCGGCCGACGCCGTCCAGGCGTCCTGGGCTCGGACCGCACCCCGGGTACGCGCCGAGATCCTGCGCCAGGCCTTTGACCTGGTCACCGAACGGGCCGAGGACTTCGCCCTGCTGATGACCCTGGAAATGGGCAAACCCCTGGCCGAAGCCCGAGGCGAAGTGGTTTATGGCGCCGAGTTCCTGCGCTGGTTCTCCGAAGAAACAGTCCGCGACTACGGCCGCTACCTCACCACCCCCGAGGGCAGGAACAAGATCCTCGTCCAGCACAAACCCGTCGGACCCTGCCTGCTCATCACTCCCTGGAACTTCCCGCTGGCCATGGCCACCCGCAAGGTGGCCCCCGCCGTCGCCGCCGGCTGCACCATGGTCCTCAAGCCCGCCAAGCTCACCCCGGTAACTGCGCAGTACTTCGCGCAGACCATGCTCGACGCCGGCCTCCCGCCCGGGGTCCTGAACGTCGTCGCCTCCTCCTCCGCCTCCGGGATCTCAGGGCCACTGCTGAAGGACTCCCGGCTCCGCAAGGTCTCCTTCACCGGCTCCACCCCGGTGGGCAAACGCCTGATGGCCGACGCCGCGCAGAACGTCCTGCGCACCTCCATGGAGTTGGGTGGTAACGCACCCTTCATCGTCTTCGAGGACGCCGACCTCGACGCCGCCGTCGAAGGGGCGATGGCCGCCAAGATGCGGAACATGGGCGAAGCCTGCACCGCTGCCAACAGGTTTCTCGTCCATGAATCCGTGGCTCAGGAATTTACCCGAAAGTTCGCCGGAGCCATGGGCGCCCTGGCCACCGGCCGGGGCACCGAACCGGACACGAAAGTGGGGCCGCTCATCGACGCCGGCGCCCGGGATGACGTGCACGCCCTGGTGGCTGCCGCCGTCGACGCCGGAGCCACAGCCGTGACCGGCGGGGCACCCGTGGACGGTCCCGGCTACTTCTACCAGCCCACCGTGCTGGCCGACGTGCCCAACGACGCCGCGATCCTGGGCCACGAGATCTTCGGCCCCGTCGCCCCCGTCACCACCTTCAGCACCGAAGAAGACGCCATCCGGCTCGCCAACAACACCGAGTACGGCCTCGCCTCCTACCTCTACAGCCGCGACTTCAACCGCCTCCTCCGCGTGGCGGAGCAGATCGAGTTCGGCATGGTCGGCTTCAACGCCGGCGTCATCTCCAACGCAGCAGCACCCTTCGGCGGCGTCAAACAATCCGGCCTCGGCCGCGAAGGCGGGTCCGAAGGCATCGCCGAATACACCACCACCCAATACATCGGCATCGCCGACCCATACGCGGACTAGATAGGCAGAGACGCCCGACGGCGTCACGCAGGGCATGCTTTCGGCCCACCTTCGGCGGCGGGACCCCGGAAATCAGGGATCCCGCGTCGTTCAGGTGGCTAAAAGCATGCTCCGCGTGACGCCGTTACAGCCAAGATGGCGTTTTAGGCCTGCCGGAATACTTTCCGCGCAATAGCGAGGCTGACGGTAGCGATTGCGGCGACAAACACAAGGTAGTAGCCGGGGACCAGGAGGGAACCGGTCCTGTCGATGAGCCAGGTGAGGATAAAGGGAGCGAACCCGCCGAACACCGTGACTCCGATGTTGTATCCGAGGGAAAGTCCGGTCGAGCGGATGCGTGCCGGGAACATTGAAGACATGATTGCCGGCAGCGGGGCGAAGTAGGCCGTAGCCAGGACCGAAAGGATCGATTCCACCAGAATCATCATGGGCAGGGCGGGGGCAGCCATGAGCATCAGGAACGCCGGGATACCGACGAGGATGGTTCCGACAGCAGCCCACGTCATAACCCGGGCCGGCCCGGCCTTGTCGGCAAGCATTCCGATGAAGGGCGAGCCGATGCTCATGACAACTCCGAAGATGAGGGTGGAGACGAACGCCGCAGTCTTGGGCATGCCGAGATTGACGATCGCATAGGTGGGCATGAACAGCGCAATGTAGACGCCCACAGAACCCAGGGACACGACGCCTACGATTGCCCACAGCCGGCCGCCGTTGCCGATGAGTGTTTCCTTCAGTGGCGCCTCGGACCGCTCCGTGGCCATGAACTCCGGGGTTTCCTTCATTTTCGAGCGGATGTACCAGCCAACGGGTCCGATGGCCAGGGCGAAAATGAACGGGAGCCGCCAGCCCCAGGATTCAAGGGACTGAACGCTGAGGTAGGTGTTCAATACGAAACCGAAGATTCCGGCCAGCAGTATGCCTGTGCCCTGCGTTGCCACCTGCCAGCTCGCGTAAAACGCCTTGCGGTTCGGGGCGTACTCGATGAGGTAGGCCGTGGCCGTGCCGAACTCCCCGCCGGTCGCAAACCCCTGCAGGAGGCGGGCCACGAGCACGAGGATACTCGCGGTGATCCCGATGGCGACCGCTGTGGGCGCGAGAACAATGAGCAGGGTGCCGATGAACATGACCAGGATGGAGACCATCATGCCGGCCTTGCGGCCGGCACGGTCGGCGTAGCGGCCGATGATGATGCCGCCGAGCGGGCGCATGATGAAAGACACTCCAAAGGAAGCGAACGTCAACAACAGCGAGGCGGTCTCATTGGTGGTGGGGAAAAACAGCTTGGAGATGGTAACCGCGAAAGTGCCGTAGACGATGAGGTCGAACCATTCCAAACCATTGCCGATAGCCGCAGCAACGACTGCTTTCTTGGCGTTCTTCAGTTCAGCCGCACCGGCAGCTGGGGTCAGGGCTTCCGGCGTTACGGGACCCCGCCCGACGCTTGTGGCTTCGTGGCTCATCGCTGTTCGTTCCGTTCAGTAGTAGAGAGGTGTACGGCGAGGTTGTGCAGGAACTCCTCGCAGGCGGCGATCTGGGTGAGTTCTATGTATTCGTTGGCAGTGTGGCCCTGCTCCATGCTGCCCGGACCGCAGACCACCGCGTCGATTCCGGCCCTCTGGAAGATGCCTGCTTCGGTGGCGTAGACAACGGTCTCCTCGGCGTCGTTGCCCGTCAACGCCTGCGCCAGTTCAAGCGCGGCGCGGGTGCCCTGCGGGCTGAGCCCGGGAACAGCGCCCAGCGGTGTCATGCAGATATCCGCAGCGGCGTTTTCCAACTGCATCTCGGCCCGCAGGATCGCGATCTGGTCCTCAATCCGGGAAATAAAGGACTTTGGATCGTCACATGGAATGGTCCGGAACTCGAATTCGAACTCGCACTTTTCGGCCACGGTGTTCACGGCAGCACCGCCGGAAACCACGCCGACATTTGCCGTGGTGTACGGAACCACGAAGCTTTCGTCGAATGGGCCGGAGATCCGGTAATCGTCAGCGAGCGAACGAATAAAGGCAATAGACCGGGCTGCGTACTCAATCGCGTTGACGCCGGCGGGCGTCATCGATGAGTGGGCGGCCAGTCCGCTGACCGTAACGCGGTAAAGCTGGCTGCTTTTGTGTGCCGATACCGCACGCATGCTGGTTGGTTCGCCCACAAAACACAGCCGCGGCCGGATGCCCCATGCGTCCAGTTCCCGCACGAGGGCAACAGCACCGTGGCAGCCGACTTCTTCATCGTAGGTCCAGGCGAGGTGGAGCGGCTCGAGCAGGGGACGGGACAGGAATTCGGGCAGGACACCCAGGACCGCGCCGCTGAAGGCCTTCATGTCCGTGGTTCCGCGGCCGTAGAGCTTGCCCTCACGGATCTCAGGCGAAAACGGTTCGCTGGCCCAGTCCTGGCCGTCCACGGGGACGACGTCGGTGTGGCCGGCGAGCATGATTCCGCCCGTAACTGAACCATCCCGCGCGGGGATGGTAGCAAACAGGTTGGCTTTGGTTCCCTCGGGGTTCGGCAGGACAACGGGTGACAGGCCGCGGGCGGCGAGTTCGTCCGCCATGGCCTGGATCATCGGACGGTTGGAGTTCCGGCTGGTGGTGTCGAAGGAGACGAGCTTGTTGACCCATTCAAGGGTGGGTGCTGTCGGGGCACTCGGGGTTGGTTTGGCAGAGGCCGGGGCAAGGGTCGTCACTGGAAGGGTCCTTGGATTCAGGGAGAAGGAGAAGAGCAATACTGCCGCAGTACACGGCTTCAAAGTCCGAGGGCCCCGCCAGAAGAACTGAGGCGCAGGCCACATCCCTTCCAGTATTTATGGATATCGCGTGAGAGTCAACATTTTAAAGTGGTTTTATTCATTTTAATGAACGTAGGGGTTGATGCTCAGAAGGTGGGCGGCGTCATAGCGCCGATCAGGGCTGCGTCTTCGGAGGTGGGGTTCCGGTACCAGTGCGGCAGGGACGAGTCGTAGGTCAGGGAATCGCCCTCCTCAAGGTCATAGCCCACGCCGTTAACGCAAACATGCAGCCGGCCCTGCACCACGGTGACACATTCCTCCCCGGGGTGCTTGAACGGTGCGTCTCTGTTGTCCCAGCCCGCGCCGATTTGGGCCCTCAACATCCCAAGCTGTCCGTGCATATGGGGTGTGAGGAGCTCGTACACCAGGTTGTCCTCGGCGACCTCAAGACGCTTCCGGTCCGCGCGTCGGACAATTGCGCCAGCCTGGTCCCCAGTGTCGAAAAACCGCCCGACGGGTACCTTGAGGGCCTGCGACAGCTTGATCAACGTGGTCAAGGAAGGGTTTCCCTGGCCGCGCTCAATCTGACTCAGCAGGCCGGGGCTCAGCCCGGCGGCGGCAGCCAAACTTCCAATGCTGAGGCCGGAGTCCTTTCGCAACTGCAGAACCAAAGCTCCGACCGCCGTCATTGCCCGCTCGGCCTGATCGTCGACGCGGTGCGGTTCAATGTCGTTGGCAGCGTGCGCCGTGTAGCTATGCATAATCCCATGTTCCAGTTCATTGAAGGAATGGTCAACATAATGAACAAGGGCGGCGGCTCCCCCAAGGGCAGAAAGCCCTGCGCCGGGGCCGCTTTACTGGCGTTCGCTCCCGGACAAGGGCTCTGCGCACAAACACAAGAGCCCGGGGCAGGCCGGCACCCAGACTGGGGAGTAACCCGCTACGCCGACCGGCTGGCGTCCTTGCTACTCGAAGTGGAGTACCCCTTGGAAACCTACGATGCACTCCTCGCGTCCATTGCCCCCGCGGCCGGCACCGGCCGGACCATCTTTGATCCCGCTACGGGCGAGGCTGTAGGCGAAGCACCCGTCCATAGCCTGGAGTTCCTTGAGTCTGCCGTCGCCGCTGCCGTCGCCGCCCAGCCCGCCTGGGCTGCCTTGGGCCATGACGCCCGGTCCGCCGCGCTCCTGAAGGCGGCGGACGCCGTCGAACGCTGCGCCGAGGAACTTGCCCAGCTGCTCTCCCGCGAGCAGGGAAAGCCCCTGAACGGCCCCAACGCCCGCTTTGAAGTGGGTGCCTGCGTCGCCTGGCTCCGCGCCACCGCCGGCCTGCCCCTGGAACCCGAAACCATCGTGGACGACGGCGAGACCCGCGCCGAACTGCACCACCGGCCCATCGGCGTGGTGGGCGCGATCGGGCCCTGGAACTGGCCCATAATGATCGCCGTCTGGCAGCTGGCCCCGGCCCTGCGCATGGGCAACGCCGTGGTGGTCAAGCCGTCCGGCAATACTCCCCTGAGCGTCCTGGCCCTGGTCAAGGTCCTCAACGAGGAACTCCCCGAGGGCATCCTGTCCGTGGTCTCCTGCGGCCGGGAGGTCGGCGCACGGCTCACGGACCACCCCGCGATCGGCAAGATAATGTTCACCGGTTCCACCGCCGGCGGCCGCGCCATCATCAAGTCCTCCGCGGACACCGTCAAGCGGCTCACCCTGGAACTGGGCGGCAACGACGCCGGCATCGTCCTGCCCGACGCCGATCCCAAGGCCATCGCCACGGACATCTTCTGGGGCGCGTTCCTCAACACCGGCCAGACCTGCGCCGCGCTCAAACGCCTCTACGTCCACGACAGCATCTACGACGCCGTCTGCGAGGAACTCGTGGCGGTCGCCAAGCAGATGCCCATGGGCAACGGCCTGGACGAGGCCAACGTGCTGGGCCCGCTGCAGAACAAGGCACAGTACGACGTCGTGGCGAACCTCGTGGAGGCGGCCAAGGCTTCCGGGGCACGCGTCCTGCTGGGCGGGAACCCGGACACCAGCCAGCCCGGATTCTTTTACCCCACCACCCTGGTGGCGGACATCGACAACGACAACCCGCTGGTGGCCGAGGAGCAGTTCGGCCCGGCCCTGCCGATCATCCGCTACAGCAGCATCGATGAAGCGGTGGATAAGGCCAACGGGCTCGACGTCGGGCTGGGCGCCTCGGTGTGGTCCCCCAACCTGGCTGCCGCCCGCGAAGTCGCGGCCCGCATCCAGGCCGGCACCGTCTGGATCAACCGGCACGGCGCCGTGGACCCCCGCATCCCCTTCGGCGGAGCCAAGCAGTCCGGCTACGGCGTCGAATTCGGTGTCGAAGGCCTCAAAGCCCTGGGCGTACCGCAGGTCATCAACGGCTGACGTTGACGCGGGAGCCCGGCACGCGGCCTGCCAGTGCCGGGCTCCCGGGGCTGTGTGGCTTCACCCCATGGCCGGGGCGGTGGACGTCCTGCCGGCAAACTGCCGGCGGGCCCACCGGGCGAGCTTCTTGCCCTTGCCCTTCCACCAGTTGTCCTCGTCCTGGTTGTGGTGGAACCGGAAGACAATGGCCACCAGGACAAACATGCCCATCACCACATCCACCCAGGACGACACCACCAGGGCGATAAAGACGGTCATGGCATTGGCCACGATGGACGGGATTGCCAGGGTACGGAAGACGGTACTGGCCACAAAGCGCCGGTGCGACCGCGGGACGGACAACTCACGGACCATGTCGAAGCAGACGCAGACCACCACAATGGTCTGGCCGATGGCCAGCACGATCTGGCCCGGCACGGAACTGCTGAACGCTGCCACGGATTCCATTCCCGGGCTCATGGCCGGGCCCTGGTTGAAGCTTTGCTGAGATCTGTAAACACGGAAAAACCCCCAGAACTTGCAGAACTACCGCCGCTGATCCGGCGATGGTTCCATTCAAGTCCCAGGGGGCTTTTCCGTCACGAGTAGCGGGTACTCATATTTGTGCTGGGTGCCGGGAAACAGTACTTATTGTCCAGTCGGGTTACTGTCCGAGCGCACGCGGCCGCCACAGCATGACCGCCTGGGACCGGGGCCGGGGGCGCTGGCCGCGGGCCAGGCTCACCACGTCGCCCGCCGCGCCAGCCGCGAAGATGCGCGAATCCACCGAACGCGGCCGCCGCGCGAGTTCCTCGGTAAGTTCCGAGACCCGGCTTTGGAGGGCTGCCACCTGGTTCTCGAGTTCCAGGATGCGCTTGATCCCCTCCAGCGAGACGCCTTCCTGGGACAGCCGCTGCACTTCCCGCAGCATGTTCACGTCACGCTGGGAGTAACGCCGGGACTTTCCTGGGGCACGGCTGGGTTTGACGATGCCCAGCCTGTCGTACTGCCTCAGGGTCTGCGGGTGCATGTCCGCCAGCTCGGCCGCCACCGAAATCACAAAGATCGGCTGGTCAGCATTGATGTCCACGGCTCACCTCCGTGCCTAGAGCCGGGCCTTGGCTGCCAGGCCCTCGCGGACATCCGCCGATGACGTTGCTTCGGCGAACGCCTTGACCGCAGCCTCGGCTTCCTTGTTGAGGTTCTTGGGAACCGCGACGTCGATGGTCACCAGCAGGTCGCCGGTGGCCTTGGACGTCTTGACGCCTTTGCCCTTCACCCGCAGGGTGCGACCGGAAGGCGTGCCCGCGGGAACACGGACCTTGACCTTGTCGCCGTCGATCGTGGGAACCTCGATGTCCGCGCCCAAAGCAGCCTCCGGGAAGGTGACGGGGACGTGGATCCGGAGATTGTCGCCGTCGCGCGTGTAGAACTGGTGCGGTTGGACAGCGACGGTCACCACCAGGTCACCGTTACCGGCAGCACCGGGCTGGCCCTTGCCGCGCACACGGACCTTCTGGCCGTCCTTGATGCCGGCGGGAACCCGGACGTCAATCACTTCGCCGCTGGGTTCACGCAGGCCGATGGTGGTGCCGCGGATGGAGCCGGCAAAGGAAATGCTGGTGGAAGCGGTCCGGTCGGCACCCTTCTGCGGGGTGCGCTGGAACCCGGGGGCTCCGCCGAAGCCGCCAAAGAGGTCCGCGAACTCGGGCGGGATGCCGCCCGCGGAGGGGTTGAACCCGCCGGCGTGGCGTCCGGTGTTGCCGGTGAACAGGCCGCCGAACATGTCCTCGAAGCCGCCGTTCGTGGCGCCTGCCCCGCCCGGAGCAAAGCGTGCCCCGCTGCCCATGGCCCGGATGGCGTCATACTGCTGGCGCTCGTCCGGATCCGAAAGCACCGAATAGGCCTCGGAGATGTCCTTGAACTTCTTCTCGGAAGAAGCGTTCCCCGCATTCGTATCAGGGTGGTGCTGCCGCGCAAGCTTCCGGTAGGCCTTCTTGATGTCGGCGTCGGAAGCGTCCTTGGCAACACCAAGGATCTTGTAAAAGTCCTTGTCCACCCAATCCTGGCTAGCCAATGGCGTTTCCTTTCTTGTACAAACCTTCGTGTCCGGCTGGGCAACGCTCCGCTGGGTAGGGGGCCGTGCCCGCTTCGCGGTGCCCGCCACGCCGCGGCCCCCTACCCAGCTGCGCTTCGCTTGGTCCCACCTTAGGCGAGACAACCGCTGAGCGACGGACGGATAAGGGGCCCGGGAGTGGCATCGGGCCTGCCGGAGCTGGGTGGCTGGGGATCGCAGATCCTCAGCCACCCAGCGTAGGGGCGGGGCCCCTTATCCGTCCGGCGCGTCCACGAGTCCGACTAAGCCGGGACCGCGACGATGACCTGGGCTGCGCGGAGAACGCGGTCGCCTGACTTGTAGCCTGAGCGGAGGACCTGGCTGACGGTGTCAACCTCGATGTCCTCGCCGGGCTGCTGGATCAGGGCCTCGTGGATCGTGGGATCGAACTCCACGCCGGTCTCATCGATGCGGACCAGGCCGTAGGTCTTCAGCGCGTTCTCCAGCTTGGTGGCGATCGCGGCGAAGGGACCGTCAGTGAGGTCGCCGTGCTGCCGGGCGGCGTCGACGTCGTCCAGGACCGGGAGCAGGGAGTTCAGGACGCCGATGACGGCCATTTCCCCTGCCACGGCGCGGTCGCGTTCAACGCGCTTGCGGTAGTTGACGTACTCAGCCTGGAGGCGGAGCAGGTCGTTGCGCAGTTCGGCTGCCTCGGCGTTGCCGGCGGACCCTGCGGGCGCACCCTGGGCCACGGATTCCTCGGCCGGCACGTCCACGCCGTTGAGAATCTCCTCAGCCTGGGCCAGCGCGTCGCCGTCGGAATCTGCTGCCCCGGCCTGGGAACCGGCCCCGGAGGCGGACTGGCCGCCCTCCGGGTGCCGGGCCTGCCCGGTCACCGGGTCAACCTTGCGGTTGTCCCGGATGACCGGCTCCTGGCCGTTGCCCTGCGTGTTCTGCTGGCTTGCGGATGTGTTGTGCTCTTCCTCGTTACCGTGGTGCGGCATGGGTTACTTCTTCGCTTCGTCTTCGTCGATGATCTCGGCGTCCACGATGTCTTCGTCGGAGGAACCTGCCGAAGCGCCGGCGGGAGCGCCTTCAGCACCTGCAGCACCTGCGCCGTCCGGGGAACCGGGCTGGGCGTAGATGGCTTCGCCGAGCTTGGTCTGGGAAGCCTGCAGCTTCTCGAACGCGGACTTCACTGCTGCGTCGTCGGTGCCTTCGAGGGCCTTCTTGAGGCTGTCGACGTCGCCCTGGACCTCGGTCTTGACCTCTTCTGGCAGCTTGTCCGCGTTGTCGGCGATCAGCTTGTCCACGGAGTACGCGAGCTGTTCGGCGGTGTTGCGGGTGTCGGTTGCCTCGCGGCGGGCCTTGTCCTCGGCTGCGTGCTCCTCGGCGTCACGCACCATGCGGTCAATGTCTTCCTTGGAGAGGCTGGAGCCACCGGTGATGGTCATGGACTGCTCCTTGCCGGTGCCCTTGTCCTTCGCGGAGACGTGGACGATGCCGTTGGCGTCGATGTCGAAGGTGACCTCAACCTGGGGAACGCCGCGCGGAGCCGGAGCGATGCCGGTCAACTCGAATGTGCCCAGCGGCTTGTTGTCGCGGGTGAATTCGCGTTCGCCCTGGAAGACCTGGATGGCCACGGACGGCTGGTTGTCATCCGCCGTGGTGAAGGTCTCGGACCGCTTGGTGGGGATGGCGGTGTTGCGCTCGATCAGGTGCGTCATCACGCCACCCTTGGTCTCGATACCGAGGGACAGCGGGGTGACGTCGATCAGGAGGACGTCCTTGCGCTCACCCTTCAGCACACCGGCCTGCAGGGCTGCACCGACGGCTACAACCTCGTCCGGGTTTACGCCCTTGTTCGGTTCCTTGCCGCCGGCGAGTTCCTTCACCAGCTCGGAAACGGCGGGCATACGGGTGGAGCCACCGACGAGCACGATGTGGTTGATGTCGGAAAGCTTGATGCCGGCTTCCTTGATCACATCGTGGAACGGCTTCTTGGTGCGCTCCAGCAGGTCCTTGGTGAGGTCCTGGAACTTGGCGCGGGTCAGCTGCTCGTCCAGGTGGACCGGTCCGTCGGGGGTGACGGACAGGTACTGGAGCGAGACGTTGGTGCTGGTGGAGGAGGAGAGTTCCTTCTTGGCCTGCTCAGCTGCTTCGCGGAGGCGCTGCAGGGCGATCTTGTCCTTGGACAGGTCGATGCCCTTGACCTTGAGCTGGTTCAGCAGGTAGTCAACGACGCGCTGGTCCCAGTCGTCGCCGCCCAGGCGGTTGTCACCGGCGGTGGCGCGGACCTGGATGGTGGAGAAGTTGTCTTCGTCCTTGCCGACTTCCAGCAGGGAGACGTCGAAGGTACCGCCACCGAGGTCGAAGACCAGGATGAGTTCGTCTTCCTTGCCCTTGTCCAGGCCGTAGGCGAGGGCTGCGGCGGTGGGCTCGTTGACGATGCGCAGGACGTTCAGGCCTGCGATTTCGCCGGCTTCCTTGGTGGCCTGGCGCTCAGCGTCATTGAAGTAGGCCGGGACGGTGATGACGGCGTCGGTGACCTTTTCCCCCAGGTAGGACTCGGCGTCGTTCTTCAGCTTCATGAGGATACGAGCGGAGATTTCCTGCGGGGTGTACTTCTTGGCGTCGATGTCCACCTTCCAGTCGGTGCCCATGTGGCGCTTGACCGATGCGATGGTGCGCTCGATGTTGTTGACGGCCTGGCGCTTGGCGATCTCGCCAACCAGGACCTCGCCGGACTTGGAGAATGCAACGACCGACGGCGTGGTGCGGCCACCCTCGGCGTTGGCAATAACGGTGGGCTCGCCACCTTCGAGAACGGAGACGACGGAGTTGGTGGTTCCGAGGTCAATACCTACTGCACGTGACATGTGTTGCTTCCTTCTTTCCTTGGAAACTGGTTGGCGCCCTAAGCATTGAGCGTTCTGCACTCAACTCTACTCAGGGCGCCAGCGATGTCAATCCAAAGTTGAGCGGAGGCCGCTCAACTTTGGAGATCATGTCAGGCTTTTAGTTCGATATTCCTTGGATTTCCGGGCTTCCGTGCGCAGGATTACGACGCCGATCCAGGGTTTCGCTTTGGGAGAACGTACCGCCGGGCTGCTTAGCGCTCCGTATCCCGGTCGCCGTGGAGCGGGCCGCGCTCTTCCGCCGTCGTTTGAACCTGGCGGTCGGTGAGCCCTTCACGGATGGACTCCTCCGTACGGCGGCCCGCAGTGCCGGCATCGCCGTAGTCGCCTTCCTCATACTCGCCTTCGTCGTACTCGCCGTCGGCAAGGCCGCGTTCGGGCTTGTTCGCCCCGCCGGTGTCGCCGTAGTCCGCGTCCACGTACTGCCCGCCCTCCCCTGCGCCAGCGGCAGGAGTCGAGACTGTTCCGGCAGCGCCGTAATCGCCCTCCGGATATTGCTCACCCAGTTCCCCGGCCGGCCTTTCCACGGCTCCGGCGTCGCCGTAGTCGCCGTCCACGTACTGCCCGCCTTCCCCTTCAAGTCCGGGGGCGCTGCTGCCCTTGCGGGGCTCCTCGGCTGCAACTTCAGGGTTCTCAGTCATGGTGCATCTCTCCTTCGAGGCTCCGCGTCCATGCGGGCGCACTGGCAGTCTATCGACGGCCCGGGCGCATCAACAGGGCTTCGCCGGCACTTATCGGGAGGCCCGGACCGGCAGTCCGGCGACGCCTGCCAGCACGGCGAGGTGATGGTCGAAGAGCTCCGCGGGAGCCTTGAACGTGTTCGGCCCATACTGGTTGAACACCTCAAAGCTGACCGCGCCGAAGAGGGAACTCCACACCAGGACACCCCGTGCCACGAGCTCCTCAGGGAGGTCCAGACCGTACTCCGCACGGATGGCGGCCAGGTCGGCGGCAAGAGTTGGCGGCAGTTGCGGGGAGCCGTCGGCCGGAAGTGACAACTGGCCGGCCCGGGAAGCCGCGTCCAGGATAGCGATAAGGCTGACGATGACCCTCGTTCCGGGGCCAGTGGTGCGTTCCGCCGGGGCGTTGTAGCCGGGAACGGGGCTGCCGAAAAGAAGTGCGTAGCTGGCGGGCTCGCGCAGGGCCCATTCCCGGACAGCCCTGCCCAGCGCCAGGAAGCGGGCACTATGGTCCACTTCCGGGGCCTGGGCGACGGCGGCGTCCACTTCGTCCCCAAGCTCGCCGAAGGCGTCGATCAGCAACAGCGTCAGCAGCTCGTCGCGGCTCTCCACGTAACGGTAGACGGCCGAGGACACCACCCCCAGGTCCCTCGCCACCGCCCGCAGGGAGAGCGCGGCCGCGCCGTGCGTTGCCAGGTGCTGCCGGCCCAGTCGGACAATGTCCGCGATGGTCTGCGTCCTTGCCCGCTGCCGGGGCGTGAGCGGGCGGTCAAGGCCGGCTGCTGTTTCCTGAACTTCAGTCACCGGTCCAGCATGCCACAACCGAGAGCGCGGGAATCAAAAGAGAGCACTGCTCTTGACTTCGGCACCGCGCACCCCCATGCTGATTCTGAGAGCACTGCTCTCGGAAGACTGGAATGAGGAGGACAAATGGCAGATGTGTATGCAGTGACGGGCGCGGGCCCGGTGGGTTGGACGGTGGCCGAACAGTTGGCAGACCTGGGGCGGCAGGTGCGCGTCCTGACCCCTTCGGGCAGCGGACCCCGGCACCCGCTGATTGAGCGCATTGCCGGGGATGCAAAGGATCCGGACATCCTGCGCACTGCCTTTGCCGGCGCCAAGGCCGTCTTCCACTGTATCCACGGGTCGGCCTACACCGCCTCGGCATGGCAAGCGGAACTGCCCGCCGCCGAGCAGGCAGTCCTGGCCGCCGCACACGAAGCAGCCGCCGTCGTCGTCTTCCCCGAAAGCCTCTACTCCTACTCGGCGCCGGACCGCGTGATGACGGAGGGAAGCCCGCGCCGGGCTGCCGGCGGCAAGCGCGGGGTGCGGACTGACCTGCTTCGGGCCCGTGCGGCCGCAGCCGCTCCTGCCGTGAGCGTGGTGGCGGGCGACTTCTTTGGGCCCCGCGTCCGGATGGCGCACGGCGGCGAGCGCATGGTGGTGCCGATCCTGGCGGGGAAGAATGTCAGCGTCATCGGCAGCTCCCGCCAGCCGCACTCGTTCACGTACGGCCCGGACCTGACCAGGGCAATGATCGCCGCGGCGGACAGGCCCTCCGCCTGGAACGCCGTGTGGCACGCACCCACAGGGCCGGCGCTCACCCAGACGGAACTTGCCCACGCCTTCGCCGCAGCGGCGGGGCGGCCCGCTCCCAGAGTGCGTGTCCTGCCCGGCTGGACGCTCCGGGCGGCAGGCCTTTTTTCGGCCGATGCCCGCGAACTGGCCGAGATGCTGTACCAGTTCGAGCGGCCGTTCATCATGGACTCGGCCGCGTCGCAGGCAGCCCTGGACGTCAGCCCCACCCCGCTGGAAACGGCTGCTGCCGCCACCGTGGACTGGTGGCGGCAGCAGGGTTAGTGCTCCGGGTGGCGAGGGGCCCGGTGTTAGCGGCTGGGAACCTCTTCCAGGGGTTCGACGCCGGGCTCCCGCGGCCGCACAGCGCTCGGGCCGTCCGTGCGTCCCAGCTTGCTGGGCCACCAGATCTTCGGTCCGATGTCGTAGGCCAGGGCAGGCACCAGCAGCGAACGCACCAGGACGGTGTCCAGCAGCACGCCGAACGCCACAATGAACGCCAGCTGGACCAGGAACATGATGGGAATGACGCCCAGCGCCGCGAACGTGGCGGCGAGCACCACGCCTGCGGAGGTGATGACACCGCCGGTCACCACCAGGCCGCGGAGGATGCCGGGCCGGGTGCCGTGCTTGAGGGATTCCTCCCGGACCCGGCTCATCAGGAAGATGTTGTAGTCCACGCCCAGGGCCACCAGGAACACGAAGCCGAACAGCGGCACTGTGGCATCGGCGCCGGGGAAGCCAAAGATGTTGTTGAAGACGAAGGCCGACACGCCAAGCGCCGCCGCGTAGGAAAGCACCACGGAGAGCACCAGCAGGACCGGCGCCACGATGGAGCGCAGCAGCAGCATCAGGATGAAGAGGATCACCACCAGGACCACGGGGATGATGACCACCAGGTCATGCTGGGCGGTGGTGTTGGTGTCGAGTGCGGTGGCGGTGACGCCGCCCACCAGGGCCCCGGGGTCAACGGCCTTCACCCCGGTGCGCAGGGCCTTGACGGTTTCCTCCGCCTCCAGCGAGTCGGCAGCGTCGTTGAGGGTGGCGTTGATGATCACCCTTCCCTCCCGGACGTCCGGGGCGCTGGGAGCTCCGGGGGCTCCGGTGATGGGCACACTGCCCGGGCCCAGCAGGTAAGCCTCGCCCACGCCGTCGTCCGCTTTCACGCGGTCCAGCACCTCGGCCGCCTTGGCCTGGTCGGCAATCACGACGGCGGGGCTGCCGCTGCCGGCGTCGAAGTGGCGGGCCAGCGCGTCCTGGCCGTCAACGGCGTTGGAGGCGGTGAGGATGACGTCGGTCTGCGGCACGCCGTTGGCCTTGAGCTGGAACAGGCCGCCTGCCGCAACCAGCAGCAGGAGGACCGAGGCCACCCAGACCGTCCTGGGCCGCCGTGCCACGAGCGAACCGGTGGCACGCCACAGCCCCTTCTGCCCTTCCAGGCCCGTGACCAGCTCGGGTTCGCGCTGGTCTGCAGGGAGGAGCTTGGGGCGGAACGGCCAGAAGGCGGCCCGGCCCAGCAGGGCCATCAGCGCGGGCAGCAGGGTCAGCGCGGCGAACAGGGCACAGAGGATGCCTGCGGCAGCCACGGGGCCCAGGGCCTTGTTGGAGTTCAGGTCGGAGAAGAGCAGGCACAGCAGCGCGATGATCACGGTGGCGCCGGAGGCCAGGATGGGCTCGAAGGAGGCCTTCCATGCGGTGAGGACGGCGGCCGTGCGGTTGGTGGTGTGGGTGAGCGCTTCCCGGAAGCGAGCCACGAACAGCAGGGCGTAGTCCGTGGCCGCGCCGATCACCAGGATGGAGAGGATGCCCTGGCTTTGGCCGTTGAGTTGGATCCAGCCGGCCTTGGCCATGCCGAACACCAGCAGGATAGCCGCGCACAGGGCAAACACGGATGTCAGCAGCACCATGATGGGCAGCAGGAGGGACCGGTAGACAACGAGGAGGATCACGAACACGGCGGACAGGGCAACCAGCAGGAGGATGCCGTCAATGCCGCCGAAGGCTGCGGTGAGGTCTGCCGCGAGGCCGGCTGGGCCGGTCACGAAGGTCTGCGCGCCCTGCGGTGCTGCTTCCGTCACCGTTTCCCGGAGTTCCTTGACCGCGTCCTTAACTTCAACGGAGGATCCGACCGGGACCACGAACTGGACTGCCTTGGCGTCCTCGGATGGAATCGGGCCGATCACCGTACTACCCAGCTTGAGCTCTTCAAGGCTGGTCTTGAGCGTGGCCAGTTCCCCCAGCTGCGCCGGCGTGAAAGCCTCGTTCTTCTCGATGACGATAATGCCCGGAACCTCGTCCGAGTCACGGAACTTTGCCTGCCAGTCCTGGGCCTCGGTGGCCTCGGCGCTGGCGGGCAGGAACGACGCCTGGTCGTTGGAGGACACCTCCTCCAGCCGGCCGAATGTGGGGCCGCCAACCCCGGCCAGTCCCAGCCAGGTCAGCACCAGGACGACAGGGACCAGCCAGCGCAGCCAGAAAGGGACTCGCTCCTTGGCAACTTTTGTGCGGTTCATGGCGCCTTCCATCAATAAGCGGGTGGAGTAGTATTTGTTCCAGCATAGATTATCTCCATGATAGACATAAGTGGCTGCCAAGCTTTTTTCAGCTGCTGAAGACGTAAGCGGGACCTGCAGTAATATCCGTCAGTACGGCCGGATAGAAACGTTCGCGTGGAACAAGGAATGCAGGGAGGTGGACATGGCAGGGAAAACTTCGCCTGATGCGGCCCCGGGTCCGCTCGCCGGCGCGCCCGGAGGTCCGCCCGGAGGCCCGCTGCTGCGCCTTCTCCAGGAGTTCACCATGGAGGCCAACCGCTACGTGGATGTTGCCGGCGGCCGGAAGGACATGCACCGCACGGACATGAATGCCCTGGCCGTCATCATGCGCCACACGGCCGCCGGAAGCGTGGTGACTCCCGGGGTCCTGCGCAAGGAGCTGAACCTGAGTTCCCCGGCCACCACCGCCCTGATCGATCGGCTGGACAAGTCGGGGCACATCGTTCGCGAACGGAACAGCGCGGACCGGCGCCAGGTCCAGCTGAAGATGACTCCCAAGGCGTTCCAGGAAGGCGGGGCCGTCTTCGCTCCCCTGGCGCAGCATATGGGCATTGCCATGGCCGCCTTTTCAGAAGCGGAGCTGGAAACCGTCACGCGCTTCATGACGGCGATGGTGGAAGCCACGGTGGCGGCCCGCGGCGAATCCGAATAGCTTCCCGGCCGAGGGGGTAGCGTTTGGTTATGAGTGCCCAGCAGCCCGAAGACGACGTTTACACGCACGGCCACCACGAATCCGTGGTCCGCGCCCATGCCGCCAGGACCGCCGAAAATTCCGCGGCGTTCGTCCTTCCGCACCTCACTCCCGGCTCGACACTGCTGGACGTGGGCTGCGGCCCCGGTACCATCACCTGCGACTTCGCCGCCCTGGTCAGCCCCGGGAAGGTCACGGGCCTGGACCGGTCACCGGACATCATTGCCCAGGCCCAGGCCCTCGCCGTCGAGCGGGAAGTACCCAACGTCGAATTCGTGGCCGGCAATATCTATGACCTCGACTTCGCCGACGAAACGTTCGACGTCGTCCATGCCCACCAGGTGCTCCAGCACCTCACCGACCCCGTCGAGGCCCTGCGTGAGATGAGGCGGGTGGCCAAACCCGGCGGCATCGTGGCAGTACGCGACGCCGACTTCCACGGCATGAGCTGGTACCCCGCCATTCCGGAGCTGGACGAGTGGATGGACCTGTACCAGCGGATTGCGCGACGGAACGGAGCAGAGCCCGACGCCGGGCGGCGGCTGGTCAGCTGGGCACAGGCCGCGGGATTCAGCGACGTCGCCCCAAGCAGCAGCAACTGGCTTTACGCCACAGCTCAGCAGCGCCGCTGGCAAGCGCGCGTCTGGGGTGAGCGGGTGCTGCACTCGGCCTTCGCGGAACAGGCGCTGGAGTACGGGTTCGCCAACCCGGCCGACCTTGCCAGAATTTCTGCCGGCTGGCACCGCTGGGGCTCCACCGACGACGGCTGGTTCCTGATCCCGAACGGCGAGGTCATCGCCAGGGCCTGAGAGCGATACGCCATATGGGGTGGCAACCCTCTGGCAGCAAGGGCACTAAACTTGGTTGGTGCAATTCTCTCTCTGGCTGGCCCTTGCGGGCGCCGGCGCCCTGATCAGCTTCACCCCCGGCGCCGGGGCCATCAACACCATGAGCAACTCGCTGAACGCGGGCTTCCGCCGCTCCATCTGGGGAATCCTGGGGCAGCAGGCAGCGCTGGTGGTGCACGTGCTGATCGTGGCCCTGGGCGTCGGCGTCCTGGTGGCCAGTTCACCCCTTGCCTTCAACGTGATCCGCTACGCGGGCGCGGCCTACCTGGTGTACCTGGGAATCCGCCAGTTCCTGAGCAAGCCCACGGTGGCCCAGGAGCAGGCCGCCACCCTTCGCAACGAACCCGCGTGGTCCATCTTCCGGCGCGGGTTCTGGGTCAACCTCCTGAACCCGAAGGCGATTGTGTTCTTCCTGGCCTTCACTCCCCAGTTCATCCGGCCCGATCAACCACTGTTCACCCAGTACGCCGTGCTGACGGCCACGATTGTGGTCATCGACATCCTGGTGATGTGGTTCTTCTTTGCCGCAGCCGCGAGATCGTTTCAACGGTTTACCAACACCGAGCGGGGCCAGATGGTCCTCAGCAGGGTGTTCGGTGTGCTGTTCGTGGGTGTGGGTATCCTGCTGGCCCTGATCCACTGAAAAAGGGGCTTTCCAAGGAGGGCACCAACGTGACCCGTACCCATTCCGGCGTTAGTAATGCATCTTTACAAACCCGTAAAGCTTTGTGAACAGGCCGCTAGCCAAGAGTGATTGGAAGCGCGCATGCTTAGGGGCATGAACTCAGCGTCGAGCGCATATCGCGTCATCACCGTCTGCACGGGCAACATCTGCCGGTCCCCCATGGCTGAGCTGATGCTCAAGGCAGCGCTTGAACGCGAGGGCCTTGACCGCCTGGTGGAGGTGGACTCCGCAGGCATTACCGGCTACGAGGCAGGCCGGCCCATCGATCCCCGCGCCGCCCGCCGGCTCGCCGCGACCCAACTCGCCTCCGAACACCACGTAGCCCGGGAGTGGGAGCCTGGCTGGTTCCGCGAGCGCGACCTGATCCTGGCCCTGGACATCGACCACTACGCCTGGC
This sequence comes from Arthrobacter sp. Soil764, assembly GCF_001428075.1. GTDB lineage: Bacteria > Actinomycetota > Actinomycetes > Actinomycetales > Micrococcaceae > Arthrobacter. Next base: position 127,230 of record NZ_LMSI01000006.1, on the reverse strand, counting down.
TCAGCGAGGCGGCGCCGGACCAGGAATCCCTGGAGAAGATCCGGATGCTCCGCAGTTTCGATCCCACCATGGCCGAACGTGACCGGCTGGACCTGGGCATCGAGGATCCCTGGTACGGCGGCCATACGGATTTCGATGCCGTCTGGCACCAGATCCATGCAGCACTGCCAGGCCTTGTGCAGCACATCAAGTCCGCGGTCCTGCACAACACCCAGCTTCAGCCGCACTAGGGCCGGCGGACCCGGAAAAAGCGGTGCAATCCCCTGGCAGTAGGAGTATTTTGTGCTGCATGCAGGCCGCATCCAATCCCGGTAGTTACACCAGGCTCCTTGGGAAGCTCGAGAGAGCACAACCTTTGGACGCTGCCGTCACTGCGGCCGAGCCACTGGCGTCCCGCCTGATGTCGGGGCGCAAAATCCCGTCAATCATCCGCGGGGACACCACGGGCATCCCGCTGCACGTCATCCTCACCGACGCCCCCTTTGGCACCTGGTGGTCGGCGGTCTTCCTGGACTTCTTCGAGGACGAGGGTTCCCGACGTGCGGCGCGGCGCCTGGTAGGCCTCGGCGTTGTGGCCGCGGTGCCCACGGCCCTGTCCGGGTGGGCCACGTGGTCCGGCAAGGACCGTGCCCTGAAGCGCGTAGGCGTCGTGCATGCTGCCGCCAACGCCGCCGCAACCATTGTCTATGGTGCGTCCTGGGCTGCCCGGTCACGCGGACGGCATCAGCTGGGCGTGGTGCTGGCGCGTGCGGGAGCAGTGCTGCTGCTGGTGAGCGGGTTCCTGGGCGGGCACCTGAGCAGCGGGCGGCACGCCTCCGGGCAGGGCGTACCACGTGGATGAAAGCGAGCGGAGGAAAACGGTACGCTCTAGTCCATGAGCCCAGCCCCCGTCATTATCGCCATCGACGGGCGCTCCGGCGCAGGGAAGACCACCCTCGCCGTCGAGCTGGCGGCCCGGCTCCGCGCCCACCACAAGGTCTCGTTGTTCCACCTTGAGGACATCTACCCTGGCTGGGACGGACTGGCTGCCGGCGTCGAGCGTTATATCTCCACCGTCCTCACCCCGCTCAGCCGAGGCCAGGCGGCCTCCTGGACCAGCTGGGACTGGGAGAACCACTACGACGGTGACGCACGGGTGACGCTTCCTGCGGAGATCGTCATCGTGGAGGGGGTAGGGGCTGCCGCGGAGGCGGCCCGTCCCATGCTGGACGCGGTGATCTGGGCGGAATCCCCCGATGATGTGCGGCGGACCCGGGCACTGGACCGCGACGGCGCAACGTATGAACCGTACTGGGACCTGTGGGCCGCGCAGGAGGAGGAATGGCTGGGCCGCGACAATGTGCCCGGCCACGCGGACCTTCGCGTCCGGAACCTCGCCGACGGCGCAGCCCCGGCGGAGCTTTTGCAGCTGCTCCCCTACCTGCCCGCCCTGGCTCCGGTCCTCGCCCCCGAACTGTCGGCCCGCCGCGGCCTCCGCCTTCAGGCCCAGCGCATGGAGGCCGTCCCGGATGCGCCGGCCCTGTTCCAGTCGCTGTACGGCCGCTCCGCGAATGCCGTGTGGCTGGACTCCTCCAACGCGGGCACGGAACCTGGCGGCGGGGAGCCCTCACAACGAACGGCGGCAGAGCGCAGCCGTTTCAGCATCATGGCGGACGACGACGGCACGTTCGGCCAGTGCGTCACGCACCGCGGGGGTGTGAGCCGGATCAGCGCAGGCTCGTCCACTGTCAGCGTCCCCGGCCCCTTCTTCCGCTGGCTGGACACGGTCTGGGGCCGCCGCGCGGTGCGGACCCCGGAGGGCTACCCCGGTGAATTCACGCTGGGCTGGCTGGGCTTCCTGGGGTACGAACTGAAGCGCGAAACCGGCGGCAGCGATCTTTCCGCACCCACCCCGGATGCTGCCTTGATCTTCGCGGGCAGGGCAGTGGTCCTGGACCATGCCGAGGGTTCCGCCTGGCTTCTGGCGCTCGAGGCACCGGACGCGGATGATTGGCTGGCCCATGCCCGGTCAGCCGTGGAAGCCGCCGCTGGCCCAACGGTGGAAGCCGGCGGCAGCACCGGCGTCGTACCCCCTGCGCCGCCCGCTTTCCGCAGCCGGGACACGGGCGAACGGTACCGGGAGAAGATCGCCGCCGCCCAGCATCAGATCGCCCAGGGAAATACCTACGAGGTGTGCCTGACCACCACGTTGGAAGCCCGGGTCCACGCCGGCGCCCTGGATCCGTGGGCCACGTACCTGGCGCTCCGCCGCCGGAACCCGGCCCCCTTCGCCAGCTACCTCCGGCTGGGAGACCTTGCCGTGGCCAGCACCTCGCCGGAGCGGTTCCTCAAGATAGGGTCCGACGGCGGCATGCGCGCCGAGCCCATCAAGGGCACCCGGCGCCGGGCTGCCGACCCGCAGGAGGACAGCCGGCTGCGCACAGACCTGGCCACCTCCTTGAAGGACCGGGCCGAGAACATCATGATCGTGGACCTGCTGCGCAACGACCTCAGCCACTTCGCCGAACCAGGCTCCGTCACGGTCAGCCGGCTCTGCGCCATCGAGAGCTACGCCACCGTCCACCAGATGGTCAGCACCATCGATGCCAACCTCCTCCCCGGGGCGCCGCGGGCAGAGGCGGTGGCAGCCTGCTTCCCTGCCGGCTCCATGACCGGCGCCCCCAAGATCAGCACCATGGCCATCCTCGACCAGCTGGAGGCCGGGCCCAGGGGTGTCTATTCGGGAGCCGTCGGCTACTTCTCGCTCAACGCCGCGGCGGACCTCGCCGTCGCCATCCGGACCTTGGTGATCAATGCGGCCGGCGACGGAACGGCGGAACTCTCGCTCGGCGTCGGCGGTGCCATCACCTCGGATTCCGATGCCGACGACGAGTATGAGGAAATCCGGACCAAGGCCTACGGGGTCCTCTCCACGCTGGGTGCGGAGTTTCCCGACGACTGACCCGTCCAGCCCGGGCCGGCCGCAGGGTTGCCCTGCCGCCACACCCGGGAAAACGGTTTAGGAGGACACCACCGCGGGTAGGGACCTGAGCGTCAGCTGAACCGCTCAAGCAATGCGGCGGAATACCCAAGCGCCCACGAGTGAGGTTTGCCGCGTGACGGACCCGCCCCTCCCCCACAACAACAGCAAGCAGGCACCGCGGAGCGTTAAGTACATCCTCATGCTTGGCGCCCTGGCTGCCCTTCCTGCCATCACCACGGACATGTACCTGCCTTCGCTGCCTGCCGTGGAAACCGATCTCCACACCACCCAGACCGCCGCCCAATTGACACTGTCCGGAACCCTCGTGGGGGCCGGCGTCGGCCAGCTGGTAATCGGCCCGTTCTCGGACCGGTTCGGGCGAAGGCTGCCGCTGATGATCGGGATCTCGCTGCACGTGGCCATCTCGCTGCTGTGCTCCCTGACGCCGAACATCGAAACCCTGACCGGGCTGCGCGTTCTACAGGGCTTCTTCAACGCGGCCGCCGCCGTGGTGGCACTCGCCGTCATCCGCGACCGCTTCGTTGGGTCCGCCGCCGCCCAGCTGCTCTCCCGGCTGATGCTGGTGATTGGCGTAGCGCCGCTCCTGGCGCCCACCGTGGGCCAGGCGATCGCCGGCGCCTGGAACTGGCGGGCCGTCTTCTACGCCCTGGCACTGATCGGGGTGGTCCTGGTGGCCATCGTCTGGCGGTTCATGCCGGAGACGCTGCCGGAGGACAACCGCAGCCCGGGCCACCCGCGGCATGTGGCCGGTGCCTACTGGTCGCTCCTGCGGGACAGGCATTTCATGGCACTGGCGGTCATCCCGGGGCTGGGGCTCGCCCTGATCATGAGCTACGTGGTGGGATCACCCTTTGTCTTCCAGAACGAATACGGCCTCACCGCCCAGCAGTTCGCCCTGGTCTTTGCCCTTAACGGCGCCGCGCTGGTCCTTTCCGCCCAGCTCAATGCCGCCCTGGTCCGGAAGTTCCCGCCGGCCCGCCTGCTGCGCACCGCCCTCGTGGTCCAGTTGTGCCTTGCCCTGCTGCTGCTGGTGGTGGTGGCCACGGGTGCCGGTGGCGTGTTTGGCCTGGTGGCCGCCCTGTGGCTGGTCCTGTCAGCCCAGGGAATGGTCCCGGCAAACGCCTCCGTACTGGCCCTGCACAACTACGGGCACATGGCGGGAACGGCGGCGGCGGTCATCGGCGCCCTGCAGTCGGGGGTAGCCGGCCTGGTGAGTCCCCTGGTGGGGATCCTGGGCGGGAATTCGTGGTCGATGGCCGGCGTCATGATCGGCAGCTGCGCCCTGGCGGTGACGGTGCTTGCCCTGGGGACTCCCGCTTACCGGAAGGGCGGCTGGGCAGAGCATGCCGGGCGCGACGACGGCCAGCGGGTGGGCGCGGACGAATAGTTCGTTGCGGAGCCGGCTTGTTGGAACGTGTTTATTGAACAGTGCTTACTGGACCGTACCTATTGGACTGTGGCCGTCAGCCGGGCCACGTTGTCCACATAACGTGCGGCGAGCGGCCTGTTGAGCCAGTCCGCCAGCTTCAGTTCATGTGAAATGTCCCGGTAGGTATCCTCCACCGCCCGCATCTTGTTCACGATGTCCTCGCCCAAGAGCATGACCGACACCTCCAGGTTCAGCGAGAACGACCGCATGTCCATGTTGCTGGAGCCCAGGACGGCCACTTCGTCGTCGATGGTGAAGTGCTTGGCATGCAGCACGAACGGCGCCTTGTACAGGTAGATCCGCACGCCGGCTTCAAGGAGCGCCTCATAGTAGGACCGCTGGGCGTGGTGGACCAGGAACTGGTCGCCCTTCTCGGACACGAACAGCTCCACGTCCACGCCGCGCTGGGCCGCAGTGGTGATGGCGTAGAGCAGTGAATCGTCCGGAACGAAGTAGGGGCTGCAGATGGAGATCCGGTGCTGCGCGGAGTAGATGAGCGTGTTGAAGAGCCGGAGGTTGTTTTCGGTGATGAAGCCGGGACCGCTGGGCACCACCTGGGCCGTGACGTTGCCGGGTTCGGGGTTCGACGGGAGCTGCAGCTGGTGTTCCAGGGATTCGTCGGTCTCGGTCAGCCAGTCGGTGGCGAAGACGACATTCAGGGTGGTCACGATGGGGCCGCGCAGGCACGCCATCAGCTCCACCCATTCGCGGCCTGCCTTGCGGTGCCGCGGGTTGTTGTAGGAGGGCTCGATCAGGTTCTGAGAGCCCGTGAACGCGACTTCGCCGTCCACCACCAGGATCTTGCGGTGGTTCCGCAGGTCCGGCCGGCGCCACTGGCCGTGAATGGGCAGCAGCGGCAGCATCCGCTTCCACTGGATCTTGCCGGCCTTGAGCCGCTTGAGCAGCTTCCGGTAGCCCTTGATCCGCAACGTTCCGATGTGGTCGAAGAGGAGCCGGACTTCCACGCCTCGTTCGGCGGCTTCCTCCAGTGCGGTGAGCAGGTCGTTGGTGATGTGGTCCGAGCTCATGATGTAGAACTCGGCATTGACGAATTTCTTCGCCTTCCGAACGGCGTTCGTCATGTCCAGGATGGAGTCCGGGTAGCCGGGGATGAGCTCGACGGAATTGTTGTCCACCATGGGCAGCGAACCCAGGGTGCGGTTGAGCTCAGCCGCGGACTTCACCCACTCAGGCCCCGGATAGTCACTTTCGGCATCCGCGAGGGCGGTGATGCCGGCCCGCACCCGGTCATTGACCTGCTGCTGCTGTGCGCGGCGGCGGCTGGAGAGCTGGAAGTTCCCGAACAGCAGGAACAGCACAATGCCCACGAACGGGATGAAGAAGATCCCCAGCAGCCAGGCCATGGCGGTGGTGGGCCGCCTGTTCCCGGGGATGATACCCAGCGCCAGGACCCTGATGACAAGGTCGGCGAAGCCCAGGAGCACCACAACCCATGTCGGCGCGGTGCCGGCAAGCGAAAAAGGCCACAACACGTCAATAACTCCCGGGGAAATTGGGCTCCCGGAGGACGGTTTTCGCCCGGGGCACTCTGCCCAGCTTATCCGCGGCACCGCACTAAGCTGGTGCCATGAGCTCTCCAGCCCCCGTGGTTCTCGTTTTCCTTGACCCTGCTTTCCCCGACGGCAGGGTGGCCGACGCCTCCAAGCCCCAGCTGCTGGTCACCGACCTTGGCGTCACGCGCGGCGACGGCGTCTTCGAAACCATGCTGGCAGTCGGTGGGACGGTGCGGAAAATGCAGGCGCACCTTGATCGGCTTGCCGGTTCGGCAACGGCGCTGGACCTGGACATCCCGGACCAGGACGCCTGGCGGCGTGCCATTGCCGCTGCCGTGGCCCGGCACTGGTCGGAGAACGTGCCGGCAGACCCTTCGGCAGATGAACTGGTGGTCAAACTGGTGGTGACCCGCGGCGCGGAGGGCGCCACCACTCCCACCGCGTGGGTCCAGGCCTCCCCGGCCGGTGCTGTCGGCCGCCGGCAGCGCGAAACGGGCATCGATGTCATCCTCCTTGACCGGGGCTACGACAGTGACGTGGCCGAACGGGCCCCCTGGCTGCTCCTGGGTGCCAAGACGCTCTCCTACGCCGTCAACATGGCGGCACTGCGCCACGCACACAAACAGGGCGCCGACGACGTCATCTTCACGTCATCCGATGGTCGCGTCCTGGAAGGGCCCACGTCCACGGTGCTGCTGGCCCATGTGGAAAAGTCCGACGACGGCACAACAGTCAAACGCCTCATCACCCCGCAGCTGGACAGCGGCATCCTGCCCGGAACCTCCCAGGGCGCCCTCTTCGCTGCAGCCAAGGCGGCAGGCTGGGAACTGGGCTATGGCCCCCTGGAACCCCGGGACCTCCTGGACGCCGACGCCGTCTGGTTGATCTCCAGCGTCCGCCTGCTGGCGCCCGTGAACCGGATAGACGGCAACGAGATCGGCACCCCGTCCGTCCAAAAGGAACTGACCACCGAATTGAACCGGCTCTTCGCGGGCATCCAATAGCCCCCGACAGGCCGGGCCTGCCCTTTTCCCGTCCCCGCTTCACCCGTAAGGTGTGCACCATGGACTCGCAAAAGCTGCCGATCGAGAATTTGTCCTTTGACGACTGCTGGGATCTCCTTGCCAATGACATCGTGGGCAGGCTGGCCATTGTGGTGGACGGGCATCCGGAGATCTTTCCCGTGAACTACGTTGTCCATCTGCGCAGCATCCTGTTCCGCACGGCGCCCGGGTCCAAGCTCTGGGGCGCCAGGATGGAAAGGCCCGCCGCACTGGAAATCGACGGCTACGATCCCGCCACCGAACTGGCCTGGAGCGTGGTGGTGCGGGGCGATACGGAAATCGTCGAGGACCAGGCCGTCAAGGATGCGGTGGACGGCCTGGGCCTGGAACCGTGGCAGCCCGGCGAAAAGGCAAACTACGTCAGGCTGAACGCCAAGGCACTGACCGGGCGCAGGTTCCAGGTGAACCGGCCGGACGTCTGGAACACCCGCGTCCAGGACCGGCGCCGGGCGTCATTCGAATAGCGCCGCTCCTACGGCTTCACCTCTCGGCGGCGGCACTTTCACGCTCTGGAACCTGCCACCTGCCGCGAAAGCTGCGCCTCCAGCCCGGACAGCAGGATGGTGAGTCCCTGGTCAAGCTCCCTGGCGCCGTCGTACTCTGACAAGGCCGGCGCCAGAGCCCGCAGCCGGGGGAATTCCTTGGCGGGCAAGCGGTGGAGCCCAAGGCGCAGCAGCACTTCGTTCTCTTCCGGGTCCACCACGTACTCCTGAAGTTCGTTCAGGATGTGCCCGTAGAGGAAGCCGTAATAGGCACGGTAGACATGGAGCGCATCCGCCGGTTCGAATCCTGCGGACGCCAGCAGTGTCAGGATCTGTTCCAGCGGCCGTAGGGTGCCCAGCGGCCGCAGTCCCAGCGGCGTGGACAGGGGCCGGGTCACCAGCAGGGGGACCACGTTGGGGTGCTCGAGCGCCAGCATCCGGAGGTCGTGGGCGATGTTCCGCAGCTGGGCTTTCCAGTCCGGATCCTCGGGATGAATCGGGAGCTGGTCAAGGACCAACTCTGAAACCCCGTCCAGGAGCGCAGCGCGGTTATCGGCGTAGCGGTAGAGGCTCATGGGGTCCCGGCCAAGCTCCTGCCCCAGGCGCCGCATGGTCAGCGCGTCCAGCCCTTCGGCGTCAACCAGTTCGAGGGCCTTGGCCAGCACGGTTTCCCTGCTCAACCTTGCCTTGGCAGGTGTGCGGCCGGAAGCACGCGGGGAATCCATGATGTTGTCCTAGCGGTGGAGGTGGTCCCGAATAAATCGAGACGGTTGCGTCACTTGTAGTCTACGGGTACAGTCTACAGCGTAGACAGGCGCTGACAACGCTGAGGCCCACTGCATTCCAGGGGGACTCAACCTATAAATCCGATGGCCACGTGCAGGGCATCGGGTTTTGCTGCTGTAGCCGAACGGCGGCGCCGAGCACTTAGCGAAGGGGGCCGTCATGGCACATTCGCAGTTCGATATTTTCCTCAACGAAGCCACCTACCCCGACCAGGCCTCGGGTTCCAGCCTGGACCGCGACCGCCTCTACGGGCTGTACACCAGCTGGTGCTTCATCAACCAGCAGCCGCCCGGCAACGAGGACAGCTTCTGGGCAGCCATGAAGCAGAGGATTTCGCCGCGCCGCAACGGCCTTCGCATGAAGGGTCCTGCCGCTGCGGACTACATCCTCACCAGCTACCCCGGGCTGGTCTAAGACCTCCAGGGCTTTACAACGGCCACCTGACAACGAGTGGTACTGATCAAATGCTGTGGCACACCGTGCCGCAGCATTTTTCATGCCCGCCTTGACGTGGCAGCATAGCGGGGGCCTGGGCTGGGCCGGAGTGGAACTAGGTAGGGATGATCCGGAACAGGAACCTGGTGCGTACCATTGCCCAGAGCAGCGCCAGGACCACGGCGTAGGCCGCCGTGTTGAGGAAGATGCTTTGCTGCTGCAGCGCCGGAATATTGGCCACGACGGCGATCAGCACCACGTGCATGATGAACACGTAGAGCGTGGCGCGGCCCAGCGGAACCAGGAACCAGCCCAGGGCCCGCTCCACCGGTTTCCAGTAGGCGCTGAGGAACGCGTAGGCCGCCACCACCAGGACCAGGACGTTGAGCAGGCGGCCCGGGGCCAGGTATGTCCGGGAGAAGAAGGCGTCGTACATGGCCCGGTAAGAGGCGTCCGGCAGGAGCGCCAGCCGGACGTCATAGTTGTTGGCCAGGTAAGGGTTGCCCCAGGACAGGAAGGCCAGCGCGAACGCCACCGCGGTGCAGGCAACCACCGCCCAGGCGTGCCGGGACAGCCATGCCGTAATGCTGCGCCGGTGGTACCCCGCCACCAGCCCGAGCACGAACAGCACCTGCCACACCAGCAGCGGGAAGGAGTCCTCGAACTGGGAGGGCAGGATCCGGAACCGGGTCACGGCCCCCACCGCATACAGGACGAGCGTCGCAGCCAGAACCCAGATGGCCTGGCCGCGGTTCAGCGCCGCGAGGATCAGCGGGCTGGCCAGCAAAAGCACCACGTAGAGTCCCATGACGTTGAACTGCCAGGGCCCGAACTGCAGCAGCACGATGGCCGGCAGCACCTGGGGCGGGACGGGGAACTGGAACAGCGATGACATGCCTGCGTACAGGTCATAAGACCGGCCGGTTCCGGTATGCCCGGCTCCACCGGTTCCCTGGTCAACGAATGTGGTCAGGGTCTCGGTATTGAAGAACGGGAGCAGGGACAGGAGGAAGACGCCGATCAGCACAGCAAGTGCCGTCAGGTAGAGCTTGCCTGCGCGGCGGGTGGTGAGGTCCACCACCCGCCCGAAGTCCTCCCTGGCCTTGGGCCCGTACACCATGCCCACCACCAGGCCGGAGAACAGGACGAAAAGTTCCGCGCCGGACACGAAGCCCACTGCCTCCTGGGTAAGCAGTTGGAACAGCGAAGCCATGCCCAGGTGGTTCACCACCACAAAGACGATGGCCACTCCGCGCAGCAGATCCACCCGCGAATCCCGGGTGGAGGGATCCCGGTAGCTCCAGGCCGTGGCAGCGTTGATCCGGCGGGGAATCTGCCACAAGGCCACCAGGAGAATCACCATGGCGGCAGCGACAGTCCAGGCGGCAGCCCCGGAGAGGGTGTTGCTCCGGTCGTACGTGATTCCGGAGGCAACGCCGGTGAGCGGACCCGTGACCATCGGAGATTCCTTAAGTCTCTCCAGTGCCGCTTTGGCAATATCCGGGTGGCCGGTAAGCAGCCAACTGATGCTTGCCACGCCGGTATCCCTGGTGCTGGTGCGCTCGTCCCAGACCACTGCGGCAGTCGCGGCAAACCCGGGGGACGTGGCAGTGGTTACCACCTGGTCCCACCAGCCCGTTTTGATGTCCGCCTCGGACGCCCCGCCGGAGGCAGGGCTGTAGAAGGCCGCGGTCTGGAGGAGGAAAGGCTTATTGTGCCCCTCGGAGTAGGTGCCGTAGAAGTTTTCGCTGCCGGAGTCCGTCAGCATCTCCTGGAGTTCGCCGGCCCGCGGCAGGGTGTTGGCGGCGGCACCACCGGCGGTGTCATCGTGATAAGCAGCCAGCCCCACCCAGTCCACGGCGTCATCGCCCGGGTAGAAGGGCGCGTAGGCGCTGTCTTTTCCGTCCCAGGCACCGTCACCGTTCGTGTCCAGGACGGAAAAGCCTTCGCTTCCCGGCTGCGGCGCATTCCGGTTCCGGTCGAAGGGGTAGTCCTTGCCCAGGTAAGGCGCCCACACCATGGCGGCCCGGCCGCCGTCGTACTTCCTGAACGCTGCCGCAACCGTTTGGAAGGCCTCACGGTAGGCGGCAGGTTGTTGGCCCCATGCCACCCAGCTTGTGTTCATGTCCGGGGCAAACCGGACCAGCAGCTGCCCCTTGAATCCGGCGGCGAGGCCGCGCACCTGCTGGGCGAACGCTTCTGCCTCCGGGGCGCCGAGCTGGTCCAGCGGCACCGCCGGCTTCACCGTGAGCAGGGCGTGGGCACCTTCAGCCCCGGCCTGCTGAAGGAAACCATCGATGTCATTCCGTTCAGAATCGCGGTACGGAATAGTGATGTCGTGGCCGAAGACGGCCGGGCCGGCGCCAAGCCTGCCGCTGAATCCTGCGGCAGTGTCCTCGCCCCACTCGAGCACCGCACCGAGCCAGGGCTTCCCCTTCTCGGGTTCAGCCTCCGCCGCATGCGCGGGAGGAGCCGCCAACAGGACCATGAGCCCCATGAGGGCCGCTGCCAGAAGCGCGCCAATCGGCTGCCGGCGGTTCCGGCGCGTCGCGGCGTGGTGGTGCGAAGTGACTGGCCGCATGCTGCGAAGACCCCCGGTACTCGTTGCCCTGATGACGCCTGCGGCGCCCCGGTAAGAACTTTATCGGCCCGGCGGCTGCAGACTGTGCGCGGCGGGCCGCCCACCTGCGGCGATGTCCGTCGTCGGACTGTCCTTAGGCACTGCAACTTCCCTCGGCCCAGCTCAATTACGGAACATGACGACGGCGGCGGTGCGGCCTGGCGCGGCAGGTGTTACGTTTTTGGGGAGTAATGAGTACCGGTGTGAAGCCCTGACTGGCCGGTCGGCAACCCTCCCTTTCGCGGCGGGGTGCCTCAGGTGAATACTCGGCATATCGACCGATTCGAGCTGCAAGCGTGAAAGAAGGAGATCCGTCGTGTCTGACGCACCCGCCCCTGAAGAGAAACTGTCCTACCGCCTGATCAGTGGCCCGGACAACCGTGAATTCTGCGAGCGAATTTCTGCCGCCCTGGCCGAGGGCTACGTGCTGCACGGCAGCCCGGCGGCAACCTTCAACGGGACCAGCGTCATCGTGGCGCAGGCAGTGGTCCTTCCGGCAGCGATCGCCTCCGCAGACGCAGCGGTGGCCACCGCAGTGGATCAGCTGGACGCAGACTTTGAGGGCGAGTTCGACGGCGAGGGCCACGCATGAGCTACGCGGGAGATCTCACGCCCCATGAGGCATGGGAAAAGCTGCAACAGGGCGCCGTCCTGGTGGACGTCCGCACCGAGGGCGAATGGGCCCACATCGGCATCCCGGACACGAAGGCCACGGACAACGATCCCCTCTTCATCCAGTGGACCTTCCCCGGCGGCATCCCCAACCCCGACTTCGTCAAGGACCTCAAGGAGCAGGCGCCGGAGGACCCGTCCGCTGAACTGGTGTTCCTGTGCCGGTCCGGCGCCCGTTCCGTTGCGGCTGCCACCGCCGCCACGCAGGCCGGCTTCATCTCCTACAACGTGCTGGAAGGCTTTGAAGGCGAGCCGGACCGCTACGGTGAACGCACCGTCAACGGCTGGAAGAACCGCGGCCTGCCTACCAACCTCGGAAAGAACTAAGTGAGCTTCAACCAAGACGCCCCCGGCTGGAGCCCCGACACCCAGGCTGTCCGCGGCGGGCTGGACCGCACCAACTTCCAGGAAACGTCCGAGGCCATCTTCCTGAATTCCGGCTTCGTCTACGAATCCGCCGCAGCAGCTGAACGTGCCTTCACCGGCGAAGACGAGCGCTTTGTCTACTCCCGCTACGGCAACCCGTCCGTTGCCACTTTCCAGGAGCGGCTCAGGCTGCTGGAAGGCACCGAAGCATGCTTTGCGACGGCGTCGGGCATGTCCGCGGTGTTCACCGCCCTGGGTGCCCTGCTGGCAGCGGGGGACCGGGTGGTGGCCGCCCGTTCGCTCTTCGGTTCCTGCTTTGTGATTCTGAACGAGATCCTCCCGCGGTGGGGCGTGGAGACCGTCTTCGTGGATGGTCCGGACCTGGACCAGTGGCGCGAGGCCCTCTCCCAGCCCACCACCGCCGTCTTCTTCGAATCCCCGTCCAACCCCATGCAGGAGATCGTGGACATCGCCGCGGTCAGCGAACTTGCGCATGCTGCCGGGGCCACCGTGGTGGCGGACAACGTCTTTGCCACTCCCCTGCTGCAGCGCTGCGGAGACCTCGGCGCGGACGTCATCGTCTACTCGGGCACCAAGCACATCGACGGGCAGGGCAGGGTGATGGGCGGCGCCATCCTGGGCACCAAAGAGTTCATCGATGGCCCGGTGAAGCAGCTGATGCGCCATACCGGGCCGGCGCTCTCCGCGTTCAACGCCTGGGTCCTGACCAAGGGCCTGGAGACCATGAGCCTGCGGGTAAGCCATTCCTCTGCCACCGCCCTGCGGCTCGCGGAGTGGCTGGAGCAACAGCCTGCCGTGAGCTGGGTGAAGTATCCGCTGCTTACGTCCCACCCGCAGTATGAGCTGGCCGCAAGGCAGATGAGCGCCGGCGGTACCGTCCTCACCCTTGAGCTCGCCTCCTCCGGTGGGCGCTCCGGCAAGGAAGCGGCCTTCGCACTGCTGGACGGGCTGCGGATCATAGACATCTCCAACAACCTCGGCGATTCCAAGTCCCTGATCACGCACCCCGCCACCACAACGCACCGCGCGATGGGCCCGGAGGGTCGTGCCGCCATTGGCCTCACTGACGGTGTGGTCCGGCTTTCCGTGGGTCTTGAGGATGTTGACGACCTGATCGGCGACCTGGAACAGGCACTGAAGCAGATCTAGCCGGGCGGGGAATGGTCCGTCCGGACTTCCAGGTGGACTTGCACGCCGTCTCCGTCCTTGAGGTGCGCCTTGTCCCTGACATCCTTTTTGACGGGCAGCAGGTACGACGCGCTTTTGCTGTCGCGGAACAGCGACGTCTGCCACGAATGGCCGTCCACCTCGGCCTGGACTTTGACGGAGCCGAATGCCTTGCTGGCCCCTGCCGTTAGGGCGCGGACATCGTCCGCCACCTCTGCCGGCAGGGTCAGGAAGTGCCAGCCGGCTTCGCCCGGGTACAGCCACAGTTCGGCTTTGAAGGAATACGACGGCGTCACGCGCCGAGTATGGCACGCCGCCCCCGCAGGTGCCACAGATTTCGCCGATGTGGCTATGAGCCGGCTACAACCTAAAGGTCTTTCCGGTCTGCGAACTTCCTGCCCTCAGAATGTCGGACCCCCGCTGGATGATGTTCGTATGGGAATTGGCGCAGGTGTTGAGGTGGTTTTGGAGGGCGTTCACTCCTCTGTTGCTGCCCTCGATGCGCTGGACTGTGAGGATGCTTTCCTGGCGGCCGGGGTTGGTGTTGGTGCCGGTGTGGATGTGTTGCAGCGGCGGTACGAGCTCCGGCTGGAACGGCTGGAAGTGACGCGCCGCCTAAAGGCACAGCTGGCGGCCGTGGAAGCCCGCGACGCGGTGGAGTGCGTGGGGTTCCAGCACGCGATGCTTGCCCCGGACGCGCCGGTGCGGGAGCGCACGTTCGCGGAGATGTCAGTGGTGGAAGAGATCGCGGGGGTCCTGACCGTCAGTTCAGGCGCTGCCGGGGCGTTCGTGGAGCAGTCCCGGCGGGTGTGTACCCTCCCGCCCGTCCTGGAGGCTTTGGCCGCCGGTGTCCTGTCCTGGCAGCACGCGAGAATTGTTGCCGACGAAACCGAGGGCCTCACCCTGGACGGCGCCGCCGCCCTCGTGGCGCACTTCTTCGACCCTGATGCACCCAACCCTCCCCGCGGCGCCGCCCCCGGTGAACTCGTGCCCTCCCGGTTCCGCACCAAGATCCGTTCCTGGCGGGAACGCCACCACCCCGAAACCCTGGAGAAACGCCACACCAAGGGTGTCGCGGACCGGCGGATGGAATACACCCCGGACCGGGACGGCATGGCCTGGATCTCGCTCCACCTCCCCGGCGACACCGCCTGTGCGATCTGGAACCGCACCACCGCCACCGCCCGCGGCCTCCAAGGCCCCAACGAACCCCGCACCATCACCCAACTCCGCCCCGACATCGCCGCATCACTACTNATCTGGAACCGCACCACCGCCACCGCCCGCGGCCTCCAAGGCCCCAACGAACCCCGCACCATCACCCAACTCCGCCCCGACATCGCCGCATCACTACTCCTCGGCACCGGAACGCCTGCTAACAGAGACACCACCAATGCCGCTTACGCCGCCGCACGTTCCGGGAGCGTCCCGGCTGAGGCAGCCGCTACTGATACCGCCCAGGGTCCCGGGAGCGCGCCCGGTGCAGACAGCGTCTCCGACACGGCCGGTCTGGGAGCCACTACGGAAATCGGGAGAGTTCCCACTCCGCGTGCCGACGTGCTGGTCATGGTCCCGGTGTTCTCCCTCCTCGGCCAGACGGACGAACCCGCGGTGCTGGACGGTTTCGGCCCCATCCCGGCGTCCATGGCACGCAAACTCGTCCCGGACGGGGCGGAATCGTTCTACCGGGTCCTGGTCGACCCCCGCGACGGGGCGCCACTGGAGATCGGCCGCCAACGGTACCGCCTCCCCGAGACCATCAAACAGTGGATCCGGATGCGGGACGGCAAATGCACCTTCCCCGGCTGCAGCAACCACACCCCGGACAACGACACCGACCACCTCACCGCCTGGGAACACGGCGGCCGAACAGACGTCCGCGACCTGGCGCAGCTCTGCCCCAAACATCACCGCCTCAAACACGCACGGCCATGGATCCCCGACCCCGCCACCCACAACGGACCGCCCGGATGGACCTCACCAACCGGCCGCCACTACAAACCCGAACACCCCAACACCGCACCAACCCACTGGCCACCGGGCATCATGCCGGGACAACGAAGCCTGCTGGAGGAAGCACTTCTGGAGTTCCTCTCTGCCTAGAACTTAGGGGGTCGGCTTCGTCGTCTGCTGCTCTGAAGGAAGTGAAACCAAGGCGAGATAGCGCATTACCAGGGCCGCTGAAATCAGGGCCGCCGAGAACGGCAGGCAACCCTGGGCTGCCAGGACATGGATTTGCGTCAAGGCGAAGAAGAAGCCGTTGGAACCGTTTAACGTATAGGTTCCGATCGTCTGCATAAACGTGTTTGAGAACAACAGGATCAACAGGCCCACCGCACCCAGGATGATTCCCGCCCACAAGGTGCGCCGATACAGCATAGACTTCGCGTTTTCCACCAATTCAATCCCCCAACTACAAGAGCAGCCCATGGCACCGTTAACCCACCTAAGCACGGGCTGGAATGCTCGACAAGGCTCGGGGAAATCGGGCCGGCTATCCTTCAGGACTGGCGGACGCGCAGCAACTCAGGCGTGGCCTCCACATCTGCAAGATCCAGGGCATCGCGCATTGTGACGTGGACGGCCTGCCGGACCACGGCGCCGAACCCCATGTCCTCCGGGGGCGGTCCCGCCAAGGCCTTTTCGCGGGCGCGGCGCTGTTCAGCGGCTCCTGTTCCGCGGGCGATGATGTCCTCCACACCCTGCCGGGCCAGTGCCAGCTCGCCCTGTTCGGCCAGGACGGGAGCCAGGTAGTCCACCAGGGAGCGCACCACGTCGGCGGCCGGCGCGGGGCGGAAATTGCCGAAATCCAGGAGTTCACCACTGAGGCCTGCGCTGCTGGCCTGCCAGGAAGCCATCCGTAAAAGGACAGTGGGAACGGGCGCAGGATCCACGCCGTCCCGCCATTCCCTGCTGGCGGATTCCACCAGCGCCCGGACCAGCACGGCAATGAGCGCGGCGTCCTCCGCACGAAGGCACACATCCGCCACGCGGACCTCCACCGTGGGGTGGTTGCGGGAAAGCCGGGCATCGAAATACAGCATGCCCTCATCGAGCATGACGCCGCTCTCCAGCAGCCGGGTGACCACACGCCGGTAGGCAGCGTAGGTGCCGTAAATGCCGGCAGGTCCTGCGGTGGGCCACCGGTTCCAGGCCTGCGTGCGGTAGCTTTCGAACCCTGTGGGAACGCCGTTCCAGAAGGGCGAATTGGCGCTTAGTGCCGTCAGCACTGCCAGCTTGTCGCGGATCCGGTCCAGGACCGCCACGCCCTCTTCGGGCGATTCGATGAACGTGTGGACGTGGAAGCCGCAGGTCAACTGTTCCTGGGCGGTAAGGCCAAAGCGCTCCAGCATCCTGGCGTAGCGCGGGTCGGGGGTGGTGTGGGTGGTGGATGCCATCGGCGACGTGGCGAGTGCCGCCACCCGGGCGCCGTGCTTCCTGGCGGCCTGGTCGGCCAGGGAGCGGCCCGCCCGGATCTGTTCGAGCAGGCTCCCGTATTCCAGGCACGGCCGGGTCTGCGTCTCGATCTGCTCAAGCTTCAGCTCGGCACTCAAGCCCATCTCGTCGTCGTAATCCGCCTGCTTCCCGGCGTGGTGGACCTCAGGGTCCACGGGAAGATCGTCAGCCGCAACGTGGTGGTTGGCCAGGAGGGCGTCGGCCAGGGCAAGGGGCTCCCCGGACTCCGGATCAACGATCAGGAGTTCTTCCTCCACCCCAAAAGTACGCATACCAACATTCTGCGATACTTGGCCTGCATTCAAAGGGCAACGGCGGTTCATGACGAACCGTGAATGCTAGTCCTGGAAGTACTCCACCTTGGCGCCGATGGTGTTCAGGCGCTCGGCCAGGTCCTCGTAGCCGCGTTCGATCACGTAGATGTTCCGCAGCTCGGACACGCCCCGCGCGGCGAGCATGGCCAACAGCAGGCAGGCGGCCGGACGCAGCGCCGGCGGGCAGCCCACCTCGGCGGCGCGCCACTTGGTGGGCCCGTTGACGTAGATCCGGTGCGGGTCCAGGAGCTGCACCTGCGCCCCAAGCCGGTTCAGCTCCGTCAGGTAGATCGCCCGGTTCTCGTACACCCAGTCATGGATCATGGTCTGGCCCTGCGCGTTCGCGGCGATAACGGCAAAGAACGGCAGGTTGTCGATGTTCAGCCCGGGGAACGGCATGGGGTGGATCTTGTCCTCGGGGGCACGCAGCGTGGAGGGCTTGGTGGTGACATCCACCAGCCTGGTACGGCCGTTGCGTGCCATGTACTCACCGGAGATTTCCAGTTCCTGGCCCATTTGGCCCAGGGTGGCCAACTCGATCTCCATGAATTCGATGGGCACCCGGCGCACCGTGACCTCGGAGTTGGTGACGATGCCGGCCGTGATGAGGCTCATGGCCTCGATGGGATCCTCGGAGGGGAAGTACTCGATCTCGGCGTCAATTTCGGGCCGGCCGGTGATCTTCAGGGTGGTGGTGCCCACGCCCTCGATAGTGACGCCGAGCATCTGCAGGTAGAAGCACAGGTCCTGCACCATGTAGTTGGGGCTCGCATTGCGGATCACGGTGGTACCGGGCCGGTGCGCCGCAGCCATGATGGCGTTCTCGGTAACGGTGTCCCCGCGTTCGGTGAGGACGAAGGAGCGGTCCCGGGTGTCGGCGGGGGGTGCCTGGACGGTGTAGAAACCTGAGGTGGCCTCCACCGACAGGCCGAACTGGCGCAATGCCTGCATGTGCGGTTCCACGGTGCGGGTGCCGAGGTCGCAGCCGCCGGCGTACGGCAGCCGGTACTCCCGCGACTCATCCAGGAGTGGACCCAGCAGCATGATGACGCTGCGGGTCCTGCGGGCCGCGTCAACGTCCATCGCGTCCAGGTCCAGGACGGCGGGACGGCGCAGGCGCAGGTCCGTGTCGTTGAGCCAGGTGCACTCCACGCCGATGCTGGTCAGCACTTCGACGATGCGGTTGACTTCCTCGATCCGGGCCAGCCGGCGGAGCACGGTGGTGCCGCGGTTGATGAGGCTGGCGCACAGCAGGGCGACACCGGCGTTCTTGCTGCTGTTGACATCCACGGCGCCGGACAGGGTGCGGCCGCCCTCCACGCGGAGGTGCGTCATCTGCGGTTTGCCGACGTTGACGATGCTGCGGTCGAAGATGGTTTCCAGCCTCTGGATCATCTTCAGGCTCAGGTTCTGCTTGCCCTGCTCCATCCGGGCAACGGCGCTTTGGCTGGTGCCGAGTTCGGCGGCCAGCTGGCCCTGGGTCCAGCCCTTCTCGGACCGGGCGTCCCTCAACATGGCGGCAACGTGCTCAGCGGTTTCCTGCGTCATGACCCAAAATATATCATAAATGAGTTATCCCGGCCGCTGTGGCGCCGAGAGCAAGGTCGGCGGAAAGCCTTTACCCGCTGGATGCGATACACATCACCAGTAGGATCACCGCCAACCTCAGTTGCCCAGCCACACCATGTTCCACGTTCCGGCGGCCAGTGCCGCAAAGAGGGCAAGTCCAGCCACCAGGACACCACCGGCCACCACCCCAAGGTCCAGCGTGCTGAACGTGGATTCCCGGGCCCAGGTCCGTTGGCCGCCGCCGAAACCCCGCGCTTCCATGGTCACGGCCAGCCGGGAGGCGCGGCGGACCGCCTGCACCAGAAGCCCGAAGCTCTGCCCCAACGTCGCTTTGACCCGCTGGCCCAGGCTGCCGCGCGAACCCACGCCCCGCGCACGGCGCGCCATCCCGATGGTCTGCCACTCCTCGGCCATCAGCCCCACCAGGCGCATCGCGGCGAGCGTCCCCAGGACGAACCGGTGCGGCAGGCGTGCCTTCTGCGCCAGGGCGTCGGCGAGGTCCGTGGGATCCGTGCAGCTCATCAGGAGCACCGCCGGAAGGGCGATGGCAAAGCCGCGCAGCATGAAGCCGACGCCCAGCTGCAGGGATCCTTCGCTCATGGTCCAGATGCCGGCGTCGAGCAGGATCCTGCCGCTGTCCGGCGCCAGGATGGACGTGCTCCAGCCGCCCACGGCGGCGGCGATGATCAGCGGCCACCCGCGCTGCCACAGCAGGGACAGGGTGAGCCCGGCCAGGGGAAACAGCAGGAACTCGAAAACCAGGGCCACGGATGCCGACACCCAGTCGATGGACAGCGCCAGGACCGCGGTGATGAGCAGGACGGCCGCGAACTTGCTCAGTGGATTGGCGCGGGCCAGGAGGGCATGGTTGCCGGCAAGGGTGAGTTGCCGCCTCATGGTGCCACCGCTTCCGCCGCAGCCATCCGCAGTTCAGTCCCGCCCAATGCTTCCGTGAACTCGGCGTCATGGGTCACGGAGACCACCGCGGTGCCGGCGTCCAGGAGTTCGGACAGGAACGAGGCCAGCTCGGCCCACGTGTTGGCGTCCTGCCCGAACGTTGGCTCGTCCAGGACCAGCACCTGCGGGCTGGCGGCAAGGACGGTGGCTACGGACAGCCGCCGCTTCTCGCCGCCGGAGAGCGTATAGGGGTTCGCGTCCACCAGGTGGGTGAGCCGCAGCCGCTCCAGCAGTTCGTCCACCCGGTCCTCGCCGTGGCCCAGGTGCCGGGGGCCGAACAGCAGCTCATCCAGTACCTTGCCGGTCACGAACTGGTGCTCCGGCTCCTGGAACACCGTCCCCACGCGCGAAATCAACTGGTCGGCCTTCCAACGGTATGGGTCGATGCCCGCCCCGCGGCTGAGGTCCAAAGTGGCGGACACCTTTCCGGAGACCGGCTCCAGCAGCCCGGCCAGGGTGAGGGCGAACGTGGATTTGCCGGCACCGTTGGGCCCTGTGACGGTGAGGGCCTGTCCGGCACGGACCTGCGCGGCCAGGCCTTCCTGGACCGGTGCCGGCGGGATCTTCCGGAAGCCTTTGCGGCGGGAACGTTCGCGGGAGACTCCCAGCTGTTCGGCGGCCAGCAGCAGGTTCCCCGTGCCCGGCGACGGGACAACGGCGCGGGCGCGCGTTGCCGGCACGTAGCCGGGGACCCACACCCCGGCTGCAGCGAGCATGGCCCGGGCCTCCGTGAGCACCTGGTCCGGCGGCCCGTCCAGGAGCACGGCAGGATCGGTGCCGGAGCCCGGCTGCAGGACCACGATCCGGTCCACCAGGTCCTTCCACACCGAAACCCGGTGCTCCACCACCACCAGGGTGGCCCCTGTCTTGTTTAGGCAGCGCGCCACGGCGTCGCGGACCTCCAGCACGCCGGCGGGATCC
Source organism: Arthrobacter sp. Soil764 (assembly GCF_001428075.1). Classification (GTDB taxonomy): domain Bacteria; phylum Actinomycetota; class Actinomycetes; order Actinomycetales; family Micrococcaceae; genus Arthrobacter. The sequence continues at coordinate 106,474 of NZ_LMSI01000006.1, read as the reverse complement.
AGGTTGGCGGTCGGCTCATCCAGCAGGATCAGGCCCGGGCGCATGGCCAGGATGCCGGCCAGCGCCAGGCGCTGCTTTTGCCCGCCGGACAGGGCCGACGTCGGGTGGTCCAGCGGGAGGTGGGACAGTCCGACGTCGGCAAGCGCCTCGTGCACCCGCGCCCAGATCTCCTCCCGTGGCACCGCAAGGTTCTCGGCACCGAAGGCGGCGTCGTCCCCCACCCGCGACAGGACCACCTGCGTCTCGGGGTCCTGCTGCATGAGCCCGGCACGCCCGCGCTGGGTCCGGGGCACGGCGCCGTCAACCAGGAGCGAACCCGACTCGTCGGCGTCCCCTGCCTCGCCGCCGTCGTCGTTGATGTCACCCAGCACCCCTGCCAGCGCATGAAGGAGCGTGGACTTGCCGGCGCCCGAGGGGCCGAGCAGGAGCACCCGCTCCCCCGGGCTGATGTCCAGGTCAAGGGCGCGGACGGCAGGCTTTGCCCTGCCGGCGTGCCGCCATCCCCACCCGCGGGCGGTGACAGCGGCAGGGCGGACCGCCGTGGCCTGGGCCATTGCCATCAGGAGAAGACAGGCTCCGTGGCAGCCTTGCGCGAGGCGAAGGAGCTCAGGACTCCCGTCCGCGCCAGGCCGCGGGTGGCCACCCAGGACAGGGCGCCGGCAATGACTGCTCCGGAAATCATGCAGAAGACGATATAGGCCAGCTTGTCGCCGCCGGAGTACGCGATGTTCCAGCCCCACGGCGCAAAGGAGTCATTCAGGCCGCAGAAGAGACCTGCTGCCGCACCTGCCAGCAGGGACACGGGCAGGTTGAACTTGCGGTAGACGAAGATGGCAAAGATGATTTCCGCGCCCAGGCCCTGGACGAAGCCGGAGAAGAGGACCGAGGCGCCGTACTGGGAGCCCATGAGCAGTTCCCCGGTGGCGGCCACGGTCTCGCAGAACAGTGCGGCGCCCGGCTTGCGGATGATCAGCATGCCCAGCACGCCCGGGATCATCCATCCGCCGGCAATGATGCCGGTCAGGGGCGGGTAGGCGGCGTTCATCGGCACGGATACTGCCGCCGCCCCTTGCGACCACGCCCAGAAAATAACGCCGCCGGCGATGGCCACCAGCGCGGCGACGACGATGTCCACGACGCGCCAGGACTTACTGGTGGTCTTCTTGATTACTGCAGTGCTCATTGGAATCCTCCTGGGAAACAGGAGGGGAAAGTGGACCCGGCTGACGGCCCGTTGCCGTGCAGCCGCGACACTTCGAGAACTCGACTCCCTTGCGCCGGTACTAACCGGATCAGGTTCGAGGGTCTGCGGCTGTCCGCACTCTCAGCGCCCACCTGCGGTGCCCGGCGGATGCCAGGATGCCCGACGGCGGCGCTCCCCTGTCGTTTGTAGTGTTGCTTTTTGTTGGGTAAGGCTTTTGATTGCCCTTCCGGGCGTGGTCAAGTTTACACCGGGCGGGGGTAGATTGAAGGCCATGAGCGCCATTCCACCGGATGTGACAGGGTTCGATCCCGATTCCCCCGACGCCCAGCCCGAGGGGTCGCTCGAGGCCCTGGTTGCCCGGGTCGAGGCGGAGGTCCGGGAGCTCCACTTCCCCGGCTTTTCGCCGGATGACGCACTGAACCTTGGGCTGCTTCTGGTGGAACTGGGCAAGGAGCGGTCGCTTCCCATCGCCATCGATATAACCAAGGGCGAGCAGGTACTGTTCCACGTCGCGCTTCCCGGCGCCACTCCTGACAACGGGCACTGGATCCGGGCCAAGCAGCGCACTGCCGCCCGGTACGAGGTGCCGTCACTTTTGGTGGGACTGCGGGGCCGGCTGGGCGGGGGCAGGATCGAGGACAACGCCTGGTTTGACCAGTCCCGGTATGCAGCCCACGGCGGCTCGTTTCCCATCTACGTCACCGGCGTGGGCGCCGTGGCCACGGTCACCGTCTCCGGATTGCCGCAGCTGCAGGACCATGGCCTGGTGGTGGAGGCGCTGCGCGACATCCTGGGGTCGGCCCTGTCTGACTGACCACTGCCTGGCTGAACACTGTCCGCAGCTGGGTACGGGGGGACCCAGCAAAACCCCCTATATACAAAGCCTGCTTAGCTTTTATTAGTAATCATGCTTACTATATTGTCCCCCGGGTTTCGAGGAGGACAGGGCATGGAATTCACCATGGGCGGTCCCGCGTTCGTTCCCGTCACCAGCGCGGCAGACCAAGGAGCACCATGAGAATCCCGGAAACCAGAGGCCCCCTCAGCAGCGCCCTGTTCACGGTCCTGGCGCAGGCTCCGGACTCCGCCGGGACAGAACTGGACGCCCTGCACCGCCTGGCCGCACGGCAGGTGGCTGCCACCGCTGACATCATTGGCCACGAGGACATCCAGCTGGCCCTCTTCTGCCTCTACGAGCTCCACTACTCGGGGCTGGACGGCGTCTCCGACCACTGGGAGTGGGAGCCGGGGCTGATCAGGGTCCGACGGCTGCTCGAGGAACCGTTTGAGGCGGACCTTCGCGCCGCCGCACAGCAGGCCGCCGGGGACCTCGAACTGCCCGCCGGCGGTGCCATGAGCAGCGACCAGGTAGCCGATGTCCTGTTCGGCCTCGCCGGCAAGGACACCGGCCCCAGCGTCTCCCGGTACGTGGCCAGGAAGGCAAACCTGGATCAGCTCAGGGAGTTCCTGGTGCATAAATCCATGTACCAGCTGAAGGAAGCCGATCCGCACACGTGGGCCATCCCGCGCCTGAGCGGCCGGCCCAAAGCCGCGCTGGTGGAAATCCAGGCGGACGAATACGGTGGCGGCCGGCCCGAGCGGATGCACAGCGCGCTGTTCGCACGGACCATGCGTGGCCTGGGCCTCGACGACAGCTACGGCGCCTACGTTGATGCCGTCCCCGCAGTCTCCCTCGCATCGGTAAATCTCATGTCCCTCTGCGGACTGAACCGGCGGCTCCGCGGTGCCATCACCGGCCACCTGGCAATCTACGAAATGACCTCCTCCCAGCCCAACCGGTTCTACGGCAACGGATTCCGCCGGCACGGTTTCGGCGCGGACGTCACGCACTACTTTGACGAGCATGTGGAGGCCGACGCCGTGCACGAGCAGATCGCCGGCCGTGACCTCGCCGGCGGCCTCGTCGAAGCCGAGCCGGAACTCCTGGCGGACGTCCTGTTTGGCGCGACGGCCGTCATGGCCATCGACAGCCGGCTCTCCGCCCACCTCTTGTCCTCGTGGGAAGCCGGGACATCATCGCTGCGGGCGGCCGTGCCGGCGGCAGCATGACGGCCCGCCCTACAGTGTCCCAGGGCGGGCACGCCTGCTTGGCCGGGGCGGAGTACATCCTTCCCCTGCGCTGGAATGAGGACTCCGGCCTGGCTGATCTGTCGGACTACCTCCGGCGCCTCGCGGACTGGATCCCGGTGACGGTGGTGGACGGCTCCGCCCCCGACTTCTTCGAACGCCACCGCGTGGCGTTCCCCGCGGCGGTGCGTCACCTCCGCCCGGACCCAGACGGTTACCCGGACCAGCACACTTCCCCGGACCAGCCCGGCGTCGTGCGCGGCGCCCACAACGGAAAGGTGGCCGGCGTGATGACCGGCGTGCGCGCCTCCAGCGCGGAGTTCCTTGTCATAGCCGACGACGACGTCCGCTACACGCGCGAGGCCCTCGCCGCCGTCGTCCTTCACCTCGGATCGGCCCACCTGGTGCGTCCGCAGAACTACTTCGACCCCCTCCCGTGGCACGCCCGGTGGGACACGGCCAGGACGCTGCTCAACCGCGCCTGGTCCACCGACTACCCCGGAACGCTGGGCGTCCGCCGCAGCGCCCTTCAGGCCACCGGCGGCTATGACGGTGTCCTGTTCGAAAACCTGGAGCTCGTCCGCACCATCAGGGCCGCCGGCGGCAGCGAACGGATCCTGCCCGGCCTGTTCGTGGCCCGCCGGCCGCCATCCGCCCGGCACTTCCTGCGACAACGCATACGGCAGGCCTACGACGATTTTGCCCAGCCGCGGCGGCTTGCCGCCGAACTTGCCCTGCTCCCGGCCACCATCGGCGCCGCATTTTTTCCAGCCCGGACAAAGCTGACCGCCCTTCTGGCGCTTGCCGCGGTGGCCGTCACCTGTGCGGAAATTGGACGGCGCCGGCACAACGGGAGCGCCGTCTTCGCCGCCTCGGCAGCCTGGTTTGCGCCGCTGTGGGCAATGGAGCGGGCCGTCTGCGTCTGGCTGGCAGCCGCCCTCAGGCTGGCCGGCGGGGTCCCCTACGCGGGCAGCAGGATCAGGACGGCGGCGCACTCGGAGGCAGAACTCCGGCGACGCCATGCCGGAAAGCTCCACCGGGTGACCGGCAACCAGGAAGCAACGATGAAAGCGGTACAGGGATGACCCCCGGACAGCAAGGAACAGGAGACCACATGGACCAGGAAGCAGCCAGCTCCATCGTGGTGTGCCCGGACGGGCCACTGATTATCAGGGGCGAGTTTGAGATCGTCACCCCGTCCGGGGACGCCGTGCCCCGCGACCGCAAGACCGTTGCCCTGTGCCGCTGCGGGGCCTCGGCCATCAAGCCTTACTGCGACGGCACGCACAAGATGATCAAGTTCCGCACCGAGCCGCCCGCCGGTTAGTCCAACAAAACTGTTAGTCCAACAAGCCGCCTGCAGCACGCCACGCCCTTGCCTCGACCGGCACGGGGGTACGGCTAGGCTGGAGGCAGTCCGTTTTCCGCCCGCAAGGAGTAATAGGAATGAACCTTTTCATCAAGCTGCTCGGGACCGGGGTGAGCCTGGGTGCAGGCCTGGTCGGTACCAAGCTCGTCAACACCATCTGGGAAAAGACCACCGGGCAGAAGGCCCCCACCGGCAAGAACGAGGACGTCCCCACCAGCCTGCGTTCGGCGTTGACCTTCGCGCTGATCTCGGCGTCGGTGAGCGCCATCATCCAGGTCCTGGCCAACCGCGGCACCCAGCGCGCCATCACTCGGTTCGCCAAGTCGCAGGACATCGTCTAGCTCCAAGCGCTACCCGCCGCCGTCGGGGCTGTCTTTCCGGGCAGCCTCGGCGGCGGCTTTTTGCACCACGGCTTCCAGCTCGTCGGCCGTGAGCAGTTCCCGGTGCAGGTGCTTGGTGCGGTACCCGGCGCGTCCCACCATGTGCGCGGACACCGGAACGGTGAGCAGCTGGAAGATCCAGGCCACCGCCAGGACCGGCCACACCCACCACGTCCGCATCTGCAGCCCAATGGCCGCCAGCAGCAGGAACAGGCCCAGGACCTGCGGTTTGGTGGCCGCGTGCATGCGGCTCAGCAGGTCCGGGAAGCGGAGCAGGCCAATGGCCGCGCCCAGGGACAGCAGTGCCCCCACCACCATGAACACGGCGGAGACGGCGTCGATCCAGCCGTCGGGACCGGACAGGTCAGGATTCATCAGGCTTCACCCTTCGGTCCGCCACAAAACGGGCCACGGTCACGGATCCGATGAAACCGATGATGGAAATGGCCACCACCAGCATGAGGTTGTTCAGGTGCCGGTTCACGGCCATGTCGATGCACAGGGCTCCGGCCAGGATGGCCAGCAGCACATCGGCCGCGAGTACCCGGTCCAGCAGCGACGGTCCGCGGGAGATCCGCATGATGGCGCCGGCTGCAGCAAGCGAGAAGATGACGGCTGTAACAGCCAGGACAACGTGCATCATGCGGCGGCCTCCATTCGGACAGCTTCGAGTTCCTCAGGACTGCCCATGATGCGGATCAGGCCGGCCTCGATGGACCGGACTTCGTTCCGCAGGCCCTCCACGTCCTCCTTGGAGGTGATGTTGAGCGCGTGCAGGTAAAGGGTGGATGTGGAGCGGTCCACCTCCACCACCAGGGACCCCGGGATCAGGGAGATTACGTGGCCGGTGGCGGTGACGATCAGGTCCTGGTGGCTGCGCAGCTTCACCGCGACGACGGCGTTGGTCACCTTGGGGCCGCGGACGGTGGCCAGGTACAGGACCTGGGCGCTGGCCACCACCACTTTGCCCACGAAGGCCAGCGCAAAGGGCACGGCGTACAGGATGTTGAAGCGGCCGCTGAGCTCCACCGGCGGAAGGTAGAAGAGCCGGGCCACGCCCACTGCCAGCAGCGCACCGAACAGGAGGTTTCCGGCACTGAAATCCTGCCACAGGGCACCCCAGACAATCACCAGCCAGACCAGGAGGGGCAGCTCCTGGCGCAGGGAAATGCGTTTGCGGCTCATCGCACTCCTCCCACGGCAGGTGTGGCCGGGATGGGAACATCACTGCCCAGGACCGCCTGGATGTACGGGGCCCGGTCCAGCATGTCCCGGGCGGCCCGGTCCGAAAGCCCGAACAGCGGACCGGCAAAGACGGTCAGGGCAACGCCGAGCACCACCAGGCCCAGGGTGGAGCCCACCATGGTGCGCGGCAGGAGCGTCACGGTGTTGTTGGCTTTGGCCCCGGGCCCGGAAAGCCTCACCGCAGGAGCGGCAAGCAGCACTGGGTCCGGATGTTCGGCGTCGGTTGGCCTGCGCCAGAACGCACGGTTCCACACCCTGGCGATGGCCAGCAGCGTCAGGAGGCTGGTAGCAACCCCGCCGATCACCAGCGCGTAGGCCAGCGGCGTGCCCAGCTCGATGCCCGCCTGCATCAGCCCCACCTTGCCCAGGAACCCGGAGAAGGGCGGGATACCGGCCAGGTTCATGCCGGGAACGAAGAAGAGCAGCGCCAGCAGGGGCGACAGTTTGGCCAGCCCGCCCAGCCGGTCCACAGAGGAGCTGCCGCCGCGCCGCTCGATCAGGCCCGTGACCAGGAAGAGGCTGGTCTGGATGGTGATGTGGTGGGCCACGTAGAACACTGCCGCGGCGAGCCCGGCAGCGGAGGACATGGCCAGCCCGAACACCATGTAGCCGATGTGGCTGACCAGGGTGAATGACAGGAGCCGCTTGATGTCGCTTTGGGCCAGGGCGCCAAGGATGCCCACCACCATGGTCAGCAGCGCGGCCACCATCAAAGGTGTGTTTAGGGTGTCCCCCGGGAACAGCAGGGTTTCGGTCCGGACCATGGCGTACACGCCCACCTTGGTGAGCAACCCCGCGAACACGGCCGTGACGGGCGCCGGCGCCGTGGGGTACGAGTCAGGGAGCCAGAAGGAGAGCGGGAAGACGGCCGCCTTGATGCCGAACGCCACCAGCAGCATGACGTGCAGCAGGGTCTTGGTGCCCTGGTCCAGTTCGCCAAGCTTGATGGCCAGGTCCGCCATATTGACCGTTCCGGTGGCTCCGTAAACCATGGCGATGGAGATCAGGAACAGCACCGAGGACACGACGGACACCACCACGTACGTGACGCCCGCGCGGATGCGCGGCCCGGTGCCGCCCAGGGTCATCAGTACGTAGCTCGCGGTCAGCAGGATCTCGAAGCCGACGTAAAGGTTGAACAGGTCCCCGGACAGGAACGCGTTGGACACGCCGGCCACCAGGATCAGGTAGGTGGGGTGGAAGATCGAGACCGGTGCGTCGTGGTCGCCGTCGGCCATGCCCTGGCCGGTGGCGTACACCAGCACGGCCAGGCTAATCGCGGAGGACACCACCAGCATCAGCGAGGAGAACTGGTCCACCACCATCACGATGCCCCACGGCGGCAGCCAGCCGCCGATGGTCACTGCCGCGGTCCCGCCGTTCCACGCGGACGCCAGCAGGAGGCATTCGAGCCCCAGGGTCAGCGAGAGCAGGGCGATGCTCACCGCCCGCTGGGCCCGGGTATGCCGGATCAGCAGGAAGGTCAGGGCGGCGCCCAGGATGGGAAGTACGACGGCGAGCGGGGCAAAGCTTGCGATGTTCACTTTCCGCCTCCTTCCGGGCTGGGGTCGATGTTGAGCGAGCCGGGCTTTTCCTCCGCGGCGGCATGTTCGGCGGGCATCTCCCGGCCGCCGGCCACGACAGTGGCCACGGGCTGGACCGTTTCCGGGCCCGTGTCCCCGCCGGACGCTTGGTGGTTTGAGACGTCCCGGCCGTCCGATCCCAGCATGGTGAGCGGGAACTCGGAGGTTTCCGCCGGAACCTCGGCGTCGTCCTCGGCGTCGAAGCTGGGGGTTGCCGCCACGCGGCGGTCTTCCAGGTCGTCCTGGATGTCGTCCTGCCGCGCCAGCACCCAGGTGCGGTAGATGATGCCGAGCATGAACGCCGTGACGGCGAAGGAAATGACGATCGAGGTCAGGATCAGGGCCTGCGGGAGCGGATCGTTGTAGTCCTGGGCCGGCGTGTCCTTGGCGAACAGCGGCGCCAGGCCCGCGTATCCCCCGGTGGCCAGGATCAGGAGGTTGGTGGCGTTGGCCAGGAGCATCAGCCCCAGCAGCACCCGGGTGAGGCTGCGTTCCAGGATCAGGTAGATGCCACAGGCATACAGGGCGCCCATGACGATCAGCAGGGTCAGGTTGACGCTCATGCGTGGCCCTTTGCGGTGGTCTCGGCGGGCATGGTCTCGGCGGGGACGGTGTCCGGTTCCAGCGGCGGCTCAAGGTCCCGTTCAGCTTCCACTTCCGGCTGCCCGGGACGGTCCTCCTCCGGCTCGTCCTGCTGTGCGGCCGCGGCGGACCGCTCCTCCATGTGCTCATCGATCTCGGCGCCCAGGCTGCGGAGCACGTCAAGCACCAGGCCCACCACCACGATGTACACGCCAATGTCGAAGATGGTGGAGGTGACGAACTTGATGTCGCCGAAGACGGGCAGCCACACCTGGATGATGGCGGACTGGAACACCTGGCCGCCCAGCAGCAGGGGCACCACGCCGGACACGGCGGCCAGGGCCAGGCCGGTGCCCAGCAGCGCGCCGGCGCTCAGCGGCGCGGCCTCCCGCAGTTCGAACCGTCCGCCGGCCAGGTAGCGGATGGTCAGCGCCAGCCCGGCGGTGAGGCCGCCGGCGAAACCGCCGCCGGGCAGGTTGTGCCCGGCCAGCAGCAGGTAGAGCGAGAAGATGATCATCGAGTGGAAGATCAGGCGGGTGACCACTTCGAAGATGATGGAGCGCCGTTCGGGCGCGAGCGTCCGGCCGGCCACGATCCAGGGATCGCGGGCAGCGGCAGCGAACTTACGGCTGATGGCCAGGGCAGCGCCGTCGCGGGAGCCCGGGTCCACGCCGTGGTGCCGGCCCACCGTGCCTTCGGCAACGGATGCGGAGGTCTGGAGGCGGTCGCCGCGGCCGCGGATGAAGATCAGGCTGGCCACGCCGGTGGCGGCGAGCGCCAGCACGCTGATCTCGCCGAAGGTGTCCCAGGCGCGGATGTCCACCAGGGTCACGTTGACCACATTGAGGCCGCCGCCGCCCTCGTATGCAAGCTGCGGGAACTGCAGTGATACGGGAAGGGCGGTCCGTGCACCCATCGCAAAGATCGCCGCGAACACCATGGTCACGCCGAATCCCAGGCCGATGATGACGCGCACCACCCGGTATTTGCCGCCGGTACGGTCCCGCAGTTCGGGGGGCAGGCTGCGCATGGCCAGGACGAACGCCACCAGGATGATGGTTTCCACCAGCATCTGGGTCAGGGCCAGGTCCGGTGCGCCCTGCAGGGCGAACACCAGCGCGATGCCGTAGCCGGTCACGGACACCATCAGCACGGCAAGGAAGCGTTTGTTCGCCTTGACGGCGGCCAGGGCGCCGATCACGATGCCCACGCCTGCCACGAGCTGGAGCGGGGAGTTCGGGTCCACCAGGTAGACGTCCCGCGGCAGGGCATTGCCGCCCAGGAGGATGGCCGTCAGCGGCAGCACAAACGCCACGCTGAGGATCACCGCAAGGTAGAAATACAGTGAGCCGCGCTGGGTCCGGCCGGTGATCCACACCGCCACGTCGTCCAGGGCGCCGATGGTCAGCTGGTAACCGCGGTCGCCGTCCACCCAGGCCGGAACCAGGGACTGGACACGGGCCACCGCGTTGCGGCCAAAGTACATCACCGCGCCCAGCACGAAGGTGACCGCCGTCAGCCCAAGGGCCGGGGTCAGCCCGTGCCACAACGCAAGGTGGCCCGCCTGCTCGGCAGGAGTGCCGGCGTCGGGCGCTGTTGAAGCGAACAACGCCGCGTACGGCTGGATCCAGGCGTCCACCGGCACCGGCCAAAGTCCGTAGGCGATGGTCAGGACGCTGAGGACCGCAGGCGCGGCGAGGAAGGAGGGCGTGATCGCTTTGAAAGGGGTGGGGGCCACGCCGGGTTTGGCCGCGAACGCGCCCCACATGAAACGCGCGCTGTAGGCGAAGGTGAGGACTGACCCCACCACCAGCCCGGCCAGGACCACCATGCCCCACGGTCCGGAGTGCGGGTCCGCAGCATGGTGGACGAACGCCTCCAGCACGGATTCCTTGGCGACGAAGCCGCCCAGCAGCGGAACGCCCGCCATGGAGGCGGCGCCGATGCCGGCCACGATGCCCAGGGCCCGGGAGGAGCGGAAGACGCCGGACAGTTTACGGACGTCGCGGGTCCCGGACTGGTGGTCGATGATGCCCACCACCAGGAACAGCGTGGCCTTGAACAGGCCGTGCGCCAGCAGCATGGCCAGGCCCGCCAGGGCGGCGTCGGGAGTTCCCAGGCCCACCACCATGGTGAGGAAGCCCAGCTGGCTGACGGTGCCGTAGGCCAGGATCAGCTTAATGTCGGTCTGCCGCAGCGCCCGGTAGCCGCCCACCAGCATGGTCGCCAGGCCCAGCCCCAGGACCACGGGCTGCCAGTACGCCGTCTCCGAGAACCCCGGGGCGAGCCGCGCCACCAGGTAAATGCCTGCCTTCACCATCGCCGCAGCATGCAGGTAGGCGCTGACAGGGGTGGGCGCGGCCATGGCGCCGGGCAGCCAGAAATGGAACGGGACCAGCGCGGACTTGGTGATGGCACCCACCAGGATGAGGACGACGGCGGCGCCCACCACGCCGGCGGACGTCCCGGAAACCAGCGCGGGGGCCTGATCCAAAATGCCGGAGATACGGTACGTGCCGGCGGTGTAGCCAAGCATGATCAGGCCCACCAGCATGGCCAGGCCGCCGGCGGTGGTCACCATCAGCGCCTGGAGGGCGGAACGGCGGGCCGCAAGCCTCGTCCGGGCAAAGCCGATCAGCAGGTAGGAAAGGATGGTGGTCAGTTCCCAGCAGATGAACAGCAGCAGCAGGTCATCCGCCACCACCAGCCCGAACATGGCCCCGGCGAAGGCCAGCAGCTGGGCGCCGAACCCGCCCAGGTCCTGGTCTTCCCTTTTGAAGTACCGGGCGCAGTAGACCAGCACCAGGGCGCCGACGCCGAGCACCAGCAGGGACATGATCCACGCCAGCGCGTCCATGCGGAAGGCGAATTCCAGGTGGAGGCTGGGGATCCAGTCGAAGGCTTCCGTGACGGCCCCGGGCCCTGAGTAGATGGGGTTGTGCTGGAACATCAGCCAGCCGAAGGAAACCGCCGGAACAGCGGCCAGCGCGTAGAAGGCGTTGCGGCCCCACAGCCTGAAGAGGAAGGGCGCGATGACAGCCACCGAAAAGTGCACGGCAAGGACTGTGATCACTGTATTCTCCGCAACGTCAGGAATTCGATTGTCAAAAGTTGGAGCAGGCGGCAAGAAGTAAGGTCCGGGAGGGTTCAGTTTACCAAGGGCCCTGCGGTATCCTGCCTCTTCCGCGGCTCCAGGGCAGGCGGAATCCCCGCCATCAAGGGCCCGTCGTCCCCGGGGTGTTCGCCACAGGCGGATACGATGCATCGTATGAACAGCGCCAGCGCTCCGGGAGCAATGCAGCCTGCCTCGGAACTCGAAACCGGACCCGGCAAATCCAGCAAGGGCCGGGCGCTGGCCTGGGCGTCCTGGGACTGGGGCTCGGCGGCCTTCAACGCCGTGATGACCACATTCGTGTTCACCGTCTACCTGACGTCCAAGGCTTTCGGCGGCGAAGACAATGCCTCGGCGGTGCTGGGCGCAGCACTGGCTGTCGCCGGGTTTGCCATCGCTTTGCTGGCCCCTGTCACCGGCCAGCGCTCTGATGCAGGCGGCCGGCGGAAACTCTGGCTGGGAGTGAACTCGGCCGCCGTCGCCATCCTTACTGCCCTGTGCTTCTTCGTGTTCCCGCGCCCGGAGTTCCTGCTCCTCGGGGTGTCGCTGATCGCGCTGGGGAACGTGTTCTTCGAATTCGCGGGCGTCAACTACAACGCCATGCTGGCCCAGGTCTCCACGCCGCACAACATCGGGAAAGTCAGTGGCTTCGGCTGGGGCGCGGGCTACCTCGGCGGCATCGTGGCCCTCCTGATCGTCCTGCAGCTGTTCGTGCAGCCGGCCTTCGACTGGTTCGGCGCGTCCACCCAGGACAGCCTTAACATCCGGCTGGTGGCCGTCTTCTCCGCCCTGTGGTTCCTCGTCTTCGCCCTCCCGGTCCTGTTCGCCGTCCCCGAACTGCCCCGGTCCACCCAGGCGGCCCGGCTCGGATTCTTCGCCAGCTACGGACTGTTGTTCCGGCGGATCAAGGCGATCTACGCCACCAGCCCGCACACCATCTACTTCCTGCTGGCCAGCGCCGTGTTCCGTGACGGCCTCGCCGCCGTCTTCACGTTTGGCGGCATCATCGCCGCCGGCACCTTTGGCTTTGCCCTCTCCCAGGTCATCTTCTTCGCGATCTTCGGGAACGTGGTGGCGGCAGTGGGTGCGGTGATCGGCGGTTTCCTGGATGACAAGGTTGGCCCGAAAGCCGTGATCACAGGTTCCCTGGTGGGGCTGCTGATCGCCGGTACGGCCATCCTGGCGCTGGGTAACGGGGACTATGTCTTCTTCGGCATGCAATGGGCCGGCAGCACCACGTTCTGGGTGTTCGGGCTCTTCCTCTGCCTGTTCGTCGGGCCCGCCCAGTCCGCGTCCCGCGCCTACCTCGCCCGGCTCGCCCCGCACGGTGAGTCCGGCGAACTGTTCGGCCTTTATGCCACCACCGGCCGCGCCGTCAGCTTCCTGGCCCCGGCACTGTTTACCCTCTGCATCACGGTGGCAACACCACTGGTGCCCGCCGGGCAGGCACAGCGGTGGGGCATCCTGGGCATCATGGTGGTCCTCCTGGCCGGGCTCCTGGTGCTGCTGCCGGTGAAGTCCCCGGAGAAGGCACCCATCGCGGTGGTCCCCGCCAGCTGAAAACACCCTCCGGTCCCCTGCCAGGGCCCGGCCAAGGGTTGCCAGGCAGACTAGGCTGGACGTATGAACGTGGACGAAACCAACCTTCCCGGCCTGGGCCGCAGGAAGGATTTCATGACCGCTTCCGGACGCCGCATCGGCGTCGTCGAGCGGCGGGAAGGCCAGACGGAACTGATCGTTTCCACCTGGGACGATCCCGATACCTGCCAGGCTTCCATTCCGCTCACCAGCGATGAAGCAGCCACCCTGGGCAACCTCCTGGGTGGCACGCACCTGGCCATGAAGCTCACGGAGGAACACAAGGACGTTCCGGGCATCGTCACCCGGCAGTTCTCCATCGCCGCGGACTCCCCGTTCCAGAACCAGCCCATGGGCAAGGCGTGCATCCGCACCCGGTGCGGCGTCTCCATCGTGGCCATCATGCGCGAAGGCGAGGTACTGCCGTCGCCCGGGCCGGACGTCGTGCTGCACCCCGGTGACCTGCTGGTGGCGGTTGGCACCCAGGAAGGCCTCGACTCAGCGGCCGATATCCTGCGCCACGGTTAGTTCGTATGGACCCGTTGGCCCTGACCCTCATTGAACTGGGGGCCGTTGTGTTCTGCCTGGGCCTGCTGGCCAGGCTGGCCGGACGGATCGGAATGTCCCCCATCCCGCTCTACCTGCTGGGCGGGCTGGCTTTTGGCGCGGGCGGGATCGTCAAGCTTGAAGGCATGCACGAGTTCGCACATCTCTCCGGCGAGATTGGCGTCATCCTCCTGCTGCTTATGCTCGGACTGGAATATACCGCGTCCGAGCTTTTTACCGGCCTGCGCCGGTCCTGGCAGGCCGGTGTCCTGGACTTGGTCCTGAACTTCCTGCCCGGCGCCGGGCTTGCCCTGCTCCTGGGCTGGGGCGGCGTGGGAGCCATGGTCATGGGCGGCGTCACGTATATTTCCTCGTCGGGCATCGCCGCCAAGGTCATTACCGACCTCGGGCGGCTTGGTAACCGCGAGACCCCGGTGGTGCTGTCCATCCTGGTCTTCGAGGACCTGGCGATGGCCGTCTACCTGCCCATCCTTACGGCCACTCTCGCGGGAGTGAGCTTCCTGGGCGGGCTCACCACGGTGGGAATCGCCCTGGCCGTGGTCAGCCTGGTGCTCATGGTGGCGCTGCGGCACGGACACCACGTCTCCAAGGCCGTGCACAGCGAGAACTCCGAGGTCTTCCTGCTCAACGTCCTCGGGGCCGCCCTGCTGGTGGCAGGGGCCGCGTCAGCCATGCAGGTTTCAGCCGCGGTGGGGGCCTTCATGCTGGGCATCGCCATCTCGGGTGCCACGGCCCACAACGCCACCCGGATCCTTGAGCCGCTGCGGGACCTGTTCGCCGCCATCTTCTTCGTGGCGTTCGGGCTCAACACCGACCCCTCATCCATTCCCCCGGTCCTCGGCTGGGCACTGGTCCTGGCAGCAGCCACCACGGCCACCAAAATGGCCACCGGGATCTGGGCCGCCAAGCGCGCCGGCATTGCACGGCCCGGCCGGTTCCGTGCCGGCGCCGCGCTCGTGGCCCGCGGCGAATTCTCCATCGTGATCGCCGGCCTGGCCGTTGCGTCGGGAGTGGTCCCGCATGAGCTCGCGGCGTTGGCCACAGCGTATGTGCTGCTGATGGCAGTACTGGGCCCGCTGGCCGCCCGCTACGTGGAAGCACTGGCCAGGCCGTTCCTCCGCAGGCCGGCCGTCGCCCCACAGCTGTAGGCGCACCGGCGGCTCCAAGCACACCCGCGGCACTGGCCTATGCCGGTGCCGCTGTTTACTGCTGGGGCTAAATGCTGGTGCGGTGGAAGTTCAGGTGGCTGCGGCTGGCGGTAGGACCGCGCTGGCCCTGGTACCGGTTGCCGTACTCGCCCTGGCCGTAGGGGTACTCCGCGGCCGAGCTCAGCCGGAAGAAGCAGAGCTGGCCGATCTTCATGCCCGGCCACAGTTTGATGGGCAGGGTGGCCATGTTGGACAGTTCCAGGGTGACGTGGCCGGAAAAGCCGGGGTCGATGAAACCGGCGGTGGAGTGCGTCAGCAAGCCCAGCCGGCCAAGGGATGATTTGCCTTCCAGGCGGGCCGCGATGTCATCCGGCAGCGTGACGGTTTCATAGGTGGAACCCAGGACGAACTCCCCAGGATGCAGGATGAAGGCTTCGTCCTGCTCCACTTCCACCAGCCGCGTCAGCTCAGGCTGCTCCTGCGCCGGGTCGATGTGTGCGTACTTGTGGTTGTCGAACAACCGGAAGAATTTGTCGATCCGGACATCGACGGACGACGGCTGGACCATCGCGGGATCAAATGGTTCCAGCACGATCCGCTGGGAATCAATTTCGGCACGAATGTCGCGGTCAGAGA
This sequence comes from Arthrobacter sp. Soil764, assembly GCF_001428075.1. Classification (GTDB taxonomy): domain Bacteria; phylum Actinomycetota; class Actinomycetes; order Actinomycetales; family Micrococcaceae; genus Arthrobacter. The sequence goes on along the minus strand of NZ_LMSI01000006.1, from coordinate 90,982 downwards.
TCAGCACCGTCCCAAATTACCGTATCGGTTATCCACAGCCACATTTCCCCGTTGTTGCTGTCGCCTTGTGGGGCTAATGTTGCGAATGATAGCCGCCGGAACGGTCTCCCGGAGGCGTAACAGAGCTGGGGATGTTTGTGAATAAATTTGTGGCGCCTTCTTTTATTGGCGTTCTCTGCGCGTGGGCACTGGTCTCTTCATCAGTTGCGGTGCCCCCCACGCCGCTGCAGTTGGGTCAGGCAGGAGCAGCGGGCATCTCCCTGGCCGCTCCCGTCGTGCACGACGCCGGGACATCCGCCCAGAGTGACGGCACCGCCGGGAGCCTTACCCCCGCCGTGGACCCGGACATCCGGGTCGCTTCACCCCTGCCGAATGTCATCGCCGCGCCCACCGCAACTTCCGCGCCCACTGCAACCGCCGGCACAGCTTCACCTTCCACTGCTGGGCCCACGACCGCCACGGAAACGGCACCGGTTCCGGCACCCTCCGTCGCGTCGGCGGAGCCGGCCCCCCAAACAGTTGCGCTCCCCCCGCTGTGGGCGCCGGACCAGGAGCTGGCTTCCCCTCCCGCCACCAGGCTGGCGGCCCCGGAATCCGCCACCGCGCTTCCCTCCACGGAGGCACTGGTCCCGGACTCCAACGCAGCGGCCGTCCTTACCGTGTTCAACAGGATCAACGAGTACCGGGTGGCCAACGGCCTGAACAAGGTCAAGTACCACCCCACGGTGGCCGGCTTGTCGCAGGAATGGTCGGACAACATCGCCAGCCGCGAGGTAATCGAGCACCGGGCAAGCTTCTGGACCGATCCCCGCGCCCTCAGCCCCAATAACGGTGCGGGCGAGGTCATCGCCATCCGTACCGACCGCGATGCTGCCCAGCTGGTGGAATGGTGGAAGGGATCGCCGGGCCACAACGCCATGCTCCTGGACCCGCGTTTCAACGTGATGGGCGCCGGAATCTCCTACACCAACTCCACCTACCAGATCTGGGGCGTGGTGAACTTCTTCGGCTACACCACGCTGCCGGCGGGCACTCTCGATTCCCCGGGCGGCGCAGGATCCAGCGGTGCCTTCCCGGCACCGCCGCCAGGCCTGTGCGACGCCCCCGTCAAGCACATGCCGCCCACCCTTAACCTCGCCGCCGCGGCGATCACCGGCCCGGCAGACCTCGTGTCGGTTGACTCCGCCGGGCAACTGCTGGACAGGGCATCCACCGGGCCCCGCACCTATGCCGCAGCCAAGGTGATCGGTTCAGGCTTCAGCGGAGCCAAGGAAGTCTTCGTCACCGACTGGGACCGTGACGGCACATATGACGTCCTGACCCAGTGGACCGGCGGTGACCTGACGTTGCACCGGGGCAACTCCGGCGGCGGGTTCCAGACCGCCGTCACTCTCGGCAGAGGCGGATGGAACACGCTGACCCTGGCCGTTGGAGGCTGGTGCGCCAACAACCGGATGCCCCAGATCCTGGCCCTGGACGGCGCCGGGAACCTGTTCCTCTACGGCAACAAAGGCACCGGCGATATCGCGGAGCGTGCCACCGTTGCCACCGGCGTCTACGCTTCGCGCCTGGCCATGGTGGACTACGACGCCGACGGCTTCCAGGACCTGCTGGGACTCAAGGGCGACGGAAGCGTGCAGCTCTACCGCGGGTGGGGTACCACCGCCCTCCGTGCGGAGGCGCGGCCTACCGTCGCCACCGGCTGGACGGATGTCACCGGAATCAAGGCGCTGCGCAGTGTCACCGGGCTGAACTCCACGGGTATAGCGCTCCGCCGGGCCAACGACACCGTGCAGTACTGGGACCTGACTGGGGGAAGCCTGGCCTCGGCGTCGGCCATTGCCGGCCCATGGACCGGACAGCGGCTGGCCCAGTAGGCCGGGAACGCCGGCAGGGGCTCAGATGACCGGTTGAAGTTCCAGCACGTGCTTCAGCCGGTCCAGTTGGGCCACGTCTGCGCTGAGGCGGCGCTGCAGCATTCCGTTGAGGAACCCCAGCCTGCTGAGGAAACCGAAGCGGCCCTCGCGTTTCGCTTCCATGGCGAACCGGACCCGCGTCCCCGCGTCCTCGGTGCTCAGGTAGTAACCGCCCCAGCGGGTGGCAGGCCCGGAAACAACGTGGAACTCGATTTCTGCACCGGGCCGGACATTGGTGATTTCCAGGTCCGCGGGGATGCTCAGGCCGGAGCGCCCCGCCACCATTTTGCGATAGGCGGCACCGGCGGCTTCGGCCGGCCCCTGCACGAGCTTGACGCTGCGGACATCGTTCCGCCAGGCGGGGAGATTGGTGGCGTCAAGGAGGTACTGGTAGACGGCCATGGCGTCGCGCTCTATGAGGACCTCGTATTCTGCGATTGCCATGAAGATATTTCCTGTGGTTGACGTCGGCTGCCGCAATAGCTGCCTCCCCCAACGCGGCCGCTACCCGGATCAGGTTAGCCAGCGCTCAACGGCCAAACCTAGCCGGCAGCGCCGACGTTATTGAAGAGTTACTGGATGACGCCATGCGTGCCGGGACACGGAACCCGCCGCCTGCCGCGTTGACAGGGAGCCCGGGGATCTGCGCTAAGCTAAGTTCTGCCCCGCGCGAGTGGCGGCACTGCGGCTGTAGCTCAATGGTAGAGCGCTAGCTTCCCAAGCTTGATACGCGGGTTCGATTCCCGTCAGCCGCTCTCATCTCCCGATTCCCACAAAGATCAGCCTCCCCCGGAACCCATTAGGTGCACGGGTGTAGTGTCGGTAGCCAGGAACCTTTTCGGTTCCGCTACAGGAGCAATCAATGGCTGATAAGTCCCCGCGTCAAACGGCATCAAAAAAGTCCGGCAAGTCCATCAAGGAAAAGCGCGCAGACAAGAAGGCCGCCGCGGCGCCGGCCAGCTCCCTGGACACCACGTCCAGCAAGGCCGCTAAAAAGAAGTGAGCGGCCAACAGACCCAGCTGAGCCTGGGCGTCCTGGCCTCCACCCGGAAACCGGACGAGCGCCGTGTTCCCATCCATCCCCTGCACTTCGAGCGGATCGAACCCGCACTGCAGCAGCGCATCATCCTGGAGCAGGGCTATGGCGAGCGCTTCGGCGTCCCGGACAGCCACCTCGCACCCTTGGTGGGACGAATGGCGGCCAGGGAAGAGCTGTTGGCCGCGGCCGACGTCGTGCTCCTGCCCAAACCCCAGCCGGAAGACCTTGCCGACATGCGCGACGGGCAGGTCCTCTGGGGGTGGCCGCACTGCGTCCAGGACCGGGCCATCACCCAGCTCGCCATCGACAAGAAGCTCACCCTCATCGCGTTTGAGGCGATGAACCACTGGGCCAGCGACGGCGGGTTCGGCCTGCACGTGTTCCACAAGAACAACGAGCTGGCCGGATACTGCTCGGTCCTGCACGCGCTGGCGTTGACCGGCTCCACGGGAGACTACGGACGCCGCCTGAGCGCCGTCGTGATCGGCTTCGGCGCCACGGCGCGCGGTGCCGTGACGGCACTGAATGCGCACGGCATCCACGACGTCCAGGTGCTCACCAACCGCGGCGTGGCAGCAGTTGGCGCACCGATCCACTCGGTTAACATCGTGCAGTTTGACCACGACGCCGAGGCCCCCTTCCTGAGCCAGGTCATCACGGAGCGTGGCCGGGTTCCGCTGGCCCCGTTCCTCGCCGAAAGCGACATCGTGGTCAACTGCACCCTGCAGGACCCGAACAATCCCCTGACGTACCTGCGGACAGAGGACCTCGCGGGGTTCCGCCCGGGCAGCCTCATCATTGATGTCTCCTGCGACGACGGCATGGGATTCAGCTGGGCCCGGTCCACCACTTTTGTCGATCCCATGTTCACGGTGGGCGACCACATCAACTACTACGCGGTGGACCACAGTCCCTCCTACCTCTGGAACTCTTCCAGCTGGGAGATCAGCCAGGCCCTGCAGCCGTTCCTCGAAACCGTGATGGCCGGCCCGGCCGCGTGGGAAGGCAACGACACCATTGCGCGGGCCATCGAGATCCGTGACGGTGTCATCCGCAATGAGGCCGTGCTCCAGTTCCAGGAGCGGGGCGCGGAGTATCCGCACCGGCCACTGCACCTGGCAGCCCTCTAGGCACTGCGCTTACGCGCAGCGCCTGGGCACCTGGGCATCTGCGTGCCCAGGCTCCTGCGGCTACGCTCCTGCGCGGCTGACGATCCTCACCGGACGGCGGCCCTTGAGATCCATCCGGAGCTTTAATCCGCCCTTCCGCGCCAGGATCACACCCACCGTCATGGCCGCCAGTGCGGGGACGCCGCCGGAGACCAGCAGGGCGACATGAGGGTCGGCATGTTCAGCGATCCAACCCAGCATGGGCCCGCCCAGTGCCTGGCCGCCGATCAGCACCATGATGTACAGGCTCATCACCCGCCCGCGGATGCCCATGTTGGAGCTGACCTGCACCAGCTGGTTGGAGCCGGTGAGGAACATCAGGCACCAGAAACCGGAGAGCACCATGACGGCCCCAAACCACGGCATGGAGGGGGCAAGGGCCGCGAGGCAGAGCATCAGGCCGTACATCCCGGCGCAGAACACCACTGACCGCAGCCGGAGTTGGCGACGGCGGGTGGACGCCACGGCGCCGGCCAGCGCACCGAGTGCCACCAGGGCATTAAGGAGGCCGTATCCGCCTGCCCCCACCTGGAAGATGTGGTCCGCGAAGGCGGCGAGCACCACGGGCAGGCTCATGGCGAAGACTGCGATGAAGCCGGCCATGAGCCACGGCCAGTAGATGGTCGGCTTGCTTAACGCGTACCGCAGTCCCTCACGGAGCATGCCCTTGCCTTTGGGCGCGGGGGCGCTGACGTGCAGCTGTTCCTTCCGCAGGATCAGGAGCATGGCAACCGTGGAGCAGCAGGCCACGGCATTGGCGGCGAAAGCCCAACCCGCCCCCACGGCGGTGAGAAGCAGGCCTGCGAGCGCAGGGCCGATCAAACCGCCCAGCTGGAAGGTGGTGGAGTTGACGCTGATGGCGTTCCGCAAATACCGGGGGCCAACGAGCTCGTTCACGAACACCTGGCGGGCAGGCTGGTCAAGGACGGTCACCAGGCCCAGGACCAGGGCGATGGCGTAGACGTGCCACACCATGATGGCGCCGGTAAGGGCCAGGGTGGCCAGTGTCGCGGCCAGGATGGCGGCCATGCCCTGGCAGAGGATGAGGATCTTCCGCTTGGCGAACCGGTCGGCGATCATGCCGCCCCATGGCCCCAGCAGCAGCGAGGGCAGGAACTGCAGCGCCACGGTAATGCCCACGGCGGTCACGGATCCCGAGAGCTGCAGCACCAGCCAGTCCTGGGCGATCCGCTGCATCCAGATGGCGATGACCGCAATGAAATGGCCGGCGGCGAAGATCCGGAAGTTGGGCACTTTCAGCGAGATGAAGGTGTGCTTCCAGGGGAGCCGCTCCGCCACGACGGGAACTGGCTGGGTCTGGCTGTCCGGCGGCGCTGAGCCCGCCGCGTCGATGACTGGCTGGGAGACGGAAGCCGACGAAGGCGGTGGGGGTGCCACAGGAGTGTCCTCAAAATTGCGGGCGGTCTGGGATGCCCTTAACGCTAGGCTGGCGGAGCAGATTATGGAGACGTATGGTCCCTATAACTCGTATTGCAAAACGCAATGAACCACCAAGACCGGAAGGCCGGGGAGCCAATTATGTTCGAGCCAGCCCAACTGCGTTCCTTCCTCGCGGTGGCGGATACCCTCAGCTTCACCAAGGCCGCGGAGCGGCTGGGGCTGGCGCAGCCCACCATCAGCCAGCACATCCGCAAACTCGAAGCCGCCGCCAAGCGCAGCCTGATCACCCGGGACACCCGCGACGTCCGGCTCACCGACAACGGCGATGCCATGGCAGGCTTTGCCCGGAACATCCTGTCCGCGCACGACGCCGCCGCGCGTTACTTCTCCGGCTCCGCGATGCGGGGACGCCTGCGGTTCGGCACCGCGGACGACCTCGCCATCACCGGGCTGCCCAGGATCCTGCGTGAATTCCGGCAGATCTACCCCCAGATCAACCTGGAACTGACCGTGGGGCAAAGCGACCAGCTGTACCGCAAGCTCAACGCCGGCCAGCTGGACCTGGTCTTCGTGAAATGGGTGGCCGGGGCAAAGGACGGCACCGTAGTCCAGCACGACTCGTTCTCCTGGGTGGGGCTGGAACAGACCGCACTGGAGCCCGGGACGCCCGTGCCCCTGATCGCCTACCCGGCCCCCAGTCTCAGCAGGAAACTGGCCATCGATGCGCTGGAGGCCAACGGCAGGACCTGGCGGATCACCTGCACCACCCGCCAGATCAGCGGCGTGCTCGCAGCGGTCCGCGCCGGCATCGGCGTGGCCGTCATGCCCACGTCGCTGGTGCCCGAGGACCTGAAGATCATTACCCGGCGCTTCGACCTGCCCGCCGTGGGGGACGTGGACTTCACCCTGATCCGCAACCCGCTGGCCAACGCCGAAGTGATCGACGCCCTCACCCAATCGATCGTGGGCCGGACCATTAACCGCCAAACTTAACCCCCCGCCGTCGCAATTTGCAGCATTTAGGGGAGTTAGGGGGCCCGTGTCCATTGATAGGGGAAGTGGCATCCCCTATGCTGTCTTCCAGGGTCAAGCAGCAGGCCAGTTCACCGAAACAAGCGCGCATCCGCATGCCGGAACGCCGCGCTTGGGACAGGCAGCCAATGACGACAGCCAGGAACACCCATCTCAGTTCTGCACACGCGCACCCGTACTCCGCAGCACGGCCGTCCACCCGCCAGAACACCCTCGGAACCGGACACGCCTCCGTAGACTCCGGATACGTGGGAAAACCCACCTGCGACAAATGCCGTACCGACGAATTCGTCTACCTTGAGTCGTACATTCCGCCCACGTACCGGCGTGACGGAACAGTTGCCACCCTGGGCGAAGTGGCCTACACCTGCACCCGCTGTGAGGAATTCTCAGCACACAACGTGCCAGTTACCTGGACGCCGCCCGGCTGGTATCTGGGCTAAACCCATCTGGTCTCCGCGCTAAAGCGACAAGGCCGGGCAGCCACCATCAGGTGGCTGCCCGGCCTTTTTAGCGCTGGAGACCGACCCCAGACGCTTCAGTTCCGGTTCAGATCAGATCAGCGCGTCCGACAGGTGGTTTGGGGTACCGAACCGGTGCGCCGTGATGCTGACGGCCTGTTCGTGCAGGAACGGCAGCAGTTCCACCTGCCCGGCCTCGGTGACGGCGTGGGCGTAGATGGCCAGGTCGGGCCGGCCACCGGTGGCCTCAGCCAGCGCCGAGGCGTCGCCGCCGATCAGCCGGATGCGGGCTCCGGACAGCTTGCCCGCCGAGGCGAGGTGTCCCGCCGAAGCCAGCCAGCCGGCGTCGGACTCCACGGTCACGTCGATGTCCTGTGCGGTGAGCACGGAGCGCAGCTGGGCGGGAAGTTCGACGGCGGAGGACACGGTGAGTGCGGATCCCGCCACAACGCCGGCGGCCACAGTCCGGACGAGGTGCGCCAGCGGCTCGCCTTCGGACAGCCGGATGGTGACCGGCAGGCTGCGGTAGCGGAAGATGTTGCGCTCGGCGCTCAGTCCGGAGACGTCCTTTGCCGTGCCGAACTCCCCAGCCCATGCTTCCGCGTCGGATGCCAGGGCACGCTGGACGGACTCAAGCTCGGCGGGCTGCAGGGCGGGGCCGGCCGCGTTGAGGATGCGGCTGACCGCGGGGTGCGTGATGGATGCCGTAGCGGTGCTGGTTGCAGGGGTCCAGTCGCCCAGGCCTGCCAGGTAGTTGGGTCCGCCGGCCTTGGTGCCGGCACCGACGGCGGACTTCTTCCAGCCACCGAACGGCTGGCGCTGCACGATGGCACCGGTGATGCCGCGGTTCACGTAGAGGTTGCCGGCCTGGATGCCGTCCAGCCAGATGCCCAGTTCCTCGGAGTTGAGGGAGTGCAGGCCGGCGGTGAGGCCGTACTCGATCTGGTTCTGGATGGCGATGGCTTCTTCCAGGGTGTCCGCAGTCATGACGCCCAGGACCGGGCCGAAGAACTCGGTCAGGTGGAAGTAGGAGCCGCGCTTGACGCCGTAGCGCACGCCCGGGCTCCAGAGCCGTCCGGTGTCGTCCAGCTTCTTTGGTTCCACCGCCCAGTTCTCGCCGTCGCCCAGGGTAGTGAGGGCGTTGAGGAGCTTGCCGTTGGCGGGCTCGATGATGGGTCCCATCTGGCTGGTGGGATCCTCGGGGTAGCCCACCTTGAGCGAGGTGACGGCGTCGATGAGCTGGTTGTGGAACCGCTTGGACTTGGCCACCGAGCCCACCAGGATCACCAGTGAGGCGGCGGAGCACTTCTGGCCGGCGTGGCCGAACGCGGAATAGGCCACGTCCTTGGCCGCCAGGTCCAGGTCGGCGCTGGGGGTCACGATGATGGCGTTCTTGCCGCTGGTTTCGGCCAGCAGCGGCAGGTCCTTGCGGAAGGAGCGGAACAGCTCGGCGGTTTCGTAGCCGCCGGTGAGGATCACGCGGTCCACGGCCGGGTGGCTGATCAGCTGCCTGCCGAGCTCACGCTCGCCCAGCTGCACCATGGTGAGCACGCCCTTGGGCACTCCGGCTTCCCACAATGCCTCCACCATGACGGCACCGCTGCGGGCGGCCTGCTTGGCGGGCTTGATCACGACGGCGGAGCCGGCGGCGAGTGCCGCGAGGGTGGACCCTGCCGGGATGGCGACCGGGAAGTTCCATGGCGGCGTGACAACGGTGAGCTTGGCCGGGACGAACGTGGCGCCGTCGACCGCGTCCAGCTTGCGGGCGGACTCGGCGTAGTAGTGGGCGAAGTCCACGGCTTCGCTGACTTCAGGATCGCCCTGGTCGATGGTCTTGCCGGTCTCGCTGGCCATGACCTCCAGGAGGTCGGCCCTGCGGGCTTCGAGGATCTCGCCGGCGCGGTGCAGGATTTCGGCGCGTTCGTTGCCGGAGAGTTCACCCCAGGCCTTGCCCTTGTCCACGGCGTTGGCGATGGCCGAGTTGAGCGTCTCTTCGTCGTTGATGAACGCAGCTTTCACCGAGTCGTTGCCCAGGGTGGAGGACGCGACGCGCTCCAGGATGGCCCGGCCCCAGTCCCGGTTGGCGGGGAGGGACGGATCGGTATCCGGGGTGTTCCGGAAACCGGTATGCGGCATGGGCTCCGGGGGAAGGCTGCGGTCCTGGCGGCGGTTGGGCAGCGGGACGCTGTTGTCCAGGGTTTCAAGGGAGGCGAGGAAGCGCTGCTTCTCGCGCTCGAACAGGCCCTCGTTCTCGCTGAGTTCGAACACGGCGGACATGAAGTTGTCCTGGCTGGCCCCCTCTTCGAGGCGGCGGATCAGGTAGGCGATGGCGACGTCGAACTCGGACGGGTGCACCACGGGGGTGTAGAGCAGGAGGGAGCCCACGTCCTTCTTGACGGCCTCGGCCTGGCCCTGCGCCATGCCCAGCAGCATCTCGAACTCGATGCCGGATTCCACGCCGCGCTGCTTGGCCAGGAGCCAGGCGAAGGCGATGTCGAACAGGTTGTGGCCGGCAACGCCGATGCGGATGTTCTTGATCCGCTCAGGGTGCAGTGAGTAGTTGATGACGCTCTTGTAGCTGGTGTCCGAGTCCTGCTTGGAGCCCCAGGTGGCCAGCGGCCAGTCGTGCAGCGAGGCTTCCACCTGCTCCATGGGCAGGTTGGCGCCCTTGACCACGCGGACCTTGATGCCTGCGCCGCCGTTAGCGCGGCGCTCGGCGGCCCAGTCCTGCAGGCGGATCATGGCGGAGAGCGCGTCCGGAAGGTAGGCCTGGAGCACGATGCCGGCCTCAAGGTCCTTGAACTCGGGCTTGTCCAGGATCCTGGTGAAGACCGCGATGGTCATATCCAGGTCCTTGTACTCCTCCATGTCCAGGTTGATGAACTTGGCCTTCCCGCCGGTGCTGCTTCCGGCAGCGGCGAAGGAGTTGGCGCGCTGGAAGAGCGGGGTGAGCTTTTCGACGACGTGTTCCACGGCTTCGTCGAAGGCCCAGGCCGAGTGCGGGGCAACGGTGGAGGAGACCTTGATGGAGACGTAGTCGACGTCGGGGCGCGCAAGCAGGGTGTGGGTGCCTTCGAGCCGGCGGGAGGCCTCGTGCTCACCCAGGACTGCCTCGCCCAGGAGATTGACGTTGAGCTTGATGCCGTCCTTGCGGATCTTGGCGATGGCCGGGCCCAGCTTGGCGTCGGTGGCGTCAACGATCAGGTGGCCCACCATCTCGCGGAGGACCTTGCGGGCGACGGGGATGACCACCTGCGGCAGCACCGGGGCCATTGTTCCGCCCAGCGCCACGGCGCTGCGCATGTACCAGGGCAGGAAGGCCGGAACCTTCGGGGCCAGGGCGGCGAGGTTGCGGGCTGCAACGTTCAGGTCCTCGGGGCGGACCACGCCGTCCACGAAGCCAACGGTGAATTCCAGGCCGTTGGGGTCCTTCAGGACGCCGGCGAGCTGCTGGGCGGAGGCGTCCACCGGGACCTTTGCGGCCTCGGTGAGCCAGTGCCGGACCAGGGCCACGGCGTCATTGGCGAGGGCCTTTGCCTGGGGGACGTCGACGTCAACGGTCTGCTGTGCGGTACCGGCGGAAGTGGCTGGTTCCATTGCAACGTGGGTCATGGTTTTTCCCGATCTTTCTTGCCGTGGGAGGAGGTCTTTCCACCAGTATGAGCTTCTGCTCACATAAGATAAAGCGATCTTTTCCAACCAATACAGGTTAGTAAAACCGATGCATTTCGCACTGCCAACGCCCGCTCACCTTTGACCCCCACAACCCCAACGCCCGCTCACCTTTGCCCCCAAAAACCCCCACGCCCGCTCACCTTTGCCGCTCAAACAGCAAACCCCCGCTCACCTGACGTGAGCGGGGGTTTGCAAGTAGGCGCCCACAAGTGAGCGCGCGTTCCGGGAAACGCCACCAAAAGTGAGCGGGCGTTCCGGGAAACGCCGCCAAAAGTGAGCGGGCGTCGGGAGGGAGGGTCAGGCCAGGGGGCGGTGCAGTTCCGCGAGCTCCTGGTGCCGGGGGCTGTTGGGGTTCATCAGGGAGTGCTTGCGGCCGTAGCCGAAGTAGATGACCAGGCCGATGACCAGCCATACCCCGAACCGCAGCCAGGTTTCCCAGTGCAGCTGCAGCATCAGGAAGGCCGAGGCCAGGACACCGAAGGCCGGGACCACGGGCATCAGCGGCAGGCGGAACGTGCGCGGCGCGTCGGGGCGCTTGTAGCGGAAGATGATCACGGACAGGCAGACGACGACGAACGCGGCCAGGATGCCGATGTTGGTGAGGTCCGCGACCGCCTTGATGGGGAAGACACCGGCCAGGAAAGCCGAGGCGATGCCGCCGATCCAGGTGACGCGCTGCGGGGTGCCGTGGCGGTCGGTCTTGGAGAACCAGCCGGGCAGCAGGCCGTCACGGCTCATGGAGAACCAGACGCGGGTGACGCCCAGCAGGAAGGTGAGCATCACGGTGAGGATGGAGAGCACGGCGAACACGGAGATGATGGTGGCGATCACGGGCAGGCCCACCGAGGTGAAGGCGGAGGCGAAGCCTGCCTTGGGGTCGATGTCCTTGTAGTTCTGCATGCCGGTCAGCACCAGGGTTGCGGCAACGTAGAGCAGCATGGCAATGATGAGCGAGAGCACGATGGCCTTGGGCATGTGCTTCTTGCCGTCCTTGGCTTCCTCGGCCGCGGTGCTCATGGCGTCGTAGCCGAAGACTGCGAAGAAGACGGTGGCGGAGCCGGCAACCACTGGGCCGAAGCCGCTGGGCATGAACGGGTTGTAGTTGTTGGTGTCGATGTAGAACACGCCGAGCCCGATGATGAAGAGGATCAGGATCACCTTGATGGCCACGGCGACGAGTTCGAACCGGCCGAAGGCCTTGGTGCCGCGGGAGAGGATCCAGGTGACCAGCAGGCAGACCAGAATGGCGGGGATGTTGACGATGCCGCCCTTGCCCTCGTCTGCGGTGGAGGTCATCCAGGTGGGCAAATGGATGCCGATGCCGGACAGGAACGCGTCAAGGTAGCCGGAGATGCCGATGGCCACCACGGCCACAATGGCGATGTATTCCAGCAGCAGGTCCCAGCCGATGAACCAGCCAATCACCTCGCCAAGCGCTACATAGCCGTAGGTGTAGGCAGAGCCGGCGCGCGGGATCATGCCCGCGAACTCTGCGTAGGACAGGGCCGCGGCCGCTGAGGCCAGGCCTGCGATGAGGAAGGAAATCAGTACCGCGGGCCCCACCCCGGGTGTTCCTCCACTGCCGGCGGCCACCAGTCCCGCAAGGGAAAAGATGCCGACGCCGATAATTCCGCCAACGCCGATGGCGGTGAGCTGCCACAGCCCAAGGGACTTGAACAGTCCGCTGTGCTTGTTTTCTTCTTCGATGTCATCGATGGGCTTGCGCCGCATGATCGATTGGCTCAAATCTTTACTGCTCATCAGGGACTCCTGCTCGGGGGTGCGACCCCGCCGCGGCACGCCAAGGAAACTGGCTGTGACGGGGGTAACTCGGTTTCAACAGTATGCGTGCGCGGTTGCGTTAGATAAAGTGGCTACTTCTAACCTATATTCGTTAGTTTCAGTTAGGAATCCGCCATGCTTGACGTTCGCAGGCTCCGGCTGCTCCGGGAGTTAAGCATCCGGGGGACGCTCGCCGAGGTGGCGGAGGCACTGCAGTACAGCCCGTCGTCGGTATCGCAGCAACTGGCCCTCCTGGAGAAGGAAGTGGGCGTTGAACTGCTCCGGAAAACGGGGCGGCGGGTGCAGTTGACGCCCCAGGCGGAGGTGCTGGTGGCGCACACGGCGCAGCTGCTCGAAACCATGGAGCAGGCCGAGGCGGACCTGGCCGCCTCCCTGACCACTGTCACCGGCACGGTGCGGATCGCGGTGTTCCAGTCCGCGGCGCTGGCCCTGATGCCGGACACCCTGACCCGGATGGCCGCCGCCTATCCCGAGGTCCGCATCGAAATGATCCAGCGTGAGCCCGAGACCGCGCTGCATGAGACGTGGGCGCGCGACTTCGACCTGGTGATCGCTGAGCAGTATCCCGGGCACGCGGCGCCGCGCTATCCGGAGCTGGACCGGGTGAAGCTGACCACCGACGCCATCCGGCTGGCCGTTCCCCCGGCGTCCGACGGCGGCCCCTCCATCCGTTCACTGGCGGACACCGCGGAGCGCGCCTGGGTTATGGAACCGCGGGGTGCGGCGTCCCGCCACTGGGCGGAGCAGGCGTGCCGCAGCGCCGGCTTTGAGCCGGATGTGCGCTTTGAGACCGCCGATTTGCAGGCCCAGGCCAGGTTGATCGAGTCGGGGAACGCCGTGGCCCTGATGCCGGACCTGGTGTGGACCGGCCGCGGCACCACGGCCCAGCTGCTGGAGCTTCCCGGCACGCCGCACCGCACCATCTTCACCTCGGTCCGCCGCTCCAGCGCCCAGCGCCCCGCCATCCTGGCCGCCCGGGAGACCCTCGCTGCTGCCGCCGCCGCAGTGGCAAGGAACGACGCCGGGTGACCAGCCGCCGTCGTACAAGTACCAAGGCGTTGTGTTTCCTGCGTCACTGCGGGTGAGGGGTCGCAGGTCTAGACTGGAGCCGTTATGAATCGAACAATGTTCAAGTCCAAAATCCACCGGGCCACCGTCACGCACGCCGACCTGCACTACGTAGGCTCGGTCACCGTGGACCTTGACCTGCTCGAGGCCGCCGACATCCTGCCCGGCGAGCTGGTGTCCATCGTGGACGTCACCAACGGCGCGCGGCTTGAGACCTACACCATCGCCGGCGAGCGCGGCTCCGGCGTGATCGGAATTAACGGTGCAGCGGCGCACCTCATGCACGAGAACGACATTGTCATCCTGATTACCTACGCGCAGATGACCACCGAAGAGGCTCATGCCTACCAGCCCCGCGTGGTCCACGTGGACGCAAACAACCGGATCATCCAGCTGGGCAACGATCCCGCAGAGGGCCTCACCCCCGGGATGATGCGCCCCCCTTTCGCGCTTAACAACGCCACCCTGTAACCGGAGCGTGCGTCCCGGTCCTGTCCTCCGCTGTGCCCAAAAGGCTGATCCTTGCTAGGGGTGCTGGCGGGGTTCTTCGTGGTCTGGTGCATCATCCTGGTGGGATGGTTCGTGGGCCGGCGGAGAATCCTCGGCGATAACGCCCGCCCCGTGCTCAGCGGCCTTACGTTCTTCGTCGCCAGCCCCGCACTGCTGTTCGAGACCCTCAGCAAGGCCCGCCTGCAGGAAGTGTTCGCCGAACCGCTGCTGGTGACAGCGGTGGCCGCCATCATTACCGCCGCCGCATTCTTCGCCCTGGCCAGGTTCTGGCTGAAGCGGGCGCTCCCCGAAGCACTGATGTCCGCCATGTCCGCGTCGCTGGCGAACTCGGCAAACCTTGGTATTCCTATTGCGGTATATGTTCTGGGCGACGCAAGCTACGTGGCGCCGCTGCTGATCTTCCAGCTGGCGTTCTTCACCCCGATGTTCCTGATGATCCTTGACTCGAGCACCAGCACGCACCGCACCACCGCCCTGGGGTTCTTCCTGATGATCCTGCGGAACCCCATGATCGTAGGCTCGGGCCTGGGGCTGCTGGTGGCCGGCACCGGCTTCCAGGTTCCGGCGCTGGTCATGGAGCCCATCCACCTGATTGGCGGCGCCGCGATTCCTGCCATGCTGATTGCTTTCGGGATGAGCCTGAACGGCACCCGCCCGCTGCAGGCTTCCGCCGGCCGGCGCGTGGACACGCTGCTGGCGAGCGGCTTCAAGCTGGCAGTCCAGCCGGCCCTTGCCTATGTTTTCGCCCGCTTCGCGCTGGGGATGGACGGGCACGCACTGTTCGCGGTGGTGGTTACGTCGGCCCTGCCCACCGCCCAGAACGTGTTCGTGGCCSCCAGCCGTTACCAGACCGGGCTTACCGTGGCCAAGGACACCGTGCTGATCACCACCGTGGTGGCAGTGCCGGCAATGATCGGCGTCGCGCTGTTGCTGGCGTAAGGCGTGCTTGCAATGTGACCATAACCGCAGCTTGGAGGGCTGATGAACACTGTTCTTGACACCGTGGTGATCGGCGGCGGCGCCATGGGCTCGGCCGCCGCATGGGCGCTGTCCCGCCGGGGCCGGCAGGTGACGCTGGTGGAGCAGTTCGGTCCCGGGCACAAGATCGGCGCGTCCCACGGGGCAACCCGGAACCTGAACCCCGGCTACCACCGGCCGGAGTACGTGGCCATGCTGGCCGAGGGGCTGGCGCTGTGGGATGAGCTGGAGCAGGAAAGCGGCAAGCAGCTGCTGGCGCGCACCGGCATCGTCAACCACGGCCCGGGCGGGGACCTCCGGAGAGTATCTGATGCCCTCACCGCTGCCGGGATCCGCGCCGAGTTCCTGGACCCGGCGGAGGCGCATGAACGGTGGCGCGGCATCCGCTTCGACCAGCAGGTCCTGCATATGCCCGATGGCGGCCAGCTCAACCCTGAAGCGGCGCTGCCCGCCTTCCAGCGGCTGGCCTCCGCCCGGGGCGCCGAGATCAGGCACCACACCAAACTGGTGGACTTCGAGGTGTTCGACGACGGCGTGCGGCTGACGCTCGAATCGGCTGCGGGCACCGAGGTGGTCACGGCAGCCCAGGCAGTGGTGACGGCGGGCGGCTGGACGGAGAAGCTGCTGGAGATGGCTTCCGGCAGGGTTTCCGGCAAGGACGGCGCCGCGATCCGGATTCCCCGGCTCAGGGTCACGCAGGAGCAGCCGGCGCATTTCCGGGTGGCAGATGCCGGAGCAGTGTGGCCCGGCTTCAACCACTACCCCGGCCCGGACTACCGGGGCTGGTACTCCCCCGTCTACGGCATGCAGACTCCGGGTGAGGGCATCAAGGCCGGCTGGCATGGGGTGGGCCCCGTGGTGGATCCGGACCACCGCGACTTCCGGCCCGAACCGACCCAGCTCGCAGCGCTGCAGGACTACGCGCGGCAGTGGCTGCCGGGAGTGGACCCCGATGACCTGGAGGCCATCAGCTGCACCTACACCACCACCCCTGACGAGGACTTCATCCTGGACCGCATGGGACCTGTGGTGATCGGCGCAGGATTCTCCGGCCACGGCTTCAAGTTCACACCGGTGGTGGGACGGATCCTGGCCGATCTTGCCACCGGGACCCGGCCCGCGCCGTCGATCTTCCGCGCGTCCCGCTAAGGCGGGCAGTTAGCTGGCGCGGCCCTCCGCGCTGCGCACGGATTCCTCCACGGGTTCCGCTGGACGTTCCCCAGGTTCCGCAGATTCCCCGGTCTCCGACGGTTCCGCAGATTCCGCCGTCTCGGCCTTGACCGCGGGCATGGCCAGCACCGCCGCAACGGTCAGCAGCCCGGCCACCAGCGCCGCCAGGAACACGGCACCGGACGCGGAGATAACGGTGGCGGGGTCCGCTTCGCCGCCGCTGCTGCCGCCGTAGATCGAGTTGGCCACCGCACCGAACACAGCCACGCCCAGGGCGCTGCCGATGGAGCGGGCGAACATGTTGGTGCTGGTCACCACGCCGCGCTCGTGCCAGGGCACGCTGGACTGGGCGGCGATCAGGGTGGGGGTGGCCAGCAGGCCCAGGCCGAGCCCGACGACGAAGCAGCTGATGGCGATCAGCGCCACGTTGGGTGCGCCGGAGGTCAGTGACAGGATCAGCAGGCCCACCACGGAGATGGCGATGCCGATCAGGGCCGTGGACTTGAAGCCGATCCGCAGGTAGAACTTGCCGGCCTGCGATGCGCTGAGCGGCCAGCCGAGGGTCAGGGCCGCCAGGGCCAGGCCGGCCACCAGGGGTGAGGAGGACAGTGCGCCCTCAAGGAAGGTGGGCACGTAGGAGGTCAGGCCGATCATCACGGTGCCAACCCCGAAGGACACCAGCGCGGTGGTGCCCAGCAGGCGCCGCGAGACCACCCAGGCAGGCAGGATGGGTTCGGCTGCCCGCCGCTCCACCAGGAGGAACGCGGCCAGCAGGACTGCGCCCACCGCAAAGACGCCAATACTGACGGGCGAGTTCCATGCCCAGGCCTGGCCGCCTTGCAAGGCGCCGAGGATGAGCAGGCCAAGCGAGCCGGCCAGAAGCACGGCGCCGGCGTAGTCCACCTTGTGCTTTGCCCGTTCCACGTTTTCGTGGAGGGTGCGGACCAGCATCCAGCCGGCCAGCAGGCAGAGCGGCACATTGACTAGGAAGATGCCACGCCAGATGCCCAGCGCGGAGAATACGCCGCCCAGGCTGGGGCCCACTACCGAGGAAACAGCCCACACGCTGGCCAGGTAGCCCTGGACTTTGGCGCGCTCCTGGAGGGTATAGATGTCCCCCGCGATGGTGATGGATACCGGCAGCACCGCGCCGGCACCCAGTCCCTGCAGGGCGCGGAAGGCAATCAGCGACGGCATGCTCCAGGCCAGCCCGCAGAGCACCGAGCCCAACAGGAACAGGCCAATGCCGGTCAGGATGATGGGCTTGCGGCCCGCCATGTCCGAAAGTTTCCCGTAGATGGGAACGGTGACGGCCTGCGCCAGCAGGTAGGCGGAAAAGAGCCAGGGGAAGGATGAGAAGCCGCCCACGTCCCGGACGATCGACGGCACGGCCGTGGCCACGATGGTGGAGTCGATGGCCACGAGTCCGGTGGACAGCATGAGGGCGATGAGGATGGGTCCGCGGTCGGACCGGAAGCCTACGCCTTCCTTTGCGTTCGCTTGTGCCTTCGCCATCTCAGACCCGGACCAGTCCGGCGGCCTCGGCCAGCAGTTCGACGGACCGCAGCCGCTCCTGGGTCCCCGGGCTCTGGTGCGCCACGATGAGTTCGTCGGCGTCGGCGTGCTTTCCGAAGCTGTCCAGGTAGTCGATGACCGCATCGGGCGTCCCAACCGCGGAATACGTCATCATCTGTGCCATGTGGCGTCCCTGCGGCGAATCGAGGATCATGTCCGCCTCGTCATCGGTGAATTCGCGGGTGCCTCCGCCGAAGAACAGCGAGACCCGGGCACGCTTGGTGGCCTGAAGCATCTCCTGCGCCTCTGCGGCGGAATCAGCGGCGATGACGTTCACTCCGGCGATCACGTGCGGGGCGTCCAGCTGGGCGGACGGCTTGAACTCCCGGCGGTAGATGGCCACGGCCTCCTGCAGCGCGGCGGGGGCAAAGTGTGAGGCAAAGGCGTAGGGCAGGCCCAGCTGCGCAGCCAGGCGGGCACCGAACAGGGACGAGCCCAGGATGTACAGCGGCACGTTGGTCCCCTTGCCGGGGGTGGCCTCGACGCCCTGGATGCGGGTGGGGCCGGTCAGGTAGCCCTGCAGCTCAAGGACGTCCTGCGGGAAGCTGTCGGCAGACATGGGATCGCGGCGCAGCGCGCGCATGGTGTTCTGGTCGCTGCCCGGCGCCCGGCCCAGGCCCAGGTCGATCCGGCCGGGGTGCAGGGTTTCCAGGGTGCCGAACTGCTCGGCGATGGTCAGCGGGGAGTGGTTGGGCAGCATGACGCCGCCGGCCCCGAGCCGGATGCTTTCGGTGTGCGCGGCAACGTGGGCGATCAGCACGCTGGTGGCGGAGGAGGCGATGGAGGACATGTTGTGGTGCTCCGCGTACCAGACCCGCCGGTATCCCAGCTTCTCGGCGCTCTGCGCCATGGCCACACTGCCCGCGAAGCTCTCCGCCGCCGTCTGGCCTTTGCCGATGGTTGCCAGGTCAAGGATGGAGAGGGGAAGAGTCACGTCAGGTGCCGGCCTTTCAAAAAAGTTTCGTAGGGCGCGCCGGCCGGATTACGGCGGGCACTTGAGGCATAACGACGGCGGCGCCCGGCTTATTTCTGTGATTTGCGGAATACTCAGCACACTGATGAGGTTGCCGCCCCTATGAGCCATGATTCAACGAAGCAGCTGGAACTGTCCGCAACCATTGACCTCAAGGATCTGGGAACCGTGCACCGGCTCGGTTTTGGTGCCATGCGCATCGTGGGTGACGGCGTCTGGGGCGAGCCCGCAGACCGGCAGGCCGCCCTGGCCGTGGTGCGCCGCGCCGTCGAACTCGGCGTGGATTTCATCGACACCGCCGATTCCTATGGCCCCAACATCAGCGAGGAAATCATCGCCGAGGCCCTCCACCCCTACAAGGAGGGGCTGAAGATCGCCACCAAGGTGGGCTTCACCCGCACCGGGCCCAACAAGTGGGTTCCGGTTGGCCGGCCGGAATACCTGCGCCAGCAGACCGAACTGAGCCTGCGCAAGCTGAAGGTGGACACGCTGGACCTGCTGCAGCTGCACCGGATCGATCCCAAGGTGGACGCCGAGGAGCAGTTCGGCGTGCTGCGTGAGCTGCAGGACGAGGGCAAGGTCCGCGCACTGGGCCTTTCCCAGGTGAGCGTGGCGGAGCTTGAAGCCGCCGGAAAGCACTTCACCGTGTCCACCGTGCAGAACCGTTACAACCTGACGGACCGCAGCTCGGAGGACGTGCTGCGCTACTCGGAGGAGAACGGCATCGGCTTCATCCCGTGGGCGCCGATTTCCGCGGGCGAGCTGGCACAGCCGGGAGGCCCGCTGGACGAGGCCGCCAAGCGCCTGGACGCCACCACCTCCCAGGTGGCCCTGGCCTGGCTGCTGCGCCGCTCCCCCGTCATGATGCCCATCCCCGGCACCGGCTCCGTGCAGCACCTCGAAGAGAACATGGCTGCCGCCAACATCACCCTCGACGACGACACGTACGCCGAGCTTGAAGCAGCCGGCAAGTAAAGAATTACAGACAGGAGCTACACCATGGCAAACATTCTGATGGTCGTATCGGCCGCCGATTCCCTCACCATGAAGGACGGCAGCGAACACCCCACCGGCTACTGGGCAGAGGAACTGGTGGTATCCCACCAGACCCTGACCGAGGCCGGCAACACAGTGCACATCGCAACTCCCGGCGGGAAGAAGCCCACCGTGGACCAGGTGAGCCTGGCCGCCGAGTCCGCAGGCGGCGAGGAACGCGCGCAGGGCTTCCGCGACTACCTGGAAAAGATCGACAGCGAGCTGGCGCACCCGCTGGTCCTTGCCGACGTCGACGTTGCCGCCTATGACGCCGTGGTGATGCCCGGCGGCCACGGCCCCATGGCCGACCTCTACAAGGATGCCGATCTGGGCCGTCTGCTGGTGGCAGCCAACAGGGACGGCAAGATCATTGCGCCGTTCTGCCACGGCCCGGCGGGGCTGCTGGGTGCAACGGACGACGACGGCACGTTCGCTTTCGAGGGCCGGCGCCTGACGGTCTTCACCAACGAGGAGGAGCTGGGCGGCGGGACCGGCGAGAACACCCCGTGGCTGGTTGAGGATGCGCTGAAGGAGAAGGGCGCGGTGATCGAGAACGGTGCTGCCTGGTCCTCCAACGTGGTGCGCGACGGCAACCTGATCACCGGGCAGAACCCGCAGTCCAGCGAGGACGTGGCCAAGGAAGTTCTGGCTGCCCTCAGCTGAGCGGGCGACCGTATTTAGGCAATAACAGAGGGGACCAGTTCACACTGAACCGGTCCCCTCCTTGCGGCGCACGTCATTGAGCGCCGGGCGTTTTGCCGTACGGCCGAATCAGACGGCGCAGCCCCCGTTCTTGATGGTCGGGTCGATGACTGCCATCTGAGTCTGGATATCCGCCAGCTGGGCTTGAAGGCCGGCAACTACAAGCTTCTGGGCTTCAACCGCCTCCTTGCTCGGCTTCTTCTGAGCCTGGAGATCGCGCAGTTTTCCCTGCGCCGCCGTGACCTGGGTGTCCAATGCGGTCAGCTGGCTTTGCAGGGTTGTGAGCTTCGCTTCCGCAGCCGTGATCTCGCCGTTGAGGCTGGTGAGCTGGTCCAGCAGAGGCTTCACGCGTCCCTGGAGGTCGAGAACGGCAGCCTCCTGGGTGGCGATACGGGCATTGAGCTCCGTGATCTGGGAGGCCAGGCCTTCACCCAACAGGGTGAGTGCGGCGACTTCCGCCGTCTTGTCGGTGACCGCCGTATTGGCTGCGTCCAAAGTCGCCTGGAGTCCCTTGAGCTGGTCCTGCAGGGCGGCGATGTCCGACGTCTTGGTTTCCACCGCCGTGTTGGCTGCCGTGAGCGCGTCCTGCGCCTGGGTCAGCAGGGCCGTCTTGGCATCCAAGACGGACTGCTGGTCCGCGATCTCCCGTTGCGCCTGCTCCACATTCTCCGTCAGCCCAGGGAGCTCGTCCGCCAATTCGTCCACTACTTTTTGCTGTTCGGCAACCGCGTTGACGGCTGCAGTTGCAGCGTCATTCAGGGCTGCCAACTCGCCCTGCAGAGTGGTCAGCTCCGTCTGCTTACCCTCAACGGCGGCGTAGGTATCCTTGGCCGCCGCCTGCAGGTCCGGCACCTGGGCCTGCAGTGCCTCGATATCAGCCTGCTCTGCCGTGACGGCGAGGTTCGCTGTGTCCAGCGAAGCCTGGAGAGTTGCCGCCTGCCGCTGCAGTGTACTGCTCTCCTGCTGTTTGGTAAGCAGCTGGGCGTTCAAACTATTGACCTGCGTCTGCAGCGCGTCCAAGTTGCCCTGAAGGCCAGAGATCAGGGTGTTCTTGTCGGCGATCTGGGTGTTGACACTGTCCAGCTGCAATTTCGTCGCAGCCAGCTTCGCCTCGAGTTCCTTCTTCGTTTTGCCATTGTTGTTGATCGCTGCGATCTGAGAGTTCAGGTCAGCAATCTGACCCTCCAGGGTGGCCTTGTCGGCTGTGAGCGCGGCCAGCTCGCTCTTAGCTGTTGCCAGTTGAGACTTTTTCGCGTCAATTTCTGCATTCTTGGTATCGATCTGGCTCTGCAGCTTAGCAATGTCAGCGTTGACCGCGGCGATCTTGGCAGCGTTGTCGCTGACAGCCGTCGCTGCTGCTGCCGCCTTTGCCCGCAGCGCCACCAGGGCGTCCTGGGCTGCAGTGATTTCGGCGTTCTTGGCGTCAAGGGCTTCCTTTGCCAGGGAGGCCGTGGACTTCAGGCCCGCGAGCTGGGCCTCGGCAGCGGAGATCTGGTTCTTCTTCGCGGTGACAGCGCCATTGGCCACTGCGGCGGCATCCTGCAGCCCGGCCAGCGTCTTGTTGGCGGCGTCGACCGCTGCCTGCTGGGCATCCAGTTCTGCTGTCGCGGCAGATCCTGTGGCCACAAGCTCTGCGAGCTTGGTTTCGGCGTCAATGACTGCCAGCCGCGCAGCGTTCACGTCCGCAGCCGCCTGCTCCGCCTTGGCATTCAGGGCCGACAGCTCGTCCTGGGCCCGCTGGATTTCAGCGTCCGTGGCAGCAACCTCGGCGGCTGCATCGGAGGCTGCCTGCTCCAGGGCGCCGAGCTCCGTCTTGGCGGTTTCAAGGGACTCGGTGTTCAGCGCCTGCTGCCCCTCAAGGTCAGCAAGCGTGCTCTTCAGTTTCGCGGATTCAGACTGCGCCGTTGCCAGTTCCTCCTGCAGCGGCGCCAGCTCGCTTGCAGCCTTTGCCTGCTGGCTCTGCAGGGCGGCGAGGTCAGCTTCCGCAGCGGTCACGGCAGCGCCCAGATCACCCTGCCTAGAGAGCAGCCCGTCCACCTCGGCCTGCGCAGCGTCGATGTCATTGGCAAGTTGCGTCTCCTGGGCCGTAAGGCCGTCCAGTTCCTGCTGTGCTGCCGCAACCTGGGCGGTGAGCGAATCCTTGGAGGTTTGAAGCGTCCCCTTCTCCGCCTGCAGCGCGAGGATTGCGTCCGCGTTCTTCTTGGCCGCAGCCTTCAGGAGGTTCTCCTGGACGGCACCGCGGTGCGCGAGCTGATTCACCACGCCATTGCACATGCCCGTGGTGGACGTTGTGGCAGCAACGGCGGGCTGGACCAGCACCATGCTGGTGGCGAGCAACCCCGGCAGGACCACAGCAGCCGCAAGACGGCGGGTAAGAACAGACTTGGACGGGGAAGTACGCATGCGAGCTCCTGAAAAGACCAATGGAACGGCACCACTCTGGCCGCTTGATGGCTCAACCGTAAGTTCCGGCACCGGGGGAGAACACGCGTAATCACCACCTGTCTTTCTTCCCCGAGTACTCGTTTTCTGATGAATTTGTGACGGACCGCCACTTGGAGATCCACCGGCCCCGGCCCAGCCAAATATGACCGCCGCGGTCCTCCGGTTAACCGCCGTTACTCCCTGTATCCCAGGGTTTCGGACGCTTTGATTCCCGTTCCGGGGCTGCCGGATAGTTGCTGCAACGCGCACATTCCGTTGCATCCCCGCCACCCTTCCAAGGAGGAACCATGGCCTTCAAACCCAAGCCGGCCGCCGTCGTTGCCCTGGCCGTCTCAGCGCTGCTGGGACTGGCTGCCTGCTCCGATCCCGGCGCCTCGGCGGCGACAGCACCGTCGTCGTCCGCCACCAACTCCAGCGGCAAGACCTTCAACCTGTCTCCTCAGCAGGACCGCGTCAAGGTCACCAAGGACGACGCCGCAGCGGCCCTGGTGCCGGAGGCCATCAGGGCCGACGGCAAGCTCACGGTGGTGACCACCGGCGGCACGGCCCCGCTCAGCCTGTTCGCCACGGACAACAAAACCCTGATCGGCAGCGAGGTGGACATCGCCTACGCGATGGGCGGGGCGCTGGGCCTCGACGTGGAGGTCCTGCCCGTGGCGTGGGCCGACTGGCCGCTGGGCATCGAATCGTCCAAGTACGAGGCCGTCCTTTCCAACGTGACCGTCACCGAAGCGCGGAAGGAAAAGTTCGATTTCGCCACCTACCGCAACGACCTGCTGGGCTTCTATGCCAAGAACGGTTCCAGCATCGGGGAGATCAAGGAAGCCAAGGACGTGGCCGGCCGGAAGATCATCGTGGGCTCCGGCACCAACCAGGAAGCCATTTTGGTGCGCTGGGACGAGGAGAACAGGAAGAACGGTTTGGCGCCGGTGGAGTTCCAGTATTACGACGACGACTCCGCCTCGAGCCTGGCCCTTCAGTCAGGCCGTGCGGACCTGACGTTCGGGCCCAACGCGGCTGCCGCCTACAAGGCGGCGCAGGACGGGAAGACGAAGCAGGTGGGCACGCTGAACGGCGGCTGGCCGCTGACCGCACAGATCGCCTTCACCACCAAGAAGGGCAACGGCCTGGCGGTCGCCGCGCAGGCCGCACTCAACCACCTGATCGAGGACGGCACGTATGCCAAAATCCTGGACCGCTGGGGCCTCTCTTCGGAGGCCATCCAGAAGTCCGAGCTGAACCCGGCGGGCCTGCCTAAGAAGTAGGCACCTGCCGACGAATGGATCCCCGCCTCACTTCGGTAAGGCGGGGATCCTTCTGCGTCAGCGCGGGTGCGGCTCCACTGCCCACGCCAGCCGGTGCAGGAACGTGGCGGTCCTGCACCGGACCCCCATCCAGAGGGCCGACAGCCGCGAAGGCTTGGCAACGATTTCGCGGGCGTTGGGCTGGGCGCTCCAGCCTCTCCCGGCGGCACCCACAAATAACAGGGCCATGAGGCTTGCGCTTTCCATCTATCTCCAAAGCTGTACAGACAAAATCCAGATGCACAAGCAAGGTGCCCTGCTGGAGAAGGCTTCAAACAAAAATCAACAGCCGACTGCCCGGCCCGCCCGGAAGTGCGCTCCCGCCCGGTTAGGCAATAGTCTGGCCAGATGGGGACCAGTGCCGTGAACTCCGGCGAACAGACTGACAGACAGACGCGCATTCTCGAAGCGGCGATGGATCTGCTGTCCCGGCACGGCATTTCCGGTGTGAGCATGCGGGCCGTGGCACGGGAAGCCGGCGTGGCGCTGGGCCTGGTCAACTACTACTACGACGACAAGACCACCCTGATCCGGGCAGCCCTGCACCGGGTGGATGAGCATGACCTCCTGCTCGTTGCCCCGGACCCGTCGTCGCCCCCGGACGAACAGCTGCGCAAGGCCCTCCGGCGCGTGGCCGCCACCGACCTGCTGACCACCCGCTACCTGTCCCTGCGCCTGCACCTCTGGGCCCTCGCCCAGGCGGACGAGGACTACGCACAGATCAACGCCGCCGCCTTCGACCGGTACATCGACGGGCTCGCAGCACTGGTGTCCAGCGCCAAACCCGACCTGTCATGGGAGGCCTGCAGGGAGCGGGCAGCGGACATCGTGGTCATCCAGAACGGCATGTGGCTGACGGCGCTGCTCGGCGTGGACAAGGCCTCCATCCAGCGAAGCATCGAGCGTACGGAGCAGATCGCCTTCGCCTAAAAAACAGCTGCCGCGAGGCAACGGTAGCCTCATGAAAGTCATTGAACAAGTGTTCAAGAAATGTATTGAACACTCGTTCAACGTGCGTTACTGTCCTTCCTATGACTTACGCCACACCGGTTCGGGATTCAGCCCCAACCGAAGAAACTGAGACAGCTTCTTCCCTGTTCATCAACGGCGTTTGGGAGCCGGCCGCATCCGGCGCCGTGCGCCGGATCCACAACCCGGCAGACGGCGAGCTGGTGGCCACGGTCTCCGAGGCCGGCCGCGAAGACGCCGAACGCGCCATTGCAGCGGCCCGCGCCGCCTTCGACTCCGGCGTCTGGTCCTCCGTCCCGGCACCCGAGCGCGGGTCCTTCCTCCTGAAGGTCGCGGCAGGACTTCGCGAACGCCGGGAAAAGTTCGCCCGGGCCGAGTCCCTGGACACCGGCAAGCGGATGGTCGAAAGCCGCATCGACATGGACGACATCGCCGCCTGCTTTGAATACTTCGGCAGACTGGCAGGGCAGCAGGCCGGCCGGGTGGTGGATGCAGGGGACCCTGGCGTCGTGAGCAGGATCGTCTACGAACCCGTGGGCGTCTGCGGCCTGATCACGCCGTGGAACTACCCCCTGCTTCAGGCGGCATGGAAGATCGCCCCCGCTCTGGCCGCCGGGTGCACCTTCGTCCTCAAGCCCTCCGAGCTGACGCCGTCCACCAGCATCCTGGCCATGCAGCTGCTGCAGGACCTCGGCCTGCCGGACGGGGTGGCCAACCTCGTCACCGGCCCCGGCGCCCAGGCGGGTGCACCGCTCTCTGAACATCCCGACGTCGACCTCGTCTCCTTCACGGGCGGCCTGGAAACCGGCAAGCGCATCGCCGCTGCGGCCGCCGGCACCGTCAAGAAGGTGGCGCTGGAGCTGGGCGGCAAGAACCCCAACGTGGTGTTCGCGGACGCCGACTTCGACGCCGCCGTGGACAACGCCCTCAACGGCGCCTTCGTCCATTCCGGCCAGGTCTGCTCAGCCGGCGCCCGGCTGCTGGTGGAGGAATCCATCGCCGAACGCTTCGTGGCCGAGCTGGTCCGGCGCGCTGAGGCAATCCGGCTCGGCGGCCCCTTCGATGACGCCGCCGAAACCGGCCCGCTCATCTCTGCCGCCCACCGCGACAAGGTGCACGCCTACGTCCAGCGCGGCATCCAGGAAGGCGCGCGGCTCCGGACCGGCGGCGCGGCACCTTCGGAAGAGAAGTACGACGCCGGGTTCTACTACCAGCCCACCATCCTGGACCAGGTGCAGCGCGGCATGTCCTTGGTCACCGACGAGGCATTCGGCCCCGTGGTCACCGTGGAAACCTTCCGCACTGAAGACGAGGCAGTGGCCACCGCCAACGACACCATCTACGGGCTGGCCGGGGCGGTGTGGACGCAGGACGCCGGGAAGGCCCAGCGCGTGGCGAACCGGCTGCGGCACGGCACCATCTGGATCAACGACTACCACCCCTACCTGCCGCAGGCCGAGTGGGGCGGGTTCGGCCAGTCCGGCGTGGGCCGCGAGCTGGGGCCTACCGGCCTGGCGGAGTACCAGGAAGCCAAGCACATCTACCAGAACACCAACCCCCAGGTGACCGGCTGGTTCGCTGACCACGGCAAGGAGAACTAGATGCACGTCGACAACATCGAGGACCTCAGCGGGCGCTCGTTCGATTACATCGTCATCGGCGGCGGATCCGCCGGCGCCGCAGTGGCCGCACGCCTGAGCGAGGACCCGGACGTCACCGTGGCCCTGGTGGAAGCTGGCCCGGATGACCGCAACATCCCCGAAATCCTGCAGCTGGACCGCTGGATGGAGCTGCTGGAATCCGGCTACGACTGGGACTACCCGGTGGAACCGCAGGAAAACGGCAACTCCTTCATGCGCCACGCCCGCGCCAAGGTCATGGGCGGCTGCTCCAGCCACAACTCCTGCATCGCCTTCTGGGCGCCGCGGGAGGACCTGGACGAGTGGGAGTCCAAGTACGGCATTACCGGCTGGAATGCCGACGCGGCCTGGCCGCTGTACAGGCGGCTGGAAACCAACGAGGACGCCGGCCCGGACGCACCCCATCACGGGGACTCCGGCCCCGTGCACCTGATGAACGTGCCCCCGGTGGATCCTGCCGGCGTCGCGCTCCTGGATGCCTGCGAGCAGGCCGGGATTCCCCGCGCCAGGTTCAACACCGGCGCCACGGTGGTCAACGGTGCCAACTTCTTCCAGATCAACCGCCGGGCGGACGGCACGCGAGCCTCCAGCTCCGTGTCCTACATCCACCCGATCATGGAACGCGAAAACTTCACCCTGCTGACCGGCCTCCGCGCCCGCCAGCTGGTGTTCGATCCGGACAAGCGCTGCACCGGCGTGGACGTGGTTGACTCCGCGTTCGGCCGCACCCACCGGCTCACCGCGCGCCAGGAGGTCATCCTGTCCACCGGCGCCATCGACTCCCCCAAGCTGCTCATGCTCTCCGGGATCGGCCCGGCGGCCCACCTGGCCCAGCACGGCATCGAGGTCCTGGTGGACTCCCCCGGCGTGGGCGAGCACCTGCAGGACCACCCCGAAGGCGTGGTCCAGTTCGAGGCCAAACAGCCCATGGTGCAGACCTCAACGCAGTGGTGGGAGATCGGGATCTTCACCCCCACCGAAGACGGCCTGGACCGCCCCGACCTGATGATGCACTACGGTTCCGTCCCGTTCGACATGAACACCCTCCGGCACGGCTACCCCACCACGGAGAACGGCTTCAGCCTCACCCCGAACGTCACCCACGCCCGCTCCCGCGGCACCGTCCGGCTGCGCAGCCGCGACTTCCGCGACAAGCCCATGGTGGACCCCCGCTACTTCACGGACCCGGAAGGCCATGACATGCGCGTCATGGTGGCCGGGATCCGGAAGGCCCGCGAAATCGCCGCCCAGCCTGCCATGGCGGAATGGACCGGCCGCGAACTCTCGCCCGGCGTCGACGCGCAGACGGACGAGGAACTCCAGGACTACATCCGCAAGACCCACAACACCGTCTACCACCCCGTAGGCACCGTCCGCATGGGCCCGGCCGACGACGACATGTCGCCGCTGGACCCCCAGCTGCGGGTCAAGGGCGTCACCGGCCTCCGCGTCGCCGATGCGTCCGTCATGCCCGAACACATCACCGTCAACCCCAACATCACCGTCATGATGATCGGCGAGCGCTGCGCCGATCTGATCCGTGCAGCCCATACCGGATGCGCTGCAACTGAAGAAGCGGAGCTCAGCCCCTCCTTCGCCTGAGACCAGGCAACCACCATCGTGCTTTTCTGATCTAGGAGTCCATATTGGAACCCAGCAAGAGTATTGATTCAAGCGGCATGGACGAATTCGGCTACACCCAGACCCTGGACCGGAGCATCGGCAAGTTTGCCAGCTTCGCCGCAGGTGTCAGCTACATCTCCATCCTCACCGGTGTTTTCCAGCTGTTCTACTTTGGTTTTTCCATGGCCGGCCCGGCATATGCCTGGTCCTGGCCCCTCGTGTTCGCCGGCCAGCTGATGGTGGCGCTGTGTTTTGCCGAACTGGCCGGCCGCTACCCTGTGGCCGGGTCCGTATACAACTGGGCCAAACGGCTTGCATCCGGGACCACCGCCTGGCTGGCCGGCTGGCTGCTGATGCTGTCCAGCATCATGGCGCTGGGGGCCGTGGCCCTGGCCCTGCAGCTGACGCTGCCGCAGCTCTGGTCCGGCTTCCAGTTCGTCGGTGACGGCACCGGCCCGTACGACTTCGCCATGAACGGCGTGGTCCTGGCCACCATCATGATCACCATCTCCACCCTCATCAACGCGTTCGGCGTAAAGCTCATGACCCGGATCAACAGCATCGGCGTCTTCGTGGAACTGATCGCGGCCGTGCTGCTCATCCTGGCACTGGGCTGGCACGTGGTGCGGGGGCCCGAGGTCTTCTTCGACACCGCGGGCTTCGGGGAAGGCAATGACCTGGGCTTCTTCGGCGTCTTCCTCATCGGCGCCATGGCTTCCGGCTACGTGATGTACGGCTTCGACACCGCAAGCTCCCTGGGCGAGGAAACGAAGGACCCCAAGCGCACGGCGCCCAAGGCCATCCTGCGCGCCGTCACGGCCTCGTTCGTGCTGGGCGGCCTGATCCTGCTGTTCGGCATCCTGGCCGCACCTGACCTGACCGACCCCAAGGTGGGATCTGCCGACGGCGGCCTGCAGCACATCGTGCTCTCCGTCCTGGGCGGGCCTTTCGGCAAGGCTTTCCTGCTGTGCATCGTGGTGGCCGTGGTGGTCTGCACGCTCGCGGTCCACGCGGCAGCCATCCGCATGGTGTTTGCCATGGCCCGGGACAACAACCTGCCGTTCAGCCGGCAGCTCAGCAAGGTGGATCCGGTCCGCAGGACCCCCACCGTCGCGGCCATCGTGGTGGGTGTCCTGGCCGTGGTCCCGCTGCTCATCAACGTCATGCAGCCGGCCATCTTCACCATCCTGTCCAGCATCAGCATTGTGCTGATCTACCTGTCCTACCTCCTGGTCACGGTGCCCATGCTGCGCAACCGCTTCCTGAAGAAGTGGCCCCTGGCGCACGACGGCTCCGAACCCGGTTTCAGCATGGGCAAGTGGGGTGTTCCCGTGAACATCCTGGCGGTCCTGTGGGGCGGCGCCATGACCCTGAACCTGATCTGGCCCCGCCCGGAGATCTACAACTCGGTGCCGCCTTTTGAGTGGTACCTGCAGTGGGGCGGCGTGATGTTCGTGGCCGCCGTGGTCGTTGGCGGGACGCTGCTCTACCGCCTCAAGATCCGGCACCAGACCGGGGTGCTGGCCGAGCACGCCGCGGCCGTCGCCGCCCATCCGTCGTCAGGCGCCGGACGGCACCAGGCAACCGACGACGCGCCGCAGGATGCGCTGGCGGCGGACGGGGCACTGGCAACAGAACCCGCTTGACACTTCCCGCAGAAAGGGCCGACGGCGGCACTCACCCGAGTGCCGCCGTCGGCCCTTGTGCGTCACCAGCCCCCGCCCATGTTGAATATTGGCGTCACACAAGGGGACGGCCTCCTGCTCCGGGCGGGGAACGCCCTACCCTTGACAGGTGACTTTGACTAAGATCCGTACCGCCGCCGCGGGCTCACTCGCCGCCGCCGGTCTCCTGATTGCCCTCGCCGGCTGTTCCACGCCGTCCGCCAACCAGCCCAGTGCCTCCGCCTCCCCGGCATCGGCTTCTGCCAGCGCTTCTTCCAGCAGCTCAAGCGGGGAATGCGCCGGAGTGAAGGTCATCGTCGATTCCGGTGCCCTGAAACAGGCTGCCGCCAGCACCTCCACCTGCGTGTCCGTGGACGGTCCCACCGTGGCTTCCAAGGTGCTCGACGAGGCAAAGATCAAGACCGAGGGCACCACCCAGTACCCCGATGCCGTATGCCGCGTGAACGGCGTCCCCGCCGCCGACTTCGACGTCAAGCACAAGGACGGCACCTACCGCGAGGAATGCAAGGGCATGCCCGCGGCCTCCGCCTACTGGTCAATCTGGATCAAGCCGGAGTCGGGGAACTGGGAATACGCGCAGGAGGCCCTCTCCACCCAGAAGGTAAAGCCGGGAGAGAGCCTGGAACTGCTCTTCACGGTGGACGGCGAGCCCGCAGCCCCCGCGGCATGACCTTCCGGCCCGCGCCGTTGCGCGCAGCGGCAGTCCTCGCCGTTGTGTTCATCGCGGCGCGGGTCGTCTACCGCGTCCTTTTTAACGGGGCGGGCACTGGCAGCCCCATCCTGCTCGACCTGCCGCCGCTGCGCCTTCCCGCCCCCTATGCCCATGTAGTTTTCCTCGGCCCGGTCACCTTGCCCGGCCTCTGGGCGGCAGTCCTGTCCGCCCTGCCCATCGCCGCCACGATCCTCGGCTTCGGCCTGCTCAATGCCTGGGTGGATGTTTCCCGGGGCTTCGTCCGGCTGGCCCGCGGCGGCCCCCTGCAGGGCGTGGCCAGGATGCTGGTGGTGGCGTGGGCGGCGCTCCCTGCACTGGCCGACGCCGCGGCCTCCGTGCGCCTGGCGTTCCGCTTGCGGGGCGAGCGCTTTGGACCCCGCGCCCTGGTGCCCGTGCTGGAGCGCACCCTGGAACACGCCGGCCGGGTTGCCGCGGCCCTGGAGCTGCGCGGCTTCGGCAGCTGCGGGGCGCAGACGCAAGGGTTCGACGGCGGCATGCCGCTCCTGGTGCGGAACGCCGGGTTCCGGATTGGGGACACGTGCATAAGGGTTGACGGGTTCGTGCCCCCGGGCGGCTCGGTCACGGTCATCACCGGGACGACGGGATCCGGCAAGTCCACCGTCCTGCGGGGTATCGCGGGCCTGCTCTCCCACGTTGACGGTGGGGAGGTTTCCGGGACGGTGCACGTGGGCGGACTGGACCGTGCTGCTATTCCGCCCAGGGATACGGCCCGCCTTGTTGGGGTCGTCCTGCAGAATCCCCGCGCCGCCTTCGCCAGCACGCGGGTCAGCGACGAAATTGGCCTGGCGCTTGAGCTGCGCGGCGTACCCGCCCCTGCTGTGAAGGCGCGGGTGGATGAGGTAGCGGAGCGGATCGGGGTCACCGCGTTGCTGGACCGGAACGTCAGCGCCCTCTCGGCCGGTGAGGCGACGTTGGTAGCCATCGCCGCCGCCGTCGTGGACCATCCGGGCCTGCTCCTGGCTGACGAGCCCCTGGCCGACCTTGACGCCACCGCACGCGCACGCGTCATCACCGTGCTCAGCGCCCTGGCCCGGGAGGAAGGGGTCTGCGTCATCGTGGCGGAGCACCGCGCGGAAGCACTCGCCCCTATTGCCGATTCCTGGTGGACCATCGACGGCGGAGCCTTGGTGCCGGGCAGTGAACCCGCGACTCCTGGCCATCCCGATGCCGGTCCTGCGCGGGAGGTGCTGGACTCTGCGCCCGTGCTCACCGCGGAATACCTCGCCGTGCACCGCAAGGGCAAGCCGCTGGTGCGCGATGCCTCCCTGGCCCTGCACCGCGGCGAAGTGGTGGCCCTGGTGGGGCCGAACGGGGCCGGGAAGTCCTCCCTCCTGGTGGCGCTGGCCCTGGGTGACGGAGCTGTTAAGGGCAAGGTCGACGGCGACAGGGTGGCCCTAGTGCCGGACGCCTCGGATGATCTGTTCACCAGGGACACCGTTGCCGGGGAGCTCCGCGCGGCCGAGCGGCGCCTGTCGCGCGGCAAGAAGGGTGAACACATCGCCCCTGGCTTTGCGGCCTCACGCCTGGCCCGGCTCCGCGGAGGCGTTCAGATTCCCATCGGCCACGAACATCACCGGGACCTTTCTGCCGGCGAGCGCAGGATCCTTGCCATCGCGCTGCAGACCATGGACCGCCCGCCGGTCCTGCTGATCGATGAGCCCACGCGCGGCCTGGATCCCACGGCGCGGGCAGCCGTCTCGGCGGCGCTCCGCGCGGCGGCTGACGACGGCACGGCAGTCCTGATCGCCACCCACGACCTCGAGTTCGCACATGGCTTGGGCGCCCGGATCCTGCCGATGCGGGACGGTGTAGCGCCGGCAGCCGAACCACTCATCAGCCCCGAACCGCTTCTACTCCCACCCCGGCCGGCAGCAGCGAGGCCTCAGCGAGCAGCCCTCAACGAGCAGCCCGACCCCCGGGACACCGTGAAGCCCCGCCGCCTCCGAATGCCGCGTCCTGTCGAGCTGGCCGTCCTGGCTGCCGCAAACCTGCTGGCCCTCGCGGCGTTCTGCTGGCCGCTGCTCGCCGCCGCCCTGCCCCAGGACGCCACCGCTGCCCTTCCCTACGCGGCGCTGGCCATCGCACCCGTGGCGGCGGTCGCCGTCGTGGTGTCCCTGGACGGTTCGGTGCGTTCCGCACATACGGTGGCGCTGCTCGGCGTGCTCGCCGCCGTCGGTTCCGCTGTCCGGGTGGCGAGCACCGGCGTCGGCGGCGTGGAGGCCGTCTTCATCCTGCTGATCCTGGCCGGCCGGGCGTTCGGTGCGCGTTTCGGCCTGCTCCTCGGTGCGGCCACCATCGCCGTCTCCAGCGTGCTGTGGGGCGGGGTTGGGCCCTGGACGCCGTTCCAGATCTTCGCGTGCGCGTGGGTGGGCGCGGGGGCCGGACTGCTCCCCCGCCGGGTGCGTGGCAGGGCGGAACTGTGGATGCTGGCCGGATACGGCGTGGTGGCGTCGTACCTGTTCGGGCTGCTGACCAACCTGTGGTTCTGGCCCTTCGCCGTGGGTGCCGGCACCGGGATCTCTTATGTGCCGGGCGCGCCGCTTGCCACCAACCTCAGCAGCTTCTTGCTCTACTCACTGCTGACCTCGACGGCGGGCTGGGACACCCTGCGGGCCGTCACTACGGTCATCGGCATCGCCGTGGTGGGCCGGGCCATCCTCGCCGCCCTCCGGCGGGTGAAGCCGGTCTCCAGCGCGGGCGGGCAGGCTGCGAAGGCCCACTCCGAACAGGCCAAAGACGGGCTGCAACTTAGGGTCTAAGTGCCCCGCCAAGAATTAGTGGCAAAGTTATGAGCGTGACGAATCATGCATAGATTCCGCAGGGTTATCTTCAAAATCTCGCGCTTTTGTTGCAGCTCCTGTGACCCTAGTCTCATCCTTACAAGCTCTTCCAACATCAGAGGCAGAAAGAGCCGTCCCATGCCCGTGAAGGGTGCTTCGGTGGCCTGAAACCTGGGGAGGTATCCCTATCGAAGCACCGCTCTCGGGCCATGGGGCAGCGCCTGCAACGTTGCAGGACCACTGCAAAGCCATCCGAATGGAAGGCCTGGCACCAAGTACCCCTACCAAAAGGAGTGTCCATGTCAGGAAACAGAGCCGTTGCCTACAAAGAACCCGGCGTCGTCGAAATCATCACCACCGACTACCCGACGTTCGAACTCAAGGATGGGCCTGGCGTCAATCCCGCCAATGTGGGCCGAAAAGTACCCCACGGCGCCATCCTCCGCACGGTGACCACCAATATCTGCGGCTCGGACCAGCACATGGTCAGGGGCCGGACCACGGCGCCTAAGGACCTCGTCCTTGGCCATGAAATCACCGGCGAAGTGGTGGAGGTCGGTCCGGATGTTGAGTTCATCAAGGTGGGAGACATTGTCTCTGTGCCTTTCAACATCTCCTGCGGCCGTTGCCGGAACTGCAAGGAGCGCAAGACGGGCATCTGCCTGAACGTCAACCCTGACCGCCCGGGCAGCGCCTACGGTTACGTGGATATGGGCGGCTGGGTGGGCGGCCAAGCCGAATACGTGCTGGTCCCCTATGCCGACTGGAACCTGCTCAGGTTCCCGGACCGCGACCAGGCGCTGGAAAAGATCATGGACCTGACCATGCTTTCCGACATCTTCCCCACAGGCTTTCACGGCGCCGTTACCGCCGGAGTGGGCGTCGGATCCACCGTCTACATTGCCGGTGCCGGCCCGGTGGGCCTCGCGGCCGCGGTCGGCGCACAGCTGCTCGGTGCAGCCGTGGTGATTGTCGGTGACATGAATGAAGACCGGCTGGCTCAGGCCCGCTCCTTCGGCTGTGAAACGGTGAACGTCACCAAGGGCGATCCAAAGGACCAGATCGAGCAAATCCTCGGCGTCCCCGAAGTGGATTGCGGCGTGGACGCCGTAGGGTTCGAAGCCCGCGGTCACGGCAAGGACGCCTCCCACGAGGCCCCCGCCACCGTGCTGAACTCGCTCATGGACATCACCGCCGCAGGCGGGGCCCTTGGCATCCCAGGCCTCTATGTCACCGGCGACCCCGGTGGAATTGACGAGGCAGCAAAGCGCGGCTCCCTGTCGCTGTCCTTGGGCACCGGATGGGCAAAGTCCCTGTCGTTTACAACTGGACAGTGCCCCGTGATGTCGTACAACCGCCAGCTGATGATGGCCATCCTGCACGACAAGGTCCAGATCGCCAAGGCAGTAAACGCCACAGCGATCCCACTTGAGGACGCACCGCGCGGTTACGCCGAATTTGATGCCGGTTCGGCAACGAAGTTCGTGCTGAACCCGAACGGTTACGTCGCGGCGTAGAACCGCAGCAACCCGCCCGGATGGCACGGGCATTCAGGGCCCGTGCCACCGGTGCGCATCCACTCTCCAAATATCAGCAAAGGTAATCAGATGACCCTTCTCACCGACCAAGAATCAATTCTCCGCCTTAGCAGCAACGGGCAGGAGCATGTCGACATCCGGCTCGAAGCATCGGGTCCGGTGACCGTTCGGCTGCAGCTGGATGGTGGGTGCAATTGCCAGCATGGCCCCGAAAAGCGCCCGGGCTCGTATGTTGACAGCGACTTCGGCGTCCGCTGACTGACCGTAGCTGCACAGGCCATCCGGCATAAGCCCGAGGGCCGGGACCACATGCAGATAGGCATCTCAGCAACCTTCGCTGCACAGGAGATCATGAGTGTCCCGCCCAGCTACATCTAAGCTGACACACGACTCCTCCCTGATTCCAGAGGCGCCGAAATTGGTCTGATGCTGCCAGGCAGCTATCCCAACGGCTCACGATCTCCAGCCATGGAAAACCTGAATTGACGCCAGCCATGGACAGATCGCAACCGCCCACCAGTTCCCGCCGCTGATCCAGCAGACAGGGTTTATCCGGCCCAGGCAGGTTGACGGAAGTGATTCTCCGGAGATCCTCGCGTGATCAAGAGCTAGGTCTCCTCGCTCGACCATCTCTTGAATCAGATTTCTAACTATCATGCTCATGGGTAGCTCCCGGTGTGCCTTGGTAGCTGCAGTGCACTCAAGCCTGATATCGCAGCGAATGCCCTAGCGCCTAGTTAGCTGGCAAGGAGGTCTCGATTCTGTAGGTTTTCCTTGCTGTTTCGGCAAAGAGATCTCGGCGTTCGCCATCTGTCATGCCGGCGGTCACGTCGTCGAAGGCACGATAGAGCTCGGTGAAGCTGGAGTAGAGGCTGTCCACGGGGAAGTTGCTTCCGAACATTGTGCGGGACGGGCCGAAGACTTCGATGGTTTCCAGGATGATTGGCCGGATAGAAGCCGTCGTCCAGGAGTGGTCGTTGGTTCCCAGCGCGGAGATCTTGGTGACGACGTTTGGCTGCTTCGCCAATTTTTCCATGCCGGCATGCCATTCCCCGAGGGAGGCCCGATCACGCTGAACCGGCATCGCCGCGTGGTCCAGGATGATGGTTGTGTCCGGATGGTTGGCAGCCAGTTGCGCGGCCTGGTCCAGTTGGTCAGGGAAGACCTGAAGGTCGAAGGAAAGGCCCAGGGAAGCCAGCTGAGAGAATCCCTCCAGCCAGTAGGGGTCGGTGATTAGGTCCGGGCGGGACGTATGGGTGTAGCGGGGGTCGGGGTGCCAGTTGAGGATGTCCCTTATTCCGCGCACGGATGGGATGGAGGCAAGCTGTTCAAGTCTGGGCAGCACTTCCGGATCGGCCAGTGAAGCTTTGGCTACCTGGACCGAGGGCAGGCCGCAACTGTCATGCACGTTCTGGATCCACTCCGCTTCCCAGAGCGGATCCGCGGCGCCATTCTCAATATGGACGGAACCGAACAACTCGAATTCCCGGGTGTCGGCCAGATAATCATCCAGGAAGTAGTCCCGCCTCAGCGGGCGGTCGTCTCCGTGGTAGCGAAACGGTCCCGCCGGTCTTTGAAGCCATGGGTAGGAGCGGGAGAAGTCGCAAAGGTGGTGGTGGGCGTCGATAATTCCGAAATTCAGCACGGGCACCTCCTGTGGCTGCGTGCCGCTTGTGTGGGACCGGCGAGCCGGTAACGGCGGCAGCGCTGTTCGGCTGCCGCCGTTACCGGCTTTGGTCAAATTTGGATAGGTGTCTTCCGCAGTCAGTCAGGGCGACGCTGGGTCATGCAACGGCTTCCTTCTGTGGTTCTAGCTTCTTCTTCTTCAACAGTGGCCATCCCTTGCTGCCTTGGTCCAGGGCGACAGCAATGACGACGACGAGACCGGTGACGATCTGTTCGTAAAAGCTGGGGACGTTGAGCAGCACCAAACCGTTGGTGAGCGCTCCGAGGATCAGGGCGCCGACCAAGGTTCCTGCGATCCGTCCTTCGCCGCCCATGAGGTTGGCTCCGCCGATAACGGCTGAGGCGATCGCCGTGAGAAGGTACGGGCTTCCTGCGTCGGTCTGGGCAGCATTGATGCGGGCGACGATGACTAGGCCGCCGACTCCGGCGAGTACGCCGGAGAGTGCGTAAACAGCGATTTTCACCCTGTCGACGCGAACACCCGAGAGCCAGGCGGTCTCTTCGCTGCCACCGGTGGCTATGACGTTCTGTCCGAACACCGTTCGACGGAGCAGCAGCCAGCAGAGCACGGCGAGGACTGCTACGAGGATGACTGCGACAGGGATACCGCCTACATAGCTGTTGAGCATGAAGACAAAGTCCTTGGGGACGTTGTAGACAGGCCGACCATTGGTGACGACGTATGCGCAGCCCTGATAAATGCTCATCGTTCCGAGCGTGGCGATGAATGGCGGCAGCTTGAGTTTGGTGATGAGCAGGCCGTTGATGGCACCGCAGACCAGGCCCAGTGCAATGCCGGCCAGCAGGGCGAGGAAGGGTGAGGTCCCTGCATTGACCATGAGGGTGGCGGATACGATACCGACAAAACTTGCGATGGAACCGACGGCGAGGTCGATGCCGCCGGTGATGATGACGAACGTGATCCCGAGCCCGATGATGGCGTTGACGCTCGCGGAGATGGCGATGTCCCGGAGGTTGCCGGAGGTGAGGAAGTTGGGGTTCAGCAACCCGAAGATGAGGAAGATGACAATTGCAGCGATGTAGATTCCGAGTGCCTGGAGGTTAAGTACCGGCCGGGTGCGTGATTTTTTGATGGCTGTAGCGTAGGGCCGTCGGTTCATCGCGTTGTTTCCGCTGTCTTCGGCCTGGTCTTTCTTGGGCAGGGTTGGCTGGCTCATGTCGTAGTTCTTTCTGCGATGCCCATGGCGTTGGCCACAAGACTGTGTTCGTTGATGTCGTCGCCCGTGTGCTCGGAGACGAACTGACCCTGCCGCATGACTTTGACCCGGTCGCTGAGGGAGATGATTTCCGGAAGGTCGGAGGAGACCACGATCACGGCGCTTCCGGCGTTGGCCAAAGCATCGATGAGTTCGTAGATTTCGACCTTGCCGCCGACGTCCACGCCCTTCGTGGGTTCATCGAACAGGAACACTTTGGTGTTGCGCCAGGTCCATTTGGCGATGACAATTTTTTGCTGGTTGCCGCCTGAAAATTGGCGGGCGTTGAGCCGGACATTGGCTGGGCGCAATGACATCCGAGCTGCCGCCTCTTCGGCTGCCGCGACCTGTTTTCGCAGGCTAATGAACGGGCCAAACCCGTTGAACTGCCGGTCAGCGGTGAGGGCGACGTTGAAGTAGGCAGGGACCTGCAGGACCAGGCCTTGGTGTTTGCGTTCTTCGGGGATGAAGGCAATGCCGGCGTTTCTACTGTCTCGAGGCGAGCGGATTTTGCGGTTTTTCCCATCGATACTCACCACCCCGGTACTGCCCTTGTCGGCCCTGATGATTGCCCGCAGAAACTCAGTGCGGCCTGAGCCGACCAAGCCGGCGATGCCCAGAACCTCGCCTGCCCGGACGTCCAGCGACAGCGGCCCTCCCCCGGTCGGATGGCTGACTTCCGAAGCCGAAAACAAGACCGGGGCGTCAGATCGTACGGGGTGCTGCCGCTTGAACGACAGCAACTCCCTGCCAACCATGTTCCTTACTATGTCCTGTTCAGATGTCTCCCTGATCGGCCGGGTGTAATTGACGGTTCCGTCTCGCAGGACCACGACCTTGTCCGAAACACTCATGACTTCTGGCATTTTGTGCGAGACGTAGATGATGCCAACACCGCGAGTGTGGGCGATCTCCCGGACACGGTTCAGGACGCCTTCAACGTTGTGTTCCAGCATGCTGGTTGTAGGTTCATCGAGCGCTACGATTTTCGCGCCGAAGGCCAGTGCCCGGGCGATGGTCAGGGCGTGGCGTTGTGCCGGGCTTAGCCCCCTTACGGAGGCTTTGGCGTGGAGGGGAAACCCCATTTGGGCGACGTCGGCCAGCGCCTGGTCGATATCAGCGCCAGCATCCCGACGTTCTCGGGAGGAGCGGCCTAGTACGAGATTCTGCTCCACAGTCAGCTGTGGGACGATGGCCGGTTCCTGATGGGCGATCCTCACCCCGTCGGCCAGTGCCTGGCGGGGGGTGAAGTGCTGCCGCTGGGTGCCGTCGATAAGGACGGCCCCGTGATCGGGAACAAGGGAACCGCCCAGAATGGCGAGCAGTGTACTTTTTCCGGCGCCGTTTTCCCCGGCCAACGTGCAGATTTCTCCGCGCTCCAAG
Organism: Arthrobacter sp. Soil764; assembly: GCF_001428075.1. Classification (GTDB taxonomy): domain Bacteria; phylum Actinomycetota; class Actinomycetes; order Actinomycetales; family Micrococcaceae; genus Arthrobacter. The sequence goes on along the minus strand of NZ_LMSI01000006.1, from coordinate 51,472 downwards.
GTGAAGCTGACATCGTTCAGAGCGCGGACGCCCGGGAATGACTTCGCGATGTTCTGCAGTTCCAGCAGCGGTGCAACCATGATGGGTACCGTTCTTGCCTTACGGCATTCCGGTCGGGTATTGCCCGACGTTTTCAGAGTCGATGATGAAGGCGGGAACGTCAATCCAGCCGGGAACCTTCTTGCCCTGCAGGAGCCAAAGAGCTGCACCAACGCCACTGGCGCCTTCGGTCACGGGTTGTTCGCTGACCGTGGCGGTCATGTTGCCGGCCTGGATCTCCTTTTTCGCCTGGGGAATGCCGTCGGTACCGACCAGCAGGACCTTTCCGGTCAGATTTTTGGCGGCGATGGCAGCGGCGACGCCGAACGCCATACCGTCGTTCTGGGAGTAGAACGCCTTGATGTCGGGGTTCGCGGTGAGCATGGCAGTCGCAATCTCCTGTGCCCTGGTCTGATCCCACTTCGCTGTCTGGGAGGCAACCAGTTGTAGGTTCGAGTGCTTGGCAAGACCGTTCTTGAAGCCCTCGCCACGGTTCAAAGCATTTGATGAACCCGGGTCGCCTTCGATCATGGCGACCTTGCCGCCTTCGGGAAGCTTGGACGCGATGTAATCAGCAGCGGTCTGGCCGATGGTCAGCGCGTCCGGACCGACATAGACGCTGCCGGGGACGGTGCCTTTTGCATCATTGAGGACGACGACCGGCATTTTCTTGCCCAGGGCATCGGTGAAAACGGTGTCCAGCCCAGTAGCCGAAATCGGTGAGGCAAGCAGGGCGGTGCAGCCCTGGTTCGCGGCACTCTTTGCCTTGTCCAACTGTTCGGTGATGGAAGATTCGTCGGTCACATCAAACGTTTGGTAGTTGACGCCGAGCCTCTTTGCTTCTGCTTCGAAGCCGTCCCGTTCAAATCCCCAGAATTCGTTGGACAGTGTCCGCGTGATGTAGCAGAGCTTCGTGTTGGCCGCTGGCGCTGCCGGCTCGCCAAGGCTGGATTTTAGGTCCTTGATCGGGGTCTTCGCCGAGGCGTCAACGAGGCTGGCCAGATCACCGCCCGATCCCGCGGCCTGGCCTGCTGGACCGTCAGGGGTGGCACTGCAGGCTGCGAGCATAGCGACTGCCGCCGTGGCGGCGATCAGCTGTGTAGCAGCGCGAGGGATTCTATTCATGGTGATAGTTCCTTTCATCATTGGAAGGCCCGCACTTTGCGGCACTCTTGCTAGATTTTGTTGCGACACCTTTGCTTTCGGGCACCGCAAGGGTTCCTGCCACGCACGGGGTGCAGCAGGGTGCTGGTCAGCTACTGGCCAACGGAGGTGTTGGCGAGGGAAAATCCGATAGCGTCCTCGATTTGACGGACGTCAGCGGTTGTAAGGAAGGATTCAGGCTTGCTGCACACGAGCCTGCCCGCTTCGTTGGCTGCCCTGAGGCACAACGGAAACGGATGGCCGTTCGCCATCGCCGCAACCATTGTTCCCAGGAAACTGTCACCTGCACCGACTGAATTCACGACCACTGTCGGTTCGACGTTTACCTGAACGAACTCATTTCCGTGCAGGGCCGCGACCCCGCCGCCGCCGAGCGTCAGGACAGGAGTTTTCGCGCCGGCCTCTCGTAGAGCGGTGAGCAGCACCAGGACGTCGGTGTTAAGCGGGACATCCAGTACGTGGCAGGCTTCCCGAAGGTTTAGAACGACGACGTCCGCGAGCCGGAGGAGCGACCTTGCCTCTGCACACACCGGTGAAAGGTTCAGGACCACTGTAGAACCGAGTTCCCGGAAGCGCGTCGCTGCCCGCTTGACGGTGGGAAGCGGCACCTCGAGGTTCAGGACAACGAATGCCGGCGGATCGTGCGCTTGGACGTAGCCGTCAATATCTAACGGCGAAAAGTTTCCGTTGGCTCCGGGAACGACGACTGTGTCGTACTCCCCCTGTCGATCGACTCTGACGTGACCTACGCCCGTGTGGGTCCGCTCATCCCGGATGATGCCTTCGGTGGTGACCCCTCTCTTGTGAAGAGCGCCGATGATGAAATTTCCTAGATCGTCGGAGCCGACGCGGGCCACGAGGGTAACCGTCGGATCCACAGCTGCAATACTCATCGCGGCGTTCAGACTCTTGCCGCCCGCGGCCATCTCGAAGCGGTCACCCGTCACATAGCCTGCCACGCTTGCTTCTGCACCGTGATACGCAATCAGGTCCGCGTTTACCGAGCCGACCACGCAGACACCGGTTGGCCGCACTTAGACACCCACTGCTTTCGACCACAGTACGGATGATGAGTTCAGAGCGTCCCCGCTGGGGAGATCCGGATAGTCCCGAACCAGCTCGTGGGCCTTCTCGATGATGGTCCCCATCCTCTCAATGTTCATCTCGCATTCGGCAACAGGGTTCTCTCGTACCGGATCGGTGTCGAAGTAGTACGTTCCCTGGTAGCCCTCGCGCAGCAGGTAGTACACAAGTTCCAGCGTCTCCGCGAAGTGGATCGACGCTACCACGAGTCCGTCATCGGCTACCCCGTGGGAATCGTTCAGCTGAAGACCGAACAGTTTCTGGTCACGCAGGCACATAGCCGCCGACTGGGACGGGTTCTCACGGGCCATCAGCAGGTGCCCGAAATCCAAAGTAACGCCGAGGTTCGGGCGGTCACAGTCCTTGATGAGGTTCATGACCGCGCCGGTAGTGTTAAGAATGGTGCGTCCACGCGGTTCAGCCGGCTTGTACTCAATGGAGATACGGATGTCCCGGTCGACGTCAGCGACCGTCTGCAGGCTTTCCACCATCCAGCCCCATGCCTTCATGTAATCCATCTGCAGGGGGTATTCATAACCGTCATGCGCTGGCCACAGCAGCACGTGATCGGCGCCGAATTCGCGGCAAAGGCTGATGGCCTCCTTGACCATTCCCACTGCTGCTTCCCGCAGCGCAGGGTCAGGATTCGTGAATCCCCCATTCGCGAACTGGGGTGCAGGCCAACGGAGCTGGATGCCACGCACGTCCAGTTCGGCCTTTTCCAGGGCCGCCTTAATGTCATCGACTGAATCAGTGCCGAAGTGCTCCGGGTAGTTCAGTTCAAGGGTGGTCAGGCCCTTGACAGTGCCGGCAATGGCGATCAGGTCGATCACCGAATCCTCGCCACTGGGATACTTCTTTCCCTTGCCCAAGGCAAAGGAGTTAAGACGGGTGGAGTACTTAATGTCTGTCATTGCAGTTCGCTTTCGATCGTGAAGGCCAGTCGGTCCACATGGACGGCGATCGAAATTCCTGACGGAACTTCGGCTCTGAAGTTGGGCTGGTGTTGGAAGTCTATGAGCCAAAATCCCCGGAAAGGATGGCAGAATCGATATTGAGGCAGAGAATTTTCAGGGCTGAATATTCATTCAGCACCGCTCTTGGCTTCGGCTGATCGACAGGGAGGCCGCCTTTCGCCTTAGGAAGTAGAACTGTCCACCGGATGGGCAAGTCCACGCGTTATTCGGCCCTGCATAAATATTCATACGCGCACCGAAAGTTACGAAGTATGACGCAATTCACAGAATCAGCGACCTTACTGTCCGTCACCACGGAACAGCTGCGACTCTTCACGAAGATCGCCGTGCTCTATCACGAGGAGGGGCTTTCCCAGGGTGACATCTCCCAGCGGCTGAACCTTTCCCAAGCAAGGGTGTCGCGCTACCTCAAGAACGCAGTTGACTTAGGGATAGTGCGAACATCCATCGTCCAGCCGGCGGGAATCTATGTCGGCCTCGAAAAGGCCCTAGAAGAGAAGTACCAGCTCCGGGAGGTGGTTGTAGTGGACGTCATGGACGGCGCTTCACTGGGTATGCGACTGGGCTCGTCCGCAGCCACCTACCTGGAGACCACGATTGACGCCAACGACTACATCGGAATCTCCTCATGGAGCACCACGCTCTTGCAAACGGTTGAAGCCATGCGATCACGCCCGAGAAAAGTAGCGAATGAAGTAATCCAGCTCATTGGCGGTGTAGGCAGCCCCCAAGCACAAATGCAGGCCAGCCGCCTGGTCTCCCACCTCGCCGAACTCACTTCCGCCAAGCCCTTCTATATGGGATGCCCCGGCCTCGTTGCGAACCCTCAGATTCGCGAAGCGTTCCTCGGGGATCCAGCAGTGGCCGCATCAGTAGAAGCATGGGAGCGCCTAACGACGCTACTGGTGGGGATCGGAACATTCCCCGCCTCACCACTCTGGCAAGCCAGCGGGAATGCCCTGAGCAGTGCAGAAGAAGGAGAACTATCGCGGGCGGGGGCTGTCGGCGAGATCTGCTTGCGCTTTTTTGACATCAACGGGGTGCCCATGAAACCCGCGATTGAAGAACGGGTGATATCCATTGACGCCGAGGTCATGATGCAGGTACCCCGCCGCATCGGTGTAGCCGGCGGCATGGGCAAACTGGACGCCATCCGCGGCGCCGTATCCGGCGGCTGGATCAACGTCCTGATCACCGACGCCGACGTTGCGCGTCAGCTCCTCGAACCACCACAGTTGTAAGTTCACTGTCACGAAGCCTGCAGCAGCCGGTGAGTTGAGCGCCTGGCCGTCCTTGCAGGTGATGACGCGACCAGCAGGGAGACCGTCCGCCACTACCTGCGTCACACGCGGCGGGGTTGCTGCCTGTCCTCTCCGGCAGGGTTGTACTACTAAGTGGGATGCCGGCAGAAGCTGCGGGGACGAGCGGGACCAGGTGGTGGTACCGGGACGGCAGGTGTACCGGCCAAGCCCGGGAGGCGCACTCCCAGACCAACGACCGGCTTCACCTCACACCTTGAAGTACTTCGCCTCCGGGTGGTGGAACACGAACGCGTCGGTGGACTGTTCGGGGTGCAGCATCAGCTCATCGCTGAGCACCACGCCCATGCGTTCCGGCTTCAGCAGCTCCGTCACCTTGCGGCGGTCCTCCATGTCGGGGCAGGCGGGGTAGCCCAGCGAGAACCGGGCACCGCGGTAGTCGAGCTTGAAATACCCTGCCGTGTCCTTCGGCTCCTCGGCCGCGAAGCCCAGCTCCTTGCGGATCCGGGCATGCCAGAACTCGGCGAGCGCCTCCGTGAGCTGCATGACCAGGCCGTTGAGCTCGTAGTAGTCGCGGTACTGGTTGGCGGCGAACATCTTGGAGGTGAACTCCTCGATCTTCGAGCCGGCGGTGACCAGCTGGACCGGCAGCACGTCGATCTGCCCGGACTCCCGCGGCTTCACGAAGTCGGCCAGGCACAGGTGCCGGTCGCGGCGCTGGCGCGGGAAATCGAAGCGCAGTCGGTCGGTGCCGATCGGACCGCCTGAACCACCATCGGGGGCAAGAAGGCCCGCCTGGCCCAGGACGCCGTCGTGGTCCTCGCCGTGGTGCAGCACCACCACCTGCTCCCCCTCGGAAACCACGGGGAAGTAGCCGTAGGCGACGGACGCGTCCAGCATGCCCTCGCCCAGGATGCGGTCCAGCCAGTAGCGCAGGCGCGGCCGGCCCTCGCGTTCCACCAGTTCCTCGTAGGAGGCGCCGTCCTCGCCGCGGCCGGGCTTGAGGCCCCACTGCCCCATGAAGGTGGCGCGCTCGTCGAGGAACGCGGAGTAGTCGTGGAGCGAGACGCCGCGCACGATCCGGGTGCCCCAGAACGGCGGCACCGGAACCGGGTTGTCGGTGGCAACATCCGAGCGGCCGGGCATGGCTTCCGGCTCGGTGACCGTGAACTTCGCACCGCCCTTGTGGATGCGCTTCTTCAAAGGCGGCAGGCCGACGTCGTCCGGCGATTCACCGCGGGCCACGCGCACCAGTGGTTCCATGAGGGAAAGGCCCTCGAAGGCGTCCTTGGCGTACCTGACCACGCCGTCGAACTGCTCGGCCAGGTCCTGCTCCACGTAGGCGCGGGTGAGGGCTGCGCCGCCGAGGATTACCGGCCACTTCTTCGCCAGGCCGCGGGACTGCAGCTCCGCGAGGTTCTCCTTCATCACCACGGTGGATTTCACCAGCAGCCCGGACATGCCAATCACGTCGGCGTCGTGTTCCTCGGCTGCGGCGATGATCTCGGCGATGCCCTGCTTGATGCCGATGTTGACTACCTTGTAGCCGTTGTTGGTGAGGATGATGTCCACCAGGTTCTTGCCGATGTCGTGCACGTCGCCGCGGACGGTGGCGATCACCATGGTGCCCTTGCCGGAGGAGTCTGACTTCTCCATGTGCGGTTCGAGCAGGGCGACGGCGTTCTTCATGACCTCGGCGGACTGCAGCACGAACGGCAGCTGCATTTCGCCGGCGCCGAAGCGTTCACCGACAACCTTCATGCCCTCGAGCAGGTGGTCGTTGATGATGCCCAGCGGGGTCATGCCTTCGCTGCGGGCCAGGTCCAGGTCCGCTTCGAGGCCCTTGCCTTCGCCGTCGATGATGCGCCGTTCCAGGCGTGCGCCGGTGGGCAGGGCCGCGAGTTCGGCGGCGCGCTGGTCCTTGAGGGCTGCGGTGTCGACGCCGGCGAACATGTCCAGCATGCTGGCCAGGGGGTCGTAGGTGACGTTGCCGTCGGCGTCGTATTCGCGCCGGTCCCAGACCAGGTCCAGGGCCACCTTGCGCTGCTCTTCCGGGAGGGAGGCGAGCGGGACGATCTTGGCGGCGTCGATGATGCCGCTGGTCAGGCCGGCCTGGACGGCCTCGTGCAGGAACACGGAGTTCAGGACGACGCGGGCTGCCGGGTTCAGGCCGAAGGAGACGTTGGAGACGCCGAGCGTGGTGTTGATGCCGGGGTACTTGGCGGTGATCTGGCGGATGGCCTCGATGGTTTCGATGCCGTCCCGGCGGGTTTCCTCCTGGCCGGTGGCGACCGGGAAGGTGAGGCAGTCGACGATGATGTCCTCGACGCGCATGCCCCATTCGCCCACCAGGGCGTCGACGAGGCGGGAGGCGATGGCCACCTTGCCCTCGGTGGTGCGGGCCTGGCCCTCTTCATTGATAGTCAGGGCGATCACGGCAGTGCCGTGTTCCTTCACCAGCGGCATGATGCGCGCGAAGCGGCTGTTGGGACCGTCGCCGTCCTCGTAGTTGACTGAGTTGACCACCGGACGGCCGCCGATGAGTTCCAAGCCGGCCTGCAGGACGGGCGGTTCGGTGGAGTCGATGACCAGCGGGAGGGTGGAGGCGGACGCGAACCGACTTACCACCTCCTTGATGTCGGCGACGCCGTCGCGGCCCACATAGTCGATGCAGACGTCCAGCAGGTGGGCGCCGACGCGGATCTGCTCGCGGGCGATGTCCACGCAGTCGTCCCAGCGTTCTTCGAGCATTGCCTGGCGGAAGGCCTTGGAGCCGTTGGCGTTGGTGCGTTCACCGATGGCCAGGTACGCGGACTCCTGGTCGAAGTTCACGTGCTGGTAGAGGGAGGCCACGCCGGCTTCGCGTTCTTCGGGAATGCGGGCGGGTGCTGTCTTGTCTCCGCTGGTGACCACGGCTTTGGCGCGGAAGGGCGCAAGACGTTCGACGACGGCGGCCATGTGCTCCGGCGTCGTACCGCAGCAGCCGCCCACCAAGCCCAGGCCGAATTCACGCACGAACTGTTCGTGCGCGGTGGCGAGTTCAGTGGGTGAGAGCGGGTAGTGCGCGCCGTTGGCGCCGAGGACGGGCAGGCCGGCGTTGGGCATGCAGGCGATGGCGACGGAGGACTGCTTGGAGAGGTGGCGGAGGTGTTCGCTCATTTCGTCCGGGCCGGTGGCGCAGTTCAGGCCGATGGCGTCGACGCCGAGCGGTTCGAGGGCGGTGAGCGCGGCGCCGATTTCGGAGCCCATGAGCATGGTTCCGGTGGTTTCCACCGTCACCTCGACGAAGATGGGGAGGCGGATGCCACGGTCCACGATGGCCTGCTTGCAGCCGTTGACGGCGGCCTTGGTCTGCAGGAGGTCCTGGCTGGTTTCGATGAGGAAGGCGTCGGCGCCGCCGTCGATCAGGCCCTGGGCCTGGAGGGCGAAGGTCTGTTTGAGGTAGTCGTAGGTGGTGTGGCCCAGGCTGGGGAGCTTGGTGCCGGGGCCCATGGAGCCGAGGACCCAGCGCATGCGGCCGTCTGTTTGTTCCGCCGCCTCCGCACGTTCGCGGGCGATTTGCGCACCCTTGCGGGCGAGCTCTTCGATGCGGTCGTCGATGCCGTAGTCGGAGAGGTTGGACCAGTTGGCGCCGAACGTGTTGGTTTCCACCGCGTCGATGCCCGTGGCGAAGTAGGCGTCGTGGATGTCCGCGATGACATCCGGCCGGGTGTCGTTGAGGATCTCGTTGCAGCCCTCGAGGTTCTGGAAGTCCGTCTCCAGCTGCAGGTCCCGGCCCTGGAGCATGGTGCCCATGGCGCCATCGGCGATGACGACGCGGTGGTTCACGCCGTCCAGCAGCTCCTGCGAACGGGCGGGGCGGGGGACGGACTCGATATCCAGTGCAAAACGGGGCATCTATTCAGGTTACGTGTGGGGGCGCCTGCGTTGCGCTGTGTGTCCGTGTACTACGGCGGGCGGACCGCTTTCGCTGTCCTTAGCGATCGACACGATCCGGCCCAAGGATGGCCGCGACGGTCGGCTCAGATGGCGTAGTGGGGGTTCTGACGGCTGCCGCCGTCAGTTGGCGGAGCCGGCCTGCTGCTGCGTGATGGCCAAATCCTCAGGAGCCTCAGGCTGAGGTTCTTGTTTCTCGATTTCCCCGGGGCTCCGTCGTCGCGCCTCGATTCCTTGGGCTACGTGCAGGATCGTATCTTCAACAGTTTCCCCGATGGCTTTGGGAACTGAAGCTACCCCTTCGGCAACGGCAGCGGCGGAGTTCACCACGACACCTCCAGCTTTTTGGCCAAGGCGGATCACAGATTCGTGCCACTGCGTACGCTCGATCGAAGCTGGCTCCGGCATACCGAAGGACGAGCTAAAGACCTGCAATAGTCGCTGCATTTCCTCAGCGGCAGTGTAGAGCCTTGGCATTTCTAGGGGGTTCGTAATGCGGGTAAAGCTATCCACATCCACCGCTTTTGAAATAGCGTCTGACAAGTTTCGGATTGCCGTGCTGGTGGTGGTCATGCGCCGCTCGCGCGCCTTGGCGATATGCCGCTCATGAGCCGGGGAGTCTGACCCGTCCTGCACACTTCGGACGGCCTCGAGGGCGTCCAGGCGAACCATATTTGTCAGGGCCACCGCCGCAATAACCAGCCAGTGCTTCAGTTCGCCCCTTGCCGAGGCCTCAGCGTTATTGACCCGCTTGCCGAAGTTTTTGACAGTAAGACTGTCGGCAATGGTGTTTAGGTGGTTCAGGGCGACGGCGTGAGCCTGGGCAAGAGCAGCCGCCTGCCCCGACACCTGGTCCCATAGAGCATCGTTCAGCCGCGCCGTCTCCTCGAAGTATCCAAATGCCTTGTCTAGGACGTGGGTCGTTCCCTGTACGTTGCCGAGCGCCTCGTCACGGTTATCCCGGACGATTGTGTCCAGCTTCGCGTCCACAGCCTGAACAAGCGTATCGAGGTCTTTGAGGGCCACACGGATCGCCAAAGTCGCGGCCATGAGCTGCACGTTCGCGGCCGCGGCAGGATTGACTGGAGAAGAGCTCACCAGTTCGATGATCGTGTCAATCCTCCCATCTGACTGTCGTAGCACCCCGCTGACAATCCCGAGCTTTTCCTCAGTGGAACCGACGAGTTCCAGAAATCGAGCGTAGGACTCGGGAGTCATATGGAAGGAGTTGCCCGGGATATTTGCCGACATCGCCATCGCAACCGCCCCAGCCAGGCCAGCGAGGAGATCAGCCACCCCTGACCCCAAGTTGGCACGGTCCTCTGGCTTGACATCCAACTTGCGGAAAAGCTCCGCAATGGCTGTCGGATCGCCCGCCACCAAGGCATTCTTGCCGTCGACATACAGGGAAAGCTCGTGGTCGTTGTCACTCATTTGAACATCTTCACATATCCTTCCGACGCAGCACGGTGACGCGGCCCCGGAGTCTCCATCACCCATCGATCGCCCACCAAGCCACCCTCGCCAATACAATGCAAGGGCAAGTACGTGCGTGATCGATTGAACGCTGCACGGCAATGGGGGCGCCGACGGCGTGGCCGGCTAAAGTCAGCGCACCCCCACTGCCCGCGGCACAGAAAGTGGGAACAGTGGCCGGCAACAACAACGCCAACCTGGTGTGGAGCATCGCGAATATTCTGCGGGGCACCTACAAACCGGCCCAGTACGGTTCGGTGATCCTGCCATTCACCATCCTGCGCCGTCTGGATTGCGTCCTCGAAAAAACCAAGGACGCCGTTCTCGCTGAACAGGAGGCCAAGAAGGACCTCAACATTCCGCTCGACACCTTCCTGCAGAAGGCTTCGGGCCACAGCTTCTTCAACATCTCCAAGTTCAACTTCGCCGAGCTCTTGGACGACCCCACGAACATCAAGGCGAACATCCTCAATTACGTCCAGGGCTTCTCGGAGAACACCCGCGATATCTTCGAGCGCTTCGAGTTCTACAAAACGCTCGAGAAGCTGGACAGCTCGGACCTGCTCTACCACGTCGCCAAGGACTTCGCCGCGATCGACCTCCACCCGGAGACCATCAGCAACATCGAGATGGGCCTCATGTTTGAGGAGCTCATCCGCCGCTTCGCTGAAGCCTCCAACGAGACCGCGGGTGAACACTTCACCCCTCGCGAAGTCATCCAGCTGATGGTGCAGCTTTTGCTGAATTACGACGACGACGTCCTCACCAAGGAGGGCATCGTCCGGAGCATCTATGACCCCACCGCCGGAACCGGCGGCATGCTCACGGTCGCCCAGGAGCACCTGCATGGGCTGAACCCAAGCGCCTCCCTCGTCGCATACGGCCAGGAAATCAACGACGAGTCCTACGCCATCTGTAAGTCGGACCTGCTCATCAAGGGCCAGGACATCTCGAAGATCTCCGTCGGTGACACCCTCGCGAACGACCAGAACATCGGCCAGCAGTTTGACTTCATGCTCTCCAACCCGCCCTTCGGCGTCGAGTGGAAAAAGATTCAGCCGCAGATCCAGAAGGAACACGAACTCCACGGCTTCGACGGCCGCTTCGGCCCAGGCCTGCCCCGCGTCAGCGACGGCTCACTGCTCTTCTTGCTCCATCTGGTCCGCAAGATGCGCCCGGCGCATGACGGCGGGTCCCGCATCGGCATCGTCTTGAACGGATCGCCGCTATTCACAGGCGGTGCCGGGTCAGGCGAGTCTGAGATCCGCAAGTACCTGATCGAGAACGACTTCGTGGAGGCCATCATCGCGCTGCCCACGGACATGTTCTACAACACCGGCATCGCCACCTACATCTGGATCCTCTCGAACAGCAAGAAGCAGAAACACCCGGAGCGCGTCGGCAAGACCCAGCTCATCAACGGCATCGGCTTCTTTCAGAAAATGCGCAAGAGCCTCGGCTCCAAGCGCAAGGAACTCGGCCCCAAGGACATTGCGAGCATCGTCAACCTCTACGGTGAATTCGAGGACAACGGCGAGACCTCCAAGATTTTCAACAACCAGGACTTCGGCTACTCCTCCGTCACGGTGGAGCGGCCGCTCAAACTGAACTTCGCCTGCACTCCGGAGCGGATCGACGCCGTGTTGGCGCAGAAGCCGGTGGAAAAGCTGTCCGATGACGACCGGCAGCTTCTGGAGAAAGCCCTTACCCGGGTCAGCGAAGGCGATACCAAGCTCTGGAAGAACCGCGAGGCGTTCATCAAGGTCCTCAAGCCGGCGCTGGCAGGCGCGGACCTAAAGCTTGGTGCCCCGGTCCTGAAGGCTGTCCTGGCCGGCCTTTCCGAACGCGACGAATCGGCAGACACCTGTAAGGGGCCCAAGGGAACGCCCGAGGCCGACACAGACCTTCGTGACACCGAAAACGTGCGATTGGATGAAGACATTCAGGCCTACCTTGAACGGGAAGTCCTCCCCCACGTCCCCGACGCCTGGATCGACGATTCCAAGACCAAGGTCGGTTACGAGATCCCATTTACTCGGCACTTCTACAAGTACGTCCCGCCTCGGTCCTTGGACGAGATCGACGCTGATCTCAACCAACTCATCTCCGAGATCACGACGTTGCTGGCCGAGGTGGAGAAGTGACCTGGTACGGCGCAACCACTCTCCCCGTGACCAGTTTCAAGCAGATGTTCGAGGTCACGCTCGGAAAGATGCTGCAGACGGAACAGAGAGGCCCCTCAGACTTTATGACGCTCTACCTGAACTCCGCTGCAGTCCAGGACGGGTATCTCGACGAGTCCGCTCTGAAGTCCATGTGGGCATCCGACACCGATCGCCGCAATCTAGCTATTCGGGCCAACGACCTTGTCGTTTGCGAAGGGGGAGACGTGGGACGCAGCGCGCTGATAAAAGCCGATAGTCCTGCAATATTCCAAAACAGCGTGCACCGTGTTCGCCCCCGCCGGGGAAATGACATTCGGTTCGCCAAATACATTCTTGATGCCCTTCGCAGCAGCTCTTATCTCGACGTCCTCTGCAACAAAGCGACAATCCGTCATTTCACTGCAGAAAAGCTCGCAAATTTGGAAGTACCCCATGCCAGCATTGGTTTTCAAACGGCCGCTTGCGACTACCTCGACCGCGAAACAGCGCAGATCGACGATCTCATCAGAAAGCAGGAGCGGCTCATCGAGCTGCTCATCGAAAAGCGTCAAGCCGTGGTCACTGCATACGTATCGTGCTCGGTACAGCCCACGACTGAAGATCCTGGCTTAAGTTTGAAGCACCTCTATACCGTGACCGACGAACGGGCGGACGGTGCCGAACTTCCGCTCATGTCCGTCTCGATTCACCGAGGCCTTCACCGACGCGACGAGATAACGGATGATGAGCCGCGCGCCGCTGATCTCAGCAACTACAAGGTATCCAGACCCGGAGATATCGTCATTAACCGCATGCGCGCGTTTCAAGGGGCCCTCGGTACATCAAATCAAAGCGGTCTTGTCAGCCCCGACTACCTAGTGATTCGCCCCTCTAGGAGGGTCGATCCAACTTGGCTAGCAATGGTTCTCCGCTCGAAGTGGGCCGTAGGCGAAATGCAGTCCAGGGTGCGTGGTATTGGGTCAGTTGATCAAGGTGTCATCAGGACACCGCGTATCAACGTCAATGACCTCGGAGAGATCAGGTTCCGCGTCCCGTCGATAGACTCGCAACGCTCCAGCGTTGCCGGCCTTCGCGGGACCGTCGAGCGTCTGGATCACCTCTCGCAGAAGTGTGCAACTGCCGTGGGCTTGCTGCTCGAACGCCGCTCGGCACTCATTTCCGCCACTGTCACAGGCAGCCTCAAAGTACAGGAAGTTTGCTGAAATGACGCCTGCCATCGCAGAGGTTCCAGGAGACCGGGAAGTCACGGTTTTGCTTGGGGCGGGTGCCTCGGTGGAGGCTGGCCTCCCCACATCTACTCGTCTCACCGAACAAATCTTGAACGGGATCTCTAATGACAATCATGTCGGCCGCTCAGTTGCCGGCGCCCTCAATATGGCCGTTGGGGCAATGATCGCCCACGACACCGCCAGAGGCGGCGCAATCGCTGACGGGATCGACGTCGAGCGAGTCTTTGCGGCAGTCCGCATGCTCTCCCACAGAGATGACCTAGAGGTCTCGCCGTTCATATCTGCTTGGAACCCCTATCTGAACGAAGTCGATAAGGGTCCGGCACCTCGTCTTTCAAGCACGTGGGGTCGTAAATTCATGGGTGGCATAGCGGATGCTACCGAACGAGCACATCGAACAACCAAGTTGCAGGATGCTTTTCAAGACGGCGTTCGTGCCCTGACGCGCCAAAACCAACAGGGAACGACATTCAAGTTGCTGGAGCAGGCAATGCTGCTCCAGCTTCGGACTGCATTGAAAATTGATGCTGAGCGGATTGGGTACCTCGCACCTGTACTGACCCGATCCGCGTCGAATACCCGTGTTGCCACACTGAACTACGACCTAAGTCTTGAGTCGTTCTGCGAAGCAAACCGGATCCAGTACGACACTGGCATTGAGCAATGGAGTGGAGGTTTCAACTGGCATTGGAATAACCGTGCTGATCTCAGACTGCTCAAGCTTCACGGCTCGCTTGACTGGCAATATACGAATGAACGTCAAGGCCTCGACGCATTCGCGGATGACGACATTGCGGTCCGGCGTAGTGAACCCTCTGACGAAGATTTAGCGAGAGGGTCATCGCCCGCCCTGGTTTTCGGCCATGGAACGAAGCTGCGTGCGGAAGGCCCTTTTCTAGCAATGCTGAAGGAATTCGACCAGTTCCTAGAGGATTCAAATCACCTGGTCATAGTCGGATACTCGATGCGCGACGAGCACATTAACGCTGCGATAAAGCGCTGGGTAAACTCTCGACTCGCTCCGGTGATAACAATCATCGACCCATATCCCCCGGATGCAGCAGCCTACTGGGATCACAATGCATCCTTCTATTCTTCACTGCTAGCCAGGATTGAGAATCCTGCCGAGCACGGTCTTTCGCCGTCGAGTCAGTTGATATGCGAAACGGCTGCTGTGGGCCTGCTAAAGGTTTTCGGGATTTCCAGCCAGACAGGCACAGGCGAAAGTCAAATCGGAGGGGGAATCGATGGCGCAGCACAATGAAGTGACGTTTGAGGACGAGATCTGCCAGGCCCTCGCCGCTGAGGGCTGGATCTACGAACCACACCGCAAGGCCAACGAACTCTACGACGCCTCCCGGGGCCTTGTCCCGGAGGATGTGTTCGCGTGGCTGTCCGATACCCAACCGGAGCAGCTGGCGAAGGTCCTGAAGCCTACGGACTCCCCCGCCGAGCATGAGGTCGCGAAGCGGCTGCTCCTTGACCGGCTGTGCAAGGTGCTGGACAAGCCTGCAGCTAAAGAGGCCGGCATGCTCTCAGTGCTGCGCACTGGATTCAAGGACGTCGCCGCCAAGTTTGAGATGTGCCAGTTCAAGCCGGCCATGGGCCTGAACCCGGAGACCCTGGAACGCTACCAAAAGGTGCGTCTCCGCGTGATCCGGCAGGTGCACTACTCCACGGTCGACACCATGAAGAGCATCGACTTGGTCCTGTTCGTCAACGGCCTGCCTGTCGCCACCATAGAGCTCAAGACGGATTTCACGCAGAACATCAATGACGCCATCGAGCAATACCGCAAAGACCGGCTGCCCCGCAACGGCAAGAACAAGGATGAGCCGCTGCTATCGTTCGGCCGCCGCGCGCTGGTGCACTTCGCTGTCAGCAACGACGAGATCCAAATGACCACCGAGCTCAAGGGCAAGGACACCTACTTCCTGCCTTTCAACCTCGGGAATGACGGACACGCCGGCAACCCGGTCAACCCCAAGGGGTCAGCCACCAGCTACCTCTGGGAACAAGTGCTGCAGCGCGACTCCTGGCTGAACATCATCGGCAAATTCCTGCACCTGCAAATCAGCGACAAGACCAACCCTGTCACCGGCGAGCGGGAAGTCCGCAAGTCCCTGCTGTTCCCCCGCTATCACCAGTGGGACGTGGTCAACCACCTCATCGAGACCGCCCGGGCCGAGGGGCCCGGCCACCGCTACCTGGTCCAGCACTCAGCCGGGTCCGGCAAAACCAACTCGATCGCCTGGACGGCGCATCAGCTCAGCTCGCTGCACGGGGCTGACAATCAGAAGATCTTCGACTCCGTCATCGTCGTGACCGACCGGACCGTCCTGGACGCCCAACTCCAGGACGCGATCTACCAGATCGAGCACAAGTCCGGCGTCGTGGTCCCCATCCGCGGTAACGCGGGCTCCAAGTCCGGCGAACTCACTTCCGCGCTGGCGGCACGAACGCCGATCATCATCGTCACCATTCAGACCTTCCCGTTCGCGTTGAAGGCCATCGCCGAATCCCAAGCGCTCAAAGGTCGGAACTTCGCCATCATCGCGGACGAAGCCCACTCCTCACAGACCGGGTCCACCGCGAACAAACTGAAGAAGGTCCTGTCCGCGGAGGAACTGGCGGACGTCAACGACGGCGGCGAGTTCGACGTCGAAAGCTATTTGGCGGCCGAAATGGCTGAGCGTGCCGACGCCAAGAACATCAGTTACTTCGCCTTCACCGCCACCCCCAAGGCCAAGACCCTGGAGCTGTTCGGTCGCAAGGGCCCGGACGGGCTGCCGCAGCCGTTCCACCTGTACTCCATGCAGCAGGCCATCGAGGAGCGCTTCATCCTGGACGTGCTGCAGAACTACACCAGCTACAAGGTGGCCTACCGGCTCACCCATGAGGGCCGGGACTACGACTCGGACGACGCCCATATGGAGAAGTCCGAGGCGCTGAAGTCCCTGATGAACTGGGTGAAGCTGCACCCCTACAACATCAGCCAGAAGGTCCAGGTGATCGTTGAGCATTTCCGCGCGAACGTTGCCTGGCGGCTGGATGGCAAGGCCAAGGCAATGGTGGTCACAGGCTCCCGCAAGGAAGCCGTGCGATATAAGCTCGCCATCGACAAATACATTCTCGACGCCGGCTATTCGGGGTTGGGCACGATGGTTGCCTTCTCCGGCGAAGTGAACGACGACGAATCCGGGCCTGAGGCGTTCACCGAGCTCAGCATGAATGCCGGGCTCAAGGGGCGCACACTTCCCGAGGCGTTCTCCACCGACGAGTACAAAATCATGCTGGTGGCTAACAAGTTCCAGACCGGCTTCGACCAACCGCTGCTCGTGGCCATGTATGTGGACAAGAAGCTTTCCGGGGTCTCCGCCGTGCAAACGCTGTCCCGGCTAAACCGAACGGCCGTGGGCAAGGACCAGACGTTTGTGCTGGACTTCGTCAATAATCCGGGTGAGATTCTAGCGTCCTTCCAGCCGTACTTCCGCGAGGCAGCCCTGGAGGGCGTTTCCGACCCGAACGTGGTGCACGATCTGCAGGCCAAGCTCGATGCCGCGCAGATCTACCTGGAGTCCGAGGTGGACGGGCTCGTGAAGTCATATGTCCTGGAGGAAGGCAACAACGCGCTCTCCGGCTGGGTTGCTCCCGCGAAGTCGCGCTTCAACACCCGGTACAACGCCGGCGTCGCGGAGGGCAACAAGGCCGCCCAGGACGAGCTAGACCTGTTCCGAAAAGACCTCGGCTCGTTTGTTCGCTCCTACGACTTCCTCTCCCAGATCGTCGACTTCGCCGATACGGACCTGGAGAAGCGTGCAATCTACTACAAGCACCTCCTGCCGGTGCTCCGCGTGAACGACGCGAAGGTGGCCCTGGACCTCTCCGGGGTGGTGCTTGCCAAATACGCGCTCAAAGACAAGGGGCAGGCCCAGTTGCAACTCTCCGGCGATGATGCGCTGCTGAAACCGCCCACAGAAGTGGGCACCGGACAGGCGAAGGACCCGGTCCTCGCGACTTGGGAGGAGATCATCCAGCAGGCCAACCTTCCATTCGAGGGTGAGGAACTGGACGCTGTAGCGCACTTTGTCGAGGGAGTACGTAGGGAGCTCGTGAAGAACGAAACACTTCAGAAGCAGGCGCAGAACAACTCACGGAACCACTTCGGCAGCAGCCCGCACCTGGAAAAGGCCGTCACAGACGCGGTCTCGAACTCGATGGACAGCCACTACAACCTGAGTCTCCAGGCGCTCGGCGACAGGACGAAGATGAGTGCGCTACTAAAGATGCTGAGCGAGTTGGTCTACGAGGAACTGCAGGGGTCGAAGGCGCCCCAGCGCTGAGCCACGAGAGCACATTCGTCCTATTACGTGAGGCCAGGACGGTGGAAAGTCTGCCGTCGTGTTTCGGGTTCTGCTGCTCAATTCCAGTGGTTTCCCGGCTCAGTTCAAGTGTTACCTTAGCCAGAAACTTCCAAGGACCCCGTCCAATGAGCTCGCCACTTCTGCAGGAATAGCTCATGATGCAGCGGATGCAACGTAGCAACCCGATGATGATTCCTGGTGCTCACTGCCCGCAAATAATCCCCGTCTGGCCCCTCATCTGGAAGATCAGCGGAAAAATCTACGAGCTCAATGTCGAACTCTGTAGCTGGAAGAGTGAAGCATTCCAAAAGATTAACGTACCCCTCCCCCACCTGTTCCAAGTCTCCAAGGTACAGGGCAGCATAGGGTGTCGTGCTACTTGGATCCCTGCGAAGCAGAGTAGCTCTGTCCTTCGGAAGGGCCTCAACGGACCGCACTGGAAGGAAATTGAGATGGGTAACGGTTGATACGCCCCGCCCATTGCGCTTATCCAAGGCACAGTGATAAGTCGCTAGGAGCGCGGGACCCGCCAAGTCAGGCTCGTGCAGGTCCGGAATAGGGAGCTCCAAGAAGACGTCACCCTGACTAAGCCATCTCGCAGGCTGGACCGTCAACGCTGGAGTGTCGGCGGCTACCACCCGCTGTCGTCGACGGGCGCGGGTTCGTAACGGGCAGCACGAACGACTTCATCGTTCACCGGAAAAGTAGTCGGGCGATGAAACGAAGAAACACGTGACTCGGTGGCGTGAATGTTCAACAGGCCATCAGACACTGGGACACAAAAAGCCCAAAAGGCAGAACTGCGGCGCAACTTTTCTACAACGTCAAAGGCACCTGCCAGCGGATTACCACTTACAAGCGACGTTGGTGATGAGAGAATCGTCATCAGGAAATTAGCCCCCTAGTGGCGTCCGTGATGCATGCTTCGAAAACGAAGTTCTTTGCATCTCGAGCTTCTTCAAGCTTACCCGAAAGCTTGTCATCGAATGCTACATCAGACAGTGGCAGCGGCAGCGCTTTTTGGATATCTATGTCGAGGATGAGCTCCGCTCTTCGTTCGGCGTTTGGCTGCAAGACGGTGGTGATCGCCGCTGTGGCGTCAAACATACGCAGTGGCACTTGGACCTGTGTGAACATCCTATTCATCGCCTGTGGCAAGTAAGCCGGGATATCAACAGACATGCGGACATAGTCCCTAAGTTCCGCAGCCCGGTCCGGGATGGGAATGCGATTGATCGTCCTGACTCCTATTGACGTGACTGCAACAGGGTTGGCGGCGGCAGAATAACGAGTCCAATATTCCCGCGCTTCCGAAACGAACTCCTCCCACCTGCTGTATGGCGGTAGCCAGGAAAAGATGAAGCTGTCTCGTTGAGCTTGGACGACTCTTCGGCCATCCTTCCGGCGGAAGACAAAACCCAATCTCGAGGCCTTCACGTTATTGACGATTTCGGTGTCCACAACCGACACCTCCCCGTCAAACGCTATTGCCGGTTCGGGCGCCTGGAAGTCCTCCAAGTCGCCAAGGAGCCTTGAGAGCTCCTCCATGGATAAAGTACTCGAGGCCTCCACGTTGATCTGGAGGATGGCTTCAACGATTGGAGCTTTGGCGTAGCTGAGTGGAAGCTGTACTAGGTTACCGAGTTCGCCCCACTTGGAAAGATCCGCGTCGTGCGCCACTTATTCTCCCGGTCTCTTGACGAATTAAGATAGGACGCTTCCCAGCCTAGCTGTCAAAGAGCGGTGCATCGACGTGTTGCTGACCCGCCGGTCTCAGGGGACGCTCTGTTCAACGGAACCTAAACCCAAAAGCGAACATTTTAGCTTGCTGAGCGACTAGGGCAAAACGAAATCTTTGCTCGACGGTACAAGTTCCAGTGGAAAACCCCAGCATCGCCGTGTGATCTCACACCGCATCTTCCCGGGTTTGTGAGGCTGGGAGCGCACCGATGGCTCATCACAATAACAGATAATCCTTCAAACCTCCGCCGCCGGAGCCGCGAACTGGGCCTCGTACAGCCTCGCGTAAGCCCCACCCGCAGCCAGCAAGGAAGCGTGCGTGCCCTGCTCCACAATCTGGCCGGCCTCCATCACCAGGATGAGGTCGGCGTCGCGGATCGTGGACAGGCGGTGGGCAATGACGAACGAAGTTCGGTCGGAGCGCAGGGCACTCATCGCTTTCTGCACCAGCACCTCGGTCCGGGTATCCACGGAAGACGTCGCCTCATCCAAAATCAAGACAGAGGGCCGCGCCAGGAACGCCCGGGCAATCGTCAGCAGCTGCTTCTCCCCCGCGGACACGTTGGAGCCCTCATCCTCGAGAAGAGTGTCGTACCCGTCAGGCAGCGACCGCAGAAACCGGTCCACATACGTCGCCCGGGCCGCCTCCAGGATTTCGGATTCAGTAGCACCAGGACGCCCGTACGCAATGTTGTCCCGGATGCTCCCCGCGAACAGCCACGTATCCTGCAGCACCATCCCCATCCGCGAGCGCAGCTCGCGCCGCGGCACCGAGGTGACGTCCACGCCGTCGAGCGTTATCCGCCCCGCATCAATCTCGTAGAACCGCATCATCAGGTTCACCAGCGTGGTCTTCCCCGCCCCGGTAGGCCCCACAATCGCCACCGTCTGCCCGGGCTCCGCCACCAACGACAAAGAAGAAATCAGCGGCTGCTCCGGCGAATACGAGAACGACACATCCGAGAACACCAGCCGCCCCCGCCCAAACACAGGCCCGGCAGACGGCGCAGGCTCAACGGACTCCTCCTCCTCGTCCAACAGAGAGAACACCCGCTCGGCCGACGCCACCCCGGACTGCAGCACGTTGGCCATGAACCCCAGCTGCGCCAGCGGCATGGTGAACTGCCGCGAGTACTGGATGAACGCCTGCACATCGCCCAGTTGCATCGCCCCGGACGCCACCTGCATCAGGTTCACCTGCTAATGTCCCCGCTATGACCACATTCGAGCCCTCGCGATACGTCGCCGAAGCCCTCATTTCACTGTCGGCGGCGGCCTGGCCGGTCACTCTGGCGGAAGGTCGTGTGCGGCCGGTATCTGGCCTGTATGCGATATATGGCGATGCCGAAGCGTGGGCAAATCTAGGCCTCGACCCGCGTCCAGACTCCGCCCTGTACGTCGGTAAGAGCGAGGACAACCTCGTTCGCCGAGAACTCGACACCCACTTCGCAGTCGACCCTACCAAGAAGCCTCTAACAGGCCGCTCGACTGTGCGACGATCTTTCGCTGCGCTGCTCCGCGATCTGCTCGACCTGCATTCGGTTCCCCGTAACACCAACAAGCCCGGCCACTTCTCGAACTACGGACTCTTGCCAGCTGGGGACGCCCGGCTCACATCCTGGATGCACAAGCGCCTTTCGCTCGCGGTATGGGAGCGACCCGTGGGGATGGAGCAACCGCTCCTAGAAGTCGAAGTCGCAATCATCCAGCGCTGGACGCCGCCGCTGAACATCAGGGACAATCCCAAGCCGCTCCGTCGCCTGCGCAGGGCGCGTGAAGAGATGACCCGCGAGGCATCAGGCTCACAAGCCCGGCAGGCAACCGTGTCCGCGGCACGGGCTTCCATGCTCCCGTCCATCGAGTCTGATTCCACCCCCGCGGCGGGCGTACGAGGACTCACGCCGGTCGAGCTGGCACGCGAACTTGGCAGGAGCCCCAAGACGATCCGGCAGGCGCTGCGCGACAAGTACGGCAAACTGCCTTTTGAGGGTGACCGCTGGGGTGCTCTCACACCAGAGCAAGAACGCTATCTCCGGGCCCGCTTCCGCTGAATCCATCATTGCCTTGGCCGTATCCTGGCAACAGCTGATGCCCGAATAGCGGTGTTCGAGCGACACTTGCAGGCTGACCGTTCCTGCAACCTATTGATGCATCGCCGTCAGCCAACAGCTCCGCGCGCGCCGTCGAGCGTTCCAGCTCGTAGAACCGCATCATCAGGTTCACCTGAGTGGTCTTCCCCGCCCCGGTGGGCCCGACAATCGCCACCGTCTGCTCCGGCTCCGCACAAGACTCTGGGAGGAGATCGGCGGCTTCCGACTGAGGGGGAGCTACCCAGGGGATGTCTAGGAGAGCGGGGGGCCAGAAGAGGAACCGTCTTTACCGACGACACCTCGATTTAGATATGAACCGAGGAGAGAGTGCCTCATATAGTCTTCGACCCTACTTCTACATCTGCACGAGCCAACTCAACGAACCTGTCCATCTCATCACGGCAGTTCTCGCCCAGACGGTTCAGTTCCTCTTGGTTTCCTACGTCCTTCAGCGAGGTGATTCTGTCCAGAATTTGCCGCCCCGACTCACCCCGGCGCTGATCTTCAGTCAAAAGGCGAACGCCATAGTAGGCAGACCATGCTGAACTGCGCGTCCGGTGAACTTCATCGTCATCCGTCGACTCTTGCAGTTGATGGTCTTCGAACCACTGATCCATCACTCCCAAACTGCAGGTGGCGGTGGCGCAACCAAGCACTGTCGAACCCCAGCCGCTCGCCCAGTTCAATGATCTGCAGCGTTGACTCATGCCCCGCAGCTGGATCAAGAGGATCGAACAGCCCAATAGTGAGGAAACCAAGCTTGCGCAAAGGACGGGTGGGATGCGGCATCGGCTTCCTCCAAAACACAGGGACGTGGCTGATTTTCAGACTAGGCGGTGGCCCATCGCATGAACCAACATTTCCCGCGGACCCGGAGCCTTCACCCGAAACGCCCCAAAACCTTGACGGCATTGTCCATCCCAGGGTTAGGCTCACCACGGGCAGGCGACGGCGCCGCCACAGGAGGAATACATGTCATTGCAGGAAATCGAGTTCACGTCCGCCAACGGCCGGGACAAAATCCAGGCGTGGGTCTACGAGCCCATCGGCGCGCCCAAGGCGATCGTGCAGCTGATCCACGGGCTCGGCGAGCACTCCCGCCGCTACCTCCACCTCATCTCCACCCTGGTGGATGCGGGGTTCATCGTGGTGGCAGGTGACCATTCCGGGCACGGGCGCACCGCGATGCAGCAGGGCACCTGGGGCGACGCCGGCGAGGATGCCGCCAGCGTGGTGGTTGCGGACGAGGTCGCCCTCCAGGCCAAGGCCAGGGAGGCGCTCCCCCAGCTTCCGTACGTGGTGTTCGGCCACAGCTGGGGATCCATGATCGCCCGCGGCATGGCCGTCAATCCCGGTGCACAGCTTTCCGGCCTGATCCTCTGCGGCATTGCCGCCCAAATGCGAGGCATTGAAAAGATGATCAACCGGCCAGAACTGGCGCGGCTTGCCTCCGGCGAGCGCGCCACGGAGCCGGCGCCCGAGGAACTGGTGGGCCAGCTGTTCGACGGTTTCCTGGGCCGCTTCGGCGAAGGTGCCGGCCCCACTGCCTGGGTGGCGCTGGACGCCGACGTCGTTGCCGACCACGGCCGGGACCCCTTCAACAACTTCGGCGCACCCCTGAGCGCCCGGTTCCTGCAGGGCTTCGTGGACCTCTACGACCAGGTCAACTCCGACGACTGGTACAAACAGCTCCCCGCGGAACTCCCCGTGCTGATCCTCGCCGGCGACCAGGACCCCGTGACCAACTACGGCGAAGGGGCCTACCACGTGGCAAACCGCCTGGCCGATTCGGGCCACGCGGACGTCCGCACCCGCGTCTTCCCCGGCGTACGCCACGAGGTGCACAACGAACCCACCACCCGCGCCGAAACGGAGCGCGAAACGGTCGAGTTCATCCAGCGGGTCTCGCACCAGCGGCAGGAGTCGCCAGCACCGTCACCTACAGCCTGACGGTCCCAGAGGAAAGCACCTCCCAAGGAAGGGTCGACGACGGCACCCGCCCCGCCGCCGTCGTCGTCCCTTCCAGCGTGGCCGGACAGCGGCGGCCGGCCGCGAGAGCTGCTACGCGGCGTCCTCTGCGATGTCCTCCGCCCACAGGTCGGGGTTGTCCTCCTGGAACGCGCGCATCATCTCCACGCAGCGCGGATCATCCAGGACCACCACCTCAACACCGCGTGAGCGCAAAAGGTCGAACTCGCCGTCGAACGTGCGCGCCTCCCCCACCACCACCCGGGGGATCTTGAACTGGATGATGGTTCCCGTGCACATGGCACACGGTGCCAGCGTGGTGTAGAGCGTGGTGTCCCGGTAGCTCTTCTGCCGGCCGGCCGCGCGAAGGGCGGACATTTCCCCGTGCGCTATGGGGTCGCCGTTCTGGACGCGTTCGTTGTGTCCGCTCGCGATGACCACACCGTCACGGGCCAGTGCTGCCCCAATCGGGATGCCACCCTCCTTGAGGCTCTTTTGGGCAGCCTGGTACGCGGCTTCGAAGGCAGGGTCTGAAGTCGCTGGTGCAGCGGCAGACGCTTGAGATTCGTCAATCATGCGGCCATTCTCGCATGCGGCTATTGGCGCGCTGGCCGGGATCTGTAGACGTGGCCTGGGACGAGGGGCACGTCTTCGAAGAGCTGGGGGACGGACACCAGCTGGTAGCCCTGGCTCTGCAGCGCCGTAATGAGTTCCTGTTGCCCGGCTATGGTCGTCGGCTGGACGTCGTGCATGAGCACCATGGCGCCGGGCGCGATTTCCTTGAGGACTTTGGGCACGAAAACGGCCGGGTTCTTGCTTTGCCAGTCCAGTGAGTCGACGGCCCAGAGCATGAGGGGTTTGCCGACGGCGGCCTGGACGGGGGCATCGGCCGCGCCGTATGGGGGACGCATCATTGTCGGGATTGAGCCCGTGGCGGACGCGATGGCGGCATCCGTGCGCTCGATCTCTGTTTTCACCGCAGGCGGGGACAGCTTGGTCAGATTGGGGTGGCTGAAGGTGTGGTTCCCGATCGCATGTCCCGCCTGGGCGACCTGCTTGGCGATCGAAGGGTTGGCGGCGGCGTTGGACCCGGTCATGAAGAACGTGGCGTGGGCTTTCTTCTCCGCCAGGATGGCCAGCAACTGTGGTGTGGTGCGGGCGTCCGGTCCGTCGTCGTAGGTCAGCGCTGCGCACGGGACGAGGTCACAGTTGACGTGCCTGAGTGCCGGCGCTGTGGCCGGACGCGGTGCCGGGGCGGCGTTCAGCTGCTCCAATACCTGCCGGCCGTAGTCACTAAGGGCGCTCCCGGCATCGCCGGCATTCATCCTCATCGTCGCTTGACTGCCCGGCGCACCGGGCAGCTCTGCGCTGACGGTCAGTCCTCCCGCCGGGTCAAGAACCAGGTCGGTCAACGGCGGACCCTGCGGGGAAGGCGCCGCGATCTCAGCCGGGACACTCATGATGCGCGCTTGTATGGTGGGCACGGCCTCAGGCCGCAGCAGCTCGGCGCCACCGTGGATTCCCCCTGAAACGGTGTCCACGTACACGGTGCCAGACCTCACGGAAGCCATTCCGTTTGCCCCGGCACTTGTCACTTTTTCGCGGACGACGACTATTGTTCCGTTGGCCTGGACGGGGCGGGCTGAAACGGTCATTTCCGGGCTCCTGGACGGGGCAGGGTTCAGAGCCATCGCGGGCCGGTAGCGGCCATTCGCGGGGGCGGCTGCGTCCAAGATCCCGAGCAGCCAGGAGTCCAAGTGGGCGTTCAACCCTGGCAGCCCGTCGACGTACGTCCAGGATGCCTCGACGTGACTTCCTCCAACTTGCGCCGTCAACTTCATTGGATACCCGCCCGGCACCTCGACGGGTCGATCCGGGGCAACCGAAAGGGGCTCAGGCACCCGCACTACCTTGGGCTGGCTGGAAACCCGTTCGTGAAGCAGGATCAGGGAAGGGGCCCCGGCAACGCCGTCGCCGCCTAAGATGAGCGCCACTGCGCAGCACGACACCAGAAGGAAACGCAGGCAGACAGTGGCCATGCCCGGGCGTGCGTCTCCCAAACGCTGCCCCATCGATCCACAATCTCCTTTGGTTCCTGACGCCTTCCTTCCTGCAGAAGCCTACTAGCCAGCTCTTCGTTGCCTTTGTCAATCGCTTTGGTTCCCCACCTTTGTGAACTCCCGTTCAGGCGGTATTCAGACCACTGCTGACCGCTCCAACAGTTTCCGGATCCGTTCCACGGTTGTGTCGATGCCGCCCGTTGACTCGATCATCACGCCGGATTCGTCGCTCTGCAGCTCTTCCAGGGTTTCCAGCTGGGAGGTGAGCAGGGATGCCGGCATGAAGTGTCCGGGGCGCTGGGTGAGCCGGTCCTGCAGTGCTGGCCTGTCGGCCTGCAGCAGGATGAACGTGGTGGCCGGCGCGGCCGTCCGGATGGCGTCCCGGTAGCTGCGCTTGAGGGCTGAGCAGGCAACGATGGTTGCGCTGTCGCGGCTGCTGGACAGCTGGGTACCCACGAGGTGCAGCCACGGCCACCGGTCCTCATCGGTGAGGGGGACGCCGGAGGCCATTTTCTTGACGTTGGCTTCCGGGTGAAGGCTGTCGCCGTCGATGAAACTGGCGCCGAGCTGGGTGGCGAGCGCCTGGCCGACGGAGGATTTTCCTGCACCGGAGACGCCCATCACCACGATGCCCTGGGGCATTACAGGGCGCCCTGGTGTGCGGTGCCGGCGGGGATGGGGGTCAGACGGGTGACCTCGACGGGTTCTGCCAGGAGTCCTTCGAGTGAGGCGTTCAGCCGCTTGACGGCGTCGCCGACGCCGTGCGCGTCGAGCAGCTCGGCGCTCTCCCATTTCTCGATCATGACGATCTGACCGTTCGGCGCGTCGTGGATGGCGTACAGGAGGCATCCGGGCTCTTCGTGGACCTCGGCGATGGCGGGCTCGAGGGCCGCGACAACCTGGTCGCGGGCGCCGTCGTTGGGCGTGAAGACTGCTGTGACGACGATGGTCATGATGGTTCCTTTGCTCGATTGCTGGTGATGCTTAGGTAGATGCCTGTGTGGTCCAGGTCCCCGAGGCCCTCGGTGACCATTGTTTCGAAAGCCGATTTCAGCGTATTGGCAACGGGCAGCGCGAGGCCGGCGTCCGCCGCCGCGTCCGTCACAAACCGCAGGTCTTTGAGCTGGTTCTTGGCCGAACCGCCGCCGTCAAAGTCTCCGCTGATCCAGCGGCCGCCCTTCTGCTGGAGAACTTCGGAGTTGGCCAGCCCGCCCTTGAGGACTGCCTGGACCTTTTCCAGATCCAAACCTGATGCCTTCGCCAATGCCATCGACTCGGACAGGGCGGTGACGGTCGCCGCCACCACGATCTGGTTGCAGGCCTTCACGATGGCGCCGGACCCTGCTTCACCGAACCACATAACGGTGGAGCTGTAGAGCTCGAAAAGCGGCGTAAGCCACTCCACTACGCTCTGGGGCCCACCGGCCATGATGCTCAGCCGCCCCTGCTCTGCCCCGATGGTCCCGCCGCTGAGCGGCGCGTCGATGACCACCACCCCATAGCGGGACTTGCAGTGGGCTGCGAAGGCGGCGACCGCCGTCGGTGACACGGTGCCGTGGATGACCAGTACGGGTTCAACCACACCTGCCTGCGCCCACCTCGCGAGCAGGCCGTCGTCGCCCTCCAGGAGTGCTTCCACTTGGGGCAGGTCCGGCAGGACGGTGAGGACAACATCCGCTGCGGCGTCCGCCGGCCGCGCAGCTACCGTGCCCCCTTGGATGGCTTCGGCTTTTTGGCGGGTGCGGTTCCACAGCGTCAGCGGCACCCCGCCGTCGATGATGTTCCGGGCGATGGGGGCACCCATGGGGCCGGTGCCGAGCAGAGAGACGGAGACGCCGGAATCGAGGGGTGAGGACGGTCTGGTTTCTGTCATGGATTAGAAGGGGATCAGGCCGGCGAGGGCGGGAAGGAAGGTGCTGAACCAGGGCACGGCGGCGAGGACGAGGAGGCCGACGAACACCGCCACCAGATACGGCCAGAAGTGTTTGAGGCTGTTTTCCACGGTTTCGCGGGCGGTGGCGCAGGCGACGTAGAAGCCAACCCCTGCCGGCGGGGCGAAGGATCCGATGCCCATGGAGATGATGAGGACCATGGCGTACTGCACGGGGTTGACGCCGAAGTCGGTGGCGATCGGCAGGAGCAGCGGGGCGAAGATGAGTACCGCGGGCAGGCCTTCGAGGAGCTGGCCCATGATGATCAGCAGCACGACGGTGAAGAGCATGAACAGGATGGGGGAATCGCCCAGTCCTGACATCAGGTCGTGGATCTGCTGCGAGACGCCCGCCAGGGCGAGGGTCTGGGCCAGGGGCGACGCGGCGGCGATGATGAACAGCACCATGCCCGCCGTCGTGGTTGTTTCACGCAGGGTGTCGCCGAGAAGGCGCCGGCTGCCGCGGCGGTAGGCGGCGGCAAGCACAAAGGCGTAGGCGACGGCGACCGAGGAAACCTCGGTGGGGGTGGCGAACCCGCTGAGGATCCCCACCACCATGCCGACGGGGAGCAGGAGCGTGGGCAGGGCGAAGAAGGTGGCCGAGCCCCGGGCCCGCCACGTGGCCTTGGCGCTGGGCACCCCTCCCTGCTTGCGCGCCCTCAGGAACACCATTGCCATGACCACCAGGGCGAGGAAGGCTGCCGGAACGAAGCCGGCGAGGAACAGGGTGGTGGTGGAGATGGTGGTGATGGAGCCCAGGATGAGCAGGACGATGCTGGGCGGGATGGTTTCACCCATGATGGCCGACGCCGACAGCACGGCGACCACTTCGCCCCGCGGGTATTTACGTTCTTCGAGCATGCCGCGCATGGTGGTGCCTACGGCTGCCACGTCGGCGACTTTGGAGCCGGAGATGCCGGAGAAGATGTACATGGTGACCACCACCACCTGCAGCAGCCCGCCGCGAAGATGGCCGATCAGCGCATCGACGAGCTTGGCCAGCGGCAGGGTAAGGCCCGCGGAGTTCATGACCGTGCCGGCCAGGATGAAGAACGGGATGGCCAGCAGGACAAATCCCTTGGCTCCGGACGCCATGCCGATGGGGATGGCGCTCACGTCGGAAATGCCGCCCAGGTACAGGTAGATTCCGGAGGCGAGGGCCAGGACAAACGCAATGGGCAGGCCCAGGAACAGCAGGGCAAACAAGGCCACGAGGACGACGACGAGCAGGACGTTCGGGGAGGCGTAGTAGAACAGCGGCGGGGAGACGAGGACGACGACGACCAGGGCCGCCGCTATTCCGGCACCTACCAGGGCGGGTCGCCAGGCTTCGCGCCGGAGTTTGACCAGGGCAAACCAGGCGATGAGGACCATGCCCACCGTGAAGGGCATGTTGACCCAAAAGACGGGGAGTTGCAGGATGGGTGTCTTCTCCTCGATCTGCTGAACGAGGGTGGGCACGAACAGGGCAAGCGCGCCGGCGCTCATGACAAAGACGAGCCAGTCCACGAGCGCTGCGAGGTATGGCTTCCATGTTGCGGGCAGGCGCATGATGAGCGCCTGGACGGACATGTGTGCGCCCTTGGGATAGGCGATGGCGCCACCGATGAAGGCAATGGTCAGCAGGGCGATCTCGGAGACCTCCTGTGTCCACAGAACTGAGTCCCCGGTGATGACGCGGACGGTGATGTTCAGGAGGATCACCACGAGCTCCGCGAGAATCGCCGCTCCCACAATCCATTCGAGGGTCTTGTCGAGCCATGCAGCACCGCTCCAGCCGGAGGGCACGTGGTCGTGATGAAGGATTTCCTCCGCTTCGAGGGGAAGGACTTCCTCGTAGTCCTGGGGAGCAACGGTGGGTTTCATGGTTTTCCAGACTGTCGACATTGAGAGCGGGATTCTTTTTGGGGTGGAGGGTCAGTGCGGGTGGGAGCCCTGCGGGGGCTCCCACCCGTCCTTGTTATTTCTTACCGGCGAAGGCGATGGCCTGGTCGAAGAATTCCTTGCCGATGAGCTTGGAAAACTCCGGGTAGAGGCTTTGGGAGGTGGCCTTGAACTCGGCGAGTCCGGATGCGCTGAGCTCATTGGCCTTCATGCCCTTGGCTGCCAGTTCATCCAGTTGCTTCTTGGACTGTTCCTCGTCATAACCGGTCTTGAAGGTTGCCGTTTCCTCGGAAGCGGCGGTGAGCACCTTCTTCTGGTCATCCGTCAGCGAATCCCACTTCTTCGATGACAGGGCCAGCACCCAGGCGTCGTTGATGTGGTTGGTCATGGAGACGTATTTCTGCACCTCGGAGAATTTGTTGGTCCAAGGCACTTCAATCGGGTTTTCCTGGCCGTCGATGGTTCCGGTCTGCAGGCCGGTGAAGACTTCCGAGAAGGCCATGGTGGTGGGGCTCGCGCCCAGCTTGCCGAAGAAGTCGGTCCACAAGGTGTTGCCCGGCACGCGGATCTTCAGCCCCTTCAGGTCCGAAGGCTGTTCGATCGGGCGCACGGAGTTGGTGATCTCCCGGCCGGTCCGGGTCAGGAAGGAGAGCGCCACGGTGTCCTTTGCCGCCAGCTTCTCCTTCAGGACCTTTCCGGGCTCGCCGGCGAGGAACTTTGCCTCTTCCTTGGTGTCCGCGAACAGGTAGGGGATGCTGATGCCGTTCATTTCCGGCACCACGGAGGCGTAGACGGAGGTGGACAGAATGAGTCCGTCGAGCGATCCGCCCTGCAGACGGGTCACCGCGGCATTCTGGTCACCGCTGAAGCTGGTGCCGTTGGGCACCACGGTGACCTGGACGGAACCGTTGGAGGTTTTCTTGACCTGGTCGGCGAAGTGCTGGGCGGTGACGCCAACCGAAGAGGTCAGCGGATCGGGGATGGAGAGCTGAATTTTGGCCACGGGGCCGCTTTGGCCTGCGGGCTGGGCTCCGCCTGCGCAGCCGGTCAGCAGTGCTGCGGCCAGGCTGGTAGCCAGCACTCCGGTGATGGCGCGGGTCTTGGTGTTCATTCGATGCCTTTCTTCATTGGAAGGATGCGGTGCTGCACGGCAGACACGGCGGGCCGCTGGTTGCAGCGGGTGTGGCGTGGAGCCAGGGGGATTGGTTCAGGAGACCGTGACGGGGGTGGAAATCAGCGCCTCGGTTTCGCGGCGGAGCTCCAGCGCTTGGGACAGGGAGTCATCAATGATGACATCGTCCCAACCAACGGTGGCACCCTTGGGCACATCGTTACGCAGCTCCACGTGGTGGGCCAGGGCGACGGGGAGAGCGCCGGTTGCCACCGAGTGCTTGGCCGAAACCAGCTTGCCCCAGACGGTGAAGCCGCCTTCGCCGTCGAGGAATTCTCCGGCCTTGAGGTCTTTCTTGGCGGTGGCCACCACGTCGCCGTAGAAACCGACCGGCCCGCCGGTGGGGATGCCGCGAAGGGCTGCATTGGCGATGGACATGTTCAGTTCGAGGCCCACGTAGTGGTACGGGCGGTACAGGGCGGCGTACTGGCCCGTGGGGTCCGGGTGCCAGGGGTATTCGTTGAAGCAGCCGGAGACGTAATCGTTGGTTGCCTTGACCACGACGAAGACGCCTTCCTGGGTGTTGTAAGGGATCCAGCTGCCGTCGCGGTTGACGCTGGACATGACGTCGACGCTTCCTTCGTGGGCGAGGGAACCACCGACGGCGGCCGGGCGGCAGATGGTGGCGATTTCCTCAACGTTGCCGGGGGTGAAGCTCAGGCCGGAATCGGAGGGGGCGAGCCCTGCGCCGTTGGCTACCGCTGCCATTTCGATGGCGGCCTTGGTCCCGTCGCGGAACGAGGTGTGCATGTAGGGGTTGAGCTGGCCGGAGTCCGTCAGCTCCTTGGAGAACTCCCAGTTTTCCCAGACGTTGTCCGGGTTCATCTCGTGGTAGTGCTCCAGGTACTTTGCGCCCTTGCCCGCGCAGACCACGTCAAAGCCGCTGGTGCGGGCCCAGTCCACGAGTTCCATGATGAGGGCCGGCTGGTCCCCGTAGGCCATGGAGTAGACCACGCCTGCTTCCTCGGCGCGCTTGGCGAGCGCGGGGCCGGCAAGGGCATCAGCTTCGACGGTGACCATGATGATGTGCTTCTTGGTTTCGATCGCCTTCAAAGCGTGCTTGATGCCGACGATCGGGTTGCCGGTGGCTTCGACGATGACGTCGATGTCCACGTCGAACAGTTCATCGGCGTTGGCAATGATGGCCGTGGTGCGGTCCTTCAGCGCCGTCGCGATGTCCGGGGCTACCTGCGAGGCGGGCCAGTCCACCAGTTCAAAGGCCCCCTGGGCCCGCTTGACGTTGATGTCCGCGATGGCCACGACGTGGATGCCGGGGATGTTGTTGGCCTGGGCCAGGTACATGGTCCCGTAGCGGCCGGCGCCGATCAGTCCAACGCGGATGGGACGGGACTGCTGCTCACGCTCGCTGAGGAGTTTATGAAGGTTCACGGGGATCTCTCTAACGGTGCTTGGCGAAAGAAAGCACCTCCGGCGAGGCCGGATGGCACAACTTCTTTGTCGCGTTTTGTAAGGAAAACTGTCCGGAGTGGAACCGGTTCCACTTTTGTACCAGCCACTGATAAGCTGTGTCAACGATCACCTTCCTGCCCCGGCGTAATGAAGCGAACGGGCAGGAAGGAATGGCGTGGGTAATGACGATAAGGGTCTTGTCTCAAGGAGGAGCTGTGCGCAAAGCGCCTACTATTCGCGATGTGGCGGCGGCTGCGGGAGTGTCCGTCTCCGTGGTCTCACGGGTTCTGAACCCGGAATCGGGGCCGGTGGCACCTGCGAAAAGGCAAGAGGTTTTGCGGGTGATTGATGAACTGGGTTACCGGCCCAGGGCGGCCGCCCGTGAACTCAGCGCGGGGCATGCCCTCACCATTGGCCTGGTGGTCACCGATCTCTCCAACCCGTTTTTCGCCCGGCTGGCGGACAGGATCGTCTGGGAGGCGCGCAGCCATGGCGTCCAGGTGGTGTTGATGACCACGCAGGAGGATCCTCACCTGGAGGCTGACTCCCTGGACACGCTGCTGGACCGCTCCGTCAGTGGCGTCATCGCCACTCCCACCGGGGGCAACATCGAAAAATGGCGGCGCCTGCGGGACCTCGGCGTGAACGTCGTCTTCATTGACCGTGCCATCGAAGAGCTCGAAGATGTGGACGTTGTCAGCATCGAGAACTTCGACTCGGCCCAACGCTCCACAGAGCATCTCCTAAGCCTGGGCCATACCCGGATCGGGCTGATCACGGGGCCGCTCACCACCTCCACCGGAAGTGCCAGGCTGAACGGCTACAAGGCCGCCCACCAGAACGCGTCCCTGCCGGTAGACCCCACGCTGATTCGTGACGTGCCTTTCCGCGGGGACGCCGGCGGCGGCGCCGTAGGATCACTGCTGGCAATGCGTCAGCCGCCCACGGCCCTCATCGTGGCAAACACGGCACAGGTGCAAAGTTCAGTCCGCAGGCTGGTCCAAATGGGCATTGACATCCCCGATGAGCTTTCCCTCATCGTCTTTGACGACAATCCCTGGACCGAGCTGACCACTCCCCCGCTGAGCGTCATCCGCCAGCCGCTGGACATGCTTGCCGTTCACGCCATCGAGCTGGTGCTCGGGCGGATGCACGGGAAGCTGCCGGACGGGGCGCGCCGCATAGAGGTCAAAGCCGACTACCTGCCGCGCAACAGCTGCGCGCCCCTCATCCTGTCAAACGCCCACTGAGGTCCGGTTCGGGGAGGAAACTTTTGCGCGGTTCCGGTCCAGGATCAGCGCGAGGGCGATTCCGAACATCCAGACGTCCTTTGCCAGCGCGGTCCCTTGCTGGCTCGGCCGGATCCCGTCCTCAAGGGTCATCTCGGGAATCCTTCGATACATGGTCAGGAGGGATCCGGAGAAGAGTCCCAGGCCCAGTCCGGCCAACCGGCTCGGCACGAACGGTGCCAGGAGTGTTGCGC
The DNA here is from genome assembly GCF_001428075.1 of Arthrobacter sp. Soil764. Lineage (GTDB taxonomy): Bacteria > Actinomycetota > Actinomycetes > Actinomycetales > Micrococcaceae > Arthrobacter. The sequence continues at coordinate 18,044 of NZ_LMSI01000006.1, read as the reverse complement.
CAAGGGTCATCTCGGCGTAGCTGAGGAGCTTTCCGAACGTTTCCGGCTCCATCCAGGCCAGCTGCGGGTACACCTTGGCTCCCATGCCCTGCATCTGGGCGGCACTGTCCTTGTCCAGGTTCCGCTTGCTGTAGCCGGCGTTAAGAATGAATGCTCCGGTGGCCAAGCGGAGGGGAATATGGCTCAGTTTCATCATTAAAGTTTAGTCCTGCACCTCCGGCCCGGCCTAGGAACTACACCCACTGCTCCCCCACCGTCAGCTGCAGCCTGACGGTCCCAAACGAAGCACCCCCGAAAGGGTCGACGACGGCACTCACCTCGCCGCCGTCGTCCCTTCCAGCAAACCCGGCCCTCCCAGCAAACCCGGCCCTTCTAGCGAAACCAGCCCAGCGCATCAGGCGGTGACCGCCTGGGCAGCCGTGTCCGCAGTCCGCACCGGCGTTTCCAGCCCAAGGTGCTCGCGGAGCGTGCTGCCGCGGTATTCGGCGGGGTACACGCCGCGTTCCTGCAACTCCGGCACCAGGTGGTTCACGATGTCGTCCAGGCCCGTGGGGATCAGCCACGGCGAGATGTTGAATCCATCCACCGCACCCACCCGCGCGTACTCGGCCAGCTGGTCCGCAACAGCGGTGTAGGAGCCGGTGAAGGTGGCATCGATCCGCGCGGTCTTCGAGGTGACGACCTGCCGGATGGACAGCCCCTTGTCCTTGGCCTCGGCCCGCCACTGGTCCGCCAGCTGCCGCGCCTTGGCACCGTGGAAGCCGCTGCCGCGGGTCTCCGACGTCTCCTCCACCACCGGGTCAATCTCCGGCAGCGGCCCGTCCGGATCGTACGCCGACAGCTCGCGGCCCCAGAACTGCTCCAGGTAGGCGATGGCCTGCTGCGGGCCGATCTGCAGGCTCCGCACCCACTCCTTCTTCTCCGCCGCCTCGGCATCAGTGGGCGCCAGGATGAACTCGCTGGCCGGCATGATCTGCACGGCGTTCGCGCCGCGGCCGGCAGCCACGGACCGCTCCACCAGGTCCTTCCGGAACTCCACGGCGTCGTCCAACTTGGGGTGCGCCGAGAAGATCACGTCCGCCTGCCGGGCCGCGAAGTTGCGGCCTTCCGGCGAATCCCCGGCCTGGAACAGCACCGGCCGGTACTGGGCGCTGCGCGGCAGCCGCGGCGTCACATCCACCGTGTAGTGCTGGCCCTCATGCAGCACCCGGCGCGCGGGGCCGTCCGGGGTCTTCCACGAATCCCAGATCCGCTTAGCCGTCTCCACGAAGGCCTCGGCGTGCTTGTAGCGGTCGGCGTGGTCCAGGTACCCGCCGCGGCGGAAGTTAGCCCCGGTCCAGGCATTGTCCGTGGTCACGACGTTCCACGCGGCGCGGCCGCCGGAGATCAGATCCAGCGACGCCAGCCGGTGCGCCAGGTCCGCGGGATCGTTGTAGGTGGTGTTCTGGGTGGCCACCAGGCCGATGTTCTTGGTGACGGAGGCGAGTGCGGCGAGCATGGTCTGCGCGTCAGGGCGGCCCACCACGTCCAGCGCATGCGGGCGGCCCAGGTGCTCACGAAGGCGGAGCCCCTCGCCCAGGAAGAACGCCGCGAACAGGCCCCGCTCCGCGGTCTGGGCAATGCGGCGGAACGATTCGAAGTCCGTCTGCGAGCCCGATTCGGCCGCCTTCCAGATGGTGCCGGAGTTGACGCCCTGGAAGAAGACACCGAACTGGATCTGGCCGGACGGTTTGAATTCGGACGGCACAACGACGTCGGATTTAGCACGGGTGTGCTGTGTCATGGTGTTCCCCTTACTTTCCGGCGCTGGCATGCGCGGCGGAGGCGATTGGGTAACGGCTGGCGGGGCGAGGAAGTCCCAGCAGGTCGCGGAAGGTACCGTCCTGGACCACCGGGCGGAGAGCTCCTCGGCGGCGCAGGTCCGGCAGGACCAGCCGGGCCAGTTCTTCCAGGTCAACAAAGAGCACCGCCGGATGCAGGCGCACGCCGTCGGCCTCAGCGAGAAGGTCCGTCAGGAAGTCGGTGAGACCGGCTGCAGAACCGGCGTACTGTGCCCGTCCGCCTTCAAACCGGGCTCGATCCGAACCAGCCGAACGCTCACTCGCGGCCTGGCCGTGGGCGTCCAGGACGACGTCGAGCTCGGCGATCACCGAAACAGACGCACCCACCCGGGCGCGGACGTCGCGGACCTCGGCCGCCAGCAGTTCCGCGGCAGGCCCGGACACCAGCACCCCGTCCACGGCGTCCACCGCAACCTCCCCCAGCAGCGACGCCTGAACCAGCACCGGCAGCTGACCCTGCAGCGGCCGCGGAATAATGGATGGCCCCTTCACGGAATAGCCGGGACCGGCAAAACCCGCAGGCGTCTCAAAATCCACATAGTGCAGCTTGTCCACGTCGATGTACCGCCCGGTGGCCACATCGCGGATCACGGCGTCGTCCTCCCAGGAGTCCCACAACCGCCGGGAGACCTCGATGGACGCGGCAGCCTCCTGCCCTAGTGCAGCACCATTCACGGAAGAGCGTCCGACGGCGTCAGCAGCCTCGGGCGATTCGGCCGCCGTCGCGATCCATCCGGCCCGGCCGCCGGACACGTAGTCCAGGCTGGCCAGCTGGGTGGAGGCATGGAACGGCTCCGTGTAGACGGTGTCCACCTCGGGGACCAGGGCGATGGTGCGCGAGACGGGCCCGGCGAAGGCGGCACGCTGCAGCGCGTTGGCCCTGCCGGGCGCGGGCGCGTCGGTGAACGTGGCCGCATGGAAGCCCGCGGACTCCGCTGCCAGCACGGCCCGGGTGATGTCTGCGCCGTCCCAGCCTGCGCCGTCGAGCTCGATGGCTAGGAAGCCCTGCGGGTGTGAAGTGTGGATTGCGTTCATGATGCCTTCCCCGATGGCGTGGCAGATGAGGTGGCCTGTGTGGCCGCGAAGTTCTCATCGGTGATGGTCTTGGATTCCGTCAGCGCTTCCTCGGACAGGCCCCAGCGTTCCAGGACCTTTCCGTAGGAGCCGTCCTTAATGACGGAGTTGAGGGCCTCGGAGATAACCGGAGCCAGCCCGTTGCCGCGCAGCGTGGTGGCGGCCACCAGCGTCTCGGACGGCCAGCCGGCGTTGACCTTGCCCACCACCTTCAGGTCATCGCGGGTGTTTTCCCGGTACACGGTGGACGGGTAGGGGGCGATGTTCAGGTCCGTTCGGCCGGAGGACAGCGCCAGGATGGTGTCCGCGTCTGACGAGTAGTACTGCAGCGTGGCTGGCGCCTTGCCCTTGGACTCGAGTTCCTTGTTCCAGGCCAGCAGGATCTTCTCCTGGTTTGTCCCGGACCCCACGGACACTTTCAGGCCGGAGATGTCGTCAGCGCCCTTGATGTCATAGGTGGCGGATTTCTTCGCCTCGAAGCCCATGTACGCGGCCCGGTAGCTGGCGAAGTCGAACAGCTTCACCCGGTCCTTGTTTACGCCCACGTTGGAGAACACGGCCTCGAAGTCGCCGGACTGGGTCTTCAGCGGCCAGTTCTCCCAGGACGTGACCTGGACGTCCAGCTCCAGGCCCAGCTTGTCCGCCACCAGCTGGGCGATGTCCAGTTCGGAGCCGATCGGCGTCTTGTCGTCCGTGGCGTGGAAGGACAGCGGGATGGAGCCGGCCGTGGTGGCCACCGTCAGCTTGCCGTCCTTGCCGATCAGGGCGGGGACCTTGGCGGCGAGCGCCGCATCCTTCTCAGCCCGGATCCGCTGCTGGTCCGGGGAGGTGTTGTAAACCACGCCGTTGCGGGCCGCCGTCGTCTGCGCCCCTCCGCTGGGGTTGCCGGCGGCTGATGCGCCGGGGTCGGCGCACCCGGCGAGCGGGGCAGTGCCAAGAAGGACGACGGCGGGAAGTACCGCGAGTGCGCGGCTGCGGGTTGGGAAAGCCATGGGGTGGTCCTTAGATGTTGAAGGCAGGTTCCAGCACCTTGGAGAAAAAGCTCCGGGTGCGCGGTTCCTGGGGGTTGCTGAAAATGTCCCTGGGGGTGCCCTGTTCCACGATCTGGCCCTGGTCCATGAACACCACGGTGTCCGCCACGTCGCGGGCGAAGCCCATCTCGTGCGTGACGATGATCAGCGTGGTGCCGGACGTGGCAAGTTCGCGGATGACGTCCAGCACTTCATTGACCAGCTCGGGGTCCAGGGCGGAGGTGGGTTCGTCGAACAGCAGGATTTTGGGATCCAGCGCCAGGGCGCGGGCGATGGCGACGCGCTGCTGCTGCCCGCCGGAGAGCTGGCGCGGGTAGGCGTCCGCCCGGTCCTTGAGGCCCACCCGGTCCAGGAGTTCCAGGCCGCGGCGGCGGGCCTCCTCCCTGGAGCGGCGCGCCTTGCCAGGCTGGTGGGCGACGACGGGTGCTTCCGCCACGTTCTCCAGTGCGGTGAGGTGCGGGAACAGGTTGAAGTTCTGGAACACCATGCCGATCTCGGTGCGCTGCTTCAGGATCTCCTTTTCGCGCAGCTCGTGCAGCCGGTCGCCGCGGATTTCGTAGCCCACCAGCTGCCCGTCGATGGTGATGTGCCCGCCGTCCACCTTTTCCAGGTGGTTGATGGTGCGCAGCAGGGTGGACTTGCCGGAGCCGGACGGGCCCACGATCACGGCCACCCCGCCCGGCTCGACGGTCAGGCTGACGCCTTTGAGGACTTCGGTGGCGCCGAAGGATTTACGGACGCCGGTGATTTCCACCAGGCCGCGGGTGGCTGTCGGAGCTGAAAGGGTTGCAGTCATCAGAAGTTCCTCCGGTTGGGGACTGCCGCGTGGGTGGCGAAGAATTTGCGGGCCTTCTGCAGGGGCGTCAGCGGCAGGTTCCGCACCGCGCCCTTGGAGTAGTGCCGTTCGATGTAGTACTGGAAGACGCTCAGCACGGACGTGATCACGATGTACCAGAGCGTGGCCACCAGCAGCAGCGGCAGGACCTGCTGCGTGCGGTTGTAGATGACCTGGACCGTATAGAACAGCTCGGAGTAGGCCAGGACGTAGACGATCGAGGTGCCCTTGACCAGGCCGATGATCTCGTTGAACGCCGTGGGCAGGATGGCCCGCATGGCCTGGGGCAGCACGATCCTGGTGGAGCGGCGCCAGGCCGGGATGCCCAGCGCGGCCGCCGCCTCCAGCTGGCCCTGGTCCACGGACAGGATGCCGCCGCGGATGATCTCCGCCGAATACGCGGCCTGGTTCAGGGTCAGCCCCAGCACTGCTGCCGCAAACTGGCTGATCAGTGTGGTGGTCTGGACCTCGAAGAACCGGACATCGGTGAACGGGATCCCCAGGCTGATCTTCTCGTACAGGTAGCCCAGGTTGTACCAAAGGAGCATCTGGACCAGCAGCGGCGTGGACCGGAAGATCCAGGAGAACGTCCACGACACCGAGACCAGCAGCGGCGACGCGGAGAGCCGCATCAGCGCCAGGATGAAGCCGAGCACAAACCCGAGGACGCCCGAGATGGCAGTCAGCTTCAGGGTTTCCACCAGTCCGTTGACCACGGACTGGGCGGTGAACCACTGCGCCACCACGCCCCACTCCCAGCGCGGGTTGGTGGCCAGGGACCACGCCACCGCAAGGACACCGAGCGCGACGACGGCCGTCCCCACCCAGCGCCACGGATGCCTGGCTGCCACCACCCGGTAGGACGAGTAATCCGCCGGGATCCGGGCGGAGACACCAGTTTTGTCCGGTGGCGCTGCCGGCGGCACTGCCGCGGCTTGTTCCGGCAGCGCCTGTTCCGATTGCGGCTGGGCAGGTTGCGGCTGGTTTGACTGCGCCACCCTGGTTGCTGAACTCACGGGCCACCTCACTTCTCATTCCTGGACTGGAGCCGGGTTGCCCGGCGTCGGGGCGGCTGGCCCCGGGTGCTGGCTGCAAATCTAGGACCGGCCGGAACGGGCCAGCAAGACGCCGGGTTGCAATACTTCACGGGGCTTCGCACGGCGTCATGAGTCGGTTTTTTGCGTCTTTTAACCCGCTGTGACGCGCGGTTAACGGCCGTGACCAAGCGCTCGACCGCCGTCGTCACGGCTGCCTAGCATGGGCACTCCGACGGCCGCTTCCGCACCGTCCCTGCACCCCAAGCACCCGTCAGGAGAGCCCATGCCAGCCACCATCCCGGCCATCGTCTTCATCGGCGGCGGACCGCGCACGGCGGGTGTGCTGGAACGGATTGCGGCCAACCGGCCGGAGGTCTTCGCCGGCCCGCTGCAGATCCACGTGGTGGAGCCGCACATCCCGGGGTCGGGCCGCATCTGGCGGTACGACCAGGACCCGGGGCTCCTCCTGAACTCGATGGCCGCGGACATCACCATGTTCACGGACGGGTCGGTGGACTGCGAAGGACCCGCGGCGCCGGGCCCGGGGCTGGCCCAGTGGGCCGCCGGCGTGCTGGACGCCTCCATCATCGACGTTCCGGACTTCCCGCAGCCGCTGTGGGACCAGCTGCGGCCCCTGACGGACACCACCTTTCCCACCCGCCAGCTGCAGAGCCAGTACCTGGAGTGGTTCTTCCGCCGCACCGCCAGGTCCCTTGGCCGCAGCGTCACAGTCCACCGAACCATGGCCGTCGGCATCGCGGATCTGCCGTCCGGTGGCCACCAGGTGGAACTGGCCAACGGCCGCACCCTCCACGCGGACATCGTGGTGACCGCGCTGGGCCACACCGACTCCCGCCCGGACGCCGCCTCCGCCGGCTTCACGGACTTCGCCGCCCGGCACGGCGGGTACCACGCGCCACCCAGCTACACCACCGACGTCGACTACTCCCCCATTGCCCCCGGGCAGGATGTGATCGTGGCCGGGATGGGCCTGGCGTTCGTGGACCTGCTGGTCCTCCTCATGGAGGGACGCGGCGGCAGGTTCCAGGAGACGGACGACGGCGGGCTGCGCTACCTTCCGTCCGGACGGGAACCGGTGCTGTGGGCCGGGTCGCGGCGGGGCGTGCCCTACCACTCCAAGATCTCCGCGGTGCTGCGCGGGCAGACTCCCGGGCCGCTGCAGTTCTTCACGAAAGCCGCGGTGGACTCCTTGCTGCAGCAGCACGGCGAGCTGGACTTCCGCCGGCACCTGTGGCCACTGATCGCCAAGGAAGCCGGCCACTACTACTACCGGGAGCTGCTGACTGGAAGCCCGGAACGCGCCGCCATGGGCTGGGACGGGTTTGCCGCAGCCTACGCCGGACTGGACTGGTACAGCGCTGAGCGTGCGGACCTGGTTGCCGCTGCCGTCCCGGATTCCGGCCTGCACCTGGACCTGGAGCGGCTGGACCGTCCCTTCGAGGGCCGCCGCTTCCGGGACCACGCGGAAGTGCAGGAAGCCGTGGCTCATTACATCGACAATGACCTGGCGCTGCGGGACAGCCCGGACCATCCCGAAACCCTTGCCCTGTTCCTCGCCCTGCTGCACGTCTACATGGAGGTGGGGCGCGTGGTCCCGCCGGAGCGGCTGAACGCCCGCTCGCAGCAGGTTATCCACGGGTGGTGGCACGGCTTCTTCAGCTTTGTGGACTCCGGTCCGCCGCCCCACCGGCTCCGCCAGATGCTGGCGCTGCACCGGGCGGGCGTGCTGCAGTTCCTGGGTCCGGGCCTGCAGGTGTCCGTCGACGAAGCCAACGGGTTATTTGTTGCCTCGTCCGCGCAGTCGGGGGTAACGGTCACGGCCAAGGCCCTGATCGAAGCCCGGCTGCCGTCCACCTCGGTGGCCCGCTCGGTCAACCCCGTGCTCGCCTCGCTGTATGGGAGCGGCCTGGGCAGCGAGCAGCAGCTGCTGACCTCCGACGGCATCCACTCCACAGGGAAACTTTTGGTCTCCCCGCTGCACCAGCTGGTAGGGGCCGACGGGAAACGGCGGGCAACCCTCTTTGGCATCGGTCCGGGAACCTCCGGTTGGGGCGCGGGCGCCTTTGCCCGGCCCAACACCAACGCCGCGCCGTTCCGGGAGAACGATGCCCTGGCCCGGACCATCCTCGGCCTTGCCCGTGACCTGACTGCCCAAGACCCTGCTGTCCGGGCCACAATTACTCCAGAACCAGCCGCCGCCGGAAAGAACTGACCGGCAACAATAAACGACCAGTGACAAGGAATGACCAGTGACCGCAGAACCCCACCTTCGTCCCAGGCCGCTTGACCCTGCCAGGCTGGCCGTCCTCAGCCTGCCCATGCACGATCCGCGCGTCCGGCCGCTCCTGGACGAACTCGCCGTCGAATACGACACCCGCTACGGGGACCTGTTCGGACGCTCCGCTGCCACGGAGGAACTGAACCGATACCCGGCAGCGGAATTCGAGGAACCGCACGGCGCCCTGCTGATCATCCAGGAGGATGGTGAGTCGATCGCGGGAGGCGCGTTCCGCCGGTATGACGACACCACCGCGGAACTGAAGCGGATCTGGACGCACTCGGCCCACCGTCGTCGTGGTTTGGCCCGGCTGGTGCTGGCCGAGCTGGAAGCCGTGGCTGCCGCGCGCGGCTACGCCAGGCTGTACCTCACCACCGGCCCGCGGCAGCCCGAAGCCAAGCACCTTTACCTCAGCACCGGATACCAGGCGCAGTTCGACCTCGATGCCGACCCGGAAAGCATTGGACCGCCGGCATTCACCAAGGAATTGACCACGGCGCCGCCAAATTCCTCGCCGGACTGCCCGCCCGGGCACCGCCGTATCTGAGGCCGCCGCCGCTAAGCTGGCGCCATGGCCACCAAAACCACAGCAGAGAAGCTTGCCACCATCCAGAAGGGCTACACGCTGGAAGGGCCCACCATCGAGCTGGGGGCCGCCATCATCGACGGCGAGCTCCACAAGGACGCGCCGGTGCGGCTGCCGCTGGCCATGATGAACCGGCACGGCCTGGTGGCGGGTGCCACCGGTACGGGCAAGACAGTGACGCTGCACATGATGGCCGAGCAGCTGTCCACGGCCGGCGTCCCCGTCTTCCTGGCCGACATCAAGGGCGACCTGTCCGGCCTGGCGACTGCCGCCGTCGGCAGTGACAAACTGACCGCCCGCACGCAAAGCATCGGCCAGCCGTGGCAGGGCAGGACGTTCCCCGTGGAGTTCCTGGCGCTGGGCGGCGACGGCAACGGCGTCCCGGTCCGCGCCACGGTGACCTCGTTCGGTCCCATCCTGCTCTCGCGCATCATGGAGCTCAACGACACGCAGGAATCGAGCCTGCAGCTGGTGTTCTACTTCGCGGACAAGAACGGCCTGGAACTGATCGACCTCAAGGACCTCCGCGCCGTCATCCAGTTCCTCACCTCGGACGAGGGCAAGGACCAGCTCGAGGAACTCGGCGGCCTGTCCAAGGCCACCGCAGGCGTGATCCTGCGGGAGATCGTGACCCTGGAGGCGCAGGGGCTGGAGAAGTTCTTTGGCGAGCCGGAGTTCGATACCGCCGAGCTGCTGCGCACCGCCCCGGACGGCCGCGGCGTGGTCACCTGCCTGGAGCTGCCCACCCTGCAGACCAAGCCCATGCTGTTCTCCACGTTCCTGATGTGGCTGCTGGCGGACTTGTTCGAGGACCTCCCGGAGGCCGGCGATCTGGACAAGCCCAAGCTGGTGTTCTTCCTGGACGAGGCCCACCTGCTGTTCAACGACGCATCCAAGGCCTTCCTCGAGGCGATCACCACCACGGTCCGGCTCATCCGGTCCAAGGGTGTGGGCATCTTCTTCGTGACCCAGACGCCCAAGGACGTCCCCGCGGACGTTCTGGGCCAGCTGGCCAACCGGGTGCAGCATGCCCTGCGCGCCTTTACCCCCGAGGACGCCAAGGCGCTCAAGGCCACGGTGTCCACGTTCCCGCTCAGCGACTATGACCTCGAAGAGACGCTCACGTCCGCAGGCATCGGCGAGGCCGTCATCACCGTCATGAACGAAAAGGGTGCACCCACGCCGGTGGCCCTCACCCGGCTCCGCGCTCCCGAGTCCCTCATGGGCCCCAGCGACGAGGCCCTGGTCCGCAGCACCGTGGCCGGTTCCGCGCTGCTGGGCAAGTACGGAACCGCGGTGGACAACCCGTCCGCGTACGAGAAGCTTTCCGGCAAGGCCGCCGCTCCCACGGGTCCGGCGGCTGGGTCTCCTGCCGGCGCACCCGAGGCGCCCGGCGGGTACGACGTGGACGCCGAAGCCCGGCGGATCGAGGAGGAGATCCTGGGCCGGCCCAGCAGCAGGCCGCCGCAGGTGCCGGTGCCGGTGGATCCGGAACCCCAGTACAGCGAACCGGATTACGGCGAGCCGTCGGCGTCCAAGCCCCGGTCAAAGGCTCCGCGGGCACCCCGGACGCGCCAGCCCCGGGAGCCGCAGGCGCAGCCCGGCGGCATGATGGGTGACCTCGGCGGCGTACTCGGGGGTGCCCTGGGCGGCGGGCTCAAGAGCATGGCGCGGTCAATGGGCACGCAGCTGGGGCGCGAACTGCTCCGCGGGGTGTTCGGCACGTCGTCCCGGCGCCGCCGTCGCTGAGGCTGCCGCTCCCGGACCTGCCGTTTCGCGACCCTGACACCCCTGCCCTGCCGCTCCCTGCCCTGCACCTCACAGCCCTGCACCGGGTGTCCCGGGGACCTGCCCAGGGTTCCTGTTGACGCTGTCCGGGCGGCCCGGCGTCGGGCGTTAACCCGCCGTTGCCGGGCAGATTAGGGGGGACCCTAACTTTAGTGTGTGTCCGCACTGCCGTTACTGTAAGGAACGTGCAGATGAGTCAAGCGTTGGTGAGGATCGCGGCCGGATGGCTGCTGGGCCTCATGCTTGCCGTCGCCGGAGCCGTGGTGGCCATCAATGTGGTGAACAATACCGTGGCCAGTCCCCAGCAGCCGGTCAGGGAGTATCTGGATGCCCTGAAGAGCGGCGACGGGGGGCGTGCACTGGGGCTCCTGAAGGCCGCGGTTCCGCCCAGCAACGCCGCCATGCTGGACGGACCCGGGTTGCAGACGTCTGCGTCCCGCGTGGCCAATGTGGCCATCGGCGACCCCCAGGAACGTCCGAACAACCAGGTGATGGTGCCCCTCGAGTACACCATCGACGGCAGCCGCCTGCACACGGAATTCCTGCTGCAGAAGACCGGCACCGAGTGGCTGTTTTTCAACACCTGGGCATTCGTCCCGTCCCGGCTGCCCACGGTTGACATCACCGTGGTCAACAGCAGCGAGGCCACCGTCAACGGCGTCCCGGTCAACATGCCCAACGGCCGCAACTCCTTTGCCGTGTTCTACCCCGGAGAGTACGAGGCATCCCTCGACGGGCAGTATTTCTCGGCACCGGCCAGCCGGGCCACCGTCACCTCCAAGGACACCCCGGTGGCGCCGCTCAACCTGCTGACCCAGGCCACGGACAAGCTGAAGAACGATGTCGCAGCCAAGATCCGTGAATTCCTGGACAGCTGCGCGGCGGAAGCCGTCAAGGAACAGAAGCTCCAGCCCGACTGCCCCTTCTACTACACCAGCAACAACAGGGTCCGGGACGGCAGCATCAAGTGGACCGTGACCGAGTACCCCGGCGTATCGGTGGAGCCGTTCGACGGCCGCTGGGTGGTGGCACCGCTGGACGGCAAGGCCAAGGTGGAGGCGCTCCAGCAGAACTCGTTCACCGGGGCCTGGTACCCGCTGGACCAGGAGGTGGACTTCAGCTTCACCACCCGCCTGGACGTCGCCGGGGACACCGTCAAAGTCACCCCGATGCTCAGCTTCTAGCCCCTGCCTTCCAACCCGCGTCACGCCAAGCACGCTTTCAGCCCTGGTGCATGCCGCCGCCCTTGATTTTGCAGGGTCCCGGCAACTCGACGCTGGTGAAAACCTGCTCCGCGTGACGCCGCCGGCCGGTTACCGCCGCCGTTTCAGGACGGCAAGCACCTCCGCGACCATCTCCTGCGGCCGGAACACCACGTCGGTGTAGTAGTAGCGGAGTGCCGTGTACCCCTGCAGCACCGACTCATTATTGCGGCGATGGTCCTTTTGAACCTGTTTCCACTCCGCGTGATGCCTCCCGTCCAGTTCCACGACCAGCCATCCGTCCAGCAGCAGGTCCACATACCCCACCCGTTCCAGGTACACCTGCGCCTGCACCTCGATACCTGCCTTCCGGAAGTATGTCCGGGCCAGCGTTTCGAGGAGCGAATCCGCCCCACTGTCCACCCAGTCCAGGACCGCCCTGGCCCTTCCGTTGCGATGTCCCGGTAAACGCTGGCGCAGGAAATCCACAGTCATGTCGCCCCGGGTTACGGCGCACTCCACCATGACCAGCGAATCCGCAAAGGACAGGCATCGCAGTGCATGAATCAGCACATCTGCCAGGGCGGCCACAGGCTGAAGCCGGGACGGCGGCAGGAGAAGTCCGCTGTGATGGACGGCGTCACCACACACAGCGTCCTGCCGGCGGTGGTAGACGTGGCGCCTTCCGTCCGAGGGCAGCGACCAAAGGCTGTAGGCAGCCGCAGCGCTGGAACACGTCAGCAGCTCCCGGTTCCGCAGCACGGCAACCAAGTCCGGAGGCGCCGTCGGAAGCGCATAAAGCCCGCGGTCCGGTTGCAGCACCCCGGCCCTTACCGCCCGCCGAAGCGCGGCGTCCTCCACTCCCAGCCTTGCCAGGGCTGGCCTCCGCGCGGCTCCACCGCAGACTTCCAGGGCTTTGAGGGCATCCATGCGGCCATGCTGCCCGGCTCCTGAAGTCGCCTGACAGCCTGCCCCAAGCCTATGTGGACAGCAGAGGACTCAGTCCGCGTCACGCCAAGCACGCTTTCAGGGACATCGGACACCGAAAACCCCGGGATTCCGCGGTTGCCATGAAACCGGAAACGCGAAAGGCTGCTCCCCGTGACGCAAGGTCACAAGGAAGCAGCCTTTCAGCAAGCAGCGGCCGGGTCAGTCCATGCCGCGGAGGTCCAACACCAGTTCGGTGTCGCCGTCGGCCTGCAGGACCACCGGGATGCCCCAGTCCTGCTGGTACAGGTGGCAGGCGGCGTGGTCCGGGATCTCGCCGTCCTCGGTTTCGGGGCCATCGCAGGCCGCGGCCCGGGCGGTAATGTGCAGCACGCCCTCGGGCACGTCCCGGGACAGCTCCAGGGTACGCAGCAGTCCAACAGAGGTCCCGCCGCCGGACACCAGCAGTTCCGGCGGAGTGGAGGAGATTTTCAGCTGCGTGGGGTCGCCCCAGCGGTCGTCGAGCTTCTGCCCGGTGGGGGCGGTGAAGCGGACGGTCAGATCCAGCGGTCCGGGAGCCACGGGGCTCTTGGGCCGGTGGGTCTGGGACGCTCCCTCATCCACCTGCTGTGCTTCCTTGGGGATGGGAACGTAGACAAGCTGGTGCTTGTTCGCCTCCACCACCACCAGCAGGGGCTCCGAGCCGGCGGCCTGGGTGTGGTCCACAATGACGTCGGAGGGCTCCGCCAGGCCACGGGCCAGGGTGGACACGGTGCCGGATGCGGGGTCATAGCGGCGCACTGCCCCGTTGTAGGTGTCCGCGATCGCCACGGAGCCGTCGGGCAGGACCGTCACTCCGAGGGGGTGCTGCAAGCGTGCTTCTGCCGCGGGACCGTCGCGGAAGCCAAAGTCGAACAGGCCCTTGCCCACCGCGGATTCCACGGTGATGGTGCCGTCCTCGGCGATGACCAGCTTGCGCAAGGCGGAGGTTTCGGAATCCGCAACCCAGATGTTGCCGTCGGCATCCTCGGCAAGGCCGGACGACTGGGCGAACCAGGCCTCATGGGCGGGCCCGTCGAGCAGGCCTTCCAGCCCGTTGCCGGCAATGATGGCCACCGCACCGGTAATGGGATCGAAGCTGAAAATCTGGTGCGTGCCGGCCATCGCCACCACCACCGCGTTCAGCTTGCGCGACCACACCACGTCCCACGGTGAGCTCAGGGCAACCTCCAGCGGGTCGCTGCCCAGGGATCCGCTGAACCCGGCGCCTTCCTCGTCCACACGCGCCGGGCCGGTCTCCAGCAGCCGCTGGATGCCGTTGCCGGCCAGGGTGGAGGCCTTCCCGTCCGTGAGCGAGAGTCCCCGGAGGCGGTGGTTGACCGAGTCGGCAATGACGACGTCGAAACCCGCCTTGGCTGCCACATCTTCCGGGAGCAGGACCAGGCCCTGGGGTTCGTTGAACTGGGCACTGGCGGTGTCCCCTGCGGCAGGCCCGTCGGCGTAGCCCTTGGTGCCGGAACCGAAGGTGGCCAGGACGGTCTGGAAGTCGGTGCCCAGCTCCACCAGGCGGTGGTGGCCGGTGTCGGTGACCAGCCAGGAACCCTTGTCCGCGGCGCCGCCGGCCGTGGCACGTTCGGAGGAGCCGTCGTCGGACGTTCCAGCCAATGCCGCGGAACCTCGGCCCTGCGGCAGGAACAAAGCCTTGCCGGGGAAGCGCAGGGTGCCGGACGTCGCCTCGGGCGCCACGTACGGGCCGGAGCCGCGGTGCAGGGTGCCCTTGGCCTCGTGTTCTGCGATGAGCTCGGGGATCAGCACGGCGAGCCCGTCCGCGTGGCCCTCACCGGAGAGGTGCGCCACGATGTAGCCCTCGGGGTCGATGACCACCAGGGTGGGCCAGGCGCGGGCGGTGTAGGCCTTCCAGGTGTCCAGCTCCGGATCGTCCAGCACGGGGTGGTGGATCTCGTAGCGCTCCACGGCCGCGGCCAGCGCCACCGGATCGGCCTCGTGCTCGAACTTGGGCGAGTGAACCCCCACGGTGACCAGCACGTCCGAGTACTGCTCTTCCAGCGGCCGCAGCTCATCCAGGACGTGCAGGCAGTTGATGCAGCAGAAGGTCCAGAAATCGAGCAGCACGATCTTGCCGCGCAGGGCCTCGAGATCCAGGGTCTTGCCGCCGGTGTTCAACCAGTTGCGGCCCACCAGTTCGGAGGCCCGGACCCGGGCATGCGTGCGTACGGTTTCGCTCATCAGCGTCCTTCCAGCTTGTTGCGTTCAGCCAGCTTGGCGTCGCGTTCGGCCAATTTGGCAAACATATCGTTGTAAGCGGTCAGATCGGCGTCATTATTCCTGTCCGCCGCGCGGTCCACCCGTTTGGTCTCCCGCTGGTCGGACCTGGACCACATGATGGCGACGCCGATCGCCACCAGCAGGGTTGGCACCTCGCCGATGCCCCAGGCCACCGCTCCGCCGGTCTGCTGGTCAACGAGGGCTGACGGTCCCCAGGCGCGGCCAAGGTTGCCAAAGTAATCCGCAGCCAGCAGCCCCGTGCCGCCCATGATGGAGACGCCGAAGAAGGCATGGAAGCCCATGGTGGCCAGCAGCAGGAGCAGCCGCATGGGGTACGGCGCACGCAGCGGCAGGGGGTCGGTGCCGATCATGCTCAGCACGAAGATGTATCCGGTGAGCAGGAAGTGCAGGTTCATCAGTTCGTGGCCCACATGCTCGCGCATGGCGAAGCCGAACAGGTCCGAGTAGTAGAACAGCACGATCGAGCCGGCGAAGTTCGCGGCCGCGAACAGCGGGTGGGTGACAAGCTGCGAGAACTTCGAGTGCACGAAGACCAGGAGCCATTCCCGCGTTCCGCGTGAGCCGTCGCCGCGGGCGGGCAACGCGCGCAGGGCAAGGGTTACCGGGGCGCCCAGCACCAGGAAGATCGGGGCCACCATGGTCAGGGCCATGTGGTCCACCATGTGCGCGGAGAACAGGACGCGGCCATAGACCGACGGCGGCCCGGACGTGATGTAGGTCAGGACCACCAGGCCGATGACCCAGTTCAGGGACCGGAACCACTGCCAGGAGTCGCCGCGGCGGCGGACCTTGGCCACGCCCAGGAGATAGGTCACCAGGCCGAAGAGGGCCACTGCCACCCAGAGCCAGTCCAGGCGCCATTCGGTCAACCAGCGTTCGGGCGTCAGTTCCGGCGGCAGGTCGTAGCCGCTGAGGATGAAGGCGGGCGAGGCATTGGGCGCCGGCTCGATGGGCTGCGGCGGCGCGGAGCGGCCCAGGGCCACGGCAATGCCGGAGGTGGCGCCCATGATCAACAGCTCGGCCAGCACCAGCTGCCAGAGGACCCGCCGCGAGGACAGGGTGGAGCCCTTGCGGCCCAGCTGCGGGATGACCCACTGCCGGTGCATGAAGCCGATGCCGCCCAGCACCACAGCGGCTGCGCTCTTGGCCAGGATCAGCTGGCCGTAGGCGGAGCCGAAGAGATCGGCCCAGCTGGTGACCCGGATGCTCGCGTTCACGATGCCCGAGGCGAAGACCAGCACGAAGGCGAACCCGGCCAGGGTGGAGAACCGCCGGAGCGTGGGTTCGGTGATGTCTGTGGCTGCCCCGGCTTTGGTCCCGGTGAGGATCCCGGACAGCAGGGCAAGGATGATGATGCCGCCCACCCAGGTGCTCACGCCCACCAGGTGCAGGCCGAGCGAGTTGATGGCGCCCTCGTGGTCGGAAGAGCTGGACGAGTGGCCGATCAGGGCCGTGGGGACCAGGCCAATGAGGGCCAGGATGAGGGTCAGCGCCAGGCCGCCCAGAGACCTGACGCCGAACAGCGCCGTGGTCACTACTGCCGCGATGATGATGACGGCAAGCCAAGCCCGGCCCGTTTCAATATCCGTCATGAAATACACCAGGGCCTGGGTAAACGCCGGGTCGCCGGACAAACCCTGCCCCGCAACGTCGGCATAGGTGAGCACCAGGACTGCGATGGCGGACAAGGTCCACACGGCACCGGCGACGGCGGCCACAGCCAGTACGCGGGTAAAGGCGGGATGTTCAGGTGCACCGTTGGCTGCCGCTTCCCGGTCGCGGCCGCGGGCGTTAAGGCCTCTGGGGAGAATCCCGACGGCGAAGATCAGGCCACCGACGACGGTCGCCAGGGAGACGTTATGGACGGCCTTGCTGACTGGCAGGCCCCAACGCACCAAGGCACCGGGGTCGGCAACACTGCGGGCCGCGGCAGCGCCGGAAAAGATCAGTGCTGCTGCCAGGCCCAGGAAGAGTGCTGCCAGGCCTGCAAGCTGCCAGGGCACCGGGATCCCCCGGCTTCCGGCGTCCCGGACCGCAGCTCCCTTGCCAGGATCGGACTGGGGCGCGGTGGAACGTGGTTTTGCGGCAGAAGACACCATTCCATTGTCCGCTACGCCTGCCCGGGCCGCGAATCCGTGCGTGGAAGCCAGCGGGCCCTTAAAAGCGAAGGAGCGGCAACCCTGGGGGTTGCCGCTCCTTGTTCCAGCCGGCTGAGTGCCGGACCGGACAAGCCTTACTTCTTGGAGACTGCAGCCTTCAGCTTGGAGCCGGCGGTCAGCTTGACGCTGTGGCCTGCTGCAATCTGGATGGTTTCGCCGGTCTGCGGGTTGCGGCCGGTGCGGGCTGCACGGTCGGTGCGCTCGACAGCGAGCCAGCCCGGGATGGTGATCTTCTCGCCCGCGGCGACAGAAGTCTCGAAAACCTCGAACAGTGCATCGAGGACGGAGTTGACGGCAGCCTGGCTGGTGCCGGCCTTGCCTGCTACCTCTGCAACAAGTTCACTACGGTTCTTAGCCATTTATGTCCTCCTGGACGATTCTGATTCTGAAGCCTGCACGCGGCATGCGTACAAGCCACTGTCCGAAAACTTACCAGCTTGGGCGCTTCCGGTCCGCAAATTCCGCGTGTTTCCGCCACTTTTTGAGGTTAATCACCGCTTCCGGGGGCTATTTTCAGCCCTCGGCAGAAGCCTCAGTGCTTCCTGGCGGGTTTGCCCGGGGTGGTCCTTCGGGTCCTGGGCTATTAAATGTGGGAGGCCCCAACCGTGTGGTTGGGGCCTCGACCTAATGTGTGTCCGGCGGTGACCTACTCTCCCACACCCTCCCGGGTGCAGTACCATCGGCGCTGTGGGTCTTAGCTTCCGGGTTCGGAATGGGACCGGGCGTTTCCCCCACGCTATGACCGCCGTAACCCTTGCTCCACACACCTTGGTGGGTGTGGGAAATCTTGTGTGGTTACAACATTGTGGTGTTGTGTATTTAGTTATTTGGTTCCGTGCAACCATCCCCGGTGTTGGGGGTTGTTGGTTGGGAACCACATAGTGGACGCAAGCAGAGTTTTGTATATGTCTGTGTGGTGTAAGTTGTTGGCCTATTAGTACCGGTCAGCTTCACGAGT
>NZ_LMSI01000005.1 GCF_001428075.1 Arthrobacter sp. Soil764 | reverse complement strand
CCTACGCCCGCCCCTACAAAAGCGAAACCGAACGGGCACAGGCCTTCCTAGCTTGGCTCCACCACTACAATCACCATCGAGGCCACACAGCACTCAGAGGTCAGGCACCCGCCAGCCGCGTCACCAACCTCCGTGGGTAATACAGCTAGGCAGCTTTCAGCCGGCTCAGCAGGCCCTCGTTCACTGGGCGGCCGTTGAACCAACTTACCGCTCTTCCCGGTAGCCAGGGCCGGCGCCAACAGGCGCTGGCCAACCACGCCAGCCCCGGACTTTCGGCCACGCCGCTACTGCCTTGAAGGTACGCGTGCCGCCTCGACCGCCCGGCGAGTGTCGGCCAAGACCAGGTCCGCGTTGATGGCCTCCGCCGCCCGAAGCCCCGCTGCGGCCGCCGTCATGACCTGGGCGGAAACATCCGTGGCATTGCCCGCGGCCCACACTCCCGGGCATGACGTCCTGCCGCTTTCGTCGGTCTCCAGGCGGCTGCCCGGACCATCCTGCAGGGCGGCCGGTTCCAGTCCCAGCCGTTGAAGCATGTTGGCTTTACTCGTGGTGGCGGGACTGACCACCAGGACATCCAGGGGCACCGTCTCACCGGCGTCAAGGGCGGCCCCGGCCAGCCGGTCGTCCCGGACCTCCAGCGCCCGGACCTTGCCCTCCACCACGTGGACAGACCGGGCAGCGAGTTGTTCCTCCTGGCCCTGGGTGAGTTCCAGGGCATCGTTGAGCAGGAGCGTCACGTCCGGGCTCCACTGCCGGAACGTCAGGGCCTGCCTCACGGAGTGGGAATCGGCCGCCAGGACTCCGATTCGTTGGTTCTGGACCTCCCAACCGTGGCAGTAGGGGCAATACAGCACGTCCCGTCCCCAGCGGTCGGCGACGCCAGGAAGCTCCGGCAGCTCATCCATGATTCCTGAGGCGATCAACAGGCGCCTGGCAACCCGGTTGGAGCCGTCATCCAGGGTCAGGACGAACCGGTCCCCGTCCCGGCTGGCCGTCCGGACAAACCCGGAGGACATTGTCCCGCCGTAACGGGCCAGTTCTTCCCTGCCTGCTGCGAGAAGGTCCCGGGGACGCATGCCCTCCCTGCTGAGGAAGCCGTGGACACTTTCCGCCCCCAGGTTCCGCTGCTCGCCGCCGTCGATCACCACCACCGAACGCAACGCCCGCGCCAAGGCGGTCCCCGCGCTTAGACCCGCCGGTCCCCCGCCAATGACCGCTACGTCGAAAATGGTGTCCTGGTTTCCCGCCACATTGCCCTTCCCGGCCAGCTGCACATGCCTTTTCCACACGCGCACGTATGCAGGCTGTACCCGGTGCGGGCCGGGGAATAACCGCAGGACGATGCCAGGATGGGGTCAGCGCTCCGGCCAGTCCACGAACTGGCCGTAGCCCTCATGCTTGCGGAGGTAGCTGGAAATAAACGGGCAGTGCGGGATGATCCGCTTTCCCGTGGCCACCACATCGTCCAAGGCAAAATGCGCCAGGACCTTGCCCAGGCCCTGGCCTTCAAAATCGTCACCGGTCTCGGTGTGCGTGAAATCGATGTGCCCGGGAAGGTCGCGGAAGAAGGCCTGGACAGCCAGTCTGCCATCCACCAGGAGCTCATACCGTTGCTGTTCGTCATTGCGCAGCAGCGAGACATTAGCGGTGAACGTGTCCTCAGCGGACGTGGTGTTCTCGGTCATGGTTCGACACTGGCACTACTTCACGCCGCTGGCAATGCCCCTTCGCCACATCTTCCCCGGCCACCGCCGCCGGCCCCTGCGCACAGCACCGCGCCGCGGGAGCGGCAGGCCGCCCAGCATGAGGATCGCCACGGAAAAACACACAACTCCGGCTGCCAGCAGCCCCACCGACAGGCCGCTGAGCGCGGCGTCCGCCACCGGGAGGAAAACCACCACGACGGCGGTACCCGCCACGGCGGGCCTGCAGCGGAAGGCCTGGAGCGCCGTCGGCCGTTCCTCCAGGCGGCCAAAGGCTGCGGCCACCGGCAGGAGCAGCAGGACCAGCGCAAGGACCACCAGCGGCCGGGACCACCACCATTCAGCGGTTCCGGACGACGGTTTGGGGATTGGTGCCAGGAGCAGCAAGCCGGACATGGCCGCCAGCAGCGGCAGGTGCCACAGGTAGACCGTCAGGGACCTGGCGCCGGCCACCTGCAGGAACCGGTTGATCCAGCGGATGCCGGCCAGCGGCGCCAGGACCGGCCGCGCCAGTTCCATCACAGCCAACTGGGAAACGCCCAGGAGCACCAGGGTCAGGTTGGGCGGGTTGAGGTTGACCAGCATGTTGCCGCGGTACAGGCCAAGCCCGGTCACGAGCCCCAGCAGCAGATGTGCCGCCACCACGATGCCCAGCAGGCCGGAGCGGGAGAGCCGGGAAAGATGCCCGTCCGCAGCAAGGAAACCCAGTTGCTGGACTGCGCACCACACAAAGACCAGGTTGGCGTTGGCAAGGTCCGGCACGGCACCCCGGAGACAGTCCACGGCAACCACCAGGCCAACCAGCAGGCCGAGGGTCAGCCAAGGGGCGCGGTCATGGAGCGCCGCCAGGACCGGAATGTTCAGTTGCGCCGCGAGGTAAGCCGCAAGGAACCACAGTGGCATGCCCGCCCCGGTTGCCACGAGCTGGACCACCTGCCGGTCCACTCCGAGCGCTGCAGCCACGGACAGGCCGGCCACCATGGCTGCCAGCAGCGCCGTGGCCGGGCGGGCCAGGCGCAGGAGCCGCGCGCGGATGAACTGGGCCGCTGTCCCGCCGCCCGCCTTGAGACGGCGCCAGGACTGCAGGCCGGTGATACCGCCGGTGACGAAGAACAGGGGCATGACCATGAAGATCCAGATGACGGGTTCGAACCAGTCCTGTTCGGCCAGGGTGTTCTCGGTGGTCACGGTGCCGTCAGGGTGCAGGACCGGGCTGACCATCGTGGAGTGGCCCACCACCACCAGGACCAGGCAGATGAAACGGACAAGGTCGATCGCCGGATCACGGCTTTCCGTGTCCGCCCCGGTTCCTGCCGCCCGCGTGCCGGTGCTTCGCATGGGGACCTACAAAGGCTCGACGCTGCCCATGGCACCATTGTGCCCCCGGCGCGGGCGTGGATTAAGGACTTTGCCGGTTGCGGATCTTCCTACCGCAGTATTGCCAGCAGTCCCAGCACGACGGCGATCAGGGGCGTGGTGCCCTGGGTGATGGCGGCACGGAGGTACTTTCGTCCGGTGAAGGCCAGGACGGCGGCCGCCAGCAGCATGGAGCCGCAGCAGCTGAAAATGAGGGTCCAGCCTGCAACCGCCTGGGCGGACCCGGCCCCGCCCACCGCGACGAGCCCTGCGCCGATGAAAGCACCGACGGCCAGGAACAGGTTGTAGAAGCCCTGGTTGTAGGCCAGGGACCGGGTGGTTTCGGCATCGGACTGGGAGGCAACCCCAAAGCGCTTCCAGGTGGCGGGCCGGGTCCAGGTAAGCGACTCCATAATGAAGATGAAGACGTGCAGCGCGCCGGCAAGGAAGGCAAAAAGAAGGGAGGCCAGGGTCATTGCTTGATCCTAGCCTCCGGGAAATGCATAAAAGCTGTGGAACGCCGTCAACGGGAAGGAGGCCAGGACCGGCTGCTTGATCCTGGCCTCCCGTTTGTGAGGCTTCTGTGCGGCTTCCGGGCCCGCTTCCCGTGGTGTTTCCTGAGACCTTAACGCGCCAGCGTGGCCAGCGTGGCGGCGGCAAACCCCTTGGCGGAGTGGTTCCAGGTGGCCAGCAAGCCCTGCAGGTTCTCGCCATCCGCGCGGTGGCCTGGAAGCTGGTCCTGGAGGGTGACCAGCACCCCGGTCCGCAGTTCCGTATTGAAGTTGACCTTGCCAACGTTCATGGCCGCGGCTTTGACGAGTTCCGCTGCGGGGATGCCGGAGGCACCGTGCAGGACCAGCGGAATGTGCACCCGCGCCGCAATGTCCTGCAGCACGTCCCAGCGCAGCCGCGGCTCGCCCTTGTACTTGCCGTGGACGTTGCCCACGGCCACTGCCAGCAGTTCTGCGCCGGTGCGGGACACGAAGTCCTCCACCTGCGCCGAGTCCGTCAGGCCGGCCAGGTCCGTGCCCGACTGGCCGGCCGGCTGGTCGGCGGAAAAGGCACGGTCCTCGTCCCCTGCCAGGCCACCCAGTTCGGCTTCCAGCACCACGTCGGCGCCCAGCAGTGCCCTGGCCGCCTGGACCAGTTCGATGTTCTCCTCGTAAGGGAGCGAGGAACCGTCGGCCAGGACGGAATCAGCCCCTGCCTCCACGGCGGCGGCCATGACGTTGAGGTCGGATGCGTGGTCGAGCTGCACCGCGACGGGCACGGTGGCAGCATCGGCGAGCCCGCGCAGTGCCGCGATCAGCCGGAGGCCGTTGGCGCTGGCGGCGGTCTTGGGTGCCACCAGCAGGATCACGCCCCGGCCGGATTCCTCGGCAGCGCCCACCACGGCCAGCGCGGTGGTGAAGTCGTAGCAGGTGAAGGCGGGCACCGCGGACCCCTGCTGCAGGGCGGAGGTGACCAGGTGGTCCAGTCGCGTACGCATCAGGCGCCCAGGCCTCCCACCAGGATCCAGGCCACGAAGGTCAGCGCGAAGCCGGCCAGGCCCAGGACGGTGGTCAGGACGGTCCAGGTCTTCAGGCCGTCGGAAACGGTGAGCCCGTAGTAGCGGACCACAACCCAGAAGCCGGCGTCCGTCACATGGGACAGGCCCAGTGCGCCGAAGCCGATGGCGATGACGATCACGGCAATCTGCGCGGGGCTGTAGCCGCCGCCGCTGACCGCTGCGGAGAGCAGGCCGGTGGTGGTCACAATGGCCACGGTGGCCGAGCCCTGGGCAGCGCGCAGTGCCAGGGAGATGATGAAGCCAAGGAGCAGCAGGGGCACGCCGAGCGTGTCCAGGGTCTTGGAGAGCGCGGAACCGATGCCGGAGACCTGCAGGACGTTGCCGAACACGCCGCCGGCAGCCACCACCATCAGGATGGAGGCGATGGGAGGCAGCGAGCCTTCGAAGATTTCGCCGGTTTCCCTGAAGGACCATCCGCGGCGGACGGCCAGCAGGAAGAAGGACAGTGCCACGGCCACCAGGAGGGCCAGGAAGGGGTTGCCGACGAAGGCTGCGAGGCCGTACAGCGGGTGGGACTTGGGGAGGATGAGGGTGCCGGCGGTACCCAGGAGGATCTGCACGATGGGTGCGGCGATCAGGAAGATGATCAGGCCCGGCCGCGGCGGTGCGATGGCGGCGGCGCCGGGTCCGTCATGGCCTACCTTGACCAGTGAGTCGGAGCCGAACTCCTCCACCTGGGTCTTTACGGCGGGCAGCAGCTCATATTCCTTGCGGTTCATGATCGAGGCGACCCAGTAGGACAGGAAGCCCAGCGGGATGCAGATCAGCAGGGAAATCAGGGCGATGAGTCCAATGTCGGCACCCAGCACGCCGGCGCCTGCAACGATTCCGGGGTGCGGAGGGACGGCCACGTGGATGGCGAGCATGATGCCGGCCATGGGCAGGCCGAACTTGATCGGGTGGACCTTGGCGATCTTGGCGAAGGCGTACACGATGGGCACCAGCACGATGATGCCGACCTCGAAGAAGACGGGGATGGCCACCAGGAAGCCGACGGCGGTGAGCGCCACGGCCACGCGCCTGGCCCCGAGTTTGCGGGTGAAGTGGTCCGCGAGGGACTGGACGCCGCCGGACACCTCGATCATCCGGCCCAGCACGGCGCCGAGCGCAATCAGGATGGCCACCTTGCCCATGGTGCTGCCCACGCCGCCGGACACCACGGTGAAGATGTCCTGCAGCGGAATGGTGGCAGCCACGGCCACCAGGATGCTGACGGTGAGCAGCGCCACGAAGGCCTGGATCTTGAAGCGGATGATCATCACCAGCAGGATGGCAATGCCCACCGCTGCGATGGTGAGCAGGACCGGGGTGCCCAGCTCAACGGCAGGTTTGATGGCCGGGGCGTCGGCCGCCCGCTGTATCAGCGGACTAATCAGGTGGTTCACGGGGAGGTGTCTCCTTTGACGTGCCGGTCCCGGGGCAGGACGGCATCAGGGAATGGTGAGGGGTGGAACAAACGTTGGGGAACGGAGCCGGCAACGCTGGAAGGTACGACGACGGCGGAGGGGGGACCGCCGTCGTCGCACCGGTTGGGGGTGGCCTGCTTGGCGGTGGTTACTTGGTGCGCTTTGTGGGCGCGACCACCTTGATGACGGCGGAGTCATCGGCGGCGGCGAGGCCCTGGGCCTGGCCCAGGAGGTAGAGCTGCTCGGCGGCGGCGGCAACGGGGGCTGCCAGGCCGGCGGCGCGGGCGGCCTTGCCTACGATGCCCATGTCCTTGACGAAGATGTCCAGGCGGGAGAGCACCTCGGCGCCTTCCTCGTCGTAGGCCTCCAGGATGCGGGGGCCGCGGTTGGAGAGCATGAAGGAACCTGCCGCGCCGGCTTCCAGGGCGGCAAGGGTCTTGGCCTGGTCCAGCCCCAGCGCGTCGGCCAGGGCCAGGGCCTCTGCCGCGGCGGCGATGTGGACGCCGCACAACAGCTGGTTGACGGTCTTCAGGGCCTGGCCGTCGCCGGGGTTGTCGCCCACCACAGTCAGGGTGGAAGCCAGGAGCTCCAGGGCGGGGGCCGCCTTTTCGCGCGCTTCCGGGGAAGCGCCGACGACGATCAGCAGGTCACCTTCGCCGGCGCGCTTGGGGCCGCCGGACAGCGGGGCGTCCACCAGGTCCACGCCGTATTCAGCCAGCTTGGCCACGGTGGCGGGAATGGCGTCAGTGCCCACGGTGCTGCCCAGGATGACGACGGCGCCCGGCTCGAGAACCGGGGCCACGCCGTTCTCGCCGAACAGGACGTCGTTGAGCTGCTCGCCGTTGCGGACCGCCAGGAGGACGGCGTTGGCGCCCTTGGCGGCTTCGCGTGCCGTGGTGAAGGTGGCGATGCCGGCTTCCCGGGCAAGTTCCAGGCGCGGCTCGGCAATGTCGAAGCCGTGGACGGTCAGCTGGGATGCCAGGCGGGTGGCCATGGGCAGGCCCATGGCGCCAAGGCCCAGGACGGTGACGGTGTAGTTGCTGGTCATGGTGTTCTCCGTTGAATGCTGGGTGATCAGAAAGTCGTGCTGAGCTTGCGGGTGACCTGGGCCAGGGAGTCGTCGTCGCCAACGTTGCCGGCGAACACGATGTACGGGATGCCCTTGGCGGGTCCGTCCACTGGTTCCCAGAGGCTGACGATGCCCGGCAGCATGGGACCGCGGACAATCGCGTGGCGGATTTCCAGGCCGTGGGCTGCCACGTCGGAGGAGGTGATGCCGCCCTTGGCGATGACGAACCGCGGCGGGAAGGTCTTCAGGGTCCGGTTGACCACGTCCACGACGGCGGCAGACACGGTCCGTGCGATCCGCAGGCTTTCGGCGGGGTCGTCCGTTTTGATGAGGAGGCGGCTGGTGTGGACGATGACGTCGCCTCCGTGGAGGGCGTCGACGACGGCGTCCACCGTCTGGTCCAGGTGCGCCTTGGCGTCGGCCTCGTCAGCGAGGAGCTTCTCGACGTCGATCTCGATGATGCGCGCGGAGCTGTGCTCGGCGGTGAGGACGTTGAGCTGGCGGGTGGTGAGGCCAACGTGCGAGCCCACCACGATCAGGCCGCCCGCCTCCGACGGGGTGTTGCCGGCGTAGGCTTCTTCGGCGGTCAGGGCGGTGCGGATTTCCTGGCCGATGCGGCCGCGGACGAACGGCGGGCCAACCCGGTAGAGGAGTTTCTTGCCGCGGCGTTCCGCTTCATCAAGGCCCAATGCCAGAGCGCGGAAGTCGTTCTCGGTAACGATGTCGGCCACGATGGGCGTGGAGTCGGTGGCCGGTTCGATGGCGTCGGCAATGGCCTTGGCGGAGATGGCCGGATCCTGAGCGGAAGCCCCGGCCCGGATGATGTCCAGGTCCAGGACGATCACAGAGTCGGCGGGGAACCGGCCCTGGGATTTTTCTGCCACGTAGTCTGCCATGACGGAGGTGCTGAAACCGAAGGAAGCGTCCTTGGCGAACTCGGTCTCGGAGACGGGGACCAGGGCGCCCTGGGCATCGCCGGTGCCGCGCATGTAGTGCACGCCGCCGATGGTGAGGCGGCCGGCGTCGGGGAATGCCGGAACCAGGACCACGCCATCGGTCTTTTCCCCGCTGACCTCTGCAACCGTGGCTGCGATGACATCCGGTTCCAGCGGGAAGTGGCCGCGGAGCGTGGAGTCGCTGCGGCTGACGAAGCCCAGGCGGAGCTTCCCGGGTGATCCTGCGGCGGCCAGGGCGTTCCGGACCACTTCCTCATTGCGGGCGGCGGCCTCTGCGGGGTCCAGGCTGCGGGTGTTGGTGAGGACATAGACAGCCGGCTTGCCCTGGCCAAAGGCCCAGGCGAAGTCCGCCACGTCCCAGCGGGTGAGCACGGGCAGGTCTGCCACTGACTGCGTGCCGGTGGGGTCGTCGTCGAGCACTACCAGGACACGGGGAACCTCCGCGTTGGAAGCGGCCATCGCGCCGGCAACCAGCCCGGCGGGGATCTCCAAGTCAGCCGGATAGGCGGCCAGAACGTCTGCTTCAAGCGTCACAGTGCACTCCGTTGTGTATGGATCCGGGCGTGCGGATCCTGATGTGTAGATAACTGTAAGATGTCTGACATCTTGCATTTGAGAGTTAGTGTGGCACACGGCATACGGACGCGCAAGTAGACTTGTCTGACATATCCGCCGGGCGACGGCCTGGAACAGGGATCGGGGGCAACATTGGCAAGGAAGTCACTGGTAGGCGTAGTGGCCGACGAGTTGCTGGACCGCATCATCGAAGGCGAGTTCCCGCCCGGCTCCACCGTTCCGGGCGAGCATGAACTGAGTGCACGCCACGAGGTCAGCCGCATGACGGTCCGCGAAGCCATGAAGACGCTGCAGGCCCAGCGAATCCTGAGCGTTGAGCGCGGCCGGGGGACCTTCGTCAACCCGCTGAGCAGCTGGGCTTCGCTCGAAGCGGTGCTCCGGGCAGCGGCTGAGGGAAAGAACGACGCAGACGCCTCCATCCAGCTCATCGAGCTCCGCCGGATGCTGGAAACGGGGGCCTGTGAGCTTGCCGCCGGGCGGATCGCGGAGGAGGACATCGAAGCCCTCTTCAATTACGTCGCGGCGATGAAGGCAGCGCACAGCATCAACGACGTCGCAGCTTTCGTGGAGGCGGACCTGGCTTTCCATGACGTCATCCTGCGTGCATCCGGGAACGTCTTCGTTTCGGTCCTGTTCGAGCCTCTGCACCGCGTGCTGGAAAAGCGCAGGGCTGAGACTTCTGCCGTTCCGGCAATCCAGGAGCACGCCATCGGCCATCACCAGAACATTGCCGAGGCCCTGGAGTCCCGCGACGCCGCGCGGGCGCGCCAGGCCATGGACGAGCACATGCAGCAAACCCTCGACGACCTTAAGCAGCTGGTACTCGAAACCAAGTAGGCGTGTGGACTGGGTCTGTTCAACGCTCGTGCAGTCCCACTAGGCTTCAGGGACGGCCCGCAACCGGGAGCAACGATGATCACGAGGAGCGAAGTTGTCCAACCACACGTACAGCATTTCTGAAATTGTCGGCACCTCCACCCAGGGCGTGGATGACGCCGTGCGCAACGGCATTGCCAAGGCATCCCAGACCCTGCGCAACCTCGACTGGTTCGAGGTCAAGGAGGTCCGCGGCCACCTGGAGGACGGGAAGATTGCGGACTGGCAGGTCACCATCAAGATCGGCTTCCGCTTGGAAGAGCAGGGCTAAGCCAGCTAAAGAAACAGGTCGTGAAGCCTTGGCTTCACGACCTGTTTTTTGTTTGGAGGGCTGTTTGCCCTAGTTGGCCGTACCCGGGCTGCGCCGGCGCCACACGGTGGGGACGCCGTCGAACGCGGGGAAGACGTGCCCTTCGAAGAAGGAAAGGACCGTATGCGGATCGAGGTCCGGGCTCCAGAGGCCGGAAGCCGGGCAGTGCGAGCCGGTGGCGGTGGAGGCGGCGCCGGCTGACGCCTGGCGCTCCTTCAGCAGGGCGATGCGTTTCATCGTTGAGACCATCCTGGTGATTAAGACTGGGCAGGGAAAACGTGTACTCCCACCCTAGGAATTGCCTGGTCAGGGGCCAATGGGCGGCTGGCCAGAATCAACGCCCTTCGCTGGACGAATGTACAGAAGCAGGGCATCGTCAGCCTGCTTCGGCCCCTTCGGCGGCCGCGCTGGCACTGCGCTCCAGGCCGGCGTCCGGCACCGCGCCGAGGCTGCCCAGCAGGGCAAGGGCGTCCGACGACGGCGATCCCGGCCGCGCGGAGTACACCCTCAGCGTCTGGTCCGGGTCCTCCGGCAGGACGAGGTTTTCAAAGTTCAGTTCCAGGTCCCCTACGGCGGGATGGTGCAGCCGGACGGTGCCGGCCGACCGGGTGGCCACCCGGTGCCCTGCCCACCATTGGCGGAAATGTTCACTGTGGACCGCGAGCTCACCCACCAGGTGGTTGGCCTGTGGATCATTGGGGTGCCGCCCCACGTCCAGCCGGAGGGATCCCGCAGCTTCCGCGGCCACCGTCTTCCAGTCCCTGAACAGTTCCCGGGCCGCTGGATCCAGGATGGTCCAGCGGGTGAAGTTCCGCTCCGCGGGCGGCAGCGCCGGGAAATCAGCGAACAGCAGGAAGGCCATCCGGTTCCCTGCCAGGACGTCGCTTCGCCGGCCCAGCACCATGGCGGGCACCTCCCCCACCGCGTCAAGGAGCTGGCGCAATGCAGGGCGGACCCCCTGTGCAGTGTTGGCGCCCGGGTCCCGGGGAGCTCCGGCGCAGTTCTCCAGCAGGTCCAGCATGTGCGCGTGTTCACTGCTGTCCAGCCGCAGCGCCCGGGCCACAGCATCCAGCACGGTCCGCGAGGGGTGGATGTTCCGCCCTTGCTCAAGCCGGACGTAGTAATCGGTGCTGACTCCGGCAAGCCGCGCCACTTCCTCCCGGCGCAGCCCCGGAACCCTGCGGGCCCCCGTGCTGGGACCTGTTCCGGCGACGTCCGGGCTCAAGCGCGACCGCATGGCCTTGAGGAATTTTCCAAACTCTGCGCTTTGACCCATGGGAACCATTCTGCCTGCCCTGAGTGTCCTGCTCTACAACGAAGGTAGGACTGGCAGTCCTAGGAAAAGCAGGAACAGCCTTGGCTGCTGACTTGGTGGTGAAAAGTGCATAGGCTCAGGAATGAGCCGGTGGAAACCGCTTTCTGGCCATGGCCGAGCCCGCAGGCGGCCAGCCCCGATATCCAGCACCACACCTTCCAAGGAGCACACCATGTCAGAGCTGACACCGAACCTGACCCTGAACAATGGCGTCACCATCCCGCAGCTTGGCTTCGGCGTTTTCCAGGTCCCGCCGGAAGAGACCCAGCGGACCGTGGAGGACGCCCTGGAAGCCGGCTACCGCCACATTGACACCGCCGCGGCCTACCGCAACGAGGCAGGCGTGGGGGCAGCACTGGCCGCCACCGGAATAGCACGCGAGGAAATCTTCATCACCACCAAGCTCCGGAACGGCGAGCAGGGCCGCGCGCAGGAAGCATTCCAGAACAGCCGCAAGGCCCTGGGCCTGGACTTCATCGACCTCTACCTCATCCACTGGCCGGTCCCCTCGCAGGGGCTCTTCGTCCAGGCCTGGAAGGAGATGGAGCGGCTGTACGAGAACAAGGAAATCCGCGCCATTGGCGTCTCCAACTTCCTCTCCGACCACCTGGACACGCTGCTGGAATCGGCTGAAACCGTACCCGCCGTCAACCAGATCGAGCTGCACCCCAGCTACCAGCAGGCGGACCTCGCAGCGAAATGCCGGAACCTGGGCATCGCCGTGGAGGCCTACAGCCCGCTGGGGCAGGGCGGGGACCTGAACGGAAACGCCGTCACCTCAATCGCCAACGCCCACAACGCCACCACCGCCCAGGTGGTGCTGGCCTGGCACCTTGCCACCGGAAACATCGTCATCCCCAAGTCGGCCAACCCGGACCGGATCCGGGAAAACTTCGCAGCCTCGTCCCTGAAGCTTTCCCAGGACGAACTTGCCGCCATCACCGCACTGGAGTCCGGCGCGCGCATCGGGTCCGATCCCGCCGTCGCTGCCTTCACCCAGATGTAGCCTCCGGCTACCGAGCCGCCGGAAAGCCCACCACCGAAAGGATTTCCAATGCAGTACACCCATCTGGGCCGCTCCGGCCTGAAAGTCTCCCGGCTCTGCCTGGGCACCATGAACTTCGGGCCGCAGACTGAGGAAGCGGACGCCCACAGCATCATGGACTCCGCACATGAGGCCGGCATCAACTTCTTCGACACCGCCAACGTGTACGGCGGCGTGGACCACCGCGGCTGGACCGAGGAAATCATTGGGCGCTGGTTCGCCAAGGGCGGCGAGCGCCGCGAACACACGGTGCTGGCCACCAAGCTCTACGGCACCATGACGGACCGGCCCAATGAATCCAAGCTCTCGGCACTGAACATCCGCCGCGCACTGGACGCCAGCCTCAAGCGGCTGCAGACCGACTACATCGACGTGTACCAGTTCCACCACATCGACAGGGATACGCCCTGGGACGAGATCTGGCAGGCCATCGAAGTTGCGGTACAGCAGGGCAAGATCCTGTACTCGGGCAGCAGCAACTTTGCGGGCTGGCACATTGCCCAGGCCCAGGAGGCGGCCCGCCGGCGGAACTACACCGGTCTGGTCAGCGAGCAGTCCATCTACAACCTGTTCATGCGCCAGGTGGAGCTGGAAGTCATCCCGGCGGCCCAGCAGTACGGCCTTGGCCTGATCCCCTGGTCGCCGCTGCAGGGCGGGCTGCTGGGCGGTGTGCTGAAGAAGGAACGTGAAGGCGTGCGGCGCACCGAAGGCCGCGCCGCTGAGACGCTGAAGAAGCACGAGGACCAGATCCGCCAGTATGAGGACTTCGCCGACGAACTGGGCCACGAGCCCGGCGACGTTGCCCTGGCCTGGCTCCTGCACCAGCCCGCCGTGACCGCCCCGATCGTGGGTCCGCGCACGCAGGAACAGCTGGACGCCGCCCTCCGTGCACTGGACGTCTCCCTCGATGACGACGCGCTCAAGCGGCTCGACGACATCTTCCCGGGACACCGCACCGCACCGGAGGACTACGCGTGGTAACCCCACCCGCAGGCGATAGCGTGGCGCCCCGGAGCATCCTCTTCATCGGCGGCACCGGGGTCATCAGCGCGGCGGCGGCCGAACGCGCCGTCGCGCTGGGCCACCGGCTGACCATCCTGAACCGGGGCCAGTCCACCAGGCCCATCCCGGAAGGCGCGGAAGTGCTGCACGCGGACGTCCGGGATGCGGCGTCGGTGCGGGAGGTCCTGGACGGCAGGGAGTTCGACGCCGTTGCGGACTTCATCTCCTACACTCCGGACCAGGCGCAAACAAGCATGGAGCTCTTCCGGGAGCGGACCGGGCAGTTCGTCTTCATCAGTTCCGCCTCCGCCTACCAGAAGCCGCCCACCAGGCTTCCCATCCGGGAGTCGACCCCCCTGAAGAATCCGTTCTGGCAGTACTCCCGGGACAAGATCGCGTGCGAGGAGCTGCTGTTCCGGGCCTACCGGGAGCAGGACTTTCCCCTGACCGTCATCCGCCCGTCGCACACTTATGACCGCACCAAGATTGCCATGGTGGGCGGCTGGACGGACATCCACCGCATGCGCAACGGTCTTCCGGTCATGGTCCACGGCGACGGCACCTCGCTGTGGACCCTGACCCACAGCAGGGACTTCGCCAAGGCATTCGTCGGCGTGCTGGGAAGGCCGCAGGCGGTGGGCGAGAGCTACACCATCACCTCCGACGAGTACCTGCCCTGGAACCAGATCTACGGGCTCTTCGCCCGGGCAGCCGGGGTCCGCGAGCCGGAACTGGTGCACGTGGCATCCGAGACCATCGCCGCCCACGACCAGGAACTGGGCTCCAACCTCCTGGGCGACAGGTCCCATTCAGTGGTCTTTGACAACACCAAGATCAAGTCCCTGGTCCCGGGCTACACCGCCACCATCCCGTTCGCGGACGGCGCCAGGGAAATCGTCGAGTGGTATGACAGCCACCCGGAGGTGCAGCAGGTGAACGAGGCCTACATGCAACTCTCGGACAAGCTCACCAGCTGGTCCCGCCAGGGAGCCTGAGCAGGTAGCGCCGGCCTGTCGCAGCAAGCGGCGGACCGGCGCTACCTGACGGCTGTGCTAATTTCGGCGCATGACGTTGCCCCCTTCCGAACAGCCCGCCGATAAGCCTGTGGCCGCCGCCATCGGGCTCCTGGCCAGGCAGGGTTTCGATGCAACATCCGTTGAGGAGCTGGCCGAAGCCTCGGGCATGAGCCGCAGCACGTTCTTCCGGCGGTTCGGGTCAAAGGAGGACGTGGTCTTCGCCGACCATGAACGGATCCTGCGCCAGGTGAATGACCGGCTTGCTGGATCCAGGCTGGAGCCCCTGGCGGCAGTTGCGGACGCAGCACTGCTGGTCTTCGACCACCACCTGCGGAACCGCGAAACGTCCCTGGCCCGGTACGGGCTGCTGCAGGCCGTGCCGGCCCTTCGGGACCGCGAACTGGTCACGTCCCACCGGTACGAGCGGGCCTTCCTGCAGTACCTCAATGACAAGCTGCCCCAGGACGGGCCGGGCGGGTACAAGGCCGTGGCTTTCGCCGCAGCCGTGGTGGCTGTGCATAACGCCTTCCTGCGGCAGTGGCTGCGGGCGCCCGGCGCCGGGGAAGGCGGGGACAGAGACCGGAAAAGGGCTGCCGCCCTCGCAGCCGAACTCCGGGCCCTGGCGGAAACGTTCCGGCCCGCGCTCCTTGGTGCCGCCGCCACCGCGCAACCTGCGCCGACCGTCGTCGTGACCGTCCTCCCGGGCCAGGCAGGCAGGGAGGCGATCGCCCAAGCCGTTTTGGACGCCCTGCCCTAGCCTGCCATCGGGTTTGATACTCAGTTTCTTGACGTGGAACTGCGTTTCAATGCATCCTTAGTCGGTGTGGCGGAAGCCACATCAGTTCCACCGCCGCTGACTTAGAGGATGCAAACAAATGACGACGACGTCGCCCACCCGGATGCCGGCCCGCACCGAAAGCAGTGCGCGCTTTCCTGCCGGCACCGTGGAGCCGGACTACTTCCTGACCGAGGCCCTCGGCACCGACCCCGCGTCCGTCCTGACCGGCATCAGCGATGAGGACCGCACGTACTGGGACCGCGCCCGCCGCTTCGTCCAGGACGAGGTCCTCCCGGTTATTGACGGCTACTGGGAGCGTGGCGAGTACCCGCTGCATCTGCTCCGGCGCCTTGGCGAACTGGACCTGCTGCGCGATGGCGTGCCGGTGGACGGTTACGCTCCGATGAGCAGCATGGCCGCCGGGCTGGTGAACATGGAAATCAGCCGTGGCGACGGCTCGGTGGCAACCATGATCGCGGTCCAGGGCGGCCTGGCCCTGCGCTCCGTGGCGGAATGCGGATCCGCTGAGCAGCGGGAGCGCTGGCTGCCCGCGATCGCCGGCGGCACCGAGTACGCGGCCTTCGCCCTGACGGAGCCCACCCACGGCTCAGACTCGGTGGCCCTGGAAAGCACGGCAACCCGTACTGACGGCGGCTACCTGCTGAACGGCGAAAAGAAATGGATCGGCAACGGCTCCGTTGGCGGCGTCAGCATTGTGTGGGCGCGGGGCGACGACGGCCAGGTCCACGGCTACCTGGTTCCGCAGGACTCCCCCGGCTACACCGCCACCAGGATCGAGGGCAAACTGGCCCTGCGCGCCATCTGGCAGGCCCACATCCGGCTGGAGGATGTCTTTGTCCCGGAAGCAAACGTCCTCCCGGGCGCCCGAACCTTCAAGGACACCGCCCGTGTCCTGCTGGCGACGCGACTGGGGGTGGCCTGGTCCGCCGTCGGCCATGCCACCGCCTGCTACGAAACCGCCGTCCAGTACGCCAGGCAGCGCAAGCAGTTCGGCCGGCCCCTGGCCGCCTCCCAGATCGTCCAGGAACGGCTGGCCCGCATGCTCAGCGAACTGGCCACCATGCAACTGATGGTGGTGCAGATGACCCGGCTCGATGAAGCCGGAATGCTTGCCCCGGAGCAGGCGTCGCTGGCCAAGTACACCTGCACCCGGACCGCCCGCAGCATTGCGTCCAATGGGCGCGACCTGCTGGGTGGCAACGGCATCCTGCTGGAGAACCGTGTGGCCCGGCACCTGGCCGACATCGAAGCCATCCACACCTATGAAGGCACCGAGACCATGCAGGCCCTGATCATCGGCCGGGGCATCACCGGCATGTCCGCCTTCGCCTGAAACCTACCGCCCGGCTTCCGCCGCCCGTCATCACTGAAAGGACTGTTCTTGAACCAGAACGCCAACATCCCCGTCATCCTGGGCGGCGCCCGCACCCCGTTCGGCCGGTTCCGCGGCGGCCTTACGCCCTTCTCCTCCAGCCAGCTCGGCGCCCATGCAATCCGGGCGGCCCTGGAACGGACCGGCGTTGCGCCGGAACAAATCGGTGCCGTCATCGTGGGGCAGGTCATCCAGGCCGGCGCCGGGCAAGGGCCCGCACGCCAGGCCAGCCTGGCCGCCGGCATCGGCTGGGATGTCCCCACCATCACCATCAACAAGCTCTGCCTGTCCGGGCTGACTGCTGTGATCGACGCCGCCCGGATGATCCGCACCGGGGAAGCGGATTTCATTGTCGCCGCCGGCCAGGAGTCGATGACCAACGCACCGCACCTGGTCCCCGGGCTTCGCGCCGGCGTCGTCATCGGCGATGCTCCCATGCTGGACTCCCTGAACCACGACGGACTCCAGGACCCGGTGAGCGGCAAGCTGATGGGCGAGGCCACGGACGCCGGGAACGCCCAGCGCGGGATCAGCCGGGCCGAACAGGATGCGGTGGCGGCCCGCTCGCACCAGCGCGCCGAGGCAGCCCGGGCGTCCGGGGTGCTGGCCGAGGAGATCGCGCCGATTCAGGTGCCGCAGCGCAAGGGCGCGGCCGTGACCATTGAGCACGACGAGGGCATCCGCCCGGAAACCACGGCCGAATCCCTGGCGCAGCTCCGGCCGGCATTCTCCAAGGAGGAGACGGCCACCATCACCGCCGGCTCGGCGTCGCCCCTTTCCGACGGCGCGGCGGCGCTGGTCATCGCGAGCAAGGCGGCGGCCGAAGCGGCAGGGCTGGAGTGGATCGCCGAGATCGGCGCCCACGGGCAGACGGCGGGACCGGACGGATCCCTCCATTCCCAGCCGGCCCGTGCCATCGAGCGCGCGCTGAAGGACCAGGGGCTCACGGCGCAGGACCTGGACCTGGTGGAAATCAACGAAGCGTTCGCCTCTGTCCTCATCCAGTCCGCCAACGACCTGGGCATCGATACAGAAGCCGTGAACGCCGACGGCGGCGCCATTGCCCTGGGGCACCCCGTGGGCGCCTCGGGCGCACGCCTGGTGCTGCACCAGGCACTCGCGCTGAAACGCCGCGGCGGCGGCACCGGCGTCGTGGCCCTCTGCGGGGGCGGCGGCCAAGGCGACGCCCTCATCCTCACAGCATGACCATCCCAACGAAGAAGCAGGCCATGACCAACAACCCCTCCGCTGACGGCTTCGCCACCATCTCCGTCGCAGCCGTCCTGGCCGAATCAGCCAAAAGGACTCCAAACAGCATCGCCCTCGTGGTGGGTGAGGACCAGGTCAGCTACGCCGACCTCTGGGACCAGACCCGCGCTTATGCCGGGGCGCTGCGGGCCCGCGGCATTGGTCCGGGAGACGCCGTCGCCGTCCTGATCCCCAACGTCCCGGACTTCGCCCGGGTGTATTACGCCATCCTGTCGCTCGGCGCCATCGTGGTCCCCGTGCATGCCCTGCTGAAGGCCCGCGAAATCGAATACGTCCTGCAGGACAGCGGCGCCAGGCTGCTGGTCTGCGCCGCTCCCCTGCTTCCGGAGGGGGCTGCCGGCGCTGCGGCCAACGGAACCGACGTCCTGACGGTAATGGCTCCCGACGACGGCGGGTTGCCCCGGCTCGAAGCGGAAGCAGCCGCCGCCGAACCCATCCGGACGTATGAACCGTGCCGCCCCTCGGATACGGCCACCATCCTGTACACCTCGGGCACCACCGGTAAACCGAAGGGCGCACTGGGCACGCACTTCGCCCTGGTGGAACAGACCAGCGTGCTGCTGACCAGCGTGATGGACTTCCGGCCCGGCGACGTCCTGTTCGGCGGCCTGCCGCTCTTCCACACCTTTGGCCAGACCGTGGTCCTCAATACGGGCCTGCGTGCCGGAGCCACCATCGTCCTGATGCCGCGCTTCAGCGGCGAGGAGGCGCTGAAGCTGCTGGCGCGGCACAACGTCAACATCTTCCTTGGGGTACCCACCATGTATGTGGCGCTCCTTGAAGCCGCCAAGACCGTGGCGGACCGTCCGACGGCCCTGCGGTACGGCATCTCCGGCGGGGCATCCCTGCCCCTGGCCGTCATGGACAGGTTCCGGGACGTCTTCGGCGTGGAGATCCACGAAGGCTACGGCCTGACCGAGACCTCCCCGGTGGCCTCCTTCAACCACGTGGGCACGGCGCCGCGGCCCGGCACCATTGGGGTCCCCATCTGGGGCGTGGACATCGAGATCGCCCGCCCGGAGACGGTGGAGGCCATCGAGCTGTTGCCCAACGGTGAGCTCGGTGAGCTGGTCATCCGCGGGCACTTGCTGATGAAGGGGTACCTCAACCGGCCGGAGGCCACCGCGGAGGCGGTGGTGGACGGCTGGTTCCGGACCGGGGACCTTGGAACAAAGGACGACGACGGCTACCTCACCATCGTGGACCGCAAGAAGGACATGATCATCCGGAACGGCTACAACGTCTACCCCCGGGAAGTGGAGGAAGTCCTGCTGACCCACCCGGCTGTGGTGAGTGCCGCCGTCTACGGCATCCCCGACGAGGTCCACGGGCAGGAAATCGCAGCCGCGATCGTGCTGGATCCCGGCGCAACCGTCAGCGAAAGCGAGTTGATGGACTTCGCCAGCAGCCAGCTCGCGGCCTACAAGTACCCGAGGGTGGTCAGGATCCTTTCCGAACTACCGCTCGGTCCCAGTGGAAAGATCCTGAAGCGCAAGCTGGCCGGCGACCCCGCCTAGGGTCGCCCGGCTTTAGCAAGACCGGTCAAGGCAAAGCCGCCCAGGGCAGGGCCGGCGCTCGGGGCAGGACACCGCAGCGATGTCCGCCAATGCCCGCCAAGCATGCTTGGCGGGCATCGGCTTGCCGCTTTTACAACGTTCTAAATACCCTGCCTGAGCAAGGAAAACAAGGCTTGCCTTGACCGCTCCCCCCGGCCTAGATTGCTGGGGAAGCGTTTTCCGGTCTCAAAATTGAAAGGATTCACTGATGAATCCCCGCCTTACCCCCATACGCCTTCTTTCGGTCGGCGCTGCCGGTCTGGCACTGACGGTGGGGTGCCTCGCAGCCCCCGCCTCCGCCGTCGGCCCCTCCCCCAAGCCCGGAAACCCTGGCATCCAGCTGGACCACCTGGACCGGGGGCTGGTGGCCGCCGGAACCTCGGAGGGCGTGTTCCTCAGCTGGCGCCTGCTGGGCAATGAAGCCACCGGGTCCTCCGCCACCGGCCTCACCGGCACCGACTTTACTGTGTACCGCGACGGGCAAAAGCTGGCCACCGTCACCGACAGCACCAACTTCCTGGACCGCAGCGGAACCGCAGCTTCGGCCTATCAGGTGCGCGCCGTCGTCGGGGGCGTTGAAGTGGACCGCAGCGCAGCAGCCACCCCCTGGGGCAGCAACTTCAAGGACATCCCGCTCAAAAAGCCGGCGGACGGCGTAACCCCCGCAGGGCAGGCCTACACCTACTCCGCCAACGACACCTCCGTGGGCGACGTGGACGGCGACGGGCAGTACGAGTTCATCGTCAAATGGGACCCCAACAACTCCAAGGACGTCTCACAGGTGGGCTACACGGGCAACACCTACGTGGACACCTACAAGGCGGACGGCACCCTCCTCAGCCGGATCGACCTGGGCGTCAACATCCGCGCCGGCGCCCACTACACACAGTTGCTGGTCAACGACTTCGACGGCGACGGCCGGGCCGAGATGATGATGAAGACGGCCCCGGGGACCAAGAGCACCAGCTTCAACGCCGACGGCAGCGTGGCGGCCAGCTCCTTCATCTCACTGCTCCAGTCCGACATCGACGCCGGGTACTCCAACACCGACGACTACCGGATGAGCGCCGCCGACTACTACCGGCACATGGTGAAGACCTTCCAGGGCTGGACCGAGCACCCCGAAGTCAAAGCAGGCCACTGGCCGGCCACCCTTGAGGAAGCCTTCGGCATCGCGCCGAAGTACAAGTACCCGCTGTCCCAGGCCGACGCCGAAGCGCTCACCGACTACTTCATGGACGTCTACGCCCCGTCGCGCAGCGCCCGCAACAACCTGCGTGCGTTTGAAGGCTTCATCGTTTCCGGGCCCGAGTACCTGACAGTGTTCGAGGGTGCCACGGGCAAGGAGCTGAAGACGGTGGCCTACGCGCCGGGCCGGACGGACGATGGCTTGATGTGGGGCGACTACGCCATGGCGCGGATCGAACCGGGCAACCGCGTGGACAGATTCCTGGCAGGCGTCGCCTACCTCGACGGCAGGAAGCCGGCGGCCGTCTTTGCCCGCGGCTACTACACCCGCACCACCCTGGCCACCTACACCTGGGACGGGACCAACCTGTCGCCGGTCTGGAACGTGGACTCGGGCTGGACACCAATGACCAATCCGTTCAACGACTCCCCGCACGGCCGCGACGGCACGGACCCCACCTACGGCAAGCTCACCACCCAGGGCTTCCACTCACTGAGCGCCTCGGACGTGGACGGTGACGGAAAGCAGGAGATCGTCTACGGATCGGCAACGCTCGACGACGACGGCGCAGTCCTGTACACGTCGTTCGACACCCTGCCAACCGGCAGCGCCGCGCCCGGCGAAGAGGCGCGCCTGGGACATGGCGATGCCATGCACGTGGCGGACATCGACCCGGCGCGCCCCGGCAAGGAGATCTTCACCGTGCATGAAGGGGCCTCCTATGCCCCGTACGGCTACGCTATGCGGGACGCCGCCACCGGAGAAGTACTGTTCGGCGCCTACTCGGGCAAGGACACCGGCCGCGGCATGATCGGCGACGTGGATCCGGCCGTCCCCGGCATCGAAAACTGGGCCATCGGCATGCAGTCGGCGGACGGCCGCAAGCTCGCCAGCAGCGCCCCCGGAACCAACATGAGCATCAAGTGGGGGGCGGACATGACCACGCAGATCATCAACGGCTCCGGCGACCAGACCCCCAGCATCGATGACTGGAAGCGCGGACGCCTGCTCACGGCGGACGGCACCCGCACCAACAACGGCACCAAGGGCACTCCCAGCCTGGTAGCCGACATCCTGGGTGACTGGCGCGAGGAGATGGTGGTCCGCACGGCTGACAGCTCAGCACTCCGGGTCTACCTGAGCACGGAGGTCACCAACCACAAGCTCTACACCCTGATGCACGATCCGCAGTACCGCGCAGAGGTTGCCCGCCAGAACACGGCCTACAACCAGCCTGCCTACACCGACTTCTACCTTGCCTCCGACATGACCTTCGGCAACGTACCCCTGCGGGCCGCGTGGCTGCCGGGCAGCGTCAAGGCACTGCAGGACATCCTGGCGGACCTAGTGGACTCCGGAGATGTGGCCGGACCGGTGCCGGACCAGCTCGGCGCCAGCATCCAGCAGGCCGCAAAGGCGGTCCAGGACGGCGACCCGGCCAAGGCGGGCCAGGCCATGCAAAGGTTCGTGGACTTCCTTGCCCAGCAGAAGGGGCCGGATACGGTATCAAGTACGGCCCGGGTGGCGCTGGACTACAACGCCGGCAATATCCTCCGGGCTTTCTCGAATCCAAGCCAGTGAGGGCACGGACGGCCGATAAAGGGGAGACTGATGGCATGACACTTGCACCGCTCATCGAACTCAATGACGGCAACAGGATTCCGCAGCTGGGGCTTGGCACCTGGCCGCTGGACGACGAACAGGTGGCTGCCGCCGTCGTCCAGGCCCTGGAAGCCGGGTACCGGCACATCGATACCGCCGTAAAGTACGGCAACGAACGCGGGGTGGGGAACGGCATCCGCGCCAGCGGCGTGGACCGGAGCGAGCTCTTCGTCACCACCAAGCTGGACGGCGAGTTCCAAGGCAACGACCGTGCAGTGGCGGGCCTGGAGGGCTCGCTGAAGCGCCTGGGGCTGGATTACGTGGACCTGCTCCTGATCCACTGGCCGCTCCCGGGACGGGGCCAGTACGTCTCCACCTGGCAGACGTTTGAACGGCTGCAGGCAGAGGGAAAAGTGCGGTCCATTGGGGTGTCCAACTTCAAGCCGGCGCACCTGGAGCGGCTGATGGCGGAGACCAATGTGGTTCCCGCCGTGAACCAGATCCAGCTCAGCCCTGCAATCACCCGAACGGCGGAGCGGGAATTCCATTCCAGGCACGGAATTGTCACGGAATCCTACAGCCCGCTGGGCGGTTCCGGTGCAGGTTTATTAAGTGCTCCCCTCCTTGCCCAGTTGGCGGAAAAACATGGGAAAACACCCGGGCAACTGGTCCTGCGGTGGCACATACAAAACGGATTGGTAACGATTCCCAAGACGGCTTCACCGGAGCGGATGGCGGAGAACCTAGACGTGTTCGATTTCGCCCTGGACCCGCAGGATCTAGCGGAATTATCGGTCCTGGACGAGGGCCCCGGCGCGGGCAACGATTCAGACAAAACGGGACACTGAAACCTGCCTGAACAGGGCTTTTTTCTCAAAACGGGGTTGGCAAAAAGATAGTAAGCATGATTACTATTGGGGCAGAAGGATGAAGTGCCTCCGGAACCTGGAGGCCTCCTTTACTTAGGAAGAGAGCAACAAATGGGATTTATTGCATTTCTGATTCTCGGACTTATTGCTGGTGCGATCGCTAAGGCGATCCTCCCGGGCAGGCAGGGTGGCGGCTGGGTCATCACTCTGATCCTGGGCGTCGTTGGCGCTTTCCTCGGCGGCTGGCTGGGCGGGTTGATCTTCGGCAGTGGACTGCAGGAGTTCTTCTCCATCCAGACGTGGCTGCTGGCGATCGTCGGCTCGCTGATCGTCCTTGCCATCTACGGCATGGTCACCAAGCGAAGCGCCCGCGGATAACTGTACGGGCATGCCAGGAGGCCGGCCTGGGGACACCATCCCCAGGCCGGCCTTCATTTTCTCCGGCAAGGGGCGCCCGCTACGCCGGCCGGAACTGACAACCTTCTCGCAGAGCAGGAGTTCATCGTGAAAAACAAGCTTCTTTTGGGTGTCGGCGTTGCCGTCGGCTATGTCCTTGGCTCGCGTTCAGGCCGTGCGGCCTATGACAAGCTGAAGGCCCGCGCAGCCGGCATCTGGGACAGCAAGCCTGTCCAGGACAAGGTATCCGTAGCTACGGAGGCCATCAAAGAAAAAGCTCCCGAGGTGGCGGACCAGTTGAGTGAAGCCGCACGCCGGGCTGGCACAGTCATTGGCTCCGCGATGCACCGGGACGGCAGCTCCGGCGGAGGCCAGGGATCAGGGACTGCCGGTACTTCCAGTGGCACGCCTGCCACCGGTACCTCCGGCTCTCCTTCAACCGGCACTTCGGTGGCGGGCGACGCCAACAGCGCGGCTGAGGACCACATCCCCGCACACAGCACCCACCCTGAGACCACCAACCTTGGCACCTCCGATGGGACCGGCACCAAGGCCTGATCATTGCTTTCGCCCTGATCATTACGCCGCAGTCCGCGGTTGACATGGAAAGAGGCAGGCTTTGTGCTACAACTGAATCGCTTTGCCGGCCGTCGCGATCCTTGGGGGACGCGGCGGCCGGCAACGTTTAACGAGGCTTGAAACAACGCCCGCCATGGTTTTCCACATAGGGGTTTTGGGGGGTCCTGGTTGTCGGTGGTGGCTGGCAGAGTTGGGTTATGGAGGCCATTGGGGAAGATCTGGGGCAGGCGGACGACGCCGGCAGTTGGCTGC
This sequence comes from Arthrobacter sp. Soil764, assembly GCF_001428075.1. Lineage (GTDB taxonomy): Bacteria > Actinomycetota > Actinomycetes > Actinomycetales > Micrococcaceae > Arthrobacter. The sequence goes on along the minus strand of NZ_LMSI01000005.1, from coordinate 117,722 downwards.
CGCGCCCGGCCCACCTTCAGGCCGTCCCGGGTGGGCAGCCTTCAGAGCAGCCCCAGGAACACTTATCTTTGGTAACGGCTGTTGCACGGGATGGGCTCAGGCAGCTTGGTGCGCAGCTCGCGGCCGCTGCCCTGGCCGCCCCGGAGGTGCTGGCGTCCGCCTCTTATGTCGAGGCCGCCGACTTCGCCGGCGGGGTTGAGGAACTGGTCCGGACCGCTGAATACCTGCAGGTCCTCTCGGCCGGCGCTGTGGACCGGACCCGCACCCAGGCCATCAACGACACCGCCACAGCCAAGACCCGCGCCAGCCGGTCCCGGGGCTGGATCACCGGATGGGACACCGGGTGGGACGCCAACGGTATTGAAACCCTGAACACCGGCCCTGCAGCTGTGAGTGAAACAGACGCCGACTGGCCCGGCTTGCCCTCCCAGCCCGGGGCAGCTGCTGCACCCGGCCAACCGGTGGCGTCCCCGGCCGATGACGGGTGCCGGAACACCGCAGACTTCCTCCGCCTCCGCCTGCGGATCCCCATCCGCGAAGCCCGCCGCCGCCTCACCCTCGCCCGGCAGGTCCTCCCCGGCACCACCCTCACCGGCGAACCACTCCCACCAACCCGCCCACACCTCGCCACCGCCCTCACCCCGGGCACGCAATCGGACGCCAACCCTCAGGCACCGATGGTGTCCTCGCACGCCGCGACCATCATCACCGCCACCCTGGACCGGCTCCAGCACCACACCACCCCGGACACCCTGGACCGGATCGAACACCACCTCACCCACGCCGCCACCACCNGCGACCATCATCACCGCCACCCTGGACCGGCTCCAGCACCACACCACCCCGGACACCCTGGACCGGATCGAACACCACCTCACCCACGCCGCCACCACCRCCGACCCCGACTTCCTCACCCGCCTGGCCCAACGCTGGACCGACACCATCGACGCCGACGGCACCGAACCCACCGAAGAAGCCCTCCGCCACACCCAAGGCGCCTTCATCCGCAAACCNCGCCTGGCCCAACGCTGGACCGACACCATCGACGCCGACGGCACCGAACCCACCGAAGAAGCCCTCCGCCACACCCAAGGCGCCTTCATCCGCAAACCGCGCCACGGCCTGCACCACGTGGAAATCTTCGCCACCACAGACCAATACGAATACCTCCTCACCGTTATGAACACCGCCACCAACCACCGCACCACCACCCCCGACACTTCAAATACCCCCGACACCTCCAACGGGGACACCGGCGCGGCCGCCAGCGGAGGAACCACCTCAGCCCTAGACACCAGCACCGGAAACGGCAGTACCGCAGGCACAGGCATGGGCGCCGGGGACAGCCCCACGGCGAACAACAGAACCGAACACCCCGGCCAGATAGACCTGGACCGGCGCACCCGGGCCCAAAAACAACTCGACGGCATCATCACCGCCGCCAAAACCGCCCTCGCCACCAACACCCTGCCCACCACCGGCGGCAACCGCCCCCAAATCATCGCCACCATCCACTACCAGGACCTCTTCAAGACAGACACAAACGCAGAGACCGGGACAGGGGCCGCCACAGAAACCGGCACCGGGACCTTCGCGTTCACCGGGCCCGTCGCCGCAGCCACCCTCCGCAAAATCGCCTGCGACGCCGACATCATCCCCGCACTCCTGGGCACCCACGGCGAAATCCTCGACCTCGGCCGCAAAACCCGCCTCTTCACCCCCGCTCAACGAACCGCCCTCACCGCCCGCGACCAAGGCTGCGCCTTCCCCAACTGCACCATCCCCGCMCCCTGGTGCGAAGCMCACCACATCACCTACTGGTCACACCACGGACCCACCACCACCRRCAACGGCGTCCTGCTCTGCAGCCACCACCACCACCTCATCCACAAAGAACAATGGACAATCACCACCACCCACGGCACACCCACATTCATACCCCCACCCCACATCGACCCCACCCAAACACCCCAACAAAACCACTACTTCAAACCACCCCCACCACCCCACGGAAMCGGATGAACGATGCAACGCCAGCGGACTTCGAAAGCGCCAGATGTCCCCCGGGCAGGGACAGACGGTCGCGTCGAAGGAGCAGGTGCCGCTCAACCGGCTTTGATGGTGGCAACGCCAGCTAGGCTTGGTGGGCCGAGCGAAGGAGCAGAGGGACCTTGAGCGAACACTTGAGTGCCGCAGCAGCGTGGCCGCGGCCGCCGGAACTTCCCGCGCCGGTGTTCTCCGACCAGCGTTGGCTTGACGCCGTCTTCCTCCACTGGCGCATCCCGGCGGAAGAGGCAGCCGCTTTCATGCCTAAAGGGGTCCAGCCGGACGTTTTCGATGGCAGTTCATGGGTGGGCCTGATCGGTTTTCGCATGGAGCAGGCCGGAATTGGACGCGGCCCCGGCATTCCCTATCTGGGAAGCTTCAATGAGGTCAACGTTCGGCTTTACTCACGGGAACCAAACGGCACCCGCGGCGTGGTGTTCCTGAGCCTGGATGCGGACCGGCTGCCGGTCGTTCTGGCAACGCGGGCGGTGGGAATCCCCTACGTATGGTCGCGCATCCGGCAATGGCCGCCCTTTCCCGGCAGCAGCCGCCGGCGGCATAAGAACGGCGGCGCCGAGGCCGCTTCCATAGTGGACAAATTCCCTGTGGGCTATTCTGTACGCCGGTTCGGTCCCGCAGGTGCACGAAGCGACTTCACGGTGGTTCCCAGGCTTTGCACGGCCGCCAGTGATCCCCTGTCCGTCTTTCTGACTGCCAGATTCGGCATGCACGGCCGCTTCTACGGCAGGAGCGCCTACATACCCAACAGCCACCAGGCGTGGCCCCTCTTCGGAGCGGAGGTCCATCAGCTCAGCGACGGATTGATCAAAGCGGCAGGGATCACCGTTAGCGGTCCGCCGGAGTCAGTCCTCTTTTCGCCGGGAGTACGCACGCGATTCGGGCGGCCACGCCTGATTAGCGGCGCCGCCTGAACCGCCAGAAGCCAGGGTGAACCCCGGGGTTTAGACGTCCTGCCAGCCGCGGCCTTCGCTGAAAGTGCTCACCAGCGTGCCCACGCCCGCCTGCAGGGAGTTCGACGGGTCGAAGTACAGGGACGCTTCCGAGGCGCGGCTGTGGGTAATCAGCTGCTCAGCTTCAAGCTTCGCCTCCGGCACGGTTGCCCCGATAATTCCGGTGCGGGCCGGAAGGTCGGGCGTGTGCACCACGTCTGCGTCCGTCTGGGTCAGCGGCACCGTGGTGCCTGAGTTGATCTCGTCATGCGGGAACTCGAACTCGGTATCACCGGGGGCAGTAGGAACGGTGTATTCCAGGAAGTAGGTCATACTCCACCCTTGCAGAAAATCGGCCGCTGCCAAAGGACCCGGAGGGCTACTTGCCCAGCCCCGCCTTCCTGAGCGCCTCAGCCATTGCAGTGTTGGCCGGCTGGGCTGGAGGAGTGGGGCGGCTACTGCGGCCCGTGCTGGCCGCGGCCTGCTTCCCGGGCTGTTGCCGGTCAGGGCGCCCTCTGCGCTCGTCTTTTCCTCCGCCCGCTCCCCTGCGGTTGTCGTTCCCGCCCAGCTTCCCGGACCCGGGCTGGGCTGAACCGCGCCGTCCGGAACCTGCACCGCCGCCCGCCAGTTCGTCGTCGAGCCTTAGCGTCAGCGAAATCCGCTTCCGCTCCGGGTCAGCCTCCAGGACCTTGACCCGGACCACCTGGCCGGACTTCACCACCTCGCGCGGATCGGACACGAAGTGGTTGGCCAGGGCGGAGACGTGGACCAGGCCGTCCTGGTGGACCCCGACGTCCACGAACGCACCGAATGCCGCAACGTTGGTCACGGTTCCCTCGAGAATCATGCCCGGCACCAGGTCGGCGATCTTTTCGATCCCCTCCGAGAAGGTAGCCGCGGCAAAGGCGGGCCGGGGGTCGCGCCCGGGCTTGTCCAGCTCGGCGAGGATGTCCCTCACCGTCGGCAGACCGAAGGTATCGTCAACAAACTTTTGCGGGTCCAAGGAGGATGCGGGTGCGGAACCGGCGGCCACCAGGATCTTCCGCGCCACGGCGTACGCCTCCGGGTGCACGCTCGACGCGTCCAGTGGCTCTGCTCCCCCGGTGATCCGCAGGAAGCCGGCGCACTGCTCAAACGCCTTTGCGCCGAGCCGCGGTACCTTCTTGAGGTCCGACCGTTTGTTGAAGGGCCCGTGTTCGTTCCGGTAGGCCACGATGTTTTCGCTCAGCAAGGGGCCGACGCCGGCAACCCGGCTGAGCAGCGCGGGCGACGCCGTGTTGACGTCGACGCCGACGGCGTTAACGCAGTCTTCCACCACGGCGTCGAGGCTGCGGTCCAGCTTCGACGCCGTCACGTCGTGCTGGTACTGGCCCACACCGATGGACTTGGGATCAATTTTGACGAGTTCGGCAAGCGGATCCTGCAGTCGCCGGGCAATGGAGACGGCGCCCCGCAGTGAGACGTCCATTCCCGGCAGTTCCGCCGCGGCGAGCGCCGAGGCAGAGTAGACGGATGCGCCGGCCTCGGACACCACAAGTTTCTGCGGCTTCCGGTTGACGCCGGGCAGCAGCTTGATCAGTTCGGCAGCCAGTTTGTCCGTTTCGCGGGACGCCGTGCCGTTGCCGATAGCTATGAGTTCGACGGCGTGCTGCCGCGCCAAACGCACCAGGGTGCCCAGGGCGTCGTCCCACTTCCGCGCCGGGGCATGGGGATAGACCGTGTCAGTGGCCACCACCTTGCCGGTGCCGTCCACGACGGCGACCTTGACCCCGGTCCGCAGCCCGGGATCGAGCCCCAGTGTGGCACGGTTTCCGGCGGGGGCGGCCAGCAGGACGTCGCGGAGGTTGGCGGCGAAGACCCGGACGGCTTCGTCCTCCGCCGCGGAGAACAACCTTGCGCGGAGGTCAGAGGTGAGGCGGGACAGCACGCGGGAGCGCCAGGCCACCTGCACGGTCTGTATCAGCCAGGCGTCGGCGGGTCGACCGCGGTCGGCGACACCGAGGAACCTTGCCACCGCGGACTCGTAGCGCGCGCGGGCGGCGGTAAGGGCGGCGTCGTCTGACGGGTCAGCTTCGGCGAGGTCCAGCTCAAGGACGCCGTCCTTCTCCCCGCGGAACAGCGCAAGGATACGGTGGGACGGCATCCTGTCGGGCGCCTGGGCGAACTCGAAGTAATCCGCGAACTTCTGGCCCTCCGACTCCTTGCCCTTCTTGACGCGGGACACCATCCGGCCTTGGCTCCACAGCCGGTCCCGCAGATTCGCGGCGAGGTCCGGATCCTGCGCCACCCGCTCCACCAGGATGGCCCTGGCACCTGCGAGCGCGGTGACTGCATCATCGATGGAATGCCCGCTGTTGAGGTACTTCGCGGCCTCGCGTTCCGGATCCAGGTCCGGCCGCTTCACGAGAGTGTCGGCGAGCGGCTCCAGGCCTGCTTCCCGTGCAATCTGGGCCTTGGTCCGCCGCTTGGACTTGAACGGCAGATAGATGTCCTCCAGCCGCGACTTGGTGTCCGCTGCGAGGATTGCCTTGCGCAGTTCCGGTGTCAGCTGGCCCTGCGCCTCGATCGCTTCGAGGACTGCACGACGGCGGTCCGCCAGCTCGCGGAGGTAGCGGAGCCTCTCGTCGAGGTCGCGCAGTTGCGTGTCATCCAGTGTCCCGGTGGCCTCCTTGCGGTACCGGGCGATGAATGGAACCGTTGACCCGCCGTCGAGCAATTCAACCGCCGCCTTCACCTGCCAGGCCTTGACGCCCAGCTCGGCAGCGATCTGGGCAAAGAGGGCGTCCGGCTCCAAGGCGTTGGAGCGGGCGGACGCGGGGGAAGGTGCTGGCAGTTGAGTCACCAGAACATCTTGCCTTACCGGCCTGCGGGGCTCCACCGCCACCGTGCTGGCAGAGGTGCTGCCGGGAACAGACAGGTATTCCCCTGGGGCGTGCAAAGTGCTGTAGTGGACTTGCCATCACTGGCACCCATGCTCGAGGAAGAGGCCACCATGCGGGAATTGCTGGTTGTGTTCCAGGACGGGTTCGACGAGGCGAACATCACCGTTACCGTGAACGGGAAGGCAGTGCGGAGGGATTTGGGAATCTCCACGAACCCGCTTCTCGGCATCGCATCAGAGGTCTCCGTAGAACTGCCGGCCAAGGGTGCACAGGTTGGAGTCGAGGTCACCAACCGTGGCCTGAAAGCCATCACCAAGGTCAGCGGCAGGCCCAAAAGCGTGCTGGTGTCCATCGAGGACGGACGCTTGGTGATGAAGGAAGGCACCGGCCGCGAAGCAGTGCTTTAGCCCGATTTCCGCCCGGCAAAAATGGCTCTGGTAAGAGTCCATTCGATGGAGTAGCATCTGATCACCGCCGGCATCCAATGGAGTCCGGCGGGCCACATAAGTCTTCAGCCGGGAGGCCGTCGGATGGCCCCACGGCGCCGCTGCCCGGGACCAGCACCCCAGACAGCCAACGACGGCGGCACCCATGATGGGTGCCGCCGTCGTCGTTTTGTTCAGCGTCGCTGGTCAGCCTCTTAGCCTTGGTACACCGGGTAATCCGTGTAACCGGTGGCGCCCTCTGCGTAGAACGTGGAGGCGTCGGGCTCGTTCAGCGGAAGGCTTTCCTTCCACCGGCGGGCAAGGTCGGGGTTGGCGATTGCGGGGCGACCCACCACAACAGCGTCGGCATGGCCCTCAGCCACCAGGCTCACGGCTTCTTCCCTTGTGGTGACAACGCCGAAGCCCGTGTTGACCAGAAAGGTGCCGCCGAAGCGTGCACGAAGGTCCTGGACGAGTTCACCGGAAGGTTCGTGGTGCAGGATGCTCAGGTATGCCAGGTTGAGCGGCGCAATGCTGTCCACAAGGACCTCGTAAGTGGCCCGAACATCTGCGGCATCCGTCTCGGCAATGCCCTGGACGTTGTGCTCTGGGGAAATGCGCAGGCCCACCCGGTTGGCGCCGAGGGCTGCAACCACGGCATTGATGGTTTCGATGACAAAGCGGGCCCGGTTCTCGGGCGATCCGCCGTAGCTGTCCGTCCGGATGTTGGAGTTAGGCGCCAGGAATTCGTGCAGCAGGTAACCGTTGGCCGAGTGCAGTTCCACGCCGTCGAACCCTGCCTCGATGGCATTCAGGGAGGCGTTGACGATTTCCTGGATGACGATGGGGAGTTCATCCGTGGTGAGTGCATGCGGCACCGGGTAAGGCTGCTTGCCGGCAGGCGTCCGCACGACGCCGTCAATTGCTACGTCGCTGGGACCGACGACGGGAAGGCCACCGATGATGTCTGGGCGCGAAACCCTGCCACCGTGCATGATCTGGGCGAACATGCGGCCGCCTTCGGCGTGGACGGCGTCAGTGACCTTCCTCCACCCGGCAACCTGCTCCTGGGTGACGATCCCGGGCTGTCCGGGGTAAGCCTGGCCGGCGGGTGTGGGGTAGATGCCCTCGCTGACGATGAGTCCAAGGGACGCGCGCTGGCGGTAGTGCTCGACGACGAGCGGGCCCGGGACGCCCTTCTCACCTGCGCGAAGACGGGTGAGGGGTGCCATCACCAGCCGGTTGGGAAGTTCCAGTTCGCCGAGGGTGAGTGGGGAAAACAGCATGCGCAGTTCCTTTCGAGAGCTGAAGAAGTACTGCCTATGCCAACTGTGGGGCGCGTGCAACTATTCCGGACTTTGTCTGGTGCGACGCAGATCACAGAACGCTGTCCTTTTACTCGCGTCCTCCCCGCTTAGCGCGATGCTCCGGCACCCGGACAGCCCTGCCCCTGGGGATTGGCGTTGCAGTCGTCTGCGTAGTTGCGGGTGAGCGAGCGCCATACGCTGATGCCTTGCGGCGGGGCGTTGAACTGGCCCTGGCCGGGGATCGGAAGGGGCGGGCCGGAGTTGACCGAATAGGTGCCTTGGAATGACGTTGTCAGCACTACCTGGAAGTCTCCGGTGGATGCGTAGGCGTGGCTGGTCCGGGTCTTCTCGCCCCACCGGCCCTGGGGCAAAGCGCCGCCCATCGACGGTTGCGGGCCGAAGACTGTGCCGTCGCCGTAGTTCCAGGTGTATTGGACGGGGGTTGCCACCACGTGGACCTGTTGGCCGAACATGGTGATGTCGAACTGCTGTTCAACCGCTTCCGCGTAAAAGTTGGTCTCGGCGCCTCGAAGGGTATTGGGGCTGGGCTGCGCAGTGACCTTCCCGGCACTGACCGGCAGGTTCTGGAACTGCCGCTGGATATCGGCGGCGATCCGGGGCAGGAGATCCTCGGGCTTCGGATCGTAAAAACATGTGGGACCGGAGTGGTACGTCCAAACCGCACCTGGTACCCCTCTTGGCCGCGACAGCCACATGACCGGAATGCCCTTGGCGCCGTCTTCCCGGTCCTTGCAGTCGAGCTGGCGGGCAAGGCAAGGAGTATCGAAGTCCCCTCCGCCAAGGTGGCATTGCAGCTCGTACTTGTACTCATTGGGATCGGAGCTTACGGTTCCGGGTTCGGCACGACTAAATTCGCCAGTATTTGGATTGGGCACCCAATTATCGGCACCGACGTGGACTCCGGTATCGATGAAGCCACCACCGATCCGTGGCTTCCCCTCCGATTCGGCATGGACATCCAGGGGCGATGTCGTCAAAAGCACCGCGCAACAGGCGAGAATTGCGAGCGCCTTGCCTAAGTAAGCCATGGCTACCGAATCAGCCCTAGATCGTCAACCACCCATCCTGCTTCGGAAAACTTCACCATCGCGACGCTGCCCGCATTTGTTGCAGGCGTCTTGTCTTGATACGGACTTCCGTCCTGGTTGCGAATGACCAATTCTTTCTGCAGCACTTGAAGAATCACCTGCATAGAGCCGCTAGTGGAAGGCTTTGCCGTCGCAACCGGGATGTCGATTTGGCCGCCAGAGATCCACTTGCCTTCTGCCCAAGCAGCTTCGATATCGTCAACGAGTCCTTGACAGAAAATACATTCAGCCTTGGAAAGCTTCGATAAAGCAACAGTGTCACCCGTCTCATATGCGTAGCTCAAAACGGAGAACCAATACTTCGTAAAAGCTTCTGCACCTTCCTTCGTCTCCGTCTTGGCCACATCGGGCAGCACGGGAACGGGCACGTTTTGGGCCGGGCCCGACGCGTCGGCGGGTTTGTAGACGGCGCTGGGGGTCGGCGTCGGAGTGGGCGTGGCGCTGGGCGAAGTGGACGCCGCTGCCGTGGGAGATGACGTCCCAGGATCCGCAGGTGCTCCACCGGAGCATCCGGCCAGCAAAAGTGAGGCAGCAACAACAATGGCTATGGCGCCAAACCGCATGCCATCCCCGGCCGTACGACTGTTATGCGATGTCATGGGCCGCTATTCCCCCAGTAGTTTTAGACGGCTTGCTCTGGACAGTGCCTTAAGGGTAGCCCACATCACATTTCAGCGATAAGAGTTATCCACAGGCTTTCACCCTTGGTTCTACCAGCCGGCCGGACTCACATAAAACTCAAAAGAGAAGGCCAGCGCATCAGATGCGCTGGCCTTCTCAACAAAAACTGTGGAAGCTAAGGCTGGGCCGGCAGCACCAACTCCCCCGTCTTGTCAGTGGACAAGGCGAGCGACGAAACGTACTGGATGGCGCCGTCGGGCCCGTCCTGTCCGGAACGCACCATGTCCGGCCGTTCAAATTCCAGCCCCGTCACATGGCACAGGAGCTTGGCGTCACTCGGGTTCCCGTCGGCGTCGAACATTGGCAGGTCGATCCCGTCGTCAAAACGCCGCAGGTAGAACAGCCCGCCCGTCAAAACGGCAAGCACCGGCGGCAGCACCAGCGCCAGGCCCACTGCGAAAATGGGCGAATACGGCTGGATCGCGGCACCGAACGCCCCAAAGAACACTGCGATGGAAACCCCGGCGGACACCAGCATGGACACGAACCCAACAGGATTCACCGCGTAGAGCATGCCGCGGCGGAATTCCGGCACCTTCGGTGAGATCTTGAGCAGGTACTTGTTGATTGCGATATCGGACGCCACCGTGACCACCCATGCCATGGCGCAGTTGGCGTAGAACCCGAGGATGGTATTGAGGAAGTCGAACATGTTCGCTTCCATCAGGACCAGCGCGATCAGCAGGTTCACCACGACGAACACCATCCGGCCCGGGTACGTCTTGGTGATGCGCGTGAACGAGTTGGTCCACGCCAGCGAGCCCGAATAGGCATTGGTGACGTTGATCTTGATCTGCGAGATGACCACCAGCACCACGGCCAGCGTCATGGCCAGCCAGGCCGGCATCATCTCCTGGTAGACGCCCAGGAACTGGTGCACCGGCTCGTTGGCGGTAGTTGAGGCGGCGGGATCCAGCGTGGCGATCAGGTAGATGGCGATAAACAGGCCCACAATCTGCTTGATCGCACCAAAGATCACCCAGCCCGGACCTGCGAGGATCACTGCACGCCACCAGGCACCCTTATTGGCATCCGTGCGGGGCGGCATGAACCGGAGGTAGTCGATCTGCTCGGCGATCTGCGCCATGAGGGACAGGCACACGCCGGCGGCCAGCATGACGGACGCCAGGTTCGGTCCACCGTCACCGGACGCACCCGTGTACGCGAAGAAGCTGTCAATGCTCTCCGGGTGCGAGACCAGCAGGTATCCCACGGGAACCACCATGAGCAGCAGCCACAGCGGGGTGGTCCACACCTGCAGCTTGGCCAGGGTGTTCATCCCGTAAATCACCAGCGGAATGATGATGACGGTGGAGGCTGCGTACCCCAGCCACTGCGGGATGCCGAGCCCCAGCTCCAGCCCCTGCGCCATGATGGAGCCCTCCAGCGCGAAGAAGATGAAGGTGAAGGTCGCGAAAATGACATTCGTGACCACCGACCCGTAGTAGCCGAAGCCGGATCCGCGGGTGATCAGGTCCAGGTCGATGTTGTACCGGGCAGCGTAATAGGCCAGAGGGAATCCGGTGGCGAAGATGACGACGGCGGCCACCAGGATTCCCAGGATCGCATTGACCGTACCGTACGAGATGCCGATGTTGGCCCCGATCGAGAAGTCCGCCAGGTAGGCGATGCCGCCCAGCGCACTGGTGGCCACCACCCCGGCGCTCCACTTGCGGTAGGAGCGCGGTGCAAACCGCAGCGTGTAGTCCTCCAGGCTTTCCTTGGTGGCGTTGAGCGCGGCGGTGTTGCCCGCCGTCGTGCTTGCCGGAGAAGGTCCGACGACGGCGGCACCGGCAGGTGCCGCCGGCTCCAGTAGTTGCGTTGAATCCAAGTCGCTGCCCATTGGGTGCCTCGCTTTCGTTTGGATGATGCCGTCACGGCCCTGCGAGCGACGCTATCCAGCAGGAAAGACAGCACGGTCACAAGCCTGTTTCCGGAGTGTTAAGCCTTGACGGACCTGTCACAAAGAGTCGGAGGTGGGGGTACAAAGCCTCTGGCGCATTTCTACCCCTAGTAGAAGAATGACCGCATGATGTTTGAACACGCGGACGGCAATCCCGTCCTGGAACTCGATGATGAGCAGTCGTGGCGTCTGTTGGCGGCAACGCAGCATGGGCGGCTGGTGGTTTCTGTTGCAGGGGAACCGGACATTTTCCCGGTGAACTATGTGACCTCGAACCGAAAGGTTTATCTTCGGACGGCTCCGGGAAACAAGCTCGCGCAGCTCACCATCAACGCCCAGGTGCTGTTCGAAACGGACGGCATCCTGTCTCAGGAGGCCTGGTCCGTTGTCCTCAGGGGGACAGCACGGGTCCTCAGCAATTCGGATGAGCTCGCAGCCATTGAGCAACTCGGATTGAAGACCTGGGTTCCAACACTCAAGGACTTCTACGTGGAGATAGAACCGAAGTCCGTCAGCGGCCGGCACTTCGTGTTCGGCGAACAGCCCGAACGGGAGATCTAGGCCCTCCTAGACTGGAAGGATGGCGGACCGGCCCACTGCAGACAAGCTCACCCCCGAGCAGCGCAGCTGGAACATGTCCCGGATCCGCGGCAAGAACACCAAACCTGAGTTGCTGGTCCGCCGCCTCCTGCACGCCAAGGGCTACCGCTACCGCCTGCACGGCAGATCCGGCAGCACCAAACTGCCAGGCAATCCAGACCTCGTTTTCGCAGGCCGGCACAAGGTGATCTTTGTGAACGGCTGCTTCTGGCATTTCCATGACTGCAGGGTGGGCCTGCACGCGCCCAAAGCCAATGCCGACTTCTGGGCCGCAAAGCGCACCAGGACCCGCGAGCGCGACGAAGGCCAGCGCCGCCAGCTCGAAGACGCCGGCTGGGACGTACTGACGGTCTGGGAGTGCGAACTGAAGGACCGGTCTGCCCTCGAAACCCAGCTGGTGGACTTCCTCGAAACCGGCGGATGACGCAGGCTTCCCGGCGAAGCCACTGCTGCTGCATGGGCGGAATCTGATGCCCCATCAAGAAAACCGCAATTCTTGCCGGGTCTTCTGCAGGCTCAGGGGAACGGTCCTAACCTGAAAAGACGAAGCACCTCCGCATAGCCGCCGTGTTTCCCGGGTCCGCAATTCCAGCAGAAAGGAGTGTCATGAGCACTTCAGATGATGCGCCCAAACCGCTGGTTGACCAGTCCGTCCTGGACCGGTTGCGGGAAGAACTCGAGGAGGAAGAGGGGTACACCCTGGTCTTCGTCGGGAACTTCATTGAGCTCCTGCCACAACGGCTGGGCAAGTTGCGGCTGGCGCTGACCACCGGAGACCTCGACGGCTCCATGGACGCCGTGCTCAGCTTGAAAACGTCAAGCCAAATGGTGGGAGCCGAGCGGCTGGCCGGACTTGCCCTGGAGTTGGAGAACGAGATCCGGGCCCAGGCGCGCCACGCTGACATGTCGGTGGCACTGCCCAGGCTGGCGGCCACCTACCTGCGGCCCATCACCCAGTGCAGCAGGCAAACCACGCACCGGCTGCAGGCTCAGTGCTGCCCCGGCGCCAAGCGGTAGCCCACCCCACGGACAGTCTGCAGCCACCGCGGATGCTGCGGCGAGTCACCCAGCTTCTTGCGCAGGTTTCCCATGTGGACCTCCACGGAACGTTCGTCGGCCTCGCTGATGTAGCTGCCGACGTCGTAATCCTCGTCGCGGAGGCGCCGCACCAGGTCCGACTTGGTCCGGACCGTTCGGCCGGCTTCCAGGAGCGCGTACAGGAGCTCGAACTCCGTGCGGGTCAGGTTCATTTCTTTACCGTCGACGGCCACCGTGCGGGAAGCGTAGCTGAGCTCAAGGCCGTTGTGGCTGAAGTTTCCGCGTTCGGGGTGGGCAGTGCCGTCCGGGGAAGAAGCGTCCACCGCAACCTCAGCGGGGTCGGGAACGGAGCGCGGCCGCCGCATCATCGCTGCTACCCGGGCGCGCAGTTCCCGCGGCCGGAACGGCTTGGTGAGGTAGTCATCGGCACCCGATTCAAGCCCGATCAGGGTGTCCAGTTCCTCGGCGCGCGCCGTAAGCATCACGATGTAGGCATCGGAAAACTCCCGGATCTGCCGCGAAACCTCGAACCCGTCGATGTCCGGGAGCCCCAGGTCCAGGGTGATGACGTCAGGATTCAGGCTCTTGGCCATCAGGACGCCCTCGGCGCCGCCGCTGGCGACACTCACGTCAAAGCCAGCCTGGGTCAGCACAGTGCGAACCAGTTCCCGAATGTCGTGGTCATCCTCGATGACCAGACCCACACGTGCCTCACTCATAGAGCCCCCTCAGTGCCAACGTCAGAAGTATAGCTGGCTGCCGATATCCTGCTGCTATGGCCCTGCACACCCCGACATCCGCGTCTACCACGCCATGAGCAACCCCACGGCCTGGTCCTCCGGACGTCTGCGGTTTTTCAAGCGCCCCTTTCATGAATACCGGTTGACGGACCGGGTGGCCTTAAGCCAAATGCCGTTGTTCGTGACCACCATCCTGACTGCCCTGCTGGTGTGGGGTTTCTTCCCGGGCACCATGGACAACCCCCTGTTCGTCACCTTCCTCATCTCTCAGCTGGCCATCATGGCGCTTTGCTACCTCATCCCATGGGAGCGGCTGCCCTACACCAGCTTCCTGGCCATCCCGCTGCTGGATTTCTTCTCCATCGCGGCCGGCCGGGAAGGCGGCCAGGAAAGCCTAGCGGGCATCAGCCTGCTGGCCGTGTTCCCGGTGATATGGCTCTGCGCGTCCGGTTACTACCCGCGGGCTGCGTTGTGGCTCTCCTTCCTGGGACCGCTGGCCATCATCTGGGTGCCGTTGCTCCTGAAGGGGAACTACACGCCGCAGGACTTCGCCCGGTCGCTCCTGCTGCCGGTGATGATGCTGGGCATCGGCGTCTCCGTGAGCGTCCTGACCCTGAGCATGATGCGCCAGCAGAGCCAACTGGAGGAAAAGGACGAACAGCTGCGGGCCAACCTGCGCGTGAGTAAACGCCAGGAGTCACTGCTGAACACCGTGCTGGAGACCGTGCACCTGGGCGTGCTGGCCGTTGACGCCGACGGCCATGACGTCCTGATGAACCGGAAGCAGCGCGCCAACCACGAACTGGCGCGGCCAAAGGAAATTGCCGACCCCAACGAGTCACAGCTGCTGGTTTATGGCCCGGACCGGAAGACCCTGGTTCCCGTGGAGGACCGGCCGGTGCGCCGCGCCGTACTGGGCGAAACCTTCACTGACTACCTGGTGTGGCTGGGTGAGGGAAAGGACCAGCGGGCCCTGGTGACCACGGCGCGCGCCATGAAGGATTCCGACGGCAACTTCGCCGGCTCCGTAATCGTCTTCAGCGACGTGACGGACCTGGTGAACGCGCTCACCGCCAAGGACGACTTCGTCTCGAGCGTCTCCCACGAATTCCGCACACCGTTGACCTCCATCCTGGGGTACGTGGAGATCCTGCTGGCCGAGGACCCGGAAGGGCCCCAGAGGGACATGCTGGAGATCATCCGCCGGAATTCCGAGCGGCTCCTGACCCTGGTCTCGGACCTCCTGTCCAGCCGGAACGGCCAGTTGATCGTCACGCCCCACGCAGTGGATGTGGCCGAACTGGTACGCAGCAGCGTGTCCTCGGCGATCCCCCGGGCAGCCGCCGCCGGGGTTGAGCTGCGGGCCGAAGCGCCCAACCGCCTGGAGGCCCACGTGGACAGCGCCCGGATCTCCCAGGTCCTGGACAACCTGGTGTCCAACGCCATCAAGTACTCGCCTGATGGCGGCGAAGTGGTGGTGTCCCTGGCACAGGAGGACGGGCACCTCGCCTGCCGCGTCAGCGACACCGGCATGGGCATGAGCCCGGAGGACTCCTCCGAAGTGTTCGCCAAATTCTTCCGCACCAGCAGCGTCCGTCGCACGGCCATCCCGGGCGTGGGGTTGGGCCTGCCCATCAGCAAGGCAATCGTCGAGGCACACGGCGGCACCATCGGCGTGGACAGCACCTTGGGCGAAGGAACCACGTTTACGTTCCGTGTGCCGGTGTGAAAGGACGACGGCGACGGGCAGCCGGACGCGTCAGTCGTTCCGGGCTTGACGGACCACTTCGCCCCAGGATTGGCGGGCGAGTTCGCCGACGGAGGCCAGGATGGCCGACGGCGGCTGGCTGAGATCCAGCGGGAACTCCACGATGTCGATGTCGGTGTTCAGAATGCGGCGGAGTTTCACTTCGCCCCTGCCTGCGTAGACGAGCCAGGCGGCGGGTACCGCAAGCGCGGTGCAGTGGGCCAGCATTTGGTAGTGGTCGGCGGTGAGGGAAGCACCGGCATCCGAGGCCGCACGGTACTTTGCGTCGTAGGCCACCACCGGCCGGCCACCGAGCATGTGGACCGCATCCGGCCGCACTGACAGGCGGTCCGAATCACGCACCGCCTCACTGAGGAGGGCGTTGTACCGGAGACGCAGTTCTCCCGGATAAGCGGCCATCGCCGCGCGCAGGGCCGTCCCTACGAAGTCCTCGAACACCTGGGCCATGTCCACCGCGAACGAGGCCGTCTGATGCTTGCCCTCCCCGGCCTCGGCGGATGCGTTCCGCAGGATCAGCTCTGCCAGGCGCAGCACGGCGTGGTACCGCAGGTTCATCCTGGTGGGCTTCCACGGCGGCACCGGGGCGCCGGACGGAAGGTGCGTGACGGCGTCGAGCTTTCCCTTCAATTGCCGCAGCCGGCCCAGCACTTGGGGCCTGACCCCCGGCACCTGCCCCATGCGCTCCAGCGCGGCGCGCAGGATCCTGTTCTCCGCAATGTCCTCGGTGAACTCGTCGTAGGAGACCTCCAGGGGAACAAGCATCCCGGGACGGCGGGAGATCTGGTCCGAAATCCGGATCCTGCCCTTGACCGTCCGCAGCGACTCGTCCACGGTCAGGTAGCCCTGCAGCACGCCGCGGCCCAGGGCGCGCTCGGCCAGCTGCGCCAGCGATTCGGCCAGGGCGCTCCACAGGTCCCGGTCCTCGTCAGCGGCCACCAGGTCTGGCCGGAAGCCCTGCTCCCCCGCATAGCTGAGCAGGAACAGGAGCCGGCTGAGCCCCAGCCGGTCCTTGGGCCGGACGTCCAGCTGGATTGTGGGTGTCCGCACGGAGCCCACCTTGCCCACCGGCTCAATCCGGTACAGCCCCAGGCCCATGGGGGACGCCTTGGCCAGGCCGCTGGAGTTTAGGAAGGAAGCGCTGGGCGCGTCCAGCCGTTCCACCAGGCCGCCGGAGAGCTCATCCAGGACCAGGTGCCGTACGGACGCCCGGGGGTCAGCGCGCTGCAACGCGTCCCAGCAGCTGGTCCAGCCCGAAGCGCTCCTCCAGCTGCGCCCGGGTCAGTTGGCCGTGGTAGTGCTCCTCCAGCAGCGGCATCAGCTCGTACTTCCAGATCCGGCGCAGCCCGGCCGGGGTCTGGGCCGCAGGCTTCATGAAGTAGGACGGGCCGATCATCAGGTCGCGGTCCCACTCGTCAATGGCCTCGTTCAGCGCGTCCAGCAGCAGCGCCGGGGTGGTGTCCAGCTGCCTGGCCTGCAGGAACCGGAGCAGGGAACCCTTGACCGGCTCAGTCTGCGGGTGCAGCTCGATGAAGGAGAAACGCCGGCGGATGGCCGCATCCATCATGGCGATGGAGCGGTCCGCGGTGTTCATGGTGCCGATGATGTAGAGGTTGTCCGGCAACGTGAACGGTTCGTTGGGGCTGTACTGCAGATAGATCCGGTCATCCCGGTACTCCAGCAGGAAGTACAGCTCGCCGAACACCTTGGCCAGGTTGGCGCGGTTCATCTCGTCGATGATCAGGAAGTACGGCTTCTTCTCGTTGCCCGGCTTGGCGGCCTCCTCTGCCAGCCGGCGCAGCGGGCCGGCCACCAGTTTGAAGGACACCTGGCCCTCGTCCGTCTTGTCCGGCCGGTAGCCCTCGAAAAAGTCCTCATAGGCATAGGACGGATGGAACTGCACCAGCTTGACGCGCTCGTCAGTGCTGTCGTCCGCCAGTTCCGCTGCCAGGTGCTTGGCCAGGTAGGTCTTGCCGGTGCCCGGAGGCCCGTACAGGACCAACTGGCGGTTCTCCTCCAGCAGGTCCGCGATCTCCTGGAGCGGTTCCAGCTCCATATGCAGCGACGCCGCGAATTCCTGCGTCAGCGGGCGGAAGCCCTCCTGTACAGGAATGACGACGGCGGCACCGTCAGTGTCGCCGTCGGGCTCGGTTTCTGCCTCGGCAGGCAGCAGCGCCTGCAGCGCCTGCACCACCCGGGTCACGTCCACCACGATGCCGGGGGTGGCGAGTTGGCGCTGGACGTGCCTGGGAAGGCTGGTGGTGGTGTGCCCGTCGTCGAACCAGCGCACCTTGCGCCGCAGCCGGCGGTTGTCATCGTTGTACTCGGGCTCCCCCAGCACGCCGCCCAGCCGGACGCTCCCGGCATGCTGGTAGAGCACCAGGTCGCCGGGCTTCATGACGGTCAGGAAGGCAAAAACCGCGGTCTTGGTGTCCTCGCGCTCCACATAGCCAAGGTGCTTGTAGTCCTCGTCCACGGCGTGCTGGACCAGGCCGGCGGTGACGCCGGGGTCCAGGTGGCGGAGATGTTCGACGTCGAGGGTCACTTTCTCCTCTCCGTGCCAGGCTGTGAGGAGCTCGGCGTGGTCGCTGTGCGTACGGAGCAGCCAGGCCCGCCGGCCGGGGTCACCCACTTTGCGCCACTGGCTGACCAGCTGGCGGGAGTACCAGTCGATGCGCTGGCCGGCCTGCTCGTCCAGGTGCAGCCGGATGCGGTGGATGTCCGCAGTGATGTCCTCTTCGCTGTCGCCCTTGGCGCCGCCCACCAGCGAGGCGAACGCGTCCCGGATCTCCTGCCGCTCCACGTCCGCCACCACCGGCTCGAAGTAGCTGGGCCAGGCGAGGAACTCGATGCTGCGGCGGATGGCCGGCTGATCGTCCGGAGTGGAGGCGGCGAGCAGGTGGAACTGGAGCGGGTCCTTGATGGCGGCCTGCACCACGCTTGCAGGCCGCTGCGCCACGTTCTGCACAAACCGGCACAGCCACTTGAGGTGGTCCCAGATGGTCCAGTTGAATTCGGCGGTCCGGTCGCGGATCACGCCGTGGTCCGTCATGCCCGCATACAGCTCATCCGGAAGCTCCAGCGGCGGCTCCAGCCACCCGGCGGCCTCGGCCACGCGGGCACGCTTGACCTTCAGGGACTTCACCTCGTGGGCCAGCGGCAGTGACTGCAGGAACAGCAGCTCCACGGCCAGCTGCTTGGCCCCGCGGGTGGCGCCCTCCAGGTTTTCGCGGAGGTTGGTCATCATCGGGGCCTTGGAGTCGGCGATGCCCCGGTCCAGCCGGTCGAGCAACTCCGCCGCCGCCGGAACCGACCACGTCCTGGTGCGGCCGTCCAGGGGTGAAGCCTTCCCCTGCAGACCCGGCCCCAGCACGAACCATGCCGCATCCTCTATCTCCTTGGAGATGCCGAGGGCGCGGGTCATGGCAACAGTGGCAGTGGGGGTCATGCCCTCAAATTTACAGGGTTTAGCTGGGCGGCCGCTCCAAAGGGCGCGGCCGCCCTTCTGCCAGGCAGGGGCTACATGCCTGTGCCAGGCCGCTTCCTGCCGAAGACGAAGTACCCCATGGGGCCGATGAAATTGATGAAGGACGCCGCCCGCCACGCAGCCTTGGGCCCATTGATCAGCTCAGCGGGCCTGCGCGAGATGTCCCGCTGGGCAGCAACCAACAGGGACATCTGGACGACCGCCGTGATGATGATTCCCGCCTTACCGGACGGGGACATTTCCTTCCAAGTCTTCTTCTTCCTGCCGGCACTGATCTTGTTCCTGGCCATCGGGGCTTCCTTTCGAGTGGGTGGTTGTTCCAGTTGGTGGTTGTTCCAGTCCAGTGTGTCCAGTGCAGCCCTGTCCAGAGGCTTACTGCCTAAAGGGGGCCATCCGATCTTTCTGTTCCTGGGTGAGCCGTTGCACCCGGCCGGTGGCTTCGTCCACGAACGCCAGGTGGCTGCTGGCCTTCACACAGTCCTCACGGGTGACCGGGTCCTGGAGCAGGTAGTGGATGTCGAAACTGGCCCCCTTGACGGCACCAATCCAGACCTGCACCACGGCCGGAATGTTGCGGTACTCCAGCGTCCTGACGTAGCGGATCTTGTGGTCAACCACCAGCGCCAGGGTGCCCTCCGGGACGTCGTTGAACAGTGATACGGGAGGCTCAATTCCCGGAAGACCCGCGCCCCGGGGCGGCCCGAAGGCGGCGATCCGCGCCTCCTCCAGCATCCTCACGATCTGGACATTGTTGATATGGCCGTAGGCGTCCATGTCGCCCCAGCGCATGGGCACCAGGACCTCGATCCGGCCGCCGCCATGCTCCCCCGAGCCGTCCGCGGTTTCGTGTGCGTGGTCCTGCCGCTGCAGCCGCTGGGCTGCCTGGGCCTGCTGCGCGCTCAGCTGTGCACCGCCGTCGAATCATCCACCGGTACTTCCCCGGCGTCCGCCCCCGCGAACTGCGACATGTAGAGGCGGTGGTAAGCGCCTCCGGCTTCAAGGAGCACCTGATGGTTACCCTGTTCCACGATTCTTCCGTTCTCCATGACCAGGATGGTATCGGCATCACGGATGGTTGACAGCCGGTGCGCGATCACAAAGCTTGTCCGGTCCGAGCGCAGCGCCGCCATGGCCTTCTGCACCAGGAGTTCAGTGCGGGTATCCACGGAGCTGGTGGCCTCATCCAGGATCAGCAGCGAGGGATTTGCCACGAACGCCCGGGCAATGGTGATCAGCTGCTTCTCCCCGGCACTGACGTTGTTGCCTTCTTCATCGATCACGGTGTTGTAGCCCTCGGGCAGCGCCCGGACGAAGCGGTCCACGAAGGTGGCCTTCGCGGCGGCCATCACCTGTTCGTGGGTGGCGTCGAGGTTGCCGTAGCGGATGTTGTCGTAAATGGAGCCGCCAAACAGCCACGCGTCCTGCAGGACCATACCCACCTTGGAACGCAGCTCGGAGCGGCTGAGGTGGGTGATGTCCACCCCATCGAGCTTGATGGAGCCGGAGTTGAGCTCGTAGAACCGCATGACGAGGTTCACCAGCGTGGTCTTGCCGGCGCCGGTGGGGCCCACGATCGCCACGGTGTTTCCCGGTTCGGCCGTGAAGGACAGGTTCTCGATGAGCTTCCTGTCCTCCGTGTAGCTGAACGTGACGTTCTTGAAGTCCACGTGCCCGTCGGTCTTTGCGGGCAAGTGTTCGGTGGCTGTTTCGGCATCCTGTTCGTCGGCGTCCAGGAACTCGAACACGCGCTCGGAGGACGCAACGCCGGACTGGAGCATGTTGGCCATGCCCGCCATCTGGCCCAACGGCTGGGTGAACTCCCGCGAGTACTGGATGAACGCGGTGGCATCGCCCAGGGACATGGCACCGGATGCCACGCGCAGGCCACCCACCACGGCGATGCCCACGTAGCTGAGGTAGGACACGAACTGCATGACCGGGAAGATGATCCCGGACACGAACTGTGCTCCAAAGCTTGCTTCGTACAGGGCCTCGTTGCGTTCCTCGAAACGGGCCAGCATGTCCGCATCACGGCCAAAGACGCGGACAAGATCGTGCCCGGAGAAGGACTCCTCGATTTGGCCGTTCAGTGAGCCGGTGTTCTTCCACTGGGCTGCGAAGAGCTTCTGGCTCCGGACCCCGATCGTGCCCGCGGCCACGCCGGACAGCGGAAGGGCGACCAGCGCAATCAGCGCCAGCTGCCAGGACACGATGAACATCATGATCACAATGCCCACTACGGTCAGCACAGAGTTGACCAGCTGGGCAAAGGCCTGTTGGAGCGCCTGCTGGATGTTGTCGACGTCGTTGGTCACCCGGGACAGCACGTCGCCGCGCTGCCGCGTGTCGAAGTAGTTCAGCGGCAGCCGGTTCAGCTTGCTCTCGGTATCGTCACGCAGCCGCCGGATGACCTTCATGACGATCCGGTTCAGCACGTACCCCTGCAGCCACATGAAGATGTTCGACACGAAGTACATGAGCAGGACGATGGCGATGAGCATGCTGAGCTTGTCGAAGTTGATGCCGGTACCTGGCACCAGTTCCATGCGGGACACCATGTCCGCGAAATTGTCCTGCCCCTGCTGGCGCAGGCCGGATACGAACTGTTCCTTGCTTGCTCCCGCGGGCAGCTGCCGGCCCACTACTCCTGCGAAGATGACGTCCATGGCCTGGCCCAGGATCTTGGGGGCGATGACGTTAAGCACCACGGATATGACCACCAGGCCCACTACGGCGTAGATGCCCAACGCTTCCGGCTTGAGCAGACCCATGAGCCGTTTTGCAGAAGGCCAGAAATGCTCGGCTTTCTTGGCAGGCATGCCGCCGAACATATCCCCGTCCGCTTCAGAGGGCGTGAACTCCTCCTCGAAGAAGTCGTCATCCTCCGCTGCCCCTGCGCCCGGCTGCGCCTCCCCTGCCGGTGCCTGGGCTGACAGTGGCATTTCTTCCTCGGGGGTGGAGCCTTTCTTCCGGGGGCTCATGCCACTTCCTCCACACTCAGCTGGGACTCGACGATTTCCTGGTAGGTGGGCGAGGTTTCCAGGAGTTCCTCGTGCGTGCCGCGGTCCACGATCCGTCCGTTGTCCAGGACCAGGATTTGGTCGGCCTCGGTAATGGTGGAGATCCGCTGGGCCACGATGATCACGGTGGCGTCCGAGGTAATGCGCTTCAAGGCGGCACGCAGCCGGGCGTCAGTGGCGACATCCAGGGCGGAGAAGGAGTCATCGAACAGGTAGACACGCGGTTTGGTCACCAGCGCACGGGCGATGCACAGACGCTGGCGCTGGCCACCGGAGACGTTGGTGCCGCCCTGGGAGATCCGGGAATCGAGTCCGTTCTTCTTTTCCCGGACAAATGATTCACCCTGGGCTACCCTGAGCGCATCCCACAGTTCCTGCTCGGTTGCCTCGGTCTTGCCGAACCGGAGGTTGTGCTCGATGGTGCCGGAGAACAGGTAGGGACGCTGCGGCACCAGGGCGACGCGTTTGGTGATCTCCGCCCGGTCCAGCCTGTCCACCGGGACGCCGTCCAGCAGCACCTGGCCTTCTGCGGGGTCGTACAGCCGCGGCAGGAGGGACAGCAGGGACGTCTTGCCGGCGCCCGTTGACCCGATGATCGCGATGGTTTGCCCCGGACGTGCAGTGAAGCTGATGTTGCTGAGCACCGGTGATTCGGCGCCAGGGTACGCGAAAGTGACGTTGCGGTATTCGACCACGCCTTCCAGGGCGGCCGGCGCCACCGGGTGCAGGGGGTCGTGGATGGAAGGTTCGACGCCGAGCACCTCACCGATGCGGTCCGCGCAGACTGAGGCGCGCGGGATCATCATGGCCATGAACGTGCCCATCATGACGGCCATCAGGATCTGCAGCAGGTACTGCAGGAACGCGGTCAGCGACCCTACCTGCATGGCACCGGCGTCCACCCGCTGCCCGCCAAACCAGAGCACTGCGGCAGTGGACAGGTGCAGGATCATGCTGATGGCCGGGAACATCAGGACGAACAGGGCGCCGATGCGCAGCGAGACGTCCGTGAGTTCCTTGTTGGCCCCGCCGAACCGGTCCGTCTCATAGGGTTCGCGGACGAAGGCCCGGACCACCCGGATACCGATGATCTGTTCACGCAGGACGGCGTTGATCCGATCGATCTTCCGCTGCATCGAGCGGAACAGCGGCATGAGCCGGACCACCAGGTATCCCACCACCACGGCCAGCAGCGGGACGGACACCCACACCAGCCAGGACAGGTTGATGTCCTCCCGCAGCGCCATGATGATGCCGCCGATGCACATGATGGGGGTGGCAACCATGAAGTTCAGCCCCATCAGCAGGAGCATCTGCACCTGCTGGACATCATTGGTGCCGCGGGTTATCAGCGTGGGGGCTCCGAAGGTGTTGACGTCCTTGGCGGAGAAACTGGTAACTTTCCGGAATACTGCGCGGCGCAGGTCGCGGCCCACCGCCATTGCCGTCCTGGAGCCGAAGTAGACGCCGGCGATGGCCGCCGCCACCTGGGCGAACGCCACCAGGAGCATCACAGCGCCGGTGCGCCAGATGAAACCGGTGTCCCCACGGGCCACCCCTTCATCGATGATCTGCGCGTTCAGGCTGGGCAGGTAGAGGGCCGCGATGGTGGATGCGAGCTGGAAAATAACCACAGCAAGGATGTAGGGAAAATACGGTTTGGAGTAGCGCCGTATGAGCGTGAGGAGCATGGACTCAACTCTAGTGACGCCCACCGACATTGGGTCCCTGTGGATGCCACTTTTCCGACCGGAACTCCTGCGCGGAAGGGGGCCGGGGCCCGCAAACCGGCAACGGACAGTAAAAGCCGCAGCCCGCACCGGGAAGTGTTTTCCGGTGCGGGCTGCGGCTTTTGTAATGCCTTCGCTGGGGCCTGGCGGCTCCGGCAGCGACAGGCTGTTGCGCGGAGCCATACTGGACGAGGCCCTATTAAGTGGGGCCTACTGCGCGGCGCCCTGCTCCGAACCGGCGCCTGCGGACGGTGCATTGGCAGACGGGGCATTGGCCGACGGAGCGGCGGCGGACGGTGCTGCAGCACTGTGCTTGCCGCGCCCGGCAAGGTACAGCGCGGCGGCCGCCTGGACCTTGCGCTCCTTCAGCAGCTTGCGCTGCAGCCTGCCCAGCTCCGCGGCGGTGGCTGCCTGTTGGGCCGCCACTTCCTGCTGGGAGCGCAGCTGCTCCTGGATGTCCAGCACCAGGCCGCCCAGTTCCGCCTGCTGGCGGGCCAGCAGGTGCTGGGTGTCCTGCAGTTTCTGCAGGGTGGCGGCGGCGCTTGCCACGGCGTCGGCAGCCTTGCCCACAGTCCCGGCTGAGAGGGCGTCAACAGGGACGGTGTCAACGGAGGCCGCGTCAACGGAGCCCAGGTCCAGCCCTTCGGATCGGAAGCTCCGGGCAAAGGCTTCCTCGAAGTCGTCCGTGGCCACCCGGCCGGACGCCGCGGCGGCAGCGGCAGCACCGCCGTCGTACATTTTTGCCGGTGCCCCGGCCGTGCCTGCACGTGCGGCACTCCTGGCAGGCATCCCGGTCCCGGCGGGGGCATCCCCGTTCGCGGCGGGAGAGACCATGGGCAGCTGGCCGGTCATGGCCGTCATTCCCGCTTCACCGGCGGCGTTGGCCTGCAGCGTGGCCTCGGGGGTGATGTCCACGGTCTTGCGCAGCGGCACTTCCTTGATGAAGATCACGGCGAGAAGGGCAACGGCGCTCACGATGGCGGAGATCATGAAGATCCCTGCGGTGGCGTCCCCGTAGGCGGCGCGCATGACGTCCGCCACCGGCGCGGGCAGGTCCTTGAGGTCCAGCGTGGCACCGCTGTTCCCGGAGGCCTGGATGCCCAGCTTTGCCAGCCCGTCGGTAGCCAGGTCCTTGACGTGGTTGGCCATGACGGCTCCCAGGACGGACACGCCGATGGCGCCGCCCACCGAGCGGAAGAAGGCAACGGAGGCACTCGCGGAGCCAATATCCTGGGCGCGGACCGTGTTCTGGACGGCCAGGACCAGGTTCTGCATCAGCATGCCCAGGCCGATGCCGAAGATGCCGGTGTAGAGGCCGGTCAGCCAGAGTTCGGTGGTGTGGTCCATGGTCCCTGCGAGCGCCAGGCCGCCGATCAGCAGGATGGTGCCGCCGATCAGGAAGCGCTTCCACTTTCCGTAGCGGCTGATCAGCTGGCCGGACACTACCGAGCCAACGAGGTTTCCGGCGATCATGGGCAGGGTCAGCAGGCCGGCCTCAGTGGGCGTGGCGCCGCGGGCCACCTGGTAGTACTGGCCCAGGAAGGTGGAGGAGCCGAACATGGCCACGCCGACGGCCACGGAAGCCACGATGGCCAGGGCGGTGGTGCGCTCGGAGATGATCTTCAGGGGGATGATCGGCTGCGACACCTTGGATTCAACCAGCACCAGCAGCGCCAGCAGCAGGACGCCGCCGCCCACCATCAGCGCGGTCTGCCAGGACCACCAGTCGTAGTAGTCGGCCTTGCCGGCGAAGGAGACCCAGACCAGGAGCAAGCTGACGCCGGAGGTGAGCAGGATGGCACCGAGCCAGTCGATCCTGGCCGGGCGCTTGACGTGCGGAACCTTGAGCGTGACCTGGAGCAGGATGAGGGCGACGACGGCGAGCGGCACGCAGACGAAGAACGTCCAGCGCCACCCGAGCGAGCTGTCCACGATGAAGCCGCCGAGCAGCGGACCGCCGGCAGTGCCCACAGCCATGACGGCACCCATGTAGCCGGAGTACTTGCCGCGTTCGCGCGGCGGGATGATGGAGCCGATGATCGCCTGCGCCAGCGCGGTGAGCCCGCCCATGGCGATGCCCTGGATGACGCGGGCGGTGAGCAGGAACGGGATGTTCTCCGAGAAACCGGCCATGACCGAGCCGGCCACGAAGATCACGATGCTGAGCTGGACCAGGACCTTCTTGTCGAAGAGGTCGGCGAGTTTGCCCCAGATGGGGGTGGTGGCGGCGTTGGCCAGCAGCGCGGCGGTGATGACCCACGCGAAGTCCGTCTGGGTGCCCTTGAGCTCGGACATGATGGTGGGCAGCGCGTTGGCCACAATGGTGCTGCTGAGGATTGCGGTGAAGAAGGCGGCGAGGAGGCCTGTCAGAGCCTCCATGATCTGCCGGTGGTTCATGACAGCGCCGGGTTCGTGGCGCTTGGATTGCCGCGACTCCTGTTTGGCGCTGCGTTGGCGCTGGCGCTCCTGTTCCTGGTCCGCGGCGGCGGTGACGTTAGCCATTAATGGACTCCTGCGTTTCGTGTTCGGTGGTGGTTCCGGCCGCCCTTGCCCGGATGGAATTCTTCAGGGATGCGGTGAGCTTGCTCAGCATCGCGGCCGTTGCCACGGCGTCGCCCTCGTTCCAGTCGGCGAGGTACGCCTGCAGCGTCTCCGTCCGGTGCCGCACCACCTCTGCGAGCTTTTCCTCTCCGCGCGGGGACAGTGCCAGCAGCTGCGCCCTGCCGTCGTGCGGATCCGGAGTACGGACCACCAGGCCCGCATCCGCCAGCTCGGCCACATGCCGGCTGAGCACTGGAGGACTGACCCCCAGGCGCTCGGCCAGGTGCGCGGCCCGGGTCTCCCCTTCGCCGATGAACCTGAGCACGCCCTGAAGGGCGATGCCGGTGTCCTGTCCTTTGACGTTGATCATGGTGACGCAGCGCAGTGCACGCTGGAGGTCATAGATGGTGCTGACGAGGTCGGCTGCAGTGGCCGGTGCGACAGACATGATGCTCCCTAAAGAATTAGTTGCTGCAAGCAACTGTATCAGAAAAAGGTTGCTTAGGGAAACGAATTGCTTGTCCGGGGCCTTAAACGCATGCGCTCCCCCACTTCCTCCGGGCAGCCCGGGAAGTGAGGGAGCGCCAGCGGCAGCAGGAGCCGCTCAGCGGTCCAAATGGGTGGGGCTGAACATCTTCAGGAGGGTTTCAACCACGACGACGTTGGGACCGTCCGCGGCGAAGCCCGCCTTGAGCGCGTCCCCCACATCCTCCGGTGCAACCCTGGTGGCGGGGACGCCGAAGGACTCGGCAAGCCTGACGAAGTCCGGGCGCGCGAGTTCGGTGGCGGTGGCCTTGCCGAATGCACCCACCATGTATTCGCGCAGGATGCCGTAGCCGCCGTCGTCCACAATCAGCCAGGTGACCGGCACGTTGTGCTGTTTCGCGGTGGCAAGTTCGGCGATGGAATACATCGAGGAGCCGTCGCCGGAGACGGCCAGGACGCGTCCGGGCCTGCCTGTAGTCTCCAGCCCCACGGCCGCACCGATGGCACCGGGAAACGCGAAGCCCAGGCCGCCGGCCCCCTGAGCGGAGTGGAACTGCCCCTGCCGCGCGTCCCAGCAGGACCAGCCCCAGTAGGCGGCGAT
Source organism: Arthrobacter sp. Soil764 (assembly GCF_001428075.1). Classification (GTDB taxonomy): domain Bacteria; phylum Actinomycetota; class Actinomycetes; order Actinomycetales; family Micrococcaceae; genus Arthrobacter. The sequence continues at coordinate 90,411 of NZ_LMSI01000005.1, read as the reverse complement.
GGTCATGTCCCAGAAGGTCTGCATGTCCGCCGGCACAGCCTCGCGGATATCGGCCATGAACTTCAGCTCCTTGGCCAGGTCCTGGGACTCCAGCCGGGCACGGACTTTGGCGAGCGACTCCTTCACCAGCGCCTCGGGAGCGGCACCGTGCCAATCGGGAGTGGTGGTCCTTTCGGACTTCAGTGCCTCATCCAGGGCGGCGAGCGCCTGGGCGGCGTCGGCGCGGATGCCCAGTCCGGGCCGGTTGGACTCGAGGACCCGGGGCTCGGCGTCGATCTGGATGATCCGCCCGCGCGGTTCAAAGGTGAAGTAGTTGGAGGTCACCTCGCCCAGGGAGGAGCCGACCACCACCAGTACATCGGCGTCCTCCAGGACGTCGGTCATGTAGCGGTCCTCGATCCAGGCCTGCAGCGACAGCTCGTGGTTCCAGGGGAATGCACCATTGCCGCCCGGAGTGCAGATCACCGGGGCGCGCAGCTTCTCCGCGATCGACAGCAGGGACTTCTCGGCCTTGCCGCGGCGGGTTCCGCCGCCGGCGATGATGGCTGGGCGCTTGGCGGCTTCCAGCCACTTCACGGCCTCCCGCACCAGTTCGATGCGCGGCGGGTTGTCCGCCGCCTCCGCCAGGGCATCCTCCACCGGAGGCACCATGATGGGGTCCAGCAGCACGTTTTGCGGGATTTCCAGCCAGACCGGGCCCTGGGGCGAGGAGATGGCCTCGGTCCAGGCATCCTGGATGGCGGACGGGATGCCCGAGGCATGCTGGATCAAGCGCTGGCTCTTGGTCACGTTGGCCGCGGACGCCTTCTGGTCATCAAGCTGGTGCAGCATGCCCTTGCGCCGGGCACCCAGCCCCTCCAATGGAATCTGGCTTGCCACCACCACCATGGGCACACCCGTGGCGTAGGCCTCCTGCAAGCCTGCAAGAGACGTCAGCGCGCCCGGGCCGGTGGACAGGAACAGCACGCCCACTTCCCCGGTGGCGCGGGAGTAACCGTCAGCGGCAAAGGCGCTGTTGTTCTCGATCCTGGAGGAGACGAAGTGCAGGTTGCCGCGTCCCATCGCGTCGAACAGTCCCAGGGCATGCTGGCCCGGGATGCCGAACACGGTCTTCGCGCCCAGTGCTTCAAGGGTCTCGACGACGAGGTCCCCGCCGTTGCGGGCACCGCTCCCCTGCCCCGGGACAGGTGCGCCCATCTCGGTCACGACCCCTACTCCTTGCCGGCGGCGGCGAAACCTGCGGGGCGGCGTGCTTCCTGGCCCAGGGCCTGCGCCTGGTAGCCGGTCTCGGCTCCGAAGCGGCTTCCCGGCACGGCATTGTCCGCCATGAGGGTCACCAGTTCGTAGGCGACATGGCTGGCGGCAACGCCGGTGATTTCGGCATGGTCGTAGGCGGGAGCCACCTCAACGACGTCGGCGCCGACCAGGTTCATGCCGCGGAAGCCCCGGATGATCTCGAGAAGTTCGCGGCTGGTGATGCCGCCGGCTTCGGGGGTGCCGGTGCCGGGCGCATGGGCCGGGTCCAGGACGTCGATGTCCACGGAGATGTACAGCGGGCGGTTGCCGATCCGGTCGCGGACCTTGGCCACGGTTTCCAGCACGCCCTGGTAGTAGACGTCCGCGGAGGTGACGATACCGAACCCAAAACGGTGGTCGTCGTCGAGGTCCTTCTTCCCATAGAGCGGGCCGCGGGTGCCGATGTGGCTGATGGCCTCGGTGTCCAGGATGCCTTCCTCCACCGCGCGGCGGAAGGGCGTGCCGTGGGTGTATTCAGCGCCGAAGTAGGTGTCCCAGGTGTCCAGGTGGGCATCAAAGTGGAGCATGGCGATGGGTCCGCCGGCGCGCTCTGCGGCGGCCCGGAGCAGCGGCAGCGCGATGGTGTGGTCCCCGCCCAGGGTCAGCAGCTTGCTCCCGGCGGCGGTGAGGTCCAGCGCGTTCTGCTGGATGGTCTCGATGGCTTCGTTGATGTGGAACGGGTTGACGGCCATGTCCCCGGCGTCGGCCACCTGGATGTTCTCGAACGGGCTAACGTCCCAGGCCGGGTTGTAGGGGCGCAGCAGCCTGCTGGCCTCGCGGACGTGGTTAGCGCCGAAGCGGGCTCCTGGGCGGTAGGAAACACCTGAATCGAAGGGCACGCCCACCACGGTCACATCGGCTTTTTCCACCTGGTCCAGGCGGGGCAGGCGGGCATAGGTGGCAGCTCCGGCATAGCGGGGAATCCGGGATGAATCGATGGGGCCAAGGTTGCCGTTGGCTTCAATGCGCAGCTCTTCCAATGGAGGCCTCTCCTTCGAGGAGTTGAGGGACTGGTGTGACTGCAATCATACACCCCTGTTTTCCTCAGGGCATCAGTTGTTTACCAGCGGTTCTCCGCTTTGGCAGCAACGCGTCACGCACAGCACGCTTTGGGCAGCGGGAAGCGACAGGAACCGCGTGTTTTCAAGGGTGCGCCGGCTGGCAGCCATCCAAAAGCTGCTCCGCGTGACGCAAGAGCCGGGCGAAGAGGGTTGCCGCTGGCGGCCGGACTACCGGCTGGCGGCAGGGACCAGGACCCAGAGCACCTCGACCGGCTTGTCCGTGGGGTTGATCCAGGTATGCGGTTCGCGGCCGGGGAAGGTCACGGTGTCGCCGGTATTGAGGTCGTATTCCTCGTTGGTGAGGATCAGCTTGATGGACCCCTTGATCACGTGCAGTACATCCACGTCGCAGTCCACCGCATAGAGTTCGGACTCGCCGCGGCCATGCGGCTCGATCACGGCCTGGATGATCTGGACCCGGCGTTCCGAGCGTGCCGTCAGGAGCCGCTCAACGATGCCTTGGCCGCCGAGCGAAATCCGCGGGCCATCGTTCCGCTTGGTCAGGTGGGTTTCCGGCGCCGCGAAAAGATCACCAATGGAAATCGACAGCACCTGGCAGAGCGTCACCAGGGAGGCGACCGACGGCGACGTCAGGTCCCGCTCCACCCGGCTGAGGAAGCCTTTGGTCAGGCCCGTGGCATCGGCAACCTGCTCGATGGTGAGCCGCTGGGACTGCCGGGCGGCCCGAATCCTGGAGCCGATGGCAACAGGGACATTGCTGGGCTCAACTGGCAGTGCCTTCATGTACGAACCTTTCACGGCCGGCAGTCCGGCTCCACTCTCGAGCCATACTAATCGGCAGCGCTTTTGTGACACGCGCTTGCCACACGGGAACGGCAACCCGCGTCCGCGTCCTTGACTGTTGCCGCCGTCACACTCTAATCTGTGAAACTCCTGTTGCCTATAGGTCAAAAGCAGGATCCCCTCTTCGTTCGTCCGCCGCGTTGCCGGGCACCCTTTGCCCCGGCACCACACCCGAAACAGCTCCAAGGAGCCAACTATGGATGCAAGTTCCATCAACATCGCCATCGTGGTGGTGTATCTGCTCGCAATGCTGGCCTTCGGCTGGTGGGGCAAGTCCCGCACCAGGAACAACAGCGACTTCCTCGTTGCCGGCCGCCGGCTGGGACCGTTCCTTTACACGGGAACCATGGCCGCCGTCGTCCTGGGCGGGGCATCCACAGTGGGCGGCGTAGGGCTTGGCTATAAGTTCGGCATCTCCGGCATGTGGCTGGTGGTGGCAATTGGCTCCGGCGTACTGCTGCTCAGCCTGCTCTTTGCCGGGACCATCCAGAAGCTGAAGATCTACACGGTGTCCCAGATGCTCACCCTCCGCTACGGGAGCAAGGCCACCGAAGCTTCCGGCATCGTCATGCTCGCCTACACGCTGATGCTGTGTGCCACCTCAACGGGTGCCTACGCCACCATCTTCGTCGTGCTGTTCGGCCTGGACCGGGCACTGGCCATTGCCATCGGCGGCGCAATCGTCCTGGTGTACTCGACCATTGGCGGCATGTGGTCCATCACCCTTGCGGACCAGGTCCAGTTCGTCATCAAGACGGTGGGCATCTTCTTCCTCATGCTCCCGTTCACTCTGAACGCCGCAGGCGGCCTGGACGGCATCCGGAGCCGCGTGGATGCCAGCTTCTTCCAGATGGACGGCATCGGCGTCCAGACGATCATCACCTACTTCGTGGTCTACACCCTGGGCCTGCTGATCGGCCAGGACATCTGGCAGCGTGTGTTCACGGCCAAGACGCCCAAGGTGGCCCGCTGGGGCGGCGCCACCGCCGGCATCTACTGCATCCTCTACGGTGTGGCCGGCGCGCTGATCGGGATGGCGGCCAACGTGGCCCTGTCCAACGTCAAGATTGCCGCCAAGGACGACGTCTACGCCGAAGTGGCCCAGAACCTGCTCCCCGTCGGCATCGGCGGGCTGGTCCTGGCCGCGGCGGTGGCCGCCATGATGTCCACGGCATCCGGCGCCCTCATCGCCGCCGCCACCGTTGCCCGCGCCGACGTGCTGCCGTTCGTGGCCGGCTGGTTCGGCAAGGACATCAACACCGGTGACACGGAGAACCCGGAGCATGACGTCAAGGCCAACCGCATCTGGGTCCTGGCTCTGGGCATCGTGGCCATCGTCATCGCCATCATCACCAAGGACGTGGTGGCGGCCCTGACCATCGCCTACGACATCCTGGTGGGCGGCCTCCTGGTGGCCATCCTCGGCGGCCTGGTGTGGAAGCGCGGCACCGGCGTGGCGGCCGCGGCCTCCATGGCCGTCGGCTCCGTGGTGACCCTGGGAACCATGATCATCCTGGAAGTGAACGCCAAGGCCCCGCTGGACGGCATCTACGCCAACGAGCCCATCTACTACGGCCTCATCGCCTCCGCGGTTGTCTATATCGCGGCGTCGCTGCTCACCCGCCCCACCGACCCCGCGGTGATGCGCGCCTGGCAGCTCCGCGTCGCAGGGCAGGAGGCAGAGGAAGCACCCGAGGACGTCCTCGCCGGCCGCTGACCCTGCACAAGCACTAAGGCGGAATAAGCATTAGGTACGACGGCGGCGCCTCCTTTCACCGTGAAGCGAAAGGAGGCGCCGCCGTCGTAAGTCCTACTCCCCTGTGTTTCTAGCCTTCACTGTCGCGGGGCTCGTCGTCGTCCAGCGGGACCTCGCGGTCCTCGGCGTCGATGATCACCGGCGGCGGCTGGACCACCGGCTCCTCCTCGTCAAGGAACTCGTCCTCCGCGTCCCAATCGGCATCGTCTACCGGTGCATCCTCGGCGTAATCGTAGGCGGGGTCCGCTTCTACGGCGTCCAGGTGCGGCATGTCCGGGTGCTGTCCGGTGGTGCTCATGATTCAACCTCCGTTGTTCGCCTGACGTGCTCTTTCAGGTAGGGCGCAGGCTGCGCCACACCTTCATCACAGCACCAGCCGGGCGGACGGGTCAATAGACGCGGCGGCACCTGCAAGGACAGTGAACGGCGGCGGCAAAAGCCGAAGTTTTACGGCGAACCGAAACTTCCCAGCGAGGTTTGCCAGCCAAAAAACCGCGGAATTTCGCAGTACGCTGGCAGGGCAAAGGCGCGAAAACATGCCCTTTCCAGCCCAGGAGTTACCAGTGTCGCAGCACGCCCGTTCCAATTCCCATGCCACGCCGCCGGAGGCCGCGCACACGCCGCAAAGCCAGCCCTCGCCGTCGAACATCAAGAGGTGGCGCCAGTACCTGGCCGATGAGCGCGCGGAAGCCGCGGTCTACCGGGACCTCGCCCAGAACCGCGAGGGTGAAGAGCGGGCCATCCTCCTGGCCCTGGCGGAGGCTGAAGGCCGGCACGAGGCCCACTGGCTGGGCCTGCTGGGCGATCACGCGGGCAAGCCAAAGAGGGCCTCCGCGCGAAGCCGTTTCCTGGGTTTCCTGGCGCGGCACTTCGGCTCCGTGTTTGTACTGGCCCTCGCCCAGCGCGCCGAGGGCCGCTCCCCGTACGCCAAGGACCCCAACGCGACACCAGCCATGGCTGCCGATGAGCAGATCCATGAGGAAGTGGTCCGGGGCCTGGCCACCCGCGGCCGCAACCGTTTGGCCGGCACGTTCCGCGCAGCGGTCTTCGGCGCGAACGACGGCCTGGTCAGCAACCTCTCCCTGGTGATGGGCATGGCGGCATCCGGTGTGGCCAGCACTGTGGTGCTGCTGAGCGGCATCGCCGGGCTCCTGGCCGGTGCCATGTCCATGGGCGCCGGCGAATTCATCTCCGTCCGTTCCCAGCGCGAACTGCTGGCCGCCACCCGCCCCACGCAGATCACCCTGGCGGCAGCACCCAAGCTGGACCTTGAGCACAACGAACTCCTCCTGGTGTACCTGGCCCGCGGCATGTCCCGTGAAGCGGCGGAACACCGGGTGGCCGAGCGCATGGGGCTGCTGTCCTGCGACTGCGACCCCAGCCTGTCGCTCCAGCCGGACCTGCCGGAGGAAGAGGACCAGCACGAGGCCGTGGGCACGGCCTGGGGCGCGGCGCTGTCCAGCTTCTGCTTCTTCGCCTCCGGCGCCATCGTGCCCATCCTGCCGTTCCTGTTCGGCCTGACCGGGGTCGCCGCGCTGGTGGTGGCAGGGGTCCTGGTCGGTGTTGCCCTCCTGGCCACCGGCGCCGCAGTCGGCCTGCTCTCCGGCACCTCCCCGCTGACCCGCGGCCTGCGGCAGCTCGCCATCGGCCTGGGCGCCGCCGCCATCACGTACCTGCTGGGCCTGCTCTTCGGCACTGCAGTCGGATAACGCTCAGCCCCGGAGGACTTCCACGGCCTGGTCCACCGTGTCCACCAGGAAGATGTAGTCCGCCATGGGCCGGCCCGCGGCAAGGCTGCGCAGCATGGGCCACGCCGGGTACTCCTGCTCCCAGTGGCGCCGACCCACCAACACCATGGGGGCCACCTTTTCGCGGGCGCCGTAGTAGTTCTCGCAGGCGTCCTGGAAGATCTCCTGGACGGTGCCGGCGGCTCCCGGGAGGAAGACGATTCCGCCGTGGCACAGTTCCAGCAGGATGGCTTCGCGGATGGCGTTGGCGAAGTATTTGGCGATGTGCGTGGCGAAGTAGTTGGGCGGCTCGTGCCCGTAGAACCAGGTGGGGATCCCCAGCGACGGCGTCCCGTCCGGATGGCGTTCGACGACGGCAGCCGCCGCGCGTGCCCATGCCGACACGGACGGCCGGAACCCCGGGACCGCGGCGAGGGTGGCAAGCGCTGCCTGCAGGTCGGCGTCGGACGCCTGGCACAGGTAGGCACCCAGGTTTGCCGCCTCCATGGCGCCGGGTCCGCCGCCGGTGGCCACCGAATAGCCCTCAAGGGCCAGCAGCTTCCCGAGCCGCGCCGCGTCCGCAAACTCCCGGCTTCCCCGCGGCGCCGCATGGCCGCCCATCACGCCGACGATGGACCGGCGGGTCCACGCCGCTGACCGCGTCAATTCCTCCAGCGCGTCGCCGATCGCATGGTCGTGCAGGGCAGAGGCCAGGGTGGCGTCCACGCGGTGCCGCTGCCCCGGCTGGATGCTCCAGTGGTAGATGCGGGCATCCGGCAGTTCCTCGTACGGTGACTTTGCAAGTCCGGAATACAGCTCGGCCGGTGAATACAGCGAGGCCCGGTAAGGGTCGAAGGGGACGCCATCAAGCCGTGGAAAGATCAGGGCACCGCGGCTGCGCAGGTTGGCTTCCATGCCGTCGTCAAAGAGGCAGCCCAGGAACATGGCGCCTTCGACGCTGACGCTTTTCAGCGCTGCAGACCGGCCCCGCAAGTCCAGGGACTGCGCATGCCAGCCATGCAGGTTGACCGCACCGCCGGCCACCAGGCGGTCAAAGCTGGCCAGGTCCTGGACTTCGAGGGTGCGGGGACGGGGACCAAGGCTTCCGGCGTAATTCACCGCTGCTGCCCCACAGTCCACATCATGGAGCCAGCCTAGGCCACCGGACGCAAACGCGGGACCGACCCCTGCCCTTTTCGTCAATGACGGAAAAGTGCCGGGTCCGGCCCCGCGGTGGTCAACGGCTGCTGGGAAGCGCTGCCCGCCTAGGCAGGGAGCCTGGCAGGCACGGCGCCGTCCCGGAAGTGCGCTTCCAGGTCCTCGAGTGAGTGGCCCTTGGTTTCCGGAACGAACTTGATGACGAACGCCAGGGATGCGACGTTGACCAGGACAAACAGGCCGAAGGTGCCGGTGGAGCCCAGGGCGTTGACCACGATGGGGAAGAGGAACGAGATGGCGGCGTTCACGGTCCACAGGGCGAAGACCGCGATTCCCATCGCAAAGCCGCGGATGGCCAGCGGGAACATTTCCGAGAGCAGGAGCCAGACGCACGTGCCGATGAAGCACTGGACGAAGGCGACGAAGAGCATCATGGCGGCCAGGATGGTGTAGCTGGCCAGGTCCGACTGCGGCAGGAGGAAGACGATGGCCAGCAGGGCCTGGGAAGCAACCACGCCGGAGAAGCCGATCACCAGCATCCTGCGGCGGCCCACGAAGCCCAGCAGCCAGATGCCCAGGATGGTCATCAGCACGGAGGTGACGCCGACACCGATGGTGGCCACGAGCGAGGCGCTGACGCCCAGCCCGCTCTTTTCCAGGATGGTGGGGGCGTAGTAGTTCACGGTGTTGATGCCGGTGGCCTGCTGGACGGTGGCCAGGCCAATGCCGATCCACAGCAGCCGGCGCATCCAGGGGTTGTTCTTCAAGTCCCTTAGCGCGTGGCCGCGTTCTTCCTTGGCGGTGCGCGCAGCCCGGGCAATCTCCTCGAATTCCGCGGCAGCTTCCTGCGGGCTGCGGCTGAGGTTCAGGACCCGGCGGCTGTCCTCCAGGCGGCCGCGGATGGCGTACCAGCGCGGCGATTCGGGCAGCATCAGCATGCCGGCCAGCAGTGCAAGGGCGGGGATCGAGGCGATGCCCAGCATGGTGCGCCAGACCTCGTTGTCGTGGATCAGGGCGTCCAGGAGGGCGTTGATGGCGAAGGCGAGCATCTGGCCGGTCACGATCATGAGTTCATTGATGGTCACCATGCGGCCACGCAGGTGGGCCGGCGCCATTTCGGCCAGGTACAGCGGGCAGGTCACGGCGGCGGCACCGACGCCCAGCCCCAGTACGATGCGGGCGGCGATCATGAAGGTCACGTTGGGAGCGATGGCGCAACCGATGGCGCCGAGCAGGAACAGCAGTGCGCAGACCAACAGGGAGCCGCGGCGGCCCAGTTTGTCTGCCATGCGGCCGCCGGTGAGGGCGCCGACGGCGGCACCCGGGAACAGCAGTGCGCTCACCACAGTGGCTTCCTCCACGGCGCTCATGTTGAGGGAGTCGTTCATGTACAGCAGGGCGCCGGAGATGACGCCGGTGTCGTACCCGAAGAGCAGGCCGCCCAGGGTGGAGATGACGGTGAGCCGGGCCAAGTAGCCGCGGCGCTGGGTGCCGGGTGCGCCCATGGTTTGTTTCTGCAACAGCATTGTTGCCTCTCAGATTCTCTCGGGGACCGGAAGGCCGGTCAGGAATGTGATGCGTGCCACTGACTTTAGAGCGCTCTAATCCTCAGCGTCAATAGAAAGTCTTAATGTCAGCACAATTGTTTTGCCGCACGCTTCGCCCCTCGCAGCACGGCCGCACTCTTGACCCCCGGTGGCCGCCTGCTACGATCGAGGAAGAAACTATGTCCTATCAAGCGAACATATAGCGGCATACTGCCGAAGGCGCGGCTGTCCGGATCGGATGGAGGCGCAGACACCGAAGACGAGGGAACGCACCGTGGCGAACAACCTGGGACTCAGCATCGACCGCTCCTCCCCCGTGCCCTTGTACCACCAGGTGGTCCAGGGCATCGAGGCTGCGATCTACAGCGGCGTACTGGAACCCGGCAGCCGGCTGGACAATGAAATCGATCTTGCCGCCCAGCTGAACCTTTCACGGCCCACCATGCGCAAGGCCATGGATGAGCTGGTCCGCTCCGGCCTGCTGGTGCGCAAACGGGGAGTGGGAACGCAGGTGGTCTCCAGCCAGGTTCGCCGGCCACTCGAGTTGTCCAGCCTCTACGACGACCTCACCAACAACGGAAAGAAGCCCACCACCGAAGTGCTGAGCTTCTCGCACCTGGAGGCGGACGACCCTACGCTGGCCACGCTGCAGCTTCCCGCGGGCTCCAAGGTGTACCACTTCACCCGGCTGCGGAAAGTGGGCGGCAAACCGCTGGCCCTCATGGAGAACTGGGTGCGCGACGACATCGCCGAAATGGACGAGGCAATGCTGGGTGCCGAGGGCCTGTACTCGATCCTCCGCCGCGGCGGGGTGAACTTCCGGCTGGCCACGCAGCGCATCGGCGCCATGACCGCCAATGACTACCAGGCCTCCATGCTGGACACCCCGGCGGGATCGGCGCTGGTCACCATGGAACGCACCGCAGTGGACGATACCGGTCGGCGCGTTGAAACGGGCCACCATGTGTACCGCGCCGATTCCTACAGCGTTGAAATGACACTCGTACAGCGATAATCCAAGGAGCCAACTCCATGACCAACTGGGTCTATCCCCTGGGCACTGCCGCCGACGGCAAATGGGACGTCTCGATCGGAACCTCCGACTCCTCCCTCACCGTGGACGGGTGGGCGCACACCGGACTGAAGGTGGCCACAGTGCCGGCCGGCGCCGCCGTCGAAGTCCCCGCCGCGGACGAGGAACGGATCGTGGTGCCCCTCAGCGGGTCCTTCACCGTCACCGTTGACGGCACGGAGTACCCGCTGAACGGCCGCCCCTCCGTCTTCTCCGGACCCACCGACGTGCTCTACTCCGGCACCGGCCGTGCCGTCAGCATCAGCTCGGCCGACGGCGGCCGCGTTGCCGTTGCCACGGCACCGGCGAAGGCGTCCTATCCCACCCGGCTGGTATCTGCTGCCGAAACCCCCGTGGAGCTGCGCGGAGCCGGCAACTGCTCACGCCAGGTCCACAACTTCGGCACGCCGGCAGCACTCGAGGCGGACCGGTTCATCGTCTGCGAGGTCCTCACTCCTGCCGGGAACTGGTCCTCATACCCTCCGCACAAGCATGATGAGGAGAAGGACGGCGAGACCTCCCTGGAGGAGATCTACTACTTCGAGACACAGGTGACCGCAGGATCAGGGGCGCCCTCCGACGCCGATGCCATCGGCTACCAGCGCGTCTACGCCTCGGACGAGCGCCCCATCGATGTTTCGGCGGAAGTCCGCACCGGGGACGTCGTCCTCGTTCCTTACGGCTGGCACGGTCCCGCCATGGCCGCCCCGGGCTATGACATGTACTACCTGAACGTCATGGCCGGCCCCGGCCCCGTGCGGGAGTGGCTGATCAGCGACGACCCGCACCACGGCTGGGTGCGGCAAACGTGGGACAGCCAGGACATCGACCCGCGGCTGCCGTTCGCCTCATAAGGAACCCTGGGCAGTTGACGGCCGACTGGCATAGTGGGGTCTTGTGAAACAGCCATCCGCCGCGCGGTCCGTGACCATGGAGGACGTGGCACGGGACGCCGGAGTAAGCCGCGCCCTGGTGTCACTGGTGATGCGCGATTCCCCCAACGTATCCCCCGCCAAGCGGGCGGCCGTCCTGGAAGCTGCCGCCGCGTTGGGCTACTCCCCCAACAGGCTGGCCAGCCGGTTGGCCAGCCACCGCACCAACACCATCGGAGTCCTCTTCCTCGACCTGCACAACTCTGTCTTCGCCGATATCTATGACGGCATCACCGAGGGCCTGGCGGGAAGCGGCAACCAGGTGATGGTCGCCGTCGGCTCCGCTGACCCGGCGACCGAGCTGGAGGCTGTCCGGTCCTTCGTGGACCTGCGCGTGGACGGGGTCCTGCTGGCCGGCTATACCGGCACCTCGGCGGAGCTGGCCGGCGCGCTGCGCGGGACACCCGCCGTCGTCATCACCCGGGAGATGGAGGTCGACGGCGTGGATTCCGTTTTGACGGACGACTTCCGTTCCGGGGCACTTGCCGTGGAGCACCTGTATGGACTGGGGCACTGGCGAATCGCACACGTGGACATCTCCGACTGGCTCCCCTACACCGCCAGGCGGGAAGGCTACCTGCACGCCATGCGGCAGTTCGGCCTGGAGCCCCAGCTGGTCCACAGCGACATGACCGAACGCGGCGGCCGGGCCGTGATGGAGCAGTTCCTGGACTCCGGCGGCACCCTCCCCACGGCAGTCTTTGCGCACAACGACCTCACTGCCATCGGCATCATGGAGGCCCTGGCGTCGCGCGGACTGTCCGTCCCGGGCGACGTGGCGATCGTCGGTTGCGACAACATCGAAGTGGGGGCCTCTCCCCTCATCGGCCTGACGTCCATTGACCAGCACGCCGGCCAGCTGGGCCGGCTGGGGGCCCAGGCCATGCTGGACCGGATTGCGGGTACGGCAGGACCGGCCACCACCCGGAAACTCGAACCCGCACTGATGGTGCGCCGCTCCTCCGACCCCGCGGCTTAGCGGCTGGCCAACTCCTCCACGGCCACTGGCGCCTGGCCCTCCCGGCGCTGCTCCTTCCGCCTGGCGCCTGCGGCGGCAAACGCCATAACCGCCAGGCCTGCAAGGGTGGTGACCGCGCCGGCCCAGATGGGTGAGGTGTAGCCGAGCCCGGCGGTAATGGTGACCCCGCCCAGCCAGGCGCCCAGGGCGTTGCCCACGTTGAAGGCACCGATGTTGGCGCCGGAGGCCAGGGTGGGAGCCCCGGAGGCGTACTTCATCACCCGCATCTGCAGGCCCGGCACGGTGGCGAAGCCGAAGCCTCCCATCAGGACCAGGGACATGACTGTCAGGACGGGGTTGGCGGCTGTCAGGGCGAACGCCACCAGGACCACGGCAAGCGCGGCGAGCACCACCAGGAGCGTCCGGTCCACGTTGCGGTCTGCAGCCTTACCTCCCAGGGCGTTGCCGGCGAAGAGGCCCGCACCGAAGACGATGAGCAGCCACGGCACGGTGGACGCCGCGAACCCGGAGACTTCGGTGAGGGTGTACGCGATGTAGGTGAACGCGCCGAACATGCCGCCGAAGCCCAGGATGGTCACCACGATGGAAAACCACACCTGGCTGGAGCGGAAGGCGCGAAGCTCGGAGCGGAGGCTGGCCTTTTCTTCCGTTGCACCGGCTGACCTGGGGACCAGCGCCAGGATCCCGGCGAGCGCGGCCACCCCAATGACCGTGATGGCCCAGAAGGTGGCACGCCAGCCGGCGGCCTGGCCCAGCAGCGTCCCGAACGGCACGCCCAGGACGTTGGCTGCGGTCAGCCCGGTGAACATGAGTGCGATGGCTCCTGCCTTCTTGCTCGGCGGGACCATGCCGGCAGCCACCACGGCTCCGATTCCGAAGAAGGCGCCGTGCGAGAGGGCGGCAACAACGCGGCCCAGCATCATGGGCCAGTAGCCGTCCGCCGTGGCGGAAAGCAGGTTTCCGGCAATGAAGAGGACCAGCAGGGCGGCCAGGACGGGCTTGCGCTGGAAGCGCGTCACGGCGGCGGTGAGGCCCAACGCGCCCACCACCACTGAGAGCGCGTAGCCGGAAATGAACCAGCCTGCCTCCGCTTCGGTGACGCCAAAGTCGGCGGCCACCTGCGGCAGGAGGCCCGCGATGACGAATTCGGTGAGTCCTATGCCAAACCCGCCAAGGGCGAGTGCAATCAGGCCAACAGGCATGCGAATGCTCCTTTGAGCTGTACGTGTGGTTGTTCCCCCTCGGGGAAGGCGCCTAAGATAGTTGCAGGCGCGTTATTTATTGTTGCACATGCAAATATGCCGCGCAAGCAACTATCTCTGACCACAGCTACTGATGGCCCTCCTGCCGGGCCATTCCGTAAGGAGCAAACCATGGGCATCAAGGACGACGCCGTCGAGGTCCGCGCCCAGGGCTGGCGCACCCTGGCGGCCCTGCACGGGCTGATCGAAAACGAACTGGAACGCTCCCTCCAGGCAAAGTCGAAGCTTTCCGTGGTGGAGTACACGGTGCTGGATGCCCTCAGCCGCCAGGACGGGTGGCACATGCGGATGCAGCAGCTGGCCCGCGCCACGGCGCTAAGCCCCAGCGCCACAACGCGGCTGGTGAATCGGCTCGAGGACCGCGGCCTCCTGACCAGGATCCTGTGCGACGACGACCGCCGGGGCATCTACACCGAGCTCACGCCCAGCGGAAGCACGCTGCTGGCGGACGCACGGCCTGTCCACGACGCAACGCTGGAGCGCGCGCTGGACGAGGCGATGGGAATCCCCGAACTCGCGCCGCTGGTGGAGGCCCTGCCGCGGCTGCACGCGCACGCATAGGGACAGCAGCGCCCGCGGCAGCAGCGCCCGCGGCAGCAGCGCCCGCGACAAAAACGTCCAGGACGGCAACGCCCCTTTGAGGATCCTCAAAGGGGCGTTGCTTGGGACGGCTGTGGCTGGACCGGTCAGGGAACCTTCGCTTCGGTGGCACCGGCTTTGCTGCCGGCAACGTTCTTGAAGTAGTGCTCCAGGTCCTCCAGGCTCTTGTCCTTGGTCTCGGGCACGTACCTTGCGGCAAAGGCGATGGCGCCTACGCCAAGGGCTGCGAAGACGAAGAACGTATTGGAGATCCCGATGGCGGCCAGCAGCTGCGGGAAGCCGAATCCGATCAGGAAGTTCACGATCCATAGCAGGAAGGCCGACGCGCCCATGCCCAGGCCCCGGATCTTCAACGGGAAGATTTCCGAGAGCATCAGCCACGTCACCGGGGAGATGGCACCCTGCTGGAACGCCAGGAACGTCACGGTGAGGGACAGGATGACGAAACCGCGGGCTGAGCCTTCGGGCAGGATCAGGGAGAAGAGGCCGATGAGCAGCAGCGCCGTCGTGGTTCCCACCTGGCCGGTGATCAGCATCCTGCGCCGGCCCACCTTGCCCAGCAGCCAAATCCCGACGAAGGTGGCGAGCACCGAGATGGCGCCGTTGGCGATGTTGGCCGTCAGCGCAGCTTCGCGGCCGAAGCCGGACTGCGACAGGATCTGCGTTCCGTAGTACATGATCGAGTTCACGCCGGTGATTTGCTGGATCACTGCAAGGCCCAGCCCCACAAAGAAGATCCTGCGCAGCCACGGGATGCCCAGGTCCTTCCAGGAGCCCATCTTGGACTTGTAGTCCTCCACTGCCATGGCCTTGACTTCTTCGAACTCCCTGCGCGCTTGCTCCTGTGAACGGATCCGCTGCAGCACGCTGAGCGTCTCGCCGAAGCTGCCAATGGAGGCCAGCCAGCGGGGGCTCTCCGGCATGAAGTTCATCCCGATCCACAGGGCGATGGCCGGCAGGGTGGCGATGACCAGCATCCAGCGCCAGATGCCGTGGGACTCGCCGAACGAATTGCCCAGGTAGGCGTTGAAGATGAAGGCGAGCAGCTGGCCGGTGACGATCATAAGCTCGTTCTGGGTGACGATCCGGCCGCGCCGGTTGCTCGGCGATACCTCGGCCAGGTACACGGGAACCGTGACGGACGCACCGCCCACCGCGAGCCCCAGGATGAACCGGGCCGCGATCATCACTTCGGTACTGGGCGCAAACGTGCAGCCCAGCGTGCCCAGCAGGAAGATGATGGCCAGCACCATGATCATCTTGCGCCGGCCGTTGCGGTCCGCCAGGCGTCCGCCGAACAGGGCGCCAAAGGCGGCTCCGAACAGCAGGGACGAGGTGACCAGGCCCTCGGTCAGCGGGGTGAGGCCCAGGTCTTCCTGCATGTAGGGCAGGGCGCCGTTGATTACGCCGGTGTCGTAGCCGAACAGGAGCCCGCCGAACGTGGAGATGATGGTGACGGTCCGCAGCGCCCGCTGGTGGTTGCCGGGCTGCTTCACGGTTGCTTTGCCGGAAACAGGCGAACTCATACGCTGACCTTTTGGACGTGCTGCTTCATGGTCTCCAGCTGGTAGCGGGAGACCTCCTCGGCATGTTCATTTTCGGCAAAGACGCTGGAGACCATCACAGTATTCTCCCGGTCCAGGAAGCCGATCTCCTTCAGCCCGCCGAAGAACTCATCCCAGTTCACGTCGCCGTCGCCGATCTTCAGGTGCTGGTGCACGCGGACCGGGTTGCCTGGCGGGTTAGTGATGTACCGCAGGCCGTGGGAAGCGTGGTGGTCCATGGTGTCGGCCACGTGGACCAGGCGCAGTTTGTCCCCGGCGGCCCTCATGATGTCCAGCGGGGAGTTCTTCATGTGGAAGCTGTGTGAGGCCACGTAGACCATGCCCACGTTCTTCGAGTTCACGCCGCGGATCACGCGGATGGCGGCAAGGCCTTCCTCCACGAAGTCGTCGGGGTGGGGGTCGATCAGCAGGTCGATGCCCTCGCGTTCGATGATGGGCAGCAGTTCCTCCATGGAACGGTAGAACGCCCGCTCGGATTCTTCAGCCTTTTCGGGCCGGCCGCTGAACTCGGTGTTCATGGTGCTGACGCCCAGGTCCACGGTGATCTGGATGGCGCGCTTCCAGTAGCGGACGGCTGCCTCGCGGGCATCCTCGTCGGGGCCGGACCAGCGGAGGACCGGAAGGACCGAGGCGATCTCGATTCCGGCGTCGCGGCAGGCCTTCTTCAGCTGGCCCACCAGTTCATCGTCCGCTTTGGGGTGGTTGAAGAAGGGGATGAAGTCCGCGTGCGGGGTCATCTGCATGTACTTGTAGCCGAGGTCCGCCACCACTTTGGGGAACTCCAGCAGGCTGTGCGAGTGATGGAACGGGGTGGGGTCAAGTGCGATTTTCACGAAAAACACTCCATTGTGGATCAGTCAAAGGAACGGAAAGGGGACGGAAATGGCTCCGTCCCCTTCGCCTGTCCTACTTGTAGAGGTCGGGCTTCGCAGCCAGCTTCACGGCGACCTTTTCGCCGTTCTTCTGTGCTTCGACGCCGGCCTCGCAGCACGCAGCGGTGGCGTACCCGTCCCAGGCGGAGGGGCCGCCGATTTCGCCCTTGAGTGCCGCGTCCACCCACGACTGGATTTCGACGTCGTACGCTGCGCCGAAACGCTCTTCGAAGCCGGGGGTGACATTGCCGCCCCAACGGCCGGAGCTGCGGGTGTAGGGTCCCTTGTCGCCGCCGATGCTGACGATGCCGTCTTCGAAGGAAGCCTGGGTGGCAACTTCGTAGCCGAACTTGGCATTGACATAGATTTCGACGTCGGCCAGGACGCCGGATTCGGTCTCCAGCAGGACGTGCTGGGGGTCGTGCTGGCCATTCGGAGCGTTCCGGGTGGCCTTGCCCAGGCGGACCTGGATGCTGGTGATTTCCTCGCCGGTGAAGAACCGGATGGCGTCGAACTCGTGGACCACGGAGTCGTTGATGAGCATCTCGTTCGTGAAGCCCTCAGGAGTGCTCGGGTTGCGGTGCTGGTGGTGCAGCATCAGCAGTTCGCCCAGTTCGTGGTCGCGGATGATCTTGCCCAGCGAGGCGTATTCGGCGTCGAAGCGGCGCATGAAACCGACCTGGATCCGCTTGTGGCCCAGCGCCACCTCGGCCTGGACGATCTTCCAGGAGGACTCGGCGTCCGGGGTGAGCGGCTTTTCGCAAAGGATCGGGATGTCCTTGGCGATCGCCTTGAGCAGGATGTCCTCGTGTAGGAAGCCGGGGGTAGCGATCAGGACCGCGTTGACGTCGCCATTGTTGAGGGCTTCCTCGGCGTCGGCCAGGGCCACGGCGCCGGGGATGCCTTCGATGGCGGCCTGGGCGCGGGCGAGGTCGACGTCGACGACGGCGGCAACTTCAGCTCCGTGGATGCGCTTGTTGAGGCGCTGGATGTGGTCGGCGCCCATGCGGCCTGCGCCGATGACGGCGACGCGGAGGTTTTCAGTCATTGTTTTCGTCCTTTGGTGTGTGGCGGAGGTTAGCTGACGGCGGTGCGGGAGCCGCAGGACAGCAGGTAGTTGCGGGTGCGCTTGGCGATGGGCATAGGCACGTCGAAGGCCACCGGGTACATGTCCTGCTCCACGATGCCGAAGATGGGCCGGTTCAGGGCTTCCACGGCTTCAATGACCGCGCGCAGGTCCGGCAGGCCGTTGGGCGGTTCGGTCATGACGCCGGCCAGGTTGGCGGCGGCCCACGTCATGTTCTCCTCGTTAACCTTCTTGAGGATGTCCGGGTTGATCTGCTTCAGGTGCAGGTAGCCGATCCGGTCCGGGTAGTTCTTGATCAGGTCCAGGCTGGAGGCGCCGCAGTATTCGGCGTGCCCCGTGTCCAGGCAGAGGTTCAGGTACTGCGGGTCCGTGGCGCCCAGGAGCGTCTCAATGTCCTGCTGCGCACCCACGTGGGAATCTGCGTGCGAGTGGAACTGCTGCTTCAGGCCGAAGTCCTCCAGCAGGGTCCTGCCCAGGCGGTTGTGCCCGGTAAACAAGTCGCTCCAGGCTTTCTCGCCCAGGGTGCCGCTTTCCACGGCTTCGCCGGTGACGTCGTCGCGCCACATGGCCGGGATGACTACGATGTGCTCGCCGCCCATGGCCGCGGTGAGTTCGGCCACCTTGCGGGCCGGCTCCCACGCGGTTTCCCACTGGTCCAGGCCCCGGTGGAAGGCGGTGAACACGGTGCCCGCCGTGACCTTGAGGTCGCGCTGCTTGAGCTCTTCCGCCAGGCGGGCGGGGTCGGTGGGAAGGTAGCCGTACGGGCCCAGCTCGATCCACTTGTAGCCGGACTCGGCCACTTCGTCGAGGAAGCGTTCCCAGGGGGTCTGCTTGGGATCGTCCGCGAACCAGACGCCCCAGGAGTCCGGTGCCGTGCCGATGATCAGCTTGTTCTCAGTCATGGTCTGTTCCTTTGCATCGATTGCTCCCCACCGGCTCCCTCGCCTCGCAAGCTCGGCCAGGGAACCCTGCCGGCGTGGGCCCAGGTGTCGTTTTGGACGCTCATAACGACATGTACGGAGCAATCGATGGGGGTTGTGGGTTCTAGTTGGAGGGGAAGTTGTAGGAGGCGCCGGAGGCGTGGTGGGTTTCGGGCCAGCGGGAGGTGACCACCTTCCCGCGGGTGTAGAAGGATACGCCTTCGGGGCCGTAGATGTGCTTGTCGCCGAAGAGGGATGCCTTCCAGCCGCCAAAGGAGTGGTAGGCCACCGGGACAGGCAGGGGCACGTTGATGCCGATCATGCCGACGGTGACGGAGCGCTGGAACTTGCGGGCGGCGGCGCCGGAGGAGGTGAAGATGGCGGTGCCGTTGCCGTACGGGTTGGCGTTGATCAGTGCGATGCCGTCTTCGAGGGTGTCCACGCGGACCACCACGAGGACAGGTCCGAAGATTTCCTCCTGGTAGGCGGTCATTTCGGTCTTGACGTGGTCGATCACGGTGGGGCCTACCCAGAAGCCGTCTTCGTGGCCGGGGACCACCAGGTCGCGGCCGTCCACCACCATGGCGGCGCCGGCAGCCTCGGCTTCGGTGACGATCCGGACGATGCGTTCCTTGGAAGCCGGGGTGATGACCGGGCCCATTTCGGCGTCGGGTTCGGTACCGTTCTTGACCTTGACGGCCAAGGCGCGTTCTTCGACCTTCTTAACGATGAGGTCGGCTGCGTCCCCGACGGCCACGGCGACGGAGATGGCCATGCAGCGTTCACCGGCGGAACCGAAGGCGGCGGCGGCGAGGTGGTCGGCGGCGTTGTCCAGGTCGGCGTCGGGCATCACGATGGCGTGGTTCTTCGCCCCGCCCAGTGCCTGGACCCGCTTGCCGTGCTTGGTGGCGGTCTCGTGGACGTACTGGGCGATCGGGGTGGAACCGACGAAGGAGATGCCATCCACGTCCGGGTGGGTCAGGAGTCCGTCCACGGTTTCCTTGTCGCCGTGCAGGACCTGGAACACGCCGTCGGGCAGGCCGGCTTCCTTCCAGAGCTTGGCCAGCAGCAGCGAGGCGGAGGGGTCGCGTTCGGAGGGCTTGAGGATGAACGCGTTCCCGGTGGCGATGGCCATCGGCGCCATCCACAGCGGCACCATCACCGGGAAGTTGAACGGGGTGATGCCGGCGACTACGCCGAGGGGTTCGCGGAAGTTGAACACATCGATGCCGGTGGAGACCTGGTCTGAGTAGTCGCCCTTGAGCAGCGTTGGGATGCCGCAGGCGTACTCGATGACTTCCAGGCCGCGGCCGATTTCGCCCTTGGCGTCGGAGATGACCTTGCCATGCTCGGCCGTGACCAGCTGAGCCAGCTCCTCGATGTGGGAGGCGACCAGCTCGCGGAATTTGAACAGCACCGCGGTGCGCTTGGCCAGGGAGATGTCCCCCCAAGTATCGGCGGCCTTGCGGGCGGCCGCGACAGTGGCCTCCAGGTCGGCGCGGTTGGCCAGGCGCAGCGTGGCGGACACGGCACCGGTGGCGGGGTTGTATACCGGAGTGGTGCGGTCACCCTCGCCGGCGGTCTCCGCGCCGTTGATGAAGTGGTTAATGACGGTTTCAGTGGTGGTGGCAGTCATGGGACTCTTCCTTGAGTGGTGGGTCTTGGAGGGAGCAGGCGTCAGCCGAGCAGTTTGCGCTGGCGTGACTTGTGGTCGACGTAGGTCTGGAAGGCCTGCTTGGTGGAGTCGAGTTCGGAGACCTGGGAGACGGGGACGTCCCACCAGGACTCGGAGGACGGTGCGTCCAGGAGAGGATCGGATTCGACGTGGATCAGGATGGGTCCGCTGCGCTCCGGAGCGGCCTTGGCATCGCGGATGGCCTGCTCGAGTTCGGCGATGACCTTCTCCCCCGGTTCGATCCGGATGACCTTCACGCCCAGGGACTCGGCGTTCAGGGCCAGGTCCACCGGCAGGGTCTCGCCTTCGTCGAAGCTGTGCTGTTCCTCGTTCAGTGCCCGGTACTGGGTGCCGAACCGCTGGGAGCCGAGGGATTCGGAGAGGGAGCCGATGGAGGCGTAGCCGTGGTTCTGGATCAGGACCACGATCAGTTTGATGCGTTCGGCGACGGCGGTGACCAGTTCGGTGTGCATCATCAGGTAAGAGCCGTCCCCCACCATGACGACGACGTCCCGGACGTCCGCGCGGCCCTCGCCGCCCGCCGTCGTACTTTCCGCCGCTTCTGCAAGCGCTGCACGCTTGACGCCGAGGCCGCCCGGGATCTCGTAGCCCATGCAGGAGTAGGCATATTCGACGTGGTAGCCGAACGGGTCCCGGACGCGCCACATCTTGTGCAGGTCCCCGGGCAGGGACCCTGCCGCGCAGATGACCACGTCTCGGGGATCCATGGCCCGGTTGGTGGCGCCGATGATCTCATTCTGGGCGGGCAGCGGGGTGTAGCGGGTGTCGAAGGCCTCGTCCACGGTGGCATTCCAGCGCTTCTTCTCGGCCGCGACGCGTCGCTCCAGGTCGGCGCCGACCCGGTAGCCGCCCAGTGCCGCGTTGAGCTTCACCAGCGCCTTGCGGGCATCGGCCACGATCGGGAGCGTGGTCCCGTGCTTATAGGCATCGATCGGGGCCACGTTGATGTTGATGAAGCGCACGTCCGGGTTCTGGAACGCGGTCCGGGACGCGGTGGTGAAATCCTCGTAGCGCGTGCCGATGCCGATGATCAGGTCCGCCTCGGCAGCGATGGTGTTGGCCGCCGTCGTGCCGGTGGAGCCGATGGCGCCCAGGGAGTGCTGGTGGTCCCAGGGCAGGACGCCGACGCCGGCCTGGGTGTTGCCCACGGGGATGCCCGTCAGCTCGGCGAACTTCGCGAGTTCATCGTTGGCGTAGGCGTAGAGGACGCCGCCGCCGGCGATGATCAGCGGGCGCTTCGCGGCCTGGATGGCAGCGGCGGCGCGGGCGATGTCGTCGTCGTCGGCCTCAGGGCGGCGGATTCGCCACTCACGCTCGGCCAGAAACTCCGCCGGGACGTCGAAGGCCTCGGCCTGGACGTCCTGCGGCAGCGAGATGGTCACCGCGCCGGTCTCGGCCGGGTCCGTCAGGACGCGCAGGCCGTGGTGGAACGCGGAGAACAGCTGCTCGGGCCGGGTGACCCGGTCAAAGAACTTGGACAGCGGCCGGAACGCGTCATTGACCGTGATGTCGTAGGCGTAGGGCTGCTCAAGCTGCTGCAGGACCGGATCCGCGGCGCGGGTGGCAAACGTGTCACTGGGCAGCAACAGGACCGGCAGCCGGTTGGTGGTGGCCAGCGCGGCACCGGTCAGCAGGTTCGAAGAACCCGGACCGATCGAGGTGCTGACCGCGTACGTCTGACGCCGGCGGGTGTGCCGGGCGTATCCCACGGCCTGGTGGACCTGGGCTTGTTCGTTCCGGCCCTGGTAATACGGCATGATGGCCGGGTCCAGCTGCTGGTACTGCTTCAGCGCCTGGCCCACGCCGGCCACGTTGCCGTGCCCGAAGATCCCGAAAGTCCCCGGGATCAGGCGATCACGGTACTCAACACCACCGATGGAATCGACTGTGTATTG
Source organism: Arthrobacter sp. Soil764 (assembly GCF_001428075.1). Lineage (GTDB taxonomy): Bacteria > Actinomycetota > Actinomycetes > Actinomycetales > Micrococcaceae > Arthrobacter. Next base: position 68,182 of record NZ_LMSI01000005.1, on the reverse strand, counting down.
CTTGGAAAGGTATTCGACGACGGCCTGCGCCACCGTCATCCTGCGCGTTCCTGTTGTTGTGCCCATGGCTAGTTCTCCGGGATTTCAGTGGTGTGGTGCAGCAGCGAGGCGGCGCTGGCGACGGCGCCGGCGACATCCCCGTCTGCCGGGTAGAGCAGGGTCCGGCCAACGGTGAGGCCCTGGACGCCGGGAAGCGCCAGTGCGGCCTGCCAGGACGCGAAGACCTCGTCCTGGGTGCCGTCCGGGTCCCCGCCCAGCAGGACGGTGGGCATGGTGGTGGCGGCCATGACGCGTTCCATTTCGGCCACCACGGGAAGCTTCATCCAGGTGTAGGCGCTGGTGGAGCCCAGGCCTTCGGCGATGGCGATGGACTTGATCACGGCGTTGGTGGACAGGTCGTTGCGGACTTTGCCGTTCTCGCGGACAGACAGGAACGGTTCCACCATGGCGATCAGCTTCCGCTCCGCCAGCGAATCGATGGCCTTGGCGGTGGCTTCCAGGGTTGCGACGGTGTCCGGATCTCCCAGGCAGATGCGGGTGAGCATCTTGCCGCCGTCGGCTCCCAGGGCCTCCAGGGCAGCGGCCGTGTGGCCGGTGAAGCGGTCGTCGAACTCATTGACCAGCCCGGACAGGCCGCCGCGGTTCATGGAACCGAACACCAGCTTGCCGTCCAGGGCACCCAGCAGCAGCAGGTCGTCCATGATGTCCGGTGACGCCAGGACACCGTCGACGGCGGGATTGGCCAGGGCGATCTGCAGCCGGTCCAGCAGCTGGCGGCGGTCAGCCATGGCCACGGGATCGCTGCCGACGGCCAGGGCGCCGCGGGCGGGGTGGTCTGCGGCAACAATGAAGTTCTGCCGGCCCGACTTCAGGCCCGGATGGCGCCGGCGGGACTTGGCGGCGCGCGCCACGGCATCCGGGTCTTCCAGCCGGATAGTGCTCAGGTGCTCATAGCGGCGCGGATCGTCGTCCAGTGCGTTGTTCGAGGCTAACGGCGTGAGGGTCACAGTGCTGCTCCTTCGGGAATTGAGGCGCCCGGAACCGCGCGGCCGCGTTCGGCCAGCAGCGAGGTGACCTCGTCCGGCGTCGGCATGGCATCGGCGCAGGAAAGGCGGGAAGCAACAATGGCGCCGGCGGCGTTGGCGTAGTCCAGGACCTGCCCCAGGGGCCAGCCCGACAGCAGCCCGTGGCAGAACGCGCCGCCGAAGGAGTCGCCGGCACCCAGGCCGTTGAGGGTTTCCACCGGGACGGGAGCGGAGACCACGCGTTCGGTGCGGGTCTTGGCCATCACGCCTTCCGCGCCAAGCTTGACGACGGCGATTTCCACGCCGGCGGCCAGGAGCCGGTCTGCCTGCTCATCCGGGGTGCCTTTACCCACGGCCACGGCGCATTCCTTGTCGTTGCCGATGGCGACAGTGACATGCGGCAGGATCTTGGCGACCTCGGCACGGGCCTCCTCTTCCGATGCCCAGAACATGGGCCGGTAGTCCAGGTCCAGGATGGTGTACTGCCCCTCGGCCAGGCCGGTGCGGGGACGGGCCTGGTGGGCGGCGATGTGGGCGCTGCGGGAGGGTTCCTGGCACAGGCCCGTGACGGTGGACCAGAAAATCCCGGCTCCGCGGATGGCGTCGAGGTCCAGTTCCCCGGCCTCGATCTGCAGGTCCGGCGCGGTGGGGAACCGGCCGTAGAAGTACAGCGGAAACTCGTCCGTGGCTGGCTTGATGGCGCAGAAGGTCACCGCGGTGGGCCAGTCCTTGACCGGCGTGACGTAAGTGTCATCGACGTTGAACTTGTGCAGTTCGCGGTGCAGGTAGGTGCCGAACGGATCATCCCCGGTGCGGGTGATGACGCCGGTGCGGCGTCCGTGGCGGGCTGCTGCAACGGCGACGTTGGATGGCGAACCGCCAAGGTATTTGCCGAAGGAATTAACGTCCTCCAGGCCAACCCCGATGTCGTTCGGGTAGATATCAACGCTGATGCGCCCGATCGTAAGAAGCTCGTGGGTCACGTGAATCGTGGACCTTTCTGGTGTGGAACTCGAATCCTTTGAGGGGCAGGGGTTCCGGGACTGGCAGGCCGTGGTGTGGGCCACAGGCACTACTTTGCCCTAGATCGAATGTCCTGTCAAAGGTTTGTACTGACATACTTACAACGAGGTTTTGCGATCCGCCCATCCCCCAATGAATGGGCGCTTCTCCTACTTCTTCGGTACAGCCAATTCGCCCGTTACGTACTGCGCGCGGCCAAAGCCAAAGGACCAGTCGCCGGCCGTGTTTTCGACATAGCCAATGAAGACGTCCTCCCCCGCCACGCCAACTGCCGCAAGCTTTTCGGCCACCGCAGCGAAGAGCCGCTGCTTGGCCTCCTGCGAACGCCCGCCCTGGGTGAAGATCTGGATCATGACCACACCTCCGGTGCGCTCGAACCCCAGTCCGGCATCCTGCGCGAAGATCTGGCCCTGCGGGTGCTCGGTCAGGATATGGAAGTAGTCCCGCTCCGGAATGCCGTACTCGGCAAGGATTGCATCGTGGATTCCGCGGCTGAGCTGCTGCAGGTCCTCGGCGGTGCGCCCTTCATTTACGTCAATGCGGACCAATGGCATGGAACTTCTCCTTCACATAGTTTGTACTGACATACTAACAAACTGCGAATCCAGCAGGCAAGGGCTTCAGGCCTTGAAGCGGCACGAGGAGGGGGCTACGCTTAGACAACCAACTGGTTGATAAACCAGAAGGTTGTAGAGAAACGGATAACAATGAACTCAGAAAGTGCGGCCTTGGACTCGGCCTTCATGGCCTTGGCAGATCCCGTGCGAAGGAGCATCATTGCCCGGCTCAGCCGGGGCCCGGCAACAGTGAACGAATTGGCAGAACCATTCGAAATCTCCAAGCAGGCGGTTTCGAAACATATCCAGGTGCTCGAGCAGGCGGAACTGGTGACCCGAAGCAGGGACGCCCAGCGCAGGCCCGTCCACCTGAACCCGGCGCGGCTTGAGGCGCTGACCGCATGGATCGACCGCTACCGGTTGGTGCGTGAAGGGCAGTTCCGCAGCCTGGATGCCGTGCTTAGATCAAACACCGCGGACAGCGGCGATCAATCCTCCAAGGAGTCATGATGAGCAATTCCCTGAAACTCAGCGTTCCCGAGGGCGTCCCCTTCATCGATTTTGAGCGCGAGTTCGATTTTCCGGTCGCGGACGTGTTCCGCGCGCACAAAGAGCCGGACCTCATTGTCCAGTGGCTGGGCCCGCGGGGCATGAAGATGGAAATCGGCCACTACGACTTCCGCACGGGCGGCAGCTACAGCTACCTGCACACGGGACCGGACGGGGTGGCCTACGAGTTCAAGGGCATCTTCCACACGGTCCGGGACAACGAATTCGCCATCCAGACGTTCGAGTTCGGCGGGTACCCGGATGTGGTCAGCCTGGATTTCATGACGTTTGAGGACCTGGGCAACGGGCGGACCCGGCTGCGGGGCCACTCCGTCTACCCCAGCCAGGAGGCGCGCGACGGCATGGCGCAGTCCGGCATGGAGGGCGGCATAAGCGAAGGTTACGAGCGGCTTGAGGAATTGCTGGCCGGGGCGCGGGTCTGAGTTAAGGCAAGGGCCTCGTCCAGTACGCGGCCCAGGTTTCCGGCGTCGTGGGCAAAGCGGCCCAGGAAGAGCCCGTCCGCGGCGGGGAGCTGCGGCAGCAGCCCGGGCCCGGCGCTGCCGCCGTAGATCAGGGGGCAGTCCGGACCCAGCTCAGCACGGAGCAGGTCCAGCACGGAGTTGACGTGGTGCGGCGGGGCGGGCGCCTCTGCGCCGATGGCCCACACGGGTTCGTAGGCCAGCACCAGGCGGTCCAGCAGCGCGGGGTCCCCGCCGGTGGCTGCATGGACCTGTCCGGCGCAGAAATCCGCGGCAGCACCGGCGTCGAGCATGTCCGGCTCACCGATGCACAGCAGCGGGGTGAGGGAATGGCCGGCGGCGGCGCGCACCTTGCGCGCCACCACGGCGTCATCTTCGGCGAACAGCCGCCTGCGTTCCGCGTGGCCGATTTCGACCAGCGTGACGCCGAGCTCGGCCAGCATGCCGGGGCTCACTTCGCCGGTCAGGGGCCCGTCTCCCCAGGCGCAGTTTTGTGCGCCCAGCAGGACGGGCGAGCCGGCCAGGATCCGTCCGGCCGGTTCCAGGACCGGGAAGGAAGGGATGACGAAGACCCGGACCGCGGAGTCCTTGCCCAGTCCGGGCCTTTCGTCCACAACGGAGCGCACCTCCGACAGCCAGCGCAGGCTTGCCTGGTATCCCAGGTACATTTTGGTGCTGACACCGACGTAGACGGTGCCGTTGCCTGTGCTGCTGCCGGAGGTGCGCATTGGGTTTCCTCTTACTTTTGGTGCTCAGTCGAGCAGGTCGTCGGCCTTGTTCTTGAACCGCTTGGTGGCGTACATCATCGCTGCGGCCACGAAGGGCAGGACGCCCAGGGCGTAAACACCCATGGAGCCGGTGGGTGAGTGTGTGGCTTCGTTGACGGCCGTCCGGAGGATGGGTGCGACAAATCCGCCCAGGTTACCCAGCGAGTTGATCAAACCGATACCTGCCGCGGCCGCGGAGCCGGCCAGGAAAGCGGTGGGATAGGACCAGACAACAGGGCCCACTGCCAGGAAGCTGCACACGGCCAGGGTAATGAAGATCATGCCCAGGACCGGCTGGTGGTTGGTCCCCGCCCAGGCTGAGCCGAAGATGCACAGGCCGGTGGAGAGGAACAGGATGGTGCCGAACTTCCGCCGCTTGGCCACGGTGTCCGCGGCCTTGCCGATGAAGTAGCAGGAGAAGATGCCGAAGAACCACGGCACGGCGATCAGCAGGCCGACGGCGAGTCCCACCTTCTGCCCTGTCAGCGAGGAGACCTGCTGCGGCAGGAAGAACGTCACGCCGTAGACTGCGATCTGCAGGCAGAAGTAGATGGCGGTGAAATACCAGACGCGGCCGTTGCGCATGGCGGCGAGGATGCCCCGGGGACCGTGTTCGTCCTTGATGTTGTCCTCAAGTGCCATGACTTCCTTCAGCGCGTACTTCTCCTCCCGGTTGAGGAACTTCGCCTTTTCAGGACCGTTGATGAGGAAGAAGAACGCGGCGATGCCTGCCAGGACGGCCAGCATGCCTTCAACGAAGAACATCACCTGCCAGCCGCGCAGGCCCGGCACCTGGTCGCCGATGTTGATCAGCCAGCCCGACAGCGGGTTGCCGATCATCTGCGAGAACGGCTGGGCCAGGTAGAAGATGGCGAACATCTGGACGCGCACCTTGTTCGGGAACCATTCGGCCAGGTACATGATCACGCCCGGGAAGAGGCCGGCCTCAGTCACGCCGAGGAGGAACCGCAGGATCACGAACGAGGTCTCGCCCTGGACGAAGGCGAAGCACGCGGAGACGATGCCCCAGGTGATGGCGATGCGTGCCAGCCAGATCTTGGCGCCGACCTTCTTGAGCAGCAGGTTGCTGGGAATCTCGAAGATCGCGTAGCCAATGAAGAAGATACCTGCGCCGAGGGCGAAGGCCGCTGCGGACACCCCCTTGTCCGCGCCCAGTGCCGCCTCGGCAAAGCCGACGTTGGTGCGGTCCAGGAATGAAACGACGTACAGGATAACCAGCATCGGCATGAGCCGGCGGGCCGCCTTGAAGATTGCGGACTTCAGGACCGGACGGGCCAGAAGTTCCTTGGATGTTGCGGTGGTTTCGGACACAACACTCTCCTTCGAGTGGTGACATTGATGATTTCCCTGCGGGCCGGCGGCCCGCAGGCTTTGAGTGGTGGCTCCCCGGCGGGGTGCCAGTCAGTGCATGTACAGTCCGCCGTCGACGTTGAGCGTCTGGCCCGAGATGTAGCCGGCGTCTTCGCCAATCAGGAAATGGATGGCGGCCGCCACATCGCGGGGGCTGCCCACGCGGTTCACCACCAGGTCCTTGACCAGCTCATCCTTGCGTTCCTCGCTCAGCGTGCCGCCCATGATGTCGGTGTCGATGGGGCCAGGAGAGATGGCGTTGACGGTGATGTCGTACTCCCCCAGTTCGCGGGCGGTGGCGCGGGTCAGGCCGATGACGCCCGCCTTGGCCACGGAGTACGGCGTCTTGCTGAAGGTCCCGCCGCCGCGCTGGGCGGAGACGGAGGAGATGTTCACGATCCGCCCCAGCCGGTTCCTGGCCATCGATTCGGCGGCCCGGCGGGTGGCGTAGTGGACCCCGTTCATGTTGATGCTGAGGACGCGGTCCCATTCGGCGGCGTCCAGGTCCAGGTACGGCACCGGGGAACTGACGCCCGCAATGTTGGCCAGGGCCACCAGCTGCGGAAGTTCGGCCTCGATTTCGTCGATGGCAGCCCGGACCGATGCTTCGTCGGCGATGTTGGCGCCGGCACCGTGGGCTTTGACGCCGTGCTTTTCCGCCAGCTCCTTGGCCACCGCCTTGCAGGCGGCATCATCGAGGTCGACCACACCGATGTTCCAGCCGCGCTCGGCGAGGTAGTCGGCTGTTGCGCGGCCGATGCCGCGTTCGGAGACCGCACCGGTAACGATAACGGTGCGGTCTGCGGGGAATGCTGTCATGAAGTGTTCCTTTGTGTGGAGGGCCGGCGCGCTCAGGACAGCGGGGCCGGGCCCAGTTCCTCGATGAGCTTCTGCATGGCGACGTACGCCTTGTTCCGGTAGGCAACCAGGGCTGCGGTGCGGTCAGCGGGGACGTCGAGGAACCCGGAGCCGGTCTTGGTGCCCAGCTGGCCGGCGTCGACCTTGTCCTGCAGGATTTTCGGGGTGGCGAACCGCTCCGGGAAGCCGGTCTGCAGCGACTTGTAGCAGAAGGCGTAAACGTCCAGGCCCGCCATGTCCGCGATCGCGAACGGCCCGAAGAAAGGAAGCCGGAAACCGAAGGTGGTGCGCACCAGCGTGTCCACGTCCTCAGCGGTGGCGATGCCTTCCTCCACAACCTGTGCCGCCTCATGGAAGAGGGCGTACTGGAGCCGGTTCAGCACGAAGCCGGTGACGTCCTTGACGGTGGCTGTTTCCTTGCCGGTCTCCCCGACGATGGTGCGGGCGGCCTGGACCGTTGCCTCGGAAGTTCCTTCGTGCGGGATGACTTCCACGCCGGGGATGAACGGGGCCGGGTTGGAGAAGTGGACGCCCAGGAAGCGCTCCGGGTTGTCCACCACCTCGGCCAGCTTGGCGATGGAGATGGTGGAGGTGTTGGAGCCGATGATGGCATCGGGGCGGGCTGCGGCGCTGATCCGTCCCAGGGTGGCGTGCTTGATCTCGAGGACCTCGGGCACTGCTTCCTCGATGTACTCGGCGTCAGCTACTGCTTCTTCGATGTCCTTGGCGGCCCAGAGGTTTTCCTTGAGGAGGTCCGTGGCATTGGCCGGGAAGAGGCCTGCCGCGACGAATTCGTTGGATTCCTTCAGCAGGCGTTCGTAGTTGCCCTGGGCGATTTCGGCGGAGACGTCCGCCAGTGCCACGCGGGCTCCGGCGAGCGCCAGGACCTGGGCGATGCCGCCGCCCATGTAGCCGGAGCCGACGACGGCAATGTTACGGGTGCTCATTTGGTTTCAAGTCCTTCCGACGCGCCCTCATAGGAGCAGATGGCGTCTACTTTTGCCGCGGATGCGGAGTTTTCATCGAAGCGGTAGTTGAGCCACTCGCCCACCAGCTTCTTGGCAAGTTCCAGGCCGATGACGCGCTGGCCCATGGTCAGAACCTGCGCGTTGTTGGACAGCACGGAGCGTTCCACGGAATAGCTGTCGTGTGCGGTGACGGCCCGGATGCCCGGTACCTTGTTGGCCGAAATGGCCACGCCCAGGCCGGTGCCGCAGATCAGCAGCGCGCGGTCCGCTTCGCCGGCGGCCACCTTGCGGGCTGCGGCGACGGCCAGGTGCGGGTAGGCCGTGGAGTCGTCGGCGCCGACTCCTACGTCCTCCACCGACGCAACGCGCGGGTCCGCCTCCAGCAGTTCGCGCAGGGCATTCTTGTATTCCACGCCGGCTTCGTCGTTGCCGACGACGATGCGCCAGCCTGGCTGGGTGTTCTCGGTCATGGGGTCTCCTTAGTTGCTTTCAATCGAAGCGGCGTAGTCGGCCACCCGGCGGGCGATGAGGCCGAAGGACACTGCCCCGGGATCAGGGTGGCCCAGGCTCTTTTCCGCCAAAGGCCGGGCGCGGCCTTTCTTCGGGCTGAGCTCTGCAGTTGCGTCAGCGGCCTCTGCCGCCGCCTCCGCCGCCGCACGAAGGCTGCCCGCCAGGCTGCCGCCGTCGTCAATTGCCTTGGCGAAGGTGTCAGCGAACGGAAGCAGCGCGTCCACCATGGTCTTGTCTCCGGCTTCCGCCTTGCCCAGGGTGATGATGGCGTCGCGAAGGGCATTGACGGCCGCCGTTGCGTCAGCCGCGGTATAGGCGTCCTTGCTGCCAAGGGTCCTGCCGACGGCCGTGACTGCCGCGCCCCACAGGGCCCCGGAGGTACCGCCGGCGCGCTCGGCCCACTGCTCCCCCGCCGCCGCGAGGACTTCCTCCAGGCCGGCTCCGCCGGCATGGGACTTCTCCGCAGCAGCAACGGCCGCGTCCACGCCGCGCCGCATGCCGATGCCGTGGTCGCCGTCCCCGGCGATGGCGTCCAGCTTTCCGAGTGCCTCCTCGTGTTCGACGACGACGGCGCGCGCCTCCTTCAGCGCACCCACCGCCGTGGCGGCCAGGGCAGTGGAGGCTGCCGTGGCTGACAGCGCGGGCGCTGTGGCAGCCTCAGCCAGGGCGTCGACGGACCGTGCCCGGCGCGGGGCCAGGTTGCCCTTGCGGAAGGCAGGGGTGTCAGCCGGCGCGGCCCAGAACTTCTCCAGTTCCTCATCCAGCCAGAACAGCGTCAGGGACAGGCCGGACATGTCCAGGCTGGTCACCAGTTCACCGCACTCCGGCTCAACGATCTCGAGTCCGGCATCGGTGAGCAAGGCCTCGACTTTTCCGAACAGCAGGAAGAGTTCGTCGTACTTGACCGTTCCCAGTCCGTTGAGGATGGGTACCACGCGTTGGCCTGCAGCGTCCGGCTTGTCCTTCAGCAGCCCGTCCACCAGCAGCCTGGCCAGTTCGCTGGCGCTGGGCAGGGGCTGTTCGGAGATCCCGGGTTCGCCGTGGATGCCCAGTCCCACCGACATCATGCCTTCGGGCACGGTGAAGAGGGGCTCGGGTGCGCCGGGGAGGGTGCAGCCGGCAAAGGCAACGCCCAGCGAGCGGGTGTGGTGGTTGGCCTTGATGGCGAGCCGCTCCACCTCGTCCAGGTCCAGCCCGGCCTCTGCGGCCGCGCCGGCCACCTTGAAGACGGTAAGGTCACCGGCGATGCCGCGGCGCTTGCCGATCTCTTCGAGGGGCGCGCTGGCGATGTCATCGGTCACCAGCACCGTGCGGGTTTCGATGCCCTCGGTGTTCAGCTTCTCCTGTGCCTGGCCGAAGTGGAGCACGTCGCCGGCATAGTTGCCGTAGCTGAGCAGGACACCGCCGCCGGTCTGGGAGGCTTTGGCCACGCGGTACACCTGACCGGCGGAGGGGGAAGCAAACATGTTGCCGCAGGCGCTTCCGGCGGCAAGCCCGGCACCCACCAGGCCGGCGAAGGCCGGATAGTGGCCGGAACCGCCGCCAATAACCACTGCCACCTGGCCCTCAGGTGATTCTGTGGAGCGGACAACGCCGCCGTCCACGCGGGCCACGTACTGGCGGTTGGCTGCAACGAAGCCGTCGAGGGCGTCGTCGGCGAACTGCGCGGGATCGTCAAATATCTTTGTCATGATTCCTCGTTGAACCGGTTGGGTCGGTTGGGATGCCTGCGGGACTAGCGTGCAGGGACCGCGGCAGGTGCCTGCCGGCCCTGGGCCACCAGGCTGGTGCCCAGGGCGTAGCTGTCCCGCTTCGGGAGGACCTGCCGGCGCAGGTAGTCCTGGTTCGCGGCCGTGACGCTGAGGCCGTCGCCGCCGTAGTGCTCGGTGCAGATGATGCCCTGGAAGCCCACCGAGATGGCGAACTGGAAGGCTTCGCGGTAGCTGATGAGGCCGGATTCCATGGGCGCCGGCATGGCAACGTAGTGGTCCCGGGCCTGGTCCTCGTCCCGGATGTAGTTCTTGACGTGCCAGTAGTTGGAGTAGGGCAGCGTCTTGTGGACCAGCTCACGCCAGTCCTCGATGGGGCGGTGCAGGCGGATCAGGTTCCCCAGGTCCGGGTTCAGGCCAACGTTGGGCAGGTCGATGTCCTGGACCAGCTGGACCGAGGAGTCTGCGGTGCCGAGGTACGTGTCCTCGTACATTTCCAGGGAGACCAGGAGCCCCAGTTCCGCGGCGTGCTTGCCCACTTCGCGGATGCGGGTGACCGCGTTGTTCCAGGTTTCCTTATCCCCTGCCGGGTCCTTGTGGCCTTCAACGGTCCAGAACCAGAGCTGCTTCTTCTGCTCCGGGGTAATGGCCTGGTGCAGGCCGATGGAGACCACTTCGCAGCCGAGCTGGGCGGCGGCTTCGAGGGTCCGGTGCGTGTAGGCCAGGTTTTCCTCCCACTTGCCTTCTTCGATCACGCTGCGGCGGATGGCCGAGATGGAGGGAAGCCCCAGGCCGGCGGCGGTGGCGGCGTCCTTCAGTTCGTCCAGCCGGGCGCTTGAGAGATCGCCGGGGCGCACCCAGCTGTCGGTGAGGTCGGCGTTGGTGAAGCCGGCGTCCGCCACTTCTTCGAAGACCTGCTGCCAGTCGCTGGCGGGGGCGTCCTGGACGGAGGTTCCGTCCGGTTTGGTTCCGGGGAACTGCAGCAGGGCAGCGGCGATGGGCCAGTTTTCAGCGGTGTACGGCATTGTCACTCCAGATTCAGAATCGCATTTCCTATAGGATCTACGCTTAGCTTGGGTCCTGTCAAGGGCTTGTTTGGTGCTCCCTCTCGGAAGCTGGTGAAGGAAGGGCCGTTACGGTGGCCCTGAGGGGACGCGCTAGCTGCGCACTTCGCTGTCGTGCTGCGAGCGCTGCTTGGCGCCTTCAATGTGGTCGATCATTTTTTGCCGGGCCAGCTCGGCGTTGCCGGCTACGAAGGCCTTGAGGATTTCGGTGTGCTCGGAGATGGCATAGTCGGCATCCGTCACGCCCAGGCCGCCGAAGAAGCGGAAGCGTTGCACTTGGCCGCCCAGCGCGTTGTAGGCGGACAGCAGGAACTGGTTGTCCGCGGACTCGGCGATGAGCCGGTGGAAGCGTTCGTCGGCTTCCCAGTAGGCGCGGAACTCCGCGAAGGACGGCCCCCGCGGCGCCGCCTTCAGGTCCTCGATGGCCTGCTCCAGCTGCCCCGGCAGCTGCGGGTCAGCATGCTTGCAGGCCATGAATGCATTGGCCGGTTCGATGACCAGGCGGGCGTCCATGAGATCGGCAAGTTCCTCCGGGGAGAACAGCGGGGCCACGCGGTAGCCGCGCAGGGCCGCTCTGCGTACCATCCCGGTCGCTTCCAGCCGGGCGAGCGCCTCGCGTACCGGCGTCGGGGAGACGTCCAGTTCCCTGGCCATCCCGTCGATGCTGACGGGCGTTCCTGCTTCGAGCCGGCCGTCCATCAGGGCAACAAGAAGCGCTTCGTAAACGTGGTCGGCGAGGACCTGCCTGCTCACGCCGCCGGAGGCTTGGTTCTTGGTTGCCATGTAGAAATCCTATAGCCGGAAAGCGCGCCGGAGCGCGTGGATGAGGTGGTCCCGGGCACGCCTGCTGGTGCCCTGCGGCCGGGCGGCCGCAGGGCACCAGCAGGAAGTGGTGGTCAGGAGACCTGGAGGCCGCCGTTGATGTCGTAGGTGGCGGCGGTGATGTAACCGGCGTCCTCGCCAAGCAGGAACGCGATCAGCGCTGCCACTTCCTCGCGGGTTCCCACGCGGCCCATCATGATGCCCTCGGACATCTGGGCCTTGCGCTCGTCCGTCAGGGTGCCGCCCATGATGTCCGTGTCGATCGGACCGGGGGCAATGGCGTTCACGGTGATGTTGTGCCCGCCCACTTCGCGGGCCAGGGCACGGGTGAAGCCAAGGATGCCGGCTTTCGACGCACTGTAGGCCACCTTGGAGTAGGTGCCGCCGCCGCGCTGGGCCGAAATGGAGGAGATGCTGACGATCCTCCCGAGTTCGCGCTCGATCATGCCCCGAAGGACCCGCTGGGAAACAACGAACGTGCCGCGCATGTTGATGGCGAAGACCTTGTCCCATTCCGCCACCGTGGTTTCCATGAAAGGCGTGGGTGAACTGATTCCCGCAAGGTTGACCAGACCGACGATGGGCGGAAGCGTCTGCTCGATCTCGGTGATGGCACGGTCAACCGATGCCTCGTCCGAGACGTCGGCGCCCACGCCGATAGCCTTGACGGCACGGCTGGAGCCGATTTCCGCCGCCGCGGCCTTCGCATCCTCTGCGTTGATGTCCAGGATGGCGATGGACCAGCCTTCGCTGGCCAGGCGGTCTGCGGTTGCCCGGCCGATCCCGCGGGCCGATGCGGCCCCGGTCAGGACCGCGGTGCGCTCTGCGGGAAAAGTGTGCTGTGTAGTCATTGGTGCGTCCTAGTGTGTTTCGGCGGCAGGAATCGTGGCCCCGGGGGCGGAGACACCTTCCGGCCGTTTGCGTGCGTAAAGGTAAGTGGCTGCAGCGGTGATGGCGAGGCAGGCGGCCAGGAACACCAGCCCGCTCTGGCTGTTTCCGGTGGCGTCCTTGAGGATGCCCACGATGTAGGGCGCTACGAAGCCACCCAGGTTGCCCAGGGAGTTGACCATGGCAAGCCCGGCAGCGGCAGCAGCACCTGTGAGGGCTGCGGAGGGCATGGCGAGGAACGGTGCGATGGCGGAGTAGATGCCCATAGCGGCGAGGGTCAGGAACACCATGGCCAGCACGGCGTTGACCGGCAGCAGGAAGCCTGCGCCCAGGAGGCCGACGGCGGCGAGCACCATGCTGATGCTGGCATGCCACACGCGGTTGCCGGTTCGGTCCGAGCGCTTGCTCCAGAAGTAAACGAACACCGCTGCGATGGCGTACGGGATGAAGACGATGAAGCCCACCTGGGTGGAGTCGAACTTGCCCAGCGCCTTGACGATGGTTGGCAGCCACAGGCCCAGTCCGTAGATGCCGCAGACCAGGCCGAAGTACAGAGCCGAGTAGGCGATGGTGCGGGGGTCCTTCAGGCCGGCCAGGAAGTTGTGGTTGCCTGACTTCTGCTTGTGCGCCAGTTCCTCAGCCATGGTGGTGGAAAGCCATTCGCGTTCTTCCGGCTTGAGCCACTTGGCGTGTTCGGGCCGGTCAGTCATAACGAAGGGCGTGATGATGCCCAGGATGATGGCGGGAATGCCTTCAATGATGTAGAGCCACTGCCAGCCGTGCAGGCCTGCCACGCCTTCCAGGTTCAGTAGCAAGCCGGACACCGGTGCGCCGAGGGCGTTGGAGATGGGCTGGGCCAGGATGAAGATACCCAGCACCGTTACCCGCTGCGCTGCGGGGAACCACAGGGTCAGGTAGAAGAGGATGGCAGGGAAGAAACCGGCCTCGGCAGCGCCGAGCAGGAAACGGATGATGTAGAAGGTGGTTTCACCGTTCACCAGGAACATGGCAGTGGCAAAAATGCCCCAACTGATGAGGATGCGGGCAATCCACTTGCGGGCGCCATAGCGGTACATGCCGCCGTTGGACGGGATTTCAAGCAGTGCATAGCCGAGGAAGAAGATGCCGGCGCCCAGGCCGTAGGCGGCCTCGGTCAGGCCGATGTCCCCCTGCATTCCGAGCTTGGCGAAGCCGACATTGTTCCGGTCCAGGTAAGCAATGAAGTAGAGAAGGACGATCAGGGGCATAAGCCTCCGGCGAACCTTGCGGAGGGTGGTCTCGCCCAGCTCGCTGAGGGCGGGGGCGGTGGCGCGGGAGGTCATCGCTGGCCTCCCAGTGTGATGGGGGAACCCTCGAAAGGGGAATGCGCGCGCATAACGGCTCCTTTGGCTGGCGGCATTTTTTGGGGAAATTGATATCAGATGTCTGATGTCTGTATGAGATTCTAATCACAGGGACCGGGAGCGTCAAACACGATTGCCGCCGGGACCGGACGGCATGCCGATAGCAGGCAAATACCAGGTGGAAGAGGTTCAGACAGGCCTAGCGGGCACTTGCTCCGGAGGGGCTGGACACGGCGAGGTAGCGCTCGTAGTCCTCGAAAGTCTGGGTGATGTGCGCGTCCATGGTGGAGCGGGCGGTGGCCGGGTCCCCGGCGGCAATGGCGGCCAGGACCATCTTGTGATGGTGGATGGCGTGGCGCTGCACGTCAGGGAACGCCGAGGTTTCGCGCCGCATCGCGTACAGCAGGGTGGACAGCTGGCCAAGCAAGGCCGGCACGAACGGGTTGCCGGATGCGCGCAGGACGGTGTCGTGGAAGGCGATGTCGGCCACGGTCAGCGCGTCCACGTCGCCGGCGTGATGCGCCGCTTCCATCTGCTCCACGCTGTCCTGCAGTGCGGCGAGGTCAGCCGGCCGGTGGCGGGAAGCAGCAAGTTCCGCCGCTCCGGTCTCCACCATGCGGCGGACTTCGAGCAAACGAAGCGCCACCTGGTCCGAGGCCACTCCCCGGGAGGCTGAGCGCATAATGGCGTCCAGTCCCGTCCAGCGCTCGGGCGGGTTGACGAAGGTGCCCAGGCCGCGCTTTACGTACACGACGTCCTGCGCCTTCAGCACTTTCATGGCTTCGCGGGCTGTCAGCCTACTGACGCCGGACTCCTTGGCGATATCAGCCTCTGGCGGCAGGGCGTCGTCGGCCTTGATCTCGCCACTGAGGATGTGCTCCAGGACCTTGTCCACGACGGCGTCGACCAGGGTGGGTCGCTTCTCTGCCATCCGTCATTCCCCTGCCTGTGCGCCCCGGGCGCCCCGATTCTCCTTCCTCAACATTACTCGACGCGATGGGGCACCCGCTTCCGGGCCGCTGTCGTTCGTCAAACAGCAAAGTTCGTTAAACAGCAAACGCGGGGCCATCCCTTGCCGGTCCAGGGCGGACCGGGCCGGGAATGGCCCCGCGCTGTGCGGTACTGCTAGAGGGCTGCGTAGACCTCGCGGAGCAGCTTGGCGGTCTCGGACGGCGTCTTGCCGACCTTGACGCCGGCGGCCTCGAGCGCTTCCTTCTTGGCCTGGGCGGTACCGGCGGAACCGGAAACGATGGCGCCTGCGTGGCCCATGGTCTTGCCTTCGGGAGCCGTGAAGCCGGCGACGTAGCCGACAACCGGCTTGGTCACGTTGGCCTTGATGAAGTCGGCTGCACGCTCTTCGGCGTCACCGCCGATTTCGCCGATCATGACGATGGCCTTGGTCTCGGGGTCAGCTTCGAACGCGGCCAGGGCGTCGATGTGGGTGGTGCCGATGATGGGGTCGCCGCCGATGCCGATGGCGGTGGAGAAGCCCAGGTCGCGCAGTTCGTACATCATCTGGTAGGTCAGGGTGCCTGACTTGGAGACAAGGCCGATGGGGCCCTTGCCGGTGATGTTGGCCGGGGTGATGCCCACCAGTGCTTCGCCGGGGGTGATGATGCCGGGGCAGTTCGGGCCGATGATGCGGGTGACCTGGTTGCCGTTGGCGTCCACCTTGGACTGGGCCAGGGCCCAGAATTCGGCGGAGTCCTGGACGGGAACGCCTTCGGTGATCACAACGACCAGGCCGATGCCGGCCTCGATGGCTTCAACAACGGCGTTCTTGGTGAATGCCGGCGGTACGAAGACGATGGAGACGTCGGCGCCGGTTTCCGCCATGGCTTCCTTGACGGTGCCGTAGACGTTGATTTCCTTGTCCCCGTGCAGGACCGTGGTGCCGGCCTTGCGGGCGTTGACGCCGCCGACGATGTTGGTGCCGGCCTTGAGCATCAGGGCGGTGTGCTTGGTGCCTTCGCCGCCGGTGATGCCCTGGACGATGACCTTGGAGTCCTTGTTCAGATAAATAGACATGGTGCGTCCCTTTACTTCGCTGCGTTGGCGAGCTCGGCGGCCTTGTCGGCGCCCTCGTCCATGGTGGCGGCCAGGGTAACCAGCGGGTGGTTGGCCTCGGTGAGGATGCGGCGGCCTTCGTCGACGTTGTTGCCGTCGAGGCGGACTACCAGCGGCTTGTTGGCGGAGCTGCCGAGTTCGGCCAGTGCACCCACGATGCCCTTGGCAACAGCGTCACAGGCGGTGATGCCGCCGAAGACGTTGACGAACACGGACTTGACCTGCTCGTCACCCAGGATGACGTCCAGGCCTGCGGCCATGACCTCTGCCGAGGCTCCGCCGCCGATGTCCAGGAAGTTGGCAGGCTTGACGTTGCCGTGGTTTTCGCCGGCGTAGGCGACGACGTCGAGCGTGGACATGACCAGGCCGGCACCATTGCCGATGATGCCTACTTCGCCGTCGAGCTTGACGTAGTTGAGGTCCTGCGCCTTTGCCTTGGCCTCAAGCGGGTCTGCAGCGTCCTTGTCCTCGAGCTGCGCGTGCTTCGGGTGCCGGAAGTCGGCGTTCTCGTCGAGGGAGACCTTGCCGTCGAGGGCCAGGATGTCACCGTTGCCGGTCTTGACCAGCGGGTTGACCTCCACCAGGGTGGCGTCTTCCTTCTTGAAGACGTCCCAGAGCTTCAGGATGACGCCTGCCACCTGGCCGCGGAGTTCCTCGGCGAAGCCGGCGGCTGCGACGATTTCGTCGGCCTTGGCCTGGTCGATGCCCACGGCGGGGTCGATGGCGATCTTTGCCAGCGCTTCGGGGCGTTCGACGGCGAGCTGTTCGATTTCCATGCCGCCTTCAACCGAGCACATGGCCAGGTAGTTGCGGTTGGCACGGTCCAGCAGGACGGAGAAGTAGTACTCCTCGGCAATGTCGGCACCCTGGGCGATCATCACCTTGTTGACGGTGTGGCCCTTGATGTCCATGCCCAGGATGTTGGTGGCGTGCTCAAGCGCCTCGTCGGCGGACTTTGCCACCTTGACGCCGCCGGCTTTGCCGCGCCCGCCTACCTTGACCTGTGCCTTGACAACGGTTACGCCGCCGATCTTCTCGGCAGCTGCCTTTGCTTCTTCTGGGGTGTACGCCACGATGCCGGCAAGCACGGGTACACCGTGCGCCTCGAACATATCGCGCGCCTGGTATTCAAACAGGTCCACGGTTTAGTGTCCTTCTACGTCGAAGTAGTTTCTGTACAGTCGGACACCATCGAGTAGGACGATGACCGGGCTGCGGATTGCACGCACCGGCGGCCTGTTGGAAACGAGCCACGCGGCGTGATGCTCCATGGGGAACTCTAGTCCTTTGGAGGGACCGGGCCGTCCCAGACTACCTCTTATGTGAGTAAGCACACTATTCTATGGAGCGTAGAAAAACCGCGGATTTACGGGGTTTTTAAGCCTTCCGCCTGCGGGGATGCGCTGCTTTTGGGCGAGCCCGGGAGCAGTTCGTAACGTTCTGGGGAAATGAAGAATCCGACGCCGGCGGAGACATTTCCGCACGCCACGCCGCCGTTGTACGCCGAACAGCGCAAGCCGTTGCGTTCGAGGTTCTGCCCGTCGGCCAGCACAGGCAGTTGGGTCAGCGGTCCGGCCTTGGTGCCCGCGGGCCCGTAGGCCGCTTCCATTGGCGTTACCCCGGAACGGCATTCCCCGTAGCGTGCGGTGTCCGGCGACAGCAGGGCCACGCCGCCCAGGTAACCAAGGTGGGTTCCGGCGCAGTCATCCTTGACGTCGCCGGGTTGGGGAGGCTGATAGGTGGCAAGCCCGCAGTGGGCCACCGGGACAATGGGCAGCTTGTTGTTGGCAGCATCGCTGTAGCTGTTCTGCTCGTACGGCAGGTTCACGTGGTCCCCCCGCGCGGAGGTCAGGGAACAGGCAATGGTCCGGTCCGCGGTGATGAAGGACAGGACGTCGCCTCCGCTGGAGAAGGCCTTCGCGTCAGCCAGGGGCGCCTTTTCCAGCTGCTCCATGGGAGGCAGCGGCGCCGGTGGAACGTACGAAGGGTCCTCGGTGGTCACGCTGCACCCCGAGGTGGCGGCGGCGGTGACCAGGAAAAGGGCGGCGAGCATCCCCCATACAGTGCGTCGCATGGGCTCCATTATGCCCGCCGCGGACCGCTTAGGCGTCCAGCTTGGTCAGCGGTGCGTACCGCAGGAGGAGGCGCTTCTCGCCAACATCGAACTTCACCTTGGCTACGGTCTTGTCCCCCGCCCCTTCAAGCGCCAGCACGGTTCCGTCGCCGAAGCTGGTGTGGTTGACTTTGTCCCCCACACTGACGGCGATGATTTCCTTCTGCGGCTGCACCCGGTTCTTGGCGATGAAGGCCGGAACGTCGGCATTGAACCCGGCGGAGGAGTCCGCCGCGGCGCCGCGGGAGGTGCCGGCGCCCCAGAAGGAGCCGCTGTAGCGGCCGGATCCGATGGAGCCGCCGCCCCAGCCGCCGGCCTGCCTGCTGGTTCCTTCCCGTTTCCATTCCAGGAGCTCTGCCGGGATTTCCTCCAGGAACTGGCTGGCGGGGTTGTACTGGCTCTGGCCCCACATGCTGCGGACCTCTGACCGGGTTACGTAAAGCCGCTTCCGGGCGCGGGTCAGGCCCACGTAGGCCAGCCGCCGTTCCTCTGCCAGTTCCTTGGGATCCGTGGCGGAGCGCTGGTGCGGGAAGAGCCCGTGCTCCATACCGGTCAGGAAGACCACCGGGAATTCCAGGCCCTTGGCCGTGTGCAGGGTCATGAGGGTCACCACGCCAAGCCGCTTGGCTTCGGCCACGGCGGCGTCAATGTCCGCGCCGGGGGCGTCCGGGATCTGGTCGGCGTCGGCTACCAGGGACACCTGCTCCAGGAACGCGCCGAGGCTGCCTTCCGGGTTCTCCTGCTCGTACTCGCGCACCACCGCCACGAGTTCGGCGAGGTTCTCCACGCGGGATTCGTCCTGCGGATCGGTGCTGGAACGCAGCGCGGCAAGGTAGCCCGTCTGTTCCAGGACGGCCTCCAGCGCGGCAGCCGCTCCGGATCCGGCGGCTACCTCGGCGAGGTCGTCCAGCATCTTCACGAAACCCAGGACTGCGTTGACGGACCGGGTGGCCATGCCGGGCGCCTGGTCGGCGCGGCGGGCGGCTTCCATGAACGACGTCCGCTCACGCTGGGCCAGGGCTGCGACGGCGCCTTCGGCACGGTCGCCGATGCCGCGTTTGGGTTCATTCAGCACCCGGCGGAGGTTGACGTCGTCATCCGGGTTCACCAGGACGCGCAGGTACGCCAGGGCGTC
Source organism: Arthrobacter sp. Soil764 (assembly GCF_001428075.1). Lineage (GTDB taxonomy): Bacteria > Actinomycetota > Actinomycetes > Actinomycetales > Micrococcaceae > Arthrobacter. The sequence continues at coordinate 48,934 of NZ_LMSI01000005.1, read as the reverse complement.
CTTGATTTCCTTCCGCTCGTAGAAGCGGGTGCCGCCCACCACCTTGTACGGCAGGCCCACGCGAACCAGGACGTCTTCGATGGAGCGGGACTGGGCGTTGGTCCGGTAAAAGATGGCGACATCGCCCGGGCGCAGGTTTTCCTCGTCCTGGAGCCGGTCGATCTCCTTGGCGATGAACTGCGCTTCGTCATGTTCGTTTTCGCCGACGTAGCCGATGATCTTGTGGCCTTCGCCCTCGGCGGTCCACAGCCGTTTCTCCGGACGGTTGGGGTTCCGCGAGATGACCGAGTTGGCGGCACTCAGGATGTTCTGGGTGGAGCGGTAGTTCTGCTCCAGCTTGATGGTGCGGGCTTCCGGGTAGTCCTTTTCGAACTCCACGATGTTCCGGATGTCCGCGCCGCGGAAGGCGTAGATGGACTGGTCCGAGTCACCCACCACGGTGAGCTCCGACGCGCCGGGGCCCTCCCCCACGATTTCCCGCACCAGGGCGTACTGGGCGTGGTTGGTGTCCTGGTATTCGTCCACCAGGACGTGGCGGAACCGGCGGCGGTAGGACTCGGCCAGCGCGGGGAAGGCACGGAACATGTAGACGGTCTCGGCGATGAGGTCATCGAAGTCCATGGCGTTGGCCTGCCGGAGGCGCTGGGTGTAGCCCTTGTAGACGTCCGCCACCGCATGTTCGAAGGGGTCGTTGTAATTGGCCGCCGAGGCAAAGGAATCGGCGTCAATGAGTTCGTTCTTCAAGGCCGAGATCTTGTGCTGGATGGCTTTGGGGGCAAACTTCTTGGGGTCCAGGTCCAGGGCCTTGGACACCTGGGTGACCAGCCGCAGGGAGTCCGCGGAGTCGTAGATGGAGAAGTTGGATTTCAGGCCGACGTTGGCCGCTTCCTGCCGCAGGATCCGCACGCAGGAGGAGTGGAACGTGGAGATCCACATGATTTTGGCGCGCCCGCCCACCAGGGCTTCGATGCGCTCCCGCATTTCCGCGGCCGCCTTGTTGGTGAAGGTGATGGCCAGGATTTCGCCGTGGTGCGCGCGGCCGGTGGCGATCAGGTACGCGATCCTGTTGCTGAGCACGCGGGTCTTGCCGGACCCGGCACCGGCGACGATCAGCAGTGCCGACCCGGCATGCTTGACCGCTTCCTCCTGCTGCGGGTTCAGTCCCTCCAGCAGCTGGGCCGCGTCCGGGCGGCGGCTGTGGTGGTGGCCGTCGTCGCGCCTGTCGCCGTGGTTCCAGGCGCCATCGTTCCGGGCGCCGTTGTCTTGCTGCAGGCCGCCATGACTGGCCGGTATTCCGCCGGGCCCGGCCGTGGTGGCAACGCCCTCCGGCCCCGTCCTGGTGCGGGCGGCGGCGGCAGGAGCGGCCTTGAACGGTCCGTCAGAGTACGGGTCAAACAACATATCCATGGTGCATACAAGTCTAGGCGGTGGGACCGACAGCGCCTTCCAGCCTGTGGATTACTCCCCGTCGCGGGGAACCGCACCGGGCAGCCGCCTCAGCTGACCGAGCCTGACTGGAGCGCCGCACGCAACTGATGCACCGCCGTCGTTCCTCCTGCCAGGAACCACTCCAAGCCGTTGACGCGGACGGTATCCACGGCGCCGCCGGCGGCACGGACGATCGCCTTGCCCGGCAGCCAGTCCCATTCCGGGCAGCTGTGCTGGAACCAGCACCCCAGCTGTCCGTCCGCAACACGGCCCAGGTCGCAGGACCCGGAGCCCAGCATGCGGAGGGACGCCGCGGAGGTGGCGGCGGCGTGCCAGGGCATGGCGCACATTGGGTCCATCAGCCAGGTGGGGTGGATGTAGGTGGCCGCGCCAAGTTCGGCGACACTGGTGGCGTTGCGTTTGCCGCCGTCATCGCTGAAAACGGTAAGGAGATCGCCGTTCATGGTGGCGGGCCGGTCGCGGCCGCCGAGCCACAGCTTGTCCTCCTCCGGCTGGAAAATGGCGCCCAGCACTGCGTCGCCGCGGTCCTTGAGGGCGATGGCGGAGCACCAGTAAGTGGAGCCGTGCAGGAAGTTGTAGGTGCCGTCCACGGGGTCGATCACCCAGGTGCGGCCGCTGGTGCCCTGGACGGAGGCGCCTTCCTCCCCCAGGATGCCGTCCTCCGGCCGGCAGCGCTGCAGCTGCTCCAGAACATAGGCCTCGGCTGCGTGGTCCGCTGCTGTCACAACGTCCGAGACGGAGGTTTTTTGTTCCGACTGCAGGCCGGCCATGCGCATGAGGAGCGCCAGCTGCCCGGCTTCACGGACCAGCGCCGCCGCCAGCTCGTAGTCGTCCAGTGAGGGGTCAAGAACAGCTGCGCTGTGTCGGCCAGTGGTCATGGCTTCAGTTTATGGGGCGGGATAATGGTGCCATGGCCAAAACCCCTGCCCAGCGGATCAAGAAGCACGGCGCCAAAGCGGTTGTACCGCAGCACCAGCTGCCACCGGTGCTCAACCCCACCACCAACCGGACGCCGGAGAAGGCGCAGGGCAACAGCAACCTGATCGTCATTGCGGGCGTGGTGGCCAGCCTGTTCCTCTTCTGGTACCTGCACCTGCTGACCCTGGACCAGCTCACGCAACTCACCAAAGGCCTGTTCATGCCGGATTCACTCGTCGGCGGCTTCGATCCCGCCTACATCGGCCGCCTGCAGGGGGAGATGAACGGCGACGCCCTGGGCCAGCTGAACTACGTCCACAAGACCGCCGGAACCCTCTTCCCGCTGATCTTCGGGTTCACCTGGCTGCTGCTCATTGGGACCAATGTGGCGCGGAAGGCGCTGCGCTGGGCACTGTGGGCCGTGCCCATGCTGTTCGTGGTGGTCCGGTTGTGGGGAAACGTTGCCATTGACGCCATGATGGCGTCGGAAGGTCCCGACGCCGGCCAGGTTGCCCTGGCGTCCGGCCTCACCGTTGCCGGCTGGGTGCTTTTGGTGTTGAGCCTTCTGGCCGGGGCCGCAGCGGTGTTCCTGAACAGGCGGACACGGAACCAGGCCTAGGCGGCAGTTACCCGGGCGGCAGCAGCCCGCCGTTCCTTCCGGTGCCGGTGCACCCGCTGTGCAATGACCAGCCCGGAGGTGGCCATGCCGACGGTCACGGGATATCCCATCAGCCGTTCCAGTGTCCCGGGCTCCGGAACCATCATGTGTGTCAGGCCGCCCGTCGCCACCGCGGCCAGGGAGACGGCGCCGCATGCCAGGATGAACCACGCCATGCCCGTTTTGCGGAGCCAGAGCAGGCCGAGCACCAGCAGGGCAGCGCCGCCGGCCAGGAAGTACGTGACCGCACCCCAGTAGTGCCATGGGGAGCCAACGTCCTCGGGCACCAGGCCCACCACCACCGTCCCGGCGCCCGCGGCACCCGTGAGCAGCCGGACCGCGGCGGCGGCGAGCCACGGCTCCTTCCGGCCCCAGTTGATCCGGATACCGGGCCGGGCTGCCACGCGCAGCAGCCCCGACGTCAGCAGCAACGCCCCCACCAGCATGCCGAGCCCCTGGACCACGAACGAGGCATTCATCAGCCAGTTCAACGGGGAGCAGACGTCCCGGCCGGAGAAGGTCCCGCAGTGGAGGGCGCCCAGATCGCTGATGTACCCGGTGCGCAGATCGTAGGGGCGGGGCCCGGCCCATGCCATGGCCACGGCGGCCTCCGCGGCGAAATACTGCAGCACGCTCAGGATGGCCCAGGCCCCGATGTACTGGCGGGTGGAGGCAACATTCGGGATGAAGGCGGCGGCGGGAGCGGCAGTGGGGGCTGGACTCATGCCTTGAGCGTAGTACGGCCCCGCACCTTGTATGCTTGTAACCGTGTCCGGACGGACCGGCCCCGCCGAACCACCGGACACCCGCCCTCGTAGCTCAGTGGATAGAGCACGGCTCTCCTAAAGCCGGTGTCGTTGGTTCGATTCCAATCGAGGGCACTTGAAATCTCCTTCCCCGGAGCCAAGCCTCCGCGCCTACCTCCTGGGCGGCGGCCCAACAGGCCACCGCGGGCAGCCGGGGCGCTGGCGGCTTGAGCGGGACCTCCTGGACAGGTCGGACGGCACCCGCGGAACCTTTTCCGGCGTCGTCCTTTTCACGCCTACGGACGACGGCGGCCTGGACCTTCGCGAGGAAGGAACCATGCACTGGCCTTCTTTCACCGGCCCCGCGTCACGTGAGTACGTCCTGAAACGCGCGCCGCGGCCCGATGCGCTGGACGTGTTTTTTCCCGACGGCAGGCCGTTCCACCGGATGAGCTTCACCCCGGACGCCAGCCTGGACAGCCACTGGTGCGATCCGGATACCTACCGCGTGTCCTACACCCGCCAAGGCCCTGACCAGTTCAGCTTCAGCTGGGATGTGACCGGCCCCCGCAAGGACCTGCTGCTGGTCTCACACCTGGAAAGGATTCCCGCGTGAAGGACCGGATTGTGGTCTCCGCCGTCTGCGTGTTCGATGACGCAGGCCGGCTGCTGACCGTGCGCAAACGCGGAACCGGTATGTTCATGCACCCGGGCGGCAAGCCCGAACCGGGTGAGACGGCGGTTGAGGCCGCAGCCCGGGAGCTCACCGAAGAGGTGGGGATCGTGGTGCCGCCGCAGGAGCTTGAACTGATGGGCGTCTGGATCGCGGACGCCGCGAACGAGGCCGCCACCGACATTGAAGCCACCGTGTTCATCGCGCCGGGCACGTGGACGGCCAGTCCGGCGGCCGAAATCGCCGAGATCCGCTGGCTGCACATCCTTGAGACGGCCGGCGACGTGTCCCTCCCGCGGGACCTTGCCCCGCTGCTGACGGACCACATCCTGCCCCTGCTGGCGGCCCGTGCCATGCCGGGAGCGGCGCAGGCTCCGCCGCCGCGCCGCTAGAACTCGGGCACGGCTTCCTGTGCCACGGCGGTGGCCTCCGCGAACTGCGTCCGGTAGAGCTCGGCGTAGCGGCCCCCGGCGGCCAGGAGTTCGGTGTGGGTGCCGCGTTCCACGATCCGGCCGCCTTCCACCACCAGGATGGCGTCGGCCGCACGGACGGTGGACAGCCGGTGGGCAATCACGACGGCGGTACGCCCCTCGAGTGCCGCACCCAGGGCTGCCTGCACGGCGGCTTCGTTCGTTGAGTCCAGCGCGGCGGTGGCCTCATCGAGGATGACGACGCGGGGCTGGGCGATGAGGAGCCGGGCGATGGTCAGCCGCTGGCGTTCGCCGCCGGAAAGCCGATAGCCGCGCTCCCCCACCACCGTCTCCAGCCCATCGGGCAGCGACCTGATCATCGTCTCCAGCCGGGCCTGGCGCAGGACGTCCCACATGTCCTCTTCGCTCGCCCCTGGTTTGGCCAGCCGAAGGTTGGACGCGATGGTTTCGTGGAACAGGTGGCCGTCCTGGGTCACCATGCCCAGCGTGTCGCGCAGTGAATCAAAGGTGGCATCGCGGACGTCCAGCCCCGTCCCCGGCGCAGTGCCGCCGAGCCGCACGGCGCCCGAGTCGACGTCGTACAGCCTCGACAGAAGCTGGGCGATGGTGGACTTGCCGGCGCCGGAGGAACCAACCAGGGCAACCGTCTGGCCAGGCTCCACCCGGAAACTGACGCCGTGCAGCACCTCCTCGCCGCCGCGGGTGTCAAGGGTGGATACTTCCTCCAGTGAGGCCAGGGATACCTTGTCCGCGGAAGGGTAGGCAAACCGGACGTCGTCGAATTCCACGGACACCGGACCGGCCGGTACCGGCACTGCGTCCGGCTTCTGCTGGATCAGCGGCTGCAGGTCAAGGATTTCAAAAACGCGTTCAAAGCTGACCAGGGCACTCATGACTTCCACCCGGGCGTTGGACAGCGCCGTGAGCGGAGCGTAGAGCCGGGTCAGCAGCAGTGCCAGGACCACCACGTCCCCGGGCGCCAGCTGGCCACCCAGGGCGAGCCAGCCGCCCAGGCCGTAGACCAGCGCAAGTGCGAGCGCGGACACCAGGGTCAGTGCGGTCACGAACGTGAACTGCAGCATCGCCATGCGGACGCCGATGTCACGGACCCGTCCCGCACGTGCAGCAAATTCGCGGGATTCATCGTCCGGCCGGCCGAAGAGCTTGACCAGTGTGGCACCCGGGGCGGAGAACCGCTCCGTCATCTGGGTGCCCATGGCGGCGTTGTGTGCGGCAGCTTCCCGGCGCAGGTCGGCCAGCCTTGAGCCCATACGGCGGGCGGGAATCAGGAAGATCGGCAGCAGGACCATGGCGAGCACCGTCACCAGCCAGGACGTATTGAGCATCACGGCCAGCGTCAGGACCAGCGCCACGGAGTTGCTCACCACCCCGGACAGCGTTCCGGCGAAGGCGGACTGCGCCCCAATGACGTCATTGTTGAGGCGGCTGACCAGCGCGCCCGTGCGGGTCCGGGTGAAGAAGGCGATGGGCATCCGCTGGACGTGGTCGAACACCCGCGTCCGCAGGTCCACGATCACGCCTTCGCCGATGGTGGAGGACAACCAGCGGGTCAGGAGTCCCACCCCGGCCTCCCCCACAGCCACGATCGCGATCAGCACAGCCAGCCAAATAACGGTTCCAGTTGCGGCCTTGGCGATGATGGCGTCAACCACCTGCCCGGCCAGCACCGGCGTGGCGACTGCCAGGAAGGCGGCAGCGATGGAGGACAGCACGAAGGCGATGAGCTTGCCCTTATGCGGGGCGGCAAAGGCCAGTACCCGTTTCAGGGTTTCCTTGGAAAACGGCTTGGAAGCGCTCTTAGCGGTGCTGATGTTGTAGAGCGAACTCCAGGCCACGCGGTCCATGCTCATGATTACTTCTCCTGGCTTGCAGTGTGGTGGAGTTCCTGGACCGTGCCGTTTTCCAGGTGCCACCGGTAGTCGAGTCGAACGTTCTCCAGCAGCCGGCGGTCGTGCGTCACCAGCAGCAGCGCTCCGTCGTAGCTTTCAAGGGCCTCTTCCAGCTGCTCAATGGCCGGCAGGTCGAGGTGGTTGGTGGGTTCGTCCAGCACCAGGAGGTTCACACCACGCGCCTGGAGCAGCGCCAGGGCCGCCCGCGTCCGCTCCCCCGGCGACAGGGAATCCACGGTCCGGGACGTATGGTCCGCCTTGAGGCCGAACTTGGCCAGGAGGGTGCGGACGTCGGCGCTGTTCCAATCCGACAGCACGGCTTCCACCGCGTCGCCCAACGGCAGGCCGCCATCCAACAGCCCGCGGGCCTGGTCTATCTCGCCGACGGCCACGTTCGCACCCATGGAGGCATCGCCGTCGTCCGGCGCCTGGGTGCCCAGCAGCAGCCGCAGCAGGGTGGACTTTCCGGCTCCGTTCGGGCCCGTGATGCCCACGCGTTCACCACCGTTGAGCTGGAGGTTGACAGGTCCCAGCGTGAAGTCACCCTGGCGTGCCACGGCGTTGCGCAAAGTGGCGACGACGGCGCTGGAGCGCGGTGCCTGGCCGATGCTGAACTGGAGCTGCCATTCCTTCCGGGGCTCCTCCACGACGTCCAGCCGGGCGATCCGGGACTCCATCTGCCGGACCTTCTGCGCCTGCTTTTCCGAGGACTCGGTACTGGCGGCGCGCCGGATCTTGTCATTGTCGGGGTTCTTCTTCATGGCATTCCGGACACCCTGTGAGCTCCACTCACGCTGGGTCCGTGCCCGGGACACCAGGTCCGCCTTGGTGGCGGCGAAATCCTCGTACTTTTCGCGTGCGTGCCGCCGCGCAACCGCTCGTTCCTCGAGGAAGGCGTCGTAGCCGCCGTCGTAAACGGCCACACTGTTCTGGGCCAGGTCCAGCTCAACCACGCGGGTCACGCAGCGGGCAAGGAACTCGCGGTCATGGCTGACCAGCACCACCCCGCCGCGCAGCCCCTTCACGAAGGCCTCCAGGGTGGCCAGGCCCGCAAGGTCGAGATCGTTGGTCGGCTCGTCCAGCAACACCACGTCGAAGCGGCTCAGCAGGAGGGCAGCCAGGGCCACCCGGGCGGCCTGGCCGCCGGAAAGACCCGTCATCAGCGCTTCGGGGCCGGCGTCCAGCCCCAGTTCTGCCAGCACGGCAGGAATGCGGTCGTCCAGGTCGGCGGCGCCCGAGGCCATCCACCGGTCGAAGGCATGGGCGTACGCATCGTCAGCGCCCGGAGCGCCGGAACCCAGTGCTTCCGCCGTGGACTCCATGTCCACGGTTGCTTCCGCGCAGCCGGTCCGGCGGGCAATGTAGGCCGCCACCGTTTCCCCGGCAACCCGCTCGTGCTCCTGCGGCAGCCAGCCCACGAAGGCGTCGGACGGGGCGAGGCTCACGGTGCCCTGCTGTGGCTGGTCGACGCCGGCAAGGAGGCGGAGCAGCGTCGATTTCCCGGCGCCGTTGGCGCCCACGACGCCCACAACGTCGCCGGGGGCCACCGTCAGCGAGAGGTTGGAAAAGAGCACCCGGTGGCCATGGCCACCGGAGATGTCTTTGGCAACAAGGGTTGCAGTCATGGATTCGTCCTTTCGCCGCTGCCCGGACAGCCATCGGCGGCCGGAAAATGCGGCGCAAACCGGGCCGCGACGCCGCTGGGGCTGCAGGACATAGAAGAACCCGCTGGTCCGGACTTGGGGGGTGTACGGACCAGCGGGCTCGACCATCAACTATAGACGAACCGGCACAATGGGCAAAATCGTCCGTCACGGTGGGCCCCCGGGGGCACGGTAAAATCATCCGCACCACCCGTTCTGCAGAGAGCCCTCCATGACCCTTTCCGCCAAGGCGTTCCAGCGCTGGCTGCAAGGCATCGCGCCCGATGCCAGCACTGCAGACGTCTGCAGGGTCTCCGGGATCAAGCGGACCACGCTGGCACAGCAGCTGGTCCGGGGCAAGGTTTCCGTGAGCACAGTGGTCAGCATCAGTCGCGCGTACAAGATCAATCCCGTCGCCGCGCTGGCCGGATTTGACGCCTACACCGCCTTGGCGGGCCCGCAGCGCCCACCCACCAGGAGCGAACTGGTCAGCCAAGTTTCCACCCCGGACCTTCTCCGGGCGCTGCTGGCCCGTCCGGCCATGGACGCGGCTTTGGGTGCAGCCGCCCCGGCCCTGAGCGCTACCCCGCACGCCACCTCTGTGAAGAACTGGGTGGATGCAATAGACGACGGCGAGGTGCGGCACCGCGTTTCGGCCTCCACAGGAGTGGCCCCACAAAACTATTCCGCCCAGTTGACCGCCAACCGGCTGTCCCCCGAGCTTGCTGTCGCCACTGCGCTGGCAGCCGGAGTGGGGCCGGCGGGCGGGCTGGTGGCCACCGGAATCATTACGGAGGAGGAGGCCGGCTGGCCTCCCGGTGCCCGGCAGGCTGCACTGGACAGCCTCGCCGATGGAGAACTTACAGCCCTTGCCGGAGACCGGCTTCAGGCAATGGGCAAAGTGCTGCGCCGCCAGGAGCAGGACCAAGCGCAGACAGAAAAAATATGGGAGAACCTGGGATGATCGAGACCCTTCAATGGACCACGCTGGCGATATGCGCCCTTACTGCGGCGGCCCGCATCCCCAGCACCCTCCGGGGCGAGAACCGCTCCCTCTTCGGCATTTTCGCTTTGATGACCCTGGCCATCCTGTTGAGCATCCAGGCGCCCTACATCGTCATCGACCAAGCCTTGGGCGGAATCAACCTGGCCAACCTGCTGCTGCGCTTCGTCATCTTTGGCACCATTTTCTTCATGGGCATCCGGATTTCCAGGGGCTTTGGCGCAGACAACGCATATCGTCTCATCACCGGCCGGACCGGCATATTGGTCCTGCTCGTTGTCTCGGCGGTCATGATTGCACTGTTTTTCTCCATGGACACCGCCGGATCCTCTGCGGGGCTCCAGGCCATATCCGCTAAAGACGCGCGTCATTTCGCGCTCGTTGAGTACTACGGCGCGGCGGGACGGGCCTATCCCGCGTTCGTTGTCCTGGCCCTGGTGCCGGCCATGGTGCGCGCTGTGCGGGACCGGCTCCCCATCCTGGTGCGCGTCGCTGCCGCGCTGCTGGCAGTCGGCGCAGTGGCGGTGGGCCTCACGCTGCTGTTCCCGGTAATCCCACCCGAACTTGGCCAAGTAGAGTTCATCATTAACTACACGGCCATACTGTGCTTTGTGGTCGGGCTTGCCCTGATCTGGGTCGCAAAGGTGGTCAACGCACGTACGGCGGGACAGCGCAGGACATCCAGCGAAATGTAACGTTCAGCTGCTTTCACAAATTCATTAGAATGTGAAACAATCATGAATGTGTGAAGGCGGGGCCGCCCAAGCGTTTTCGAACGGGGATAAATTCAAGGCGCTGGCCGCCCCGGGGGCCTTTGCACACATTGGGGGGATGAGTGGTGGCGGATCGTTGGGGACCGCCCCCACTCAGCCTATTTAAGGACCTGAACTGCCGTCGCGCACTCGCTATTTCCGCGTAAACCTCATCGTCACCAGCTGGAACGGCCGGAGCGTGAGCTGGGCGCCATTCTCCGCAGGAACAATTCCGGGCGCGTCGGTGGGGCGTTCCAGGAGGTCCGTCGGCACCGCGCCCTTCATCGGGAAGTTGGCCGTGAGGGTTCCGGCAGATCGTTGTCCAAGCGACTCATAAAGCCTGACCACCACATCGCCCGATCCGTCCTGGGCCAGCTTCACGGCTTCAATGACCATGGCGGGGTTGCTGACGGAGAAGAGCGGCTCCGCCGCGGAGCCACCTCTGGCCAGCCGCGGCGCAAGGTTGGTCCGGTACCCTTCCTGGACGGCGGCGGCAATGTCGGCACCGGGGCGGACGGTGATTGTCAATTCGTGCTGGCCGCGGTCCGCGTCGGGGTCGGGGAACTTCGGAGCGCGCAGCAGGGACAGGCGCACGGTAGTGGTGGTCCCGCCGTCGGATTCCCTGATGGTCCTGCCCACGTCATGGCCGTACGTTGATGCGTTTGCCACCGCCACGCCGTACCCGGGTTCACCTACGTGGATCCAACGGTGGGCACAGATTTCGAACTTCGCGGCCTCCCATGAGGTGTTGGTGTGGGTGGGCCGGAAGACGTGGCCGAACTGGGTTTCGGCGGCCGACCGGTCCGCACGCACGTCGAGGGCAAAGCCAAGCTTCAGCAGCTTTTCGCGCTCCTGCCAGTCCACGGCGGTGGCAATTTCCAGTGAAGGGCTTCCGGGGGCCAGCGTGATGCGCTGGGTCAGCGGAGAGCTGCCGGCCAGCCGTTCCACCACCACCACGGCGCTGCCGCCTTCACTGGCCAGCCGGACCGACTCCGCGTGGACCAGCGGTGTGACGTTGCGCCGGTAGAACTCATCAATGTCCCAGGCATCCCACTCGTTGGGGGTGTCGCGGTGAAGCTCCAGCAGGTTGCCGCGCTGGCCGGGAGCGACGGCCTCACGGCCACTGGCATGGTCGCACAGGGAGGCGAGGAGTCCGTCCGCGTCCACCACGGCCCGGATTATTCCGTTGTCCAGGATGTAGCCGCCGTTGTGGGCTGTGGCCTGCACCGGGTCCGTGGCCGCCAAAGCCTCACCTGCAGCCAGCGCCCTTACCCCGTTCCGTTCATGCGGTGCCGCGTTGAGGAGGAACTGCCGGTCACCCGGGCCCAACATCGCGGCAGCAGCCCGGCTGATGATTGCCTCGAGCGCGGTTTCGATGGCCTGGTAGTTCCGCTCGGCGTCCTGGTGGACCCACGCGATGGAGCTGCCGGGAAGGATGTCGTGGAACTGCTGCAGCAGCACCAGTTGCCAGAGGCGCTTGAGCTCTGCCTCCGGGTAGTCGAAAGCGCCGCCCGCCCGGACCGCAGCCGTGGCGCACCACAGTTCCGCTTCACGCAGCAGGTGCTCACTGTGCCGGTTGCCTTTCTTGGTCCCGGCCTGGCTGGTGTAGGTGCCCCGGTGCAGCTCCAGGTACATCTCCCCCACCCATACGGGCAAGGCCGGGTAGTCTTCCTCGGCCTGCCGGAAGAAACTCTCCGCTGAGCCGATCCTGACTTTGGGTGATCCCTCCAGGTCCGCGGTCCGGGCAGCCGCCGCAAGCATTTCGCGGGTGGGTCCGCCTCCGCCGTCGCCATAACCGAACGGCACCAGTGACACGCTTCCGCGGCCGTGGTCCCGGTAGTTGCGCTCGGCGTGGGCCAGGTCCCTGGCGCTCAGGTCAGAGTTGTAGGTGTCCACCGGGGGAAAGTGGGTGAACAGCCGGGTGCCATCGATCCCTTCCCAGTTAAAGGTGTGGTGCGGCATCCTGTTTGTCTGGTTCCAGGAGATCTTCTGGGTGAGGAACCACCGGCTGCCGGCGGCTTTAACGATCTGCGGCAGGGCGGCGCTGTATCCGAAGGAGTCCGGCAGCCAGGCCTCCCTGCATTCAATGCCGAATTCGGCCAGGAAAAAGCCCTTGCCCTCGACGAACTGGCGCGCCATGGCTTCGCCGCCGGGCATGTTGGTATCGGATTCCACCCACATGCCGCCCACGGGGACGAACTGGCCAGCCCGCACCTTTTCCCGGATCCTGCTGAACAGCTCCGGGTACAGCTCCTTGATCCACTCCAGCTGCTGGGCAGAGGAGCAGGAGAAGACGAAATTCGGGTCTTCATCCATCAGGGCCACAACATTTGAGAATGTACGGGCGCATTTGCGCATGGTTTCGCGGACTGGCCAGAGCCATGCCGAGTCGATGTGCGCATGCCCCGTGGCAACCAGTTGATGCGAGGACGCGTACGCGGGCCGGGCCAGGACTTCGGCTAGAGCTTCCCTGCCTGCCGCGGCGGTGCCGGCAACGTCGTCCGGGTCCATCACGTCCATCATGCGTTCAAGGGCCCGGAGGATCTCATGGCGGCGGGGAAGCTCCAGCGGGAGTTGCTCCATGAGGCCTGCCAGTGTCCATACGTCCTGTTGGAGTTCCCAGACACACTGGTTGAGTTCAGCGATGGCGATGCTCCCCAGCCGGTACTGCGGCGCTCCTCCGGCCGTCGCCTTGTCCCCCAGCGGGGTGGCGGCAAAGGTCCAGCCCTGCGCCATGTCCGGGTTTGCGGCTGCCTCGACGTAGAAGTCCACCGCCATGCCGCCGCCCAGCAGCTTCAGCGGAATGTACTGGTTACGGGGTGAGATGGCCTTGATGATGGTCCCGTCCGGCCGCCAGGCAATGCCCTCGCACTGGAACCCGGGCGCCTCCGTGGTGAACCCAAGATCCACCACCACCTCAACGGTGGTGTCCGGGCCGTCGCCCCAGGATTCGGGCACTTCTCCTTGCAGCCGCAGCCAGGTGGTGCCCCAGGGCCGGCCCCATGCTGCGCCGTGCTCCTGCGGCTGGAACTCCTGGCGCATTGCTTCGAGCGCGGGGACCGGTTCGCCGGGAGCTTCCCAACTGCTCAGGGCAAGGGGAACCGTCCGGCTGTAGACGGCAGGGGCGATGCGCTCGCGCACAAGCCTGGCCAGGCGGACTTCCGTGATCCTGCGGTCGTCATGCAATATGAATCCTCTTTAGGCTCGTGGCTGGATCATTGCGTCCATTCGATGGACAAATCTACCCGCTGGCAGCACCTCAACCAACCCCCTTCCAAGGCAGGCTTTGGCCATCGCGGCAGAGGTGGCCTAAGCAATGGGCACGGCGGGTGTGGGGCGCAGGATCCGTGCGTCCCCGGCGTAGACGTTGAAACTTGTTTCCCGGCTGAAACCCGCCAGGGTCAGCCCGTTCGCCTCCGCCAGCTCCACCGCAAGGCTGGAAGGGGCACTGACAGCCGCCAGGACGGGAATTCCCGCAAGGGAAGCTTTCTGGACCAGTTCGAAGGATGCCCTGCCGGACACCTGGAGCACGGTTCCGGTCAGCGGCAGGAGGCCCTCGCGCAGTGCCCAGCCCACCACTTTGTCCACGGCGTTGTGCCGCCCAACGTCCTCGCGCAGGCACAGGAGCTGCGGTTCGCCGTCGTCCCCAATCCTGAACAGGCCCGCCGCGTGCACGCCCCCGGTGTCCTCGAAGACACGCTGGGACTTCCGCAGCAGCCCGGGGAGGGCGGCCAGGACTTTGGCATCCACAGTCAACGGGTCCGCCCGCGGGCTGAAGTGGGAGGACTTCTGCACGGCTTCGATCGAGTCGGTTCCACAGATGCCGCAGGAGCTGGAAGTGTAGACCTTGCGGCCAGTGTGGGGAAGCGGGACGTCCGGCCGCAGCTGGGCTTCCACCACATTGAATGTCTGGACGCCGTTTTCGTCCTCCCCGGCACAAAAACGGAGCGAGACCAACTGCTCCGGAGCCCAGATGACGCCCTCCGACACCAGGAATCCGGCCACCAGGTCAAAGTCGTTCCCCGGAGTCCGCATGGTGACCGAATAGGAAAGGCTCCCCAGCCGGATTTCCAGCGGTTCCTCGACGGCGAGGACGTCCTCGCGATGCCGGACCGGGTATTCCTGGGCCCCCGGCGAACCGTCCAAAACATACTTGTGCACTTTGCGGCGCTGGGTTACTCGTCCCATGTTCCACCCTGCCTGTTCATTACTCCATCATGGCACCAACGGGGCCCGCCTCAGCCCAGGAGCGCGCTCCAGTCCACGGGTCCACTCGCTGCTGGTTTGCCCTTGGGCTGGGCGCCCCGGGCGTTGCTGCGCGGTTTGGTTTTGGCCGGGTCCTCCTGCCGGCGGGGTATGGGCGGACCCCATGGCAGCGCGAATGCGGGCACCGGCTCCCCAAGCTGCACGCCATGCGGGGGTACTACCAGCACACCGTCGGCAGCGGCCAGTCCCCTCATCATTCCCGGGCCTGTATGTTGTGCCGGGGAGGCCATGCCATACAGCAAACGGAACGGCATCAGCCTGGTACGGCCGGGGTCCGGTTCGATCATCGTCCCGCAGGGCACTTCCTCCACCGCCGGCATGGCGCGGTGCCCCAATGCGGCCAGCAGCGGGGCGCCCACGGTGGAAAGGGCCATCATGGCCGCCAGCGGATTTCCGGGAAGTCCCAGGACAAAGCGTCCGTCCGGCAGTTCGGCGAGGACCGCGGGGTGGCCAGGCCGCATGGCCACCCCATCGATGATGAGGCGGCCGCCCAGTTCAGCCACCGCCCGCCGGAGGTGGTCCGTCCCCGAGCGCCCGGTGCCCCCCGTCGTGATAACGACGTCGGCCGGCAGGTCCGGCGCGCCCGGCACCTCCGGCAGCACGTCCTCGAGCGCAGCCAGCCATTCGTCGTACGAGTCGCCGATCCGCTGCTGCCCGCCCGGGATGCCGCCCAGCATTGCCACAACGTCCGGCATTTGCGGACCGAAGGTGTCGCGCACCTGGCCCGGTGCCGGCGTGCCGTGTTCCACCACTTCGGACCCGGTCAGCACCAGGCGCACCACGGGCTTCCCCTGGACCTGCAGTTCGTCGTAGCCGGCCAAAGCGGCCAGCGCCAGGTGGGCCGGATTGAGTTCCACTCCCGCTTTGACCAGGATGTCCCCCTCCAGGGCTTCTTCCCCGGCCTTCCGGATGTGCTCCCCCGCGCGGGGTTCGCCGGGGCGCGCCTTGCCTCCGGTCATCACGACAGGAAGTCCCTCATCGTCCCGGCCAAGGACTGCACTCTCGGTGCGGAGAACTGCCTTGCCGCCGGCGGGGATCAGCCCGCCGGTGGCGATGGGGCTGGCTTGGTGCGGCGCCAGCCGGGTGCCGGGCTCCACCGGTATCCAGGGGCCGCTTCCGTTGACCACCCAGCCGTCCATGGCCGACGAGGCGTAATGGGGCATGTCCTGGAGGGCAATGATGTCCCTTTCGAGTTTGCGGCCCAAGGCGATCCGCAGGGGCACAGGCCCCGGGGGAATCGGTGTTGCGGCGTCGAACGCAGCTTGCCTGGCCTCTTCCCAGGTATGCGCCAGATGGTGATGGGCTGCATGCCCTTCTTCAGCTGACTGGGCATCGGGAGCACCCGATTCTCCTGTACTCGATTCCGGGATGCCGGATTCAGAGGTGCCACGGTCAGCGATACCAGATTCAGTCAGCCACGGTTCGGTGGCTCCCCCTACCGCGGTGTCGGCAAAGGGTCCCGCATCACTGCCAGATGGTGCCTCCGGATCGCCCTGGGGTTCTGCAGTCATTCGCCGGGAGTCCCGGCGGCGGCCTCGGCCTCGTAGTCCTTTGCCAGTGTGCGGGCAACGGCCAGTGCCGCGTCCATTGATTCGGCATCCATCTCCCTGCCGGGAGCAGCAGCCAGGCCTGCAGCGAAGCCGGCAATAAAAGTGGTGAGCGGAGCCGCCGGCCGGACAACAGCGTGGGCGGCTACACCTGCAAGCGCCAGCACCGCATTGACGTCCACCTGGACATCCTCAAGCTTGTACGCCTGGAGAAGGGCCCTGCACCACTCTTCCAGCGTTTCGTCCTGGCTCTTCACGAATTGCCTCCCACGTTTGTTCCGCCCGAATGCCGGTCCTGGCCTTCATGCTGGTTCCCGGCGGCAATCCCCAGCGCGGCAACGTCATCCCAGGTATCCACATCGGCTGTGGATCCGGCGGGGACTGTGACAAGCTGCACGTCCAGACTAGCAAGGAGAGCCCTGACAGAGCCGTTGACCAATGCGTCGCGGGCCGCAAGGGCCTTGCAGGCTTTAGTTAACTCAGACGTGCGGTAAAAACCTGCCAACGGCTGGGCCCTGCCGTCTTCGGCACAGGCCATGACACCTCCGGACGCCCGTCCCATGGAGGCGCCCAATGCGTCGAGCAGCGCTGCCACCGCCTGCGATGCCAACGGCATGTCGCAGGCCAGCACCAGGGTGTAGGGCGGCCCGCCACCGACGCCCGTCCTTGTATGGTGTGCCGCCAGCGCCTCCAGTCCGGCTGCGATCGCAGCCGCGGGGCCGGCGAAGCGCGGTTCCTCCCGGCAGGTCAAAAGGGTGGCAGGCCAGGCCGGCAGGGGCTGCGCGACGGGTGGCCGGTTTGGCAGGAAATCCGTGTCACCAACAACGACAGTAAGCCCGGCCCCCGCGGCAGCAGCCACAGCGCGCTCCAGGAGGGTTTGGCCCTGGAAGACCAGCGACTGCTTGGGCGTGCCGCCCAGCCGCGATGACTTCCCGCCGGACAGGACCACGGCGTCAAAGGCAAGGCTGCTCACTTCCACTCCCCCAGCCTAGTCACCGGCTCACTGGACGGCAGCACGCGAGGTTAAGGGCGGTCTGAGAGGTCAGGGCGAAACGACAAGTCACGCCACAGACAGGTCGATGCCGGGGCAGGCGGTCAGGCAGCCCGTTCCGGAAGCAGGAACGGATCCCAGGCCGGGGTGGGCTTCTCCAGCTCCTTGATCTGCCAGATGGTCCCGTGCGGAGGTTCCGGGACGAAGCGCAGGGTCCATCCCATCTCGGCGGGAGTGTGATCGCCCTTGACGTTGTTGCACCGCAGGCAGGCGGCCACCAGGTTCTCCCACGAATCAGCCCCGCCCCGGGATTTCGGGTGCACATGGTCAATGGTGTGCGCCGCTTTCCCGCAGTAGGCACATTTATGCCCGTCGCGTCGGAGCACTCCCCTGCGGCTGACGGCCGTGGAGTGGTTGTACCGGGGGCGGATGTAGCGGTTGAGGAGGATCACGGACGGGCGCCCCAGGACGTCGGTGGGGCCCACCACGGGGTCGTCCCCTTCGGCCACCACACTGGCCTTGCCTGTAAGCACAAGCACCAGCGCCCGGCGGAAAGTAATAACCGCCAGCGGTTCATATCCAGCATTCAGAACGAGAGTGCGCATGCACTTACCTCTTCACGGCCGCACCCGTCAGGGGCACGAGGGCCGGCTGCCCTCGGCATGTCCGGGCTATGGATCGACATCACAAGAGTAAACAAAGAAGTGCAGAATCAGGTAATTTCCGCCCGGGAGTCCTTCCACCGCCGATACGCCAAAAAGGGTGCCTTCCCCGTCGGCGGCACCCATTAAACGCCGAAGACCCCCGCCTCGATGACGGGGGCCTTGGGACATTTTGAGGCTGGCGGCCGTTCACGCCAGCGCCGGAATGCCTAGTTGACGCGGATGAAGACCGGGCCGGATCCAACGTTTGCGCTGAAGACCACGGTCTGGTTTCCGTTGTAGCCGCCGTGGACGGCCATGCCGTTTCCTGCATAGACAGCGATGTGGGCCATGCCCGCGCCACCGTCAGCGTAGTAGATCAGGTCGCCCGGCTGTGCTTCGGCTGCACTCACGGTGCGGCCCAGGGACAGGTAGCCGGCGGGCCAGTCGTGGAAGTGGATTCCGACAGCGGCCAGCGAGTTGGTGACCAGCATGGTGCAGTCCTGCATCACGCCGAGCTGGGCGTACGCGGCAGAGAGGATGGCCGCACCCTTGCCGCTGGCGGATGCCTGGGCTGCGGGAGCGGCAGGAGCAGCGGCGGTGGCAACCTTGGCCGTGACCTTGGGAGCAGCAGCGGGCTGGGCCGCAGGAGCGGGAGCGGCTTCCTGCACCTCAACCTCGGGCTCAGGCTCGACGACGGGAGCCGGCGTGGTGGTCACGGCAGGCTTCTCGTAGCTGATGGAGATGGTGGAAGCCGCCGAGATCGGGGCGTCCACGGCGGATTCAACTTCCAGCGCGGAAGCAGGAGCGGAATCGCGCTTGACGTTGGCGTCGGCAGCGTTGGCAGCGATGCCGCTGGTCAGGACCAGGCCGGACGCTGCGGCAATAACCGCAGCCTGGCGGCCCATGCCGCCTGCGTTGTCGCTGACAGCCTTGGCAATGACAGCGATCGAGTTGGTTTTGGTGACCTCGGCGCGATGCCGTGCGGTGGCACGAGTCGTCATCAGTTCTCTCTTTCGTTTTTCCCTCGAGCCGCAGGTAGGCAGGCGAAGGGTGATGGACGCGCCGGCATCTTGGGGGTACGCCGGCGCATCCCGAACGGGGATGTGGTTTTTAGCGAAGAAGCTTTGGGCAAAGAAAAAGCCCTTGGAACGCGTTGCCCAAGAACTATTTGCTGTAGTGGTAGTACGTGGAGGAACCGGTGGCTGCCGGCGAGTGGAGCAGCGTGCCCTGCGAGGGGTTGAGTGCGCTGATCATCATGCCGTTGCCGACGTAGATGCCGACGTGCGCGCCACCGTTCTGGACAACCAGGTCACCCGGCTGCGGTGCCGAGGTGGGGGTCATGATGTTCCACGCGTTGGTGCGGGGGATGCTGATTCCGGCCTGGGCGTAAACCCACTGCACGAAACCGGAGCAGTCCCAGCCTGTGACGGGGCTGGTGCCGCCCCATACGTAGGAGTGGCCGATGCCGGTGTAGGCGATGGCGGCAATGCCCGAGGTTGCCGCAGTGGATACAGACTCTTCCGCCTTGGCGGCCGGGGAAGCCTCCTGGCCCGCAGTGGCGGTGTTGGCGGCGCGGTTCGCTGCTGCCGTGGACTGGGTACGTACCGCTTCAACCTTGGGAGCGGCGGTGGTCTTGACGACCGGACGCTCGAAGGACACCGTGGCCGTGGGGGCAGCCGTGACGGCGAGTGCCGTCTGGGCCGAACCGGACTCGGTGGAGGCAGAGACACCGGCAGTGGTGTCAGCTGCCGTGGCGGGCAGGCCCATGCTCAGGATGAGGCCCGAAGCGGCTGCCACAACGGCAGCCTGGCGGCCTACGGTCCCGGCATTTGCACTGACAGCCTTGGACACGGCGTCCAGGGGGTTGGTGCGAACCGTTTGCGCACGGTGGCGCGCAGAATGATGGCGTGAAGACACGAAGGTAGCCTCTCCCAATGCCTGCGAGGTGAGCTGTCGGATTCGGATGGGAGTCACCCGGCCACGCTGCTTCCTGGGAAGCTTTGTGACTTAACCCCAAGGCCTTCCGGAAATGAAGGCCAAAATTGGTTCCCCCGCCCCTGCCAGACGATGAAATGCGAACGGACCTTGAGCGGTGGCAGAGTTAGGCAATCCACTCAAGAGCGTCAACTTCGGAAAAGTTGACGCGAGTTAGACGGTACAGCAGTTTTGCTTCAATGTCACATTCAGGTCACGGCGGGTCACGGCGATCTGAGAGTGAGCAATCATTCGGTTACAGCCAGCCCATCGGATCGACCACTTCGCCATTGACCTGGACCTCGAAGTGCAGGTGGCATCCGGTGGACGCTCCGGTGGTGCCGCTCAGTGCCACGACCTCACCGCGGGAGACGGTCTGGCCCACCTTGACGTTGAAGGACGAGAGGTGGTTGTAGGTGGTTTCCAGCCCGTTGCCGTGGTCGATGACCACCCGGTTTCCGCCACCGAACTGGTGCCAGCCCGCGAAGGTGACGGTTCCTGTTGCGGCCGCCAGGACCGAGGTGCCGCACTGCGCCACGAAGTCCTGGCCCCTGTGGAAGTCTCCGGAGCCTCCGGTGATGGGGCTGACCCGGTAACCGAAAGGGGAAGCGGTGGCGAGGGACGACAGGGGTGCGGCCAGGGTGCCGGCCGAAGCGGCACGGGTGACGGAGCCGGCGGACTGTGCGCTCAGCAGCTGCTTCAGCTTTCCATCCGGGTCCGCCTGCGTGACCACGGCGGAGCGGCTGAAGTCAACCTGGGCTCCAACATCAGCGGAAATCTGCGGCTGCGGGCTGACAGCCGAGGCAGCCATGGGGGCATTGCCGGCGGAGTCCGTTGCCATGACGGGACTCGTGGCGGGCACTGTGACCGTCAGCACCAGGCCTGTGGCGGCAAGGGCCATGCCGGCTTTTTGGCCGATGCCGCTGGCGGCGGCAAACTCCGTCATCTGCCGGAAGGGACCCCGGCGGCGGCGCGCATCGCGATGCAGGTCGCGGGGGCGCTCCGCTGCGACGACTTCGGCAACCCGGGGTGCCGAAGGGGGGCCGGCCGCGCGTCGGCGGCCCCGTTGGGTCTGCATGGTCAAGAAGGGTTCCTCTCTGGAAGAAGCCTGCGGAGTTAGCTGTCGGATTCGGGTCAGAGAGTTCAAAGACCCGGCCCGTCGTAGGCAAGCTTCTGCACAGGGGTATTCCCGGAAGAATCCTTCACTGGAGAGGCTTGCTGCTGACGGACTTCACCCCAAGGCAGTCCCCCGCTGCCGCTTGTGGTTCCCCCGCCTCTGCCAGTAACGAACTCGTTCACCTGGCCCGCTGGCAGAGCTCGGCTCCGGGTCAGGTAACGCTTATGTATCAACGCTTGGTTCCACTATAGGGGCTTAAGTCCCTAGGTAACAATTCCGTTACCTTTGCGTGGAAACCCCTGCCTGGGGTATGGAAGGTGCCGGATCAGTCCTAGTTCAGGGCAACGAAGACGTGCGCAGCAACCTCGGGCGGCAGTTCCAGCGCCCCTTCAATTCCCGCGACCCGAACGGAAATGTACTCGCCCACGCGTTCCAGCGTCACCGCAGCACCAGGCCGGATTCCGCCTTCGTCCAGCTGGGCCAGCAGTTCCGGTTCCACCTGGATGGGCTCCGCCAAACGGCTGATGGTCACGCCCGAGGCGGGCGCGTAGTTCTTCATTGCTTCCACCAGGCTGATGGCTCCATCGGCAAAGCCGCGGCCCGCCTGGCCTCCCAGCGCTGCGAGGCCGGGAATGGGGTTGCCGTAGGGCGATTCGGTGGGGTGGCCCAGCATCTCGTAGATGCGCCGCTCCACCCGCTCGCTCATGACGTGTTCCCAGCGGCAGGCTTCGTCATGGACGTAGGCCCAGTCCAGGCCGATGACATCTGCCAGAAGGCGTTCGGCCAGCCGGTGCTTGCGCATGACCTCTGTGGCGCGCTTGCGGCCCGTATCCGTGAGTTCCAGGTGGCGGTCACCGGAGACGACGACAAGTCCGTCCCGCTCCATGCGGCCGATGGTCTGGGAGACGGTGGGCCCGGAGTGGCGCAGACGTTCGGCGATACGGGCCCTGAGGGCGACGATGTTTTCTTCCTCAAGCTCCAGAATGGTCCTGAGGTACATCTCCGTAGTGTCGATCAGATCCGTCATCCAGCTCAGCTCCTCGAGCGCAGTACCTTGCGTTGTCCCACCGTATCGCCTCTTCCCGCGAAGTAGTCCGGGGGAAAGCTTAGCCTATTTTGACTTTGTCCGAATAGCTGCGGTCAAAGGGCTGGGCCGTACGGGCACGTCTCACTGTCCGGACTATGACGTGCCCGGCTCCCGCCCCCGGCGGCGGTTCAGGCAGAATGGGAGTGGCCTGCAGCCCAGCCACCGCGCCCTGCCGGCCACCACTGCCCGCCCTTCCGGACCATAGCTTTCGTCCCCGCCGAATTGGAGCACCTGTGAGCGACACCAGCATCACGATCCCCGCCGACCTCCTGCCCCAGGACGGGCGGTTCGGGGCCGGCCCGTCAAAGGTTCGGCAGGAACAGATCGACGCGCTGGCAGCGGCTTCCAGGACGATCCTTGGCACCTCGCACCGGCAGGCCCCCGTCAAGAACCTGGTCGGGTCGGTCCGGGAAGGGCTGAGCCAGTTTTTCCGGGCGCCGGACGGCTATGAGGTGGTCCTCGGCGTCGGCGGCTCCACCGCTTTCTGGGACGTTGCCAGCTTCGGTCTCGTGGAGAAGAAAGCCCAGCACCTGTCCTTCGGTGAGTTCGGGTCCAAGTTCGCCGCCGCCACCAATAAGGCGCCCTTCCTCGAAGCCTCCTCGATCATCAAGTCCGAGCCCGGCACCCGGCCCGCAGCCCAGGCCGAGGCCGGCGTGGACGTCTATGCCTGGCCGCAGAACGAAACCTCCACAGGCGTCGCAGCCCCTGTCCAGCGGGTATCCGGGGCCGACGAGGGATCACTGGTCCTGGTGGACGCCACATCCGCGGCCGGCGGCCTGGACGTTGACGTTGCACAAAGCGATGTCTACTACTTTGCCCCCCAGAAGAACTTTGCCTCCGACGGCGGCCTCTGGCTGGGCCTGTTCTCCCCCGCAGCGCTGGAACGTGCTGCCGCCATCAAGGCCGGCGGCCGCTGGATCCCGGACTTCCTGGACCTCCAGACCGCCATCGACAACTCCCGCCTGAACCAGACATACAACACGCCGTCGCTGTCCACGCTGGTAACCCTGGATTCGCAGGTCCAGTGGCTGAACTCCAACGGCGGCCTGGACTTCGCCTCCAAGCGGACCGCCGATTCCGCCGGCCGCATCTACAGCTGGGCCGACGCCTCGGAGTTCGCCACCCCGTTCGTCACCAACCCGGAGGAACGCTCCAACGTCATTGCCACCATCGACTTCGACGAGTCGGTTGACGCGGCCGCCGTGGCCAAGGTCCTGCGCGCCAACGGCATTGTGGACACCGAGCCGTATCGGAAGCTGGGCCGCAACCAGCTGCGCATCGCCACCTTCGTGGCCATCGAGCCCAACGACGTCTCGGCGCTGCTGGCCAGCATCGACTACGTGGTGGGCGAGCTGCGCAAGTAAACAAGGTTAATGCACGACGGCGCCGCCCGGGTTTTCCCGGGCGGCGCCGTTTGTTTGTGGTCAGGAAGTCTTTGCCTCGTCGCCAGGCTCCGCGACGTCCCCAGGCTCGCCGCCGTCGTCGTCAGGCTCTTGGCCGCCGGGTTCCCCCTGCCCTGCCGGCAGCTCTTCCGGAGTCCCTTGCCCTGGCTCCTGCTGTTCGGGCTCCTGCTGCTGCTCGTCCTCGGGACGGACGCGTTCGGCCCACGGCACCCACTCCGGGGCCAGGATGGATTCCTCGGACGGCAGCAGGCCCAACTCGTTGACCGTGACCGCCTTGGAGCGCGAGTTGCGGGTCAGCACCGCGTACCACTGCCAGCCCATATAGCCGGGCAGCCGCGACTCGAACAGGTGCGTGACCAGCCGGTCGCCCTCGCTTTTGGCTGCCAGGTGCGCCCCGATGGTGCCGGCCGGGGTGATGCCTTCCACTGCTGTCCGGGCAGTGTCCACCGCCGCGGCCAGGAAAGCGTCGGGCTTGCCCGTACGCCACACGGGCACGCCTGCCTTGCGCTTGGGCGGAGTCTTGGCAGCCTGCTCCTGCACTGGCGTGCCCGGCTGTTCAGATTGGGGGTCCATGGGCGCCTAAACGTCCAGCTCGTCGGCGACCTTGCGCAGGGCGGCAGCAATGGCCTTGCCCTTGTTGCCGTCCGGGTACTTTCCCTTGGACAGGGTTCCGGACAGGTTGTCCAGGACGGTCACCAGGTCCTGCACCAGCGGGGCGAGGTCCTTCGCGCTGGGGCGCTTGGCCTTGGCGATCGACGGTGTCTTATCCAGCACCCGCAGGCCCAGGGCCTGGGCGCCCTTGCGGCCGTCCGCCACCCCGAATTCCACCCGGGTGCCCGCTTTCAGTTCCGTCACTCCATCAGGCAGTGACGACTTGGGCAGGAAGACCTCCTGGCCGTCTTCGCCCGCGAGGAAGCCAAAGCCCTTGTCCTTGTCATACCACTTGACCTTGCCGGTAGGCACGTAATCAACCTTCTTCGTTCTGCTGTCATGAGACACGGCCCGCTGCCACCGCGTCCGCATTGTTGTGCGGGTTCAGGGTATGGCCAGCGCAAACCGTGTTGGTCTGTATCCTTCAAGGTTATCCTGCCGCATGCCCTAATCATGCTTCCGGCCGCACCGTTCCGCCCCAGGCGCAAGCTCCCCGGCTTTCACGGGCGGCAGTCCGGCCGCTGTACCGTTACGTCCATGACTCCATCGCGTTACCGGCGGCCGTTGATGGTCCTCGCCGCAGTTATTGCCGTACTTTCCCTCGTCGCTGTGGGAACAGTCATGGCCCTGGCCTTCGCGGACTCCGTTGCCCCCGCATGGGTCACCTACTCGGCCCTCTATGGCCTGCCGGTGGCCTTCATCCTGATGCTCCTGCTGGTCCTGGACGGCGTTGCCGCCCGGCGGCGGGCGGGGAAGCGGGAGCCGCGGTAACGTTGAACTGATGTCCCTCATTCGTGCGCTCGGCAAGGACCTGGAGGCGCGCAGCAACGACTCGTTGCGCGCGTTGTTCGCCGCGCGGCCGGACCTCATTTCCCCGCCTGTTCCTGACTTCGCGGCACTGGCGGCCCGGGCCAGTTCGCGGGTCAGCGTGCAGCGTGCCCTGGAGCGCCTCAACCGGCCGCAGATGCAGGTCCTTGAGACCCTCCATCTGTGCACCAATACAGATACCGGCCACAGCGCCTCGGCGGAGGGCCTCCACCAGCTGATCCGGGGTGCATCGCTGGCCGTCATCGAGCAAATCATGGGCACCCTGCAGGAACTTGCCCTGGCGCATCCTGCCGTTCCCCCGCACGGCACCCCTCCCCCGGCTGACGGTCAACACTTCTATCTCCCTGTCGGCTCCCTCAAGGACGTGGTGGGAATCTATCCCGCCGGGTTGGGCCGCAGCTACACGGAACTGGTCCGCCTGCAGCCGGCCTTCGCCCAACGGGTGGTCCAGCTGGTCTCCGAGCTGCACCGCAGCGGATTTGCCATCCACGATGCCACCACGCCCATGGAGGCGGCCCTTGCGCTCCAGCACTGGACCTCCTCCCCCGAGGCACTGCGGGACATCCTCGCCAAGGCTCCGGAACGGACGACGGCGCTGCTCGCCAAGTTCCGCAACTGGGCCATGGGTGCCGTCCCCCAGGCGCAACGGAAGGCATCGGTCACCACGGAAGGCGCCGACGTCGGGCCCGTTGACTGGCTCCTTGCGCGCGGGCTGCTGGTTCCGCTGGACGCCGCCCACGTGGAACTGCCGCACAGCGTGGGGCTGGCCCTGCGCGATGGCGCGATCATTAACGATTTCACCCTCTCACCGCCGGTTCCCGAGTTGGGCAGAACCACCTCGGCACTGCGCAGGAACGCAGCACTCAGCGCCATCTCGGAAACCCTGCGGCTGGTCTCCGAACTGCTGCATGCCGTGAAGGAAACCCCGCTGGCCACGCTGCGCAGCGGCGGGGTGGGAGTCCGTGAGATGCGCCGCCTGTCCGACCAGTTGCGCATCGACCAGGACGCGGCTGGCCGGTTGCTGGAGCTGTGCGGGCTGGCAGGGCTGATCCGCCTCGACGTCGACTCGTCCTCATGGGTGCAGCCGCCGCAGCTGGAGTGGCTCTTCCTGCCGCGGCAGGAACAATGGCTGTGGCTGGTGAACGCATGGCTCGCCAGCGAGCGCGTGCCTTCCATGGTGGGCCAGCCCGTGAACACGGTACCCGGGGGCCCGTCCCGGGGCGCATCGGGAACCACCATCGCGGCATTGTCCGCCGGGGCGCAACGGCCGGACGCGCCCGTGGTCCGCAAGCGCATCCTGGAGATCCTGCACGACCTCACGCTGGAAGCCGAAGGGCCGGACGGTGCCGTGCCCGTCCTTGATGCCGCTGCGGTCCTGGAGCGTGCGGAATGGTCACAGCCGCGGATGGCCCGGCGGTTCAGTTCCCTCATCCGCGGGGTCCTCGCCGAGGCTGAACTGCTGGGCCTGGTGGGGTCGGGTGCCCTGAGCCAATTAGGGAGCGCTTTCGCCGAAGACAATCCCGATGCCGCCCTGGCCATCCTGGGCGAGCACCTGCCGGCCGCCCTGAACCACGTGCTGCTGCAGGCCGACCTCACCGCTGTTGCGCCCGGCTACCTCGCTCCCGCCCTGACAGAGCAACTCCTGGTCATGGCCGACGCCGAGGGGCAGGGCCCCGCCACCATCTACCGGTTTTCGGCGGCGTCCATTAAACGGGCACTCGACCAGGGCTACGACGCCGCCGGCCTGCTGGCCTTCCTGCGGGAACACTCCGCCACCGCTGTTCCCCAGCCGCTGGAGTACCTGGTGGAGGACACCGCTTCCCGGCACGGCAGCCTTCGGGTGGGCCAGGCCTCAAGCTTCATCCAGAGCGATGACGAAGCAGCGCTCCGGGAGTTGCTGGCGGGACCCAAGGCGGCGCAGCTTGGCCTGGCCAGGCTGTCCCCCACGGTTTTGACGTCATCGGCACCACCGCGCGAACTGGCCGCCGCACTCCGCAACCTGGGCCTGTCCCCGTCCGTCGACGGCGCCGAACCCGCCGGGCACCTGCGGCGGCCTGCCACAGCACAGGAAAGCCCCCGTCCCGTGTACACCGCTCCGGGAATCGCGCCGCCGGCCGAGGAGGTCGAAGCCCAGCTGGACGTCCTGCGGCAGGCGGGCCCCGCCGTCGGACACCACTCCGGTGCGGACGGCGAGGCAGCAACCCAGCTGGGGCTTGAAGCGCTGCAACGGGCCATCCGGCTGAAGCAGCGCATCAACATGAACGTGGTGGACAACCTGGGGAATGCCAGCCTGGAAGTTGTTGTTCCGCTCTCTGTAAGCGGGGGCCGGGTCCGCGTGTTCGATCCTGCCAAGGACACCGAACGGGTCCTGTCCGTCCACCGCATCATCGACATCGAGGCCGCAGAGGAACTGCGCCAGTAAAGGATCCCCCGCGTGACCGACGGACCCCTGATCGTCCAAAGCGACAAAACCATCCTCCTCGAGGTGGACCACGAGCTGGCCACTGAGGCCCGGCACGCCATCGCACCGTTCGCGGAACTGGAGCGGGCCCCCGAGCACATGCACAGCTACCGGCTGACCCCGTTGGGACTGTGGAATGCACGCGCCGCCGGATTGGATGCGGAAAAGGTGCTGGACGCGCTCCTGAAGTACTCGCGCTTTCCGGTTCCGCATTCGCTGCTGATCGACGTGGAGGAAACCATGTCGCGGTACGGCCGGCTGCGCCTCGAAAAGGACCCGCGCCACGGACTGGTCATGCGGACGGACGACTATCCGGTCCTGGAGGAAGTGATCCGGGCCAAGAAGATCGCGCCGCTGCTGGGCCCGAGGATCGACGGCGAGACGGTGGTGGTGCACGCCTCCCAGCGCGGGCAGCTCAAGCAGCTGCTGCTCAAGATCGGCTGGCCCGCAGAGGACCTGGCCGGCTACGTGGACGGCACCCCGCACCTGATCTCGCTCAACGAGGACGGCTGGGAACTGCGCCCCTACCAGCGCCTGGCCAGCGAAAACTTCTGGGCGGGCGGCAGCGGCGTAGTGGTGCTGCCCTGCGGCGCCGGCAAGACGCTGGTGGGGGCCGCCGCCATGGCCACCGGGTCCACCACCACGCTGATCCTGGTCACCAACACCGTCGCCGCCCGGCAGTGGAAGGACGAACTGCTTCGGCGCACCTCCCTCACGGAGGAGGAAGTGGGCGAATACTCCGGGGCCCTCAAAGAAGTCCGGCCGGTAACCATCGCCACCTACCAGGTACTGACCACCAAGCGCGGCGGCATCTACCCCCACCTGGAGCTGGTGGACGGGCACGACTGGGGACTGATCATCTACGACGAAGTCCACCTGCTGCCGGCACCGATCTTCAGGATGACCGCAGACCTGCAGGCCCGCCGCCGGCTTGGGCTGACCGCAACGCTGGTGCGCGAGGACGGGCGCGAGGGCGAGGTGTTCAGCCTGATCGGGCCCAAGCGGTATGACGCGCCCTGGAAGGACATCGAATCCCAGGGCTACATCGCGCCGGCCGACTGCGTCGAGGTCCGCGTCGACCTGCCGAAAGACGAACGCGTTGCCTACGCCATGGCCGACGACGCCGACAAGTACCGGCTGTGTGCCACCTCCGAATCCAAGACGCAGGTGGTGGAACAGCTGGTGGCACGGCACGCCGGAGAGCAGCTGCTGGTGATCGGCCAGTACATCGACCAGCTGGACGACCTCGGCGAGCGCCTGCAGGCACCGGTGATCAAGGGCGATACCTCCGTCAAGCTACGGCAGAAACTCTTTGACGCGTTCCGCGCCGGGGAACTGCAGACCCTTGTGGTGTCCAAGGTGGCCAACTTTTCCATTGACCTGCCGGAGGCCTCGGTGGCCATCCAGGTCTCCGGCTCCTTTGGCTCCCGGCAGGAGGAGGCGCAAAGGCTGGGGCGGCTGCTGCGGCCCAAGAAGGACGGCCGGGCGGCGCGCTTCTACTCGCTGGTGGCACGGGACACCCTGGACCAGGACTTCGCCGCCAAGCGCCAACGGTTCCTGGCCGAGCAGGGGTATGCCTACCGGATCATGGACGCCAAGGACGTGCACGCGGCGGAGTAGCCAGCGTGCACGCCACTCACGTCACGCCCTCGGAGCTGTCCCGCTCCACGGTCCCTGTCCTGGGATCGAGCTGCGGACGTTCGTAGGCCAGCTCCCCGCCGCTGCGGCCGCCGTAGGGACGGCCGTGGTCCGCAAACTCCTCCCGGAAGAAGGCCAGGCACCACTGCCCCATCTGGATCCTTGCCCCGGTCCGCAGGACAGATGGTCCGGTCCGGGAGACGCTGCCGCTCACGGGGCCGTTCGGCACCAGGACGTATTCGTCCTGCCCGTCGTGCCTGATTTCGGCGTGCAGCTCCTCCAGGCCGTCCAGCCGGACATCCGCCCCCGCACCGCTGCCGATCGTTGTCACGTCCTCCGTCAGGGTCACCTCCCGCGGGATCTGCCCGGTCCAGGTCGCGGCGTCCTGGACAAAGATCAGCCGCGGCCGCCCGCCGCCCCTGGCGTAGTGGGTGGTGGTGATGCGGCGCTTGATCTTCCGCTGGACGGTAGGCACCAGCGGCAGGGGTGTGGACGGCGGCAGCAGCGGCAGGCCTTTGGGCTTCCGCCTGCCCTGGCGGACCAGCGGCAGCAGGGAGCCGAGCTTCCCGAGCTTGATGTGGGGCGAACGCGTAATCAGCCGCTGGGAGGCAGGGCTGTCAACCTTGCCCAGGCTGAGGATGTTTCCATCAGGGCCGGCCACCGTGATGCTGACACCCTTGCCGGCCAGCAGCTCTGCCAGTGGTTTGATCTCCTCAAGTGAGGGCAGTCCACCGCCGGTCAACGGTGCCAAACCCGCCAGGGACACCGTTACTTCCGTTCCCGCAGCCTTGGCGCTGCCCGTTGTGACAGCCCCCGCCGCATCCGTGTAGGAGAAGTCCAGATTAAGGTCCAGGCGGTACTCCGGCATGTCCGTCAACCGCGGTTCGCGTCCGACCCCGCGGCATCCCTGTCACTGGTGGTGACGCGCAGGCTGCCGTTGAGCTTCCACGTGGCACGCGGGGCATCGGGGCCGATGTCGCGTGGAACTTCCACCGTCATATCGATGAACTGGTAATTTATGGCGGCGCCTTTGCCGGTGAGATAAGACCACATCTCCTCGGCAAGGTCGGCCCAGTCACGGATGCTGCGGTCGTTGGCTGTTGCGTTTTCAGAAGCACTCAGGTCAGTCATGATGGTCTATCCCCTTCGATGGGCCAGGAATTATGGGGTAACTACCGTGTTGGTGCAGGTCACCGGCAGCGGTGGAGGCAGCGACAGGTGATCCGTTGGAACGCTGGTGCCGGGCTTGGCCGCCCGGCAAGCATCACTGTATTCCCGGGTGCAGTGCTGCGGAAGACGCGGGGCGGTGAACGTTCTTGCCGTGAATTGGGTTCCCGCATGCGGAGGCGTGCGGAACAGCGGTCCCGGACGCACACTGGAAGCATGAGTCCACGAATCATTCCCGACGTGCCAGGGCCCGGCCAGGAGTCCGTCTGGGACTATCCCCGTCCACCGCGGATCGAACCGAGCACCGAACGGGTACGCATCGTCCTGGGCGGCGAGGTCATCCTTGACACCACCGATTCCCTCCGCGTTCTTGAGACCAGCCATCCACCGGTGTATTACGTGCTGCAGTCGGCATTTGTCCCCGGCGCGCTGGAACCCGCTGCGGGCAGCAGCTTCTGCGAGTTCAAGGGCGCGGCGGATTACCTGACCGTGCGCGGCGGCGGGAAGGAGGCGGAGGGCGCCGCCTGGTCCTATCCCGAGCCCGCGTCCGGGTTTGAGGTGCTCGCTGACCGGGTTGCCGTTTACCCGGGAAGGATGGATTACTGCGAAGTGGACGGGGAACGGGTGCGTGCGCAGCCCGGCCGCTTCTATGGCGGCTGGATCACCAGCCGGGTGGTGGGGCCCTTCAAAGGGGAGCCCGGAACCATGGACTGGTAGGTGCAAGCCTGCCCTCATCATGCTCACAACGAATATCCAGACAACTCCCAGACACTGGGAGCATGATGGGAGCATGAACAAGAACGGTCCAGAAGCCAGGCTGCTCGTCGTCGATGATGAACCCAACATCCGAGAGCTCCTCTCCACCTCATTGCGGTTCGCCGGCTTTGAAGTGGTCTCCGCCGCCAACGGGCGCGACGCCCTGGCCGCAGCGGACACCCACGCCCCTGACCTGGCCGTACTGGACGTCATGCTCCCGGACATGGACGGATTCACCGTGACCCGCCGGCTCCGTGCCTCCGGAAAGCACTTCCCGGTCCTCTTCCTCACGGCGAAGGACGACACTGAGGACAAAGTCACCGGCCTTACGGTAGGCGGCGACGACTACGTGACCAAGCCCTTCAGCCTCGACGAAGTGGTGGCCCGGATCCGCGCCGTGCTCCGCCGGACGCAGCCCCTCCTGGACGATGACGCGGTGATCCGGGTCGACGACCTGGAACTCGACGACGACGCCCACGAGGTGCGGCGCGGGGGCACGGTCATCGAACTCTCCCCCACCGAATTCAAGCTGCTGCGCTACCTCATGCTCAACCCCAACCGGGTCCTGTCTAAGTCGCAGATCCTGGACCACGTCTGGGAATACAACTTCAATGGCGACGCCTCCATCGTTGAGTCCTACATCTCCTACCTCCGGCGGAAAGTGGACATCGACCCGGAGGCGCCTGCCCTCATCCAGACCAAGCGCGGCGTGGGTTACGTGCTGCGGACGGCTGAAAAGCGCTGACCTTGCTTAAGCGGTGGAAATCGGCCTCGCTCAGGTCGCAGCTGGTGGCCATGATCATGGCCCTGCTGATCGTGGCCCTGACGGTCACCGGGACGGTCACGCTGACCCTGCTGCACAGCTATCTCCAGGGCCAGGTGGACGACAAGCTGAATGCCGCCGTCGACTCTGCCCGGAAACAACGCTCGTTCACCCAACTGCAGGCACCCAGTTCCATTCCCACCGACTATTCGCTGATGCTCTTCGCCCCGGGTGAGGAGCCGTACACGTTCGGCGGGAATCCCGCCGACCACCCCGACATCAGCGCCATCACCGTGGAGCAGGCACAGGCCCGCGGGCTGGCGCCCTTCCAGGTCCGCGGGACTGACGGCGAAAACTGGCGGGTGGTTGCCGTAACTGTCCAAAACGGCCAGACCACCGCCGTGGTGGTCATCGGACTGCCCCTGGAGAGCGTTGACGATGTCCTCAAGCATGCCACCCTGGTGGTCACCGGCGTGGGCCTGTTGACGCTTCTGCTGGCCTCACTGATTGCCAGCTGGACCGTGTCGCGGTCATTCCGGCCCCTGGCCCGCGTGGAGAAGACGGCTGCTGCGATTGCCGCCGGTGACCTCTCCCGCCGTGTTGAGGTGGAGAACCCGGCAACCGAGCTTGGCAGGCTGAGCAGTTCGCTGAATGCCATGCTGGCGCACATCGAGACCGCGTTCGCTGCCCGGACCGCTTCCGAAGCACGGATGCGCCGCTTCGCCGCTGACGCATCCCACGAGCTGCGCACTCCCCTGGTCACCATCCGGGGATTCTCCGAGCTGTACCGCCATGGCGCCCTCGCCACGGACGAAGACGTTGCCACCGCCATGGGCAGGATCGAAAGCGAAGCCAAACGCATGGGGTCCATGGTGGAGGACCTGCTCCTGCTGGCCCGCCTCGATGAACAGCGGCCGCTGCAGCAGAAGCCGGTGGACCTTCAGCTCATTGCGCACGACGCCGTGGTTGACACCCAGGCCAGTGACCGGTCCCGGCTCATCACGCTCACCGGGCTCGACGACGGACCGGCGGCACCGGCCCCGGTGCTTGGGGACGAGGCCAAGCTGCGCCAGGTGGTGGGCAACCTCGTGGGCAACGCCTTGCGCTACTCCCCTGAAGGCAGCCCCATCGAACTCGCCGTCGGAGTCCGCAGGACCGACGCCGGGGAACGTTCGGTCATCGAAGTGCGGGACCATGGGCCGGGCATTTCGGAAGAGGATGCAGCCAAGGTCTTTGAACGCTTTTACCGGGCTGACACCTCCCGGACCAGGGAAACGGGCGGCAGCGGCCTTGGGCTCGCCATCGTGGCGGCAATCGTGGGATCCCATGGCGGGTCGGTAAGGGTGGAAAAGACCGACGGCGGCGGCGCCACACTGGTGGTCAGCCTTCCGCGGCGTGAGGACGCAGCCAGCACTGACGGCGTGGACGGGCAGGACACTGCTGCCCCTGCCGAAGCCACTGGCGGCGGATCAGTTATCCACATATAGCCGCCGGCCATGGCTGGCTCCTGCCCCTGCTCCATAGGCTGATTCCAGCAGCCCGGATCCGCCGGGCGCGGGCGTTCCCGCCCGCCGTTCGAAAGGGACAGCCATGAGCATCATTTCCGTCGACACTGAATTACTGCAGCTGAAATCCGCCAACGTCCAGGCAACCGTGGACCGGATCAGTACCGATGTGCAAACAATGAAGCGCGGCCTCGACGAACTACAGGGTTCATGGCGCGGTTCCGCGGCCACCAGCTTCCAGGCGCTCGTCACCGAATGGACCATCACCCAAGGCCGGGTGGAGGCGTCGCTGGCATCCATCAACGCGGCCCTGGCCTCTGCCGCCGCCACGTATGTCCAGGCCGAGCAGGGGAACACGCAGCGGTTCAGCTGACGATCCGGTCCAGCCGGATGGGGACCTAGGCTTCCGGCGTTCCCTGATGGAACCGCAGCCGCCACCGGCCGCCGTCCAGGACCCACAGCGAGCTGCGCAGCGTGGTACCGGAGCGGGCGAAGCTCCGGTAGGTGAGGAGGACGGCGCCGGCGCCGATGCGGTCAACACCCAGGATCTCGATGTCGGTCCGTTCTCCTGGGTCCTCTTCGAGGGCCATCATCATGGCGTCCCGGGTCCAGACCCTTCCGGAGCTGCCGATCTCCATGAAGTCCGGGTGCAGCAGGACAGCGGTCCGGCCGATATCCCCCCGGACCAGTGGCCCCAGCAGCTCGCGTTCGAGTTCTTCCACCAGGGCCTCGGGCGGGATGGAGCCGGCCTGCTGCGTTGCCTCGGCCTCTTCAAGGGCTTCGCTGTCCAGTTCACTGAACAGGTCCAGTTCATCGAAGGCAGCGACCGGTTCAGGTATGGCCGGGGGCCGGCCGCCGCCCGCCGCAGGTGCGCCGGCGCCGGGTCGCGTTGCCTGGCGCGCAGATGCAGCGGCCGGGATGTCAAGGGTGGCGGAAGGGATGTCCAGGGTGGCGGGCTGCAGGCCACTGCCGGAGGGTGCCTGGGCATTCGCGGCACGCCCGGAAGCGGCTTGGTGTGTGCCAGGATGGTGTCCGCCGGGGAAGCCGGGGCCGGACCTTGCTGCCACTCCCTGCTGGTAGGCAGTCGCCGCGGCCCTGGCCCGTTCGTCGGCAGCCTCGTTCAGCTCATGGCCGGCGTGGCCCTTGACCCACTCAAACGTGTAGGTCCGGCCGGCCAATGCGCGGTCGAGTTCCTTCAACAGTTCCACGTTCAGGACGGGCTTTCCATCAGCCTTGCGCCAGCCCTTGCGCTTCCAGCCCGGCATCCACTTGGTAATGGAGTTGATGACATACTGGCTGTCGCAAAGGATGCGCAGGTCTTCCCCGGGCAGATGCGCGGTTGCGCGCAGGAGGTCAAGGACAGCCATCAGCTCGCCCTGGTTGTTGGTACCGTGCGGCCAGCCGCCGGCCCGCCAGCAATCGTCATTCACATACCAGGCCCAACCGGCCGGGCCGGGATTTCCCAAGGCCGAACCATCAGCCGCTGCAGTAATCGTCACCAATCCATCCTGCCAGAAGCCACGGACAACGGAATGCCACTGGCGGCCAGGATCCCGAACGGTCGACCCCGCCCTTGCGCGCTTGGCAGGCTCGCGTGCCGGGCCAGGTCCGTGGGCGCGAACGCGGAATAGGCACGACCTCCCTCACGTGCGGGAAAACGTTTACCGAATGTTCTTGACGAAAGCGGCGGCCCCGCGAAACAATCACAGCATTACCTAAGAAAGCGGTTTCTCACTGGAGTGGTCAACAACCATTGCTGCCCCCACGGAGAGGAGCCAATCCGGAAGGAACATCAATGAAGATTCCAGTCGTAAGCCGACGCCGCTTCCAGATGGGTGCCGCCGCACTGGCCCTCTCCATCCTGGCCACCGGCTGCGGAGCCCCCGGCGGGTCAGGCGACAACGGCCAGGTCACCCTGCGGTTCGCCTGGTGGGGAAATGAATACCTGAACGCACAGACGGACAAGGTCATCGCGGCCTTCGAAGCATCGCACCCCAACATCAAGATCAAGGCCGAACCGGGCGAATGGTCCAGCTACTGGGACAAGCTGGCAACCAAGACTGCCGCCAATGATGCGCCGGACGTCATCCAGATGGACCAGAAATACATCGCAGAGTACGGCGGCCGCGGAGCGCTGCTGGACCTGTCCAAACAGAACGGCATCGATACCTCAAAACTGGACAAGGAAGCACTGGCCTCCGGCCAGTACGACGGCGCCCAGTACGGGCTGAGCACCGGCCAGAACGCCTACGTCATCATGGCCAACACCAAGGTCTTCCAGGACGCGGGAGTGCCCGTTCCGGACGACAAGACGTGGACGTGGAAAGACTTCGTGGAGACGGCGGCGAAGATCAGCGCAGCAGGAGACGGAAAGAGCTACGGGGCCGCTTATGGGAGCAACGAAGCCGACCTGATCATCTGGCTCCGCCAGCACGGGGAGAACCTGTACTCGGCGGACGGCAAGCTCGACTTTGAGACCGCCACTGCGGCCTCCTTCTGGGAACGGCTGAAGGAACAGCGCGACTCCAAGGCCAGCCCGCCGGCCACCGTGGCCACCGAGGATGCAGGCGCCGGCCTCGAAGAAAGCCTGTTCGGAACGAACCGGGTGGGCATGGCCTGGTGGTGGACCAACCAGCTTGGTTCGCTTCAGGCCACCACCGGCAGCAGCATCAAGATGCTGCGGGCCCCCAGCGTCGATGGAACCTCGGCCGGCAACGGCATGTACTACAAGCCCAGCATGTTCTGGTCAGCGTCCTCCCGCTCAAAGCATCCCCAGCAGGCCGCCGAGTTCATCAACTACCTGACCAACAGCCCGGAGGCGGGCGCCATTTTGATGACCGACAGGGGCGTCCCCACCAACTCGGAAATCGTTGCCGGCATCACCCCGCAACTCAAGCCGGCCGACACCACCGTGGTTGGTTTCCTGAAGGACCTGGGGCCGGACATCAAGGAGGCACCGCCGGTCCCGCCGGTAGGTGCAGGCAGCGTCCAGAACGTCATCAAGCGGTACACGGATGAAGTGCTGTATGACCGGATGACTCCGCAGGCTGCGGCGGAAGCCTTTAAAGAGGAAGTCCAGGGAATGCTGGACTCGGCCCGCAAGTAATTCCACCGGACACAAAAATGCGGCCCCCTCACAAACGAGGGGGCCGCATTTTGTTTAGCGGGACAGGTCCCGGCAGGAAGGCTTAGAAGCCGCCCATGCCGCCCATGCCGCCCATGTCGTCTCCGCCTGCGGGAGCAGCGTTCTTCTCCGGCTTGTCAGCCACCACTGCTTCGGTGGTGAGGAACAGGCCGGCGATCGAAGCCGCGTTCTGCAGGGCAGAGCGGGTTACCTTGACGGGATCGTTGACGCCGGCAGCCAGCAGGTCGACGTACTCGCCGGTTGCTGCGTTCAGGCCGTGGCCTGCGGGGAGGCCGCGGACCTTGTCCACAACCACGCCGGGCTCGAGGCCTGCGTTGAAGGCGATCTGCTTCAGCGGGGCGTCGATGGCAACACGGACGATGTTGGCACCGGTTGCCTCGTCGCCGGACAGCTGAAGGTTGGCGAATGCCTTGGCGCCGGCCTGGATCAGGGCCACGCCGCCACCGGCAACGATGCCTTCTTCAACTGCAGCCTTGGCGTTGCGGACTGCGTCCTCGATGCGGTGCTTGCGTTCCTTGAGCTCAACCTCGGTGGCGGCACCGGCCTTGATGACTGCCACGCCGCCGGCCAGCTTGGCCAGGCGTTCCTGCAGCTTCTCGCGGTCGTAGTCGGAGTCTGAGTTCTCGATCTCGGCGCGGATCTGGGAAACGCGGCCTGCGATCTGGTCGGCGTCGCCGGCACCTTCGACGATGGTGGTCTCGTCCTTGGTGACAACAACCTTGCGGGCCTGGCCCAGGAGCTCCAGGCCGGCGTTCTCCAGCTTGAGTCCAACCTCTTCGGAAATGACCTGGCCGCCGGTGAGGACGGCGATGTCGGCCAGCTGGGCCTTGCGGCGGTCACCGAAGCCCGGAGCCTTGACGGCGACGGACTTGAAGGTGCCACGGATCTTGTTGACGATCAGGGTGGCCAGGGCCTCGCCCTCGATGTCCTCGGCGATGATCAGCAGCGGCTTGTTGGACTGCATGACCTTTTCCAGGACAGCAACCAGTTCCTTGACGTTGGAGATCTTGGAGTTGACGATCAGGATGTACGGATCCTCGAGGACCGTTTCCTGGCGCTCGGTGTCCGTGACGAAGTAGGCGGAAATGTAGCCCTTGTCGAAGCGCATGCCTTCGGTGAGCTCGAGTTCCAGGCCGAAGGTGTTGGACTCCTCGACCGTGATGACGCCTTCCTTGCCCACCTTGTCCAGGGCTTCGGCGATGAGCGCACCAATCTCGTCGTCACCGGCGGAGATGGAGGCGGTGGCCGCGATCTCTTCCTTGGTTTCGATTTCCTTGGCGGAGTTCAGCAGCTCGGCGGTGACGGCGTCAACGGCCTTCTCGATGCCGCGCTTGAGGGACAGCGGGTCGGCGCCGGCGGCAACGTTGCGCAGGCCTTCCTTGACCAGGGCCTGTGCCAGCACGGTAGCCGTGGTGGTGCCGTCACCGGCGACGTCGTCGGTCTTCTTGGCAACTTCCTTGACCAGCTCGGCGCCGATCTTCTCGTAAGGATCGTCCAGCTCGATCTCCTTGGCGATGGAAACACCATCGTTGGTGATCGTGGGGGCGCCCCACTTCTTTTCGAGGACGACGTTGCGTCCACGCGGGCCGAGGGTGACCTTAACGGCGTCGGCGAGGGTGTTCAGGCCACGCTCAAGGCCGCGGCGTGCCTCTTCATCAAATGCAATGATCTTGGCCATAACGGCAGTAGTCCTTTCGGGACAGTCGTTAAGAATGAACCTTCGCTGCAGTGCCCGCGACGGACGATCCTTTGACGGCGGCCTCTGTATGCCTCCGGGTGCGGATCTCACTGAAGTGAGGTGTTTCTTTCGCTCCTCGACCGGTGCCACGCGCTGCCGGCCGGGACCAGGCTTTGCTTTAGCAGTCGGTACGTCAGAGTGCTAACTCAATAATTAGCACTCCCCAGGTGAGAGTGCAAGCGAAAAGACGCCGGGCTGCCGGGTAAAGGGAGTCGCTTCGCCCAGGGCGATCAGCCAGTGCGTCCGGCCGTCTCCCGGCCTGTGGGGCTGGGGTTGTTGTCCGGGCCATATCTGTAGACGGAGAAAACGGCGCTGGTGATATCCCCGTTGGAATCGAAGGCAACCGGGCCCGATTCGCCGTCGTAATTGATGTCCCGGCTGGCGGCGAGCCCGCCCAGGCACTCCTTGTAGGTCAGGCACGGGGCAGGCCCCGATGCGCCCGCACTGCCACTCCCCGCAGGTGCAGTCCCTCCCGATACCGGGATCAGGTTGGCAGCGATGGAGCGTCCCGCGTCATCCTGGGCCCTGGCACCGGCCAGTGCCGCCAGCGTTACGGCGTCGTAGGTTTCAGCCGCATAGGAAACATCCTTCAGGGATGGATCCACGGCCAGGAGTCTTCCCTGGAAGGCGGCGGTGGGCAGCTGGCCGGGGACCACGGCGCGGGCGCCGTCCAGGACGCGGGAGGCGAGCCCTGACCCGTAGCGGGCGAAGCCGCCATCGCTGAGGATGATTTTCGAACCGTTGAGGCCGGAATTGTTCAGCTCGGCCAATGCCCCCTGCGCACCTTCCCGGGCAATGAGGACGACGGCGTCCGGGTTGGCCTTGGCGGTGGAGCGTGCGGCCTGGGCGGCATCACCGGGCTTGAAACCGGCCCCGGGCAGGACCGTGAGGCCGGACTGCCGGGCAGCCTCCGTGACGGCAGCCGAGAGGTCCTTGCCGTAGGCGCCTTCCTGGTGCAGCACGCTGATGGTGGCCGCCCCGGCGTCCCTGGCGAGCTTGGCAAGCACGGGCCCTTGTGCGACGTCGGCGGCAGCGGTGCGGAAGTAGTAGCCTCCACTGGCGATTCCGGAGAGGGCGGCAGCGGTGTTGGCCGGCGAGATGAGGGGTATATGCGCGCGGGACAGGACGTCCACAGCGGCGGTTGCGTGGGTGGAATCTGTCGGTCCAATGACCACATCCGCTTTGGCGTCCACCAGGTCACTCGCCTGCCCTGCGGCTTCCCGGTCGGGACGCGCCGGGAGCAGCTCCACCGGCCGGCCTTTGTGTCCGCCGGCTGCGTTGATCTCCTGGATGGCCAGCTTGGCGGCGGCCAACTGGGGCGCATTAAGGAAGGCGTTGTTGCCGGTGTTGTCCAGGATCAGGCCCACCCGCAGCACACCGTCTCCGGAGGCTTCCGCTGTGTCCACCCTGGCGTTGCCGCCGGCCCCCGAACATGCCGTGACCGCCAGGACGGCTACCAGGGAAACGGCCAGTGCCGGACGGACGCGGACTGCGGACCTCTGAAACAGCATCACTGGGCGGGCCGGACGTTTTCCGCCTGGGGGCCTTTTTCGCCCTCCCCAAGGTCCAGCTGCACCCGTTGTCCTTCATCGAGGGCGCGGTAGCCCTCCCCCTGGATCGCGGACCAGTGGACAAAGACGTCGTCACCGGAGCCGTCAACGGTGATGAAGCCATAGCCCTTGTCAGCGTTGAACCATTTGACGGTTCCCAGTGCCATGATGAACAACTCTTTCCGTTGGGGGCCGGGTGGGACCGGACCGTGGGGCTTAGAGCCGGGCCGGCCCTGGCCTGGAAATCACTCTAGCCAATCCCCGCAGCCCGGCGCTGACAGCGGCCTGCCGTGGACCAGGAACGTTATGCAGGCGTGACTGGAGCGGGTGCGGCTACCGGTATCCGGGGCCCAGCACTACCACCAGCGGCACCTGGAATTCGGTGCTGCTTACCACTGTGGGGATGTTGAGCAGCTCGGCAAGCGCCTGCGCGCTGGCCAGCTGCTGGGGGCCGGAGTAGAAGATCACGGAGGATTTCTGTGGGGCGCCGGACCAGTTGCCCACCTGGCCCAGGCGCCACCCGTCAGCCTGGACCGTTCCGCCCACCCGGCTGGCCAGGCCCGCAGTGCCTGCGGCGTTATAGACGGCAACGGCCTGGGTCCTGTCGACGACGGCCTGCGGGGTGGTTGCGGAAGGTCTCGCCTGGGGCTCTGGGTCATTGCTCTGGGTTGGCGCGGACGAAGCAGACGGCGCCGGCACAGCAGGAGGAGCGGATGCCTGGGTGGCCGAGGGGGTGGTTCCGGTGCCGGCCAGCGGGGCGGACTCCACGTTTGCCGATGCCTGGCTCACCGTGGCGTTCAGCCCGAGCTTGGGAAGGATCAGGAAGGACACCAGCCCAATGGCCAGGGCCGCCATTCCCACCGCCAGGATGGGCCAGAGCCGCACCCGGGACGGGGCCGAGGCCGTCCGGTGGACACCTTGTCGCGACGCGGCCTCCGGGACCTTGTCGAATTCATCGCGGGCGTATCTGGTCATGGTGGAAGGACATCCTTGTTGATTGCGGCGGTTGTCCCGGCCTGGGCGTATTAAGCGTCTGATCCCAGGCGCCGGGCGGTGCGCGCGCGGTGGCGCGACGTACGTAGTCTACGCAATCTCTTCACCAGCATGGGATCGTGGGCCAGGGCATCCTCCCGGTCGATCAGGGCGTTGAGGAGCTGGTAATAATGCGTCGCGGAGAGGTCGAACAGGTCGCGGATGGCCTGTTCCTTGGCCCCGGCGTACTTCCACCACTGCCGTTCCAGGGCCAGCATCTGCTGTTCCCGCTCGGAGAGGGAGGACTCACGGAGGGTGAAATCCGCCAGGAGGGACTTCCGCGGATCCTGCTCCGGCAGGTGTTCCCGGGCCGGTTCCGCCACGGCACACTCCTTCGCTGGTTACGGTAAATGTCTTACCCCCATGCTACCGGTCGAATAACACCAGTGTCATTCGCCGCCGCCCCGCTGGAGGTTGGGGCCGTCGGGAGGTCTTTAGCCGAACGCCCGCAAGGAGGGCGCCTGCAAGAATGGAACGATGTTTGAATCGGACGCGCTCTTCGAGCTGGAGCAGGACCCGGCGGACGGAGCCCGCTTCGCAGACCTGGCTGCCCTGCCCCTGGCGGAGCTCATGGCTCCGGACTGGACGGCGGCCCTGCAGGGCGTGGAGGGCAAGCTCCGGTCGGTCCTGACCTTCCTGGCCGCTGAAGAGGCGGCGGGGCACCAACTCCTGCCGCCGCCGTCGAACGTCCTGCGCGCCTTCCGCCAGCCCTTCGAGGACGTGAAGGTCCTCATCGTTGGGCAGGACCCGTACCCCACGCCGGGACACGCCGTCGGCCTGTCATTTTCCGTCGAGCCGCACGTCCGGCCCCTCCCCCGCAGCCTGGTGAACATTTACAAGGAGCTTGAGTCGGACCTTGGCATTCCGCCGCGTGCCCATGGCGACCTCTCGGCGTGGACGGAGCAGGGTGTGCTTCTCCTGAACCGCGTGCTCACTGTCAGGGCAGGCTCGGCGGCTTCCCACCGGGGCAAGGGCTGGGAGGAGATTACGACGGCGGCAGTCACCGCCCTCGCCAACCGTCGGGCTGCGGACGGGTCCAGGAAACCGCTGGTGGCGGTGTTGTGGGGCAAGGAGGCCGAGGGCGTCCGGCCGCTCCTGGCCGGTGCCCCCGCCGTCAGCAGCCCCCACCCAAGCCCGCTGTCCGCCTCCCGCGGTTTCCTTGGCTCCCGGCCGTTCAGCCGCGTCAACCAACTGCTGCGTGAACAAGGTGCGCCGGCCGTAACCTGGGAGCTCCCGCCGTCGCCCTAGCTTAGGCTTGCCTTATGAGCACCGTCCCCGCCGCCACCAGCGCCACGAAGAAGAGCCGACCCCAGGTCAACCTGACCGTGCTGCGCAAGGAGCAACTGTCGCCGCACATGGTCCGGATCGTGGCCGGCGGAGAGGGCTTCAGCGACTTCGCCAACAACGGCTTCGCGGACCGGTACGTGAAAATCGTCTTCCCCCAGCCCGGCGTGGATTACCCCTCCCCGCTGGATCTGTGGGCTGTCCGGGAAACCATGCCGCGCGAACAATGGCCGTTCACCCGCACCTACACACTGCGATGGGTGGACCCGGAGGCACGGGAGCTGGCCATCGACTTTGTGGTCCACGGCGACGAGGGCCTGGCGGGTCCCTGGGCAGCCGCGGCCCAGCCCGGCGACAACCTCACGTTCACGGGCCCCGGCGGCGCCTACAACCCCAACCCGGACGCGGACTGGTACCTGTTCGCAGGAGATGAAGCGGCGCTGCCGGCCATCGCCGCCTGCATCGAGGCGCTGCCGGCCGACGCCACCGGCCTTGCCTTCCTTGAGGTTGGTTCCGAGGCCGACATCCAGCCCATCTCCGCTCCCGCCGGGCTGGACATCACCTGGCTGGCCCGCAACGGCACTCCTGCAGGTTCCAGCGACCTGCTGGCCAAGGCAGTGGCGGACGCCGAGTGGCCCGGCGGCACTGTGGATGTGTTTGCGCACGGCGAACGCGCCTACATGAAGTCCCTCCGCGAAGTCTTCTTCAAGCAGCGCGGGCTGGAGCGCCGGCAGGTGTCACTCTCCGGGTACTGGGCGCAGGGCCGGGTGGAGGATGTATTCCAGGCCGAGAAGAAGCTCCCCGTCGGCCAGATCTAGGCGGACCTGCTGCTGAAGGCTAGCGGCGGCGGGCCCGGCGCCGCTCGTTGCTTGCAAGGCTGCGGGTCAGCGGGCGGGCCAGCACGTCGCCCAGGACGATTCCCCCGGCCGTTCCCAGCACGATCGCCCCGGCACTGAGCATTCCTCCCGCGCCGGCCAGGATTTCGGACTCCTCGACGGTCAAGACATACATGGAACGGAATATAGTGAGGCCCGGCAGCAGGATCAGGGCGGCGGGAACTGCCACCACAAGCTGGGGCGCCCCCATCCGCAAGGCAACCACCCTTGCCAGCAGCCCAATGACGACGGCGGCGATGGCAGGGGCGAAACGGTCGCCGATGCCGAGCAGGCCGCAGCCGAGCAGCACGAGGTAGCCCGCCACGCCGACGCCTGCCGTGGGCAGCAGGAGCTTCCAGGTGGTCTGTTCGGTGATGCCGATGGCCATCACTGCAGCGGCCACGAAGATGATGAGGACCCACAGATCATAGGCGGGCGGGAAGGTCTGCGTGACGTCGATGCGCTGCAGCCCGGTCAGCTCCCCCACCACGAAGGCCACGGCGATCCCGGCAACGATCGCGCCGAACGTCAGCAGGGTGGAGAGGAACCGTCCGGCCGCCGTCACCGGGAAGCCGTTGATGGCGTCCTGCACCGAGGACACCAGGCGTCCGGTGGGCAGGAGCAGCAGGATGCCGCCCACCACCAC
Source organism: Arthrobacter sp. Soil764 (assembly GCF_001428075.1). Lineage (GTDB taxonomy): Bacteria > Actinomycetota > Actinomycetes > Actinomycetales > Micrococcaceae > Arthrobacter. Next base: position 5,683 of record NZ_LMSI01000005.1, on the reverse strand, counting down.
GATGGACGGCGACGCGGTGAGACCGAACTGCCAGAGCAGCAGCGCCAGCATGGTGACCACGAAGGAGCAGCTGGCGGTGATGAAGAAGTCCGGCACCCGCCAGCGCCCCAGCTGCCGGGCCAGCAGGCTGATACCGATATTGGCCGCGAAGGCAACTGCCGAGGAAACGGGACCGCCACCGAGCACGCCGACAAACACGGCGGCGAAGATGCCGAAGGCCACCGTGACCATCCAACGCGGGTACGGCTTGGGGCTGGTGATGGCCTCGTTCAACCGGCGGATCGCTTCGTCACGGCCCACGCCGCCTGCCACGATGTCCGTGACCAGCTGGTGCACTTTTGCCAGGCCGGCATAGTTGTTGGTCCAGGACCGCACCACACGCAGCAAGGCGATGGGGGTCTGGTCCTTGGGCGCGTAATTGATGCCCACGGACTGGTTGGTGATGTCCACTTCGATGTTCTTCAGCCCCAGGGCCGCGGTGACGGCGATGATGCTGGTCTCCACTTCGAGGGCGCCGGCACCGTACCGGAACATGGTCTCGGCCAGGTGCAGGGCGAAGTCCAGGGTTTTCCGGGCGGACGTATCCACGCCACCCACCTGGATGGTGGGGTTGGCGTACGGGCTGCCGGCCAGCCGGTCCACGATGCTCAACGGTGCCGTTGGCGGGTTCTCCCCCTGTACCAGGCGGCGCAGCATCCTCTTGGCGGCAGCATCCTGCCGAAGCTGCGCAGGGGTCAGCGGTTCAGTCTTGGGCAGGCCGTCAGTCTTCGGCCTGTGCCCTGGCCGTGCGGGCCGGTCGGTCATGCCCGTTTCCTCCCTGTACGCGGTTTATGACGGTCAGGCTGCACGCTTCAGGGGCAGCTTGCCCAGCAGCGCGCGGGCGGCCGCCGCAGCGGACCTGGCAAGCCGGTTGGCGTGGAAGACGGCGGGCCGGACCGGCAGGACGAAGTCGCCCACCAGCTGGACCACTTCCCCGCCGAATCCCTTCTTGAATTCGTAGCCGCCGTGGCCTTCCTCGTCCTGGCCGGAGATGCCGAAGGTGCCGTAGAAGTTGTACCTCGGGTATCCCTTCTCGAGTGCATGCAGCATCATTCCCCAGTACAGGGAGGTGGCGCCGTTGAAGTAGATGTAGTCCTGGACGGTGCCGCCGATGACGCACACCACCTCGTCGCCGTAGCAGACGAAGTGGATGGCTGCCACGGTGGCAGTCCCTACCGAATCGGGGAACCTTTCGATGTCCTTCAGGCTCCGCTCGTAGCTGTCCACCAGGTCCTGGACCACTTTGAGGCGGTTGGCTTTCTTCTTGCTGCCGGTCTCCTCCACCTCACGGCGGAGATCTGCTGCGGTGGCGGATTCGGTGGCCAGGCGCTCGGTGATGGATTTCCGGTATGCCGGGATGTCGATCTTGGCCATCATCAGCTTGGTGAATTCCGCAGAGGTGGTGCGGAGCAGGTGTTCGTAGTATTCGCGTTCGCGGTAGACGAATCCCTTTTCGTCACCGGCACGGCTCAGGGCGCCGTAGAAATCGTCCAGGGTTTCCAGGGTGGCCTGCTCCAGGAAGACGCCGTTCTTTTCGGCCTTGCGGATGGCTTTGCGGGTCCGGTAGCTGGTGCTCATGATCAGTTCTTCGGCGTCCTGGATGCCCACCAGGTTCTTGATGAACATCCAGTTGACGTTGACGAAGTTCATGTCCAGGCCCTGGTGCCGGAACCCCAGCCGTTCCAGGTCGGCCACCAGGGGCCGGTTGTCCTCGATCTCGGGGTGCTCGGCGCCGTCAGCATCGCGGGCGATGTACCTGGCGTTCGGCGAGATCCGGAGTTCGGCGGCCTTGCGGCGTGCCGCGTGCTTGCGCAGAAGTTCGACGACGGCACGTACCTGTTCACTGTCCGTGTAGTCCATGAGGGGGCCCTTGGCGCATTCGCAGACGGTGTACCCGAGGCGGGTGGTGGTGTAGTTCAGCTTTCCTGCTGCCACCAGTTCCCCGTTGCGCCGGACGCCGAAGAGTTCCACCTGCTGGCCGCGGGACCGCTGGAAGCGGGCAAAATCGATGGACTGCAGGAAGCTGTTCTGCGGGTGCTTCAGGGCGAAGGCCTCAAATTCGGCGTCGCTGAGGTTGGCGTACTCAAGCCCGGTAGCGGCGGTAACTGGATTCAAGGGGTGACCTTCTTCTGGACTCTTCGCGGCCTGGTGGGCACGCGCTGGACGGGCGGTGTTCGGAGCGGGCCGCAACGGATGTGTACGGGGCCTGCTGGGTCGCGTTGGTTTTTCGGTGTGGCGGCGTCAGGTCAGTAGAACTGCTGGCCGGTCCTTGCGGTTTCGATGCGGCGGAAGACCTTTTCGCCGCCCTTGACCCAGAGCCGGTGCCGCAGCGGGGAAAGGACGAAGTCGTGGCAGCCGACAAAGTCGGTGACTGTCTTGGTGAAGCTGGTCTTGAACATGCCCATTCCGTAGAGGTTGTGGGTCTTGTCCTTGATCCGTGCAGCCGGCGGGGTTCCGCAGAAGTCGTATTCCGTGCAGCCGAGCTCCTGCATCCGCCGGATGGCGGCCCACTGCACCAGGTGCGAGTCCCCGTACTGCTTGCGGTTCTGCGTGGAACCGCCGTCCTTGTAGGTTGCCTTGGCACCGTAGTTGATGACGAATGCGCCAACGCTGGGTTTTCCGTCCTCGTAGGTGAAGAAAAAGTTTCCCTGGCCGCGGTTGCAGAACTCGTCCCAGAACCGTGCGTAGTAGTCGTAGCTGCGCAGGGGCATGGATCCCTTGGCGTTGACGGTGTTGGCCATCAGGTCGTACAGGGCGCGGTAGGATTCAGGTCCTTGTTCCTGCCGGACCACCTGGCAGCCCTCGCGCTCGGCGCGCCGGACGGCATTGCGGGCGCGCGAGGAGATGGCTTTGAAGACTTCCTCCTCAGAGCCGGAGATGTCCAGCAGGGCGGTGGAGTCGTTGGACTGGATATTGGGCGCCTTGACCAGGCCGGCTTCGCGCAGTTCCTCCTGCGCCTCGTCGGAATCGATGATGTCCGGCTCCACCTTGATGGTGAAGACGTTCAGCTTCCTGCTGCGGACAAAGGATGCGCAGGCTTCAAGGGCGGCTCCAAGGTCCGCTGCAGCCGCCAGGTCGGGGCCCTTGATCAGGTACCACAACCGTCCCAGGACGGGGAAGCTCCTCTCCAGCACCAGGTTGTAGCTGGCGTTTCCGTCGCCTTCCAGCACCAGGAACCGGACTTTCCAGCCACTTCCGTTCTTGACCGATGCGTAGGCTGCGGACTGCAGCATATTGCCGCCGTTCGGGTTGGCCGTGACGTGCTTGTCCCAGTTTTCGATTTCCTCGGCGGTGGCAAAACGTGCGGTGAATTGTCGCAAGGGGGCCTTGTCCAATCGGGTCTGTGCGCGGTTTCTGTACTTCTGGATGCGTGCGGACATGCAGCCTCAAGTCTAAAGCCTGATGTGCTTCCGGCATTTCCCCGCACGGCGGGACAGCGCGCCTTCCGCCGTGCCGGGTGCCCGCTTGACGGCGCTGTTGGCGTTGAACAAGGGTTGAGGCATGAGGCCGAATGGGAAAGAAACCACAGCTCGCATGGGAAGCGGCAGGCAGCCCTACAGCGCCGGGATTCAGGTGGCCGCGCTCATCGGATTCCTGGTGGCGTCCCTGGTGGTGGCAGCACTGGGGGGCCTGGCTTCCGCGGCCAATGTCACGGGCTGGTACGCCACCGCCGACAAGGCACCGTGGTCCCCTCCCAACGGCGTGTTTGGCCCCGTCTGGACCATCCTCTATACCGCAATGGCCGTGGCCGCCTGGCTGGTATGGCGTAAGCGGACCAACCGGACACGGTCGGCGCTGGCCGCCTACGCCGTCCAGCTGGTCCTCAATCTCGCCTGGACCCCGGCGTTCTTTGCCCTCTACCCCGCCCTCGGCACACCGGCATTGTGGCTGGGGCTGGTCGTCATCCTTGCCCTGATTGCCGCCGTCGCGGTAACGGTCCTGTTTTTCGGCCCCATCAGCCGGACGGCCGGACTGCTCCTGCTGCCCTACATGTCATGGCTGGTGTTCGCTGCCAGCCTGAACTGGTGGGCGGCAGCGCACAACTAGGCGCAGGGAACACCAGTCAGCTGCCGTGCCCACCGTGCCGTGTTGGTGGTGGTCAGCATTCGACGACGTTGACGGCGAGGCCGCCCATGGCGGTTTCCTTGTATTTGGAGGACATGTCCTTGCCGGTTTCGCGCATGGTGATGATGACTTCGTCCAGGGAGACGCGGTGGGTGCCGTCGCCCCAGAGCGCCATTTTCGCGGCGTTGATCGCTTTCGCGGCGGCGATCGCGTTCCGTTCGATGCAGGGGACCTGGACCAGCCCGCCGATCGGGTCACACGTCAGGCCCAGGTTGTNCGGGTTTGTTGTGGTCAGCATTCGACGACGTTGACGGCGAGGCCGCCCATGGCGGTTTCCTTGTATTTGGAGGACATGTCCTTGCCGGTTTCGCGCATGGTGATGATGACTTCGTCCAGGGAGACGCGGTGGGTGCCGTCGCCCCAGAGCGCCATTTTCGCGGCGTTGATCGCTTTCGCAGCGGCGATCGCGTTCCGTTCGATGCAGGGGACCTGGACCAGCCCGCCGATCGGGTCACACGTCAGGCCCAGGTTGTGTTCCATCGCGATCTCCGCGGCGTTCTCCACCTGCGCCGGGGTCCCGCCCATCACCTCGGCCAGGCCCGCGGCGGCCATCGAGGACGCCGAGCCCACCTCGCCCTGGCAGCCCACCTCGGCCCCGGAGATSGAGGCCTGTTCCTTGTAGAGCACCCCGACCGCGCCGGCGGCGAGCAGGWACTTCACCACCACGTCGTCCCGGTCSGYYTGGCTGGCCCGGTCCATACCGGGGGCGAAGTGCAGGGCGTAGAACAGCACCGCGGGAATGATCCCGGCCGCGCCGTTGGTCGGGGCGGTGACCACCCGGCCGCCGGAGGCGTTCTCCTCGTTTACCGCCAGGGCCACCAAGTTAACCCACTCCTGCCAATACCGGGGGTCGAAGCGGACSGCGTCCCAGTCCCCGTCCTGCTCCTCGTCCCGGATRTCGGCGGTTTCCTTYTTSAGCCGTTCGTACCAGTCMGGGGCGCGGCGGCGGACCTTCAACCCGCCCGGCAACACCCCGTCACGCTTCAGGGAGGTGGCCACACAGTTTTCCATCACCGACCAGATGTGCAGCAGCCCCGCCCGGATCTGCTCCTCGGTGCGGGAGGCTTTCTCGTTCACGAGCATCACGTCGGCGATGCCCAGCCCGGTCACCGCGCAGTGCTCCAGCAGTTCCGCGGCGGTCCGGAACGGCAGCGGCAGTTCCTGTTTGGACGCGTCCAGTTCCTGCTGCGCCGCGTCCTCCTCACCCTCCCGGACGATGAASCCGCCACCGACCGAGAAGAACGTCGCCGCATGCAGCACCGAACCWTCTGCATCGGACACCGTGAACGTCATCCCGTTCGTGTGCCGCGGCAACACCGTCAACGGCCGCARCACCATGTCCTTCACCCCATACGGCAACGGCACCGCACCGGCCAGGTTCAGCATCCCAGTCTCCTCGATCGAGGCCAGCCGCTCCTCCACCTCCGCCGGCAGGATCAGCTCCGGATGGAACCCCTCCAACCCCAACAGCACAGCGGTCATCGTCCCGTGCCCGTGCCCCGTCGCGGCCAGCGACCCA
>NZ_LMSI01000004.1 GCF_001428075.1 Arthrobacter sp. Soil764 | reverse complement strand
GCCGATACTCCGGAGTGAATTTACGTCGTGTCGTGCTCACAAGAACACCTTCCCGCAGAATCCAAGGATCCCGCTACTTCAGGTGTCCACCAACAGAGGTTAACCCCAGGGAAGCGCGGGTTAGGCGGGGGTGACGCGCAGCCAGAGGTACTGCCGGGGGAGGAGGGTGACCCCGTCGTCCAGCTGCAGGGTGGCTTCGGAGAGAAGGTCGACGGCGGCGGCAGCGAAACCGGCAAAGTTTTCCGCAGGAAGGGTCTGGGCTGAGTCGCCGAAGTTGGCGAGGGCAAGGACGATGCTTTCTTCCTCGCCCGGGCGCTGGTAGGCCAGCACCGAGCGGTTATTCGTGCGGAAATCGACCATTTCGGTTCCTGCCAGTTCGGGGGTGCCGGCCCGGACTTCGATCATCCGCTTCAATCCCGCGTACACGGCGCCTTCCGGGGTGGTGGGATCGTCGCGGCGGGCGTACTGTTCGGCGGGGAAGTGCGGCCGGTGCACCCAGCGGCTGTCCGCCTCGTGGCCCGGCTCGGACGCGTAGGAGTAGTCGTTGACCTGGCCCACTTCGTCGCCCAGGTACAGCAGCGGGATGCCGCCGGTGCTGAACGGCACCGAATGGGCCAGGAGGATCCGTTCCACCGCCTCAGCCGGGTCAACCTCCATGCCGCACAGGGACGCCGTCGTGCCGGAAATCCGGCAGTCACCCGTCTTGGGGTTGTCCTGGAACGGGACGCCGCGCGCGAAGCTGCCCGGGAACCGGTTGACGTAGAAGGAGTTCAGGAAGCGGCGGTGGTCAAAGCCGTTGATGCCCAGTTCTGCCGCGTCCTCATCGGCGAAGGTCCAGCCGATGTCGTCGTGGCTGCGGACGTAGTTCACCCAGGCGGTGCCGTCGGGGATGTTGTGCCTGCGTTCCAGCGCCTGGGACAGGAGGGAAACGTCCCGGGTGGCCAGGGACTCCCAGATCAGGGCCATCTGCAGGGGGTTGTAGGAAAGCTGGCATTCTGCGGGGTCGATGTACAGCGCCACCTCGTCCGGGTGCACGATGGCCTCGGACTTGAACAGCAGTGACGGTGCCGCCAGCCGGCAGACCGCGTTGAAGGCCCGGAGCAGCGTGTGGGCCTGGGGAAGGTTTTCGCAGGGGGTGCCCAGCTGCTTCCAGATGAAGGCCACTGCATCCATGCGCAGGATGTCCACGCCCTGGTTGGCCAGGAACAGCATCTCGGCAGCCATGGCCCGGAAGACCTCCGGCTTGGAGTAGTTCAGGTCCCACTGGTAGGTGTGGAACGTGGCCCAGACCCACCGGCCGTCGTCCATCTGGATGAAGGATCCGGCGTGGTTCTCGGGGAAGATTTCGCGCACGTCCGCCTCGAAGGCGTCCGGCATGGTCCGGTCAGGGAATATCCAGTAGTAATCGCTGTACTCCGGGTCGCCCGCGGCAGCCTTCCGCGCCCACCCATGTTCGTCCGAGGTGTGGTTGAAGATGAAGTCCACCACCAGGCTGATCCCGTTGGCGCGCAGTTCCGCCGCCAGATCCCGGAGCTGGTCCATGGTGCCCAGTTTCGGGTTGACCTCACGGTAGCTGGACACCGCGTAGCCGCCGTCCGAGTGCGGTTCGGGCGCCAGGAACAGCGGCATCAGATGCAGGTAGGTCAGGCCCAGTTCCTTGAAGTAGGGAATGCGGCTGCGCACCCCTTCCAGGCTTTCAGCGTAGCGGTCCACGTAGCAGACACCGCCCAGCATCCCGTTGGACTGAAACCACTCCGGCGTCTCCTCGCGTTCGGCGTCCAGCGCCTTCAGCTCCGGGGAGCGCTCCTGCCACGACCGTGCGCTCTGGACCACCAGCGCGGACAACTGTTCCAGCCAGTCCTGCCGGGCGCCGTAGAGCGAGTGGAAGAGACTGCGAAGCGTGGGGAAGTGCTCCTCAAGCCGCCGGTCGAAGTCCGGATCCGTATGGAGGCCGAGGTCCCGCTCCCGCGCCAGTGTTGCGAGCACTGACCGGCGCGCCTCTTCGTCCTCATTAACGGATCCCTGCATGTTGACCGGCCCTTTCCAACGCCCGCCGGCTCCTCCGGCGATATTTTACGGAAGTATCCCACGCCACACTCGAAGGGGTGGGGACGGAGGGAATACGTTGTGGATGGCACGGCCGGCCGGGACCATTTCCGCGGAATATCGTCCCGGCCAACCGGCCCTGTGGTGGGTATGGTTCCCCAACCTGATAGTGCTACGCCTGAATCCAGGCAGTGGTCGCGCCCGGCAGGAGGTCTCCCTTGAACGGGGAACTGGAGACCAACAGCCTGCCGGAGGGCAGTTCGAAGGATTCCGTGCCGAAGTTCGTCACGGAGGTCCAGCCGTTGGGGCGACGGAAAGCAAGGACATCGTCCCTGCCGGTTTCCAGCAATTCCAGCGTCTCGGCGGTTTGGAGTTGCCGCCGCAGGGCCAACGCGCGGCGGTAGAGGGACAGGGTTGAATCTTCCTGGCCTTCCTGGGCTTCCACTGAGTTGCCGGCAAACCATTCCGGCTGCGGCAAGTGCGAGCCGCCGGGGCCGAAACCGAACGAGCTGCCCCCGGAGGTCCATGGCAGGGGGACCCGGCAGCCGTCGCGGCCGATGTCCACGCCCTTGTTCCGGAAGAACGCAGGGTCCTGCCGGGCAGAGTCGGGGATTTCGCTGCCGACTTCCTGCAGTCCCAGTTCCTCGCCCTGGTACAGGTATGCCGAACCTGGAAGGGCGAACATCAACAACGATGCAGCGCGGGCGCGGCGCAGGCCGAGCTCCACGTCGACGTCATCCTGCCTGCCGCCGGCCAGCAGCCACCGCTTGCCCGCCTGCCCGGCCATGATCTCGCCGCCGGCCGAAGGGTCGGACGCGGGGAGGCCATAGCGCGTGGCATGCCGGACTACATCGTGGTTTGAGAACACCCAAGTGGACGAAGCGCCTGATGCTTGGGCTTCTGCCAGGTTCTTGACGATGGTCGTCCGGAACTGCCCGGCGTCGAAGTCCGCCTGCAGCAGGTCAAAGTTGAAGGCCTGGCCAAGACCCTCCGGGCTGGCGTAGCGCGCACGGCGGTCAGCGTGCACCCAGGCTTCGGCGACGGCGGTGCGCGGCGGGTTGTATTCGTTGAACAGCCGGCGCCATTCGGCGTAGATCCCATGAACGTCATCGCGGTCCCAATACGGATGCTGTCCTGCAAGATACAGCGCCTCGCCCTGGGCTTCGAGGTCCGCCTTGGTGGGCAGGGTTTCTTCGAGGTTCTTTGTCAGTGCGTGGGCTACGTCGATGCGGAATCCGTCCACGCCCCGGTCCGCCCAGAAGCGCAGAGTCTTCAGGAAGTCTGCGCGGACTTCGGGGTTGTCCCAGTTGAAGTCGGGCTGTTCCCTGGCAAAGATGTGCATGTACCACTGCCCCGGGGTGCCGTCGGGCTCGGTGATGCGCTCCCACGCGGGACCGCCGAACACCGAGTCCCAGTCCGACGGCGGCAGCTCGCCATTGTCGCCCAGCCCGTCACGGAAGATGTACCGGTTGCGCGCTGCGGAGCCTTTGGGCGAGGCGAGGGCTTCCTGGAACCACTGGTGCCGGTTGGAGGAGTGGTTGGGGACAATGTCCACGATCAGCTTGATGCCGGCTGTCTTTAAGGCGTTGGCCATTTCGTCGAAGTCGTCCAGGGTGCCCAGCTTGGGATCCACGTTGCGGTAGTCGTCCACGTCATAGCCGCCGTCGGCGAGGGCGGAGGGGTAGAACGGGCTCAGCCAGACGGCGTCGATGCCCAGATCCTTCAGGTACGGAATCCTGGCGGTGACACCCTTCAGGTCGCCGATGCCATCCCCGTTGGAGTCCGCAAAACTGCGGGGGTAGATCTGGTAGACCGCGGCCTGCCGCCACCAGTTGGGGTCGGCCATGATGCTGGCATTGCTGTGGGTTGCCTGGGTGGTGATGGTGGGCAAGATCGGTTCCTTCAGTTTCATCTGGAGTTCGGTGTTTTGGTCAGGAGTTACTTGACGGCGCCCTGGGTAAGGCCGGACATCACCCAACGCTGGGTAAACAGGTAAACGATGATGGCGGGGGCCATGGCCATCAGGTAGGAGGCGAAGGCAACGTTGTAGCTATTGCTGAACTGAGTCTGGAAGATCTTCTGCAGCACCGGGATGGTCTGCAGTTCCGGGTCGGAAATGATCAGTGAGGGCATCATGAAGTCGTTCCATGATGCGATGAAGGCGAAGATGCCCACGGTTGCGCTCATTGGTCCGAGCAGGGGGAAGATGAGCTTCCAAAACACCTGCCAGGTTCCGGCGCCGTCCATGCGCATGCTTTCCTCCAACTCCAGGGGGATCGAGCGCAGGAAAGCAGTGAACAGCATGGTGTTGAATGCCAGGGCAAAAACGATGTGCAGGATGGCCACGCCCAGTGGGTTATCGAGCCCGACGAGGCCGGTGAGCTGGATCTGCGGCAGCGCCACCACCGGGAACGGGATGAACATCGCCGCCAGCAGGTAGAAGAAGGACCAGCGGAAGAGCCGCCGGTCCCAGTTGCGGACGATGGCGTAGGCCGCCAGTGCCGAAACGATGATTTCGCCTGCAACGGCGATCACTGACACGAACACGGAAATCCCGAAGCCCCGGGGGAAGTTCGTGAGCGTCCACGCCTGGGCAAAGCTGTCGAAGGTCAGCGGGCTTGGCAGTGAGAAGGCGTTGCCGTCCACGGCCTGGCCAGTGGTTTTGAATGCCATGCTGATGGTGACATACAGCGGGACGAGCACACTGAGCGTGCAAACGATGAGGATGATGGTGGCGGGCCACTGGGTACGTTCCGGGCCGGCGGGGATCCGCTGTCCCTTTCCTGCCGCGACGGGTTTTACGGGGATGGTGCTGGGTGCGCTGCTCATGCTGCGATCCCTCCTTTGCCACGGGTGAAGCGAAGCTGGATGAGTGCGATGACGATGCTGATGAGGAAGAAGATCACTGCATTGGCCATCTGGTAGGCATAGTCGCCGCCCTCGAAGCCGCGGAAGATCGACATGGCGACGCTCCGTGTGGCGACGCCTGGACCGCCGTCGGTAAGGCCGATGATGATGTCGTAGGCGTTGAGGTAGTTCTTGAAGCCAAGGACCGTATTGATCACGGCATATCCGGCAATGAGGGGCAGGGTGATGTGCCGCAGGTTCTGCCAGGGCGATGCCCCGTCGATGGAACTCGCCTCGTAAACCTCGGGAGGGACCGTGAGGAGCCCCGCGATGTAGATCAGCATGGCACTCGGAATGGACTGCCAGGCCGTGACGAAGACGATCGCAAGCCACGCGAGGTTGGGGTTGGCCAGGAGGCTGGTGGCCAGCGGCTCTATGCCGGTGCTTTGGCCGAACAGGGGCAGCGAGTTCGAGAAGAGGTACTGGAAAACGAAGGCGATGACGATGCCGGAGATCACCATCGGGATGACGAATACCGTGCGCAGCGCAGCACGGAACCGCACGCGGGACGTCAGGCCCAGGGCCAGGAGGAAGGCCGCGGCGTTCACGACGATGACCGTGACGAGCGAAAAGGTGAGTGTGAAGCCGTAAGCGCCCAGGACGCCTTCATCGCGGAACACCGCGATGAAGTTCCGGACGCCGATGAAATCGAAGTCACCGAAGCCCACGGAGTTCGTGAAGCTGTAGATGAACCCGAGCACGGCAGGCAGCGTGACGGCGAGCGTGAAGATCACCAGGGAGGGCAACAGGAAGACGTAGTAGAGCGGATCGACGCGGCTCCTGCCTGCCCTTGCCGCTGCGGTTGCGGGTGGTGGCGTCACCTCCGCCCTGATGGAAGGTCTCGTCATTGATGACATGGATGGTCCTCGTTTCATGCTGTGAATCGAAAAGTGTGGTTATGCGCGGAACGCCAGGCGCGCCCAGTCGGCGTCCATCCTGCGCAGCGTGCCCTCGGCATCGGCACCGCCGATGATCGACTGGATGTAGTTCGCCGCCGGGATGGAGTTCGGAATGAACTGCGAGGCACCCATGTAGAAGCGGCCTTCGTCGTAGTACTTCTGCATCTCAACGATGCGGGGGTCGGTTACCGGCGGTGCATCTTTGGTGGTGCCGAAACCCAGGAATTTGGCGTTGTAAGGGTTCTGGATCTCCGGCTGCATGAGGTACTGAAGAAAGTCGCGGGCTCCCTGCTGCCCGTTGGCCACCTCGGGTACCCAAAGCGAGAGGTCGATGTTGACCCGGACCTTCAGATCGGCGGGATCACCGGTCATGGGCAGCGGGAAGGTTCCCAGATCCAGGTCCTTGCCGGCCTTCTCGATCTCCCCGAAGGCCCACGGTCCCTGGAAGTACATGGCTGCCTGGCCCTGCGCCATGGCGGTATTGCCGTCTCCGTAGCCGCGGCTCGCGGCATCGGGATTGACGTACTTGGTCAGCTCGACCATGCGCTTCACCGGCTCAAGCAGCGTCTTCTGGAACGACACTTCCGAGTCCGGTCCCACGTTCGCGCCAGCGGCGTGCATTGACTTATAGAAGCCACGCACGTTGATCATTCCGCCCACCGTGTAGTCGAACAAACCCTGTGCCACCGTCCAGGGATCACGGAAGGTGCCGTAGATCGGGGTGATGCCGGCTGCCTTGAGCCGCTCGCATACCTCGATCAGCTCATCCCAGGTCGTAGGGACGGCGAGTCCGTTCTTTTCGAAGATGCGGCGGTTGTAGATCACCGAAGCCGCCATGACCGAGTAGGGGATCACGCTGGTGCGGCCCTCATAAGTTGGGTACCAGTTGGTGAGGTCGAGGACATCGTCACGGATGGAAGCCGCGGCCGGGAGGTCTGAAAGATCCGAGAGCGCCCCGCGCTCCATGAACCGGGCCATTTCCAGGTTGTAGTTGAGGCATCCGAGATCAGGGGGACTGCTGCGGACGAAGCTGGCAGAGAGATTCGTGGCCATGTCATGCAGGACACGGACGCGGTCCTGTGAGGCGGTGAACTTGGCAGCCAGGTCCCGAAAGTAGGGAACTGCCTCCGGTTTTGACTGGTGGAACGTGATGGTCGGCGCAGTACCGGACGGGGCGCAGCCGGCCAATCCGAAAGCGGTGAGCGCACCTCCGGCAGCAGCGAGGAAGGTGCGTCGGGAGAGTGGTCTCCCGGCGGGCGGCAAAGGTGGCAACGTCGGCTCCTCATGGGCTCTCTGAGAATTTATATGGATCTTATATTTAGGTCCTATACGAGGATGGGGGACGCAGGGTCTATCGTCAAGGGGTGGACGGAATTACGGCGAGCTCGACCCAACTGTTACGGCAGATCAACTCAGAGGCACTGTTGCGCTTTGCCCTGCAGGAACAGGTATTCACGGCAGGAGAGGCCATGGCTGCGACCGGACTGACACGTGCCACGGTGCTTGGGGTTTGTGACGGTCTGGTTGACGCCGGCTGGCTGGAGGAATTCAATGACACGCGCGCGGACGCCGGCAGGCTCAAGGGCAGGCCGGCGCGGCGGTATCAGCTGCGCGAAGCTGCCGGTGTGGTGGTGGGTCTGGACGCCGGGGAGGGCTACTACACGACCATCGTCGCCGACCTGCGCGGCCGCGAACTGGGCAAGCGCCGCCAGGGAATTGATTCGCATGCACTCGGACGCTCCGGCCGCGTCGCGAGCGCACGGGAGCTGATCCGCCTGACTCTCGAGGATGTTTCACGCACCCCGGAAGATGTCCTGCTGACAGCCGTCGGAGTCCCGGCGCCGATCGACGCCAACGGCCAGTCCCCCGTGGGAGGGGAATTCTGGCAGTTAATGAATTCGGGATTCGCCGGGCATCTTTGGGGCGATGTCATCGTCGAAAACGACGCGAATCTCGCCGCAATAGCTGAGCAGGCACAGGAGCCGTCAGCCAACGTGGCCACCTTGCTGTCGGGAGAGCGGTTTGGTGCCGGCCTGATTGTCGATGGGTCTCTGCTTCGCGGCCGGCAGGGCGGCGCCGGCGAGATGCGGTTCCTGGATGCGCTTGACAGCAAGTTCGTGCCGGACGAGGGAGGCTCGGACGGGTTTGGCGCCCTTGCGCGGAAGTGGGCACGCGCGGGCATCCATTCCTTTGATGGAACAACGGTTCTGCGCAATATACCCGAAGGGGACATCAGCGCTGAAGATGTCTTTCGGGCCGCCGGCGGGGGAGATCCGCTGGCGCGGGAAATTATTGCCCGGCTCGGCGTGCGGCTGGCGCGGATCGCGGAAGTGCTCTCCAGCCTTCTCGACATCGAGCGCGTCGTCATCGCGGGTGCGATTTCACGCGCGATCGAACCTGTCCTGGAACACGCCCGCAGCCTGCTGCCCAGGAATTCCGGCCTACCGCTGCCGGAACTCGTGGCGAGCACCCTCGGGGCGGAAGCCGTCGTCAAGGGTGCTATCGAGTCGGCACTGCTAAGGATCAGGCGCGAACCTTCGGGGTTCATCCCCCGGCCCGTCGGTTCCTGACCCCAGGACGGCCCTGGAACCTACAGGACGCTGCGGATGGCCTGTTCGAAACTGGTCACGTGCTCAAGGGCGAGCTTGCCCGCCCGGTCCGAATCGCCGTCGGCCACTGCTTCCAGCAGTTCCACGTGCTCGGCGATGTGCGCCGCCACGGACGGCACCTTCTCCAGCACCATGCACCAGATGCGGGTGGCCAGGTTGTCGTACCGGATCAGGACGTCCTCGAGATGCGTATTGGCGGCCGCCCGGTAGATCAGGCGGTGGACTTTGATGTCGTACCGCATGAGGTCATAGGGGTCGTCCTCATCACCCATGTCCGCAATGGCCGCCGCGGTTTCCCTGATCTCCTTGCGCAGGGCAGGAGTGGCGAGCTTGGCGGCCCGGCGGGCGGCCAGGGGTTCCAGCGACTCGCGCAGTTCCGAGACGTCCGCAAGCTCGGTGATGTCAACGACGGTGGCGAACGTTCCGCGGCGTGGGTATGACACCACGAGGTGGTCGCCTTCCAGGCGCTTGAGCGCTTCCCGGACCGGCGTGCGGCCGATCCCCAGCTCGGCGGCGAGCTTGCCGTCGTTGATCGCCTCACCCGGCCGGATGTCCAGCATGATCAGGCGATCGCGAAGGTGCCGGTAGGCCTGCTCCGCAAGCGAGAGCTCGCCTTCTCCGGCCAATTGGTTCTCTGTCATTACGCTCATTGCCAGCTCTCCCAAGGTAGCTATTGACTGCCGCGTGATCTACAACATACTATTGCGTCAGTTCTAGTATATCAGTTACAGATCAGTTATGGATCAGTAACTCCCAAGGGCTCAAAAGGAGAACAATGCAGGACGTACTCAACGCCTCGCTCGCCACGGTAGACGCCGACGTCGCCGCCGCTGTGGCACAGGAACTGCACCGCCAGCAGTCCACCCTGGAAATGATTGCCTCAGAGAACTTCGCTCCGTCATCCGTGATGGAAGCCCAGGGCTCGGTGCTCACCAACAAGTACGCCGAGGGCTACCCGGGCAAGCGCTACTACGGCGGCTGCGAGCACGTCGATGTGATCGAGCAGCTCGCCATCGACCGCGTGAAGGCACTGTTCGGCGCCGAATTCGCCAACGTGCAGCCGCACTCCGGCGCCCAGGCCAACGCCGCCGCCATGTTCGCGCTGCTGAACCCCGGCGACACCATCCTGGGCCTCTCGCTGGCCCACGGCGGCCACCTCACCCACGGCATGAAGATCAACTTCTCCGGCAAGCTCTACAACGTGGTGCCCTACCACGTCCGCGAATCCGACCTCCGCGTGGACATGGCCGAGGTGGAAGCCCTGGCCCTGGAACACAAGCCCAAGCTGATCGTGGCCGGCTGGTCCGCCTACTCCCGCCAGCTGGACTTCGCCGAATTCCGGCGCATCGCCGATCTCGTGGGCGCCTACCTCATGGTGGACATGGCCCACTTCGCCGGTCTCGTTGCCGCAGGCCTGCACCCCAACCCCGTCCCGTACGCGGACGTGGTCACCACCACCACCCACAAGACCCTGGGCGGACCCCGCGGCGGTGTGATCCTGGCCAAGGAGGAATACGCCAAGAAGATCAACAGCGCCGTGTTCCCCGGCCAGCAGGGCGGTCCGCTGGAGCACGTCATCGCCGCCAAGGCCGTGGCCTTCAAGCTCGCCGCAGCCCCTGAATTCAAGGAACGCCAGGAACGGGTCCTGCAGGGCGCCAAGCTGCTGGCCGAACGCCTCCTCCAGGACGACGTCCAGGCCGCCGGCATCTCCGTAGTGAACGGCGGCACGGATGTCCATCTGGTCCTGGTGGACCTGCGGAACTCCGAACTCGACGGCCAGCAGGGCGAGGACGCCCTCCACCGGATCGGCATCACCGTCAACCGGAACGCCGTACCGTTCGACCCCCGCCCGCCGATGGTCTCCTCCGGCCTCCGGATCGGCACCCCCGCCCTGGCCGCCCGCGGCTTCGGCGCCGCCGAATTCACCGAGGTTGCTGACATCATTGCCACCGCACTGATCGCATCGGCCGGCACGGGCACCCTGCCCGGGGACACCGCCGTGGAACTCCGCAACCGTGTGACGGCCCTGGCTGACAAGTTCCCCCTTTACCCGCACCTCTCAGCCGACGCCGGCCTGGCCGAAGCTGAAGCAGACCTGATTGGAGCAGCCCAGTGAGCGCAGACCTCCTCCCCGAGCACCCGGACTTCCTCTGGCGGAACCCGGAACCCAAGTCCTCCTACGACGCCGTGATCGTGGGCGGCGGTGGGCACGGCCTGGCCACCGCCTACTTCCTGGCCAAGAACCACGGCATGACCAACATCGCCGTCCTGGAAAAGGGCTGGCTGGCCGGCGGCAACATGGCCCGCAACACCACCATCATCCGCTCCAACTACCTCTGGGACGAGAGCGCGGCCATCTACGAGCACGCCCTCAAACTCTGGGAGATCCTGCCCGAGGAACTCGAATACGACTTCCTCTTCAGCCAGCGCGGCGTGATGAACCTGGCCCACACCCTGGGCGATGTCCGCGAAAGCATCCGTCGCGTGGGCGCCAACAAACTCAACGGCGTGGACGCCGAATGGCTGGACCCGCAGCAGGTCAAGGAACTCTGCCCCATCCTGAACATCCGCGACAACATCCGCTACCCCGTCATGGGCGCCACCTACCAGCCGCGCGCCGGCATCGCCAAGCACGACCACGTGGCCTGGGCCTTCGCCCGCAAGTGCGACGAAATGGGCGTGGACATCATCCAGAACTGCGAGGTCACCGGCTTCCTCAAGGACGGCAACCGCGTGGTGGGCGTCAAGACCAACCGCGGCACCATCAACACCGAGAAGGTGGGCCTGGCCGCCGCCGGCCACAGCTCGGTCCTGGCCGAGATGGCAGGTTTCCAGCTGCCCATCCAGTCCCACCCGCTGCAGGCCCTGGTGTCCGAACTGCACGAGCCCGTCCACCCCACCGTGGTCATGTCCAACCACGTCCACGTCTACGTCTCCCAGGCCCACAAGGGCGAACTGGTCATGGGCGCCGGCGTTGACTCCTACAACGGCTACGGCCAGCGCGGCTCCTTCCACGTGATCGAGCAGCAGATGGCGGCCGCCGTCGAGCTCTTCCCCATCTTTGCCCGGGCCCACGTGCTCCGGACCTGGGGCGGGATCGTGGACACCACCCTGGACGCGTCCCCGATCGTGGGCCTGACCCCGGTGGAGAACATGTTCGTGAACTGCGGCTGGGGAACCGGCGGGTTCAAGGGCACCCCCGCCGCCGGCCTCACCTTCGCGCACACCATCGCCACCGGCGCCCCGCACGCGCTGAACAAGCCGTTCTCGCTGGAACGCTTCGAAACCGGCGCCCTGATCGACGAACACGGCGCCGCCGCCGTGGCCCACTAGCCGCCGCCACCAGAAAAGGACTAACGCACATGCTGCTGATCCCATGCCCCAACTGCGGCCCGCGGGACGAAACCGAATTCCACTACGGTGGCCAGGCCCATGTCCCGTACCCGGAGAACCCGTACGAGCTGAGCGACACCGAATGGTCCCGCTACCTCTTCTACCGCGAGAACCCCAAGGGCATCTTCGCCGAGCGCTGGGTCCACAGCACCGGCTGCCGCCAGTGGTTCAACATGCTCCGCGACACCGTGACCTATGACATCCAGGCCGTCTATCCGATGGGAGTGCCGCGGCCGGACAGCTCCCGGGACGGAGCACCCGAAACCGGGACCGCCAGCACCGCCCCTGACAGCACCACCACGGGAAGCGCCGGACCCAGCATTTCCACCACGAGCATCCAGAGCACCACCGCCCCGGAAGGAGCGACCAAGTGACTTCGCAGAACGCCCGCCTGGCAACCGGCGGCCGCATCGACCGCACCATCTCCTGGCGCTTCACGCTCGACGGCGAGGAGTTCACCGGCCACCCCGGCGACACCCTGGCCTCGGCCCTGCTGGCCAACGGCCGCATCGCCGCCGGCAACTCCCTCTACGAAGACCGTGCCCGCGGCATCATGTCCGCCGGGGTGGAGGAAGCCAACGCCCTGGTCCGCGTGGAGGCCCGGTTCCCCGGCCACGTGGCCGAATCCATGCTCCCCGCCACCACCGTCTCACTGGTGGACGGGCTGCAGGCCACCCTGCTGAACGGGCTGGGCAAGCTGGATCCGGAGGATGACCGCGCGGAGTACGACAAGAAGTATGTCCACACCGACGTCCTGGTGATCGGCGGCGGCCCCGCCGGCCTCGCCGCGGCCCGCGAAGCCGTCCGCACCGGCGCCCGGGTCATGCTGCTCGATGACCAGCCCGAACTCGGCGGCTCGCTGCTCTCCGGTTCCACGGCTCCCGGCCTGGCCGAGACCATCGAGGGCAAGCCGGCCCTGGAATGGGTTGCCGATGTCGAGGCGGAGCTCGTGTCCGGCGCGGAATCGACTGTCCTGAACCGCACCACCGCGTTCGGCGCCTACGACGCCAACTACGTCATCGCCGTCCAGAACCGCACCGACCACCTCACCAGCCCTGCTGCGCCGGGTGTGTCCCGCCAGCGGATTTGGCACATCCGTGCCAACCAGGTGGTCCTGGCCCCCGGCGCGCACGAACGACCCCTGGTGTTCGAGAACAACGACCGTCCCGGCATCATGCTCGCCTCGGCCGTCCGCACCTACCTCAACCGGTACGCGGTGGCCGCCGGAAAGCACGTGGTCATCAGCACCACCAACGACAGCGCCTACTCCGTGGCAGCTGACCTCGCCGCCGCAGGCGTCAAGGTTGCCGCCGTGGTGGACGCCCGTCCCGCCCTGACCGCCGCGGCAACTGCGGCCGTCGAATCCGGGATCCGGGTGCTGATCGGCAGCGCGGTGGCCAACACCTCCGCCGATTCCACAGGCCGGTTGGCCGGCGTCACCGTCCGCAGTATTAACGACGACGGCGAACTCACCTCGGGCGTCGAGCAGATCGCCTGCGACCTGCTGGCTGTGTCCGGCGGGTGGAGCCCGCTGGTCCACCTTCACTCGCAGCGGCAGGGCAAGCTGCGCTGGGACGACGAACTGGCCGCCTTCGTGCCCAGCACCGAAGTTCCCAGCCAGCAGACCATCGGCTCCGGCCGCGGTTCCTTCGCCACCGCCGACTGCCTTGCCGAGGGCATCTCCGCCGGCGCAAAGGCGGCCATCGCCGCGGGCTTCGCGTCCGCCATCGAACCCTCCCCGCTCGCCGAACCGAAGGCAGCCGCCCCCACCCGCCAGCTCTGGCTGGTGCCGGGGGAGAACGGCACCCCGGACGACTGGCACCACCACTTCGTGGACTTCCAGCGCGACCAGTCCGTAGCCGACGTGCTGCGCTCCACCGGGGCAGGCATGCGTTCCGTGGAGCACATCAAGCGGTACACCTCCATCAGCACCGCCAACGATCAGGGCAAGACCTCCGGCGTCAACGCCATCGGCGTGATCGCGGCGGCCCTCCGTACGGCCGGGGAGGCATCCCGCGGCATCGGCGACATCGGCACCACCACGTACCGTGCACCGTTCACCCCCGTGGCCTTCGCGGCACTGGCCGGACGCCAGCGCGGCGAACTGTTCGACCCCGCCCGCATCACATCCATCCACCCCTGGCACGTGGCCAAAGGCGCCCTGTTCGAGGACGTTGGACAGTGGAAGCGGCCCTGGTTCTACCCGCAGGACGGGGAGGACATGGACGCCGCCGTGCTGCGCGAATGCGCCGCCGTGCGCGAGTCCGTTGGCTTCATGGACGCCACCACCCTGGGCAAGATCGAAATCCGCGGCAAGGACGCGGGGGAGTTCCTGAACCGCGTCTACACCAACGCGTTCAAGAAGCTCGCCCCCGGTTCGGCACGCTACGGCGTCATGTGCACGCCGGACGGGATGATTTTCGACGACGGCGTGACCCTCCGCGTGGACGATGACACCTACTTCATGACCACCACCACCGGCGGCGCCGCGAAGGTCCTGGACTGGCTGGAGGAATGGCTGCAGACCGAGTGGCCGGAGCTGGACGTGCAGTGCACCTCGGTGACGGAGCAGTGGAGCACCATCGCCGTCGTCGGCCCCAAGTCCCGCGAGGTCATCGCCAAGGTAGCCCCGGAACTGGCAGCCAACGGTGGGCTGGATGCCGAAGCGTTCCCGTTCATGACCTTCCGCGAAACCACTCTCGCCTCCGGCGTGCGCGCCCGGATCTGCCGGATCTCGTTCTCCGGTGAGCTGGCCTACGAAATCAACATTCCGGCCTGGTACGGACTGAACACCTGGGAAGCCGTTGCTGCCGCGGGTGCCGAGTTCAACATCACCCCCTACGGCACGGAAACCATGCACGTCCTCCGCGCCGAGAAGGGCTACCCGATCGTCGGCCAGGACACGGACGGCACCGTCACCCCTCAGGACGCGGGCATGGAGTGGATCGTCTCCAAGGCCAAGGACTTCATCGGCAAGCGCTCCTACTCCAGGGCCGACGCCCAGCGCGAGGACCGCAAGCACCTGGTGAGCGTCCTTCCCGTTGACGGGTCGCTCCGGCTCCCCGAAGGCACCCAGCTGGTGGAAAAGGGCCGCTCCACGAACCCGGCCTACGGGCCGGTGCCGATGGAAGGCTTTGTCACCTCCAGCTACCACAGCGCAGCCCTGGGCAGGTCCTTCGGCCTGGCCCTGATCAAGAACGGCCGCAACCGCATCGGCGAAACCCTGGTGGCCGCCGCCGGCGACCAGCTGGTTGACGTGGTTGTTGCAGAAACAGTGCTTTTTGACCCTGAAGGGACCCGTAAAGATGGCTGAAACAGCAGCATCCCCGATCTCCGCCAAGACCGCCGCAGACAAGAACCTCGCCGCCCGAGTCAGCCCCGCCAAACAGCTCGCCGAAGCGTTCGCGGCCGGCTCCCTGGCCGGCACCGTTGAGCTTTCCGAGCTGCCCTTCCTCACCATGGTGGGGCTCCGGGCCTCGGCCGGATCGGACACGGCACAGCGCCTCGCCGCTGTCACCGGCGGCCTTCCCGCCGCATCCGGTGCCGTGGCAGGCAGCGGCGACACCTCCGTTCTCTGGCTGGGCCCGGGCGAATTCCTGGTGGTGGCACCCACTGAAGCACACGAATCCCTGGGCGGCGGCCTGATCCCCGCGCTGCGGGACGCACTGGGCGGCAACGCGGGCCAGGTGGTGGACCTCTCCGCCAACCGGACCACGTTCGAACTGACCGGCCCCAGGGCCCGCGACGTCCTGGAAAAGGGCAACTCGCTGGACCTGCACCCCCGGGTGTTCAAGGCCGGCACCGCCTTCTCCACGGAGATCGCCAACATCCCGGCCATCCTGTGGAAGACGGGGGAGGAGTCCTTCCGGATCTTCCCCCGGGCATCCTTCGCCGAGTTCCTGGGCCGGTGGCTGCTGGACGCCATGCGGGAGTACGCCTCGCCAGAGGTCCCCTGATGGCGCTCAGCGTCCTTGACCTGTTCTCTGTTGGCATCGGGCCCTCGTCGTCACACACGGTGGGCCCGATGCGGGCGGCCAAGCTCTTCGCGGACGGGTTGAAGGGCGACGGCCAGCTGGCCTCCACGGTGCGCGTCCAGTCGGAACTTTTCGGTTCCCTGGGCGCCACGGGGCGGGGCCACGGCTCGGACAAGGCGGTGGTCCTGGGGCTGCAGGGCCTGGAACCCGAAACGGTGAACACCTTCACGGCGGATGACCAGGTGGCGGCTGCCGCGCTGAACGCCGAGCTGCACGTTGCCGGCTCCCACCGGGTGGACTTCAACTGGGAAGAGGACGTGGTGCTCCACCGGCGCAAGTCCCTTCCGGCGCACCCGAACGGGATGACCTTCCGCGCGCTGGACCACACCGGAGCCGTTCTGAGCGAACGGAGCTTCTATTCCATTGGGGGCGGCTTCGTGGTGGACGGGGACGCGGCGGGCGCGGACAAAGTGGTGCCGGATGACACCGTCCTGCCCTATCCGTTCTCCACCGCCGATGAGCTGCTGCAGATCTGCAGCCGGGAAGGCATGTCCATCTCCGACGTCATGTTGGCCAACGAGCTCATCTGGCACAGCGAAGCGGAACTGCGGGAGAAACTCATGGGCCTGTGGGCCGTCATGCGCGAATGCGTGGAGAACGGCTGCAACGCCGAAGGCATCCTGCCGGGCGGCCTGAAGGTTACCCGGCGGGCGCCGTCACTGTTCCGCACCCTGACCGCCTCCGCGGCAAGCGCCGAAGCCGCGGCAGCAACGCCGTCGCCCGTCCAGGCGCCGGCGGACCCGCTGCTGGCGATGGAATGGGTCAACCTGTTCGCTCTCGCCGTGAACGAGGAGAACGCGGCCGGCGGCCGGATCGTCACCGCGCCCACCAACGGGGCGGCCGGAATCGTGCCGGCCGTGCTGCACTACTACATCAAGTTTGTTCCGGGAGCCGACGACGATGGTGTGGTCCGCTTCCTGCTGGCGGCGGCCGCCGTCGGAATCCTCTTCAAGACGAACGCCTCCATCTCCGGCGCCGAAGTGGGCTGCCAGGGTGAGGTGGGCTCCGCCTGCTCGATGGCGGCGGCCGGGCTCTGCGAAGTGCTCGGCGGAACGCCCGCGCAGGTGGAAAACGCCGCAGAGGTGGGGATCGAGCACAATCTGGGCCTCACCTGTGATCCGGTGGGCGGCCTGGTACAGATCCCGTGCATCGAGCGGAACGCGATCGCCAGCGTGAAGGCGATCAACGCGGCCCGGCTGGCCCTGCACGGGGACGGCAGCCACAAGGTCTCGCTGGACAAGGCGATCAAGACCATGCGCGACACCGGAGCCGACATGAAAACCAAGTACAAGGAAACCTCCCGAGGAGGCCTCGCCGTGAATGTGATCGAGTGCTGAGCCATGACTGTTACTGAAACCCATATCCCCGCACTGAAGGCGCCCACCACCGTGGAGCACGTCCTGACCCTTGACTGCCCGGAAGGGCCCGGCATTGTGCATGCCGTCTCCGGTTTCCTGCTGGAGCACGGCTGCGACATCATCGACAACAAGCAGTTCGGTGAACGCTCCGAGGGCCACTTCTTCATGCGCGTGCACTTCGTCTCCGAAGGGGACGAATCCACGCTGGAGCTCCTGCGGTCCTCTTTTGCCCCCGTTGCCGGGAAGTTCGGCATGCGGTGGCAGCTGGAACGCCAGGGTTCCAAGCGCAAGGTGCTGATCATGGTGTCCAAATTCGGGCACTGCCTCAACGACCTGCTGTTCCGGGCCCGCATCGGCGAGCTGCCCATTGACGTGGTGGCGGTGGTGTCCAACCACCGGGACCACCAGGCGCTGGTGGAGTGGCACGGGATCCCGTTCCACCACATCCCGGTCACGGCCGGAACCAAGCCCGAGGCCGAGGCGAAACTCATGGAGCTGGTGGACGGGCTGGACGTGGAACTGGTGGTCCTGGCCCGCTACATGCAGGTACTCAGCGACGAGCTGACCCGGCAGCTGGACGGCCGGGCCATCAACATCCACCACTCGTTCCTGCCCAGCTTCAAGGGTGCCAAGCCCTACCACCAGGCGTACGCGCGCGGCGTCAAGACCGTGGGCGCCACGGCACACTACGTCAACGCAGAGCTGGACGAGGGACCCATCATCGCCCAGCAGGTGGTGGAGGTGGACCACACGTACGGACCGGAGGACCTGGTGGCCGCCGGCCGCGACACCGAATGCAAGGCCCTCTCCAACGCCGTGAAATGGCACTGCGAGGGCCGGGTCATCCTGCAGGGCAACCGCACCGTGGTGCTCCGGTAACCCGAACCAACTGAATACTGCCAGCGCGGCTGGCTGCCCCTTCCGGGGGCGGCCGGCCGCGCTTTGCTGTGCCCGCCCGGTGGGTGGCGCTAGGTTCCGCGCCGGAGGAGCACCACCTGGTGCACCTCCTCAAGGGCTGCAGCAATCTCGTCCCGTCCGACACCAGCAAGGTACTGCAGTACAAGTCCATCCAGAGCGGCGAAGAGCGAGCGGGCAACCACGCGCACCTCGCCCTGTATGCCAAAAGCCTGAAGCCCTTCGGTCAAGGCGGCGACGTAGCTCTCGTACAGCTGGGCCACGGGTCCGGCCAGTTCCGGCCGACGCCGTGCTTCCAGGATCATCTCGTATTGGAACGCCTGCAGTCCCGGATCTTCAAGCAGGAGTCCCAACAGCGCCTCGGTGAATGAGCCTTCCTGCTCCGCCGCTTCGCGCAGCCGGGACGCGGCGATGGATTGCTCGGAAGCCCACTGCAGTGCCGCGGCAATGAGTGCATCCCTGGACCCGAAATGATGAGCCACCAGGCTGTTGTTCACGCCCGCTGCCTCGGCGACGGCCCGGTACGTCATCCCGCGCAGGCCCTTCTGCGCCACCACGTCCACGACGGCCCGCAGCAAAGCTTCGCGGCCTGTGCCGTATTTGGAGGAGGCAGCACTGCGGGTGGCGGAAGGCGTCATGACGACGATTCTAGCCAGCTTCAAGACCCAGAGCTGCCCCTTGACTTAGAACTAAGCAATTGCTTAGATTGCTTCCACGCCGTGATGCCAGTCACAGCATCGGCGTCGCTATCACTGATTTCCGGCAGCCGCCGGCCCTTCCCCCTGGAGCAAACCATGGCAACAACTCCCGCCTTCACTACGTCCTCGTTCCTCGATCCCGGCAAGAACGAGCCCTTCGAGCTGGGCCAGGTCCAATGGATCCGCCGCTTTGGCGAGGGCGGCCGGCCGGCCCTCGCCTGCGGTTACTGGCACGTCAATCCCACGGAGGCCCCCGAGCCCTTCGACCTGGTCATCGAAGCCGACGAAACCATCCACATCATCGACGGCCACCTCCGCATCGAGGTGGAAGGCGGCGACGTGTATGAACTCACGGCCGGGGGTGCGGCGTCCTTCAACAAAGGCGCCCGCACCCGTTGGGCCGTGCTGGCACCCACCGTCGAATTCTTCGTCTACAGCTAGGTGCGGCCCCATGGATCAGGAACACAGCACCTCAGTCAACGCCACCCTCGACGTCGTCGTCGTGGGTGCGGGATTCGCCGGCCTTACCGCCGCCAGGGAGCTCACCCGGCAGGGTTTGAAGGTTCGCGTCGTCGAGGCCCGGGACCGCATCGGCGGCAGGACCTGGTTGGACCACCGGCTGGGCCGCGACCTGGAGATCGGCGGCACGTGGGTGCACTGGACCCAGCCGTACGTCTGGGCCGAGCTGAAACGGTACGGCATCGGCACTGTAGCAAGCCCGGAGCCGCAGCGTGCCTTTTGGTGGGCCGACGGCGGCCGCCGGGAAGGTGCCCCCGGCGAGCTTCTGGACCTGGTTGGCATCTACAACGGCGAGTTGGTCAAGGAGTCACGCCGCTACTTCCCCCAACCCTTCACCCCCCTGGCCGTCGATGACTTCAAAGGCATCGACCACGTGTCCGTCCAGGACCGCATCCGGGAGCAGTTCCCCGCCGGTGCCGCACGGGACATCCTCGAGTCCTTCTGGGCCCTGAACTTCAACGGGCCGCTGGAAGACGCGGCGCTGACCCAGGCCCTGCGCTGGGTGGCCCTGACCAACGGTGACTGGGCGGTCAACTTCGAAGCCTGCGCCACGTACAAGATCCAGGGCGGCACCGCGGCACTGGCCGAGGCCATCCTCCGGGACGCGCGGACCGCCGTCGACTTCGGTTTCGTTGTGTCAGGGATCAGTGACGACGGCGGCACGGTCACCGTCCGCAGCGCTGGCGGCCGGACCATTACCGCCAGGACTGCAATCGTCACCGTCCCGCTCCATGTCCTGGGCGCCGTCGACTTCGAGCCACCGTTGACCCCGGCCCAGGCAGAAGGAGCAAACGACGGGCAGGTATCCAAGGGTGTTAAGGTGTGGATCCGGCTCCGGGGAGAACATGCACCCTTCGTAGCCTTGGGGAACGCGGACTGGCCGCTGAATTTCTTCCAGGCGGAATACGTGCTCGACGGCGACACGATCGTCGTTGGCTTCGGCCCGGACGCTTCGAAGATCGACGCCGCGGATGCCGCGGCAGTGCAGGCGCAGCTGGCCCGGCTGGTGCCTGACGCCGAGGTGCGGAACGTGGCCACACATGACTGGGTGGCCGATCCGTTGGCGGGGGAAACATGGCCGATGCACCGGACAGGCTTCCTGGCCAACCATCTGGCAGCACTCCAGGCAGGGCACGGAAACGTGCTCTTTGCCGGCTCCGACATCGCCAACGGATGGGGCGGCTTCATTGACGGCGCCATCGAGAGCGGCATGGAAGCCGCATCGGCGGCGGCGTCGAATATTGCGGGCCGCACCGGCACTGCGCTGACGGACAACAACTGATCGCTGGTGGACAAAGGGGCAGCGCGGGCCGCTGCCAAGCTGGATCCCACAGCAATTTTCTCGAGCTCATGACCGTTAAGAAGGATCCAATGAGTATTTCGAATTCCGAGACCCGGACCACTGGCGCTCCGGCAAAGGAGCATTCCACGGCCCTCCGCGCCGGCAGCATCGGCGTGCTGGGCGTCCTGTTCTTCGTCCTGTCCGCCCAGGCGCCCCTGACGGGGATCGTGGGCGCGGCACCGCTCGCGGCAGCGCTGGGCAACGGTGCCGGCGCCCCGGGCGCCTACCTGATCGTCGGCGTCGTCATCGTGGTCTTCGCCGTGGGCTTTGTGGCCATGAGCCGCAAAATCCAGGCCAACGGTGCGTTTTACGCCTACGTGACGGCAGCATTCGGCAGGCGGACCGGAGCCGGCGCGGCCTGGTTGGCCCTGCTGGCCTACAGCACTGTCCAGGCTGCCATGTACGGCCTCTACGGTGCAGCCTTCTCCGGGCTCCTGGCGTCTGCCGGACTCGAGCTTCCCTGGTGGCTTTTGTCTCTCGCCACCATGGCCGGCGTCCAGGTGCTGGGCTCCCTTAATATCGAACTCGGCGCCCGCGTCCTGGCTGTGCTGGTGGGACTCGAGGTGGCCATCCTCCTGATGTTCGGGTTCACCGTGCTGTTCCACGGTGGCGGCCCGGAAGGCATCAGCGTTGCCGCTTCCTTCTCCCCGGAAGCAATCGGCGCAGGAGCTCCCGGTGTTGCCATCATGTTCGCGGTGGCTTCCATGTTCGGGTTCGAATCGACCGCCATCTACTCCGCGGAGGCCAAGGATCCGCACCGGACCGTGGCCCGGGCAACCTACCTCTCCGTCGGCGTGATCTCGGTGTTCTTCGCCTTCATCTCCTGGATGCTGGTCAGCTACTACGGGCCCTCGCAGGTGATGGGTGCCGCCGGCGCCGCGCTCGAATCAGGGGACGCCACCTCCTTTGTCATGGGTCCGCTGGTGGAACTCTTCGGCCCTTGGGCAGGCATCGTGGCCGGAATCCTCCTGGTCACCTCGCTGCTCGCCGGAATCATCGCGTTCCACAACGGCATCAACCGCTACCTGCACTCCCTGGCCCTGCGCGGTTCCATGCCCGCCGTCCTGGCCCGGACCAACCGGCACCGGGCACCTGCCGTTGCAGCCTGGGTCCAGTCCGCCACCGCCGTCGTGCTGGTGGTGCCCTTCGCCATCCTGGCGCTGGACCCCGTGCTGACCCTGTTCTCCTGGTTCAGCGGCCTGGCAGTGGCGGCGCTGCTGGTGCTGTACATGCTGTGCTCGGCGGCCGTCGTGGCGTTCTTCCGGCGGGAACGTGCGGGTGCGCTCCTCTGGCAAACCCGCGTGGCTCCCATCCTGGCGGTGATCCTGTTGGCCTGGGTCCTGTACCTGGTGGTCAGCAACTTCACGGCCCTCATTGGCGGCAGCGCGGAGATCGCCGTGGCCCTCCTGGTGGCTGTCCCGGTGGTCTTCCTGGCCGGTGTGCTCGTGGAGTCGGTAATCCAGCGCCGGCTCCACGTCGCCGCATTGGGCCACGCGCTTACTTAGCCGGCAGGGTATCTCCGGTACTGGCCCGGCGTGGAACCTGCGGTCCGCGCCGGGCCAGTGTGCGTGCCGCCATGAACAGGCCGGCCAGGAGCAGCGCAGCCAGCCAGATGGCGGCAGCCGAACGGGGCCAGAGTCCGGCCAGGCCGAGAACCGCCGGAACTGTGGCGGACGCCTGGCTGGTGAGCACCAGCGCCCAGCCGGTGAAAGGTCCCAGCCGCGCTGCGCCGAGGGCCATGCCGGCGAACAGCAGTGCCCACAGCACTGACCAGCACAGCCAGAGCACCGCCAGCAGCGGGTCCGGGCCCAGCCAGGCGGCCGCCAGCAGCAGCCCGCAGAAGGCCACCATCCCGCAGAACCAGCCCAGGCCGCGGCCCCCGAGTGCCAGCAGTTGGTCCAGGCCTGAGTACAGGTACGTCACCCCGAAGAGGAACATGCCGGCCGCCGTCAGGAGCGCCGCCGGGGCGTTCCCGGCTGTGGAGACATGGACGACGCCGAGCGCCAGCTGGGTGCCTCCGACCACCAGGCTGAACACCGCGGCGTCGCGGCGGGGAAAGTGCCCCAGGGTGGCGAGGCCGTTGACCAGCAGCGCGGCGCCGGAGAGGAGGAGGCAGATATACGGCATCAGGGTGTCCCCACTGCGCGGGCCGAGGGAAAAAATCTCATAAAGCGGAATCGTGCTGTCACAATACGGAGATTAGTGCAGATGCGAGTGCCCGGCTAACGGTGCCCAGTCGCAATCCGATAGGTTGAAGTGTAAACCTATCGGGGCGACGTTGCCTGCTGGCGGCCGCTCCCATCCCGGCTCCACGTAAGGAATATATTTATGGATGCACGGCTGGAAGCCATCAGGGACACGGTCCTGGCACGGAACCCCGGCGAAGCGGAATTCCACCAGGCGGTGGTGGAGGTCTTCGAAAGCCTGGGCCCCGTGCATGACCGCCACCCAGAATTCCTCGAAGCCGCCATCCTGGAGCGCCTCTGCGAGCCGGAGCGCCAGATCATCTTCCGGGTCCCGTGGACGGACGACTCCGGCCGCGTGCGGATCAACCGCGGCTTCCGGGTGGAGTTCAACTCCGCCCTGGGGCCCTACAAGGGCGGCCTCCGCTTCCACCCGTCCGTGTACCTCGGCATCGTCAAGTTCCTCGGTTTCGAGCAGATCTTTAAGAATGCCCTGACCGGCATGCCGATTGGCGGCGGCAAGGGCGGTTCCGACTTCGATCCCCGCGGCCGCAGTGACGCCGAAGTCATGCGGTTCTGCCAGTCCTTCATGACCGAGCTGTACCGCCACATCGGCGAATACACCGATGTTCCCGCCGGCGACATTGGCGTGGGCGGGCGCGAGATCGGTTACCTCTTTGGCCAGTACAAGCGGATCACCAACCGTTACGAATCCGGGGTCCTCACCGGCAAGGGCATCTCCTGGGGCGGCTCACTGGTGCGGCCCGAAGCGACAGGATTCGGCACCGTGATCTTCACCGAGCAGATGCTGCGGACCCGGGGCACGTCCTTTGACGGCCAGCGCGTGGTGGTGTCCGGCTCCGGCAACGTGGCCATCAACGCCATCGCCAAGGCGCAAGCACTCGGCGCCACCGTGGTGGCCTGCTCGGATTCCTCCGGTTATGTGGTGGATGAGGCGGGCATCGACGTTGCCCTGCTCCGCGAGGTGAAGGAGGTGCAGCGGGCGCGGCTCAAGGACTACGCCGAACGGCGGGGCGGCGTTGCCTATGTGGACGGCGGCTCGGTCTGGGACGTGGATGCTTCCGTGGCGCTGCCGTGCGCCACCCAGAATGAGCTCGACGGCGGTGCTGCCGCCCGGCTGGTCCGGGGCGGTCTGGTGGCCGTCGGGGAAGGTGCCAACATGCCCTGCACGCGCGACGCGGTCTCGGTGTTCCAGGAGGCGGGGGTGCTGTTCGGCCCGGGCAAGGCGGCGAACGCGGGAGGCGTGGCCACCTCCGCCCTGGAAATGCAGCAAAACGCCAGCCGGGACTCCTGGACCTTCGAACACACCGAGGCGCGGCTGACCGACATCATGGTGGGCATCCACGACCGGTGCGCGGCAACGGCCGCGGAATACGGCGAGCCGGGCAACTACGTACTCGGCGCCAACATCGGCGGTTTCGTCAAGGTGGCAGATGCCATGCTGGCCCAGGGTCTGATCTAGCGGCGGCTTCTGCGGAGGCTCTGATCTAGCTGCCGCGGCGCCACTGGGTGGGGGAGACGCCAAAGGCGTCCCGGAACGTCCGGCTGAAGTGGGCGGCGTCCAGGAATCCCCAGGCGGCGGCCACGGCACCTACGGACTTTCCGGCATGCAGCGGATCGCGCAGGTCGCGGCGGGCCCCGTCCAGCCGTTGGCTCCGGATGAAGCCGGCAACGGTGCTGCCCGACTCGTGAAAGACATTGTGCAGGTGCCGGGTGGAGATGAAGTGCGCAGCGGCGATGCCGGCCGGCGACAGCAGCGGATCGGAGAGGTTGGCCTCGATATACTCGCGGATCGATACGGCCAGGAGTGCCTGGGGCTTCATCCTGTCCGGCGAAATGTCCATTTCCGCATGCAGCATGGTGGACACCAGGTCCAGCGCGTTCGTGGCGAGCCTTGATCCGCTGGGGCCGTTCAGGACATCCAGGTTTGCCGACAGCTCCCGGATGAACTGGCCCACGATCCCGCTGAGGCCCCCACTGCCCATCCGCACGGCCGCAAGCTGGCCCACGTAGTCCGCGGGCAGCGACAGGGCGTCGCAGGGGAACATGAGCACCATGATCCGGGTCTGGTCCTCGAAAGCCAGGGTGTAGGGGCGGTTGGTGTCGTAGATGGCCAGGTCCCCGGGCTGAAGCACGGCTTCCCGGTTGTCCTGGATCAGCAGGCCGGTTCCTTCCAGCTGCAGGTTCAGCTTGAAGTAGCGCTCGTGGGCCTGGGCGATCAGTGCCGGGGTGCGGTGCACCTCGTGGGAGGTGGCGGTGACTTCAACGATGGACATCCGGTCCAGCACGCGCGAACGCATCTGTCCGCGGAAGCCCTCCACGTCATCGGTCCGTGCCGTGAGGGGCACGAAGGATTCGGCCACCAGGTGCTTCCAGTGGTCGAAGGAGCCGGCCACCCTGGAGGTGAGGTCCTGGGGCGCCTGCCGGGACGACGTCCGGGTTGGAGTTGTTGGTGGCATGGATCTTCCTCGTAACGGAATGCAACTCGACGTTCCCCCGCACTGTGTCCTGCAGCACAGTGAGTTCAGGTTAGTGCCACTACCGTCTTTTTTCAACGGTTGGCGAAAATAAAACCGGGGCCAACTTCTTTCCGGGCTGATCCACTAGCCCCGCCGCCCCTGAGCCAGGACATAGTCTGGGGCCATGACGGACATCAGAAGCAACTGGCACCGGCGGCACAAGGAAGGCCTCACCGCCGGTGAGAGGGCCGCGGATACCCTCCGGAACGGGATGGGCAGCTGGCCCTTCGTGGGCATCTTCCTGGCGTTCATGGCGGCGTGGGCTGCGCTGAACAGCTATGTCCTCGCAGCCAACGCGTGGGATCCCTATCCCTACATCCTCCTGAATCTCTTCCTGTCCATGCTGGCCGGCCTGCAGGGGGCCATCCTTTTGATCGCGGCCAAGCGCCAGGACGCAATCGCCTCGGCCATGGCTCAGCATGACTACGAGACGGATGTGCGCGCCGCGGCGCACATCGAGATGCTCATGAACATCAACGCTGAACAACTGAAGCTGCTGCAGGAACTGCGGGACATGCGCGGCCAGGTCCAGGCCGGCACTGTGGGGGAGCAGCGGCCCTGAACGCGACAATGGGTGCAACTCCGGCTGGAGCTGCACCCATTATGCGAGCGTCGACTAGTCCTTCTTGAAGGCATCCTTGACGTGCTCGCCGGCCTGCTTGAGGTCCGACTTCGACTGGTCCGTCTGGCCTTCGGCCTTCAGGCTCTCATCGCCCGTGGCGTTGCCGGCAGCTTCCTTGCCCTTGCCGCCGAGCTTCTCTGCTGCGTTACCGATCTTGTCATCCAAACCCATGGAGATGCTCCTTACAGTTCGTGCTCGCTCCGGCGTGAACCAGAACCTGACCCCTCAATAGTAAGCATACTTTCGAGTTTGGTGCCTATTTACCGCCGGGAATTTTGCCCAGAAGGGCGAGGTAGCCCTCCAGTTGCGCCGCGTGGCCGAAGTCCGTCCGGCCTTCCGGCGCAAGCGCCGCTTCGATCTGCGCGCCCAGCAGCATGTTCAGCAGTTGGCCTGCCAGGACATGGTTGTCGACGGCGGCAGTCACGTCCCCGCTGTCCCTCGCCTCCTGCAGGCACCGGCGGATGGCGGCCAGCCATTCGTCCATGGAACGTTGGTGGACCCCGGCCTTCTGGGCGTCATTCACGGCCCTTTGCCAGAACGGGATGACGATCCGCGCCTCGTTGATGCGTTCCTCATCGAGGGGCAGTACTTCAAGGCAAAAGGCCCGCAGGGCAGCCAGGCCGGATTTGCCTTCAGTGACCTCGGCAATCCGCTGGTTGGTGCGGTTGAAGACGTGGCTGAAGGCGAACTCCAGCAGAGTGTCCTTGGTGGGGAAATAGGGCTTCAGGGCGCCGTTGGCAAAGCCGGCCTCCATGGCGATCTCTCGCATGGTGGCGCCTTCCAGCCCCTGTCGGGCAATGATCCGCCAGGTGGCATCCACCAGTTCCAGGCGCCGCTCGTCATGGTCAACAATCTTGGGCACCGTGGCCACTCCCCGGAAAATATTTTGGTCCCGACTCTTGTGAGCCATGTTACGTACGTTTATTCTCTACAACTATAGAAAATAAACGCCAGCGGCCAAAAACGGCCCGGACAAAGGTTGAACCCGTGACGCTTGCTCCAACTGAAACTGCCTCCGCATACGCGCTGGCAACCGCCGCTGAAATCCTGGAGGTGCGGTCCATCCTGCAGGAAGAAGGCCACCTGGGTCCGCAGCACCGTATCGCCTACCTGGGCCTGCAGGACCCGCCCCGCGGCTCGGACCCCGGGGCGGCGGACCGCCGCTTTCGGGTGTTCATCCACGATGTCTCCGGTGCTGCCCCACACGATGTCCTTGTCTCCGTCACGCACCAAAGGGTGGACTCCGCCGTCGAACTGGACACAGCGGTGACCGGAGAACTGCCGGTCCTGGAGGAGGAATTCGAGGTGGTGGAAACCCTCCTGGCCGCCGATGACCGCTGGCTCAAGGCGCTCGCGGACCGTGGACTCGCCGTCGAAAAAGTTCGCGTGGCCCCGCTCTCCGCCGGTGTCTTCGAATATGCCGAAGAGAAGGGCCGGCGGATCCTGCGCGGGCTGGCATTCGTCCAGGAGTTCCCCCAGGACAGCGCGTGGGCGCACCCCGTGGACGGGCTGGTGGCCTACGTGGATGTGGTCAGCAAAGAGGTCACGCAGGTGATCGACCTGGGCGTGATGCCCATCCCTGCCGAACACGGCAACTACACGGACCCGGAACTGACCGGGCCGCTGCGCACCACCCAAAAGCCCATCAGCATCACCCAGCCCGAAGGTCCCAGCTTCACCGTCACCGGCGGCAACCACGTGGAGTGGGAAAAGTGGAGTGTCGACGTCGGCTTCGATGTCCGTGAAGGCGTGGTCCTCCACAACCTCGGCTTCCGTGACGGGGACCGGGTGCGGCCCATCATCAACCGCGCCTCCATCGCCGAGATGGTGGTCCCGTACGGTGACCCTTCACCCATCCGGTCCTGGCAGAACTACTTCGACACCGGCGAATACCTGGTGGGCCAGTACGCCAACTCACTGGAACTGGGCTGCGACTGCCTTGGCGACATCACGTACCTGAGCCCCGTCATCTCCGACGCGTTCGGCAACCCCCGGGAAATCCGCAACGGGATCTGCATGCACGAGGAGGACTGGAGCATCCTGTCCAAGCACTCGGACCTGTGGAGCGGCGTCACCTACACCCGCCGCAACCGTCGCCTGGTCATCTCCTTCTTCACCACCATCGGCAACTACGATTACGGCTTCTACTGGTACCTGTACCTGGACGGCACCATCGAATTCGAGGCCAAAGCCACGGGAATCGTCTTTACGTCCGCCTTCCCGGAAGACGGCTCGGACAACATCTCCCAACTGGCCCCCGGCCTGGGCGCGCCCTTCCACCAGCACCTCTTCAGCGCCCGGCTGGACATGGCCATCGACGGGTTCACCAACCGGGTGGAGGAAGAGGACGTGGTCCGCCAGGCGATGGGCCCCGGCAATGAGCGCGGCAACGCCTTCTCCCGCAAGCGCACCGTCCTGGCCCGTGAATCCGGGGCAGTCCGCGAGGCTGATGCCCGCAGCGGCCGGACGTGGATCATCTCCAACCCCGAATCCCGCAACCGGCTGGGCGAGCCGGTGGGCTACAAGCTGCACTCCCACAACCAGCCCACCCTGCTGGCGGACCCGGACTCGTCCATTGCGCGCCGGGCCGCGTTCGCCACCAAGGATCTCTGGGTGACCCGCTACGCCGAGGACGAGCGCTACCCCACGGGCGACTTCGTGAACCAGCATGCCGGGGGAGCGGGGCTGCCGGCCTACGTGGCGCAGGACCGGGACATCGACGGGCAGGACATCGTGGTGTGGCACACCTTTGGCCTGACCCACTTCCCGCGGGTGGAGGACTGGCCCATCATGCCGGTGGACACCGTGGGCTTCAAGCTCCGCCCCGAGGGCTTCTTCGACCGCAGCCCGGTCCTGGATGTTCCGGCCAATCCCAACAAGCAGGCCGCGGCCTGCCATACCGAGGGTGGCAGCGGTGGCTCCTGCCACTAGCCTCGCCCGGGACAGGGCAGGGAGTACGACGGCGGCAGGACGGCCCGGTGCCAAGGGGCCGGTCCTGCATTCCCGGCTGGTCGCCGTGGTCACCGCCGCGGGCTGCGCTGCGCACCTGTGGCTGGCCGCGGCCGGCCGCCACGGGGTTTGGCTGAGCGTGCTGATGCTGGCGCTTGCCGCCGTCTGCCTGCCCTGCGCGGTGCACATCTGGCGGCACAGCCGCGTGGGCGCGCTGCACCAGGTCACGGTTGCTGCCGTGGGCATGGCTGTCGTGCATGCCGCCCTGCTGCTCGGCGCCGGCGGTGCCGGACACGCGCATGGTGCGCAGCCGCCGTCGTCCGCTGTTGCTGCCTCCGGCGCCCCGGAACTGCTGCTGGTGATCGCGCTGGAACTGGTTACTGCCCTGCTGGCCGCCTCGCTGGTTTCACGGCTCCGGCGGGTGACTGCCTAGGCGGCCTCACCCCGCGGAGACTCCCAGGGGCCGCGCGACGTGCAGGCGTTCATGCTCCACGAGCCACTGGATGGATTCGAAGACGGCCTGCTCCGGTTGGTACCGCGGCGCGTAACCCAGCACGGACGCGGCCTTCTCAATGCTGAAGCAGTGGCTGCGGTAGAGGTGTTCCCAGCTGGAGTCGGCATACTCGCGGGAGGTGTTTTCGCGGAAGCGGTCCCAGGTCACCGTTTCCAGGACGGCGGCGTGCCCGAACCAGGCGGCCGCGATGTCGGCGTACCCGCGGACGGTCAGCGCCGTGGGGGCAACGATGTTGAAGTCCTCGCCGGCGGCTGCCTCGCGGTGTGCGATGGCCTTTTCGAAAGCCTGGGCGACGTCGTCGGCGTGCACGTGGTGCATCAGTTCCGCGCCGCTGCCGGGGATCCGAAGGGGTTGGCCGGCGGAGAGTGCCTGCCAGACGGCGGGGTCCAGGTTTCCGAGCGGGCCGACGGGGTGCCAGCCCGGTCCGACAATGTGGCCGGGATGCAGCGAGGTGGTTGCCAGGCCGCCGCTTGCCGTCTCCTCCTGCAGCATCACCGCGATGCGGTTCTTCTGGACGCCGTACTCACCAAAGGGCTCGGCCGCTGAATCAGAGCCTTCCCGGATGGGCAGCTTCAGGCTTTGCCCGTAGCGCCAGATGGAGCCGCAGTGCAGCAGGTGCCCCACCTCCCCGCGCAGCCGGTGCACCAGTGACGCCGCAGATTCGAGGGTGAAGCAGACCAGGTCCACCACCGCGTCCGGCTTCAGCCCAACCACACGGTCCCCGAACGTTCCGTCCCGGTCTTCCGCCTGCCGGTCCGCGGTGACCTGGTGGACCTGCTGCCATTCGGGCGAGTCGATGTAGGGCTTGCTGGTGCCGCGGCTGATGGAGGTGACCTCGTGGCCTGCCCGGACCAGCCTCGGGACCAGGAACGAACCGATGTGGCCGCTGCCGCCGATGACGGTGACTTTCATTGCTCTCCGATCGTTGTGTTCCCTCAACCGTAGGGCCGCCGGCAGAGGAAAGGGAGGTCCTGGCGGGCCTCCCTTTCCTGCTGGTTCGCCTTGGTCTTCTACGTGATCAGGCGGGCTTGGCGTATTCGGCTGCACTCATGACTTCGTAACCAACGAACGTCTCGTCGTTTTCCACCCAGGCGTCATGCCCGGCCGGGATGGAGTAGGCGTCACCGGCATGGATGGTCTTCTGCGTTCCGTCATCCAGCTGCACCGTCAGGGTGCCGGAGGTGCAGAAGCCCAGGTGGTTGTTCTGGCAACTGTCCGTCTTGACCACGGTCTTGACGGTTTCAGACCAGCGCCAGCCGGGCTCAAAGGTGAAGCGGCCCAAGGTGGCGCCGCCAATGTTGACCACATCCACCTGGGTCATGGGCGGGCGGCGCTTCTCGTCGGGTTCATTGAAGGATTTGGATTCGAGGTTCGTGACCGTTACTGCAGGCATTTCTGGCTCCCGGTAAGGAGTGGTTGTTAATTCATCCGGCGGGCCGGGGCGGCGCCGGGAGGTAGTCCGCCAGGGAGGGTGTGCCCGTCCAGAACCTGCCGAACCGCGTGCGCGACGCTCTCAATGTGCTCCCGGCCGGACCCGATGTCAATGCTGCATTTGCGGGGTTCGGCCTACTTTTCGTCCGGTCCCAGGTCCGGGGCGGCAATGAAATTCACCAGCCGTGTGGCGCTGCCATGCAGTTCCAGGATGGCCAGCTCGTTGACACCTTGGCGGATCAGCGGGCCGGGCACGTAAAGGGTGCGCTGCGGGCCCCGGCTCCAATATCGTCCCAGGTTGAACCCGTTGATGAAGGCGTTGCCTTTTGTCCAGCCTTCGAGCCGCAGGTAACGGTCGCCGGGGCCGTCTGCAGTAAAGGACCCGAAGGACATGGATGGGCCTGCGACGCCGCCGGAACCGTGCAGCTTACTGGCGGCCTGACGGAATTGACCCAGCGGGGAAAGGTCCACCGGGCGGATGCTCCAGTCAAGCACCTCCGCCCCATCCAGCAGTGCCGGGCCGGCCAGGCCCTTCGATTCGCCGATCCTGGGCCCGTAGTTGACCCTGCCCTGGTCCTCCACAAGCACCTGCAACAGCCCTTCCCGGGGGATGGCGATGGAGCGCTCGCCGAGCTCACGGCTCAGCGTTCCCAACGGAAAGCCGTCCAGGAAGAACTGGGCCCGGTCCCGTACTTCGGCAAAGGAGAGGACACCGCCATGGGTAAGGGCCTTTTCGTAAAGGAAGAACCCTCGGTATTGTTCCGTGACTTCGGCGGCGGGGACTTCCCCGGCCACCACCCGCGCCGAACTGCCCAGCCATGCAACATCCAGCAGCGGCACGCTTTCCGTCAGTTCCACCGCGTCTTGAGGGGCGACAGGCCGGCGCTCCGGTACTTCCGCCGGAACCGGGAAGTGCTTGGCGATCACATCGCGGAACGCGAAGTACTTGTCCGTCGGGAAGCCGTCTTCGGCCAGCGGGGCATCGTAGTCGTAGGACGTAATGGTGGGCTCGTAGATGCCCTTGTCATTGGCGCCGTTGGTGAAACCGAAGTTTGTGCCGCCATGGAACATGTAGATGTTTACCGATGCCCCGGCGGACAGCAGGGCGTCCAGTTCCGCTGCGGCACCGGCAGCATCGGTGGTGTGGTGGTGGGTTCCCCAGTTGTCGAACCAGCCGTTCCAGAACTCGGCGCACATCAATGGCCCGGTGGGCTGCCGGTCCCGCAGGAAGGCCAGCCGTTCATTGGCCCTCGAGCCAAAGGTGCCGGTTTTGTGCAGCCCTGGCAGTGAACCATCCTCGATCATGGTGCCGAAGGGCTGGTCGCAGGTGAACAACGGCACGTCCACGCCCGCCCGCTTGGCCACGTCCACGAGGTGCTGCAGGTATGCCTTGTCCGACCCGAACGCTCCGTACTCGTTCTCGATCTGAAGCAGGATGACAGGACCGCCGCGGGTGGCCTGGCGTTGCACCACGATGGGCAGCAGCTGGTCCATGAAGGCATCCACAGCGGCCAGGTAGCCGGGCTCGCTGCTGCGAACACCGATGGTGGGGTCTGTGAACAGCCACGCCGGCAGCCCGCCGTTGTCCCACTCTGCACAGATGTAAGGGCCGGGCCGGACGATGGCACGCATCCCCTCGGCCGCCACGAGGTCCAGGAAGCGGCCCAGGTCAAGGCCGCCATCAGTCCGGAAAACGCCTGGGCTGGGGGCGTGTTCGTTCCAGGCCACGTACGTTTCGATGGTGTTGAGCCCCATCAGCCGTGCCTTGCGGATCCGGTCCGCCCATGAATCAGGGTGTACCCGGAAGTAGTGGATGGCGCCGGAGAGGATGCGAAACGGCTCGCCGTCCAGGAGGAAGTCGCGCTCGCCGATGGCAAAAGAGGTCAAGGGGTGTCCTGGGGAGTGCGAAGGGCTGCGGAGAAGGCGTAAGCGGAGTTGCTCCACACCACGAACAGCAGCGGTGCCGGGGCCAGCGCCACGCCGAGGACCGGCTGGAGCAGGGCGGCGGCGGCGATGATTCCCAGCAGCGCCAGCATGGCCAGGCTCAGGTACCAGCGCTGCACGGACAGGTATAGGGCTGCCTTGGCCAGGCCCTTGAGGCCGGCGGCCGGAAGGAGTACGACGCCGGCAATTGCCATCACGGCAACGGCCACCGTCAGGGCTGCGGCCACGGAGATTACCGGTACCAGCAGCGCCGTGCCCGGCATGGACTGGACGATGGCCAGGTCCACGCCGAGGAACAGCAGTACCGCCACGGCGGCAAGGCCCAGCAGGGCCGATCGCCGGAAGCCGTGCCGGTAGCCCCGCAGGAAGGAGGCAACGGGCTTAACCGCGGCCCCGTCGTCGTTCAATGCCTGGAAGGCGGCGAACAGTCCGGCGAGAGACGGCGGGACGGTGGCCGACAGCGCCAGGAAGAACGGCCAGGCGGCAATAGGGTCCGCCACCAGGGCGAGGCACAGCACCAGCGGGGCGTTGGCCGCCGCCAGCAGCACGTTCCCTGCCAGGAACGTATACACGAACCCGAAGATGCTCCCGAAGGTGTCAAACCCGGGGCTTGGAATCCGGCTTGCCAGTCCGCGCCGGGGCGCTGCTGCCTGCTCCCGCACTGTTCTCAACCCTTCATGCCGCTCGTTGCGATGCCCTGGATGAAGTACCGCTGGCCCACCAGGAAGATCGCCAGGATGGGGATCACCGAGATGACCGAGCCGGTCATGATCATGGCGTACTCCGCGTCGAACTGGCCCACGAAGGAACGCAGTCCCAGCTGCACTGTCCAGAGCCGGTTGGACGTCAGGTAGATGAACGGCCCCATGTAGTCGTTCCAGGTGTTCACGAACGTCAGCAGGGCCAGGCTGGCCAACGCGGGCTTGGACAGCGGGAGGATCACCCGCGCCCAGATGCCGTATTCGCTCAGCCCGTCGATCCGTGCGGCCTCGCACAGTTCATCCGGGATGGTCATGTAGTACTGGCGCATCAGGAACACCCCGAACGCGCCGAATGCCTGCAGCAGGATCAGGGCGTTGAAGCTGTTGGTGAGGCCCAGGTTCTGCATCATGATGTATTGCGGAACCATGTAGGCCTGCCACGGCACGGCGATAGTGCCGATGTAAGCCAGGAACAGGACGTCCCGGCCCGGGAATCGGACTTTTGAGAACCCGTAGGCGGCCAGGGACCCGGTGAGCACCTGCAGGCACGTGATGATCACGGCCAAGTACAGGGAGTTCTGCAGGTATCCCATCATGGGGATCCGGGTCCAGATGTCCGTGTAGTTGCTCCACACGAACTCGGACGGGATCCACTGGATGGGGACCGTGAGGACCTGGTTGTTCTCCTTCAGCGACGAGGACACCATCCAGATGAACGGCACCATGAGTGCCACCACCAGGACGGCGAGCATGGAGTAGATGACCAGGTCACTGGCGCGCTTCTTCCGCTCCCGGGTGGAGCGCCTGCGGTCCGTACGACGGCGGTCTTCCGTGGCAGGTGCCAGGACGGCGCCGGCGAGGGGTGCTTCTGCCTTGAGGTCTTCGGCCATGTTGGTCATCAGCGTTCCCTCCGCTGTTGGATCTTGAACTGCAGGACGGTGACCGTCAGGACGATGAGGAACAGCACCAGGGAGATGGCGGACGAGTAGCCAAACTTCCCTTCACCGATTCCTTCCTGGTAGATGAGCTGGGACAGCACGGTGGTGGAGCGTCCCGGTCCGCCGTTGGTCATGACCACGATCAGGTCGAAGACCTTGAAACTGGAGACTGTCAGCATGACCACCACGAAGAAGGTGGTGGGCCGCAGGGACGGGATGGTGACGTTCCAGAAGCGCTGCCACGCACTGGCACCGTCCACCTCTGCCGCTTCATACAGTTCGGTAGGGATAGCCTGCAGGCCGGCAAGGTACAGGACCATGTAATAGCCCATGTCCCGCCACACGCTGGTGATGATGACCGCGGGCAGTGCCCAGTCGGAACTGGAGGTCCAGCCCGGTGCGTTGGCGATGCCGATAGTGTGCAGGAACTGGTTGATGGGGCCGTTGTCCGGGCTGAACAGCATGTTCCAGACCACTGCCACTGCCACCAGGGAGGTGATGTAGGGGAAGAAGATGGCCACCCGGAAGAAGCCAATGCCCTTGAGTTTGCGGTTCAGCAGCATGGCCAGCAGGAGGGCCAGGGCCATGGTGAGCGGAACGTGCCCGATGGCGTAGACCACGGTGTTCCGCAGGGCGACCCAGAAGGAATCGCTGGCGATCATCCGCTGGAAGTTGGCAAGCCCCACCCACTTTGGGGCGGTGAAGGAGGTCCACTCCATGAAGGAGAGGGCGAAGGCTGCCAGCACCGGAATGAGGGTGAAGGCCAGGAACCCCAGGAAGTTTGGCAGGATGAACGTCCAGCCGATCAGGGTGTTGCGCCTGGCCTGCTTCCGGTTGCCCCGGCCAACGGCCGGGGCAACCTTCGAAGGAATGGTTTCAGTAGTCATGACTGCTGTTACTGACCGAGGACTTCGCTCTTGACGCGCTTGCCCATCTCGGCAATACCGTCGTCCACTGAGCGTTCACCCACCATGATGAGGTCGTGCTCCTGGTTCAGGACCTTGTCGGTTGCCGCGGACTTGTCGCTGACCGGCATTTCCAGGGCAATCTGGTCCGGGGTGAAGGCCTTCTTGGAGAGGTCGTCGGTGGGCATGCCATCGAGCTTGAAGTACGCGTCCTTGACCGCATCGTTCTGCAGGGCCGGAACAACGCCGATCTTGGAGATCGCCTTGGCGCCCTCCTCACCGGCTGCCCATTCAATGAACTTTTTGGCCTCGTCCGAATGCGCAGCGTTCTTGTTCACGGCGAAAGCCGTCGGGGAGCCGAACGTGGTGACCTTACCGTCGTCGCTCTTCTGCGGCATGGGTGCCAGGCCCCAGTTGACGTTCGTTTTTCCGTCCTTCTTGGCCTGCAAAATTCCTGCGATGTACCAGGTGCCCATGGGCATCATCGCAGCCTGCCCACTTTCGAACATAGTGCGGTAGCTGGTTTTCTGGCTCTTGGCCGTTCCGAAATCCAGGGTGGCGCCGCTCTTCTGGAGGTCCAGGGCGGTGTTGTACTGGTCCTTGAAGAAGCTGTAGTCGCCGCTGTTCTGGTCGGCGTTGTTTTGTGCGGCGGCGATGGCCTGCACCACGGAACGCCAGATGTGGTGGTAGGTGCCGTACACCTTCTTGCCGCCCGCTTCGCTGGTGAGTTTCTTGGCCAGCGCCGTGTACTCGTCCCAGGTCAGGTCCGCCGGGTTCTCCACGCCGGCGGCCTTGAGCAGGTCCTTGTTGTAGTACAGCAGCCAGAAGTCCTGCCGGTGCGGCGCTGCGAAGTACTTGCCATTGATGTCGAACGCGTCGATGCCGGCCAGGTTGTCCTTGCCCACTTTGTCCACCACCGTGTTGATTTCCTGCAGCTGGCCGTTGTTGGCGTAGCGCGCGTAATCGATGACGTTTTTCATGGTCAGGACGTCCGTGGTGTCGCCGCCAGCCAGCATTGTGGTGACCTTCTGGGGGTAGTCGTCCGCCAGGATGTCCACGGGTTCAATGTCCACCTTGGGGTTGGCGGCCTCGTAGCTGTCGAACAGTGCCTTGAATTCCGGGGTGCCTTCGTAGTTCCACACGGATACGGTGAGGCGGGTCTTTCCGTCCTGGCCTTGGGGTTCGGCCGGCCCGGCTGCCCCGGCGCAGCCGGTGAGTCCAAGGCCGGCAGTCACTGCCAGGGCGATGGCGGCGAGGGTTGTGCGCTTCATTGCGGTCTCCTTACTAGGGTTTCAAATGTGCCGCGGGCTGCGGCGGTTACGTTGTCAGGCGCTGAGGGAAAGGTCCGCGGACACCACTTGTGCAGCCAGCTGCTGTCCGGTGAGGTACCGTTCCAGGTCGTTCAGGGCGGCGTCGGACATGCGGCGGGTTTCGGTGCCCAGCGAGCCTGCGATATGCGGGGTGATCTGGACGTTGGGGAGGTCGTACAGCACCGAATCCGCCGGCAGCGGTTCGGGCTCGGTCACGTCCAGCAGTGCTTGGATGCGTCCGGCAACACACTCGGCTTCGAGGGCCTTCGTGTCCACGAGTGAGCCCCTGGCCGTGTTGATCAGCGTCGCGTTGTCCTTCATGGCGCGCAGTTCGGCCGCGCCGATCATGTGTTTCGTCTCGGGGAGGGCAGGTGCATGCACGGTCACCACGTCCGATTCCGCCATCAGCTCCGGAAGGGATACCAGCTGCCCTCCGGCCGCGGCCACGGCGGCGGGATCCGCGTAAGGATCGCTGACCAGGCACCGGACATCCTGCAGTTGCTGGACCAGGTGCACTACGCGGCGTCCAATGCGGGAGAACCCGATGACGCCAATGACCCGTCCAATATTGCCCAGCTCACCGCGTCGCGTGCTGTAGCTCCAGTCCTCCCGGTAGGCGCGGGCATCGTTGGCCAGCACATGCGCCTTCTTTCCGGCCAGCACGATGGACGCAAAGGTGAACTCGGCTACCGGGATGGCATTGGCGTCTGCCCCGTTGGTTACCAGGATGCCCCGGTCCCACAGTTCCGGAGTGACAAAGCTGCGCACCGTGCCGGCGCAATGGAAAATGGCACGAAGCTTTGGCATGCGTGCGAGAGCGGCATGGTCGAGCCGCGGCACGCCCCAGCTTGTCAGCAGGATTTCAATATCGGCCAGGCGTTCGGCAAGCCCATGCCCGTCAAGGGACCCGGTCCAGGGCTCGGGGCCGAGGTCCACCAGGCCCGCCAAACGTTCAAGCCGCGTGGAATCGAACTGGTCAGCAAATGTTTCCTGGTTCATGACCAGCAGGGCCTTGGGTTTCCGCGCCATCGGGGCCTCCTTTCTTGGGTGAAGCGGAATGCGGGAATCCGCGTTCCATGTCTTGCATCACATCTAACAATCAGTAGATACTCATGAACAAGACAGAACATCCAAGCTGTTCTTGATCGTTCTAAAACGATCGTAATCGAACAAGAAGACGGGTTTTCATGACAACCACCCCGGGCCACTCCCTTGCCCTGGAGCGTTCGGCCCCGCTCACCTCCGCGTGGGGCCAGGCCGCTACCACCCCGGAACTGGGCACCTCACTTCAGGGGGCGACTGCACGCCTGGCAGTGCCGCCCGCTGGGGCTTCCGCGTGGCATGGAGTTCCGGCTGGCGCCCTTGCCATGATCCGGGAGCAGGCCGGCAGCGAACGGGGAACCCCGTGGCCGCAGCCCCTGGTGTCCCACTACGCCCGCTTCTTCCGCGACGGGAACCGCACGGCCTACGAAAAGCTGGTGGGCGGGCGGCAGCAGAGGCTCACCCGCGCGGTGGTCATGGCCCTGACGGCAGCGGACCGTGAAGCCACCGACCTCTGGCTCGACGAAGTGATCGACGGCGCCTATCTCCTGTGCGAACAGAGTTCCTGGAGTTGGGCTGCCCACGATGATGTCTACAGCCGCTCCGGAGAAGTTGTCCCGGACCTGGCCAGGCCCTTCCTGGACCTCGGCGCCGGCGAAGTGGCTGCCCAGCTGGGCTGGCTGGACCACGTCCTGGGCAGTGCACTCGACGCGCGGGCCCCTGGCCTGCGGCGGCGCCTGCGCGATGAGGCGGCCGCACGTGTTTTCCAGCCGTTCCTTGAGCGACTGGACTGGCACTGGCTGGGCCTGGACGGGGACGTCCACAACTGGAACCCGTGGATCCACTCGAACCTGGTAGCCGCCGCAC
This sequence comes from Arthrobacter sp. Soil764, assembly GCF_001428075.1. Lineage (GTDB taxonomy): Bacteria > Actinomycetota > Actinomycetes > Actinomycetales > Micrococcaceae > Arthrobacter. Next base: position 100,639 of record NZ_LMSI01000004.1, on the reverse strand, counting down.
TGTTCCTGGTGGAGGATCGCCACCTCCAGGCACGGATCATGGAACGGTGCGTCGAAGGCCTGGACCGCTTCCTGGCCTCAATCCCGGCTGACGGTGCCATCGATGAAGGATTCGCCTACTGGTGGAACGGCGCGGGGCGGGCGCTGGAGGGGCTCAAGCTCCTGGAGGAGGCCACCGGAGGAACCCTCGACGCCGGCGTGCCAGTGGTCCGTGAACTGGTGGCCTTCCCGCACCGCATGCACATCGGCGGCTCCTGGTTCCTGAATGTGGCAGACGGGCCGGCACGGGCAGCGGATGCCCTCCCCTGGGACATGCTGCACGGCTGGGCGGAGCGGCTGGGGGACCAGGATGCGGCGGGCCATGCCGCGTCCATGCTCGCCCGGGAGCCGGCGGCCGCCGCCGGGCTGGGCCGCGTCCTGCACTCGCTCCTCGCCGCCTCGCCGGGACCCGCCGGGGCAGCGCCTTTGGTTTCCTTCAGCTATCTTCCGTCCGTGCAGATCATGGTTGCCCGCCAGGAGGCGGGGTCCACGGAGGGGCTGCTCCTCGCGGCGAAGGGCGGCCACAACGGTGAGCACCATAACCACCGGGACGTCGGTTCGGTAGTGGTGGCCGTGGATGGCGTACCCCTCCTGGTGGACGCCGGCCAGCCCACCTACACGGCCAAGACCTTCGGCCCGGACCGCTACGACATCCGCGCCATGCAGAGCGCCTGGCACAGTGTCCCGGCGCCATGGGGCCTGGAGCAGGGCACCGGCAGCGAATTCAGCGCCCACGTCCTGCGGCAGCCCACGGCCCACCAGCCCCGCCTGGAGCTTGCCCTCGGCGCAGCCTATGGCCTCGAACCGGGGCAGTGGGTGCGCAGCTCCGACCTGGACAGGAACACCGGCCGCGTCACTATCGGAGACAGCTGGGAGCTTCCGGCGTCCGCGGCACCAGGGACGCCCGACGTCGACATCACCTACCTCACGGCCGGCACCCTTCGCCGTGGACCGGACGGGACGGCCACCGTGGATCCAGCCGGGATCCCCACCGCCGCAACCCCGGGGGAACCGGTGGGCCGCGGAGCCGTACTGCGCTGGGACCCGGCCACCGCCGTCGTGCTGGTGGATGAATGGCACCTGGACGATCCGCTGCTGGCGGACATCTGGGGACCGTCCCTGACCCGGCTTCGCTTCCGCATGCCCGCAACAAGCCGCGCCAACGGCGCATTCACCCTCACCGTGGAGGCAGCATCATGAGTCCTGACCAACCCGAGCCCGCAGGAAAATCCCTCTTCTCGCTTCAGCGCAGGGAGCGGCTCATGGAGGAGCTGCGGGCCCACGGAGCCATCACCGTCCGGGACATCGCCGGCAAGCTGGGCGTCAGTGAACTCACCATCCGCCGCGACGTCAACCTCCTGGCAGACGAGGGCCTGGTGTCCCGTGTGCACGGCGGGGCCACCCTTCCCAGCCCGCTGGACCGGACCGCGGCTGGCCGCGCAGCAGCCCACAGCTACTCAATCGGCATGGTGGTTCCGTCGCTGGATTACTACTGGCCACAGGTCATCAGCGGCGCCCGTGCCGAAGCGGAAGAGCAGAACCTGCGGATCATGGTCCGCGGTTCCACCTATGACGCCGCGGACAACCGCCGCCAGGTACAGGCCCTGCTGGACACCCAGAACATCGACGGGCTGATCGTGGCACCTGACATGGGCGGGGGGCACGGCCAGGAACTGCTGCGGTGGCTGAACGCGCTTCCCATTCCCGTGGTCCTGGCCGAACGGCGTGCACCCGCAGAGGTTCCCGCGCACCGCCTGGAATGGGCGGCCACGGACCACGCGTTCGGTGCCGGCATGGCCGTGCGCCACCTGTGGCAGGAGGGGCACCGGCGGATCGGCTGCCTTACGGACTCGTCGAGCCCCACCAGCCCGCACGTGGTGCGCGGCTGGCAGCAGGCCCTGGCGGCGCTGAAGATTCCGCTCCAGGAAACTGTCCACGAGGATTCGGTCAAGCAGGTGGACGGCGGGCGCAGCGCCCACTTCGACCATGTCCTGGAGCTCTGCCGCAAAACCGGCACCACGGCCATGCTGGTGCATTCGGACACCCAGGCAGTGGCCTTTGTGCAGCATTGTGTGGACCGGGGGTTGTCAGTTCCCGGTGACATCGCCGTGGTGGGCTACGACGACGAGGTGGCCTACCTGGCGGAGCCGGCCATCTCCGCCGTCCGTCCGCCCAAGCAGTACGTGGGCAAGGTGGCCGTGCAGCTCATGGCAGCCCGGCTGGCCGAAGGGCGCATGCGTCCGGTTCACCGCGTGGAGCTCAACCCCGAACTGATCCTGCGGGACTCCTCAATCGGCGCTCCGCGGCTGCCTGCCACGGGCGTGCTCCAGGATTCGCTGTGACCGCCCCACTGGGCGGTGGACCCACCGCCCTGCTCCTCACCGGTGAGGGACGCTATGCGGATCCGTGGCACCCGTTCGCTGACACCTCCCATGCGCTGGCGGGCCTGCTGCGGGAGGCGGGGTTCGACGTCGGCATTTCCGGCGATGTTGACGAAGCCCTCGCTGACCTTGGCCATGCGGACGCCGCTGGCCTTCCTTCGCTGCTGGCCGTGAATGTGGGCCTGCCACGTGACGGCCGCCCGTCGCCGGGAACGCCGGAGGCGTCGGCAGGGCTGGCGCGGTGGCTTGGCTCGGACCGGCCGCTGCTGGTTGCCCATTCAAGCTCCACCAGCTTTGTTGACCTACCCGCCTGGGAGGACGGGATGGGCGGACGCTGGGTCAGGGGTACGTCCATGCACCCGGATTACGGCCCCGCTGCCGTCCATCTCCTCCAGGGCTCCGGGCCGGTGGTTTCCGGAATCCCGGATTTCGTGCTGCCGGACGAGCGATACAGCTACCTCCGCACTGGCCCGAACATCGCCGTTCACGCCACCCATCGCCACGACGGACGCGACCATCCGCTGATGTGGTCCCTTCAGCGGGGGATTGGCACGGGCGCCAGGGCCGGCCGGACGTTCTATGACGCCCTCGGCCACGACGCCGCCTCGTACCGGTCCCCGGAACACCGCGCCATCCTGCTGCGGGCCATCGCCTGGCTCGGCGGCAACTGAGACACCCCAAGGAACCCATGACCACCTCCGCACTTCCCGCTGCCCTGGTCCTTCCGCCGCTGGACCGCGAGCTCTCCCCGTTCACCGGCCTGACCCGTGAGCACTGGTGCGCCTGCGCCGACCACCTGCTGCGCGCCGCCCACCGTTACGCCACCGATGATCACGCCAACCTGTACCTGCCCGGGGCCACCAGCAATTACGGCCCCCGCAGCGATTCCCTGGAGGCCTTCGCCAGGACATTCCTGCTGGCGTCCTTCCGGATCGCCGGCAGCCCGGAGGACACCGGATGGCTCGTGGATTGGTACGCCCAGGGGCTTGACGCCGGAACGAACCCTGCCAACCCCGACCGCTGGCCCACGCCGGGGGAGCTGGGCCAGGCGAAGGTGGAAGCCGCCTCGCTCGCCGTGGGCCTGGCGCTTACCCGGGAGCTGCTGTGGGACAAGCTGCCGCAGCGGGTCCAGGAGCAGCTGATTGCCTGGTTCGAAACCGTGATCGGCGAGGAGTACCCGCCCATCAACTGGGTATGGTTCCAGATCGTTGTGGAGATGTTCCTGGCCAGCGTGGGAGGCCGGTTCTCCGACGTCGACATCGACGCGGGCCTGGCCATCCACGACTCGCTGTACCGGGGCCATGGCTGGTTCGCCGACGGCCCGGAGCGGGCCTACGACCACTATGTGGGCTGGGCCTTCCAGGTCTATCCCCAACTGCTGCAGCTCATGGCCCCGGAGGATCCCCGCGTCCAGGCCAGAAGTGCGCTTGACGGCGGACGCCTTGCCGATTTCCTCGACGACGCCGTGCACCTGGTGGGGGCCAACGGCGCTCCGCTGGTCCAGGGCCGGAGCCTGATCTACCGGTTTGCGGCGGCGGCGCCGTTCTGGTCCGGCCAGCTTTTGGGCCATACCCGGCTCAGCCCGGGCGTCTCCCGGCGGGCCGCGTCCGGGATCCTGGGCTATTTCCTGGAATGCGGGGCGGTGAACCGTGACGGTTTGCTGAGTATCGGGTTCCACGGCGAGTTCCCCGGCATGAAGCAGGCGTACTCCGGGGCAGGCTCGCCCTACTGGGCGGCCAAAGGGATGATGGGCCTGGCCCTGCCGGCAGAGCATCCCGTGTGGACCGCGGTGGAGGAGCCGTTGCCGGTGGAGGTCGGAGACACGCAGCGCTTCATTGTTGCTCCGGGCTGGCAGGTGGACGGCACGGTGGCAGACGGCATCGTCCGGGTCCGGAACCACGGAACCGACCACGCCAACACGGGCGTCCAGGTAGCCGACTCGCCTCTCTACGCACGGCTCGGCTACTCCACCGCCACCTTCCCGGACCTGGAATCGGAGTCCCTGGACAACGCCGTAGTTTTCGAAGATGCCGACGGCCGGCTGACCCACCGGACAGGCTTTGAGTACCTGGGGCAGCAGGACCTGGGCGGCGTGCAGGTGGGCGTTTCCCGCGGCACGGTCAACTGGATTGCCATTGATCCCGACGCCGGACCGGACCACGGCAGCGGCGCCAGGGGCACCGCCATCCAGGGGCCGCAGGTGACCGTGGTGTCGGTAACGCGCGGTGCCATGGAGCTGAGACTGGTCCGCGTGCGCGGCACAGCTTCGGCGCCGGAAGCCAGGCTGCGGATCGGCGGCTGGCCAGTGGATGCCGGCTCCGGGATGGTCAGCGGCATTCACCCCGTGGCCGGCTTCGGCTCACCCCTGGAAGACGCCGGCACCTGGCGCCGGGACGAACCACACCCCATGGGGGAGCAGCTCAGGATTCCCTGGATTGGCACCTCAGGTACGGCAAACGACGGCGACTACGCCGCCGTCGTGATCCTCTCCGGCGAGGCGGGCGCGAGCCCGGCCACAGTCCGATTCGTCCCGGATGACCATGAGGCCAGCCGTGCCCGCTTCGAATTCCCCGACGGCCAAGGGCTCACCCTCGCCGCAGCATTGGAGTTCCTGGCCAGGTAACCCTAGCCCTGGCCGAACCACCCCCGGGCAGGGTTGGTCACTTCGGGGGCTGAACGGTCCAGACCCGGCTGTGCCGCCCACTTCACCCCGTTGGCCAGCACCCGCTGGATCTGCGGGTGGTGGTACACGGGGTACTCCTGGTCACCCGGGCTGAAGTAAAAAATGCGGCCCTTGCCGCGGGTGAAGGTGACGCCGGAGCGGAACACCTCGCCGCCGGCAAAGGAGCTGATGAAGATCAGGTCGTCCGGATCCGGGATGTCGAACAGTTCCCCATACATCTCCTGCTCGGGGATGACGATGGGGCTGTCCACGCCCTCGGCGATGGGGTGCGATGGCTTGACGGTCCACACCAGCTCGCGCTCGCCGTCATTGCGCCAGGCGAGGGAGCAGCTGGTGCCCAGGAGTTTGGTGAAGATCTTCGCGAAGTGTCCGGAATGGAGCACGATCAGCCCCATGCCGCCGAGCACATGCCGGTGGACGCGTTCGACGACGGCGTCGCCTACCTCGCCATGGGCCATGTGGCCCCACCAGAGCAGGACGTCCGTCTCAGCGAGCACCTCCTCATTAAGGCCGTGTTCGTCGTCGGTGGCCAGGACCGCCGTCGTAATGTCTGCGTCGGGCAAGTAGGAACGAAGGCCTGCGGCGATGGCGCCGTGGATTCCGTCAGGATAGATCTCCCCGATGTGGGAGGGCTCGCTGTTGGCCTCGTGGACGCCTTCGTTCCACACCCGGATCCTCAGTTTGCCGTTCATTAGAGTCGGACCTCCCTCTGCTCCAGCGCGGACTGGTAGCACGCGTCAATGATCTGTGCACGGTACAGGGCCAGGGAACCGTCGTGCCCGGCCCACACTGTTTCGCCGCCGCGCACCGCCGTTACGAAGTCTTCCACCACTGCGTCATGGGCGCGGCCCGGCAGCACGGTCGGCACGTAATCGGCGGATTCGCCCTCCTTGTCGGTGAAGACCCTTAGCTGGCCTACCGGCGGGAAGGGTGCACCGTGCACCTTGAGTTCTGCGCCGCCGTCGGTGCCGTAAACGGTGAAATCGAGCAGGTCATCCGTCTCCCGGTAGGTGGCCCAGCCTGCCTCGATGAGCAGTGTCCCGCCGCCTTCAAGCCGGAGGAACGCTGAGGCAAAGTCCTCCACCTCGAACGCGTGGCTGGTGGCCTGCGCCGAGTACCGGCTTCCGCCGCCCCTGCCCTGCGGGCCCAGCTCCGAGTGCGTCGCGGCGGAGACCGCCACCACCTTGGGTTCGCCGAGGAGGTGCAGGGCGTAGTCCAGCGCGTGCACGCCAATGTCCGCCAGCGGTCCGCCGCCGGCGAGTTCCGGGTTGGTGAACCAGCTGCCCAGGGTGGGGATGCCGGAGCGGCGCAGCCAGGACGCCTTGGCATAGTAGGGCCGGCCCAGCCCGCCGTCGTCGATCACTTCCTTTAGGGCCTGGATGTCGCCGCGGCGCCGGTGGTTGAAGGCGACGTCCAGGACGCGTCCGGCCTTCCGGGCTGCGTCCACCATGGCCAGGCCCTCGACAGCGTTGCGCGCGATGGGCTTCTCGCTCAGCACGTGGATTCCCCGCTCTAAAGCGGCGATGGCGATGGGGGCGTGGAGGAAGGTGGGCACTGCCACGCTGATGGCATCCAGGCCGCCGTGGTCCAGCATGTCGTTCCAGCCGGCGAAGGCGTTCGGAATGGAGTACTCGAGCTGCAGGGAGTCACGGAGTTCCTGTTCCATTCCGGCCACCGACACGATGCGGACGCCATCCAGCTCGGAATAGGCTTTCAGGTGCTGCTGGCCTGCCCAGCCGATGCCGACCACGCCCACCCGCAGTTCCTGGGGCTTGTCTGCGGGCGTGAGTGCCTGCCGGGCGATGGGCTGCTCGTTGTTCAAAGGGGTGCTTCCTTTTCCATGTGCGGGTCCGGGTAGAGGTCTGCTGGAATCGATTCCATTGACGGCGGGAGACAATGTGCTCGGGGCTTTGGAATCGATTCCAAAATCATTTCAGGCATGCCTGCGGAACGTCAACCCCTTATTGGATCTTTGTGGAATCCCGGATGACGAGCTCGTGAGGGAGGAAGGTCCGGCCGCGGCGGTGCGCCCCCGGTCCGGTCATCCGTTCCAGGAGTGCCTGAAAGGCCACCCGGCCCATGTCGTAGGCGGGCTGCCGGATGGTGGTGAGTTCCGGGACGCACATCTCCGCCTGGATGGAATCGTCAAAACCGGCAACGGCAAGATCGTCCGGCACGCGCAAGCCTGCGTCGGTGATTTCCCGGACGCACCCCGCCGCCACCGTGTCGCTGCCGCAGAACACGGCATCGGGCAGCCGGTCCATGGCGAGCAGTTCCCGGGCGAGGCGCCGGCCTGCGTGGAAGTCGAAAGTGCCGGTGGCGAACAGGGTCTGTTCCGCGGTGAGGCCGGCCTGGGACAGGGCCTCGCGGAACCCCTGTTCGCGCAGGCGGCCGGAGCGGGCGGCCTGGTTGCCGATCATGGCCAGCCGCCGGGCGCCGGTCCGGATGAGGTGCCGCGTGATGTCGTACGCGGCCTGCCGGTCGTCGATGGATACGCCGAATGCTGCTTCGGAATCGACGATTTCGCAGACCTGGACAACGCTCAGCTGCTCCGCCAGCGCTTCAACATCTTCATCGGGCATGGTGGGCGAAAACAGGATCAGCCCGTCCACCGATCCGTTGCGCAGCATGTCCACCAGTTGCTGTTCACGCTCAAGGTCTCCGGATGTGGGGGCGATGAGGCTGACATAGCCGGCTTCTGCGGCGGCATCCCCGAAGCCCCGGAAGGCCTCGCTGATGACGGGGGAGTCAAGGTTCTTGGAGAGGGCCAGGACGCGCATGGTGCGGTCACGGCGAAGATCGCGGGCGGACGCGAGTGGCCGGTAGTTGAGTTGCCGGATGGCGCCCGCCACCTTTTCCCTGCTCGACGCGCTCACCGCCGGGCTGCCGTTCAGGACACGCGACACCGTGCCGACGGACACTCCCGCCGTTTTGGCGACGTCCTGCACGGTTGCTCGAGCCATTTTCGTTTGTCCTTCCGCTGCCACTGGCCAAAGCTCCCCTCCACCCGGCTTTTCAGCTTAGCCTCCAGATAGGTGCTGCAAGGCGGAACAACCGCTCGACGGCGTCACGCAGGGCACGCTTTCGACCCACCTTTGGTCCGTGTGCCGCGGAAACCCGGCCTCCCGCCGTCGGCCGTTCCCTGAAAGCATGCTGGGCGTGACGCGCTCCTGTATCTGGTTGCAGTGGGACGCCTGAAACTCGGTGGCGGATGACCGAAACGATCATTTAACACAGCGGAAACCCACCCCAAAACAGCGGCCATACAGTTGGAACCAGAGGGCGCCGGCCGCCTCTCCGCTGAACGTGGCCCCTCCGTCCACGTCCCTCCCACGGAGCGGCTCTAACGGCAACCCACCGTTCTCTCTTCGCATCTTGAAAGGGGTTTCCCATGGATTCGGGAAATGTCGCTTGGATTTTGGCCAGCTCGGCGCTGGTTTGCATGATGATCCCCGCCCTGGCCCTGTTTTACGGGGGCATGGTGGGGTCGCGGCGGATTCTGAACATGATGATGATGTGCTTCGGCGGCGCCAGCCTGGTGGCTGTCCTGTGGGCACTGTTCGGGTACTCGATGGCGTTCGGCAACTCGGTTGGGGGGCTGGGGCTGATTGGTGACGTGACCGAGTTCCCCGGCATGGGCCAGCTGCTCGCCGCCGACGATTCGGCGTCCATCCCGGTCATCCTGTTCGCCGCGTTCCAGCTGTTCTTCGCCTGCGTCACCACGGCACTGGTGGCCGGTGCAGCGGCCGGGCGGATGAAGTTCGGCGCCTGGATGCTGTTCGCCGGCATTTGGGCCACGGTCGTGTACTTCCCCATCGCGCACTGGGTGTTCGCGTTCGACTCCGCTGACGGCAGCGCGGTTGGCGGCTGGATCGCCAACGGGATCAAGGCCATCGACTTCGCCGGCGGCACCGCGGTCCACATGAATGCCGGCGCGGCCGCCCTGGCCCTGGCTTTGGTCCTGGGCAAGAGCTCCGGCTGGCCCAAGGTGGAACATGCCAAGCCGCACAGCCGGCCGCTGGTCCTGGTGGGCGCAGGCCTGCTGTGGGTCGGCTGGTTCGGCTTCAACGCCGGTTCCGCACTCTCCGCCGGCCAGTCGGCGTCGGTGGTGTTCCTCAACACCGCCGTAGCCGCATCCGCCGGCCTGCTCGCCTGGGCCCTGGTGGAGCGGGTCCGCCACGGCGCTGCCACCAGCATGGGCGCCGCATCCGGCCTGATCTCCGCACTCGTGGCCATCACGCCCGCCTGCGGTGCCGTCAGCCCGCTGGGCGCCGTGGCCATCGGCGCCATCGCTGGGGCCGTCTGCTCTCTGGCCATTGAACTGAAGTTCCGGCTGGGCTTCGACGATTCCCTCGACGTCGTCGGTGTCCACCTCGTGGGCGGCATCCTGGGCACCCTGCTCATCGGCCTCTTCGCCACGGACGCAGCACCCAACGCCGTCACCGGCCTCTTCTACGGGGGCGGCTTCGAACTGCTGGGCGTCCAGGCGCTGGCCACCATTACGGTACTGGTCTACTCCTTCGGCATCACCTGGGTCCTGGCGAAGATCCTGGACAAGACCATCGGCCTGCGCATCAAGCCCGAGGACGAACTGCGCGGCATCGACCTCGCCGCCCACTCCGAGCTGGCCTACCTGACGGACGAGGATCCGGTGGAACTGGGCTCGCCGCAGCGGGTCTAGCTGCAGCGCACGAATCAGGGCCAAACCTCGGACCGGTGCCGGCATCAGCCGGCTTATAGTTCCGGGGTTTGGCCCTTCGTTGTGACGGGCTAATGTTCCGTGCAGACCAGATTCCCATCGCGCACTTCCAGTACCGCGGCGCGCACATGACTGAGGCGGGTGCGCGGGTCCGGCGCCATCGTGTCGATGTCCTCGCCGCCCCAGTACGGATGCGTGAAGTAGACCAGCAGCGCACGCTGCGTGCCGCCGTCGGACATTTCACCGGCCCCCGTGTCCGGAAGGGGCACCACGTCAGCATGGCGCCCGACGACGGGCCTTCCGTTCACGGATTCCGGCGCCGTGAGGATCAGCCCGCCACGCTGCTCCTGCCGGACCCAGTTGCCCGTTGCGTCGGGGGAGCGGTAGACGGCCTGGCCGCGCCACTCGTCCACGATCATCCAGAAGCTGCCGCCGAGCCGGAAGACCTTGGGTCCTTCGTGCGGCCGGCCCGGGATGGCAACGCCTTCCAGCAGCCACGACGACGGATCGTCCGGCCTGTCGCTGACCGCGCTGCAGGTGTTCGATCCGCGGGCTTCGTCCTTGTACCAGAGCCGGTACCGGCCGTCCCCGCAGCTGGCCACGGCGGCATCGATCACCCGCGGCGAGTCCAGGTTGATGCGGCCCAGGTACTCCCACGCCTCAAGGTCACGGCTGGCGAACTGGACGATTTCCGCCGTGCCGGTCCAGTCCGTCCGCCGGCCACCCAGGACCGTGAGGTACATGATCCAACGGTCTCCAATGCGTACGACGTCGGGCGCCCAGAGGGTTGCGGGCAGTTCCGTTCCCGGCGGGATGAGTCCATCCACCGTGCCTTGGTAGCGCCAGGTGGCGCCGCCGTCGGAAGACCTGGCGACGCCGATGCCGGTTCCGTGCACCCATTCGACCCCCGTCAGTCCCGGTGCGGTGGCGCGGCGCTGGGTGTAGAACAGGACCCACTCGCCCTTGAGGTGGTCGGCGACGAGGACGGGATCGGTGGGGCCGTCCCACACGGGATCCCGGTAGGGAACAGTGAAGGCGTCCGGGCGCAGGAGAGCCAGTGCGGGCGGGGCTGAAGTTGCAAAAACCGCATCGGCGGCCTGTCGCGTCATCTCTTCTCCAACGTTGTAGTTTTGTGTTGGAGACCAGCATAGGTCCAAACGGGGTGAGCCTACTCCTTGAACAGCCCTGCCAGGTCCTCGGCCGTGATGGCACCACCGGCCAGGGCGTCGCCTTCCATGACGTCCGCGAAGAGCTGCGACTTCCGGGTCTTCAGCGCCATGACCTTCTCCTCGATGGTGTCCTTGGCCACCAGCCGGTACACCATGACATTCCGGGCCTGGCCGATCCGGTGCGTGCGGTCCACGGCCTGCGCCTCGGACGCCGGGTTCCACCAGGGATCAAGCAGGAACACGTAGTCGGCCTCCGTGAGGTTGAGCCCGAAGCCGCCGGCCTTCAGCGAGATCAGGAACACCGGTGCGCTGCCGTTCTTGAATTCGCTGACCACGTCGGCCCGGTTGCGGGTGCTGCCGTCGAGGTAGCAGTACTCGATGTCCTCCTCGTCGAGCCGCTCCCGGACCTTGCCCAGGAATCCGGTGAACTGGCTGAAGATCAGGGCACGGTGCCCCTCGGCCACCAGGTCCTCGAGCTGTTCGAACAGCACGTCCAGCTTGCTGGACCGCACCGCGGACAGGGCCGGATCCACCAGGGACACGTCCAGGCTCAGCTGCCGCAGCAGCGTCAGCGACTGGAAGATGGTGAACCTGTTCTTGTTGACGTCCTCGATCAGCCCCAGGATCTTTTGCCGCTCGCGCTGAAGGTGCGTCTGGTACACCTTCTGGTGCCGCGGGTTCAGCACCACTTCCAGGACCTGCTCCTGCTTGGGCGGCAGGTCCTTGATCACCTGGTCCTTGGTGCGCCGCATCATCAGCGGCCGCACCCGGCGGCGGAGCTTCTCCAGCTGCCCCTTGTCGCCGTTCTTCTCCACCGGCTTCTGGTAGTACTCGGCGAAGCGCTTGGGGCTGGAAAACAGGCCCGGCGCCACGATGGACGTCAGGGCCCAGAATTCCATGAGGTTGTTCTCCAGGGGAGTACCCGTGATGGCCAGCTTGAACGCTGCCGGCAGCTTCCGCGCGCACTGGTACGCCTTGGACTGGTGGTTCTTCACGAACTGCGCCTCATCCAGCACCAGCCCGGACCAGATGCGGGAGGCATAGGACTCGTAATCGATGCGGAACAAGGCGTACGAGGTGATGACGATGTCGGCCCCGCCGAGCGCCGCCGCCACCGCCTGGCCGCTCTTGGCAAAGGTTTCGCCGACCGTCCTGACGGTAAGGCCAGGAGCAAAGCGCGCGGCTTCGGCGGCCCAGTTTCCCACCACGCTGGTGGGCGCCACCACCAGGAAAGGCGCGACGGCGGCGGGCTGGTTTGCGCCGTCCACAACACTGGCGGCGGCAGCACCGTCGTCGGACCTGTCCAGTGCCGCAGCGGCCTCAACAGCCAGCTCCTTCGCCGCACACATCAGCGCCAGTGCCTGCACGGTCTTGCCCAGGCCCATGTCATCGGCCAGGATCCCGCCCAGCCCGTGCTTGTACAGGAAGCTGAGCCAGTTGTAGCCCTCCAGCTGGTAGGGACGCAGCTCTGCGTTGAGCGAAGCGGGCAGCGGCAGCCCGTCCGTGCCGCCCTCTAGGAGGCCACCCACCGCGGACCGCCAGGCCGCAGCCTGTTCGTCCACAATCCCCAGCTGCGCCAGCTCATCCCACAGCCCGGCCTGGAACCGGCTGATCTGCAGCGGTGCATCCTTGTTGTCCTGCAGCGACCTGGCTTCCTCGATCAGTGCCCGCAGCTGGTGCAGCTCCGGCAGGTCCAGGGAGAAGTAGGCGCCGCTGGGCAGCAGCATCTTGGTCTGTCCGGCGGCGAGGGCCGAGAACACGGCGGCGAAGGAAACGGGCTGGCCTTCCAGGGAAATCTGGATGCCCAGGTCGAACCAGTCGCGCTGTTCGGTGGCCTTGGTGGAGATGGACACCACCGGTGCCTCCTCGGCCTCGCGGTAGTCGGCAATGTCGCCCACCGTCTCCACGTCCACGTCCGGGGCTTCGCGCAGCCGGGGGAGCACTTCCTCCGTGAACGCCAGGGTGTCCAGGCCCGTCAGTTCGGCAGAGGCGGTCAGCCGGGGGGTTCCCCAGCCGCCGGTGGCGGACTCGCCCAGGGCCGGCACCACGTCCCACGGGCGGCCGATGCCCTCAAGGATGCGGGATTCCGCGGTGTCGTCGCGGTAGCCGGCATCGCCGGGGTGCCGCCACAACGGCTGCGCGGTGACCAGCTTGCCGGTCTTGTAGTGCCACTCCCAGTGCAGCCGCACCCGGTGGTCCGCCCCGTAGTTGGCCAGCAGCGACAGGGTGGGGACGGCCAGTTCGGGCAGTTCCACGGATTCGTCGCGCGCCGTGACCCGGGCCGTCTGCTTCAGCTTCGGGTAGAAGCCGGTGAGGAACCGGGACTCGTCCCTGGCCGGAATGTGCAGGGTGCTGGCTGCCGTGACGAACGCCAGCAGTTCCTCGCTCAGCCCGTTTTCCAGCGGTGCCAGGGTGATGGTGCCGTTGGGGTCGGGAACACCGGGCAGCGCGGCCTCGCCGGAGGTAAAGAACAGCCCGTGCGCTGGCCTGCCGATGGTGCCCACGGACGCCGGATCAACCTCAGCCCCCTCCACGGTGATGGTGGGCGAAAGCTCCAGGCCGCCGTCGGACGCCTCTTCCTTGGCGGGGGTGCCGGCATCGGCAGCGGGAGCCCCGGCCACCGGAGTGCCGTACCGGCTCAGGGAAAGCCCGACGGCGGCAGGGGCTTCGGCGAGCCGGACCGGTTCGGTGCCGCGCGAGTGGACCAGGGCGAGCCCGATCTTCCGGGCGTCGGACAGCAGGCCCCACAGGTTCTTGCCTGCATAGGAGTTCAGGCTCAGCCACAGGCCCGCTGAGTTGTGCATCCGGCTGGCGGAGGAGGAGTGGCCGGCCAGGAACTCCTGCAGCCATTCCACGTGCGCCTGGTTTGATTCGCGCCGGAAGTTCAGGTAGCTCAGGGTGTTCCAGGAAACGTCGCCGCGGATCCATTTGCCTTTAGCCCCCATGATCACGGGCCGCACCTTGAGCTGCCGCACGCCGCGCACCGGGTCCCGGCGGCCGGTGTAGGAGAAATGCGGCGGCGGTTCCTCCACCTCGAACTGCAGGGCCAGGGGAACCCCGCTGGTGGACGGGGCGGAACCTGGCTGGGAGATCAGCGGGCTGAGGGCCTGCTCCCAGTCGGAGAGTGCCGCCGAGGGGGCGCGGGACACCTGAGTGGAGGTGGACGGTGCCAGCAACTGCACCCGGATGGCCGGGTTGTCCTCGGCCGCGAAGAGCAGGGCCGCCACGTGCTTGCAGTCCTTGCGGACCGGGCAGCTGCACACACCCACCGTGCAGCTCCAGCCGCCGCCCTTCCGGACCAGCTTGGCCGTGGTGGAATACGGTGCCTCGGCGCCGCCCCGGACCTTTCCCAGCATGAGTCCGGTGCCGCCGTCGAACGATATGCCTGAGACCCTGCTGGCCATGGCATACGCCAAGCCCGCCGCCAGCGAGCGGTCATTGATGGCGGGTGTCTGTATTGCCAGTTCCGCACTTTCGTCCGGTTGGGATGGCATGTACGCGCTACTTTCGGCAGGTCACGGCGGGGCCGGGTCCGGTGGGTGGTTATCTGATCCATCTTAGTTCGCTCGGCGGCAGGCCCATGCCGGGTGCCCTCCCAGCTGGCCCCGAAAACTTCGCGCGACGTTCATTTCCTGCCCCATGCTGCCGTGACCAGGCCGCCGTAGCGTGAAACCGTCCGGCGTACCGCCACCCCCAGCAAGGAGTGCCATGACCACCAGCCAGCAGCCCGTTGTCCTGACCAGCAGCAGCATCGACGGCAGGGATGAGGAGGTGGTGGAGGCCAATGTGGCCATCATCGACGCCATGCACAACGCCCTGGTGGGAGCCGAGTACATGTCGCCGGTGGCCGTCCGCAGCTACTTCGTGGATTTTTACCTTTGCCAGGCGCTGGAGGGCGGGTTCGCTCAGTATGCCGTCATGGCCGCAGCCCGGACCGCCACGGACGCGCTGGTCCGCGAGGGCATGGCAGGGATGGGCGCCAGCGCACACCTCGATCTGTTCAACCGCGCCGTGGACGCCTACCACGCACTGACCGCCGAAACGGCTGCTGCCTACCTGGACGGGCCCGTCGGCAGCGGAGCCGTTCCCGACGGCGTCCTCCGGATGGAGGAGCTTGACGGCGAGTTCGAGGAGCTGCTGGAACACGAGAACATCACCGCCCTCAACGCCCGCTGGCTGCGCGGCCAGCCGGACCTGCTGGTGCTGGACGATGAGGAGGTGGGGCCGTACATCCAGCGCCTGGCGGCACTGGCTCCTGACGTGGCCGGCAGGCGGGTGGCCCGCGCCGGCGCCGCTGCTTCCGCGGATCGCGGGAGCGCTGCGAAATAGCCGGAACGTACCGGCGATCCGGAACATTTCCGGCGATTTGGGCGCAGAAAAAGAAAATTCCAGGCGCCCGTAACCTTTCCGCAACCGCAGGCGATGTAGTCCGTGATGGGTCCGCACGGCGGACCCACTCTGATGTGTTGTCTAGGTTTGGAGAAGTTAGATGTCCATGTTCACCGTTCTCGCCACCAGCAAAGTCGCCGCCGGAGTCCTGGCCGCCGGAACCCTGGCCGTAGGAGGAACCGGCGCCGCCGCCGTGTCGGGCGTCCTTCCTACCCAGGCCCAGCAGACCGCCCACGAACTCTTCGGCGCTCCCGCCCCCAAGCTTGCAGCAGAAGCAGCCGCTGACGCCCAGGCCACCCCGGCTCCCACCGCTACCGAAGCCGTGACCGGCGCCCTGCAGACCGCTGACGCCGATGCCGCCGCCAAGGCCTCCGGCTCCGCTTCCGCCGCCGCTGACGACTCCGACGAAAAGGTCACCGCCGACGCAACGGCCTCCGCGGCAGCCAACACCGCTGTTGACGCCGCCGGTCCGGCAGCCCTGGGCCTCTGCACCGCCTACACCCACGGCGGCGTGAACGCGTCCTCCAAGGCGTTCTCCTCGCTGTCGATCGCAGCCCAGGGTGACGCGAACATCGAGAGCTACTGCGCCGACGTCGTGGCCAAGGCCGACGCCGCTGCCAAGGCCAGCACGGAAACCAAGGGTTCGGCTGCCGTTGAGGTTGAAAAGCCTGAGGTTCCGTCCGCTCCCGCCGTTCCTGCCGTCCCGGCGGTCCCGGGCGTCGACGGTGAAACCACCGTTCCTGCCGTTCCTGCCGTTCCCGCCGCGGGCGGCAACACCGTGCACGCGCCGTCGGTTTCCACCCGCTAAAGCACATTGGCTAGTCTGGACTGCGGCCGCCGCTATGGCTGCGGCCGCAGTCCAGGCAGCCGGCCGGGGTCGCACGCCAGTGGACGTGCACCCCTGCCAGGCATGCAACGAGGCAGCTGGAAGACCGCGGGGACTGACAGTCCGCACCGGAAACCGGGACAAGGCGCAGGCCGGATCCCGGGATGGAGGAGCCGCTGGTGCTAGACACTTTGACCCAAGAAGAGATCGACATATTCGACAACGCAGCCGGAACGGATCCGGCCGCGTTGTTCGCCGCTGCCTATCGAACCTTCGCGGGCCCCGTGCAGGGCTACCTCCGGGCACGGGGACTGGATGACCCCGAAGCCGTCACCCAGGATGTCTTCCTGGCCTTCTACCCCAGGATCGGCACCCTCACCGGAGGCCTGGCGGGTGCGAAGTCCCTGATCTTTTCCATCGCGCACGCCCGGATGGTGGACCACTACCGCCGGCTGGAGCGCAGGCCGCAGCTGACACCGTACGAACCCCAGCAGGACGGCCGCACCTCCCCGTCCGCGGAGGATCACGCCGTGGAACTGACCGGCGGAGCCGCGGCGATGCTCGAAGGCCTCAGCGAGGAACACCAGGAGGTCCTGGCCCTGCGCGTCGTGGCGGACCTGTCCATCGACCAGGTGGCCGCCATCATGGGCAAGAGCGCCGGAGCCATCAAGCAGCTCCAGCGCCGCGCCCTGCAGAACCTCAAGGTCCAAACACTCAAAAGAAACCAGGCGAATCATGGGTGACACCGCAGGATCCCGCAACCACGGGGCCATCGACCAGCTCCTGCTGGAGGCAGGCATGGACGACGACGGCCAGCTCCGTCACGTCCTGGCCAACCTGGGTGCCCTGGCAGCAAAGACCCCTGAGCCCTCCGCCGAAGTCGCGGCGTTGATGGCAGGGACGTCCACCGCGGTGTTTCCTGCCGCAGAATCCGCTGCCACCACCGTGCTTCCCGCCGGCCGGCCCGCCGATGAGCTTGCGGCACGCCGCAAGGCCAAGCGCCGCGTCACGCTTACCACGTTATCGCTAGCCGCGTCGCTCGCGGCCGGCGGCGCTGTTGCCGCCGCTTCCGACCAGGGATTCCGCGAATCCTTCAGCCAGCTGAACCACGCCGTCACCTCGTTCGTGACAGGATCCACCATGGCACCCACCAGCCATGACGCTGGGCAGGTTCCCGCGCCCCGGCCCGCGGCGCCGCAGCCGCCGGCAACGAGCGGCCCGGACGCCGTCCCGCCGGTACCTGCCCCGGCTTCGGCACCCGCCGGGGTGGCGCCGTCGAACACTCCTGCCCTGCCGAGCAACACTCCCAGCCATGGTGCCGCCGCCCGGAAACCGGCGGAAGAACATGCCGAACAGTCACTGCCCGCCAATGTTCCGGAGGACGTCAGGAAGGGCTTGGAACAAGGCTCCAAGCTGCCCGTTCCCGTGCCCACGGAAGTCCCGCTTCCCGGCAAGGTGCCGGACGTTCCCCTGAAGTAGCCAGCGGCTGGCAGGCTTAATAGCCCTGGCCGGCCGGCTTGATCATCGCGCCGGACGGATCCGACAGGTACCAGACGCCGCCGACGCCCTGGCCCAGGACGTCTCCGGGCTTGGTGTCCTTGACGTAGTAGTAGAGGGGCATGCCGTTCAAGGTCACCTGCTTCTTCCCGTCAGGGGTGGTGATGGTTCCCAGCTTCCCGGTGACGCCCTCTGCTGCAGGTGACCCCGACGTGGTGGTCAGCGGCGGCCATTGGACCAGGCAGGAGCCGGTGCAGGCGCTGGTGCCGGAGTCCTTGGTGTCCTTGGTGAAGAAGTAGAGGCTCATGCCCTTCGCGTCCACCACAATGTTGCCTGCTGATGAGGATGCTGTTTTGAGGTCGACGGCGGCGCTTGGCTGCATTGCTGACGCGGAGGCTGAAGCGGTGCTGGAGGAGGCAGGCGCGGTGGACGCGCTGCTTGTGGTACCCGGGGCCGGACTGGTGGCCGCCGGGGTTGTGCCGGTGCTGGTGCCGCAGGCGGAGAGGGCTGCCGCGAGGGCCAGGATGGCAAGGCCTGGCCCGACATGGTGTTTCATGGTGTGCTCCTTGGCTGAACTTTCCCGGTTGGTGTATTGCTGATGCTTTGAGCGGGCACCCGGCGTCGAATCACCGGACGCTAACCCCTACGACGCTTCCCGGGAAAGAATGGTTCAAAGGTGCGCTGTGGAGCTGCCGGTTGAACCGTTTCCTGCTTCCGGACGTCGTAACAGCCGGGAGCGCAGGAGGCCGTGGCGTTCCACGCTGTGCGCAGGGCCAGGACGGGAGGAGTGGCATGCCGCTCGACGACGACGTGGTGGAGGCCATCTATCGTGACCACGGGAGCGCCTTGCGGCGGTTCGTGCTCAGCGCCATCAGGGATCCGCAGCTGGCAGAGGACGTGGTGCAGGAAACCGTGCTCCGCGTCTGGCAGCATGCCCCTGACATCAACGGCAGCTTCCGCAGTTATCTGTACCGCACCGCCAGGAACATCATGATCGACAACTACCGCCGGAGCCAGCGCCGCCCGCCCGAGGCGCTGGAGAGCAGCCTGACCGATCCCGTAGAGGTGATGGGCCGCGTTGACGGGATGCTCAACCGGGTCCTGATGGAGGAGGCGCTGCTGCGGCTGAGCAAGGAACACCGGGACGTCCTGGTGGCCCTGCATTACCGCCGGTTCACGGTCAACGAGGCAGCCGTCCAGCTCAACATCCCCAGCGGAACGGTCAAGTCCCGCGCCTTCTACGCGCTGAGGGCACTGCGCACCATCCTCGATGAAATGGGGGTGGAACGGTGAACACCAACCCGCACCACCTGCTGGGGGCATACGTCCTGGGCGGCCTGGATCCTGCCGACCTCACCCTGTTCGAGGCGCACCTCCAGGACTGCGGCGCCTGCCGGAAGGAGCTGGCGGAGCTGGAGAAAATACCCATGCTGTTGGACGCCCTTCCCGTCCCTGACGCCGTGGCGCTCACAGCCGTTCCCGGCGGCAGCGACGCCCCGGACACCAGCGTCCCCGCCCGTCTTTTTGACCAACTGGCCCGCCGGCGCAGGACGTTGCGACGGCGGTGGGCGGCGCTGGCAGGCGCCCTTGCCGCTGCGTGCCTTGCCGTGGGACTGGCCGCCGGCCCCCTGCTCGCCAGGCCGCCCCAGCCGGACGCCACCTACTCGGTAGCGTCCGGAGGAGGGCTGCAGGTCAACATCGACATGGCCCGGAAGACGTGGGGAACCGAGCTTGCGGTGAGCGGTAGCAGCCTGCCCGCGGAAGGGACCCTCTCCCTGTGGGTGCGCGACCGTGCCGGCGGAGAGGACCGGGCCTGCGCCTGGACGGCCACACCCAGCGGAAAGGTCAAGGTGACCGGGGCGACGCCCCTCCAGCTGGGCAGCATCTCCAGCGTGGAACTGCGCGACGGCGCCCAGCGCTCCGTAGCGGTCATTACGGTTCCCTAGGGTTTGAGTGCCCTGAACTCCGCCACCAGGGCCTCGTCCTCACAGGCGCGGGCGAAGGCCTCAATCCGCCGTTCGATCTCGTAGCCCAGCAGCCGGCTGCCGATCCGCTCCATGAGTGGGCGCAGCACGGCCGGGCGGCATGAAAAGGTGTATTTCCAGACTGCCCGGGTGCCGGCGTCGTCCGCGCTGAAACGCCAGCCGCCGCCGAAGGTGGTGAAGAACCACGGCCCGGACACCATGGTCATGCCCACGTTGCGGGGCGGTGCGTAGGAGACGTACTGGCTCACCATGCCCAGGCCAAGCCGCGACCTGGTGCGGGTGCGGACGCCTTTTCCCGGCGCCTGCGCCCCGTCAAGGAAGCCCTGGGCGGAAATGAAGGGGTCCCACTTGAGCCGGAAGTTCCCGGTGGTCTGGGAGAAGGCAAAGGCCGTCTCCGGGTCGATGCGGATCACACGTTCGGCACGTACCTGGGGCATGGTTCAACCTAACCACGCTGCCGCGGGTTACCTGGTCATTTTGGCCAGCCGCGCGCGCATGATCATGTAGGCGCCGTAGCAGATGAGGCCTGCGCCCACCGCAGCCAGGAGCCAGGGCCCCAGCGGCTGGTCGCGAAGCGCCCGCAGACCGCCGTCCAGACCGGTGGAATCCTCCGGGTGTTCCTTGAGTGTGGCGATGGCGATGAGCAGCCCGGCCAGCAGCAGCACTGTTCCCTTGGCAAGATAGCCCGCTACGCCCAGGGCCGTTACCGCTGTCCGGGCCGGGCCGGGGGCAGGCATCCGCAACTGCTTCTCGAACGATTTCTTCGGTCCCCGGATGCCGTACACCACGCCCGTGACTGCCACTGCCACTCCGATCAGGACGAGCAGCGCCACCCCGCCCGGGGCCTCCATCATGGAAATGGTGAAGTCGCTGGCGGCCTTCCGGTTGTCGTCACCCGAGCCGGTGCCCATGGCGAAATGCCACAGGGTCAGGGCCAGGACGGCGTAGACGATCGCCTGCAGCGCGGCCTTGGCCTTGTTCTTGATCTTCTTCTTTGTGGCCTGGTGGTTGAAGTCGAAGATGGCATCGCCTGCCTGCCAGAGCGACAGCGCGGCGCAGGCCGCGAAGCTTCCCCAAAGCAGGAACGGCCCAACTGGCATGGTGGCCAGTTCCGCCACCGCGCCACTGAAATCGGCATGGCCCGTGCCGCCCATGGCAAGGCGGATGGAAATGGCACCCAGCAGCAGGTGCAGGATGCCGCTGGCGGCGAATCCGGACCGGGCAAAGACCTCAAGGACGCGTGAATTGGTGACGTCCTCGGCCTTGTCAACGGCCTGTTTCAGTTCTTCTTTAATTGTTGTTCCTTCGGACAGGCGCGTTGTGCGCTGCTGTGCGTGCCCTTCTTACAGCGCAATCGTCGCACGTCGGACGGGTCCCGCGCAGCGGGGCCGGCGGTGCTTCGAGGAACTGGCACGAAAGCCGCGGTGGTACCGGACGCCGGCGATGGGGAGGGATCCCCATCGCCGGGTTCCATCAGCTGTGCAACCATAAGCACCAGCGATTGACAGGCATCGCACTCTTTCCCGGGGGAAATCATGACTTTTTACGGCGCAGACGTCAGCCAGTTGCGGGCGTTGGCCAAAGCGGCGGACCAGGCAGCGTCCCTGCTGAGCAGCCGGGCAGGCTCCCTGCACAGCCAGATCCAGTCGGCGCCGTGGAAGGGCCGGGACGGGGAACGCTTCCGCCAGGAGTGGAGCGCCAGCCACCGGCCCAGCCTGGACAAAGTGGTGGCCAGCCTGCGGGAGAACTCAAAAATCCTGCTGAAGCACGCCGACGAACAGGAAAAGGCGTCCACTGCCGGTTCCGGCGCTTCCGGCAGCAGCACCTGGGACCGGCTGACCTCGCTGGCCGGCCAGGCCAGGGAGTGGTTCGCGGAAAAAGCCGAAGCAGCCAGGGCAGCCGCCGAACACCGCCGGGAGCTGGAGTCCGGGTTGGACCGTATGCTTAGCGCTACCCCGGAAGAGCAGGCAAAATGGTGGGCCGGCCTGTCCGATGCCGACCGGGAATACCTGATTGAAGGCGAAGGCAGCGACGGCCCGTTCGCCGAGGACCTGATGCGCATGGATGGCGGCATTCCCGCGGCCGCGCAGCAACTGGCCAAGCAGCACCTGCAGGAACTGGCCAGGGCTGACATTCCGGTTTATTCGGAGACGGGCAAGGCCTCCATCGAGGCGCGGGTGGCCTGGGTCCACGGCGGCGCCGAGGTGGGGACCGAAGTGGTGGAGAACGCCGACGGCTCCGCGACCATGAAGGTGTACGGAAACATGGGCCTGGGCGTCAACGACACCACCGGAACGGCGGGGGCCACGCTGACGGGCGAGGTCTCCCGTGAGTACACATTCGCCAGCGTGGAGGAAGCCATGGCAGCGCGCAAACAGATGTACCGCGACCTTCCGCCGGACAGCATCGGCGAGATCAAGGACGTGGCCGGCAACCCGCCCGGGTACATCCTGGACACCATCAACGATGCCGCGAAGGACAACGGCGCCACCGGGCAGGCGGACAAAGCCAAGGGAACGTTCTCGCTCGATGCCTCGGCCGAGTCCGGGACAGCATCCGGCGGGGCCAAGCTTGACCTTGCCTACGAGCGGAACCTCACGGACGGTACCTCCACAGCCAGCGGCGAGGTCTCGGCGCAGGGCAAGCTCAACCTGGACGGCCGAGTGTTCGAAGCCTCCGGCAAGGGCGGTCTGCAGGTCAACCTGGACAAGGGCAACAACATCGATTCCGTCTCCGTATCCATGGACGGCTCCGTGGCCCAGGGCGTGACCTCGGGGGTGAAATCTGAGGCCGCCAAGTTCGATTCCACCGTAACGGCCGGAACCCAGGGCACCGTGAAAATCGACGTGGACTACTCACCGGAAAACCGGCCCGTCATCGACAGCTACCTGCGCAATGTTGCCCTGGGCAATGAGGCCGGCGCTGCCCGCGATGCGGCCCGGCTGTACGAGGCCGGCTCCGCCACCATCCAGGTCAACTCCGTGATGACCGCAACGAACGAGGCAGGGTTCGACGTCAAGGTGGGTGAGGTGGAGGTCAAGACTGAGAACCAGGCCACCACCAATGTGTCCACGTACTATAAAGTCCCCAACGACACCAAGCTCGAGAGGCTCTGAAACCCATGTCAGTGCACATCGAATCCCCGCTGGGCTTCACTGCAGACTTCCCCGAGCACACCCAGGTCCTGGATGACTCCACGGCCGGGCCCAACAGCGAGCAGTACGGCCTGCTGGGCGGGGTCCTGGTGACCGTGATCAAGGACGACACGTCCGTGCAGGATGCGCCGCAGGCCAATGGCTGGGCCCACCTGATGTCAGGCTTCTACCTCGAGGAACGCGGCGGCACCCTCCTGGCGGAGGGTGAGCTGAACCTGCCCGGCAAGGCCGCCTACGCGGTGGTGGTGGGATATGGCGACGACGGTGGTGCAGCCAAGGTGGCAGCCACAGTGGGCGTGTGGGAAAGCGGGCGGTTCATTGGCGTAGTGGTCATCTGGCCCTACCTGGACCCCGAAGCGGAACCCCGGCTGGAGATGCTCAAGGAGATTGTCGCCTCGATCAGCGTGGCCTGACCCCACCGCCCGGCGCCGGTGAGCGGCACCGGTCAGCGGGGCCCATCAGGGGCGGCGGTCAGAGGCGGCGGTAGCAGAGATCGAAGATGAACCGGCCCGCCTCGTGGGCCTTGGCCTCGAAGCTGGTCCGGATCCTGCCCTCGAAGCGGGGAGCCCAGCCGCCCGTTTCGTCCACGCCTTCGTTGGGGCCGGTATGCTCCGTGCTCACCGGTGCACGACCCTCGCGGACGGGGGCGCCGCCTACCACCGATTCGACGCCGGACTGCCACACCTGGGTCAACGGGCTTTCGGGCCCGCGGCGCTCGCCGGTGTGGAGGTTTTCGAAGTCGGGTGAGCCCGCCATGACGTCCCGGACGTGGACCGCATAGTTGGACCAGTCGGTGGCGATCCGGAACAAGCCGCCCGGCTTCAGGGCGCGCGCCGCCAGGCCGGCGAACTCCGGCTGGATGAGGCGCCGCTTATGGTGCCGCGATTTGTGCCAGGGATCGGGGAAAAAGACCCACAGTTCGCTGACCGAGCCTTCGGGCAGCATGGTGGCCAGCACTTCCGGGGCATTTGCCTCCACCACGCGGACGTTGTTCAGGCCCCGGCTGTTGATCTTGATGATGGTGTTGGCCAGTCCCGGGGTGTAGACCTCCACTGCGAGGAAGTTGGTGTCCGGATTTTGTTCGGCCGCATGGCAGATGGCGTCGCCAAGGCCCGAGCCGATCTCGACGATGAGCGGGGCCTCACGGCCGAACTCCGCGGCGGCGTCGAAGGTGTAGTCGGGGTGGACCGAGGTGTTGGCCACGTGCCGTGGCACGTTGACCGCCCACCGTTCGGCGTGCTCGGCCCAGGCGGCCTGCCGCCGGCCCTGCAGCCGGGTGCCGCGGCGCACGAAGCTGACAGGACGGCCGCCGTAGGTGCCGAAGGACGCCTGGGTGCCGGGCGTGACAGGCCTGGGAACATGCGGCTGCTGGGTGTTTTCAGGGGATTCGCTCATCCATTCCAGAATAGCGCCGCGGCGCTGGTCCGGGACCGGAAGGGTCAGAACACCCCCACGTTGTCGAGCGCCGGACCCAGCGCCAGGGCGAAGACCAGGCCGCAGATACAGAGGGCGACCGCTGCCGCCGTCCAGTTGCCAGATCTCCGCGGTGAGAGCTTCAGTGCAGGGATTGCCTGCCGCAGGGAGAGCGACGCGAAGAGAAGAGGCAGGCTGAACAGCACCAGGGGAGTCACCCATTGCCGGCTCGAGGAGCCGTCATCTGAGTACGTCATCAACATGGCGAACATGGAAGCAGGTGCGGTGAGGATCATGCTTGCCGGGGCAAGGATCGCCAGGACCAGGCTGTTTGTTCCTTTGTTCCCGGGCCCATCGTTGTCAGGCAGATTGTTGCCGGGCAGGTTGTTGCCGGGCGCACCCGGGGGCGGTTGGTCACGGTGCCCCTGCAGGGCCGAAGGCGGGCTGGTCCCGGCCGGGGGTGCGCTCCTGGAATCGGTTTGCGGCGGCGCGGGGCGTGAGTCCGGCGGCGGTGTGGTTTCCATGATGCTCCCGTTGGTTGGTGAGGCCCTCTGCCGGGCCGCGGCTGCTTCCAACCTAGGAGGCTGCAGCGGGGCCCCGGAAGGTTCTTCGTCCCGCATGTGGAAAACTTCCCCGTCGTGCCCTCCCACAAGGCCGGCCGCGCTGTCCTGCAAGAATGGGCGCATGACGGACGCAACGAATGCCGAAGCAGAGAAGCGGCGGCGGGGAGCTGCCTCCGGGGACGGGCAGGGACGGTCCCGGACGGGCAGCAGCCTGGTGGAACCAGGCACCCTGGTGGATGCCGAAATCGATGAGCTGCCGCCGGCGGAACCCACCGGGGTGGGCAGCCGCCGCGCCCTTGCCTACCTGGGCGTGTGCCTTGTCCTGATCGGGCTGAACCTGCGCAGCGTCTTTTCCAGCCTTTCCGCAGTCCTCCCGGAGGTCACCTCCCAGGCAGCGCTGCCCGGCTGGTCCGTGGTGGTACTGACCACCGTCCCCGTCACGCTGCTGGGTGTGTTCGCGCCGCTCGCCCCGGTCCTGGCCCGCCGGTTCGGTGCGGAGCGGGTGCTGCTGGGCGCCATGGCGCTGCTGACCGCGGGGCTGCTGCTGCGCCCGGTGGACACCGGTTCCGGCCAGAGTGCCGGCCACCTGCCTGCCCTCCTGGTTGGCACCGCAGCCTGCGGCGCTGCCATCGCACTGTGCAACGTGCTTCTTCCGGGCCTGGTGAAGCGCGATTTCCCGCACCGGCTGGGACTCATGGGCGGCCTCTACACCACCGCCATCTGCGCCTCCGCCGCGCTCGGTGCCGGCTTTACCTACCCGGTCTACACGGCGACGGGGGAGTGGACCAAGGCGCTGTGGGTCTGGGCGGTGCCCGCCGCCGTCGTCCTTCTCCTGTTCCTTCCCGTGGCTGTCCGGCAGGGGACTGTCCGGCACCAGGCGGTCCGGGACGGGGTCAATGTGTGGCGTTCATCGGTTGCCTGGCAGGTAACCATTTTCATGGTGCTGCAGGCCATGATGTCCTTCAGCGGTTTCGCCTGGCTGGCGCCCATCCTTCGCGAGCGGGGTGTTGACGGCGCGGCGGCGGGCCTGATCGTTGCCGTCTGCATCGTGCTCCAGATGCTGGGTTCCCTGTTCGCCCCGGCCCTGGCGGCGCGGTTCGGTGACCAGCGCGCCATCAACACGGTGGTGGCCCTGATGACCGGCAGCGGATTCGTGCTGAGCATCCTGGGCCCGCTGGACCTGATCTGGGTGTGGGCCGGGCTGCTGGGACTGGGGCAGGGAAGCCTCACTGCCTGCGCGCTGACCCTGATCATGCTGCGTACCCGCGACGGGCACACCGCCGCCCACCTTTCCGGGATGATGCAGGGTGTTGGCTACGGGGTGGGCTCCACCGGGACGCTCATGGTGGGCCAGCTGCACCAGGCCACCGGGTCCTTCATTCCCGCCGGAATCCTGTTCATGGTGGTGGGCCTGCTCGCGGCGGTCTTCGGCTACCGGTCCGGCCGGAACCGGTACGTGGGCTAGGCGCCGCTGTGCGGGACTCCACCCTTCCGGCCGCGCACCCCGCCACCGGGATCTTCCGGCCCCCGTATTTCTGGGTAACCCTGGGCACCTGCGCCCTGGTGTTCCTGGCCGCGTTCGAATCCCTTGCCGTGACCACCATCATGCCCCTGGTCAGCCGGGAGCTGAACGGCGCAAGCCTCTACGCCCTGGCCTTCGCGGGGCCGCTGGCCACCGGCGTGATCGGCATGGTGGGGGCCGGGAACTGGTCTGACCGCCGCGGCCCGGCCATGCCGCTGTACACCTCCGTGGCGCTGTTCGTGGCGGGCCTGCTGATCGCGGGCACCTCGGTTTCCATGCCCATGCTGGTGGCCGGCCGGCTGGTCCAGGGGCTTGGCGGCGGCGCCCTCACCGTGGCGCTGTACGTGCTGGTGGCGCGGTTCTTCCCCGGGCCGCTGCACCCGAAAATCTTCGCTGCGTTCTCCGCCGCCTGGGTGATCCCGTCCCTGGTGGGGCCCTTCGCAGCGGGCGTCGTGGCCCAGGTCTTCAGCTGGCACTGGGTGTTCCTGGGCGTGGTGGGCCTGGTCATTCCGGCGCTGGCGATGATCGCGCCGGTACTGCGGGGAGTTAGTGAGCCGGACGGTCTGGAGGCGGCAGGCCGCCCGAAAGGAAAAGTCCCGCCGTGGGCCCTTGGCCGCCTGGGGTGGGCGGCGCTGGCGGCGCTCGCCGTGCTGGGCCTGAACCTTTCCGCGGACGTCCGCATCCCCGCCTTTCCCGCGGCCATGGCACTCGTGGCGTGCGCCGCCGTCGTCCTGGCCCTGGTGGCTGTCCGGCCACTGGTACCCGCCGGAACCCTCACCGCCCGCCGCGGGCTGCCCAGCGTGATCCTGGCGCGGGGGCTGGCGTCGGCATCATTCTTCGGCGCGGAGGTCTACCTGCCGTACCTCCTGATCGACCAGTCCGGGTTCCCGCCCACCCTGGCAGGCCTGACCCTCACCGGTGGTGCCCTGGCCTGGGCCGGTGCCGCCGCAGTCCAGGGCCGGCTGGGCTCAAGGCTGCCGGACCTGCGCGCCGTCCAGGTGGGGTCGCTCATGGTCCTCGCGGCTGTTCTCCTGGCCCTGGCCACCGCGGCGCTGCACTGGCCGGCCGCCGTTGCCCTCGCCGGCTGGGTCCTTGCCGGCGGCGGCATGGGCCTGCTCTACCCGCGCCTGAGCGTGATGACACTGGCGCTGTCCAGCAAGGAGAACGAAGGGTTCAACAGCTCCGCCATGTCCATCTCGGACTCCCTCGGCGGGGCGTTGTCGCTGGCCGCCACAGGGATTGTCTTCGCTGCCTTTACGACGGCGGTCCAGTCCTTCGCGGGCGTCTTCGCCTTCACCGCGGCCATCGGCGTTGCCGCGGCGCTGGTGGCGCCGCGGGTCACCGCCAGGAAGGCCTCAGCGGACTAGGGGCAGGCGGGTGGCGCGCAGGACGACGTCCGCGATGGTCGCTTCCTGCCCGTCCGGCCCGGTGGCCGGCCGCTCCCGGCTGGTGAGGACCTCGATCTGCCACCCGGGCTCGTCAAGCCCCAGCTCACGGACCAGGTCGTCACCGGTGTAGAACATCTCCATGTGGTTGTGGTGGTCGTCGCCCCAGGGCGGCAGCCGGTCCGGGTGGTGCCCCACCACCAGCAGGGTTCCGCCGGGCTTGACGGCTGCGGCGGCCGTGCGCAGCGGGACCCGCCAGTCCAGTTCCTGGGAGTGCAGGAACTGGGAGGTCACCAAATCATAGGAAGTATCCGGTTTCCACTGTGTGAGGTCCGCCTGTTGCCATGCGATCCGGCTGCCGATGTCCCCACTGGAGGCGCGCACGCTTTCCCGGGCCAGCTCCGCCAGCTCGTGGGAGTGCGCCCGTTCCAGGGCAACAGCGGAAACGTCGACGGCGGTCACGGACCAGCCTTGCTGGGCAAGCCAGATGGCGTCGGCGCCTTCGCCGCATCCCAGTTCCAGCGCCTTTCCCGGGCGCAGGCCGCCGGCCTCGCGGACCAGTTGGGGGTTCGGCTTCCCGCTCCAAAGCCGGGCCCTGCTGCTGTACCGTTCGTCCCAAACTGCGGCAGGGTCGATGCCGCCGCCTGCCGCCGCCGGCCCATGGCCGCCGTCGTCCGCGTGGTGTTGGTGCGCCCCACTTCGGTGCCTGTCCTGGCGCTGCCCCGGCTGTTCGCTCATGCCTCAACACTGCCCCGCCATGGCCCCGAAGGCAACGGCCGGGACGGGAGTTGGGCCGCGGGATGCTAGACTGGAGGAACTTGATGTGCAGTGATGCCGCCTGCTCCTGACTGGAGATCCTTTCCAGGGAGTGGGCTTTCTTCATGTGAGAGGCACATCCTGCGTCGATGAACGCGTTCCATTTGGTCCCGGCTGGCTGTCCTATTTACAGCGCCCGGTTTGATCACCTGACTTTTCTTCGGCGAAACCCCTGGTCCAACCGGCATCGGGGGCCGATATCCGCCCGGATACCGCCAGAAAGACCGTAAAAAACTACATGACTACTTTTGCTGCCCTCGGTACTCCCAAGGCCCTTGCAGACACCCTTTCCGCCCAGGGAATCGTTGAACCGTTCCCCATCCAGGTCAAGACCCTTCCGGACACGCTGTCCGGCCGTGACGTCCTGGGCCGCGGCCGGACCGGATCCGGTAAGACCATTGCTTTCGCCATCCCGCTTGTAGCACGACTCGCTGAGCGGGAAGCCAAGTACTTCCGCAAGCCCGGCCGCCCCATGGGCCTGGTCCTGGCACCCACCCGTGAACTGGCAACCCAGATCAACGCCACCATCGAGCCGCTGGCCAAGGCCGCCGGCCTGAACACCACCGTGATCTACGGCGGCATCTCCCAGGCGCGCCAGGAGAAGGCGCTGCGCGCCGGCGTAGACATCGTCATCGCCTGCCCCGGCCGCCTGGAGGACCTGATCCGCCAGCGCATCCTCACCCTCGAGGCCGTGGAGATCACCGTCCTGGACGAGGCCGACCACATGGCCGACCTCGGCTTCCTCCCCGTGGTAAAGAAGCTCATGGACATGACCCCCAGCCAGGGCCAGCGCCTGCTCTTCTCCGCCACCCTGGACAACGGCGTGGACAAGATCGTCCAGCGCTACCTGTCCAACCCGCTCACCCACTCCGTGGACGATCCGCAGGCCGCGGTGACCACCATGGAGCACCACGTGCTGGTGGTCAACGACCAGACCGTCAAGAAGCAGCTGATCGTGGAGCTCGCCTCCGGCGCCGGCCGCCGCGTCCTGTTCATGCGGACCAAACACCACGCCCGCAAACTGGCCAAGACCCTGACCGACGCCGGGATCCCCGCCGTGGACCTCCACGGCAACCTGTCGCAGAACGCCCGTGACCGCAACCTCGCCGAGTTCTCCAACGGTGACGTCCGCGTCCTGGTGGCCACCGACGTCGCCGCCCGCGGTGTGCACGTCGACGACGTCGAACTGGTCATCCACGTTGACCCGCCCACCGAGCACAAGGCGTACCTGCACCGCTCCGGCCGCACCGCCCGTGCCGGTTCGGACGGCACCGTTGTCACCCTGACGCTGCCCGAGCAGCAGGCCGACGTGAAGAAGCTCATGAAGGCTGCCGGTGTTGACGTGAACTTTGAGCGCGTCTCCGCCAACTCCCCGATCGTGGCCGACCTGGTGGGCGAAATCGCCGACAAGGTGGACCCGCGCACCCGCGCCGCACTGATGGCCGCCAAGGCTCCCAGGCAGGGCGGCGGCACCTCCACGGGTGCCAACGCTGAGCGCAAGCGGGCACGCCGCCAGGCTGCACCGTCGGCCGGTGGCCGCGGCGGCCGTGGTGGACGCGGCAAGGTTTCGGCCGAGCCCGTCCGCACCGATGTTCCCCGCGCCGAGCGCCGGGCTGTCGCCTTCGAAGGACGCACGGAAGCCCGCGCAGCCTTCGACCGCAATGCAGAGCAGAACGAGGACCGCGCCGTGGCAGCAGCCGCTGCCCGCCGCAACGCCCGTGGCCGCGGCACCGCTGCCGGCACCCACCGCAACGACGTCCCCGCAGCAGGTGGCCGCTCATCGGCCGGCCGCGGTTCGGACGGACGTGCAGCTGAGGGCCGCGGTGACTCCCGCATCACCCGCAGTGCCGCCCCCCGCGGCGGCACCGGCCGTCCCGCCTCGGGCGGACGCCCGGCCTCCGGCGGCGGCCAGCGCAGTGGACGCCCCGCAACGGGCCAGCGCGCAGCAGCAGGAGTCTCGGGCCAGCGCTCTGCGGGTGCAGGCGCAACCGGCGGCAGCAAGGCCGTCTGGTCCTCCAACACCGGCGGAACCTCCGGCGGCTCCTACGGCTCGGGCAGCGGCGCCTCCGGCAACGGCGGCTCCGGCCGTCCCGCCCGCAGCGGCCCGCGCCGCGCGTCCGCCCCGGCGTCGAACGAACGCCGCAGCCGCTAGTCAATAAGGGGCCCACCCGGCTCCCTCGCCTCGCAAGCTCGGCCAGGGAACCCTGCCGGCGTGGGCCCACCCGGCTCCCAACCCCAACATCGAGTGCTCCGTAGTTGTCGTTTAGACGCGTCATAACGACAACTACGGAGCACTCGATGCGTTTAAACGGCTACCAGCCGCGGGCGCGCCACTCCTCCAGGTGCGGCCGCTCGGCACCCAGGGTGGTGGGCTTGCCGTGGCCGGGATGGACGACGGCGGTGTCCGGGTAGGCATCGAACAGCCGCTCCGTGACGTCGGACAGGAGCTGGTCGAAGCGCGCTGGATCGTTCTGCGTGTTGCCCACCCCGCCCGGGAACAGCGAGTCACCGGAAAAGATGTGCGCAGGCCCTTCCGGGTCCTCGTAGACGAAGGCGATTGAGCCGGGGGTGTGTCCGCGCAGGTGCACCGCGGCCAGCTCAAAGCCGGGCAAGGCTACCTTGTCCCCATGCCCAAGCCGACGGTCCACAGGGACCGGCAGCGCATCCGCGTCGTCCGCGCCTGCTGCCGTCCGCGCCCCCGTGGCTTCCACCAGCTCCTTAAGCGCGCGGACGTGGTCCCAGTGCTGGTGGGTCGTGGCGATCAGCGCCAGGCGCGGAGCCGCCGACGTGTCCGCTGCCCCGTCCGCCAGCAGCTGCCGGATGGCGGGCAGGTCGTCAGCGGCATCGATCAGCAGCTGCGCACCGCTCTCCTTGGCCGTCAGCAGGTACACGTTGTTGTCCATCTCGCTGACGGAAATGCTGCGGATGGTCAGGGCCGGCAGGTCATAGCGAAGAGAGTCCACGGCTACAGGTCCAGCGGCATGGTGGTTGAGTAGACCTGCTTGGACGGCGGCGCGGCCAGGATCTCGTGCAGCCCGCTCTTGCCTTCCGGCGTGCTCCGCCAGGCCGCGTAGTCGTCGTGGTCCTGGGTGGTGGCCCAGGTTTCCACCACCAGGATGTGGCAGGGGTCTGCGTCGTCCACCAGCGCCTCAATGCCCTGGTTGCCGGGCCAGGCGCGGGTGGCCGCAAGCGTTTCGGACAGGTACTTCGCGGCGTCGTCGCGCCGGGCGGGGTCAATCTGTACTTCGAAGTGGACGATGGCAGGCATGAGGCTCCTTCGGGTGGTGGTCAGGTGAGGGGGTGTTGGCTCTGGAAGAATGCGCTTATTCCCGCCCTTCGGACACCCAGGCGGGGTCCGCGGAACGGGAGCCGACGACGGCGTCCGAGGCTGCGTCGAGGGCCTCCAGGTGCACCGGGGTGAGGTCCAGGGCAAGTGCGCCAAGGTTTTCGTCGATCCGTGCGGCTTTGCGGGTGCCGGGGATGGGAACGACCGGCAGGCCCAGGCGCCTTCCCTGGGCGGGCAGCCAGGCCAGTGCCACCTGCGCGGGAGTGGCGCCGAGTTGGTCCGCCACGGACCGGACAGCGTCCACCACTGCCTGGTTGGCGCTTGCGGCATCAGGGGCAAAGCGGGGAATGTTCCGCCGGAAGTCCTTCTCGCCCAGGCTTGCGGTGTCAACGGTTCCGGTGAGGAAGCCGCGGCCCAGCGGGGAGTAGGGGACAAAGCCCACGCCCAGGGCTGCGGCGGCGGGAACAACGTGGCGTTCCACATCGCGGCTCCAGATGGACCATTCGCTCTGGACCGCGGCGATCGGGTGCACCGCTGCCGCGTCCTGCAGCTCCTGCGCCGTCACTTCGGAAAGGCCCAGGTGCTTGACCTTGCCCTGCTTCACCAACTCGGCCATGGCGCCCACGGTTTCCTCGATGGGGACCCGGACGTCGCGCCGGTGCATGTAGTAGAGGTCGATGACGTCGGTGCCCAGACGTTGGAGGCTCCGGTCCACGGCCTGCCGGACATACTCAGCGTCCCCGCGGATGTCCGTGTAGCCATCAGTGGGCGTGCCCACAAGAGCGAACTTGGTGGCCAGCTGGACCTCATCCCGCCGGTCCCTGAGCAGCTGGGAAATCAGTTCCTCGTTGCTGCCACCGCCGTAGATGTCCGCGGTGTCGATGAAACTGACGCCTGCATCGACGGCATGGTGCAGGGTCCGCAGTGCCTCGGCGGGGTCAACCTCGCCGTACACCGGGGTGAGGGCCATACCCCCGAAACCCAGGGGGCTGACGGCCAGGCCGTCGCCGAGCTGCACGCTGTTGCCGGGATTAGTGGGCGTGTTTGCCATGGATGCTCCTGTTCGTTTTCCTTATTTCCAAAAAGTGTGATCAAAGCCAGGGGATGATGCGGTCCGCGGCCGGGCGGGTGGCCTGGATCAGGCGGGCATTTGCTTCATCGGGTCCGTTGGCCCATGCCACCGCGGCCTCCCGGTCCATCCCGAAGGACACGTGGCGGTCCACTAACCGCTGCAGCCGCAGCGTGGGCGGTGTTTCCAGGAACCACACCTCGTCCAGTTGCGCCCGTATCTCTTTCCACGGTTCCTGGTCCGCTAGCAGGTAGTTGCCTTCCGTGATCACCAGCGGGACGTCAGCCGGGACGGCGATGGAGGCGGCCACAGGCTCGTCAATGACGCGGCGGAACTCCGGTGCGTAGACCACGGCCTCGTCCCGGCGCACCAGGCGCCGCAGCAGCGAAAGGTAGCCGCCGGCGTCGAACGTATCCATGGCCCCTTTCCGCTTCCGCAGCGGGGTTCCCTCAATGATTGCGTTGCCCAGGTGGAAGCCGTCCATGGGGACAACCACCGACGATCCTGGGCTGAACTGCTCCTGCAACCACGCCGCAAAGGTGGACTTCCCGGACCCTGGCGCCCCGGCGATGCCCAGGATGGTGCGCGTTCCGGGGGCTATCCTGCGCCGCAGCGCGTCCAGGGCGCTGGTGATCTCGGGGGAGTCCATGGCAAAAGCCTAGTCACTGGTGAGGGCAGGCGCCGCGTCCTTCGCAGGCAGCGCCTTGAGGCCGGCGGCGCAGCCCACGATGCCGGCAATGAAGAGCAGCTTCACCACGCTGAACGGTTCCACGCCGGTGGCCATGGCCCAGCCCACCGTTAACGCGGCGCCAATGCCCACCCAGACGGCGTAGGCGGTGCCCAGTGGAATGCTCCGGATGGACATCCCCAGGCCGAGCATGCTCAGGGTTGCGGTGGCGGCGAAGACAATCGTAGGCAGCGGCCTGCTGAAACCGTCCGACAGGCCCAGAGCCGTGGCCCAGACTGCCTCCAGGACAGCGGAGGCCAGGAGCACCAGCCAGGGAACAGAACGCTTCATCGTCACGCCACCACCTTGAGGCCAACCACGCACGCGGCGATGCCGGACAGCAGCAGCAGGCGCGCCGCCGTCGGACGCTCCACCCTGGTGGCCATCGCGTAGGCGGAGGTCAGGACCACGCCCACCCCGACCCACACCGCGTACGCCGTGCCGGTGGGAATGGACTGCATGGCCACCGCCAGGCCACCTGTGCTCGCGGCAACGGCCACAAGGAACAGGGCTGCAGGAGCCAGGCGCCGGCGCCCGGAAGCCTTGGAAGCACGGTGCAGGGCGGCTGCCCAGACGGCCTCCAGCGCGCCGGAAAGAATGAGGATTAACCAGGACATGACCAGATCCTTTGGCCAGTCTTGTCGCGTGCCGGGTACTGAACCGTCGTCCGGAGGCTCGGGATGGAGCCTTGGATTCCAAGGTAGCAAGGCGCGACGGCGGGGGCCACCTTGGTGCCCAACCTCACCAGCTGCAGTGGGCGGCTCAGCTGGCCGCCCGGTGGGCTGACCCCTCAGCCGCCATGCTGGGACAGCAGCTGTTCCACCCGCTCCGGCGCGTAAAGGCTTTCCTCCACCAGCCGGCAAAGGCCCACCGCCGTGGCCTTGCGGCTGTCCGCAGGGACGATCTCCAGGTCCACCAGGGAAGGCTCGAAGGCGTCGGCAAGAATTTGCTGCCGGCAGGCCTGCAGGAAGCCTGGGAGCACTCCCACCAGCCCGCCCACCGCTACCCGGCCGGGGTTCAGCGTGCCCACCATGGCGGCGAGGGCGCGTCCGAGCACCCTTCCGGCCGCCGTGATCGCGGCCCGGACGTCCGGATCGTCGTCGGCGGCGTCAACGAACCGGCGCAGCGTCCCGTAATGCGCAAATTGCGGGGCGGCCAGCAGTGCCCGCCCGGAAGCCACCGCCGCCAGGCAGCCGTCCCTGCCGCAGCGGCACCGGCAGCCGGCGGCCTCCGGGATGCGTACGTGCCCAATGTCCCCGGCGGCGCCGTGGGCACCGCGCACCAGCGAACCCCGGACAATGATCCCCGACCCGATCCCGGTGCTGACCTTCACCGCGACCAGGGAGTCGAGGGGGCCCCGGACCTCACCCACCGCCATGGACCGGGCGTCATTTTCCAGCAGGACCGGGCAGTCAAGCATGGATTCCATTGCCTCCTGCAACAGCTGCAGGTCCCAGTGGGCAAGGACGGTCCGCTCCAGCCCCAGGCGGTGGAGCGGGTCCACGGGAGCCGGCAGTCCTACTCCTGCCCCTACCGGCTGCCGGCCGTCGAGCAGCCGCAGCGCCTCCGCCACCACCTGTCCCACCACCACCTCCTGGGCGTTCCCGATCTCCACGGGGATACGGGCGGAAGCCACCACCTCCCTGCCCAGGGACAGGAGATGGATGCCGGCATGCGTATGGCCGATTTCCAGGCACAGCACCAACTTGTTGCGGTCATCGAAACGGAGCGAGCGGGGCGGCCTGCCACGCTGTGCGCGCAGGGGAGTGGACTCGTAGACAAGTCCGGCCGCGAAAAGCGCATCGAGCCGCTCGTAAAGGGTGGAACGCGCCATTCCGGTGATCTCCAGCAGGTCCGCCCGGCTGTACCCAGCGGCGTTGGAGCGCAGGAGCTGGAGCAGGTGCCCGGCGCTGGTGGCTGGGCCCGCCGGCGGCTGGGCAACCTCTCCCACCAACGTCCTCTGGTCCGTCATGCGGCCGGCTTCCTTTCCTGCTGGGTTCTTTCACTCCGTTGTGGGCGCGCGGGTTGCCCGCCCATCATTGACGTGATCTGTATCACACAATTATGATCGATCATCAGACAAAAAACCTAGCAGTCCTTCACCCCCAGGAGGCTCTAATGTCCGTTACCGCCCACCACGACGTCAGCCGGCGAGCATTGTTGAAGGGGGGCCTTACGGTCTTGGCGGCCGGCCCGGTGCTTGCAGCCTGCGGGGTGAATACCAGCGGAAGCGGCGGCAAGGGATCCGTCAGCTTCCTCTCCACGCAGTTCTCTCCGGTGGAGGAACGCCAGAAGTACGAGGCCACCCTCAAGAAATTCGCGGGGGACATCAGCGTTGCCTACAACCCCGTTGATACCGGCGTTTTCAACACCACGCTGAAGTCCCAGCTCGCCGCGGGGAAGGTCGAGGTGGGCATCGCCGGGGGGCTCCACGGCGACCTCGCCCCCTTCGCCTCCCAGCTGGAGGACCTCAGCTCGCTGATGAATGACCTGTCCTCGGCCGGCTACTCCAAGGATGTGGCTGAACTGGCCAAGCTCGGCACCGATGTTCCCCGCTACATCCCCTGGATCCAGGCCACGTACGTGCTGGCGGTCAACAAGAAGGCCCTGCAGTGGCTGCCGTCGGGAGCCGACGTCAACAAGCTCACGTACGACCAGTACCTGGCCTGGGCCAAGGCGGCCAAGGATGCCAGCGGCCGGCCCGTCTTCGGCCTTCCGGCCGGCCCCAAAGGGCTGCACCACCGCTTCTACCAGGGCTTCCTGCTGCCCAGCTTCACGGGCGGGCAAATCACCACCTTC
Organism: Arthrobacter sp. Soil764; assembly: GCF_001428075.1. Classification (GTDB taxonomy): domain Bacteria; phylum Actinomycetota; class Actinomycetes; order Actinomycetales; family Micrococcaceae; genus Arthrobacter. Next base: position 64,237 of record NZ_LMSI01000004.1, on the reverse strand, counting down.
CGCAACCAGGATGCCGTCAGCGCCTGGACGTACATGCGGGAGCTGTGGGCCAACACCAATCCGGCCTCCACCAATTACGACTTCATGCAGGAGCCACTTGCCAACGGCGAGGTCATGGTGGCCTGGGACCACGTGGCGCGGCTCATTACGGCCGTCAAGGACAAGCCGGACGACTGGCAGATGGTCCCGGCGCCCTCCGGGCCCAAGGGCAGGGGCTACCTCCTGATCGTGGGCGGCATGGCGGTGCCGAAGGGCTCGCCCGAGAAGGACAAAGCCTTCGAGCTCATCAAGGCGCTGTCCAAGCCCGAGGCGCAGATCGAGACACTGAAATCCAACTCCTTCTTCCCCGTGGTGAAGACGGACGTCGGCGGCGACCTCCCCGGCGGCGTGGCCCTCGAAGCGAAGGCCGTCAAGGCGCAGCAGGAGGCCTCCGACGCCCTGCTCGCCCTGCCGCCGGTGGGCCTGGGCGACAAGGACCCCCAGGTCTCCCAGCTGTTCAAGAACTGCTTCCAGGAGATCTGCCTGAACAACGCGGACGTCAAGGCCACGCTGGACAAGCAGGGCGCGGAACTGGCCAAGATCATGGACACCCTCAACGTCCCGTGCTGGGCGCCGGATCCCAAGACGTCCCCCTGCAAGGTCGCGTGATGGCCGCCCCGGATGCGCCTGCGGCAGCCAGGCCGCATGTTCCCCCTCCGGGCCCGAAAGTCCGTGCACCCAGGAGGAAGGGAAGCTCCGCGGCGCTGCTGCTGATTGCGCCGTCGATCGTGTTCATGACCCTGCTCTTTGGCTGGCCGATGGTCAGCGGTGTCCTGCAGGCATTCGGCGGCCCCGAAGGCCTGACAACGGCGAACTTCACCAGGATGTCCCAGGACCCGTACTTCTGGTCCTCCGTGGGCAACACCCTCCTGCTCATCGTGGTGATGATCCCCATCCAGTTTGTCCTGGCGCTGGCGATGGCCCTGCTGATCCGGGCCAAGCCGCGGGGGGCGTCTGCCTACTTCTACATCTGGGCCATCCCGCTGGCAGTCAGCGACCTCGCTGCCGGCCTGGTGTGGCTGACCGTCTTCACGGACCGCGGCTACCTCAACTCCCTCCTGGCGTCCCTGGGCATGCAGCCTGTCTCCTGGCTCGCGTATGACAACTACCCGTCCATGTTCGGTGCCGTGCTGATCGCGGAGGTCTGGCGGGCCACGTCGCTGGTGTTCGTGATCGTCGTGGCCGGCCTGCAGTCCATCCCCAAGGATTACGAGGAAGCCGCCGGCGTCTTCGGGGCCAGCTTCTGGAACCGGCTGTGGCACGTGACCCTGCCGCTGCTGCGCCCCAGCCTCCAGACAGCCCTGATCCTGAGGACCATCCTGGCCTTCCAGACCTTCGCCGTGGCCCTCGCCCTCACCGGCCAGAACTTTCCGCTGGTGGTGGGCGAAACCTACCGCTGGTACACGGGTCTGCAGGATCCCAACGTGGCATCCGCGCTGGCCCTGGTGGTCATGGCCGTGTCCATGGTCACGGCCGTGGGCTACCTGAAACTCCTGAGGGACCAGACGGAGGCGGCACGATGAGCCACGCGACAACATCCAGGACCGATGCCGGGACCACCCGGCCTGAACCCGGCGTGGACCGCAGGCCGCTGGCCCGGCGGCGCCGCAACCGGGTGCTCCTCCAGGTGGCCTGCATCCTGATCACCCTCTTCATGGCATTGCCCATCTACCTGATTGCCCTGGCGGCAATGTCCAGCCGGCAGTCGCTGCAGAAGTTTCCGCTCAGCTTCATACCGGACAACTTCTCCACCGAGACCATGCAGACCTTCCTGCAGTCCACCGGCATTTTGGGCGGCCTGATCAACTCCGTCCAGGTGGGCGTGTTCACCCTTGTGCTGTCGCTGCTTATCGGTGTTCCCGCAGGGTACGCCGTGGCCCGTTTCGCCTTCCGCGGCAGGGAGCCCTACCAGTTGTTCCTGCTGTTCACCCGCGCCCTGCCCATCGTCGTGCTGTCGGTTCCGCTGGCCCAGCTCTTCCTGCAGACGGGGCTCTACGACAGCGTCCTCGCCGTCGTCCTGCTCCACAGCGCACTGGCCCTGCCCACCACCATCCTGATTACCGCCTCGGTGTTCCTCGGTGTTCCGCGCGACGTGGAGGAAGCGGCCAGGATCTTCGGCTGCAGCCCGGTGCAGGCCTTCCTCAAAGTGGTGCTGCCCATGGCCATACCCGGCATCGCCGCGGCCTCCATCTTCACGTTCGTCATGTCCTGGAACGAAGTCCTGGGCGCGTCGATCCTGACGCTGAACCAGCGCACCCTCCCCGCCCAGGTCCTCAGCTCCCTCGCCGAATCGCCACTTGCCTACCGCTTCGCCGGCGGCTTCCTGCTGGTGGTCCCGGCCCTGGTCTTCATCTTCTTCATGCGCCGCTACCTCACCAACATGTGGGGCTCCACCATCCGCTGATTGCGTCCCAGAGAGGCCGTCCCATGGCTGACATCTCCATCAAGGGTCTGCACAAGACCTACCCCGGCAGCACGGAGCTGGCCACGAACAACGTCTCCCTCGAGGTGGCGGAGGGCGAGTTCATGGTGCTGCTGGGACCTTCCGGCTGCGGGAAGACCACCCTGCTGCGCATGGTGGCGGGCCTGGACTTCCCGGACAAGGGCAGCATCTCCATCGGCGGGAGGGACGTGACCTACCTTCCCCCGCAGGACCGCAACCTTTCCATGGTCTTCCAGTCCTATGCCGTCTTCCCGCACCGGAATGTCCGCACCAACATTGCGTTCGGGCTGATGATGAAGAAGGTTTCGCGGGAAGAGCTGGAGCGGAAGGTGAAATGGGCGGCGGACCTGCTGCAACTGAGCCCGTACCTGGACCGTTATCCGGCCAACCTCTCCGGCGGCCAGCGGCAACGGGTGGCCGTTGCCCGGGCCATCGTCATGGACGCCGATGTGCTGCTGATGGATGAGCCGCTGTCCAACCTCGACGCCCTCCTTCGCCTCGACTTCCGCGCCGAGCTGAAGAAGATCGTCCAGCAGCTTGGTTCCACCACGCTGTACGTCACCCACGACCAGGTGGAGGCGATGAGCCTCTCGGACCGGGTTGCGGTGATGAAGAAGGGCCAGATCGCCCAGCTGGGGCACCCGATCACGGTGTACGAGGAGCCGGCGGACCGTTTCGTGGGCGGCTTCATCGGATCGCCGCCCATGAATTTCCTGGACGGCCGGATCACCCAGCAGGGTGCCCTGGAAGTGGGCGGCCAGAGCATCGCGGCGCCCGAATTCCTGGCCCGGGCAGCGGCGCGCACCGGCGGCACGCCGGTCATGGTGGGCATCCGGGCAGAGAATATTTCCCTGGAGCAGCGGGGCTCGGAGGGTTCCTTGGACGCGGCGGTGGAAGTGGTGGAGCCGCTGGGGCACGCCACCTTGCTGACGGTGGACCTGGGTGGCCAGACCGTCAAGGTCCAGGTCCCCGCCACGGCCAAGGTTTCCGCAGGGGAGACGGTGGGGCTGCGCTTCGAGCAAAGCGCCCTCCGCTTCTTCGACACCGAAACCCAGTTGGGACTGACGGCGTGAGCGCGGAAGCGGACGCGCCCGGGTTTCCGCTTCGGGACCTTGAGGAGATGCGGCGGCGGGCCAGGGATGTCCTGGCAGGGAATGACCTGGGCACCATGGTCACAGCCGCACCGAACCTCTACCCGCACATGTGGAGCTGGGACGCGGCCTTTGTGGCCACCGGCCTGTCCACCATGAGCGTTGCCCGCGCCCTGCAGGAGCTGGACCACCTCCTCGCGGCGCAGTGGGAGAGCGGGATGATTCCGCACATTGTCTTCTCCGACGTCCCCGGCTATTTCCCTGACGTGGAGCGGTGGGGAACCCGCGGAGCATCACCCGAGGGAGTGAAGTCCAGCGGTATTTGCCAGCCGCCCGTGCATGCGACGCTGCTGCGCCGCATCGTGGAACGCGCGACGGCGGCCGGCGGTGAGGATGCCAGGCTCGCCGAAGAGTTCACCCGGCGGACGCTGCCGCAGTGGATCCACTGGCACGCCTGGCTCCGCACCAGCCGCGGCGGCGACGGCTCGGGCCTGCTCACGATCTACCATGGCTGGGAGTCCGGGATGGACAACTCGCCACGGTTCGACGGACCCTATTCCAGGGTCCGGCCCGGGAAAATGGAGCCCTTTGTCCGGACTGACACGCTGAAGGTCACCGACCTGAGCCAGCGGCCCAGCGACGAGGAATACAGCCGCTACCTCTGGCTGGTGCAGCAGATGGCCGACGTCCGGTTCGACGACGCCCGGCTGCCAGGCGTGATGGATTTCCAGGTCAAGGACGTCTTCATGTCGGCGATCTTCGCGGCGGCCAATGAGGACCTGGCCGCGCTGGCGGAACATATCGGCCTGCGCGGGGACGCGCCCCGCTTGCGGGAGTGGGCCCAGGAGTTCCGGGAGGGCGTGGACGCCACCGTTGATGAACACACAGGGCTGGCGCGGGACCGGGATGTGCTGGCAGATGTTTGGATCGGGCTTCCCACCATGGCCGGCTTCGCCCCGCTGATCTCCACGGCTGACAACGCCCTGCTGCGGCGGCAGCTGGAGATTTTCGAGGGGCCGGACTGGATGGGAGACCCGCGACTGGCCTTCCCGCTCCCGGCATCAACCTCCACCACCTATGAGGGCCTCAAACCGCGGCAATACTGGCGGGGACCGGTCTGGCCGGTGATGAACTGGTACCTGGCGGGCTGCCTGCGCCGGCGCGGTGACGAGGAACGGTACCGGCGGCTGCGTGAAGCTTCCCTTGCCCAGCTGATGGAAGGCCATTTCGCCGAGTACTACGAGCCGTTCACGGGCGAGCCGCTGGGCAGCATGGACCAGTCCTGGACGGCGGCCGTTGCGCTGGAATGGCTCGCCGACCCAGACGCCGCAGACGCCGCATGACCATGGAGGCGCCGCCGTCGTCCGCCCCCATGCCCAAAGCACCCGTGCGCCTCCTCATTGCCGGCGCCGGTGCACGGGGCTCCGCCTACGCCCGGCTTGCCGCGGATACCGGCCTCGCCGTGGTGGTGGGCATCGCGGAGCCCCGCGGGCCGCTGCGCGAAACCCTCGCGGCGGAGCTTGGCGTGCCGGCCGCGGGTGTTTTCGAGGATTGGCAGGCCATGCTCCGCACCCGGCTGCCGGCGGACGGCATCATCATTGCCACCCCCGACCGTGAACACGGAAGGCCGTTCGCCGCCGCGGCGGCCCACGGCTATCCCGTACTACTGGAGAAGCCCATCGCCCCCGACCCCGCCGGCTGCGCGGAGCTGGCGCGCCTCCAGCAGGAATCGGGAATCAGGGCCACAGTCTGCCATGTCCTGCGCTACACCCCGCTGACGGGGCTGCTGCGGCAGCTCCTCTCTGCAGGTGCCGTAGGCCGGATCATCTCCGTCCAGCACCTGGAGCCCGTGGGTTTCTGGCATTTCGCGCACTCGTACGTCCGCGGGAACTGGCGGCGGGAGGCGGGATCCAGCCCCTTCCTGCTGGCCAAGTGCACCCACGACGTGGACTGGCTTTCCTTCATCATCGGAAGCCGGCCCGTGCGGGTGTCCTCCTTTGGCCGGCTCTCGCATTTCCGGCCGGAGGAGGCACCCGAAGGCGCATCAGGGCGGTGCACCGACTGTCCGGCCGAGCCCCGCTGCCCCTATTCCGCCCTGCGGATCTACGGGCCGGGCCGCCCTCCGGACGGTGCCGCGGCGGACCCGGCACGGGCCTACTTTGCCGACGTCGTGGACCCGGGCGGTACCCGGGAATCGCTGTGGCAGGCACTGGAAACCGGGCCGTACGGGCGCTGCGTTTACGGGGGAGGCAACGACGTGGTGGACCACCAGGTGGTGAACATTGAGTACGACGACGGCACAACGGCCGCCTTCACCGCCACCGCCTTCACCGCAGCAGGCCCGCGGCGCACCAGGATTTTCGGGAGCCACGGCGAAATCTCGGTCGAAGCAGGCACTGTCTCGGTCCACGACTTCCTGACCGGCACCAGCACCGCCTATGCGGTCCCCGCTGCTGTTTCCACGGTGGCAGGTGAAAAGCATGAAGGCGGCGACCGGGGACTGGTTCAGGCCTGGGTCAACGCGCTCGCCGCCGGTGACTGGTCGGGTGTGGTGTCGGGCCTGGCGGAATCGCTGGTCAGCCATGCGGTGGTTTTCGCGGCTGAGGAGGCGCGCCGGCGTGGCAGCGTGGTCGCGGTGGAGGAGTTCAGCCCTGCGCGGTGACCGGGTCGATCGACACCACGGCCAGGAAGCCGCGGCCCAGGACTTCGGGGGAGTCGGCGTCGGAACCCACCACGGCGTCGTACCGGCCCAGTTCCAGCGGCTCGGACCCGCCTTCGCTGACCTTCGCCTGTCCCTGCAGCAGCACGCCAAGCTGCCCCTCAAAGACGGGGTGGGCGCGCTTTTTGGACAGCTCGATGATGGACGTGTAGCCCTTGCAGGCGGACGTGCGCGTGATGACGTTGAGGTCCCGGATATCGCCGGTAGGCAGCTTGGCCGCGGTGGCCGCGCCGCCGTCGAACCTGAAGGGCCGGTACTTTTCCAGCGGCTGTTCCGCGCCGTCCACCGAAAGCAGCAGCAGTTCCCCTTCAATGACCGTCAGGACCCGCTCCATGCCGGGGAAGGTGGAAAAGTCCCCTGCCTTGGCGACGTCAGCGATACTCACCCGCCAGTCCCAGCCGCCGTCGTCAGTGCCCTTGCGTGCGATTTCCCTGGTCACGCCGCCGCCGTTGCGCCATGGTTCGGCCTTGAGGTCAGCGAAGCGGATGATCTGCATCAGCCCAGCCTAGTTGCCCGCGGTGGTCACGCGTCGCAGCACGTGCCCTGTGCCTGCTACTCTCCTGCGGGGGGTCATCGCGAAAACAGCCTGAAGGAGCCGGGAATGTTCGTCAAAGTGTGTGGTCTCAGCACGCCCGAATCGGTGCGGGAAGCAGTGGACGCCGGCGCGGATGCCGTGGGATTTGTCCTCACCGCAAGCCCCCGGGTTGTCTCGCCGTCGCAGGCGGCCTCCCTGCTGGCAGCAGTCCCAAGTGGCGTTTCCCCGATCGGGGTCTTCCGGGACGAGCCGGTGGCGGACGCCATCGCCATTGCCCGGGCCGCGGGCCTGGAATGGATCCAGCTGCACGGCACGCGGTCACGCACGGACGTGGCAACAGTGCACGACGCCGGCATGAAGCTGATCAGGGCCATCACCATGGGTGCCGGCCAGGATGAGTTCGAAGACTGGGGTGAGGACCTGCTCCTGATCGATGCCGCCGTGCCGGGTTCAGGGGAATCCTGGGACTACGCCTCCGTGGCGGCCCTGCCGGCGCTGCAGGGACGGAACTGGCTGCTCGCCGGCGGCCTCGATGCCGCCAACGTAGGCCAGGCATCGGCGGCCGCGCATGCCTGGGGAGTGGATGTTTCCTCCGGCGTGGAGGCATCACGGGGCGTGAAGGACCTGGCCAAGGTCCGGGCCTTTGTCCACGCGGCAAAGGCAGCGGCCACGGTTTAGGCGCTGCGCCTGACCCGTGCCGAGGCCGGGATCAGGGCAGGATCAGGGGAGTCCCCCAGCCTTTTGTCAGAGGGGCGGGGGCACAATAGGTGCATGAAGACACTTCTGAACATCATCTGGCTGGTTTTCGGCGGCTTGTGGCTGGCCCTGGGCTATTTCCTGGCGGGCGTGGTCTGCTGCCTGCTGATCGTCACCATTCCCTGGGGCATTGCCTCATTCCGGATTGCCGCCTACACCCTGTGGCCGTTCGGCCGGATGGTGGTGGACAAGCCAGGCGGCACCGGCGTCTTCTCGCTGCTGGGCAATGTGATCTGGCTGCTCGTGGCGGGGATCTGGATCGCCATCGGACACGTGGTCACCGCGTTCGCCATGGCCGTGACCATCATCGGGATCCCGCTGGCCATCGCCAACCTGAAGCTCATCCCGGTGTCCCTCATGCCGCTGGGCAAGCAGATCGTGCCCACCAATACGCCGTTCGTGAGCAACTACCCGGTCAGCAGCTACCGCTAGGCAGATTCGTCCGGCCGGAGGGCGCGCAGCACACAGAACTCGTTGCCGTCAGGGTCAGCCATGACAACCCAGGTTGCCGCTGCGCCCTGTCCCACTGAAACCTGGCTGGCGCCCAGTTCTTCCAGCCGGGCCACCTCGGCGTCCTGGTCTTCGGGGCGGAGGTCCAGGTGAAGGCGGTTCTTCAGTTCCTTCCGCTCCGGGACTTTGAGGAACAGCAGGTCGGGCAGCACCCCGTCTTCGGCGCTGCCTGCCGGCGGTTCCAGCACAATCTCGTCGTCCTCCTCATGGGTGCGGCGCCAGCCGAGCGCCTTTTCCCAGAAGGCTGCAGGAACCCGGGGGTCGGTGGAATCAATGGCGAGGGCTTGGATGCGCAGGCTCATCCGTGCAGTTTTGCATCCGGTTCCGCAATCCGTAAACCCGTGCAGGGGTGCCGCCCTCAAAGCGGCCGGAACGCCCCGTTCCGCAGGATGGCCACCGAATCGCTTTGGTCCAGTTCAGCGGCAATGTCCACATCCTCTGCATAGCCGGCGCCGGACAGTTCACGGCCGCTGGAACACTGCTGCAGCATTTCGCGCAGCCGCGGTTCCGCGGATTCAAACACCGCCATGGCGGCCACGGCCTCCGGCGCGTAGCCGTGCCTGCCATCCTCAGCTTCGTAACCGCCCCTGCCGGCGGCCGCCAGTCCGGCAATGAAAGCCCCCGCGCCGATCTGGTCCTCCACGGCAGGGCGCAATGTGCCGTCCGGCCAGCGTTCACCGGCGGCAACCACCGCCAGCACCGCGTCCGCCGGAAGGTTCGCCGCCACCCAGTCGGCAGTGGCTGCTGCGTTCCGAAGGCACACGGCGGCCACCAGCGGCACGTCCGCGCCGAGCGCGTGGCACAGTTCCGATCCATTGGGGGAGGGCAGGACCACTCTTTCCAGTGACTCTGCAGCGCGGAAGCTGGCGGGGGAGAGGCTCAGGCCGCCGCCGCCGCGGGGGCCGGCCAGCTGCGCCTGGTGATGGGCGGCGAAGCCTTCGGCGCCGGTGTCCCGCCAGGGATAGGGGAAGACTTCAGCGCCCCGGTCCAGCGCCACGCTGACGCAGGTGCCGAAGGAAAGGACGTCCACCACCACCGCCATGTCGGCGCCTGATGCCACGGTCCTGGCTCCCTCCAGCCCCCAGTCCAGCCTGACCGTGAAAGGGAGCTGCCGGTGCACGGCATTGGCGGAGTGCGTGTGCCGTGTGCTGGAGCCGGTTGCGTTCACGCCAGTTCGCCTTCCAGGTTTCGGTTCGCGGCGTCCTGCCACAGTTCCCGGGCCCGCGGGTGGTGGAAGAGCGGGTCCAGTTCCAGCAGATGGCGCACGACGGCGGCCCTGCCGGCTGAGAAGTCGGCGTCACCGATGTGCGCGTAGTCTTTCCGGACGGCGGCGAGGTAGCGGGCGTACTCCTCCGGATCGCCGCCCAGGACCGAAAGGTCCGCGTCGCAGAGGAGGGCGCCGTCGTCATCCCCTGGCTCCGGCCGGTGGTCCGACGTAAGACGGACAAGCCGCGCCACTTCCGCCACCTCATCTTCCGGCAGTCCGGTTCCGGCCAGCCGGCTTTCCGCCAGCCGGGCAGACTCCTCCTCGTCCTGGCCGGCAGCGCCGCGGTACACGGCATCGTGGAACCACGCCGCCAGCAGCACTGTCCGGGGTGCCTCGCCCGGTTCGGTGAGCAGGTCCAGCGCCTCCAGCACCGATAACAGGTGCGTGCAGCCGTGGTAATGGCGGTGCGGTTCGCTCCAGCGGTCCAGAAGATCCAGGAACAGGGCGTCATGGCCGGGCATGACGGCTTCCCACCGGGTCAGCAGCGGGACCTTCAGCGACTTGTTCCGCCGCCGTGCAGGGATCCGCAGCCCGCTGGCAATGAGTTTGCGGACCAGCACCCTGCCCTCCACTGGAACCGCGCCTGCCGCCACCAGCTCCTCGATCCGGCGTTCCGGCACGTCGTAATGGTCGCCGTCGAACGCCCGCTCCGGGATCCCGGAGGCGGCGGCGAATGCATGCAGCTCGTCGAGGGACGTGTCCGAGACCAGGTGGGAGAAGTGTGTTCCGTGTGCAGGCCACAGCGGCGGGTCGATGTAGATGGCCATGGAAGGAGTCTAGTGCTGCCTCTGGCGCCCAGGCCGGAAACGGCGCAGCCAGCCGCAATCCTCAAATACCTGCTGAAGCTAGGCGTATTGCCGCAATTGCGGATTAGAATCACTGTATGGCCCTTATCCGCGTTTCCGAAGCTGCCCGTTTCCTGGGCGTAAGCGACGATACCGTCCGGCGCTGGACGGAGCATGGAACACTGACACCCCTCCGGGACGAGTCCGGACGGCTCGCCGTGGACGGCCTGGAGCTGGCAACGCATGCGCAGAAGCTGACCCAGCTTCCCGACGACCCCAGGAGCGGCAGCAGCTCGGCGCGGAACAGGTTCATGGGCCTGGTCACCAACGTCATCATGGACAAGGTCATGGCACAGGTGGAACTGCAGTGCGGGCCGTTCCGGGTGGTCTCGCTGATGAGCAGCGAAGCCGTGCGCGAGCTGGGCCTGGAGCCGGGCTCGGTGGCCACCGCCGTGGTCAAGGCAACAACGGTCATTATCGAGTCCCCGAAGGGACCGGCCACCGCATGATCCGGCGGCCCATCCTGCTGGCGGCCGCGCTGCTGCTGCTGGCCGTCCTCTCCGGCTGCGCGGCAACCGGCAGCGCTCCGGGAGCAGGCTCCGGCGCCAAGCCAGGCGGCACCATCACCGTCTTCGCGGCCGCCTCCCTCAAGGCCACCTTCACCCAGCTCGCCCACACTTTCGAGGCGGAAAATCCGGGCACGGCGGTTACCCTGAGCTTCGCCGGGTCCTCGGACCTGGCCAGCCAGATCAGCCAGGGAGCCCCCGCGGACGTCTTCGCCGCAGCGGACACGGACACCATGCAGAAGCTGCAGGACGACGGTCTCACGGACGGCACGCCCCGGAACTTCGCCACCAATACCCTTGCCATCGCAGTGCCGCCCGGCAACCCGGCCGGGATCACCGCGCTGAAGGACCTGGCCCGGCCAGGCGTCAAACTCGTCACCTGTGCCAGGCAGGTGCCCTGCGGGGCAGCCACGGCCAAGGCGGCGGAGGCGGCCGAAGTCGCGCTGCGTCCCGTCAGTGAGGAAAACGCGGTCACCGACGTCCTGGGCAAGGTCACTTCCGGCGAGGCCGACGCCGGCCTGGTCTACGGCACGGACATCAAGGCCGCCGGGTCCAAGGTGGCCGGCATCCAGTTCCCGGAGTCGGCAAGTGGGGTGAACACCTACCCCATCACCGGGGTTGCCGGCAGCCGGAACAAGGCCACGGCCGGGGCCTTCCTGGATCTGGTGACCGGCCCGGAAGGGCAAGAGGTTCTCGCGGCTGCGGGATTCGGCCCGCCGGGTGCCGGTCAAGGAAGCGGCACATGACCCGCCAGCAAGCCGGCCCGCTGCCGGTCCACCTGCGCACCCCAAGTCCGGCCTACTCAGGCATCCCCGCCTGGGTCCGGGCGCTGGCCGTCCTGGCCGCCGTCGTCGTCGTGCTTCCGCTTTTGGCTATGGTGCTCCGCGTGGATTGGGCACAATTCCTTCCCCTCGTGACCTCCGCGTCGTCGTTGACGGCGCTGGGGCTGAGCCTGCGGACCTCGGCGGCGAGCACCCTGCTGTGCATCGTGCTGGGCGTCCCGCTGGCCCTGGTCCTTGCACGGGACACCTTCCGCCTGCAGGGGCTGCTGCGCTCGCTGGTGCTTTTGCCGCTGGTACTTCCCCCGGTGGTGGGCGGTATCGCGCTGCTTTATACGTTCGGCCGGCAGGGGCTGCTGGGGCAGACACTGAATGTGCTCGGCCTGCAGATCGCGTTCTCCACCACGGCGGTGGTCCTGGCGCAGACGTTCGTTGCGCTGCCGTTCCTGGTGGTGAGCCTTGAGGGGGCACTGCGGACCTCAGGCTCACGGTACGAGGCCGTGGCCGCGACGCTGGGCGCCCGGCCCGGCACGGTGTTCCGGCGTGTCACCCTTCCGCTGGTCCTGCCCGGGCTGGCGTCCGGCGCGGTCCTGTCCTTCGCCCGGAGCCTGGGCGAGTTCGGCGCTACGCTGACCTTCGCGGGCAGCCTGCAGGGGGTGACCCGGACCCTGCCGCTGGAAATCTACCTGCAGCGCGAAACGGACCCGGACGCCGCCGTCGCCCTGTCCCTGGTCCTGGTGGCCGTGGCCGTGGCGGTGGTTGCGCTTGCGTACCGGCGCCCGCCAGCGGGCCGTGCCGGATCAGGAAGACGGACGACGGCGCCGGCCCCGGCAGGAGGGGACGTCCGGTGACGTTGTCCTTCCAGGCAGTGGTGGCCCGGCGTGGCTTCGACGTGGTCCTCACAGTCCGGCCGGGCGAAACCGTGGCGGTCATGGGGCCCAATGGCGCCGGCAAGTCAACCCTGCTGACCGGCATCGCGGGATTGTTGCGGCCTGACAGCGGCCGGGCTGAACTCAATGGCAGGACGCTTTTCGACCTCGACGACGGAAAGCGCACGTGGGCAGCGCCGCACCACCGCGGGACCGCCCTGCTCGCCCAGGAACCCCTGCTCTTCCCCCACCTCACAGCCCTGGACAATGTCTCCTTCGGCCCCCGCAGCGCCGGCGTTTCCAAAAGGGCGGCGGAGGAGAAGGCCCGGCGGTGGCTGGCTGAGGTCGAAGCCGGGGACCTGGCCGCGCGGCGTCCCGCGCAGCTCTCCGGAGGCCAGGCCCAGCGGGTGGCCGTGGCCCGGGCGCTCGCGGCCGACCCCGCACTCCTCCTGCTCGACGAGCCGCTGGCGGCCCTGGACATCCACTCCGCCCCGCTGCTGCGCCGCCTGTTCAAGCGGGTCCTTGCCGGACGGCAGGCCATCATCGCCACCCACGACGTGCTGGACGCACTGATGCTCGCGGACCGCGTGGTCATCCTGGAGGACGGCCGGATCGTAGAGGAAGGCCCCACGCGCGCCGTACTGGAACGCCCGCGCAGCTCTTTCGCCGCCGGGCTCGCAGGACTGAACTTCATTCCGGGCACCCTGGACGGGCCGGGGGTGCGGACCAGTGCGGGACTCAGAATTACCGGCCATGATGACGGATCCTTTACCCCGGAAGCAGGCCCGGACGGCGACCCTGCCCCGCTGCCCAAGCCGGACGCTCCCGGCGTCGCCGTCTTTCCGCCGTCGGCCGTCTCCGTGTTCCTGGACGATGCGCACGGCAGCCCCCGGAACTCGTTCGCCGTCACCATCAGCGACCTCGAGCCGCACGGCGACCAGATCCGCGTCCGCGCCGGCGGCCTGGCCGCGGACATCACCCCTGCCGCCTCCGCAGACCTGGGCCTTGCCCCCGGCATGACGGTGCACTTCGTGGTCAAGGCCGCTGCCGTCTCCGTATACGGAACCTAGGGCGGCGGGACCTCCGGCTCTGGACAGGTATTTCGCCTTGGGCAAACATGGCTACTGGACCTCGCCGTCCAAAGTTGAGCGTAGTAGACTCAACTTAGTCAACAAGCCCCCGAAAGGAGCTCTCTTTGGACGTCAAATTCACCACCAAGAGCCAGGAGGCTCTTTCCGCCGCGGCAATGAACGCCTCGACGGCCGGGAACCCGCAGGTGGAACCGGCCCACCTCCTCAAGGCGCTGATGGACCAGCGTGAGGGCGTCGCCGTCGCGCTGCTTCGCGCCACCGGCGCGGACCCGGACGCCGTCAGCGTCCAGGCCAGCAGCGCCATCAAGGCACTGCCCGCCACCTCCGGCGGCTCAAGCCAGCAGGCGCAGCTGTCCCGGCCCGCCCTGCAGGCCATCCAGCATGCCAAGGAGGAAGCGGACCGCCTGGGCGACTCCTTTGTCTCCACCGAAGTGCTCCTGGTGGGTCTCTCGGCCGGCAACGATGCCGCGGCCCGCCTGCTGCGCGACGCCGGCGCCTCCCGCGAAGCGCTTCTCGCTGCCCTGCCGGGCGTCCGCGGCGACCGTAAGGTGGACAGCCCCGACCCCGAAAATACCTTCCAGGCACTCGAGAAGTACGGCACCGACCTCACCGCCATGGCCCGTGCAGGCAAACTGGACCCCGTGATCGGCCGCGACTCGGAAATCCGGCGCGTGGTCCAGGTCCTCTCCCGGCGCACCAAGAACAATCCGGTGCTCATCGGCGAACCCGGCGTGGGCAAGACCGCAGTCGTGGAAGGCCTCGCCCAGCGGATGGTGGCCGGCGACGTCCCGGAAAGCCTGCGCGGCAAGACGCTCATCTCCCTGGACCTTGGGTCCATGGTGGCCGGCGCCAAGTACCGTGGCGAGTTCGAAGAGCGGCTGAAGGCGGTCCTGGAGGAAATCAAGGGCTCCGAGGGCCAGATCGTCACCTTCATCGATGAGATCCACACAGTGGTGGGGGCGGGCGCCACCGGCGACTCCTCCATGGACGCCGGCAACATGCTCAAGCCCATGCTGGCCCGCGGCGAGCTGCGCCTGATCGGTGCCACCACGCTGGACGAGTACCGCGAGAACATCGAAAAGGACGCAGCCCTGGAACGCCGCTTCCAGCAGGTGTACGTGGGCGAGCCCAGCGTCGAGGACACCATCGGCATCCTCCGCGGCCTCAAGGAGCGCTACGAAGCGCACCACAAAGTGTCCATCGCGGACTCCGCCCTGGTGGCCGCCGCCACCCTGTCCAACCGCTACATCTCGGGCCGCCAACTGCCGGACAAGGCCATCGACCTGGTGGACGAGGCCGCGTCCCGGCTGCGCATGGAGATCGACTCCGCCCCGGAGGAGATCGACCAGCTGCGGCGCCAGGTGGACCGGCTGACCATGGAAGAGCTCGCGCTGGAGGGCGAGACCGATGCCGCCTCCGTGGAACGGCTGGCCGCGCTCCGGGCCGACAAAGCGGACAAGGAAGAGGAACTCTCCGCGCTCAATGCCCGGTGGGAGGCCGAAAAGGCCGGCCTGAACCGGGTGGGTGACCTGAAGGCCAAGCTGGATGAGCTGCGCTCTGCCGCGGACAAAGCCCAGCGCGAGGGCGACCTGGAGGCTGCCTCCCGCATCCTCTACGGGGAAATCCCGGCGCTGGAACGGGAGCTGAACGCTGCGGCTGAAGCCGAAGCCGCCGTCACCGATAAGTCCGCGCAGATGGTGGCGGAGGAAGTGACGGCGGAGGACATCGCCGAGGTCATCTCCGCTTGGACCGGCATCCCCGCCGGCCGCATGCTGCAGGGCGAAAGCCAGAAGCTGCTGCACATGGAGGAGGAGCTCGGCAGGCGGCTCATCGGCCAAAGCAAGGCTGTTGCTGCTGTGTCAGACGCCGTCCGGCGTGCCCGGGCCGGCATCAGCGACCCCAACCGGCCCACGGGTTCCTTCCTGTTCCTGGGCCCCACCGGTGTGGGCAAGACCGAGCTGGCCAAGGCCCTGGCGGACTTCCTGTTCGACGACGAACGCGCCATGGTGCGGATCGACATGTCCGAGTACGGCGAGAAGCATTCTGTGGCCCGGCTCGTGGGGGCACCTCCGGGCTACGTCGGCTACGAGGAAGGCGGGCAGCTGACCGAGGCCGTCCGCCGTCGTCCCTACTCCGTGGTGCTGCTGGACGAAGTGGAGAAGGCGCACCCCGAGGTGTTCGACATCCTCCTGCAGGTGCTCGACGACGGCCGCCTCACCGACGGGCAGGGCCGCACCGTGGATTTCCGCAACGTGATCCTGGTGCTCACCTCCAACCTGGGCAGCCAGTTCCTGGTGGACCAGTCCCTGGATGCCGAGGCCAAGCGCAACGCCGTCATGGCCACGGTGAACGCGTCCTTCAAGCCGGAGTTCCTCAACCGGCTCGATGAAGTGGTGCTGTTCGACGCCCTCACGGTGGAGGAACTGGCCCACATCGTGGAGCTGCATGTGGCCGAACTGGGGCGCCGGCTGCACGAACGGAGGCTCACCCTCGATGTCACCGACAGCGCCAAGGCGTGGCTGGCGCTGTCCGGCTACGACCCCGCCTACGGCGCCCGGCCGCTGCGCCGCCTGGTGCAGCGCGAGATCGGCGACCGGCTGGCCAAGGCCATCCTCGCCGGTGAGATCAGCGACGGCGACACCGTGCTGGTCGATACGGCGCCGGACTTTGGCGAACTGGCCGGGGGCAACGTGGACACAATGACGGGCGCCCGCAGCTCCGGATTGTCGGTCCGGCGGAAGGATTAGCCGCCAGCGTGGTGATGTGGGACGTGCTGCCCTGGCGGGTGAACCGTCAGGGCAGCACGCTTGCGTTAATCACATTGCCGGTGTCGGCCGCGACGTAGCAATCCACCCGGCGGTCGCCGGATCCCCAGCTGGTGCTGCTGGGGAAGCTGCGCTGGTAGTTGAGCGGGAACTGCTTGGCGGCCGGCCCGAGCTTTGCCGCCTGGCAGACTTCCAGGGCTTTGGCCTTGAGCGGCTCGGCCCCTGGATACTTGGCGCTGTCCGGGTAGTGGAGGGTGGCTACGAGCTGCGCCGAGTGGCCGGTATCGCACGGCACCACGGTGGATGTGAGGGCCTGTGGATCGAAGTCCTTGAAGCACTCACCGACCGCGTAGGCGGCGGGAGCAACGCCCTCGCGTGGAAGGGGCTCGGGAGTGGCGGGCGGCGTGACGGCGGTTTGCAGCACGCCCAGCGGGTCATTCTTTGCCGCCTCGCTGCCCGGTGAGGAATTCAGCCAGACGGCAAGCCATACCAGTGAACCTGCCACCGCGAGGATGACGACGACGAGAAGCGCCTTCCACAAAGCGGGCTTCCTGTTGACGTGTTTTTCGGGGGCGGGATCGTGGCGGGGTTGGGACCAGGTGATGGATTCTGGAGCGGGGGCCGGACCGGTACCGCCCTGGACCTTTGGCACGCTTCCGGTCTGAGGGGGCGAGGCGGGTTTGGGCGGGATGTCCTGGTGGTTCACGGGTGCGCATCCTCCTGGTGTTTGGTTCCGCGGCTCGCCAAAGGCCAGATAAAACCGGCAGTTCTTAAGTGACTCTACCGAAGAAAAATGCCGGAATCCCGCGGGTGGAGGTGCGTCATGGTACCCCACCCGGCCGTTCGGACCCCGAGGCGGCAAGCGGGGCCCGCCGAAAGCATGTAATCTAGGTGTACGACAAATTGACCAAACATTCCGGGGCCTCACCGATCGCCAAGGTGACCACCTCCGGTCCAAGTACAAAAGGGGGTCACGCCATGGGGCGCGGCCGTCAAAAGGCAAAAGCTACCAAGCAGGCTCGGGACATTAAGTACTACTCCCCGAACACTGACTACTCGGCACTTCAGCGTGAGCTGACGGGCCCTAATAGTCGTTCAACGAGCCGTTACTCGAATGAGCCGGTCGAACCGGACTATTCGGCTTATGTGGATAAGTACGCGGATGATTTGGATGACGATGACGACGAGGTAGACCACCGTCGCATCGGCTAGTCGTGATACCCGGATAGGGTGACCGCCTTCATCACGTAGCCCGCTGCCATGCCGGATTTCCGGTACGGCAGCGGGCTTTCCGTGTTGTTTGCGGCATTGGTTGGTAACCTGACCGCATGACTGTTCGGACCACATACGCCAGCGGCGAGCCCTGCTGGGCGGATCTGCAGACCCCCGATGTTGCTGCCGCCAAAGACTTCTACGGACGGCTCTTTGGCTGGACCTACCAGGACTTCCCCACCCCGGACGGCCGCAGCTACGCGCACGCCTTTGTCCGCGGGCAACTGGTGGCCACCATAGCGCCGCAAAGTCCCTTGCAGCTGGAAGCCGGGACTGCCGCCGAGTGGAACGTCTACTTTGCGGTCCCGGACGCCGCGGACCTGCTTCATGAAGCCCGCCATTCCGGGGGTACCGTACAGTTTGGGCCCGAGAAGGTGGGCGACACTGGCGTGTTGGGCTTCCTGGCCCCTCCGGGCGGCGGGACCACGGGGATCTGGCAGGCAGGCACCCACTACGGCAGCCATCTTTTCAACGAGCCCGGCGCCCTGGCCTGGGCGGAGCTCTTCACGCCCGAGCCGCAGGCCGCCATCGGCTTTTTCCAGCAGCTTTTCGGCCATGGTGTCACCGAGTACCCACAGCACGACGGCGGCAGCTACAGCACGTTGCTCATCGGCGGCAGTGAGGTGGCAGGCATTGTCCCTGCCGACGAAGACGAGGAAGCCGACTGGCAGATCTACTTTGGCGCGGCCGATATTGCGGCGGCGGCAGCGGCCGCCATGGCAGCAGGCGGCGAAGTGCTGGTGGAGCCGGATGACCACCCGGCTCCAGGATCACTTGCCACCATCGAGGACCCCCAGGGTGGAGTCCTCAACCTCATCCAAGTGGCTTAAACACATCGAGTGCTCCCCACCGGCTCCCTAACCTCGTAAGCTCGGCCAGGGAACCCTGCTGGCGTGGGCCCACGCACTTGTCGTTATCAGGGGTGAAAACGACAAGTGCGGAGCACTCGATGGAGGGTCTTAGGCGTAGGCGTTGACCAGGCGGACTGCGCCGCCGTCCACGCCCTTGGCGCCCTGGACGTAATCCGGGCCGGACTTGAGGATGGAGTCTGAATCCTCGGTGACGGTGCCCATGATCCAGGACGGCAGGCCCCGGTCGTTCAGGCGGGAAACTGCGGCGTCAGCGGCTTCGGGGGACACGATGGCCACCATTCCGACGCCGAGGTTCAGGGTGCGCTCCAGGTCCGCCAGGGGCACGTTGCCGAGCTCGGACACCAGCTTGAAGATGGCGGGCAGTTCCCAGGTGGCGCGGTCCACGGTAGCCACGAGGCCCTGGGGGAGGACGCGGGCCAGGTTCGCGGCCAGGCCGCCGCCGGTGACGTGGCTGAAGCCGTGAACGGCCGCGCCGGCGCTGACCGGGAAGGTGCGGGCCAGGTCAAGGCAGTCGGCGGCGTAGACGCGGGTGGGCTCGAGGAGTTCCTCGCCCAGGGTGCGGCCGAGTTCGGATACCTGCCGGTCAAGGGCCCAGCCGGCGTGGTTGATGACGCGCCGGACCAGGGAGTAGCCGTTGGAGTGCAGGCCGGATGAGGCCATGCCGATCACCACGTCCCCGGCCCGGACACGGTCCGGGCCCAGGAGTGCATCGGCCTCGACGACGCCGGTGGCTGCGCCGGCAACGTCGTATTCGTGCTCGCCCAGCAGGCCCGGGTGTTCGGCGGTCTCGCCGCCCACCAGGGCGGTGCCGGCAACGGAGCAGGCGGCGGCAATGCCGCGGACAATGCCCGCGATGCGCTCCGGGACCACCTTGCCGCAGGCAATATAGTCAGTCATGTACAGCGGCTCGGCGCCCACCACCACGATGTCGTCCACCACCATGCCCACCAGGTCGAATCCGATGGTGTCGTGAATGTCCATGGCCTGGGCAATGGCGACCTTGGTGCCCACGCCGTCCGTGGAGGTGGCCAGCAGCGGCCTCTTGTAGGTCAGCAGCCGGGAAACGTCGTAGAGGCCGGCGAAGCCGCCCACCCCGCCGATCACCGAGGAGTTGTGGGTTGCCTTGACGGCATCCTTCATGAGCTCGACGGCGCGGTCCCCGGCTTCAACGTCAACGCCTGCGGAAGCGTAGGTGATGCCGGAGTTCTTTGCGGCGGGGCTAGCGGAAGTCATACGGACTCTTTCTTGTCGGCGCTGGTGGCGGCGGGTACGTCGGGCACAAGGTCGGCTTCGGTCAGCAGGTTCTCGAATTCGGAGTCCGGGCCCGGGTCGCAGCCGGTGGCCCCGGGCTTCTCCGCGGGGTCCTCGGTGGCGTCAACGGCCAGGGCGGCGGTTTCACCGGGAAGCGCGGACGGGGAAGGCTTCAGGCCGCCCAGGTCCGTGCGTTCCAGCAGGTTCTTGCCCAGCTTGTCCGCATCGGGGAGCTTGATGGGGTACTTGCCGGTGAAGCAGGCGGTGCAGAGGCGCTCGCGCGGCTGCCGGGTGGCACCGATCATGCCGTCCTCGGAGATGTATGCCAGCGAGTCCGCGCCGATGGCCTGGGAGATCTCCTCGATGGTGGCGCCGTTGGCAATCAGCTCTGCCCGGGAGGCGAAGTCGATGCCATAGAAGCAGGGCCACTGGACGGGCGGGGACGAAATCTTCACGTGCACTGCCGCGGCGCCCGCTTCGCGGAGCATCCGCACAATGGCGCGCTGGGTGTTGCCGCGGACGATGGAATCATCCACCACCACCACGCGCTTGCCGCGGATCACGGATTCAAGGGCGTTGAGCTTGAGCCGGATGCCCAGCTGGCGCAGGGTCTGCGAGGGCTGGATGAAGGTACGGCCCACGTAGGAGTTCTTGACGAAGCCGTGCGCGAACGGGATGCCGGATTCTTCGGCATAGCCAACAGCCGCGGGGGTGCCGGATTCCGGCACGGGGATAACGATGTCCGCCTGCTGCGTGTTCTCGCGGGCCAGCTGGCGGCCCATCTCCACGCGGGATTCGTAGACCGAGCGGCCTGCAATGGCGGCGTCCGGGCGCGCAAGGTAGACGTACTCGAAGACGCAACCCGCCGGCGTCGGCTCTGCGAACCGCTTGGACCGCACGCCGTCCTCGTCGATGGCAATGAACTCGCCCGGCTCGATCTCCCGGATGAAGCTGGCGCCCACGGTGGCCAGGGCCGACTGCTCGGAAGCAACAACCCAGCCGCGCTCCAGCCGGCCCAGGACCAGCGGGCGGATTCCATAGGTGTCACGGGCCGCATAGAGCGTTCCTTCATCCATGAAGACGAAGCAGAAGCCACCCTTGATCTTGGGCAGCAGCTCTGTGGCGGTTTCCTCCAGGGTCTTGCCCGGCTCGCCCTCCAGCAGGGCGGTGACCAGGGCGGTGTCCGAGGTGTTGCCCTGCTTCATTTCGCCGGTGAGCTGGCCGCCGTTGCGTTCCTGGATCATCGCGTTGAGCTCGGCGGTGTTGGTCAGGTTGCCGTTGTGGGCCAGGGCGACCGTGCCGGTGGCGGTGGCGCCCAAGGTGGGCTGTGCGTTGGCCCAGTGGCTGGCGCCGGTGGTGGAGTAGCGGCAGTGGCCGACGGCCAGGTGCCCGGTCAGGGTGTTCAGCGTGGTCTCGTCGAAGACCTGGGACACGAGGCCCATGTCCTTGTAGACGTTGATCCGCTTGCCGTCGCTGGTGGCTATGCCAGCCGACTCCTGACCGCGGTGCTGCAGTGCATACAGCCCGTAATAGGTAAGTTTTGCTACTTCTTCGCCTGGGGCCCAGACGCCGAAGACGCCGCAAGCGTCCTGCGGGCCTTTTTCGCCGGGGAGAAGATCATGGGAAAGTTTTCCATCGCCGCGTGCCACTGGTCGATTATCTCACGATATGGGGTACGACTTTTCCGGCCGCTGGTTTGTGACTTGCTAAGCCTGGGGATCCGTGTCCGGTTCGGAATCCGGAACGGCCTCCACCACGGCTCTCTCCTGCCGCTTCACGCTGCGGCGGTCCAGGACCAGCGCCAGTGCGGCGCCCAAAATTGCGCCGCCTGCGGCAAACATCACCATGAAGAATCCGAACACCGCGCCCGGGTCGAAGGTCTCGTCGCCCGGCACCGCATACGCCACTACCGCGGCTGCGGCAACACCCACGAGCGCGCCCAGGATCAGGAAGGGAACGTACTTGGGTGCCCGGCGGACGGTCACTTCGCGCCGCTCGGCGGGAGAGTCTTCAAAAGCCATGCCATCCAGCCTACTGCCCGCAATTTGCTGCACGTAATGCGGGCGGGGAGGGTGGCGGCAACGGGGCGGCAGTAATGGAGCGTCTCGAAAAACCTCGGACGACAACTGTTCAACAACTGCTGTGGGACTGATATATCTATTGACATGGATTGAGGGCCCTGCCATATTCGGCAGTAGGCGCCATGCGCATCGTGTTGTGCATTACGCAATCATCTGGAGCGAGGGCATCGTGACAGCAGCTCCCCGCGAGTGCCCGTCAGCTACATTGGCATTTGGTGCCGATTCACCGGATCCGGCCGGATCCAGGAAAGGAACACAAGAACCATGGTCCACAAAGTCCAGGCAGTTGTCGTTAAAGAGAAGAACGCCCCGGTGTCGCTGGAAACCATCGTGGTGCCGGATCCGGGGCCGGGGGAGGCGCTGGTGGACATCCTCACCTGCGGTGTCTGCCACACGGACCTGCATTACAAGCAGGGCGGCATCGGCGATGACTTCCCCTACCTGCTGGGACACGAGGCCACGGGCGTGGTCAGTGCTGTTGGCCCCGATGTCACCTCGGTGGCGCCCGGTGACCGGGTCATCCTGAACTGGCGGGCAGTTTGCGGCGAGTGCCGGGCCTGTGCAAAAGGCCAGCCGCAGTACTGCTTCAATACGCACAACGCCACGCAGAAGATGACCCTGGAGGACGGTACGGAGCTTTCGCCGGCCCTGGGCATCGGTGCGTTCGCCGAGAAGACGCTGGTTGCCGCCGGCCAGTGCACCAAGGTGGACCCGGAGGTTGACGCTGCTGCTGTGGGCCTGCTGGGCTGCGGCATCATGGCCGGCATCGGCGCCGCCATCAACACCGGCGAGGTCAAGCGTGGTGAGTCCGTGGCAGTGATCGGCTGCGGCGGCGTGGGCATCGCGGCGATCGCCGGGGCCAGGCTGGCCGGTGCGACGACGATCATCGCCGTGGACATCGACGACAACAAGATCGACATGGCCAAGTCCCTCGGTGCCACCCACGGCGTGAACTCCCGCCAGGAGGACGCCGTGGAAGCCATCCGCGCCCTCACCGGAGGCCACGGAGCAGACGTGGTGATTGACGCCGTCGGCCGTCCTGAAACCTACAAGCAGGCCTTCTATGCCCGTGACCTGGCCGGCCGCGTGGTCCTGGTGGGCGTCCCCACGCCGGAGATGACGCTTGAACTGCCGCTGCTGGACGTCTTTGGCCGCGGCGGGTCGCTGAAGTCTTCCTGGTACGGCGACTGCCTGCCGTCCCGCGACTTCCCCATGCTGGTGTCCCACTACAAGCAGGGCAACCTGGACCTGGACGCGTTCGTGTCCGAGCGCATCGGCATCGACGAGGTGGAGGAAGCCTTCGGCAAGATGCACGAGGGCAAGGTGCTGCGGTCCGTCGTCGAGATCCAGCCGGTTGGGGCGTCAGCATGAGCGTCACCATTGAAAACCTGGTCACCTCGGGCACATTTTCGCTCGACGGCGGCACCTGGGACGTGGACAACAACGTCTGGATTGTGGGCAATGACGAGGAATGCGTCATCATCGATGCCCCCCATGACGCTGCCGCGATCATCAACCAGGTCCGCAGCCGGAAGGTCAAGGCCATCCTGCTGACCCACGCGCACAACGACCACATCGGCGCCGCACGCGAGGTGGCAGAGGCGCTGGGCGCCCCGATCTACCTGAACCAGGAGGACCTGGTCCTGTGGGAGCAGGTCTACCCTGACGCCACACCGGACCGGTACCACGCCGATGGAGACGTGTTCGAGGTGGGCGGGGCGAACCTGCGCGCCATCCACACGCCCGGCCACTCGCCCGGGTCCACCTGCTTCTATCTGGAGAGCGAGGGGACGGTCTTCACCGGGGACACCTTGTTCAACGGCGGCCCGGGTGCCACCGGCCGGTCCTACAGCGACTACCCCACCATCCTGAAGTCCATCCGTGAACGGCTGCTGACGCTTCCTGCCGAAACAGTGGTCCGTACCGGCCACGGTGACAGCACCACCATCGCCGCTGAGCAGGAAACGCTGGCAAAGGTCTCCCAGTAGCCAGCGGGAAGTCAATGAAGTGCCAGCGAAAGGCGCGCCGGGAACACCCGGCGCGCCTTTCACTGGCGGTCGAACAGCGCAAGCCGGTAAGGAAGTTGGAACAATGAAGTTCGGAAAGCAGCCCGCCCCCGTTGCGGACATCAATGAGGACAACCTCGAAGTCCACAAGCCCAAGACCGAAGCCGCCGGGGTCAAGGCCGTCATGGTGGCCCTGGAACGCGCGGTGGCGCAGGCAGGGGTTACCCGCACGGCGCACTCGCTGCTCCGGTTGAACCAGCGCGGCGGCTTCGACTGCCCGGGCTGCGCCTGGCCGGAATCGGACAAGAAACGCAAGACAGCGGAATTCTGCGAGAACGGCGCCAAGGCGGTGGCCGAGGAGAACACCCTGCGGACCGTGGGCGCGGAGTTCTGGGCCAAGCACTCCATTGCGGAACTGTCGGAGAAGACCGAGTACTGGCTGGGCAACCAGGGCCGGCTGTCCGAGCCGGTGGTCATCCGCGAGGGGGAGACCCACTACTCGCCGATCTCCTGGGCAGACGCGTTCGAACTGATCGGCGAACACATCCGGGCCACCACCCCTGACCGCTGCGTCTTTTACACCTCCGGCCGCACCGCGAATGAGACCGCGTTCCTGTACCAGTTGTTCGCCCGGTCCCTGGGCACCAACAACCTGCCGGACTGCTCCAACATGTGCCACGAGTCCTCCGGTTCGGCCCTGAACCCCACCATCGGCATCGGCAAGGGCACGGTGTCCCTGGACGACATCCACGATGCCGAACTGATCTTCGTGGTGGGGCAGAACCCCGGTACCAACCACCCGCGCATGCTGTCGGCGTTGAAGGAATGCAAGGACAAGGGCGGCAAGGTGGTGGCCGTGAACCCGCTGCCCGAGGCCGGCCTGTTCAACTTCAAGGACCCGCAGACCGTCTCCGGTGTGGTGGGCGGCGGCACGCCCCTGGCCGATGAGTACCTGCAGATCAAGGTGGGCGGCGACCTGGCTCTGTTCCAGGCCCTCGGCCACCTGCTCCTGGAGGCCGAGGAAGCCAACCCGGGGACCGTCGTCGACCATTCCTTCATCGCCGCGCAGACCGACGGGTTCGACGCCTACCGCGAAGCCCGCCGCACCCTGGACTGGGACGAAACCGAAAAGGCCACGGGCCTGGCCCGTGCGCAGATCGAGGCCGTGGCCGGGATGCTCATCAAATCCAAGGCCAGCATTTTCTGCTGGGCACTGGGCGTGACGCAGCAGCCGCACTCCGTGGACACCATCAAGGAAATGGTCAATGTCCTGCTCCTGCAGGGCAACTTCGGCAAGCCCGGCGCCGGGGCTTGCCCCGTCCGCGGCCACTCCAATGTCCAGGGCGACCGGACCATGGGCATCTGGGAAAAGCCCAAGGAATGGCTCCTCGAAGCGCTGGACAGCGAGTTCGGAATCACCTCGCCGCGGCACCACGGCTACGACGCGGTGGAGTCCATGGAGGCGTTCGAACGCGATGAGGTGGACGTGTTCGTCTCGATGGGCGGCAACTTTTCCCTGGCCTGCTCCGACACCGAAGCCCTGGAAGCGGGCATGCAGCGGATAGGGCTGACCGTGCACATCAGCACCAAGCCCAACCGCTCGCACATCGTGCACGGCCGCACCTCGCTGATCCTGCCCACCCTGGGCCGGACCGACAAGGACGACAAACACCCCACGGGCGCGCAGTTCCTCTCCGTGGAGGACTCCATGTCCGTGGTCCACTCCACCCAGGGACGGCTCACCCCCGTCTCCGATCACCTGCTGGCCGAGCCCGTGATCGTGGCCCGGATGGCCGAAGCCACGTTCGGCCCGGACCACGCCGTGGACTGGAAGGCCATGGCCGAGGACTACGACGTGATCCGCGACCACATCGCCCGCGTCCTGCCCGGCTTCGAGGACTTCAACACGCGGGTCCGGACCAAGAACGGGTTCGTGCTGCCCAACCCGCCCCGCGACACACGCTCCTTCAAGACGGACATCGGCCGCGGCCGGTTCACCGTGAGCCCGCTGGAGTACCTCACGCCGCCGCCGGGGCACCTGGTGCTGCAGACCATCCGCAGCCACGACCAGTACAACACCACGTTCTATGGCCTGGATGACCGATACCGGGGCATCTCCGGCGGCCGCCGCGTGATCCTCATCCACCCCGAGGACCTCGCGAAATCCGGCTTCCAGGACCGCGAACTGGTGGACGTGGTGAGCACCTTCCAGGGCGTGGACCGCAGGGCCGACAAGTTCCGCCTGGTGGCCTACCCCACTGCCAAGGGCTGCGCCGCGGCGTACTTCCCGGAAGCGAACGCCCTGGTCCACAAGGAAAACGTGGCCCGCGTGTCCAATACCCCCGGCTTCAAGGCGATGTTCGTCCGCTTCGAACCGCACCGGGCCGAAGCGGCGGTGGCTGCAGAGCCCGCAGCGGCCCTGGAACCAGCTCCGGCGGGGTAACTACCACCTGCGCCGAAAAGGCCCCGCCTCCCTGCTGCAAACAGCTCGGAGGCGGGGCCTTTCCGTTCCGCGAGATGGCATTTAGCGGCAATGTTCCGCGGCGGCACTGCCGCTAAATGCCATCTCGCGGGGACGAAAAAGGGTGGTTGGGCCTGCCGGTCTCAAGCAGGCCCAACCACCCCTTGCCCCTTACCACAGGGGCCGGTCTAGCCGCGGATGCGCTCCATGGCCGGATCGAACAGCGGTTCGGCCGTGACAGTGGCGGCCACCCGCTTGCCGAAGTACTCGATCTCCACGCCGTCGCCTTCGGACACTGCGGACGGCAGCCAGGCGTAGGCGATCGGCTTGCGCACGGTGTAGCCGTAAGCCGCGCTGGTCACGTAGCCCACGGCTTCCCCGGCCACGTACACCGGTTCCTTGCCCAGCACCATGGACGTCCCGTCGTCGACCGTCAGGCAGCGCAGCGTCTTGGCGGCGGGCTGTTGCCGAAGGGCCGCCAGGGCTTCCGCCCCCACGAACCCGGTCTTGTCCTTGGCCACCGAGAAGCCCAGTCCGGCCTGGTACGGGTGGTGCTCGGACGTCATGTCCGTGCCCCACAGCCGGTAGCCCTTCTCGATGCGCATGCTGTTGAACGCCCCGCGGCCCGCCGCGACGATGCCGTACTCCCGGCCTGCCTCGAACAGCAGGTCCCAGAGCTTGAGCCCGTATTCGGCGGTGGTGTAGAGCTCCCAGCCGAGTTCGCCCACGTAGGACAGCCGCATGGCCGTGACGGGGATGCCGCCAACCGAGATTTCCTTGGTCCGGAAGTACTTCAGGCCGTCGTTGGTCAAATCGTCCGAGCTGAGCTTGCCGATGACTTCGCGTGCCAGCGGGCCCCACAGGCCGATGCAGCAGGTGCTGCCCGTGATGTCGGAGACGTGCACCCACTGGGCCGGATCGGCAGCCGACTGCTTCCGGGCCTCCACCCGGAGGTAGTCGAAGTCCACGTTGCTGTTGACGCCCAGCTGGAAGTCCTCCTCCGCCAGCCGGGCGACGGTCACGTCGCTGCGGATGCCGCCGTCGTGCTCCAGCAGCAGGCAGTACGTCACGGCACCGGGCTTCTTGGCAATGTTGCCCGTGCTGAGCCGGTGCAGCAGAGCCTGCGCGCCCGGGCCCACCACGGACAGCCGCTTCAGCGGTGTCATGTCGTAAAGTCCGACGGCGGTACGCGTCTTCCACGCCTCGGCTGCGGAAATGGGGGAGGAGAACAGGGCGGACCAGGAGTCGCGTTCCGGCGCCTGCCACTCGGCCGGCAGCTCCTCAAGCAGGCCGCGGTTGGCTTCGAACCAGTGCGGGCGCTCCCAGCCGGCGGACTCCAGGAAGAACGCGCCCAGCTCCTTCTGCCGGACATTGAACGGGCTCACCCGCAGGTCCCGCGGGGATTCGCGCGGCTGCAGCGGGTGCATCACGTCGTAGATCTCCACGAAGTTCTGCTGGGAGGTCTCGCTGACGTAGGCGTCCGAGGTCTGGACCTTCTCGAAGCGGGTGAGTTCGCAGCCGTGCAGGTCCGTCTGCGGCTGGCCGTCCACGAGGAGCTCGGCCATGGCTTTCGCGACACCCGCAGAGTGCGTGACCCACACGGCTTCGGCCACGAAGAATCCTTCCAGGTCCGGTGCCTCACCCATGAGCGGGCCGCCGTCCGGGGTGAAGGAGAAGATGCCGTTGAAGCCGTCCTGGATCTCCGAGCTGCGCAGCGCGGGCAGCAGGTCCTGGCTGTCCTCCCAGGCGGGGAGGAAGTCTTCCAAGGTGAACTCCAGGCGGGAGGGCATGCGGTGGTCCGACATTTCCTCTGCGGGGACCTTCGGCAGGGCGGACATGTCCACCGGCATGGGGCGGTGGGCGTAGCTGCCGATGCCGATGCGGTCGCCCCACTCGCGGTAGTACAGGTCCTTGTCCTGGTAGCGCAGGATGGGCTTGCTGGCACCCTTGGGAAGCTCGTTGACGCCCTCAAGTTCGGGCAGCGGGGTGCTGATGGCGTACTGGTGGGCCAGCGGCAGCAGCGGTACTTCCAGGCCAATCATCTTGCCGAGCTCACGGCCCCAGAAGCCTGCACAGGAGACCACGATGTCTGCCGGGATCAAACCCTCGGACGTTTCCACACCCGTCACCTTGCCGCCCTCCTGGGCAATCCCGGTGACGGTGGTGTTGCCCTGGTAGGTCACACCGGCCTGGCTGGAGCGCTCGATCAGCAGCTGCACCGCACGGGCGGCCAGGGCCAGGCCGTCGGTGGGGATGAGCAGGCCGCCCAGGACCTCGCGGCCGCCGGTGAGCTTGCCGGTGTTCAGGAGGGGGTAGATCTTTTCGCATTCGTCGGCGTCGACGATCCGGCTTTCGACTCCCCAGGAGGTCATCACGCCCATCTTGCGGTGGAGATCGGCCAGTCGTTCGGGGGTGGTGGCCAGTTCCAGGCCGCCCACCTGGTTGAAGCAGGACTCGCCGTCCTTGCTCAGGGAGAGGAACTTGTTGACCGTGTAGGTGGCAAATTCGGTCATGGTCCGTGACTGGTTGTTCTGGAACACCAGGCCCGGAGCGTGCGACGTGGAGCCGCCGGCAAGTTCCAGCGGGCCCTGTTCCACCACCGTGATGTTGGTCCAGCCCCGGGTGGCGAGTTCGTCGGCAAGGTTGGTTCCGACAATGCCGGCGCCGATAATGACAACGCGTGGTGATGCGCTCATGGGTGTTGTTCTCCTGTTTTGCTTGGCGGGCGTTGGCGTTGGCGTTGGCGTTAGCGGAAGACGACGGTGCGGGTGTTGTTGAGCAGGACCCGGTGCTGGCAGTGCCACTTGACTGCGCGGGACAGTGCCTGGGATTCGGCGTCCCTGCCGACGGTGACCAGGGCATTCGGGTCCAGGCTGTGGTCCACCCGGAACACTTCCTGTTCGATGATCGGGCCCTCGTCAAGGTCTGCGGTGACGTAGTGCGCGGTGGCTCCGATGAGCTTCACGCCGCGGTCATAGGCCTGGTGGTAAGGCTTGGCGCCCTTGAACCCCGGCAGGAAGGAATGGTGGATGTTGATGGCGCGGCCGCGGAGGGTCTTGCTGAGGCCGTCCGAGAGTACCTGCATGTAGCGGGCCAGGACCACTAGGTCTGCCTGGTACTCCTCGACCAGTTCCAGCAGGCGCGCCTCGGCCTGCGGCTTGGTGTCCGCAGTGACGGGGACGTGGATGAACGGCAGGCCGGCGGCTTCCGCCATAGGTCGGAGGTCCTCGTGGTTGGACACCACGACGGCGATCTCCGCACCCAGGCTGCCGGCGCGCCAGCGGAAGATCAGGTCGTTGAGGCAGTGGCCGAACTTTGAAACCATCACCAGCACGCGCTGCGGGCGGCCGTCGTGGATGGTGAACTCCATGCCGAATTCGTCGGCAACGGTGGCGAATTCAGCGCTGAGTCCTTCCGGGGAAACTTCCTTGTCTCCTGGGGTGAAGGCCGTGCGCAGGTATAGCTTGCCGCTCATGTGGTCGTCGAACTGCTGGTGTTCAACGATGTCGAAGCCGCGGTCAGCGAGGAATGCGGTGATGGCCCGGACGATTCCGGGGCGCTCCGGGCAGGCAAGGGTGAGGACGTACTGTGCCGTGTCGGTGCTGCGGACGCCGGCGACGGCGCCTGCTTCCGCCGTCGCGTTAGCGGTGGGGCGGCCCTCAAGGACTGTGGTCATGGTCTACTCCTGGTTCTTTGCGTGGGCTTGGGTGTCAGCGGAGGAAGCCGCGCAGCGGCCGTCGTCGGGACAGCGCTGATCACATTGATGTTTGGTAACGAGGTCGAACTGGGCGCCGCCGTGCTGGTCCACGCCTGTGCGGATGGCGCGCTCCACCACGGAGTCGGCCAGGCGGCGCCGCAGGGAGAGCGGATCGCGGCGGAGGTCCTTGACCAGGGCGAAGCACAGCAGCAGCATGACCAGCACGAACGGCAGGGCCGCCACGATGGTGATCCGCTGCAGGCCGGAGAGCGCCTCGGACGGTTCGTCGCCGCCGGCCAGCAGCATGACCGCTGCCACGGCGCCGGTGAGGAGCCCCCAGAAGATGACGAGGCCGCGCTTGGGATCGGCGGCGCCGTTGGAGCTCAGGGAGGCCATAATGATCGACGCGGAGTCGGCTCCGGTGATGAAGAAGATGGCCACCAGCACCATGGCCAGGACGATGACGGCCGCGGTCAGCCAAGCGGGCATGGACATGTTCTTCACCAGGTCGAACAGTGCCCCGTCGAAGTCGATGCTCGGGACCCCGTTGGTGGTGGTCACCATTCCCGGCGTTCCCGCCTTGTCCGCTTCCTGCTGGATGTGGAAGGCCGTGCCGCCAAAGATGCCGAACCAGATGACGCTGACGATGCTGGGAACCAGCAGGACGCCGGTGACGAACTGGCGGATGGTGCGGCCGCGGCTGATGCGGGCGATGAACATTCCCACGAAAGGTGTCCAGGAGACCCACCAGGCCCAGTAGAAGATGGTCCATCCGGACATCCATTTGCGCAGGGCCTCGTCACCAACCGCCTCGGTGCGGGAGGACATTTCCGCGAGGTCCCTCGCGTAGTCCCCCACGGCGGCAGGGATGAGGTTGAGGATGAACAGGGTAGGCCCGGCAATGAAGACGATGAGTGCCAGGACCACGGCCAGCACCATGTTGATGTTGGACAGCCATTGGATGCCCTTGCTGATGCCGGAAACGGCCGAAGCCACAAAGCACGCCGTCAGGATGGCAACGATGGCCACCAGGACCGGCGTGCCGATTTCCCCGACCCAGCCGTTCGAGGTCAGGCCGCTGCCGATCTGGAGGGCCCCGAGGCCCAGGGATGCGGCGGTGCCGAAGAGTGTGGCGAAGATGGCAAGGATGTTGATGAACTTTCCGGCGGGGCCTTCCACTGCCCGGAGCCCGAAGAGTGAGGTAAAGGCAGCGGAGATCAGCTGCCTGCGGCCCAGGCGGTAGGTGCCGTAGGCCATGGCAATGCCCACGACGGCGTACATCGCCCAGGGGTGCAGGGTCCAGTGGAAAATGGAGGTTGCCATGGCCGTCTGGATGGCTGCCGGCGTCCGGCCGTCCACCGTTCCCGGCGGCGGGGAAATGTAGTGGTAAAGCGGCTCAGCCACACCGTAGAACATCAGGCCGATGCCCATGCCGGCCGCGAACATCATGGCAATCCATGACACGGTCCGGAACTCGGGCTTCTCGCCGTCCTTGCCGAGGGGAATGTTGCCCCACTTGCCCAGGGCCAGCCAGAGGACGAAAACAACGAACAGCGAGGCCAGGACCATAAAGAGCCAGCCGGTGTATTCCATCACCCACCCGAGGGCGGCTGTTGACGTGGCCGCCAGGCTGTCCCGTCCCAGGAAACCCCAGGCCACGAAGGCCAGTGCCAGGATGCCTGTGATGCCGAAGGTGGCCTTGTCGAGGGTGAGCTTGCGGTTCCGCCGTTGTGCCACAGCCTGTTCGGCCTTGGTCTGGCGGAGTTCCTGCATGATCTGCTGGGTGTCCTCCACATCATGTGGTTCGTGGGAGGAAGGAGAGTTCTCCGGTGCGGAAACGAGGTTGGGCTCCTCCAGCTCAAGGTGGGGTTGGGCATCCGGGCGGATGTCGCTGTTCAAAGCCATGTCAAGTCCTTTGGTTTGAATTCATGGGCTGCGCTGTACTCCGGCGTCCCCAAGCCGGGCGGAAGTTCTGGGCTTCCTGGCATTCACTAAGCAAGGCCAGCTGTGCTTTCATCACGGTCGGTTGTTCCGTAAAGATCAACACGTCTCGCTATAAGCAACAGAGTGGCCTGCGCCACAATCACGTGTCAAGGTTTTTCTGAAGTCTTAAGCCCTATTTCAAGGCTGTCCTGCTCCGCCTTGACAGTGGCTCGGAGCAGGGGCTAGGCATCGATCACCAGGTCCGTCTGCGCCG
This sequence comes from Arthrobacter sp. Soil764, assembly GCF_001428075.1. GTDB lineage: Bacteria > Actinomycetota > Actinomycetes > Actinomycetales > Micrococcaceae > Arthrobacter. Next base: position 32,185 of record NZ_LMSI01000004.1, on the reverse strand, counting down.
TGGAGCAGCAGGGCAGGAACTTGCCTGCAGAGATTTCCCGTGCCCGGATCCCGCCCTGGTGGTTCATCTCGACCTCCCCTGAAAGTTTGACGACCTTGCAGGAGCCGCACATGCCTTCCTTGCAGTTCGCGCCAATCCTGACGCCCGCACGCTGGGCCACCTCGAGGATGCGCTCGGCGGGGTCTATCCGGACATTGATGCCGGTGCGCATGAAGGACATAGTGAGGCTGCCTGTTCCCACCGTTCCGAAGCTCGACGCGTCAGGGGAACCGGCCTCCGGCTCGCCGGCCGGGCCGTCGGTGGAGGTGTCAGAGCCGGGCGCCTCGGAGGTTGCGATTTCCAGCGGCATGCCTGAGGCCTGCAGCGTCCCGTCAGCGTCGTAACCGGGCTCGTAGAGCCCGAACGCGGCGGGCTGGCTTTCAAAGTAGTCCTCGGCGGACTCGGCGATCTCCTCGGCGATCTCCTCCGCGACGTCGGCTGCGAGTGCCACCTCCGCCTGGTATTCAAGGAGCATCTGGCGGTCTCCCGAGAAGAACTCCATGTAGATGGAAGTGTCATCGACGCCCACCTTTTCGAGGAGCTCGGTGGCCGTGTTCAGGTAGCCCTCGGGACCACATGCGTACACTTGGCGGCCGTTGGCATCGGGGGCCACCTCCTCGAGCATGGCCGCCGTCAGCCGTCCCCTGAGCCCTTCCCACCCCTCCGGCAGGCTGCGGTCGCCCAGGGAGTAGTAGACCTTGACGCGGGAGTCCACGGAGGCGATATAGGCCAATTCCCGGTGGAAGGCAAAGCCGCCGGCATCCGAGCCGTGGTAGAGCACCACAACATCGGCGTGTCCGGGCAGGGAGTGGATGGTCCGCACCATGGACATGATGGGAGTGATGCCTGCACCGGCCGCAAGCAGGAGATACCGTGCCCGCCGGTCGGCATCGGGCAGGTGGAAGGCCCCCACCGGTCCCAGCATTTCAAGGACGGTGCCGGGCCTGACGTTCTCGTGCACCCAAGGCGAGACCAGTCCCGTGGGGTCGCACTTGACTGTGATGCTGAAGGTCCAGGGCTGGGTGGGTGAGCTGGACAGCGAGTAGCTGCGGTCCACCGGCTCCTGGTCCTCGCCATTGACCGGAAATGCAACGTTCACGTACTGGCCCGCACGGAATGCCAGGGGCGCACCGTCACAGCGGCGGAACACGAAGGTCATCATGGCACCGGCCTCGGGAACGGTCTCGACGCATTCGGCCATGAACTCCTGCGGATGCCATGGCCCCAATGCGCGGGCTGCCCGGGCGGGTGTCTCGGTGCTTCCCATCACCCTGTTCCACGGCATCTCCAGACCGCGGATTCGCTGTGGTTCCTGGATTGCCGTTTCAGTGACGAGTTCAATCATGCCAAGTGCTCCTGCACGCGCTGCACGTACCAGTTGATGAATGCCTCCACCTGGTATTCGCTCTTCATGTAGGGCCCGGGCTCGTAGGCGGGACTGCCGGCACCCTGCTGGCAGAGCTCCACGAACGCCTTGTCCTGCAGGTTCGTCTGCTTCCAGGTGTAGGTGAGCTTTTCCAGGTCGTAGTCGACGCCTTCCACGGCGTCGTCAGCCACCAGCCACGTGGTGCGTACCAGGCTCTGGTGTTCGTTGATGGGGAAGACGCCGAACGTGATGACATGGTCGCCGAGGAAATGGAACCAGCTGTTGGGCTGCAGGTGCATCGAGCACCGGCCAAGGCGGAAGTCGGGCAAGTCGCCGAGCAGCTTCTTGGAAAGCCTCCGCCCGTCGGCAGAGAAGGATTCACCCTCTCCGTCGAGTGGTTCCCGTGAAATGCGGATTCCCGCGATGCGCGTGTCCAGCTGCTCCACCACCTCGTAGGGAAGGCCGTAGCGGCGGCAACGCTCCTCGAGTGAGGCCTCGGCTTGCTTGTTACGGTCCCACACCTCCTCAAGGTGCGCCGGGATCAGGCCCTCCGTCAGGCCCCAAGTGGGGAAGAGGGAGCAGGCGAGCTCAGGGTGGCCGTCGCAGTGGTAGCACTCACGGTTGTTCTCCATGACGAGCTTCCAGTTGCCCTCTTCGATGATGTTCTGCTGGTAGGCGATCTTTGTCTTCGAGAGATCGTGGGGTGCCAGGTAGGGCTCGAAGATCTTTGCGGTTTCGTCGAAGTCAGTTGGCGGTTCATCTGCAATGCAGACGAAGATCAGTCCGGCGACCTCGCGGCCGTGGGCGCGCTTGAGGCCGAAGCAGCTCTTGTCGAACTTCGTTTCCCCCGGCGCGGAGGCGTGGATCAGGTTGCCCTCCGGGGAGTAGGTCCAGGAGTGGTAGCCGCAGACAAGGTTTCCGGTTGACCCGGCAGCTTCGGTAAGAACGCGGGCGCCGCGGTGGCGGCACACGTTGTGCAGGACGTTCACGGCGCCGTCGTCATTGCGCAGCACGATCAGGGAGTAGGGCCCGTAGTCGACGGTGACGTAGTCGCCCGGCTCCGGCAGTTCGGCAGTGCTGGCGGCAAAGATCCAATGCTGGCCGAAAATGGCCTCCATGTCGAGATTGAAGATCGTGCGATCGGTGTAGAAGGGGGCATCGAGGGAGTAGCCGGTGCGCCGGAACTCAAACAGGGCCGTGATCTCTGCCAGCTGCTCAGCAGGCAATGAGGCCGCGAGTTTTCCGCGTGAATTGAGGGGCACGTTCACAGAAGCAGTCATGGGTTTCCTCCCGGGAGGCATGGGTAGTGGGTGTTGCGAGTTGACGAAGGGCGCGGGGTGCTCGCGGCATCGCGAAGAACTTGTAGTGATGAGATTAGGGTCACAGGAGCTGCAACAAAAGCGCGAGTTTTTGAAGGTAACCATGCAGAATAGGTGCATGATCGATGCGAGGCTCACCACACTCCGCGTGTTCGCCCGGTGCGGCACCATCGGCGCTACTGCGGAGCTCACCGGGTATTCTCCCTCTGCCGTCTCCGCGCAACTGCGGGAGCTCCAGCGCGTGCTTGGAATGCAGCTGCTGACGAAAGACGGCCGGGGCGTGCGGCTTACCGCAACGGGACGCTTCCTCGTGGCGGGCTCGGATCCCCTCATTGCCCAGTGGGAGAGCCTTCGCGCCGCAGCCATGGAGGCCGGCGAACAGGTGCAATCCCACTTTGGCCTCGGCGGGTTCTCCTCTGCAGCCGCCCACTTGCTCGCGCCGCTGGCCGCCACCCTGCGCTCAACACGCCCCCTGCTGGAGGTGCAGGTTCTTGAGGCTGATCCGGCCCGCTGCTTCGACTTGTTGGTTGCGGAACGAATCGACCTTGCAGTCATTGTTGCCATGCAGTCCGGCAGCTATGGCGAGGACGATCCGCGTTTCGAGCAGAGAGTTCTCCTCGATGATCCACTGGACGTGATCATTCCCGCTGACCATCCCCTGGCATCACGGGAAACAGCCACGCTTGAAGAGCTGGCGTCCGAACCCTGGATCACGGAGGCCGCAGGTTCCACCTACCATTCCCTCTTCACCGCGGCGTTCACGGCAGTCGGGGTGACGCCGCGGATTGCCCATGAAGCCGTTGAATGGGAAACCCATATCGCATTCGTGGGTGCGGGGCTGGGTGTCGGGCTGCTGCCGCGGCTGGCGCCTTTGCATGGTGCCGAAAACGTGGTTCGGCTACGCATCACCGGTAAGGCGAAACCCACGCGCCGCATTGTCGCCGCGGTGAGAAGGGGCAGCATCGCCTCACCCCTGATCCAGGAGTCGCTCGGCATCCTCCAGGTCAACGCCAATCGGATCCTCACCAGCCGGCTCGACGAGGACCTTTGAGCGCTGCCGGCGTCCGTCTCAGCGGTGGGTGTAGCCCATGTTGGCGCTGACTTTGAGCCCGGCTTCCTTGAGTGATTCCAGCAGGCCCGGAAGCTGCTCCGGCTCGAATCGGAAGGCCGGGCCTGAGATGCTGAGGGCACCAATTACCGTGCCTTGGTGGTTGTAGACGGGCACGGCCACGGCATTCAGTCCGATCTCGAACTCCTCGCGCACCACTGCGTACCCCTTGGCGGCTACCTCGAGCAGCTGCGCGTCGAGTTCTTTGCGGCTGGTGATGGTGCGCGCTGTGCGGGCAGCCAGCCCCGTCTCCTTCAGGATGCGGTCGCGCTCATCGGCGCTGAGCGCGGCCAGGAGGACCTTCCCGCTGGAGGTTGCGTGCAGCGGTGTCAGGCTTCCCACCCAGTCGTAGGTGGCCAGCGTGGAAGGGCCCATGGCCTGGTCCACGTTCACCGCGTAGTTGGAGCGCAGGACGGCAAGGTTGACCGTTTCCTTGAATTCCTCCGCGAGGCTTTCCAAGACTGGCCGTGCCTCGTGGACCAGGCTGAGCCGCCCGGGGATGGAGCTGGCCAGGCGCAGGATGCCAAATCCGAGCTGGTACTTTCCGCGCTCGCTGTTCTGGTGGACCATCTCCCGGCTTACCAGCGACCCCATCAGCCGCGAAACGGTGGATTTGTGGATCCCCATCTCCTCGGCGATCTCGCTCACCCCGGCATGCCCTTCCCGGGCCAGGATTTCCAGGACGGTCAGGGCGCGCTCCACTGACTGCACCCCGCCGGACTGGCCGCCTTCGGCATCGGTATCGGATTCAGGATCTCTATTCGAAGCCATACTTCCTGATCCTATGCCGGGAACTGTGACGGCCATGACATTGGGTTAACGCCCTTGACGCGGCGGCTCCCGGAATTCCCGCTAGCTGCCGCGGTAGGTGGAGTAGGCGAACGGGCTCAGGAGCAGGGGCACGTGGTAGTGCTCCGGGCCGGTGACTTCGAAGACCAGGTCCACTTCCGGGAAGAACGTTGCCGTCCCCAGCCCGGAGTAGTAGGTGCCCGTGGCGAAGTTCAGCTTGTAGTGCCCGGGTTCCAGCTGCTCCGGCCCCAGGTCCTTCGCGCGGCCGTCGGCATCCGTGCTGGACGTTGCCAGCTCGCGCCAGGTGCCGGCATCGTTCTTCAAAAGGACGACGGCGACTCCCGCCGCCGGGCGCCCGGCACCGGTGTCAAGGATGTGGGTGGTCACATGGGAAACGCTCATTCGCTGATCAGTCCTTCAAGCCGGAGTACGGCGATTTCGCGCAGCTGCTGGGCCACGATGGTGTCTTCTTCGCCGGGGGAGTTGGTGAGCCGCTGGTTCAAGGCCTCCAGGATCTCCGGGGCGGTCCGTCCGGCGGCCCGGATCAGGAAGACCCGGCCGAACTTCTCCTCATACTCGCGGTTCCCCCGGGCCAGGGCGTCAGCTGCCGCAGCGTCGGCGGGGTCCACCCCCGCCTGCTCTGAACGGGACATCGACGCCTCGGTGCTGGCCGCCGTCGGACGTTCCCCGATCCTGGGATGGTGGGCCATGGCGGCTTCGACCTCTGCAGGGCTGAACGGATTTGCTGCCTGGGCGGCGAACTCCAGCAGCTGGTCACGGCTGGTGAACGGCCGTGCTGCTGCCACCGCCTCAACCCAGCGGCTGACGTCGATGCAGGGCCGGAGGATGGCTTGGGCCGCGGCGGAATCGGCGGCGTTGAATTCGGCAAGCTTCATGCTGGCGTCTTCCTCGATGGTCATGCTGGCATCCATGGTGACGGCTATGCGGATGCCGGAAAGCCCGGCGCCCGTTCATGGAACTCCACGAACAAGCTTCCGCATCATGGAACTGTTATTTCAGCATACGTAATATTCAAGAGCAGCCCCCTGACTGTGTCAAGCGGTGAGGGGACAGCTTCAGTCACGTCGGTCTTAACAACCACCAGCAGCCAGCCAGGAGGGTGCTAATCCTGGGAGGACGTCCTGGACAACACCCAGGTATTGGTGGCGCCCTGGCGCTCGAAGGTGACCGTGGTGACCAGCGCCTCGATCAGCGCCAGGCCCCGTCCGGATTCGGCGTCGTCGCCCGGCGTGGCCGGCTCCATGGGGCCGAACGGCGGCTTGGCGTAGTAGGCGCTCACCCTCGCCTGCAGCAGTGCGGGCTGCACGGTGGTTTCCACTCCAAGTTCCACCTCCCGTTCCCCGGCGGGCTGCGCGTGCTGGACGATGTTGGACGCGGACTCGATGACCGCGGTGGTAAACGTCATCTGGTCCATGTCGGTGACGAACGGAACGTCCAGCCAGAGGCTGTCCAGGCCGTTGTGGACCGCCTCGATGGCGTCCTCGGCAGCAGGTCCCCGGAAGCTGCGCGCAGCCAGGACCTCAGTCATTGCTGAAAGCCTCTTCGGCCGTGGCGTAGGCCGTGAGGACCTTGTCCATGCTGGTCAGCTTTAAGACCATGTTCACCTGGGGCTGCACCGCGGCGATCCGGAGGTCGCCGCCGGCCTGGCGGGCCGCCTTGAGGCAGCCGATCAGCGCGCCCAGCCCGGAGGAGTCCATGAACGCCGTGTTTTCCAGGTTCACCACGATCCGGTTGGAGCCGCCGGCAATGACGTCCGTAACGAATTCGCGCAGCTTGGGCGCGGAGACCATGTTGAGCCGCCCGTCCGCCTTGACCTCGGCGTACGAATCCTTGACCTCGTAACTGAACTCCATCAAAGTTCCTCTCTGTTTGCAGGTTCTGCGGCCGGTTCGTACCCCTTATAGAGCACGGCGCGGACCAGGATGCTCATGACCACCAGGTCAAAGACCACCCAAACAACGTTGACCAGGGTGCCCAGCGGTTCCGCCAGGCCGGTGGCCAGGCGGATGATTCCGACGACGGCGGCGACGGCCAGCAGGACGGACACCACGATCTGGGGCCGGATGAGGCTCCAGCTGGGTCCGCCACTTTGGCGCGCCTTGGGGGTGACCGCAAACCCCAGGGGACGGCCGAACCACACGTTCCGGGCCGCCGTCGTGCATGCCTTGATCCAGGTGGGGAACAGCGCCAGGCTGTACTGCTGCCCGCGCCAGGTGGGGATGCCGCGGCCGGCCACGGCGAACAGCAGCTGGTTGACCACCATGAACGGGATGAAGCGGATGAAGAAGTCCCAGCTCAGGCTGCTGACCGGCAGGATGCCCAGCAGCAGGTAGATGATGGGGGCTGCGAAGTAGATGACCGCCGCGAACCCGCTGAGGTAGGTCCACATGGTGGCCAAGTACATCAGGCGCTGGCCGAGCTTGAGGCCCTTCTGCACCAGCGGGTTTTCGCGGAGCAGCACCTGGATGGTGCCCTGCGCCCAGCGGAGGCGCTGGGTGAGCATGGTGGCGATGTCCTCGGGCGCCAGGCCGTAGGCCAGGATCTCGTGGTGGTAGACACTCTCCCAGCCCATGGCGTGCATGCGCATGGCGGTAGCCATGTCCTCGGTGACGGAAATGGTGGCCAGCGGCATCACCGGCTGGGCTTCGTCGTTTCGCTCCACCGTGAGTGCATCGAGGACGGCCTGGACGGATTCCAGGGCGCCCAGCGGGGACCAGTCACGGGCGGCCATACGCTGGACGGCGTCGTCAGCCACCACGGGGACGCCGGACTCGCCCACGTGGGCCAGTTCCATGGCGGCGATCTCTTCGAGGTCCGCCTGGAGGGCGGCGACGTCGGCCTGGACCAGGGTCTGCACGGCGGCATCCACCCTGCGGCGGACCCGGTACGTGACCTCGCTGAGCGGCCTGCCGGCGTCCACTTCCTCCTGGGCTTCGCGGGTGGCTGCCTCCACCTCGTCCAGGACTTCCGCCACCAGCGGCGAGTCCATGTCCGCTGACTTGCGGGCCTGCTTGATGGCTGCCCGGGATGCGGCCAGGGCGCGGCGGATGCTCTTCTCGGTTTCCTTGACGTAACCCACCAGGCCCAGCTGCATCAGGGCTTCGCGGCGCAGGATGGCGTTGGAACCGCAGAAGAAGGCGGCGTTCCAGCCGTCCTTGCCCTGCTGGATGGGGCCGTAGAACAGCGGCGCCTGGCTGCCGAGCGGATCATCGGCAGGGACATTGCTGAAGTACTGGGGGGTTTGGACCAGGGCCACCCGGCGGTTGTTGAAGTAGCCCAGTGTCTTCTCCAGGATGTCCGGCTCCGGGATCTGGTCCGCGTCCAGGATCAGCAGGAACTCGCCGTGGGTGACCATGAGGGCGTTGTTCAGGTTGCCGGCCTTGGCGTGGCGGGGAAGGTCCTTGGTCCAGTCCCCGCTGCGGGTCACGTAGCCCAGGCCATGCTGTTCAGCCAGGGCCTTGAGCTCGGGCCGGGCGCCATCGTCCAGGATCCAGGTGCTGTGCGGGTGCCGGATCTTCTGGGCAGCGAGTGCCGTGGTGAGGACCATATCGAGGTCTTCGTTGTACGTGGTGATGAAGACGTCCACCGTTGCATCATGCGGCGGCGCGGGAGCGCCCTTGCGGATCTTCAGTTTCCACACGGTCATGCCGAAGAGCATGACGTCGATGAGGCTGTAGGTTTCCGCCACCACCAGGGGCAGGGCGATCCACCAGGCCTCCCAGTTCAGGGACGCCATCCAGCGCCACGCGATGTAATTCAGGCCAGTCAGGACGGTGAGGACAACCACCAGCCGGGTCCAGAAACGGGTCACGCCGCTGCCTCCACGGGCAGCCGCCGGACCACAACCACCGTCACGTCGTCTTCGGCGGTCTCAGCGGGGGCGAGGGCAAGGATGGACGTGCTGGCTTCCTGCGCCGAACCTGCGGACTGGGTTGCCTGCTGCACAGCGTCGGCGAAGTCCTCCACGGACCCAAAAACATCCAGTACGCCGTCGCTGACCACCACCAGCGAGTCGCCGGGGGCAAGCTCCAGGTCCGCCTGCGGCCACTGTGTTCCCGGCCAGGCACCAACCGGCGGTCCGGCGGAGGGGAGGCGGTCTGCCGGGCCGCTTGGCTGGACGTGCAGCGCGAGGCCGTGCCCGGCGTCGACATAGCTGACCTTGCCGGAGGCCGCGTTCAGGCGGGCGTGGAACAGGGTGACGAAGGAATTGGAGGAGTCCAGGTCCGCGGCGATCGCCTTGCTGGCCGCGGCGAACCCGGAGTCCAGGTCCTGCCGCAGGCCGGTGGAGCGCATCACTGCCCGGACTGTTGCCGCGATCAGCGCCGCGCCCATGCCCTTGCCCATGGCATCGGCAAAGGTGAGGTGGAGCCCGTCAGGCGTCTGGTACCAGTCGTAGAAGTCCCCGCCCACACTGCGGGACGGGCGGAAAAGGCCGGCGACGTCGTAACCGTCAACCCGGATGTCTTCCTTGGGCAGGAGGCTTTGCTGCACTTCGGTGGCGCGTTCCAGTTCGCCCCGGGACGCGGATTCCGCTGCGGCTGAGGGGCGGCGCCGGAACAGGGCATTGATGCGGGACTGCAGTTCCCGGGGGCTGAATGGCTTGCTGATGTATTCGTCCGCGCCGTTGTCCAGGCCGGTCAGCTTGTCGAGTTCGTCCGCACGGGCGGTGAGCATCACGATGAATGCGTCCGAGAATTCCCGCAGGAGCTTGCACACCTCGAGCCCGTCAAGGTCCGGCAGGTTCAGGTCCAGGGTCACCAGGTCCGGTTTGATGCGGCGGACCTCCTCCACGCCCGGCAAACCCGCACCGGCCTGGGTGACGTCAAAGCCCTGTTTGACCAGGACGCGGACCAGCAGCCCTCGGATGTCCGGGTCATCTTCAATGACCACGGCACGGCGGATTTCGGGGGGAGAGACCATAGCTCTACTTCTACCGTATTAATGCGCACAGGGCATGTCGTGCGCTCCACAGCTTCCGTGACTTCGCTGACAGCACCGTTGTGTTTGTCCATCTCCGCCAGGACTGCACGCCACTGGAGCAGATCTTGCGGAAATCTTGGCATCTGCTTGCCGGGACGTTGAGGAACGCCGGTCACACTCGAAGGAAGGCAGCAGCTTCCACAAAAGACGGCACGACGGCGGCCGCTTGGGGGCTGCACGGCTTGCGGAAGGCGGGGAAGCCAATGGAACACATGAAAAGGAACGGCGCGGACAAGGCCAAGGCATTGCTCCGCCTTTACTTCCATTCACGCAAAGTACGGGCAGCGGCCAGGGAACTTGAGCACGCGCTCGCGGAATCGCGGGAAGCGTCCAGCTGGCCCGGCGACCGGCTCCCGGTGGGGGAGGAGATGTCCCGGCACGTGGAGAAACTGACCCGCCGGCTCAAGCTGGAGACCGAGGCACACCACAGGTTGGGCGTGCTTTTCAAAACTGCGGGTGGAGGGCATTCCGTCCCGGCGCTCTAGGTGCCACACTTAGCAGCAATCGATTGGCTGGGGATAGTCAGGAGATTGCGGTGGGTTTGTTGGCGGGTTGGGCGTACCTTTTGGCAGGGCTGATGACCATGGACGCGCTGCTTCTGGCGCTGTGGGCCATGGAAGTCGACTGGGGCAAATACTGGCGGCGGAAGTAGCCTCCCACCAGCCCATCACGTCCCGGCCTGGGTGTATTGCCCGCTAGGCCCGCTGCTGCCGGCTGACCATCTCATTGATCCATGCGGGCGCGTACGGCGACGTGCAATTGGGCGGCGTGGGGTAGTCCTTCAGGACGCCCAGGCGCTCGCCGATGTCCAGGGCCCGGACCCGGAGATCCGGGTGTTCAATGCCGATCCGCGCGAGGGTGGTGTTCATTGACCACTGCAGCCGGCCCGGAGCGTTCTTCATCTGCGCTTCGATGGTGTCCAGGAGGCCCGGCAGATCCAGTCCATCGGGTTTCCTGGCTACCCGGTCGGCGGTCAGCTCCCACCCGGCACTTGCAACCCGTTCGTCGGGATCAGCCATCCAAGCGAGCCGCAGTGCCTCGGCGTGAGGGGTCTTTTTGACCACATAGTTCACCAGCCAGTCCTGCAGTTTGGGTGCGCCCGACTCGCGGAGCATGGTGTCCAGTTCGTCCGGACCAAAGTCTTTGGGGCGGCAGATCAACACTGCCAGCAGTCGGGCAGCCGTATCGCCGGTAGCCCAAAGATCCAGGGCAAGCTCCTGCTGGGTCTTCAAACGCCTGGCGGTCTCCCGCAGCCGGGCGAGGTTGACGCCGTGGTCATCCCCGCGCTTTTGGTTGGCCCCGCGCACCTGTGGGTTCTCGAGTGCGGACAGCTCAGCGAGGACCTCCTCCAAAACGGCCCCGGTCATGCCAGCTCCAGCCGCATGAGTACACGCGGGAAGCCGTTCAGCACCGATTGGGTGTCCGCCGCCTTGGTGAAGCCCGCGTCCTCGAACAGCTTCCGGGTGCCCACGTAGGCCATGGTGAGGTCCACCTTGCTGCCGGCGTTGTCCACGGGATAGCCCTCGATGGCGCGTGCCCCGTGGGAGCGGGCCATAGCTACCGCGCCGGCCAGGAGATGGTGCGAGATGCCTTTGCCGCGGTGGCCGGGGCGGACGCGAAGGCACCACACGGACCACACGTCCTGATCGTCCACATGGGGAATTCTTCTGTTGCGGGCGAAGGTTGTGTCCGCACGTGGATGGACTGCTGCCCACCCAACTGGTGCGCCGCCGTCGTACGCCAAAACTCCGGGCGGTGGGTCCTGGCCAACCAGCTGCCGGACCAGTTCTCCGCGCTCTTCGCCCCGGAGGGCAACGTTCTGTTTGGAAGGGACCCGGTAGCTCAGGCACCAGCAGACCGTGGCATCAGGCCGCTTGGGCCCCAACACTGCCTTCACGTCCTCGAAGTTTGTCGCCGGGTGCACCTCAATGGCCATGCGGCCATCCTAGTCTTCCGGCATCCGGCCAATGCACCAGGCCGCGACCTTGCGGACATCAACCCTGGTTGCCTGGAGGGGCACCCTGACACCTCCTGAAAGCAGGACTGGCCCCAGGAAATGGATGTACCGTGGCTGCCCTCCAGTGCGGATATCGGCTGCATCCGCCCCGGAATCCCACGAGTCGAGAACCCCGGCGATGGCCCAGCTGCCGATCCGCACCTGGTCATTCTGCCGCTGGGTCCACGAATGCTCCGACACCACCGACCCTGACATGACGGCACCGTCAACCACGACGGTGAGTTCCAGGGTTGCGTCGGGGCCTGTCCCAAAGACCGAGTCCAACAGCAACAGGAGGCGGGGGTCCATTCTGTCGTCCGGGGTCTCTTTTTCCGTCCCGTGGTCCATGCCCGTCCCTTCCCTGTGTGCTGGCGCGAACGCCCTCCCCATCAGCTTAGTTTCGCCCCTGTTGGCGATTATGGCGCCTCACTACACTGGGACGCATGACCCCGCAGGAACCGGGGAAGGCTGCTGCGGGTCCGGATACCGGCGGCACCTCCCTGCGCAGTCCAGCCGAACGCTCCCGGACCTTCACCGGCATCCTGGTCAACACCGCCCTGGCCAACATCACCACCAGCTATCTGTGGTTCGCCCTGACGTTCTGGCTGTACCTGGAGACGCGCAACGTGATCGCCACAGGCGTGGTGGGCGGCGCCTACATGCTGCTGATTGCCCTCTCCAGCATCAGCTTCGGCACCTTCGTGGACCGGTACCGCAAGCTGGCCGTGATGCGTTTTGCCGCCGGCTTCACGCTGGTGATGTTCGTGCTGTCAGGGGTGATGTTCCTGCTGACGCCGGCCACGGCCCTGCTGGACCTGGCGGGCCCGTGGTTCTGGGTCTTCACCCTGGTCATCCTGATCGGCGCCGTGGTGGAGAACCTGCGGAACATTGCCCTCTCCACCACCGTGACCATCCTCATCGAACCGGAGCGCCGCGCCAACGCGAACGGGCTGGTGGGGATGGTTCAGGGGCTGATGTTCATCGTCACCTCCCTGCTGTCCGGGTTATCGGTGGGCCTGCTGGGCATGGGCTGGACCATTGCCACCGCCCTGGTGCTCACGGCGGTGGCCTTTGCCCACCTGCTGACCCTGAGGATGCCGGAGGAGGTGCGGGCCGCTGCAACCGACGCACGCGGCGGGTTCGACCTCCGGGGCTCCCTCGCAGCCGTGCTGGCCATCTCGGGGCTGTTCGCGCTGATCCTGTTTTCCACATTCAACAACTTCATCGGCGGCGTCTACATGGCGCTGATGGATCCCTACGGGCTGGAAATGTTCTCCGTGGAGATGTGGGGCGCCGTCTTCGCGGTGGGATCCACCGGGTTCATCATCGGCGGCGCCCTGATCGGCAAGTTCGGGCTCGGCGCCAACCCGCTGCGGACCCTGCTGGCTGCGGTGGCGGCCATGGGCGTGATCGGTGCGGTGTTCACGCTGCGGGAGTGGGCGTGGCTTTACATCCTGGGGATCTGGCTTTACCTGGTGCTGGTCCCGTTCGTGGAGGCGGCCGAACAAACCGTGATCCAGCGGGTGGTTCCCTTGGAGCGGCAGGGCCGGGTATTTGGCTTCGCCATGGCATTCGAGTCAGCCGCGGCGCCCGTGACGGCGTTCCTGATCGCCCCCATTGCCCAGTTTTGGATCATTCCCTACGCCCGGTCCGCGGACGGCGCCGCACGGCTGGCTCCGCTGCTGGGCGCGGGCACCTCACGGGGAATCGCCCTGGTTTTCCTGGTGGGCGGCATCATCATGATCGCGGCCGCCCTGCTGGCCTTCCTGACGCCGGTCTACCGCCGCGTATCGGATTCGTATGCGCAGGTGGCGGCAGAGGCGAAGGCAGCCGGTTAAAGGCCGGACGCCCCGGCAGGAATTGCCAGGGCGTCCGGTCAAATGGAGCGGAAGGTGATGGGGCGTCCTAGACGCCCAGGGCTTCCTTGAGGTGGGCGACGTGGCCGTCGGCCTGCACCTGGTACTGGGCCAGGGTGACTTTTCCTTCGGGGTCCACCACAACGGTGGAGCGGACAATGCCTTCATGGATTTCGCCGTGGACCAGTTTTTCGCCCCAGGCGCCGTAGGCCAGGGCAACAGCGTGGTCGGGGTCGGAGAGCAGCGGGAAGGTCAGGGAGAAGTCACCGGTGAAGCCGGCCAGGGCTTCCTGGGCGTCCGGGGAGACGCCGATAACCTCGTAGCCCTTGCCCTGGAGCGATGCCAGGCTGTCGCGGAAGTCGCAGGCCTCGGTGGTGCAGCCGGGGGTGGCGGCCTTCGGGTAGAAGTAGACAATGACGCTCTTGCCGCGGAAATCGGCCAAGGAAGTCTCCCGGCCCTGGGCGTCCCGGAGGGTGAATTCAGGAGCCGGGGTGCCGGGCTGAAGCTTGGTGGTCAGGGTGGGGCTCATGGCGTTCCTTTGTAAGACTCGGTCAGTGATGGCCAAACATCAAGTGAAGCGGGTTGGCGCTTAGTGATACAAACCAGCGCGTCATATGCAGTATTCCGCCGGTCCACGAACTGCCGCGTGAGGGCCCGGCACAAACTGGTATCCGCCGCCGCGGACAGTGGCCACGGCATGGCGGGCGTTGCCCAGTTTTTTGCGGATCCTGCCCACGTACACGTCGATGGAGCGTGCGGTGGCGCCGGGAAAATCCAGCGACTCCAGGAACTCCTGCAGTTCCTCGCGGCCCACCGTCCTGGACAGGTGGGTCACCAGGTAACGCAGCACTTTGTATTCGACGCCAGTCAGGGCCACCGGCCTGCCGTCCAGCAGGACGGTGTCGGCGGCGAGGTCCACGGCGACCCGGCTGACAGGGCCGGCCGACGGCGGCAGCCGGGTGCCGCCGTCGTCCTCTGAAAGTGCCGGGCCGGCTGCCTCCGCCACGGAAGGAGACGGAGAGGAGTCGGCTGCGTCTCCTTCCGCGGCGGACGTGGGGGCTCCGGCGGCAGGCCAGTGGACTTCCGCCTCCGGAGCAGTTTCGAGGGCCCTTGCCAGGACCATTTGGGCGGCGTGACGCAGGAGTTCCGGGCTGGTTCCTTCGGCCGGGACCACCCACACGGCAAGTCCGCGGGCGGCAGCTTTGGGCGGGGCCAGCCGTGGACGGTACGCCGTCCTTGGATGGTGGACTTCCACTGCCATGGCGCGTCCCTAGATTCCGCCGCGGCGGATCAGCCTGCCCGTAGGGGTCTGGCCGTCCACTGCGGCACCGCGGAGGAAGGTCTTGCGCACCACGCCGGACAGGGCTTTGCCGTCGTACGGGGTGATCGGGTTCTTGTGCTTGAGCTTTGACACGTCCACCACGAACGCCTCGTCCGGCGCGAAAATGGCGAAGTCCGCGTCGTAGCCCAGCGCCAGCTGCCCCTTGGTGGTGAGGCGGGCCAGGTTGGCGGGCTTCTCCGCCATCCAGGACACCACCTGCTCCAGCGGGATCCCGCGGTGCCGGGCCTCGGTCCAGATCAGGGACAGGCCCAGCTGCAGCGAGGAGACTCCGCCCCAGGCCACGGCGAAGTCGCCGTTTTCCAGGTCCTTCAGGTCCAGTGTGGAGGGGGAGTGGTCCGAGACGATGCAGTCGATGGTGCCGTCCTGCAGGCCCTGCCACAGCAGCTCCCGGTTGGAGGCCTCGCGGATGGGAGGGCAGCACTTGTAGGCCGTGGCGCCGTCGGGGATTTCCTCGGCCATCAGCGTGAGGTAGTGCGGGCAGGTTTCCACGGTGAGCTTCACGCCGTCGCGCTTTGCGGAAGCGATCATGGGAAGCGCGTCCGACGACGACAGGTGCAGGATGTGCGCACGCGCACCGGTCCAGCGGGCCCGTTCGATGACCTCGGCGATCGCCTTGTTCTCGGCGCCGCGTGGGCGGGAGGCCAGGAAGGTCTGGTAGTGGTCGCCGCCGGGGTGCGGGGCGCGGTCGATGGCGTGCGAGTCCTCCGCATGGACGATCATGAGCGAATCGAAGGACTTCAGCTCGGCCATGTCCTCCTCCATCTCGTCCGCGTCCAGGTGCGGGAACTCGTCCACGCCTGAGTGCAGGAGGAAGCACTTGAAACCGAAGACGCCCTCGTCGTGCAGGGGGCGCAGGTCGGCTTTGTTGCCGGGAATGGCACCGCCCCAGAATCCCACGTCGATGAACGCCTGGTCCTCTGCCACCTCGCGCTTGAGCTTGAGGTTTTCCACGGTAGTGGTGGGTGGGACGGAGTTCAGCGGCATGTCGATGATGGTGGTCACGCCGCCAGCTGCTGCCGCCCGGGTGGCGGAGGCGAAGCCTTCCCACTCGGTGCGGCCGGGCTCGTTGACGTGGACGTGGGTGTCCACCAGGCCGGGCAGCAGGATTTCGTCGTCGGCGAGCTCGATCACTTCAGCACCGGCCAGGCCGTTGCCCAGCGGCTCGATGGCCACGATCCTGCCGTTGCGGACGCCCACTTCGCGCGGGGCGATGCCGGCGGTGGTGAGGATGCGCTGGCCCCGGATGACCAGGTCAAAACGTTCTTCAGACACGGAGGTCCTCCTTGGTACTTGCGGTAACGGGCCCGGTGGCCGCGAGTTCCGCACTGATCTGGGTGCCCAGCTGCTCCAGCAGGGGTCCTGCCTCTGCTATGCACCTGTTTACATCGCTTTCCAGCGCCGTCAAAGCATAAATGTCCTCGAATCCGGCGGCTGCTGCCTGGCCGTGGTCCAGGGTGGTCCGGCCGCAGACGGCGATGACCGGAACGCCCTGGGCAGCGGCGGCGCGGGCAACACCCATGGGGGTCTTGCCCAGCAGGCTTTGCTCGTCCAGGCTGCCTTCGCCGGTGATCACCAGGTCGGCGCCCGCCAGCCGGTCCGCCAGCCCCGTGAATTCGAGGACGACGTCGATGCCTGGCCGCCGCGTTGCGGCCAGGACGGCGATGGCGGCGTAGCCCACGCCGCCGGCTGCCCCGGCTCCGGGAGCCTCGGCAGCCTTGACGGCGCGGAATCCGATTTCCCTGGCCAGGACTTCGACAAACCTGGCCAGGGCGGCGTCGAGCATGCCGACGTCCTGTTGTGCGGCGCCCTTTTGCGGACCGAAGACCGCTGCCGCGCCCTGGGCGCCCAGCAGCGGGTTGTCCACGTCGGACGCCAGCACAAACCGTGTGTCCACCAGGCGGGGCTCGAAATCGGTGAAATCGATGCCGTGCAGGTTTGCCAGCGCAGCCCCGCCCGGTGGGAGTTCGTTGTTCCTGCTGTCCAGGAACCTGGCGCCGAGCCCCTGCAGGAGCCCGGCGCCGCCGTCGGTATTGGCACTGCCGCCTACGCCGAGGATAATCCGGCGGCAGCCGGCGTCCAGCGCGGCCCGGATGAGCTGTCCGGTGCCCAGGCTGGTGGCCGTCGTGGCATCCGTCGATCCGGGCCTGCCACCGTTGTGCACGCCCGGGACCAGTGCCAGCCCGGACGCCGTCGCCATCTCGATGACGGCCTCGTGTCCACGGACGGCGAAGTCCGCGTCTACGGGCTGGCCCGTGGGGCCGGCGACCGTTGCCGTGCGGCGGGTGAAGCCGGAGCCGACGGCGGCGTCAAGGGTGCCCTCGCCGCCGTCGGCCACCGGAATCCGGACCACCTCAAGGTTCCCGCCCGCCCCGCGCTGCAGGCCCTTTTCCAAGTGGCTGCACACCTCCGGGGCGGAGAGCGATCCCTTGAACTTGTCCGGGGCAATAACCACGCGCATGGTTACGCCTGTAGGGCCAGGATGGCGGTGGGTGCGTCCGCGGCGGTCTCTGCCAGTTCCTCGAACTCGTTCACGGCGTTGATCTCCACGCCCATGGAGATGTTGGTGACCTTCTCCAGGATCACTTCCACCACCACGGGGACCTGGAACTCGCCCAGCAGCGCCTTGGCCTTGTCGAACGCTGCGGCGAGGTCGTTGGGATCCTCGACACGAACGGCCTTGCAGCCCAGGCCCTCGGCCACCTTCAGGTGGTCCACGCCATAGCCGCGGGTGTCCTCGGACAGGTGCGAGCTGTTGATGTTCTCGAACGCCAGGGACACGTTCTGCTCCATGTTGAAGCCGCGCTGGGACTGGCGGATCAGGCCCAGGTAGGAGTTGTTCACCACCACGTGGATGTAGGGCAGGTTGAACTGCGCGCCCACGGCCAGTTCCTCGATCATGAACTGGAAGTCGTAGTCACCGGAGAGGGCCACCACGGTCTGGTCCGGGTTGGAACGTGCCACGCCGAGGGCGGCCGGTGCGGTCCAGCCCAGGGGTCCTGCCTGGCCGGCGTTGATCCACTTGCGCGGACCGAACACGTGCAGCATCTGGGCGCCGGCGATCTGGGACAGGCCGATGGTGGACACATAGGTGGTGTCGCGGCCGAAGGACTTGTTCATCTCCTCGTACACGCGCTGCGGCTTGATGGGGATGTTCTCGAAGTGCGTCTTGCGGTGCAGGGAGGCCTTGCGGTCGGCGCATTCGGCAACCCAGGCGCTGTAGTCCGGCAGGGACCCTGCCGCCTTGCGCTCCCTGGCGAGTTCAACCAGCCCTGCCAGCGCCGCACCGGCGTCGGACGCGATGCCCAGATCCGGTGAGAATACGCGGCCGATCTGGGTGGGCTCGATGTCGATGTGCACGAACTTCCGGCCGGCCGTGTAGGTCTCCAGGCCGCCCGTGTGGCGGTTGGCCCAGCGGTTGCCGATGCCGATCACGAAGTCGCTCTGCAGGTAGTTCTCGTTGCCGTAGCGGTGGCTGGTCTGCAGGCCCACCATGCCGGCCATCAGCTGGTGGTCGTCCGGGATGGTGCCCCAGCCCATCAGGGTGGGGATCACCGGAACGTTCAGGGTCTCAGCCAGCTCAACCAGCTGCGCGGAGGCGCCGGCGTTGATGATGCCGCCGCCGGCCACGATCAGCGGGTGCTTGGCCGCGAGGAGCATGTCCAGGGCCTTTTCCAGCTGCTTGCGGGAGGCCTTGGGCTTTTCGACGGGCAGGGGTTCGTAGGTGTCGATGTCGAACTCGATTTCCGCCATCTGCACGTCGATGGGCAGGTCCAGCAGCACGGGGCCGGGGCGGCCGGAGCGCATCAGCTGGAAAGCCTTCTGGAAGGCGCCGGGAACCTGGCCGGGTTCCAGGATGGTCATGGCCATCTTGGTGACCGGCTTGGCGATGGATTCGATGTCCACGGCCTGGAAGTCTTCCTTGTGCAGCTTGG
The DNA here is from genome assembly GCF_001428075.1 of Arthrobacter sp. Soil764. Lineage (GTDB taxonomy): Bacteria > Actinomycetota > Actinomycetes > Actinomycetales > Micrococcaceae > Arthrobacter. The sequence continues at coordinate 13,437 of NZ_LMSI01000004.1, read as the reverse complement.
CCACGGGTGCCTGGCCGGTGATGCAGAGCATGGGGATGGAATCGGCCCAGGCCGCGTAGAGGCCGGTGATCATGTCCGTGCCGGCGGGCCCGGAGGTGCCGATGCAGATGCCGATGTTGCCGTCCTTGGCGCGGCTGAAGCCGTCGGCCATGTGGCTGGCGCCTTCAACGTGGCGGGCCAGGGTGTGGCGGATGCCGCCGTGGGCGCGCATTGCGGAGTAAAAGGGGTTGATGGCGGCGCCTGGCAGGCCGAACGCCTCGGTGGCGCCTTCCTTTTCCAGGATGGCCACCGCTGCATCAACGGTACGCATCTTGCTCATGGGGTGCTCCTTGAAAGCTTGAAAAGTCTGTTTTTGGGTGTGCGGAAGTACCCCCACGAACCGTCGTGGGGCACTTTGGGGGTGGCCGCCGTCGTAATTGACGACGGCGGCCGGCGTGTCTGTGTCGAAGTGCCCCGTTATGGCGGGGCTGGTTTGCCTGCTGCCGGGTTACTTGCGGCCGGAGAGCTGGAGGACCTGCTTGAAGAGTCCGGAGTGGTCCAGTGCGCCGTCGCCCTGGTTGACGGTGGCGGCGACGAGCTGCGCGACGACGGCGCCAAGGGGGATGGCGACGTTGGCTTCGCGGGCGGCGGAGGTGACGATGCCGAGGTCCTTGTGGTGCAGGGCCAGGCGGAAGCCGGGGTCGAAGTTGCGGTCCAGCATCTTCTGGCCCTTCTGGTCCAGGACCTTGGAGCCGGCCAGGCCGCCACCGAGGACCTTGAGGGCGGCGTCGGTGTCCACGCCGTAGGCCTCGAGGAAGGCGATGGCCTCGCCGAGGACCTCGATGTTCACTGCGACGATCAGCTGGTTGGCTGCCTTGACGGTCTGGCCGGAGCCCGAGGGGCCGACGTGGACGATGGTCTTGCCGACGGCGTTCAGGACGTCCTGGGCGGCGTCGAAGTCTGCCTTGTCGCCGCCCACCATGATGGAGAGGGCGGCGTCGATGGCGCCCTGTTCGCCACCCGAGACCGGTGCGTCGAGGGGGCGGATGCCTGCTTCCTTGGCCTCTGCCGCCAGGCGGACAGCGACGTCGGGGCGGATGCTGGAGGCGTCGATCCAGAGGGCGCCCTGCTTTGCGTTGGCGAAGACGCCATCCTTGCCGCTGACCACGCCCTCAACATCGGGCGAGTCCGGCACCATGGTGATGACGACGTCGGCGTCCTTCACCGCGTCAGCGATGCTCGAGGCGCCCTTACCGCCTTCGGAGACGAGCTTGTCGATCTTGTCCTGGCTGCGGTTGAAACCGGTGACGGTGTGGCCGGCCTTGACCAGGTTGATGGCCATGGGCAGGCCCATGATTCCGAGTCCAATAACTGCAACGTTGCTCATGATGGTTCTCTTTCCTGAAAGTCTGTGTGGTCTTGCTGGTCTGCTGCTGCGGTCAGCGGGCGGCGTGTTCGCGGATGGCCCAGCTGAAGGCGGTCTCCTGCGGTTCCTTGTACTCGAGGCCGATGTAGCCCTCGTAGCCGAGTTCGCGGCTGCGGGCGATCCATTCGCCGAGGGGGAGGGTGCCGGTGCCGGGGGCGCCGCGGCCGGGGTTGTCGGCGATCTGGATGTGGCCGAATTCCCTTGCGTGCTTTTCGATCACGGCGGGGACGTCATCGCCATTGACTGCCAGGTGGTAGAAGTCGGCGAGGAGCTTGATGTTGCCGACGCCGGTCTCCTCCTTGACGCGGGCGATGACCTTGAGTGCGTCGTCGGCGGTGAGGAGCGGGTACTTAGGTGCGCCGCTGACCGGTTCCAGGAGGACGGTGCCGCCAATGCGGGCGACGCCTTCTGCCGCCGCCGCCAGGTTCTTGACGGCCAGTTCGTCCTGCTCTTCGGGGGTAAATTCGTCCTGCCGGTTGCCGTAGAGGGCATTGAAGGCCTTGCAGCCCAGGCGCTCGCCGATGCCGGCCACCACGTCGATGTTGTCCTTGAACTCGGAGCAGCGGCCCTTCCAAGAGACCAGGCCCCTGTCGCCGCCGGGCATGTTGCCGGCGTTGAAGTTCAGGCCCGTGAGCTGCACGCCGGCGTCCGTGATGGCGTTCTCGAACTTGGTGATCTCGCTGTCTGCCGGGACCGAGGTCTCGAAGGGCCACCAGAACTCGACGGCGTCAAAGCCTGCTGCCTTTGCGGCAGCGGGGCGCTCGAGCAGGGGAAGCTCCGTGAGGAGGATGGAGCAGTTCACTGTGTACGTCATCGTAGGTCCTTCCGAGGAGGGGCTTTGATCTATCTTCCCTTGCTTCCGGCTTCCTCACCGTTTCCGCTTTGTGGAATTTAGATTCTGCTTTATGAAAAGTGTAGGGAACGCGGGGTGGGGTAGTCAAGGGGAGCCCTGGGCAGGAGACTGGTATGAGGTAAGCCAGCTCAACAGGAATGGACTCGAGCGATCATGACCGGTGCCCGTCTGCGTCTTGTAGCCTGGCTCGTCGCCCTGGCCGGATTCCTCACCGCCTGCGTTCCGGTGGCAGGGTTGCAGGAGGCCGCGACCTCTCCGGCTGCCTCCGCTTCCAGCACCGCATCGGTTGCCGCTGGTTCGCCTGAAGACGCGTCCGGGGGTACTGTCCTGGCTGCGCCCGCGGCTCCCGTCGAATCCACTACGCCAACCCCGGCACCGGCCCCTGCCCAGGCGCCTCCGCCTGTTGCTGCCCCGGCCCCTGCCCCAGCGCCGCAGCCGTTCGCCCTGAACCTGTTTCGGGAGGGGGACTTCGTTCCGCAGTACACCTTCGACTGGTGCGTGGCGGCGAGCATCCAGATGGCCCACAACCTCATCGACGACACAGGCGGAGGCGCTTGGGCTGACTCTACCCAGCAGGGTCAATTGTGGGAGATGGCCCGCGCCCGCTCCTCTGATTCGTTCAACGGCGCAAACCCGTTCGGCTGGGCGCAGGTGTTGACGGAATCGGGGATGGGGCCTTACCGCGTGGTGAGCATTGCCGACTATGGCGAGGCGGTTCGGACGGCTGCCCGTGCCATCACTGATACGGGCCGGCCGGTAGGGCTGGTCATGTGGAGCGGGCGGCACGCCTGGGTGATGAGCGGATTCGAATCCCTCGGCGACCCCCGGCAGTTCCCTGACTTCGCCGTGACCGGCGTCCACGTCCTGGACCCGCTGTACCCGTACGGCAGTGGACAATGGGGGACCGTCGCCTGTCCCCAACAGCCTGTTGACGCCGGAGGAGCTGGCCACGCAGTTCGTGGTCCGCGAGCCGCGCCGCTGGAGCAGCAGCCTGCCCGCAGGGTACCTCCTGGTGCTGCCGGTCGCCGCCTGAACCTGCCGGGCCCGCCAGGCCTCGTCAACCGGGGAAATCTGTTTCTGCGGCTGCCGGATCGTGCCCGGCGTGGCGCCCGGCGGCGCCAAAGGCTGGACCAGGAACGAGTAGCCTACTGATAACCCCTGCGGCAGCACCAAAACATAAGGACGTCCGAGACAGATGAGCAACAGGAATATTGGCATCAAGGACGTAGCCGTGGCCGCCGGCGTGTCCGCCACCACCGTTTCTCACGTCCTCAACGAGGTGTCCTACGCCAGGGTCAGCCAGGAAACCCGGAACAAGGTGCGGTCCGCCGCGGAGCAGTTGGGTTATGGGCCCAACCGCCTGGCCCAGGCCCTCCGCACCCAGAGGACAGGGGTGCTGGGCCTGCTCAGTGAGGACATCGCCACCACACCCCACGCCGGCAGGATCATCCTCGGCGCGGATGAAGCCGCCAGGGCGCGCGGGTACAACCTCATGGTCATCAACACCTCCGGCTCGGCCAGCCTGGAATCCCGGCGGGCCGACGTCGAGGCCCTCCTGGAACGCCGCGTGGACGGAATCCTCTACGCCACCATGTACCACCGCAGCGTTGAGCTGCCGCCAAACCTCGGCAGCGTGCCCTCCATCCTGGTCGACTCCGTAGCGGCCGACGGTGACATCATCGCCGTCATCCCGGACGAAGCTGGGGGTGCCCGCGTTGCCGTGCGCGCGCTCCTTGAGGCCGGCCACACCCGGATCGGTTTCATCAACAACACCACGGAGGTGCCCTCAACCCGCCTGCGGCTTCAGGCCTTCCGCGCCACCCTGACTGAAGCAGGGCTCGACGGCGACGCGGCACCTGTCGAGTCCGCAGCCTCCGATGCGCAGGGCGGCTATGAGGCCGCGCTGCGGATCCTCGCGGGGGAGGAGCCGCCCACCGGCCTGTTCTGCTACAACGACCGGATGGCGATGGGAGCTTACCGCGCTGCCGCGGAGTTGGGGCTCCAGATCCCCGCCGACCTTTCAGTCGTCGGTTTCGATGACCAGGAACTGATCGCCGCCAATCTCCATCCGGGCCTGTCCACCGTAGCCCTGCCGCACTACGCCATGGGAGCCTGGGCCACAGAGCATCTGATTGATGCCATCGAGGGAAAATCCGACCTGCCCCAAACGGCGGTTCGCCCGACCATTCTGCGCTGCCCGCTGGTGTGCCGCGATTCCATCGGGCCTCCCCGGAACTAGCCCTCGGCACCACGGGGTGGGGCACAGGGGTCAGGACAGGTGTCCGCCCGCGCGGCTTCAGTCTGCCTGTTGCTGGGTACTTTCAGGGGGACAGTGACCAAACAGCCGCCCACCTGAAGGAGCCCCGGCATGATCATCCCCAGCGTCGCAGACGGCGTTCACCTGATTACCCACGCCAACGTCAACTGCTACGTGATCGAGGACAGCCACGGAGTAACCCTGGTGGATGCCGGCCTGCCCACCATGTGGTCCATGCTCACGCAACTCCAGGAGGAACGGAACCGGCGCCCGCAGGACATCAAGGCCCTGGTCCTCACGCACGGCCATTTCGACCACGTGGGATTCGCGCTGCGGGCCCACCGGCAGTGGGGAATCCCGGTGCTGGTGCATCAAGGCGACGCCAGGCTGGCAGCGCACCCCTACCGCTACAAGCCGCAGCGCAACCGCTTCCTGTACCCGTTTACGCATCCCAAATCCCTCCCGCGGCTCGGCAGCATGGCGGTGGCAGGTGCCCTGGCCGTCAAAGGCATCTCCGACACGCGGCCGCTGGGCACCGGGGTGGCGGACGCGCTGACAGGCCGTCCCGCCGTCGTCCATACCCCCGGTCACACCGATGGGCACTGCGTCCTCCATCTCCCGGACCGGGGCGTCCTCCTCACCGGCGACGCGCTGGTGACCCTGGATCCCTATACGGGTGAGGCCGGACCGCAGATCGTGGCCTCCGCCGCCACCAAGGACACCAAGCAGGCGCTGGCATCGCTGGAGGCCATTGCCGCCACGGGGGCCACCACGCTGCTGCCGGGCCACGGCGAGCCCTGGAAGCAGGGGGCGGAAGCGGCTGTTCGCCAGGCGCTGAAGATTGGCGCGCACTGACGGTGGCAGCCCCCGGTAATAAACGCAAAAGGTCCCCGGCGCGCTCAATTGCGCCGGGGACCTTCTGCCAGTGGGGCGGCTAGAGTGTCAGGTCCTTGCCCTTGGTCTCCGGGATAGTGAAGACGAACGCCGCACTGACCGCCAGCAACAGCACGGCGTAGATGTTGAACACCTGCGGCGCGCCCAGCGAGGACCCGAGCCACTGCTGCAGGTAGGGCGCGGTACCGCCGAACACGGCCACGCAGATGGAGTACGGGACACCCACGCCCACGGTGCGGATCGACGTCGGGAACAGCTCGGCGTATACGGCCGGCACGATGGCGGCGCTCGCGGCAATGAACACGAGCATCACTGACATGCTGACCGCCAGCTGCCAGGCGGAATCCTTCAGCAGCCACGTCATGGGGAAGTGCATGACGGCGGAGCCGATGGCGCCGGCCCAGAGAACCTTTTTGCGGCCGATCCGGTCCGAGAGCTTGCCCCACACCGGCAGGGCGGCGATGAACACGATGTTGGCTACGACGCCGGCCCACAGTGCCTCGCCGCGGTCGATCTTCAGGGCAGTGGTGGCGTAGCTCGGTGCCACCACGCCCCAGATGTAGTAGATCACCGTGAGGCCCACCGTCAGGCCGATGACCTGCAGCGCCTGCTTGCGGTAGCGGACGATCTGGGGCCAGATCGGGGCGCGCCGCTCGGAGGTGGCTTCACCTTCAAAGGCCTCGGTTTCATGCAGCCGCGAGCGCATGATGAGTGCATACAGGCCCATGGCGGCGCCGATCAGGAACGGGATCCGCCAGCCCCATGCGTTCATTGCCTCGGTGCTCAGGCTCATGTTCAGGATGGCGCCCAGCAGGGTGCCGAAGAGGATGCCCACCGTCCCTGACGTGTAGATCAGGGTCGCCCAGAAGCCGCGGTGCTCCTTGGGAGCCATCTCGGACAGGTACGTTTGCGACGACGGCAGCTCACCGCCGTGCGCCAGGCCCTGTACCAGCCGGGCCACCAGCAGCATCAGGGAAGCGAACGCCCCGACGCTGGCAAAGGTGGGGGCGACGCCGATCATCAGGCTGCCCAGTGAGGCGAGGCCGACGGCGAGGGTCATCGACGTCTTCCGGCCCACCCGGTCGCCGATCCAACCGAAGAGGAACCCGCCAAACGGCCGGGCCACGAAGCCGACGGCGAAGATCGCCAGGGTGGACAGGACGGCTGACGCGGGGTCCGCCTTGCTGAACAGCTGGCTGGCGATGAAGGGGGTGAATGTGGCGTAGATTGCCCAGTCGTACCACTCAACGGCGTTGCCGATGCCGGTACCGATGACGGTCTTGGCGGTGGACATGCGTCCAGTCTGTGCCTTGGTTGCTGCAACGGACATGGTTTTCTTCCTGGTCGGTTGGGTCTGGGGGAATGCCGGTGGAACTGGTGCAGGCCTTAGGAGGCCTGCGAAAGTGCGGCCAGCCGGGACATGGCGAGTTCCGCATAGAGGGCGGCCCCGTCAGCCAGCACACCGTCGTCGAACGTTGCGTACGGTGAGTGGTTGAACGGCGAGGTTGCCGGATCTCCGCCCGGGGCGACGGCGCTGAGCCCAACAAACGTGCCGGGCACCTCCTCGAGGACCCGGGAGAAGTCTTCCGAGCCGCTGAGGGGAGTGGCCCAGCGCGAGAGGCGGCGCTCGCCGAAGAGCTCGGTGATCACCTTTTCGGCGGTGTGGGTTTCGTCCTCGTTGGTGATGGTGAGGGGGTATTCCTGCAGGTAGTCGACGGCGACCTCCACCCCGTGCGCGGCCGCGATTCCCTTGAGCAGCCGCGGTACGGCCTCCATCATCTTCAGGCGAGATGCTTCCGAGAACGTCCGGATGGTGGCCTCGATGCGGGCCGACTCCGGAATGACGTTCCGCTTGGTGCCGGCGTGGAGGACACCCACGGACAGGACCACGGGATCGAACATGTTGAACTGCCGGGTGACCATCACCTGCAGGGCCGTCACCATTTCCGCGGCCACCGTTACGGGATCCTTCGCCGAGTGCGGGGCCGAACCGTGGCCGCCGGCGCCAAGCACCGTGACTTCCAGGCCGTCGGAGGCGCTGAGCATGACGCCGGACTTGGTGCAGAAGGTGCCGTGCGGCTCGAGCGAGGAGAACACGTGCATGCCGTAGGCTGCCTGGACCCGGGTACCGGCGGCGTCCAGGACGCCCTCGCGCAGCATGTAGCTTGCGCCGTCGAAGCCTTCCTCGCCCGGCTGGAACATAAGGACGACGTCGCCGTGCAGCAGGTGCCTCTTCTCGGCCAGGAGGGTGGCGGCGCCGGCGAGCATGGAGGTGTGCAGGTCGTGGCCGCAGGCGTGCATGGCGCCGTCAGCCTGGGAGGTGAAGTCCACGCCGGTTTTTTCCTGGACGGGGAGCCCGTCCATGTCGGCGCGGAGCAGGACGGCCGGGCGGGCCGTGCTGCTGCCGGCATCCCTTTGTTCTCCGGCACCCGGGTGCCCGCCGCGCAGGACCGCAGTGACCGACGTCGTGTCCTTGCCCAGGGTGATCTCGTAAGGAAGCCCGTCCAGTGCCTGAAGGACCCGCTCCTGGGTGCGGGGGAGGTGAAGGCCGATTTCGGGCTGCCGGTGCAGGTCATGGCGGAGCCTGGCGAGGTCTTCCTGCAGGTCCTTGGCGTCGTCGGTTATGGGCACGTGTCACTCCTTGGAAATGGGCATCAGGGCTTGTGGACTATTCTGAAGTGGCGTAGTTCACATGTTGTGAAAGCGCAGTAATTATTTACTGGGGACCGCCTTTCGGCAGGATCTACGCATGAGCAAAGGAAGTTTGATGGAGCTCAGCGAGGACGATCTTGCCCTGATCCAGGTCCTGCAGGCCGCGCCGCGCCTGGGATGGGCGGATGCTGCCAAGGTGCTGGATGTGCATGCCACCACGCTGGCGGCCCGCTGGGAGCGGCTTGCCGCCAGCGGCGCCGCGTGGGTGACGGCACACCTTGCGGGTGACCCGAAGCAGATGCTCCTGGCATACGTGGCGGTGGACTGCGAGATGAACCGGCGGGACAGTGTCACGGCGGAACTGGCCGCTGTTCCGGAGATCATCACCGTGGAGGAGGCGGCCAGCAACCGCGACCTGATGCTGACAGTCATCACGCGGTCGCTGGAGGAGTTCAGCGACAAGGTCATCACCAGGCTCAAGGCTGTTGAGGGACTCACGAAATACCAGGTGGCCCTGTGCACCCGGCTGCACAGCAGCGGTGACGACTGGCGGCTGAATGTCCTGAACCGCTCCCAGCTGGCCACGCTCCGGACTCTTGCCGCCCCGGCTGGTCCGGCCTCCGTTCAGCCGGCGCAACTTCCGCAAAGCCATCTCGACCTGCTGCCGTTCCTTGCCAGGGACGGCCGCGCGACGGCTGCCGACATCGCCCGCGCCCTTGGCCGTCATCCGGCAACCGTGCAGCGCCAGCTGAACCGGGTGCTGGCCAGCGGCATCCTGTCGTTCCGCTGCGAAATCGCCCAGCGGTATTCGTCCTTCCCGGTGACGTGCCAGTGGTTCGTCAACGTTCCGGCGGGGCAGCATGAGGCAGCTGCCGCCGGGATCCGCACCATCAGCAATGTCCGGCTCAGCGCCTCCACCACCGGGCCCACCAACTTCGTGATCATCATGTGGCTGCACACGCTGGCCGATGTCATGTCCGCGGAGCTGGCGCTGCAGCAGAAGGTTCCCGGCATTGAGATCGTGGAGAGCGCGGTGATGCTGCGGACGGTCAAGCGCGTGGGCTGGATGCTGAAGGAGGACACGACGGCGAGTGGCGCCGTCGTGCATGCTGGAAGCCTGGGCGCGGCGGAGTGACGCGGCAAGACCAGTAAGGGGCCAGGGGCTCCGGCCCCTGGCTCCCCAGTGGTTATGCGGATTGAGCGGACCGTAAAAGGCCTACTTACCGTTATGGTCTACTTCCACTACGGCGCTCTTCTCCCAATCAGTCCAGTCGGACCAGTGTCCGCCGTGGTTCTGAACACGGAAGGAGACGAGTTGGTAGACCTCTTCAACCTTGCGGTCATGTTTGCGGTCATCCATTTCGAGATCTTCACAGTCGTCGTGCTTATTCATCGCGTAGTCATGGCGTCCATGGTCGTCGCCGAAATCCACGTAGCAGTGAATAGTCGTTGCGTCGTCATGGCGGTCAAAGTCCACGCTGACCGTCCTTTCCGCCAGGCGGTCGTCGTGGTGATGACCTCGTTCGTCCTCATAGATCCACTGGCGGATCTCGACGGTCTTTTCGCCGTTGCAATCGACCTTAATACTGAAGTCGACTTTGTCGCCGCGGAGGTCCTCTGGATCAAGCGGGTCGACCGTACAGCCGTAACTGCTCGTTTCTGCCTGTGCCGGTGCGGCCATTGCCACAGACGCCCCAAACAGGCCCATTGAAACAACCGGTACCAGGGCGACCTTTGCCCGGGTTGAGCGGTTTACTGAAGATTTGGACATTTTCTTTGTTGCTCCTCAAGGGTGCGATTCACCTTTGCGGGCAGCCTGAAGCCGTCACATAATAAGCATTTTCACTGATACAGCATGGCGGCACTGCCCGCCCCATTTAACGGCCAGCCCGGAAATGCGGGCGGCTTCGACTACGGACCCTTCCGCTTCGCTGTGGGGTGGTCCGGTCGTTTAATCCTCCGCCCGTGTCCAAAGCTGCGCTAGGGGGTGGCCTACCCTACTTGCGCACTGATTTCAAGAGCCCGCGAAGGTACAGCTGCCCGCCGTACCGTTGTCCGAGTGGTACTGCAGACTGTCCCTATGACATTTGCCAATGTGGGAATACTTGGAACCAAGCCTGGCCAGCGCGACGCCCTCGTGGCCATCCTGCTGCGACCCAAGACCGGAATGAAGGAAGCGGGCTGCCTCCTCTATGAGGTTGGCATCAACGATGACATACCGGACACCGTTTTCGTTTCCGAACTGTGGGAATCGGCGGAGGCCCACCGGGCATCGCTGGAACTGGACAGCACCAGGGCCGCGATCGCCGAGGCGATGCCGCTGCTGTCCGGGGAGATGGGAGGCCACCGGTTCACGGTTCTGGGGTCACCCCTGCGCTAACTGGGGCCTGCTGACTTCCGGCCCAGTACTGTTCCCCCTTCTGATCCAGGGCTATGCTCTCGGGCATCGACTGGATATCTGGAAACGGGGTAAGGGGACACACATGAAGCCGCTGCCTGCACTTGAGCTTGTCACCCGTCTTGAGGAAGCTGAATGGCTGGACCCCCTGGCCAAAAGCGTCCGCAAGGCCGTCAAGAAGGTCATCAAGCCACAGTGGGCCCGTGACCTCCTGCATGGCGTTCCCATCGGCCACCCGGTGCACCCCCTTGCAGTGCAGGTCCCCATCGGCGCCTGGCTGTCAGCCGGCGTCCTTGATGCCGTTCCAGGTGGCGAGAAAGCTGCCAGGCTGTTGATCGGTGTGGGTACCGCAAGTGTTATTCCCTCTGCGCTGGCCGGACTCACCGACTGGACGCAGCTGCATCCGCAGCAGCAGAGGGTGGGCCTGGTGCATGCGGCGGCCAATGTCACGGCAACCGGGCTCTACATTGCCTCACTGGTCCAGCGGGCCCGGGGCGGCCAGGGCGGCGGCAAGGTGCTGGCGTATCTGGGGCTCGCAACGGTGAGTGCCGGTGGCTTCCTCGGTGGACACCTCACATACCGGCAGGCCGCCGGCGTCAACCACAGCGAGGAAATCCCGCACCGTTTTCCGTCCGGCTGGCATCCGCTGGCACCGCTGACCGAGCTGCCGGAGGGCGGCCTCCACAAGCGCGAGGTGGCGGGGATTCCATTGCTGGTCCACCGTGAAGGCGGCACCGTCAACGTGCTGTCCGATGTCTGCAGCCACCTGTCCGGGCCACTGCATGAAGGCAAGATCAAGGACGTGGCCGGGGAGGCCTGCGTTGTTTGCCCCTGGCACCGGAGCACTTTCGCGCTGCGCACGGGGGAAGTGAAGGCCGGTCCCGCCACCTCCCGGCAGCCGGTTTTCGAGACCCGCGTCAGCGGGGAACTCGTGGAAGTGTGCCTGCCCGGGGCAGACGGCTAGAGAAGGACATTCGGCCCTACTGGCTGCTCCAGGGCCGGGGAAAACTAACTTCATGGCGAGGGCCATTGGAGTGAGACTGCCAGCGCCACAAATGCGCTGGCAGGGCCGCGTTGGATTCCCGCGGTTGGGCGTTCCATTCTGCTCCCTGCAAAGCAGCCGGAGGGAGTGTGTACGGTGAGTGACGTTCGGCAGGACGTTGCGGCTCTGTATAAAACACGCAAGGGGTCTGTCGACTTCGTGGACGTCCCTCCGCTGCTCTTCGCCCTTGTCCAGGGTCAGGGGGATCCTGACGGACCGGCATTCGCGGAGGCGGTCCAGGCGCTGTTTACCGTCAGCTACGCGGCGCACTTCGGACTCAAGAAGCAGTCCGGCGAGGGGACAAAAGTGATGCCCCTGGAAGCCTTGTGGTGGTTTGAGGACCCGAATCATGCGGAAAGTCTGGAAGGTGTGGCCGCTGGCTTTACGGGACTCTCAGGCATTCCACGGGAGTCCTGGCGGTGGCAGGCCATGATGCTCCAGCCGGAACCTATCGACGAAGCCCTTCTGGAACGGGCCTTGGAAGACTCCCGTTCCAAAGGCCTTCCGGGCTTGGCGTTGGTCCGCTTCGAACGTTGGGAAGAAGGCCGATGTGCCCAAGTGCTCCATATCGGTCCCTACGCCGACGAAGGTCCCACAATTGCCCGACTGGACGCTGCCATCACGGAAGCCGGATTAAAGGTCCGGGGGCGCCACCACGAAATTTACCTGGGTGATCCCCGGCGCAGTGCACCGGAAAAGCTGCGCACCCTGGTTCGCCACCCGGTGGTGTGAGAGGGCAATGATGCGGATTTCAGAACCACGGGAGATTGCCTCCGGAGTGATCCTCATGACCACAGGTTCCGGGCCGATGGCCTCAAATCTCTACTTGGTGAGGTCCGGTCCCGCGTGGGTGATGGTTGATTGCGGATGGGCGGGCAGCGCGGAACCGGTGCGCGCCGCTGTGGAAAAAATCCTCGGATCCGGCCACGGCCCCGCAGCCATCTTCCTGACGCACATCCACCCGGACCACTCCGGCGCAGCCGGAACCCTGGCGCGGCTGTGGGATATCCCGGTGTTCGTCCACCAGGCCGAACTGCCGATGGCTGCCGGGCGGTACATCCCTGAGTTCTCAATGCCGCTTGACCGGTGGTTCATCGCCCCGCTCCTGTGGTCCCTCCGGGCCCGGGCACGCCGGCGGATCGAAGCGGCAGGCGACATTACCGACGTGGTGCAGAGCCTTCCCCTGGACGCGAAAGTGCCTGGCCTGCCCGGGTGGGCTGCCGTCCCCACCCCTGGCCACACCGCCGGGCATGTAGCTTATTGGCGCCCCGGCGACGGCGTCATGATCACCGGCGATGCTGTTGTGACCGTCAACCTGAATTCGATCGGCGGAATCCTGTTCGGGGTGCCGGATCTGTCCGGACCGCCCCGGTACACCACGTGGAACTGGAAGCTGTCAAAGGACTCGGCTGCGCGCCTGGCGGAGCTGCGCCCACGGTTGCTGGCGCCCGGCCATGGGCCGCCGCTGGCCATGGGGGTTGTGCCCCGGCTACGGGCTCTGGCTGCCGGAGAGCGAGCTCAACGGCTCCCGCTTCGTCGGCGCATCGGGGGAGCACCCGAGGCCGTTTAGCCATCTGGACCTGTGAACAAGCCCCCGAGACCTTGCACAGCACAGCGGGTTTATGAAATTCCTGCTTCAGGCCAGCCCTAAATTGCAGGGTTAAAGCGCGAGACGTTTCAGAAGTGCTTCCTCCAGCAGGCTTCGTTGCCCGGGTAGTAGCCCCCGCGGCCAATGGGTTGGCTCCCGGTCTGGGTGTTCGGGTTTGTAGTGGCGGCCGGTGGGTGAGGTCCAGCCGGGCGGTCCGTTGTGGGTGGCGGGGTCGGGGATCCATGGCCGTGCGTGTTTGAGGCGGTGATGTTTTGGGCAGAGTTGTGCCAGGTTGTTGGTGCCGGTGGTGCCGGCGTGTTCCCAGGCGGTGAGGTGGTCGGTGTCGTT
>NZ_LMSI01000003.1 GCF_001428075.1 Arthrobacter sp. Soil764 | reverse complement strand
CCGGCGACACCGCCTGCGCCATCTGGAACCGCACCACCGCCACCGCCCGCGGCCTCCAAGGCCCCAACGAACCCCGCACCATCACCCAACTCCGCCCCGACATCGCAGCATCACTACTCCTCGGCACCGGAACGCCTGCGCGTGAGGCTGCTGCGGGTGAGGCCGCCGGGAGGACCGGTGATGCTGCGGGAACGGGTGCAGGCAGCGTTTCCGGTACCGGGAGCGCTGCGGGGAGCAATAGTGATATTGGACGAGTCCCCACCCCGCGGGCCGACGTGCTGGTCATGGTCCCGGCGTTCTCCCTCCTCGGCCAGACGGACGAACCCGCGGTACTGGACGGTTTCGGCCCCATCCCGGCGTCCATGGCCCGCAAACTCGTCGCGGACGGGGCGGAATCCTTCTACCGGGTCCTGGTCGACCCCCGCGACGGAGCCCCCCTGGAGATCGGACGCCAACGGTACCGGCTCCCCGAAACCATCAAACAATGGATCCGGATGCGCGACGGAAAATGCACCTTCCCCGGCTGCAGCAACCACACCCCGGACAACGACACCGACCACCTCACCGCCTGGGAACACGCCGGCACCACCGGCACCAACAACCTGGCACAACTCTGCCCAAAACATCACCGCCTCAAACACGCNGACAACGACACCGACCACCTCACCGCCTGGGAACACGCCGGCACCACCGGCACCAACAACCTGGCACAACTCTGCCCAAAACATCACCGCCTCAAACACGCCCGGCCATGGATCCCCGACCCCGCCACCCACAACGGACCGCCCGGCTGGACCTCACCCACCGGCCGCCACTACAAACCCGAACACCCAGACCCCGAACCAACCCANTGGATCCCCGACCCCGCCACCCACAACGGACCGCCCGGCTGGACCTCACCCACCGGCCGCCACTACAAACCCGAACACCCAGACCCCGAACCAACCCATTGGCCGCCGGGACTTTTTCCGATGCCCGCTGTAACCCAAGGTGTAGATCCCGGCCCGGACGACCTTCCACGTTGGGAACCCGAGGACCCCGAATTCATCGACCTCGACGACCTCTCACCAGAGGACCCGCTCTGGGATGACTTCTTTAGGATGCCGTTTGCGCAATTCCCGGACTCGGTTGGTGCCGGAGTGTAGCTCCTGCGGGGTTAGCAACGTCGCACTGGAGCAATTTGCGCAGTGGAACAACGCTTGATGGAGCACTCCAAAATGCAGCAACCCCGAGGCGGAGAGGCTGGGACCGGAGGGACGCTGGGCCCGGTTGGAGGCTTGGTCCTATATTGGGCGCTATGCCCTGTGGTGCTCGATGAGCCAGCGCGCCATCTGCTGGGCACGCTCGGCCGCCTGCAGGTCTCCCTCTGTGGCGGAAATAATGGAGCCTTTCATCAGGATGTGCCAGGAGCGCGAAAATTCCTCCGGGCGGACCAAACCGGCTTCTTCCGCCAACCCTCGCACGTGCCCGCGGACCTTGGCCAGATAATCGATGCTCGCCTGGCCCAGGGGGTGGGATGGACCCATCTCCAGCAGGACGTTGATAAAGGCACTGCCTTCGAAATCGTCCTGCTGGAACCAGTCGCCGAAGACGTCGAAAATTGCGAGTAACTGCTCAATGGGTGTGCGGCCGCGGCTCCGGGCCTTGGAAATGATGCTGTCCTCGGTCCACTGCTTATCCCGTTGTTCGAGAAAGGCGAGGACCAGCGAATCCTTGGAGGGGAAGTGCCGGTAGAAGGTGGCTTTCGCTACGCCCGACCGCTCAATGAGCTCGTTGACGCCCACATCCCTGATCCCGCGCCGCGAGAACAACTCGTATGCCACGGTAAGGATCCGCGCCTCGGGATTCGAATGACCAGCAGGCGAAGGGTGTCCCGATGCTGCCGGCACCCGCGAGGACGCTGGGGAGGCCAACAAAGGAGACTCGGTGGCGGATGCCCGGGGCGATGAAGTCTTGGGCTCTGGATTCATCACATCCATGGGGCCATTCTGCCACGAGACAGACTTGTCTTTCCCGCGGTAGTGTTTGTCCTACGTGCAGTGCATTTGAACGGCGCAGTGGTTCCCCGGCCACTGCAGGTTGATGCAAGGAGGCCACTATGACAGTAGAGCGGTTGGTCGAAAACGTGCCCCCGGCTCCCGAGCCGTGGATTCCCAGTGACACCCCTGAGGAAATCCGCCAGTTCGCCATTAAATCGCTTCGATGGCAGGCCCAGGAGATTATCGACGAACAGCTTTCAAGCACGGACCCGGCCGAAGAACTGTCCAGGGCACGGCTCCGTCAATGCGTCGCACGCAACCCCGGGCGCCCCGAAAAGGCACTCTTGGAACAGCTGATGGCCAGCGGGGACGGACTGAATCTCTAACCCGCCGCTCTCCTTCCCAACTTTGCGAAACGGCAACCTGGGCAAACGGAAAATTAGGAACTGAGCGGCATGTTGTCGATCAGCCGCACTGGACCAACTTTGGCGGCGATGAGCGCCAGGGCCTCCCCGCGGAAAGGGGTCTCCCGGCAGTTCTCGGCCAGCGGTTCGAGGGTTTCGGGATCCACCACTTCGAAGTAGTCGAGTTCAACCATGGGCTGGGACTCAACCAGCGCCAGCGCGGAATCCAGGTCCAGCGGGTCATGGGCATTTGCCCGGTCCTCCAGCAGGCGCAGTGCCCTGGACAGGACCAGCGCGGCGTCCCGCTCCGCCTCCGAAAGGAAACGGTTCCGGCTGGACAAGGCCAGCCCGTCCTCTGCCCTGACCGTTGGCACGCCGACGATTTCGACCGGAAAGTTCAGATCGGCAACCATCCGCCGCACCAGGGCCAACTGCTGCGCGTCCTTCTGCCCAAAGTAGGCCCGGTACGCGGGCAGGCCGCCGGCCCGGGAAGCGTCATCGGCGGAACCGGCAGGAAGACCTGCGGCCGGCATGCCGTAATGGAGCAGCTTTGCCACAACGGTCAGGGCGCCGTCGAAGTGTCCGGGCCGGGATGCACCCTCCCACTTTTCACCGAGGCGGCCGGATGTCACCCGTACTAATGGCTCTCCGCCGGGGTAAACCTCCTCCACGGCCGGCGCGAATGCCAGGTCGACGCCCTGCTCCTCCAGCAGCGCAAGGTCCGCGTCCAGCGTCCTGGGGTAGCGGTCCAGGTCCACGGCATCGCCGAACTGCAGGGGGTTGACGAAGATGCTCGCCACCACAACGTCGTTGTGTTCGGCGGCGGTGCGCGCCAGTGCGGCATGGCCTTCGTGGAGTGCGCCCATGGTGGGCACCAGGCCCTGCGATGTACCGCGCCTGGCGCCAAGGAGCCTGGCGCTTTCCGCGTGCAGTTCGTGAACGGTCTTGACGAGTTGAATGGACATTCAGTCCTCCTTCGGTTCGAGGGCCTCGCGCAGCCCCTTCAGCTGGTCAGGTTTCAGAAGTCCCCGCCCTTCTGCCCTAAGGGCTGTGGCCCGGGCCATCGCAAGGTAGGCCTCGAGCACGTCGCCATGCCCGCCGCCGTCGAACTCCCGCAAAGCCTCGGCATGGGCACGGACCGTTCCCACGTCCCCGCGGGCCACCGGTCCGGTCAGCGCCGACTCCCCCGATGCCAGTGCGTTTTCCAACGTGGCCCTCAGCAATGGACCCAGCATTCGCTCGGGCCTCTCCACCCCAACCTCGCGCAGGAGCTGGGACGACTGGGCTACCAGGGTGACCAGGTGGTTCGAACCGTGCGCCAGGGCTGCGTGGTAAAGCGTCCTGTCGGCCTCGGCGATGGCCACGGGTTCCGCCCCCATCTCCACCACCAGCGCCTGGGCGATGGGCAACATGGCGGCATCGGCCGTCACCCCGAAGGTGCAGTCCAGCAGCCGGGTGAGGTCCAGGCTCATGCCGGTGAACGTCATGGCCGGGTGCAGCGCCAGCGGAACGGCACCGGCTGCGCGCACAGGATGCAGCACGCCCACCCCGAACCGTCCTGAGGTGTGCGCCACCAGCTGGCCGGGCTGCCATGCCCCCAGCTTCGCCAGCCCGTCCACCAGGCCGGGCAGTGCGTCATCCGGCACGGCCAGCAACACCAGCTCCGACCGCTCGACAATGTCCTGCACTTCCAGGACGGGCACGCCGGGCAGGAGTGCTTCAGCCCGTTCCCGGCTTGCGTCGGACACGGCTGACACCCCGACGACGGCGTGCTCGGCCGCGCGCAAAGCCGCGCCAAGCACGGCTCCCACCTTGCCGGCACCGATGATTCCGACGCCGAGGCGTCCGGGCTTAGCCATGCTGCTGGCCTTCCTGTTGGTAATGGTCCCGCGCCTTAGCGGCTGCTGCGTCGGTTGTGTCCCCACGGGCCGGCGCATCGGGCATCGGCACGCCAGGCGCCGCGGCGCCGGGCAGTTGCAGGGCACCCATCGGCGTGGGCGCAACTGCCGGAACAACCTGCCGCAACCATTGTTCGGTGGTTTGCCGCTTCCGCGCCAGCCGGGCGCGTGCCGACTGGTCGTCGAAAAGCTGCCGGGCCTCGTCCAGCCCGGCCTGGACCAGCCGGGGGGCCACCGGCCCGGCCGTCGTATGGAGGACCAGGTCCGCCACCCGGAACCGGCGCGCCAGGGGTCCCTGCTGGAGTGCCAGCGACTGTGTCCGCTGGTGGGGAACCAGCACCAGCTCCCGCCACCAGCGCCCGGAGCGGATCAGCAGGGCCGTGTCCGTTGCGGTAAACCCGTTGCGGCGCCACGCGAGGGGCGCCAGCAGCCGGGCCCGGCGCGGCGTGGTGACGAATCCGCCGTCGGAATCCTTGCCGTTAAGGCCGGCGGTAAACACCAGCCCGGGCTGGGGGGTCCCCGGGTCCGGAAGGACCAGCGACAGCATGGCCACGACGTCGGGAAGCTTTCCCACCGGCAGGAGGATGGTCCTGGTGTTACCCTCGGCGGCGTTGCCGGAAACCCCGTAGCCGGCCGCGTTCACCTGCATCCGGTACCAGCCGAACGGACGCCACAGTGGCGGCTGGGCAACCTTCACCGCCTGGATCCTGCCTGGTGGAAGCGTCTGTGCCTGGGTGTCCAGGAGCCCGTACCGCAGCCGGATGCCGTCGGGAGAAACCGCTGCCGTGAAGTTGAACCCCTTGTTGAAGAAGTTCCAGTAGCCGGCCGCCAGGCCCAGGGCCGCGGGCACCAGGTAGAAGTAGAAGGCGCGGTTGTCCGTCAGCGTCGACAGAACCACCGAGGCGATGCCGCCCACCACGATAAAGACGCTTTGCTCGCTCAGGATCAGCGATCCCAGAAGGCGCGACGGCGGCACGGACAGGACAGTGGTTTCCGGGGCCTCGGGTGCGGGCCGGGCAAGGCGCTCCGGGCCTGCAGGGCCTCCGGGACGGGCAGCTGCCGCGGCATCAACGCCGGCACCTGTGACAACACCGGCGGAGGCCCCGGACGCCTGAGCCAGGATGGTGGCACGCAGCTGCCGGGCATCCTCGAGCTTCAGATAGGCCAGGCGCACCGCTGATTCGCCGGCGTCGGCTACCTCGAATTTGAGTTCGGCCAGGCCGAAGATGCGGGCCAGCAGGGGTTGAACGATGTCAATGGCCTGCACCCGGTCCAGCCGCGCCTGCCGGTGCTGGCGGAAGATGAGCCCGCTGTCGACCCGGACGTAGCCGCCGCTCACCTGGTACTTGGTGAAGTACCAGGTGAGGACAAACCCCAGTACCGCGACGGCCAGGACCACCGCCCCACCGCCCAGGAGCCATGGGGCGCGCCTGGCAAACCCGTCCTCGAACACGGGCTGGCCCTGCAGCGTCCGCTCGAAGAGGTCCCGGCCAAAGAAGAAGGTGATAGCGGCCAGGGCAACCCAGCCGCGGACGAAAGGTGAGGCAGGATGCACCCGCAGCCACCCGTCGTCGGGCGTTCTGTTGGTTTCCGGGCTGCCCTGGGAAGGTGGAGGCGCAGGCGGCTCCCCGGGCGGGCCGGGCAGCTGGCCGTCAGTGGTCACAGTCCCGCCAGCCTGGCTTCGCCGCGGGCGGCCAGCTGTTCCCGGAGCCGCGCACCTTCCGCTGCCGGCAGGCCGGGAATGCGTGCGTTCGTGCCGGGTGACGCGGTGTGCAGCTTGACGCTGCACAGCCCCAGCGCGCGTTCCACGGGCCCCACCGCAATGTCCACGTACTGCATCCGCCCATAGGGAACGGCCATGGTCCGCTGGAAGAAGATGCCGCCCCTGATCAGCAGGTCGTCATCGCGCTCTGCGTAGCCGATGGCCCGGACCTGGCGCGGAATGAGCACCAGCCGCCACAGGGCGGCCAACAGCGTGGCGGACGGGACGGTGATGGCGAGCCACAGCGGCGGCCACCGCCACCAGCCCAGGAGGACAAACACCAGTGGAGCGGACAGGACCAGCAGGGTGACAAGGTTGGCAACGGCCCATTCCACCAGCCGGACTGTAATGTATTTCGGCGAGACACGCTGCCAGGCGATACCCGGCGGGTCAATCGCCTCGGTACGCATATTCGCCTTCCCCGGCGGCTTCCCCGCGGGCTGGGCGGCCCTTCTTCCCATCTATGCTGTTGGTGTCGCCGTCTTCCGGGGGAATCCTGCAGAACCGCTCCACCAGGAGCCCCACCACGATCATCACCAGGCCGCCGCCGGCCATGGCCAAGGCCAGCCAGGTGATGCCCTGGTCGCTGCGGAGGCTCCAGATCCGCAGCTGGTCCAGGAAGATGCCCACGTGCCAGCCCAGCAGCACTGTTCCGGCATAAGCGCATGCCTGGGCCAGGACCAGCGTCCGCGCGGCCAGAAGGGGGTCCAGCTGCGTTTTCCTGGCCGTGCTGTTGGGCTTGACGCTGTTGCGCCACCTCAGTACCCGGATGCCCAGGATCAGTGTGATGATAACGATGACGCCCATGGTGGCAAGCGCCGTAGCGGGCAGGACAGGAGTGGCCATGCTGTACCGGCTGGTGACTACCGTGG
The DNA here is from genome assembly GCF_001428075.1 of Arthrobacter sp. Soil764. GTDB lineage: Bacteria > Actinomycetota > Actinomycetes > Actinomycetales > Micrococcaceae > Arthrobacter. Next base: position 147,186 of record NZ_LMSI01000003.1, on the reverse strand, counting down.
CCGCCCAGCCCGCCACCGCAAGGATGACGCAGATCAGCAGCAGGCGCAGCGGGTTGATCGGCTTCATCGCTCCTCCACCGCTCCCGCCGTGGGCATGCCGTCGAAGTCGCCGAACCCGTCGAACGGGGCAAGGTCCCCGAAATCCGAAGCCCGCGTTGCCAGCGTGCTGATCCGTTCGCCGTCCAGCGTGGCGGCGGGTTCGATGAGTGACCAGGGGTAGAGGACGAAGGCCCGTGATGCGGCGCGCGGGTGCGGGAGGGTCAGCGTGGGATCGTTGCTGCGGAAGTCCCCGTATGTGATGATGTCGACGTCGAGCGTCCGCGGCCCCCAGTGGACCTCACGGACGCGGTGGTGCTTGTTCTCCACCGCCTGGCAGTGTTCCAGCAGCTCCTGCGGGGTCAGGCTGGTCTCCACCGTGATGACCATGTTCAGGAAGTCCGGCTGTCCCGCGGGTCCGCCCACGGCTTTGGTCTGGACGATGGGTGAGACGGCAAGGAGCCGGACCTCAGGCGGGTCCACCAGGTCGGCCACGGCCTCCGTCAACGTTTCGTTGCGTTCACCAAGGTTGCTGCCCAGGGCAAGCACGGCCTTGGTGTAGGTCCCGTTCACGTCTGCGCCCCGGACATGGCCGGGCCTGCGGGGACCCGTTCCCTGTGGACGGTGACCGCCACATCGCCGAAGGGGACCTCGATGGGGGCCTGTGGTTTGTGCACGGTGATGTCCACGGCGTTGAGCTTGAATTCGGACAGGAGGCTGTCTGCGATCCGCACCGCGAGTGCCTCGATGAGGTTGAGGGGCTCGCCGGTAATCCACTCGGTAATACGCTGCGCCACCTCACCATAGTGGGCGGTGTCCCGGACATCGTCGGACTGCGCCGCTTCGGTGAAGTCCAGGTGGAGCACCGCGTCTACGACGAATGGCTGGCCCTCACGGCGTTCGAAATCGAAGACGCCGTGATGGCCCACGGCCGTCACTCCGGTCAGCGTAATCCTGTCCATGGGTCCCCCGGCCCTATTGTTTTTGGGGTACGGCGGCTTGTGCCGGGGACGCTGCGGCCATGCGTGCAGCAACCTTGACGGCGTCAAGGCTGGATCCAACCTCGTGCACGCGGACCGCCCAGGCCCCGCGGTACGCGCTGATGGCGGTGATGGCCGCCGTGGCAGCATCGCGTTCCTCGGGGGCGGCGGCCTTGCCGGCAACGGTGAGCAGGGTGCCGAGGAAACGTTTGCGGGAGGCGCCCACCAGGACCTTGTGGCCCAGGCTGTCCAGCCGGTCCAGGTTCTGCAGCAGTTCCCAGTTCTGGGCGTCGTTCTTGGCGAACCCCAGGCCCGGGTCGATGATGATCTGTTCCTGGCTGACACCGGCGGCGTACAGCTTGTCCCGCACTCCTGCCAGCTCCGCCACCACTTCCCCGGCAACATCCGAGTATTCGGCAAGCGAGTTCATGGTGCGCGCGTCCCCGCGGCGGTGGGTGAGCACGTACGGCACCTTGGAGGCCGCCACGAACTCGGCCATTTCGGGCTCGATGCTCAGGCCGGAGATGTCATTGATGATTGCTGCGCCGGCCTTTACCGCTGCTGCAGCCGTCGAGGCGTGGGTGGTGTCGATGCTGACCAGTGCCCCTGCCTTCACCAGGGCCTCGATCACGGGCAGGACGCGGCGCTGTTCCTCGTCCGGGGTCACATCGTCAGCCCCGGGCCGGGTGGATTCACCCCCGACGTCGATGATGTCGGCGCCCGCGTAGAACATCCGCAGGCCGGCAGCGATGGCAGTGTCTGCCGTGGCGTGCTTTCCGCCGTCACTGAAGGAGTCCGGCGTGACGTTCAGGATTCCCATGACCAGGGTGCGGCCAGTGGGCAGGTCCGCGAAGCGCGCCGCCGGGCGGGGCTTGCGCAGGATGGGCAGCGGGGAGGTTGCGGGCCCCGTTCCAGGGGCTGCAGCGAGTGAATCCATGGTCTGTTGTTACCTTCCGAGGATGAGGCTCATGGCTTCGGCACGGGTGGCCGGGTCATGAAGCTGCCCGCGGACCGCACTGGTGACGGTCTTCGCTCCGGGCTTGCGGATACCGCGCATCGACATGCACATGTGTTCGCATTCAACGACGACGATGGCACCACGGGGTTTGAGGTGGCGGACCATCGCTTCGACGATTTCAGTGGTGAGCCGCTCCTGCACCTGCGGGCGGCGGGCATAGATGTCCACCAGGCGGGCCAGCTTGCTCAGCCCGGTAACTTTGCCATCGTGCGAGGGGATGTAGCCAACATGGGCCACCCCGTGGAACGGCACCAGGTGGTGCTCGCACGTGGAGTAGAACGGGATGTCCTTGACCAGGACCAGTTCCTCATGGTCCAGGTCAAAGGTGGTGGACAGGACCTCCGCGGGGTCGCGGTGCAGTCCCGCGAACATTTCGGCGTACGCCTTGGCCACCCTTTTCGGGGTGTCGAGGAGGCCGCCGCGGTCCGGGTCCTCGCCGATGGCAAGGAGGATCTCACGGACGGCCGCCTCGATCCTCGGCCGGTCCACCTTTTCGTGTTTCGAATGGTGGGAACCGTCCTCCGCCAGAGGTACGGCGGAGGCGGGAACGTCGTCGTCGTCGAAAGAAGTCACAGGGAAAGCTTAGCCGCGAAGGGTGTCAGGCCCCGAGTCGGGGGTGCCGCCGTGAAACGGAGCGTCTTCCGGAACGCCCTGCGAATGAGGGGGCTGGGCGTCCAGCGGCTCATCCATCCGGGCCTTCTTGGCTTCCTCCTGCGCCTCGCGCTCGGCGCGCTCCTGGCGGCTCTCCACCGGGCCTGCCATCTGGACCGGGCGGGTCTCCTTGGACAGCCACACCTCGCGGAAGTCACGCTTGCGGACGTCCCTGAAGATGTCGGCGATCTCGGCTTGGTTCAGCGTTTCGCGCTCCAGCAACTCCAAGGCCAGGAGGTCCAGGACGTCCCGGTTTTCGGTGAGGATCTCGTAGGCCTCATCGTGGGCCTGCTCAATCAGGCGGCGCACTTCCTCGTCCACGACGTAGGCGATCTGGTCCGAGTAGTTGCGCTCGTGGCCTGCGTCGCGGCCCAGGAAGGGTTCACCGCCGCCCTGGCCGAGGCGGACCGCGCCGACGCGTTCGCTCATGCCGTATTCGGTGACCATCTTGCGGGCCGTGCCGGTTGCCTTCTCGATGTCGTTGGAGGCGCCGGTGGACGGATCGTGGAACACGATCTCCTCGGCCACGCGGCCGCCCATGGCATAGGCCATCTGGTCCAGGAGCTCATTTCGGGTCACGGAGTACTTGTCGTTTTCCGGAACCACCATGGTATAGCCCAGGGCCCGGCCGCGCGGGAGGATGGTGATCTTGGTGACCGGAGCGGAGTTGCGGAGGGCCGCCGCCACCAGGGCGTGGCCGCCTTCGTGGTACGCGGTGATCTTGCGCTCGTGTTCCTTCATGACCCGGCTGCGCTTCTGCGGGCCGGCCATGACGCGGTCAATGGCTTCGTCCAGGGCGCGGTCGTCGATCAGGTTGGCGTTGGAGCGGGCGGTGAGCAGCGCAGCCTCGTTGAGGACGTTGGCGAGATCGGCACCGGTGTAGCCGGGGGTCTTCTTGGCCACGGCCTTCAGGTCCACACCGGGCGCCATCGGCTTACCCTTGGCGTGCACCTGCAGGATTTGGTCGCGGCCGATCAGGTCCGGTGCGTCCACGCCGATCTGGCGGTCGAAGCGGCCGGGACGCAGCAGTGCCGGGTCCAGGACGTCGGGCCGGTTGGTGGCGGCGATGAGGATGACGTTGGTTTTCACGTCGAAGCCGTCCATTTCAACCAGCAGCTGGTTGAGGGTCTGCTCGCGTTCGTCGTTGCCGCCGCCGATGCCTGCACCGCGGTGGCGGCCGACGGCGTCGATCTCGTCGACGAAGATGATGGCGGGCGAGTTGGCCTTGGCCTGTTCAAAGAGGTCGCGGACGCGGGAGGCGCCGACGCCGACGAACATTTCCACGAAGTCCGAGCCGGAGATGGAGAAGAAGGGGACGCCTGCCTCACCGGCCACCGCGCGGGCCAGCAGGGTTTTACCGGTACCTGGAGGGCCGTAGAGCAGCACGCCCTTGGGGATCTTGGCGCCAACAGCCTGGAACTTGGCCGGTTCCTGCAGGAATTCCTTGATCTCCTGCAGTTCCTCCACGGCCTCGTCGGAGCCGGCCACGTCCGCGAAGGTCACCTGCGGCATGTCCTTGCTGACCATCTTGGCCTTGGACTTGCCGAACTGCATGATCTTGGAGCCGCCGCCCTGCATGCGGGTCATCAGGAACCAGAAGAGGGCGCCCAGCAGGATGACCGGGATCAGGAGGGAGAGCAGGCCGGAGAACCAGTTGCTTTCGATCGGCTGGTCAGTGAAGCCCTGGGCCGGCTTGGCGTCGGTGACAGCCTTCACCACGTCCTGCGCGCGGGCATCAACGAAGAAGAACTGGACGCTCTTGCCCTTGTCCTGCCCCTCCAGCTGCAGGTTGTCCTTCAGCGTGAGGTCAACGCGGTTTTCGCCGTCGAAGATCTTGGCCTGCTCCACCTTGTTGCCGGAGAGCAGTTCCAGGCCCTTGTCGGTATCGATCCGGGCCGCACCGCCGGGGGCGAGCGTTGCAAAAGCCACGAGGAGCAGACCGACCACAACGACGATCCAGATGCCCGGGCCTTTGAAGAAGTTCTTAGCTTTCATCTGTTCGGGGGCTGGCCCCGTCCCTTCCGGTAGTGCTTCACGGCGAGTAGTCTGCGCGCGTGATGGTGCTGCGTCAGCTTCTAGCTATACACCGTCCGGAGTACATCACGCATAGCGAAAAGCAAAAGTTCCCTGTGGGCGTAGCTGCGCGGGGACAGCGCAGGAGCTGCCTGCGTGGCGGGGTTTTGCCGGGGCACGGCGGTGGTGGAGCGTGCCGCGCGGCTTACTCGTAGACGTGCGGGGCCAGGGTTCCCACGAAGTCAAGGTTGCGGTACTTTTCGGCGTAGTCCAGGCCGTAGCCCACCACGAATTCATTGGGGATGTCGTAGCCGACGTACTTGACGTCGATTTCCACCTTGGCGGCGGTGGGCTTGCGGAACGCCGTGCAGATCTCCACCGAGGCGGTACCGCGGGATTCCAGGTTGGTCTTGAGCCAGGACAGGGTAAGGCCGGAATCGATGATGTCCTCGACGATCAGGACATCCTTGCCCATCAGGTCGGTGTCCAGGTCCTTCAGGATGCGCACCACTCCGGAGGACTGCGTGCCCGAACCGTAGGAGGACACGGCCATCCAGTCCATGGAGATGTGGCTGTGAAGTGCACGGGCAAGGTCGGCCATGACCATCACGGCGCCCTTCAGCACACCCACAAGGAGGATCTCGCGCCCTTCGTAGTCCTTGTCGATCTGCGCAGCGAGCTCGCTGATCCGCTGCTGGATCTGCTCCTTGGTGTAGAGAACGTGCTTGAGATCTGCCTGGACGTCGTTTGAATCCACCAATGGCTCCTGTTTAGATGCGGGGTGCGACTATTTTGCGGGCGGTTTTTGAGACCGGAATACTAGCTTCCCACAGCGCGCCGGTTCGCGGGGAACGGAACCGGGGCCGCCCTCCGCCCCGGGCACACCCGCAGCCTTCGATCCCTCCAGCTGCGTTAGCGACAACCGGTACACGCTGACGTTGCCGGGAAGCTCCACCGGTCCGGCCGAACCCTGCCGCCGCAACAGCGCCTCCGCCGCCAAAAGGCGCTGGTAGCTGGGCTGCTGCCCGCCGACGTCGGCCGCTGCCTTTGCGATCACCCGGAACCTGATGGCCGGGGCCAGGGCACGCAAGGCCTCCTCAGGCAGCGCCAGCGTGCCGCCGTCGCGCTCCACAAGGGATGCGAAGGTGCTTTCCGCCACAGCCTCCAGGTAGTCGGCGTCCAGCTGCAGGATGGCGGCGGTCCGGGCCAGGGACTCGGCGACGCCGGGGCCAAGGTTCTCCTCGAGGTGCGGGAGCACCTCCACACGGGTCCGGGAGCGCGCGAACGCGGGATCGGTGTTGGTGGGATCGTGCCAGGGATCCAGTTCCTCCACAGCGCAGATCTCCTCGGTGTCCGCCCTGCGCAGGCCGAGGAACGGCCGCAGGAGGACACTGTTTCCGGCACCGGCCCGGGCGGGGCGCATGCCGGCGAGGGAGCGTGACCCGGAGCCCCGGGCCAGGCCCAGCAGTACCTGCTCCGCCTGGTCATCGAGGGTATGGCCCAGCAGGATGGCGTCCGCGCCCTGTGCCTCAGCGGCCGCCTCGAGCGCCGCATGCCGGGCTTCGCGCGCTGCGGCCTCAGGTCCCATGCCCGCACCGGCCACCGTCACCGTGCGGATTTCCACGGGCGAGAGGCCCAGTTCCTGCAGTGTCCTGGCAGTGCGGGCGGCAACGTCCGCAGACCCCTCCTGCAGTTGGTGGTTTACCACCACGGCACCCACGGTCAGCGGACGCCCGTCCACGTGGCCGCGCCGCGCAAAGTACGCTGCGACGGCGGCAAGTGCCAGCGAGTCAGGCCCCCCGCTGCACGCCACCAGGACGTGGCGGGGATATCCGGCGTCGGCCAACGCGTTTTGCAGCATTTTGCGGGCGGTCCCGACGACGGGTGCCAGCCTTCCGGGCCGGCGTCGTCCGCTGCGTGTCCCCACGGCGCCGGCGGATGGGAAGTCAGGCAGGGGTGCGCCGGACAGGGGTGTTCCGGGCAGCGGTGTTCCGGGCACCGGGGCGTCCGCCAATCAGAGCCCCATCCGCTCAAGCCACAGCTTGGCGTCGTGGATCTCAGGCTCGGTGGGCAGGTGGTCCACCGATTCCCAAACCTTGTTGAAGCCCTCCATTCCGGCCACCTCCACCACGGCGCGGACGAATCGGGCGCCATCGGAGTACTGGCGCATCTTGGCGTCCAGGCCCAGGAGGCTGCGGATGAACTTCTCGATGACCCCGCGGTCCTTGCCGCGGTCGTTGAACCGCTGCCGGATGGTCTTCACGGAAGGGACAATGCTGGCGTCGACAGCGTCCATCACCACGTTCGCATGCCCTTCCAGCAGGCTCATCACCGCGGTGAGGTGCGAGATGGCAGCCTTTTCCTCAGGATCCTGCAGCAGGTCCAGGATGGCGCCGCGGCCGGGCGTATTTCCGGTGGCGGAGCGGTCCTTCAGGGAGCGGGCAGCGGCGGTGGCGCGCTCCATCAGGGTGTCGACGTTGCCCAGGAGGTGGCCGCTGAGTTCATCGATCTGTTCCAGCATGTGGTGCCGCAGCCAGGGCGCTGCCGCGAACTGGACACGGTGGGTTTGCTCGTGCAGGCAGACCCAGAGCCGGAAATCCTCCGGCGTGACGTTGAGCTCGCGCTCCACTGAAACGATATTGGGGGCCACCAGCAGGAGCCTGCCGGCCGCGGGGGCCGACGAGTTTTCCGACAGCGCCGCAAAGGGATCGTACTGGCCCAGGACCTTGCTGGACAGGAAGGCAAGCACGGCGCCCAATTGGCTGCCGGTGATGGCGCCGCTGACCTGGGCGGCGGCGGGGCTGAGGGTTCCGTGGCGGCTGTCCAGCATCTTCTGCATGGCAGGCTTGAGCATCACCGCGAAGCTCTGGGTGTTGGCCTTGGCCCAAGACGCCCGGTCCACCACCAGCACCGAGGAATCGCGGAGGTCCCGCGCCGCCTCCAGTCCGGTGATTTCGTGGACGTGCGGAACAGACGCATCCGCCAGCCGGCGAAGACTGTCCACCGCCTCGCCGATGGCCTTTTCGTCGAGCACGGGCCCGGCGGGAGCCAGCCGCGCTGCGGCGGAAGCAGCGAGGTCCCAGTTGATCAGGGACTGGGCTGTTGGGGACAACGTCGATGCGGACTCGCGCGCAGTGGACTCCATGGTTCCCATCAGAACACAGCAGGCCGGGGATCGTCCTTAAGTTCGCTGACCGGCGAACTTGCACAGCCGCCGCACAGGAGGGCGAAAGTCCTGTCCCAGTCCGGGCGCACACTGTGGGAGGACAGGAAGAATCCGCCCAAGAAGGAGGCCGTCATGATCCCCTACCGTCCCGTTCCTCCCCTGACCGCAGGCCCGCGCAAGGGCTGGGCGTCGGTGCTTGCCGCCGTCGTCATGGCTGCGCTGCTGGGCATCCAGGCCCGGTAGTACCAGCAGCAGGGGTGCCCGCCGCTGCAATTCGGGTTAGCGGCAGCCGCAGCCTGCCAGCGCCGTGGCGGCCCGGTCCAGGGCTTCCTTGTTGCCGGCGGCGCCAGGCGTCAGGCCGTTGCCGATGAAGGAGAAAACCAGGAGCCGCCCATCTGCGTCCACGACGTACCCGCTCAGTGCCAGCACGGAATTCAGCGTCCCGGTCTTGGCGCGGACCAGGCCCGCGCCGCCGGAGGTGGTGGCGTCCCCGTAGCGCGTCTCCAGGGTTCCGGAGAGTCCGCCCACCGGAAAGCCGTCCAGGGCGGCTCGAAGCCTGGTGTCCGGCCCGGTGGTGATGGCCCGCACCACCTCCGTGAACTGGCGGGCCGAAACCTGGTTGCCCATGGCCAGTCCGCACACATCCGCCAGCTTCACCGAGTCGGTGGGTATGCCGGCTGCGGCAAGCTCGGCGGAGACCACAGCCGTGGCGCCGTCGTTGCTCCCTGGCCGTCCGGTGGCCACAGCGGCCATCCGCCCCATGGTTTCGGCCAGGTAGTTGTCCGAAACCTGCAGCATCAGGTTCACCTGCTCTGCCACGGTGGCCGATTCAACGGCCGCCAGCGCTGCGGTGTTGGGTTGGGAAGGCCCTGGTGAACGTTCGACGCCGGCCGCCACCGTGAGCCCCGCCCCGGCACCTGCCGCACGGAGCCGGGCTTCGAACTCCGCCGCGGCGGCCATGGCTGCATCCTGGGGCCGGGGACCGGTGGTGACGGCCGGATTGAGGCGCGCAGAGTTGAGGGCCAGGGGGTACAGCGGGGCTATCTCACCGGCTTCCACGTCGCCGCTCTGCCAGTTGGGATTCAGCGCCGGCCCTGTGAAGAGGGAGTCATCCACCAAAACCTTGATATCTCCCGTGATGCCCGCTGCCTGCAGGGCCTGCGCCGTGAGGGCGGCCAGGGTGGCCAGGCCGGCGTGGCCCATAACCTGTTCCGGCTGCGACTCCCCCGCCGCCAGGAGCACGTCGCCGCCGCCCACCAGCACCACCTGCCCGGCGGCGGTGCCGGGGACAACTTTGGTGGTGAAACGATGGTCCGGCCCCAGGGTGCGCAGCGCGGCCACCGCCGTCAGCAGCTTAAGGTTCGACGCCGGCACCCGGCTTTCTGCCCCTCCCCGGTCGAAGAGGACCTGGCCCGTGAGTGCGTCCTGCACCATACCGGTGAAAGTACCGCCGCCGTCGACCTTTAACGCAGGCTCCACCTGGGCCGTCACCGCTGCCTGGAGCGGCACCGGGGCGGACGCCTGGAGCGGGGCAAGAACCTGCGGGGCGGAGAGGGTGGCGGGGGCCTGCTGCCAGGCAGGGGGCGCCGGTTTAGGTTGAGGAGCGTCGGGGCCGATGAAGCCGGGGGCCACCAGCAGGGCTCCCGGGACGGCCAGGACGAGCAGGAGCAATGCCGCCAGGACCAGCGGCCAGGGCCTGCGCGGCCCTTCCCCCGGGACCTGGCCGAGGCCGCCGCGGGGCCCGGAGCGATGCGCGCTCAACGGTTCCCGGCCGGTTGTTTTGGTCATGCTGGTGCTGGTCCTCAAGTCCTGAAATATCCCCACAAGTTCCTGATTCCAGGGCCTCTCGCTATATCCTCAATAGTAGTCGGCGGCACCGACACTCTTTTTTGTGGGCCCGTCAAGTGTGCCGCGCACCCCCTGCAATTGCCGAGGAGCATTCCATGAAGCACGACGTCACCATCGAGATCCCCAAGGGATCGCGCGTCAAGTACGAAGTTGACCACGAGACCGGCCGCGTCCGCCTGGACCGCGTCCTCTTCACCTCCATGCAGTACCCCACGCACTACGGGTACTTCGAGAACACCCTCGGCGAGGACGGCGATCCGCTGGACGCACTGGTGCTCCTGCAGGACTTCGACCTGCACCCCGGCGTCATCGTGGAGTCCCGCCCCATCGGCGTCTTCAACATGACCGACGACGGCGGCGGAGATGCCAAGATCCTCTGCGTTCCGGTGGATGCCCGCTTTGACCACATCCAGGAAGTCAGCGACGTCAACGAATTCCTGATCAAGGAAATCGAGCACTTCTTCACGCGCTACAAGGACCTGGAGCCGGGCAAGTGGGTCAAGGCCGAGGGCTGGGGCGACCGCGCCGCCGCCGAGGCCGAACTGGAAGCCTCCATCAAGCGTTACGTGCCCACCGGCCACTAGTTTTCCAGGCGGGCCGCCTCAGCGCGGCCTACGCCAAGAATCCCCGCCTCCTGGACCAAACCCCGCGTTATGCGCCGGGGAAAGGTCCGGGAGGCGGGGATTTCTGTTGTCCGGCCATCGTGAATCTGTGGAATCGTTGGCCTGTGACTTCCGAGCCTTCGTTCAATCCTCCGTGCGGGCCTGTCGCCGGCTGGCGGGACGGCGACGTTATCCGCGCCACCGGCATCCCGTATGCCACAGCTGCACGGTTCCAGCCGCCCGCCCCGGCCCAGGACTGGACCTCCGAACTGTCCGCCACGTCCCCCTCCCCTGCCTGCCCGCAGGCGCCTGTCCCCTTCCTCGACGACGTCCTGGGCACCCGATACGGGGAACTTCCGGGCAGCGAGGACTGCCAGAACCTCTCCATCACCATGCCGGCCGACCTCACCCCGGACGAAAAGCTGCCCGTCATGGTCTGGATCCACGGCGGCTCATACACCACGGGATCCGGCGACCTGGCCATCTTCGACCCTGCCCGGCTGGTGGCCGAGAACCGCGTGATCGTGGTCTCCGTGACCTACCGGCTGGGGCTGTTCGGGTTCCTGGCAACACCCCGCGGGCGGCCCGGCAACCTGGGGCTCCTGGACCAGCTTGAGGCGTTCCGGTGGGTGCAGCGGAACATCGCAGCCTTTGGCGGGGACCCCGGATGGGTCACCGCCTTCGGCCAGTCCGCCGGCGGCGACGCCATTGCACACCTGATGGCCACTCCGGAAGCGCCCACCCTCTTCCAGCGAGCCATCATCCAGAGCGCACCGCTGGGCATCACCCGGGGGCGCGCCAAGATGAATCACGCCATGGGAATTGCCGCCGAATCCGTCACCGAACAGACACCGGCCATGGACGTGGTGGCGCTCGAGGAGCGGGTCACCCAGGTGGCCAAAAAGTTCGGCATGCTGGCCGCCATGCCTTTCGGCACCCAGTACGGTCACGACCCCCTCCCGGCGGAATCCGATATCGAAGCGGCATGGGACCGGACGGCACCGGCCATCGAGGTGCTGATCGGCCATACCTCGGAGGAGGCCCGGCTGTTCCTCCCCCGCAGTCCGCGCCTGATGCGCCTGGCGGGTGTCCCTGTGGTGGGACCACACGCCGTGCGCGCCATCGACTGGGTGGTCACCGAAACCGTGTACGGCCGGGCAATCCGCCGGTTTGCCCGTCGCCACGCCAAGGCGGGCGGAAAGGCCCACCGCTACCTCCTGACCTGGCACGCACCCGGCAATATTTTTGGTGCAGCGCACACCGTCGACCTGCCGCTGCTGCTCGGCACCAGGAAGACCTGGGACGGCGTGGGCCTGATCGACGGCGCCCGCTGGGAGGACGTGGACATGACAGGCCGGTCCGTGCGGGCCCTGTGGGCCGGCTTCGCCCGCGGCGATGATCTCGGCGAAGCGGGAGCCGTTGACGGCGCGCTGCGTTACAGGCGGGTCTGACAGGCAGTCAAAACCCTCGGCGTGGACCTGGCGGCGGCCACCAAAAAGACTGCGGTGGCCGTCATCGAATGGGGCCAGGGTTCCGTGCAGCTGGTCCACCTGGCACTCGACGTGACTGACCAGGACATCGTGGAGCTGTTCGGCTCCTGCGAGATGACCGGCGTGGACTGTCCTGTGGGCTGGCCCGACGCGCTGATCCCGTTCCTCACCGGACACCTGGACTTCGATGCCGGCCCCGTCCTGGAGTACGACGGGATTGCCGGCCGAAGGCTCCTTGCCTACCGCGACACCGAGCGCTTCGTCACCCGCCAGACCGGGCTGATCCCGCTGAGCGTCTCCGCGGACCGGCTGGCACACCCGGCGATGCGCTGCGCAGTGATCCAGGCAAAGATTGCCGCGCTGCACGGCCCACAGCCACGGGACGGCTCCGGCCGCCTTGCCGAGGTGTACCCGGCCGCATCGCTGAAGATCTGGGGCCTCAACGGCCGCGGCTACAAGGGCCGCGGCGTCCCCGAAGCCGAACGCCTCGGCCTCCTGCTGGCTGCCCTCGAAGAGCAGGCGCCATGGCTGGACCTTGCCGGACACCGGGAAAGCCTGGCCGCTTCGGACGACCTGTTCGACGCCGTCATAGCCTCCCTCACCGCCCGGGCCGCCGCCCGCCGTCGTACCCTTTTGCCGGACGGGTCCCATGCCAGGGCGGCACGCAGCGAAGGCTGGATCCACCTCCCGTCCTGCACTCTGGAAGAGCTCCCGGGCTAAGTGGGCCGGCTATGCGCCGGAGTGCCCCAGCTTCCAGTTCCGGATCTCCTCCGGGTCCTCACCGTGGGTCCGGGTGTGCTCGCGGGCACGGTTGCGGCGGTCCTGCAGGTCCTGACGCAGCAGCGAGTGCTTTTCCGCCAGACCGGGCACGCGGTCGATCGCGTCGATTGCCAGGGTAAAGCGGTCGATGCCGTTAAGCATGGCCATATCGAATGGCGTGGTGGTGGTCCCCTCCTCCTTGTATCCGTGCACGTGCAGGCCCTGCTGGTTGGTGCGCCGGTACGCCAGCCGGTGGATCAGTGCGGGATAGCCGTGGTAGGCAAAGATGACGGGCTTGTCCGCGGTGAAGATGCCGTCAAAGTCATGGGCAGGCAGGCCGTGCGGGTGCTCGCTTTCGTCCTGCAGCCGCATCAGGTCCACCACGTTGACCACGCGGACCTTGAGGCCGGGGGCGCCCTCGCGGAGCAGTTCGGCGGCTGCCACCGTCTCCACGGTGGGCACGTCACCGGCGCAGGCCAGCACGACGTCGGGCTCCTCGCCGGGCACCTCAGAGCCGGCGAACGTCCAGATCCCCAGGCCGCGGTGGCAATGGTTGGCGGCGTCGGCGGGGCCGAGCCAGGTGGGCGAGGGCTGCTTGCCGCTGACCACGATGTTCACGTAGTCGGTGGAGGCCAGGCAGTGCTCCATGACGGAGAGCAGGGTGTTGGCGTCCGGCGGCAGGTACACCCGGATGACCTCGGCCTTCTTGTTGACGGCGTGGTCGATGAAGCCGGGGTCCTGGTGCGAGAACCCGTTGTGGTCCTGCTGCCACACGTGCGACGACAGCAGGTAGTTCAACGATGGCACCGGCTGGCGCCAGTGCAGCTTGCGGGAAACCTTCAGCCATTTGGCGTGCTGGTTGAACATGGAGTCGACAATGTGGACGAAGGCTTCGTAGCAGTTGAACACCCCGTGCCGGCCAGTGAGGAGGTACCCCTCGAGCCAGCCCTGGCACAGGTGCTCGCTCAGCACCTCCAGGACACGGCCGGAGCGCGCCAGGTGCTCGTCGACGTCGTCAATCCGGTACTGCCACACCTTGTCGGTGACCTCGTAGACGTTCTGCAGCCGGTTGGATGCCGTCTCGTCCGGCCCGAACAGCCGGAAGTTCTCCATGTTCTGCGCGATCACGTCCCGCATCCAGGAACCGAGCGTGACCATAGGGCTGACCCTGTCGATGCCGGCGTTGGGGACCTCGACGGCGTGGTCCCGGTAGGCGGGCAGTTTCAGCGCGCGCCTCAGCAGTCCGCCGTTGGCATGCGGGGTGGCACTCATGCGGAAATCGCCGGTGGGCGCTCCTTTCGCGACGTCGGCACGGAGCCGGCCGTCGCCGTCGAACAATTCCTCCGGCCGGTAGGACTGCAGCCACTCCTCCAGCTGTTTCAGGTGCTCGCCGTTGGTGCGCACCTCCGACAGCGGCACCTGGTGTGCCCGCCACGTGCCTTCCACCTGCAGCCCGTCCACGGTTCGGGGCCCGGTCCAGCCCTTGGGCGAGCGCAGGACGATCATTGGCCAGCGGTGCGCGGCGTCCTCGCCGGAATCCTCACCGGATGCGTCCTGCCGGTGGGTGTCCTGAATGGCCTTGATGTCCGCCAGGCACTGGTCCAGGACGCCGGCGAAATCGCGGTGCGCCTGCTCCGTGTTGTCCGGGTCCGTGACGGTAACGAAGTACGGCTCATGGCCGTACCCGCGCAGCAGCTGCTCCAGCTGGTCCTGCGGCATCCGGGCCAGGACGGTGGGGTTGGCGATCTTGTAGCCGTTCAGGTGCAGGATGGGCAGGACGGCGCCGTCCACGGCTGGGTCCAGGAAGTTGTGGGAATGCCAGCTGGCCGCCAGCGGCCCGGTTTCTGCCTCGCCGTCGCCGATCACCACCGCCGTGACCAGCTGCGGGTTGTCAAATACCGAGCCGTAGGCATGGGCCAGGGAGTATCCCAGTTCGCCGCCTTCGCTGATGGAGCCGGGGCTTTCCGGGGCCGCATGGCTTGGGATGCCACCGGGGTAGGAGAACTGCCGGAACAGTTCGGCCAGGCCGGCCTCGTCATTGCCCACATGGCCGTAGATTTCGGAATACGTTCCTTCCAGCCAGGCATTGGCGACGACGGCGGGACCGCCATGGCCGGGACCGGCAACAAAGAGCATCTCCAGGGAGTCGCGGCGGATCACGCGGTTCAGGTGGGCGTAGACGAAGTTGAGTCCGGGCGTGGTGCCCCAGTGCCCGAGCAGGCGGGACTTGGTGTCCTCAGCCTGCAGCGGTTCGCGCAGCAGCGGGTTGGACCGCAGGTAGATCTGCCCTACCGAAAGATAGTTGGCGGCCCGCCACCATTTGTCGACGAGGCTAAGTTCGTCCTGCCCCAGCCCGTCCTGCCGCATGTCTTCCTGCCGCCGTTCATTCTGTCCAGCGCTGCCGGGCATAACCATCCTCACGTCGGGTGTGCCGCTGCAGGCGGCCGTTCCCCCATCGCAACAGATGGAGGGGCAGGCAGGCAACCCCCGCCGTCGCGCTTTCCCGCTCTTGCGGCATCGCTGCGGGCGGCATGTAGGGTAGTAAGCAAGCTTAGCTTCCGCTCGGCGGGGCTGGGAAAATCTACTGCGGGGAGACCAGATATGCCAGCCGAAGACGACGTTGTGATTCCCGGAGTTCCGTCCAGTGAACCTCCGGCACGTGAAGAGCCCACCACCCCGCGCGAGCCGTTGCCCCCGAAACCGGACCAGCGCAGTCCTGAGGCGGTGTCCCCCACGGGAAGCCCCACCGGGGCGCCGGCCGGGGCACGCGCCCAGTCCGGCCAGTACCTGACCACGGCCCAGGGGCTTCGCCTGCAGGACACGGACCACTCCCTGAAGGCCGGCGCCCGCGGCCCCATCCTGCTGCAGGACCATCACCTGCGCGAAAAGATCACCCACTTTGACCACGAGCGGATCCCGGAGCGCGTTGTCCACGCCCGGGGCGCCGGAGCGCACGGTGTGTTCCGTTCCTACGGCAGCGCTTCGAAGGTCACGCGTGCCGGGTTCCTGGCCCCGGACGTTGAAACTCCGGTGTTTGTCCGGTTCTCCACCGTGCTCGGGTCCCGGGGATCCGCGGACGCCGTCAGGGACACCCGCGGGTTCTCCACCAAGTTCTACACCGATGAGGGCACCTACGACCTCGTGGGAAACAACATTCCCGTGTTCTTCATCCAGGACGGCATCAAGTTCCCGGACATCGTCCACGCGGCCAAGCCCCATCCGGACCGGGAAATTCCCCAGGCCCAAAGCGCCCACGACACCTTCTGGGACTTCGTTTCGCTGCACACTGAGGCGCAGGCCCACACCATGTGGAACATGTCCGACCGCGGCATCCCCCGGTCCTACCGGACCATGGAAGGCTTCGGCGTCCACACATTCCGGCTCACCAACGCCACCGGCGACACCACCCTGGTGAAGTTCCACTGGAAGCCCAAACAGGGCGTGCACTCCCTGGTCTGGGAAGAAGCCCAAATCATCAACGGCATGGACCCGGACTTCCACCGGCGCGATCTTGCCGACGCCATCGAGGCCGGCGCCTACCCTGAATGGGAGCTGGGCATCCAGACGTTCCCGGACACAGAGGACCAGATGTTCGAGGGCATCGATCTCCTGGACCCCACCAAGTTCGTCCCTGAGGAACTGGCGCCGGTGCAGCCGATCGGGCTCATGACCCTCAATGCCAACCCCACCAACTTCTTTGCCGAGACCGAGCAGGTGGCCTTCCATCCGGGTCACCTGGTGCCGGGAATCGATGTCACTAACGATCCCTTGCTGCAGGTCCGCCTGTTTTCCTACCTGGACACCCAGATCTCGCGCCTTGGCGGCCCAAACTTCGCCCAGATCCCCATCAACCGGCCGCACGCACCGGTCAACGACATGCTCCGCGATGGCATGCATCAGACGGCGGTCCATGCCGGGGTCGCCCCGTACCGGCCCAATTCCCTGGATGGCGGGTGCCCGTTCCTGGCTGGGGAAGACATGGGGGCTTTTGTGGACGTGCCCCAGGCAGTGGCCGAAAGCGTGAAGGAACGGCGCAATCCGGCCTCCTTCGATGACCACTACAGCCAGGCCCGGTTGTTCTTCCGGAGCCTGAGCGCCGTGGAACAGGACCACGTGATCCAGGCATACACGTTCGAACTCGGCAAATGCTTCGAGACGCCCGTCCGGGAACGCCAGCTCCAGGCCCTGGCCAACATTGACGCACGGCTTTGCGCCGCCGTCGCCGCCGGTCTGGGCATGCCTGCACCCCAGGCCACGGAACAGGTGGCGGATCAGGATCCCAGCCCGGCACTGTCCCAGATTGGCCAGGCCTGGCCGGTTGCGGGCCGCGTGGTGGGCATCATCGCCGACTCGTCCAGCGACCTGTCCCAGGTGGCAGCCGCCCGCAAAGCGCTCGACGACGAGGGCATGGTCCCGTTGGTCATCGCACCGGCGGGAGGCGCACTTTCCTCCGACGGGCTTTCGGTGATGGTGCAGCGCACCTTCCTTACGGCGCGGTCAACCGAGTTCGACGCACTGATCGTCGCCGGGGGACGGCATCCCGCACCCGACGCCACCGCAGGGCGGGACGCCAAGGGCGGGGAACCGCGTGAAGGGGCGGACCCGCGCGTCGCCCTGATGTTGACTGAGGCTTACCGCCACGCCAAGGCCATTGGCTTCTGGGGTTCGGGTTCAGCTGTCCTGGACGCGGCAGGCATCCCGCAGGACGCGGCGGGCATAGCTGCAGGAGACTCCGCAGCTGCGGTGACCTCCGCTGTCTCCGGGTTGCTCGCCGCCCACCGCGCCTGGGAGCGTTTCCCGGCAACCGGGGCAGCCGGGCAGGAGAACTGACGCCCGGTCCTTATCCATTTGCCGAATCACGGTTGAGGGTCCGCGTCCACGTGACGCGGACCCTCTCCCGTTTCAGGAATGGGGCAGCGCGGCCCTGCATTACCGGCCGTTTCGCAATTCCTACTTCCGGGTAGTGTGGACCCAGAATGTTCACACTGACCATCAACCAGACGGACAGCCGGCGTGACGGCGACCAGGTCCCGCAGCTGCTCAAGGCGCTGCGGCACATCCCTGCGCGCCTGGATTTTGACCGGTCTGTGGAGGACGAAGTCCAGGGCATCGTCGAGTGCCCGCACCAGGCGGTGGATGCAGCCATGATCGCGCTGCGCAGCGGGCACTGGTACGTGGGAATTGGTGCGGGGCCGGTGAACGAGCCGTTGCCCAACCAGGTCAAGGACGCGTCCGGCCATGGTTTGGTCTATGCCCGCCGGGCGGTGGACCGGCTCCGCAGCAGCAAGGAGCGGGTCCCGGTTGCGGTGGAGGGGCCGCTGGCGGATGTTGCCCAGGACGCAGAGGCCATCCTCCGGTTGCTCGGCCATATTGTGCGGGACCGCTCAGACGCGGAATGGCGGGTGCTGGACCTGCTGACCCCCGGTGTCCGGGGGCAGCAAAAAGCGGTGGCACAGGAACTGGGCATCACCACCCAAGCCGTCAGCAAAGCCGTGGCGCGGGCGCAGTGGAACGAGGAACATGCCGCCCGGCCGGCAGCTGCCAGGCTGCTGGCGCTGATCCTCGCGGCCCGGTAGCCTGCGGGCGCTTGGCCCTCTTTTGCGGCCTGTTGGGCTGATAGGCCTCAGCTGCCGGTGGCCGCCATAACGGGTTCGCCGTTGAAGTACTCCAGCTTCCAGCCGTCGATTGCGTGATGGTGCGCCAGGTTCAGTACGGCGTTGTCCACGCTGGACAGGGTCTGGCCGATGGCCCGGCTGAGGCTCACGCGCAGCAGGGTGCCGTGGGTGACCACCAGGAGCCGCTGGCCGCGGAACTCCTCCGCAAGGGCCTCCAGCGCGGCAAGCCCCCTGTTGGCAGCCTCTTCTTCGCTTTCCGCGCCTTTGAAACCGCCCGGAATACGCAATGCGTCCAGCTCCGGGCCGGCCTGCATTCCTTCAGCCGGTCCGAAGCTGCGCTCCGTGAGTTCCGGGACACGCCGGGACACTGACAGCCCCAGTCCCTCGGCAATCAGGTCCGCGGTTTCTGCGGCCCGGCTCAGGGGCGAGGAGACAATGGCGTCCCATTCGTACGGGGCAAGGACGGCGACGGCGTCCCTCGCCTGGCCGCGGCCGACGTCGTTCAGGGGGATATCCGTTGCTCCCTGCAGCCGCCGCTCGGCATTCCAATCGGTCTGGCCATGGCGGACGAGGGCAAACGTCGTAAGGGTCATGCCTCTATTCTGCCTTGGCCGACCGGCGGCCCTGAATTCCCGCTTGCTCCATCAGTAATGGTCGGCAAAACCGGGGTTTAGGTGCCGTATCTGATGGAGCAACGCGCAGGGTGTCTAGAGGAGGCTGCGCAGCACGTGGGCGGCGCCGTCGTCATGCACTGAGTGGGTGACCTCATTCGCGGCGGCCACCACCTCCGCCGGCGCCTGCCCCATGGCCACACCGCGGCCCGCCCAGGTGAGCATCTCGATGTCATTCCGGCCATCCCCGACAGCAACGGTGAGGTGCTCTTCAAAACCAAGGCGCACGCGAAGGTTTTCCAGCGCGCTGGCCTTGGTCACTCCTGCCGCAGCGATGTCCAGCCACGCGGTCCACCCCACGGAGTAGGTCACTCCCGCCAGGCCCACGTGGTTGATGGCCTCGGTAAACTCCTCCGGCGTGTTTTCGGTGCTGAAGACCACCACGCGCACGGCGGTGGCTTCCAGCATGGTGTGGAAGTCCACGCCCACGGCCTCGACGCCGAAGCTGGCATCCTGGAACCGCTCGGTGGAGAGGAAGTTGCCGTCGACGTCCTCAAGGGCGTACTTGGCGGACGGCAGCCGTTCCCGCAGCGCGCGCAGGGCGGGAGCGGGATCGAAGGTGGCCTTGTGGATCACCTCGTAGCCGTTTTCCAGTTCCGGATGCAGCCGGAGGGTCACGCCGCCGTTGCAGCAGACCGCATACCCGCGCTCTATTCCGATCTTTTCAATGATGGGAAGCGTGGCATTCAGGGAGCGGCCGGTGGCGATCATCACCTCGTGCCCGGCGGCCACCACGGCCTGCGCCGCTTCCCGCACACCCGGGGACATGTGACCGTCGTGGTTCACCAGGG
The DNA here is from genome assembly GCF_001428075.1 of Arthrobacter sp. Soil764. Classification (GTDB taxonomy): domain Bacteria; phylum Actinomycetota; class Actinomycetes; order Actinomycetales; family Micrococcaceae; genus Arthrobacter. The sequence continues at coordinate 127,546 of NZ_LMSI01000003.1, read as the reverse complement.
TGCCGTCCACGTCCAGCGCGACCATGAACTTCCGGTCCGCACCGGCGAAGCCAAGGGCGTTCTCGTTGGTGTCTCGAATGTTGTCTCGCCGGTCATCGTTGCCGGCGACTGAGGTTTCAGTCAGCGTTGTCATCCACATAGTGAACCAGACGTAACTGACACGCGCTAGGACGCGGACCACAGGTTTATTGAACTGTTGGTTAACACAGCGGGTTCCCACATCCGGGGCCGGGATGTTCGTTGCGCACCCGCCAACGGACGATACACCCCCGCACGCGCCGGTGTATCGTCCACCTCGCGGTGCGAACTCCATGGGGCCGGTTATCCACATGCACCGGCCGGCCCCTCCAGCCCCCGACCATGCTCCAGCGACGATGAGTGGCATGCACCTGATTTCCGCCCTGGACCTTCGCCACACCACCGGGGACACCCGGTCACTCAGCAGGCGCTATGCGCAGGGTGAACTCGTCCGCGTTCGCAAGGGTGTTTACGCCGCGAAGGACGAATGGGTGTCGCTGCCTCCCTGGGAAAGGTACCTCCAAACGGTCCGGGCCGTGGACTTGGAACTGCCGCAATCCACGTTCTGCTTGAACACGGCCGCCGTCCTGTGGGACTTGGAACTCCTTGCTGTGCCCGGATATGTTCACTTGTCCGGGGCATCCCGGGGCCACACCGGCCGCAGGCAGCCAACAACCTCCGCGGCCCCTGACGGATCCAGGCGAACCGGCATCACCCACCTCACCGCATACGGCATCCACAGGCATCGCGGGGATACAGCGTCGGTCCAGCGCGGAGGCCTGCTGGTCACTCCGCTGCCCGATACCGTCATAAACGTCCTGGCGAGGGAAAGCTTCGCGGCAGGAGTCGTGCTGGCTGACCACGCAATCAGCAACCGCCGCGTTTCAGGACCTCCGGTCAGCAAGGACGAACTGTTCCAGGCGGCCTCCCAGCTCCCCTCGGCCGCCCGCCGAGACTGGGTGGCACAGGTGCTTAACTTCGCTTCGCCCCATTCAGAGTCAGCCGGAGAATCCCTTAGCCGCGCACAGATGCATCTTCTCGGTTTCCCGGCCCCCACGCTCCAGGCAAGGTTCCGGCAGGGAGGTTCATTGCTCGCCCGGACTGATTTCTTCTGGCCGCGGTACCGGCTGATCGGCGAGTTCGACGGCGACTCAAAGTACCTGAGTGACGACTACCTGGGCACACGGACGGCACGGCAAACCGTGTTGGCGGAGAAGAAACGCGAGGACAGGCTCCGGGCGGCGGGTTTCCGGGTTGTCAGGTGGGATTGGGCAACGGCCTCGGACCCGTCCCGCTTTACGGCGTGCCTCCGTCAGGCCGGTCTGCCGAATACCCTGAACAGACCGTCCAGCACCCAGTAACGGACAACGCACCCCCGCGCTCGGGGGTGCACTGTCCGTTCGAGGGTGCATTGTCCAGGTCCGGGTGCACCAACAGGGAAGAACCCTAGAGGACCGGCAGGACCTCGAGGCCGCCCAGGTACTTCTGCAGCGCCTTGGGCACGTTGACGGAGCCGTCCGGGTTCTGGTGGTGCTCCAGCAGCGCCACGATCCAGCGGGTGGTGGCCAGGGTGCCGTTCAGCGTGGCTACAGCCCGCGTGCCCTTGGCGACCCCCTCGGAGTTCACCACGCGCTCACGGATATTCAGGCGGCGCGCCTGGAACGTGGTGCAGTTGGAGGTGGAGGTCAGCTCACGGTAGGCGCCCTGGGTGGGGACCCACGCTTCGCAGTCGTACTTGCGGGCCGCGGAGGTGCCAAGGTCACCGGCAGCGGTATCAATCACCCGGTACGGCAGCTCGCACTTGGCCAGCATCTCCTCTTCCCAGGCCAGCAGGCGCTGGTGCTCGGCGGCAGCCTCTTCCACAGTGGTGTAGATGAACATCTCCACCTTGTTGAACTGGTGGACGCGGATGATGCCGCGGGTGTCCTTGCCGTGCGAACCGGCCTCGCGGCGGTAGCAGGAGCTCTGTCCGGCATAGCGGACCGGACCGTTGGAGAAGTCCAGGATTTCGTCCGCGTGGTACCCGGCAAGCGCCACCTCGGAGGTGCCCACAAGGTAAAGGTCGTCCTCGGCGAGACGGTAGATCTCGGCGTCGTGCTTTACATCGAAGCCGGTGCCCTGCATGGTCTCCGGGCGCACCAGCGTGGGGGTGATCATCGGGACGAAACCTGCTTCGATGGCCTGGTCCATGGCCATCTGCAGCAGTGCCATCTCCAGGCGTGCGCCGACGCCACGGAGGAAGTAGAAACGGGCACCGGAAACCTTGGCGCCGCGTTCCATGTCGATTGCGCCGATCAGCTCGCCGATCTCCAGATGGTCGCGGGGCTCGAAGTCCGGGAATTCGCGCGGGGTGCCGACGGTCTTGACCACCACGTAGTCATCCTCGCCGCCCTCGGGAACACCATCTTCAATGAGGTTGGGGATGGTGCGCAGGAGCTCTTCCTGCTTGGTCTGCGCAGCATCGGCCTCTGCAGACGCGGCCTTGACGGAGTTGGCCAGCTCCTTGACCTCCGCCAGCAGAGCCTGCTTCTCCTCGCCCTTGGCCTTCGCCACCTTCTTGCCGAACACGTTCTGCTCGGCGCGGAGGTTTTCGAAGCGGAGCAGGGCCTCGCGGCGGGCGGAATTCGCGGAGATGATCGCGTCCACCACTGATTCGTCCGCGCCGCGGGCGCGCTGGCTGGCACGGTACTTGTCAGGGTTTTCGCTGAGGTCTTTTACGTCGATCACCAGACAAGGGTATCCAATACAACGCACGACGGCGGGCGGCGGCCCCAGTGCACCCGCCCACCGCGCGCCGGGCTACTGTTGAACCACCATGAGCGACTGGATTCTCTACCTGCTGATTGCGGTGGCGCTTGCCTTCGCCACATCCAGCTGGTGGGGCGTCCGCCGCCTCAAGGCCCTGCATGTCCGCAGTGCGATGGCAGGGGAAGCCTACGACACGGGGCTGACGCAACAGCGGGTGGCCGTGGTCCTCAATCCGATCAAGGCCCGGTCCGGGGAAGCGAAGGAACTCATCCAGCGCGCCTGCCTGGCAGCCGGATGGGAGGAGCCCGTCTTTTTCGAGACAACGGCGGAGGATCCCGGCTTCTCCCAGATGCAGGCCGCCCTGGCCGGCAAGCCCGACGTCGTCCTTGTGGGCGGCGGCGACGGCACCGTACGCGTGGTGGCTGAGGCCCTGGCGCACACGGACGTTGCCATAGGTTTGATTCCGCTGGGCACCGGCAATCTGCTGGCGCGGAACGTGGACCTGGATGTGAACGACCTTCACGGCAACGTCCAGACAGCCCTGTTTGGACGCCAGCGCTACATCGACACCGCACGGATGGCCATCGAGAACTCCCGGACCGGCCACTATTCAGAGCATGTGTTCCTAGTGATCGCCGGAATCGGCATGGATGCCGAGGTCCTGGCCGACACAAACGCTGGGCTGAAGAGAGCGGTGGGCTGGCTCGCGTACACGGAGGCGGGCGTTCGCCATCTTCCGGGCCGGCGCAAAAAGGTGTCCATTGCGTTGGACGGCAGCCCGGAGCAGATAAGGAACATCCGCAGCGTGCTTTTCGCCAACTGCGGCCTGGTTCCCGGTGGCATCGACTTCATCCCGCAGGCCATGATCGACGACGGCATGCTCGATGTTGTGGTCATGAGCCCCCGCAGCGCCCTGGGTTGGCTGCTGATGTACGTCAAAATCATGTTCAAGCACAGCGGAAAGCTGCCCATCATGACCGTCTACCGGTCAGGCAGGGTGGTAATCAAGTGCCCCGAACCCATGCCCACCCAGCTCGACGGCGACACATCGGGCGAGGCCACGCAGCTCACCGTCCAGGTTTTGCCGCGGTCCCTCCTGGTCCGGGTCAGGCGAGAGGTCCACGGCAGCAGCGCCAAAGCAGTGCGCTGATAAGGCTGTGAGACGACGAAGCGGTGAGTGCCGCGTGGGTCAGGCGCTGGCTTGCTTCTTTGCGTCAGCGGCGGCCTTGGCAGCAGCGTGGGCTTCAGACTGCTCGCGGATCATGGCCTGCTCCTCTTCGAAGCGCAGGCGGTCCGCGCGGTCCGCGTCATCGCCGTCCCAGTCCTGGTTGTCGGCGGTCGGCTTGGGATTGACGATCATCCCCTGGCCATCGTTGTCAGTGCTGCTGGTCATGACCCTCTCCTTTCGTCAGGGGCCATACCCCGTGTGGATCAAGCAAGCATACGCATTGTCCACAGCCCGCGGAAGTACTTCAAGAGGCATTTGCCTACGCTGTGGGCGAAGCTCCGGAACCGCTTTCACCTGCGAAAGATTCCGCGGCAAGGATGGACTCAACCCACGATTGAGCGGCCGCGAATGCTGCATCCGAGGTGTGCGCCGGCACCGGCGTCTCCTGCTTGTCAGCCCTGGCATATGAGCCCAGGAAGCGGGTTCCCGGGCTGATGCGGTGCAGGCCCGCCAAGGCGTCGGCCACCCTCGCTTCACCGGCGTGGCCGTCGGCGTCGATGCTGAAGAAGTAGTGGCCCAGGTACTGCCCGGTGGGCCGGGATTCGATCCGGCTGAGGTTGACCCCGCGGCTGGCGAACTGGTCCAGGATCTCCATCAGGGCCCCTGGACGGTCCTCAGGAAGCGGGACAACCACGGTGGTTTTGTCCGCACCTGTGCGGGGCGGAAGGGCGGCGGGCCGGCTGACCAGGATGAAGCGGGTCACCGCAGCCGGGTTGTCTCCGATGTCCTCCGCCAGCACCGACAGCCCCTCATGCGTACTGGCTACCAGTGGCGCGCAGATGGCGGCGTCGTAATGGCAGTCCTCCTCCAGCAGCCCCAGGGCCGCAGCAGCGGTTGACGAGCCGGGAACGTATTCCGCATGTGGCATATTCTGGTCCATCCACAACCTGCACTGGGCCCAGGCATGGCCATGCGTCGACACCCGCCGGACGTCCTCTACCCGCACCCCGGGCCGGGCCACCAGGACAAAGCTGATGGGAACCAGGACCTCGCGGATGATCCGAAGTTCCTGGCCCGCGGCAATGGCGTCCAGGGTGGCAGTGACACCGCCCTCCACCGAGTTCTCGATGGGGACCATTGCCGCATCGGCCGCCCCGTCACGTACTTCCCCGAGGGCAGCGTTGACGTTGGACGCCGGGATCCTGACTGCTTGGAGGGCGTCCGGCACCTGCAGGAGGGCAGCCTCCGTAAAGGTACCCGCCGGCCCCAGGAAGGTGTAGGTGCGGGAAGTACCGGGCACTAAAGCACCAACGGCTTGAGTCCGTTGTCCGAGACCAAAGGCTTGCCGGATTCCAGCCACTGATCCATCCCGCCGGCGACGTTGATGGCGGTATACCCCTGGCCGGTGAGCCACTGGGCAGCGCGGAAGGACCGCCCGCCTGTCCGGCAGATGACGTAGATGTCCTCGTCCGGGTCGAGCTCGTCCAGCCGCGCCGGGATCTGGTCCATGGGGATGTGGAGTGCGCCGTCAGCGTGTCCGGCCACCCACTCGTAGTCCTCCCGGACGTCCAGAATCACCGCATCAGCGGGAATGTCATGCACGGGGACGGTATCGAAGTCACTCATCGGAGTCCTGTCTTGGCGGGATCAGAGTCAGGTTTAAGCCTAGCCCTTCCGCCCCTTTCCACCTCCCTATGCCCGGAACAGTTGCGTCAAAAGCTGCGGGTTAGGCTGGTGAAGCCCAAGGAGGTTTCCATGTCCCAGCAGCCCGCCGCCGTCCCCGCCTGCCCGGTCGTTCCGGATCCCGCCACGGAACGGTACGCCGGGGCCCACCTGGAGTCCCGGTTCCATGGCTGAACTGCATGAACTCTCCGCGCTGGCCCTGCGGGACCTCCTGCGGAATGGAACAGTGTCCGCTTCGGATGCCGCCGCCCATTTCCTGGCCCGGGTGGGGCAACAGAACCAACTTCTTGGCGCCTTCATCACCGTGACCGCGGAGCAGGCCATGGAGCAGGCTAAGGCGGCCGATGCCCTGCATGCCCGCTCCAACGGCGACCTTCCGCCGCTCCATGGCGTGCCACTTGCCTTCAAAGACCTCACCGACGTGGCCGGTGTAGTGACCACGCACGGCAGCGCCGCCCTGGACCACAAACCTGCCCCCGCTGACGCTCCGCTGGTCTCCCTCTTCAAGGAGGCCGGCGTGGTTTCGCTGGGCAAAACGCAGGTGCCTGAATTCGGGCTGACGGCCTACAGCGAAAACCGCGTCGCACCGCCGTCGCGCAATCCGCACGCACCCAGCCGGAGTTCCGGAGGTTCCTCCGGCGGCAGTGCGGCCGCCGTGGCGGCGCGCCTGCTGCCTTTCGCCCCCGGGACCGACGGCGGAGGGTCAATCCGCATCCCCGCAGCCGCCTGCGGCCTGGTGGGACTCAAGCCTGGGCGGGGGCTGGTGGCAGCCGGCGAAAGTGCCGGCGATCCTGCGCGGCTGGTGGTACCCGGTCCTCTCGCCCGCAGCGCGGAAGACGCCGCACTGATGATGGACGTCCTGGTGCCGGGAAACCAGTACCTGCGGTCAGTGCAAAGTGGGAAGCCGCCGCGGCTGCGGATTGGCGTCACCCTGGACAGCCCATGGTCCGCCACATTCCCCTTCACGCCGGAACAGGAGGCCCTGGACGCGCTCCATGCCGGCGAAGCCCTCCTGGAGCACGCGGGCCACAGCCTGGTTGACGCTGCCATCCGCTACGACAACCGCTACCCGGATGCCTTCACCACGGCCTGGACCGCCGGCGTGGGCGCGGCCCGGATCAGCCCATCGCGCGAAGCGTTGCTGGCACCCCTCACGCGGACCTTCCGGCGCCGCGCCCAGCAGCGCAGCCCCGCCAAACTCGCCGAGGCCCTGGTATTCCTTCGGCAGTTCCAGCACGACACCCTGGTGCAGTATGGGCAGTGGGACCTGATGCTGATGCCCGCCTTGGCGCAGACGCCGCGGCCGGTGGGGTGGTTCACCGGGACTGCGCACGGCACTGAGCGCTGGCCGTCGGCGCAGTGGCCGGGGGACGCGGACGGCGACTACCGGAAACAGTGCGAGTTCGCCCCGTGGTCCTCGATGGTAAATGTGTGCGGACTGCCGGCCATCACCCTTCCCGTGCACTGGACCGGGGGCGCCCCCGGCAGCGGATTACCCATGGGCATCCAACTGGTGGGCCCCATGGGCTCCGAAGCCCTCCTCCTGCAGGTTGCGCACCAATTGGGCTGCTAGGGCCCCTGCGCTTGTTGGTTCCGCGACGTTGTTGACCTGCTCCTAACGTCCGCTTAATCCGCTGGTAACCCCGGCGGCGCACACTGGAAAAACACCTTTTCAGCACCCTCCATTCGCCCTCCACCCGATGAGGAGTTGCCCCACCATGAACGTTGAACACCCTGCCCCAGGCATCGATACCACCACGACGGCAGACGACGGACGTCCGGACATGAGCAACTCGAACGTCAGGGAAGACCTGGCGATGACCGGCCGGTGCGCGCTGGTCCATCTGCCTACGGGCCGGACCTGCCTCCTCCCCCTGCGCCATCCCGGACCCTGCGAGTTCCACCGCCCGCAGGAAGCCCAGGACGTGGTGGACGGCGGCTGACAGTGCCGGAGACGATTCCCGGCGCGGCTGCCACTTTGCGAGGCCGCAGTGCCGTGTCCGCTGTGCCTGCATGCTGGGGTGCCCTTCTGGACTTCGCTTGCGTATCGACTCCGCCGTCAATCAGGAGGACGATTAAAGGGCAGTCACCATGAGGAGGTCTGTGATGTGCTACGCATCGAGCAAGGACTTCGGGTGGGGCGCCAGGAAAGAAACCAAGCGCCGGCCCGAAGCGGAAACGGAAACCCCTGCGGAAACTCCGGAGAAGCCGGCCAAGGAACAGGAATTCACCTTCTGGGCCTTCCCCAGCTGGCACAGGACATCTGCGTCCAGCACCCCCTCCGGCGAACGGAGCAGGGAGAGGGTCTGATGCCGGGGCCTGAAAGACACGGGCAAAATTGACCCGCCCTACCGGCCCAGGCAAGTGCTAATGGAGGGGTTCTCAGACGAGGACCCCTCCGTCCTGAAAGCGGCCCCCGCCATCCAACCCGGGACAGCCCTTTGACGGCAGGCCACGAGAGGGTTCGTTGTGCCACGGCAACCCGGACGGCAATGGTTGCACAATAAGCATGCTTAGCAATTTGTGAAAGGGGACGAGCATGAGCGCAGGACAGTACACGCCAGGGCCGGACCGCCGGCCGGAACCGGACGTCAACACCACACCGTCGAGCGCAGCTCAGCCCTCAGAAGACCGCGAACCAGCCTATGGCGGCGTCCCGTCCTACGCACCGGACGCACCGGGAACGGGCGGAACAACGGGAACCACAGCCACACCAGGGCCCAGTGCTGGAGGCACCGCAGACCGCAAGGTCACCCGCGCCGGCGTCATTTGGGCAGCGGTGGTTGCTGCCTTGGTGCTGCTCATCCTGCTGATCGTCTTCATCCTGCAGAACCAGGAACAGGCCCTGGTGAAGTTCCTGGGCTTCGAGGGCGCAGTCCCGCTGGGCATGGCGCTGTTCATCGCCGCGGTGACGGGCGGCGTGCTGGTGGCCGTAGCGGGCGGCGCGCGAATCCTGCAGCTCCGTTCCAACGCCCACAGGGCAAGGGCCCGGCAGCGGAAGTAGGCTGGCCGGCTGGCGCCAGGGGCCCTCAGGAAAGGCTGACCGCGATGGGCAAGGTCATCGTGATGAACCACGTGACGCTCGACGGCGTCATGCAGGGACCAGGCCGGCGGGACGAAGATCCACGGGATGGATTCACGGACGGCGGGTGGGCGGTTCCGTATGCCGACGAGGCAACAGTCCAGAAGATGGGCGAACGGATGGGTGCCGGCCATGCCTTCCTCTTCGGGCGGCGCACCTACATGCAACTCCTGGAGTCCTGGAACGCCCAGGGAGGCCCCTTTAAGGACGCCTTGAACAGCACGCCCAAATACGTCGCCTCCGGGGACCCCGATCTAAAGCTTGAATGGCCGAATTCAACCCTCCTTCACGGTGATGTTCCCGCGGCGGTGAAGGAACTCCGGGAAACCTCCCCCTCCAACCTCGTGATCATAGGCAGCGGAGTGCTGATCCGCACGCTCATGGCAGCCCGTCAAATCGACGAGTACCTGCTCATGATCCATCCCCTGGTACTGGGCAGCGGCCAACAACTTTTCGCCGGCGGCACCAAAACACCGCTGAGGCTCCTCGAAGCCGACCACACGGCAACGGGTGTCCTCATGGCCGTGTACATACCGGACCGGCAGTAGGAGACGCCCGAACCGAACGCTCCGACGCCTCCCTGCAACCGGCACTACTAAGCGCCCACCCGTCAGCAGACGCCGAGGGTCGCGAACTTCCGGGCCCGGGCTGCCACGAGTTCAGGCACCGGAATGCCGGCCACCGCGCCGAGTTCATATTCAATGGCCCGGGCCATCCGGGTGCAGAATTCGCGTGGCTCCAGCGAAGCATCATCACGCTCATCCACAATGTGGTCCACAAGGCCGTGCCCATACAGCGCGGCCACGTTGACCCCCTGCGCCTGGGCCATCGCCGGGGCGAATCCGGTGGTCCGGTGCACAATGGCACTGGCACCCTCGGGAGGCAGCGGCGAGAGCCAGCTGTGCTGGGCAGCAATAGTCCTGTCCGCGGGCAGCAGCGCCAGCGCTCCCCCGCCGGCGCCCTGGCCGAGCAGCACCGAGACCGACGGCGATTCCAGGCCGATCAGCTCATGCAGGGAGCGGGCAATTTCCCCCGCAAGTCCGCCCTCCTCTGCCTCCTGCGACAACGCGGCGCCGGCGGTGTCAATGACTGTGAGCAGCGGCAGCCGCAGTTCCTCCGCCAGCTTCATCCCCCGGCGCGCCTCGCGCAGTGAGCCCGGCCCCATGCCGGCGGCGTCCTTCCGCAGCGGGCGGGCGTGGCCCAGCACGATGCATGACTGGGTGCCAAAGCGCGCCAGCGCCAGGAGCAATCCAGGATCCTTCTCACCCTGCCCGGTTCCGTTCAGGGGCAGGGCGTCCGTGGCGCCGAACTTCAGCAGCTGGCGCAGGTCCGGCCGCCGCGGGCGGCGGGAAATCCCGATGGACGTCCAGGCGTCCACGTCGGCCGGCCGCACCGAAAGCGTGGACGGCAAGGGCACCGATGCCATAGAGCCGGTGGCAGCTGCTGCCGTAGGCGTCAGGATGTCCAGCGCGCGCCCCACCAGGTCGGCCAGGTGGCCCGGTTCCACCACGCCGTCGATAAGCCCCTTGTTGAAGAGGTTTTCCGCCACCTGCACATTTTCGGGGAACGCCTCCCCGTACAGCGCTTCATAAACCCGGGGACCGAGGAATCCCAGCAGTGCTCCCGGCTCCGCCACGTTGATATGACCCAGGGAACCCCAGGAGGCCATGACACCGCCGGTGGTGGGGTGCCGCAGGTAGACGAGGTACGGCAGGCCGGCCTGGCGGTGCGCCCGGACGGCACCGGTGATCTTCACCATGGACAGGAACGCGAGCGTCCCTTCCTGCATCCGGGTTCCCCCGGATGCGGGCCCGGCCAGCAGGGGCAACCCCTCGGCGGTGGCGCGTTCGACGGCGGCGACGATCCGTTGTGCCGCGGCGTGGCCGATGGAACCGGCCAGGAAGGAGAATTCACTGACGATCAGGGCCACGCGGCGGCCGCGGATAAGGCCGGCACCGGTGATCACCGACTCATCGGCGCCGCTGCGTTCGCGCGCCTTGGCCAGGTCCCGGGCGTACTCCTCTGACACTTCCGGCTGTTCCGGTTCCGTGTCCCAGGAGACAAACGACCCCGTGTCCACCACGGCGTCCAGGAGTTCGGTCGCGTTCAGGTGCCGCACCTTTTCCTTCACCGGCATGCTATTTCGCCCCGGCCGCTGCAGAAGCCAGGCCCAGCCACTCGCGGATCGCCGGACCGTCCTCGTCCAGCAGCGGCGGTGCATCGTGCTCAGTCAGGGTGGTTTCCCCTGCATCCCCCGGTGCGAAGAACCGCAGCGGCGGGCCGGGCAGGCTGACCTTTCCGAGCAGCGGGTGATCCACATCCACCACGAGGCCCTGGGACGCCACCTGCTCCCAGGCGTACACCTCGTCAAGCGAGCGGACCTTCCCTGCCGGGATCCCGGCGTCGTTCAGTTTTTCCAGCAGTTCAACCGCGCCGTAGCCGGCGAAGGCGCGTTCGACGGCGGTAATCACCCCTGCGCGGTTCCGCACCCTTTCGGCGTTGCTGGCAAAGCCGGGGGCAGCGGGGTCCAGGCCGAAGGCCGAGGCAAATGACTGCCACAGCTTCTCGCTGCCTACGCTGATCTGCACGCTCCCGTCCTTGCAGTTGAACAGGCCGTAGGGTGCGATCGAGGGATGGTGGTTGCCCTGCGCCTGCGGAACCTCCCCTGCAACTGTTGCCCTGGTGCCCTGGAACGCATGTACACCGATCAGCGACGCCAGCAGGGAGGTGCGCACCACCTTGCCCTGGCCGGTCCGCTCGCGTTCAACCAGCGCGGCCAGCACGCCGAAGGCGCCGTTCATGCCGGAGAGCAGGTCGGCAATCGGAACGCCGACGCGCTGGGGGTCATCCGGCCCGGACCCGGTGAGGGACATGAGGCCCGCCTCGCCCTGCAGGATCTGGTCGTAGCCGCTGCGCTGGGACTCGGGTCCGTCGTGGCCAAAGCCCGTGATGGAGAGGATCACCAGCCGGGGGTTGAGCTCATGCATGGCCGCGGTGGAGAAGCCCAGCCGGTCCATGACCCCCGGGCGGAAGTTCTCGATCACCACGTCCGCCCGCTCCAGCAGGCCGCGGAGCACCGCCTGCCCGTCGCCGCTCTTCAGGTCCAGGCTGATGGATTCCTTGTTGCGGTTGCAGGACATGAAGTAGGTGGACTGGAGGTCGTCCTCGGGGCCGACGAAGGGCGGCCCCCACCCGCGGGTGTCGTCACCGGTTCCCGGGTTTTCCACCTTGATGACGCGGGCGCCGAGGTCCGCCAGCATCATGCCTGCGTGGGGTCCGGCCAGTGCGCGGCTGAGGTCGACGACGGTGTGCCCGGCCAGCGGGCCTTGGGGGTTTTCGGTGCTCATGGTCTGGGGTTTCCTTTCTGGAACGGGTGGCGGGGCCGGCGGGTGCAGCTGTGGCTAGAGCCAGCCGGGCACTACCAGTGCCAGCCATGCCAGGACGGGGCCGGCCACGATGACGATGCCGCTGTAGCCCAGGATCCGCTTGTAGAACTGGTCCTTGTCCACGCCTTCCGGGGCGTTGGCCAGGACCAGGGCGCCGTTGGTGGAGAACGGTGAGACGTCCACGATCGTGGCGGACACCGCCAGGGCGCAGATGACGCCGACAGCGCCGATCTCGCCGGTGGAGAGGAACGGGACGGCGAGCGGGATGAGGGCGGCCAGGATGGCGGTGGAGGAGGCAAAAGCGGATACCACGGCGCCGATGAAGCAGATGAGGAGGGCTGCCAGCAGCGGCATGCCCAGGCCGGCCACGCCGTTGGAGACGAATTCGATGGTGCCGGCTTCCTCCAGCACGCCCACGAAGGTCAGCATCCCGCAGATCAGCAGCACCGTGGACCAGCTGATCTTGTTGATGGCACCCTTCTGGGCCGCGGGTGATACCAGGGCCAGGACGATGGCGATGGTGATCGACACGAAACCGACGTCCATCTTGAAACCGAGCGCAACGACGGCCAGGGCAATCAGGCCGGCAATGGTGACCAGCTGGGGAATCCGCTCCTTGCGTTCCCTGGTGGCTGCGACGCCGTCGCCCGCGGGGTCCCGGGGACCGTACATGCCGGAGCCGAAGCCCTTGAAGGGGACATCGGTGCCGGCTTTGGCGCCGACGCTGACGGCCATCCTGGCCTCGGCGGCCTGCTCCACGAACTGGCCCACCTTGGAGGACAGGAGGTTCCGCCCGCCCAGGACCACGAAGAGCACCAGGGCAATGACCAGGTTGAAGATGAAGCTCGAGAGGAAGAGCGCGGTGGGGCTGAAGGCAAGGTCCGTCTTGGCCAGGATGCCGTTGACGGTGACGCCGTAGACGGCAATGGGCGAGAAGCCGCCCGCCTGCGCCCCGTGGATCACCATCATGCCCATCAGCAGCGGGCTGATCTTGTACTTGCCGGCGAAGCTCAAGGCGATGGGGGCAATGATGGCGACGGCGGCGGGAGACAGCGCGCCCACGGCCGTGATGACGGCGGTGATGGCAAACATGACCCACGGGATGAGGGCAACGCGGCTGCCCACCAGGCGGACGGCGCCGCGGACCAGCAGGTCAATGGTGCCGTTGTTCTGCGCGATGGCGAACAGGTACGTGACGCCCACGATCGTGAGGAAAAGGCCGCCCGGAAAGTTGGCCAGGATTTCGTTGGTGGACATGCCCAGTACCACGGCGCCGAGCAGGAACGCGCCCACGAAGGCGAGCGCGCCCATGTTGAGGGGCAGGACGGTGGCGAGCAGGAACATCGCCGCCAGGATGATGATCGATAAGACAGGAGCGGACATCGTTGGTCCTCCGTTGGGGAAAGAAGAATGTGATGTGAGTTACTGGCTCACTGGACTAGCCTCTTAGACAGTGAGTCTATCTGTCAATAGAACGAGGAGGTATTCTGTTCCGTACGACCCAAGGGAGGGCTTTGTGGAGAAGACAGCACGGCTGGGCCTGGAACGCGTCACGCGGCCACGGCTGTACGAGCAGCTGGTGGAGCAGATCCTCGCCTACATCGAGTCTGCCCAGCTTCGTCCCGGGGATCTCCTGCCGGCGGAACGCGACCTGGCCGAACGGTTGGGGGTCTCCCGCGCAACACTGGCCCAGGCCCTGGTGGCCCTGGAGGTACTTGGCGTCATCGACGTCCAGCACGGCACCGGCGCGGTCCTGGCCCGGCGGCCCAGCGTGGCATCAGTCATCAAAGGGCTGCGTGAACACCAGAGCCGGCTGCCGGAGATCGTGGAAGCGCGCAGCACCCTGGAAGTAAAGCTTGCCGCCCTCGCCGCGGAACGCCGGACCGAGCAGGACCTCGCCGAAATCGACAACGCCCTGGACGTCATGGCAAAGGAAATCAACGACGGCGACCGCGGCACCCATGGCGATGAGCTGTTCCACCAGGCCATCACCGCGGCGGCACATTCCTCAGTCCTGGCACAGCTGATGGCCTTCATTGCCGAGATGATCCTGGAAACCCGGATGGAGTCCCTGGGCCAGCCCGGCCGGCCTGAGCAGTCCCTGGCATCGCACCGGAAGATCGCCGATGCCGTCCGCGCCCAGGACCCGGAAGCGGCCGCGAGCGCCATGCTGGCGCACATCGAGCTTGTCTCGGACGTGGAACTGCTCCGCTAGGCGCCGGCAAGCCGCTCTCGCGGGAGGCAACTCCCCGCCTTGTGGACCAGTCCCCCTGTAATGCCCTGTAATGCCCATCCGGAGGGACTTTTCTACGCGACACGCCGGGGTGTCTGGTTTCCCGGACAGCAGGAATCCGTTACGGGTGTAGACGAAGAACCAAACCCGGTGTGATGGACACTACGCTTTCCATCACTGAGGAGTTAGGCCATGGCCGGAGGCAGCACCGCCGTAGAGGCACGATCGATCGACATGATTCCACCCGGCGAGCGGCACGGCCACCCGCGCGGCCAGTTCACCCTGTGGTTTGGCGCTAATGCCCAAATCACCGCCATCGTGGACGGCGCTCTGGCCGTGGTGTTCGGTGCGGACGCCTTCTGGGCCATTGTTGGCCTGTTGGCAGGGAACGTGCTGGGCGGCGCCGTCATGGCCCTCCACTCAGCGCAGGGCCCAAAGCTGGGCTTGCCGCAAATGATCTCCAGCCGCGCCCAGTTCGGCGTCTACGGGGCTGTGATTCCGCTGGTGCTGGTCATCCTGATGTACGTCGGATTCGCCTCCACCGGCACCGTCCTGTCGGGGCAGGCGATCAACCTCATGCTGGGAGTGGACGCGCCCGCCGTCGGAATCCTCATCTTCGGTGCCGCAACAGCACTGCTGGCCATCCTGGGCTACAAATACATCCACGCACTGGGCCGGATCGCCACCGTGCTGGGGCTGACGGGCTTCCTGTACCTGACGGTTGCCGTTGCCACCAAGTTCGACGTCACTCAGGTAATGATGGTCAAGGGCTTTGAGTGGCCCACCTTCCTCACCGCCGTTGCCCTGGGCGCCGGCTGGCAGCTTACCTTCGGCCCCTATGTTGCCGACTACTCCCGTTACCTGCCCGCGGACACCTCGGAACGGAAGACCTTCTGGTACACCTTCGCCGGCTCTGTGGGTGGCGCGCAGTGGGCCATGACCCTGGGCGCCCTGGCCGGCGGCCTCTCCGCCGCAAAGCTGGGCGGGGACTTCCTGAAGAACCAGGTGGGCTACATGGGCGACCTCGCCGGCGGCGGCCTGATCGCCGTCTTCATCTATCTGATGATCGTCACCGGCAAGCTGACGGTGAACTGCCTCAATGCCTACGGCGCGTTTATGTGCGGCGTGACCATCAGCACCGCCGTCAACCGCAGGGATACTGTCTCCAAGGCCGTGCGGATTGCCTTCATCGTTGCGGTGATTGGTGCCAGCGTGCTCATCGCACTCTTTGCCAGCAAGGATTTCCTGAACCTGTTCAAGAACTTCGTTCTCCTGCTGCTCATGGTGTTCACGCCGTGGTCGGTTATCAACCTGGTGGACTACTACAAGATCTCGCGGGACCGCCTCGACATCCCCGCCCTATACAACCCGGACGGCCGTTACGGCCGCTGGAACGTCGCCGCCCTGGTTTCCTATGGAATCGGCGTCGTGATCCAGGTCCCGTTCCTGGCCCAGGCCCTGTACACCGGGCCCGTCACCAAACTGCTGGGCGGCGCGGACATCTCCTGGCTCGTGGGCATCGTGGCCACCCTTGCCATCTACTACCCGTGGGCCAGGGCCACCAACCGCGCGCCGGCGCAAACGATCTACCCGGAGAATCCGGCCGAGACGCCGGCCGTTGCAGTGAACGGATAAGGCACGACGGCGGTCCGCGCCCGGGTGCCCCGTGTCGCACAGGTGCCCGGGCCGCCGTCGCCATCGCCTGCCCGGGCAGGCAGGGCTAGAAAGTGCCGGTATTCGAACCGGCGGTGCCGGCGACGGCCAGGCCGACGATGAGCAGCAGCCAGAGGGCCCCGTAGCCCAGGAGGCACAGGTAGCCCAGCACCAGGCCGGTGATGGACATTCCCCTGCTTGAGGGTTCGCGTCGGAGGGCCAGGTGGCCAGTGATGATGGCGGCAAACTGCGGCAGGAGCAGCCAGCCCATCAGGACCGACGCAATGCCGCACACCATGCTCGCAATGCTCAAGGTCTTCGCTTCCACCGGCCGGCCGTAGTACGACCCCTGGCCAAAGTACTGCTGCTGCCCGAACTGGGGCTGGCCGTACTGTGCCTGGCTGTATGGCGCCCGGCCATACTGGGGTTGGCCACTGGAGGACGCCTGCCCATATTGGGGCGGGGGCTGGTAGCTGGGCCACGGCGAACCGTCACGCTGGTAGTCAGGTCTCTGGGATGGCTGGTTACTCATGGTTTCTCCCCTGCGAATCTGGCTCCAGCCTACTTCAGTGCAGGACCAGGCGGACCGCCAAGATCAGCATCAGTATGCCGATGGCCGCATCAATCCAGCGCCAGGTGCGGGTGCTGCTGAGTACTCCCGCGAGCGCCCTTGCCCCGTACCCCAGGGCGGAGAACCACACCACGCTACCGGTGACCGCGCCCGAGGCGAAGATCCACCGCAGGTCGGGGCCCTGCTGGTTGGCAAGGCTGCCCACCAGCACCACGGTGTCCAGGTAGACATGCGGGTTCAGGAAGGTCAGGGCCGCCGTTGTGGCGATCACCGAATTCTTCGACCTGGGCCCCTGTTCCGCCAAAGCCGAGGGTTTCGCCGCCGCCATGAAGGACCGTACCGCGAACCACAGAAGGTAGGCCGCTCCGGCCCAGCGCAGCACTTCCAGGGCCTCGGGGAACCGGGTGACCAGGGCCCCGATGCCCGCGGTGCCGCCCACGATCAGCACGGCGTCGCCGGCCATGCAGACAGCCACCACCGCCCCGACGTACTCCCGCCGGATGCCCTGGCGGAGCACGAAGGCATTTTGGGCCCCGATCGCCACGATCAGCGCCATCCCGGTGAGCATTCCCGTTATTCCTGCAGTCCACATAGCTATGACGGTAGGTTTAGCTCCTCCTGTAGGCAAATAAAGGATACTACGCATTCATTAGAATAGCTTCATGAACTTTGAGCATCTGAGGGCTTTGGTGGCTGTTATTGATGAAGGAACGTTTGAGGCAGCGGCGGATCTGCTCCGCATTACGCCCTCCGCGGTCAGCCAGCGGATCAAGGCCCTGGAAGCCTCGGTAGGCCAGGTCCTGGTGCGAAGAAAGTTGCCGTGCACGGCCACCGACGCCGGCGCGCTGCTGCTCCGGATGGCCCGCCAGGTGCAGGTGCTGGAGGCGGAGACGTCGGCAGCCCTGGGCTCAGGCAGCGCTGCCCGGGCGCACCTGCCGGTGGCCGTCAACGCGGATTCGCTGGCCACCTGGTTTGTCCCCGTCCTGCAGCAGGCCGCCGGATGGGAGGACTCTGCCCTCGATCTCCACGTTGAGGACCAGGGCTACAGCAGCCAACTGCTGCGCGAGGGCGAGGTCATGGGCGCCGTGACGTCGGATCCCGTCCCGGTCAGCGGGTGCCGGGTGGAACTGTTGGGCTCCATGCGGTACGTCCCGGTGGCCACCCCGGCGCTGCACCGCCGGTTCTCCGCCTCCGGGGGCGTGGACTGGGCCGCAATGCCCGTCCTGAAATTCAACACAAAGGACAACCTGCAGCAGCAGCTGCTCACCGGGAAGCCCCTGCGGCAGCCCCCTCCCACGCACACTGTCCCGTCCTCCCAGGGATTCCTCGCGGCGGTTAAAGCCGGCCTGGGCTGGGGAATGATTCCGGAACTCCAGCTGATGGATGAGCTGGAGTCGGGCGCCCTGGTCCGGCTTGAGGACGGCGCACACCAGGATGTAGCTCTTTACTGGCAGGCCTGGACCCTCGATTCAGACAGGCTCAACCGGATGACCGCTGCAGTCCGCGCCGCATCCAAAGAGCGGCTGCTGCCGGGAGATGCGCCGGAGGCTAACGGCCCAAGTAGGGCAGGATATAGACGGCAAAAATGACGAAGGCCGCCAGCAGGGCAAGCTTTCCTCCGCTGGTACCGCCGTGCTGCTGGGCCTTGCCGTTTTTTCCGCGGTGCCCCGGTCCTGCCGACGACCCTGCCCGCGTTCCCGCCCCCTGCCGTCTGGGCTGCCCTGACTTCGTAGCTCCCGGGGGAAGGGCACGGCCCGCGGGGTGCCGCGCCACGCTTTGGCTGCGGCCCGTCCCGTCCCCGGATCCTGGTTTCTCCCGCGGACGTGCCGCAGGGCCGGCAGGCGGCAATGCTCCTGCGGGACGCACCACGGTTCCCGGCCGCACGCTGCGCAGGGCTGTGATGCCTGGCTCCTGCTCATGGGTGAGCTGCTGGCCCAGATGCGCGTACAGGCCCACCACGGTTTGCTGGTCGAGGACTGCCGGCAGCGAATCGATGGCGCCGACCACCCGCTGCGAACCCGCCACGGCAACATCGGAGTCCGTCACCCCGAAAAGATCAGGTTGCGCGGACATGCAGATGAGTGGACGCACCAGCCGGCGGTGCGGCGGAGCCAGCACCGAGGCCACCGCTGCGCACTGGGCCAGGGCTCCTTCCACTGCCTGGGTGCGCGCAAACCTGCCCTGCCACAGCACCCCGGACGCCACCCGCACCTCGCCGGTCCAGTTCTTTGAATCGACCACCACCACGCCGCCGGGGCCCACCAGGACGTGGTCGAGGTTCGCCTTGGGCCGGCCCGGCCAGTGGACGTCGTGGAGCACGTACCAACCCCGCGGGACCAGTTCACTGAGCTTCTCGGCCACCACCCGCTCGCCTACCGCGCCGGCGTCCCACGCCCTCGTGGAACGCTCCGCCTGGTCGAGTTGGCGCTTCAGCCTCGCAACGCGCTCGGCAGCCAGCCTGGACTGCTCCGCTGCCCCGTCTCCTGCCCCCATTGGACGTCCCCGTTTCTTGCCGGACGGACGACGGCGGCGGCCCGCCGTCGTCCGTTTCTTTCGGTTGTTTTCGTGGAATTTTTTGAAAGGTAGCAGGGCGCTTAATGCCGGGTATATAGGTACTTTCGGGCGGTGTACTCAGGTGGACTACTTGGTTAATGGCGTCATTGGCGTGTCACAGGGTCCGGATTTTGGGCGGGTCGTTTGGACTCCTGCCAGCTTCTGGCATGCTGGAGCCATGGCTAGCCGCGCGGGCACAGTTGCCCAACCCCAGGACCTTGTTGACATCACTGCGCTCCTTGACGCGTATTACGACATTGCGCCGGACCTGGGTGATCCCGGCCAGCGCGTGGTGTTTGGCACTTCGGGGCACCGGGGTTCCAGCCTCAAGGCGTCATTTAACGAACAGCACATCGTGGCCATCACCCAGGCAATCGTGGAATACCGTGCCGCCCAGGGCGTCACCGGCCCGCTGTTCCTGGCCAAGGACACCCACGCACTGAGCGAGCCCGCACAGAACTCCGCCCTGGAGGTGCTCGCCGCCAACGGTGTACAGGTCCTCGTCGACGCCAGGCATGGCTACACCCCCACCCCGGCTTTGAGCCACGCCATCCTGACGTACAACCGGAAGGCGGCGCCCGGGGCCCCGCAGGCCGACGGCATCGTGGTGACTCCCAGCCACAACCCACCGGGCGACGGCGGCTTCAAGTACAACCCCCCGCATGGCGGCCCGGCGGACTCGGACGCCACCGGCTGGATCGCCAACCGGGCCAACGAACTGCTGGAAAACGGGCTGCGCGGCGTGAAGCGGATCCCGCTGGCTGAGGCCCAGGCCGCAGACACCACGGGCAAATTCGACTTCCTGAGCAGCTACGTGGACGACCTTCCGTCCGTCCTGAACCTGGACGCCATCCGCAATGCCGGCGTCCGGATCGGCGCCGACCCCATGGGCGGGGCGTCCGTGGACTACTGGGGCGAAATCGGTGAGCGCCACCACCTGGACCTCACCGTGGTGAACCCGACGGTTGACCCGCAGTGGGCCTTCATGACCCTGGACTGGGACGAGAAGATCCGCATGGACTGCTCGTCGCCGTCGGCCATGGCCTCGCTGATCCAGCGGATGTCCGACGCCGCAGCCTCCGGCCAGCCCGCGTTCGATGTAGCCACGGGCAACGACGCCGACGCCGACCGCCACGGCATCGTCACCCCGGACGGCGGGTTGATGAACCCCAACCACTACCTTGCCGTCGCCATCGACTACCTCTACCGCAACCGCAGCGGCTGGAACCCCGCCTCCGTGATCGGCAAGACCCTGGTGTCCTCCTCGATCATCGACCGCGTGGCCGAGAGCCTGGGCCGCAAGCTCGTTGAGGTTCCCGTTGGCTTCAAGTGGTTCGTCCCCGGCCTGCTCTCCGGTGAAGGCGCGTTTGGCGGCGAGGAGTCCGCGGGCGCCTCCTTCAACAAGCTGGACGGCAGCGTCTGGACCACTGACAAGGACGGCATCCTGCTGGCTCTGCTGGCCTCGGAGATCACAGCGGTCACCGGCAGCTCCCCGTCGCAGCTGTACAAGGGGCTGACGGACCAGTTCGGCGCCCCCGTCTACGCGCGGATCGACGCCGCAGCCACCCGGGAGCAGAAGGCCGCACTCGGCAAGCTGTCGCCGTCGGATGTCACCGCCACGGAACTGGCCGGCGAGACGATCACGGCCAAGCTCACCGAGGCACCGGGCAACGGCGCGGCCATCGGCGGCCTGAAGGTGGTCACCGAGAACGCCTGGTTCGCGGCCCGCCCCTCCGGCACCGAGGACGTGTACAAGATCTACGCCGAGTCCTTCAAGGGCGAGGAGCACCTGAAGCAGGTGCAGGCGGAGGCCAAGGCACTGGTGGACAGCGTCATCGCCTAGCCCTGCCGGGAAGGCTCCTGGCTCCACAGCCGGAGGACGCACCTGGTGGTGTGGTCCCCGCCGGGAGCCATGTCCACCAGGGCGACGCGGTCAAGCACGACGGCGTCGCCCGGGTGGAGGCGCTTGCTGCCGTGGTGCGAGACGTGGGGCCGGTAGCCTGCGCGCGTGTGCGCCGGCGTCAGGATCCTGCCGCCGAGGGCGTCGACTGCCTCGACGAGACCCTCATGCAGCCTTTGGAGGTCCGGTTGCGGCTTGATGAGGTTGACGAGGACGGAGCCGTTGCGCCCAAACCCCGCATGCTCCCCCACCGCCAGCGGGGCCCCAAGGGCTGCTTGGGCGTGCGGCGCCGCCAGCCCGGCGATGCTGTCGGCGACGTCGGCGCCATCTGTGGTGGCGGCGTCGAACCTCACCAACGTGATGTGCAGCGGCCACTCCGTCCGTGGAAAAACCTGGCTGGCAGCAACCGGTTCGACGAAGGCCACAAAGATCAGGTTCCGCACGGGCATACGCCCAGTCTCCCACCCGCCCCAGCAGACGCCCGCTCACTTTTGACACGTGATGGTCACACCCCCGCTCACATTACGCAGAGAAACAGCAGACGCCCGCTCACCGTGTGAGCGGGCGTCTGCCGAAAGACCGCCAAAAGTGAGCGGGCGTCGGGTGCTAGACGGTGCGGACAGCCTCGTCGTAGGAGAACTTGGGTTTTGCCTCGCCCCAGGCGTCGGCGGCCGGCTGGCCGATATTGACCACCAGGAAGCTCTTCTGGTCGCCGCCCGGGAAGAAGGCGGCGTCGATCGCGGCGAAGTCGGCGCCGGTCATGGGGCCTGCGGCGAACCCGAGCGAGCGGACGGCCAGGATGAAGTAGCCCGCCTGCAGGTGGGCGTTGTTGTTGCCCGTGGCGGCGGCGAGTTCCGGGTCGGCGTCGTACATCGCCTTGGGGGCGTTGTAGCCGGGGAGGAAGTCGTCCCACTTGCCGGCCCAGTCGGTGTCGTAGCTGAGGATGGCCACGAGCGGAGCCGAGGCGGTCTTGGCCTGGTTGCCGCGGGACAGCGCGTCCACCAGGGTGGCCCGGGCCTCCGGCGAGCGGACGTAGGTGACGCGCAGCGGCTGGGAGTTGAAGGCGGTGGGGCCGAACTTGGTGAGCTCGTAGATGGCCTGGGCCTGCTCGTCGGTCACCTCGCCGGTGAAGGAGTTGGCAGTGCGGGCCTGGGCGAAGATGGCGTCCACGGCTGCCGAATCGATAACCGCTTCTTCGTGGGCAATGGTCATTGGCTTACCTTTCGCTGCGCCGCCCGCCTGCCGGGGTGGCCTCTGATGCTTTCCATAGTTGCAACTTCAACTGCTTTCCCCCTCTTCCCGTGACGGCAGGTGACGTTGGGCACAGTAGACCGGCAGGAAATACTTGGCGGTATTCTGGACCGAGTTATTCTTTGCCCCCTCGCGGCACCCCCTGAAAGGCATTCCTTCCCATGAGCATGCTCGGAATCAAATGGAAGCTGCACGGCACCGGCAAAACCATCAAGCCCGGCCAGGTGGTGGCCCCGGATGAGCGGTTGGCGTGGCCCCTGACCATCGGCGTGGGTATGCAGCACGTGGTGGCCATGTTCGGCGCCACCTTCCTGGTTCCCATCATTACCGGGATGCCGCCGGCCACCACGCTGTTCTTCTCGGGAATCGGCACGCTGCTGTTCCTGGTGATCACTAAGGGCCGGGTCCCCAGCTACCTGGGCTCGAGCTTCGCGTTCATCGCCCCCATCACGGCTTCGCAGGCACAGTTCGGCATCCCCGGCGCCCTGGGCGGCGTGGTGCTGGCCGGCGCCACCCTGGCCCTGGTGGGTGCCGTGGTGCAGAAGTTCGGCGCCGGCTGGATCAACCGGCTGATGCCGCCCATCGTCACTGGCGCCATCGTGGCCCTGATCGGGCTGAACCTGGCCCCCGCCGCCAAGCAGAACTTCGACGCCGCCCCGATCACCGCCCTCATCACACTGGTCACCATCATCCTGGTCAGCGTCCTGTTCCGCGGGATCCTGGGCCGGCTCAGCATCCTGGTGGGCGTGGTGGTGGGCTACCTGGTGGCCATGCTCCGCGGCGAGGTGAAGTACGACAAGATGGACGCCGCAGCCTGGGTAGGCCTGCCGCACTTCCAGACCCCCGAGTTCCACATCGGCGTCCTGGGCCTGTTCGTCCCCGTGGTGCTGGTGCTGGTGGCAGAGAACATCGGCCACGTGAAGTCCGTTGCCGCCATGACCGGGCAGAACCTCGACGGCGTCTCCGGGCGCGCGCTGATGGCCGACGGTGCAGCCACGGTGCTGGCCGGCCTGGGCGGCGGGTCGGGCACCACCACGTACGCGGAGAACATCGGCGTCATGGCGGCCACCAAGGTGTATTCGACGGCGGCCTACTGGGTGGCGGGCATGTTCGCCATCCTGCTCAGCTTCTCGCCCAAGTTCGGCGAGCTGATCGCCACCGTCCCGGCAGGAGTGCTGGGCGGCGCGGCCACCATGCTGTACGGCATGATCGGCATCCTGGGCGTGAAGATCTGGGTACAGAACAAGGTGAACTTCTCCAACCCGGTCAACCTGACCACTGCCGCGGTGGCCCTGATCATCGGCATCGCGGACTACACCTGGACCATCGGCGACCTGAAGTTCACCGGCATCGCCCTGGGTTCGGCTGCCGCGCTGGTGATCTACCACGGCATGAAGGCCATCGCGAAGGCACGCGGAACGGTGGCCGAACCCGAAACCGAGCAGGGCGTAATGCCGCCCGCGGCCAAGGCCGCCATGAAGGCCGCGGCCAAGCGTTCCCCCAGGAAGCGCTAAGCCGCGCTGCCGGTTCCCAGTTCCGGGTCCGTTCGCGGCACCACATAGGCGGCCCCGGGCAGGGACGCACCGACGGCCGGATGGCCGGGCGGGAAGGGACCGGGACGGCCAAGGCCGAACACCGGGCC
Source organism: Arthrobacter sp. Soil764 (assembly GCF_001428075.1). GTDB lineage: Bacteria > Actinomycetota > Actinomycetes > Actinomycetales > Micrococcaceae > Arthrobacter. Next base: position 103,658 of record NZ_LMSI01000003.1, on the reverse strand, counting down.
CGGCTGCGGCCGCTTCGCCGCCAATCCATTCAACTGATGGGGCCGCATCCGCTTCAGCACCCACGGCACGAAGTACTGCTTGGCCCACACCAGGTCCTCGGCCCGTGCCTGCGTCCAGCCGTGGGCCGGAAGCGGCCGGGGCTGGGAGGGCTTGAGCGTGTGCGGCACGCCCAGGGCGTTGAGGGTGGCCACGGCCACCGAGTGGTGGCCCAGCGGGGAGAGGTGCAGCCGGTCCGGATCCCACATCAGCGTGTGCTGCAGTTCCGGCAGGCACCAGAGGTCAACCATGATGGCGTGGTGCCTGGCCCCGATCCGGTGGAGGTGTTCGTTGTAGATGGCCACGCGGCCGCGGATCTTGCCGAAGACCGGCGTGTTCCCCCAGTCCGGTCCGGCATAGAGCAGGACTGTGGCGCCGGTAGCTGCCAGGACGCCCACGGCCTCATCAATCTTTTCCGCCAGCTTGTCCGGGTCGCCGTGGCGGAACACGATGTCGTTGCCACCGCCGGACATGGCGATCAGGTCGGGCTTCAGCTCCAGTGCCTGTTCCAGCTGCCCGTCGAGGATCTGCCGCAGCAGCAGGCCGCGGATGGCCAGGTTGGCATAGGCGAAGTCCGCCTGGCTGTCGGCCAGTTCCTCCGCCACCCGGTCAGCCCAGCCCCGGAGACCCCCCAGGCTGTGCGGTTCGGGGTCGCCAATGCCTTCCGTGTAGGAGTCCCCCAGGGCAACGAAACGGTGCCAGGGGTGCCGGTCCGGTCCGTCCGCGATGGAGCGCAGTTCATGTTTCTCGATGGTCATGCTGTCCTCCCTTCCGCAGCGGGCGGGGGTTCCTTCCCCGCCGCAGCGTCCTTGCGGGGCGACGTTCCGGTTGGAATGTCCCGCCCCGCCGACGACGGCCGCGGCAGCTCCGCCACGCCGTCGTACGTTTCCTGCCGCAGCCCCGAAGGCTGCCCGGCCCCCGGGCCCATCCCCGTGGGGGCCACAACGTTCAATGCCGCGTCCCGGAGATCCAGTTCATGGTGCAGCGCCTGCGTCTGCAGGAACCGCAGCGCGCCCTCCCGGGTGAGTCCGTATTCGTCCATCAGGCTGCGCACAGCGAGGTCTACCAGGACCAGGGAGCTTTGGACGACGGCGAGGCCCGCCGTCGCTTCCGCGCGCTCGGCTACGCGGACCACAACACGAAGGGCACGCGCCACCTCACGGGCATAGCTTTGGCTGAGTACCAGGTCATCGCTGGTGAAGGTGTGCGGGGACGGCGCGTAAAGGTTGATGCCGGCGCTGGTCCCGCCTTCGGTGAGGATGGGGACGGAGAGCAGGGACTGCACGCCGTGGCCGGCGGCGGCGCTGGAATACCCGGGCCAGCGGCGGTCCCGGCTCAGGTCCGACACCAGGACGAACTCCCCCGTCCGCATGGCTTCCATGACCGGTCCATCGGCAAACGAGCATTGTTCGCGGTCCGCCTCAAGTGCCTGCTCAGTGCTGGCCGCAAGGGTGTGCGCCTTGCCCAGGCGGAAGAGGGTGGCCGCCCAGCTGATGCTGCGGTGCTCACCTTTGATGCCCGCCATGAAGTCGCGGGTCACATCCCGGAGGTAGTCTTCAACGTCCTTGCTGTCGAAAACCGGCTCCGGGGCAACTGGAAGCGGTCCCCAGCCAACCTGCCCCATGGGTTCAGCGGCCATGCTCCAGCCCTGCTATCAGCACTTCGGCCCACTGCAAAACCTTTGTTCTAAGAATACGACCGGCGGCCGCCTTAGTGGGCAAAGTGGGCGAAACAAGGGGGAAAGGGGATTCGCGGTACGGGGCCGGCGTAGGTAGGCTTCAGGCGCATCGCAGCAACGGCCGGCCGCAGAAGGAGCCCGCTTTGGACACCCGGAAACTGAAGTATTTCCTGGCGGTGGTTGACCACGGCGGCTTCAACCGCGCAGCCGAACAGCTGCTGGTCGCCCAGCCTTCGCTGTCACAAACCATCGCCGGGCTGGAAAAAGAGCTGGGCGTCCCCCTGTTCCACAGGATCGGCCGCCGGGCTGTCCTCAGCGACGCGGGCAAGGAGCTGGTGGGGCCGGCACGGCTGGTGATGCGGGACCTGGCCGCGGCACAATCCGCGGTGCAGGCGCTTCGGGGCATCCGGAGCGGACAGCTGGACATCATCACCATGCCCTCACCGGGAATTGAGCCCCTCACCTCCATGATTGCCGCCTTCACCCAGGCCTACCCGTCGGTCCGGTTGAATGTGGGCGCCGCGTTCACGCCGGAGGAAGTAATTGAATCCGTGCGCAGCGGCAGCACGGAAATTGGATTGGCCGGTTCCCCCACTGCCATCCGCGTTCCCGGCGTCGAAGTCCTGGAACTGGAGCGCCAACCCCTGATCCTCATCGTCAACCCACAGGCGGATACCTTCCGTGCCGGCGGCGCGATCGTGCGGGAGGACCTTGGCGGCCACCGCATCATTGCAAGCCAGCGCGGTTCCCTGATGCGCTGGCTGGTGGACGATGCACTGGCCCAGGGGATCGAAGCGGAGATTGTGGTGGAGGTCGCCCACCGTACGTCCATCCTCCCGCTCGTGTTGGCCGGGGTGGGGCACGCGGTGATGCCCTCCTCCTGGGCGCCCACCGCGCACAAAGCCGGCCTGCGGACGCTCCTGATCGAACCGGTCCTGCACCTGGAGGTAGCCATCCTGAGCCGCAAGGACGATCTCACTCCCGCGGCCTGCGCTTTCCTGGAGGTCGCCGGTCAGCACGCGGAATAACCCAGGTTTATCGATTGCTCCGATAACGCCGTTTTGGGGGCTCAAAAGGGCGTTATCGGAGCAATCGATGGAAACGTTGATAGGCCCTTCCTATCAGCCGGATCGAATCTTGGTCTTGGACGCCGGCTGCGCTCCCCCCGTCTACTTGAAGAGGAAGAAATCAGTGTGACTCCGGCAACAGGACACACTGCCCGCATTCAATGAGGAGGTAGCCGCATGGGCGCCAACCAGACTTTCAGCATCGCTTCAATCCCCGCGGACGGCGTGGGCAAGGAAGTGGTGGCTGCCGGCCGCCGCGTCCTGGACACCCTGGCCGAAAACTCCAACGGCAAGTTCGCGTTCGACTGGACTGAGTTCCCCTGGGGCTCGGAGTACTACGCCAGGACCGGTCAGATGATGGACCCCAAGGGGCTGGAAGCCCTCAAGGACTTCGACGCCATCTACTTCGGGGCCGTCGGCTGGGAAAACGTTCCGGACCACGTCAGCCTGTGGGGCCTGCGCCTGAACATCACCCAGAATTTCGACCAGTGGGCCAACATCCGCCCCGTGAAGTTCCTCCCGGGCGTGCAGTCCCCGCTGCGCAAAGCCGACAACACGGAACTGGACTGGATTGTGGTCCGCGAAAACAGCGAGGGTGAATACGCCGGTCTGGGCGGTCGCAACCTCAGCGGCCGCGGCCCGGGCAACGAGGTGGCACTGCAGACCGCGCTGTTCACCGAAAAGGGCTGCGAGCGCATCATGCGCTTCGCTTTCGACCTGGCCCGCACACGCACGGTGAAGAAGGTGTCCTCGGTGACCAAGTCCAACGCCCAGCAGTACGGCATGGTCCTCTGGGACGAGGTCTTCAACCGTGTGGCCCTGGACTACCCGGACGTCCAGACCGAGAGCGTCCTGGTGGATGCCATGAGCGCCAAGTTCATCCTTAAGCCCGAGGACCTGTCAGTAGTGGTGGCGTCCAACCTCAACGCAGATATCCTCTCCGACCTCGGCTCCGCACTGGCGGGAAGCCTGGGGCTGGCAGCGAGCGCCAACCTGAACCCTGAGCGCCGCTTCCCGTCCATGTTCGAACCCGTTCACGGTTCGGCGCCGGACATCGCCGGCCAGGGCATCAGCAACCCCATCGGCGCCATCGCGTCCGCCGCGCTCATGCTGGACCACTTCGGCCTGCGCGGCGAAGCCCGCCAGGTGGAGGCAGCCATCGAGGCAGCCACCGGCTCCGGGCACCTGACCCGCGACGTGGGCGGCAACGCCACCACCGAGGACGTCACCGAGGCAATCATCAAGGCCCTGACGCTGACACCCGCCGCAGTCTAGGTCACCCACCAAAGTATTGGCCCACTAACGGTGACGTACGACGGCGGCTGGTGGCCGCCGTCGGACGTCACCCCCTCAACAGACTTCTTCAGCAATCCTCCAGCGACATTCCAACAATGAGGTAGGAATCATGGACCACAACAGCACGGCCGCAGCTGCAACAGCGGCCCCTAGAACACGTTGGTACCGGCAGTTGTATTTCTGGGTACTGACAGCCATCGTCATCGGCATCCTGGTGGGCTGGCTCGCCCCGGCAACCGGCATCGCCATGGAGCCAATCGGCACCACGTTCGTGAACGCGATGAAGATGCTCATCGGACCCATCGTCTTCCTCACGATCGTGGGCGGCATCGCCAGCGTCGCCGACCTGAAAAAGGTGGGCATGACCGGGCTGAAGGCGCTGACATACTTCCAGGTGGGCACCATCTGCGCACTGGCCTTCGGGCTGGTGGCCATCAATATCTTCCGCCTGGGCGACGGCGTGAACGCCGACGCCAGCACTATCAAGACCTCGGACTCGGCCGCCAAGCTGATCGACGCCGGCGCGCACCAGGAATGGTGGGAGTTCATCACCCACATCATCCCCACCAGCGTGGTCCAGCCGTTCGTGGCGGGCGACATCCTGCAGATCATCTTCATCGCCGTCGTCTTCGGCATCGCGCTGAACGCCATCGGCAAGGTAGGGGCTCCCGTACTCGACGGCATCCAGCGCCTCACCGCCGTGATGTTCAAGATCCTCAGCTTCATCATGAAAGCGGCACCGCTTGGCGCGTTCGGCGCCATGGCCTACGCGGTGGGCAAGTACGGCGTCTCATCCCTAACCAGCATGGGCGGGCTCATCGCGCTCTTCTATGCCACCTCCATCCTGTTCGTGGTGGTTGTCCTCGGCTCCATCATGGCCTTCCTGAAACTGAATATCTTCAGCATGATCCGGCACCTCAAAGAGGAGTACATGCTCATCCTGGGCACCTCCACGGCCGAACCCGCCCTCCCTGGCCTGATGCGCAAGCTGGAACACGCCGGTGTCAAGAAGGAAACCGTGGGCCTTGTGGTCCCTACCGGCTACAGCTTCAACCTGGACGGCGCCGCCATCTACCTGTCCCTCGCTGCCCTGTACATCGCCCAGGCCACCAACACCAACCTGACCATCGGCCAGCAGCTGGGCCTGCTCGCCGTCATGCTGCTGACCTCCAAGGGCGCCGCAGGCGTGGCAGGCGGCGGCTTCATTGCCCTGACGGCTACGCTGGCCACCATCGGCACCATCCCGGCGGCCGGCATCATGCTGATCTTCGGCATCGACAAGTTCATGTCCGAGTGCCGCGCCCTGGTCAACTTCACCGGCAACGCTGTGGCCACCCTCTTCATCGCCTGGTGGGACCGCACGCTTGACGCCGACCGTGTCCGCCGCGTCTTTGCCGGCGAAGCAGTGGAACCCCTGCCCGCGCAGGTCACGGGGCCGGGCGACGGAACCGCCCCGAACGATGACGACCTCCACCAGGTGCCTGTCTCCGGGAAGGATCCGGCCGGCGTCGGGCATCCCCTCCCTGCCGATCGCCGCCCCGCCTACTCCGAGACCGTCTGACATGTCCACCTTCACACCTCCCGTCCGTGCCCTCATCGCGCCGGACAAGTTCAAGGGCAGCCTGACTGCAGGTGAGGTGGGCCAGGCCCTGGCGGCGGGGCTCCGGTCCACCGCCGGGGCCGGCCGGGCCGTCCAGTGCGACCTTCTGCCACTGGCCGACGGCGGCGACGGCAGCGTGGACGCCGCGGTCTCGGCAGGCTTCGCCCGGCACACCTGCCAGGTCACCGGACCAACAGGGCAGCAAGTGCAGGCGTCCATTGCCTTCGATGGCGTGACCGCTGTCGTGGAAGTTGCCAACACCTGCGGGATCTCGCTCCTGCCCCACGGCGCCCTTGACGCGCTCAACTCCTCCAGCCGCGGATTCGGCGAGGCCATCCGCTTCGCGCTCAGCCTGGCGCCGGCGCGGATCGTGCTGGCGCTGGGCGGTAGTGCCAGCACCGACGGCGGGATGGGGATGCTGTCCGCCCTGGGCTACACCTTTACCGACGCTGATGGCAGCCAGCTGGAAGGGACAGGGCAGGCCCTGTCCCGGATCCACTCAGTCCAGGGCTTCCCCATTCCCGGCCTGGCGGCGGCTGAACTGATCGTGGCCAGCGACGTCTCCAATCCCCTGACCGGTCCTTACGGTGCCGCGGCCGTCTTTGGACCACAAAAGGGGGCAGTGCCGGCGGACGTGGCGGGCCTCGATGCCGGACTGGTGCACTTCGTGGCAAGGATGGCAGACGCAGGATTTGCCTCCGGCCCCGAACTGGCCCGCCATGAAGGAGCCGGCAGCGCCGGCGGAATAGGCTACGCCTGCCTCCTGCTCGGCGCACGGCAGGTTTCTGGAGCGGACTTCTTTCTGGACCTGCTGGATTTCGATACGCGCAGGGACACCTGCGATGTGGTCATCACGGGTGAAGGCAGCATCGACCTGCAGACCCTCGCCGGCAAACTACCGGCCGCCGTGGCCCGCCGTTCCGGGGGGCGCCCCATCATCGCGGTGGCTGGTCGCTCCCTGCTGCCCCGTGAACGGTGGGCAGACCTGTCCCTGAGCCGGGTGTATGCCCTGGCTGACTACACCAGCCGGAATTCCGCCAAGGACCCCCGGCTCTCCGCCGCCATCCTCCAGCAGATTGGCCGGGACATCGGAGAAAGCATCCTCCAGCCCGGGCACGTTTGTCCCTTCCACCAGCCCCGCCGCGCAGTAGCATCGGGAGAGGGGACGCCGAATACTCCCTGATGCCCTGGGTACCTTTCCTTGGGCAAGGGGTCTTTTGAGCATCCATGCCAGCACGGAAACGAGCAATGGAAAGAGGAGCTTATGCGGGAGCCGGGCACCAGCGGGAACACTTCGGAAGCGGATGCAGCCGCAGGCAACGGGGAAGTGGAAGCGGGCGCTGCGGAGCCGTCAGCGGAACTGGACGTCAATTTCGACGAGCAGTTCTTTGCAGCCAGGCCAAAGGCGCTGCGGCCCATCGCACGCCGGCGCCAGTTCGTAGGCAGCAGGCCGTCTTTCGAGTTCGACGGCAGGAACGCGGCCTACGTGGACTGGCTCCGCAACCAGGCCATGCTCGGGGACGCCAATACGTTGGCGCGGCAGCTGTCCGGCCAGGCCAGCATGTGGCAAAACTCGTATGCCCATCCCAACCCGCGGGCCGCCGTCGAACGTGCCTCCGTGTGGTTCACCGCCTACCCGCTGTCCTTCATCACCCCCACCGGCCAGTCGTTCCTCTCCGCCCTGGGCGATCCGGCCATGTGGAAGGCGTTCCGTGAGATCGGCATCCGCGGGATCCACACCGGCCCCGTGAAGCTCGCCGGCGGCATCAGCGGCTGGTCCCACACTCCCAGCGTGGACGGGCACTTCGACCGCATCAGCATGGCGATCGATCCGGTCTTCGGCACCGAGGAGGAGTTCCGCCGCATGTGCGAGGTGGCTGCTGAGCACGACGGCACCGTCATCGACGACATCGTCCCGGGCCACACCGGCAAGGGTGCGGACTTCCGCCTGGCCGAGATGAACTTCCGGGACTACCCCGGCATCTACCACATGGTGGACATCCCCGAAGAGGACTGGCACCTCCTCCCGGACGTCCCGGAGGGGGCCGACTCGGTCAATCTCAGCCCCGACTCGGAGCAGGCGCTGCAGAAGGCCGGCTACATCATCGGCCGGCTCCAGCGGGTCATCTTCTACGAACCCGGAGTGAAGGAGACCAACTGGAGCGCCACCCGGCCCATCGTGGACACCACCGGCAAGACCCGCCGCTGGGTCTACCTGCACTACTTCAAGGCCGGGCAGCCCTCCATCAACTGGCTGGACCCCACCTTCGCGGGAATGCGCCTGGTGGTGGGCGACGCCCTGCATTCGCTCGTGGACCTTGGCACCGGCGCACTGCGCCTTGATGCCAACGGCTTCCTGGGCGTGGAGAAGAGCGCCGAAGAACAGCCCGGCTGGTCCGAGGGGCATCCGCTGTCCGAGGCAGCCAACCAGCTCATCGGCTCCATGATCCGGAAGGTGGGCGGGTTCTCCTTCCAGGAGCTGAACCTGACCATCGACGACATCAAGGCAACGTCGGACGCCGGCCCGGACCTCTCCTACGACTTCATCACCCGGCCCGCGTACCACTACTCCCTGATCACGGCCGATACCGAGTTCCTGCGGCTGACCCTCCGCCTTTCCCTGGAGATCGGTGTGGACCAGGCCTCGCTGGTGCATGCACTGCAGAACCATGACGAACTCACCTACGAGCTCCTGCACTTCGCCGCCGGGCACCGGGACGAGATGTTCGAGCTCAACGGCGAGGAACTCACCGGCGCCCAGCTGGCCGAACAGATCCAGCAGACCATGCGTGAGCGGCTGACCGGCGAGAACGGGCCCTACAACGCCGTCTTCACCACCAACGGCATTGCCTGCACCTCGGTCAGCTTCATCATGGCTGCGCTGGGCATCAAGGACCCGTCCGCCACCACCCCGGAACAGGAAGCCCAGATCCGGGACGTCCACCTGCTCCTGGCCATGTACAACGCCCTGCAGCCCGGCGTCTTTGCCCTGTCCGGCTGGGACCTCACAGGCATCCTGGCCCTGGACCGGAGCAGCGTACGGGAACTGACCTCGCAGGGTGACACCCGCTGGATCAACCGCGGCGCCCACGACCTCATGGGCACCAGCCCGGACGCAATCACCTCCTCCTCAGGGATGCCGCGGGCCCGCAGCCTCTATGGCCCGCTGCCGGACCAGCTGAAGGACCCCGAGTCGTTCGCGCGCCGGCTGCAGCGCATCCTCACCGTGCGGGAAGAGAACGGCATCGCCACCGGGACCTTGCTCGATGTCCCGGACGTCTCCAACCGCAGCGCACTGGTGCTGGTCAACAGGCTGACGGACGGGACCCTGCAGGTCACGGCGCTCAACTTCTCCGGGCAGGACATCGCCGGCAGCATCCAGTCCAACGAGCTGCCCTCAGGTGCCAACGTCAAGGACCTGTTCAGCGGCGAAACCGTGGGGCAGGTGGATGACCTGCACAGCTTCTTCCTGGAGCTGCCCGCCTACGGCGGGACTGCGCTGATCCTGACCGAAGCACCCGAAGCGGAGGCGGAGGCCTAAAGCCAGGCAGCGGGGTAACGCGGGGATCCCCTGCGTTACCCGGCGATGGCGCCTGCCAGCGTTGCTTCGATGACGGCCGGCGAGAGGACATACTGGGTGACCAGTTTGCTGGCACCAAGGACTGCCGCCTGGCTGCCGGCGCGCGAGCCGTTGATGCGCAGGTGCGAGGTGGCCAGAGGCGGAGAGCGCCGGTACACCACCTCGCGGATGCCCGCCACCAGGTGCTCCCCCGTCTCGCCGACGCTGCCGCCCACCACAATGACGGACGGGTTGAGCAGGTTTACCACTGTGGCCAGCACCTCGCCGATGTCCCGGCCGGCCTGGCGCAGCGCCTGAATGGCCTGCAGGTTGCCGTCAGCGGCGAGCCGGAGTACGTCCGCGCCCTTCGCCACGTCCAGCCCCTGGTCCCGGAGGGAACGCACGACGGCGGGACCTGACGCCAGCGCTTCCAGGCACCCGTAGTTTCCACAGGCACACAGGACATCCGCGCCGCGCGCCACCTGTATGTGCCCCAGGTCGCCTGCCGTGCCGTTGGCGCCACGCTGCAGTTCCCCGTTGCTGATGATGCCGGAGCCGATTCCGGTAGCCACCTTCACGAAGAAGAAGTTGTTGTGTTCGGGCCAGTGGGCGGACTGCTCCCCCAACGCCATGATGTTCACGTCGTTGTCCACCAGCACGTGCACGGGCAGGGACCGCTGGACGTAGCTGACTACGTCGAACCCGTCCCAGCCGGGCATGATGGGCGGCTTGACGGGCTTGCCCGTGTCATGTTCCACGGGCCCGGGCAGGCCAATGCCGATCCCGGCGAGTTCGGCCACGCTTCGTCCGGTGGACGCCAGCAGCTCCTTGCCCTGCGCCACCACCTGGTCCAGGACCGCTTCCGGGCCGTCGGCCACCTGCTGCGCCAGCCGGTGTTCGGCCAGGATGTTTCCGCCGAGGTCCGTGACCGCCACGATGACATGGGTGGCGCCCACGTCCACGGCCAGCACCAGGCGGGCGGCCGGGTTGAAGGCAAAGCGCGACGGCGGCCTGCCGCCGCTGGAGAGCGCCTCGCCCGCAGGGCCCACCAGGCCGGACAGCATCAGCGCGTCGATCCGCGAGGCCACCGTTGACCGGGCCAGTCCCGTACTCAGGGCAAGCTCGGCGCGGGTGCGGGCCTGGCCGTCACGCAACAGCTGGAAGAGGTCGCCGGCGCGCGACAGGCTGCCGACGTCGGCGTCTTTTCCGGCCTGCCTGCCCGTCACTGAAGTCATGTCTAAGTCATAACACTCTTACTTACGGCTGTCATCACGGCAGAAGAATGACGCGCAACAAACAACTTTTGCTTGACGTGCGTCAAAAGTAGTTCTACGTTGTGATTCAAGGCACATTCGCGGACCTGATGGTGGACATCAGCCGCAGTGATCCCGGCACCGCCGCCGCCACAGGCAGCCCGTTTACGCACCAGAGTCCGTCCAGATCCCAGAGTCCGCTTACAAAGAGGTAACTGAACTTGTCCCATGACACAGCGCCCGCAGACCGCCCCCTCGGCGTCGGCATCCTCGGCGCCGGGCCCGTCACCCAAGCCATCCACCTCCCGGCCCTGGCACGCCTCCAGGACATCCTGGAAGTCCGGCACATCATGGATGTGGACCCTGCCGTTGCCTCATCGGTGGCGGCCCGCGTCGGAGCAACCGCCGGCACCAGCATGGATGCGCTGATGAACGATCCGGCCGTTGACGTCGTAGCGATCTGCAGCCCCCACCAGTTCCACGCTGACCAGGTCATCGCCGCCTGCAGGGCCGGGAAGCAAGCCGTCCTCTGCGAAAAGCCCTTCGCAATGAACGCCGGGGAAGCTGCGCGCATCTCGGCGGTCAGCAGCGAAACGGGCGTACCCATCGTCGTGGGCGCCATGCACACCTTTGATCCGGGCTGGCTCGCGGCGGAACAGAACTGGGGCGACCTCCCGGAGCAGGTCCACACCATCCGCTCCTCCATCGTCCTGCCGCCCAATGCCCGCTTCGAGGACTTCGCCACCGAAATTCTCACGCGTCCCGCCGCCGGCGAGCCCAACTACTCGGACATCAACGTCATCAAGAACGCGCTTCGGGGCGGGATCATGGGCCTGGCCATCCACGACCTGCCCCTGGTCCGCCGGTTTACCCCGGACTTCGCGGACATCGAGGTCCTCCAGGTGCTCCACGTCCGCCCGTTCGGCTACGCCGTGTCGCTCCGCACCCCAACCCGCGTCATCGAACTGCGTGCCGTCATGAACAGCACGTGGAAGCCTGAATGGACCTTTGAGGCAATCGCGGATGATGCAGCATTGCACATCGACTTTACGCCGTCCTACGTCCAGGCCGGTTCGGCGGTCGCCAGGCTGACCAGCCGCGGCGGCAGCGAAACGCGCACGTTCGGCCCCTATGGGCATAACGGCTACGAGGGCGAATGGCGTGAACTGGCGGAGCTGGCCAAAGGAACCCGCCAGGCGCCCTCCGCCCAGGCACTGATCGACGACCTCACCTTTGCCCTCGCCATCGCGGACGCAACTGTAGACAGTGCCCCAGGACAGGCCGACACGGCGGAAAAAGCAGGAGTTTCGGCATGAGCGGTCCGTACACGGTCTTGGCATCCCCCACCGCCCGGGAAGCCGGGGCGGTAACCCAGACGGTGGCTTCACTGCCCGCGACCTTCGCACCTGCGGCGAAGAACCTGCAAAGCACGGCCGACGTGCTGGTGGTTGCGGGCGAACCCGGCTGGACGGACGAAGCCCGCCGCGCCGTGGCCGCTGGTGCCCGCGGCATCGTGGTGGCCAACCCGGTCCCCGAGGACACCCGCGAACTGGCCGCCGCGGCAAACGCCGCAGGAACCGCCGTCGTCCTGGACCTCCGCTGGGCCTCCAATCCCGCGTTGGTGGCGGAAGGCGACGGTCCCGACGCCCGTGACGCAGTGCGCAGCGCCCTGGGCACCGCGTCACTGCTGGACAGTGTTGCCGCGACGGCTCCGGGCACGGACCCGCGGCGGCTCCTTGGCGAGCATCTGGCCGCGCTGCTGGCCGTCAGCGGTCCCCTCCACGAAATGCTCCTCCTCCGCTGCGACGCCACGGGGTACACCGTGGCCGGCAGGCTGGCCAACGGCGCACCGTTCACCGCCCAGGGCGTGCTGACCGCGGCCCGCCCGGCCGGCGTCGATATCCGCCTTTACACCGCCGACGGCGGGGTGGCCGTCCAGGTTCCGGATCCCGACGCGGCCTGGCCGGCCGAAGTCCGGGTCACCGGAACCCACGGCGAACTCCTGCTTCCCACGCTTTACGAATCCGCCCACCGGTCGGCGTGGCGGCGCCTGAAGGACCATCTTGGCGCCGGCACCCGGCCGGACGATCTGGCCGGGTTCGCCCGGCTGACCGACCTCTACGCAACCCTCGCTGACACGTAACCAAACCCACCGATACGCAACCTGAACAGCAGTCCAGTCCCACCTCCACTCTCAACGATGAGCAGGACCGCATCAACGGCGCATCACGCCTGCCGGTCCCGAAAGGACACATCATGAACGCATCTTCCGAACAGCGCCGTTCCTTCAACCGGCGCGGCTTCCTGGGCCTGACGGCTGCCGCTGCCGCAGCACCCCTCCTCGCTGCCTGCGGGGGCGGATCGGCATCGCAGGGCGGAGGCGGAGGCGGAGCAGGCGGCACCGTTAAGTTCTGGGACATGCCCTGGGCCACCCCTGCCTACAACGACGCTGCCAAGGGCATCGCGGAAGGCTTCTCCGGCGCCAACGGCGCCAAGGCGAGCTACCAGATCATCCAGTGGAACAACTTCTACCAGACCTTCTCCTCAGCGATCGCCTCAAAGACGGGCCCGGCCGTCTCCACGGGTGGCGGCTTCCAAGCGTTCCAGTTCGAGCAGCAGGGCCAGATCGCCTACGCGGACAAGGTGATCGAGAAGCTGAAGGCCAACGGCCAGTTCGATGACTTCCTGCCCGGGGTGCTTGACCCGTTCAAGTCGGACAAGGGCTACGTGGCGGTCCCGTGGCAGCTGGACATGCGCGTCTTCTGGTACCGCAAGTCGCTGTTCGAGAAGGCGAACGTTGCCCTCCCCACGGACTGGCCGTCGCTGCTGGAAGCCGGCAAGGCCCTGAAGAAGGTGGGCGCGTTCGGCTTCACCACCGGCGCCGGCGCGGGCAACAACTACGCCAACCACTCCATGATCATGATGATGGTCAACAACGGCGGCGGTGTCTGGAACAAGGACGGCGAGCTTGACCTGATGAACGACCGCAACGTGGAGGCCATGGAGTTCGTCCTGGAACTCGTGTCCAACGGCATCGTGGACCCCGCAGCGGTCAGCTACACCACGGACAACATGTCCGCGCAGTGGAAGGACGGCAAGGCCGGCTACGGCCTGTTCCAGGTGAACGTCCCGCAGCGCGTGGGCGATACCTCGGGCGACCTGCTGGTGGCCGACCCCATCAAGGGCCCGCACGGGGACAAGGCAACGATCGTCTTCCCGAACAACATCATGATGTACACCAACACCCCGTCCCAGGAGGCGTCGGAAGAGTTCCTGGTGTACTACCTGGGCCAGCTCAAGCAGCTGTGGCAGAAGAAGCTGATGTCCGCCCTGCCGGTCTTCAAGTCGATCACCGAGATTCCCGAGTTCGCCAACGACCCCAACAACGTCAAGATCGTCAAGGACTGGCAGCCCATCGCCAAGACCTTCGCCGCCCAGGGCAGCAGGCTCAACGCCAACCTCGCCGCCCTCGACGGCGGGCAGGCACTGAACCAGTTCAGCCAGACCATCATCACCGGAAAGGCCGACGCCAAGACTGCCCTGCAGACCTTCCAGTCCGGCCTCGAATCCGTCCTGAAGAAGTAGGTCGGACCGCCCATGTCCAGCACCACCACCGAGTCCGGCTTTGCCCGGGCCCGCCGCGGGGTTGCCCCCGGCGGATCCGGGACCGCCCACGGCAATCGCAAGAGCAAGCTCTCCGCCCAGGCCACCAGGACCTTCTTTTGGCTCCTGCTTCCCTCCGTGGTCCTCCTTGTCCTGATCCACGGCTACCCGCTGATCTACGCGGCCATCCAGGCGACGCACGATGGAGACCTGCTCCAGACCGGCAACTTCGTGGGCGGGCAGAATTTCGCCACCGTCCTGACCTCGCCTGCGTTCTGGAAGGCCGCCCAGTTCACGCTGTGGTTCACCATCGTGGGCGTCTTCGGTTCCTGGCTCGTCGGCCTGGGCCTGGCCCTGCTCCTGCGCACCAGGATCCCGGCCGGCGGCACCTTCAAGGTCCTGCTGCTCCTGCCCTGGGTGGTGCCCATCGTGGTGTCCTCCACCGCATGGAACTGGCTGGTGGCCACCCCGGACAGCCTCATCCCGTCGCTGTTCCGGAACCTGGGCATGGGCACCCCGCTCTTCCTGGCAGACCCCTCCCTGGCCTCCATCACGGTGATGGTGTTCAAGGTCTGGGTCAGCTTCCCGTTCATGATGATGATGATCTCGGCCGCCCTGGCCTCCGTGGACACCACCGTCTACGAGGCAGCCAGCATGGACGGCGCCAGCCGCTGGCAGCAGTTCACCCAGATCACCCTGCCGCTGATTGCCCGGTCAACCTACATCAGCTGGATCCTGATGACCATCTTCTGCGTCAACGACTTCCCCACCATCTACCTGCTCACCGGCGGCGGCCCTGTCAACGCCACCACCTCCCTGGTGGTCCTGGCCTACCGGACCGTGTTCCAGGACTTTGCCACCGGCCCGGGCGTGGCCATCGCCTTCCTCATGACCATGACCCTGGTGGTCATCTCGGTCATCCTGTACCGCCAGATCCGAAAGTCGAGCGTCGAATAATGAGCGCAGTACTCCACGCCCACCCCGAATCCGGTCCCACGCTCGGCATCGACGCCGGCAAACGCCGCAAGGTCCTCTCCGAGGCGGGCGAGCGCGGCCGCTGGTGGCGCTTCGCAGCGATCCTCATCATCACCGGGATCGTGCTGGTTCCCATCATGGTCACCGTGCTGCTGGCGTTCACCCCCGGGCCCAACAGCACCGCCACCGGTCTGACGTTCGAAAACCTCAGCAATGTGTTTTCCAAGACCTTCGCCGCCACGTGGCTCAAGAACAGCCTGGTCACCACCCTCTCCACCGTGGTGGTGTCGGTGGCCGTGGCCGCACCAGCGGGGTACGTCCTCTCCCGGGGCCGCAGCAAGGCAGTCTCCGGGTATTCGCTGCTGCTGTTCGTGATGCAGTCGCTGCCGATCATCACCTCGGTGGTGCCGCTGTTCATCCTGTTCGCCGGGATGGGCCTGGTGGACAACCTCCTGGGCCTGACCATCATTTACGTCGGTTCCACCATGACGGTTGCCACCTGGATGATGGCCGCCTACTTCGACTCCATCCCCATCAGCCTGGAGGAGGCTTCCTGGATCGACGGGTGCTCGGTTTTCGGCTCCTTCACCAAGGTGGTGCTCCGGAATTCCCTTCCCGGCGTCCTTTCGACAGCGATCTTCGCCTTCCTCCTCGCCTGGAACGACTACCTGGTGGCCATCGTGTTCCTGCGCTCGAATGAAATCTTCACCCTGCCCATGGGCGTACAGTCCTTCTTCCAGCAGAACGCAACGGACTGGACCTCCGTCATGGCCCTGGCCGTGGTCATGATGCTCCCGCCCGTCATCGTCTTCGCCACCCTGAACAAGTACTTCAGCGTCGGCGGCATCGGCGGCTCGCTCGCCGGCCGCTGACCCCAGCCCACACCTACAGAACAGCTAAAGGAAACCCATGTCCTACTCACTGCAGCTTTACACCCTCCGCAACGCCATCTCGGAGGATCTTCCGGGGACCATCAGGAAAGTGGCGGAGATCGGCTTCACCCAGGTTGAGCCGTACAACTTCGTGGCCACGGCCAAGGAACTCGGCGCGGCCCTGAAGGAGAACGGCCTCACCGCACCGTCCGGCCATGCACCCCTCATGAGCCAGGACCAGGACGAGATTTTCGCGGCAGCCAAGGAACTGGGCATCACCACCGTCATCGATCCGTTTCTGCCCGCCGAGCACTGGCAGAAGGCCGAGGACATCCAGGCAACGGCCGAAAAGCTCAACGCCGCCGCCAAGAAGGGCGCGGACTACGGCATCCGGGTGGGTTACCACAACCACGCCTGGGAACTGGAGTCCAGCATCGAGGGCCGCACCGCCCTGGAGTACTTCGCGGACCTGCTGGACCCGGAACTGGTCCTGGAGGTGGACACCTACTGGGCGGCAGTCGGCGGCCAGGATCCCGTGGAACTCCTGGCCAGGCTGGGCGACCGGGTGAAATTCATCCACATCAAGGACGGCCCCCTGAACAAGGACAACAAGGCCCAGCAGCCGGCGGGCCAGGGCAAGGTGCCGGTCATGGACGTCATCGCCGCGGCAAAGTCGCTGGAGGTGGGCGTAGTGGAGTTCGACGACTACGCCGGCGACATCTTCGAGGGCATCAGCGAGAGCCTGTCCTTCCTCAACGCTGCAGGCGAAGGAGTAAAAGCATGAGCACCACAGCCTCCCGCCAGGGCCCGGTGGGCGTCGGCGTCATCGGCGCCGGCGTGATCAGCAAGCAGTACCTGGACAACCTCACCGCTTTCCCGGACCTCAAGGTCCATGTCATCGCCGACCTCTTCGAGGAAGCCGCCGAGGCACGCGCCAAGGAATACGGCATCCCCGAATGGGGCGGGGTGGACAAGGCCCTGAACCACCCGGCCGTTGAGATCATCGTCAACCTCACCATTCCTGCCGCGCACGTGGAGGTGGCCACCGCCGCCGTCAACGCCGGCAAGCATGTCTGGACGGAGAAGCCGTTCTCGCTGGACCGCGAATCCGGGCTGGGCCTGCTCAAGACCGCCGACGCGGCCGGCATCCGCCTGGGCTGCGCCCCGGACACGTTCCTTGGAGCCGGGATCCAAACGGCCCTGCGCCTGATCCAGCGGGGCGACATCGGGACGCCGCTGACCGCGATGACCACGTTCCAAACCCCTGGCCCGGAGTCCTGGCACCCCAATCCGGCCTTCCTGTTCCAGCACGGTGCCGGCCCGCTGTTCGACATGGGCCCCTATTACCTCACCACCCTGGTCCAGGCCTTCGGCTCCATCCGCAAGGTGGCCGCCGTCGGGTCAAAGTCCAAGGATGTGCGCGTGATCGGTTCCGGGCCCAAGGCCGGCGAGGAGTTCACCGTCGAGGTGCCCACCCACGTCTCCGCGATGGCCCAGTTCGAATCCGGCGCCTCCTCGCACAGCGTCTTCTCCTTCGAGTCCCCCCGGACGCGCATGGGATTCGTGGAAATCACCGGCACCGAAGCCACCATCTCGCTGCCGGATCCCAACTACTTCACCGGCGACATCAAGCTCTGGCGCGCCGGCGACGAGGACTGGACCACCGTTCCGGCCACCGGACCCGCCAACGGCCGCGGCATGGGCGTACTGGACATGGCGCGCTCCCTCCGAGCGGGAACAGCCCACCGCGCCACGGGTGAGCTCGCCTACCACGTCCTGGACACCATGGTCTCCATCTCCGAGTCCATGGGCTCCGGCACGTTCGTGGACGTGGAAAGCTCTGCCCCGGCGTCGCCCGCCCTCCCCGAGGACTGGGCGCCGGAAACCGCCACCCTCTGATCCAGCAAGTAATCCAGCACGTAGTCCAGCCAGCAGGAAGCACGCAGGAACGCATCATGACCACACCCGCACACCCGTCCAAACCTCCGGCCTCCCGCCCGCTCGGTGTCGCCGCCATCGGTTACGCCTTCATGGGCAAGGCCCACTCCAACGCGTGGCGGAACGTGGCCAGCTTCTTCGACGTCCCGGCCTTCGAGCAGAAGGTCCTCGTGGGCCGGGACGCCGGCGCCGTGGCAGAGGCCGCGGCAAAGTACGGCTGGGCTGAGTCCGCAACGGACTGGCGGACGGTGGTCACCCGCGATGACATCGACGTCGTGGACATCTGTGCCCCGGGCTGGATGCACGCCGAAATCGCCATCGCCGCGCTGGAAGCGGGCAAGCACGTCCTGGTGGAAAAGCCGCTGGCCAACACCCTCGCGGAAGCCGAGCTGATGACCGCCGCCGCGGCCAAGGCCCGCGCCAAAGGCACCCAGTCGATGATCGGCTTCAACTACCGGCGCGTCCCGGCCCTGGCACTGGCCAGGGAACTGATCGCCGAGGGCCGGCTGGGCATTGTCCGGCACGTCCGCGCCGCCTACCTGCAGGACTGGCTCACCGATGCCCAGGCCCCGATGACCTGGCGGCTGCGGAAGGAAACCGCCGGGTCCGGCGCTCTCGGGGACATCGCCAGCCACGCCATCGATCAGGTCCTGTTCCTCCTGGGGGACCAGGTCACCGAAGTCAGTGGCCGGCTCAACACCTTCGTGAACCGCCGCCCCGGGGCGGACGACATGGAGGATGTAACGGTCGACGACGCCGCCTGGGCCACGCTGTCCCTCACCTCCGGGGCGGTGGCCTCAGTGGAGGTCTCCCGGGTGGCCACCGGCAGGAAGAACTCCCTCCAGATCGAGGTCTACGGCGACAAGGGCAGCCTGCTGTTCGACCTGGAAAACCTCAATGAGCTTGGCTTCCTGGACGCCACGGCCCCGGTCCGTGAGCAGGGCTTCCGCAGGATCCTGGTGAACGAACCCGAGCACCCCTACCTGGACGCGTGGTGGCCGCAGGGCCACATCATCGGCTGGGAGCACACGTTCACCCACCAGGTCCGCGACTTCCTGCTGGCCATCAAGGACGGAAGCCAGCCCTCGCCGTCGTTCGAAGAAGGCCTGAACGTCCAGTACGTCCTGGACGCGGTGGAGGAATCCGCGGCCAACAAGAGCACCCTCACCGTCGTCCGCCACTAGCACCCTTATCTTCCAAGGAGCCCTGCATGCCCCGCCCGTTCACCCTGTTCACCGGCCAGTGGGCCGACCTGCCCTTCGAAGAAGTCGCACGCCTGGCCTCCGGCTGGGGCTACGACGGACTGGAAATCGCCGTCTCCGGCGACCACCTGGACGCCTGGCGCTGGGATGAACCCGGGTACGTCGAGTCCAAGCTCGAGATCCTGGACAAGTACAAACTCAAGGTCTGGGCCATCTCCAACCACCTTAAAGGCCAGGCCGTGTGCGATGACCCCATCGACTTCCGCCACCAGGCCATCGTCGGCGCCAAAGTCTGGGGCGACGGCGACCCCGAAGGCGTCCGCACCCGCGCCGCCGAGGAAATGAAACACACTGCCCGGCTCGCCAAGGCACTGGGTGTGGACACCGTCGTCGGCTTCACCGGCTCCTCCATCTGGCAGTACGTGGCCATGTTCCCGCCCGTCCCCGAAAAGGTCATCGACGCCGGATACCAGGACTTCGCCGACCGCTGGAACCCCATCCTGGACGTCTTCGACGAAAACGGCATCCGTTTCGCCCACGAAGTCCACCCCTCCGAGATCGCCTACGACTACTGGACCACCGTCCGCACCCTCGAAGCGATCGGCCACCGGGAAGCGTTCGGCCTGAACTGGGACCCCTCCCACATGATGTGGCAGGGCATCGACCCCGTCTCCTTCATCTGGGACTTCAAGGACCGGATCTACCACGTGGACTGCAAGGACACCAAGGTCCGCCAGACCGGCCGCAACACCGTCATGGGCTCCCACCTGGCCTGGGGCGATCCGCGCCGCGGCTGGGACTTCGTTTCCGCCGGCCGCGGCGACGTCCCCTGGGAAGCCTCCTTCCGCGCCCTGTCCGCCATCGGCTACAGCGGCCCCATCTCCGTGGAGTGGGAAGATGCAGGCATGGACCGCCTCCACGGCGCCCCCGAAGCACTCGCGGCCCTGAAGAAGTACGACTTCCCCGCCTCCCAGACCAGCTTCGACGCCGCCTTCAGCAGCGGGGAGTAGGGGTGGTCCGCACCCTTCAACCAGGCCAGTGCTGCGAGGTGTGGACCGCGTCGGTCACCGGGGAATCTTCGCTCGTCTTCCGCACTGAGGACATGCTGCTCGAAGCACCCAACTGGACCCTCGACGGGCGGGCGCTGATCCTCAACGGAGACGGCAGTCTGTGGCGGCTCGACCTGGCGGCCGGCGCCCTCACCGAAGTTCCGCTCACCGGCGTCCCCGCTCTCAATAATGACCACGTCCTGGACCCGGACGGCAGCGGTATCTTCCTCTCGGGCGATGACGGCCATATCTACCGCGCACCACTTGCCGGCGGACAGGCCACCAGGATCACGGATGACGACGGATCCTTACATTTCCTCCATGGCGTCAGTCCCGACGGCGGCCGGCTGGCCTATGTGGACATCGCGGCGGGAGACTTTGCACGGCCCGGCCGGTTGCGGACCATCGCGTCCGCGGGCGGCCCACCGGAGAACGTGGAGGTGGGCCAGGGGCACTGCGACGGACCTGAATATTCCGCCGACGGAATATGGCTTTACCTGAACACGGAGTCCTTCACCACGGCACCCGGCCACGCCCAGCTTGCCCGGGTCCGCCCGGACGGCAGCCAGTTCGAGCGTCTGCTGGATAGCGGTACCGTCGACTGGTTCCCGCACCTCTCCCCCGACGGCCGCCTGGCCAGCTATCTCCGCTTTCCCGCTGGAACCCGGGGGCACCCTGCAGACCTTCCGGTGGAGGTCGTCCTGGTGTCCACCAACGACTGGGCCACGCCGCTGCACACCTGGCCGGTGTTCGGTGGGCAGGGCACCCTGAACGTCAGCAGCTGGTCACCGGATTCGAGGCTGTTCGCATACGTGGCCTACCCACTGGACGCCGGACGTGGCGCTTAGCGCCTGATCAGACAGCACCCTCCTTCAGGACGACGTCGTACGCCTCCACCCGCCGGTCCGTCACGGTGGTAGGCGACTCCAGGTGGACCGCTCCCGACGGCAGGATGCCCGCTGCGCCGCAGCGTTCCATCACCTGCCATTGCGCCACCACATCCTCTCCGGCGTGCTCAGCGGGCAGGCTGGTCCAGAAAAGGAAGCCGCCGGCGTCGTTCAGCGCCTCCCTGCGGTAGAGCACGCAGCCGCCCAGCCACGCCACGTGGTACGGCACCCATTCGCCGGGCTGCAGCGACAGTTCCGCGCTGAGGTGGCTGAGGTTGGCAGCGCTGTGCAGCGGCCAGCGCTCAAAGCCCGGGGCACCCGGCCGGATCCGTTCCGGAGTCACCGGGCCCTCCCAGGCCTGGAAGGCTGCGGTCTGTTCCGGCCTGCGGTCGTCCAGGAAGGACAGGCCCTGCGGCGCCATTCCCACGAAACCGCACTGAAGCTCATCCAGCGCCGTGCTCAGCCGCTCCAACGCACCCGGCTCCAGCCAGACGTCGTCGTCCAGGAAGAGGCACTGCTCCGCTGTGGCCTGTTCCAGCAGGAATTGGCGGTGTTCGGCCAGCCCGCGGCGGGGCAGGTGCCGCAGCAGCGTGACGGGCCGGCCCTGGGCCTCCAGTACCCGCACCATGGCCGCGGCGGCGGGATGGTCCCAGGCCGGTTGCCCGGCTGACTGGTCGCTGATGACGACGGCGAACGCGGGCTCGGCCTGCCCGGCCAGTCCTGCGAGGGTGACCGCGAGCTCGGCCGGCCGGTTGCAGGTGGGCACCAGGACGTCCACCGCCACGTTGTCCGGCCGGTCCTGCTGCCGCGCCCACTGCTCCGAAGTTCTCCTGGCCACAGTCCACCTTCCCGGCGTTGAGATTCCCGCCGGCGTCTCTGCGCGCTGCTTATTGCGGCGCCAGCGGATTGGCTTTCCGCATGTTCCGTACCCAGCCGGGCGGGATGTATTCGCCGGTGCTGCCCCACCGCCAGGGATCGATGGGGCCGGGCCCGCTGGACGCCGAAGACCCCCGTTTCCGCTGACACCAGGGGCAGCAGAAACGGGGGCCTGAATGGATGAGCAGGCTTTATCCGGCGTCGAAGCTTTCATCGTTGTCGTTGGGCGACTCCTCCTTGGGGAGGTCGTTTCCGCTGCCGTCCGGAATGCCCGTGGCTTCCTGACCGGACTCCGAGGACACCGGCGCCGACCCCTGTGAATCGTCATTGGACTCGTCGATTTCCGCCGCGCTGGACGGAAGATCCATGTCGTGCGGGACGGGCTCCTGGCCAGTGCCCGACTGCGGTTCGTTGGTCTCCGCGCCCCCTGAAGATGCACCGCCACCGGACTGCTGGGCGCCACCACTGGACTGCTGGCCGCCCTGGGTCCCGGCAGCCTCCTGCTCGGCGGTTGGGGTGCCGTAGCCGCCCGGAGCCGTCTCGGGTTCAGCCTGCTGGTTTTCCTGCGTCATGCTTCCTCCTGTTGTTCATTGCCGATATTGCTGGTCTGGTGTTCCTGATTAAAGTCCCTTGCCGCCCGTGACGGGCAGGACTGCACCGGAAATGTAGGAACCATCCTCCGAGGCGAGCAGTACATACGCCGCGGCGAGCTCCGCCGGCTGTCCCGCGCGTTCCAGCGGGGTGTCCTGCCCGAAGGAGGGGAGCTTGTCCGGCCACTCGGTGGCCGGGATCAATGGGGTCCAGATGGGACCGGGAGCCACGGCGTTGACGCGGATCCCCTTGGGGCCCAGTTCCTGGGCCAGGGCCTTGGTGAAGGCAACCTGCGCCGCTTTGGTCATGGCGTAGTCGATCAGCCCCGGCGACGGGTTGAAGGCCTGGATGGAGGCGGTGGTGATGATCGAGGCCCCGGCCTTCAGGTGCGGCACGGCCGCCCGGGCCGACCACAGCAGCGAATAGAGGTTGGTCCGGAAGACCCGGTCAAACTCCTCTGTGGGAAGGGTCTCAAGGCTCTCGCGGTTCTTCTGGTACGCGGCGTTCAGGACCAGCACATCGAGGCGGCCGAATTCGGAGACCGTTTCCTCCACGATGCGGGTGCTGAACTCCTCATCGCGTCCATCGCCGGGAAACAGCAGCACGCGGCGTCCGGCTTTCCGGATCCACTCAGCGGTGTCCTGCGCGTCGTCTTCCTCCTCCGGCAGGTAGGAGATGGCAATGTCGGCCCCTTCACGGGCGAAGGCGATGGCGGCAGCCTTGCCGATGCCGGAGTCCCCGCCGGTGATGAGCGCGGCCTTGCCTTCGAGCTTGCCGTGCCCCTCGTAGCTGAGCTCCCCGTGGTCGGGTTTGGGGTCCATGGGCGCGGTCAGTCCGGGCTGCTTTTGTTCCTGTTCCGGAAAGGGGCCCGAGTGGTAGCCGCCGCGGGGATCCTTCGGCTGGTCTGTTTGCTTGTCCGTCTCGCTCATAGTCCGCCTGCCTGTGTCGGTTGACCTGTGTCGGTGGGAAGGGCACCGCCCTGCTCCGGCCCTTCGAAGCTATCCCGGCTGGAGGACCAAGTCCACCGACCATGGGTAATAATCAGTAAACTTATCAAATGTTATAGCTCGCGCAACGGGCCGCCTTGTTTCTGGGTATGGGAGGAGTAGAAAGAAGGCGAGGGCCGGGGCCGGAGAGGAAGGAGGGCCGATGTCCGAAGTTGAGGACTACACGGGCCGGACGGGACGCAACGAGACCCGTGAGGAGCAGCTTGACCGCAACTGGGCGGAACTCCTGCAGGAGTTGCGTGTGCTCCAGACCGGCGTACAGATCCTGGCCGGCTTCCTGCTGACGCTGCCGTTCCAGCAGCGGTTCGAAAAGCTGGACGACTGGGAGGTCAACCTCTATCTGACCAACGTTGTGATCGCCGCGTTGACCACCGCTTTTATCCTCCTCCCGGTCAGCGTGCACCGGCGGCTTTTCCGGAAGCGGCTCAAGGAAACACTGGTCTCCAGCGCCGACACCATCACCAAGATCGCCCTTGGCGGCATTGCCCTGCTGAGCGCCGGAACCGCCGCCCTGGTGTTCGATGTTGCCGTTGGGCGCTCCGCCGGCGTCACGGCCGGCGGCGCGCTGCTGGGCGTCATGGTGGTCATGCTGGTGTTCGTGCCGCTTCGACTCAACAAGCGGGCCACGGTAAGGATCATCCCGCCCGCATCGGAAAAGGAGTAAGACATGCGCAAATGGGCAAAAGAACATGGCCTGTTGCTGGCCAACGTGGGCTGCTTCCTGGCGTTCTTCGTAGGCATGATCCTCTCCGGTGCCGCTTCCTACAGTGAGGATCAACAGGCCCACGGGGAGCCTGCCGTCTCGGTCCTGCAGTTCCTGGGAACGGGCGCCTTTGTGGAGGCCACGTTCGAGAACTGGGAGTCGGAGTTCCTGCAGATGGCCATGTACGTGGTCCTCACCGTATTCCTGTTCCAAAAAGGCTCATCCGAATCCAAGCCCATGGGCAAGGAAGCGCCCCAGGATGAAGACCCGCGCCAGGCGACTCTCAAGAAAGCCACGCCGTGGCCCGTACGGCACGGCGGAGTGGTGCTCAAGGTCTACGAGCATTCCCTGTCGATCCTGCTGTTTGCGCTGTTCCTCGGATCGTTCTTCCTTCACGCCGCCGGCGGCGTGGACGAGTACAACCAGGACCAGCAAAGCCATGGCCAGCCCAGCATCACGTTCCTGCAGTACCTGGGCACCAGCCGCTTCTGGTTCGAGTCTTTCCAGAACTGGCAAAGCGAGTTCCTGGCCGTGGCGGTACTGGTGGGCGCCTCCGTCTACCTGCGGGAGAAGGGCTCGCCGGAGTCGAAGCCCGTTGCTGAACCCCACTACGAGACCGGAGCCTGAGGGCGCGTCCAAACACCCGGTCTGGTTATCCAGTCCTGTCAGCCGTCCCATCACCCAGCCCCATCCAAGAGGAGAGACTGTATGAGAACGTCCGTGCGAACCATCCTGCTGGCCCTGCTGCTCCTGGCCGCTCCGGCCCTTCCTGCCGGCGCCGCCGTTGCGACGGCGCCCGCATCCGCCATCAGCCAGGCGGGCCCGGCACAGGCAGGGACGGCACAGGTCGCGTCAGGATCAACAGGCACGGTGTGGGCCGCGGGCACGTCCCCCACACCTTCCCCCGGTGACACCGCCTCCACCGGCCCCGCCAATCCGGGCACGGGTGAATCGGCAAAGAATGAGTCCACCCGCTTGAACTACGCCCCGTGGGTCATTGCTGGAATCGCGGTCCTGGTAGTGATTGCGGTGCTCATTTTCCGGCGCCGCCGCAACACCACGATCGTGGGCTAGTAAGGCTAGGCGCCCTCAAGTACCTGGCTTGTTGCCCAGGTCAGGTACTTGGCGGCGTTCGCCACGGCGTCTGCAGGGCTGGACGCGACGTCCAGCAGCTGCGCCGCGGCAACCACGCCATGCCCGGCGAGGTCCTCAAGGGTCACCAGGATCCTGCCGGCCACCACGATGACGGGAATTCCGCGTTCCCGGGCCGCGTCCGCGAGCGCGATGGGCGCCTTGCCGGTGAGCGACTGCGAATCCATGGATCCCTCACCGGTGATCACCAGATCTGCCTGCTCCAACTGCGCGGCGAGGCCGGTCAGCCCGGCTACCAGCGCGAAGCCGCCTTCCAGCGTGGCGTCGGTGAAGGCAAGGAACGACGCCGGGAAGCCGCCGGCGGCGCCGGCGCCGGGGACGTTGACGTCCCGGCCCGTTGTTTCCCGCAGCACGGACGCCCAGTTGCGCAGTCCGGCGTCGAGCATTTCCACAGCGTCCTGGTCCGCGCCCTTTTGGGGGCCGAAGACATGCGCGGCGCCCGAGGGTCCGTACAGCGGATTACGGACGTCGACGGCGATGCGGAACGTTGTTGCTGACAGCCGCGGATCCAGCCCGGCCGTGTCCAGGGCCACCACGTCGGCCAGCGAACCGCCACCGAGGGGCACCACGTTCCCGGCGGAGTCCAGGGGCTTCAGGCCCAGGGCGCGCAGTGCGCCGCTGCCGCCGTCGGTCATGGCCGAACCGCCCAGGCCCAGGACGATTTCGGTGGCCCCCGCGTCCAGGGCGGCTGCAATGAGCTGGCCGCAGCCGTAGCTGTGGGCACGCAAGGCGTTGGCAGGAGTTGGTTCCATGTCGGCCAGGCCGGAGGCCTGCGCCGTTTCGATGACTGCCGTCACCTTGCCGTCGCCGGCCTTGTGGATTGCCCAGGCGGCGCCGAGCGGGGTGAGGATGGGACCCACCACGGCATTCAGCCGCTCTTCATAGCCCGCCGCGACGGCCGCCTCGAGGGTGCCCTCGCCGCCATCGGCAATGGGAAACTGGGTGGCGACGGCCTCCGGGTACACCCGCAGCGCGCCTTCGGCGATGGCGGCGGCAGCCTCGGCCGCGGTCAGGGACCCCTTGAACTTGTCCGGAGCGATAAGAATGCGCATGGGCTCCATCATGCCAGCAAGTCATTGGAATGCGCTTGCCGTGCACACTACACGCGGTTCTGTGACCGCCCGCTTGGAGTCCCAGGCGGGCGGCCTGGGACTACGCCTCGCGCCAGTCGTTGCCGGTGATGTGCGATCCCGCCTGCGGACCCATCTGGAGCATCCCCCCGTCAACCACCCAGGCCGCCCCGGTCACGTAGCTTGAGGCGGGCGAGGCGAGGAAGGCAATGACGTCGGCGATCTCCCGCGCGTCCCCGGGCCGGCCCAGCGGCACCCCGGGCCGCTCCGTCGTCCTCGGATCCTGGTCCTCCTGCCCCGTCATCGGGGTGGCGATCTCGCCGGGTGCCACGGTGTTGGCAGTGATGCCGTATTGGCCCAGTTCCAGGGCGAGGGTCTTCATGAGCCCGCCCAGCCCGTGCTTCGACGCGTCATAGGCGGACGAGCCCACGCGCGGCTGGAACTCATGGACGCTGGACACCGCCACCAGCCGGCCTCCCCTGCCGGCCTTGACCATGCGCCGCGCTGCCGCCTGCAGGCAGACAAACGCGCCGTTGAGGTTGGTGTCCAGGATCTGCATCCAGTCATCGATGCCCATGTCCAGGAATTTCGTGCTTGCACCGGTGCCGGCATTGTTCACGAAGACGTCCAGCCCGCCCAGCTCCTCGGCGAGTTCATCGATGACGCCCGCAGCGGCACGGAGTTCGGTGGTGTCCAGCTGCCGGACCACGGCTTTGCGCCCCAGCCCGCGGATTTCTTCCGCAGTCTCCTCGGCGCCCGCCTTGTCCGAATGCCATGTGACGCCGACGTCCATTCCGGCGCGGGCCAGGGCCACGGCGGTGGCCTTGCCGATCCCTGAGTCGGAAGCGGTCACGATGGCGGTGGTGGGCGTGAAGCTGCTGGTGTCCAGCATGGCGGGGCCTTTCTTTGGGTCAGGCGGTTTCTGGTCAGACGTTTCTTGGTCAGACGGGGGTTCGGGTCGGTTGGAGTTCCGGCGGCCTGGTCAGGCGGGGCGGCGGAGGTCGTCCTCGTAGGACTCGTCGTGGGCGGCCGCGGCCCTGCGGCCGGCTGCCTCGAAATCCGGCTCGGCTTCCGGCACGGCCATCAACGGCACCGCGAAGGTCACCACGGGCCGGCCGTCGCCGTCGTCCGCCGACCTGATGGTCAGGCTCCTGGTGCCGGGCGGCACCGACGGGGTGAAGACCTGCAGGTTGCGGGAGCCCACCGTGGCGGATTCCTTCAGGGTGTATTCCGTTCCGAAGTGGTCCTGGACAGTGAGGCGGGGTTCGGCCGCGTCATCGGAGGGGAGGTGGATGTTGACCACCAGCCCGGACGCCCATACCTCCACGGACAGGATGGTGAATTCAGTGGCGGAGGTAACGTGCCGCCCATAGGTGGGGGGAAGGAGCATCCGGCGCAGTGCGCCGGATGGGATGAGGTTGCTCATGATGGTTCCTGTAGGTCTTGCGCCGGCGGCCGGTGGGTGGGCTCCGGAGGGTGGTCCGGTGCCGGCCGATCGCTGGGGCGCGGGTGCGGCTTAGGCGTCTTCGCGGTTGGGATTTTCCAGGCGGAAGAAATTGGATTGGGTGCCGTCGCTGCGCTGTTCCTGGTAGATGAAATTCAGTTTCCGGGAATCGAAGGTGTCAAACCATTCCTCCCAGCTGATGTGGCGGAGTTTGTCATCCTTGCCACCGAAGTCGATCCGCAGTACTCCAAGGTGGTCGCCGTGTTCCGTGCCCTCCACTGTGGCGGGCACGCCGTCGCGCTCCTCTGCCCACCGCCTGATGACTTCATGGTGGGTGGTGGCGAGGCTGCGGCCTTCGCGTTCCGGCTCGTCGTCCGTGGAGGTGACTTCCTGCGAGTACTTCAGGGACTTTGAAGAGTCCGGTCCGTGGCGGATCTTCCCACCCTCGGGGCCTGCGCCCAAGTCACCGTCGTCCGTGCTGCGGTCAGCACCGCCGGTCTTGTTGCCTTTGTCCTGTGCCATGGCGGTCCTCCTTTCACCTCCGGCTAACTAGTAAGTCTACTTACTATGGAGCCTCCGGATCCTTCCCCTGTCAAGGGGATGGAAGACACGGTGTGGTCACGGTGCGGGGATCTGCGCGAAGTCTGCGGACGGCTGGAACCTCTCGCGGCCAGGGCTACCGGCGTGGGCGGACCACCGCGTAATACCCGGGTACCCGGTCCTGGCCCGGCACGCCGGTCACCGGGTTGGTTTCGATGGCGACGTGGCCGTCCTCAAGGAGTTCCCAGGCCGACGCCGGGAACGCACGTTCGCGCTCTTCGGGTCCGAAGTGCCCCGGCATGGGAAGTCCGCGGATGGCCAGCTCCAACGGTGCAGGAATGCCGCGGGTGGTTGCGCCAAGGTGGGTGACGTACTCCACCGGGTTGCCCTGGAAGTTGGTTTCCGCCATGAAGACCGTGCCGCGGCGGCCCACCAGGGTCCGCAGGTTTTCAACCATCGCCGTCTGGTGCGCTGAGTCGAGGACATGCAGTACGCCGCGGATAAAGACATTGGCGCCGTCCGGGTCCAGGTTGAAGGACTCCGCCAGCTCCCCCGCAGCCCCCACCGCCGTCATATCCCGGGCTTCGAAGGCCGCATTTCCGATTCCTGCCGACTCCGCCCGCGCCCGGGCAACAGCATGCGGCGAGACATCCACGCCGATGACCCTGGGAAAGATTCCCGCGAGCGCACGGGTAAAGCTGCCGTGCCCGCAGCCGGTATCCACCACGGGAAGGGCGGGGTCCAGATAGCGCAGGAGGCTCTCCTGATAGCCCTGGAACTCGTGGTTGCTGCCAGAGTCCCACAGGACCTCGCCGCCGGGTCCGGTGGCGGTGATGCCGGCCCAATACCGATCCCACGCCTTGTGCCGGTCCTTCGGGGCGCTGCGCGACAGCCTGACAAGCTTGGGGATCATCAGGTACTTCTGCCAGGCGGACCGTGGCGGCTTTGTTGGAGACACGGCTCAAATATATGGTCCCTGCCGCCGCAGCGGCGGACCTCCGGCAACATTACGGCGTGCCACAGCCCTGGCGGCAGCGGCACAAAGTGGACGCAAGGGTCCGCACCTCGTGGACCCGCCCTGCCCCCATCCCCCTAGAATGTACTCAACTGGGAGGGAAGGGAGCACTGTGACGGCTGTCCCGAGTGACGTGCGCCTGCCCCGCACCGCCGTCGTCGCCGATCCCGACGCCGGCCGGCTGGCCCTTAACGCGCAGGCACTGCGTGGCGCCGGGTACACCGTCCTCGAAGCAACCGACGCCCGCAGCCTCGCCGCGGTGCTGAACGCCGCTGAACCGTCGGTCGTCGTCGTCGACGCCTTCCTGTCCGGTGTCCTGTCCGCTGCCGCGTCCACGGCACCGGTCCTGGTGATGGTGGACCTGGACAACCCCGCTGAGATCGAAGCCGCCAATCCCCCCGGCATCCACGACTGCATCACCAAGCCGCCTGCACCGCAGGAGCTGGTGCACCGCACGTCCGTCCTCATCGACCAGGTATCCCGTCGCCGCGCCACCCGGCAGGAAGCCGAAGGGCTCCGCGAGCAGCTGCGCGGCGTCTCGGCCGCAGTGCGCGCCACCAACGATCCGCAGGAAATTGCGGACCACGTTGTCGCGGGATTCGGCCGCACCTTCAAGGCCGACCACGTTGTCCTGGCAACCTTCGAGGACCACCGGGTCCCCCTCATCACGGCCAGTTGGCACCGGCGGGGCCTGGCGGAGCTGCCCGTGGAGGCCCTTCCGCACGAGGATAAGGCCCGCGCTACGGCTGACGCCCTCTGGGCAGGAACGGAAACGCTCTCCGGCGACGGAAACGAACAGGCCGCCCGCAGCGAGGCGAAGCCCGGTCCCGGCCCCGACATCGCCGGAGCCGCCTCAACACTGGCGGTCCCTATCGGCGAGGGAAATTCCTCCCTGGGCATCATCTGGATTGCCATGATGGACCGGTCCCGGACCTGGTCCAGCGCTGAACTGGGGCTGATCCAGCACGTGGCCGGCAACGCCGCCTACGGCCTCATCCAAAGCCACCTGATCAACAGCCAGCAGCAGGTGGTGAAGCAGCTGCGGGAGCTCGACAAGGCCAAGACGGACTTCCTGGCGACGGTGAACCACGAGCTGCGGACCCCGCTGACCTCGATCATGGCCTACCTGGACATGATCCAGGAAAGTACCGAGCATCCGGTCTCCCGGGAAGTCCACCAGATGCTGGACATCGTGGTCCGCAACACCGAACGCCTCCGCACGCTGATCGAGGACATGCTCAGCGTCTCCCGCGGCGGGCTGGACACCATGGCCATGCAGCTGGCACCGGTGCGGCTGGGGCAGACCCTGGACCTGGTGGCTGCTGCGCTCCGCCCCCTGGCCACACTGCAGAACGTCACCATCGACGTGGACCCCGTTCCGGAGGATCCGGAGATACTCGCCGATGAAGTACAGCTGCAGCAGGTCTTTACCAACCTCGTGTCCAACGCCATCAAGTTCACGCCCAGCGGCGGACGGATCGAGGTGGGCAGCGAATCCCACGCCGCCGCGGACGGCTCCAAGTGGGCCACCGTACGCATCGCCGATACCGGGATCGGCATTTCGAGCGACGAGATCAACCACGTCTTCACCCGGTTCTACCGGGCCTCCAACGCCATGAACGGCGCAATCCCGGGAACAGGCCTGGGCCTTGCCATCTCCAAGGACATCGTGGACCGCCACGGCGGCCGGATCGACGTCGCCTCCACCCTGGGCACCGGGACCACCGTCACCGTCAGCCTCCCCCTCGGCACAGACAGCGCCCAGGCCAACTAGGCGCCGGAGGAGGACCCGCATGTTTGCCGACGACGACCCCCGGCTTTCCCAGTTGCTGGAAGGTATTGTCCGGCTGGCTTCCGGCGACCTCAGCTCCCGGATAGAGGTCTCCCCCGCCCGCGATGAACTGGACGCGATCATCATGGGCACCAATCTCCTGGCCGAGGATCTTCAGGTCATTTACGAAGAGCTTGAGCAGCGCGTCCAGGTCCGCACCCAACTGCTGCATGAGGCACACCTTGAGATGCAGAAGATGGCCATGCAGGACCCGCTTACCGGCCTGGCCAACCGCTCGGCCCTGATCGAGGCGCTGCGCAGCTCCCTGCAGGCCCGCGATGCTGCTGAGGGCGAGCCTGCGGAGGAAGGCCCCGCCATTCTGCTGCTGGACCTGGACGCGTTCAAGTCCATCAATGACAGCCTGGGGCACACCGCCGGCGATCAGGTCCTGGTGACCGTGGGCGAACGGCTCCGGACCGCTGTCCGCACGTCCGACGTCGTAGCCCGGCTGGGCGGTGACGAATTCGCGATCGTCATGCCGTCGGCGTCGGCAGACCAGGCTGCCATCGTGGCGCAGCGCATCCTGGCTGACCTCACCGAGCCCATCGAGCTGCCCGGCCGCAGCGTGCGCTGCGGTGCCAGCATCGGGCTCAGCGTGGGCAGCGAAGGCCAAAGCCCCGAGGACATGCTGATGGAGGCCGACGTCGCCATGTATGCCTCCAAGGCCGAGGGGCAGAACAAGCTGCACCGGTTCGAGCCGGCAATGCTGCTGGTGCGGCGGCTCCGCAGCCAGCTGGTGGACGATCTGCGGGCGGCCATCAGGGACGACGCACTGACCCTGTACTACCAGCCGGTGGTGGAGCTCGCCACGGGACGGATCGAAGGCGTGGAGGCATTGGTCCGCTGGAACCACCCCACCCGTGGCTTCATCATGCCTGACGAGTTCATTCCCCTTGCCGAGGACGCAGGGCTGATCTCGGAACTGGGCCTGTGGGTGCTCAGGACAGCGGTACGGCAGCTGCGCGCCTGGATTGACGCATCCCTGCTGGACACGACGTTTTCCGTTCGGATCAACATCTCCGCCACTGACCTGCAGAGCCTGCAGTTCATCGAGGACGTCAGGAACGTGCTCAAGGAGACCGGGGTCAGGCCTGAGCGGGTGGTCCTGGAATTGACGGAAGTGGCCATCGTCAAAGGCAATGAGCTGGACCGGTATTCGCTGGGCGGACTCCGCGGCTTGGGCGTGGGCATCGAAATTGATGATTTTGGTACCGGCTATTCCTCCATCAGCTACCTCCGCCGGCTTCCGGTGGACCGGGTGAAGGTGGACAAATCGCTGATCGCCGGGCTGGAGACCGACCCAAGCCAACCTGCCCTGGTGGCCGCGGTGCTGCAGTTGGTGCGGGCATGCGGGCTGGAGGCCGTGTGGGAAGGCGTGGAAACGGCAGAACAGGCGGAGATCCTGCGCGGCCTGGGCTGCCGCAGCGCCCAGGGCTACTACTTTTGCCGCCCTGTTCCGCCGGACCGGATTCCCCAACTGCTGGCTGACCAGCAGGAAAGCGCTAACCAGTAGCGGAAAACTACTGCGCTTTTGTGGCCGCCGTTATACGATCAGCGTGCGGTGTCAGGTTTTTGCCGCCGCGAAATTCAGGTCTGGCAGCACCGTACTTTTATAAGGCGTTTGGAAATTTGAACATTAATGGGCCATGGGGTCATTACTTCGTCAACTGGGGGCGTCGCTAATGTCGGTTCGGGTACAGGCATGGGGAATTATCGCCGCCGTGCTGGCGGATACGGATCCTGCGGGAGCCGCCGTCCGGCAACGGCTGAGCAACAGCCTCGATGAGAATCCCGGCGTGCCCGAACGGGCTTTGCTGGAGTATCTCCTCGAAACCCGGCGCAGCGACGCCAACACCGTGGAAACACTGGAAGCGGCCCGGGAAATGCGCCTCACACCGCCCACGCTGCCGCCGCACTTCGCCGAGCAGCTGGACGCCATCCGCAGCATCTCGAGGATCAGCGCCCTGCTTGAAAACCAGATGCTGATGACCGCCTTCCAGCCCATCTACGGCTTGGAAGGAAAAACGGTGGTGGGCGCGGAAGCCCTCTCCCGCTTCGTCAGCGACGACGGTGCTGCTGCGGAGTTGTGGTTCGCCGAGGCAGCGGCGGTGGGCCTGGGCGCAAACCTTGAATTTTCGGCTTTGGGTTCGGCCGCGGCCGCGGCCCGCGACCTGCCGGAAAATCTTTATATATCCCTCAATATTTCGCCCACGTCCTGCATGGACCCGCGCCTGCCGGAATTGTTCGACCACATTGAACTCCCCATCCACCGCGTGGTGCTCGAAATGACCGAGGACATTCCCGAAGAGGAATATCTGCAGTTCATTTCCGCAATCAATCCGCTCCGGGAGCAAGGCCTGCGGATCGCCGTCGATGATGCCCATACCGGTGCCGGCGCGCTGAGCCGCATGATTCACCTGCGGCCCGATTTCCTGAAGGTGGGCCGCAACGTGATCGGCGACGTCGACAAGGACGGCCTCCAGCGGACCCTGGCTGCGTGCCTGGTGGACTTCACCGACCAGATCGGCACCACCCTGGTGGCCGAGGGCATCGAAACGGTGGGCGAACTCAAGGTCCTCACCGAACTTGGGATCAGCGCCGGCCAGGGGTACCTGCTGGGGCGCCCGTCGGTGCGGCCCCAGGACTGGGCCAGCTGGAATACGCGCCTGGACATGGACGGCCTGGAGCGTCATTTGGCAGGGCCTGCAGGCCCGGCAGAATCCCACGGCCGCCACGGCAAAAACCCTTCCTGACGCGGGTCAGCGCGGCGGCGGGATCTTTTCGCCGCCGTGCCGACCATTCAGGCGCTATTCGGAATGGCCCTGGTCCCGACTCATCTGGTCTTCGGCCGGCGGCGTCTCGCCCGGCGGCACTCCCCCGCCCGGTTCAAGACCGGTGACATTGCCCTCCGCCGGATCCGGGTTCGGCGAGCCGCCCGACTCGCGGCTGCGCTGCTCCGCAAGGTGGGACTGTGCGGCGCCAACGTCTTCCTTCCCCGGCCGGTCAGGGTTCGCGGGGTCATTTTCCGGATGGTAAGTGCTCATGCTGCTCTTCCTTCCTCTCCGGCTGCGGTCTGATTCCCCAGCACTGGACTAATTGTAAGCATGCTGATAATTCTGGAGGAGTAGGGCCGGTGTGCCGCTGGGGCACCGGTACGCGATGTCGGAAGGAGCAGTCACATGGGAATCGGCGACAGCATCGGCAAGGCAGCAGAAAACGCCATGGAGGACCTGGCCGGGACATCCAAGCCCACGGAGAAGATGGATGTACCCGACCCCACAAACCCCAATGACGACGTGGAAGTCCATTCGTCCCTGAGCGAAGGCTCAAACGCCATGGAGGCGGAGAAGCAGAAGGCGCCGGGCCTCAAGACGGGGGCCGCTCCGGGGCCGGTATCCGAGAGCCCGTTCGGCGGGGATGTCGACGAAAATGACACTGACGAAGCCGACGACGGCGGCCTGGCCGGAGACGCCACAGCGCCCGCGGGCGGGGCAGGGACAGGTGGCGGCAACGTTCGGGGGTCCGGTGGACTTCCCGAGAGTAACCCGGATGAGCTGCGGGCAGATCCTTCCGAGGGTGACCAGGACCCGTCAACCAGCACGGGCCGCGGCTAGGAGGCTGCGCCAGGCGAGTGGCCCCCTGGCCACTCGCCGCGCTCCATCAGCACGTTGCGGAGCAGGTCCGCCCGGTCCGTGACGATGCCGTCCACGCCCAACTGGAGGAGCCGGTGCATCTCCGCGGCGTCGTTGATGGTCCAGACGTGCACGGCCAGGTCCAAGGCATGGGCCCGGCGGATGAAGCCGGCGCTGACAACAGGGACCCGTCCATAGCGGACGGGGACCTGCAGCGCGTGCACGTCCCGGAGCACACCGCGCATGAGCCGTCGGAACAACGGGCGTGGAAGCACCGGGCCCAGCAGGGTGAAGAGGGCACTGGAGGCCACGCCGGCCGATGAGGCGACCGGCCGGCTGAGCAGTCTCAGCAACGCCCGCCGTCGGCGGTCCGAAAAACTGGTGACCAGCACCCGCTGGTGCGCCTGATGCCGCTCGATGGCCGCGGCAGTGCTCTGGACTGAGTTCCAGTCTTTAACGTCCAGGTTCAGTCTGGCGTGGGGCAGCTGGGTCACCAGCTCATCGAAGGTGGGGATGGGCTCGCGGCCGTTGATCCGCGCCTTCGCGACGTCCGCGGCCGGCAGCTCCGCCACACGCCCCCTGCCGTCGGTCACCCGGTCCAGGGTTTCATCATGGAAGAGCAGCAGCACGCCGTCGGCCGTGGTGTGCACGTCCGTTTCCAGGTACCGGAAGCCGAGTTCGACGCCGGAGCGGAACGCGGCCATGGAGTTCTCCAGCCCCTCGGCCGAGAATCCGCGGTGGGCCATGGCGATGGGAAGCTGCCGCCCGGCGTCGTCCTTGTGCTCAAAAAAGGGCAGGGTCACTCTGCGAGCGTACCGCGGACCTGCCGCTCAGTCCCGGCAGCCGGTCTCCCCGCACGGAACAATGTCCACGCCATCCCCGCAGTGCAGCAGGGTGCGGCCGCGGCCGCCGTCGAGGTGCACCCACACGGCCGTGTGGTCCGCAGTGATGGTGTCCACCACGCCGCCCGCCTCGAAGCCGGGTGAGAAGAGGACCCGGACGCGGTCGCCCTGGCGCAGCTGCTTCCAGTGTGGAGCGGGCGTTGCTTTGCGCAGCGTCCCATCGGCCATGTGCTGCCTGACGTTCCTTGCCATGTTGCCCCCTGTGAGCCGGCGGGCGAAGTGCCTGCCTTCCACGCTTTACGCTACGGCCGGAAGGTAAACGCCAGGTGAGCGGCAGCTGTGAATAGGGGGCTGGCGGGAGTCAGGAAGACTGGACGCCCAGGGAGGCGAGCCTGGCCTCCAGAACCTGGGCCACGCCGTCGTCGTCAAAATGCGGCGCCTGTTGCCCCGCCGCCCGGATGGCCTCCGGATGGCCGCTGGCCATGGCATAGCCGTGGCCTGCCCACCGCAGCATCTCGATGTCGTTGGGCATGTCACCGAAGGCCACCACGTCCGCGGCGTCAATGCCCAGAGCCGAGGCGTATTCAGCCAGGGTGACGGCTTTGTTGACCCCGGGCAGGGAGAGTTCCAGCATGGGGACACCGGGCGAGGAGTGCGTGGTGGCGGCCAGATGTTCGACGGCGGGCGCCACCTCGGCCAGGAAATCGTCGGGCGTGCCGTCGCGGACGATGGCAAGGAATTTGACCACGGAGTCGTCTGTGGTGAGCGTTTCCTTCAGCGGCGCGGGAGTGAATTCGGCGAGCAGTTCGCTGGATTCGTTTTCGATGAAGCCCGGTTCGAGATGGAATCCGGTGAGCGTTTCGGCGGCGAACAGGGCGGCCGGGCGGAGTTTCTTGATGATGCGGCGGGCTTCCAGGACGGTGTCGATGGCCAGGGTGCGGGCGGAAACCAGGCGGTCCGCCTCGAGGTCCCAGACCACTGCACCGTTGGAGCAGATCACCCGTCCCGTGTGGCCCAACTGCTCCTCGAGGGGGTGCAGCCACCGCGGCGGGCGCCCTGTAACGAAGACAAGCTCGACGCCGGCATCACGGCAGGCGTGGAAGGCGCGGATGGTGCGGGGGCTGATTTTTCCGTCGTGCCCAAGGATGGTTCCGTCAATGTCGCTTGCTACCAGCCGCATCCTGCCAGTCTACGTGGGCTGCCGGCCGCCGTCGTACTCCCTTGCGAAGCACCCCGGCCTGTGGGTGGGTGCCGGTTGTCAGCGCTCAGGGCTACACTGAAACTATCGAACATATATTCGAATAAAGGTGTGTTGTGGGCGTTATTATCGGTCCCCGCGTGATAGATGCGGGCGCCTCGTTGTTCTCGGTGCTGATCTCCCCCGTGGCGGTGGCGGCAGGCTTTCCGTCGCCGGCGCAGGACTACTTCGACGGCCGGATCGACCTGAACGCGCATCTCATCAAGGACATCACCAGCACCTTCGTGGTCCGGGTCACCGGGGACTCCATGGAGGGCGCCGGCATCAGCGACGGCGATGAACTGATCGTCAACCGGGCGCTGGAGCCCAGGGACGGGTGCGTGGTGATTGCGGTGCTGGACGGGGAACTGACGGTGAAACGCCTCCGCATCACCCGCACCGGTGTTGTGCTGCAGGCGGAGAACCCGAAGTACCCGGACATCCACGTCCCCGCCCTGTCCGAGCTGACCATCTGGGGTGTTGCCACCAGGTGCCTGCACCATGTCTAATGCGCGTTTTTCCGGTAAACGGGAACGCGCCCGCCCCCATACTTGCGTTATTGCCCCTCAGGGTACCGTTTCGAACCCTTGACCAGCTTGGTTTTCGTTTTGCCCAGGAGGCCAATTTCCCGTTTAATGCATTATTAGTGCATCAGACGGGAGGATATCGTGAGTCGACGCGAGATTCCGCAAGGGGCGTCGTCGCTACACATTGCAGCGGGGGTGGCGTTTCTTGACGAGGGGAACTCCGTGTTTGAGGCGATGCTGGATGGTTGGTCAATGCAGCAGCGCGGCGGCAGGAATCTGCGCGAGAAGAGCATCCGCAGCGCCGTCCTGAGGGTTCGCGATTTCCAGAGGTTCTGTGGTGAGTGGCCGTGGGAGTGGACGGCCGGGAGCATGGATGAGTGGACGTCGCATCTGGTCGCCGTGAAGCACCTGAGGCCATCGACGATCCGGGTTTACCAGTACGCGATCAAGGCTTTCTGCGACTTTCTTTGCTCTGAGCATTATGGCTGGGCGAATGAGTGCATGCAGCGGTTCGGCACGCACCCGATCCAGGTCTGTCATGAGTGGAACACCACGGCCCATCTTCAGAACTACGAGGGGCAGCCGGGCCGGCGGCCGCTGACCCGGAATGAGCTGCAGCGTCTGCTCGACCGGGTGGACTCGCTGGTGGACGAGTGCCTGCAGTCACGGCGGAAAGGGGCACTACCGGCTTATCGGGACGCGACGCTTTTGAAGGTGACGTACGGGTGGGGCCTGCGGATCAATGAAGCGGTGCAACTGGATGTGACGGACTTCTACAGGAACCCGCATGCCCCGGAGTTCGGCCAGTACGGGATCCTGCACGTCCGGAACGGGAAGGCGTCCGCCGGAGGAGCGCCCAAGAGGCGTTCGGTTGTCTCCTTGCATGCGTGGGCGGTGGATTCCGTCCAGGACTACGTGGAGAACGTATGGCCCAAGGTGCGAGACACCGATTCCAATGCGTTGTGGCTCTCGGAGCGAGGGGGCAGGTCCAGGGTCCGTGAAATCCAGGACCGCTTCGCGGAAATCAGGGATGAGCTTGGCCTCGATCCGGCGCTGTCGCCTCATGCCCTGCGACATAGTTACGTCACGCATTTGGTCGAATCCGGCGTGGATCCGGTGTTCGTCCTGCAACAGGTCGGCCATGCCTACCAGTCAACGACCGGCCTTTACACTGCGGTGAGCACGGATTTTGCCAACAAGATGATGCGTCAGACACTCAACCAGTTGCTCAAGCCCGAAGCAGGAGGCATCAAATGAAGATGATCGGTTACGAGTGGCGGCTCAGGGAAGTCATGGCTGCCGCCGGCATGTTCAGCACGTCAAAACTGATCCCCGAACTGCGGGAGCGGGGCGTTCATCTCTCCCAGAGCCAGGTTTACCGGCTCGTCACCGAGAAACCCGAACGACTCAACCTGCACGTCTTTGCAGCCTTGATGGACATCTTCCACTGCTCCGCCGACGACCTTGTCCAATCCGTGGAACTGGGCAAACCAGCGGCCAGGACCGGCACGGACGCTCCGGTAGAAGGCGGAACTGCCGAATTCCTCAGGGAGCAGAACCTTCGCCCGAAACGAGCGAAGATCATGCCCGACGATGCACCGTAATGAGGCCCTGGAAGCCGTCACCGACATCGTCTGCTCGATCGAGGCAGCGCTTCCCCGCACTCTTGTCCGCTCCACCGTCGGCGATGTCGTGCCACGGCACCCCCACTCGCTCCGGCTCCTGGCAGCACTACAGGCACGCCCAAGCCTCCTGGTCTCGGCAGAGAACGACATGCCGCCAGCCCTGGACCGCCTCATCCATAAACTGCTCGCCGAGGGCGCCACACGGCTAAGGCTTCCGGCCTGCGGCCACTGCTCACAGGAGCGTGCACTCAACGCCCGCGACGGCGCCGTCAGGATCTGCGATACGTGCGACACCAGAAGACGTCGCAGCCAGACCACATGCACCTCCTGTCGGCAGCTGCGTCGGCGGCGGACAACCGTAGCCGGGCAGCACTACTGCGGCACCTGCTGGGACACGCTGGCCAAAGATGCCCGGACCACGCTCCTAAGCGCGCTCGGAGCCCAACTTCCACGGGCAACGGATCAGCAGGCCCGCGCTGCAGTTGCTATGCTCAAGGTCCCCGGCGACAGCGCGCTGCTGCGGCTTGCTCTTGAATACCAGGCCTTCGGCAGCGGTTGGATGTCAGACCCTTCCGCCGGGCCGAGGCTGTTCCTAAGGCTGTATGAAGCACTGCGGGCTGAAGGTGTCCCTCTTCCGCCGCCCGGGTGCGGTCACTGCGGGAAAGCCGTTGCACTCAATCACGTGCTCGATCAGAGGCTCTGCTGCCGCCGCTGCTACACCGCTTCCCGCGCACAGCCGTGCGACGAATGCGGGACCACTCGCACGATTGTCCGGCGCGAACTGGATGGGAAAGGTCTTTGCCAGGGGTGCGCGAAAAAGCTGCCCGACCAGTCCGCGGCCTGTACCGTCTGCGGGAAGCTCAGGAAGATCGCCTTGAACAGCCCCGACGGGCCGCTTTGCCCATCCTGTCGTGCCCGCCAGCGCGTCGATACCTGCCATTCCTGTCGCCGGGTCAAACCCTGCCTGTTTGCCGGAACACCCCGATCACGCTGCCACGAGTGCTCCAAGCCGAAGGAACGGTGCGTCCGCTGCGATCGGACACGGACCGTCGGAACCCGGGACTCCGACGGCCAGCCACTCTGCAAGCCATGCGGCCGCCGCCGTGAAGCTTGTGCGGACTGCGGAAGGGACCGGCATGTGGCGGGACGGTCCGGCACCGTACCGCTTTGCGATGCCTGCTGGCCCAAAAACCCGGCATCCTTCCGCACCTGCCAGCGCTGCGGGCAGCACCGCTACGTGCATCGGGACGGTCTCTGCGACCGCTGCACGGCAAACGACAAAATCCACGGCCTGTTCCCCGAAGGCTTGACCGCACAGGTCCCAGAAGCCCTGGCGCTCCGGGATTGGTGTCTGGGTGCGGACGAAACAGCAATCCTGAGCACCTTCGGCCGGAAACGCACGGTCCAACTCCTCCGCACCGTCCTGAGCGCACCGGGAAACCTGTCCCACGATTTCCTGGACGCCGCCGGGACTGCCCAGGCCACCGGGGCTGTGCGGTCCCTGCTAGTCGAGCATGGCCTGTTGCCACCCCGAGACGAGAACCTCTCACGCCTGGAACGATGGGTAACCGCCACTGCCGAACTGATAGTTGACCCCGCAGAACGTCGGGCCTTCGTTCGATTCGCCCGGTGGCGCCATCTGAACACCCTCCGGCGCCGACACCAGCCAACCACCTCAACGCTGACAACATCCCGACGACGGGAACTGCGCATAGTCCGTGAACTGCTCGACTGGGCACGGCAGCACGGAACGTGCCTATCAACCCTCAACCAAACCGATCTACAACGGTGGCAGGCGACCACGCACAGCGAAACGCACCGTGTGAAGGCATTCCTTGTCTGGGCACACCGCAACAAACTCGCAGGTCGCCTCAGCATCAGCCGACCACCGCATCCGGGCCTCGCCCTTAGCGGACCCGACCTAGACGAACGCCGCGCCCTGCTCGGAAGCGTCACCAGATCAGATAATTCTCTTCCCGCGGCCACGAAACTGGCAGCCGCCCTGGTGATACTTTTCGGCCTGCAACCGCACCAAATCGTCAAGCTTCAGATTCGGGACATCGACCACGAACACGGAAAGACCCGCCTGCGGCTGGGCGCGGATCCGCTGCACCTACCCGACGAAATCGCCGCGATCGCCCTCGAAGCCCGGGCCAACCGAACCGCGCCACGGCTGTTCCGGCCAACAACAGACAGCACATGGCTGCTGCCCGGTACCCGCCACGGCCGTCCACTGACCAGCAACGCACTGATCCGCCAGCTGCGGGGCCTCGGCATCGAACCAAATCCGTACCGAACCGCCGCATTGGGGACTCTCGCACAGACCCTGCCCCCGGCCATCCTCGCCCGCCTCACCGGACTTAGTATGACCAACGCCATCCGATGGTCAACGGCGGTCGCTGCGAGCAATGCACGCTACGCTCCACTGACTGACCTGGCCACAACCACCGGCGCCGACTCCGCAGAAAACACACCGGCAGAGCCCTCAGAATGAACTGGTCCCCGAAAATACGAGAATCGCCCTCACCTTGCAGACCCCGAATTTCGGCGAAAATCGGTGACAGCGCAGTGAGGCAGCTGTTCAATAGTTGAGACGTCTCCCATCCCTAGGAATACGAGGCACCTAGGTTATGAGACATATGGCTCCGGCCCTGGAGGTAGTTCAATGCCCGTAAGGGGATCCTTGAGTGAATCGCTGCCAACTATCGCTGGCTTGCTGACATGAACCTGATTTGATCAGACACCGCCGGGTGATGCTCACCGGAACAACAGCGGAATGAAGGCCGCCATAACTCCCGCCAGCAGAGCCCCGACCGATGCCAGAATACTCCAGCGACGCGAACGCATCTCGGCTTCTCTAATGTCGTCTTGAGTAATCCGCGAGAACATGGACATGATGCGTGCTCTGTGCTCCTCGGAGAACCCCAGTAGTTGCTCTGGCGTAGGAATTGGTCCCGCTTTGGCACGATCGACCAAACTCAACTTGTCC
Source organism: Arthrobacter sp. Soil764 (assembly GCF_001428075.1). Lineage (GTDB taxonomy): Bacteria > Actinomycetota > Actinomycetes > Actinomycetales > Micrococcaceae > Arthrobacter. The sequence continues at coordinate 61,561 of NZ_LMSI01000003.1, read as the reverse complement.
TTCTCCATCGCTCGCGCAATCTTCTCGCTCTCCCTCCAATGAATCATCCTGAGCACGACGATGTATATGACGAGCACCAAGGTGAAAAGCGCGATGCCGATGAGGATCTGGAACACCTGATCTAGCTTCAACAGTCCGAAGATGGCTGCGTAGATCAGACCAGGGACAGCCAAGATGACGATCGTAAGAACGCCCGCGACAGTGCGGGTTCCGACCTCACGCCAAAACGTTCGCTCGACCGCCCACTCAGCGGGCCAATTCCAGGGGCTCGAATTTTTTGGTGGCGGTTGGTGGCTCTTCACGTTTCGTGGGGAAATGGATCCCTGGAATGAGCGTCATGCCGCCGTCCGGACGGCACTTCTCAAGAGAATAACTGATTTGTAGTTGGCGGCGTTGCGGTATCCGCGGGCAGTTCGTTTGATGTTCTTGATGGCGGTGTTGTTGGCCTCGACCTTGCCTGTCGTGGCGCCGGTGATGATGAGTACCTCGATCTCTTTCCACCATCTGCAGACGGTGCGGTAGAGCCTGTTGGTTTCTGGCCGCGCGGCAGCCTTGACCAGTTCCTCGAGTTCTTTCTTGGCCGCTGCCGCGTCCTCCAGCGAGCCGGTGCGGAGCAGGATCCGGAGTTGTTCCTTTACTTTCCAGACGGCCTGGAGGGTGCCGGTTGGATCATCGAGGGCGAACACTTCCTGGAGTCGGAAGGCGGCCCGGCAGCTGAGTGTGTCACCGCCGCGCAACAGGAGCATGCGGTGCGCCCAGGCCTTGTCGATGGCTCGGCCGCGGCGGCCCTTGACCTGCTGGGAGAGGTTCTGCCTCGTCTCGGTCATGGCCTGGTTGGCCAGCGAGATCAGGTGGAAGTGATCGACAGCGACCGCGGTGCGGGGAAGCCACATCCGTAACGCTTTACGGAACGCCGCCGAAGGATCGATCGCCACGACCTGAACGGCCAGCCGCCACTCCAGCGGCCGGGCGAACAGCCAGTCCCCGACGCCCTTGTGGTCCCGGCCGTCGACCACGCCCAGGACCTGTCCGGTGTCCAGGTCAACGATGGTTGTCATCCACGGCTCGAACCGTGTCCACGCCTTTGTTGACGGGTCCTGGAAGTAACGCACGGACCGGAACCGGTGCTCATCAATGCCCAGCATCCGCGGGCTGAGCTTGTCCACGTCAGGCAGCTGCAGCAGGCAGGCCTCGGTCACCGCCGCCCGGACCATCCACCAGGACACGGCGAACCCGGCGGCGGTCTCCGACACGGCCCGGCCGGAGCGGATGACCGCGTCCACGAGCTGGTCCCGCAGCCTGGCCGTGGAGCGGGCACGGCGCGGCACCTGCGGCGTGGATTCAAAGAACGAGAGCCGGTCGCACGCTGACTCTTCGCAGTACCAGCGGTACTTGGACCAGAGCACGTCCACCGGCCCGGCGACGGGAATATCGCGGAGTCGTTGAAGACGGCGTTCCTTCCTACGGGACGCAACGACACCGCAGCTCGGGCAGCCCGGAAGCTGGTCGGTTTCGATGATCACCTGCCGCCGGCCGGCAATAACAGCGGTGGAAATGACACGGTAGTCGGGCAGGTTGAAAAGAATGGTGGCAGCGTCAGCTGCGACCCCGGTAGGCTCGATCAAGGCTCGTGGTCCTGTTCCAGGTTGAATGCTTAGACACACTCATCCCAGCAGGGCCACGGGCCCCCTTGTCTTCAACGACACGAACTCATTTCCCCAGCAACCACGAAGAGCCCGGTTGGTCAGCACTTGTCATTGAATCAGCGTAACGGGGAAGACAGACCGTGCCCGCAAGCCGGTCGTTCACCGTGCGCTCAAATCCCTTGTGAAAGTAAGCCGCGTGCCCGCCAGCATAGTGTCGCAGACAAACTTCAGCCTCTGAGTCCCCGAAGGTGAACGGCCATGGCCCGTCTTATCGCTGCCCGCGTTTGAGGGTCTCTCAGCTGTTGCTGCCTTGTCAGCGCCGTTCCAGGGCTTACATCTCTTATCCACTCATGGAACTCTGCTTCAGCATTGGCCCCACGCTCGGCGCACCACTCTGCCGCTAAATCAGCTTCTTCGAACTCGCCTGTTGTTTGTGTGTTGTAAGTCATTGTTGGGACGACAACGCGGCTGTTGTGGTGGACCCACCGTTGAAGTAGCAGATTTACCCCCAGCTGGGAGAGCACGGCCGCCCGTTTGCTAATATCCAAGTCTGCCCGTTTAGCTAACAGCAGTTCAGTGAAGCTCGCGGCAAACGGCCTCTCATCCGCAAAAAGATTGGGTAAAGGCATTTGGCGCACCGGGGCCTTAGCCCAGTCGGTGCGGAGGCCCTGAACCTGGGAAACGCGCGCACAAAGAATGGGATCGACCAGATCAACCCCGCCAACCCTGAGAGCACATGGATGCTGCAGCACGATGAAGGCATCTGTCTCCGCAGTCTCGTCCCCTCCGTGGCTCCAATGGGGAGCAAACACGTCCCCAGTGAATACGGGGCGGTTAACATCAACGTCATCGCCCTGGGCGTAGTAGAGAGCGTTGACGCTGCTGGGGGTTTCAAGCTGGGGAGAACTCACCTGCTAATTATCTCCTCAACTCAATGTCGGGGGCGGATGGACAGCGCGCCATCTTCCGCCACAAATGTCTCGAAGTTTTCATCGACGTGCGTTTGGCGCCAATCGGCGTCGAATTTATCTAGGACAACAGTTGGATCAACTTCGTGGTGACTGGCCCAATCCAGAAGCAATTCAACGCTGCCAGCGACATATAGATCAATCGGAGTAACGGCTACCCCGTCCACGATTGGCATCTCGAACCAGGAAGCGGGGTCCGATATAAGGTACTCGTCAGTAACCATTTCAAGGACAGCCAGCAGTTGAGTAAGTCGGGCCCGGTTATCCCCTGTAATACGCTCGCCCCGGCGCCATTTCTGGATCGCGGGAACGCTGACCCCGATCATGCGAGCAATGTCTCGCCATGCGAATCCCAGTTCCGACAGATGTGCCAGGAGATCCGCCGGCGATTTCCGGCCCCAATCATTCCGTGATAAAGAAAGTGCATAATCGCGGGTTCTATGGTGGAGACTCGTAGAGGTTGAATGGAGATCTCCCGCTTGGGCACGAATCACGGCGGCATCGCCATTCAGTTCGCGAATGCTCTTGCTCGTGCTGGATGTTTCATCGATGGATGGGAGGAATGATTTTCCGCCTGTGGATGACAACGCCGGACCAACGCTAGCCGTCATTGCGAAGCACCTCATTTCTTAGTTTTTCTGAGATCAATGATTCAAAAACGTCCTTGATGGGGCTGTGCAGCCTGTCGCACACCTGCAAAATGTCTTCAACATCAAACTCGGGGATCACGCCGGACGGTGGAGTCCACGCACCATCGATGTCTATGAGGAAGAAGGGTCCCTCGAACACTCCTGGACGTACGAGGTTCGGGAAACTACCCACAGCTTGGCCTACTAACGGCCCATAACGTAGCGTCAGCGAGTCGCCCGGCGTCTCAGACTGGAATACAGTGATTCCCTGCTGCTGCACTATTGAAAGTCCCGGCAGAGACGCAGGAACTCCTGGGCCGAGGAGCTTGGGTGATACCCAGTCTTCCCAGGAAATGCTGGCATCTTCGGGTACGCGTATCTCGTCGACGTATCGAAGACCTACCCTCTCGATGGCATCCAAAGAATCCACGCCGTGCCGAGCCTTTGCCGCAGTCTCTAGCAGAGAGCGAAAGCTCTTATAACTTTCGTACTTTGTCGTTTCGACAACCACCGCATCCTGACGAAAAGTGACAGCCGTCTGCTGATCCCGCGAGACAAACTTAGGAACAGATACGACTTCCTGAGTTCCAGTTTTTATGTTCAAGGTCATCGAGTCTTCCCGCCGCTGGATCGGCGTAACGGAAGATAGCGCTTTTTTGATAGTGCTCAGGGCCGGCACTGTGAGCGACTCGGAGGCTGGATGCCTCAACTCCACCAAGGCGAGAGCAAGCGGCGAACGTGGGTAAACCTCATTGGAAGACACTTTCTCACCATACTGGAATGGAAACTGAAAATACAACCGGCTTAGAGGAGAAGAATGGAGTAGACCAGATGGAGAGCGGCCGCGCTTGGATGAACCCCCGCGAGCCGGTCGTTTGCCGCGCAGCCAGGCATGGATTCTCGTTTCGCAACCGTTGCTGACCGCACATGCACGTTTACCCCGCACGATGAGATGCGCGGTGAAGGTGCCCTAACCGCAACGCTCCAGATTGTGTCGAAACCCTTGAGTTTTAAGACGGTCCGGACGCATTGCGTTGGTCGATGACAAGGCGCAGAGCTCGTCGACCGGGGGCGTTCCCTCTACCGCTCCCTCCTGCTAGAGGTTCCACCCCGAGTTTCCAGGACCGCAGATTCTGCATCAGCTGCAATTGTCGGAGCATGACCGTAGACTCAGGTATCGAACATATATTCGACTAAAGGTGTGTCATGCCTACTGAGACCAACCTTCATGTGATAGGCGATCAACCTCACGCGGTCGCGTTGAAAGTGGGGAATAGCGCACGATCGATAAACGCGTACTACCGACATGACGTCCGCCGGCCTGAGGTGCGCCATGCCTAAGCCCGCGCTTATGCGGCGGATGCCCCAGATTGCCCACGTCGACGTCAACTGCTTCTACGCCTCCGCGGAGCGCGCGTTCGATCCTTCGTTGGAGGGGCGCCCGCTGGTGGTGCTGTCCAACAATGACGGCTGCGCGGTGACCCGCTCCCCGGAGGCCAAGGCGTTGGGCATCGCCACCGGAGATCCTTGGTTCAAGCTCGCGCCCCGGGCCAGAGAGTGGGGGTTGGTGGCGAAGTCCAGCAACTATGAACTTTACGGGGATATCAGCTCGCGGGTGATGGAACTGCTGGGCCGGTACTCGGCCTGGCTTGAGGTGTACAGCATCGACGAGGCGTTCCTGGGCGTGAAGGGCGGGCCGGGGGAACTGCTGGCTTTGGGCCGCAGGATGAAGGAGGCGGTGCGCCGGAATGTCGGGGTGCCTGTTTGCGTGGGCATTGCACCCACCAAGACCCTGGCGAAGCTGTGCAACAAGTGGGCCAAGAACAACCCCGTCTTCGGTGGGGTCTGCCTGTGGGAGTTGGTCCCCGCTGATGTCCGCGAGGCACTGATGGCCCGGTTGCCGGCGGATGAGGTCTGGGGCATCGCCGGACGGCTGATGAAGCGGCTCAACGCCTTGGGGATCTTCACCGTGCTGGACCTGGTCCGGGCGGATCCGGTGGCCATCAGGGACAAGTTCTCGGTGGTGCTCATGCGGACGGTCCTCGAACTGCGCGGCACCCCCTGCATTCCCATGGAGGAGGAGCGCATCGGCCGTGACCAGCTGATCTTTTCCCGCTCCTTCGCCACGCCGGTGACCACCGCGGGCGGTCTGCGGGAGGTACTCAGCATCTATGGGCAGCAGGCGAGCGCCAGGCTCTCCAAGCACGGACTGCAGGCGAAAGTCCTGACGGTATTCGCTGCCACGTCCCCCTTCAGGGACCACGAACAGCACCATCCTTCGGTCTGCGTCTCATTGCCCATGCCCACGGCGGATCCGCTCCTGCTCACCAAAGCCGCCCACGCGCTGCTGCCCAGCATCAGGGACGGCCTGAAATACGCCAAGGCGGGCCTGATGCTCACCGACCTGCGGCCCACCGCGAACCAGCCCCCACTGGAGATCTTCGAGAACCGGCACGAGGAACGCGGAATCGGGCCACTGCTTGAGGAAGTGAGCCTCCGGTTTGGGCGTGGGTCCATCGGTTTGGGGCATGCGGGGATCAGGTCAGGCCTCGACTGGACCATGAAGCGGGAAATGCGTTCGCCCCGCTACACCACCCACTGGGACGAACTGCCGCTGGTCAAGGCCGCCTGAGTCTCTTGGCAACCCGCCGCAGGCATCACAGCCGGCGGCGGGACGCCATCGCGTATCTAGACCCGCGACCTGCCCTGGATGAAGTGGAAGATGAGGACCACCACGGCAACAACCAAAAGTATGTGAATAAGGCCACCGCCGATGTTCGTCAGCAGGCCGAGAAGCCAGAGAACGGCGATGACAATAGCGATCCAAAGCAACATGACGTCTCCTTGTCTAGTTTTTCAAAGCCCCCATGACCTGCACGTACCCACAAGCAGGGCGGGAAAATCAAGGCCGGACAACCTGCCGGTGATCCGGATAAAGACGCTCCAAGACGATTTTTGACGTCCCGCGACGCCGCGTTGAGGCTTCGGGTCGCCCCGTGAACCAGTGCGACACGAATGATTGTGGGGCCGCTGGGCGCTCCGTAATCTCGTCTCAGCATCCGCCCCAGCAAAGGATTTTCCCCATGGCAAACCCACACGAGACGAGTCCACAAAACCAGCAGGCATCCACCCGCATCGTCGCGGCCGGGTCCGCCAAACCTAAACGGCCGCTCGGCCTGAAGATCGGCGTCGCGGCAGCCGCCCTCGCCCTCATGGGCGGTGGTGCCGCCGTCGCCTCCGCCGTCGCCTCCGCCGTCAATAACGGCACTCCCGCACCGGCAGCCGACGCGGCCCCGGCCGGCAGCCCTGCCGCCGAACTGAAGCTCGGCTACTTCGGCAATGTCACGCACGCCCCGGCCCTGGTAGGGGTCAGCAAGGGTTTCATCGCCGATGAACTGGGCAGCACCAAGCTCAGCACCCAGGTGTTCAACGCCGGTCCCGCAGCCATCGAGGCGCTGAACGCGGGTGCCATCGACGCCACCTACATCGGGCCGAACCCGGCCATCAACTCCTTCGTCAAGAGCCAGGGCGCATCGGTGAACATCATCGCCGGCGCCGCAGCCGGCGGCGCGCAGCTGGTGGTGAAGCCGGAGATCAACTCCCCCGCCGAGCTGAGGGGCAAGACGCTCGCATCGCCGCAGCTCGGCGGGACTCAGGACGTGGCGCTCCGGGCCTGGCTCAGCTCACAGGGCTACAAGACCAACGTGGACGGCAGCGGGGATGTCGCCATCAACCCCACCGAAAATGCGCAGACCCTGAAGCTATTCCAGGACGGAAAGCTCGACGGCGCGTGGTTGCCGGAGCCGTGGGCGTCACGCCTGGTGCTGACAGCTGGAGCGAAGGTTCTGGTGGATGAAAAGGACCTATGGGACGGCTCGTTGTCCGGCAAGCCGGGAGAGTTTCCCACCACCATCCTGATCGTGAACCAGAAGTTCGCTTCCGACCACCCTGACACCGTCAAAGCCCTGCTGAAGGGCCACGTGAAGTCGGTTGAGTGGCTGAACGCCGCGCCCGTCGGCGGAAAGGCCACGGCCATCAACGCCGCGCTCAAGGAAGCGGCCGGTGCCGAATTGAAGGCCGACGTCATTGACCGGTCCCTCAAGAACATTGTCTTCACGGTGGACCCGCTGGCCGGGACCTACCAGAAGCTCCTGGCCGACGGCGTCACCGCAGGCACCACCAAGCAGGCGGACATCAACGGCATCTTTGACCTGCGGGCGCTCAACAGCGTTTCGGGCGAGAAGACGTCGGCCGCGGGGCTCGGCAAGGAGTAGTAACACCCCCCATCGATTGCTCCGTAAATGTCCTTTTGAACCCTCAGAACGGCATTTACGGAGCAATCGATGCTGCCTTAAGAGTTCATTTCAACCGCGTTCAGCTCGGCCCGGGTGGGCGGGTTGGCGCCGGGGCGGGAGACCGTGACGGCAGCGGCCTTGGCAGCGTGGGCCAGGAGCTCCGCCAGCCCCTCGGCCGGCAGTTCCCGCAGCTCCTGCCGGTTCTGCGCGCCGTCCAGCTCCCGGTCCACCAGGCCGGACAACAGCGCCGCCATGAAGGAGTCCCCGGCCCCCACGGTGTCCGCCACGTCCACCTTTGGCGCGGGCACGGATGCCTCGCCGGCCCGGCACACACCCCAGGGTCCGTCCGCGCCGCGGGTGACCACCACCATCGCCGGGCCTTCCTCGCCGCCCAGCTCCAGCCATTTGCGGGCTGAATCCAGCACGTCCTGCCCGGGGTACAGCCAGGCCAGGTCCTCGTCGGAGGCCTTGACCACGTCGGCGAGCGCCACGAACTTTTCAGCCTGCCGCCGCGCGAAGTCCACATCCGTGATGATGCTGGGCCGGCAGTTGGGATCGAAGCTGATCGTGGCGGAGGGGTGGGCATATTCGACGGCGGCCAGCACCTCGGTGGCTCCGGGCGCCAGCATCGTGGCGATGGAGCCGGTGTGCAGCAGCGTGGTGCCCTGCAGCATGAAGCCGAGCCGGTCTGCGATGCCCGGGAGCTCCCAGGTGAGGTCGAACGTGTAGGTGGCGGCGCCGTCGTCGTCAATCAACGCCGTGGCCACGCTGGTGGGCAACCCGTCCGGGGGCAGAGGCAGCATCACCGAACTGGCGCGCAGGTGGGCGGCCACCGAATCGCCGTAGGCGTCCCGGCCGTAACGGCCGATGAACTGCACCGGATGGTCCAGCCGGGCCAGGCCCACCGCAACGTTGAGCGGGCTGCCGCCCACGTGGGCCTCGATTCCTGAGGCGCGCTGGACAACGTCAACAAGGCCTTCGCCGATAACTGTGAGCATGGTCATACTCTGCCAGAAACAGGGCGCCGCCAGCAGTTCGTGTCAGCGGAGCAGCCGGCCCACGAGCTCCCGGCACGTGAGATATGCCTCCGCCATAACGTCGATCAGGGCGAAGTGGTCCCCCGGCACCATGACCAGCTGTGCCGGCACGGGTCCGGCCTGGCTCGCTTCCACATAGGTGGTGGACATGCTGAGGGGGACGTCGTCGTCGTTTGTGCCGTGCACGGCATATACAGGAATGTCCAGCGGCAGCGCGGCCATAGGGTCGGCCATGCGATGGCGCCCGGGAAGTTCCGACGACGGCCCTCCCAGCAGGTTGGCCACCGCACCATCGCTAAGGCTAAGCCGCTCGGCCTCGCGCAGGTTGAGGACGCCCGACTGGCTCACCACCCCAGTGAGGCGGACGCCGTCGCTGCTGTTGTTCACCAGGCCGCCTCCCCCCGGCACAAGCCCATCCAGCTTGTGTCTGCCTGCCGCCCACACCGCCAAATGGCCGCCGGCGGAATGCCCCAGCGCCACCACTTTGCGCAGGTCCAGCGCGTGCTGTTCCGCCAGGCCGGCCAGCTTGTCGATGCCGGCCAGGATGTCCTCGAAGGTGGCCGGCCAGCCCCCGCCGTTGCCGGCGCGCCGGTACTCAAGGTTCCAGGCGGCCAAACCGTGCTCCGCCAGGTCCTGCGCCAGCGGCTCACCCAGTTCGGCCCCGTATGTGGAGCGCCAGTACCCGCCGTGGATCACCACCACCACGCCCTGGTCCCTGGCTCCGGCCGGAACGTCAGGGAGGAAAAGCTCACCCCACTGGCTGGGGTCCTGGCCGTAGTCGTAGCGGTGGCGTTGTGTCACACTGGCCCACTTTAGCTGCCCGAATCACCGCAGGTGCCGGACGTTTCCGGGGCTCGACCCGCCAAAAGTGGGCCAGAAGCGCACGCTGCCTGACGCCGTCGTCCTCCACCGTTTAGCCCGGGGCGTTTCTGGGCACGGTTCCTGGCATGGATGAACCTGTTGTGACCACCCAGGGGTCAACGGTGGAAGAGTGGACGCGTGCCTTGGCAGAATCCACGGGCTCACCCGGCGGAGGGGCTGGGACGGGGCTGATGCTCGCCGTCGCTGCCTCGCTCACGTCCATGGTGGCCGGCTACAGCGGGAACGACGGCGGGGAGCCGGCAGGGATACGGACGCGGGCACGGGCACTGCGTCAGGAAGCCCTGCGCCTGGCGGATGACGACGCGTCCGCTTCGAAGACGTTCGGCGCCGCCTTCCGGCTGGAGCCGGGACCGGACCGGGACGAAGCGATTCGCCGCGCCTCCGTGGACGCCGCCGCCTCCTCTGCAGTGCTCGGAGAGCGGGCCATTGCCGCCATTGACGACCTCGCCTGGCTGGCAACCAACGGCAACCGGTCACTGGTGGCGGACGTCGTGGTCGCATGTGGTGCCCTTCGGGCCGCTGTTGCCGGAGCGCGCACCAACGTGAGCTTTGACCTCGGGTCCCTGCGGTCCGCCGGCGCCACCCTGGACCAGGTCCGGGAGCAGCATCCGGACCTATGGGCCGCCGTCGAGAAGCTCAACGGCGCCATGGACCGCATTGACGAACTGACGGCCGCGATTGACCACCGTGCCGCCCCTACCGACGCCGCCTGACCTGCCCAAACTCCTTGAGAGCTTCATATCGGTTGTACCGGTCAGTGGTTGGACTCTGCCCCTGGCCTGTGCTTATGGTGGGCAGCATTGTTTGCCGGTGAGCCTGGGGGAGGCGTACAACGTGAAGTCAAGACTCAATGCCTGGGCGTTTCTCCGCCCCCTGCTGCTCGCCCTGGTGGCAGCCGGATCGTGGATCGCCTTGTCCGCCGCGGGTGCATCCGCTGACTCTTCCGCTTCCAGTTACCCGCTCCCCGGCGCTGCCCCGTCTGCCGCGGTCCCGGCGCCCACCACCGATACGCGTCCGGCCAAAGACATCCTGGAACCAGTAGAAGCAGTGCTGGGCGGCAACCTTGCATCAGCGCCCGCCTCCACCACCCCCACGCCCGTCACAACCCCACCCATCCGCCCGGCAGTGGAGGAAGCCACCGGCGTGGTTGATCAGGTTGTGGAGACCGTTCCGGTGGTCGGCCGGATGGTGCCGGACGGCACGGTGGCGGCCATGGCGGATCCCGCCGTCGGGACTGCGGACGGCCTTGTCAGCGGGGCGGCGGGGATCCTTGTTCCCCTGGCTGGCGAGGTCCTTGAACCCCTTGACCCTGTCCTTGAACCAGTCATCAGCGCCGTGCCGCTGCCAACGGCTAACCCGGAAGGTGCACCCGGCGGCAATCCAGCCGTGGTTACCAAAGTGCCGCAGGCGAGTGGGGACGCGGCGCCCCGCCCGGCCGAAGCGGCAGCGGGGACCGCGGGCGCTGTGTCCGCTGCCGCCCGCGGGACCGGCTTCGACACCCTGCACCGTACCGGGGCGGCCTGCGATGCAGAGCAGATGCCGGCATCCGCACCCGCGGTAATGCCCGTGGCAGGACCTGGCAACGCGCCGGTCGATGCACCGCAAGAGCCGGCCATTCCGGCCGTCACTACGGGAGGAAGCAGCCCGTCCGGCGGCCACGGCTCAACCATGCCGGCATGGCTCGGCGCCAACCATCTTCGGATCCCTCCGGCCAACTGGGCTGCCGTCCAGCCCAAGTTGTTAGCTGTCCCCGCGCCGGTGTCCTTCGCCCCCGGTTCATCTCCTGACTAGTTGAGGCCCTTCCGCATCCACAGGCGGAAACGAGCCATTCCGGTCTCTGCAGCAGGCCCAGTCCAACTTTTCAGGAGAACTTCATGAAGCACCGTACTATCCGTGGCTGCCTGTTCGGCGCCGTGATCGCACTCAGCCTTTTGGCCTCTGGTGGCGTCGCCGCCCACGCCGCGGATACCAGCTCAGGCACGCAAGGACTGCCGTCCGGGACCCAAGCGGCAACCACCATCAACACCGCCACCGGCCTCTGGGCCATTCCTCCGGCGGCCACCCCGCCGGCTGTAAACCCGCCTTCCGCGGCAACTCCTGTGTTTGCCCGTCCGGACGCGGAAATCACTGCGGCCCAGCCCTTGGCCGTCACCGCGGGCGCCAACGGCGGCCTCCTGGTGGTGGGCGTGCTGCTCCTGGCCTTCGGAGGACTGCTGGCACTGATCCTCGGCAGGAAGCGCAGCTGACCTCTGCGCCTGCTGCCTGGCTGCTTCCGCCGGCGCGCTCCGTCAGGCAGCAGGGAGGGCGCTGCCCGCATTCATTCCCATGTGGCGCTGAGCCGAGCCGCGGGCTACTTCAACCTGTCCGTTCATCAGCCTCGACGTGGCCGCTACTGATGGACGGAATCCCTTATGAACGAGAAAAAGATACTAGGCGTGCGTTGAGCGGATGACGTCCGCGACGCTTTCCAGGTGAACTCGCATAGCTTCGGCGGCCGCATCGGGGTCGTGCGCGCAGACCGCATCGATGATTGCGAGGTGCTGGGGCAATGAAACGGCAGGACGGCCAGGTTGCCGGGCCAGCCGAAACTGGAAGCGCACGGCCTGCCCACGAAGGCGGTGGATAGTAGCAGCGGCCGTTTGCTGTGCACTTATTTCGATGACCCTCGCGTGCAGGGTCTGGTTGCTTTCCGAATAGGAATCCCGGTCGCCACGCTCCACCGCGTCCTTCATGCGTTTAGCGAGTTCCTGGAGTTCGGAGGCTTCGGCGTCCGTGATCCGCTCCGCGGCCTTACGCGCGCAGAGCGCTTCAAGGGCAGCACGTACTTCTGTAATTTCAACGGCTTCCTCCACGGACACCGCCCGTACGCGGGCGCCCCGGTTCTGGACCCGCTCAACCAACCCTTCGACGGTCAACTCCGCCAAGGCGGCACGTATGTTTCCCCTGCTGGCCCTGTACTCAGCAGCCAGGTCCGCCTCGACGAGACGTTGGTTGGGCACGAGTTCCCCGCCGACAATGGCCGAGCGCAGCACATTTACGAGTTCCGCCACGGTTAGCGAACGCCCCTCCAGGCCTTCGAGGGTTTCCATGCCTTTCCACCTCCATGCGCACCTAAGCAGCGAGCAATATTGTCAACAACTTCTCATCAGAGTACTTGGCTCCTTCGCCTTCGGCATCTGGACGCGGAAGAACCGTAAACATAAATGTACAAGAAATTGTTGACAATCTTAAATGTAACTTGGTTCACTTAAGGCGACGGCGTCGTTCCAAAGGCGTTCCCCGGATTACCAAAGGACAGACATGGATGAGAGCCTGAACAAAACGGCTGGAGTGGATCTACTCTTGCCGGAGAGCTCGCCTGAACCTGCTGGTGGAATCCACCCTTCAGGGGGCCAACTGGCGGTCCCGTGCTGGTTCATGCGGGGCGGGACATCTAAGGGCCCGTTCTTCCGCGCCACAGACCTGCCCAGGGATATCGCCGCCCGTGACGCCGTGCTGTTGGCTGCCATGGGATCCCCAGACCCCCGGCAGATCGACGGGCTGGGCGGCGCCCACCCGCTGACCAGCAAAGCGGGGATCGTCTCGGCCAGCGACCAGGAGGGCGTGGACCTGGAGTTCCTGTTCGCGCAGCTCCAGCCCACGACCAACGTGGTGGACACGACGCCAAATTGCGGCAACATGCTGGCCGCGGCGCTGCCTTTCGCGATCGAGGCTGGCCTTTTGACACCCGACGGCGACACCACCACCGCGCGCGTCCTCACCTTGAACACGAACATGATTGCCGAAATCACCGTCCGGACTCCCTTGGGTAATGGCGGCCGGTACGTCGACTACGCCGGAGACACCCGAATCGACGGCGTCCCCGGCACGGCCGCGCCGGTCACAATCAACTTCCTGGATACGGCAGGCTCGGTCTGCGACTCCCTGCTGCCCACCGGGAACCTCCGCGACAGTGTGGATCTCGACGGCGTCGGGCCGGTTGATGTGACCTGCATCGACAACGGACAACCCTTGGTGATCATCAACGCCGACGACCTGGGCCGCACGGGGCGGGAGTCCGCCGCCGACCTTAACAAGGACGCTGAACTCCAGGCCCGCCTTGAGGAACTGCGGCTGGCGTGCGGAAACCTAATGGGCCTGGGGGACGTGACGGATAAGAACTACCCGAAAATGACGCTCGTCTCCCCTCCCGCTGCGGGCGGCGCCCTCTGCACCCGCAGCTTCATCCCGCATGTCTGCCACGAATCCATCGGAGTGCTTGCCGCCGTCACCGCCGCAACCGCCGCAACCCTCAAGGGGACCGTGGCACACGACGCGGCCGTCCTCCCGGAGGGGACCGATCTCACCGTCTCGGTCGAACACCCCAGCGGCGAGTTTACTGTCCAGCTTGGCCTTGACCCTGCCGACCCCACCAGGGTGGTCAAGTCCGCGCTGATCCGAACCGCGCGGCTCCTCATGTCCGGTGAGGTCATGGTTCCCGCCTACCTCAGGAAGGCCGCCAACACCGAGGCGCCAGCCCTTTCTTCCCAGGAGCATCAACTGTGATTATCGACATCCACGGCCACTACACCACAGCCCCGCCCACACTCGGTCGATGGCGGGACCGGCAGGTGGCCGCCCTGAAGGACCCAGCCGCAGCACCGTCCCCGGCCGAGTTGAAAATTTCCGATGACGAGCTCCGCGAGAGCATCGAAGCGAACCAGCTGCGCCTCATGGACGAACGCGGCATCGACCTTACGGTGTTCTCGCCCCGGGCGTCGTTCATGGCCCACCACGTTGGCTCCTTCGAGACCTCATCGGAGTGGGCGGCCATCTGCAACGAGCTCTGCTACCGCGTCAGCCAGCTTTACCCGGAGCGGTTCGTCCCAGCCGCGATGCTTCCACAGTCCCCCGGAGTGGACCCAGCCACCTGCCTCCCCGAGCTCACCCGCTGCGTGGAGGACTACGGCGCCGTGGCCCTGAACCTGAACCCGGACCCCTCCGGCGGGCATTGGACCGCTCCCCCGCTGACGGACCGGTACTGGTACCCGATCTACGAAAAAATGATCGAGTACGACATCCCCGCCATGGTCCACGTCAGCACCAGCATCAACCCGGCCTTCCACACCACGGGCGCCCACTACCTAAACGCCGACACCACCGCCGTCATGCAGCTCATCCAGGGCGACCTGTTCGCAGACTTTCCCACCCTGAAACTGGTCATCCCGCACGGCGGAGGGGCCGTCCCTTACCACTGGGGGCGCTTCCGCGGCCTGGCCATGGCACTCGGCAAACCCACCCTGGACGAACACCTGCTGGGCAATGTCTTTTTCGATACCTGCGTCTACCACCAGCCCGGCATCGACCTGCTCCTGGACGTCATCCCCACAAAGAACATCCTCTTCGCCTCCGAAATGATCGGGGCCGTCCGCGATATCGATCCCTGCACAGGGCACAACTTCGACGACACCCACCGGTACCTTGACGCGGCAGGACTGAACGAAGCAGACCAGGCCGCCATCCAGGAACACAACGCCCGCACCGTCTACCCCCGCCTTCACAGCCTGCTCAAGCAGCAGGGCCGTTAGCCAACCCAGGAGCCAGAAACATGCAGGAACTCGGCGTGGTCCACACCTCCATCACCCGCGCAGTTGAACAAGACGTCAAAGCCCTTTCCGGGTTCGGCGTCAGCACCATTCATGAAGCGATGGGCCGCCTGGGCCTTATGCGCCCGTATATCAGGCCCGCCTACCCCGGCGCCAGCATGTGCGGCACGGCCGTCACCGTCCTACTCCAGCCCGGCGACAACTGGATGATGCACGTCGCCGCCGAACAGGTCCAGCCCGGCGACGTCGTGGTCGCCGCCTGCACCACCGAAAGCGAAGACGGCTTCTTCGGCGACCTCCTGGCCACCTCCCTTCAGGCACGTGGCGCGAAGGGCCTCATCATCGACGGTGGCTGCCGCGACATTGCGGCCCTCCAGGACATGGACTTCCCCGTGTTCAGCCGCGCCATCAACTCCAAGGGCACCGTCAAGGCCACCCTGGGCTCCGTCAACATCCCCGTGGTCTGCGCCAACGCCCTGGTCAACCCTGGCGATGTGGTGATTGCCGACGTCGACGGCGTGGTGGTGGTCCCCGCCGCCCGCGCCGCAGAAGTAGCGGAAGCAGCCCGTAAACGCGAGGAAAACGAAGAAGCAAAACGCCGGCGCTTCGCCAACGGAGAGCTCGGCCTGGACATCTACAACATGCGTGGACCCCTCGAAGCTGCCGGACTGCGCTATGTCGATTGACGGACCCTTGAAGACCGACGAACCGGACCAGGCCACGGCCGACCGAAGGAGCCCCATGGACACCGCATCCACAAAGACGCCGGGCTGGCTCGACTGGTACAGCAACCCGTCCAAGCCCCGCTTTCAGCTTCCGGAAGGAGCGGTGGACTCACACTGCCATGTCTTCGGCCCGGGGGCGGAATTTCCCTTCGCTCCTGAACGGAAGTACACCCCGTGCGATGCCGGCAAGGAACAACTTTTCGCCCTTCGCGACCATCTGGGGATCAGCCGCAACGTCATTGTGCAGGCCACCTGCCACGGCGCCGACAACAGCGCGATGGTGGACGCGGTGCAGGCAGCAGGAGGCCGGGCCCGGGGAGTAGCCACCGTCCGCCCGGACATTAGCGATGCGGAGCTCCAACGCCTCGATACTGCCGGAGTCCGAGGCGTACGATTCAATTTCCTCAAACGGCTGGTCAACGCTGCGCCGCAGGAGGAGCTGGCGAAAATAGCCCGCAGGATCGCCCCACTGGGCTGGCACGTAGTCATCTACTTCGAAGGAGAGGACCTGGAAGACCTTGAGGGATTCTTCGGGTCCCTGCCGACCCCATTGGTGGTGGACCACATGGGCCGCCCGGATGTGACCAAGCCGGCGAACGGTCCCGAGTTCAACCGCTTCCTGCGATTCGTGGAAAACAACGACGTATGGGTCAAGGTCAGCTGCCCCGAACGGCTCAGCGTCTCCGGTCCGCCGGCGTTGGACGGGGAAACGGCGCCGTACCGTGACGTTGTCGCGTTCGGCCGCACCGTCGTCGAAAAATTCCCTGACCGGGTGCTCTGGGGAACCGACTGGCCCCACCCAAATCTGACCGATCACATGCCGGATGACGGGCTGCTGGTGGACTACATCCCCCAAGTGGCCACCACTACTGAACTGCAGCACAAACTGCTGGTCACCAATCCCATGAACCTCTACTGGCCCGGCGAAAACGCCTAGGCACCCGCCCTGATTCCCGTACCTTTGCCCCAAGGATTCCAATGATGCATTCCAACGCCGCCAACCGCCTTGACCGGTTGCCCATCTCAAAATTTCACAAGATCGCCCTCGTGGCCGTCTCATTCGCCTATTTCTTCGAGTTCGCCGACATCAACAGCTTCGCCACGACCGTTCCAAAACTCATCAAGCTGTGGGGTGTCACCGTTAACCAGGTGGCATACGTGACGTCCGCGTCCTTCGTCGGCATGTTCTTCGGATCACTCATCGCCAGCTGGATGGCTGACCGCTGGGGGCGCAAGAACGCCTTGGTCATCACCACGCTTTGGTACGCGTCCTTTTCCTTGGTAGCAGCCTTCTCCTGGGACATCGTGTCCCTGGGGGTGTTCCGGGTCCTGACCTCGGCAGGCCTGTCCGCGATGACCGTAGTGGCTGTCATCTATGTCAACGAACTGTTCCCGGCAGCCAAGCGCGGAAAGTACCAGGCGTACGCAATTGTCATCGGCATTTGCGGTACCCCTGCAACCAACCTCATCGCCAGCCTTGTAGTTCCCCTTGCGGACTGGACCTGGCGCCTTGTGTACGTGTGGGGCGCACTGGGCATTCTGTTTGTCCTGTTCACCCGCCGCCTTAAGGAGTCCCCGCGCTGGTACGAGAACAAGGGCGATTATGCGAAAGCCGACGCCATCCTGAACGAGATCGAAGCCGCCGTCAGCGCCGAGAAGGGGGCGCTTCCCAAGCCTGCAGCACCCGTCGAAGCACCCCGCACCACCAAGGCACCCCTAACGCTCCTGCTGCAGAAGAAGTACCTTGCGCCGACCGCCCTGCTGACCATCCTGTGGGTGACCCAAACCATCGGATTCTTCGGCTACTCCAGCTGGGCACCCACCCTCCTTGCGAAGGAAGGCTTCAGCGTCGAGAACTCCATCTTCTACGTGGCACTGACCACCGTCGGCGCGCCGCTGGGCTCGTACCTGGCTTCCCTCGTCACCGACCGGTTTGAACGGAAGTGGTGCCTGGTGGTCTTCGGCAGCGTGATCGCTGTGTGTGGCCTGCTGTACGGGCTCACCTTCAACCCCGTTCTCATCGTCCTGTTCGGCTTCCTGGTCAACCTGTTCGAACGCGGCTACACCGCACTGGCCTACGCCTACTCCCCCGAACTGTTCGACACCACCGGACGCTCCATGGGCACCGGCGTTTCCTACGGCCTGGGGCGCCTTTCCAACGCCGCCGGTCCGCTGATAATCGCAGCGCTCTACAACGGCAGCGGCTACCAGAGCGTCTTCTTCTTCATCGCCGGCACCTGGATGTTCGGCGCAGTTGCCCTGGCCATTTTCGGCCCAGCCACCAGGAAGGCGCGCTTGTCCGCCACCACGGGCGCCAATCCTGCGACTGGCCCGTTGGACGGCGCGGCCTCCGTCACCGCGCGCAAGGGAGGTTCGCAGCAGTAGCGTAAGGACGAGGCAAAGAACCAGGGAGGGCCCCGCATGGCACGCGTCTTTATCACCGGATCCACCGATGGGCTGGGCCGGGCAGCGGCGGCGTCGCTGTTGCGGGACGGCCACGAGGTGATCGTGCACGCCCGGTCCGCCCGCCGGGTCCCCGCGGTCCAGCACCTCCTGGACCGCGGGGCACAGCTGGCGACCGGCGACCTCAGCATTGAAGAGGAAGTCCGGCAGATCGCTGCTGAGGCCGGCGGGATCGGCGGCATTGATGCCGTCATCCACAACGCCGGCGTGCTGGACGGACCGGCGCTGCTGCCGGTCAACGTGGTGGCGCCATACCTGCTGACCGCCCTCATCCCCGGACCGCGCCGGCTCATCTACCTCAGCAGCGGCATGCACCGCGGTGGCGACACCGGCCTGGAAGGCCTGGACTGGGCAGGACGGACGACGACGGCCTCCTACTCCACCACCAAGCTGCAGGTCACTGCGCTGTCGGCAGCGGTGGCCCGGCTGGTGCCGAGCGTCGCCAGCAACGCCGTGGACCCCGGCTGGGTGCCCACGCGGATGGGCGGCCGGTCGGCACCGGACAGCCTCGAACTGGGGCACCGGACCCAGGAGTGGCTGGCCACCAGCGATGATCCGGCCGCATTGGCCAGCGGCGGCTACTGGTACCACCAGCGCCGGAAAACCCCGCATCCGGCCGTGAAGGACCCCCAGTTCCAGGACGCCCTCCTGGCCCGGCTCGCGGCGCACACGGGCGTCACGCTCGACGCGCTGGGCTAGCCGCCACAGCTAGCCCGGGGATCCGGCCGGTGCCGCGAGTTCCCGGATGGTGATCCCGGAAAAGGTGGCGGGCCCGCCGTCGGTATACAGCGAGATGCCGGTATCACCGTCCGCAAAGTGCACCTGCTGGGAGACCACGGTGTGCCCGGCATTGACGAACACTTCCACGCTCTGGGTATCCACCAGGATGCGCAAGTGAACGGAGCGGGCGTTGGCGTCGATAGGTGCTGCGGCCCGTGTGTAGGGCACCAGCGAGTACCCGGCAAGGTCCGACGGGCCTCGGTCGACGTACAGCTCTGCGCCATATTTTCCGATGTTCGTGTGGCGGGCCCCGTCCGCAGACCGGCCCACGGATACCCCTACGTTGGCGGCGGCGTCCCAGGAGATGTCCAGTTCCAGCTCATAGGCCCGCCCACTCCAGGGCAATACGGCGCTTCCATCCACGATGCGCGCAGGGAGCCCGACGGTGGCCGTCACGTAGCCTGAAAGCGCATTGGCGGGGCTGCTCAGCAGGCTGTACCAGCCCCCTTCCTGGCGCTCCAGGCGGAGTTGGCGCACCACCGAGTTCTGTCCGTTGTACCCGTCCGTGGCGTCGGTGGGAACATCCCGGGCGGCGTACTTCCAGTTGTTCATCCAGGCAATGGCATACCGGCGCGTCTCGGGTGCTTCGACTGAAGGCCACGTCACCGCCGCATACCAGTCCCATCCCCAGTCCAGCCATTGCGGGTGGTTAACGTCGTCTGCCAGGAACTGTTCACCGTCCCACGTTCCGGTCCAGTAGGCGTAGGTCATGGGCAGTCCGATGCTGTAGGCATCCATGCTGGCGCCGAGCACCCAATGCCGGGTGCCGTCGTCGGCCGTCATCTCAAAAAGGTCGGGGCACTCGATGCCGCCCAGCGCGTGGTTGGGATAGTCGAAGTTGCGCTTCAGCTGCCATTCCCGCAGGTTGGCGGACGTGTAGAAGGCCGCGTACCTGGCCCGGCCGATCACGCACACCCACTCCCCGCGGGCCGCGTCCCAATGGATCTTCGGGTCGCGGAACCACTCCGCATTCTCGATCTCCGCCTGGCTGGTGGCCGTGCGCCCGTCGGTATTGGCTATGACAGGGTCAGGCAAGGAGGTGAAGGTGTATCCGCCGTCCGTGGACCAGTAGAGGTACTGCTCCTGGTACTTGCGGATGCCGCCCGTGGGCTGGGTGGCCAGGACAACAACAGCACCGGCGCCAAAGCCTGCGGTGTTGGCCGCATCCACCACTGCCGAGCCGGACCAGACGGGGAAGTCCGGCTGCAGCGGCAATGCCACGCCATGGTGCGTAAAGGCCACACCATCCGTAGTGGTGGCGTGGTCCCAGCCACCGTCAGCGTTGTTCCGGGCGGAATGCAGGTAGTAGAGGTGGTAGGCCCCGTCGAGGTAGACGGGGCGCTGGGGATCGCAGAGCCAGCCCGCGGGCGGAGTCATATGGTAGGCGGCCCTCAACGAGGTTTTGGAGGCACGGGCAGGGGTGGATGGCGCGTTGCCCAGGACCAGGGCGAGCGCGCCGGCGCCCGAACCTTGCAGGACGTGACGGCGGGACAGGGCAGGGGTCATCGTTGACTTCCTCTCGGTAGGCGGCATCATCGCCGGAGCGCTCGTGGCCTCCGCGGCCCTCATTGGGCCCGTGGGATCAGCGTCGTGCTTAAGCGCTTTAGCAGGAGAGGATAGCCGCCGGCCGATCGGCTGGTCAAGCGTTTGAGCAGACCAGCCTCCGTCATAATCACGGCAGGAACCGGCAGGAAAACAATTTTTGCTAAAACGCTTGATCAACCATTGCCATTCACGCTACCTTCATGGTGATCAAACGCTTTAGCAGAAATGGACATCACCGCCGATGAGCTACCCCGTCTTCTTCCAGCCCGCCGATGCCTGGGTTGGTGACCTGATCCCCTTCCAGAAGGACGGCGAGTTCTGGCTGTTCTACCTTCACGAAGTCCGCACCGACCCCAAGCCCGGCACTGCCTGGAACCTGGTCACCACCAAGGACCTCACACAGTTCCAGGACCACGGCGTGGCCCTCCCCCACGGCACCAGGGAGGACCCCGACTTCAACTGCTACACCGGCAGCATCGTGGCCGACGATTCCGGGGTGCATCACCTGTTTTACACCGGCCAGAACCCTGCCAACCTCGGCCCGGACGGGCTGCCCCTGCAACTGGTCATGCACGCCACCAGCACCGACGGCATGGCCACCTGGACCAAGCACCCCGGGCTCACCTTTGGGGCGCCCGGCGGGTATGAGTCGGCGGACTGGCGGGACCCGTTCGTCTTCCGTGACGAAGCCGCCGGCCTGTGGCGGATGCTGCTCGCCGCCAGGCACTCCGAGGGCCCGGAGCGCCGCCGTGGAGTCATTGCCCAGTGCGTCTCCACCGACCTGATGGCCTGGACACACACGGACCCATTCTGGGACCCGCGCCGCTACATCACCCACGAATGCCCGGACGTCTTCGAATGGGACGGCTGGTGGTACATGGTCTATTCGGAATTTTCCGAAACCTTCACCACCAGGTACCGCATGGCCAAGAGCCCCACGGGCCCGTGGACAGTCCCCGCCCTGGACAGCGTGGACGGCCGCGCCTTCTACGCCTCCAAGACGGCGGAGCGGGACGGCCGGCGGTTCTTCTTCGGCTGGATCGCCAGCAAGGAAGGAAATTCCGACGACGGCGCCTGGCAGTGGGCAGGGACCATGGCGGTTTTGGAGGCACGGCAGAACCCCGACGGGACGCTGGCGTTCGGGTTCGCCGACGAGCTGGTGGACAGCTTCTGGGATGAAGTGCCGCTGGAGCTCGACGGCCAACTGATCCACCGGGAGCTGCCCCTCCGGCTGGACGCACCGGACGGCTACAAGGCCGCCATCACCGCCAACGCCATGCCAACCCAGTTCCATGCCAGGGCCGTGTTCGATATCCAGGCCGGAACCACAGAATGCGGGCTGCTGCTGCGTTCCAGCCCGGACGGCGACCGCTCCTACGTCCTCCGCCTGGAACCAAAACGCGGACGCCTGGTCTTCGACCGCTGGCCCCGGACCGTCACCGGCGACGCCCAATGGCACGTGTCCGGCGATGTCCCCTTCGCCGTCGAACTCGAGCGCCCCTGCCACCTTCCACCCGGCCGCCACACGCTGGAAGTCATTGTGGACGGGGACCTGTGCGTCGCCGTCGTGGACCGCCAGGTGGCCCTCAGCACCCGCATCTATGACCTTCCCGCCGGCGGAATAGGCGTGTTTGCCGGCGAAGGATCCGTCACCGTCACCGATTTCGAAGTCCGCAAGCGCACCGACAACTGAATACTAATTCCGTTCCACCTGACCCACTCAAAAGATCCACTCCAATCAAGGGAGATTGCCGCAATGAAGAACCTGTTCCGCGCTGCCGCCGTCGCAGCCGTTACCGCCCTGGCCCTCACCGCCTGCGGGAGCGGAAGCCCCACCAGTTCCACCAACGTCGCCCCCACCGGCGACATCAAACCCCGTGAAATCTCATGGCTGCTGTCCCGGCCCGCCGACGGCGCAGTCATCAACATCATGAAGAAACTGGCCGACGACTACGCCAAGGACCACCCCGGCTTCAAGCTGAACCTGATCACCACCCCGGACCGGCCGTCCTACATCCAGAAGCTTGAGACCCTGGCAGCGGCCAACAAGCTGCCCGAGCTGTTCGACACCGACGCCACCCCCTTCGCCCGGCAGCTGGCACAGCAGGGCAAGATGCTCGACGGCGAGAAGCTGCTGAAGACCCTGGGCATCTACGACAAGTACCGCCCCGGCGCCCTGGACTACCAGCGGTTCGACGACGGATCCCTGTATATGATCCCGTTCCAGTTCGAGCTCGAGTTCATCTGGTACAACAAGGCACTGCTCCAGAAGGCCGGCGTGGCCGTACCCAAATCCCTGGATGACATCCCCGCCATGTGCACTGCCCTGCGCAGCGCCGGCATCACGCCCATCGCCGTGGACGGCCAGGACCAGTGGCCGCTGGAACGGTACGTGGCCTACCAGCCGTTCCGTGAAGCCGGACCGGACTTCGTCCAGAAACTGAAGAAGGGCGAAGCCAAGTTCACCGACCCTGCCGGCCAGAAGACCGTCAACTGGCTGGCGGAGCTGGGCAAGGCCAAATGCTTCCAGGACGGGTTCTCCGCCCAGGGCTACTCGGACGCGCAAAACCAGTTCACCTCGGGACAGGCCGCCATGTACAACATCGGAACCTGGGAACTGCCCAGCCTGGCCACGGACAAGCTCAACCCCGCCGTCCGCGACGACATCGACTTCTTCACCCTGCCCACCACGGCCGGCTCGGTGACGGCAGCCAACGAGTTCGTCTCCCCATCGGGCATCGGCATGGCCGTCAACGCCAAGACCTACGATCCCCTGGTAAGCGACTTCCTGAAGTTCGCCCTGCAGAAGTACCCCGCTGAGTACGCCGCCACCGGGGTGCTCTCCCCCACCACCGACGTCGAAACCACTGTCCCTGCGAACGCCACACCGCTGTACCGGAAGGCACTGGACCAGGCCAAGGACCTTGGTTCCAAGCAGGCCATGCCGTGGGACACGCAGCTGGACCCCACTACCAACGGCCGGCTGCAGCAGGAACTCGTCCTGCTGGTGCAGGGCGAAATCACACCGCAGCAGTTCGCGGAAACGATGGACAGCACCATCGCCCAGAACGCTCCCAAGTTCTTCAAGTAAAGGCCGGCCATGCTTCCCACCAGGATGCTTCCCAATAGGTCACGGACTTCAGTCCTGGTCTTCCTGCTCCCGCCGCTGCTGCTCTACTGCGCGGCCGTCCTCTTCCCGATCCTCCAGTCGCTGTTCCTGAGCTTCTTCTCCTGGAACGGCATCAGCGACATGGAATTCGTGGGCCTGGCGAACTACGCCCGCATGTTCACAAAGGACGATGTCTTCTGGCGGGCATTCCTGAACGCCCTCCTCTACCTGGCCATCTGCCTGGTCCTGCAACTGGGCGGCGCCCTGGTGGTGGCCAGCCTGCTCACCTCCCTTCGCCGGGGACGGGAGCTGATCAAGACGCTCTACCTGCTGCCGGCCGTGATCTCCACGGTGGCCATCGCCTTCCTCTTCGTCCGGATCTACTCCCTGGAACCGGTGGGCCTGCTCAACCAGTTGCTCCAGTCGATCGGCTTGGGCAGCCTGGAACGCCCATGGCTCTCGGACGTCAACACCGTCCTGGCCGCGGTCTCCGCACCGGAAGGTTGGCGTTTCACCGGGCTGTACATGCTCATCATCTACGCTGCGCTGCTTGCGGTCCCCAAGGAGCTGGAGGAGGCCGCGGTCCTGGACGGCGCCTCCCGGTGGACCCTGTTCACCAAAATCCGCTTCCCGTACATCCGCCCGGTCTGGATCACCACCACCATCATGGCCACCACCTACGGCCTGCGCGGCTTCGATATCCCCTACCTCATGACCAACGGCGGGCCCGGGCAGTCCTCGGAACTGCTCACCACCTACATGTACAAGACGGCCTTCACCAGCACGGACTTCGGCTACGCCAGCACCATCTCGGTGTTCATCGTGGTGGAGTGCCTCGTGGCCGTCGGCCTCATCCTGTTCCTGCTCAAGCGGAAGTCAGACGCATGATCACCCAAACAGCCCCGCCCACCCCGCCGGCCGCCGCCGTACCTCCCAAGCCGCCCGCAAAGCGCCGGCGCCGGCCGGACCTGTTCCGAACCTTGTCCCGCGTGCTGATCATGCTGATCATGATTGTGCAGGTCTACCCGCTGGCGTGGCTGTTCCTCACCAGCCTGCGCACCGAACACGACTTTGCCACCGGCGACCCCTTCGCCCTGCCCGGCGCACTGACGTGGGAGAACTACGCCAGGGCGTTTGAAACCGGCGACCTGGGCCGGAACATCCTGAACAGCTTCGTGGTGACCATGGGCGCCAACATCCTCATTGTGCTGCTGGGCATGATGGCCGCCTACGCCATCCAGGTCCTGGGCTTCCGGCTCAGCAAACTGGTCCGCGGGCTGTTCCTGGTCGGCATCATCGTCCCTGTCCAGATCGCCCTGGTCCCGCTCTTCATCGACTACGCGGCGGTGAACCTGCTGGACACCTACCAGTCCATGATCATCCCGCTGGCCGGGTTCTCGCTGCCCATGTCCGTGTACCTCTTCTGCTCGTTCTACGAGTACATCCCCAAGGAAACGTATGAAGCCGCCTCGCTGGATGGGGCCGGCCCCTACCGGATCTTCGGGCTGATCACGCTGCCGCTGTCCCTGAACACCGTGGTCACGGTGGTGCTGGTCAACAGCATCTTCATCTGGAACGACTTCATCTTCGCCAACACCTTCGTCCTGTCCGAGGAGCTCAAGACCATTCCCCTGGGCCTGCAGAACTACATCGGCGCCATGGGCAAGGTGGACTGGACCGCCACCTTTGCCGCCGTGTGCGTCACCATCACGCCGCTGCTGCTGGTGTTCCTGGTGCTCAACAAGGCCATGATCCAAGGCCTCGAAAGCGGGGCGACCAAGGGATGACGGCCACCCCCGGCGGATATACTCCTGACGGAGGCCAGAAGATGTCAACGGAGAACACGCCAGGCGGGCCGGCGCCCGCCGCCCGCACCCCTCGGATGCCCGACCGTGCCCATCCGGTGACCCTCCGCGAAGTGGCCGAAGCGGCCGGGGTCTCCACGGCCACAGTCTCCCTGGTGGTCAACAAGAAGAAGAGCGCCAGGATCGCCGAAGAGACCAGGCAGCGCGTCAAGGACGCCATCCGCACCCTGGGTTACCGTCCCAACGCCATGGCCAAAACCCTGGTCAGCGGGACGTCAAAGTTCATCGGGCTCGTGGCCGACGGCGTGGCCACCACCCCGTTCGCCGGCCAGATCATCCACGGCGCCCAGGACGAGGCCTGGAAACACGGCTATGCCCTGCTCATTGCCAACACCGAGGCCAACAGCGAGCTGGAACAGGACGCCATCAGGATGATGCTCGAGTACAAGGTGCGCGGCATCCTGTACTCCACCTGGTTCCACCGGCAGACGGACATCCCCGAACAGCTGCGCGAAGCCGAGTTCGTCCTGGTCAACTGCTTCTCGGATGAGCCCGGCACCCGGGCCGTTGTTCCGGACGAGGTCCAGGGCGGCCGGTCGGCCACTGAGATCCTGCTCCGGAACGGCCACCGCCGGATCGCCTTCATCAACGCCACCATCCCCGCTCCGGCCAAGGACGGACGGCTGGCCGGCTACCGGCAAGCCCTCGAGGATGCCGGGGTGGCGTTCGATCCCGCACTGGTAATGGAGGCGTACCCGGACCAGGAGGGCGGATACGGAGCCACCGCGGAACTCCTTAAGCGGGATGTGGCGGCGGTGTACTGCTACAACGACCGGATGGCCATGGGCCTGTACGACGGCCTGCGCGAGCGCGGGCTGTCCATCCCGGACGACATGGCAGTGGTGGGCTTCGACAACCAGGAAGTCATCGCCGCCCACCTCCGCCCACCGCTGTCCACCGTGTCCCTGCCCCACTACGAGCTGGGGGCGGCCGGGGTCCGGACCCTGCTGGGAATCGATGCTGCCGCCGAGGGGGCCGCCAAAATCCACTGCCCGCCGGTGGAGCGGGCCTCGGTCCGGGCCCAGGCGCGGGCCTAGGGTCATCCGCCGCTCCACGGCCCCCGGCTCAGGGCCATCCATTGCTGCGTACTTGCCGTTTTCGGGCGTGAAAACGACAAGTACGGAGCAATCGATGGGGGTTTATTGAGTCGGGTGCCGGTTATTGGGGGTCAGGAGGTCCGGAGGCGGCGTTCGACGTCGGCCGTGTCCGGGTACGCTGCCTGCGTGCCTTTGCGGGTGGTTGCCAGGGCCGCGGCAACGGAGGCGAAGGCGGCAGCGTCGGCGAGCGCATCGCCTGCCGCCAGCCGGACGGCCACCGCTCCCGTGAACGCGTCCCCGGCGCCGGTGGTGTCCACCGCGTGCACCTGGGTGGGTTGAACGATCGTCACGCGGGAGCCGGAAGACGCCAGCGAGTCCAGCACCACGGACCCTTGCGATCCCAGCGTCACCAGGACCTGCTGGATCCCGCGGGCAGCAAACCGCTCACGCACCGCGTCCCATTCGTCGGCAGCCGCACCGGCCTCCGGCACGGCAACTCCAAGGAACAGCGCGGCCTCGTGGGCGTTGACCAGCAGGACGTCTGCCAGCCCGGCCAGGGCTGACGGGATCTCCGCGTACGGCGAGAGATTCAGCAAAACTGTGGCGCCGGCGTCGTGCCCTGCCTGGGCGGCGGCCAGCACGGTGTCCATACTGACCTCAAGGCAGAGGCTCACGACGGCGGCTCCGTCCAGTACGTCCGCGGCGTCCGCAACGTCGTCCGGGGACAGGGTGCCGTTGGCCCCGGCGGAGATGATGATGTTGTTCTCACCGCGGGCGTCCACGGCGATGACGGCCACGCCGGTGGGCTCACCCGAGGTCCGCACGTGCCCGACATCCACGCCGGCGCCGGCCACCGAGGCCTCCAGCATGGCTCCGTTGGCGTCCTTCCCCACGGCGCCCACCAGGCTGACGTGCCCGCCCAAACGGCCGGCAGCGACGGCCTGGTTGGCGCTCTTGCCGCCGGGGTTCACGGCGAACCCGTTGCCCTGGACGGTTTCGCCGGGCTGCGGGAGCCGTTCGCAGTAGATGGTGAGGTCGGCGTTGAGGGATCCGACGACGACGATCCGGCCGGTGTTCCCAGCCGCGGCACTCACCGGGCCACCTCAGCTGGGGCCGCCTCAGCCGGGGCCACCTCGGCCTCAACCGGTTTGGGGATGAGCAGCGACGCGGCCAACGCCGCCACGGTCAGTGCCAGGCCGACCACCACGACGGTCAGGTAGGAGGCCTTCGCGTCGCCAAGTGCCGCCGTCGCCACCAGCACGGCGGGCAGGATCAGGAAGCTGAGGCCCGCGCCCAGGTTGAACGCACCGGCGTTCATGCCGGGCAGGAAGCCGGGGTTGCCGGCGGGCGAGAGGACAACGCCGAGTCCGTTGAGCATGATGTTGACCGTACCGGCGTACATGATGCCCAGCAAGACCGTTCCGGCGATCATCAGCGGCAGGCTGTTCAGGCCCAGGAACGCAATCAGCGCGAGCGCGGCGATGCTGCCCAGGAGGCCGATCCGCAGCACCTTGGTGTAGCCGAGCACCGGCGCCAGCCTCCCGGAGATGGGGCCCACCAGCCAGCCCAGCAGCGCGTACGGGGTGAGGATGATCAGCGACATCTCGGTGGGACCCACGCCGAACCCGGGGCTGGCGGCCTGGACGTAGGCGGGGACGATCCCGTTGATGACGGCGAAGATGCCGGTCATGGTCAGTGTGGTGGTCAGCAGCGGCGCCCAGGTGGAGCGTTGGCGCAGGTGCAGGGTTTCCACCATGGGCTGCGCGGCCCGCTGTTCGGTCCGCCAGAAGGCAAAGAACGCGACGGCGGCAACCAGTACCAGCGCCAGGCTCAGCATCAGTGTTGCGGCGGAGAAGCCGCCCACCAGCTTGGCGGCTTCATTGAGCGCGGTCAGCAGGGCGCCGACGGCCACCACGATGAAGAACACGCCCAGCCAGTCCATCCGTGTGCCGGCGGCGGGCTTGCTTTCGGAGGCGAGGAACATGATGAGGGCGGTGGCGGCAACGGCCAGGACCACCATGAGCCAGAAGATGCTGCGGAAACCGAAGTGCTCCGCGAAGTAGCCGCCCACGAAGGAGTCGACGCCGGCCACGCCGCCGTTGACCGCGGTGATCAGGCCCATCAGCGTTCCGTACTTGCGCGGGTTGCTGACGGCCGAGCGGAGCATGATCAGGCAGAGCGGCACGGTGGGTCCGCTGACGCCCTGGATGATGCGGCCCACGAAAAGCCAGGTGACGTCCGGGGCCAAGGCTGCGATCACGGACCCCACGGCCATGAGCAGCATCATGCCCACCAGGACCTTCTTGCGGCCCACGATGTCGCTGAGGCGGGGCAGGAAGAGTGAGAAGAGGGCGGCGGCGGTGAAGAACCAGGTCTGGGAGAGGCCGATGACGGCCTGGTCGGTCTTGAGTTCCTGGCCCATGGTCACCAGGGCGGGGCTGAGCATGGAGGCGTTGAGCTGGAACGCCACGCAGGCTGCCAGCAGGGCGGTCATGAGGGCGGCGATGTTGCCGCGGCCGGTCTTGGCCTCGGTCATGGTTGCGGTGGTCATCTACTTGACCCCTCCGGCGGTGAGGTGGGCACTTTCCGGGCGTACGACGTCGGACGCGTTGCCTGGGGTGGGGGCCGCGCCTTGGTGCGTGCCGGCGTCGTCCGCGTTGGTTTTGCTGGTTGGCTCGCCGATGCGTTCCAGCGCGTCGGTGACCAGGTCCCAGAACCGTGCGTGGTCCAGGTCCACGGCCACGCTGGTGTGGCAGTCGGCCGGGGCGGGGGCGCGGAAGTCCGCAACCGTCATGCCGAGGGTGAGGGCGCCCTGCAGCTCAATGTTGACGGGCACTTTGCGGGTGCTGACGATGCTGGGATCGATCACGTAGGCCACGGCGCAGGGATCGTGGACCGGCGGGTGGTCGAAGCCCTGCGCGTCCTTGTAGGTGTGGGCGAAGAAATCCATCAGCTCGGTAACGAACTTGGCGGGCTTGGTGCCGATCGCCGCGATCTCTTCCACGACGTCCGGGGTGGCGAGCGCCTGGTGGGTGAGGTCCAGGCCCACCATGACCACTGGCCACTTTTCATTGAAGACGATGTGCGCGGCCTCGGGGTCGATGATGATATTGAACTCCGCCACGGCGCTCCAGTTGCCCACGTGGTAGCCGCCGCCCATGAGGACCACTTCCTTGACGCGTTCCACGATCCGGGGTTCCTTGCGGGCGGCCAGAGCGATGTTGGTCAGGCCGGCGGTGGGCACCAGGGTGACGGTGCCGGGTTCGTGGGCCATGACGGTGTCGATGATGAGGTCGACGGCGTGGCGCGGGTCCAGTTCGATGGTGGACTCGGGGAGCGCGGGGCCGTCCATGCCGGACTCGCCGTGGATGTCCGGTGCGGTTTCGATGCTGCGGACCAGGGGGCGCGGGCAGCCGGCGGCAAAGGGGACGCCGGTGATGCCGGCGATGGTGCCGACGGCCAGGGCGTTGCGGGTGACTTTTTCGAGTGTCTGGTTGCCCACCACGGTGGTGACGGCCAGCAGTTCGATGTCCGGGTTGCCGTGTGCCAGCAGCAGGGCCACGGCGTCATCGTGGCCGGGGTCGCAGTCCAGGATGATCTTCCTGGGCCCTGTCTGGTTCGCTTGGGGATTTGGTTCCACGATGGTTCTCCACGTCATTGGGGCCTGCCGGGGCAGGAATTCAGTATTCCGGGAGTGATCATGGCAGGGTTTTGGGGGTTACGTCAAACGCTTAACGTTGCGTTTGCGTTGTCGCACGTCAAACGCTTGATGTCCTGCGGCTGCTGGTGCGTTCGCCGCTGCGACTAGGATCAAAGTATGGATTCCGGGGAACAGGTGCAGCAGCGGGCGCGGCCCCGGCGGGTGACGGCAGCCATGGTCGCGGCCCGGGCCGGAGTCTCCGTGGCCACGGTGTCCCTGGTGGCCAACGGCAAGACGGCGGGCCGCGTGTCCGAGGACAATATTTCCCGGGTGCAGGAGGCCATCGCCGAACTGGGGTACGTGGTGGACGGCATCGGCAGCTCGCTGGCCAAGGGCGTCAGCTCCATTGTGATCCTGGTGGCTCCTGACATCTCCAACCCGTTCTTCGCCAAGGTGATCGGCGGGGTGCGGGAGGCCCTGGGACCCAGCTACCAGCTGCTGCTGTCCGTCACGGATTCGGGCGAGTTCCCCAAGGCCGACGACGTGCGGAAGCTGATGTCCCTGCGCCCGGCGGGGCTTCTGGTTGACGCCCCGAACGCCGGCTTCCTGGCCGATCTCTCCATTGCAGGCCCCCTGGTCCTGCTGGACGCCCCCGGCCTCGAATCGGCCGCTCCGGCCGTGAACCTTGACGTCGCACAGGGCGCCCGGGCGTTGGCCGCACACCTGGCCGACGGGGGCCACCGGCGCGTGGCCTACCTGGACAGCGTGACCGGAACCGAAACCTTCGCCATCCGGCGCGAGGCGTTCCTGGCCGAGGCTGCGGCCAGGGGCATGACGGTGGACCCGGAGCACGTCCCCGCCACCACCATCGACGTCGGCGAAGCGGCGGCGGCCTTTGCCGCAGCCTGGCCGGACTGGCAGCGGCAGGGGGTGACCGCCGTCGTCTGCGCCACTGACACCCACGCCTACGGCGTGCTGCAGGAAGCCCGCGTGGAAGGGGTCCGGATTCCGGCGGAACTGGCCGTTGCCGGCTTCGACGACTTGCCCTACTCCGCCACCAGCAGCCCGGGCCTGACCAGCGTGCACCTGCCCGCGGCGCAGCTGGGACTCAAGGCCGGGGAGCAGCTCCGGCGCCTGATGGAGGGGCAGCCGCTGGAGCAGGAGGAACTCATCCTGGAGAGCTCCCTGGTGGTGCGCGGGTCCACATCTGCGGCCTCAACGTAGGGGCAACAAAACGGCTGGCTGTCGGACCCCCGCCGTAAGCTGGGACCATGCCGAGTAACTGGGAAAGCCTGGACGAGCCGCTGCGTGAGTCGGTGCAGCACAACGTGGAGATCTATGAGCGCGTCCGGCCTGCCCTGAAGCTGGTTACCCGGGACGTTCTGCTGGTTCTGCGGGACATGCTCAAGGACAGCGAGGTGACGCCGCTCTTTGTCACCGGCCGCACCAAGACGGTGGAGTCGTTCAAGGAAAAGATCTCCCGCACCGAGGAGCCGCTGGAGCCAGGCGGCCGCCGGCTGCTGAAGTTCCCGGACCCGTTCCGCACCCTCAATGACATGGTGGGCATCCGGGTGATTACCAAGCTACCGGCCGAGAACGCCGCGGTGGCCAACATCATCAAGCGCCAGCGGCAGCTGTTTGACTGCCGAGGCGACCGGGAGAAGGACATCGGGTCCATCGAGTCCGGCACGTATGGGTATTCGAGCCGGCACCTGATCCTGCGCACCATCCAGAACGAGGCCGTCAAGGAGTACCAGCAGGTCTTCAACCCGGACCTGCAGCCCAACGGCAGCTACTTTTTCGAGTGCCAGATCCGCACTATCTTTGCCCACGCGTGGAGCGAGATCGAGCATGACATCCGGTTCAAGGCTGAAGACCCGCGGGCCTGGACCCCCCACTTCGACCGGCAGTTCACGGCTACCGCGGCCATGCTGGAAACCGTGGAGACGGCTTTCGCTGACCTGCACGAACGGTATGAGGAAGTCCGGAGCTTCTGGGATGTGGACGGCGAGGGGGCCGCACCGCTCACGCCCAACCGGATCCGGGACGTATGGCGCACACTCCTCCCGCACGTGGACCGCAAGGTGGACGACGACTGGGGCTGGGCCGCCGAACTCCTCGCCGCGCACGGGATGAACCAGACCATGCAACTGGCCGGTTTGCTCAGCGCCAACCGCATCACCGAGGTCCGCAAGGCCCTGGACCACCGCTACTCCCCCGGCCCGGACCGGCTCCTGGACGACCTCCTCCTCTGGCAGTACGGCACCAAGCACATCGACCTCACCGCGGAGGAGCCCGACGCCGTCCCCCATCCGCGGCGGGACAGCCTCCTGCGGCGGCTGCGGCAGATCGAGCGGTACAGGATGACGAAGAAGTAGGGGTAGGTGCCTTGACGGCTCGTTCAGGTGGATCGCATTCGAGACCTGAACCAGATTCCCGGAACGATGGGGAGGTTATTGAGGAGGCCCTGCAGCTGATCCGAGAGGTCGACAGCACTCCCCTGGTCCACATGACGCCACTCTTTTACCAGCACGCGTATGAGGAGCTGAGGATGACCACCCTTGATCTTCTTCGCATTTTGGGACACGAGGCCGAATGACGAAGCTGACTCTCATCAATGCTTAAGAGCCGATAGTTTACCTTATGTCAAGCTGCTGGTCAGAAGGGGGCGGAAGGCCCTCCCTCAAGCTTACGAAAGGTTGTGTATGGCCCCGGCCCAGCGCGGGCCGGACACGGCCCGGCGGACAGCCCTGGCCCGCCCGTGGAAGTCGATCTTTGGAACCCGCTGGGAGTCGGTTGGAGCAGGCGGGTCATCGTGGGCTCGATGTTCGATATCGTGCAGGGTCCTACAGGAGTCGGTGATCAGGCCCATGCCGGCGTACTCGCGGACGGCGGCGATGCCTGCGACGGCGTCGCTCTTGGTGGTGAAGGCTCTGGACACGGCCATCACGGTGCCGTCCGGGGCGGTCAGCCGGAACCTGAAGGCTGATTCTGCGTCGATAAACAGTTCGAACATTCCTGCCATTGCGATCCTTTCGGTCTGCGGGACCATGCTGTCTGCGTCATTGCCGCCAGCAGGCGCGAGGCATCGTCGCCTGCGCCTTTCCGTGGTGTTCCCGCTCCAAATTTTCATCAAATCCAGCACGCGTTCCCCGAGTCTTCCGCAGGGGCGCTTGCCGGCGCAAGGGTCTAGCTTGCCTTGAGCGGAAGTGGTGCCGAGCTCTCGGTCCCGCCGCGCGCACTTCGCCACGGTCGCGATCCGGCCCTGGGGGTCCGATCCTTGTCAACGAATGTTGACCACCCCCATCGTCAACTAATGTTGACGGCGTGGAGGTGGAACGAATGAAAATACTGATTGCATCCATGGACGGCAAAGGACCGGCTGAAGCCCTTCAGGCCGTTGCTGAGCTGCAGAAGGAAGTCGGTCGCACCGAAGCGTCCCTGGTCAGAAAGGCCCGGCAGGCCGGTCTTTCTTGGGAAGCCATTGCCCTGTGCCTGGGCGTGAGCAAACAGGCCGCACACCGTAAATACGGAAAGCGATAGATCCGCTCCCGGCTTTAGCTCCGTCCACCCGAGTAGCTGGCAGCCGCTCCCCCGCCTCGGCTGCAAGGACGTCATTCCCGGGTCACTCTTAGCTGCCGGCAAGCGCCGCTTGGTCGTCAGCCTTCGCACGCGATGCAGTAGGACTGGCCGTTGGTCTCGCGGGCGAGCTGGGACCTGTGCCGGACCAGGAAACAGGATGAACAAGTGAACTCGTCCTTGCCCTGCGGGACGACCTGGACGATGAGTTCCTCGGAGACAATTTCACCACCGGGGGTCAGCCCTTCGTCGAGGGCGTCGGCTTCGTCCAGCTCGGTGACGACGCTGCGGGCATCAGGAGCGCTGGCGGACTTCAGCGCCTCCAGCGAGCGGTCCTGGGATTCCTTAACGTCGGAACGGACTTCGTCGTAATCGGTAGCCACTGTAGGCAGTACTCATTTCACTCTTTGACCGGGCCTTTCCCGACCAGACAGCAACGTACACCAGGGTCGGGTTGTTCCCCCTGACGGACATGAGTAACCCCGTCAGACCCGGTCGTCCGGCAATTCCGGACAGACCTCTGTTTGGGGGTGTCTTGACCTCCGCAGTGGCGGGGCTGACACTCGTTCTCACACCGCGAGGATTGGAGGCCGCCGTGAACGGTCAGCGCATTGGCTACGTACGGGTGAGCACAATGGATCAAAATGAGCTGCGCCAGCTCGAGGGTCAGATCCTGGACCGGGCTTTCACGGACAAGGCCTCCGGCCGGGACACCGCAAGGCCGGAGCTGACTGAGCTGCTGCGGTTCGTGCGCGACGGGGACACTGTGGTCGTGCACAGCATGGACCGGCTCGCCCGCAACCTCGATGACCTGCGAGCCCTCGTCCAGGGGCTCACCAGACGAGGGGTCCGGGTGGAGTTCCTCAAGGAGCAGCTCGTCTTCACCGGCGAGGACTCTCCCATGGCCAACCTCATGCTTTCCGTCATGGGTGCCTTCGCCGAATTCGAACGTTCCCTGATCAGGGAACGCCAGCGCGAGGGCATCGCCCTGGCCAAACAGCGCGGCGCTTACAAAGGACGGAAGAAGACCCTGACACCGGAACGGGCAGCAGAGCTGGTCCAACGCGCCGGCAGCGGCATCCCAAAGGTCGTCCTTGCTCGCGATTACGGAATCAGCCGGGAAACGGTGTACCAGTACCTCCGCCACGCGGCGTTGAAGTAAGCCCCCTCCCTCTCGCGTTTCCAGATAACCCCAAGGTTCACCCTTCAAAGTTGTCCGTGGAACTTCGGCCAACCGCTATTTGGCCGGAGTTTCGCCACTTCCACGGCCTTCGGCCGCCGCCGGAATCGCCTACACAATGTTAGAGAAGGTCAGCCTGCGACGGCGGTACGGAGCCGCCGTGAAACCGTCCCGGCCGCAAAATGAACTCAAGCGTTCCCCACTCCCCCAGCCTTCACAGAACGTCGGTTATCGGCTCTTTGAAAGAGGCGGGGAGAGGCTGAAAAGGGTTGATTCCGGCCCTTATCCTTTGCGGTTTCCCCGCAGTCCGGCAGGCACAAGAGCTTAGCCCGGCGGACGGCACTGGCGGGGTTGAAAGTTGATCCTGTCAGTTTGTGCCGATTCAGGAAGGCGGAGGGCTACGTCGCTCCATGAAGCAGCGGCTCTTCTACGTACTCAACGCGATCGATGTGTGCAAGAGTTGTCCCGGCTCCCCTGTCGAGCGTGACACGTACCAGAGAGTGGGTCCCATCGCTCGGTGCGAGTGCCAGAGAGAGGTAGTCGAACAATTCTGGTTGGTGAATAGCAATCACCACTTGGCGTTGGTGTACGAAAGCGAGTTGGCGAATTATGGCCGCAAAGTTTGCCACATGTATGTCGTCCATTGACTGCACCGGGTCATCGAAGATTAGCCACCGCAGCTCACTTGGTGCGGACAGGTGCAAGGCCATAAACAATGACAGCGCTGCTGAGTTGGTGTTGCCATAGCTGAGCATGGCCCCGGGACTCCCCGAAACTTGTCCTCCGGGGAGTTCAGTCTCCAAACGTACATCAACTGACCGGCTGGACTCCGTCTGTTTTACGAAGCGAGGGGTGAATCGCTCTGACGGGGCGAAGCGACCGAAGAGTTGAGCCCATAACGAATTCAAGGACTGATCAAAGACTTCATTTATCAGTTTGGAGCGAGTTCGCTCAGCTATTTGCAAGACTTGGCGAGAACTTGCCATTCTTGATTCGGCCGTCGTCAGCTGCGCCTGCAACGCTGATACCTCTTGCTCGGCTTCTCTCGACACGCGTTCCCACCGCGCTACTTCGCGTTGCGCATCCTCGATGTTTTCGCGGGCATCGCGTTCGCGATTTCGCTGAATCTCGCCGGAACGAATTAGTTGTATACGCGTTGCGATTTCTCGCCCAAGGTGCACTTCCAGTTCCGGGACAGGGAGGCCTCTGGTTGAGAGGCCAAGGGATTGGGCAACCTCGGCCACTCGATCTGTCATGATGGCGCGCCGGGCCGCGTAAGCGCTCATCTCGGCGATTTTGGCCTGTGTTGTCTGGATGTCGCGCCGCAGCCGGCTGCCCTCGTCGACGGAGTCACTCAATCGGTTGAGGCTCCGGATCGTTTCGTCCATGGGCTCGCCTGCGGCAAGCTGTGGAAGACTCTTTTGAAGAACGGCCTGGCGCACCTTTGACAGCCGTTCCTCGCGCAGCTTTGTCAGCTCCCGTTCTGCCTCCACGAGTTGGCTCGAATTCGCACTCAGCCGGTCGAGTTTGTCAGTGTAGTGCTCAGCGAGCGAACCGGATCCAGAAAATTGCTGATCGCAGACGGGACAATGTTCCGAGTCCACAATTGGAATGGTCATTTGGAGAATCTCAATCAGCACGCGCGCATCCGCGGATACGTCGAATGCTTGAGCCCGTGACTCCACGGCAGAGATCTCTCGGTCGAGTTCTTGAATACGCCTATCCAATGCATCTATTTTCGCGGCACGTTCCAAGTCCGCCGCCACTGCGCCTGCGTACTGGTGATCGGCGAATGCAGCACGTTCCAAGGCTTCTTGGTAGGCCTCCGTCAAGTTCCCGATTGTCGCTGCTGGCAGACCTAGTGAAGTTTCACGAATCCGGTTGAGCTTGGCAAGAGTTGCGTCCCCGATTTCTGATTTCCAGGCCTCAAATGCGAACTGAGCCTCCTCTGCTCGAGCAGATTCGAGAAGATCGCTTCCGCCCGAAAGCGGAGAATCGACTTGCTGCCTCATTCTGGCAACAGCGTCTACATTGGCCTGCAATTCCTCTAACCGGGCCAGCTCAGAACGGCTGGTCTCAGATCCTCTACTACGCTCGTTCGACTTTCGCAATAGGTCACCAACGTTGGTCGAGGCTGGGTCGCCGACGAGTTCCCGAAGCAGGTTGACGTGATCGTTGAATTGTTCCGTTGCAGCTTTTAACTGCCCGGCTGCCTCGGCATGGCGCCGCCGAGAAGCTTCGAGTTCATCGGCTCCGCGGCTCCAAGCGTGAATTATCCTCTTGCTTCGCCTCTTGTCCCCCGAGGCATGCAACCCGTCAATCAGGGCGTCGAGCTCATCGAGGCCTACGAGGGACTTCACGAAACGGACCAATGCAGTGTCTACTTGCTTCCCGGTCTCCGTGTACGTCTCAAGCAACCGTCCTAAAGCGGTTTGGGGAAGAAAACTCCGCTCTAGGAAATAGGTCTGCTCTGCCAGCGTCAGCGCCGCATTCCCAACAACATGGTCACCGTTCAGCTCGAAGGAACCGACACGGGGGGCATTGCTATGGTCGGAGAGAGAGAGTCGGACGCTTCCTAGCTGAAAATCGTTATTGCGAAGAAGTGCACGCGCGTCTCCGCCCTGGTCTTCTAGAAAACCAACTCGCCCAGTAGCGGCCAGTTCGATGGCACTCAGAAGGCTGGTCTTTCCTGCACCGTTTGCACCATGAACGAGTGTGATCGAACCGTCTAGCGGTATAACGCACCGACCAGAAATGCTCCGAAAGTTCTCGACGACGAGCTCTGCCATCCGTAGTTCAGACATCGAATTTTCCCCTGCTTAGAAACGACTCGTCAATCCAGGCCCGGTAGCGGTCGCTTACCATATTTGCACCCGAGCCTGCGGCGCGGATGAGTCTCAATAGTTCGGGTGCAGACTGATTGTTGCCAATCGCGGCGGCCACTTCCGCGATGCCATCGAGCTGAGAAGTAGCGGTGGCAGGTAAGCGGAGCCTCAGGAGAGGCCCGATCATGCGTTCGGTTGGCAAGGAGCCATCTACGACTAGCACCCTAGCGAACTCGAGTAGCTCACTTAGACCCGTATAGGGCGATGGCTCGCTTATTAGAATGACAGTCACGGTGCGGCGGGAGCTCGCTGAGTCGAGGGCCCTCGTGAGGCGCTGCACAAGCCAATAAAGCCGGAGACTAGACTCTCGTGAATCGGGTCTATCAACAACCAGGGACAGATCCATGTTTTCTGCCGGACTCTCCCATAGATTAGCGACATCCAGTTGATTATCGCCGATCTTGACCTCAGAACGCATTTCAACGTATCCGTTATCGACAAGCAAGCGAAGTACTTCAGCTCGCAGCCCTTCACCGGGAATTGGTCTGGTCAAAGCCCAGCCCCAGTCTCGAATCGAACCATGAGGTCCTCCATATCTGGAACCGAATCGGAGATTTCACTCCACGCCACCTCACGACGCGTTTGCACCCTTCGGCCACGCCCGATTCGTCCTCCTGGAGAACGCACCGAGGCCCCAAAGCCAACTTCCATTTGCAGCAGAACCATGTCATCAGAGCCACTAATCCAGTCATCGCTAGCCATGGCTGCAATTGCCTCGCTGGCTCCTCGTACAACTATTAGAGTTGCCCCGTTCGCTGCGTGCTTGGGCGAAACGAATATCCGGCTTCCCTTGTCCTCACTATGAAGTGAGACCCGCCAACGACCGGTCTTCTCGCCCAGTCCAATCATTCCGACTGCCACTGCGAGGCGGTCTATGCCCATGGCCAGGATCCCGATATCCGTTGAAAGATCGCTTTTGGTACCTCTCGCAAAGGGAACGTACCTCGCCGCACCAACATTAGTCGGCCCCAGATAGGTCTTTAAGAAGTCCGAATATCCCTCCAGAAGGAACGCTGCCAGTGACTCTTCGTTCCGCCCAAACGCCAATATGATTCGCAACACCAAGCGACGAATCCCCTTTTCGAGATTTGGCAAGACATCGACCGGTAGGTCCTGATGCCGGTGCAGGGCTGCCGCAAGCTTCGATGCGAGTACCTCGATGAGGATGGCTGCCGCAACTGGTCCGGCATACGCTCCGAGAGCTGACTGACGGAGGATGGCCTGGCGTTCACGCCCGAAATCCTCGCCGTATGCCACCTCAAGTACGTCTCTCTGGCTGGACAACACAGCCGGTTCAGCGAACAGGTAGGCCGGATGAGTGGCCTCCCACGGCCAAGGGCTCCGGTTTGCAGCAGCTTGGAATACGGTGAGCAGATCGCTGTCCTGTACCGAAAGTCCAAGCACGAGCGAGCGTTTTCGTGTAGTCCGATCGCGCAGGTGATCTCTCATGTGGGCATAGGAGGGGTCGCCGTGCAACTTTGTGATCTGAGCCGCGGTGGCGATGATCTTGTCGCGGTATCGCTCTGAATTCTTCAGCGTGCGAACCGCACATCCGTGAAACTTTGCAATCTCGGCGTGACCGTGAGCATCTCTGGGGTCATTGACATCTACATAGACATCGAGGAGCGTGTCGGCCGCAGAGATATCTGCGAGGGCTCTCTCCACTAGTCCGTCCCAGTTTCCAGAAGCGAGAGAGGTCACGACGCCCTCGGAAATTAGCATGGCGAGTATCTTGTGGGTCGGTCCAGGCTCGAGGCATGGGTCTCCATACAGCTTCGCCAGGCCCGCACCGTCTATGAGCAGATAATCGCTCGGTTTTCCGGCGACACCAACACCAAGCACACGACTATATTGGTCGCGGAGCCCCTCCAGGTCTGTTGGTTCCCAATGTTCGGGGTCGGCTTCATATCGCGCACGCTCTCCCGACAGATGTTCATCGAGGATTTCCAACAAAGCCTCGCGATGACTGCCAGCGTCCAGCTCTCCGGATGCCGCTCGGTCTCGCAAGAAAAGCAGCACACGCGCAATCAGCTTTACAAGGTCTGGTACCTGGTCCCGCGATATCCCAGACCCGAGCCAAACGAATCTCTTGCCGTTGGCAATGTCCTCAACTAGCTGCTGATGGTTCGCCCTAAGTAATCTCCATGCTTCGCGCATGCAGCCCCCTTTCCCCAAGCGCAGACTTCCATGTCGCAGATGCGCTCAGCACATCTTGTCATGGGTTGCCCGTACGACCCCCTGTCCCACGTGCCGGCACTCAATTGGACCTGCATGAACGACGCGGGACGGCACGGTTTCCGATCGACTCCCTTGCGCAGTGGCTACGACGCATCCGTGCTCTCGTCCAATGCCTCACCCGCAAAGGTGTGTGGGTGGACTTTGTCAAGGAGTGCCTGGTCCTGGTCGGGAGGACTCCCCTGGAGAACCTGGTGCGCTCGGGTCATGGGCGTCTTCACAAAACTCGAACACAGTCGGCCGACTGGTCGAAGTCGCCAGCAGCAGGGTTCCGAAAGTCCTCGTTGCGCGCGAATACGGGATCAGCAGGGGACGGCCTGGCAATATCTGGGCCACGCCAAGCTGGAGAGAATCCTTTCCACTTGCTGCCCTACTGGTAAGACAAGTCACTAGCTTTACAAAATCTTTATTATCGGCTTTCGGCCTCTGGCCTGCTGGAATGAGCACTCCCTGCGAACTACAACAGCGGGGTTTACCTTTTGGGCGCGGCTCCGGGCCTACCGCTCTTGATCGGAGTTCCCGGGTGTGAATCTGTAGGCATGCAGGCCCGTCCTGCAAAAATGCAAGTTGTCTACGCTCGTACTAGACAGTAACTTTGTTGAGGCGACTACTGCACGTGTCTGGAGGCGCCAGCTACAAGACCCCGAGACGTCCCCCATGCCTCGGGGTCTTCTGCTATATCCCGCCGGTTACGTCGTCGCTAGCATTGGTGCTGGCACCCGCATTTGCGGGTGCGCTTCCCGCCGGTAGGGGGCGGCATGCGGCCCTACCGCCTTATTTTGTTCATTCGGCGGGTACCCTAGACGTTCAGACTTTGAAAAGTGGCATCCTTGGTACTACTTTTGCCGAAGCGATAACGAAAGTTTCCCCACGTGCGGAGCAGCTAAATGGAAGACCCTCATGGATCGAGTCAACGGACGTGAGGGTCTTTCTCCGTCTCCCATTGCAACTTCGGGGACGTAGGGCTCCCACAACGAACCGTGCTCCAGTAAGTGGATGAGGAAGGGCGCCACCACCGCGGCGAAGGAGAGCATGAGCGCCACTACGATCACCGTTCCCCGCTAGCACGTCATGTCCACTCAAAATGGAAACGATTCAGATCCACTGCCGGACCTCTGCGAGCAGAGAAGATCACGACGATTTCAGCCTGCCATTCCACGGCAGCGAGGGTTGATTGCCTGGGCGTCTGCGGGCGTAGTTCTCCCACTTGCTGGCCTGGTGCTCGCCGTCCACAAAGCGGATGGTGCCGGACTTGGAGCGCATGACGATGGACTGCGTGAGGACCTTGTCCTTGGAGTAGCGGACGCCCTTGAGCAGGTCGCCATCGGTGATGCCGGTGGCGGCGAAGTAGCAGTTGTCGCTGGAGACCAGGTCGTTGGTGGACAGCACTCGGTCGAGGTCGTGGCCGGCGTCGATCGCCTTCTGCTTCTCCTCGTCGCTGGTGGGCCAGAGACGGCCCTGGATGACGCCGCCCAGGGACTTGATGGCGCAGGCGGCCACGATGCCTTCGGGCGTTCCGCCGATGCCCATGAGGGCGTCCACGCCCGTGCCGGACCGGGCG
Source organism: Arthrobacter sp. Soil764 (assembly GCF_001428075.1). Lineage (GTDB taxonomy): Bacteria > Actinomycetota > Actinomycetes > Actinomycetales > Micrococcaceae > Arthrobacter. Next base: position 19,915 of record NZ_LMSI01000003.1, on the reverse strand, counting down.
GTTGCGATGGCGCCGGCTACGTCACCGTCCATGATGAACTTGGTGCGGGCACCGGCTTCGCGGATTTCCTCCACCAGCGGCTTGTGGCGGTCGCGGTCAAGGATCATTACGTTGAGCTGGTTGACCTTCACGCCCTTGGCCTTGGCGATCAGGTGCAGGTTCTGCTTGACCGGCAGGCGCAGGTCCACCATGTCCGCGGCCTCGGGGCCGGTAACGAGCTTTTCCATGTAGAACACGGCGGAGGGATCGAACATGGAGCCGCGCTCGGCAACGGCCAGGACGGCCAGGGCGTTGTTGATGCCCAGGGCGGTCAGCCGGGTGCCGTCGATGGGGTCAACGGCGACGTCGCATTCCGGCCCCGTGCCGTCTCCTACGCGTTCGCCGTTGAACAGCATGGGGGCTTCGTCTTTTTCGCCTTCGCCGATGACCACGACGCCGTTGAAGTGGACAGTCTGCAGGAAGGAGCGCATGGCGTCGACGGCTGCGCCGTCGGCGGTGTTCTTGTCGCCAAAACCCACCCAGTGGCCGCCGGCGATGGCGGCTGCCTCGGTGACGCGGACGAGTTCCAGGGCAAGGTTGCGGTCCGGCTCGTCGTGGCCCACAGCAAGGGACGGTGAGAGGGTTAGATAGCGGGATGGTTTGGAAGCGTTGGGCAAAAGTTTCCTTCTTGAGCGCTAGGAGATGGTGGGCCGCCCTGCCTGAATCGGCAGGGCGGCTCGTGGAGTTGATCGGCGCTACCGGACGTCCCCGTCCACCCAATCCATGGACTTGGTGACGGCCTTCTTCCAGAGCCGCATCTGGCGGTCCTGTTCAGCCTGGTCCATCTGGGGCTCCCAGCGCTTGTCCTCGGCCCAGTTGGCCGAGCACTCGCCCAGGTCCTTCCAGAACCCAACGGCCAGCCCTGCCGCGTAGGCCGCTCCCAGCGCGGTGGTTTCGATGACCTTTGGCCGGATGACCGGGACGCCCAGGATGTCCGCCTGGAACTGCATGAGTGCGTCGTTGGCCACCATGCCGCCGTCGACCTTCAGCTCGCTCAGCGGCACGCCGGAGTCCGCGTTGACCGCGTCCAGCACCTCGCGGGTCTGGAACGCGGTGGCTTCCAGGGCCGCCCGGGCGATGTGGTTCTTGTTGACGAACCGTGTCAGCCCCACGATCGCACCGCGGGCGTCCGAGCGCCAGTACGGGGCAAACAGGCCGGAGAAGGCAGGAACAATGTAAACGCCGCCGTTGTCTTTCACGGCGGCCGCAAGGGTTTCCACCTCAGGGGCGCTGCTGATCATGCCCAGGTTGTCGCGGAGCCACTGGATAAGGGAACCGGTGACGGCGATGGAGCCCTCGAGGGCATAGTGCGGCTTGGCGTCGCCCAGCTTGTAGCCCACCGTGGTGAGGAGCCCGTTCTTGGAGTGGACGATTTCCTCCCCCGTGTTGAAGATCAGGAAGCAGCCCGTGCCGTAGGTGTTCTTGGCCTCACCGGCTTCGAATGCAGCCTGTCCAAAGGTGGCAGCCTGCTGGTCGCCCAGGATGCCCGACACCGGCGTCTCGCGCAGCAGCTGCGAGCCGTGGACTTCACCGTAAACCTCAGAGGAGGACTTGATCTCCGGCATCATGCTGCGCGGCACGCCGAAAATCCCGAGGATTTCGTCGTCCCACTGCAGTGTTTCGAGGTCCATGAACAGGGTCCGGGAAGCGTTGGTCACGTCCGTGACGTGGACACCGCCGTCCACACCGCCGGTCAGGTTCCACAGGACCCAGGCGTCCGTGTTGCCAAAGACCAGGTCACCGGCCTCTGCCTTTTCGCGGGCACCGTCAACGTTGTCCAGGATCCATTTGATCTTGGTACCGGAGAAGTAGGTGGCCAGTGGCAGGCCGACCTTTTGCTTGAAGCGGTCGGCGCCGCCGTCCTTGCCCAGTTCGTCCACGATGTCCTGGGTGCGGGTGTCCTGCCAGACGATGGCGTTGTACACCGGCTTGCCCGTGGTCTTGTCCCACACCACCGCGGTCTCGCGCTGGTTGGTGATCCCGACGGCGGCAATATCGTGCCGTGTCAGGTTCGCCTTGGAGAGGGCTGAGCCAATGACCTCACGGGTGTTGGTCCAGATCTCCGTCGCATCGTGCTCCACCCACCCAGCCTGCGGAAAGATCTGCTCGTGCTCCAGTTGTCCGGAGGAGACAATCGCCCCGCTGTGGTCAAAGATGATGGCGCGGGTGCTGGTGGTGCCCTGGTCGATGGCGATTACGTACTGGTTCATGATGACGTCCTTGTCTTGTTAATGGCTGGAGTGGTGCGGGTCAGGATGCGGCCGTGACGATGATGGGAACAAGTCGTGCCATCAAGCCGCCGAGCGCACCGCCAACCAGTGGCCCTACGACCGGCACCCACGAGTAGGCCCAGTCGCTGGAGCCCTTGCCCTTGATGGGAAGCACGAAGTGGGCAATCCGGGGCCCGAGGTCACGGGCGGGGTTGATGGCGTAGCCGGTAGGACCACCGAGGGAAACACCGATACCGACCACGAGCAGCGCAACTGCGAGCGGACCGAGGCCGGAGGGGGTGCCCCCGAGGGTAAGAATGACGAAGACCAGCACAAAAGTGCCGATGACTTCGGTGATGACATTCCAGGGCGTGGACCGGATGGCCGGTCCGGTGGAGAAGACGCCGAGCTTGCCCGCGGGTTCCGGCTCGTCATCAAAATGCTGCTTGTATGCGAGCCAGCAGACCACCGCACCGAGGAATGCACCCACCATCTCACCGGCGAAGTAGGTCAGGGTGGAAGCGAAATCGATGGCGACCCCCGGCGCGTACTCGGCCTTGCCGTTGAGCAGCAACCCGAGCGTTACGGCGGGGTTCAGGTGCGCGCCCGACTTGGCGGCGACGAAGACACCCGCGAAGACGGCGATTCCCCACCCCCAGGTGACCATGAGGAAACCGCCGTTGTTGCCTTTAAGCCACGTTGGCAACGACGCCGCAACCCAACAGGGTCAGCATGCCCGTGCCAAAGACTTCGGAGAGGAAGACTATTCCTAGAGACATCTTTGACTCCTTCTTTGTTATTGGTCCTTTTTCAGTGAGATAGCTTGGGGTAGCGAGGCGTTGTGATCCCGCCGGTAGGCCTGTTCAACCTTCTGGTTATCCGTTTCCACGCGATGAAAACGCTGCAGCACGTACTTCGCATGCAGCATTTCTGCGTTCCGGTCTCCCGCACGCCAACCAAGGGGGGTTGAGAGCACCTCGGCCACTTCGTTGAGGAGCTCATCGGTGACCAGGCCGCGGAAGGCCAGGGAGGTACGCCGGATGAATACATCCACCAGGTGTCCGACCTGCTCGTTGGCCGCCATGAACTCCAGTTCACGGACACTGAGTTCCCGGGTGGACCGCAGGACGTGGTCGGGCTCGGCGTCGAGGTAGGCGATCACGTCTTCGGCGCGGGTGCCGTAGCGGGTGAGCAGTCCGGCGGTGCGGTCTGCGTCCCGGCCCTCCGCCATGTGCGCCTTGATCCACTTCTGCACGCCCGCTTCATCTGCGGGGAAGCCGGCGCCGCCGCCGATGGGGAGCTGCGCCGTCGAGACCTTGCGCTGGACACCGAGTTCGGAGAGGACCTCATTGGTCAGGTGCTCGGCGAGGGCGCGGAACGTTGTCCACTTGCCACCCACCAGGCTCAAAACGAGGGCGCCGTTTCCGTCCTGCCCCGAGGCGCGCCGTTCGATGCGGTAGTCCCGGGAGACGAAGCCGGGCTGGGTGGCGTCATGGCTTGGCAGAGGGCGCACACCGGAGAACGTGTAGACAATATCGTCCGGCGTCACGTCGATCGAGGGAAAGACGTGGCCGATCAGGTCGAAGAAATACTGGATCTCCTCGTCCGTGCAGACGGCATCCTCCGACATGTCCGCATCGACGTCGGTGGTGCCCACCAGCACCCGGTCGCCCATCGGGTAGATGAGGACGATCCGGCCATCGGTGTGCTCGAAGAAGATCTCGCGTCCGCGGCAGGCGGCAAGGAGGCCGGGGTGGTCCAGCACGATGTGCGAGCCCTTGGTACCGCCCATGAAGGACGATGCCGCGCCCATGGACTCGTTGGTGAGGTCCACCCACGCCCCGGTGGTGTTGACGATGATGTCAGCCGTGAAGTCGAACTCTTTCCCGGTGAGTTCGTCGCGCAGCCGGACAGTGCTGCCACGGCCCGGTCCGGGGTTGGGCGCCGGAGACACGGACTGCAGCGAGAGGTAGTTGCTGGCGCGGGCTGTGTCACCCTGTGCCCCGGTGGCCTGGGCCTTGTTCGCCCGGCCGGCCTTCTCGCCGTCCTGCAGGACATCAAGGGTCAGCCGCTCCGGGTTATGGACCGAGGCGTCAAAATACGTGGCGGTGTATTTGACGTCGGGCCGCAGGGCCGGCAGCTCCTCGAGGGCTGCCTTGTGCGCGCGGAACTGGTGCCGGGGCACCGTGCCGCCGTCCCTGGAGAACGAATCGTAAAGGCTAAGGCCGACCTTGATCAGGAAAGCACCGCGCTCCTTCGGCTTGCCCTGCTGCTTGTGGGTCAGGAAGCGCAGCGGTGCAGACAGGATCCCGGAGAACGTGCTGAAGATCGGAATGGTTGTCTGCAAGGGCTTGACGTAGTGCGGGGCAATCTTCAGCAGGCGGTTGCGTTCCACCACTGACTCCCGGACCAGGCGGAACTCGCCGTTCTCCAGGTAGCGGATGCCGCCGTGGATCATGTGCGAGGACGCGCCACTGGCTCCCTGGCAGTAGTCGCCGCGCTCCACCAGGGCCACATCAACGCCCTGCAGCGCCAGGTCGCGGAAGGTGCCCACGCCGTTGATGCCACCACCCACCACCAGTACCTTCGCGTGGGGGCGGCGGCGCAGGCTTTGAATGGAATTTCGTTCCGCACCAACTCGTGCAACCGGGCGCGATTTGAAAGATGAATTATCGGGACTCAAAAGACTTCCTTGGCTTTGGGGATGCCAGCAAGGCAGCCGGCGGGTTCCCCACCATTGTTCGAAGTGGCGGAAAATCGGGTCAAGCGACTTGCACAAACGTGCACGAGCAAGACGCGCCGTGCTGGTGAACCAGTGGGGGTGGAAGTAGAAGGGCCTACTTGCCGCAAGAATGACCTAAGCCGCCCAGATTCTGCCTCTAAGTCCGTGGCTGTGTCCTATGACAAGGGAACTCAGCGGCAGCGGCAATGGGATGCTGGCTTGCAAGCGGTAAGTGAACGCGGCGTGCAAACGGATCAGGCTGGAAACCGGGCTGGGAAAAATGGTCGATAACTTCACTCCGGGCGACAAGCCAGTGAATTTCAGGCCGAAAGGCCCTCACCGTCTCGGCCTCCTCTGATCGTCATGGCTATGAGGACCAGAGGAGGCGAGCCGGCCGGCATGCTGGCTCAGAAGAGCACCCCGCTGGCCGTTTTTTCAGCCGCGCCGCACAATCGAAGGCTCTCTGTCACGGACATCTTCTGACGATTCGTCCTGTTAGACAGCAAATCGTGCGACCAGGGACTTACCTGCTAGTCCGGATGCGTTAAACGAGATCTGGACATTGGGACTTAGCGCCAGGACAGTGATTCCAGGGTCGGTTTGCAGGATGCTGGTGGCCGGCCCGTCGATGGTTACCGTTACGGGACCGGTGACCTTTTGTGTGGGATCGGTGACGGCGATCGAGAGCTGCCCGTTTTTGCGTGTGGTGACGATGGATGCCCTGTTGTTGGACTGAATGCCCGCAGTCTTCGGGGGTGTAGGTGACCAGAAATTAATCATGGTGGCGCCGGTGCTCGTACGGGTGGCGGCTTGGACATCGTTGTTGTTGGCAACCACGGTGATGTCGTTAGAGGATGCCATGCTCGAGGTTTGCGCTTGGGTTGCCGCGGGCAACTGAATGTAGGAGTAGGTGCTGTTGCTTGGATTCACTCCGTGATCTATCCATAGCGTGATGAATCGTCGGCTGTAAGTGGTCGTGTCATCGTAGACGCCGCGGTTGTCCATGTCGGTCCACTTGCCTGTGCGATCTTCCCGCAACGCCTTAATCGATGTTCCTGGGGTGAACACGTAGCCGCCAACATTGGGAATCCAAACCCAGTTGGCAGTGAAGGAGCTCGGGGTTGGGCTTGGCGTAGTCAGCACGGATGTTCCATTGAGGATAGGAACGATTGCGCCATTGGGGCCAATGTTACGGTTCTCAATTATGGTCTCTACGGTGTCGCCATCTGTGCTGCTGATGGCACCGCCGAGGCACACGATCGCGTCGTCCATGCAGAACCAGGATTTGCGCCCGCTCAGTGTCTGGGAGGCTGGTTTAAGTCCCATGCCAAGTGCAATATTCCCATCGAGTAAGGCGCCGCCCGCCCACGTATTGAGCGACGTGCGTGTTGCTGCTGGAGACAAGGGTGTTGTCCCGACGGTGGTGCCGGGAATGCGGTACTTGTTGGCCGTGGACCAATATTGGTTGGCCCAGTGTGCGTTCTGACTGGAAAGGTTCAGGTAGACCGCTCCCTCTCCGGTGTACCAACCGAGACGATTCTCGCTGCCGCTCTCGTAGGGCTTGATCACCGTGCTGTCCATTGCCACAGCGTAGGCGAATGTCGGCCGGCGGTGGACTGCTCTGGCCATGGATGTTGCCACGACGCTCTGTGTTGATTCGGCCGCTGACGGAATGTTCGTATCGGCCACGACAGCTCGTCCATTCACAATGGAGGGCAGCCGTACCTGTTCGATCGGGACACTGTCGTAGACAAAGAACGGAAGGAACTGGTCGGCGTTGATCCAACCCTTGCACTGCCCCCGAACGACAAGGGCTTGAGCGGCGGGAAATACGGACGCGAGCTGTAGCAGCGTGGCGATTGCTAGCCTCCCTACCCGGTGGTCGGTCTCGTAGAACCGCGATATTCCTCTGCCCCGAGTCATGTCCATAAAGGCACCCCCGAAAATCCAGGGGACATAATTCTGCTGCACCCAGTCGTAGACTTCAGCGATCTGTGCAGCATTGAAAGCCCATGGAGTGCCCAAGGTGGCGACCATGGAGTATGTGAGGTACTGCAGGAGTGAGACGGCGTATCCCCCGTTGTAGGAGAAATACTGGTGTTGAATGAAGCCGCCGTCTGTATAGAAGCCGTCACCGGTCGAGACGTAAGGGAAGATTGCCGCGTAAGCCGTCATTGCACCAGAAATCGTGGCACTGTCCTGACTGAGGGCACCGCGGACTATAGCTATCGAGCAGGCCCAGTTGCGGTTTGCTCCGGTGGAGGTGCTGCCTGCGGTGATAGTGGGTGTCGGTGCATACCGTTTGATGGCAGCCATCGCTGTAGCGACCAGGGTGGCTGAAAGGTCCTCGTACAGCAAGACGCAGAAGTCGTTGAGCGCCAGGGGAATGCCGATTTGGAAGTCCCACCAGTTGTCATACTGATTGGTGACACCGTATTTGTTGTTCAGGAACCAATCGAGGGCAGAGACGATGTCGGCCTTCAGTTGCGTGTTTTCGTAGAGGGAGGATCCAGGAGACTTCAACGCGAGAGCCAGCGTCCGAAGCCGGCCCATGTTGTTCCGTTGAATCGCTGAAACGCTACTGCTGTTGAGGTCGGCCCACAGGTAGGTGCGGTTGGAGGCAGTCGATAAGCTGTCCCATAAGGATTGTGCTTCCGCTGCTGATGCCGTGACATATTGCTGGACCGTAGAGTCGGAGAGGTCGTAGTTCGAAACCAGGGTTGCGCGCCACTGCGTGCGGACCTGGTCAAAATCCGTGGCCGTCGCAGCCCGGGCTGGCGCCGTAAACAGCGCGCCGACTGCCAGCATGGGGACCGCGGCTGCACCCGCAAGTATCAGCGAACGCCGGGAAACCCCTGGACTAAGAGACGCGCCCCTCGAAAAGGCATCTGAGAACGGCATGGAATCTGTAGGCGACATAGCGGCCCCTTACGTGATGAGGTGATGGCCAATCCGCCCAAGTACGTGACCGGCTCCCTATCCCCCGATCCTTAGATGCTCCAGTGCCCGGCTTGAACCGTCAAGAGGATAATACCTATTATCACGGGGGAAGGACTGCGGCTCCTCTATGATGATTTGTATTATCAGGTGCTTGGAAAGGAACGTCGATGACGTCGAGCCAAGGGGGGAGAGTTACGCAGCGCAAGATTGCGGAACTCGCAGGGGTGAGTCAGGCGACTGTTTCGCTTGTGCTGAACGGCCGTACCGACAATGGTGTGCGCATACCGGAAGAGACGCGCAAACGTGTCCTTGACGTCATTAAAGCGACGACTTATGTTGCCGATCCTGTTGCCCGCAGCTTGGTGGGCGGGATGAACAATCTTGTCGGTGTGTTCACCTACGAGCATGCCTTTCCCAACGAAACTTCAGACTTCTATACACCCTTGCTGACCGGCGTAGAGAGTGCAGCCGAGGCTTTGGGCCTGGACTTGTTGATGTTCACCAGTGCTCCGCTGGTTGATGGGCGCCGCCGGATATTCCATGAAAATAGCCGGCTCCGCCTGGCTGACGGGTGCATACTGCTGGGTCGGAAGATGGACAACGGCGAGCTTGCCAAGCTCCGGGACAGCGGGTACAAGTTCGTTGCTATCGGCCGCCGCGATGTTGAAGGCATAGCCTATGTTGGTGTTGACTATGGCACGCCCACTCGCGAACTGGCTCGTCAAGCCATTGAGGCCGGCCATTCGGCTGCTTTCTACGCCAGGCTGTCTCTCGCTGGCGAATCCTCCCGTGACAGGCACGACGCTCTGACGGACGAACTGGCAGCTGCGGGCATTGCCCTGACACAGGCAGAGACTACGGCAGTCGGTTTGGCTGAGGTGTGGCGGCGCGTGCGAGCAGGAGGGGCTACCATCCTCTTTGTTGAGGATCCCAAGGACGCAGAAGAGCTCTACGCCCTCGCTGCCGCCGACGGCGTCGCCGTTCCTGATGACCTGTCATTTGTGGTCCTCGGTGAGCGGGATCGTAAAGGCGGGTGTGGGGTTGATTTTACCTGTTTCAGCGCTCCGCGCACCGAGCTTGGGGCGCGCGCTGTAGCCCTTCTCGATCAAATACTCAAAGGGGTGCAGGGGCCGACGTTGTCTACCAGGCAGCTGCTGGAGTGCACTGTGCTTCCGGGAAGAACCCTCGGCGTGCCATCGGTGAGGAGTTACCGGTGAATGCAGATAAGAGCCGGCGCTGAGATGATCCCGCCCGGCTCTGCCTCACCGCCCCCACGGGAGGTGGGCCAGATATTCGATGTTGCTGGCCAGGAGATTTTCGTGGACTCCCGCCGCATGGGTGATTGACGCCGGTTGTCAGCAGCGCCCTTATCCTCTCCGGCGGGACGCAGCTGGACGAATTCGCAACCTTGGCGGCCGCCAGGAGCGAAGCATCAAGCTTGGCGCATTCCGCGCGACGCTCCGGATCTCCTCTAACGCTATCGGAAAAGTTGCCGCTGCAGCTGGGGAAGGGAGGCGTGAGCCTGAAGGTGGGACTCGAGCACACTATCCCGTTTCCTCCCATACCGACATAGTGCAGCGATAGCTGATGAAACTGGATGCACCCTCTTCCATCCCGTGATTAAGGTAGCGGATTTCATCCACTTCGCCTGGGAGTAATCTCACTTACTCTCCCGCTCCGTAGGGTTAAAAAGGCGATCACGCCCGCCTGAGAGGCTTGGCCGTTCAGTGCCGGTCGTCCGATGACTCGCAGTCGTTTTGAGCTGGTTAGAGCCTGTGTCCACAGGCCTGTTTGCATATCCACCACCAAGCTGTAGCTCCGACCGCCCCCATCGTGAACGGAACATGGGACACCCTATTGAAATATCGGATCATACGCATTATCGTGATGTACACCATCCGATAATACGCATTAGCGACGGTAAGCGAGGGGTCCTATGAACGTGCAAAGAGGTGCGGAAAGGATGACGCAGCGCCGCATCGCTGAGCTCGCCGGTGTAAGCCAAACCACCGTGTCATTGGTGCTGAACAACCGGGTGAATGCGACGGGGCGAATCGCGAAAGAAACACGGGATCGTGTGATGGAGGTGATCCGGGCAACAACCTATGTTGCCGATCCTGCTGCACGCCGTCTCGCCGGCGGCGAGAACCAGATTCTAGGTGTGTTCACCTACGAGGCTGCTTTCCCTCATGAAACCGTGGACTTCTACACTCCGCTTTTGACAGGGATTGAGTCCGCGGCAGAGACGATGGGTTGTGACTTGCTGATGTTCACCAGCGCCCCTGTCGTCAACGGGCGCCGACAAATTTTTCATCAGAACAACCGCTTGGCGTTTGCTGACGGATGCATTCTCCTGGGTCTGGAAATGGACACCGAGGATCTGCGGAGACTAGTCGTGGGTGGCTACTCCTTTGTCGCCATAGGTCGAAGGAGTACCCCAGGGGTACCGTACGTTGGCGTTGATTATGTTTCCTCCACGAAGGAGCTCGTTAGGCGAGCCCTGCAGTTGGGTCATCGGCGGTTTTTCTATTTAGAGAGGGACAGCCGGGGAGAGTCCGTGCTGGATCGCCGGGCCGGCTTCCGGGAGGGCGTTGCAGGCTTTAGAAATGCACAACACACGTTCTACACCGTCTCGGGGAAGGGCCTGAGCGAGGCATGGAAAGCGATCATAGCCTTCGGCCCAACGGTCCTGTTCCTCGAGTCCGAGGACCATTCCGCGGCGCTGCTGAAACTGGCCGCCGAAGCAGGGTATTCGGTACCCGGGGATCTCTCGATCATTGTTCTCGGGGATCCCCCGCGGTCAGGTACCACCGATATCGATTTCACACGCCTCAGCGCTCCCAGGGAGGACCTGGGGGCGGGAGCTGTGAAGCTTCTGACAAAAATCATTGCGAGCAAAGAGCGGATTCCTGATTCCGAGCTGCGCGTTCTGCTGAACTGCCGCTTCGTGCCAGGCTCCACTCTTGCTGCGCCCAAAAACGAAAGAGCCGCCCAATGAACTATCTCAACACCGACATTCTTATCGTCGGAGGTGGCCTTGGTGGCGTCGCGGCTGCACTGGCCGCACTCAAGGCCGGCCGCCGCGTCGTCTTGACAGAGCAATATCAATGGCTGGGTGGGCAGCTCACGAGCCAGGCAGTTCCAATGGATGAACACGCATGGGTGGAACAGTTCGGCGTGACGGCCTCGTACAGGAAGCTGCGGGAGGGCATCCGGGACTACTACCGTGCATGGTATCCGCTGACGGAGGAGGCTCGGGCAAAAAGCGATCTCAATCCCGGTGCGGGCTTGGTCAGCCGCCTTTGCGCGGAGCCCAAGGTCGCTGTTGCAGTTATTGACGCTCTGCTGGCACCATATCTGGGTACGGGCCGCCTGACAGTTCTTCAGCCTGCGATTCCAGTTGAAGCGGAAGTGTCGGGCACCCGAATTACGAGTGTCACTGTCAGGGATGCCCGCACGTCAGAACTCACCCAAATCACCGCAGGGTTTGTCCTGGATGCGACTGAAACAGGTGAACTACTCCCCCTCGTCGGAGCGGAATATGTCACCGGCAGTGAGTCGCGGGAGCAAACAGGTGAGCCAAGCGCTCCCGAAACTGCCAGCCCGGATAATATGCAGGCCTTTTCGTGGTGCTTCGCGATCGATCACGTCCCGGGAGATAACACCATTGAGAAACCGCGGGATTACGACTACTGGCGCAACTACGAACCGGAGTTCTGGGGAGCGCCGATGCTCTCGCTGACGGGGCCTGATCCGCGCACCCTCGAGATCGTCACACGTGAATTCACGCCTACAATCGACGATGATCCGCTCGCCCTCACCGCGGACCAGAGCCAGGCCGCCGGGGACCGGGAGCTATGGACCTTCCGCCGGATCCTGGCGCGGAAGCTTTTCACTGACGGGCACTTCGACAGTGACATAGTCCTGGTCAACTGGCCGATGATTGACTACCTTGAAGGTTCTATCATTGACAGCCCGGCCCCGGAAAAGCACTTGGAAGGTGCCCGGCAGTTGTCGTTGTCAATGTTCTACTGGTTGCAAACTGAAGCGCCGCGGCCCGACGGCGGAAAGGGTTGGCCCGGACTTCGCCTTCGCGGGGACGTCACGGGAACCACCGACGGTCTTGCCCAGGCACCCTATATACGTGAGTCCCGCCGCATCAAGGCGGAATACACAGTGGTGGAAAACGACTTGTCCGTCGCCGTACGAGGCAGTGGCAAGCCCTCCACTTTTTTCGACAGCGTCGGAGTTGGCATGTACCGAATCGACCTGCACCCCTCCACCTGTGGCGACAACTATATTGACGTCCCATCGGTGCCCTTTGAAATTCCCCTCGGAGCACTGATTCCGGTCCGTCTGGAAAACCTGCTCCCGGCGGGAAAAAACGTTGGTACAACACACCTCACCAATGGAGCCTTCCGGCTCCACCCCGTGGAGTGGAATATCGGCGAGGCAGCAGGTTGGCTAGCAGCCTTTTGCCTGGAGCGGGCGATTGAGCCCCGAGCCGTACGCAACACTCCTTCCATCCTGAAGGAATTTCAGACCTTACTCGCCGGGGCCGGTGTCGAACTGCACTGGCCCGACATCACCGGCTACTAATCAAGGAGCACTAAATGAAACCAGCAAAGAAGCTGACAGGAGTGGCGCTGCTGGCAGCAACGGCACTGACTCTTGCCGGCTGCGGAGGAGCGACCGAAGCAAGCAGCACTCATACTTCCGCCGCCCCTGGAAGCGTCACCCTGCGCATGACCACCTGGACATCGGACGCGACACAACTCGCCTTGTTCAAATCCGTTGCGGACAGCTACAAAAAATCGCACCCTGAAATCAAAGAGATCACGTTTGATTCACTGCCGGTGGCGGACTACACGTCAACGCTGACCACCCAGATCGCCGGTGGCAACGCCCCCGACATGGCGTGGGTCCTCGAAAAAGACGCGCCAGATTTCGTCAAATCCGGAGCTCTCGCACCTCTCACCGACACCCTCAAAGCAGCCCCTGATTACAACTACGCAGACCTGAACAGCGAAACAACCAAGCTCTGGACCCAGGACAACCAGCTCTACGCATATCCCTTTTCGACCTCCCCCTTGGTGATGTTCGCAAATGACAGTCTGCTCAAACAGGCCGGCCTTCCAACATCGGCAGAGCTGCAGTCACAAGGGAAATGGAACTGGCAGGACCTGGCAGCCCTCGGCTCGATGGTTAAGGCCAAAACGGATAAGGACGGCATCATCATCCGTGACTTCAACTACTCTGACTGGTCCAACCTGGCCTCCGTGTGGAACGCCTGGGGAGCCGCTCCCTGGAGCAGTGACGGGAAATCCTGCACCTTCAACTCCCCCGAAATGAATACGGCCTTCACCTACATCCACGACGGCATCTTCAAACAGCACGCATTTCCCGGGCCTGGTACCAGCCCGGACTTCTTCGCAGGCGATTCCGCATTTACCGTCACCCAAATTTCGCGCGCTTCACTCCTGAAAGACGCCAAGTTCGGCTGGAATGTCCTGCCGCTGCCCACCGCTACCAAAGGCTCCTACTCTGTGGTCGGCCAAGCCGGCGTCGGAGCGCTGGCGAAGGGCTCCCACGTCCAGGAGTCCGAGGACTTTATCGCCTACCTCACCAACCCCTCCAATGCCAAACAGCTCGCTCAGTTCTTCCCGCCGCCCCGGACCTCGCTTCTGACGGCCGACACCCTGGCCGCCACGAATAAGCTCCTCTCCAAAGAGCAAATCCAGAACGCAGTCATCAAGGGCATCGCAGAAGGTCAAACCAAAGCCAGCCACACCAACTCGGCTGAAATCTCCCAAAAAGTGAAGGCCGCCCTGGACCCGATGTGGCAGCCCACAGCTGACGTGTCGAGCGTGCTGAACAATGTCTGCAGTGCGATCAAACCCCTCCTGGCCGGTTAGGAACGCGCGTGTCTGTTCTAAGCAAGGTAACGCCGGTCCGGGGGGCTCCCCCGGGCCGGTCCACCACCCGTCAATCCCGCCGGCCCTCCCGGCTGAACCGCCGCCGCGACGCTGTCACCGGCTATCTTTTCGTGGCACCACAGGTTTTGGGGATCCTCACCTTCGTGATCGTCCCGCTGTCTCTCGTTTTTTACTACAGCTTCAACGAATGGAACGTGCTGGCAGGAACCTTCAAATTCGTCGGAGCAGCGAACTACCGGCAGCTCGTCTCGGACCCGCAATTTGGTGAAGTAATTCTCGCTACTGTCATATTCTCCGTGGGTCTCGTAGCAATCAACATCCCCCTGGCCCTGCTCCTGGCGGTTATGCTCAACCGCCAGGGCCGAGGAATAGCGGTGTTCCGAACACTCTTTTTTTCCCCCGTCGTCGTCTCCCTGGTCGCGTGGACCCTCGTGTGGGGGTTCCTGCTCCAGGACAACGGGGGAATCAACGGGATTCTGCACGCTGTAGGCATACAAGGACCTAACTGGCTGCAGAGCGGGCCTACCGCCATGGCCGCCGTGATCGTCGTGCAGATATTCAAAAATGTGGGGTTGAACATGGTCCTGTTCCTGTCCGCCCTACAGGGTGTACCCACGGAACTCTATGAAGCAGCACGGGTTGATGGGGCAACAAGCCGCACCGTATTTCGCCGGATAACCCTCCCGCTGATTTCGCCCACGCTTCTATTGACGATCATTATCACCATCGTCGGATCCCTTCAGGTATTCGCGCAGATCGCAGTGCTCACCCAGGGAGGCCCAGGCCTCTCGACCACGGTCCTCGTGTACTACCTTTTCCAGCAAGCCTTCGATTTCCACCACTTTGGATACGGATCGACCCTGGCCATCGTTCTCTTCCTCGTGGTCTTGGCGCTCACTGTCCTGCAATGGCAAATGCGCAAAAGGTGGGTGTTCCATGAGAACTAGTGAGTTAACCGGACCCTCCATCGGGACCGGGCTGAGGTTCGGAAAGCGCTGGACCAGGGCAGCGCTATACCTGCTATTGGCTGTTATGGCCGTTCCCTTCGTCTTCCCGACCTGGTGGATGATCACCTCATCCTTCAAATCAATCAATGAGATCCTTGCCTTTCCGCCCACACCCTTACCGGTGGAACCTTCCCTCCGGGGGTACCTGCAGGCTTTCACCTTCCAACCGTTCGCCAGACAATACTTCAATAGCCTGTACATCGCGGCAGTAGTCACGGTCCTGACCATGCTCGTTTCCTCTATGGCCGGCTACGCCTTCGCAAGGATCCGTTTCCGGGGGCAGAATATCCTGTTTCTCCTCGTGCTTGCGGGTCTGCTTGTGCCCAGTGAAGTTACCATCGTCCCGCTGTTTCAGATGTTCAATGCCGCTGGACTGGTCAACACACACTGGCCGCTCATACTGGTGACATCCTTTGGCGCGCCAAGCGTCCTTGCCACATTCATCATGCGCCAATTTTTCATCGCCCTGCCGACGGAACTTGAGGAGGCAGCACGGCTGGACGGACTCGGCCGGCCAGGAATCTGGTGGCGGATCGCGATGCCACTGGCACGGCCTGCTTTGGCAGCTGTTGCAATTTTCACGTTCTTGAACGTATGGAACCTGTATCTGGAACCAACGGTTTATCTCTCCTCCCCCGATCTCTTCACGCTGCCACAGGCGCTGACCCGATTCACTGATGCCTACAGCGGGCCTATGTGGAACGTGCAACTGGCCGCTGCCAGCATGACGGCCGTGCCTGTGCTGATAGTTTTTGTCATCGCCCAACGCCAGTTCGTAGAAGGGCTCGCCCAGTCCGGCCTAAAGGGATAAACAGCGGATGTCACCGGTCCTACAGGAGCAGTGACACTCGACATCTCAGACCGAAGTGGTGACCGCATCACGGTCAAAGACCTCAGAAAAGTTGAGGCACAGCTTAGAAGCCTGTGATGACAAAACCAGCTCCCACCTGGAGCCGTCAGCAGCAAGAGATCTCTCTCAACTCTCATCGTCGACCAGGAGCACGCCATGGCGCTATTTGACCTGTCCCCGGACCTGATGCGTGACTACACAGGATCGGGGAACGAACCGGCTGATTTCGATGCATTCTGGCAGCGGACCCTCGCCGCTGCCCGAGCGTTTGATTCCCGGCCGGAAGCAACGCCCGTGGAGACGCCGCTGACGACAATGGACATCTACGACGTACGGTTTCCCGGATTCGGGGGCCAGAGGATATCTGCCTGGCTTCGGGTTCCACGCGGTGCCCACGGCCCCCTCCCCACCGTCGTGGAATACGTCGGATATGGAGGGGGGCGGGGTTACCCGGAAGAGTCCCTTTTTTGGGCATCCAGCGGGTTCGTCCACTTTCAAATGGACACCCGGGGACAAGGCGCGGGATGGTCTGTGGGTAACACGGGAGACGAAGGGCCCAGTGGCCCTTCCCATCCAGGATTCATGACCAGGGGAATCCTCGATAGGGAGCATTACTATTACCGCCGGCTGATCACCGATGCGGTTCGTGCCATCGATGCGGCACGAACATTGCCGCAGGTGGATTCGACGAGAATCAGCGTCGTCGGCATCAGCCAGGGTGGCGGATTAGCCCTGGCTGCCGCCGGCCTGGTTCCCGATCTCGCCGCCGCAGCTGCCTTGGTGCCATTCCTGTGCGACTTTCCGCGGGCGGTCAATATAACTGATCGCCCACCGTATGGCGAGATCGGCAGCTATCTGCGTGTTCGGCGCGACGAGGTAACAGATGCCATGGAAACACTGGCAAATTTTGACTGCGTATTTTTCGCGCGCCGCGCTGCGGCGCCGCTCTACGTCTCCGCCGCACTCATGGACACCACATGCCCACCATCGACCGTCCACGCCGCTTTCAACAACTACGCCTCCACCGATAAACGACTTCAGCTCTGGCCCTTCAACGGGCACGAAGGTGGAGGCATGGTCGACCTGAAAAACGCCCTGGACCACGTCACCGTTCACGTCGCCACAACACGCACAACTACCCCGTGACAGTCATGCATCAGGGAGATTTTACAAAGTTCTCCCACCTTGACCCTGTTGCTCCAGCATGCATCTACCCCTTCCCGCCCATGCCGGATGCCGTTGTGCGGGAAAACGGCAGCGAACTGAAACCCGGTGTGCAAACAGGACGCTTCCAGAGAAAGAAGACCAGCAATGCCGAAAGAACGAAACAAGGTGCTGCCGGAATCGTTAGAAGTTACCGTCAGGACAAGAAGCGAGCTTGACTCCGCGTTGAACGCCGCGGTCAGAACCTTGCAACCTGCCGCAAGACAAAAGAAGGTGGGCGTAGCTGTCACCCGTGTCGCACCAGGACAATACGTCGTAGCTCTAAGCGCCCAGGTACCCTACGGCCTCACCTGCGAACGATGGCATGAGCTGACCGGCAGCCCGCTCACAGCCCCGCCCGCTGCCCCGGCAGCAGACGGCAACCGCACGGACCGACGGGATCACAGCATTGGACGTTCCTCGGCCGTGCCTCCCGGCGGTCTGGTGGGCACGACCGAGCTCACCTAACTCCCGGCTTCAAACCCTATCCACTGCCTGCCGTGTGCATACATCCGCTCAGCAAACCGCGAACCATCACCGAGGTCATTCAACCCCGACGTCAGCGAAAACACTCCCAAAAGCAGTCACAGGTTCGGCGGCAGCCCATCACACTCGGACGCTTCGAACGACGGTCCATGCCTCCCCCGGGCATTCCGCAGGAACGCACAGTGATTCCCCTCCCCTGATCGCCGGTTGACCCCGAACTCCCTACTTTCATCCGTGGAAATTTATGCATATCGCTAGACCCTATTTTTCATCGCTTCAAAGAATGGTGAGGAATCACGCCGCCGCGGCCTGCCCGCGGTCCCGAAAAGCTAAGGAGGAGGTCTTTTAAGCCGCAATAACTCATTTCTACTATCACGCTTGACCGCTCCTCCGCGGTTGCAAAAAAGATCAATTTAAAGCTCGAAAATACCGTAGCCGACTCTGCAGGGCGGCTGGATCACATTCAGAAATATTTATTTGAAACACGGAGCTCATATGGGTAGTTCAAACCCAACGATTGCCATCGACGCAGGCCAATCATCGATTCGCGCCAGGCTGATATGCAATGGTAGAACGCAGTTAGAGCGACATCTCCCTCCAGTTCTCACCGACATGCCGCTCATGCCGCAACTGGAACGGGCAGTCTGCGAGACGCTGTCAGGTCTGAATCTGCGGAATGTTCGAATCTCCGCAGCGATGTCGGGGCTAACAGCGAGCAATTCGGACGCGCAAGCTGTCCTCCGCAGCTGCCAGGCCGTTGGCGTAGTTTCAGTTCATTTGGCGCATGATTCAGTGTCCGGTTACCTCGGTTGCCTCGGCTCTCGGCAAGGCTCTGCAATTGCTGCTGGAACTGGAGTAGTAACTCTGGCCACTGGCGCAAACACGTGTGCAAGGGTGGATGGTTGGGGGCACATCATGGGGGATGCCGGGAGTGGCTACTGGATAGGCCGGGCAGGCCTCGACGCCGCCATGAGAGCCTACGATGGGAGAGGAGAGGAGACAGCCATTCTCGACCTGATCAAGCGGGACTTCTCAACCATAGAAACAACGTACATAGATATTCAGTCTGACATTGAAAGAGTGTCATTAGTCGCTTCCTACGCCAGGCAGATAATTGAACTTTCTGAACGGGATGCGGTAGCCGCGCGCATTGTCGATCAAGCTGCGGGTGAATTGGTGCACTCTGTTGGAGTAAGTCTTCGACGTACAGGCTGGCTTCCTGGGTCGCAGCCATATGTCAGCTGGGCAGGGAGTATTCTCTCTAATCCCCTTATAGGCATGCCTTTTCGCTACCAGATGGGCAGGGCCTGGCCTAACGCACTCCTTGTATCTCCATCTGGGAGCGCATTGGACGGCGCTGCTAAATTGGCTGAACTCACAACGCACCACCCCCTGTATCAATCGCTTGATGTAGCAGCTTTAGAAACTATGAATGTCTAGTTCCCTTCCCGCACCCTCTGCTGCGATTGCCTACGAGCTCCTACACGGGGTTAGGAATCCGCTTATAAGGCTGTTAGCGAAGATCACCTGCAAACCCGCTCCGGACCAATCACCCTGAGCCTGTAGACCGCCGCTGTGATTTTGAGCCGACGTCCAGCGACCGGGGCACGTGTGGCCGAAGAAAGCGGTGACCGCCACGGCCAAAGCAGAAGACAACCTCGTTGAGGAGCAAAACCTATATGCCAGCTACTGAAAGGCTGCAGCACTCCTGGGGTAGCGGATCCATACCTTTCCTTTCTCCAGGCCCGATAACGTACCCACAGCCGGAAAGTGTTGTGGTGATCCTGGGCGTGATGTATCCCAGTATCCTTCCTCAACCCAGCGAAAACGACGCCGGGCTTGATCCTGCGCTTCCCTCTTCCTGCTTCGATGCCGACAGACAACGCGAAGACGTGATTTTTTACGACCCTCTGTCTTACAGGATCGATAGTGGGGCTTCAGGTCCGGCATCACGAGAAAAATTCAAGGCTAGTGGATATGCAGATCGTGTGGCTGCCCAGAGGATTCTTGCCCGCGATCTTCTGTTGTTGTCGCTGCAACGTGCCGGCAGGCAAGGCCCGGACAATTTTTTACCGCCCTAGCCAATGCAGACGTCGTCAGCAAGCCTCTGGCCGGGTTTCTTGAGCCATCCGGGGGTCGGCTCAGGCATCGTCAACCAGTACGAACACGCCCTTTAACTCGGAACTCGGCTCGTATCCAGCGTCGGTCGCCCCTCTTAGACGTCCGCTGTTCAGCTAAGACCAAGGCGCCCCTTGGCCAAGGCTTGCCATCCAGCCGATAACCAACCCAATCTGATGGAGGAGTTATGCCAAACCTTGGCCTCAGCCTGAGCACGGACGACTGGGTCTTCCTAAACGCAGGTGACCGTGTTGTTGTCTTGCGCCCAAACGAGCCCCCCTGTTGTGGGACCATAGTGGGGTTAACCTCTGTTGGTGGACACCTGAAGTAGCGGGATCCTTGGATTCTGCGGGAAGGTGTTCTTGTGAGCACGACACGACGTAAATTCACTCCGGAGTATCGGC
>NZ_LMSI01000002.1 GCF_001428075.1 Arthrobacter sp. Soil764 | reverse complement strand
AAATCGGTATCAACAAACTTGGCACACTATTGAGTTCTCAAACAACAGACACACCCGGCACCACCCAAACATTCCGTTCAGGATCGCTCCGGAGCAACTTTCCAAACTTACCCGCTGACCTCCTGCGTGTCAAACCGGCGTCCGCGACCATCCTCAGCGTAAGCTTTAGGGGGTTCGGTTTTCCGTCTGACTCCGTGGAGCAGCGCGGAAATAAACTCTACCACCACTCATTCGGGATCGCCAGTCCGCCGTCGGAAGGCCTCCCCCGAACACCCGAAGGGCCCGGAATCACGCGGATTCCGGGCCCTTCGTTCTCAGTCCCTACCTAGGCAGCCTGCGGGCTGGCTTAGCCGGCGGATGATGTTCCGGGTTTGAAGTAAGACGCTCCAAGCGGGGGCAGCGTGACACTCAATGTGGCCGGCTGGCCATCCTGCCCTTCGTTCGTTGCCTTCAGCTCTCCACTGTTCAGCACACCCGAGCCGCCATAGGTGGTGTGGTCCGTGTTCAGGACCTCGGTCCACGTGCCAGCCACGGGAACTCCCAGGGTGTAGCCGACGTGCGGGGCGCCGGAGAAGTTGATGGCGCAGACAATCGGATTGCCTTCGGTGTCCCGCCGGATGAAGGACAGGACGTTGCGGTCGGCGTCTCCCCCGTTGATCCACTGGAACCCGGCAGGAACGTTGTCCTGTGTGTAGAGGGCAGGCGTCGCAGCGTAGAGCTCGTTCAGGTCCTTGGTCAGGAGCTGCAGTCCGCGGTGGGCGGGGATGTCCGCAAGCCACCAGTCCAGTCCGTGCTGCTCGGACCATTCGGCTTCCTGGCCAAACTCCGTTCCCATGAAGATGAGCTGCTTGCCCGGATGCGCCCACTGGTAGGCGAAGAAGGCACGGAGGTTGGCCAGCTGCTGCCACCGGTCACCGGGCATCTTGCGGAGCATGGAGCCCTTACCGTGGACAACCTCGTCGTGGCTGATCGGCAGCAGGAAGTTCTCGGTGAAGGCGTAGACCAGGGAGAACGTGACCGTTCCGTGGTGCCACTTGCGGTTGTACGGGTCCTCCGAAATGTACTTCAGAGAGTCGTGCATCCAGCCCATGTTCCACTTCAGGCCGAAACCCAGGCCACCGTGGCTGGTGGGAGCGGTGACGCCCGGGAAAGCCGTGGACTCTTCCGCAATCATGACGGCGCCTGGGTGCGTCTTGTAGACGGTGGCATTGACTTCCTGCAGGAAGGAAATGGCCTCGAGGTTCTCCCGGCCGCCGAACCGGTTGGGCTGCCACTGGCCTTCCTGCCGCGAATAGTCGAGGTAGAGCATGGAGGCCACGGCGTCCACGCGCAGGCCGTCAATGTGGAACTCCTCCAGCCAGTAGAGGGCGTTGGCCACCAGGAAGTTCCGGACCTCGGTGCGGCCAAAGTCGAAGATCAGGGTGCCCCAGTCAGGGTGCTCGCCAAGGTTCGGATCCGAGTGCTCGTAGAGGGGCTCGCCGTCGAACTGGGCCAGCGCCCAGGAATCCTTGGGGAAGTGCGCGGGAACCCAGTCCAGCAGCACGCCGATTCCCGCCTGGTGGAGGGCGTCCACCAGGTAGCGGAACTCGTCAGGATGCCCGAACCGGGACGTCGGCGCGAAGTAGGACGTAACCTGGTAACCCCAGGAACCGCCGAACGGGTGCTCCGCAACCGGCATGAATTCCACGTGCGTGAACCCGAGCCACTTGACGTAGTCCACCAGTTCCTTGGCCAGTTCACGGTAGCCAAGGCCCAGGCGCCAGGATCCGAGGTGTACCTCGTAGACGCTCATGGCCGAGTTGTGCGGGTCGCGCTTGGCCCGCGCTTCCATCCACTCGTCGTCCTTGAAGGCGTAGGAGGGTTCCACCACCCTGGACGCCGTCAACGGGGGAACTTCCGTGCCGAACGCCAGGGGGTCGGCCTTTTCAACCCAGTAGCCGCCGCGTGTCAGGATCTCGTACTTGTAGCAGGCGCCTGCCGGGACGCCGGGGATGAACACTTCCCAGACACCGGAGGAACCCAGTGACCGCATGGAGTTTTCCCGTCCGTCCCAGGCGTTGAAATCGCCCTTGACGCGGACAGCCTGTGCGTTGGGCGCCCAGACGGCAAAGGATACGCCGTTGACGTCCCCAAGCGATGACTTGTAGTGCCGGACGTGGGCACCGAGCACCTGCCACAGCTTCTCGTGCCGGCCTTCGCCGATGAGGTGCAGGTCCACTTCGCCTACGGTGGGCAGGTAGCGGTACGGCTCATCAACGGTCACCGGGTCCTTGCCCGGGTAAGTGACGGAGAGCCGGTAGTCGGGCACGTGGCCGTGCTCCAGCGGTTCCAGGACTGCTACCCATACGCCGTGGGCCTCGTGCTGCATGGGCACTTCACCGGCCTGGGTGACCACCGTGATTGCTTCGGCCAGATGCTTCACGGTACGGATGGTGACGTGCCCGTAGTCGTCCAGGTGCGCGCCCAGGACGGAGTGTGGGGCGTGGTGTTCACCGTTCGCGATCCTGCCCAGGGTGCCTTCATCCACGTGCAGCGGCACTCCCGGGCGGTCAGTTCGTGCTGAGCCTGTCATTTCGTTACCTTCCGATGCTGCGCCGGCGTGATCACCGGCGCCGTTACCGCTTAGGAGCCGCCTGGAGGCGTTTACTGGAATCGCCAGCCAGTCGGGCCTGTTACGCATTTCATAAACAACTTCGTACAGCGCCTTGTCCAGCCACAATGCCACAAACAGGGGCGAGGACCGGTCCACCGTGCCGGGAATGACCCCTGCGTAGCCGGCAAGGAAGGCGTCCGAACAATCATCAACCCAGCTGTCGGGGACTTGGGCACCTTCCTGCTCGCGCTGTGCTGCTCCGGCGGCGTAGTCGAAGGACCGGAGCATTCCCACCACGTCGCGGAGGGGTACGTCCGGGACGTTCCGCTCGGCGATGGGACGCAGGGGCTCCCCCTCGAAATCCAGGATGGCCCAGCGGGACTCGTCGCCGGACTGCCCGGTCACAAGGAGGATCTGGCCCAGGTGCAGGTCGCCGTGGATCCGCTGCAGGGGCCCGGCCGGAACCTTGTCGACGTCGGCCAGCAGGGTGTCCAGGGCGTCGTCGTAAGGTCCGACGGCGGCATGGGCTTCTGCCCAGGCAGTCCGGACACGCTGGGCAACAGCAGGTCCGGGAGCCTTGCCGGGTTCCGGCTGGGATGATTGCCCCAGTGCCTCCGCCAGGCGTTTGTGCACAGTGGCGGTGGCTGCTCCCAGGGCGCGGGCTTCTGCCGTGAAGTCGGTGCCGGAGCGGGCGGCGTCCACCGCCAACCGCCAGGCGTCACGGCCGCCGGCGAGGAATTCGTGGGCGACGGCAAGCTCACCCTGGACGTAACGGGTGCCGTCTCCGGCGTCGCCGGGCTTCCCGAGCCATTCGCCGCGGACCCAGCCGAGCGTTGCGGGGACTTCCGCGGTTCCGGCCTTGGTCAGGGCAGCGCCGACCTCGATTTCCGGGTTGGTCCCGTCCGACAGGACCCGGAAGAATTTCACCATGGCGGCCGATTCGCCGTCGTCCACGATGACGGAACTGTTGGACTGCTCGCCTGAGAGCACCTTCACCACGCCCTTGGCCGTGGGCAGGCAGTGGGTCCCTTCCACGCGGAATCCGGTGGCAGTGCCGTTCGTGGCCTTTGACTCTTCCCGGATGAGGTCGAGCCAGGCGCCCACGAAGTCGGGGTCGTGCACTGCGTCGTAGACCCAGGGGCGGGTGGGATCCATTCCGGCGGCTTCGCCTATCAGCGCGCGTTCCATGCCGCCGGCAGGTGCGGGCCTGAAGCTCAAGGGGACCTGGACCACGGCGGTGCGGGGGCCGCCGTCGGGCCCCTCAGTGGTGACGTTGAGGAGGAACACGGCCAGCGCGGCGTGCCCGCTGGCGTCCTCCAGGCCCAGGCTGCCGGCCTGGGAGATGGTGAAGTCCGGGGTTTTGACGGGGAACCACCGCTGCTGCGGCAGCCATTCCTTGAGCAGCGCGGTAAGGGCAGGAGTGAGGATTGGCTGGTTCATCTCAGTTCTCTATCGACAGGATGGGCATGGCCTGGGTGTAGGGCGACGACGGACTGGACCCCGCCGAACGCATCCGGAGCCAGAAAAAATCGTGGCTTCCGATGGTCAGTGTGAGGGTGCCGTCATCGCCGATGCCGGGGAAGATCTGTCCGCCAAAGACGTCACGCAACCCGCGCCCGGCGTATTCGGGGACGCGCAATGTGGCAGCGACGGGGTGCTGGGAGAGGTTGAAGGCGCACAAGATGGTTTCGCCGTTGACGCCGGCAGGGTTGCTGTCCGGCAGTACGCGAAGGTAGGCCAGGACGGCGTCGTGGTCTGCCTCGACGTGCTTGAATTCGCCCAAACCAAAGGCTGGGTGGTTCTTGCGGACGCTGAGGATCTGCCGGGTCCAGCGGAGCAGGGACCCGGAATGGGCGGCCTCGGCTTCGACGTTGGCCATGCTGTAGTTGTAGACCAGCGACTGGATGGGCGGCAGGTACAGCTTGCCGGGGTCCGCGTGGGAGAAGCCCGCGTTCCGGTCCGGGTTCCACTGCATGGGGGTACGGACGGCGTCGCGGTCCTCGAGCCAGATGTTGTCCCCCATGCCGATCTCGTCCCCGTAGTACAGGAACGGGCTGCCCGGCAGGGACAGCAGCAGGGCGTTGATCAACTCGATCTCAGCCCGCGAGTTGTCCAGCAGCGGCGCCAGCCTGCGCCGGATGCCGATATTGGCGCGCATTCTCGGATCGGGGGCGTACCAGCCCAGCATGGCGGCGCGCTCGTCCGCAGTGACCATTTCCAGGGTCAGCTCGTCGTGGTTGCGGAGGAACGTGCCCCACTGTGCGCCCTCCGGGATGTCCGGGGTGTCCCGCATGGTTTCGATGATGGGCGCGGCCTTCTGGTCCCGCAGCGCGTAATAGAGGCGGGGCATGATGGGGAAGTGGAACGCCATGTGGCATTCGGGTTCATCCTCGGTGCCGAAGTACTCCACCACTTCGTTGGGCGGCTGGTTGGCCTCAGCGATGATGACGCGTCCGGGGTAGCTTTCGTCCACCATGGTGCGGAGCCGTCGGAGGAACTCGTGGGTTGCCGGAAGGTTCTCGCAGTTGGTCCCTTCCTCCTCGTAGAGGTACGGGATGGCGTCCGCGCGGAACCCGTCAATGCCCTGGTCCAGCCAGAAGCGGACCACATCGAAGAGCGCCTCGATTACCTTGGGGTTTTCGAAGTTCAGGTCCGGCTGGTGGCTGAAGAAACGGTGCCAGAAGAACTGGCGCCGGATGGGATCGAACGTCCAGTTGGATTCCTCGGTGTCCACGAAGATGATGCGCGCGTCCTGGTACTTTTCGTCCGTGTCGCTCCAGACGTAGAAGTCCCCGAATGGACCGTCAGGATCCTTGCGGGACTCCTGGAACCACGGGTGCTGGTCCGAAGTGTGGTTCAACGGCAGGTCGATGATGACCCGGACGCCGCGGGCGTGGGCTTCGGCCACGAGCCGCTTGAAATCGCTGATCGTGCCGAATTCGTCGAGGACCGAGTTGTAGTCGGAGATGTCGTAGCCGCCGTCGCGCAGCGGTGACTGGAAAAACGGGGGCAGCCACAGGCAGTCCACGCCCAGCCACTGCAGGTAGTCCAGCCGGTCGATGAGTCCGGAGAAATCCCCGGACCCATCGCCGTTGGCATCCGCAAAGGCCCTGACAAGTACTTCATAGAACACGGCCTTGCGATACCACAGCGGGTCATGCTGGAGGCCAGGCGCATTTAGCTCGAACGTGCTCTTTGGGGTGAAGTGGCCGGAACTTTGCGGATTGAAATTCACGAATGCATTCTCCTCACGCTCAGGATGTGGGCCGGTTCCACGTGCGGATCAAGCCGCACGTAGTTGTACTCGCCCCACTCCCAGCTTTGGCCGGAGATCAGGTCGTCCACGTAGAAGCCGCCGCCCGGGGTGCGGTCCTGCGGGTCCAGCTCCAGGGCTGCCAGGTCCAGGACCACACTGCATTCCTTGGTGACGTGGGGGTCCACATTAACCACCACGATGATGGTGTCCTTGGAGCCGTCGGGAAGGGTCTTGTGCTTGGAGTAGACCACCGTGGACTCATCCGTGCTTTGGTGGACCGTCAGGTTCTGCAGGTCCAGCAGCGCCGGGTGGTCGCGCCGGATGTGGTTAAGCCGGGTGATGTACGGCGCCAGCGAGCGCCCGGATTCCGCGGCGGCGTCCCAGTCGCGGGCCTTGTACTCGAACTTCTCGTTGTCGATGTACTCCTCGGCGCCGGGCCGGGCGACGTGCTCGTACAGTTCATAGCCCGCGTAGACGCCCCAGAGCGGGCTTCCCGTGGAGGCAAGGACGGCCCGGATCCGGAACGCCGCCGGCCCGCCGTACTGCAGGTACTCGGTAAGGATGTCCGGGGTGTTGACGAAGAAGTTGGGGCGGAAGAACGCGGGGGATTCGTGGCTGACTTCGTCGAAGTACGCCTCGATCTCCTTCTTGGTGTTCCGCCAAGTGAAGTAGGTGTAGGACTGCTGGAAGCCGGCGCGGCCCAGCGCGTGCATCATGGCGGGGCGGGTGAAGGCTTCGGCGAGGAACACCACGCCGGGCGCTGTTTTATTCACTTCGGCAATAAGCCATTCCCAGAACCACACCGGTTTGGTGTGCGGGTTATCCACCCGGAAAATCTTTACGCCGTGGCTGACCCACAAGAGGACAATCCGCAGAATTTCCTGGGAAAGCCCTTCCGGGTCATTATCGAAATTGAGCGGATATATGTCCTGGTACTTCTTTGGCGGGTTTTCGGCATAGGCAATGCTGCCGTCCACCCGCGTGGTGAACCATTCCGGGTGGGACTGCACCCATGGGTGGTCGGGGGCCGCCTGGAGCGCAAGGTCCAGGGCAACTTCCAGGCCCAGCTCGTTGGCCCGCGCAACGAAGGCGTCGAAGTCCTCGAAGGAACCAAGGTCGGGATGAATGGCGTCGTGGCCGCCCTCCTTGGCTCCAATGGCCCAGGGTGAGCCGGGATCGTTGGGGCCGGCAACCAGGGTGTTGTTCGGTCCCTTGCGGTGCTGGACGCCGATGGGATGGATGGGCGGCATGTACAGGACGTCGAACCCCATGGCGGCCACCGCATCGAGCCGCTGTGCCGCGGTCCGGAAGTTTCCGGAGGTCCATTCCCCTGTGTTGTGGTCCTTGACCGCGCCTTCGGAGCGGGGAAAGAACTCGTACCAGGCGCCGCGGCCGGCCCTGTCCCGCTCCACCAGCAGCGGATACTTCTCGGAAACCGTCACCAGTTCCCGGATGGGCTGGCGTGCCACGATGTCTGCGATTTCCTGGCTGAACCCGGCGCCCAGCCGTTCCTCGGTGCTGCGGGACTGGTCGGCCAGGACGCCGGAAGCGTGCCGCAGGGCGGCCCGGTCAACGTCGTCCCGGAAGTCTTCGGCGGACGCTTCGCCCAGCAGTTTGGCACCTTCGGCGAGCATGAGTTCGACGTCGATTCCGGCGTCGATCTTCACCTCAGCGTTGTGGTGCCAGGTGCCGTAGCGGTCATGCCAGGCTTCGATCACAAAGGACCAGTGCCCGGGTTCCGACGGCGTGAGCACGCCTTCCCAGCGGTCGGTTCCCATCCCGCGTTCCCCGCGGGGCGGCGCAAGCCGCACGCGCTGGCGCTCCGCACCGGAGGGATCCAGGAGTACGGCGCTGACGCCGAGCTGGTCGTGCCCTTCCCGGAAGGCGGTGGCGCCCACCACGATGGACTCGCCGGGCAGGGCTTTGGCCGGAAACTTGCCGCCCTCGACGACAGGCTGCACGGCGGTGATGGGAAAACGCCCGAACCGCAGGCCCTCGGTGATGCGGCCCTGGGGCATTTTGGTGGATGCGGCACTGGTTCCTGAGTTAGTCGTCACAGGCTCGACGTTAGCGAGAAATGGCCAGGATTGCTAAGCGTGCTCACTAAATTCCTTGTGCCGTGGCGTAATTTCTCCATGCCCCTGTCATTTACCCAAAAGAAACCGAAAGCTGGTTCCAGCCGCGCATGTTGTCGGTTAGTGTGACGCAGGTGAAGGCAATCCGCAGGTTTACGGTCCGTACAGTCCTCCCCGAGCCCATCAGGCCACTGGCCCGGCTGGCCAGCAATTTGCGGTGGTCCTGGCACCGTCCCACACGGGAACTTTTCGCCGGGCTGAACCCGCGGCTGTGGGAGGAAAGCGGGCAGGACCCCGTGGGCTTCCTGGGGATGGTCAGCCGCGAGGAATTCCAGCAGCTCGCCGCGGACCAGTCGGTTGTGGAACGGGTGCACGCCGCCGAGGAGGACCTTGACCGGTACCTTGAGGAGCCGCGCTGGTACCAGGGCCTGGGCCCGGAGGCGCCGGCTTCCATTGCCTATTTCTCCCCCGAGTTCGGCATCACCGAGGTTCTGCCGCAGTATTCGGGCGGCCTGGGCATCCTGGCCGGTGACCACCTGAAGGCTGCCTCGGACCTGGGTGTTCCGCTGATCGGTGTGGGCCTGCTGTACCAGGCCGGCTATTTCAAGCAGTCACTGTCCCGCGATGCCTGGCAGCAGGAGACCTACCCCGTCCTTGATCCGGACGGGCTTCCGCTGACGCTGCTCCGCGAGCCCTCCCCCGACGGCAACGGCAAAGCCCTGCAGATCTCCCTCCCCCTCCCCAACGGAAGGCGGCTGCTGGCACACATCTGGCGTGCCGACGTCGGACGCGTTCCCTTGCTCCTGCTGGACTCCAACGTGCCGGGCAACGACGACGCGGCCCGCAGCATTACGGACCGCCTGTACGGCGGCGGCGGCGACCACCGGCTGCAGCAGGAGCTGCTGCTGGGCATGGGCGGGGTCAAGGCCCTGCGCGCCTTCCAGAAGCTGACGGGCTGCGCAGCACCCGAGGTGTTCCACACCAACGAAGGGCACGCGGGGTTCCTTGGGATCGAACGCATCCAGGAACTGATGTCCGGGGAACAGGCGCTGACGTTCGATGAAGCGCTGGCCGCAGGGCGCGCCTCCACGGTCTTCACCACGCACACCCCCGTCCCGGCCGGCATCGACAGGTTCGAAATCAACCAGATCAGCCACTTCTTCCAGGCAGGGCTGGCGCCCGCGGTCCCGGTAGACCGGATCTTGGAGCTGGGCCGCGAAAACTACGCGGACGGCAACCCGGCAGTCTTCAACATGGCGGTGATGGGCCTGCGCCTGGCCCAGCGCGCCAATGGCGTGGCCAAGCTCCACGGTGAAGTGTCCCGCGGCATGTTCTCCGCCCT
This sequence comes from Arthrobacter sp. Soil764, assembly GCF_001428075.1. Classification (GTDB taxonomy): domain Bacteria; phylum Actinomycetota; class Actinomycetes; order Actinomycetales; family Micrococcaceae; genus Arthrobacter. Next base: position 239,770 of record NZ_LMSI01000002.1, on the reverse strand, counting down.
CTGGCCGGGCTTCGACCACTCCGAGGTGCCCATTACCTCCGTGACCAACGGCGTGCACGTGCCCACCTGGGTGGACAGCCGCATTTCCAAGCTGGCCCGCGACCAGTTCGGCAGCGAGGCCGAAGCGCTGGGCAAATGGGACCTGGCCTACAACGTCAGCGACGCCGACGTGTGGGCTTTGCGCCGGGAGATGCGGGCCGCCCTGGTGGAGGACGTCCGCCGCAGGCTGCGCGCCGCCTGGAAGAAGCGCGGCGCGGCCGACGCCGAACTGGGCTGGACGGACAACGTCCTGGACCCGGATGTGCTGACCATCGGATTTGCCCGCCGGGTGCCCACGTACAAGCGGCTCACGCTGATGCTGCGCGAGCCGGCGCGGCTCAAGGCACTGCTCCTGCACAAGGAGCACCCCATCCAGCTGGTCATCGCCGGAAAGTCCCACCCCGCCGATGACGCCGGGAAGAAAATGATCCAGGACCTGGTGCGCTTCACGGACGATCCCGAGGTGCGGCACCGCATCGCGTTCCTGCCCAACTACGACATCGCCATGGCCAGGACCCTGTTCCCCGGCTGCGACGTCTGGCTGAACAACCCGCTGCGGCCGTTGGAGGCCTGCGGGACGTCCGGCATGAAGGCGGCGCTGAACGGATCCCTGAACCTGTCCGTCCTGGACGGCTGGTGGGACGAGATGTACGACGGCGAGAACGGCTGGGCGATCCCCACGGCCAACAACGACGCCTCCCCCGAGGAACGCGACGACATCGAGGCCGCAGCGCTGTACGAACTGCTGGAAACACAGGTGGCCCCGCGCTTTTACGGGAGCACGGTGTCCGAAGGGGCAGGAGCTGCGGGTCCCTCGACCACCAGGAGCGAGACGGTCCCCACGCACTGGGTGTCCATGATCAAGCACACCCTGTCCCACCTGGGCCCGGCGGTGTCCGCGGAACGCATGCTCCGTGACTACGTGAACATCCTGTACCGCCCCGCCGCGGAAGCCGGCCGCAGCGCCACGGCCAACTCGTACGCCCAGGCCCGTGCCCTGGCATCCTGGTCCGCCAAGGTCCGCGGCGCCTGGCCCCAGGTGCACGTGGAACACGTGGACTCGGTGGGCGTATCAGAGGATCCGCAGATCGGCGATACCCTCCAGGTCAACGCCTACGTGGCCCTGAACGCGCTGACCCCCGACGACGTCTCGGTGGAGGTGGCCTACGGCCGGGCGGAGGAAAACGACGCCCTTGCGGACATCACCATGATGGAGCTGCAGGTGAAGGAGGACCTGGGCAGCGGACGGCACCTGTTCAGCGGTTCGCTGGTCATCGACCGCTCGGGACCGTTCGGATACACGGTCCGTGTACTCCCCCGGCATGAAGCCCTGGCCTCGAAAGCGGAACTGGGACTGATCGTCAACGCTTAGCCCCCTGGCCGGATGGGTAAGGCTCCTGGCAGGCACGGAACCAACCCGACGCAGGAGGGCTCAATGACCGAACGTACAGTGGCCGATGTCATCGTGGAGCGCCTCACCACATGGGGTGTTGGCCGGGTCTTCGGCTACAGCGGGGACGGCATCAACGGGTTCATGGGTGCCCTGCGACGGACCGACGGCCAGGTGGAATTCGTCCAGGCCCGGCACGAGGAGTCGGCGGCCTTCATGGCCGTGGGCCACGCCAAGTACACCGGCGGCGTGGGGGTGGTGACCTCCACCCAGGGCCCCGGCGCCGTCCACCTGCTCAACGGCCTGTACGACGCAAAGCTGGACGGCGTGCCGGTGGTGGCCATCGTGGGACAGCAGAGCCGGACGGTTCTGGGTTCCGCCTACATGCAGGAAATCGACCTCATGGCCCTGTTCAAGGACGTCGCGTCGCAGTTCGTTCAGCAGGTCAGCGCACCGGAGCAGGTGCCCATGGTCCTGGACCGTGCCTTCCGGACGGCGAAGGCCACCTCCTCCCCCTGCGTGGTCATCATTCCGCACGACGTCCAGTCCGCTCCCGCCCCCGAGCTGGAACAGCAGCACGGGATCGTCGTCACTGCCCCGTCCTGGAGTGCTGCAGCCAAGACCCCGCGGGAGGAGGACCTGGCCGCCGCAGCCGCCCTCCTGAATTCTGCGGAGCGGGTGGCCCTCCTGGTGGGCCAGGGCGCCAGGCACGCCGCCGGGGAAGTGGTGGCCGTGGCGGAAAAGCTAGGGGCCGGAATCGCCACCAGCCTGCTGGGCAAGCCCTACGTGGATGAGGACCTGCCCTTTGCGGTGGGAACCATGGGCCACCTGGGCACCACAGCGAGTGCCTACCTGCTGGGCAACTGCGACGCGCTCCTCATCGTGGGTTCCAACGACCCCTGGACAGAGTTCTACCCGCCACCCGGGGCCGCCCGGGCCGTGCAGATCGACATCGATGAGAAGAAGATCGGCAACCGGTACCCCGTGGAGGTGGGGCTGGCGGGAGACGCCGCGTCTGCCCTGGAAGCCTTGAACCAACGGCTGGAACACCGTCCACGCACTCCGTGGCGTTCAGCCGTGGAGGAGGAAGTCAGCCGCTGGCGTATCCTCTCGGCAGACCGGGCCGCAGTGCCCGCCAGCCCTGTCAATCCCGAACGCGTGGTCCGGGAGCTCAACGGCAGGCTGCCGGAGAACGCCCAGCTGAGTGTCGACGTCGGAAGCTGCGTTTACTGGTACGCCCGGCAACTGATGCTGCCCCAGGGCGTCCCGGCGCATCTGTCCGGGACGCTGGCCAGCATGGGCTGCGCCATCCCGTACGGGCTCGCCGCCAAGCTGGCGCATCCGGACCGCCCGTTGGTGGCCATGGCCGGAGACGGCGCCATGCAGATGCTGGGCACGGCCGAACTGGTCACGGTGGCGCACCGCTGGCGCGACTGGCAGGATCCGAGGTTCGTGGTGTGCGTCTTCAACAACCGGGAGCTCACCGAGGTCACGTGGGAGCAGCGTGAGTCGGAGGCCGAGCCACGCTTTGCCGCAAGCCAGGAACTGCCCGATTTTCCCTTCGCCGCCTACGCGGACCTGCTGGGACTGAAGGGCATCCGGGTGGAGGACCCGGAACGGATCGCTGACGCCTGGGACCAGGCGTTTGCAGCGGACTGCCCTGTGGTGATCGAGGTCCTGACCGACCCCGAAATCCCGTTGCTTCCGCCGTTCCCGGCGGGGCGCCAGAAGGCGGAGAGCATGCGCAAGGGACTGGCGGCGGAGGACGACGGCGGCCGGGCCTCGGCGCTGCTGGACACCTACGTCTCGCACGAGGAACGCCGCGAGGGCTAGGCGCGGAAGCCGGGGACGGCGTTAGGGCAGCCAGCCAGGCTCAGAGCAGCACGGCTCAGAGCAGCACGGCGGTGACGGCAAGGTCCTTGCCCGCGTACCGTTCGGCGTCCTGCAGGATTTCGCAGATGATGCCGAACGACCTGTCGCTGCGGAACAGGGCCGCCACCTGCCAGAGGACCGTGACGGGCGGGTTGCCGTTGTCGGTGATGCTGTCGGCAAAGTCGTGGAGCGAATCGTTCAGCGCGTCCAGGTTCACGCCGTAGTGTTCTGGAAAGTCCAGGACCTCCCCGAAGGTCTCCAGGACGGCGCGTTTGCTGTCCGCCGGAGGGACCACCACGCTGCGCCGGCCGGCGTCGGCCACCTGTTCCTGCAGTTCTTCCAGTGTCCAGGTGTCGCCGGAGAAGATCTTCATGGTTGTGCTAGTTGCCTTCCGCTATGTACTTGAACGTTGCGTAGTGGTCACTGGTGTAATACTTCTCCCCGGCGTCGCCGGCCACGATGCGGCGTGCGCCCCGGTCCGTTTCCCCAGGGGTGGGAACGGTGTACTCGCGGTAGTAGCCGCGGTCCCGGACGGGCAGGACCCGCTCAAAGTTGCCGAACACCTGGTCGTCCTGGCTGTACCGGAAAGGGCCGCCCGCCCGGATCAGCCCCAGCACCCGGCGGCCTTCCGCGGGGAGGGCCGACTCCCGGATCTCCGGCAGGCTCGAGGGGTTGGCGCTCCGCTGTGGCGGAGACTGCTGCTTCGCCGCCGCGGACGTGGCCGCCCCGCCCGGCGTGGAGGTGGAGCTGGAAGCCGTTTCCGGCGTCGGGCGTTCCGCTTGCTGGCCCAGCAGCCCGGCGCCGCCGAACGCCACCAAGGCCAGCACCACCAGGGCGGCCAGGAGCAAGGGAAGGAGGGAGCGGTTGCGCATGGGGACCTAGGTGCGGTAGATGCTGATGGAGTTGGCCTCGGCAAGGTCGGTTTCCCCCGAAGCCACCTGGATGCCTTGCCGCTGCTTGTGGCGCGGCGAGGTGGTCAGCCGAAGCTCGAACAGGCTTGGAGCTTTCCTCCCCGCGTCCGGCAGGGTAACCAATACGTCCGACGCGCTGCCGTTGACCACCACCAGGCCGGCCAGGTCGCCGCCGTCGTCGCCGAGCAGGAGCTGCATGACGCGGTGCTGCGGATCGTTCCAGCGGTCGGCGGACATGGGCTGGCCATGCTGGTCGAACCAGTACAGGTAGGACTGTTCGTCCCGGACCGGGAAATCATGCGGCTGGGCGGCCAGGAACTCCTTGCGCAGGCGGATGTACCGTTTGGTGCTCCGCAGCATCTCGTGCGCCTCCGGCGTCATGGTCCAGTCAAGCCAGGTAAGGGCGTTGTCCTGGCAGTAGGCGTTGTTGTTCCCCTGCTGCGTCCTGGCCAGCTCATCGCCGGCGGTGATCATGGGAACACCCAGCGAAACCATCAATGACGCCATGAGGTTCCGCCGCGACTGCGCCCGCTTTTCCAGGATCACGCCGTTCTCGGTGGGACCCTCCACGCCATGGTTGTAACTGCGGTTGTCCCCGTGCCCGTCCCTGTTCTCTTCGCCGTTGGCCTCGTTGTGCTTTCGGTCGTAGGACACAAGGTCGTTCATGGTGAAGCCGTCGTGGGCAGTGACGAAGTTGACCGATGCCAGCCGCGAGCGTCCGGACGCCTGGAAGAGGCTGGCGGAACCCGAGAGAGCATCTGCAAGCTTGGCCATGGTCCCGCCGTGGCCGCCGGCATCGATGGCTGCACGGTCTGCCAGCCAGAAGGTACGGACGGCGTCGCGGAAGTGGTCGTTCCAGTCCACCCACCCCGGCGGGAACCGCCCGGTCTGCCAGCCTCCGTAGCCAATGTCCCACGGCTCAGCGATCAGTTTGACCTCGGACAGGACGGGGTCGGCGGCGACGGCGGTGAGGAAGGGATGTTCGGGGTCGAACTCATTTGCGGCGTCCCTGCACAGCGTGACGGCGAGGTCGAACCGGAAGCCGTCGATGTGGAACTCGTCCACCCAGTACCGCAGGGAATCGGTCACCAGCTGGACCACGCGCGGGTCCGCGAAATTGAGTGAATTGCCGCAGCCGGTGGTGTCGATGTATTTGCCGTGGCCGTCCAGCCGGTAGTACGTGTCCTCCCCCAGTCCGCGGAAGCTCAGGACCGGACCGTCGGGCCCGCCTTCGGCTGTGTGGTTGTACACGACGTCCAGGATGACCTCCAGCCCGGCGGCGTGGAGTGCCTTGACCATGGCCTTGAATTCGTCCTGGACAGCCTGCGGACCTTCCTCCCGTGCCGCCCTGGTGGCATAACCAGGGTGCAGGGCGAAGAACGCGGCGGTGTTGTACCCCCAGTAGTTGATCAGGCCGAGATCCTGCAGGTGCGGCTCATCGATGTGGAAGTGCACGGGCAGGAGCTGGACCGAGGTGATGCCCAGGCTGGTCAGGTGCTCCACCACGGCGGGGTGGGCCAGGCCTGCGTAGGTGCCCCTGAGTTCTTCCGGAACGTCGGGGTGGAGCATGCTCTGGCCGCGGACATGCGCTTCGTACACGATGGTGTTCCGCCAGGGAAGGTGCAGGCGTTCGTCCGTCCCCCAGTCGAAGTCGGTAGCGGTTCGTACGCTGGTGAGGAAGCCGTCGCGCTGGTCCACCCCCCGGCCATACGGGTCCAGGAGGAGGGGCTGCCTGCCGGAAGCGTTGGCGTTGCCCGGAGCAGGCTTGGCGGGCAGGGAATGGGCGTCCGTGGTTGGACGGAAGCCGTAGCGGGAACCGTACGGCAGGTCCTCGACGATGCCGTGGTGGACGCCCCGCGTCACGTTGGCCAGGGTCTGGACCCGCCACCGGCCTCCGGGAGGGCAATAAACGATGTCCAGGCTGGATACCCCTGGAGCGAGGCAGGCGACGTTGGCGCGCGCGCCGGCGTGGTGCCGGGTACCGCCGGAATCAGCGCGCGGAACGCTGACACCAAGGGGAACGGCCGAGGAGGCGTCCATGGCGGAAGCAGTGTCGAAGAGCGGCATGACCATCACCTAAATAGTAGCCGCCAGCGGCACCTGACCTGCCCGTTCGCCGCTGCGGCGCCGGGTAACCAGCCCGGCAATGACCGGGCCTGGAGTGCTTACCCTGCTGCGCGCTGCCGGGAGACCTCGTACAGCGAGATACCCACGGCCATTGAAGCGTTGAGTGACTCCATGGCGGAATCGATGGGGATGGACACGATCTGGTCGCAGTTCTCGCGGACCAGGCGGCTCAGGCCCTTGCCCTCGGAGCCCACCACGATGCAGACGGGTTCGGTGGCCAGGGTGAGGTCAGGCAGCGAGACGTCGCCGTCGCCGTCGAGCCCCAGCACGAAGATGCCCATGTTCTTGAACTGCTTCAGGGCGTTGTTCAGGTTGGCGGCGCGGGCCACCGGCACGCGGACGGCAGCGCCGGCGCTGGTTTTCCAGGCCGCTGCGGTGACGCCTACGGAGCGGCGCTCAGGCACAATGACGCCGTGGCCGCTGAAGGCGGAGACGGAGCGGATGATGGCGCCCAGGTTCCGGGGGTCCGTGATGCCGTCCAGTGCAACGAAGAGCGGCGCATTCTTGATGTGCCCCTTCTTCCACTTTTCGACGGTTTCCTCGGCCAGTTCGTGGGCGTCCTGGTACTCGTAGGGCGGGATCTGCAGCACCAGGCCCTGGTGGACGGCATCATCCGTCATCCGGTCAAGTTCGGGCTTGCCCGTCTCCATCAGCGGGATGCCACGTTCGGCGGCGAGCTTCAGGGATTCCTTGACGCGGTCGTCCATCTCGATGCGGATGGCAACGTGCAGGGCTTTGGCGGGGATGCCGGCGCGGAGCGCTTCAACCACCGAGTTGCGCCCGGTCACCACTTCCTCGGTGGCACGGCCCTTGGGCCCGGACTTCGCCGCGCCCGCGCTGCGGGCACCCGTTCCGCGTTTGGCGGCGGACCGCTCGGAAAGCTGCTTGGCCTTGTGCGCCTTGTGGTACGGACGGTCTTCGGCCTTGGGCGTGGGACCCTTGCCCTCCAGGGCCTTGCGGCCATGGCCACCGGTTCCGATGGTTGGGCCCTTCTTCGCTTTAACCGATCGGCGACCATTGTTGGCCATGATGTTCCACCCTTGATTGTGTTGACTGAGTCTGCATACCAGTCTACTGACCGAAGAAAAATCGGCAGGCCCCGGCCAGTGGCGGAGTTCAGGCGGGCCGGCGGATCAATCCCGTTTGAGGCTCCAGGTGGCGCCGTCGGGGCCGTCCTCCACCACGACGCCGGCCTGGTTGAGCGTGTCCCGGATGGCGTCGGACGCAGCCCAGTCCTTCTCAGCCCGGGCAGCAGCGCGGGCAGCCAACTGCGCCTCGACCAGTACGCCCAAGGCTTCGGCCTCACGGGTTGTCGCCGCGGCGGAACCTTCGACGGCGTTCAGCCCCAGGACGCCGGTCATCAGGACGACGGCGTGCATCGCGTCCCGGGCAGCGTCGTCGTCGCCTTCGGCAAGGGCTGTGTTGCCCGCGCGGACTGTGTCGTGGAGTGCGGCCAGGGCGCGCGGTACGTTGAGGTCGTCATCCATGGCTTCGCAAAATGCGTCGACGGCCGGGGAAGAGGGGCCGTGGTTGCCCTCCATGGCTCCCACGTCGCCGCCGAAGCGGGCACCGGCCTTGGCAAGGAACCCGTCAATGCGTTCGACGGCGGCGGCGGCCTCCTGCAGGGAGGTGGGCCGGTAATCCAGGACGGAGCGGTAATGCGCCTGGCCCAGGTAGTAGCGCACCACCCGGGGCGACGCCAGTTCCAGCATTTCAGCCGGGCTGATGGTGTTGCCGATGGACTTGGACATCTTTTCGCCCTGGTAGGTCACCATGCCGTTGTGCATCCAGAAGTTGGCGAACGGGTGGCCCGCCGCCTGTGACTGCGCCATCTCGTTTTCGTGGTGCGGAAAGCGCAGGTCCAGGCCGCCGCCGTGGATATCGAACGCGGTGCCCAGGTACTTGGTGACCATGGCCGAGCACTCAAGGTGCCAGCCGGGCCGTCCGGCACCCCAGGGGGACGCCCAGCTGGCGGTGGCCGGCTCGCCTTCTTTGGAACCCTTCCACAGCGCAAAGTCGCGGGGGTCCTTCTTGCCGCGGGGATCGGCGTCGGGCGCTGCCTGCATGTCATCGATGTTCTGCCGGGTCAGGGCTCCGTACTTGTCCCACGAACGGACGTCGAAATACACGTCCCCCGAATCGTCCAGGGCGGGGTAGGCGTGGCCGCGCTCGATGAGCTGCTGGATCAGGGCATGCATCTCGGGAATGTGCCCGGTGGCCCGGGGTTCGTAGGTGGGACGCGAGACGCCCAGGGTGTCGTAGGCCTTCAGGAACTCCTGCTCGTAGCGGTAGGCCAGCGCCCACCATTCCTCGCGTGGCACTTCGCCCGCCTCGGGGCTGAAGTCCGGCGCAAAGGATGCCTCGGATTTGGCAAGGATCTTGTCGTCGATGTCCGTGACGTTGCGGACCACCGTGACGCGCATGCCGCGGTACTCAAGCCAGCGGGTGAGCTGGTCGAAGGCGATGGCGGAGCGGATGTGGCCCACGTGCGGCATGCCCTGGACGGTGGCGCCGCAGTAGTAGAGGCTGACCTTGCCGTCGACGATGGGGACGAAGTTCCGGACTTCGGCGGAGGCGGTGTCATAGAAGCGCAGGGTCACCGCTCCAGACTAGCTGATGGGTTGGGGCTGCTGCGGGTACACCAGTGCGGTGGCCACCGCGGAAATACCCTCTCCGCGTCCGGTGAATCCCAGGCCGTCGCTGGTGGTGGCCGTGACACCCACGTGGGCGCCGGCGGCTTCGCTGAGGACCTTCTGGGACTCTTCCCGCCGCGGCCCGAACTTGGGCCGGTTGGCTACGAACTGCACCGCAACATTGCCGATCTCGAAACCCGCCGCCCGCACGATCCGTGCAGCCTCCGCAAGGAGTGTGGCGCCGGACGCGCCGGCGAACTCGGGGCGGTCGGTGCCGAAATGCGTGCCAAGGTCTCCGATTCCGGCGGCAGAGAACAGGGCGTCCGCGGCAGCATGGGCCACGGCGTCGCCGTCGGAGTGCCCGGCCAGGCCGCGTTCGCCGGGCCACAGGAGTCCGCCCAGCCAGAGCGGGCGGGGCGAGTCTTCCGGCGCGTAGGCATGGACGTCGATTCCCACTCCGGTGCGCGGCAGGACCATGTCCACGCTCATCCTTCCACCCACCGGGCTCCGAGCGGGCCTTCCAGGAGTCCTTCGGCGAAGATCAGGTCAAGGGGTGTGGTGATCTTGAGGGACTGCGTTGAGCCGCGGACGGCATGGACGGCGGTGCCGAGCATCTCCACCAGCATGGCGTCGTCGGTGACGGCCGCGGACTGCTGCTGGTCCAGCGCTTGTGCGGCTTGGTGCGCCTGCAACAGGGTTCCGATCGTGAAACCCTGTGGCGTCTGCACCGCCCTCAGCTCCTCACGGCGGGCCGTCCCCGTGACAACCTCCGGCGCAAAGGCACTGTCCCCACCGGTGGTGGCGGCCACGGTTTTGACCGTATCCACTACCGGAACTGCGGGAATGACGGCGGCAGCACCGGCGGCAAGGGCATCAGATACGCGGTGGAAGACGGATTCGGGCGTCAGGGCCCGGGCGGCATCATGGACCAGGACCGCCTCGATGCCGTCCATCAGTGCCGCGATCCCGGCCCGGACGGAATCAGCCCGGGTGGATCCGCCGTCGACAATCGTCAGGAGCGGGCCGCCGTCGGCAAGTTCGCCACGGAAACCGTCACACAACTGGCGCAGGTCCTGGTCCCCGGCAGGCAGGGCCACGCACACCTGGCTGGCCACTCCTGACGCGACGATTCCCCGGAGTGCATGCATCAGGATGGGCTCGCCGCCGAGCGGCACCGCCGCCTTGGGCATTCCGTAGCCAAGACGCTGCCCGGAACCGGCGGCCACAAGGATGACGGCGGTGACCAGGCGCGTGGATGAATCACTCATGCGGACAAGCCTACGACGCCGCCACTTCGGTCAGGTGGCTTGGACACCACCGGACGGACCCAAAAAAAGAAGCCCCGGCGGCACTTGCGTGCCGCCGGGGCTAAATTCTTAGGAAGCCAGGACCTCGTCGAGAACGCTTGCAGCCTTCTCCTCGTCGGTCTTCTCAGCCAGCGCCAGTTCTGAAATCAGAATCTGACGGGCTTTGGCCAGCATTCGCTTCTCGCCTGCGGAAAGGCCCCGGTCGTGATCCCGGCGCCACAGGTCGCGAACAACCTCTGCCACCTTGATGACGTCACCGGAAGCAAGCTTCTCCAGATTTGCCTTGTACCTGCGTGACCAGTTGGTGGGCTCTTCGGTGAACTCGGCGCGGAGCACATCAAACACGTGCTCCAGGCCTTCCTTGCCCACTACGTCCCGGACCCCAACAAGGTCAACGTTCTCTGCTGGAACTTCAATGGTCAGATCACCCTGAGCCACCTTGAGCTTGAGATACATCTTCTCTTCGCCCTTGATGGTGCGCATCTTGATTTCTTCAATTTTCGCAGCACCGTGGTGAGGGTAAACTACTGTCTCGCCGACCTCAAATACCATGTGGACATTTCCCCTTTCCCGCAGACCAGTTTATCACGATTCAGGCATATGACCGGCCGGAGAAAGGGCCTCCAACCGCGAAAATACGCGGAAAATCGGCCCAATCAACCCCCTCCGCCCCCTTGACGGATGGCAAGATTAGTGCATCACGTGAGCGCTCCCACGGCAGATGTGACACCGCCGAATCCTCGTTTGCCCCTCATTGCGGATAGGCTATGGCTGAAAAAGACTTCAAATTTCTCGAGGAGTACGTGACGTGCGTTCCACTGCGATGAACCGGGCCCAGCGCGGCAAACTGGCACTGACGGCTGCCGCCCTTGGCGCCAGCCTGCTGACCGCAGGCTGCGGTTACATCACACCCCAGCAGACCAGCCACCAGTACTCCGCCTCGGACGGCATCCGCGCAGACCTCGGTCCCCTCCAGCTGCGGAACATCCTGATTGTTTCCACGGGCGAGGACAAGCCCGGCCGCCTCATCGGCGCCGTCTACAACTCCTCCTCCAAGGACGTGAAGCTCACGGTCAACGGCGCCAAGGGTTCACAGACCGAGGTACCGGTGAAGGCCAACTCGTACACCCTCCTGAATGAGGACTCCGACGAGGCCATCCTGAGCACCACCGGCGGCAAGCCCGGCTCCCTGGTGGACGTCAAGATCAGCGAGAACGGCACCAACGTCAGCAACACGGTGAAGGTTCCCGTTCTGGACGCCACCCTGGCGGAATACAAGGACTACGTGCCTACCCCGAGCCCCTCGGCGACATCCTCGTCGGCGAGCCCCAGCGCGGACTCCTCCGCCAGCGCCGGTTCCTCAGCCAGCTCCAGCGCTTCCGCCGGCGCCGAATCATCGGCCGGTGCCACTCCGAGCGCCACGGCGACGGCCACGAGCCGCTAAGCGAACAGCGGGTCGCTGCAGGAAGCAGGCGTAACAAAAGGGAGGGCCGTCCAGGCGCCTCCCTTTTGTTATGTCTTCCGAGGTTGTCCGGGAACCGGCCTACGGTTCAAATTTGTACCCGAGGCCGCGGACGGTCACCAGGTAGCGCGGCGCGGAGGGGTCCGGTTCGATCTTGCCGCGAAGCCGTTTCACATGGACGTCCAGGGTCTTGGTGTCGCCCACATAGTCGGAACCCCACACGCGGTCGATCAGCTGGCCGCGGGTCAGCACCCTGCCCGAATTGCGCAGGAGCATCTCCAGGAGCTCGAACTCCTTCAAGGGGAGCAGGACCTGCTCGCCGCCCACGCTGACCACATGCCGCTCGATGTCCATGCGGACCGGGCCCGCCTGGACCGTTGAGGAGATCAGTTCCTCCGGCTCGCCCTGGCGGCGCAGCACGGCCCTGACACGGGCCACCAGTTCACGGGAGGAGTAGGGCTTGGTGACGTAGTCGTCCGCACCGAGCTCCAGGCCCACCACTTTGTCGATCTCCGAGTCCTTGGCCGTCAGCATGATGACGGGAACGCTGGAGCGCTGACGGAGCTGGCGGCACACCTCGGTGCCGGAGAGCCCGGGCAGCTGCAGGTCAAGCAGCACCAGGTCAGCGCCGTTGCGGTCAAATTCGGTGATGGCGTCGAGGCCGTTGTCCACCACCTCAACCTCGAACCCTTCTTTGCCCAGCAAATAGGACAAGGGGTCGCTGAACGACTCCTCATCCTCCACAATCAAAATCCTGCTCAAGCGCTGGCTCCTCGTTCTGTTGCGCCGGCGGCGCGGGGTACTTGGGTGAGACTTGGCTTCTCCGGCATCAATCCCGGTGCTTCCGTTGCGGCCGGCCCTGCCTCGTCGTCCTGGCCTTCCATCTCGGGCAGCCGGAGGGTAAAGGTGGACCCCTGCCCGGGCTGGGACCACAGGGTCACTTCGCCGCCGTGGTTCGATGCCACGTGCTTCACGATGCTCAGGCCCAGGCCGGTGCCCCCGGTCTGGCGGGACCGGGCCGCGTCCACGCGGTAGAAGCGTTCAAAGACGCGTTCCTGGTCCTCGGGGCTCAGCCCGTCCCCCTGGTCCGTCACCGAAATGGAGACCAGGCCTTCGCGCGAACGGACACCGATCCCCACCCGTGTGTTGGCCGGCGAATAGCGGATGGCGTTGTCGATGAGGTTCCGCAGCGCCGTCACCAGCAGATCCTGGTCGCCGAAGACCTTGCCGTCGGCGCGGCCGCCCACCACGATGCTGATGTTCTTGCTCTCCGCGGGAAGCTGCGACCGGTCCACGGCTTCGGCGATGACGGCGTTGATGTCCACCGGACCGCCCTCCTGGGTGACGCTGGCGCCCTGAAGGCGGGAAAGTTCGATGATGTCCTGGACCAGGGCAGCGAGGCGGGCAGATTCCTTGTGCATGCGCTTGGCGAAGCGGCGGACGGCTTCTTCATCGTCGGCGGAGGATTCCAGCGCCTCTGCCAGCAGGGAGATTGCACCCACGGGGGTTTTCAGTTCATGCGACACATTGGCGACGAAGTCGTTGCGGATCTCTTCGGTGCGGGTGATTTCCGTCCGGTCATCGGCAAGGAGCAGGATGTATTCCTCACCCAGCATGGCCGCGCGGACCTGGACGATAATGGTTCCCTTGCCCAGCGGGCCGCGTGGGAGTTCGAGCTGCTTTTCCAGGATGACGCCGTCCCGCCGGACTCCGGCGGTCATGTCCAGGAGTTCCTTGTGCACCACGGTGTGCCCGCGGACCAGGCCGTATGCGTATGCGGCGGGGCTGGCACGGACCACGCCGTCCACGTCGTCCAGCACCACGAAGGCACGTCCGACGACGGCGAGCACCTCCGCTGCGCCGGCCGGCAGCGCCAGCTCCCCGGCGTCGATGTCCAACAGTTCACGCTGCTTCTCGCTGACCCGGTAGGCGAGCACGCCGAACGTGCCAAGCGCCAGGCCGATGAGGCCGGCTACCAGACCAATGAGCATAGGATCCACAGCTCCACTTTATGCTCTTGCCCTAAGCCCGCCGGCGCCTTCCGCCCCATCCGGCAAACGGTTCAACTAACGTTCATCTATGGGGGCATAATCGTTTACCCGGCGGTGACAGAGTTGGTGATCAGAGCGCCTCATGGCGACACGATTCCTGCTGCCCTGGAGCGGCCGGCGGGAGTTCCAAGGAAAGGACGCCTACGTGCGTAAGGTTTTTCAGGAAGAGCTCACCCAGGTCGGTGACCAGCTGGTGGAGATCTCCCGGCTGGTCAGCGAAGCGATCAACAAGGCCACTACCTCATTCCAGGTAGCGGACGTTGACCTCGCGCAGGATGTCATCGCCGCGGACGCGCGCATCGACTTCCTGCAGAACAGCCTTGACGAGCGGGCCATCGACATTCTGGCGCTGCAGGGCCCTGTTGCCAGCGACCTGCGCATGATCGTCGGTTCGCTCCGGATGAGCGCATCCCTCGAGCGGATGGGTGACCTGGCCCGCCACATCGCCCAGCTGGCCCGCCTGCGGTACCCGTCCACGGTGATTCCGGCGTCCATGACGGAGACCTTCAACCGAATGGCTGAACTCGACCAGGAGATCGCCGACAAGCTGACGGTCCTGCTGGAGAGCCGCGACCTGGAGGTGGCCAGGGATATTCTCAAGGCCAACACGGCCATCAACGACCTGCACTTGAGCGTCTTCAAGGCCATCGCCGCCCCTGAGTGGAACGAATCCCCCGCCACCACCGTGGACGTGGCCCTTGCCAGCCGCTACTTCGAGCGCTTCGCCGACCACGGCGTCTCCGTAGCCCAGAAGGTGACCTACCTGGTCACGGGTGCGTGGCAGCCGAACGCCACTGAGCACAGCTGACCACACAAAGAGCGGATAGACGACGGCGGGCTGGCCACTGAGGTGACCAGCCCGCCGTCGTACGCGTTAATGCCTTATTTCTTGCCCTGGTTGGCGACGGCCAGGATTGCCTCTTCGGCGGCCTCGGGGTCGAGGTAGGTTCCGCCAGGCTTGACCGGCTGGAAGTCCTCGTCCAGTTCGTAGACCAGCGGGATGCCGGTGGGGATGTTCAGGCCTGCGATGGCTTCGTCGCTGATGCCGTCAAGGTGCTTGACCAGGGCGCGCAGCGAGTTGCCGTGCGCGGTGACCAGGACCGTCTTGCCGGCCTTGAGGTCTTCCTTGATGTCCGATTCCCAGTAGGGCAGGAGGCGGACCAGGACATCCTTCAGGCATTCGGTGCGGGGAAGGGCGTCGCCGAGGTCTGCATAGCGGAGGTCGTGCGCCTGGGAGAACTCGGAGTCGTCGTCCAGGGGCGGCGGCGGGGTGTCATAGGAACGGCGCCATTCCATGAACTGCTCTTCGCCGTACTCGGCGAGGGTCTGGGCCTTGTCCTTGCCCTGCAGCGCGCCGTAGTGGCGTTCGTTGAGGCGCCAGTCGCGCTTGACCGGGATCCAGCCGCGGTCCGCCTTGTCCAGGGCGATGTTCGCGGTGTTGATGGCCCGCTTCAGCAGGGAGGTGTAGAGCACGTCCGGGAGAATGTTGTTCTCCACCAGCAGCTCACCGCCACGCGCTGCTTCCGCGCGGCCCTGGTCGTTCAGGTCGACGTCCACCCAGCCGGTGAACAGGTTCTTGGCGTTCCATTCGCTGTGGCCGTGGCGCAGCAGAATCAGCTTGTAAGTCATGATTTTCATCCTAGCCGAGCAGTGTTGCCGCCCGCCCAGCGTTACAAGGCCGACTGCCATGCGCCCGCCTCCCCGAACGGCGGGGATAGGGTTGTGCGGTGGTTCAAAAGGCTGAACGGGTGAACGCCCCGCAACTTTCCGGCAGGACCTCCGGCACCCGGCAGGGCCGCCCGGTGGGCAACGTAACCCGCGGCACCACCAATCCCAACCGGATGCGCCGGGTGGACCGCTGGCTGACCGGACCGCAGGCCTGGCGCCTGCGGTCCGGGGCGGACCCCCTCGTCGTCGATCTGGGCTACGGCGCAACCCCAGCCACCGCCGTCGAACTTTATGAAAGGCTCGCTGCCGTCCGGCCGGACGTACGGGTCTGCGGGATTGAGATTGAACCCGAGCGCGTCCGCGCCGCGCTTCCCCTGCAGCGGCCCGGGCTGACCTTCCACGTGGGCGGCTTCGAACTGCCCATTCCCGGGCGTCCAGTCCTGGTCCGCGCCTTCAATGTCCTCCGGCAGTACGAGGAAGCCGATGTCCAGGGCATCTGGCGGCTGGTGCAGGACAAGTTGTCGCCGGACGGCATCTTCGTTGACGGCACGTGCGACGAGATTGGGCGGCGCGTGACCTGGGTGACCCTTGACCAACACCGCCCGTTGTCCTTGAGCATCTCTGTCCGTTTCGGCAGTTTCGACCTGCCCTCGGACGTGGCCGAACGGCTTCCCAAGGCCTTGATCCACCGCAACGTCCCGGGCGAACCGGTTCATGCCTTCATGCAGGCGATGGACCGGGCGTGGCTGGGGAGCGCGCCGCTTGCCTCGTTTGGCAACAGGCAGCGCTGGGTGGGTATGTGCCGAAGCCTGCGCGACGCCGGGTGGCCGCTCCAGGACGGACCGGCCAGGTGGCGACTGGGCGAGCTGACGGTGGATTGGCAAGCGGTGGCCCCGCTGGGTTAGGGCCGGGTTAAGCGCTGATCACCAGGGGCCGTAGGGGCCCATGTTGCGGCTGCCGCCGCGGCCCGCGTCCTTTACTGCGGGACGGACATCGGCCAGGTAGACGGAGGCCGCCACCACCGCGGCGAGCCCGAAGAGGCCGAGGGTGCTGATGATGCCGCCGCCGGCGCCGAACAGCGAGATGATGCCCACCAGCAGCGCGCCACCGGTCAGGGCAAGCCAGAAGGTCTTGGTCCGCTTGCCCGTGGCTTCGAACGCGTTGGCCCGGTGCCGGGCGCAGTCGACGAACGCCCACAGTTCAAGCCCCAGTGCCACCAGGCCAAGGATGAAGAACACTGCCTGCTCTACGTACGCGATGATTATTCGACCGTCCACAAGCCCAGCCTAGCCCTCCAGTGTGTCCAGCGCCTGTTTCAGGTCGGCCCAGAGGTCCTCGACGTTTTCCACGCCGACGCTGAGCCGGACCAGGTTCTCCGGCACGCTGGCGGGTTCGGCTGAGTGCCGGCGCCGGCGTTCGATCAGGGACTCCACCCCGCCCAGGGACGTGGCAGGGAGCCAGAGATCCAGCGCCTGCACCAGTTTGTCCGCGGCGTCGGCGCCGCCCAGGCCCGCCGCGGGTGCCACCTGGATGCAGATGATGGAGCCGAACCCCTTCATCTGCGCTTTGGCCCGGGCGTGGCCCGGATCGGTATCCAGCCCCGGGAACCGGATGGATTCGATGGCGGGGTGCGCGGCGAGACGTTCCGCCAGGACCATCGCAGACTCCTGGGACCGCTCCACGCGCAGCGCCAGGGTCCGCAGTCCCCGCAGCGCGAGCCATGCCTCAAAGGGACCGGCGATGGCGCCGTGAATGATGCGGTGGTGGAGCAGCGCGGAGCGGATGTCCGGGTTGGCGGTGACCAGCGCACCGAGGACGACGTCGGAGTGCCCGGCAAGGTACTTCGTCACCGAGTGAAGGACGACGTCGGAGCCAAGCAGCAGGGGCTGCTGCACCAGGGGCGTGGAGAAGGTGTTGTCCGTGACCACGATCGCGCCGGCCGCATGTGCGGCCTCCGCGACGGCGGCCATGTCAGCGATTCCCAGCATGGGATTGGTGGGGCTTTCCAGCCACAGCATGGCCGCGGCTTTCGACGACGGGCCGTTCGGTGCCAGGGCGTCCTTCACCGCATCGGTGTCGGCAATGTCAACGGTCCGGAGTTCGATGAAGCCCTTTTCGGCGAGTTCCGAGGCCATCACCAGCGAGCCGGAATAGCTGTGGTTGGGCATGACCAGCACGCCGCCGGCAGGTATCAGGGACAGCGCGGAACTGACCGCAGCCAGCCCCGACGCGTATAGCAGGCCGGGAAGAGCGGATCCTTCAAGCTGGCCCAGCGCCTCCTCGAAGGGATCCCAGGTGGGGTTGGAGTAGCGGCCGTAACCCCGGTCCCCGTCCCCCAGGGGGCCGGTGCCGAAGTAGGTGGAGGAAAGGGTAATGGGAGGATTGACCGGCTGGTCCCTTTCCCGCGGCGGACGCCCTGCCGCCACCACCACGGTCTCGGGTGAGAGGGCAGCGGCCTGATGCTCGGAAAGACTCATGGTGAAAAGCGTACTGTTCCGGCCAATTGGGCCGAAAAGTGGTGTCATTTTGTGGACGCTGGTACATCCACCCCTCCTGCACAGGGGGTATACGGAGGCCAGGAATGTCGCCGCGCCTCGGTAGGCTTGAGTAGTGAATAAACAGAGGGCCGGCGTATTCATCGCTTTCGAAGGTGGCGATGGTGCCGGCAAGTCCACCCAGGCAGCCAGGCTTGCGGCGGCACTGGAGTCCCGTGGCTACACCGTGCTGCGCACCCGGGAACCCGGCGGCACCCCGGTGGGCGAGAAACTGCGGTCACTGGTCCTGGATCATGGGAACGGCCACATCGATGCCCACACGGAAGCGCTCATATTTGCCGCTTCCCGCGCCGCCCACGCCACCCAGGTCATCCGCCCGGCCCTTGGCCGCGGTGAGATCGTGCTGACGGACCGGTACATCGACTCCTCTGTGGCCTATCAGGGGGCCGGCCGCAACCTGGGCCTGGAGGCGGTACGCTCCCTCAATGAGTGGGCCACCTCGGGCCTCCAGCCCCACCTCACAGTCCTTTTGGACGTCGACCCCCAACTTGGCCGCAGGCGCCGGACTGCCGGCCAGGCAGCGGAAGACCGCCTGGAATCCGAGGCCGACGAGTTCCACACCAGGATCCGGGAAGCTTTCCTCAGCCTCGCCGCCGGCCGCCCGGAGGGGTACCTGGTCCTCCCGGCCCACCTGCCGGTGGATGAGTTGGCCGGGCAGATCCTCGCCCGGGTGGATACGCTCCTTGCTGTTCCCGCCGCGGCAACGGCCACGGACGGCGGTGGCTCATGACCGTCTGGGATGACCTCCAAGGCCAGCCCGCCGTCGTCGAACAATTGCGCCAGGCCGCAAGCGGCGAAAGCCTGACTCACGCGTGGCTGTTCACCGGCCCACCGGGGTCGGGGCGTTCCAATGCGGCCAAGGCGTTCGCGGCCGCGCTGAACTGCGACCAGGAGGACGTCAGCCTGCGTGGCTGCGGACAGTGCCAGGCATGCCACACGATCCTGGGTGAGACCCATTCAGACGCAACGTTCGTGCGCACCGAGAAGGTCACCATCACCATTGACGAAGCCCGCGAACTGGTGGCTACCGCGGGCAACCGGCCATCGTCCGGGCGCTGGCGGATCATCGTGGTGGAGGACGCCGACCGCATGGCCGAGCGGACCACCAACGTGCTCCTGAAGGCCATCGAGGAACCTACACCGCGGACCGTGTGGATGCTCTGCGCGCCGTCCCCTGCCGATGTCCTGGTCACCATCCGTTCCCGCTGCCGCAGCGTGGCCCTGCGGCTGCCGCCCGCCTCCGACGTGGCAGCGCTGTTGGTCCGGCGCGACGGCGTTGACCCTGCCCTTGCTGAGCAGGCGGCCCGTGCTGCCCAGAGCCACGTGGGCATTGCCCGGCGGCTCGCCAGGGATCCTGCCGCAAGGGAACGCCGCCTGGAGACGGTCCGCTTTCCGCTTGGGCTGCGCGGCGTAACAGCCGCGGTCATGATGGCGGACAAGCTGGTCAAGATTGCCACGGCAGAAGCCAACAGCTCCAACGAGGAAAGGGACGCGGCGGAGAAGGCTGCCCTCCTGGCGACGCTGGGCGCACCGGAATCAGGCACCCTCCCTCCGGCCATGCGCAGCCAGCTGAAACAGCTCGAAGACGACCAGAAACGGCGGGCCAAGAGGTCCATTACGGACTCCCTGGACCGGACACTGACGGACTTGCTGTCCTTCTACCGGGACGTCCTGATCATCCAGCTTGGGAACGCCGTGGAGCTGGTCAACGTTGAGCTGAGGAGTGAGCTGGAAGACTTTGCCGCCCGCTCCACCCCGGAAGCCACGCTGGCCCGAATGGATGCCATCAACAAAGCCCGTGAACGCATCACCACCACCAACGTTGCCCCGCTGCTGACCATTGAGTCCATGGCTGCCAGCCTGATCCAGCCCTCCAAGGAGACCCGATGACTGCCCGCCCCCTGCCCGCACGCCACAGGTCCATCGGTGTCGCCGTCCGCGCCGCCGGTGCCATGGCCCTGGCCATGGTCCTGGCCTCGTGCAGTCTCCTGAACGGCGGCGACAAAAACCCGCCGGAGGCTGCCACCGCCAAGGCCGACCCGTCGATCGTGGCGTCCGCTCCCGCCGGGCTGGAAAAGTTCTACTCCCAGGAAGTCGTGTGGCAGCCCTGCGAAAAGGAGTTCCAGTGCGCCAAAGTGACCGTGCCCCTGGATTACGGCAATCCCGGCGGCGATACCATCCAGATTGCCGCACTGCGGGCCGCCAGCACGGGAAAGAAGACCGGCAGCCTCCTGGTTAATCCCGGCGGACCGGGTGCCTCCGGCTACGACTTTGTGAAAGACGCCGCCGGGACACACTTTTCAGCCGCTGTCCGCAACGCCTACGACCTGGTGGGCTTCGATCCGCGCGGTGTGAAGCGCTCCGCCCCCGTCACCTGCCTGACGGATGCGGAGCGCGACGCCGCGCGCGCCAAGACCTACCAATACGAAACCGAGGCCGGGCTGGCGGAGGCATTGGCTGACACCAAGGCCATCGCTGACCAGTGCGCAGCACAAACGGGCCCGGTATTGGGGCACATCGATACCGTCAGCTCCGCGAAGGACCTGGACGTTCTCCGCGCCGTCGTCAACGACACCAAGCTGAACTACCTGGGGTACTCCTATGGCACCTTCCTTGGCTCCACCTATGCCTCACTGTTCCCGGCCAATGTGGGCCGGATGGTCCTCGACGGGGCTCTCGATCCATCAATCAGCAACGAGGACCTGACCAGCGGCCAGGCCCGCGCCTTCGAAAAAGCACTGCACAGCTACGTGGCCAGTTGCCAGAAGCAAGGCAAGTGCCCCCTGGGTGGTGATGTCGAATCCGGCGTGCAGCAGATCCGGGACCTCATCAACTCCGTGCAGCAGACACCCCGCACTGCCAAGGACGGCCGGCTGGTGAATGCCACCACGCTGGTCAGCGGCCTCATTACCCCGCTGTACAACGACCAAAGCTGGCCGGCCCTCACCCAGGCGCTGGAAGCTGCTGTGTCCGGTGATGTAAGCCTCATGCTTCGGCTTGCCGATCTTGGCGCCGACCGTTCCCCCGACGGTACCTACACCTCCAATTCGACGTTTGCCTTCAACGCAATCAACTGCCTGGACTACCCCATGGTTTCGGACACCGAAGGCATGCGCGCGGAGGAGAAGCGGCTGGAACAGGACTCCCCCACCCTGGGCTACTTCTTCGCCTACGGCGGGATCACCTGTGCAGAGTGGCCCTACAAGAACGTGCGCACGCCGGCCCCTGTGGAATACAGCGGTGACTCGCCCATCGTGGTCATCGGTACCACGGGCGACCCCGCAACTCCCGTGGACTGGGCCGCGTCGCTGCGCAAGCAGCTGGGGAACGCTTCCCTGCTCACCTGGAGGGGCGAAGGACACACCGCCTACGGCCGGGCCAACAGCTGCCTGGAGGATTCGGTGGACAACTATCTGGTCAGCGGCAAACTGCCGGCCGACAACACGGTGTGCTGAGGGTCGCACCACAGTCCGTCCGGCCATTTTGACCGGGGCGGCGGGACTCTATTACAGTTGACTCTTGCATGAAGCGCCCGGTTCCGCCGGGGATTTTGTGCGGTGCTTCCTTAGCTCAGTCGGTAGAGCGTTTCACTCGTAATGAAAAGGTCATCAGTTCGATTCTGATAGGAAGCTCGGGATAAACCCCGGACAGCCCCTCCTTTTGGGGTTTCCGGGGTTTTTCGCTGGTTAAGCGGGTGGTACTGCCTGAGGGCACGGCACGCTTGCGAAACAGCGGATAAGTGAACGCCAAGGCCCTTTGTTACGCCCGCCGCTCCGCGTGAGCTGCAAGGTTCAGGAAACGGCAGGACAGCCGCGGTATCCTCCCCACATGATCCCCCGCTTCCACGCTGCTGTTCCGCGCGCCGCGGCACATCCAGTCCGTTCCGGCTGCGCCCGGCCGGACATCCCCGGATGCCCGGGGCGGCGAGCCCGTACGTTCGTCGGCGTCGCGGCCCGGCGGGGATTTTAGGAGTGGAACCAAACGCACCCCGGCATTTGAGCCAGGACGGGAAAGGCCCCGCGCGCAGGACCGTCCTCCTGGCAGCCGTGCTGACGTTGTCGGCCGCCGTGCCGGACCTGCAGCAGCGTTCAGAACGTTGTTCCGCGGCGCAAGATACGTTGGGGCAAACCTGCAGGGATGAGGTCTCCGCGCCGCTTGCACAGACGGGCCCCGGGGGTGGCGAGTCGACGCCTAACAGGCCAGCGGCGCCCGTGCCGGCCCGGACACAGATCGTGGACACTTACACCACGCGCCAGGCGCGGTACTGGGGGTTGGAAGCTCCGGGTGTCCTGACGCGGCTGCCCTCCGGCTCACAGGGCGTCGCCCTCACCTTCGACTTTTGCGGCGGTGCCGGCGGCAGCGGTTACGATCAGGCACTGATCGACATGCTGCGCCAACGGCATGTCCCGGCGACGCTCTTCCTGAATTCCCGGTGGGTCACAGCCAATCCGGCCACGGCAAGGCAACTGGCAGCGGATCCGCTCTTTGAAATCGCAAACCACGGAACGTCCCATAAGCCGTTGTCCACCAGCGGCAACACGGCCTATGGCATCCCCGGCACCAGGAGTGCCGGCGAAGTCTACGACGAGATCATGCCCAACGATCAGGTCCTGTCCGGGATAACAGGCAAACGTCCCCGGTACTTCCGCCCGGGCACCGCCTACATGGATGATGTTGCCGTGGAGATCCTGGGCACGCTGGGCGTGAAGCCTGCGGGCTTCAGCATCAATGGCGACGGCGGTGCAACATATTCCGCCGCCGTCGTAGCCAAAGAGGTGGGCAGGGCCCGGGCAGGAGACATTGTGATCTGCCACGGCAACCATCCCAACGGCGGAACCGCGGAAGGCACCAAGCAGGCCGTGGACAAGCTGATCTCGGCTGGAACCACCTTCACCCATCTGCCTTGACCGTGCCTGCACACTTCGGCTGGCAGGGTGGGTGCTGATCCGATACGTTGACAGGGAAAGCCTGCCCAGCAGCGTCGGGTGGACCATGTCCGGCCGGCGCCAAACGTGAGGACCCGCCATGCCGGAACAGCACAACACACCCGCCATCGGCTGGGTGCCTGCCTGGGCGGATCTTCACGAGCGCAGGGTTGAGGCCGTGGAATCGGGATTCGTCGTCGGAGACGGCCCTGCCCAGACGAATGCAGGGCCCGCGGGTCAAGGGCAGCCGGCCAAGGGGCAGGAGTACCTGGCAGGTTGGCCGGGGCCTGCTGTGGAGGAACTTGCCGCCAAGGCAGCGGCCGGTTCCGGCGTACGCCTCACCCTGGTCTGCGCCGAGGCTGAGGGCATGGGCGCTCCGGACGGCCTCACCCGGGCTTCGGAGCGGGTCCTGCTCATGGCTGCAACCGCCGGACTGAACACAGCGGTGCAACTGCCGGAAAACTCCCAGGTGGCCCTGGCACCCATGGAGAGCTACGACGCCGTCGAAATCACCGTCTATGACCGCCCCGTGGCGAGGGGCCGTATCCAGGTGCGGGACGACTTCGCGGCGGTCGCCGT
This sequence comes from Arthrobacter sp. Soil764, assembly GCF_001428075.1. Classification (GTDB taxonomy): domain Bacteria; phylum Actinomycetota; class Actinomycetes; order Actinomycetales; family Micrococcaceae; genus Arthrobacter. Next base: position 216,251 of record NZ_LMSI01000002.1, on the reverse strand, counting down.
CACGGAACTCCCAGAAGGGCCGGAGCAGGCAACGTTTGAGCAGGGGCTGTTCGCGGGCATGGCCGAGGAGGCGTTCGTCCACGGCGTCGAGTACCTGCACATGGTGGTTGAACCGGACATCGCCGACCGCTACCAGGCGTCGGGTTGGGCCGTGGCGGGCCGCCTCCTGAGTTTCATGAAAAACTGACGACGGCGGCGGCGCGGCAGGTGCGGGCGCGAACCTAATCCGGCCTGCCCACCACTACTTGCGCCGGGCTGTGGGTGACATAACCGTTTGCCCAGGAGAACAGGGCCCGTACTTTCTGCTGGAATCCGGGCAGCAGGGCGAGGTGGACCGCCAGCCACGACACGAATGCCAGGGGTCCCTGCAGTTGCAGGCGACGGGGCCCCAGCTCCGCGACGGCTGCCCCGCGGCCCACCATGGCCATGTACCCCTTGTCCAGGTAGCGGAAGGGCTGCCGCACACCCCCGGTCAGGTCAGCATGGATGTTGCGGGCCGCCCATTTGCCTGACTGCTGGGCAACCGAACCCAGCTGCGGCAATTTGTTTCCTGCGGCGTCGGTGATGTTGGCGGAGTCCCCCAGCACGTACACGCCCTCGAAGTCAGGGGCTGTGAGGTCCGGCTGCACGTCCACCCTGCCGCCCCTGCCCTGTTTCAGGCCGGACTCGGTGATGATCCGGCCGGCCTGCAGGCCTCCGGCCCACACCACGATACGGCCAGGAATGACGGTGCCGTCCTTGAGGGTCACGCCGTCGGGCCGTACCTCGCCGACTGCCTGGCCCATGTGCAGCTGCACGCCCAGCTTGGTCAGGCGGTGGCGGGCGTACGCCTGTGATTTCTCCGAAAAGGCGGCAAGCACATTCGGAACCATATCCACCAGGTGGACATGGCACCGGGCGGCCAGTCCCGGTGTGAAGTACTTGGGCAGAATGTATTTGACGTTTTCCGCCAGGGCACCGGCAGTCTCCACACCCGTGGGACCACCGCCCACCACAATCACGTCGGCCTCCGCCGCCGGCTCGCGGTCAGCTTCGTCCAGGACGGCGGTGATGGCAGCGCTGAGCCGTGTTGCGTCCGCCACAGAGTACAGCGGGTAGGCGTGCTCTTCAGCCCCGGGGGTGTTAAAGAAGTTGGGCACGGCCCCGGTGGCAATGACCAGGATCCTGGCCCGGTAGCTTGAACCGTCTACGGTGGTGACGGTGCGGTTGGCCGCGTCGATCGATGTCACTTCCGCCGTCAGGACCCGCACGTTGTTGATCCGGCGGAACTCGGAGCGGAGCGGCCTTGTAACTGCCGAGACGCCTATCTGGGATGCAGCCACCTGGTAGAGGAGCGGCTGGAATTGCTGGTAATTGTTGGCATCGAGCAACAGCACCCGGACGCCTTTGCGGCCCAACTCCTCAGCCGCCGTCTTTCCGGCGAAGCCGCCGCCCACCACAATGACCTGGTATGAATCGTCCATTTGTGCAACATACCCCTACGGGCCGATGAACAACAGAGTGCCCTTGCCACTGCAGGCGGCGTCCTCTCCAGGAGCCGGACGGGCGGACCGGCCGGCCCGCTGCAGCATGGCACCTAAGATGGCGGCATGGAAGACGAAGCCCTGGCGGACATTGCGGACAGGCTGTACGGCGGGCCGCTGGACGACTTCGTTGCGGCCCGGACCGGAGCGGCGAAGGACGCTGCGCTCCAGGACAAGCAGCTGGCTGCAGCGGTCCGCGCCCTTCCGAAACCAGCCGTGGCCGCTTGGGCAGTCAACATGCTTTCCCGGTACCGGCCGGACGTGCTGGCCGGGCTTGGCGGGCTTGGGGAGCGCATGCGGGCGGCCCAGGATTCGCTGGATGCGCCTGCCCTCCGCGAGCTGGGCCGGGAGCGCCGCTCCATGCTGGCTGACGCCGTCGATGTTGCCCGGGCTGTTGCCCAGGAGCAGGGCCGCCCCATCAGCGACGCCATGGCCGCCGACGTTGAGGAGACCCTGCGCTCGATGACGGCAGATGAGCGTGCTGAGGCTGCCGTGGGCAGTGGCCGGCTGCTGAAGGTGCTGACCGCCGACGGCATCAATGACGTGGACCTGGACGGGGCGGTGGCCCTCCCAGGGATGCTCCCCGTTGCGCGCACCACCCGCCGTGCCAGCCCTCCCCCGGCTGCGGTGAAGGGAGCAGCAGCAAAGGCAACAGCGGCAAAGACACGGACGACGGCGGAGCAGGCATCCCAGCCACCGCGCGCCAAGCCCCGGCTTGAGGCCGTGCGCCAGACACCGCGGCCGGCGTCGCCGCCGGCGTTGGAACGGGCCAAGGCTGCGCTGGCCGAAGCCCAGGCAACGGAAGAGGAAGCCACCCGGCTGGCACGCGACCTGCAGGAGCAGGAGGAACGGATGCGGCTGGAAATAGCGGAACTGCAGCAGGAAACGGCTGACCTTCGAAGCCGGCTCAAGGCCGTCGAGGAAAGCCTGGACCGCTCCCGCAAGGGACTTGCCGCCACTTCGGCGGAGGCGAAACAAGCGGTGCGGGCGGCCGGCAAGGCCAGCCGTACCGCCATGCTTGCGCAGGAACGCGTCCTCCGCCTGGCCAGCAACTGAGAGGCGCCAACGTGTTGTGAAAGTCCCCTCGCCCCGGGTGCCGGCAGGACCTACTCTGTAGCCATGGACGCCGCAGCAGCACACGCCTTTGCGATTCCGCCGGTGTCAGTTCACCGCCCCACGACGGCCGCGGAAGACGCCGTCACCCTCGCGGCCGGTGTCTGGCTCATTACCGGGACCTACGTTGACGGCTGGGCCCACAACAACCTCCGCGACCTGGAGACGTTCTTCACGCCGTGGCACGCCATCCTCTACTCGGGCTTCGCGGCGTGCGCCGTCTGGATCGCCGCCCTGACCTGGCGCCGGCATGCCCCGGGGACGCGATGGCGGGAAGCGGTTCCCGCAGGCTATGGAGCTGCGGCGGCCGGCGTGATGCTCTTCCTGGCGTCGGGAATGGGCGACTTCGCCTGGCATTCGGTGTTCGGCATTGAGCAGAACATCAGCGCACTGTTCAGCCCGTCCCATCTGGGACTCGCTACCGGCGCCTTCCTTATCCTGGGCGCCCCGTTCTCGGCAGCATGGCACTCTCCTGACCGGGCCTGGCCACAGCTGGTGCCGGCGTTCGTGAGCGCCATGCTCGCCGGAATGGTGGCGGCGTTCATCCTGCAGGAGTTCGCGGTCTTCGCCCGCCATGGCCTCATCCAGACCTACTCCAGCGCCGCGGGGACCCAGCCGGCCGTGACGGTTCCGACGTCGTCGAGCATCATGGTCTCCCTTGCCTCATTCCTTGTCTCAACCGTGGTGCTCTTCGTTCCCGTCCTGTTGCTGTCGCTGCGGTGGCGGTTGCCGGCCGTGCTGGTTGCGGCGATGGCACTGGTCCCCTCCGCAGCCCTGCAGGCCATGGTGGCCCTGCGGGATGCATGGTTTCTTCCGGCGGCCCTCGCCGGCGCCGTCCTCGTGGGACTGGTGTGGGCGGCCGTGCGTCCTGCCCCGGACCGGCCCGGGCGGCTCATGACTGCCGCGGGCCTGGCACCCGTCGTTTTTTGGGCGCCTTATTTCGCTGCCGTGGCACTGCATGACGGGGCGCTCAGCTTCCAGCCCGAGATATGGACCGGCACCCTCACCTGGAGCGGACTGGTGATGCTGTCGCTGGCCGGACTCGCGCTGAAGGTACGGCCGACGCCGGAAGCCATCGCAGATTCACGGACCAACTGAACCTCCAGGTCCGCCGCCAGTCGCGCCGCCATGTCATGTCCAGACAACACGCGGCGCGCTGGTTCCTGGGAATGTCAGACCCCGGTTGCACACTGGATCTATGGAAACCCACGCTGTACAGGAATTTCACGTAACGTACTTTGACGCCGACTGCGGCCGCACACGTTCAGAGGTCTTTGAAACGCTTGAAGAGGCCGAGCGCTTCGCCTGCCGCCACTGCCATGGCGAAGACAACTGGGCCGTGGTGGACTCCGTCACGGTAGAGCACGTCCAGATCGCTGCCTGACCGCCGCAGGGAAAGGCCCGGGGCCGGCCAACGGCACCACGGCCATGTTCTGCACCATCGACGTTAAAGGCGTCAGCCTGCGCTGCCTGGCGGTTGCCGGCAGCGCGGGCTGACGTTGGTTTGGCGGATTCCCCGGCCTGTTGGGCCGGTGCCGCCGTCGCGGGTTACGCGAAGTCGGAGACCGCGGGATCGGGTCCAATGCGGCCTTCGCCGCTGGCGGTCCGGTCCAGGTTGTTGATGGCTTCGACGTCCTCAGCGTCCAGGGATACCTCAAGTGCCGCGAAGTTCTCCTTGATGCGGGACTCGGTGACGGACTTGGGGATGACCACGTTGCCGATGGCGAGGTGCCATGCGATGACCACCTGGGCAGGGGTGGCCTGGTGCTTCGCAGCGATCGAGGCGACAACAGGGTCCTCCAGCAGTTCCCCGCCCTGGCCCAGTGGGGACCAGGCCTGGGTCAGGATGCCTTTTTCGGCTCCAAAGTCCCGCAGTTCACGCTGGTTGAAGTAGGGGTGCAGCTCGATCTGGTGGATGGCCGGAACCACTCCGGTTTCGTCGATCAGGCGCTGCAGGCCCTCGGCGGTGAAGTTGGAAACACCAATGGACTTGACCCGGCCGCGCTTCTGGAGCTCGATCAGGGCCTTCCAGGTGTCAACGTACTTGTCCTGCTTGGGCTGCATCCAGTGGATCAGGTAAAGATCAAGCGTTTCGAGGCCAAGCCGGTCCATGGATTCCTCGAAAGCGGCGAGGGTGGACTCATACCCCTGGTCCGCGTTCCACAGCTTGGTGGTGATGAAGATCTGTTCCGGTGACAGGCCGGAGCTGGCGATGGCGCGGCCCACGCCTGCCTCGTTGCCGTAAATCTTCGCAGTGTCGATGTGGCGGAAGCCGGCTTCGAACGCCTGGCGGACAACCTTTTCAGCCACGTCGTCCTCAACCTGCCACACACCGTAGCCGAGCTGGGGGATCGTGTTTCCGTCGTTGAAAGTCAAGGTAGGTGAAGAAGTCATTCCTTCATCCTGCCAAACGTCCCCCGCGCCACGCCCCCGATTGGGTCAATGTAAGCCACCCGCTTAACCGCAATATTCTCCTGCCCAAGCGGGAATATTTTCGTGCCGCCGGCCCAGCTAGTCCCCGCGAAGCCGCCTCTCGGCGTCGTCCACCTGCTGGAAGACGGCGTCAGCCCGGCGCCGCACGGACGCGGCACCAACCGGCACCGGGCCCACGGCGAGCCGAAGCATGGCCGCCGCTTCGGCGGTGGTGGCCAGCGAATTGCCGGCCTTGGACAGGGACCTGTGCACGTCCGCCAGGCCTGCCGGTATGTCCAGGCCCTCGCTGGGCGCACGCCGCTGCGCCTCCATGCACACCGCCCGGACGCGCTGCAGGACGGCAGCCAGTTCGTTGGCGATCTCAAGAAGTTCGCCGTACAGCTGGTCGTCTTCCACGCCCTCGAGCACCTGGTGGAAGCGGTCAAGTCCCCGTTGGAAGCGGTCGTGCGCGCGGCGCCACAGCCCCTTGCCCAATTCCGCGTCATCTTTGCGCCCCTGCCGGGCGGCGCTGAAAAGGCCCAAGCGGAACCTACAGGTACTGCCCGGGACCGTGGTCCGGGTCTTCACGCTGGCCGGGCCGCGCCTGCGGACCGGGGCGTGCCCCGGCCGGGGCACGCTGCGGCTCACCGTTTTCGCCAATGACGACGCCGGGGGCAATCATGGTGCCCGGCGGCAACTGGCGCAGCTGCAGCTGCGCTGCGGCGTGTTCGCGGGCGGCGTTCTGTGCGGCGATGGCGGTCTGGATCCCGTGGAACAGGCCCTCCAGCCAGCCCACCAGCTGGGCCTGGGCGATCCGGAGCTCGGCATCGGAGGGAGTGGCCTCATTGGAGAACGGCAGGTTGATCCTGTCCAGTTCCGCCACGAGCTCGGGCGCAAGCCCGTCCTCCAGCTCCTTGATGGAGCGGGCATGGATGGCCGCCAGCCTGCCCCTCGCAGCGTCGTCCAGCGGCGCGGACTTCACCTCTTCAAGCAGCTGCCGGATCATGGTGCCGATCCGCATCACCTTGGCCGGCTCGTCCACCAGGTCCTGCAGGCTGCTGCCCCGGGGCTTGCCGTCCGCGGCGGACGGAACCTGTACCGGGTCCTGGGCGTCATCAACGGGGGTGCCTTCTACCGGGAGGTCCTCAGGTGCCTGAGTGTCATTGGGATCGCTCATGCGTTCATACTCTCACGGCCCATCCGCCAGGGGCCCACCCATGAAGGCCTGTGGCGGGCTTGTCCGCTGCCGGCTCAAATCAGCAGCACCTCCCCTGCGGGTTGGTGTCCTGGCGGTCCGTGCGGTCCCGCCAGAACTCGCGTTCGGTGAGGGGCGGTTCCTGGTGCCCGGCCGCCCTGTGGTGTTCCAGGTACTTGGCATAGGCGTCCGCGCCCATGACTCCGCCCAGGTAGCGGGCGAAGCCGCGGAATCCATTGGCCACCAGGGCCATACCGGCGCTCATCAGTGCCCGGCCCGTTCAAGCCGTACGTCTGCGGGCACCCTGTCCCACTCGGCTGCCAATTCCCGTTCAGCCGTTGTCGGCACCAGCCCGGCGGGGGCGAAGACCCGTGAGGGAACTGCCGGGTCCTCGTTGTCCGTGGTGGCTCTCCCGGCCGCCTTGTCACGGAACGCCTTGACGGTGGCGAGCACCGCCGTCGCGATCACGATGATGGTGAGCACCACGAAGATCACGGAGAGCCAGCCCTGGATGGCGGTGTTGCGGACCACGGCTTCCATGGCGGCCACGGTCTTGGCGGTGCCGAACTCCTTCTTGCCATCGGCCAGCGCCTTGCTGAAGGCGGCGTTGTTGGCGAAGTACCCCACGGCGGGGACGGGCGAGAAGATCTTCTGGAAGCTGGCAGTGATGGTGACCACGGCGGCGAAGGACAGCGGCAGAGCAACGATCCACAGGTACTTGAAGGTGCCGCGCTTGGCCACGATCGCCAGGCATACAGCCAGCGCGATGGCGGCCAGCAGCTGGTTGGCGATGCCGAACAGCGGGAACAGGGTGTTGATGCCGCCCAGCGGGTCGGTCACGCCCATCAGCAGCACGGCACCCCAGGCAGCCACCATGATGGCCGTGCAGAGCCAGGCCCCCGGGCGCCAGGAGGCTTCCTTGAACTTGGGGACGAAGTTGCCGATCGAGTCCTGCAGCATGAAACGGGCAACGCGCGTGCCGGCGTCAACGGCGGTGAGGATGAAGAGTGCCTCGAACATGATGGCGAAGTGGTACCAGAACGCCATCATGGCCGTCCCGCCGATGAACTGCTGCATGATGTGCGCCAGCCCCACGGCCAGGGTGGGTGCGCCGCCGGTGCGGGAGACGATGCTCTGCTCCCCAACGTTGGCGGCGGTTTCGCTCAGGAGACCGGGGGTGATGTTGACGCCGCTCAGGCCCAGGCTGTTGACCCAGGTTGCTGCCGTTTCCACGGTCCCGCCCGTAAGGGCTGCGGGGGCGTTCATGGCGAAGTAGAGGCCTCGGTCGATCGAGATGGCTGCCACCAGGGCCATGATGGCGACGAAGGACTCCATCAGCATTCCGCCGTAGCCGATGTACCGGGTCTGCCGTTCCTTCTCCACCAGCTTGGGGGTGGTGCCGGAGGAAATCAGGGCGTGGAAACCGGACAGCGCACCGCAGGCGATGGTGACGAACAGGAAGGGGAACAGGGCACCGGACAACACCGGTCCGTTCTCGCGGCTGGCGAATTCACTGAAGGCCGGGACGCTGACTTCGGGCCGGACCACGATGATGGCCAGCGCGAGCATCACGATGACACCGATCTTCATGAAGGTGGAGAGGTAGTCGCGCGGGGCCAGCAGCAGCCACACGGGCAGGACCGCTGCGATGAAGCCGTAAATAAGGAGGCCCCAGGCAATGGTCACCTTGTCCAGGTGGAACACGGTGGCACCCCATTCGGTCTGCGCCACCAGGCCGCCGCCGATGATGGCCGCCATGAGGAGGACGAAGCCGATGATCGAGACTTCCATGACCTTGCCGGGGCGCAGGTAGCGGAGGTAGACGCCCATGAACAGGGCGATGGGGATGGTCATGCCCACGGAGAACACGCCCCACGGGCTTTCACCCAGGGCATTGACGACGACGAGCGCCAGGATGGCCACGATGATCACCATGATCAGCAGGGTGGCGATGAGGGCGGCAGTGCCGCCGATGACGCCGAGTTCCTCGCGGGCCATCTGGCCGAGGGACCGGCCGCCGCGGCGCATGGAGAAGAACATGACCAGGTAGTCCTGGACGGCGCCGGCGAGGACGACGCCGAGGATGATCCAGATGGTGCCGGGGAGATACCCCATCTGGGCAGCGATGATCGGGCCAACCAGCGGGCCCGCGCCGGCGATGGCGGCGAAGTGGTGGCCGAAGAGGACGTTGCGGTCCGTGCGGACGTAGTCCTTGCCGTCGGCCTTGTATTCGGCAGGGGTGGCGCGGCGGTCGTCAGGCCTGGTGATGTAGCGCTCAATCACCTTGGAGTAGAAGCGGTACCCGATCAGGTAGGTGCACACGGAGGCAAAGACGAACCAGATGGCATTGACGGTTTCCCCGCGGACGATCGCCAGCATGAACCAGGCGACGCCACCCAGGAGGGCTATTGCTGCCCAGAGGGCGATCTTGGCCGGCGTCCACCTCCGCTCCTCGGCCTCAAGCCGTGCCTTGTCCACGGAAGGCGGGGGAAGATCCGGGTCCGTCGCCAGTCCGCCCTCCGCCCGGGATCCGTTCTTCCGCTGGTCAGGCACTCCGGCCATGTCTCCTCCTTGAGAGATTTCCCACTTTTGCTACTGGGAACCCTACCAAGGGGTAACATGCCGGAAACGCCCGACGGCGGCGCGGCGCCGGGCTGTGCGGCGAGCGGCGGTGAGCCGGCGCCGAATGAGCAGGATCACGTGGACGACGGCGGGCGGCGGCACGGCGAAGGCTCCCGTCCAGGATTCCGGACGGGAGCCTTCGGGAGGGTCAGGGTTAGTCAGGCGTGGGCGTAGGTGAGGCAGTCGGCGTTGTCAGCGCCGGGGCCCACGTGCACCTCGGCGGCGTTGCACATCAGGTGGTCGTTGTGGACGCACTCGGCGCGCTGGCACGCTCCCACATCGGCCAGGACCTTGGGCAGGCCGCCGTGGATGCCGGTCTCGATGAACGTGGCGCAGGATGCATGGTCCTGGCTTCCGCCAACAGTGATGGCGTGCGCGGTGCAGCCTTCATGGTCGTTGAATGAACAACGGGTGACACTGCAGTCGGCAACATGTGTTGTCATGAGGTTCCTCCGTAAGTTCCGCTACCCGGCGGGCAGCTTCCGGAACCCACCGTAGGCCTGATCCCAGCGATCAAAAAGACCCAATTATGTGTCCTAATGCCGCGGGGCCAGGCTCCGTCAGGCCAAATTGCGCCGGGACAGGGGGAGACCGGAGCGGGTGAAGGCCCAGGCAAGCACCGCACCCGTCGCCGGTACAGCCAGCACGAGGGCAAGCAGGTGCAGCCACGGAACCTCCAGGGCTGTCCGCATGTCCGTGGACAGGACAAGCAGGACGGCAGGCACCGATCCCGCCAACGCTCCCAGGACAATACCGATACCGCTGGTAAAGAGGGCCTGGGACCCGGCCAACGCCTTGCGGAGCCGTGGCGAGGCGCCCACCCCGGCAAGTGTGGCGTGGTCGGCGCGGGCGTCGGCCAGGGACAGGCCGGTGGTGATGCCTGCTGCGCTGAACGTGATGAGTGCGGCCACGGCGACAATGGGCCAGATGGCCCATTGGGTGCCCTGGGAAATTCCCGGCTCTGCCTGGAAAGGGATGCCGGGTTGCCCATAGACTGCCGCCGCAGCAGCGGTGGCCGCGTCCGCTTCCGCGTCAGAAGGGTAGCCCGCCAACTGCACCAACAATCCGGCCGGTGCCGCGCCCAGGTCCAGGCGCGCGGCAGTTTCCGGTGAGACAACGCCGTAATAGGGAACGGGGACGGCCGGTTCAAGCACTGCCGCTGGGAGGGAGTCACTCCTGACCGTTGCGTGGACGGAGGCCTGGCCCGACGCCGACGGCACCTGCGTCCGCACATCCTGCGCCTGCAGCAGGACCTTTCCCTCTGTGACAAACACGGGATTGGCCACCACCATCCCGCCGGCGTCCAGCACGGCCAGTGCCTCCGCGGAGGGGGCACGGCCCAGTACTGCCCGGATGTCGTCCGCGCCGCCCACCAGGATGGCCCGGTCGGACGGCTGGTCACCCACGAGAGCCCCGCGGCAGCGCCAGTCACCCGGATCCACCATCCTTCCCTGTGGTGTCCGCGGGCACTGGTTGGCTGCAGGCTTCGCCAGCGAGTACATGAGGCAGTTGGAGGTTGCCGTCCGGGCAGGCACCGTCAGGTCAGCCGGCCCGTCCGAGCAGGTGCGCAGGCTTTCCGGGGCCATCATCACCCGTGTCCATTCCACCGTCTCCAGGGCACCGGAGAGGGCCGTGGACAGTTCCTCCGCATCGATCTGCCGCGACGGTGGCCTGCTGCCATCGGACGACACCGGTGAATCCACCACCAGCGGAAGATACGCCTGGTTTTCCAGCGCGCCCCAGTAATGCGATTCCCGCTGTCCCGCCTGCTGGCTGGCGGACAGCACCAGCGCGGCACTGGCGAGCGCGGCAGCAGCAAGGACGGCGGCTACGGCGGGAACGCTGCGCCCCTGGTTCCGGGCCGAGTCGCGCGCGGCCAGGCGAAGGGACAGGGACAACCGGTAGGTCCGCGAGGTGAGCCGCTGGATCAGCCAGCCGGTCAGCAGCACCAGGCCGGCTACAGCCAGCACCGCGCCAATAATCAGCATCGTGACCGCCAGCGGCAGCAGCTCCGCCTGCCGGTCAGGGTCGGTGGTGGACATGCCCAGCAGCCGGCCGGCAGCCAGCAGCACAGCTGCAAGCATCAGCGTGGCGGCGCCCGCCAGTGTTGCACGCCGTCCCCTTGGTGCCGGCGCCCGGCCGGATTTGAGTGCGCCCAGCACCGCCTGCCGGGACACCTGGCGGGCGGGCACCATCGCCGCGAGGATACAGGCCGCCAGCCCCATGGCCACGGCCACCACGGTCAGCAGGAAGTCCGGATGCAGGCCGGCCAGCCGGACAGAGCCGGTGGAACGGACCACGTGGACGGCGCCGGCAGCGGCTCCCAGGCCCACCCCGACTCCCACGGCGACCGCGATGCCGCCTAGCCACAACCCGCCCGCCGTGACCACAGCGCCGATGGTGGAACTTTCCGCCCCGGCGGACGCCAGCAGCGCAAGTTCACGCACCTGCCGCTTTGCTCCGACAGCGAAGGCAGCCCCGGCGAGCAAACCGACTTCCAGCAGGGCCAGGGAGCCGATCAGGCCGAAGGTGGCGTAGACCGCCACCAGGGCGGAGGAATCGTCCCGCGGCAGGGAACCGGGAACCGTGCGCTCCGGAAGGGACGGCGGGTTCAGCACCACGCTGCGTGAGAGGACGCCCACCCCCTTGCTGTTGGCCGCCATGATCTGCTGCCAGATGACCGGCTCCGGACCCACCAGGTAGTACGACACGGACTGGTGGGTCTGCGGTCCCCGGGCGAGGTTCGCGGGGACCTGGCTGGCCTTCAGGTACAGAATGCTGTTGCTGTCCGCGGCGCCGGCGTCGCGAAGGGTTCCCACCGGCACAAACGTTCCTGCCGACGTCGTAAATTCCTGCCCCAAGGTGAGGTGGAAACGCGCCATCAGCCCGGTTGACGCCAACACCTCCGCCCCGCCGCGCGGGGCCCGCCCCTCCAGGAGGGTGAACTTGCCGGTGAAGGCCGGATTGAGTGCGTCCACCTCAACGCCTTGGAGGGCGACCAGGGCATCCCCTACTCCAGTGGTCAGCGGCAGTTCGCGTCGCGGCAGGACGTCGTAGCCGGCGGGAAGCATATCGCGGGGGTCGGTCGCGTGGAACTCCGGATCATAGCGGCCCGTGCTGGAGGCGACCATGGCGTCGTTGAGCGGGTCCTGAAGGGAATCGGCACTGGGCACCGGCAGGGCGCTGAACCTGGCCTGGGTGCTGCCCAGTTCGTAACGGACTATTTCGTCCGGTGTCCGCTGCGAGCTCTGATAGAGGGTGGCGGCGCCGGTCATTCCGGCCACGGGCAGCATGATCAGCAGGACGATGAGGAGCGACCGTCCCTTGTGCCTTGCGATGTCGCGGCGTGCCAGCCGCAGGGCAACCCGGTAGCTGCTCCGGCGCCCTTGCGGCACCGGAGCGAGGTCCAGGGGCATCAGAGTCCGGCCTGCGTCAGGAGCATGGCTGGGTCGTGCATGGCTGCGGCCTGGTCGACGATGCGTCCGTCGCGAAGGAAGACCACCCTGTCCGCCCAGGCGGCGTGCCTGGGTTCGTGGGTTACGAGCATGACGGCTGCACCGGCGTCGGCCCTGGCGCGCAGCACCTCCATGACCCCTTGGCCCGTGGTGGAGTCCAAGGCACCGGTGGGTTCGTCCGCCAGGATCAGGCGCCGCTTGCCCACGATGGCCCGGGCAATGGCCACGCGCTGCTGCTGGCCACCGGACATCTGGTCCATGAACCGGTCCGCGAGCTCCGGAATTCCCACCTGCCGGAGCGCATCGGCCGCCTGCCGGTGCGCTTTCCTGGTGGATGTTCCGTCCAGTTCCAGCGGCAATGCCACGTTTTCCGCGGCAGTCAGCGTGGGGACCAGGTTGAAGTCCTGGAAGACATAGCCGACGGCGCGGCGGCGTAAGCGGGCCAGTTCGTTCAGTCCCAGCCCTGCCAAGGGCGTGGACTCCACGTAGACAGCGCCCGACGTCGGCCGGTCCAGCCCGCCGGCAAGGGCGAGGAGGGAGGACTTGCCGGAGCCCGACGGGCCCATGACGGCCACGAACTCCCCTGCTGAGATGGTGAGGTCAACGTCGCGGAGGGCGGCGACCGCCGTCGCGCCTTCCCCGAACGTCCTGCCCACCTTGGCGAGTTCAAGGACCTGCTGCGGACCCTGCACGCTCACCGGCGGCTGTCCGCATTGAGCGGGGCGTCTTCCGTGGCCCCGTTGGACGTTTTCCGTGCTCCACCCGTCGCAGCGGCCTGGGCCTGCTGGACCATCCTGGCCTCGCAGAGGTCCAGCCAGCGGACTTCCGCTTCGGTCTGGAAGATCAGCGAATCGAGGACCAGCAGCCAGGCGGTGTCCGTGGCCCGCTGGTTGGCGGCCGTGTCGCGGCGCGCCTTGGTGTAGTCCTGCAGGGCCCTGATTGACGCCACACGCTGGGCCTGGATGATGGCCTGGACATCCACACCGGGCAGGGTGACGGCGAGCGCGAGCTTGATGGCAAGCTCGTTGCGCGGCGGGTTGTTCCGCTCCACGGGGGCGGCAAACCAATTCCGCACCTGGGCCTTGCCGGCGGGGGTGATGCTGTAGACGACGTGGCCTTCGCCGTCGTCGCCCTCCTTGGCCACCAGGGCGTCGCGTTCCAGCCGGTCAAGCGTGGTGTACACCTGCCCGATATTGAGGGGCCACGTGGCTCCGGTGCGGTTCTCGAACTCGACCCGCAGCTGGTAGCCGTAACGCGGCTGGTCCTGCAGCAGGGCGAGGAGGCTGTGGCGAATAGACATGTTGCTCCCCCGGGCTTAGTCACTACCGGTATGCACAGGCCCCCAAGACCCGTGCATACCGCGTATAGACAGACTAGCGCGGAGGGGAACCGGAAGCAATACCGGGTATGCAGCTCAGGGTGTTACATGAGCAGAAGGACTTTGCCCACGTGGTCGCCGCTGTCGAAATAGCGGTGCGCCGCAGCCACCTGGTCCAGCGGGAACGTCTTGGCGACCAGCGGGCGGATCCGGCCATCGGCCACCAGCGGCCATACAGCGTCCCGGACCGCAGTCATGATGGCGCCCTTTTCTGCCACCGGCCGGGGCCGCAGGGCGGTGGCCACCACGGCTGCGCGCTTCTTCAGCAACAGGCCCAGGTCCAGCTCACCCTTGGCGCCACCCTGCAGCCCGATCACCACCAGGCGCCCGTAGTCCGCCAGGGCGTCCACGTTCTGCTGCAGGTACTTGGCGCCCACCACGTCCAGGATGACGTCCGCCCCCTTGCCGTCATTCTGCCGCCGGAGGCTCTCCGGGAAGTCCTCCTCGGCATAGTTGATGGCGATGTCCGCTCCAAGGAAGGCCTTGGCGGTGCTGACCTTTTCCTCTGTGCCGGCTGTGGTGGCCACCTTGGCACCGAAGGCCTTGGCAAGCTGGATGGCCATGGTGCCGATCCCGCCGGTAGCCCCGTGGATGAGGACGGTTTCACCCGGCTGCAGCTGCGCTGTCATGATCAGGTTGGAGTAGACCGTTGCCGCCACCTCCGGCAGCGACGCCGCGGTGACCAGGTCCACCCCTTCGGGCACCCGCAGTACCTGTTCGGCCGGAACCGCCACCTGCTGGGCGTAGCCGCCGCCGGCCAGCAGGGCCACTACCTTGTCCCCCAGCGAGAAGGGCTTGCTGACGCCGGGGCCAAAGCCTGCGATCCGGCCCGACACTTCCAGTCCCGGAATCTCGGAGGCACCTGGCGGCGGCGGATAGAAACCCCTGCGCTGCTGGACATCAGCCCGGTTCAGGCCCGCGGCCACCACATCAATGAGCACTTCGCCCTGGCCGGGCACCGGGGCATCCACGTCCCGGACTTCCAACACTTCCGGGCCGCCCGGTTCCGATATGTAGACGGCTTTCATGGACCTCTCCCGTTCCTGACTCAAATCCTGGCTGCAACCAGTGTGCACCGGTCACCATCCCCGGCCTGTTTTGTTGCAGGCAAGTGCCTATGAAACACTACTAGCTGAGGAAGGTTGTCCGAGCGGCCGAAGGAGCTGGTCTTGAAAACCAGTGTGCGGTAACCCCGTACCAAGAGTTCGAATCTCTTACCTTCCGCGGAAGAAACCCCTGGCAGCCGGCAACGGCCGCCAGGGGTTTCCTGCTTTAACTTTCCGGGCCGCGCCTGTTGCAGGCACGTAAATTCTTTGGATTAACCCGCAGCCAAACCCGGGACCGAAAGCTACCCGCGGGTATCGTTTGTGATTGCCGGCACACCTGGGGTTTGCCGGCGCCATCACTCCCGCCAACAGCACCTCCGGTCCGGGCCAGGCAGGCTCCGGGCCGGAGAGCGGGCCGCTCCGCTGGGGAACGTCCCGCCGAATGCACGCTCCATCCACCCTGCGTTCATTCAGTGCTGTTGTCATGTGCCGGACACCCACTTGACCAGGAGCAGGATCCGGGCCCCAGTCCGATTGGCACAGCCGGACGCACTCCACTGGGTCCCCCACCGGGACACCTCAATGAAAGTAAGAGCGGATGCATCAAACACCTTGGAAGTTAGCGCTGGGCACAGCGTTGTCAGCGGGGCTTATCGCAGCCCCGCTGACAGCTGTCCCGGCGGCCGCGGAGGTCTCAACCGCGGCCGGCACCTCCCCCGTTGTCATCAACGAGGCCTACCTCAGCGGCGGCAGCAGCGGCGCCGCCTACAAGAACAAATTCGTGGAGCTCTACAACAGCTCCGACGCTCCTGTTTCCCTGGACGGCTGGTCCGTGCAGTACCGTTCCGGCACCGGCACCGCGGCTCCAACGGGGGTGGCCGCCCTCTCGGGTTCGATTCCCGCCAAGGGCTACTACCTGGTACAGGGCAGCAGCAACGGCACCAACGGCGCCGACCTGCCGGCGCCGGACCTCGTTGCCGGGGCCCTTAACTTCAGCGGCAGCAGCGGCACCATCGTGCTCGCCAAACAGCCCACCGCCGTCGGCCTCCCCACCGGCTCCGTGGTGGAAACGACGGGCGTGGCCGACCTCCTGGGCTACGGCACCTCCAACACCTTTGAGACCCGGGCCGCCGGGGCACCTGCATCAAACACCGATGTGAAGAGCCTCAACCGGACCGCGGGCGGGGACAGCAACAGCAACGCCGCGGACTTCACCCTGGCTGCCGCCATCACGCCGGCTTCCTCCGGCGGCACCGCTCCGGATCCGACGCCGGTCCCCACCCCCGACCCCGTGGCCAAGGCCATCGCGGAAATCCAGGGCACCGGAACGGAAAGCCCCCTGACCGGCGCCATGGTCACCACCAAGGGCAAAGTCACCGCGGCCTTTCCCACGGGCGGGCTCAACGGCTACTACCTCCAAACCCCCGGCACTGGCGGTGACCTGACGGCCACCAACCACTCAGCCTCCGACGGAATCTTCGTCTATTCCCCCGCCACGGTGGCCTCTGTGCAGGCCGGTGACTACGTCCAGGTAACCGGCACGGTGGCCGAGTACTACGGCATGACCCAACTCAACGTCACAGCCGAAACCGGGCTCACCAAGCTCACCGACGCCGCTCCCGAAGTAAAGCCGGCACTCTTCACCCTGCCCGCCACCGAGGCCTTCCGCGAGTCGCTGGAAGGCATGCTCCTGACACCCCAGGGCCCTCTGACCGTAAGCGACAACTACAGCCTGAACCAGTACGGCGAGATTGGCCTGGCCGGCGGAACCACTCCCCTGGTGCAGCCCACCGCCGTGGCGCCGTACGGCTCACCGGAGTACACCACCGTCGTCGCGGACAATGCTGCCCGGGGCATCAAGCTCGATGACGGGTCCAGCACCAACTTCCTCAAGGACGCCACCACCAAGGCCGAGGTGCTTCCGTACCTCACAACTGCAGACCCCGTCCGCGTGGGCTCCCCGGCTACCTTCACCAGCAACGTGGTGCTGGGCTACGCCAACAACTCCTGGAAGCTCCAGCCGCTGACCCACCTCACCGAAGCCAACAAGGGCACGGTCCAGCCGGCCAGCTTCGGGGCCACCCGCACCGAAGCTCCCGCACCGGTGGGCGGCAACGTGAAGATCGCGTCCTTCAACGTCCTGAACTACTTCCCCACCACGGGCGACACGTTGTCCGGGTGCACGTTCTATGAGGACCGCGAGGGCAACCCGATCACGGTCCGCGGCGGCTGTGACGCCCGCGGCGCCGCCAACACCGAGAACTTCAAGCGCCAGCAGGACAAGATCGTCTCCGCCATCACCAAATCCGGCGCCGACGTGGTGACCCTGATGGAAGTCGAGAACTCCGCGCAGTTCGGCAAGAACCGGGACGATGCCCTGGCCAGGCTGGTGGAAGCCCTCAACATCCCCAGCCCCGGTATCTGGGACTACGTCCGCTCTCCCGCCAACGCTCCGCCGCTGGCTGACGAGGACATGATCCGCACCGCGTTCATCTACAAAAAGGCCGTGGCCGAACCCGTAGGTGAATCCATCATCCACAACGACACCGTGGCCTTTGCGAGCGCCCGCAAGCCGTTGGCCCAGGTCTTCAGGCCTGTGGGCGGCGGAGCCGGCACCGAATTCATCGCCATCGCCAACCACTTCAAGTCCAAGGGCTCGGCTGCTACCCCGGACGACACCGACAAGGGCCAGGGCGCCTCGAACCTTGCCCGCACTGCGCAGGCGCAGTCCCTGCTTGCCTTCTCCGACGAACTGCAGAAGTCCAAGGGCACCGACAAGGTGTTCCTGGCCGGCGACTTCAACTCCTACGGCAAAGAAGACCCGATCAACGTCCTGACCGCCGCGGGCTATGTCAACCAGGACGACAAGGCCCGCAACGCCGACGGCTCAGCCAAGCACTCCTACCTGTTCGGCGGCCTGGTGGGGTCCCTGGACCACATCCTTGCCTCTCCGGCGGCCAATGCCGTGGTCACCGGGGCCGACATCTGGAACATCAACTCCGTGGAATCCGTGGCGCTGGAATACAGCCGCTACAACAGCAACATCACCAACTACTACGCCCCGGACCAGTTCCGTGCCAGCGACCACGACCCCGTGGTGGTGGGCCTGAACCTGGCGTCCACACCTGCCACCGTTGACCTCAACCTCCTGAACATCAACGACTTCCACGGCAGGATCGACACCAACACGGTCCAGTTCGCCGGCACCATCGAGAAGTTGCGGGCCGCAGCCGCCCCCGGCGCCACCGCGTTCCTGTCCGCCGGTGACAACATCGGCGCTTCCCTGTTCGCCTCGGCAGTTGCGAAGGACCAGCCCACCATCGACGTCCTGAACGCCCTGGACCTGAAGGCTTCCGCGGTGGGGAACCACGAGTTCGACGGCGGTTGGGCGGACCTGCGCGACCGCGTCATCGCGGGCGGCACCAACGCCAAGTTCCCGTACCTGGGCGCGAACGTCTACAGGAAGGGCACCACCGAACCGGTGCTGCCCGAGTACACGGTGCTGGACCTGAACGGCATCAAGGTTGCCGTGATCGGCACCGTCACCCAGGAGGTCCCGTCCCTGGTCACACCGGCCGGCATCGCCGACCTCGACTTCGGGGACCCGGTGGACGCCATCAACCGGGTGGCCGCAAAGATCACGGCGGACAAGCTGGCCGACGTGATCATCGTGGAGGATCACGACGGCGCCGGATCCGGTGTGGTGGAAGGCGCCACACTGGAACAGGAAGTGGCAGCCGGCGGCCCGTTCGCGAAGCTGGTCACCGAAACGTCTCCCGAGGTGGATGCGATCTTCACCGGCCACACGCACAAGGAATACGCCTGGGACGCTCCCGTTCCCGGCGCAGCGGGCAAGACCCGTCCCATTGTGCAGACCGGAAACTACGGTGAGAACGTGGGCCAGATCCAGCTGACCGTGGACACCGCCAGCAAGGAGGTGACGGCGTACAAGGCCGGTAACGTCAAACGGACCACGGATGCTGCTGCTGACCTGGTCGCCGCGTACCCGCGGGTGGCCGCAGTGGATGCCATCGTCAAGAAAGCGCTCGCGGACGCCGCCGTGGTTGGCAACCAGCCCATCGGCTCGGTCACCAAGGACATCACCACCGCCTTCACCACCGACGCCACCGGTACCGCCAAGCGCGATGACCGCGGCAGCGAATCCACCCTGGGCAACCTGGTGGCCGACTCCCTGCTCTCTTCCCTGCAGCCGGCTGAGCTCGGCGGCGCGGAAATCGGCGTCGTCAATCCCGGCGGCCTGCGCAATGAGCTGTACTACGCACCGGACGGCACCATTACCTACGCCGAGGCCAATGCGGTGCTGCCGTTCGTGAACAACCTGTGGACCACGTCCCTGACCGGCGCCCAGTTCAAGACCCTGCTGGAGCAGCAGTGGCAGACCAACCCGGACGGCACGGTTCCCAGCCGCGCCTACCTGCAGCTGGGCCTGTCGAAGAACGTGAACTACACCTATGACGCCGCCCGCGCAGCCGGAGACCGCATCACCTCGGTTCACGTGAACGGTGAACTGCTGGACCCGGCCAGGTCCTACCGGGTAGGCACGTTCAGCTTCCTGGCAACCGGCGGAGACAACTTCCGGATCTTCACGGAGGGCACAAACACCCGCGATTCCGGGCTGGTGGACCGGGACGCGTGGATCGGGTACCTCCAGAAGAGCAGCCCCGTCTCCCCGGACTTCGCCCGCCGCTCCGTGGCAGTCACCAACACCACTGCCGCTGGCGTCAAGCCCGGCGAACCGGTCACGGCGGCCGTGTCCAAACTGGACATGACGTCCCTGGGCAGCCCGGTAAACACGGCGCTGGAGGCCTCGTTCACCGATGCCGCCGGCACTGTGACCCAGTTGGGCACCGTTCCGGTCGCCTCCGGCGCGGCCACGGTGAACCTGGCGGTCCCGGCCGGGACAGCGGAGGGCGCGGCCACACTGGTGCTCACCGCCGTCGAGTCCGGCACCGTGGTGAAGGTCGCCGTCCTGGTGGGAGCCGATACGCCGGCGCAGCCGGTATGCGTTCCGCCGGTCAAGCCCACCCGCCCCGCTGACGTCAGGGGCCAGGCGAACTACGGCCAGGCCATGGCCGCCTACCGCGCCTGCCTGCGGGGCTGACGGAAAGGCACCCCGACGGCGCGGCCAGGCGGCCGCGTAACAGCAGCGCCCGCTCGCCATTGGTGAGCGGGCGCTGCTGTTTTACGGTCAAAGGTGAGCGGGCGTTTGGAGAATCATTGCCAAAGGTGAGCGGGCGTGGGTCAGCTGCGGAGGATGGCCGCCGCGATCTCGTCGGCATCCCGGAGGGTCCGTTGACCGCTGCGGTAGGCGGGGCTGCCTGGCTGGAGGGCTTCGGCGGCGATGGCGGTGCCCCACTGGGTGGAGGACAACTGGAGGCCCAGCACGTACAGGTTTTCCGTCACCGACCCGTTGGCGGCAACCGGGCGGTACGGGTGGGGCTCCACGTCCAGGCCGGTGGACTCGACCGGAGCACCTTCGGCGGCCATCATGAGCCTGGGCCGCACCAGGCCATCGGACAGCAACTGTTCCAGGACCGGCGAATCGTTTGCCGACACCCGGTTGCCCGGGGCAAGGGCCTCCACCATGGTCCGCGCAATGACCCGGGGACCCGCAACCCACGGCGAGGAAGCAGTGAACATCGCGGACTTCCGGTCCACACCGAATTTGGGGTCCGGCCCAACGAAGCTGACCACGCCGGCCCTTGCCAGTGCGGCAAGCTGTTCGGCGCGCAGCGCCGGGGGGCCGCTGGCGAGGCCCTCCACGAAGGACTCAAACCAGCCACGCAGCCCGGCGACCCAGGACTCGTCGGTGATGCCGCCGTCGGACACTGCCGTTTTGAGGACGGCACGCCCGTGGTGCAGCGCGGCAATGGCCATTTTGACGGGGTCGTCCTCGCCGCGGGCTGAACGGCGCGCATCGTCCAGCAGGAACTCCACCACCGCGGCATCATGCTCGCCGCGGGACGCGAACGAGCGGCCGGCCAGCGGGGCCGCCAGGCCTGGCAGGTCCAGCCGGTGCCGTGGACCGACGTGGATGGCCAGGACGCTCTCCACGTTGTCTTCCCACTTAACGGCGCTGTGCGCGTGCGGCTGCAAGGCTTCCTCCAGCGCTGCGAGGAAGACCTTCGCGTCGGAGACCGCGGCCGGCTGCGAGCGCACAAGCGTTGAATAGTAGGCCCAGAGGGCGTCGCGGTGCAGCAGCGGCCACAGGTCATGGTCGAACGAGGGCCGGATACCCGCCTTCGCCAGCCGCTCCAAGGCAGCCTCTGTGAGGTACCGGAGGGTGACGGACGCGGCGTAGTAGCCGTTGAGGGCTGCTTTGGCACGGTAGGGGGTCCCACGCCGGGAGGCAGCAATGATCCGGGGCTCCTGGCCGGACGGTTCATACTCAAGCCGGCTGCCGGTGGACACGAATTTCCCGCCGCGGCCTTCGGTGAGCTGCCCCATCGTGTCGAAAAAATTCAGGCCCATGCCGCGGACCAGGACGGGCTCGCCCGCGGGGATCCGGGACCAGTCCACGTCTGCGGGCGCGGCAGGGGGAAAGTACTGCAGACCCAGCTGCACAGCTGCGGCCTGGAGCTCGCGCTGTTCCGGGTTCAGCCGGGACGGGATGTGCCCCAGGGCCAGCACCACGGCGTTGGCGCGAAGCGTCGCTCCGGTGGCCAGGCCGACGTCGAACCTTCCGTCCCCCACCGGACGCACCGCCACGGCCGAGGTTTGGTGGAAGTCCACCGTGACGCCGTCGGGTGCGTTGCCCAGCAGTTCCTCCAGCGTGCACTGAAGGTAGCGTCCGTACAGGGCCCGGCTGGGAAAGTCGTTCGACTCAAGCACTGCCAGTTCCGCCCGTTCCTCGCCGTTGAGGACCGGCAGCGGCTCCCGCTGCTGCTGCGCCCGCCACTGGTCGAACGTGCCGCCCGCAACCGGCGCGGGCAGCGAAGGGTCCTGCGGGATCAGGGTGGGGTAGAACGACTGGGTGTTCATCAGGAACAGCCGGGACTGCCCGGGCTGCCACACGTGCCCGGGGCCCGCCGGGTAGGGGTCAACCACGTCGATGTGCAGCCGCACGGGCGTGCCCGCTGCGTTGGTGTGGGCGAGCAGCCGCTCCAGCACGCTGGTGCCACGGGGGCCGCCGCCGATGATGACGGCCCGGATGCTCTGCGATAATTCCACGGCATCCAGCGTACGGGCTGGAAGCGGAGTATGCCGCGGCCGCTTGACTTGCCAGCGTTGGGGGATGTTGTTTGGATGGGCCCCATGACCACCACAGCAGCTGATCAAGCATCCCTTCCCGGTCCCGGCCAGGACACCCCCGGCACCGCACCGCAGGGAACGGCACCGGTGCCCGTCGACGAAAATGTGTGGCTGGAGGACATCTACGGCGAGGAACAGCTGGCCTGGGTCCGGGAGCAGAATTCCCGGACCGAGGACCTGCTGGAGGACGCCGGCTACGCCGAACTGGAGAACAGCATCCTGGAGGTCCTGGACTCCACGGACCGGATCGCCATGGTGGGCAAGCGCGGCGACTGGTACTACAACTTCTGGAAGGACAGCCGGAACCCCAAGGGCCTCTGGCGGCGCACCACCTGGGAGAGCTACCTCACCGATTCCCCGGAATGGGACGTCCTGCTGGACGTTGACGAACTGTCCCGGGCCGAAGGCGAAGAGTGGGTGTTCCACGGGGCCACGTTCCTGCGCCCCGCGGCCGGCCAGCCCTACCGCCTGGCACTGCTTGCGCTCTCCCCCGACGGCGGCGACGCGAACCGCTACCGTGAGTTCGACGTCGAGGCGCGCGGCTTCGTTGATCCCGCCCGGGGCGGGTTCGACCTGCCCACCGCGAAGGGCAATGTGTCATGGCTGGACGCCGATACGCTCCTGGTTTCCTCCACCGCAGAAGGCCTGCCCAGGACCGCATCCTCCTATGCCCGCACGGCGGTGACCCTCAAGCGCGGTGATTCCCTGGCCGCGGCCCCGCGCCTGTTCGAGGTGCCGGAAGAGCACATGATGGCGTTTGCGGCGCACGATTCCACGCCCGGATTTGAGCGCACCTTCGCCGTGGACTACATCGATTTCTTCAACCGGACCAACTTCGTGCTGCGGGACGGGGACTGGGTGCAGATTGACGTTCCCACCGACGTCAACATCAGCGCGCACCGGGAGTGGCTGCTCTTCCGCCCGCAGCAGGACTGGGACCTGGACGGCACCACCTACCCGTCAGGATCGCTCCTCGCCGCCAACTTCGAGGACTACCTGTCCGGCAGCCGGCAGCCCACCCTGCTGTTCACTCCGGATGACCACACGTCGCTGCAGTCCTGGAGCTGGACCCGGAACTTCCTGCTGCTCAACCTGCTCAGGGACGTTTCCTCGGAAATCCGGGTACTGGACCCTTCCCGGCCCACCGGCCGCGCGCACGGCGGCTGGACGGCAACCCTCCTTGATGCCTGCCCGCCGCTGCATGACGTGAACGCCTACGCCGTGGACGACGAGGACGAGGGACCGGCGGACGGCGGCGCCGGCGACGACTTCTGGCTCGTCGCCACCGGCTTCACCACCCCCACCACCCTCATGCGCGGCACCTTGGAAAGGGCCGGGAACGGGCACGACGAGGCCGGGACGTCCGGCGTGGTGAGCCGCCACGCCACCATCAAGGCCTCGCCGTCGTTCTTTGCCGACGGCGACTATGAGGTGGAGCAGCACTTCGCCGTGTCAGACGACGGCACCCGGGTCCCGTACTTCCAGATAGCTCCGCGCGGGCTGGCTTTGGACGGGCAGAACCCCACCCAGCTGTCCGGCTACGGCGGGTTTGAGGTTTCCCGGACGCCCGCCTACAGCGGCACGGTGGGCCGGGCATGGCTGGAGCGGCGGACCACGCTGTCGGACGCAAGCGACGGGAAGGCGCCGCACTCCCGCGGCGGTGTGTATGTGGTGGCAAACATCCGCGGCGGCGGCGAGTACGGGCCGGCTTGGCACCGGGCCGCGCTGAAGGAAAACCGGCACCGTGCGTACGAGGACTTCGCAGCCGTGGCCCGCGACCTCATCTCGCGCGGCGTCACATCTCCCCGGCGGCTGGGCTGCGTGGGCGGCTCCAACGGCGGGCTCCTGGTGGGAAACATGCTCACCCGTTACCCCGAACTGTTCCGGGCCGTATCCTGTGGAGTGCCACTGCTGGACATGCGCCGCTACACCAAGCTCTCCGCCGGGCATTCCTGGATTGCCGAGTACGGGGACCCGGACGTCCCCGAACAGTGGGAGTACATCAGGACCTTCTCGCCCTACCACCTGCTCAAGGATGCGGTGGAGTACCCGGAGACCTTCATCTGGACGGCAACATCGGACGACCGCGTCGGCCCGGTGCAGGCGCGCAAGATGGCGGCCCGGATGCTGGCCATGGGCATTCCCAACGTGTGGTTCCACGAAGCTTTGGAAGGCGGCCATGCCGGCGCCTCCGACAACCGGCAGGCCGCCGCGCTGCAGGCCCGCAGCCAGCACTTCCTGTGGAAGGCGCTGGCAGGCTGACGGCCATGGAGCCCACTCCGGCCGTCCGCAGGGCCGGCGCCAGGGACATCGAACAGCTGGCACAGGTGCATGTCCGCTGCTGGCAGGAAACATACCGGGGAATGCTGTCCGATGCTTTCCTCGCTGCCGTGGATCCGGCAGACAGGCTGCGGCTCTGGCGGCACCTGCTGGACCGGCCGGAACCTGCCGAGGTGTGGGTGGCGTGCGACGGCGGGACGGTAGTTGGGTTCGCGGGTGTACGGCTCCTGCCGGCTCCCGGTTCCCCCGAAGGCCACCCGCCGCCGTCCTCGGGTGATCTGGAACTGTGGGGGTTGTACCTGCTGGCTTCGCACCAGGGCCTTGGGCTTGGCCGGCGCCTGCTCACGGCAGCCCTGGGCACCAAGGCGGCGAGTCTGTGGGTGGCCGCCGGGAACGGCCGCGCCATCGGCTTTTACCGCCGGTTCGGCTTTGAACCCGACGGCGCCCGGGACATCCTGCCGGACTGGGAGGACCTGCCGGAGATCCGCATGGTCCGCCCCGTGCAGCGTTTCCCGTAGGCTCCCTGGGCCGCGGCCGGCTGGCCGGGGCGTTGGGAGTGACCGTTTTGCACTGCATGGCCGGATCTGCGTATCCTTGGTGGGCTAGGAATAGCAATTGGAGACGTGCCAGAGCGGCCGAATGGACTTCACTGCTAATGAAGGGTCGGGGTTAAACTCGACCGGGGGTTCAAATCCCCCCGTCTCCGCGTTTGGCCCCGGTCCACTGGACCGGGGCCTTTTGCGTTTCCCGGCGCCCCGCAACCTGCCATAAGCCCGTTCGCGTATCAGAGCGTTATGGTTTCGGATGCGCGGACAAGCTTCTGAAACCGGGGTGTGGCTTTCGCCTCCGCCTGGAACGCGCTGTCCGCAAAGCGGACGGGGAAGGCGCCTGCCTCTGCAGCGGTGGCAGGATTGGCGCATGGCGGCACGCAGCAAATCACACCAAACGGACGTCGCCCGGGCGGCATGGAACCCACGCCTGGCACTTCTGGTGGCGGCCACGTTCTTCATGGAATTCCTGGACGGCACGGTCCTCACCACGGCCATCCCCAGCATTTCGGCAGATTTGGCCGTTCCCGCCGCCGACGTCAACATCACCATGACCGCGTACCTGTTGACCGTAGCCGTCGGCATTCCCATCAGCGGCTGGCTGGCGGAGCGGTTCGGCGCCAGGCGGATCTTCTGCGCGGCCATCGCCGTCTTCACGCTTGCTTCCCTGGCCTGCGCCCTTAGCCAGGACCTGGCCACGCTGACCCTGAGCCGCGTCGCCCAGGGCGTTGGCGGGGCCATGATGGTTCCGGTGGGGACCCTGGTGGTCCTGCGCGGAACCCCGAAATCCGAGCTGTTGCGTGCCACCGCATTCCTGGTGTGGCCCGGACTCCTTGCGCCGGTCCTGGCACCGCTGGTGGGCGGGGCGCTCACCACGTACCTTTCCTGGCACTGGATCTTCCTGGTGAACATCCCCCTGGGTGCCGCCGCGTTTCTCGCCGCCCTGCGCCTGGTTCCGGTAGCACCCGGGGATTCCGGCCGGCGGCTCGACTGGCCCGGGATGGTCCTGACCACCCTGGGGGTGGGCGCGCTGGTGGCCGGCCTGGAACTCGCCAGCAGCCACCCGGACCTCCCCTGGGCCGGAATCAGTGCCGCCGCCGGCCTTGCGGCACTGGCCGGAGCCGTGTTCTGGATGCGGCGGACGCCGCATCCACT
Organism: Arthrobacter sp. Soil764; assembly: GCF_001428075.1. Lineage (GTDB taxonomy): Bacteria > Actinomycetota > Actinomycetes > Actinomycetales > Micrococcaceae > Arthrobacter. Next base: position 190,252 of record NZ_LMSI01000002.1, on the reverse strand, counting down.
GTTCAACCTGCAGGTCTTCCGCACCCGGACCTTCCGGGCAATGGCCACGGGCGGGTTCGTGTACCGGGTCACCATCAGCTCGGTCCCGTTCCTGCTTCCGCTGATGCTCCAGACCGGGTTCGGCTGGTCCCCGCTGCATGCCGGCGCCCTGGTGGCAGCCGTGTTCATCGGGAACATCGGGATCAAACCGGCCACCACCCCGCTGATCCGGAAATTCGGTTTCAAGGCGATGCTGGTGTTCGCCTCGCTGGGGTCCGCCGTCACCTTCGCTCTCTGCGCCCTTCTCACACCGGAGACCCCTGAGGCGTTGATGGTTGTGCTGCTGGTATGCAGCGGCGCCTTCCGCTCCATCGGCTTCTCGGCTTATGCCTCCGTGCAGTACGCCGACATCCCGCCGGCACAGCTGACCTCCGCCAACACTGTTTCCGCCACGCTGGTACAACTCGGCACGGGCTCGGGTATCGCGGTGGCAGCCCTGCTCATCCGGACCTTCGACGGGCTGGCGTTTGGACCGCAGGATCCGTCAGGGCCCTTCCGCGGCGCGTTCGTGGCCATGGCCGTCCTGATGCTGGCCAGCACCGCGGACAGCCTCCTGCTCCCCCGCCATGCAGGGGCCGCCGTCAGCCGGCCTGGGCCAGAACCAGGGGAAGCACCGCTCCCGCCCCGGCAATCCGAAGGGCGCGCCCCGCGACGGTAAGGGTCCACCGGCTGTCGGCCAGATCATCAATCAGCATGACCGTCTGGCCCTGGACGGACTGCAGGGCGGCTTCAAGCTCCGGTCCCACCACCAGCCGGTCCCATACCCCCGCCAGCCGGTAGGCGCTGTTTCCGCCGCGGCCGCCGGTGGGGCCGCCATGTGCCGGTTGCAGCTCTCCGAGGTAGGGGATCCGCCCGATTTCTGAAATCCCCCTTGCCAGCGAACCCACCAGCTGCGGTTTGCTGCGGGACGGCACACCCACGATGGCTGCCGGCCTGCCCGCTCCGCTCCACCCCGGGTTCCGGCCATCACCGGTTCCCCATTCGCGCAGGACCTGCACGCATGCCTGGAGCATCCCGGGGTCCACCGCCCGGTCCTCCGCGCCGGCGGCAAACAGCTCCCGCAAGGCGCCGCCCCACCCGAGGTCCGTCAGCCGGGCCAGGACGCGCCCCTCCGAAAGGCCTTCTCCCGGCTTGAGTTTTCCTTTCACCGGCACTCCCAGCCGGTCCATGCCGCTGGGCCACTGAAGCCGCGGTTCAAGGACACCGCCGGCCCGGCTCAAGGTCTGGCTGGCTGCCGCTGTGGCATCGGCTGCCACCTCCGCCGGGAACCAGCGGCCCCCGCAGTTGTCGCACCGCCCGCACGGCCGGGCCGTCTCATCATCCAGGACCGAGGTGATGTACTCCATCCGGCAGCCTGCGGTGTCCTGGTAGATCACCATGGAGTCCTGCTCGTCCACCCGCGCCTCGGCAATCCGGCGGTAGCGTTCGGCGTCGTAAACCCACGGCTGGCCGGTGGACCGCCAGCCACCGCCGACCCGTTCCACCGCGCCGTCCACCGACAACACCTTCAGCAGAAGCTCCAGCGGTGTGCGGCGAAGATCCACCCTTGCTTCCAGCGCCACCGTGGACAGGGCGGCTCCGGCCCCGGCCAGAGCCGTCAGCACCGCCGCGGCCTTTTCCTCCGAGGGCATGGACGCGGTGGCGAAATACTGCCAGATCTCCCGATCCTCCGCGCCGGGGAGAAGGAGGACGTCAGCATCGGCAGCACCACGGCCGGCACGCCCCACCTGCTGGTAGTAAGCCACCGGCGAGGACGGCGCCCCGAGGTGGACCACGAAACCAAGATCGGGCTTGTCGAAGCCCATTCCCAGGGCGGACGTGGCCACGAGCGCCTTGACCTGGTTGTCCTTCAGCAGCTGCTCGGCCCGCTCACGGTCTGCCGGATCGGTCCGTCCGGTGTAGGCCAGCACATTATGTCCCGCCTCCGACAACAGGCGGGCAGTGTCCTCGGCCGCGGAAACGGTAAGGGTGTAGATAATTCCGCTGCCCGGCAGATCCGCCAGGTGGGTCAAGAGCCAGCCCAGCCGCTCTTTGGAGTCGGGGAGCGACAGGACACCAAGCCGCAGCGAGTCGCGGCCCAGCGAACCGCGGATGGTCAGGACCCCGGCGCCGAGCTGCTCTTCGATATCGTGCACCACGCGCGAGTTGGCTGTGGCGGTGGTGGCCAGGACCGGGACCGAATCCGGCAGCCGTGTAATGAGGTCCGCGATCCGCCGGTAGTCGGGGCGGAAGTCGTGGCCCCAGTCGGAAATACAGTGGGCTTCATCGATGACCAGCAGGCCGGTCCGCCGGATCAATTCGGGCAGCTGGGTTTCCCGGAACGCGGGATTGGTCAACCGTTCCGGGGAAACCAGGAGCACGTCCACCTCATCGGCGGCCAGCTGTTCACGGACGGTGTCCCACTCCAGCTGGTTGGCGGAGTTGATGGCCACGGCGCGAACCCCGGCCCGCGCGGCAGCGGCCACCTGGTCCCGCATCAGGGCGAGCAGCGGCGAGACGATCAGCGTGGGCCCGGCACCCCGCCGCCGCAGCAGCAGGGATGCCACAAAGTAGACGGCCGACTTGCCCCAGCCGGTGCGCTGGACCACCAAAGCCCGCCGCCCGCCGTCCACCAATGCCTCGATGGCCTCAAACTGCCCCTCGTGGAAGACCGCGTCCGGGTGCCCCACCAGGCCGCGCAGGACCTCAAGCGCTTCGGCGTGGGTGGCGGTTCCGGGTGCGCCGGGACCTGCCGGGTCTGCAACGGCGGTAGCGGAAACGGTGGACGTGTACTGGTTATCGGCCATTGATTCAGTATCCCAGCACCCTCCGACACCCTGCACAGCAGCCGGCTGCTATGTGGAAAGCGGGCGCAAGGGCGGACCTGTTATGAAAGACCTCCCCCAACCACATTGGCCGCGCGCGCTGCCCACGTAAGATAAAGCCCGTGACTAGCGAACAGACAACGACATTTGACCTTTCGGCATCCTTCAAGGCCTACGACGTCCGTGGGATTGTGGGCGAGTCGATCACCGCCGAAATCGTCGAAGCCGTGGGGGCCGCGTTCGTGGACGTCCTGCAGCTCGAAGGCCAGACCATCGTGGTGGGCGGGGACATGCGTCCTTCCTCCCCCGAGTTCTCCAAGGCCTTCGCCAACGGCGCGGCAGCCCGCGGCGCCAACGTTGAGCTGCTGGACCTGATCTCCACCGACGAGCTGTACTTTGCCTGCGGATTCCTTAACCGCGCCGGGGCCACCTTCACCGCCAGCCACAACCCCGCCGAATACAACGGCATCAAGATGGCCAAGGCGGGCGCCGTCCCCATCTCCTCCGAAACCGGCCTCAAGGAAATCCAGGCCCTCGCGGAGCAGTACCTCAACTCCGGGTCCATTCCCGCAACCGGCACCAGGGGCCTCATCAGCGTCCGCGACGTCCTCAAGGACTACTCCGAGTACCTCCGCAAGCTCGTTGACCTTTCTGCCTCCCGTCCCCTGAAGGTGGTGGTGGACGCCGGCAACGGCATGGCCGGCCTGACCACCCCGGCTGTCCTGGGTGACTCGCTGCTGCCCAAGCTGCCCTTCGACATCGTCCCCCTCTATTTCGAGCTGGACGGTTCGTTCCCCAACCACCCGGCCAACCCACTGGAGCCGGAAAACCTCCGCGACCTGCAGGCAGCGGTGATCGAACACGGTGCGGACATCGGACTGGCTTTCGACGGCGACGCCGACCGCTGCTTTGTCATCGACGAGAAGGGCGAGCCCGTGTCGCCGTCGGCCATTACCGGCATGGTGGCCCGGCGCGAGATCGCCCGCGCCAAGGCCCAGGGCGAGGAAAAGCCCGCCATCATCCATAACCTGCTGACCTCCCGTGCCGTCGCCGAACTGGTGGAGCACGACGGCGGACGCGCCGTCCGCACGCGCGTTGGCCACTCCTTCATCAAGGCAGTCATGGCAAAGGAAGGCGCGGTATTCGGCGGCGAGCACTCCGCCCACTTCTACTTCCGCGACTTCTGGAACGCCGACACCGGCATGCTGGCAGCAATGCACGTCCTGGCAGCCCTGGGCGAGCAGGACGGCCCGCTCTCCGAGCTGGCGCGCGAATACGAGCCCTACGTCAGCTCCGGCGAAATCAACTCTGAGGTGGAGGACAAGCCGGCAGCGGTGGAGCGGGTGCGCCAGGCCTTCGCGGATGAGGACCTCACCATCGACAACCTCGACGGCAGCACCTTCACGGCCAACGACGGCAGCTACTGGTTCAACCTGCGCCCCTCCAACACCGAACCGTTCCTGCGGCTCAACGCCGAGGCCACGGACCGGGCCACCATGGAACGCATCCGCGACCGCGTCCTGTCCCTGGTCCGGGCCTAGCCGCGGATGACGGACTCCACCGGACAGGCAGCGGACGGAAACAGCGGGCAGGAAAGCTGGCGCGATTCCGTCTCCGACGCCACGGCAACTGACCTGGAGAACCTCCTGGGCACGGGCGTCAGCGCGGCCCAGGAGCAGCTCCAGCGCAACGGCGGGTTCCTGCCCTTCGCGCTGACGGTCCAGAACGACGGCGAGGTGCGGCTGGTTGCCGTCTCACCGGCGGATGCCACGGAAGGCAGCGACGGGGACTTCGACGCCGACGCCATGATCCACGACCTGCAGGCCCTCCTTCGCCAGAACCGGGACGACTTCCGCGCCGCCGCCGTGGTCTGCGACATCCTGCTGGTGGAGGAGGATTCGGACGCCATCCACGTGGCCGCCGAGCACCGGGACGGTTCCCTGTTTGCCGCGGTGCTGCCATACTCCGCCAACGCGACCACCCAGTCCTGGGAATTCGGCGAGCTGGGTGCGGACGCCAGCGAACCCGCCATCTGGGTGGACTAGACCGGACTGCAGCCATGAAGATCAATGCCTTCGCTGACGTCAGCCTGCGCGCACTCATGGTGCTGGCAGCCGTTCCGGACGGCACGCTGCTCACCACCCAGAGCATCGCAGACTCAGTGGGAACGCCCTACAACCACGTCAGCAAGGCCATGGCGAAGCTCCGGAGCATGGGGCTCATTGAGGTTGCCCGTGGCCGCTCCGGCGGTTCGCGCCTCAGCCACGCGGGCCGCATCGCCACCGTGGGGCAGATCCTGCGGCAGCTTGATACCCGCACTGACCCTGCTGACTGCGTGGCGCCCGGCGGGAACTGCCCCCTCATTAACGAGTGCAAACTCCGCGGCGCACTCGCCCGGGCCCGCGAGGCCTTCTATGCGGAACTGGACTCCGTGGTCATCGCGGACCTCCCGCAGGAGCGGCAAATGGCACCGGTCTTCCAGATGATCGGCCTCCGCCCGGGGCTGTGACCCTGCTATCCGGGTGCCGGCTCCCGGTTTGATTTCAAACTTCTACAAGGTGTAGAACTGAGGCAGAAATACTCGTATTTGAAATATGAGTTTTCATCCGGCCGGACGAAGGCCCCGGCCATAACCTCAGGAGTTCAGATGCTCTCGGACAAGTCCCGCCCCGTCATTGAGGCCACCCTGCCGCTGGTCGGTTCCAGGATCGGATCCATCACCCCCAACTTCTACGCCCGCCTGTTTGCGGCGCACCCCGAACTGATGGATGGCCTGTTCAGCCGCTCCAACCAGCGTTCCGGCAACCAGCAGCAGGCCCTGGCCGGGAGCATTGCCGCCTTCGCCACCCACCTGGTCAACAACCCGGGCACCCTGCCGGAAACCGTCCTCTCGCGCATCGCGCACCGGCACGCCTCACTGGGCATCACGGAACCGCAGTACCAGGTGGTCTATGAGCACCTGTTCGCGGCGATCGCCGAAGATCTGGCCGAGGTCATCACGCCCGAGATCGCCGAAGCCTGGACCGAGGTGTACTGGCTGATGGCGGACGCCCTGATCAAGCTCGAAAAGGGTCTTTACGCAGCGCAGGCCAATGACAGGATGTGGATGCCCTGGCGCGTGGCAGCCAAGCAACCGGCAGGAACCGGCTCCATGACCTTCACGCTCGAGCCCGCCGACGACACCCCTGTAACCCCGGCCCTTCCCGGCCAGTACATCAGCGTGAAGGTGGCCGTCGCTGATGGCCTGCGCCAGGTCCGGCAGTACTCCCTTTCCGGGGACGCGGGCACCAGCCGCACCTTCACCACCAAACTGGACGACGGCGGCGAGGTCTCCCCCGTCCTGCACAACACTGTCCAGGTGGGCGACGTCGTCGAGATCTCGAATCCCTACGGCGAGATCACGCTCAAGGAGGGGGACGGCCCGGTGGTTCTCGCCTCCGCCGGCATCGGCTGCACCCCCACCGCCTCCATCCTCCGCTCCCTCGCCGAAACCGGCTCCGACCGGCAGGTCCTGGTGCTGCACGCCGAAAGCACCCTGGACAGCTGGGCACTGCGCAGCCAGATGACGGACGACGTCGAACGCCTTGACGGTGCCGAACTGCAGCTCTGGCTGGAGAAGCCGGTGGACGGCGCCAAGGAGGGATTCATGACCCTGCGTGAAGTGGACCTTCCGGCCGACGCCTCCCTCTACCTATGCGGCCCCCTGCCGTTCATGAAGAACATCCGCAATGAGGCCATCAACGCCGGCATTCCGGCCACCAAGATCCACTACGAGGTCTTCGGCCCGGACATCTGGCTCGCCAGCTGATTCGATGGTGGGGAACGACGGCGGCCCCGCACCTTGTCGAAAAGGTGCGGGGCCACCAGTGGCTAGTGCTTGGCCATGCGTTCCTTGAGGGAGTCGAGCTCCGCGCGCAGGGCATCCGGGAGGGAATCACCGAACTTTGCGTACCATTCCTCGATGGAAGCGAGCTCGGCGTCCCATTCCTCGCGGTCAACGCGGACGGCGTCCTCCACGTGGGCGTGGGTGAGGTCCAGGCCGGTGAGGTCCAGTGCATGTCCGGCCGGGACGAAGCCGATGGGGGTTTCGACGGCGTCCGCCTTGCCCTCGAGGCGCTCGATGGCCCACTTCAGGACCCGGGCGTTGTCGCCGAAGCCAGGCCACGCGAAATCACCGTCCGCGGTGCGGCGGAACCAGTTCACCAGGAAGATGTGCGGCAGGCGTTCCGGGTTGGCCTTGCCTGAAACGCTGATCCAGTGCTTCAGGTAGTCACCAGCGTCGTAACCGATGAAGGGCAGCATGGCCATCGGGTCGCGGCGGAGCACGCCCACCTGCCCGGCGGCAGCGGCCGTTGTCTCGGAGGACAGGGTGGAACCCATGAAGATACCGTTGGTCCAGTTGCGCGCCTGCGTGACCAGTGGAACCGTGGTCTTGCGGCGGCCGCCGAACAGGATGGCTGAGAGCTCCACGCCTTCGGGGCTGTAGTACTCCTCAGCCAGCATGTCCACCTGCGAGATGGGGGTGCAGAACCGGGAGTTCGGGTGGGCGGCGGGACGGCCCGAATCGGGGGTCCAGGAGTTGCCCTCCCAGTCGGTCAGGTGGGCCGGAACTTCGTCCGTCATGCCCTCCCACCAGACACCGCCGTCATCGGTCAGTGCCACGTTGGTGAAGATGCTGTGGCCCTTGGCAATGGCGCGCATCGCGTTGGGGTTGGTGCCCCAGCCGGTGCCGGGGGCTACGCCGAAGAGGCCGGCCTCCGGGTTGGTGGCGCGCAGTTCGCCTTCCTTGCCGATGCGCATCCAGGTGATGTCATCGCCAAGGGTTTCAACTTCCCAGCCTTCGATGGTGGGGTCGAGCAAGGCAAGGTTGGTCTTGCCGCAGGCCGAGGGGAAGGCTGCGGACATGTAGTACGACTTCTTCTCCGGCGAGGTGAGCTTGAGGATGAGCATGTGCTCCGCCAGCCAGCCTTCGTCGCGCGCCATGACCGAGGCGATGCGCAGGGCGTAGCACTTCTTTCCGAGCAGGGCGTTGCCGCCGTAACCGGAGCCAAAGGACCAGATGGACCGCTCTTCGGGGAAGTGGACAATCCACTTGTCCGGGTTGCAGGGCCAGGCCACGTCCTCCTGGCCCGGTGCCAGCGGGGCGCCGAGGGAGTGCAGGGCCGGAACGAAGAAGGCATTGGTGGCCGTGATCTTGTCCAGGACCTCGGTGCCGATGTTTGCCATGATGCGCATGGAGGCAACAACGTAGGCACTGTCGGTGATCTCCACGCCGAACTTGGGGTCCTCGGCGTCCAGGTGGCCCATGACGAACGGGATGACGTACATGGTGCGGCCGCGCATGGAACCGGCGAACAGGCCGCGCAGCTTGTCCTTCATCTCCCGCGGTTCCATCCAGTTATTGGTGAAGCCGGCGTCACGCTTGTTCTCGGAGCAAATGAAGGTCTGTTCCTCAACGCGGGCAACGTCAGCGGGATCCGAGAACGCAGCGAAGGAGTTCGGGAAGAGATCCTGGTTGAGCCGGGTCAAGGTTCCGGCAGCAACAAGCTCGTCGGTAAGGCGGGTGTTTTCCTCTTCGGACCCGTCAACCCAGTAAATGCGGTCCGGCTGCGTAAGCTCAGCAACCTCTTCGACCCATGCCAGCAGACCGGCATGTGTGGTGGGTGCTTTCTCAAGCAGCGGCTTCTGCGCCAGATCGCCCATTGCAGTTCCCTTCCTCGGGTTCATCGGTGTGAGCTAAATGCTATGGTCCGGACCAGTGGAGTTTTTGGGGAGCTTGACTGACATCTGCCGTCACCAAAAGTGAATTCCGCGGAAAATCAAGGAATTATTGCGGCGAAACGACCGATTAAGTGACAAAGGTCACCTATACCGGTCTAGTTGTCGAGATTACAGTCCTTTCGATTTGGCATCCCGGCCAACCCTCGCGTAAAGTAATTCGAGGTTCAGGGAGAGCGGTTCTTCTCCCGGGACACGGAATGCGCCCATAGCTCAGCTGGATAGAGCGTCTGTCTACGGAACAGAAGGTCAGGGGTTCGAATCCCTTTGGGCGCACCAACAAGGTCCGCACCGGTTCGCCGGTGCGGACCTTTTTTGTGCCGCCGGGCCCGTCATCCCCGGCTAGGCTGTGCACATGATGCCCGACGCCATTGAGCGCGAATTTGATGTTGTTGTCATCGGCGCAGGCGCCGTAGGGGAAAACGTGGCAGGCCGCGTCGTGGAAGGCGGGCTTACCGCCGTACTCGTGGAAGCGGAACTGGTGGGCGGTGAATGCTCCTACTGGGCCTGCATGCCGTCGAAGGCACTCCTCCGGCCAGGCACCGCGCTGCACGGGGCACAGACGACGCCGGGCGCCAAGGAGGCAGTCACCCGCACCCTCGACGCCGCCGCCGTCCTTGAACGCCGCAACTACTTCACGTCCAACTGGCAGGATGACAGCCAGGTCTCGTGGGTCGAAGATACCGGCATCGACCTGGTCCGCGGCCATGCCTGGCTGACCGGACCCAGGGCCGTGGAGGTTGCAGGGCTGGACGGAAACCGGCACCTGCTGCGGGCGCGGCATGCGGTGGTACTTGCCACGGGCTCAACGCCCAATACCCCACCCATTGAGGGCCTGCAGGATGTACAGGTATGGGGAACCCGCGAAGCCACATCAGCGGGTGAGGTCCCGAGGAGCCTGACGGTATTGGGCGGAGGGGTGGCCGGTGCCGAATTGGCCCAGGCTTTCGCCCGGCTGGGTTCCAGCGTCACCTTGGTGGCGCGCAGCGGGCTGCTGGGCAATTTTCCGCCGGAGGCTTCGGCACTGGTTGCGGCAGGGCTGCGCGCGGACGGGGTGGAACTTCGCTTGAACACCGCCACGAAACGCATCAGGGAGAACGACGACGGCACCCTCACCGTCAGCCTCGGCGACGGAACCGACGTGACGGCGGAGAAGGTCCTGGTTTCCACGGGCAGGCACCCTGCCCTCGAAGGCCTGGGCCTCGAGAGCGCGGGTTTCGAGCCGGACGATTCCGGGCATCTTTCCCTCACAACGGACGGGTCGGGGCTGGTCCAGGGAACCCCCGGCGACGAACCCTGGCTCTACGCGGTGGGGGACGCCGCAGGCAAGAACCTCTTTACCCACCAGGGCAAGTACGAGGCCCGCGCCACCGGCGCCGCCATCGCGGCGCGGGCGAACGGCGAGCTCAAGGGAAACCCCGATGACTGGTCGCGCTATGCCCAGACGGCCAACGAGCATGCCGTGCCCAGCGTCGTCTTCACGGACCCGGAGCTGGCCAGCGTCGGACGCACGCTGAAGGCGGCCAGGAAGGATGGGTACAACGCATGCTCCGTTGAGTTGCCCATCCAGGTGGCCGGATCCTCCCTCCATTCGGAGAACTATGAAGGCTGGGCCCAGCTGGTGGTTGATGAAGACCGCAAGGTCCTGCTTGGCGCCACGTTCGCCGGCCCGGACGTGGCCGAACTGCTGCATGCGGCCACCATTGCCGTGGTGGGCGAGGTGCCACTGGACCGCCTCTGGCATGCCGTCCCCTCCTACCCCACCATCAGCGAGGTATGGCTCCGGTTGCTGGAAAAGTATGGGCTCTGATTCCTATTTGAACTGACCAGTCAGTTCGGTTAGCCTTGATGCAGACGATTTCTGTGAAAGGCAAGCCTTGCTCTCAGCACACCAGCTCCATGCCAAAGGACGCCGGGATCCGCTGCTTCCGCCAACGTCGCTGGCCGTCCGCCGCGGCGAACTGCTGCTCGTTGCCGGCGACCGCCAGGACCAGCGCACCGCCCTGTCCCTCCTGCTCAGCGGGAGGATGAAGGCTGCCGGTGGACACCTCAGCTGGGACAACAGCACGCGGACCAAGCACCTCCGCCTGGCGGCAGCCCTGGTGGACTCCCCCGGTGTCAATGAACCTGAGGAACACCTCAGCGTCCGCGACCTGGTGACCGAGGACCTGGCCCTGATACCCCGCCGCTACCGCGGGGCGCTGCTCAGCGGCCCGTGGCTCAAGGTCAACCGGTTCGAGGACATCGCGGGGCTGTGGACAGAACAGCTGGAACCGCAGCGGCGGCTGGAGCTGCTGACGGCGCTGGCCCTGGCCAACCCCCGCACGGACCTGCTGGTGGTTGACTCCCCGGACCGCCACAGCGCCGATGAGCTCACCTGGCTGCCGCGCCTGCAGGAGTTGGCGTACGACGCCGGGCGTCCACTCGCCGTCGTGGCGGCAGTCAGTGCCGTCCCCGGCTCGTGGGACGGGCCGGCTGCTGTGATCGGCAATGCGGCGCCGGCAGCGGCGCCGGCAGCGGAAGCTGCGCCAGACCCGGAGGACACAGGAACCCCCGAAAACCAGCAAACCCCACTCGAAACCGAGGTTGCCAAGTGACTGTCCTGCGGCTGGCCCGCTCAGAACTCAAGCGCATGACCGGTGGGCTGCTGCCCAAGCTGACCATCCTGGCGCTGACCATGGTCCCGCTGCTCTATGGCGCGGTGTACCTCTACGCCAACTGGGATCCGTACGGGCACCTCAACAACCTGGACGCCGCCCTGGTGGTGGAGGATACCGGCGCAACCACAGCCGACGGCACCCGGCTGGAGGCGGGGGCCAAGGTGGCGGACAGCCTGGTGGAAGGCAACGTCTTCCACTGGGTGCCCGTGGCCAGCTCCACGGAAGCCGATGCCGGAGTGAGCAGCGGGCAGTACGCCTTCGCGCTGAAGATCCCCAAGGACTTTTCAGCCAACCTGGTTTCGCCCGGCAGCTTCGACTCCGCCAGCCAGGCCATGCTGAATGTGACCACGAACGATGCCAACAACTACCTCCTGAGCACCATCGTGGACAAGCTGACCACTGCCGTGCACTCCACCGTTGCCAAGGAAGTGGGTGAGGAAACCGCCAACCAGCTGCTCACCGGCTTCGGCACCATCCACGCCAAGATGGTCCAGGCCGGGGACGGCGCCTCCCAGCTGGCCGACGGCGTGGCAACCCTCAGGGACGGAACCCTCACCCTCCACGAGGGAACCACGGCTTTGAGCAGCGGGGCGGACCAGCTGTACGCCGGCCAGCTGAAGCTGCGGGACGGCGCCAACCAGCTGACCGACGGCGCGGGGCAGCTCAGCAGCGGCCTGTCAGTCTTGAAGGACAAGACGGCCACCCTGCCCACGGACACCCAGACGCTCGCGTCCGGCGCCGCCCAGGTGGCTGCCGGGAACGCCCAATTGAACGCGAAGGTCCAGGACGTGGCGGCGCAGCTGGACGCAGCCGACCAGGGACTCCGCTCCCGCATTGTGGAGTCCAACGGCAGGCTGGTCGCTTCCGGCGTCCTGACCCAGGAGCAGGCGGACAAGGTCCTTGCCGATTTCGACGCCGCCGCTTCATCCAGTCCGGTGGCAGCCGCCAAGAGCAAAATCCAGACGGATGCGGCCCAGGTCCAGCAGCTGGCCAACGGTTCCGAAGCAGTCAGTGTTGGCGCGGCCCAGCTGGCTGCGGGGATGCCCGCACTGAAGGACGCCATCGCACAGGCCTCGGCAGGGGCTGACCAGCTGCACACTGGAGCCGCTGCCCTGGCGGCAGGCGAGCAATCCGCCGTCGACGGTGCCGCAGGCCTTGCGGACGGTGCACACAAGGTGGACGCCGGAGCCGCCCAGGTTGCCGATGGCGCGGGCCAGGCCGCCTCGGGCTCCCGCACGCTCGCCGACGAGATCGGGAAGGGCGCCGGCCAGGTCCCCAACCCGGACGACGCCCAGAAGAGCAACCTGTCCCAGGTCATGGCCGATCCCGTGGCGGTCAGCAACGTGTCGCAGGCCAAGGCAGGATCCTATGGCGCCGGGCTGGCCCCGTTCTTCCTGACGCTCGCCCTGTGGATCGGGATCTTCATGCTGGTCCAGGCCATGCGCCCCATTACGCAGCGGGCGCTGGCGTCCAATGCGCCGTCGTGGAAGATCGCGCTGGGCGGCTGGCTGCCCTTCCTGCTGGTCTCAATAGTGCAGGCGTCCCTGCTGACCCTGGTGGTGGACGTGGCGCTGGGGCTGAACCCGGCCCACCCGGTCCTGATGTGGCTGTTCATGCTGGCCGCCGCCATGGCGTTCAGCGCGCTCATCCAGGGCGTGGTGGCGCTGCTGGGTTCGCCGGGCAAGCTGGTGGTGCTCATCCTGCTGGTCCTGCAGCTGGTGTCATCCGGCGGCACGTTCCCGTGGCAGACCACCCCGCAGCCACTGCACGTGGTGCACCAGGTCCTGCCCATGGGTTACGTGGTGACCGGGATGCGGCACCTGATCTACGGCGGCGACCTGTCCATGATCGTCCCCACCCTGGCGGGCCTGCTGGGCTACACTCTGCTGGGCGCGGCAATGTCCACCCTCGCTGTCCGGAAGAACAAATACTGGACCCTCAAGACGCTGAAACCGGAGATCGCGGTATGACCACCGAACCCGCCGCCGCGGCCAAAAGCCTCAGGCCCGCCCGCACCAACGCCACCCGCCAGAAACTCTTCGATGCCTCCATGGAGCTGATCGGCGAGCGCGGGGCGGCCAGCGTCACGGTGGATGAGATCGCTGCGGCGGCCGGAGTCTCCAAAGGCACCGTCTACTACAACTTCGGCAGCAAGTCGGAGCTGATCGCGCAGCTGCTGCGGCATGGCGTGGACATCCTCAAGGCGCAGCTGCTCGAGGCCGGGGACAGCGCAGGCACCGGCCGTGACCCCTTGCTGGCCATGGAAGCGATGATCGGCCAGGCCATGGATTTCATGGCGGAGTACCCGTCGTTTGCACGCCTGTGGGTCAGCGAGAACTGGCGGATTCCCAGTGAGTGGCAGGGCACCTTCTCGGTCCTGCGCGGCGAGCTCCTGGAAGTCATCGGCAAGGCCGTGGAAAGGGTGGCCAAGGCCTACCCCGTGGACGATGCAGTGTCCAGGGGAAGCCTGGAGACCGCCATCTTCGGTGCCTGCTTTGTGGTGGGCCTGGACCGGCAGACCTACAACCCCGAGCGCACCCGGGACCAGAGCGTTGCAGCAATCATGGCCATCATGCGCGGCTACGTCCTCAAGGAACCCGCTTCTCGGGGATGATGGAGCACATGCGCCATACGGGGAAGAGCGGAAAGTTCGCGGTGGTCTGCGGCATCGTCGCTGCAGGGCTGCTGGTGCTCACGGCCATGACGCTGGCCGAGCCGGTCTTCATGGCGTTCCTCGGCGTCCTCGTCCTGGCGTACCTCGCCGCGCTTGCCGAGATCCTGGTCCGGCGGCGGCGGTTTGCCCTGCTGGCGGCAGGCGCCGGGACTGCCCTTGCCCTCGGCTTTTCCCTGGCGTTCCTCAGCACATGGGAGCTGGCGTTCGACGGCCAGTCCTCGTTCCTGGGCACCCCGCTTCCCACTCATGACCCCGACAACTATTTCCTTGGTGCCGCCTGTGCGCTGGCCGGAACCTTCGGGATCCTCTTCCTGGGTGCTTTGTGGCCGGGACGGGGAGGGAGCGCGGCGGCCCGCAGGCCTTCCGCCGGACGGCGCGGGAGTCCGCGGCCGGCGCGCCCTGCCGCCCAGCGCGCTGCCGCCCAGCGCGCTGCCGCCCAGCGCCCGGGCAGCCAAGCCGCCGCCCGTCAACGGGCTTCCGTCACCCGCGTCCCGCCCGCCGGATCCCCGGCGGCCAAGCGCCCGTCGTCGTCCGCTTCTTCACCCTCAGCCAGGCCGGCTTCCAGGCCCGGCAGCGACTCCGCCTCCCGCCGCTGACGCCGCGCTCCTGCCCCGGTGAGCACCGCCGTCGCCACGCCGCCCAGGAGGAGCAGCCCGCCCGCCAGTTCGGTTGGCGACGGCACCTCCGCGAGGACCAGCCAGGCAGCGCTCATTCCCACCACGGGGACCAGCAAGGTGAACGGCACAACGGCCGACGACGGATGGCTGGCCAGGAGCCGGTTCCAGATTCCGTAGCCCACCAGTGAGGCGAAAACAGCGGTGTACAGGGCGCTGAGCATGGTTGGCCCCTGAATGGTGGACAGCGAATTCCACACCTGCCCCGGCCCGTCAACCAGCACTGACAACGCTGCGAGCGGGAGCGGCACCACGGCGCCTGACCAGACCACCAGCCCCAGGCCCGAGGCAGCTTTGGCCTTCCGGGCGATGACGTTTCCGCCCGCCCAGGACAGCGCTGCCGCCAGGACGATGACCAGGGGCAGGAGCGGTGCCACCGCACTGCGTCCCACGGCGACGACGGCGAGTCCTGCAATACCCAGCCCAACGCCCGCCAACTGGCGCTTGGTCGGCCGCTCGTTCAGGAACACAGCGGCCAGCAGGACGGTCAGCAGCACCTGCGCCTGCAGGACCAGCGACGCCAGACCGGCGGGCATGCCGAGCGCCATGGCCAGGTAGAGGAGGCCGAACTGGCCGGCGCTCATGAAAAGGCCGACGCCGACAATGGCCTTCCAGCCCACGTCCGGCTTCCTGACGAAGAAGATCCAGGGGGCCACCACCAGGATGAAGCGCAGCGCAACGAACAACAGGGGTGGAAAGTTTTGGCCGTCGGCGTGGAGTCCGATGTCGATGGCCACGAAGTTCAGCCCCCACAGCAGGGCGACGAGAACGGCAAGGAGGGAATCGCGGAGGGTCACGCTCCTACTCTGGCAGAGCGGCAAATGAAGCACCAGCGCTTTATTCGGCGTTCAATCATGTACCTTTGCTTCATGATCGACATAGGGTCCTTACGGGCGCTCGCGGCCATTGAGCAGCACGGCACCGTTATCGCCGCCGCGGAAGCCATGGGGTTCAGCCCGTCCGCCGTCTCCCAACAGGTGAAGAAGCTGGAGAAAGAGGGCGGCTTCGCCGTCCTGGAACGCCGGGGCCGCGGAGTCCTGCTGACCGAGCGCGGACTAGCCCTGGCGGCGTATGGGCGGCGCATCCTCGCGGAGCTGGAGGAGCTGGAGTCCACACTGATGGCCGACCCCGCCAAACCCAGCGGCAGCCTGCGGGTGGTTTCCTTTTCCACTGCCTGCCGCGGACTGGTGGGCCCCCTGCTGGCCGAAGTGGGGCAATCGGGGGCAGCACTGGATATTTCCGTCCTGGCCGAGGACCCGCGCGAGGCCGTGGCCCGGGTTGCCAACGGCGAAGCCGATCTGGGCCTGGTGCACAACTGGAATTCCGTGCCGTTGGTCATCCCGGAGCACCTCACGCTGGAGTGGCTGTGCGAGGACGTGGCGGACGTCCTGGTCCACCGCGGCCATCCGCTGGCGCAGCAGCCGGAGGTTGAACCTTCTCAACTCGTGGACGAGCGCTGGATCAGCACGCCGGCAGGAGCGATTTGCAACGAAGCCCTGCTGCGGATCTTCGCCGACCTGGGGCGGGTTCCGGACATCAGGGTTTACGACCCCGATTTCGCGACTCATATCGCTTTCGTTGAGCAGGGGGTGGCTGTAGCGCTCGTGCCGCGCCTGGGCCGCCCGGCGCTGCCTCCGGACGTCGTCGCCATCCCTGTGGTTAATCCGGTCCAGGCGCGGCAAGTGGGACTCGTTCACCGCAGGACCATGACTGCCAGCCCCGGCATCAGGCACGTGGCGGGACTTCTGCGGGAGATCGCGGGCAGCGGGTCCGGGGCCAGCGGGCCCGACGGCAGCCGGCCTGTCTAGTGGGACCGGGGCACCGCAAACCGCGTGATCCGGGCATCCTGGCCGTCCAGTTCCGCCCACGGTTTCTCCGTCTCCAGGACGGTTAGCGCGTTGGTGGGAAAGCGGGTGGCGGCGTCCATGTAGGCGTCATGGTCGGAATCACGCGAGGCGAGGTGCATGGCCAGGTCCTGCACGCCGGGCAGGTGCGCGATCAGCATCAGCGTGGTCACGGTGTCCGGAACATGGTTGACCACGGTGAGCATCCGGAGGGCCGACGCCGCATAGAGTCCGTCTTCGAGCTTGGGCGTGGGGGCCTTGTCGCCGAGTTCAGAGCAGACCCAGGTGCAGGTCTGGCGGGTTCGCAGGGCGCTGGAGCACAAAATGAAGTCCGGGACGATGTTGTGCTTGAGCAGCCAACGCCCGGCCAGCGGCGCCTCCCGGTGCCCGCGCTCTTCGAGTGGCCGCTCATGATCGGCCACCCCGCCGGGCCAGTCGGCCTTGGCGTGCCGCATGATCACAAGGCGTCGAACGTGGTGCGAACTCATGGCCCAAGCCTAGCGCCAGCAAAAGCACCAGGGAGCGAAGATTTCCTTCGCCGCGGAACGTCACGCCAAGCACGCTTTGAGCCGCCGCCAGCAACACATACGGCGGAAATTCAGGCTTCAGAACGAAACCAGAGCTCCAAAGCGTGCTCTCAGTGACGCGAGGACCCCTCAGCCGCGTAGGCACAGCACCCGGAGAGCCCCAACGCGCTTGGAAGGCCCCTCTAACGTGCGGCGCCGTAGCGTAGCAAGGCGTCCTGAAGGCGCCGTTGTTGCGTGAGGAACGAGCGCAGGCGCCAAAGGATGCCTTGCGAAAGCGAAGGCGCCCACCAGAGAGGGGCCAGGCTTTCGAGCGAAGGCTAAGACTAGATCGAGTACTCCGGAGCGGCCCAGACAACAACTTCCGGGTGCTCGTAGAACCGATAGCCCTGGCCGCGGACGGTGCGGACGGTGTTGGCGAGGCGGCCCAGCTTGGAGCGGAGGCGCCGGATGTGGACGTCGATGGTGCGCTCGTTGGGCACTTCTTCTGCGTTGCGCCACAATCCTTCGAGGAGCTCGTCGCGGCCCACGGTACGGGTGCCGTTTTCGACGAGGTAGTTGAGGAGCTCGAACTCCTTGAAGGTCAGGTTCAGGGATTCGCCGTCGAGGTGGACTTCGCGGCGGGCGAGGTCGATGAGCACACCGGAGGGGCGCGGTTCCTGGGGCTGGGCGGGGCGCGGGGTTTCGGTGCGCTGGCGGGAGTTGACGGTGGGGTCGCCAAAAGTGGAACGGACGACGTCGAGCGCGGAGCCGGGGGTGCCGGCGGGGGCTACTGCCACGGCGGCGTAGCTTTCGGCACCGGAGACCAGCGACTGGGCGTAGGCACGGATTTCCTGTGCGAGCTTGGCGATGGAGGTTCCCGCTGCTGCAGCGGTCTCCTCGTCGATGCCCATGTAGAGCACGAAGCCGCGGGCGACGTTCTCGTTGGCTACCGGGCGGACCGCGTTTGGACCTGCCACCACAGGGGTAGGGGCGGTAACGGGTGCGGACTCTGCGGGGTGCACGGCTCGGAGCTGGCCGTAGGAGTTGGGGTTGTATCCCTGCGGGGCGAAACCCTGGCCGGGGAAGCTGCTGCCGGACGTGGAGGGAGCGAGCGACGTGCGCGGACCGAAGCCGGGACGAAGACCGGAGGGCTGTCCTGCCTTGGCGGCGTTACGGACTGAGATGTGGACGTATCCGGATGCAACTGACATGTGTGGTTACCTCAATGTGAAATGGCCGTATTCGCGGCTCGAATGCTGGCTTCCCCGTCAGCGGACCGGGGAGGGGCGCCCGACGCTGGGCTTGGGGGCGAATGCCTAAGAACTTCGGTGGGTGGGAAGGTCAGGCGTGCATTCGACAACAGCGCATGTCGGCAGCAGCTGATGTGCTGGGCCAATATTCTGCGGCTGCAGGTGCTGTTGAGTTCTTGTTCACATTGGAAGTGTGCAGCGTAACAATGCCAACTTGCAAGTAACAATGGACCGGATCGTCCGCATCGTGAGACGAAACGCGGAATTGTGCTGCAGATCACTATTTCGGAAGAGTGAAATTTTTTTGCTGCTTATCCGGAGAATATGCCCGGGCCCTACCTATTCCAGAATTTTCTTCGCCGAAAGCGCACTTCATCGAATTCAGTCAAAATTCAACCGTTTGACATAGAATCGACCGGACAGGAACTTCTCCTGTCCAGCCGACGTTCCGTCTCCTGCTGATTTTTTGGGCCTCAGTGGCGTGCGATGCCCGTCGCAGGGGCAACCATTGTGCTGTGCGCTCTGTCCGAATCCTTTCAGGGCCGTCACGCGAACGCTGGCTCCCGTGGTCATGATGGACAAGCTGAGCGGACGGGGGTGGTCCCGCTCTGCCCCCTGACGCATTCCCTGCGCCTGGTCTCGCTGATCCATGGCGTTCTCCAAGAGGTTGAAACTGCTGGCGGTGATGCTCTTGTCCCACAAGGGTCCGCCGCGATGCTGCGCAGGGGCTGTACGGCAGTCCGAGCCAACTTGTGACCCGCGGCGCCGCTTGGGCAAGGCAACCGTTGCCCCTGGTTCAGGTGGCTAGGCTGGAGCTCACAGCTGGAACACAGCATTGGCAAAGCCTTGGCAAACCGACAGATCGGAGAGTTGTCCCATGGCATCCCCGCACTCCATGACCAACAACCTTCCCCAGCTCACCCACCCGGACGGCTCCCCCATCCGTGCCCTGGTGGTGGATGACGAACCGAGCCTGTCCGAACTCATGAGCATGGGCCTGCGCATGGCGGGCTGGTCTGTGGCCGTGGCAGCGGACGGACCCGCTGCCGTGAAGCTCGCCAAGGACTTCCATCCGGATGTCCTGGTGCTGGACGTCATGCTGCCAGGGTTCGACGGCGTCGAGCTGCTGGGCAGGATCCGCGCCTTTGCGCCGGAGGTGCCTGCGCTCTTCCTGACAGCCAAAGACGACGTCCAGGACCGCATCGTGGGACTGGCCGCGGGCGGGGACGACTATGTCACCAAACCCTTCAGCATGGAGGAAGTCCTGCTGCGCCTGCATCGCCTGGTGCAGCGTTCCGGGGTGGCCGCCATGGATACCGCCGAGCTGGTGGTGGGCGACCTGGTGCTCAATGTGGACACCCGCGAAGTTACCCGTGCCGGAGAAGGGATCCAACTGACGGCAACCCAGTTCGAGCTCCTCCGCTACCTGATGGAAAATCCCAAGCGCGTGGTCAGCAAGGCCCAGATCCTGGACCACGTGTGGGATTACGACTTCGGCGGCCAGGCGAACATCGTGGAACTGTACATTTCCTACCTGCGCAAGAAGATCGAAGCCAGCCATCCGCCGATGATCCACACCGTGCGCGGGGCGGGCTACGTCATCAAGCCTGCAGACTAGCCAAAGGAAACGCGTGCCTCTTTCCGGTGTCCCTCGGCCCACCGGCCGGTCCTGGTTCAAGCCCTCCACCTGGCACCTTCGCACCCGCCTGATCCTGCTGTCCATGGCCCTGCTGGTAGCCATCTCGGGCGCCATCGGGGTGGTCAGCTATGCCTCGATGGACGTGGTCCTCACCAGTCAATTGGATGCGCAGCTGAAGTTGGCGTCCCGCGGCCGGCCGCCCGAAGGCAACCCCTCAGGCCGCCCCGACCCCCTTGACGCGCGCGGCCAAAGTGTAGGCACGCTGAACGCACGCGTGATAAACGGCCAGGTCAGCAGCGCCGCCGGTTTCCTGTCATCCGACGCCACCCGCATCTCCCTGACCTCCCGCGACGTTGCCATCCTGCAGGCACTCCCCCATGATGGCGTGCCGGTGGACCGCGAACTGTCCAACGGCGATTACCGGCTGATGGCTACCGGGACGCCCTATGGCGATGTGGTGATTACCGGCCTTCCGCTTGCTACGAAGAAAGCCACCGAAGGCTCCCTGGTGCTCACCATGGTGCTGGTCTCGCTGGGCGGGCTGGTCCTGATTGGGCTGGTTGGCACCGCCTTGATCCGCCGGACCATGCGCCCCTTGGAACAGCTGTCCGACGTCGCCACCAAGGTTTCCAAGCTGCCCCTTGACGCCGGCGAGGTGGCACTCGCCGTGCGCGTGCCACCCTCCGCAGCGCACCCCACCACTGAGGTGGGCAGTGTGGGCCACGCCCTGAACCTGATGCTGGACAACGTGTCCAGCGCGCTGGAGGCCCGGCAGCGCAGCGAGATGAAGGTGCGCCAGTTTGTTGCCGACGCCTCCCACGAGCTTCGAACGCCGCTGACCGCCATCCGCGGGTACACCGAGCTGATGCGCATGACCGAACACCTCACCGAGGACGGGCAAAAGTCGCTGGGGCGGGTGCAGAGCCAGTCGGAGCGCATGACCGCGCTGGTGGAGGACCTGCTGCTGCTGGCCAGGCTCGATGAGGGCAAGGCAACGGAGACCACCGAAGTGGACCTTACCCAGCTGGTCATAGAAACGGTCAGCGACGAAAAGGTCATGGCCCCTGAACACATCTGGCAGCTGCAGCTGCCCCATCAACCCGTGACGGTCCGCGGTGACACCACCCAGCTGCACCAGGTGCTGGCCAACCTGCTCTCAAACGCCCGGAAGCACACACCGGCCGGCACCACCGTGACCACAGGGTTGATGCGCTCTGCCGACGGGAGCGTGGTGGTCACGGTCACCGATGACGGGCCCGGCATCCCCGCGGAATTCCAAGGCAGGATCTTTTCGCGCTTCACCCGGGCTGACGCCGCCCGCTCCGGCTCCGAGGGCTCGTCCGGCCTGGGCCTGTCCATCGTCGAGTCCATCGTCATGGCCCACGGCGGCACCGTGGAACTGGTGTCCCGGCCGGGCAGGACCGAGTTTGCTGTCCGTCTTCCCGCGGCCGGCCCCGCCGTGCCCTGAGTTCGTCACACATTGCGTTCAAGGCCATCCGCTTCGTCAAATCGAGATCTTCGACAGGTTCTGTCCCGCAATTCGACGCGCTGGCCCTCGTGACTTCCGTTACCTAAATGTGACTTTGTCGTGTTCTTCCTGTACCGTCGATTGGGTGCGGTCCCCGTTCGGGCCGCATATCCCGGGTTGACGCCAAGCTCTGCCGCTTCCCCGGATTCCGATTGAGCTACGGCAGAGGCGGGGGACCCACCGTCCCGGGCACTGAATGCCCTTGGGGTTAAGCCAGTACGTGATCTTTCCGTACAGCCGGATGCCCTCATCCGAACCCGACAGCTAACTCCGCAGGTGTGAGAGGCGATCAATCATGTCCAAAAACACGGCAGAAGCACGTCTGCTGCAGGCCAAGGCTAAACACAAGGCCAAGCAGCAGGCAAAGAAGACCACCCTGGGCCAGCGCGCGGCCGTCCTTGCAGCATCCTGTGCGGTGCTGGTGGGGGTTGGCGCGGCCGGACAGGCCACCAGCAGCATGACCCCGGTGTCATCCACCGGGTCCAACTCTTCCACTGCAGCGTCCGACGCTCAAATGAGCATCGAGAAGAGCGAAATCCGTTCCAACCCGGCAGCCAGCCCGGCTCCCGCTGCCATCAGCGTGGCACCGCAGGCAGCGGAACCGGCCCCCGCTGCAGCACCGGCCGCGCCTGAAGCGCCTGCCCCAGCCCCCGCCCCGGCGCCGGCTCCCGAGCCTGCCCCCGCACCTGAGCCGGCTGCCGCCGTCGCGGTCAACGATCCCGCCGGTGCCCAAGCCTACGCCGCCAGCCAGCTGGGGACCTTTGGCTGGGCTCCGGACCAGATGCAGTGCCTGCAGACGCTGTGGACCAAGGAATCGGACTGGACCACCACGGCCACCAATGCCAGCAGCGGGGCATACGGCATTGTCCAGTCCCTGCCGGCCGAGAAGATGGCCAGCGCCGGCGCGGACTACCTCACCAACTACCGCACGCAGATCAACTGGGGCCTGGACTACATCAAGGAGCGCTACCAGTCGCCCTGCGGCGCCCTGAACTTCCACCTGGCGCATAACTGGTACTAGGCAAGCCACATTCAACCGCGGGCCGCATCATCATGATGCGGCCCGCGTTTGTGGTTAACGCGCGTTTTGCCGGGCGTCCTGAACACTGCCCTGGCCAGCTTCCTGTCCGGTGTTTCGCCAAGGGATGTACTGGACGGCCCACTTGTTTCCGTCGGGATCGGCGAAGTAGACGAAGTGGCCCCAGTCCTGCACGTCCACATCGCTGACATCCACGCCGTTGTTCTTCAGGTGGTCATGCGCAGCTTTAATGTCGTTGACCACCAACTGCAGGTTGGAACCCGTGCCGGGAGGGGCGTCGATGAGTCCTTCGCCAATGCAGATGGAGCAGGCCGAACCCGGCGGCGTCAGCTGCACGAAGCGGATGGAGTCCGACGGCCGCTCGTCGAAATCGGCGTTAAAGCCCACTTTGTTGACGTAGAAGTCCTTGGCGCGGTCAACGTCAGACACGGGGAGAAAGACAAGCTCAAGTTTCCAGTCCATCCGCAAAGGCTAGCGGCGGGAACAGTTATGAAAAAGGGTGAAATCTACCCCGCGATGCCGTAGAGGCGGTCGCCGGCGTCGCCCAGGCCCGGGACGATGTAGGACTTCTCGTTGAGCTTCTCGTCAATGGAGGCCAGGACGATGTGCACGTTGGCTCCTGACAGTTCCTCTTCCAGCCGGGCCAGGCCCTCGGGGGCGGCCAGCAGGCAGATGCAGGTGACGTCGGAGGCGCCACGCTTAAAGAGGAACTTGATGGCTTCGCGCAAGGTTCCGCCGGTGGCCAGCATGGGGTCCAGGACGAAGACCTGGCGGCCGGTGAGGTCCTCCGGCAGGCGCTCTGCGTAGGTGATGATGTCCAGCGTTTCCTCGTCCCGGGCCATGCCCAGGAAGCCCACTTCAGCGGTGGGAACGAGCTTGGTCATGCCCTCCAGCATGCCCAAACCCGCGCGGAGGATGGGAACCACCAGCGGAGTGGGCTTGGTGAAGGCGGTACCGACGGTGGTGCTGACCGGCGTCTGGATGGTGACGGGCTCGGTGCGGACCTCCCGCGTCGCTTCGTACGCGAGCAAGGTCACCAGCTCTTCCGTCAGCTGGCGGAAGACCGGCGACGGCGTGTTCTTGTCCCGCAGGACGGTGAGCTTGTGGGCGACCAAGGGGTGGTCAACAACGAGAGTGCGCATCCCCCAAAACTATCACCCGGCGCTGCCCTTCCCACGTCCGGAAGATCCGCCGTCGTGTAGTTCCTCGGCCACCACGTCGCGGACGATAGGACGGTCGAACGACGGCGCTGCGCCGATGTGTTCGCGCCTGCGGACCAGGTGGAACAGCCGGTGGGCCAGGATGACGATGGCCACCCAGGCCAGCCCCAGGATCCACCCGGCCATGACGTCCGTCAGCCAGTGGTGGCCCAGGAAAACCCGGCTCAGGCCCATGGCGATGATGAAGATGGAACCAGCGGTGATAGCAGTGACGCGGACCCGCATCGTGTGGAACTGAAGGCAGATGAGGTAGATCACCAGGCTGATCACCACCGTGGTGTTCAGGGTGTGCCCGCTGGGGAAAGAGGGCGAATCCTCGTAGGGGGGAACGGCGTCAGCATGGTCCGGGCGGGTACGGCCCACCAACTTCTTGCCGAAAGTGGTGGCGCTGACGGACGCCGCCGCTGCTCCACCAATCAGCACCAGGGGGCGCCAGTTCCGGCTGAGGAACGTCAACCATGCCGTGAGGATGCTGGCAAGGATGGGCATCCCGATGCCGCCGCCGATGTTGGTGAACCCCGTGACAACCGCATCGAGCCAGGGGCTGCGCAGGGTCTCGGCGAACGCCAGGGCAGGTTTGTCCAGATTGGCCAGCCCGGCGGAGTCCACCACGTCGTCATAGACCTCGGACCCAAGCAGCGCCAGGGACACGATGATCACACCGCCCACCAGAATGGTGAGGATCAGCGCCGCGTACGGTTTGAACCAAGTACCTAAGCGGTCCCGAAGAGTGTCCATGGTGCCTCCCGGCATCGGCAAGTAACCTGACTAACCCCGAAACTATCATTGAGCCATGCGGTTGCCCGAAAAGAAACACGACGCCTGGATGGGCCTTGCCCTGGCGGAGGCCCGTCGCGCGCTCGCCACGGAGGATGTGCCCATCGGCGCCGTGGTCATAGGGCCCGACGGCGATGTGCTGGGTTCCGGACGGAACCAGCGGGAGGAACTGGGCGACCCCACAGCCCACGCCGAGGTGGTGGCCATCAGGGAGGCTGCGGCGCGGTTGAAGGAGAGGGCACGGCTCGACGGCGGCAGGGGCGACGGCTGGCGGTTGTCCGACTGCACACTGGTGGTCACCCTGGAACCCTGCGCCATGTGTGCGGGCGCGATTGTCCTGGCCCGGATCCCCCGGGTTGTCTTTGGGGCCTGGGACGAGAAGGCCGGCGCCGCAGGATCCGTATTCGATATCCTCCGGGAGCGCCGGCTCAACCACTGGGTTGAGGTGTACCCCGGGGTCCGCGAAGAAGAATGCGCGCTGGTGCTGCGGGAGTTCTTCGCGGCCCACCGGAGCATCCGCTAGCGCTGTCGCCGCTCTCCCGGGTCGTCGCGTCCCGCCAGAAGTGCCAGCACGTCCTGCGCGGTTTTGCTCCACCCCGGCAGCCCGGTCCGCGCATCAAGCGCACCTGTCCGCCAGCTCTCGCGAGTCCTTACATCCACCAACCACCCGCGCAAGGCGTCGGCCAGCCGGCCCGGACTCTCCTGTCCCCCGGCCGGAAGGGAAAGCACTGCCCCCGGAAGGCGGGGTTCGCCGTCGTCCGTTGCCAGTCCAGCCATCCCCAGCGCCTCCACTGCCCCTGTCCCTGACCGGACCAGTACGGGAATGCCGTGGGCCAGGGATTCGGTGACGGCCATGCCGAAGGCTTCCACCCGTGATACCAGCACGGTCAGATCCGTGCGAGCCCATTCAGACTCAAGGGCTTCGCCGCTGAGCTCGCCGGTGAGCTGGACCCGCTTGCTGAGTCCGTTGGCCGTAATGGCTGCCCCGACCTGCTGCGCGTAGTCCGGGTCCGCCTGGTCTGAGCCCACAAGCGATGCCGTCCAGGCAAGGTCCTGAATTTGGCTTAGGGCCTCCACCGTCAGCAACTGGTCCTTGTTAGGTAGCAGTGCGGCGACCACCGCAACATGCGGGGGTGTGGATCCGTATGCCTGTGGTGCGGGATTGACCCCGGGAAGGACAACTCCCGCTCGCGGAAGCCCTCTCTCCAAGAGAAGCGACGCGGAAGAGGTGCTGGTGCAGATCACGCCCGTTGCCGCGCGGAGAGCCCTGGCTTCGCGGTCCAGCGCTGCAGCCCCGGAACTTTCCTCTACGGGCATATGCACCAGGATCCATGTTTCACGTCCTGCCTTAGCCGCGAATTCCAGCTCATCCGGCGCACCTACGGCAACCAGCCCATCGACTATGGTCACCCCCTGCCCCGGGCCAGCCCCCGGTCCCCACGCCCCAAGGAGGGTGCCCAGCCTGCGCCGGTCCTTCGCACCGGCGTCCGGCCAGGTGCCCTCCACGGCGATCACTTCGACCTGGGCCCCCCGTTCCTGCAGCCCGGCAACCAGGCGCGCGTTGTAGATGTTGCCGCCCGAGCTGTGGTGGATGTTGCCGGGGACCAGCAGCCGGATGGGGCGCATGGCTAAGCGGTGAGGTCCAGGGAGTAGGTGGCCCAGGCGTCCGGGTTCTCGCGGAGGGTGACGTCGATTCCTGCGAGTTCGCGGCCGTCGCCGGTGTCCTTGACCTGCGCGGCCACCTTACGTGCAACGTACTCGGCGAGGACTTCCGTGGTGCTGAGCTTGCCTTCGAAATCCGGGTGCTCGTCCAGGTTGCGGTAATTCAGTCCGGCGAGCACTTCCTCGATGATGGTTCCGGCGGCGCCGATGTCCAGGACAATCGCGTCGGCGTTCAGGGCGCGACGGCGGAAGGCCACCTCGGCGACGAAGGTTGCGCCGTGCAATCCCTGGGCAGGTCCGAAGGCTTCACGCGGAAGGCTGTGGGCAATCATGAAGTGGCGGCGGATGGTCAGGCTGAACATGGGTTACCTCAAGTTTTCCGGGTTGTGGACGGCTGGGCCGGGCTCGGGAGCGCCGGCGGGGTACTCGACGACGTGGCACAAGGCTTCCAGGCTGCCATCTGCCAGGCTCTGGACCACGCTGGGCAGGTTCTCAAACCGGGACGAGCCCGTCAGGAACGCATCGAAGACGGGGTCCTTGAGCAGCGATACGGCCAGGTCGAGGCGCTCCGCATTGGTGCGGCGGTGCCTGCGTGCGCGTGCCACCATGCCCACTTGGCTTGCCCTGATGGACAACCGCCGCGCGTGGAAGTCCTCCCCCAGTGGCACAGTGACCTCACGGTTGGCGTACCAGGACATTTCGATGACCTCGCCTTCATCGCCGACGAGCTGCAGGCTGCGCTCCAGGCCTTCCTGCGACGCCGAGCAATGGAACACGATGTCGCAGTCCGCCAAAGCTTCATCCGGGTGCGCGAAGTCAACACCCAAAGTGTCCGCAAGCTGCTTCCTGCCGGGGTCCAGGTCCACCAGTTGCAGGCGCTGCAAGGGGAAGGTGCGCAGCAGGGTCGCAACCATACTGCCCACCAGGCCGGCGCCGACCACGGCAATCCGGTCGCCAAGACGCGGGCCGGCTTCCCACAGGGCATTGACTGCCGTTTCCACCGTTCCGGTGAGGACGGCGCGCCGGGATGGAACGTCGTCGGGAATCCTGGTCAGGGAGGTCACCGGGACCACGTAAAGGTCCTGATGCGGGTTCAGGCAAAAGACGCGCTGGCCCTTCCACTCCTCGGGCCCGTCCTCCACCACTCCCACAGAGAGGTAGCCGAACTTCACGGGGCCGGGAAAGTTCCCTTCCTGGTGTGGGGCCCGCATCTCGTCCGCGACGCGCGGGGGCACGGCACCCGCATGGACCACCATCTCGGTGCCCTTGCTGATGCCGGAGTAGAGGGCGCGCACCAGCGCTTCGCCAGGTCCAGGCGCAGGCACCTCTTCCGTCCTGAGCTCGCCGTGTTCCTTGGCAGTGGTCCAGTATGCGGTTGCGTGGATCGGAGTCTGTGAATTTGTCATCTTGCTGATGAATCTAACCGGACGTGCATGGACAGGGAAAGTCCGACGGCGGGTGGCGGGGTGTCGTGGCCTGCGCTGGACGCCGGTGCCAGCCGCCCGGGCAGGCGGCGGGGCTAGCGGCGGGGCTGGCGGGTTCGTCCATGAGTCACGCTGAGGACAGGCAGTCTGCAGTTCACCCACTTCGGCTTTACGAGGCGAGATGCTGGAGGAGTGCTTCCTCGAGGAGGCTTCGTTGGCAGGGCAGGAAGCCGGGAGGCCAGTGTGGCGGTTCCCAGTCCTGGTGTTCGCTTTTGTAGTGCCGGCCGGCCGGTGAGGTCCAGCCGGGTGGTTCGTTCTTGCTAGCCGGGGTGGGTTTCCAGCCGGTGGTGTGCCGTAGCCTGTGGTGTTTCGGGCAGGGCTGTCCCAAATTGCTGATTCCGGTGGTGCCGCCCTGGTGCCAGGCGAGGATGTGATCGGCTTCGTTGTCCAGGGAGTTGTTGCTGCACCCCGGGAACGGGCATTTCCCGTCCCGCATCCGCAACCAGTTCCGCATGTTGCCGCACTCTACCTTTGGGGGCTATGTCACCGCGCGACTCCGGCCCGCTCCATTGTGCTCGAGGGCCTCGCCGTAACCGCCAAGACCCAGGCCCGTTCTCTGGTGCCAGGCGAGGATGTGATCGGCTTCGTTGTCCAGGGAGTTGTTGCTGCACCCCGGGAACGGGCATTTCCCGTCCCGCATCCGCAACCAGTTCCGCATGGCTTTCGTGAGCCGGTAGCTGGTCCTGCCGATCTCCAGCGGCGCCCCATCCCGCGGGTCCACCAGGACCCGGTGGAACGAGTCGGCCCCSTCGGCAACCAGCCGCCGGGCCATCGACGCCGGGATMGGCCCGTACCCGTCCAGCATCGCCGGCTCATCCGTCAMCCCCATCAGCGCGAACGCCGGAACCGTCACCAAAACCTGCGCCCGGATCGGCGTTGACAGCTGCTCCTGTCCAGTACCGTCACTCCGACCGTCGCCGCCACCGGCCGCGACGACTCTGCCCGCGACGTCGCCCGTGGCGCCGGCACCGTTCGCGCTGGCACCGTTCGTGCCGGCACCGCTCCCGCTCATGGTGCCGCTGCTGTCACCGCCCGTGCCCAGCCCACCGCTCAGGATCGCGCCGGCGAAGGTGTCCGCCCGCAGCTGGGGCATGCTCCGGGACTCGTCCGGGCCCTGCATGCCCCGGGCAACAGCGGTAAGCCGGTTCCAGCCAGCCACGGCCTGGTCCGCCGGCAGACACGCGCTGAGCCAAGCGACGTCGCCCGTGGCGCCGGCACCGTTCGCGCTGGCACCGTTCGTGCCGGCACCGCTCCCGCTCATGGTGCCGCTGCTGTCACCGCCGATGCCCAGCCCACCACCCAGGATCGCGCCGGCGAAGGTGTCCGCCCGCAGCTGGGGCATGCTCCGGGACTCGTCCGGGCCCTGCATGCCCCGGGCAACAGCGGTAAGCCGGTTCCAGCCAGCCACGGCCTGGTCCGCCGGCAGACACGCGCTGAGCCAGGCCATCCCGTCCCGGTCCGGCCGGAACTCCACCCGCCGGTCCAGCACGGACTTGGCGTGSCGCTTCTCGATCGACCCGGCATGGTGGCGTTCCCGCCAGACCCGGGCCTTGGCCCTGAACCGATGCGCCGGCATCTCCCCCACCGGACACCCCCTGACCGCGTCAGGTGCGTCCGGGTCCAGGAAATGCGCCTCCAACGCCGCCGCCCCCGCAGGATCAAGACCCGCGGTTTCATCGGCCAGCACCATCGCATGCTGCCACGAGATCACCCCGGTCCGCAGTGCCGCCAGGGTCCGCGGCAACGTCGTCATCACGGCGTGCGACGTGGCCAGGAACGACGCCCCAGTTCCTTCATTTGCTCTCCATTTTCGTCCTTTTCCGGCTAACGTGAAGTCATGAGCATCGATCCGCTTAAGGCCGCCGTGGCGGCGATGGCTGCGGACTTCGCACCGGGCAGGGTGCACAGCGTTGCCTTTGATGTCACATGGCGGACATCGAGGAAAGCTTCGACTCCGCGGTCCGGGAGTCTTTGGACGTGCGGCCCACCTTTCCTGCCGGTCCGGCAACCCGCTCCGCCATCTACTNCGAGCACTGCAACCTGCGCTGCCCCACCTGTTTTCGCGGTTTCATCGGACATCACCAYCGCATGCTGCCACGAGATCACCCCGGTCCGCAGTGCCGCCAGGGTCCGCGGCAACGTCGTCATCACGGCGTGCGACGTGGCCAGGAACGACGCCCCAGCCCGCGGCCCCAGAGCCAGCACGCACCCGATCTCCGCAGCAACCGCCATCTCCTGCGCCACCACCGGCACACCCGGCCCCGCAACAGCACAGGCAGTCTCCGCGTACTTCACAGCAGCCTTCGCCTTCAACCCCGCAAACCCGGCCTCCACCTCACCGGCACCGGCAAGAATATCCAGGCACCCATCCGCCAACCTCGCCAACGGATCAGCCTCCGAAAACGACTCCGAACCCGCCCCGTCAACTTCCGCGTTCAGCACAGCAAGGGCAGCACGGATGTCCTCCAACGCCCTCACCACCGCCGCTTTCCCCATAAACCCATCATGGCAAGGGGGTGTGACATTCTGATGCGGCCGATTCAGGCCTGAATCCCACCTTCCAACAACTGCTCCAACCCGTGTTTGAAGCCGGATCTACCGCCATGCGCCGGATGCCGGATCTTGGGCGCAGCCAGCCCGCTGCGCTGCAGGCTGTGCTGCGCCACGTTGCCCACTGCAACGATGGAACTGATCCCGAAAAGCTCCGCGAGGTCCTGCCAGAAAGGTGTCCCCAGTTTCGTTTCAGAGGGCCTGGGCGTGCGGTTGGACAACGGCTTCCCAGGCTGATGGGGATGCCAGGGAAAGGCGCTCCACAGCAGTGGCAAAAGCCCTACTTCTTCCAGGACCTGCCACAGCACGGTGGCGGTTGGCTCGGCGGCAACTCCCACAGCTTCGGGCGGCAGCACATACCCCTTCCCAGGTCCGAAGACCCCGAAGCTGTTGGCCGGACCCTCAAGGATGGTCCGGTTCGTGAATGGCACCCCCGTGATGCGCATGCCCCTGAATCCCGGGGCCTCCCCTACCAGCAGTACCCCGGGCCGCCTGTCCAGCATCTCCTGCAGGTAGATCTCCAGGTTTCGCCGCCGCACCTCATTTGCCGGCACCGAGTAATTGAAGAAGTTGTTGCAGGCAGGCCCGGTCTCCACGGCTGCAAGCCGCTTTACAAAGCCGTGGATCGAGGCACTCACCGGCGGACCCCCAAGCGCAGTGCGTAAGATAGCCGCCCGGCATTCCCGCGGCGAGCGAAGCGAGGCATGGGGCAGGCAGCGGACGCTACCAGCGCGGGTGGATGGACTCGCGGAAGTAGTGGTCGTAGATCCAGCGCACGCCGTCGTCGAACTCCTTGCCCACGTTGACCGTGGCCGCCGCGGCATTGGCCCGGGCCTGGTCCACATTGCGGGCACCGGGGATGACGGTGGTGACGCCATCCTGTGCTGCGATCCAGGCGATGGCTGCTTGGGCGGTGGTGGCCCCTTCCGGCACGAGCTGTTCGAACTCCTTCACGGCCTTCAACCCCAGCTCGTAATCCACGCCGGAGAAGGTCTCGCCGACGTCGAACGCCTCGCCCTGGCGGTTGTAGTTCCGGTGGTCGTTCTCCGCGAAGGTGGTGTCCTTCGAGTACTTCCCCGACAGCAATCCGGAGGCCAGCGGCACGCGGGCGATGATGCCCACCCCTGCGGCCTTGGCGGCGGGCAGCACCTCGTCCAGCGGCTTGAGCCGGAAGGCGTTCAGGATGATCTGGACCGAAGCTGTTCCTTCGTGGCGGATGGCCTCGAGGGCTTCGTCCGTCCGTTCCACGCTGACGCCGTAGTTGCGGATAGCGCCCTCGGCCACCAGGGTATCGAGGGCGTCGTAGACCTCGTTGTTGCTGTAGACCGGGGTGGGCGGGCAGTGCAGCTGGACCAGGTCCAGGGTGTCCGTGCCTAGGTTCTTCCGCGAGCGGTCCACCCACTGGCGGAAGTTGGCCAGGTTGTAGTTTTCCGGCCGCTGCTCCATCCGCCGGCCCATTTTGGTGGCCACCGTGACGCCGAGGCCCGGGTTGTCCGCCAGGAACTTACCGATGGCCTGCTCACTCTTGCCGTCGCCGTACACGTCGGCGGTGTCAAAGAGGGTGACGCCGGCCTCCACCGAAGCTGCCAGGATTGCCTGCGCCTGTGCTGGATCCACGTTGCCCCAGTCCGCGCCGAGCTGCCAGGTGCCGAGCCCCACGATGGAGACGTTCCGTCCGGTCTTGCCTAAAATCCGCTGTTCCATCCCACGACTATATGCAACGATGCAACCCGGGGTCAGATCCGACCCCGGGTTGCGCCCGCGCAAGCGGAAGTATGACCAGCGGCTGGCCTACGAAGGCACGCGCTCCAGCTTGGGCACCAGCCCCGCCTCCTTCAGCCCCAGGTAGATCCGGTCCCGGGCAATGGGCAGGGATGCGAAGCGCACCCCGGTGGCGTTGCGGATGGCGTTCGCGAGCGCCGGCGCCACCGGGTTGAACGGGCTTTCGCTCATCGATTTGGCCCCCAGCGGCCCCATCTTGTCATTGGTGTCCGCGAAGTAGACCTCGCTGCGCGGCACGTCCGCAAAAGTAGGAATGTGGTACTGCCGCAGGATGTCCGTGGTGACCTTCCCGGCGTCGTCCACCACCACTTCCTCGTACAGCGTGGCACCAAGGGCCTGCGCGATCCCGCCTTCGATCTGGCCGCGGCACTGCCGCGGGTTGACCACTACACCGGCGTCGGCTGCCTGCACGCTTTGCAGGATTTTCAGCTCGCCGGTGCCGCGGTTCACCGCCACCCGGAAACCGTGCACATTGAAGGCGACCGAGCGTGGAGTCCCGCCCCAGCGCCCTTCGGCAGCGAGTTCGACGCCGGCTTCCGCGGCCGCCTGCGCCAGTTCAGAAAGTGCCAAGGGAGTCCCGTCCACCACCAGGGAATCCCCGTCGAGGACGCACGCGGAGGCCTGGGTCTGCCGGATGCCGGCGGCGAGGGCCCGGATCCGGACTGCCAGCTCCTCCGCCGCGGCGAGCGTGGCCTTGCCGGCCACCACGGTGCCGGCCGAGCCGAACGCTCCGGTGTCGTGCTCCACCAGGTCCGTGTCGGACTGCCGCACCAGCACCTTGGACGCCTGCGTGGACAGCGCCGTGGCAGCGAGCTGGGCATGCACCGTGGTGGTGCCGTTGCCGAACTCGGCCGTTCCGACGTCGGCCTGGTACGTCCCGTCCGGCAGGAGCCGGATGCGGGAATGGGCAAAGTGGCCGCGCGGGGGCACGGTGTCAATCATGGACAAGGCGGCGCCTTCGCCCACCATCCAGTCCGGCCCGAGGTCCTCAAGGCCTGCTTGCAGATAGCGTTCGCGGCCGCGGCTCAGGGCATCCCGGACCAGGTCCAGGCATTGGTCCAGCCCGTAGCTGCCGTAGTGGACGTCCTCCTCCGGGTCGGGCTGCGTGGACAGCATGTGGTCCCCCTCGCGGACCATGTTCAGGCGCCGGAACTCCAACGGATCCATGCCGATGCCGGCGGCCAGCTCATCCATGGCGGACTCGATGGCGAAAATCATCTGGCTCAGCCCGTATCCGCGGAAAGCACCGGCCGGCACGGTGTTGGTGTACACCGAATGCGCGTCCACCTTTTTGTTGGCGCAGTTGTACACCGCCAGCGATTCGCCGCAGCCGTGAAACATGACGCCGGGGCCGTGGTTGCCGTAGGCGCCGGTGTTGGTCACCACGTCCAGCTCCAGGGCCGTCAGCTTCCCGTCCTGGCTGGCCCCGGCCTTCAGCTTGATGGTGAACGGATGCCGGGTGGTGGTGGCGGTGAACTGCTCGGTGCGGGTCAGTTCCAGCTGGACCGGGCGCTTCAGCTTCAGGGCCGCGAGCGCCACGAGGTCCTCGGTGAGGACTTCCTGCTTGCCGCCGAACCCACCGCCCACTCGCCCGGCCACCACATGCACCTTGTCCTCTTCAAGCCCAAAGACCCGGCAGAGGGTACGGCGGACCAGGAACGGGACCTGGCTGGAGGTGCGCACCTGCAGGCGGCCTTCGGCGTCCACCGAGGCAATTGCCGCGTGGGTTTCCAGTGCCACGTGCTGCACCCGCTGGGTTTGGTAGGTCTGTTCGTGAATGAAGCCGGCGGAAGCGAAACCGTCGGCCACATTTCCCAGCTCCGAGTGCAGCTCCGCCACCACGTTCCGTTCCGGCCGTGCAATCCGGGAGCGTGCAGCATCCTTGTCCCCGTGGACCAGCGGAGCGCCGGGCAGCAGTGCGTCCTGCGGCGAGAAGACGGCCGGGAGTTCCTCGTAGTCCACCTGCAGGGCACGCACGCCTGCTTCCGCGGCCCCCACTGATTCGGCCACGACGGCGGCCACCCGTTGCCCGATGAACCGGACCACGTCATCAAGCACCCGGGTATCGTCGGGGTCGTCCGTGAACAGCTCGTGCTGGGCCGTGGAAAACAGTTGTTCGGGCGCATCTTCATGCGTGAAGACCGCCACCACCCCGGGGACCTTCAACGCCGCCGCCTTGTCGATGGACACCACGTGGGCATGGGCATGCGGCGACCGCAGGACTTTGAGGTGCAGCAGTCCCTGCAGCTGCTCCTGCGGAACATCCAGGGTGTACCGGGCCTTTCCCGTGACCACGGCCCGGCTGGCCGGCGCCGGGACGTCGTCACCGAGCCGGCCAGGCTCCGGATCCGGCTGCCCTTCCCCGGCGATGCCGGAGCCCGGCCCCTGGGGATTTGGATGGCCGGCATGCCCGCAGACCGCGTCCGCGATGGCGCGGTAGCCGGTGCACCGGCACAGGTTGCCCTTGAGGTTCCGCGGCAGGTTCTCCTTTTGGTCGTCGTCGAAGGTGGCGGCGGTCATCACCATGCCGGCCGTGCAGAAGCCGCACTGGAAACCCTGGCGCTCCAGGAACTGCTGCTGCACGGGGTGCAGCTGCCCTTCAGCGCCGCCAGCCCCGGCGAGTCCTTCGATAGTGGTGACAGCGTGTCCTTCGGCCCTGACCGCCGGGTAGATGCAGCTGTGGACCGGGGTGCCGTCCACATGCACGGTGCAGGCACCGCAGTCGCCGCCGTCGCAGCCCTTCTTCACCCCCAGGTTTCCCTGCTCCCGGAGGAAGGTCCGCAGGCACTGCCCGGGACGGGGCGCGGCGTCCGCGGAAGTTCCGTTGATCTCGATGGCCATGCTCAGGCCCCTTTCGAAAGAGTTGTGGGCCCGGACCCCGGCATCCCGCCGGTCCGCGGCGGCCAAAAGTCTCCGGATACAGCCAGTCCCGGCGTTCCCTGCGGCGTTGCAAGTTCGGCCCGGATTTCCTCGGCCAGCCGGTAGGTCATGTCGCGGCGCCAGGCCGGAAGCCCGTGGATGTCGTCGTGGTAAAGGTCTGCAGGGATCGCCTCGTCGAGGGCCGCCGTCAGCTGGTCCGCGTCAGGCAGCGCGTCGAAGCGCAGCTGCACGGGCCGCTTGGTGGCGGCGGTGACGGTCAGCACCAGGGAGGTGCCGCCGTCGAGCCTTCCAATGAGCAGCACCCCGGACCTGCCCAGGTTGCTCAGCGACAGGCGGCGGAAGGCCACGCGGGCGGAAAGGGCCGACGCCGGGAGGTGGACGCTGCGGAGCAGCTCGCCTGGTGCCAGGCGATTCCTGGCATCACCGGTGATGAAGTCCGCCACCGGGAGGGTGCGGCTGCCGCCGCCTGGCGTCAGGATGGTGGCCACGCCGTGGAGCCCGGCGCAGAGGGAGATGACGGGTCCGGCGGGCAGCGACGTGCAGAGGTTGCCGCCCACCGTGGACATGTTCCACACCTTGAAAGAGGCCACGAAGGAGTCGCAGCATGCCCGGACCAGGTCCAGCGCCGGCCAGCTGCGGCCCGACACCTCCGGCTGGCCGGGAAGGCTGTACAACTGGGCGATGGTGCAGGTGGCGGCGAGCTCGATGCCGTCGCCGGTCACCGTGATGGGCGTCCAGCCTGCAGCGCCCAGGTCCAGGAGCCGTTTGAGCGGCTGGGGACCGAAGGCGTAACTGCCGTAGGAGAAAAGGACCGTCCCGCCGGCCAGCCAGGCGTCGCCGTCGCGCCATTCCGCGGGGTCGGTGGTGCGGACCACCGCCTCAATGGTGTTCATGTCCATGCGATCTCCTGCTTGTCAACGTCTGCGGGCGCCGGTGCGGGCGCGGGGTGGGAACGGGTGGGGTGTTGATGAATGGTGCCGGACGTTTCCCTCAGCGGCAGGCAGCTGGCCGCACGGCTGCGGGCGGCGATGATTTCCGCCGTGATGGACACCGCCACTTCCGCGGGGGTAACGGCACCGAGGTCCAGACCGATGGGCGAGTGCAGCTGCGCGATCCGCTCCGGTGGGACGCCTGCGCTGAGGAGTTCGGCAACCCGCTGGAGGTGGCTGCGGCGGGAGCCCATGGCGCCCACGTAGGCGAGGTCCAGGGCCAGTGCGGTTTCCAGCAGCGGGATGTCGAACTTGGGATCGTGGGTCAGGACGGCGGCCATGGTCCGGGTATCAGTGCGGCCGGCAGCCGCTTCAGCTGCCAGGTACCGGTGCGGCCAGTCGGTTACTATCAGGTCGGCGGCGGCAAAACGCGGCTGCCCGGCAAAGGCCGGCCGGGCATCCACGAGGGTCACGTGGTAGCCGAGCAGTTTGGCGGCCGGGACCAGCGCCGCGCCGAAGTCGTTGGCGCCGAACACCAGCATCCGCGGCGGGGCCAGCCGGGACTCCACGAGGATGGCCCGCTCGCCGGAAGGCTGCCCGGCGCCTGTCCGGTCCGGAGGACAATCCCTCGGCTGGCTCAGCCGGACCAGGCCCGTGCCCCCGCCGCGCACTATGGACTCCACCTGCAGCGCCGGCTCCCCGTGCAGCAGGGCTCCCAGTTCCGGAGACGCGGCCAGACGGAAGATGGCGGGATCGGAAAGGACGACGGCGCCGCCTCCTGCGTCGCCCAGTTCTCGTACCAGGGCCACGGGTTGGTCCGGGCTTGCTTCGGCGAGTCGCAGCAGGGCGGCGCGCAGCGGATGCCCCGCCTCTCCGGGCTTGGCGGCGGGGACCGGCTGGATGTGGATGTCCAGCTGTCCCCCGCAGGTGAGCCCGGCCGCGAAGGCGTCGGCGGCACTGAAGCCGAAGGTCTCAAGGCGCGTGGCGCCGTCGTCCATTGCCTCCTGGGCGAGCGCCACCACGGCGCCTTCCACGCAGCCGCCGGAGAGGCTGCCCAGCACCTCGCCCGCTTCGGTGACCAGCATGGAGGTGCCCACCGGGCGGGGCACGGAACCGGAAGCGGCCACGATGGTGGCCACGGCGAACCGCCGGCCTGCGACCCGGGGCATCCAGGGGCCGAGCGAAGGGATCAGGTCAAGCATGGCGGCACTCCTTCTTCCGCGCGGCGGTGGTGTCTATTGTCGGTCCTGCCAGGGGCCGGGCCAAGCGTTGGCCCGGCCCCCTTGTTGGTTGGGGCAAAGCTCAGCCGCCCAGCAGATGGTTGATCGGTCCGCGGGCGAAATACACCAGGAACCCGATGCTCACCACCCACATCAGCGGATGGATCTTCTTCGCCTTGCCGGAGGCCGCACCGATGATGGCCCAGCTCACGAAGCCGACGCCGATGCCGTTGGCGATCGAGTAGCTCAGCGGCATGGTGACGATGGTGAGGAATGCCGGCAGGGCCACGGTGAACTTGGTGAACTTGATCTCGCGGATCTGTGCCATCATCATCGCGCCCACCACCACCAGCGCGGCAGCGGCAACCTCCAGCGGTACCACGCTGGTGAGCGGGGTGAGGAACATCGAGCCGAGGAACAGCACACCGGTGACCACCGAGGCCAGGCCCGTTCGGGCACCCTCGCCGATGCCGGCCGCCGAGTCGATGTAAACCGTGTTGGAGGAGCCGGACGTTGCCCCGCCCGCCACGGCACCGAAGCCTTCCACGATGAAGGCCGCTTTCAGCCGCGGGAAGGTGCCGTCCTTGTGGGCGACGCCGGCGCTCCTGGCCAGGCCGGTCATGGTTCCCATGGCGTCGAAGAAGTTGGTGAACACCAGCGTGAACACCAGCATGGTGGCGGCCAGGCCGCCGATCCGGGCGAACGAGCCGAAGAGGTCGAACTGGCCCACCAGGCCAAGGTCCGGTGCCGAGACCAGCTGGCCGGACAGGACCGGGGTGTTCAGGTGCCAGCCGCCGGGGTTGGTGGCGTTGGCCGGGCCGAGCTTCAGGACGGCTTCCACGATGGCGGCCAGCACGGTGGTGCCGACGATGCCGATGAGCAGGCCGCCCTGGACCTTGCGCGCCACCAGGATGCCCATGGCCAGGAGACCGACGACGAACACGAGCGTGGGCACCGAGGTGATGGAGCCGCCGTCGCCCAGCTGGACAGGCGGGCCGCCTGCGGTGGGCCGGACAAAGCCGGAGTCCACGAAGCCGATGAAGGCGATGAACAGGCCGATGCCCACGGTAATGGCGGCCTTCAGTTCCTTGGGCACAGCCCGGAAGATGGCGGTCCGGGCCCCGGTGACGCCGAAGAGGACGATCAGGATGCCGTTGATCACCACCAGGCCCATGGCCTCAGGCCAGGTGACTTCCTGGATCACCGAGACGGCCAGGAAGGAGTTGATGCCCAGCCCGGCGGCAAGCCCGAACGGCAGGTTGGCGATCAGGCCGAAGAGGATGGTCATGACGCCGGCGGTGAGGCCGGTGACGGCGCCCACCTGCGCGGCGGACAGCCAGCCCCCGGCGACGTCGGTGGGGGCGTTGTCCGCGCTGAACCCGCCGAGGATGAGGGGGTTCAGGATGACGATGTACGCCATGGTGAAGAAGGTG
The DNA here is from genome assembly GCF_001428075.1 of Arthrobacter sp. Soil764. Lineage (GTDB taxonomy): Bacteria > Actinomycetota > Actinomycetes > Actinomycetales > Micrococcaceae > Arthrobacter. Next base: position 151,880 of record NZ_LMSI01000002.1, on the reverse strand, counting down.
ACCAGGCCGCCGCGGAATTCGCGGGCAAGGGTTGAGCCGCGCCGGGTGACCTGGAAGAAGCGGTCCAGGAAAGATTCCGGCGGCTGGGGGGTCTGTGATCCCTGCGCCGACGTGCGCGGCGTCCGCCGGGAGGTGCTGGTGGTTGGAGCCGGATGCTCCTCGTGGGAATGGTCCAGGATGGTCATCGAAGCCGCCGGGCCTAGTAGTCGATCCTGGATTCGAGCGTGTTCCAGGTGTTGAACGGCTCCAGCGGGGCCGGGGCCTGGGGATCGCCCAGCTCCAGCTTGGATACCGGCATCAGGGAGTCCCTGTCCTGGTTTTCGAAGTATTCGTAGAACACGGCGTCGTCAAAGCCGACGGAGGCGGCGTCGTGGCGGTCCGCGGCGTACACAACACGGCTTACCCGGGCCCAGAGCGCGGAGGCCAGGCACATGGGGCAGGGCTCGCAGCTGGTGTAGAGGGTGGCGCCGCTGAGGTCGAAGGTGCCGAGTTCGCGGCAGGCTGTGCGGATGGCCGTGACTTCGGCGTGGGCGGTGGGATCGTTGTCCGCGGTGACGCGGTTGACGCCGTCGAACGTTTGGCCGTCCGCCGTGACGATCATGGCGCCGAAGGGGCCTCCGCTGTTGAGGACGTTGGCCGTTGCCAGCCGGATGGAGCGGGCCAAAAATTGTTCGGCCGTGACGGTGGTACTCATGATGCGACTTCCTTTTGCCGGGAAGCCTGGTGCTGCGCAGGACCAGTAGAACCAGGTGCGAACGGTTACCAGGCTTCAGCATGTGCTGTGAAGGTTAAGTTGCGCCTGGTAGATAGCTTCCCGGGTTCGGGCGCCCGCCTTTGGCAGAATCGAGATTAGCACCGCTGTGTGGGCCGCGCCATAGTTTTCTGGAAATTTAATTTCGTAATGTGAAATCGATGTTTCGGCGCCTTCACGTCCGTGCCGGCCGGGCAGTCACAAAGACTCCCGTTGACGCAGGAGAGGGCGTTTTCCTAGGCTGATCCCACCCATCCTGCCCTGCAGGCTGCGGGCACCTGGATCAGCAGACAGGGCTTCACTGAGCTGGATTGAAAACCATCAGCGCTCAGAGAAGGACCGTCATGACGCAATCCAACGCAGCCGCTTCCCGCTTGTGGATCAAAAACCCGCAGGCCGCTTTCACTGCCAACACCCTCGACGCTTCAGGTGGCCTGGTGGTCAGCGGCGGCGCCATTGCCGAGGTCCTGGCAGCGGGGCAGCGGCCATCCGCGCCCTGCACCGAGACGTTCGACGCCGGCAGCCACGTGCTGTTGCCGGGCCTGATCAACACACACCACCACTTCTACCAAACCCTCACCCGGGCCTGGGGGCCGGTGTCCAATGCCCCGCTGTTCCCGTGGCTGCAGAACCTGTATCCGGTGTGGGCCCGACTCACCCCCAAGGACCTGGAACTGGCCGCGACGGTGGCCCTCGCCGAGCTGCTGCTCTCCGGCTGCACCACCGCTGCCGACCATCACTACCTTTTTCCCGCAGGCCTCGAGGACGCCATCGACATCGAGGTGGCGGCAGTGCGCCGGCTGGGCATGCGCGCCACGCTCACCCGGGGCTCCATGACGCTGGGAACGGACGACGGCGGCCTGCCGCCGCAGTCCACAGTGCAGCGTCCGGAGGTGGTGCTGGAAGACAGCGAGCGCCTGGTGGGCCGGTACCACGAGCGCGGCGACGACGCGGTGATCCAGATCGCGCTGGCGCCCTGCTCGCCGTTCTCGGTGACCAGGGAGATCATGGCCGAAAGTGCGGCACTCGCGGAGCGGCTGGACGTCCGGCTGCACACCCACCTGGCAGAGACCCTTGATGAGGAGGACTTCTGCCGGGAGATGTTCGGGCTCCGGACGGTGGACTACCTGGATAGCGTTGGCTGGCTGACGGACCGCACCTGGCTGGGGCATGGCATCCACTTCAGCGACGCCGAGATCAGCCGCCTTGGCGCCGCGGGAACCGCCGTGGCGCACTGCCCCACCTCGAACATGCGGCTGGCATCCGGCACCGCACGCGTCCTGGAACTGGAGGACGCCGGAGTGCCGGTGGGCCTGGGGGTGGACGGCTCGGCGTCGAACGATGCCTCCAACATGATCCTGGAGGCGCGGCAGGCCCTGTACCTGCAGCGCCTCCGTTATGGTGCGGACGTCCCGGTGGAGTGGGCGCTGGGCTGGGCCACCCGCGGTTCAGCCGCCGCCCTGGGCAGGCCGGGGCTGGGCCAGCTGGCACCGGGGATGCAGGCGGATCTTGCACTGTTCAGGCTCGATGACCTGCGATTCTCCGGCAGCCACGATCCCATCGCCGCCCTCCTCCTGTGTGCCGCGGACCGGGCAGACCGGGTGATGGTGGGCGGGCAGTGGCGGGTGGTGGACGGCCAGATCCCCGGACTGGACGTGGCCGGGCTCATAGCCGAGCACTCGGCCGCGGCACGACGCCTGATTAATGGCTCGCGCTGAACGGCTGACGCCTTCCCGGCCAACTGCTAGCGTGGCGCCATGACTCCGTCAAAGACGCCGGCCGAGATCCTGGACATCGATGGTGAGGAAGTCCGGATCTCCAGCCCGGACAAGATGGTCTTTCCCCAGCCTGGGCTGACCAAGCTTGACCTGGTGCGGTACTACCTGGCCGTGGCGGACGGTGCGCTGCGGGGCGCGGGCGGCCGGCCCATGGTGCTCAAGCGGTTTCCCAAGGGCATCGACGCCGAGCCCTTCTTCCAGAAGCGGGTCCCGGAAAACCACCCGCCCTTCATCGACACCACCACGCTCCATTACGCATCCGGAACGTCGGCCGAGGAAGCGGTGATCCGCGATGCGGCAGGCCTGGCCTGGGTCATCAACCTCGGCTGCCTGGACCTGAACCCACACCCGGTCCGCGCGGAGGACCTGGAGCACCCGGACGAACTCCGGGTGGACCTGGACCCTATGCCGGGCGTGGACTGGTCGCAGATCGTGGACGTGGCGTATGTGGCGCAGGAGGTCCTGGACGATGTTGGGCTGGTGGGATGGCCGAAGACCAGCGGTTCACGGGGACTGCACATCCTGGTCCGCATTGCCCCGGAATGGTCCTATCGGGACGTCCGGCTCGCTGCCGAAACCCTGGCCCGGGAGGTGGAACACCGCGCTCCCGGCCTGGCCACCGCACGGTGGTGGAAGGAAGAGCGCGGCGAGAGCGTATTCGTGGACTTCAACCAGAATGCCAAGGACCGCACCGTGGCCTCTGCCTACTCCGTCAGGCCCCTGCCCGATGCCCGGGTGTCAACACCGCTCACCTGGGAAGAGGTGCGCACTGCCCGGCCGGAGCAGTTCACGGTGCCCGCCGTCCTGGAGCGGTTCGCGGAGATCGGCGATCCACATGCCGGCATTGACGGCGCGGCAGGCAGGCTGGACGGCCTACTGGCCCTTGCCGAAAAGCTGGGGCCGGCGGAGAAGGCGCCACGCAGCGGCGACGGCTCCGGACGCCGGCAATCACTGATGCCGCTCATCGAGGTTGCCCGGACCAGGACCAAGCCCGAAGCACTCGCGGCGCTCGATGAGTGGAAGACCCGGCACGCCGACGTCGTCCAGTCCCTTCAGCCTGCCGACATCCTGGTTGACGGGATGCGCGGGTCCAGCTCGCTCTGGTACCGGGTACGGGTGAACCTTCAGCACGTACCCGAGGCGGAACGCCCTCCCCAGGAGGAACTCATCGCGGACTACGACCCCTGGGCCGGTAAACAGTGGCCTGGAGGCTCCTGATGGCTGGCTGCCGTCTGGTCAGCGCCGGCCGAAGACCGGAAGGGCACGGAGCCAGCGGGAAAACCCTCCGGCCCGCCGCTCATGGTCCGCGGGAATGTAGAAGTCGGGGTCACTGGCTCCGAAGGGCAGGTACAACTCCTGGCCCGGTGCCGGAAATTCCACTACCTGGTTCTGCTCCTGGGGGTTCATCTGCTCCTCCTGTTCCTCATAGCGATTCCGTATCTCGGAAAATAGTTATTGCTATATGAAAAGTGTAAGTAGGGGTGCCCGGCGCCGTCAATGCCCTGCTGATGAAGGAATGCAGCCCGGGCAGTCACAAAATGAATTTTCGCCCTGTGATGTACACCACCGGATTGCGGGGGTACGCTGTTAGGCAACTCGTGGCGCACGTCACGTAACCTGGGAGCAGCAGGCAGGGTCGTAATGAGCTGGCATCAATGGATGCCGGCTCTTTTTTGTTGGGTCGGCTCCACCGGAAACGCGCTTGAAACGCGCGCTTAATTTCAGTGATGGAACCTTGGTTCCACTTACCGGAGATTGGGAACAGACCATGAGCAGCAAGATCATCCTCGGCGAAAACCAGTACGGCAAGGCAGAAGTCCGCGTCGTCAAGATCACCAGGGACACCAACCGCCACGAGATCGAAGACCTGAACGTCACCTCGCAGCTGCGGGGCGACTTCGCCGCAGCCCACCTCGAGGGCGACAATGCCCACGTGGTGGCCACCGACACCCAGAAGAACACCATCTACGCCTTCGCCCGCGACGGCATCGGCTCACCGGAAGCGTTCCTGCTGCGCCTGGGCGAGCACTTCACCTCCAGCTTCGACTGGGTCACCGGCGGCCGCTGGGAAGCAGAGTCGTACGCCTGGAACCGCATCCAGGCACACGGCAGCGAACACGACCACTCGTTCGTCCGCAACGGCCAGGAAGTCCGCACCGCGGTCCTGGTCCGCGACGGGGCCACCAGCCACCTGGTCTCGGGACTGAAGGACCTCACCGTCCTCAAATCCACCCAGTCCGGTTTTGTTGGCTACCCGCGGGACCGCTACACCACGCTGCCTGAGACCACCGACCGCATCCTGGCCACCGATGTCTCGGCCCGCTGGCGCTTCAAGACCGGCACCGATTTCAGCGCGCTGGACTTCAACAAGAGCTACGACGACGTCAAGGGCCTCCTGCTCGAAGGCTTCACCGAGAACTACTCCCACGCATTGCAGCAGACCCTGTTCGACATGGGCGCCAAGGTGCTGGAGGCACACAGCGAAATCGACGAGATCAAGTTCTCCATGCCCAACAAGCACCACTTCCTGGTGGACCTCTCGCCGTTCGGCCTGGACAACCCCAACGAGGTCTTCTTCGCGGCGGACCGCCCGTACGGCCTGATCGAGGCCACGGTCCAGCGCGAGGACGCTGCGGCAGCCCCCGCAGCCTGGTCCGGCATCGCCGGCTTCTGCTAAAACACAACACCCACAGCGTCCCGACGGGCCCAGCCACCCATTTCGCGGCTGGGCCCGTCGGAGCCGCCCCACAGCTTTCACCCTGTTAGCCAGACACCAGTTAGCCAGACGATGACGTCTGCCATGAACCAAGAAAGTCTGCCATGAACACCAAGAAGAAACTGGCCCCTGCAGCCGCCGAAAAAGGTGCACGGCCTTCCCGCCCCGAGGACCAGCGCCTCCCGATCGGAAGCATGTTTGCCTACGGCTTCCAGCACGTCCTCACCATGTACGGCGGCATCATTGCCCCTCCCCTGATCATTGGCGCAGCCGCAGGAATGAACTCCCAGGACATCGGTTTGCTCATTGCGGCCTGCCTTTTCGTTGGCGGCCTGGCCACCATCCTGCAGACCGTGGGCGTCCCCTTCTTCGGTTCGCAGCTGCCGCTGGTACAGGGCGTCTCCTTCGCCGGGGTCTCCACCATGGTGGCCATCGTCCACGGCGGGGGGGGAATCCAGGCCGTCTTCGGTTCGGTCATCGCAGCCTCCCTGATCGGCCTGCTGATCACGCCGCTGTTCTCAAAGATCATCAGGTTCTTTCCGCCTGTCGTCACAGGCACCGTGATCACCACCATCGGCCTCACCCTGATGCCCGTCGCCGCGAACTGGGCCATGGGCGGAAACAGCAAGGCGCCCAACTACGGCAGCGTCGCGAACATCGGCCTGGCAGCGGCCACCATGGGCATCGTCCTGCTCCTGAGCAAGGTGGGCAGCGCTGCCATCTCCCGGCTTTCCATCCTGCTGGCCATGGTCCTGGGCACGCTGATCGCCTTCGTCTTCGGCATGGCCGACTTCTCGAAGGTGGGCCAGGGCGAGATTGTCGCCTTCCCCACCCCCTTCGCCTTCGGGCCGCCCACGTTTGAGCTGGCCGCCATCATCTCCATGCTGATCGTCATCCTGGTCACCCTCACAGAGACGTCCGCGGACATCATCGCGGTGGGCGAGATTGTGGGCACCAAGGTGGACTCCAAGCGGATCGGCAACGGCCTGCGGGCGGACATGCTCTCCAGCGCCATCTCCCCGCTGTTCAACTCCTTCACGCAAAGCGCGTTCGCCCAGAACGTGGGCCTGGTGGCCATCACCGGCGTCAAGAGCCGGTTCGTGGTCAGCGCCGGCGGCGTCATCCTGGTGGTGCTTGGCCTGCTGCCGGTCCTTGGCCGGGTGGTCGCAGCGGTGCCGACGCCTGTCCTCGGAGGTGCCGGCGTCGTGCTCTTCGGCACGGTTGCCGCCAGCGGCATCCGGACCCTGTCCAAGGTGGACTACAAGAACAACATGAACCTGATCGTGGTGGCTGCCTCCATCGGGTTCGGCATGATCCCCATCGCCGCCCCGGCGTTCTACGACCAGTTCCCGTCCTGGTTTGGCACCATCTTCCACTCCGGCATCAGCTCAGCGGCCGTGATGGCGATCCTGCTGAACCTGCTGTTCAACCACCTCCGGGCGGGGAATTCGGACAACCAGTCGGTGTTCGTTGCCGGAACGGAGCGGCTGGTGCGCGCCGAGGACCTCCGCTGCCTGGCCGAGGGCGACCGCTTCGAGAACGGAAGGCTCATCGACTGCGACGGCAAGGAAGTCCCCGTCCAGTCAGCCGAGAAGGCGCCGGAGCACTGACTCCGCCCGCAAGGGCCCACGCCCGCAGGGTTCCCTGGCCGAGCTTGCGAGGCCAGGGTGCGGGTGGGGATGGCGGCGGCCCACTCCGAAAAGGAGGGGCCGCCGTCGCGCGTGGTTGGGACCGCCTGCAAGGGGCAGGTGCCTCAGGTGCGGTTGAGCTCGCGGGAGATGGCCTCGGCCGCTTCCCGCAGGATGGGCACGGCCTTGTCGGCGAAGTCGCCGTCCACCCGGGAGACCGGACCGGATACGGAAATCGCGCTGGGGGTGGGAGCGTTGGGCACCGCCATGGCGAAGCAGCGGACACCCAATTCCTGTTCTTCCTCGTCAATGGAGTAGCCCCGCTCACGGATGAGCTTGAGGTCGGCGAGGAGTTCGTCGACGTCGCCGATGCTCTTGGCAGTGGGGGTGGGCATTCCGGCGCGGGCCACAATGCCGCGGACGGTATCGTCATCAAGCTGGGCCAGGATGGCTTTTCCGACGCCGGTGGCGTGGGTGTGGGCGCGCCGGCCCACCTCGGTGAACATGCGCATGGAGTGCAGCGACGGTACCTGGGCCACGTAGATCACCATGTCCGAATCCAGCACGGCCATGTTGGAGGTTTCCCCCAGCCGGTCCACCAGGATCTTCAGCTGCGGCTGGGCCAGGGCGCCGAGCTGCTTGTTGGCACCCTCCCCCAGCCTGATGAGCCGGGGGCCCAGTGCGTAGCGCCGGTTGGGCAACTGGCGGATGTAGCCGAGCGACACCAGGGTGCGGAGCAGCCGGTGGATGGTGGGCAACGGCAGGTCAGTGGAGGACGAGAGCTCACTGAGCGTGACGTCACCGCCGGCATCAGTGATGAGCTCCAGCAGTTCGAAGACGCGCTCTACCGACTGCACCCCACCAGAGGCTTTTTCTGCCATTCCGTTGTCTCCTACGGCTCGGAATCCGACAACTCTTATCCGCATCGTGAAAAGAGTTGCTTAGAACACCCAAGATACAGCACCTGGGTTACGGCGGCGACGTGGACCGCCAGTCGTAATACAAGGGGTTGTGTTTCCATAAAGTAGATAATAATATCCATAATACGAAAATATTCGGATAAGAGCAGAAGCCGGACAAGGCCTAACAGGAGGACATTCAATGGCGAACCCCAGCCCCGGAAATTCGATCACCCTGCGCGTGGAAGCACCGTCAAGCTTCAGCGCCACCAGCGAGCTTGCCGCAGCCGTCGGAGCCGCCGGCGCAGCCATCACCGCACTGGACGTCACCGAGTCACACCACGAAACCCTCGTGGTCGACGTCACCTGCAACACCACCGACGACGCCCACGCCGCCCGCGTCAAGGACGCGCTCAACGCCCTCGACGGGGTCACAGTCCAGCACGTTTCGGACCGCACCTTCCTGATGCACCTCGGCGGCAAGCTCGAGGTGGTCCCCAAGGTTCCGCTGCGCAACCGCGACGATCTCTCCCGGGCCTACACCCCCGGCGTCGCCCGCGTCTGCCTCGCCATCGCCGAGGACCCCGCCGCCGCCCGCAACCTGACGGTCAAGCGCAACACCGTGGCTGTTGTCACCGACGGCTCCGCTGTACTGGGCCTGGGCAACATCGGCCCCGCTGCCGCGCTCCCCGTCATGGAGGGCAAGGCCGCCCTCTTCAAGCAGTTCGCGAACGTTGACGCTTGGCCCGTGTGCCTGGACACCCAGGACACCGAAGAAATCATCCGCACCGTCAAGCTCCTGGCCCCCGTCTTCGGCGGCGTGAACCTGGAGGACATCGCCGCCCCGCGCTGTTTCGAGATCGAGGCCCGCCTGCGCGAGGAACTGGACATCCCGGTCTTCCACGATGACCAGCACGGCACGGCCATCGTGACCCTGGCAGCCCTGGTGAACGCCCTGCGCGTGGTGGACAAGAAGATTGAGGACGTCAGGATCGTGGTTTCCGGGGTCGGCGCCGCCGGCTCTGCCATCATCCAGCTGCTCAAGGCCCAGGGCGCCCGTCACATCGTGGCCGCCGGCCGCTCCGGCGCAATCCACAAGGGCGAGACCTATAACGATCCGCACCGCACCTGGATCGCGGACAACACCAACCAGGAGGGCTTCTCCGGGAGCCTGCACGAGGCCCTGGTGGGAGCCGACGTGTTCATCGGCGTCTCCGCACCGAACATCCTCAACGAGGAACACATCGCTTCCATGGCCAAGGACTCCATCGTCTTCGCCATGGCCAACCCCACCCCGGAGGTGGACCCAACGGTCGCGTCCCGGCACGCCGCCGTCGTGGCCACCGGCCGCAGCGATTTCCCCAACCAGATCAACAACGTCCTGGCCTTCCCCGGCCTCTTCCGCGGGCTCCTGGACGTGGGCGCGAGCGACATTACACCGGAAATGCTGGTGGCTGCCGCGGAGGCAATCGCCAACCGGGTGAATGATAATGAGCTCAATGCGAGCTACATCATTCCGAGCATTTTCGACCCGCACGTGACAGCCAACGTCGCGGCCGCCGTCGCGGCTGCCGCCCAGGCCTCAAACGTTGCAACGGCTGCCGAACCGGCCGATTCCGCAGCGGAGCCGGCACTCGCCTCCGCCTGACCGCCCGACTTCCAGCCAAAGGAAAGGACCAGAAATGGCCATCACCGTCACAGATCCCCGGCCCATCGCCCGCGCAGAGGAAATCCTCACCCCGAAGGCACTGGCCTTCATCGAGGAACTCCACAACCGGTTCGCCGGCACCCGCAACGAGCTGCTGGCGGCCCGCGCCGCCAAACGGCAGCGGGTGGCCGAGACCGGCAAGCTGGACTTCCTGCCGGAGACGCAGGACGTGCGCGACGGCGACTGGAAAGTTGCGCCTGCACCGGCGGCTTTGCAGGACCGCCGGGTTGAAATGACCGGGCCTGCCTCACCGGCAAAGATGGCCATCAACGCCCTGAACTCCGGCGCCAAAGTATGGCTGGCGGACCTCGAAGATGCCAGCACCCCCACCTGGGCGAACGTCATCGACGCCATCCTGAACCTCCGTGACGCCGCCCAGGGCACGCTCAGCTACACCTCGGACGAAGGCAAGGAGTACCGGCTCCGCACCGACGCTCCGCTCGCCGTCGTGGTGGCCCGCCCCCGTGGCTGGCACATGCAGGAGAAGCACCTGCTGGTCAACGGCGAACCCGCGGTGGGTGCGCTGGTGGACTTTGGATTGCACTTCTTCCACATCGCCAAGCAGCTGGTCCTCAACGGGCAGGGCCCGTACTACTACCTGCCCAAGATGGAGAGCCGCCTCGAGGCACGGCTGTGGAACGACGTGTTCGTCTTCGCCCAGGACTTCCTGGGACTGAACCAGGGCACCATCCGCGCCACCGTGCTGATCGAGACCATCCCGGCCGCGTTCGAGATGGATGAGATCCTGTACGAACTGCGGGACCACGCCTCGGGCCTGAACGCAGGCCGCTGGGACTACCTGTTCAGCATCATCAAGTACTTCCGTGATGCCGGCGAGGAATTCGTCCTGCCGGACCGCGCCTCCGTGGTGATGACGGCCCCCTTCATGCGCGCCTACACCGAGCTCCTGGTCAAGACCTGCCACAAGCGCGGCGCCTTTGCCATGGGCGGCATGGCTGCCGTGATCCCCAACCGGCGGCACCCCGAAGTCACCGAAGCCGCCTTTGAAAAGGTGCGCGCGGACAAGACCCGTGAGGCAAACGACGGCTTCGACGGTTCCTGGGTTGCGCACCCGGACCTGGTGCCCACCTGCCGCGAGGTCTTTGACTCGGTGCTCGGGGACAAGCCCAACCAGGTGGACAAGCAGCGCCCGGAGGTCAACGTCACGGCAGAACAACTGCTGGATGTCTCCTCCGCCGACGGCCAGGTCACCGAGGCCGGCCTCCGCCTGAACCTCTACGTGGCGGTTGCCTACACGGCCGTCTGGCTCTCCGGAAACGGTGCGGTGGCCATCCACAACCTGATGGAAGACGCGGCCACCGCGGAAATTTCCCGCTCCCAGGTGTGGCAGCAGATCCGCAACAAGTCCGTGCTCGCGGACACCGGCAACACCGTGACCAAGGAACTGGTGGAGCGGATCCTGGCCGAGGAGACCGAGCGGCTCCGCACCGAGTTCGGTGACGAAGCCTTCCGCCGCTACTACCAGCCGGCCAGCGAACTGATCGCGGACATCTGCCTGTCCGAGGACTACACCGACTTCCTCACCACCCCGGCCTACGAACTGGTGGGCTGAGGCATGGCAGCATCACCCAAAACGTCACTGACCGCCGGGGACCTGGCGGCCATCGACGGGCAGCTGGCCGCTACGGACCGCCTGCTGGAGCAGAACTACCCGGGCGACGCCGGCTCACGCCAGCCCGTGCACACGGTGTACGTGCCCGCGGACAGGTTCACGGCATCGTTCGCTGCCGACTGGGGCGCCGAGGCGTTGAAAACGGCCGACGCCCACGGCGGGTTGGAAAAGCTCGGCGCGCTGCTGGGCCAGGACGCGGCGCTGGCGGAGGCCGTCGCCCCGCGCGTGGCAGCCAAGCTGGCCAGCGAGCCGATCGAGGACCTGCGCCTGGACTTTGAAGACGGGTTCGGGGACAGGGGCGACGACGCCGAGGATGCCGCCGCGGTTGCCGCGGCTTCCGCGGTGGCCACGGCGGTGGCTGCCGGGTCTGCTCCCCCGTTCATCGGGATCCGGTTCAAGTGCTTCGAGGCTCCCACCCGGGCCCGCGGGCTGCGGACCCTGGACCTGTTCGTCTCAGGCCTCGCAGCGGCGGGTGAACTGCCCGAAGGCCTGGTCCTGACCCTGCCCAAGGTCACCACGGTGGCCCAGGTCCAGGCCATGGACTACGCCGTGTCCCGGCTCGAGGAAGTCCACTCGCTGCCCGCGGGACGGCTCCGCTTCGAGGTGCAGGTGGAAACTCCGCAGCTGATCCTCGGCCCGGAAGGAACCTCCCCGGTGGCGCAGCTGCCGCACGCCGTACCCGGCAGGATCAGCGGCCTGCACTACGGCACGTACGACTACTCGGCGTCACTGCAGATCTCAGCGGAATACCAGTCCATGGAGCACCCTGTTGCCGATTTCGCCAAGGAAGTCATGCAGCTAGCCGTGGCCGGAACGGGCATCCGGCTCTCCGACGGATCCACCAACATCATTCCCGTGGGCGACAACGTGGAGAACGCCTGGCAGCTGCACGGCCGCCTGGTCCGGCGGTCACTGGAACGCGGCTACTACCAGGGCTGGGACCTGCACCCGGCCCAGCTGCCCAGCCGCTTCGCCGCCACTTACGCCTTCTACCGGCAGGGCCTGCCCGCCGCCGCGGCCCGCCTGCGCAACTACGTGGAGCAGACCGACGGCGGCGTCATGGACGAACCCGCCACCGCCCGCGCCTTGGCAGCCTTCGTCCTGCGCGGGGTCCAGTGCGGCGCCGTCGGTGCGGAGGAAGTCCAGGCGCTTGCCGGCGTCGGAATTCCGCAACTGACCGGACTGGCCCACCCGCGGCTCGCCACCACTTCCAACTCCTAGCTAAGGATCTCTCTTCATGGGCAAGTACTACTCCCCCACCGGCGGGCTGCCGCCGCAGACGCACCTCACCACCGAGCGGGCCATTGTCACCGAGGCGTACACGGTGATCCCGAAGGGCGTGATGACGGATATCGTCACGTCCAACCTGCCGGGCTTTTCGAACACCCGCTCCTGGATCATCGCCCGGCCCATCTCGGGCTTCGCTACCACGTTCTCGCAGTTGATCGTGGAGATCGGCCCGGGCGGCGGCGCCCCCAAGGCCGAATTCGAGGCCGGGGTGGAAGGCGTCATTTTCGTGACCCGCGGCAAGGTCAACCTCACCCTGGACGGCGAGCTGCACCAGCTGGAGGAAGGCGGCTACGCCTACCTGGCAGCCGGATCGGAGTGGGGCCTGGAAAACGTCTCGGATGATGTGGTGTCCTTCCACTGGATCCGGAAGGCCTACGAACGGCTCGAGGGCTTCGAGGCCAAGTCCTTCGTCACCAACGAAAAGGACGTGGAGCCCACCTCCATGCCGGACACCAATGACGCCTGGAAGACCACCCGCTTCACGGATTCCAACGATCTGGCCCACGACATGCAGGTGAACATCGTGACCTTCCAGCCGGGCGGCGTCATTCCGTTCCCGGAAACCCACGTAATGGAGCACGGCCTGTACGTCCTGGAGGGCAAGGCCATGTACCTGCTGAACAACGACTGGGTGGAGGTGGAGGCCGGCGACTTCATGTGGCTGCGCGCCTTCTGCCCGCAGGCCTGCTACGCCGGGGGCCCCGGCGAGTTCCGCTATCTCCTGTACAAGGACATGAACCGGCAGGTGAAGCTCACCTAGGTGCTCCCTGGTCTCTCCCGGGCAGCAGCGGAGGCCGTTATGGACTGTCCATAACGGCCTCCGCTTTTTACGTCACGCTGCTCAGGCGCCGGGGTTGAGGACCACCTTGATGCAGCCGTCCTGTTTCTTCTGGAACTTTTCGTACAGCGCCGGGGCGCCCTCCAGGCCCGACCTGTGGGTGACCAGGTCCATGACACCCAGCGGGTCGGCCTCGTCCTCCACGAGTGGAAGCAGCGTATCCGTCCAGTTGCGCACGTTGCACTGGCCCATGCGCAATTGCAGCTGCTTGTCGAACATGGTCAGCAGCGGCAGCGGGCTGGCCGTTCCGCCGTACACACCGCTCAAGGAGACCGTGCCGCCGCGCCGCACGGCGTCGATGGAGGTATGGAGCGCGGCCAGCCGGTCAACGCCGCCGGTCTCCATCGCTTTCTGGGCGAGCTTGTCCGGCAGGAGTCCCAGCGCCTGGTGGGCGAAGCCGGCCAGGGGAGAGCCGTGGGCTTCCATTCCGACGGCGTCAACCACCGCGTCCGGGCCCCTTCCGTCGGTCATCTCCCGCAGTTCGTCCGCGATGTCCTTGGTGTAGTCGAAGGTCTCCACCCCGTGGCGGGCCGCCATCTCCCGCCGTTCGGGAACGGGGTCCACCCCCACTACGCGGAATCCCCGCTGCACACCGATCCGGCTGGCGAATTGGCCCACCGGTCCCAGGCCGAAGACCCCGAGCGTTCCGCCGGGCGGCACGTTGGCGTACTCCACCGCCTGCCAGGCGGTGGGCAGGATGTCCGAGAGGAAGAGGTAGCGTTCGTCCGGAAGCTCCGATCCCACCTTGACTGCACCATAGTCGGCGTGCGGAACCCGCAGGAATTCGGCCTGGCCGCCAGGAACGGACCCGTACAGCTCGGAGTAGCCAAACAGGGCCGCGCCGGACCCTTTCTCCCGCACCTGGGTGGTTTCACACTGGGACTGCAGGCCCTGCTTGCACATGTAGCAGGAACCGCAGGCGATGTTGAACGGGATCACCACGCGGTCACCCTTGCGGAGGTTGGTAACGCCGCTTCCCACTTCCTCCACGATGCCCATCGGTTCATGTCCGATGACGTCGCCCTTGTGCATGTAGGGCCCCAGGACCTCATAGAGGTGGAGGTCGGAGCCGCAGATGGCGGTGGAGGTGATCCGGATGATTGCATCGGTCGGTTCCTGGATAACGGGATCGGGTACTTCCTCCACGCTTACCGACCGTTTTCCCTGCCACGTCAGTGCTTTCACAGTCTCCCTTTCGCTCTGTCTTGCCCCCGGGTTCTTCAGAGGGCGGCCAGGATGCCCGCAGGCACCCTTTCTTCGACGCTATCGGTTTTACGCGAAAAAAGTAAGCATGCTGATAAAAACCTTGTGGCCGCCGTCGACTGCTCCTAGCGTAGGAAGGGCAGGGAAGAAGACCACGTGAAAGAGGAACGCCATGTCGCTGTACCAGCCGGAGCCGGTCGAAATCTCCACCCGCATGCGTCCGGGCGAATGGACGGAGGACAGCTTGGTGGAATTGGTCAACAGTTACCGCACACGGATCGCGGAAATGGGCGCCCCGGCATCCGAGGTGGCTACGGACATCGAACGGAACGACGACGGCTCAGTCAAGGTCGTGGTGTCCTGGGTAAAGCCCGCCATTGCGGGCGACGAGGAATCGGTGCCCGGCGGCCAGCCGCTCTAGCCACCAGCCACCGGGTCCGTCAGGGGTTCGGCTGGAGGGCGAGCAGCCGGCCGATAGCGCTGGAACCCAGGTTTTCGAGCAGGTGGCGCGGCCCGTCATAAACCTCCACTGCGCCGGCCTCGCGCAACTGGCTTGCCTGGATCCCGCCGCAGGTAACGCCGATGGCGGGGATTCCCAGCGCCCCTGCCGCCTTCATGTCCCACACCGCGTCTCCGACATAGACGGCGCCTGCTGCGTCAACGCCCGCCGCAGCCAGCGCAGCCTCCAGGATGTCCGGCGCAGGCTTGCTTTCCTTCGCATCGTTCGCGCTGGTTGCGGCATCGATGAAGGCATCGGCGTCCAGCACGGAGCGCATCACCTGCATGTCCCGCTCGCGGGCCGACGAGGCCAACGCCACCGCCAGGCCGCCCGCATGGCACTGGCCCAACAGTTCCTTGGCCCCGTCGAGGGCGCGGAGCGATGGCCAGTGCGAGGCATACAGCGCGCCATGGCTGGCCATAATGTCCTCATCCTCGTCACGGTCCCGGGCCGGCGGCAGGAGGTTGTCCACCAGCCGGGCGCCGCCCATGCCCACGAGCTGGTGGATGGCCGCCATGGGCACATGATGGCCGTACTGCCGGAACGCACCCCACCAGGCGATGGTGTGGATGTAGGACGAGTCGATCAGCGTCCCGTCAACGTCAAAGAGTACCCCCCGGCGCGTGCCGCCAGGGGGTGTGATGGAATCCGGCATCAGCCCACCGCTGCCCGTCGTACGTCCGGCGCCTTCTTCCGCCGGGCCGCCTCCTCCTTGGGAGAGTTGACGGGGCGGACGCGGTCGCGGATCACGGATCCGGCCCCGTCCAGGCTCTTGTCCCGGATGAGGCCCGTGCCGGCGATTTCCCGGGCCATGGCGACGCCTGCCACAGCGGCCCTCTTGGTGGGGAAGGTCACCGAGATGGCCATCAGGTTCCCGCTTCCGTCCATCATCCTGATCCGGTATCCACCATCAGGGGCGTCAACGAGTTCAAAATATCCGGCCATAACTATCACTCCTCCATCAATCACGGCGCTGTGCTTGGGAGCACTCCATGAGGTGTTAGTAAGTATACTTATCTATCCTGCGAAGGAGAAGTTACAGCCCCGGTCCGCGCCGCCTCAGCGCGAATCCGCCCCTTCCGACGGAATGGGGGTGTCACTGCGCCGAACCGTATCCTGATGCAGCTCCAGGGCGCTAGTCACAAGGGCGAAATGGCTGAAGGCCTGCGGAGTGTTGCCCAGTTGGCGCTTCGCCTTCACCGCCCATTCCTCGCTCAGCAGCCCCACGTCGTTGCGCAGTTCCAGCAGCCGTTCAAAGAGTTCGCGGGATTCCTCATGGCGGCCGGCACCCAACAAAGCCTCCACCAGCCAGAACGAGCAGGCCAGGAAGACGCCCTCGTCGCCCGGCAGGCCGTCGTCGCTCTGCTCCGGCCGGTACCGCAGCACAAAGCCGTCCTGGGTCAACTCACGCTGGATCGCCTCGATGGTCCCCACCACCTTGGGATCATCGGGCGGCAGGAACCCCACCCTGGGAATCAGCAGCAGGCTGGCGTCCAGCTCCGGACGGCCGTAGGACTGGACAAATGTGTTGCGCTCCGCGTCGAAGCCGTTGGCCATGATGTCCCGGCGGATCTGGTCCCGCAGCATCTCCCAGCGCTCCACGGGGCCCGGCAGGCCGGACTCGCGCACGCCCTTCACCATCCGGTCCGCGGCCACCCATGCCATGACCTTCGAGTGGGTGAAGTGCCGGCGCGGCCCCCGCATCTCCCACAGCCCGTTATCCGGCTGGTCCCAGATGGTTTCAAGGTGTTCCATCAGTGCAATCTGCACGTCCCACGCCTCGTCCGTGTGCTTCAGCAAGGAGTTCCGCGTCAGCGCCAGGCAGTCAAGGACCTCGCCCCACACATCCAGCTGGAACTGCTCGGCCGCCGCATTCCCGATCCGCACAGGCACCGAGTTCTCGTAGCCTTTCAGCCACGGCAATTCCATCTCGGGCAGCCGCCGTTCGCCATGGATCCCGTACATGATCTGCAGGTCCGCGGGATCACCGGCCACGGCCCGGAGCAGCCAGTCCCGCCAGGCAGCGGCCTCCGCGGTGTAGCCGGCAGCCAGCAGCGCCTGCAGTGTCATGGTGGCATCCCGCAGCCAGCAGTAGCGGTAGTCCCAGTTGCGCTGGCCGCCCGGCTGCTCCGGCAGTGAGGTCGTGACGGCGGCCACGATGCCCCCGGTGGGGCCATAGGTCAGCGCCTTCAGCGTTATCAGGGAGCGGACCACGGCATCCTGGTACTTCCCTTTGACGGTGCATTGCGAAGACCATCCGCGCCAGAACGCAAAGGTGCTGTTTAGCACTTCTTCTGCGTCCACTGACACCGGGCGTCCCACATGGCTGGGGGCCCAGGTCAGCACGAACGGCACTTTCTCGCCGGCGTTGACGGTGAAGTCGCTGACCGTATGCATGTTCTCGCCATGCAGGGGTGCCGGAGTGACCAGGTAGACGGCGTCGGGGCCGGCGATCGCGTGCAGCCCGCGCTTGTCCTTGCGCACCCACGGAACAATGTGGCCGTAGTCGAACCTCATGACCAGCTCGCCGTGCATTTTGACGCTGCCGCTGATACCTTCCACAATCCGGACGATGTCAGCGACGGAATCGCGCGGCGGCATGAAGTCGGTGACGCGCACGGTTCCGTCCGGCGTCTCCCATTCGGTGTCAAGGATCAGGCTGCCGTCCCGGTAGCTCCGGCGCGTGCAGGCACCCCCGCTTTCGGGCGCCAGGAGCCAGCGCCCGGAGTCCGGCGTGTCCAGCAGGGAATTGAAGCAGGCAGGGGAATCGAACCGCGGCAGGCAAAGCCAGTCGATCGAGCCTTCCTTGCTGACCAATGCCCCGGTTTGGAGGTCGCCAACTACCGCATAATCTTCGATTCGCGCCATGACATTACCCTGCCACAGAGAGCTCCGAAGGGAAGGGGATGTCCAGGTGTAGCCTGAGGCAGATGGCAATCCACATCGGCACCTCCGGCTGGAGCTACGACCACTGGGAGAACGTCCTGTACCCGCCCGGACTGCCCGTCCGGGACCGGCTCCAGCGCTACGTCGCCGAATTCACCACGGTGGAACTGAACGCCAGCTTTTACCGGTGGCCCCGGGACACCACCTTCGCCGGCTGGAACAGGCGCCTGCCGCCGGGGTTCAGCATGTCAGTCAAAGCTCCGCGGGGACTCACCCATGCGCGGAAGCTGTATTCACCGGAAGTGTGGGTGGAGCGCATCGCCCGCTGCTGGCACGAACTCGGTGACAAACGTGCCGTGCTGCTGGTCCAGCTGCCGCCCCAACTCGAGCGGGACGATGCGCGGCTGGACTATTTCCTCGCCGCCGTTCCCCCATGGATCAGGGTGGCAGTGGAATTCAGGCACCCCAGCTGGGACTGCCCTGAGGTGTTTGCCCTCCTGGAGCGGCACCAGGCGGCCTACTGCATCATGAGCGGCGCCAACCTGCCCTGCATCCTGCGGACCACCGCCCCCTTTGCGTATGTCCGGCTGCATGGACCCGACCAGGAGCACCTGTACGGGGGATCCTACGCCGACGCCGACCTCCACTGGTGGGCCGACCGGATCCGCGAGTGGGACGCCACTGGCATCGACGTCTACGCGTACTTCAACAACGACGGCGGCGGGAACGCCGTGCGGAACGCCCGGACCCTGCGCGCGATCCTCGGCAACGGCTGATGCCTGGCGCTGCCCTGTGGCAGAGTGGTGGCATGGACACGGCCCCGCAGAACCCCGCCCAGGACACGGCACGCCCAACCGGGCGGAACACGAAGGGCCGCACCGCCCTTTCCGGAAGCCAGTTCTTCCGGCTGGCACACCGATTGTCGGACGCAGTGAACGACGTCCGGATCCAGCTCGCAAAGCGGTGGAACTTCGTGCCGCAGACCATCGCCTACCAGGGCTATGGCTCCACCACCCGGGTGCGGGTACTGGGCAGGGTACTGCTGACGCAGAAGCCACTGCCCGGAAGCAAAGCCGAGCACGAAGCCAGGAACGGCAACCAGAACGTCCGCGGCTGGCGGGCATTCACCGGGGTGCCGTTGCAGTTTACCGATGTCGAAATCACCATCGGCCATGTGGTCACCCACGTCACGGCGGACCGGGGCGGACTGATCGACACCGAGGTGGACGTGCAGCTGTCCCCCGGCTGGCACACCGCCGTGCTGCAGGCCGCAGGAACCGATCCGGTGGAGGCACTGATCCAGGTGATCGCCCCGGGCGTGGAGTTCGGCATCGTCTCCGACATCGACGACACCGTCATGGTGACAGCCCTGCCCCGCCCCTTCCTGGCCTTGTGGAACACGTTTGTGCTCAGCGAACGCGCGCGCATGGCCACGCCGGGAATGGCTGTGCTGCTGGACCGGCTGACCATCGAGCACCCGGAAGCACCGGTCATCTACCTGTCCACCGGCCCCTGGAACGCCGCCCCCACCCTGGCGCGGTTCCTGACCCGCAACATGTACCCCAAAGGCGCGCTGCTGCTGACGGACTGGGGACTCACCCAGGACCGCTGGTTCCGCAGCGGCCAGGACCACAAGCACCGCAACCTGGAGCGGCTTGCCCAGGAATTCCCGGATATGCGCTGGCTCCTGATCGGCGACAACGGACAGCATGACGAGGCCATCTATTCCGCCTTTGCCGCCGAAAACCCGGACAAGGTCGCCGCCATCGCCATCCGCCAGCTGTCCGTCAGCGAGTCCGTATTCGCCGGCGGCCACTCCGAGGACGGCGACCACACCACCTCCCGGGTGCCGTGGATCTACTCCCCCGATGGCGCCGGCATCGCAAAGCAGCTCGCCATGCTGGACCTGGTCAAGGGCTGACCGGCCCCGGGATTACTGGGCTGTCCGTTATTTGGCGCCGGCACCCAGGGGCGCGCCGTCGTCGGGCAGTTCACTGTCCACTAGATCATCGCTGTCCAGCAGATCCTGAACCGCCGCCTGCGCGATGGCCGCGCCGGCCGCGGCAGCCAGGTCGCGTTCCTCGATGAGCTCCTGGAACCAGAAATAGGAGGCCTTGGGCGTGCGCTCGAGCGTTGCGAAATCCACGTGGAGGAGGCCGAACGGCTGTTTGTAGCCGGCGGACCATTCGAAGTTGTCCAGGAAGGACCACACGTAGTAGCCGCGCAGGTCCAGGGACTCGGCCACGCCGCCAGGGGCAGTGGCGCGCAGGGCGGTTTCAAGGTGGTCGGAAATGTACTTCAGCCGGCGCTCGTCCGGGATGAACCGGGTGTTGGTGGACTTGTCGCGGACGATGATGTCCTCGAAGCTCGCTCCGCCTTCGGTGATGATCACGGGCGGCAGGTTGGGGTAGCGCTCCGCCATCTCCTTCAAGGCCACCGCCATGTACTCGGGCTTTACCGGCCAGCCGTAGGCCGTGATGTCCGCTTCCGGCCAGGTTTCGACGTGGAACGGCGTTGCGCCGCTGCCCGTTGCGCTGAGGTCGCTGCCCATGGCCTCCGCCATGCTTGACGGCACGGTACCGCCGCCGGGTCCCGCCGCCACCTTGGTGGGCATGTAGTAGTTGAGCCCGTAGAAGTCCAGGGGCTGCGAAATGATTTCCATGTCCTCTTCGGGATGCTCAAAGGAGCTGAAGAACTTGGCCGCACGGATCAGGTCGGGGTACTTGCCCGTCAGGACAGGATCCGCGTAGAGCCGGTTCTGGCCCAGGTCCATGAGCCCGGCACTGATCCTGTCCAGGGGGTTGATCGAGTTCGGCACCATGGGTGAGTAAACGTTCGTCATGCCGATCTCGCCCGGCACCTTCGCGGCGCGCAGGGCCTGGACGGCGAGCCCGTGCCCCAGCAGCTGGTGGTGGACGGTAGGGAAGGCGCCCAGGGCCAGCTCCTTGCCGGGCGAGTGCAGGCCAAATGCGTAGCCATTGGCGCTGACGGTGGCCGGCTCGTTAATGGTCACCCAGCGGGCCACCCGGTCACCGAAAGCCTCCGCCACGAGCGCGGCATAGTCCCCCAGGCGGTACGCGGTGTCGCGGTTCATCCAGCCGCCCGCCTCATCGAGTTCCAGGGGAGTGTCCCAGTGGTAGATGGTGGCCATGGGCGAGATTCCGTTGGCCAGGAGCTCATCCAGGAGCCGATCGTAGAACGACAGGCCCGCCCGGTTGGCCGGGCCGGTGCCGCCGGGCTGGATACGGGGCCAGGAGAAGGAGAACCGGTAGGAGTCGACGCCGAGCTGCTTCAGGAGTGCCACGTCCTGCGGCATCCGGTGGTAGTGGTCCGTGGCCACTACCGGGCTGTGGTCTTCCACGATCGCGCCGGGCCGGGCGGCGAACCTGTCCCAGCCCGCGGGTCCCCGGCCGTCCTCGTCCAGCGCCCCTTCAATCTGGAATGCTGCGGTTGCGACGCCAAGCGTGAACCCCGGAGGGATGAGCGCTGCGAGGTCCTTGGCGGAGATGTGCATTGGGGCCAGCCTTTATGTCACGGGAGTCAGGGTACGTCTCAGGATGGCACAGCAGGGGTCCGCTGACGAGCAGCGACTCCGCGCCGGGCCGGCGCCTACTGGGAACCGAAAAGGAACTCCTTGGCGTGCGCCACTGCCTTGCGGAAGGCATCATTGCGCAGCGTCACCAGGTGTTCAGTGTCGCCGTCGGACGGCTCCAGGTACGCGGTATAGCCGGGCCGCAGGACCCAGATGTCGCCGGCCGGCGGGAGGTAGAACACCCCGAAAGAGCGCTGCTGCTTCTCGTCGGCGGTCCAGACCGGGACCACTGCCAGCGCGGCACCCGTGGCGGGGTTGATCCACTGCGCGCGCGGCAACGGCTGTTCGTGCGCCTCCGGGTCCAGGAAGGGTGCGGTTCCCTCACCCCACCGCTGCTCAAAGCGCTCGAAGAATGCAGGAATCAGGTGTGAATCATAGCGCCGCCAGTCGCTCATGCAGTTTTCCGCCTCCTTGGCTGAATGGCCCTGCCCCCGGCTCAGGACCAGGGCCCGCTTTCCCACCGCACCGGGGTGGCGCGGATGGTTGGTCCGGACGGTCCGCCATGGCTGCGGACTTTCCGGACCGGAATAATGGTGGGCGCCGCTGCCGCCAGCTTCCTGTCATAGTCGGCGCGGCGCACTGGGTCACGCAGCACGTTGAATGCCTGCATGATCCGGAGAAGTTCGTCCCCCTGCCCGGAACTGCCCGTCGTCGCAGCCGTATCCCCCATCGTTTCCGTGTCCCCGTAGGCCCGCCCGCCGTCCAGGTCCGGATGGTGGCTGCGCATGAGAGCCCGGTACGCACGGGAAATTTCCTGCCGGCCGGCATCCCTGCCTACGCCCAGGATGGTGTAGTAGTCGGGAACTTCAGTCATCCCTGCCTCCTGTTTCGCCGGGCACCCCTGCATACGGGACAGGGGCGCCGGCACGAAAGCATGGTTCTAGCTCTTGATCTGGTGCTTTTCGCCCTGCTGGGTCTGGATCTCGATCTTGCGCGGCTTGGCCTGTTCGGCAACCGGAATCCGAAGGGTCAGGACGCCCTGGTCGTAGCTGGCCTTGATCTTCCCGGTGTCCAGGGTGTCACCCAGGATCAACTGGCGGCTGAACACGCCACGGGGACGCTCGGAGGCCACGAGCTCCACGTTGGGCTGGGTGGGGTCCTGGCGCTCGGCCCTGACGGTAAGGACGTTCCGTTCAACGTTCAGGTCCAGGGAGTCCACCTTCACGCCGGGAAGGTCGAACGCCACCACGAATTCCCCGTCTTCCTGCCAGGCGTCCATGGGCATGGCGGCCGGCCGGGCGGCGGTGCCAAAAACCTGCTGCGTGAGCCGGTCCAGCTCACGGAACGGGTCGGTGCGCATCAACATCATTTCCCACTCCTTAGCTTCCAGGTGTTGGAACTGCGGCTACCCACCGCCGCCGTAATCTATGGCAGTGGATATAGATTTTTTATAGCACCCGTGCAAAACTGAAGCAAGACACCGGCGGCGCGATTTTTGGGGAGAGACGATGGCAGATCCTGCTGCAGGACGGGCTGGCCGTTCCCCCCGTCCGCGGGCCCTGTATGCCATCTCGGTGGCGGCGGAGCTGACGGGAACCGGGCAGCAGAACATCAGGCTTTACGAAACCAGGGGGCTGCTGACGCCGTCGCGGACAGCGGGCGGCACGCGGCAGTACAGTGACGACGACATAGCCGTGCTGCTGCGGATCGGCGAGCTCCTGCAGGAGGGGTTGAACCTGGCAGGCGTTGCCAAGGTCCTGGAGCTGGAGGCGGCCAACGTCAAACTGCACCGGGCGCTCCGGCGGGCCAGGTCGCGGCCCCAGTGAAAGCAGTGTCCCTGCTGGACTTTATTCGTGCGGCGACTCGGCCCTTGACAGCTCTCCGGTGATGGTCTCCCCCGGGATTCTGGCGGTCCGCCAGGTGTCCAGCGCGATGACGCCGCCGAGGATCAGCAGCGACAGCGAGAACGACGCAAGCGCATCAGTGGTCCAGTGATAGCCGAGGTACAGCCGGCTGACCACAGCGAGGATGATTCCGATTCCGGCCCCGATGAATCCAAACACTGCTGCCCGCCGGTTCCGGCGCCGGGAAAAGATGAGGTAGGTCCCCACCAGCAGGAAGTCGCAGGCTCCCAGGACGTGCCCGGACGGGAACGAGAACGTCTGGTCCGCACCGAACAGCATCTGGTCCACGGGCGGCCGCGAGCGCTGGACGATGTGGAGGATGATCTGCGAAATGATCACGCCGGTCAGCATGGCGGACGCGAGCAGGATGGGGCGCCAGGCGTGCTTCGCCGCGAATCCCCAGACAAGGATCACCACCAGCACGATGATGGGCAGTGCGATGGGGCCGAAGAACACCGCCAGGAAGATCATGATGGCAGTAACGGCGCCGGACCGCGTCGTGAGCAGCCAGTCATGCACGGGAACGTCCGCAGCGGAAAGGCCGTCGGCCTGCACCACGCTGATCAGCGTGGCGATGAAGAGTGCCACCCCCACGACGGCCAGGATGATGGACGCCCGGTAAAGACCGCGCCGGTCTGCAGGGTCCAGGTAGCGTTCCTCCACCACGAACTTCTCGTGGAAGGCATGCCACCTGCCCGCCCTTCGTTCAGAGACTGCCGAACCTGCTGATTTCTGTGCCAATGTGCTGCCCGTCCCTACGCCGCGGAAGATGCGTGCCGTGATGAATGCCTAGGGTGAAGATTATCCCGGGGTTGGGCCGTTCACTCCAGCACGCGGTCAAAACGAGCCGGTGGTGAACTGCCAGCTCCGGCCTGCCAGCGGGTTTCCGGCAAGGTCCCGGATGCCGGCAGTCCCGCCGGCAAGGGTCACGGTGTACCGGGTCTTGGCGGCCAGAGGCTCCTGGGGGTCCAGGATCCACTGGTTGGTGGTGCCGTTGCGGTAGGCCGCTGCCGCCACCACGGCGCCGGTTGCGGAGTTCTTCAGGGTGAACGTGGTGGTGCCCACGCCCTGGACTGCCTCGCTGAACGTGGCGCTGATGTTGCTGCTCCTGCGGACCAGGAGGGCGTTGCTGCCCGGCGAGTAGCCGGTGACGGTGGGCGCCGGGCCGGTGGTGAACGTCCAGCTGGCGGAGGCCAGCGGGGTGCCTGCGGCATCACGGATGGCCGAGGTTCCGCCGGTCAGGGTGGCCGTGTAGCTTGCGTCCGGGGCAAGGTTTGCTGCCGGGTCAAGGGTTGCGGTCATGGTGGTGGCGTTGTAGGTGACAGTGGCCGCGATGCTGCTGCCGGCTGCATTCCTGAGCACGAAGGTCCCGGTGGACACGCCCTGCACGGCAGTGCTGAAGGTGGCTGCTACGTTCGCACCGGAGGCGACTGCCGCGGCCTTGGGTGCCGGCGAAACGGAGGTGACAGTGGGCGCAGGAGCAGGAGCAGGAGCAGGGGCAGGCGCCGCTGCACCGGCGTACAGCAGGCGGTTCGGGGTCCCGGTGGAGGCACCGGCGATCACCCCGGGAGTGGCATTGGACACCAGGGCTGCAGCCACGTCAGCCGGCGCCAGGGCGGGGTTCTGCGACAGCACGACGGCGGCGGCTCCGGCGGTGTGCGGCGCGGCCATGGAGGTCCCGGACATGGACGCCGTGGCGGTGGTGGAGGTGTAGTAGGCGGAGGTGATGCCTACGCCGGGAGCATAGAGGTCCACGCAGGACCCGAAGTTGGAGAAGGATGCCTGCTTGTCGGCGGAGTCGCTGGCTGCCACGGTGATGGCCCCCGGGACGCGGGCGGGTGAAGCGGTGCAGGCGTCCACGGCGGAGTTTCCGGCGGCAACCACGGTGGTGACGCCGTCGTTGAGGACTGCCTGGATGGCGGCGTCCACCGTGCTGCTGGCTGCCCCGCCCAGGCTGAGGTTGGCCACGGCGGGCGTGCCGGCAACGTGGTTCGCGGTGATCCAGTCGAGGCCTGCCACCACGTCCGAGTTGTAGCCGGACCCGGCGCAATCGAGCACCCTGACCGGCACCAGGGTGGCGCTCTTGGCCACGCCGTACGTGGTGCCGGCCACGGTTCCGGCCACGTGGGTGCCGTGGCCGTTGCAGTCGGTGGTTCCGTTGCCGTCCGCCACGGCGGTCCAGCCTGCTGCCACCCGGCCCCCGAAGTCCGTATGCGATGCCAGGATGCCGGTGTCCACCACGTAAACCGTCACACCGGCGCCGGCCGCGGTCCAGGAGTAGGAACCGGAGAGCGGAAGGGCCCGTTGGTCCGTGCGGTCCAGTCCCCAGGGGGCGGGCTGTTCGGTCCCGGAAAGTTTGACGGGGGCGTCGGCCTCCACGGACAAGACCTTTCCGGATTTGGCCAGGGCCGCCGCCTGGGCGGGATTGGCGGTGATGACGGCGCCGCGGAGGGCATGTTCGAAGGTACGGCCGACGGCGAGTCCCTGGCCGCGCAGTCCGGCAACCTCTGCTGCGACGTCAGCGGTGGCGGCGTACTGGACGATGTAACGGCTGGCACCGGCAACAGGGGCGGGGGCAGCAACGGTCGGCAGGGACGCCGTGGATAGGGCGACGGCGGAGAGCAGCGCCGTGAGGGCAGGCAGCGCGAGGGAACGGGTACGAATTTTTGGGGTCCTTCAGGTGGCGGTAAAGGGGTGGCTGTACCAAAAGGATAGGAGCCGGAAGCACACGGCTTCCGGCTCCTTGGATGATCCTTCGCCAACCCTTGGCGGTTCCTGCGGACCGGTATCTATTCCCGGTTTTCCCGGGCGCTGGAGGCGGCCCCCACGTGGTTCCGCCAAGTGTGCTCTGGCTCGAAACCGAGCATGCGCCGCGCCTTGTCGATGGAGAGCATTGTTTCGTGCTCACCCAGTTCCTTGGTCACCTTGACGTCGGGGAAGACCTCGGCGGCCAGGCTGGCGCTTGACCGGCTCATGACTGTGTCCGCGTTGGCGATGATGAAGGCTTCAAACCCCGGCTTGGCGTTCTCAAGAGCCCGCACTACTGCCTGCGCGCCGTCCCGGCCGTCGATGTAGCCCCACAGGTTCCATTTCCGCAGGGTGGCGTCGGCGTCGAAGGAGGGGAATCTGGCGTAGTCCGCCTCATCCATGACGTTGGAGAACCGCAGGCCCGTGATGCTCAGCTCCGGATCCCACCGCGTCATTTCCACGGCCATCTGCTCCTCGAGGCGCTTCACCAGCGAGTAGGTGCTTTCCGGCCGCGGCGGGTATTCCTCATCCACCGGGATGTAGGGCGGGTCGATGTCGAACGGCAGCCCCAGCACGGTCTCGCTGGAGGCGTACACCACCTTCTTGATGCCGGCGCGCCGTGCGGCCTGGAAGACGTTGTAGGTGGAGAGCATGTTGTTCTCGAAGGTGGCTGCGTCCGGAAGGATGCCCGGGGCGGGAATGGCACCAAGGTGCACCACAGCGTCGAACCCGTTGTGCCGGTCATCAACGCCCAGCAACGCGTCCACTACCTGGCCGTAGTTGCGCAGGTCCACCACCAGCAGTCCGGGGCTGCGGGCGCCCGCGCGGTCCAGGTTGAGGACCTGGTGGCCGTCGTCGGCCAGCCGGCGCACCACGTGCCGCCCGAGTTTTCCGCTTCCGCCTGTAACGGCAATTCTCATCAGTGTTTCCTTCTGCTCGAGTGCTTCACCGTGCGTGTTCCGGTCAGGACGGGGGCCGTGGGGCTGCAAGGAACTTTTCGACGGCGGCGATCGCCAGTGCAGTAATCCCGCCCGGGTCCCCGCTGCCGTTGACGGACACAAGAATGCCCCGGCCCGCGTACACCGAGACTACTTCATGCGTCTGCCGGTGGTAGAGGTCCAGCCTGCGCCTGAAGACGTCAATGGTGTCATCCGTGCGCCCCTGCTCCAGGGCCCGGCGTTGCATGCGCTGCTCCAGTTCCGCGTCGGGTGCCTGCAGTTCGATCACGGCATCCAGCACATGCCCCTGGGCCGCAAGCATGCGGTCGAGTTCCGTTGCCTGGTGCGCTGTCCGCGGATAGCCGTCCAGCAGGAACCCTTGCACCGCGTCGCCCTCCAGGAGTCGGTCCCTGACCAGCGCGTTGGTGAGATGGTCCGGGACGAAATGGCCGTCGTCCAGGTACGTGGCGGCCTGGTTTCCCAGCTCGGTCTGTTGGGTGACGTTGCTGCGGAAAATGTCCCCCGTGGAAACGGCCGGAACCCGGAAATGCCGCGCCAGGTGTTCGGCCTGCGTTCCCTTGCCGGACCCGGGCGGGCCAATAATGAGCAGCCTGGTCATGTTCCCGTCCCTCCGCTGCCGGGCAGCCATTGGTCCCAGGGCCAGCCCGCAGCAGCACCGGCGCCTGCTTCATTGTGCCGGTCATGCCTGGCCCTGCGCCAGCCTGAGCGCATTTGGAGGCAGCGAATCTGACAGTGTGGGCGGCCGGGGAATGTATATACTTCTGGTTATCGGTTTAGCAGCAGGCCGTTGGAAAGTTCGTCGATCCAGCGACCATCACCGGCTCCCCACCCAGTTGGGGGTTCGCGTGTTGCCGGCTCGTTTTGACCTGAACGAATGGCACCAGAAAACCGTGGCCAGCGAGTCAACAGCAAAAACTGATACATCGATTACAAAGCACCTGCATGAACTAGTCCTCAACAGCTCCGACGTTGAGGACTTCCTTAATGAACTGGCACAAGTCTCCGCACGCAATCTCTCCGAACCCGGCGACGAAATGCTGTGCGCCATCGCCCTTCTCCGGCAACGCAAAGCCGCCACTGTGGCCAGCAGCAGCCAGGAGGCAAAGTCGATCGGAGGGCTTGAACACAGCTTCAGCGATACCCCGGGCCTGACGGCTTCCACCGCCCAGGAGATTGTCCACGCCCCGGACCTCACCGCCGATGACCGCTGGCCAGACTACTCCCGGGCCGCCGTTGCCCAAGGGGTCCGCTCCGTGGCAGCCGTTCCTTTCCGCCTTGAAGGGGAAACCAAGGCGTCCCTGCTGTTGTACTCCCGCCGCGCGCACCGGTTTGAAGGCCGGGTGCTGAAGTTCGCCGAGGATTTCGTCAGCCAGACCTCGCTGGCCCTCCGCCTGGCGGTGCGGTTTGCCCATTACAGCGAAACGGCCGCGAACCTTCGGGCCACCCTTGAGTCCCGCACAGTCATCGACATGGCTGTTGGCATCATCATGGCCCAGAACCGGTGCAGCCAGCAGGACGCCTTCGACATCCTGAAGACCGCTTCCAGCACCCGGAACACCAAGCTGCATGACGTGGCAGCCGCCGTGGTCAACGCCTTGGGACAAGGACCGGCACGGACGCATTATGACGGCTAGTTCCATATCGGACGCGGCGGTCCGCGGCAAGCGTTTCCGCCGGTAGACTGATGCCAACTTTTCGCCGGGGGGCTTGATGGAACAGCAGCGTGTTTGCCTTGTCGTGGAAGATGACGACGATATCTGCGGACTGATTGAAGTGGTCCTCACACAAGCGGGCTTTGAGGTCAGGACCGTGGGCACAGGGGCTGAGGCCATCGCCGCCGCCGCCGACCCCGCCATTGTCCTGGTGACCCTGGACCTTGGCCTGCCGGACATGGACGGGCATGTAGTGGCCCGCGCCATCCGGGAGGTCAACAGCGCGCCCCTGCTGTTCCTGACGGCCCGTTCGGAGGGCGACGACGTGCTGGCGGGCATGGCCTCGGGGGCCGCCGGCTACCTCACCAAGCCTTTCCGGCCGTGGGAGCTCAGGGAGCTCGCCGGACAACTCGCCGCGCCGACGCCGCCGGTTTCACAGGAGCCGCACATCACGGGCAAATCCTGCTGCTGACGGGGCATACGGGGATGGCGACGGCGGGATCCCGCCGTCGCCATCCCCGTTTCCCGATCCCTACTTCGAAAGGAAACCGAGCAGGGCTTGGTTGACCTCTGCCGCGTGGGTCCACAGCAGGCCGTGCGGGGCACCCTCGATCTCCACATACTCAGCGCTCGGCAGGGCCTTGGTGAACAGCCGGCCCGTGGAGTCGATGGGCAGGATGTTGTCCGCGGTGCCGTGCAGAATCAGTGCCGGAACGTCGATCTTGGGGATGTCGCCGCGGAAGTCCGTGACCCACGTGGCCTGTGCCGCAACCAAGGCGGTCGCCCCCGCTCCGGCGGCCACGTTCCAGCTGGCGTTGACGGCTTCCTGGCTGAGGCGCGGGGTCCCCAGGAAGGCGTCGGAGTTGTAGAAGTTCTTGAAGAAGTCGGCCAGGAACGCGTACGGGTCCGCCGTGACCGCCTCCTTGAGGCCGTCGAACACATCCTGCGGCACGCCGTCGGGGTTATCATCCGTCTTAAGCAGGAACGGCTCCAGGGATCCGAGGAACGCGGCCTTTGCAACGCGGGCCGATCCGTAATTGCCCAGGTACCGTGCCACCTCACCGGTGCCCATGGAGAAACCCACCAGCACCACATCATTCAGGTCCAGGGTGGTCAGCAGGGTGTTCAGGTCCGCCGCGAAGGTGTCGTAGTCGTACCCTTCGGTGGTCTTGCTCGATTTCCCGAAGCCGCGGCGGTCGTAGGTGATCACGCGGTAACCGGCATCCAGCAGCGCGGTGGTCTGCCGCTCCCAGGAGGCGCCGTCCAGCGGGTAGCCGTGGATCAGCACGACAGGCTGGCCCGACCCGTGGTCCTCGTAGTAGAGCTCGATGTCAGTGCTGTTCTCGGTACCTACGGTGATGAAAGCCATGGAGGCGGTCCTTTCGAGGCTGTGGAATCTGTCGGAGCCGGGCAGTGCCTGGCCGTGCAGTTCCTACTCTAGGGTGGTCCGCCATGCCGCGGACTACGGGGAAGGCTGCGGCAGTTCGCAGGATATCCGGGGGTTGGCGCCCATGTAGTTCAATGGTCCGGCTGCGATGGTCAACGCTATGGTGCTGGCCTCGGCGCAATTTCCCGGAGCCGAGCCGAAGTAACCGCGCTGCCAGGCGGCCACGCCGCCGATGATCAGCCAGATGACGATAAGTGCTCCGAGAATCCGCATGATTCCTCCATGGCCGCGGCGGCTGTGGGATCAATTATGCGGCAAAAATGCACCTCCGGTCCCGGGTGGTTCCCGGTACCGGAGGAGCATTTTTGTCCCGGCGATTTTGGCTAGGCCCGGGCAGCCTTGCCGGGCAGTGCCAGCTTGAAGACCTTGGCCCAGGACGACCCCACCTGCTTCAGCAGCGGGCCGGTGGTGTACTTCAGGCCGTAGCGCTGGCAGATTTCGCGGACCCTGGGCGCCACCTCGGCGTACCGGTTGGAGGGCAGGTCCGGGAAGAGGTGGTGCTCGATCTGGTGCGAGAGGTTGCCGGTCATGAGGTGCATGAACTTGGACCCCGAGATGTTGGCCGAGCCGATCATCTGCCGCACGTACCAGTCCCCGCGGGTTTCCCCGTCAACCATCTCTTCGGTGAAGGTGTCGGTTCCTTCCGGGAAGTGGCCGCAGAAGATGACCGCGTGGGCCCACACGTTCCGGACGGCGTTGGCAGTGATGGTGCCGAACAGGGCCTGCTTGGCGGATCCGGTCAGCATTGCGACGGCGGGGGTGGCCGCGTAGTCCTTGGTGAACTGCGTGACAACCTTCTTGCCCAGCGCCTTGAGGTCCTTGAGCAGGGCCTCCTTGGACTTGGTGCCTTCCTTGTACTCGGTCAGCTCGAGGTCGTAGATGGCGATGCCCCACTCGAAGACCGGTGCCAGGATGGCGTTGAACAGCGGGTTGGCCAGGTTGATGGGCTTCCACGGCTGGTTCTCGTCCATCCGGAGGAGGTTGTATCCGACGTCGTTGTCCTTGCCCACTACGTTGGTCCAGCGGTGGTGCAGGTCGTTGTGGGTGTGCTGCCAGGACCGTGAGGGGGTGACGAAGTCCCATTCCCAGGTGGTGGAGTGGATGTCCGGGTCCCGCATCCAGTCCCACTGGCCGTGCAGGATGTTGTGGCCGAGTTCCATGTTTTCCAGGATCTTGGCCAGGCTGAGCAGGGTGGTGCCCGTGACCCAGGCGGCTTTGTTCTTGCTGACCAGGAGGGCGGCGCGGCCGGAGATTTCCAGGCCGCGCTGGATCTTGATCATCCGGCGGATGTAGGCGGCATCCTCGGCCCCGCGCTTGCCCAGGATCTCGTCCCGGATGGCGTCGAGTTCGCGGCCCAGCTCGGCAACCTGTTCGTCAGTGAGGTGCGCGGCGGCAGGCGGCCGGACGGCGGGGCTGCCGGATTCGGCGAGCTTGCCGGGCCGCGTCCGTGAGGTTCCGGCGCTGGCTCCTCCGGCGGCAGTGGTCTTGGTGGGTGAGATGACAGACATACGTACTGCTCCTCAGAGTTCGAGGTTGACGGGCCCGGCGGCTGCCGAGACACACGTTTGGATCAGTTGGCCTGGTTCGCCATGGATTTCCCCGGTCCGCAGGTCACGGACCTGCCCGGCCAGGAGCGGTGTGAGGCAGCTGTGGCAGATGCCCATGCGGCAGCCGCTGGGCATCAGCACCCCGGCGTCCTCGCCGATATCCAGGATGGGGGTGTCGCCGTCGGCTTCCACTTCCCGGTCGGACGCTTCAAAGGTGACCAGGCCGCCGTCGTGCCCTACACCGGCATTGAAGGTGGTGTTGAAGCGTTCGATCATGAGGTTGCCGGCCTCGCCGGCAACGGCGACGTCGGTCCCGGGCGCCCGGGTGGTCAGCGCGGCACGCTTCCAGAGGGCTTCGGCGTCGTCCAGGAAACTGTCGGGGCCGCAGGCGTAGGCGGCCCGGTCCTTCCAGTCGGGGCAGATCTCGTCCAGCTCCTTGGTGCTGGAGAAGTCCATGCGCCCCTGTTCGCCGGTGTACCAGTGCGCCAGCCGGAAGTTGGGGAACTGGTCGGCAAGTTCGGCCAGCTCTTCACGGAACAGGCTGTCACCTGGGGTGCGTGCGGAGTGGACCAGTACGACGTCGGCGTCCGGGCGCCGCGGCACGAGCGTACGGATCATGGACATCACCGGAGTGATGCCGCTGCCCGCGGTGACCATCAGGAGGGGGCGGGGGTGCTCCGGGAGCACGAAGTCGCCCTGGGGCGGAGCCAGGAACAGGACGTCGCCGGGTTTGGTGGTGCGCACCAGGGTGCCGGAGACCGCGCCGACGTCGGTGACGGTGATGGCAGGGTCTTTTCCGGCCGGGGCGCTGAGGGAGTAGGAGCGCCAGTGGCGGACGCCGTCGAGTTCGACGCCGATGCGCGCCCACTGTCCTGCCAGGTGCGCCTTCCAGCCGCGGCCTGGGCGGAAGAAGATGGTGGCCGACTGGGCGGTCTCCTGGACCACCCGGGTCACCACGCCGCGCAATTGCCTGGCTGAGTAGACGGGGTTGAACAGCGCCAGAATGTCTTCGGGCGCCAAAGGGGTAGTAAGCACTGAGGCCGCCTGGGCCAGCTGACGTAGCCGGATCATGCGTTAAAGCCTAGGGCGGTGTGAGCCATATATCTCTCTCTCCGTCATATGACCGTTCCGCAGTCACACACTAGTTGTAGGCGCGAAGCCCCCACGCCGCACTCTAAGAGTAACGGTTCGGTCTCACAATTGGTTCCCACACCCCTATCGGCGGCTCCAGCCCAGGGCGGGGGCGACGTGCTCCACGATGCTGCCCAGCAACTTGGCGTTGAACTCCACGCCCAGCTGGTTGGGAACAGTCAGCAGCAAGGTGTCCGCCGCCTGCACGGCTGAATCGGTGGCCAGCTGCTCCGCCAGGACGTCCGGCGCGCCCACGTAGCTCTTCCCGAACCTGGCGGTCAGCCCGTCGATGACGCCCACCTGGTCGCGGCCGTCCCGGAGCGCGCTGCCGGCGAAGTAGTAGTTGTCCTCCTCGTCCACGATGGGAAGGACGCTGCGGCTGACCGAAACGCGGGGGGTTTGGGCGTGGCCTGCCGCCGCCCACGCGTCCCTGAACAGCTGGATCTGTTCGGCCTGGAGTTCATGGAAGGGAACGCCGGTGTCCTCGGTGAGCAGCGTGGAACTCATCAGGTTCATGCCCAGTTCCGCCGCCCACATGGCGGTCTTCCTGCTGCCGGCGCCCCACCAGATCCGTTCGGACAGGCCCGGGGACTGCGGCTGGATGGGCAAGAGGCCGGTGGCACCGCCGGCATACCGGGGGTCGGCCTCCGCCATGCCGGCCCCCGTGATGGCCTTGCGGAACACGGCGGTGTGGCGCCGGGCCATGTCCGCATCGGTCTCCCCCGGCTGCGGCCGGTAGCCGAAGGCTGACGCACCCTCCCGGGCGGGTTCGGGTGAACCACGGCTGATGCCCAACTGCAGCCTGCCGCCGCTGATCAGGTCTGCCGCTGCGGCTTCCTCCGCCATGTACAGGGGATTTTCGTAGCGCATGTCGATGACCCCGGTGCCTATTTCGATGCGGCTGGTGCGGGCGGCGATGGCCGACAGGAGGGGAAAAGGCGATGCCTGCTGCCTGGCGAAGTGATGGACGCGGAAGAATGCGCCGTCCACGCCGAGTTCTTCAGCGGCAACCGCCAGTTCGATTCCCTGGAGCAGGGCGTCGGCCGCTGTCCTGGTTCGGGAACCCTGGCCGGGGCCCCAGTGGCCGAATGAAAGGAATCCTATGCGCTCCATACCTTCCCCAACTGCGCGGCCTGCGGCGGCATTCCCGGCTGGCATGATGGCTGCGTGGTATTCCGGAAGAAACCGTCAGTATTTTCAAGACCATTGTGCTGTTCGTGCTGGCGGCTGCAGCGGAAATCGGCGGCGCCTGGCTGGTGTGGCAAGCCGTCCGGGAAGGCAAGGACTGGTGGTGGGCCGGCCTCGGCGTGATTGCGCTCGGGGCCTACGGCTTCGTGGCCACCCTGCAGCCGGACGCGCACTTCGGCCGGATCCTGGCAGCCTATGGCGGAGTGTTTGTGGCGGGTTCCCTGGCATGGGGCATGGCCTTTGACGGCTTCCGCCCCGACCGGTGGGACATCGCGGGATCCCTGGTCTGCCTGCTGGGGGTTGCCGTGATCATGTTTGCCCCGCGGAGCGGCGGATAGGCCACGGCTAAACTGGCCCGGTGACCAACAGCGAGCAGCAGCCCGGACCGGCAGGCCCGCCCCCGCGCGGAAGAATCGCCGAACGGCTGCTGCCCGGCGGCGAGGAACCCGACCCCCGCTTCACGCTTGCCAACGAGCGCACCTTCCTGGCGTGGATCCGTACGTCGCTCGCGCTGCTGGCCGGTGGCATTGCCGTCGAGGCGTTCACGTCCGGCCTCTTCATCGAGCCTGTCCGGAAAGGCCTGGCCGTCCTCCTGCTCCTGCTGGGCATGATGCTCAGTGGCGGTGCCGCCGTGCGGTGGCTTCGGGTGGAACGGAGCATGCGCACCAAGGCCCCGCTGCCCCTGCCGCTCTTCGTGCCCCTGCTGGCCGGGGCAGGCGCGCTGGCTGCCGCCGTCGTACTGGTCTTTATCCTCTGGCGCTGAGCCTGTGGCATCCCGCGCCCCCGGCCACCATGGCGATCCCGGCCTGCAGCCCGAACGGACCGCCCTCGCCTGGGGCCGGACCATGCTGGCGCTGGTGACGGCGAGCGCCTTCTTCCTGCGCTGGCTTCCCACGTACGGGCCGCCCATCCTGGTGCTGCCGGTGATTTCCGGGAGCGCCGCCCTTGCCATTTACCTCACGCAGCGCCGCCGGTACCAGGCGAGGTCGCATGGCCTGGCGGGCGAAAGTATCGAGGCCGACCTGACTGCCGTGCTCTGGACCGCTTTCGCCGGAGTCGTCCTCGGCGGCCTGGGCATTGTGGTGATCCTGGTCAGCTAGAACATCAGTCAGCTAGAACATCGGCAGGACGAAGCCGGCCAGCAGCGCCACTGAGCCGATCGCCGTCAGGCAGCGGCCCAGGACCGAGGCCGTCCTGCCGGCTTCCTCCGGAGTGGTGGTTTGCCACTGCGTTGGGCGCTTGGGGTGGTAGTAGATGGACAGGGTGTCCCCCACTGCCATGTCCCTGATGTCGTAGGGGGACATGGGGGCGTTGTGCACCTGGTGCTTCCGGTCGAACCAGCGGAACCCCACCCCGGTGGAATCGGAATACACCACGGCCTCGGCCACCTCCCACGGATGCACGAAGCGGCGGAGGAATCCGGTGTAGAACAGCAGCCCCAATCCGGCGGGCAGGCACAACCAGGTGAGCACTTCCAGGATGGGACCTGCCATATCGAGCGCAGTGGGCATGAAGTTGATGGTACAGCGCGGGGACTGGTGGCTTCAGCACCTGATCCGTACGCTGAAGGAGACCGGACCGGAGTAAAGGGGAAGCCATGAACGATCAGGATATTTTGACGCACATTCAGGCCCTGGTGGAGGAGGAGCACTCGCTGCGCGAGGGTTCCGGGGATGGGCAGGCACCGGACCAGGCCCGCCTGAAGTACGTGGAGGAAAGCCTGGACCAGTGCTGGGACCTCCTGCGCCAGCGCCGGGCCAAGAAGGAGTCGGGCGAAAACCCAAACGACGCCGAGGCCCGCCCCATCAGCGAGGTTGAGGGCTACCGGCAGTAATGCGGATCGCAGTAGCGCAGATCATCAGCGGCGCCGATACCGCCGCCAACCTTGAACTGGTATGGGACTACGCCGCCCAGGCGAAGAACGCTGGCGCGCAGTTAGTGGTCTTTCCCGAGGCGACGATGCGCGCCTTCGGCCACTCCCTGAAGGACATTGCCGAGCCGCTTGACGGCCCATGGGCCAGCGAGGTGCGCAGGATATCCAAGGACCTGGACATCACGATCGTGGCCGGCATGTTCACTCCCGGGAAGGACGGCCGCGTCCGCAATACGCTGCTGGTCACCGGTCCCGGGGTGGAGGCTTCCTATGACAAGGTCCACCTTTTCGACGCGTTTGGATTTACAGAGTCCAAGACGGTTGATGCAGGGGAAGCGCCGGTGACTTTTGAGCTGGACGGGACGGTGCTCGGCCTGGCCACCTGCTACGACGTGCGCTTTCCGGGCCTGTTCACCGCCAACGCGAATGCTGGTGCGCAGGTGAACATCGTCTGTGCTTCCTGGGGCGCCGGGGAGGGCAAGGCAGAGCAGTGGGACCTGCTGGTGCGCGCCCGGGCGCTGGACAGCACCACGTTTGTGGTTGCCTGCGGCCAGGGCGATCCCGAAACCATTGGCGCCGGTCCGGCGGGTACGGCTCCCACCGGAGTGGGCCACAGCGCTGTTGTCACCCCCTTGGGCAAACCTTTGGTGGCACTCGGCGGCAAGCCCGAACTCGCCGTCGTCGATATTGATCCCGCAACCGTGGATGACGTCCGGGCCAAGCTGCCGGTGCTGGCCAACGCCCGCAGGTTCTAATCCCGTGAGGCGCCGTTCACCGATCTGAAACAGAAGGCAAAACAGGGTACGACGCCGTTTCTCACCTTGGGCGGCCCGCGTGGCCTGTCGTGGAGGGAACCTCCGCGGAAATTGCTGCCGCGGGCGCCTGCGGCCTGAGGAGCCGTTTACATGCCCGAAACATACCGGACACGTGAACTTCACGCCGGAGCAATTTGTGTAACGTGGCCGCAACTTTAAGCGGCACTGGCTGAAACACGCGGCGCCAAAAATGGATCCCGGGGGAAATGCCCCGGGGCCAAAAGGGACCCTGGGCCAAGATCACGTTGCGAAGGGACCCACCGGTGGAAATCACTGCCCAACACGTCTGGCTGATGATTTCGGCCGCCATGGTACTGCTGATGACCCCCGGGCTTGGCCTCTTCTACGGCGGCATGACCCGTGCCAAGGCTGCACTGAACATGATCATGATGAGCTTCATCTCAGCAGGAATCGTCGGTGTGGTCTGGGTTCTCTGGGGCTACTCGATGACCACCGGCGACGGCTTCCTGGGGCTCTTCGGAAATCCCTTCACCAGCTTCGGCCTGCAGAACCTGATGGGTTCGCCGGACCTCCTCAAGGCCGGTTACAGCGCAACGTTCGCCATCATCACCGTGGCCCTCATCAGCGGCGCCATCGCAGACCGCGCCAAGTTCAGCGCCTGGGCCTTGTTCGTGCCCGTATGGATCACGCTGATCTACTGCCCCCTCGCCTACATGGTGTGGGGTGGCGGCCTGATGAGTGCCGGCGGAGCCGTCACCGCAATCTTTGGCCAGGTGATCGACTTCGCCGGCGGCGCTGTAGTGGAAATCAGTTCAGGAACTGCCGCGCTGGTGCTGGCGGTCATCGTGGGCCAGCGCCATGGCTTCGCAAAGGATCCCAACCACCGCCCCCACAACCTGCCGTTCATCATGCTGGGCGCGGCCATCCTGTGGTTCGGCTGGTTTGGCTTCAATGGCGGCGCCGCAACAAGCGTTGAACAGGCCGGCCTCATCTGGATCAACACCCTGGTGGCCCCTGCCGCAGCCATGCTCACCTGGCTGATCACCGAGAAGGTCCGCCACGGGCACCCCACCTCCCTGGGTGCCGCCTCAGGTGTTGTGGCAGGTTTGGTGGCCATCACGCCTTCCTGCGCCAACATCAGCCCGGTTGCAGCAATCGGACTGGGCCTGGTGGCCGGAGCGGCGTGCTGCGTTTTCGTGGACCTCAAGTACCGCTTCGGCCTTGACGACTCGCTGGACGTGGTGGGCGTGCACCTCGGTGCCGGCCTTATCGGCACCCTGTCGCTGGGCTTCATCGCCCTGCCTGTGGACGGCCAGGGCGGCGGCCTCTTCTACGGCGGCGGTGTCCAGCAGCTCATCGCCCAGACTGCCGCCGTCGTCATCACCCTGCTCTTGTCAGGCATTGGCACGGCGGTCATTGCCCGGGTCATCAACAACACTGTGGGGTTCCGCGTCAGCCATGAGGCGGAGACCGCCGGCGTGGACCTGTACGAGCACGCCGAGACCGCCTACGCGTTCGGCGAGATCGGAGCAGGCTTTAATCCCCTGCGCCAGGCACAGGCGCACATCCCCACCGCTGCGGCTCCCGCGGAACGGCATGCCAAGGAAGATTCCTTCGCGTAGGTCCTAGTCCGCAAGGATCTTGTAAAGCGCGCGGCGGGTTTCGTCCATCTTCTCCACGGCAGCAGCACGCTGCTCCTGCCTCACACCAGTGCGGAACTGGTGGATGGCGCCCAGGAGCTTGCCGATGCTTTGGTGGAAGTCCCTGTCCGCGCTGTCCGGTTCGGCGTTCCAGGCGTTCTCCATCTCCTCGGCGTGCTCCGCCACGTAGGCCCTGCCCGCGTCGGTAAGGGCGAACTCGGTGCCGCGCCCTTCGCTCAGCGCCTCGATCAGGCCCTCGTCCACCAACTGCTGCAGCGTGGGGTAAATGGAGCCCGGGCTTGGCCGCCACATTCCGCCGGTCTTTGCGGCGATGGTCTTGATCAGTCCGTAACCATTGGAGGGGGCCTCCGCCAGGAGCGAGAGGATGGCGGCGCGGACATCGCCGCGGCTGGCGCGCCGGCCTCCCCGTCCGAAACCCGGACCAAAACCGGGCCCGAATCCCGGGCCAAGACCGGGTCCAAATCCGGGCCCAAATCCAGGTCCGAAGCCCGGGCCGAAGCCTGGACCCCGGTGCCCGTGCGGTCCCCTGTGGCCCCTCCCCCGTTCGAAGCGCCCCTTGTCAAACTCCCGGCCAAACTCCGGGCCGGAATTCCTGTCGTCGAATATGCCTTTCATGGTGGCATGGTCCTTTCATTGTTGAGGTCTTCGCTGCTTCATCAGCGATAGTTAACGATATGTCGGTAACTATCGCTGGTCAACGGTTTAGCGTGACCAAAACATGACCTTTCGCCCCTGTTTCGCCCCCTGGCGGAAGCGTATTCTGTTCCCACCTTCGAGGACGAGGGCTGAGGAATGGTGAAGAGGCGGAAGCGCAGGCGCGGCTTTGGCGTTGCCCTGGGACGGATCCTGGGGTTCCTTGCAGCAAGTGTCATGTGCGGAGTGTTGGTGGCCAGCCTGGTGGTCCCGGCGGTGGCAGCCGCGGGAATGGGTGTCAGTTCCTCCATTGGCTACTTCGAACGCCTGCCGGAGGAGTTGACCGTGCAACCGCCGTCGCAGGCTACGAAAGTCCTGACCTCCGACGGGCAGCCAATCGCAACGTTTTACGCGGAAAACCGTGTGCGCGTGCCGCTGGACCAGATGTCGCCCTTCATCAAGGACGGCATTATCGCCATCGAGGACAGCAGGTTTTACGATCACGCAGGGGTGGATCCGCAGGGGATCCTGCGGGCACTGGTGTCCAACCTGACCAAGGGCGGCGAGCAGGGCGCATCGACCATCACCCAGCAGTACGTCACCAATGTCCTGAACGAGGCACAACTTTCACAGGACAGGCCGGACGAGGTGGTCCTGAACGGACAGAAGACCCTCGGCGACAAACTGCGGGAGATGAAGCTCGCCGTCACCCTGGAGAAGAAGTACACCAAAAACCAGATCCTTGAGGGTTACCTCAACATCGTGTTCTTCAGCAGCAACGCCTACGGGATTGAAGCCGCGGCACGCTACTTCTTCAGCACCAGCGCGAAAGACCTCACCCTTCCCCAGGCAGCCCTTCTGGCCGGGCTGGTCAACAGCCCTACCCTCTACAACCCCGCCACCAATCCGGACAAGTCGATCGTGCGCCGCAACCAGGTCCTCTCCGAGATGCTGCGCCTGAAGAAGATCACGCAGGCCCAACACGATGAGGCCGTGGCCGCTCCCATCGAATTGAAGATCACGCCGCAGCAGCAAGGCTGTGCCAATGCCGCCATTGCGCCGTACTTCTGCGACTACATCTCGCACCTGATCCTGAACAACCCGGCCTACGGCCCAACGGAGCCTGAACGTGAGCGGAGGCTGTACCGGGGCGGCCTCACGATCACCACCACCTTGGACAGCAGGCTCCAGGCGGCCGCGCAGGCCCAGGTGGACGGGACCGCAGGGGCAAATCCGGACCGGTGGGCTGCTTCGCTGGTAACCGTTCAGCCCGGCAGCGGCAAGATCCTGGCGATGGCCCAAAACACGACGTTCCTTCCGCAACCCGGCAAGTTCGATACCAACCTGAACTTCAACGTGGATGCCAAGGACGCGCAGGGCAATGACCTGAACGGCGCCGGCGGATTCCAGCCGGGGTCCACCATGAAGCCCTTCACTTTCGCGGAATGGTTGAACGAGGGGAAGCCGATCACCGCCGAAGTGGACGCATCGAAGCGGGTCTACCCCCTGGGCTTCCCATGGAAGGACAGCTGCGGCAAGGTGCTGGGAGCCTACAGCACTGCGCAGGCAAACCCTGCCCTTGGCGCTGCCGATGACCTGCAGAACGCAGAAGAAGGCTTCTACCGGCGCATGCCCGTCAATTACGGCCTGTACAACTCGATCAACACCGCCACCTTCGCATCGGCCTCCCAGCTGGACTTCTGCGGCATCCAAAAGATGGTCGATGCCGTGGGCCTGCACAGCGGCCTCGACAGCAGCCCTGTCAACATGCACCAGCTGGGAAACCTGCTGGGTGGCACCGGCGTTGCCCCCCTCACCCTTGCGAACGCGTTCGCCACATTCGCCACGGACGGCCGCTACTGCGCCCCCATTGCTTTGGCTGACGTCACGGATGCGGCCGGCGCGAAACTTCCTGCCCAGGCGCCGGACTGCCACGAGGCCGTCAAACCGGACGTGGCCCGCGGCGTCAACTCGGTGCTGCAGGATGTCCTGAAGAAGGGCTCCGGCGTCTGGATCAACCCCAAAGTGCATGACAAGGTTCCCACCGCGGCCAAGACCGGCACCTCGAACAACAACGGTTCCACCTGGGTGGTGGGGTACACCACCGGCCTGGTCACCGCGTCCTTCTTCGGCGACGCCCTGGAAGGCCAAAAGCGGGCAGGACAGAACGTGACCATCAACGGCACCTTCTACCCGCGCCTCGATGGGTTCATGATCGCTGGGCCGCAGTGGGCCAACTACATGCTCAAGGTGGCACCGCTTTATCCCGCCGCACCGTTCGCACCGCCTCCCGCGTCGATGATTGGCCCCAACCCCAATTACAAACCCTAGGGCCGGTTACCTGCCCTGGGTGGAACCCCTGTCCTAGCCTGTCCCCTTCCACAGCCGCTTCCACCAGGAGCGGTCGGGCTCCGGCTCGGCA
Organism: Arthrobacter sp. Soil764; assembly: GCF_001428075.1. Classification (GTDB taxonomy): domain Bacteria; phylum Actinomycetota; class Actinomycetes; order Actinomycetales; family Micrococcaceae; genus Arthrobacter. The sequence goes on along the minus strand of NZ_LMSI01000002.1, from coordinate 110,578 downwards.
GGAAGTTCCACAACCCGCGCAGCACGCCGGGTGCGCCAGCGCTCCACTTCCTCCTCCACGTCACGGGTCTTGGTGATCACCGGGGGGCCACCCTGCAACTGGCGGCGGGCATCGATCACCCGCCGGTTGAAATCCTGCAGGAGATCCCGGACCTGCTGCTCCGTGTATTGGGCGTCCAGCTTGGCATCGAGTTCCGCGTCCTCAGTGCGGAGCAGGATGGCGGCCGGGCCCAGGCCGCTGATGTTCTCCCGCTGGATCAGTCCCTTGACCCACCAGTCGGGATCGTACGATTCGCCCAGGCCGGGGATCGGCTTGCCCGCGTACTTGAGGTTGTCGAACTTGCCGTGCGCCATGGCGTCCCGGACCAGGTATTCGGCGCGGGCAGCGTCGCTGACTTTCCTGCGCTTCTCCCGCTCCTGGGCGTCGAGGGCATCCAGCGCGGCTTCCTCCTCGGCGCTGATGCCCGCGCCGCGGTACGAACGGAGTTCCGCCGCCCTCTCCAGGCGCTTCCGGAAATTCCCTGCCCCGCCGCTCATCCCCGCCACCGCCTTCCCTCGGGCCGTCCACCGTCCAGTATTTCAGCGGCGGGCTTGCCCGATCAACGCCCAAAGGCGGAGGTGGACGACGACGGGACGTCCCGCCGTCGTCCACCCACCTGGCGCCGTGGGAAAGGTTGGTGACGGCCAATCAGGCGTTGGCGTGCTCGGCGAGGATGCCATCCATCTGGCCCACGGCCTCCCTGAGGCCCTCTTCCATGCCCATCGCCATGACCTGCTCCAGCTGTTCCTCGGACTCAAATGTGGACAGGATGGTCATCCTCGTCCGCTCCCCCGCGGGCTCAAGGGTAACTGTGGCGTGGCTGATGCCAAATTCCCCGGTGGGATTGCCTTCGTTGTCCGCAAAGCCGTCGTTGAACTCGAGCTGGCGGGGCGCCTCGATTCTGGTGAACTCCCACCAGCCGTGCGCCTTATCCCCTTCAGGACCTGTCATGTAGTAGCTGGCCTTGCCGCCCGGCACGAACTCATGCTTGTAGAAGGTGGCCGGGTAGGTGGGCGGACCCCACCAGCGCTCCAGCTGCCGCGGGTCCTCGAAGAGCTGCCATACGCGTTCCACGCCGGCGTCGAACTCGGCAACCAGGGTGAGGCTCAGGGCCTCGGGGTTCTTATCCGTACTGATGACTGTCATGGCAATGCCTTCCTAACCTTCAGCGAGAATGTCTGCCATCCTGGCGGCGCGCTGCCGCCAGATTTGTTCATATTCATCGAGCAGCCCCCGGGCTTTTTGCAGTCCATCGTGATTGCCCCGCACGATTTGCTCCCTTCCGCGTTTTTCCTTGGTCACCAAGGATGCGCGCTCCAACACGGCCACATGCTTCTGGACGGCCGCGAAACTCATGGCGTAGAGGGCTGCCAGGCCCGAAACGGAGTACTCGCCGACAGTGACCCGGCGGACGATGTCCCGCCGGGTGGAATCGGCGAACGCCTGGAAGAGGCGGTCCAGTTCGGTCTCACTCAGTTTATCTACAACCATTTGGTTGTAGGTTAGTCCTCGCGTGGACGCCCGTCAATGGGATTTTGTAAGGCGACCGTTCGGCGCTGCCGCAACCGCCGCCGTGGCCCTGCTGGTGCGGGTATCTTGAAGCCCATGAGCATCTACCTCGCCGGCGCGGGCCCCGATCCCCTGGGATTTCCGGAAGTCTTTGACCGGTTCGCCCTCGATGTCCGGGAGCATGCCGGCAGCGACCGGCAGGCACGCATTGCCGTCGCAGTGCATGGTCCCGAAGGAAACCTGCACGAGCTCGTGGCGCCCTATGCGGAACCCCTCCAGGCGAGGCTCGGGTGCGAGATAATCGCTGTGGCGCCTCCAGCCGGAAAGCGTACCGATGCCGCCTTCGAGCAAGTGGATGCGATCGTGGTGGGCGGCGGTTTGACCCCGGCCTACTGGGAGGCTCTTCATCCTGTGGCCGCACTCATCAGCAGATTGGTGGCCGACGGCGCGCCCTACCTTGGGTTTTCTGCCGGCGCCATGGTGGCACCCCAGCGGGCACTGGTTGGCGGATACCGGATCAATGGAGTGGAAGTGTGTGGCGAGGAATGCTCGGAGGGCCTGGATTCAGTGGATATCCGCGAGGGTCTTGGACTGGCGGGGTTCTCGGTGGACGTCCACGCCGCGCAGGCGGGAACGCTGAGCCGGGCGGTGGGCGCCGTGGCGGCGGGCCTGGTGGAACGGGCCGTGGCCATCGACGAGAACACAGCCATGGTGCTGGCTGCCGCAGGTGACCAGGACTACGACGTCATTGGCAAAGGGAATTGCTGGGACATCCAGCGAACCGGAGGGGCCGCGGCCGTGTCCGTGCGGTCGGTGCTGACCGGCCGACGAGGTTGACCCGCAAATACGGCTATGAGTCGAAGTGGGTGCGGATGCTGCTGCCGGACAGCTGCTCGATGAGTTCCCTGGCGACATCCCGAAGCTTGCGGTTGCGGTTGCTGGAGACCTTGGTGAGGATCTCCATCGCTTCCTCCTGTGAGCACCGGTTCTGCGCCATGATTACCCCGCAGGCCAGGTTGATGGCAGTCCTGCTCTCGAGCGCAGCCTCAAGATCTTCGGCCCGATTCTCTATGGTGTTGATGCGCACGGAGAGCTGCATGGTGTTGTGCGCCGCCCCAGCGAAACCCACTGCCTTGTCATAGACGTCCGCGGTGAACACGTGCGGTTTGGCGGCGAAAAAGTTCAACGCCGCCCTGGCATCGCCCGTGATTTCCAGCGGCACGCCAAGGGAGCTGCGCACATTGTGCTCTGCCAGCTTTTCGTTGAATTCGGGCCACCTGGGGTCTTTTGCGACGTCATCGATCATGATGGGAGTCATCTCCCGCAGGGCACGGACGCAAGGCCCATCGCCCAGCACCTGCTCAATGTGGTCAAGTTCCACGGCACGCGCGCTGCTGCCCGCTGCCGTGGCTGGACGCCGCCGGACTTTAAGCGTGACGGCGCACTCGATGATGTCGTCCGCAGCTTCGGAGACAGCCGCGGCAGCCATGCCGGAAAGCCCGGACAGGAAATCCACAATGCCCTCCGCGCCCACCAGGATTTCCTGAAGCTGGCGCACGGACTCGTTATCTGCTGAACTCGACATGGGGCAATCCTACTGTCACATCCTCAGGGCCGCATGGGGACTGACAGGTTGGCATATGCTGGAGAAATGCCCCAGCACCTCCCCTTGACGAGCTCAGCACCGTCATTGCACGGATCCAGGGATTGTTGTTGACGGAAGAAAAAGTGGGTACGGCCGTCAGCATTCTGGCCCAAGCGGCCAAGGACTCAGTCCCCGGCACCATCGGCGCCGGTGTCTCCCTGCTGGACTCCAGGGGCCGCCGCACCAGCAGCGGCTACACGGACAGGGTGGTGGAACAAGCGGATGCCGCCCAGTACCGGCACGGCGAAGGCCCCTGCCTGACAGCCTGGGCAGCAGAGACTCCTGTCCTGGTCCAGGACCTCCACGACGACCCGCGCTGGCCGCTGTGGCGGGATTCCGTGCGGGACCTGCCCATCCGGTCAGTGGTCAGCACACCATTGATAGCCGGCAAGGAAACGCTCGGCGCCATCAAGCTGTACTCGGCCACACCAGCCGCCTATGACGCGGGGAGCGTGCGGTTGCTTCAACTGTTCGCTGCACCGGCGGCCACCCTCCTGTCGCATGTCCAGGGGACCGAGGCTCCGCACAAGATGACGGAGGCATTGCGAACGTCGCTCCACAGCAGGGATGTCATCAACCGCGCCTGCGGCGTCCTGATGGAACGCCTGGGGACGAGCCACCAGGCGGCGTTGCAACAACTGATGAACCAGGCCCGGCAGGAGCGCACCACCCTGCTGGACGTCAGCGAATCAATCCTGGCGGGGACGCCGGCGTCCGGGATTTAGGCAGCACGGATGGGTTTTGATCCACACGAACCGGAACAAAGACGCCGGCTCCGTGCAGCTATCAGGGCAGCAGACATCTCCGTGCCGGAGCTGTGGTTGAAGTACTTCGGCATGTCCGGGGACGCAGGAGAGTACGAGGTGGAGGCCTACCTGCAGGGCCTTCTCTCGCTGCCGCCGGTCCAGCGTGACCTGCTGGCGCTCGCCGCGAACGAGCTCATTGACGAGCGGCCCCGGCCGCGGGCGCCGTACTCCAATGACTTCACAGCCGAGCCGCGGGCCGCGGAAGGGAATGACGACGGCGGGAGCCAGCCAGGTGCCGCCACACCTGGCCCCTAGGTGCGGCCCTCCGCAAGAAGGACATGAGGCCCTGTTCCGAACCCCGCGCACAGGCGTAGTGTCGAACGCAGGAGATTTCCGGATGCAGCATCCGGACATTGACTGCCGGGCCTTCCGCGTTGAGAGCGGGAAGCCGAAAGCCAGCAGCAACTGTCACTGGCGCAAATTAGGGATCGAGGCCTGATGGCCCACAACGATGCACTCACCACAGCGGACGAGTACCAGGACTTGCTGCTGAACACCCCGGAGTTTTCCAAGTTCCTCCTGGGCCTGGCGACCATATCGGCATCGCAGCTGGGGGGTGACGGCGCTCCGGTGGAATGCACGGTCACGGTGGAGCGCGACGGTGCGCTGTCCACCTTTGCCTACAGCAGTGAAGAAGGCCGCCGGCTGGACGAGACGCAATACGCCTTTGGTACCGGCCCTTGCCTCACCGCCCTCCGTGAGCAGCACACGGTATTGATTGAGGACCTGCAGCTTGACCAGAGGTGGGCCCCGTACACCTATGCCGTTGCAAAGCTGGGCGTCCGTTCGGTCCTGGCGGTTCCCATCCACACGGATCCCCTTTCCCAGGCGGCCCTGAACTGCTACGCGCATACCGTCCACGCGTTCGGCCCGGACACCGTCAAGCTGGTGGAGGACCAGGCCGCGTCGATGTCCCGCATCCTTCGGCTCGCCCTGCGGCTCCACGCCCCTGACGTCTTTCCCGAGGACCTGCGTGCTGCGCTTAAGTCCCGTGCGGTAGTGGACGCAGCAGTTGCGCTGGTGATGCTCCAGGCCCGCGGCAGCCGGGATGGCGCACTGGAGCTCCTCCAGGCCGCCGCCAAGTCGGGCAACCGCCGCATCCAGGAAATTGCGCAGGAGATCGTGGCGAGGGGAAGCTTTAGCACCGGTCCGGGTAGGGGGGAAATATGAACGCCGAATGGACCGGAGGTCCGGACCAGTTGATCGAAGCCGACGAGCAGCGGCATGGAGCAGCGCGCCAATTCCAGGACGCCGGCCTTCCACTCCTGAAGTTGTGGACGTACTACTACGGCATCGGCGGGGACGTGGACGAACTGTCCCTCGACGCCTACCTCAACGAAGCCCTGCACCTGCCGGCAGCCCAGGTGGGGCTCGTTACCACGGCTCTGACCGAGCTCACATGGGATGATGCCGAGTGACGGACAACAAGGGACCGCTGCAGGAACCTGACGGCCTGGCCGACTCGGAGTCCGAACAGTCCTTCCAGCGATTGGTGCTGGAGAGTCGCGACGTCCGTGACTTCCTCGCGGAACTGGCCGTCAGGGCAGCTTCACGGTTGTCCGTATCGGGAAATACAGTCCATTGTGGAGTGACCGTCATTCGGCACAGGAGGCCCCAGGCCGTCGCGGCCAGCGATGCCGCGGCCGGGGCCCTTGACGAACTGCAAAATGGATTCGGCGATGGCCCGTGCCTCACGGCGCTCCGAAACCGGACCACCCTCCTGGTTCCCGACCTGGCCAGCGAAAAGCGCTGGGGACCGTACGTCAGGGCGGCCGTGGAACACGGGGTTTCGTCCGTCCTTGCCGTTCCACTGGATCTTGCGGGGGATGCAGAGGCCGTACTCAACCTCTACTCCAGCCGCAGCAACGGGTTCACGGCCGAAGACATCAGCACCGTGGAGGCGTTCGCCCATCAGGCCGCCGGCTCCATCCGGCTGATCCTGCGGATTACCCAGTTGAGCGAAGCACGGGAGGACCTGTCCGCGGCCATGCAGTCCCGCACGGTCATTGACATGGCAATCGGCGCCATCATGGCTGAAAACAGGTGCAGCCGGGAAGAGGCCTTCAACATCCTCACCCGGGCTTCCAGCACGCGCAACATCAAGCTCAGGGACGTGGCCGCGTCAGTCATCTCGTCGATTTCCGGGGAAGAAAAAATCCCAACCCATTTCTGCGATTAATAGTGTGGCACCCGTCACAGGTGATGAGAATCACTCGCAATAATTGAGCGTTTTGGTTGAGCCGGCTATTCCCCCATGGGCACTATGGATAAGCAGGGCCGGAAACATCCGCCCTTGACATCCTGGTGACGCAACGAGGCCCACCGGTGAGCATAGGCCACCGACCCTCCGAGCGCGGACAGGCCATTGACCGGATTCAACCCCGGCTTGATACAGGAAAGTACTGAACAATGACGTTTAACACTGCCGAATCCGTGACCCTGAAGATCTGGGACCGTGCCGCACTCCACGAGACCCTCGATTCCGCGGTTACCGATCTTTCATCCCGCCACAACACCACAACGTGCCGGATCGCCGTCACCTGCAGCGGGCCCAACACGTTCACGCTGAGCGTGCGCGGCGAAGAGCCGGCACTGGTTCTCTAAGCACTCCAACACCAAAGGCAGCGGACGACGCCGGACACCACCCGGCGTCGTCCGCTCTTTTTCTGCCCTTGGAACGGCGTAGCATTCGTCAGGTACGCGCAGCAGGACGGGGAGGACACGTGGATACCCAGCACAACGCCAGCCGCTTCAATCCCGGGTCACTGGCCGTCCCGGTCATCCAGGCGCCGATGGCCGGCGGACCCTCCACCCCGCAACTCGCCGCCGCCGTCAGTGCCGCCGGCGGTCTGGGGTTCCTCGCGGCGGGCTATAAGACTGCGGCCGCCATGCGTTCCGAGATCGAAGCCGTCCGGTCGCTCACGGACCGGCCCTTCGGAGTGAACCTGTTCGTCCCCCAACCGTCGGTCATCAGCCCGGAGTCCCTGCAGCAGTACGCGGCGTCCCTGGCCGCCGACGCCGAACGCTTCGGTGTCAGCCTGGGAGAGCCACGGCATGACGACGACGACTGGGACAAGAAGCTCCAGGTCGTGCTGGAGCTCGCACCGGCGGTTGTTTCGTTCACCTTCGATGTTCCCGGTTCCGGGGTTGTCGAAGCGCTCCACGAACGCGGTGTCTATGTGATCGCCACGGTGACGGACCGCGGGGAAGCACTCCGGGCGCTTTCGGCAGGCGCCGATGCCCTGTGCGTCCAGGGCCCGGAAGCCGGCGGCCACCGGGGAACGTTCAAAGCGGCTGCTCCGCCTCCCACAGTGCCCCTGCACGGCATCCTCGAGGAGCTGGCCGATCTTGAGGTGCCGCTCATCGCAGCAGGCGGAATTGGGACGCGGGAGGATACGCGGGCTGCGCTCGACGTCGGTGCGGCTGCGGTCCAGTCGGGAACGGCTTTCCTCCTGGCCGATGAAGCAGGAACCAAGGCGGCGCACCGGGCGGCTTTGTCGCCGGCCGGGCGCTTCACCACCACCGCCGTCACCCGCGCCTTCTCCGGCCGCAATGCGCGCGGCCTGCACAACGAATTCATGCGCCGCCATGATGCGGATGCCCCGTACGGGTACCCGGAGATCCACCACCTGACCACTCCCCTGCGGGCCGCCGCCGCAGCCGCTGGAGAGCCGGATTGGCTGAACCTGTGGGCCGGCATCAACTACCGGCACACCATGGAAGGCCCCGCCGCGGCGGTCCTGACAAGCCTCGCGCCGTAGGTGCGCTGAACCTCCCTGCCGCGAACGACGGCGGGCCGGCCCCTTTCGGAGCCGGCCCGCCGTGCGTGGGTGGTGCTTTAGAGGGTGGCGGTGTCAATCACGAAGCGGTACCGGACGTCCGAGGCGAGGACGCGCTCGTAGGCCTCGTTGATCTTCTCTGCCGGAATGACCTCGATCTCGGCGCCCAGGCCGTGCTCAGCGCAGAAGTTGAGCATTTCCTGGGTCTCGCGGATGCCACCGATCATGGAACCGGCAAACGAGCGGCGGCCGCCGATCAGTGCGAAGGCGTTGACGGGGAGCGGCTCGGCGGGGGCACCGACGTTCACCAGGGCGCCGTCGAGCTTCAGCAGGCCCAGGTAGGAGCTGATGTCGATCGAGGCGCTGACCGTGTTGATGATCAGGTCGAAGCTGCCGGCGAGGTCGCTGAAGGTGCTCTCGTCGCTGGTGGCGTAGTAGTGGTCCGCGCCAAGCTTCAGGCCGTCTTCCTGCTTCTTCAGCGACTGGGACAGGACCGTTACGTCGGCGCCCATGGCGTGGGCGAGCTTGACGGCCATGTGGCCCAGGCCGCCGAGGCCGACGACAGCAACCTTCTTGCCGGGCCCGGCGCCCCAGTGCCGCAGTGGGGAGTAGGTGGTGATGCCGGCGCACAGCAGCGGTGCGGCGACGTCGAGCTCGATGCCCTCGGGGATGGTCACCACGAAGTCCTCGGTCACTACGACGTGGGTGGAGTAGCCGCCCTGGGTGATGGTGCCGTCGCGGTCAACGGCGCCGTAGGTGCCAACGTTTCCCTTGAGGCAGTACTGTTCCTCGCCCTTCTGGCAGTTGACGCACTCCATGCAGGAGTTGACCATGCAGCCAACACCAACGCGGTCGCCAACGGCGTGCCTGGTCACCTCGGAGCCAACCTCGGTGACGATGCCGGCGATCTCGTGGCCGGGTACCAGCGGGTACTGCTGCGGGCCCCAGTCGCCCCGGACGGTGTGGATGTCCGAGTGGCAGATGCCGGCGAACTTGATCTCGATCATGACGTCATGGGGACCCACTTCGCGGCGCTCAATGGTGGTTGCCACCAGGTCCTCCGTGGCGGACGGGGATGCATAAGCCTTGACGGTAGTCATGGTTCTCCTCTGATCTGTTGGGGATAACAAAAATGCTACCGGGGTTGTTCGGACCAAACCCCGGAAAAAGTGGGGACAACGTGGCCCTGTTGTACCTGGTCTTGGGAGTCCTACCCTGGCCGGCAGCCGGACAATCCCATCAAACCCGGCCCGGGACCCGCTAGCGAGGGTGCTGCTGTAACTGGTTCTGACAGAACCTCCTTAGGGCCGGACCATCCGTCGTAACGTGTTCCGTATGGATAACCGAGCCGAGGTACGACAGTTCCTGTCCTCCCGCCGTGGGCGCATTACCCCGGAGCAGGCAGGCATCGAACCGTACGGCGGACGGCGGCGGGTGCCGGGGCTGCGGCGCGAGGAAGTGGCCCGGCTGGCGGGGGTGAGCGTGGACTACTACACCCGCCTGGAACGCGGCAATCTCTCCGGCGTCTCGGACAGCGTGCTGGACGCCATTGCCGGCGCCCTGGAACTGGACCGCGCCGAGCACGACCACCTCTACGACCTGGCCCGTGCCGCCAACACCTCGGGCCGCAAGAGGGCCGCGGGAACGGGCGGTTCCGCCCCCTCGAAGGTCCGTCCGGAACTGCAGTACCTTTTGGACACCATCACCGGGGCGCCTGCCTTCATCGGCAACAACCGGCTGGACATCGTGGCCGCCAATACCCTGGGCTACGCCCTGTATTCGGACATGTACCGCAGCCCCGCACGGCCTGCAAACCACTCCCGCTTCATCTTCCTGGACCCGCGGGCCCACAACTTCTACACGGACTGGGACCGGGCCGCCAACACAAACGTGGCCATCCTCCGCCGTGAGGCCGGCCGCAACCCCCATGACAAGGGCATCGCCGAACTCATCGGTGAACTGTCCATGCGCAGCGATGAATTCCGAACGCTCTGGGCAGCCCACAATGTCCGCCGCCACTACGCGGGAACCAAGTTCTTCCAGCACCCGGTAGTGGGCCTCTTGGAACTGAATTACCAGGTCTTGGGCCTTGAAGAGGACCCGGGGCACACCCTCACCGTTTATCCCGCCACTCCCGGCAGCCCCTCTGAGGAAGCCCTCAAGCTCCTGGCATCCTGGGCCGTTACCGAGAACATCGCCGAAGCGGCGCAGGGCGAGATCCGCGCGTAACACTCTAAACCTGTGATTCGAGGACTTCCGGAGGGTACTGCCTAGACTGGCAGCTGAACGTTGATGCCAGGACTGGATAAAGGAGCAGGAATGAGCGGAGTAATCGTTGTAGGCGTGGACGCCAGCCCGTCGGCACGGAAGGCCGCGGAAGTGGCGCTGGGCCTGGCGGAGTCGCTGGGGGCATCCCTCCATGTGGTGACCGCCTTTGACGTCGAGAACGCCGAAACCTTCGGGGTGGGCTCGGATAAGGTACGGATCTCCAACGCGGACAGCTCGGAAATGGTGGCAAAGTCCCTCGGCGCATCGCATCCGGGAGTGGAAATCACCCACTTCGCTTCGCGCGGCAAGCCAGCCGATTCGCTCATCAAAGAAGCCATCCGCCTCGATGCCCGGCTGATCGTGGTGGGCAACCGCAGGATGCGCGGGATTGGCAGGCTCCTGGGCAGCGTCGCCAACAGCGTGGCGCACAACGCCCCGTGCGATGTCTACATCGCGAACACGTACGACGACTGACCTGACTTACACGGAAGGAGAGCGGACGACGCCGGGACCTCCCGCCGTCGTCCGCTCTCCTTTACGCAGTGGCCTGGTCAGGCGCGCCGTACTCCTCGTCGGTCACGTGATCGAGCCAAGTGACCACCTCTCCGTTTTCATCGGCTTCGTGCATGGCGACGTGCGCCATGAACCGCTCCGGGGTAGCCCCGTGCCAGTGCTCCTCGCCAGGCTCGATGTAGACCACGTCGCCGGGACGGATCTCCTGGACCTCCCCGCCGCGCCGGGCCACCAGCCCGATCCCGTCCGTGACGTAGAGGGTCTGGCCCTTGGGGTGGCGGTGCCAGGCAGTCCGGGCGCCGGGGGCAAACCGGACGTGCGCGCAGCCGATGGCCGACTGCTCATCAGGGTTCCGGATGCCGTCAATCTGCACGGTTCCGGTGAACCATTCCTTGGGGCCGGCTCCTGTCTGGCCCCCGCTCTTGGTGTACTTCATGTTCTCCTCCTCAGGGATGGGTTATGTGGTCTGGCGGGCCGTGGCCCGGGACGTCAGGAATGTCAGGACGGCGGCGATGGAAAGAATGGCCGCGGCGGCCAGGAACGTGGCCTGGTAGCCCGCAGAATCGAACAGCACGCCCCCGAGCGTGGATCCGATGGCGATGGACGTCTGGACCACCGCGACCATCAGGCCGCCGCCGGCTTCGGCGTCATCCGGCATCGCCTCCGCCAGCCAGCTCCACCAGCCGACGGGCGCGGCCGTGGACATCAGGCCCCAGAGGCCCAGCAGAACCACGACAGCGGCGATCCAGCCGCCGGCGGGAACGAGCGCTGCGGCAATGACCGCCATCAGCACCGGAATGATGACCAGCGTCCGGTACAGGCCCTTGCCCAGGAACCGGCCAATCAGCAGCGTTCCGGCGAAGCCCGCCACGCCGATCACCAGCAGGACGAGGGATACCGTGGCAACGTCCACGCGGGTCACGGTCTCCAGGAACGGGCGGATGTAGGTGAACAGGACGAACTGGCCCATGAAGAAGGATCCGCACGCAGCCATTCCCCAGGCGACGGGCCGGCTCCTAAGCCCGGCGAAAATCCCGAGCACGTTGCCGGATGCCCGTTTCTGGACCTTCATCGACGGCAGGCTGATCCACTGCCAGGCAAGGGCAAGCACCGCTATGGGCACCAGGCAAAAGAACGCGCCGCGCCAGCCGATGAGCGAGCCAAGGTAACTTCCCAGGGGTGCGGCCAGGACCGTGGCCAGGGCATTGCCGCCATTGAAGATCGCCAGGGCGCGCGGCACCTGGTGCGCCGGAACCAGCCGCATCGCGGTGGCTGCCGACATGGACCAGAAGCCGCCGATGACCACGCCGATGAGGGCACGGCCCACCATGAACAGCAGATACCCGGGTGCGGTGGCCACCAGCGCCCCGGAGACCGCCATCAGCGCCGTCAGGCCCAGCAGCAGGGTTTTACGGTTCATGCTGCCGGCCAGGGTGGAAACCGAGAGGCTGGTCACGACGGCGAAGACACCGGAAATCGCGATCCCCTGCCCAATCATCCCTTCTGAAACCTGCAGTTCGGCGGCCATCGGAGTGAGCAGGCTGACCGGCATGAACTCGGAGGCGATCAGCGCGAAGACGCACAGCGACATCGCGAAGACACCGCCCCAGCGGGCCTGGTGGTGTCCGCGGGTGTCTGCTGGCTGCGGTTTGCTGGAATTGATGACTGTTGTTTCGGGGGGCATGTTCCCTATCAAACCGTGCTCCCTTTTCCCTAGCGAGGGCCCTGCTGAAACGGGTCTTGCCAGACCCCCCTTACGGCCCCCTTACCGCAAGGCAGCCGACGACGGGACCTCCCGCCGTCGTGCCTCATCCACTACCAGGGGCTGGGGCTTGTAGACCCAGGCCACCAGCACCACGGAGATGATCATCAGCAGGAACCAGGCCACCAGTTTCTCCAGGCCCACGGGGTGCCAGCCGTCCACCTGGCTGGGGTAGAGCCAGGCGCCTGACCAGGTGGCGATGTTCTCAGCCAGCCAGATGAACACCGCCACCAGCAGGAACGAGACCACCAGCGGCATGCGGAACACCCGGCGGAACACCCGGAAGTGCATCACACACCGGCCATAGACGAGGACGACGGCGACGAGCAGCACCCAGCGCAGGTCCCAGATGTAGTGGTGGGTGAAGAAGTTGGCATAGATCGCGGCAGCGACGACGGCGGTGATCCACCGGCGGGGGTAGGCAGTGAACCTCAGGTCGAAAAGCCGGTAGACGCGCACCATGTAGGAGCCCACGGCCGCATACATGAAGCCACTGAAAAGCGGTACGGCCCCGATGCGCAGGACGCCTTCGGCATCGTAGGACCAGGAGCCCACGTCCGTCTTGAACAGCTCCATGACGGTCCCCACCAGGTGGAACAGCACGATGACCCGCAGTTCCCGCAGCGTCTCCAGTTTGAACACAACCATCAGGATCTGGATGATCACGGCGGTGATCGTCAGGAAGTCGTTGCGCGCCAGGCCGGCAGTGTCCGGGTACCAGAGCCTTGCTGCCATGAGCGCTGCCAAAAGAGCTGCGCCAAAGATGCAGGCCCAGCCCTGTTTGAGGACGAAAACCGCGAACTCGACCATTTTTGCTTTGCCGCCGCCGGCCGGGGCTGCGGCCAGGACACGGCGGGCCCGTTCGTCGATCCGCCGCTCAACCGGTGGTGAACCGGGTTTTGGGCTAGGCACTGATCCCCAGATGCTGGCTTGGCTGGGGGTTCCTTTTCAGGTCCCTGTCGAGTTCGCGCAGGCAGTAATCCTTGAACCAGTACCTGATGCCCGGCGGCAGCTTTGGGTAGGCCACGGCCAGGATTCGGAACGTCCGGTGGAAGCGGCGCTCGTGCTGGTCGCTCCAGGCCAGGCCGAAATCTTTCCGCAGCTGCTCGGGAAGGAGCCCGGCGGTGAGGAACCTGGCCGGAGGGATGATGGCGCGGTACCAAAGGGCGGTGTGCCTGGGAAACAGCAGGCCGCGGGCAACCCTCACACCGGGGTACTCCGCCCGCAGGGTGGAGACGCGTTCTGCCCAGTAGCGGCCGAACTCGGCCCGGTCCTTCGGCCACATGCCCGGCGGAAGCTGCAGGGCGGTGCCAATCCGCGCGTAGTCCCGGTACATCGCGTCGGCAGCGGCGTCGTCCAGCGGGCCGTAGATTTTCTCAATGATGGTGAGAGCGGTGTCGTAGAGCGTGGCCACCACCCAGAGCTGCAGCTCCGGATCAAAGGCGCTGTATCCGGCGGAGGCTTTATCTGCGGGCCGTCGAACGGGAACGTGGGCCCGGTTTACCCTGCGGCGGACCTCCTTCACCTGCTCGTCGTTTCCGTAGACCACCGCGTAGACGTAGGTCAGTGTGCCTTTAAGCCTGTTGACGGGGCGCTCGGTGAACGTACTGTGTTCGGCCACGCCCCTGCCGATTCCCGGATTGGCAAGCTGCAGCAGGATGGCTCGACCTGCCCCAGCAAGCAGGATGCCTTCCGCACGGTAATCGGAAAATTCCTGCACCATGTCAACAGGGTACCGTCACCGCAGGAGGCTGAAACCGGACCTTTGGCCCGTTGACATGGGACGTCATGGCGTCCCCCGTACGCGCTTCAGGTGTGGCGCGGCATGCCCGGGCGGGGGAGGGCTGAAGGACCTGCCTCTCCCCTCCCCCCGCCGGCAGCCGCGTTACCGCTCCAGCGTTACCGCTCCAGCAGGGACACGTCCCGGACGGCGCCCTTGTCCGCGGAGGTGGCCATGGCGGCGTAGGCGCGCAGGGCAGCGGACACCTGGCGGTCCCGGTCCTTGGGCTTGTACCCGCCGTTGACCAGCAGTTTCTCGCGGCGTTCTGCCAGGATCTCGTCGGAGACCTCCAGCTGCAGGGAGCGCTGCGTGATGTCGATGCTGATGATGTCGCCGTCCTCCACCAGGGCGATGGCGCCCCCGGAGGCAGCCTCCGGGGAGATGTGGCCGATTGACAGGCCGGAGGTGCCGCCGGAGAAGCGGCCGTCCGTGATGAGGGCGCACTTCTTGCCCAGGCCGCGGCCCTTGAGGAAGGACGTGGGGTAGAGCATCTCCTGCATGCCCGGACCGCCCTTGGGGCCTTCGTAGCGGATGACCACCACGTCGCCCTCCTTGATGGTCTTGTTCAGGATCTTTTCCACTGCCTCGTCCTGGGACTCGCACACCACGGCCGGGCCGGAGAAGGTCCAGATGGACTCGTCCACGCCGGCGGTCTTCACCACGGCGCCGTCGATGGCCACGTTGCCGCGGAGCACGGCCAGGCCGCCGTCCTTGGAGTAGGCGTGCTCCACGGAGCGGATGCAGCCTTCGGCGGCGTCGGTGTCCAGGGAGGTCCATACATTTGACTGGGAGAACGCGGTGGAGGAGCGGACGCCGCCGGGAGCCGCATGCCAGAGCGCTTTTGCTTCTTCGGTGGCCTTGCCGCCTCGGATGTCCCAGTCGTCCAGCCAGCCGTCCAGGTCATTGGAGTGCACGGAGTGGACGTCCTTGTGCAGGAGGCCGCCGCGGTTCAGCTCGCCCAGCAGTGCCGGGATGCCGCCTGCGCGGTGCACGTCCTCCATGTAGTAGGTCTTGTCCTTGGCCACGTTCGGTGCCACCTTGGCCAGGCAGGGCACCTGGCGCGATTTGGCGTCCATCTCGGCCAGGCCATAATCCACGCCCGCCTCCTGGGCCGCGGCGAGCAGGTGCAGGATGGTGTTGGTGGAGCCGCCCATGGAGATGTCCAGGGCCATGGCATTGTCGAAGGCCTTGGCGGTGGCAATGGAGCGCGGCAGCACTGACTCGTCGTCGCCGTCGTAGTAGCGCTTGACGAGGTCGACGACGGTGCGGCCGGCTTTCTCGTACAGCGCCTTCCGCGCGGTGTGGGTGGCCAGCACGGAGCCGTTGCCGGGCAGGGCCAGACCGATGGCCTCGGCAAGGCAGTTCATGGAGTTGGCCGTGAACATGCCGGAGCAGGAACCGCAGGTGGGGCAGGCGTTCTCTTCGATGAGGTTGATGTCAGCATCGGAGATGGATTCGTCCACGGCATCGGCAATGGCATTGACCAGGTCCAGCGAGCGGACGGAGCCGTCGGTCAGGGTCACGCGGCCGGCCTCCATGGGGCCGCCGGAGACGAAGACCACGGGGATGTTCAGGCGCAGCGCGGCCATGAGCATGCCCGGGGTGATCTTGTCGCAGTTGGAGATGCAGACCAGGGCGTCGGCGCAGTGGGCGTTGACCATGTACTCCACGGAGTCGGCGATCAGGTCACGGGAAGGCAGCGAATAGAGCATGCCGCTGTGGCCCATGGCGATGCCGTCGTCCACGGCAATGGTGTTGAACTCGCGCGGCACGGCGCCGGCGGCAAGGATCGCGTCCGAGACGATCCGGCCCACGGGGGCGAGGTGGGTGTGGCCGGGAACGAATTCGGTGAAGCTGTTGGCCACGGCGATGATCGGCTTGCCGATGTCAGAGTTGGCGACGCCGGAGGCGCGCAGCAGTGCGCGGGCGCCGGCCATGTTGCGGCCATGGGTGACTGTTTTTGAGCGGAGTGCAGGCATGGTTACCATCCTGCTGGCCCGGGCAGCCGGGTGGAAGACGGCGCTGCTACTAGTAGTAGGAGTACCAGAGTAATAGTATTTACGGGTGAGTGATCCCGGCCGGCGCAAAGAACTTGGCCTCTTCCTGCGGGCCCGCCGGGACCAGGCGCTGCGGGCCGATTACGGCCTGCCGCCGATCGGCCGCAGCCGCGAGCGCGGGCTCCGCCGCGAAGAGGTGGCCTTCCTGTCCGGCGTCAGCGTCACCTGGTATACCTGGCTTGAACAGGGCAGGGACATCAGCCCGTCACGCCAGGTCCTGGAAGCCCTCAGCCGCGCGCTGCATCTTTCCCCCACCGGCCTTGGCTATGTCCTGTCCCTTGGCGGCTACGCATCCGCCGCCCCTGCCGGCCCCGCGGCAGACACCGCCCCACCCCATATCCAGCGGCTGATGGATGCGCTGGACCCGAGTCCGTCCTTTGCCCTGTTCCCGGACTGGGGCGTGGCCGGCTGGAACAAGGCCTATGCGGCGCTCTACCCGAACATCGCCACGGTGCCGCCGGCGGACCGGAACCTGCTGTGGCTGGTGTTCACGGACCCCTATGTCCGGGACCTGCTCCCGGACTGGGACACCACCAGCAAGCGGTTCCTTGCCGAGTTCCGGGCCGAAACCGGTCAGCGGCTGGGCGATCCTGACATTCAATACCAGGTGGAACGGCTCAAGGAAGCCAGCCCGGAGTTCCGGCAGGGCTGGGACCTGTACGACATCCTGGGCTTCGAATCCCGCGAGCGGCTTTTCCACCACCCGGCAGTGGGGGTCCTCCAGCTCGAACACCACCAGGTCTCCCCCTCCGACCGCCCGGACCTGCACATCGTGGTGTACACGCCGGCCCCGGGCAGCGATGCCGCAGCACAGATGACGTCACTCATGGCCGTGGCCGGCTAAACAGTCCCCGCAAGGAACGCGAGCGCGGCGGCGGCCTGGGCCCGGGTGGCCACGCCGAGGGTGGGGTCCACGGCGGGCAGGAACGACGGCGAGTGGTTGGCCGGGATGTCCGCGTCCAACGTGCCGTTGGCCACTGCCCGCCGGTAGGTTTCCGGGGGCGCGGAGCCGACCACCCAGTACACGTAGGGGATGCCGAATGCGTCGGGGATGCGGCTGAAGTCCTCGGATGCCGTCTGTGGGGCGGTGCGGTAAACGGCGTCAGCACCGAAGGTCCTGGTGAAGGCTGCCGTGACCCGGGCGTTGGCTTGAGCGTCATTGCTGGTCAGCGGGTACTGATCGTAATACTCGAACTCCGGTTCCTGCGGACAGCCTGCAGCTATGCACTCGCCGCGCACAATCCGCTCGATCGCGGCCATCATCGCCGCCCGCACCTCCATGCTGTATGTGCGGAGATTGAGCAGCAGCTCGGCCCGGTCCGGGATGATATTGGCCGTGGCCCCGGCCGTCACGGATCCAACGGTCAGCACGGCGAATTCCCCCGGCGTCGTTTCGCGGGACACCACCGTCTGCAGGCGGAGGACAATTGAGGCGGCCAGCACCACCGGATCGACTGATTTGTGCGGCATGGAGCCGTGGGCACCGCGGCCGTGGACGGTGATCCGCACCGAGTCGCCTGCCGACAGCACAGGGCCCGGGGTGGTGCCGATGGTTCCTGCCTCGGTAGGCATGACGTGCTGGGCCAGCGCGACGTCCGGCCGCGGGATGCCGGCGGCCAGGCCGTCGTCGAGCATTACCTGCGAGCCCGCCGCCGTCTCCTCCGCCGGCTGGAACAGCACGGTGTAGGTGCCTTGCCAGATATGGAGGTGCTCAGACAGGTACTTTGCCGCGCCGAGCAGGGCCACCACGTGCATGTCATGGGCGCAGGCGTGCATCACGCCTGGGGTGGTGGAGGCGTAGTTTGCCCCCGTCGCCTCGGTGACCGGGAGGGCGTCCATGTCCGCCCGGGCCAGTACGCCCGGGCCGGCTCCGTTGGCAAGGACGCCCACCACGCCAGTGCCGCCGAACTGCCGGACATCGAAACCCCAGCCGGCCAGTTGCGCCGCAACGGCTGCGGAGGTCTGGTGTTCGGCAAGGCCGAGTTCCGGGTGCCGGTGGAACTGCTCGTAGAGCGGGACCTGCCAGGCCAGCTCCCACTCAATGCCGTCGGTACCGCTGCGCACAATTTCCATCGAAGGCTCCTCCCGGCGGGCTGCACCGGCCCTTCCGGCCACCATAGGCTGCGCCGGCCGATGGTGTCCATGAGCAGCAAGAAGCGGCCGGTGGCGGGAGATCCACCACCGGCCGCTTCCTTGCCCGCGGACGCTAGGCCAGCACCCCCTGCCGCACCACAGCCGGCTTGAACTGCGCACCCGCGCCCGGGAATACCGGCACGTCAATCCGCGCGTGGGTGTGGACCTCGGTGACCGTGGCCTTGGTGTGCAGCGCAATCTGTTCCATGGTGGTCACCCACATGCCGTCCATCGACTTCACCCGCTCGATGAGCTGCTCCAGCGCCACCGCCTTGGACGGCCGGCCGGAGATGAACGGGTGGTTGGTCAGCACGAAGCAGCTGCCCTGGGAGTGGTGGGCCTCGGCTTCGAGGGCCCACATCTCCAGGACCTTGCCCGGGCTTTCGATGACGCCGCTGCCCGTCACGCCGGGGTAGAAGGCGTACTGTTCCCAGTCGTCAAGGGTCCAGTCCACCGGAATCTCCACGATGTCCCGGGGATCGTCCGCGGCAACGGCGAAGCGGTAGGGGGCGTCGCCGTCGAGCAGGCTGGAATCGTAGAGGAAGCCGCGGTCCGCCAGCAGCCCCGGGGAGTGCCAGTTAAGTTCCCACCAAGGCGCCCGGTAGCCCACCGGCCGGACTCCGGCCACCTTGGCCAGGGCTTCCAGGCCGCGGTCGATGTAGTCGGCTTCGGTGGCGGCGTCGATGCCCTGCATTGGTTCGTGCAGGTAGCCGTGGTGCGCTACCTCGTGCCCGCCGTCCACAATCCGCCGCACCACGTCCGGGTAGGACTCGGCGGTGAAGCCGGGGATGAAGAAGGTGGCCCGGATGTCCTGGCGGGCCAGGATCGCCAGGAGCCGCGGCACCGCGACCTTCGGGCCGTAGGACTGGTGGCTCATCAGCGACATCCGCCGGGTGCTGCTGGGATCGTGGGCAATGGTGCAGGATTCGGCGTCCACATCGAAGGTGAAGGATGCGGCGGCCTTGGCGCCGTCCGGCCAGGTGATGGGATGCAGGGCGTCCGCGATGGCGGGCTGGTTCACGGGAAATCCTTTCTGGCGGGCGCAGTGCACCCGCCAGGTGTGGGGGAAGAAGGTGGGGTTGCCTAGAGGGCGGGAAGGGCGGGCGAGCTCTCCGCCGCCGTGCCGTCTGTTCCGGGAGCGGCATCCGCCTTCTGTGCGGCGCGGGGCTCCAGGGCCAGGTAGCGGATGTGCTGCCGCGGCCCGAGGATGGCGTACACCCCGGCGCTGGTCAGTCCGCCGGCCAGCCAGGACAGGTCCCAGCCGCCCAGGGCCACTGCGATGGGGCCCTGCATGATGGGGATCAGTCCGTACATGAACAGCCAGGTGGCGAAGATGCCGGCCAGGAGGGCAATGATGCCCGCCCAATTGACGCCGGGCAGCCGCTTGGTGCCCACGCCGTCGAACAGGCGCTCCGGCTCACCGGGCCAGCGCTTGTCCAGCCAGAAGTAGTGCACCAGCATGATTCCGCCCCAGGCGGCCACCCAGGCCACCAGGCCGATCAGCCAGGCGTCGAGCACCGCGGCGAAGTCCTCCTGGAAGATGAAGAAGACGACGGCGGCGAGCGAGAAGACGCCGACGAACAGGTTGAGCTTGCGGCGGCTGATGGAGATGTCCAGGGCCTGGGTGGCCACGGAGAAGGTGTAGATGTTCAGGATGTTGGTGGCGATGGGGCCGTGGAGCACCATGAGCAGCACCGGCAGCGCCATGGCGCCGAAGTTCAGGACGATCAGTTTGCCGGGATCGATTTCCCCGCTGTTGGTGGCCAGGCTTGCGCCCAGGACACCGAGCCACACCACGGGGATGAACTGGCCCAGCACGGAGGCCAGGTAGACCTTCTTCTTGGGGACGCTGGTGCTGACGAACCGGGAGTAGTCAGCGGCGTAGGTGAACCAGGTGATGCCCCAGCCGATGCCGATGGCGGTCATGACGGCGCTCATGGCGGCGATGCGCTCGGAGCCTTCCAGGATGGCGCCGGCGGGTCCGGCGTAGCCCCAGTCGATGTCCATGCCGAACCAGGCCACGGCGGACATGACGGCCAGGATGAGGATGGTGGGCGGTACGGTCCATTTTTCGAAGGCTGCGATGGCCTTGTAGCCGAACCAGGCGATGGCCACCTGCAGGGCCATGATGAAGGTGGCGACGCCGATCTTCCAGCCGTAGTTGGGGGCGTCAGGGTCAACCCAGCCGAGGGTTCCGAAGAGCGCCATGACCAGGTCCAGGATGATCCAGGTATTGACCGCGCACCAGCCGATGACCAGCAGGGCCTGGATGGCGGCCGGCAGGTAGTTGCCGCGACGGCCGAACGCCGCCCGGGCCAGGACCATGCCGGTGGCGCCGGTCTTCCGGCCCAGGAGGACGAAGCAGCCAAAGAGCAGCATGCCGATCAGGTTGCCCAGGACTAGGACGGTGACGGTGTCCGCAAGTCCGAGTCCCAACTGGATGCCGAGTGCCCCCAGCACCCAGTTGATGGGTGCCAGGTTGGCGCCCGCCCAGATCCAGAACTGGCCGGATACCTTGCGTGTTCGTGCTGATTCAGGGATGGGCTGCAGCCAGGCTTCGTGGTCCACGACGTTGTGGTCCTGCGTGCCCTGGGCGGGTTGGCCGTGCGTGGCTGGTGAAAGCTTTTCTTGCATGGGGGCCTCCGTGAGGTGGATAAGTACCAAAAGGCTATGTGGCCCCCATCACAAGTAACAAGATACGATGTGTCGAGCAGATCCTCCTACTACGTTACGGAACGTCGTGTCAGTGTTTCTTGGCGAAATACTCGCCCACCCAGCCCTTGCCGCCGCCGACCCCCTGGTCCATCCGCTGGGTGCGGTGGCCGACGCGCAGCCGGTCCGCTGGGTCCACTCCAGCGAGGTGCTGGACATCGCTCCCCTGCTCCGGGGCGGCGAACTGCTGCTTTGCGGCGGGATTACGCTGGCCACGGCCACGCCGGCCAAACGCGAAGAATACGTGCGCGAACTGGCCCAGCGCGGCATTGCGGCGCTCGCCATCGAGACCGGCGGCGCCCTGCCGGAAATCCCGGCCGGCATGCTTGCCAAGGCCGAGGAATTCGGCCTACCAGTGGTGGAGCTGCGCAAGGTGGTGCCCTTTGTGGGCGTCATGCAGGCCATCAATTCCATGCTGGTCAGCGAGTCCGTGGGGCACCTGCAGCAGGCCGACGCCGGCACGCGCGCCATGGCTGCCGAGCTGGCCCACGGCGCCTCGCTCGACAAAATCCTGGGCGTGCTGGCAGGCATCACCGGTTCCGCCGTGACGCTCACCTCCCCGTGGGGAGTCACCATGGGCAGCGCCGTGCCGGAGGATTGGGAGGACGACGGCGATGCGGAGTCAGGCGGGCAGGACGCGTTTTCCAAGGTGGCCGGCGAAACAGTGGTCAGCGTGGACATCCCTGTGCGCGGGGTCCTCATGGGCCGGCTGGAGGTGCGTGTGCCGGATGCTGCGGACCTGGCCCTGGCGCAGGTGGCGGGGGAACGCGCCGTGGACATCCTGGGCCTGGCGCTGCTGCAGCACACCCCTCCCGGGCTGCATGCCCTGGCCGGCGCCGAACTGATGCGGGCAGTGCTCCACTCTGCCCCGGAGTGGCGCCTGGAGCAGCTCGCGCCGGCTGCCGGCTTCCCCATTGACTCCCCCGCCGTGGTGGCAGCTATCCACGCGGCATCACCGCAGGAGCTGCGTGGCACCGTCGAAACCTTCCTGAGCTCACAACGCATTCCGTGCGCGGCGTACCTGGACGACGCCGAACTGGTGGTCATGATCGGCCTGCCCTGCACGGACACTGCCGGTGAACGGCGGCAGCTACTGGAATCGCTCCGCGGTCTGGAAGGGGATCATGATGCGGTGATCGCCGTGGGTCCGGTGGCGGGTGGGGTGGCTGACGCTGCCTGGTCCCTGGCCGAAGCCCGACGCACGTTGGAGGTGCGCCAGATCCGGCGCCGGAATGCGTCGACGCGCAGGCGGTTTCCGGCCCGCGGCCTGGTGGTGGTGGACGCCGACGACGCCGCCGTGGAGAGCCTCTCCCTGACCTGTCTGGACGGCTCGGCGCGCGAGGCGTTCGTCAACCGGCACCTGCGCGCAGTGTTGGAGCATGATGCGCAGCGGCAGTCCCAGCTGCTGGAGACCCTGCAGGTGTGGCTGGACTCAGGCTGCAACACGGCGCAGTCCGCGCGGGAACTGCACCTGGAGCGGCAGTCGATGCACCACAGGCTGCAGCGGATTTTCGAGCTGTGCGGCGGCGACCCGCGGGGCACCGGGCGGCTCGCGGCGCTGCACCTGGCGGCACGGATGGCCGGGCTGCCGTAACTGGCCGCAGGGCGCTCAGCGCTTGGTCTCGTACCTCGTTAGCACCACACCGTCGGGGAACGTCCGGGTCTCCACCAGGCTCAGGTTCACCCAGTTGTCCAGGGCTGTGAAGTACGGTGTGCCGCCGCCTACCAGGACCGGGTGGGTGACCATCGCGTACTCGTCGATCAGCCCGGCCCGCATGGCCGCGGCGGCAAGGGTGGCACCGCAGATGTCCATGGAGCCGCCGTCGCCGGCCTTAAGCCGGCTGATCTCCGTGACCGCGTCGCTGGTGACCAGGCGGGTGTTCCAGTCGACTGTTCGGGTCGTGGAGGAGAAAACCACCTTCGGCATCTTCCGCCAGCGATGGGCGAACTCGACCTGCGCCGGTGTGACGCCCGGCTGCTGGTCGGCGGTGGGCCAGTGTGAGCTCATCGTCTCCCATAGTTTGCGCCCATACAGTGCCAGTCCCGTCGACCCCACCCGGTCGGACCACCATTGGAACAGCTCGTCACTCGGTGTGCTCCAGCCGAGGTCGTCACCGGGCGCGGCGATGTAGCCGTCCAGACTCACGTTCATGCCAAAGGCCAGTTTGCGCATGGCGCCAGTCTCCCGTGGGCCAGCAGTGGTTGTACAGACCTGCCAGCGTCAGTTTGCCGGCCGGCCGCCCAAGCGGTTGGTGACCTTGCCGGCGGCGGCTACGCAGGCCTCGCCCAGGCTCTCGAACTGCTCTTTCGACACCCGGAAGCGCGGTGCCGGGATCAGGACGGCAGCCACAACATCGCCGCGGTGGTCCCGGACGGGGGCGGCTACGCCCACCTCGTCCATGGACGATTCGCCGTAGTTTCCCGCCCATCCCCGTTGCGCCACGTCCTCGAGCCTGGCTTCGTAAGCCGCCAGCCCGGCGTCGTCCAGTCCTGGGAAGGTGATGGTTCCGCTGCGCAGCAGCTCCCGCACCCGCTCGGCCGGCAGGGTGGAGAGGAACACCTGGACGGAGGCGCTCATGGCGTCCCGGTAGCGCGCGCCAAGGGGCGTGGTGTGCTTGATCTGATGGTGGCTGGCGATCTGCTCCACGCAAATGGCCTCGTCCCCGTTCCACAGCATCAGCGCACTGGTCTCCCCGGTCTGCTCGGTCAACTGCCGCAGGACCGGGTACGCCACGCGCCGTTCCTCCATCTCGGCCAGCAGCGGTCCGGCGACGGCGATGAGCCCCAGTCCCAGCCGGAACCGCTTGGTTTCCGGGTCCCGTTCCACCAGGTTTTCCTGCTCGAAGGTGGCCAGGATCCGGGAAACGCTGCTCTTGTGCATGCCCACCCGGTTGGCGATTTCGGTGACGCCCAGCAGCGGTTCGTCGGCCGTGAAGGTGCGCAGGACGGCGATGGCATTGACGACGACGGACGCGCCTTTGGCGTCCGTCCCCCCGTTGGTGCCGCTGCCGTTGCTGTCGGAGGTTGTTGCAGGAGTCATGGTGGACACCATCTTTCCCTATCGGTGACGGCAGACGCCGAAAGCGGCGCCGTGGTACACGGCGCCGCTTTGGCTGTTCAGTTGGTTACCCCTGGATGATGTTGTGTTCCGGGCCGAACGGGAACTTGGTGATGTTCTCGACGGTGTTGTCGTCGCCGATGACCAGGATGTCGTGCTCGCGGTAGCCGCCGGCGCCTGGCAGGCCGTCGGCCACCGTGATCATGGGCTCCATGGACACCACCATGCCGGGTTCCAGCACGGTGTCGATGTCCTCGCGCAGTTCCAGGCCGGCTTCGCGGCCGTAGTAGTGGCTGAGGACGCCGAAGGAGTGGCCGTAGCCGAAGGTGCGGTTGGCCAGCAGGCCGTGGCTGATGTAGATCTCGTTGAGTTCGGCGGCGATGTCCTTGCAGACAGCGCCGGGCTTGATGAGCTCCAGGCCGCGCTTGTGGACCTCCACGTTGATGTTCCACAGTTCCAGGGACCGCTCGTCCGGCTGGCCCAGGAAGAGCGTGCGCTCCAAGGCGGTGTAGTAGCCGGAGGTCATGGGGAAGCAGTTGAGCGAGAGGATGTCGCCCTGCTGCAGCTTCCGGGTGGTGGCCCAGTTGTGGGCGCCGTCGGTGTTGATGCCGGACTGGAACCACACCCAGGTGTCGCGGACCTCGCGGTGCGGGAACGTGCGGGCAATCTCGTGCACCATGGCCTCGGTGCCGATCAGGGCCACCTCGTACTCGGTGATGCCCTCGCGGATGGCGTTGCGGATGGCTTCGCCGCCCAGGTCGCCGATGCGGGCGCCGTGCTTGATGACCTCGATTTCCTCGGCGGACTTGATCATGCGCTGGCGCATCGCGTCCTGCGAAACATCCAGGAGTTCTGCCCCCGGGAAGGCTGCGGCGATCTTCTCGCGGGTCAGGCCCGGGAGGAAGTCGTCCTCGACGCCCAGCCGGGAGGCCTTGACGCCGCGCTGGCGCAGGGCCTCCTGCAGGCCGAAGTAGAAGTTGTCGCGGCGCCAGTCGGTGTAGACGATGTTCTCGCCGTAGGAGGTGCGCCACGGCATGCCGGCGTCGATGTTCGCGGTGACGGTGACGGAGTCGTCCGCGGTGACCACCAGGGCGTAGTTGCGGCCGAACGTGGTGTACAGGAAGTCCGAGTAGTACTTGATGCCGTGGTAGCTGGTGAGGATGACGGCGTCCAGGTCCTTGGCGGCCATGATCCGGCGGAGCCCGCCCAGGCGGCGCTCGAACTCTGCGTCGGAGAACGTGAGTTTGCCCTTGGAGCCAATGTGGAGGACCTTGAGGCGCTCGAGTTCGGCGATGGATGAGGCGTTATCGGCGGTGATAGTCACAGGGGTGGTGCCTTTCTAATGGGTGCCAGCTGCTGTTGCTGCAGTTGGTGTTGGTTTGCGTGAGCGAGGTTGGTTTACGGGCCTCTGGTTGCTCAGAGGTGCTTGAGGGGCTTCCGCGACGTTTCGGCGGCGAACAGCACAGCCACCAGGGACACGGCGGAGGCGGCCACGAGGTACCAGCCGGGGGCCAGCTTGCTCTGGGTCAAGCCGATCAGCAGGGTGGCCATGAAGGGCGCGGTGCCGCCGAACAGCGCGTTGGAGAGGTTGAAGCTGACGGCAAAGCCGCTGTACCGGACCTTGGTGGGGAACAGCTCGGCAAGGAAGCTGGGCAGGGTTCCGTCGTTCAGGGTGAGCATGCCGCCCAGCAGGATCTGGACCAGGACGATGACCAGGAAGTTGCCGGTGTCCAGCAGCATGAAGGCCGGGACGGTCAGGAGCATGAACAGCACGGAGGCAGTGATCAGCATGCGCTTGCGGCCGAACCGGTCTGATGCGATGCCGGTGAGGAAGATGAAGCCGATGTAGCTGGCCAAGGCGATGGTGGTGGCCAGGAAGGATTCGGTGGACCCGAAGCCCAGTTCCTCGGAGAGGTAGGTGGGCATGTAGCTGAGGATGACGTAGAAGCCGACGGCGTTGAGCAGCACTGCGCCGCACGCGATGACCAGCTGTTTGCGGTAGGTCCGGAACATGTCCAGGGCAGGGGCTTTGGGCGTTGATTCTTCCTGGTCAGCCAGGGCGCGGAAGGCAGGAGTGTCTTCCAGCTTGGTGCGGATGTAGCGGCCGATCAGGCCCATGGGTGCCGCCAGGAGGAACGGCAGCCGCCAGCCCCACTCGTGCAACTGTTCGGTGCTGAGCACCGAGCTGAGGAGCGCAGCGATCAGGGAGCCCAGGAGCAGGCCCGCTGCAGTGCTGGCCGGCACCACCGCGGCGTAGAGTCCGCGGCGGTTGGCCGGCGCGTATTCCACCAGGAAGGCTGAGGCGCCTGCGTATTCGCCGGCTGCCGAGAAACCCTGGACCACGCGGACCAGGAGCAGCAGGAGCGGAGCCAGCATGCCGATGGTGGCGTAGCCCGGGATGAGGGCGATGCAGAAGGTGGAGACGGACATGATGACGATGGACAGTGACAGGGCTTTGCGCCTGCCCAGCTTGTCGCCGATATGGCCCCAGAAGAAGCCGCCCAGGGGACGGACGAAGAAGGAAATGGCGAAGACGCCGAAAGTTGCCAGGAGTGCGGTCTGACGGTCGGCTTCGGGGAAGAAGACGGAGGAGATGACGGCCGCGAGGTAGCCGTACACGGCGTAGTCGAACCACTCGACGAAGTTGCCGATGAAGCTCGCGGTGACCACCCGGCGTCGTACGTCTTTGCTGGGCACCGTATTGTCCACGCCATGCCCTGTCCGGGCAGGAGCATTGTCGTCGTTGGCAACGACTCCTGCGAGGGGTGAGGTTGATTCTTTACTCAATGGAACCACCAGTGAAAGTAGGAGTTGCATCTGTTGCAACGTGGTTGTTTCAAGATAGGCCGTGACGTGCGCCACAGTCAATAGGTGTCGCGCAGATTTCCGACTCGTATCTAACCAATGGCAGCACCATTGCACTACACCACGAGGAGGGCACGCCCTCCTTCACGCCGTTGCATCTGTTGCAACGTCGTTGACACGAGCGAATGCCAGCGGAAGACGGGTCCTAAGACACGGGCCAAAAACCCGCCTCTGCCGCATACTTGCGCCATGGACGTTGCAGCGCGAAAACCGGACCGCATCCTGCTCGCGCTTGTGGGCGTGGTGGTGGTTCTGGTGGTTGTTGCACTTGCTGTGGTGTTCACCCGGGGTGAGCCGGCCCCGCTGGATAAGTCCAGCCCCGCCGGTGTGGTCCAGCAGTACAGCAAGGCGGTGATCGATGGCGACATTCCCACCGCAGAGTCCTTCCTCACGCCAGGCGCCCGGAGCAGGTGCGGCGGCTCCTATTCCGGCGAGCCACGCCCCGCCCGGGTGGTGTTCATTTCGACGACGGAGCGCGCCGATTCAGCCACCGTGAGGGTTTCGATCGTCCAGTCATCACAGGGCGGACCGTTCGGCCCGTCGGAGTATGAGATGGAGGAGACCTTCGTGCTCCTTAAAGTGAATGGGAAGTGGATGATTGATCAGGTGCCGTATCCCCTGATGGCCTGCACCGCAATGCCGGTGAAGCCATGACGGCGCCCGCAGCCACCATGGCCCCCGCGCCAGCCAGCGGCCTGGCCACCCTCCGCCGGCTGATCCTTTACGTCCTGCTGTTTGCGTTGGTGGTCATCACGGCGTCAGGCCTCAGCGGACTGCTGGAACGCCTCTTCCGGACGGCGTCCACCCTCGCCGCGGGCGACGTCGCCGGGCTGGCCCTGTCCCTGGCCTTCACCCTGATCGGCGGCCCGCTGGCATTGCTGCTGTGGTGGTTCGTATGGAAGAGGCTTGACGACGCGGCGGAGCGGACAGCCGCCGGCTGGGGGCTCTACCTGACCGGAATATACGCAATCTCCCTCATCATCGCCACCACATCACTGTTGAATATGGCCGCTGCCTTGATTGGCATGGAACGAAACGACTGGTCGTCTTCGTTGGCCAACGGCCTTGTCTGGGGAGCCATCTGGTGGTGGCACCGGTGGATGTGGAAGCACCCGCTCAAATCCCCGCGGCATCTCGACGATATCCGGGTGCTCATCGGGTGGGTCTTTGGCTTGCTGCTGGGCGCAGGCGCGGCGATTGCCGCCCTCGGCGCACTGCTGGACGTCGCCATCCGAGGCTTCATGTCCACCGCCACCCTCGAACCCTGGTGGTTTCCCATTCTCCGGTCACTCATTTGGGCAACCGGCGGCGCGGTGGTGTGGTGGTGGCACTGGTTCAGGGAAGGCGGGCGGCGCTTCCAGACAGCACTGGTGGACGTCACCATCATCGCCGTAGGAATCTTCGTCGCCGGCATCACCGCGTTGGCCGGGCTGGGCGTCATCCTGTTTGTCCTCCTGCGGCTGGCGTTCGACCGCAGCGAGCCCATGAACGATCTGCTCGAACCGCTCGCCCCGGCCATCGCGGCCGCCGTCATCGGGGCTTTGGTGTGGCGGTACCACCGCACCGTGTCCGTCCACCGGTCCACCCGGACCCGCCGCGCCAGCCTCCTGGTGACCTCCGCCGTGGCGCTTGCCGCAGCGGCGTCCGGCGTGGGGGTCGTGGTTAACGCGTTGCTGGCGGCTGCGGTGTCGCCGCTGGCCGGCGGGGCGACGCGCACCCTGCTCTTGGGCGGCATCAGTTCACTGGTGGTGGGAGCGCCTGCCTGGTGGCTGGCCTGGAAGCCGAGGCACCAGCCGCGGACGGCGGACGACATTCCCCCCGGCCGGCGCCTCTACCTGGTGGCGTTTTTCGGTGTCAGCGCGGTGGTGGCGCTCATTACGCTGCTGGTCATTGGCTACCGGCTGTTCGAATTCCTGTTGGGCGACGTGTCAGGGGGAAGCCTTCTGGACCGCGTCCGGGCACCATTGGGACTCCTGGTGGCCGCCGGGCTGGTGGCGGGTTACCACTTTGCACTGTGGCGGCACGACCGGGCCCTGCTTGCTGCCGCGGCCCCGGTGCACCAGCGGGTGATTGACCAGGTCACGCTGATCAGCGGCTACGCTCCGGGCGCGGTGGACCCCGACGCTTTGGCGCGCGGCATTGCTGATGCCACC
Source organism: Arthrobacter sp. Soil764 (assembly GCF_001428075.1). Classification (GTDB taxonomy): domain Bacteria; phylum Actinomycetota; class Actinomycetes; order Actinomycetales; family Micrococcaceae; genus Arthrobacter. The sequence continues at coordinate 81,499 of NZ_LMSI01000002.1, read as the reverse complement.
GGCGGCGCCAGGGTGAGCACCTGGCTCAGGGCGGACGACGACGGCGCCGGACTTCCACCGTCGTCAGTCCTTCCACCCGGGGTGGAGGAGGTCATCCGGCAGGTGGCAACGGCCCTGGAGGGCGTAACGGCCCGGCATGTCCTGGTGATTTCGGGGCCGGGTACGCGGCTGGAAACCCTCCCGCTGATTGCCCCCGAAGCCGTTGCCGTTCCGGGCGGCACGGCACCTGGCCGGGCCCTACGGCCCTAGCTGGTCCACCGGCGGAAGCCTAGCGTTGGTGCTGGCAAAGGAGGCCGCCGATGGCTGCTCGGGGAGTCGCGAAATGTAGCGCTACCGCTCTGGGCAGGAACAGCCGGCGCCGGCTCGGCTGCATCGCGGCCGTCCTGCTCGCCGTGGCCGGATGTTCCTCCGGAACCACCACTCCGGGCAGCAGCCCCGCCGCCAGCACGACGCTGGCCCAAGCATCACCAACCACGGGTTCAGGTTCCGCGGCGTCGCCGTCCAAGCCCTTCTCTGATGCGGAACTCGCGGCCATCATCAACACCGTGAACCATTCCCGCAATATGTCCTTTCCGCCAGCCCATGATTCGACCTCCCTTCGAAGCGGCGCCGTAAGCGGGTCCTTTGCCCCGACCAAGATGGAAACAGCGCCCGCGAACTGCCTTGTCTTCCTCCCCCAGGAACCCTTCTCCCGGTGGGCAGACAAAGACATCGCTTTTGCGGAAGGCATTATCCCTCCATCGGGCGGCCAGTCCACTCCCACGAGCACTGTCATGGTTGTCCTGCGGAGCGCGGAAAGGGACGCTATCGCCAAGGCTGACTTCGGCTACCCGGATGACCTGGCGTCCCGCTGCAGCCAGTTCGACCTGACCTATACGGCGTCCGGCCAAAGCTCCACGTATGCCCTCCACCTGCTTGCAGCTCCCACCATCGCAGAAAAGCAGCACGCCTTCATGCAGGTCACCAAGCCGAAGGGCCCGGGCGATATCGGCTCCGTGGGGCTGCGGGTCCTGGACGGGACGCTGTCCGTCACCCTCAGCCTCGCAGTGGCAAATCTCAACTCGGAGTCGGAAGCGAAGCCGGCCCTTGATGCCATGTCCGGACTTGCCGGGGAGCTCATTGACCAGGCACGGAAGGGCGCTCCCTCAGTGGCAGCGCCGCCGCCAAACTCCCTGTCGCCGGACCAGATGGTGGCCCTCTTCAAGGGCATCACCGGTCCCAACGCGGAGCCGGTGAGCCTGCCCCAGGCCAGGGTGCTCGCCTTACCTCCTGGCTCCACACCCACTGGCTTTTCACGGCCGCCCGACAGTCCATGCTCTTTCAATGAGGAGTCCTACATGGCCTCGCTGCTGGGGTCTGTAACCGGGCAGGGACAGATCCACGGGGTCAGCAAAATCGACTACACGGACTTCACCGTCATCAGCATGCCTTCGGCAATGGCGGCACCGTATCCGTTTGACTCCCGGGCAGAGCGGCTTCGCGGGTGCACCACTATTGAGGAACAATCATTCGGCGGCGGCAGCCGGCCCTGGTCATCGGTTTCCGCCCTTACCACCACCATCCCGGCCGACTCCAGCTACGCCGTGGCTTATCAGCTCTCCGACGGGACCGGGGAGTGGCACGTCCAGAGCGGAGCACGCAGGGGGACTTTGTCCATCGAGGCCAGCAGCCGGACGGCTTCCCAATCGGAAACACAGACCAAAGCGGACGCGCAGGCGGCCTTCTTCGGCGCTGTTTTCGAACGAGCCGGGAAGTGAACTTGAGATGCGGGAAGCGGGGAGCATGGAAACCATCCTCAAGATTTGCCAAGTTTATCCTGCAAGTGGATTAATGCTCTTCCATTGGCTTTGCAGGCTGCCTAGTGTGGCACACATGCTTGCCAAGGGGGATAAATGAATAGCACTGGTGAAGGTCCTCAGGACGCCGCAATCCAGGACACGCAGCAGGTGGCAGCGCCGAATTCCATGGACTCACAAGGCAACGTTGCCGAGTGGACGTCTGACTGCCTTCTCACACTCAAGAGTCCCATCCGCTTTATCCGGGCCGACTGGCCCTAAGCGGGGAACGCGCCGCCCGGGGACGGGCCACCTGGACCACCGGTATGACTCAGTGGAGCCATGTGCCCAACACGGCCAGCACACTGGTCCAGGTCGTTACCCGCCGTTTCAGGCCCGCCCGGCTTTCGCCAAACACCTGCTCCCTGGCGTCGAAGCCAGGAGTCAGCTTGAGGCGTCCCGCTCAATTTCTTCCGCGAGATCTTCCACTTCCTCGGGCCGGGCCTCAATGCCCGCTTCCTCAAAGCGCTCCTCAAGGACGTGTGTCACATCGTCCTGGACATGGCCCAGCTGGATGTCGTGGCGAACATCCTCGGCAATGCGTTCAGGCGTCTCATGGTGCTCGGTTCCGGCCACGATCTCGTCGTTGCCGTCAAAGGGGTCGTTGGCGCCGCCAGCTCCGGAATCAGTCATACTCCATCGTTACCCTTCGCTGTCCGGCAGTAAACGGGCAGTAGGAGCCAATGGAAACGGCCGACGGCGGGCGCGTCCCGCCGTCGTCCGTTTCCATTGGGTGTCAGGGGACGTCGGCGAGAATCCCGTCAATCCGGGCCAGCAGGCCCGGCCAGCCGTTGCCCATGCCTTCGATGGCCTGCCTGCCCATGGGGGTGTCGAGGCGGAATCCTGCGTGTTCATGGTGGAGGATCGTCCCGCCGTCGGCCGGCTCAAGCCGCCAGGTGATGGTGGTGTTAAGTATGCCCTCCGAGAAGAGGAAGCTGATGGACTTTCCCGGGTCCACGGTGAGGACCTCGCACTGCTGATGACCCCACACATCCATGTCCATGGTGAAGCGGTGGCCCACCACGGGTGCGATGTCGCCGGGCGCCCACCAGCGGGCCAGCAGTTCCGGCGTGGTCAATGCGGCCCACACCGCCGTGGCGGGGTGCGGAAAGCGGCGTTCCAGCCGGATAGCATTCTCGGTCATGACGGATTCTCCTCATCCAGAAGGTCTCCCAGCGCGTCCAGCCGCTGGTTCCAGTAGTGCTCGAAGTGCTTCACCCAGCCGCCGATCTCGGCAAGCCCGGCAGGCTGGAGGTGATAAACCCTGTTCCTGCCCTGCCGCTCCTCCCGCACCAGCCCCGCTTCGCGGAGCACGGCAAGGTGTTCGGACGCTGCCGGGCGGCTAAGGTCCAGCAGACCGGTGAGTTCACCGGCCGTCCTGGATCCCTGACGGAGCTCGTCCAGAATGATGCGCCGGGCCCGGTTGGCAACGGCGGCAAAGACATCGGGAAGCACCAGGACAATATATGTCGGAAATATCCGACGCATCAAGCGTTCCTTGAATCGGGCGGTAAACAGGCAGGAGTCCATCAACTAGGCTCACTTTTGGTCGACCGCCACCGCGGCCCGGCTACGAATGATTTTTTTTGGGGGAAATTGTGGTCGGATCCAGTGGCGTTTCAAGGGCGGGCAAGCGGAAGGGTCGGACGTGGCCTACGGCCGCCGCAGTAGCCGTCTTGCTGTCAACGGGCCTGGGAGGATGCACGTACGCCGATCCCCCAACCGCGGCGCAGCCAGCCGCCGCTACGCCCCCTCCGGCAGCTTCGGCCTCCGCCGCCAAATCCCTCCTCGGCGGAGAAACCGTGCGGGACTCGTTTGGCAACGCGGACTTTTACACCACGGTGGCAGGTGACACCTTGGCGGGGGTCGCAGCGGGCTACAAGCTGCCCGAGCGGAAGATTGCCCAATTCAATGCACTCGAGCCCGGAACCGGCCTCACTCCGGGCACCCGACTCCGCCTGATCCCAGACGGGCCGATGCCCGGAGCAAAGGGCCCCGCCACCGTTGATGCAGACGGAATCCCCACCAGCTACACGGTTGAGCCCGATGACACCCTGGGCGGCATTACCTACCGGTTCAACCTGACTGAAGAGCAGCTGGCCGAGGCGAACAAGGTTCCATTCACCTACGAAAGGGGCAGCATCTACTTCATTCAGGCGGGGAAAGTCGTTCAGCTTCAAAAGAAGCCGGTGGACAGCAGGTCCGGTTCAGGCGCATCGGTCAACAATTCGTTCGGCCAGACAGTCTTTTACACGACCGTAGACGGAGACTCGTTCGACAGCCTGGGCTACAAGTTCCGCTCAACCACCGCCCAGATCCTGCTGTACAACCCTGCGCTGTCAGCAAATGAACCTATCCCCGCGGGCACGAAGCTTCGACTGATACCCGGCGAGCTGAAAATCGAGGGCGCCCAGGGAACCTTCACCGCCGATGCCCAAGGGATCCCCCTGACCTACACCACCGCACCAGGGGACACCGAACGCCAGGTTTCCTTCCGCTTCGGCGTCGACCAACTGCGCTCGGCCAACCGCCCGAGCACGGGCACTGCCGGGGCTTGGTATGACTTCACCGACCTGCCCAACGGCGAGCTCGCACCGGGCCAGACCATCAGCGTGGCGCTGGACAAGCCCATCAACAATCCCGGGAGCTAACCCTTACAGCGGTTCCGGACCGGCCCGCCGGCCGAACCTGTATCCAGCCCAGAACGCGAGCAACAGCAGCCCAGCCGCGATCATTGCCAGGCCGGCCTGGGTCCCCTGCGTAATGAAGGCCGCGCCATTGGCGCTGAACGGCTGGTTGCTCAGCGGGGCGTAGGCAACCCAGCCGGTGAAATCCCGGTTCAAGTAGGCAATCAGGCAACCGACCAGCACCGCGGCGACGCCCAGCAACGGCACGACGGCGGCAGGAACTTTGGCGCGCCCGGACGGTGGGCGTTCCTCAGGTGTGATGTTTTCCCCCATGCGGACGAGTCTAGCCGCGAGCCTCGGCCAGCCGGGAAGCACCCAGCGGGTACTTCCGCCACTTGAGAAACATCCGCCACTCCTATTGCTGAGAAACCGCTTTCTCGGTATGGTCCTTGTCAGCGCTCACAAGCATCCGGCGGCAAAGCGGCCCTCGGACCAGGGCGCAGTTCATTCCAATGACGGAAGAGAGAACATGCGAAAAAGCAGTACGCACTTATCCATGTCTGCAGCCATTGCCGTGGCAGGAGCGCTCCTCATTGCCGGACCGGCAGGGGCTTCCCCAAACCCGGCGGCCGATCCCACCGCCCAGACCATCCGGACACCCCTTGAACGCCAGGTACTGCCAGCAGGAGATGGCTGGGCATCCGAAGGGACCGGAACCACCGGCGGATCAGCAGCCGAGTCGGCCAACGTTTACGACGTCTCCACCAAGGCAGAACTGCTGGCCGCCTTCGCCGCCGGCAGCCAGGCCAAAATTATCCGCATCCGTGGCAGCATCGACGCCAACACTGCTGCAGACGGCTCCCCGCTCACCTGCGAAGACTACGCCGCGGGCACCGGCTACAGCCTGGCGCAGTACCTCCAGGATTTTGATCCCGCCACCTACGGGCGGGACCAGGAGCCGGCAGGTCCGCAGGAGAATGCCAGGCGCCTGGCCGCCGCCAAGCAGGCAAAGACCATCCGGTGGGACATTCCCAGCAACACCACCATCGTTGGCGCCATGCCGGACAGCAGCATCACCGGCGCGGCCCTGCGCATCAACGGTGCCACCAACGTCATCCTCCGCAACCTCACGCTGAGGGACTCCGCCGACTGCTTCCCCGCCTGGGACCCCACTGACGGCACCGAGGGAAACTGGAACAGCGAGTACGACCTGCTGCAGGTCATCAACAAGGCCACGCACGTCTGGATTGACCATTCCGCTTTCACGGACGCTCCCAACCTGGACAGTTCGCAGCCGCTCTACTTCGGCCGCCCCTACCAGGTGCATGACGGTGCCGTGGATGTCACCAACGGCTCGGACCTGGTCACTATGTCCTACAACCGGTTCTCCGAGCACGACAAGCTGCTCCTGATCGGCTCCACCGATTCACCCACGCGTGGAGACCCCGGCAAGCTGCGGGTCACCATCCACCACAATGTCTTCGAAAACGTGGGCCAGCGCGCGCCGCGCGTCCGGTTCGGCCAAGTGGATGTGTACAACAACCACTTCAAGGTGACTGAAGACAGCGCCATCCCCTATGAGTACAGCCTGGGCGCCGGATTCAGCTCCCACCTGTACGCCGAGGCCAACGCCTTCACGCTCCCGGACGGGATCAGCGCCGCGGACATCATCGGCCGCTACAAGGGAACGGCAATCACCACCATCGCCAACGCGGTCAACGGCAAGATCACCGATCTGCGCGCGGAGTACAACGCGGCCGCAGCCCCCGCCGACCAGCTGGCCGAGGACACGTCCTGGACCCCAACCCTGCGTACCCACGTCCATCCGGCCCAGGCCGTGCCGGCGCTGCTCAAGGACTCCACGGGACCGGTCTTCACGGCGGGAGGCGACCTTTAATGGCTGCCATCCTGCCTAGCCGCCGCAGCGTCCTGACCGCGCTGGCACTCACCGCCGGGGCCGCGGCCTTCCCAGGAACGGGCATGGCGAACGCGCTCTCCCAAGCCGGCCCCGACACCACCAAACCGCGCACCAAGCCCGTCATCTTCGTTGTCGGGGACTCGACGTCGTCGGCCTACCAGCAGTCCGAACGCCCCCGTGCAGGCTGGGGACAGGCCCTGCCGCTCCTGTTGGGCCCGCAGGCAACGGTCTTTGACTACGCGTGGTCCGGCGCCTCCTCCAAGAGCTTCGCCGACGCCGGACTGCTGGACCGGGTGCTGGCCCTGATGCAGGCGGGTGACTACCTGCTGATCTCCTTCGGCCACAACGACGAAAAAGTGGCGGACCCAGCCCGCGGAACGCTTCCCGACACCACCTTCAAGGAGTACCTGGGCCGGTACATCGACGGGGCGCGGGCGCGCGGTGGCAAGCCTGTTCTTGTCACCCCGGTGGAACGCCGCCGCTTCGACTCCCTTGGCAATGCGAAGGACTCCCACGGAGCGTATCCGCAGGCTGTCAGGGAGCTCGCCGCCGCGACCGGCACTCCCGTGGTGGACCTCACGGCGTCCTCAAAGGACCTCTGGCAAAAGCTGGGGCCGGAAGGAACCAAGTCGCAGTTCCTGTTCCTGGCTCCAGGTGAGCACCCGCAGTATCCGCAGGGCTCTGAGGACAACACGCATTTCCAGGCCGCCGGCGCGGTGGCCGTGGCCCGCCTGGTGGGCCGCGAGCTGCAGTCCAAGGAGATCGTCCCGCCAGGCTACTTCCTGAACATCGACGCCGTCGCGGACCCCCTGCTGGAAATGTATTGGCCGGCCGAGCGGCCCGTGGATGTCCCGGTAACGCTCGACGTCGGCCCCGGCCGGGCGTTCGCAACGGTTCAGTCCGCCGTCGATTCCGTCCCCGCGGGCAGCCTCCAGCGGACCGTCATCAGGATCCAGCCCGGCACTTACCGGGAAGCCGTAAGGGTTCCGGCGGACAAGCCGCGGATCTCCTTCATTGGCCAGGGCGGCCGGCCGGAGGACGTGCTGCTGGTCTTCAACAACGCATCCGGCACGCCGAAACCGGGCGGCGGCGGGAACTTCGGCACCTCCGGCAGTGCGTCCGTCCGGATTGACGGGCCGGATTTCGTGGCGCAGAACCTGACCATCAGCAATGATTTCGACGAGGCCGCCAACATGGGGATGAAGGACCGCCAGGCCGTGGCGCTGCACATCACCGGGGACCGGTCGGTGCTGTCCAACGTCAGGCTGCTGGGCAACCAGGACACGCTGCTGGTGAACTCACCGGGCGCAGGCGTTCAGGCCCGGTTCTACTTTCAGGGCTGCTACGTGGAGGGCGACGTGGACTTCATTTTCGGCCGCGGAACCGCCGTGTTCAGTGGCTGCGAGATCAAGTCGCTGGACCGCGGCTCCACCACCAACAACGGTTATGTGACGGCGGGCAGCCAGGACCTGTCCATCTCGTACGGCTACCTCTTTGACCAGTGCCGGCTGGTCTCGGACGCGGCAAGGGACACAGTTCATCTCGGCAGGCCGTGGCATCCCAGCGGCGACCCGAAAGCCGTTGCCCAGGTCCTGGTTAGGGATTCCTGGCTCGGCGCCCACATCTCCGGCACCCCATGGACGGACATGAGCGGCTTCTCCTGGCGCGAGGCACGGTTCCACGAGTACAACAACCGCGGCCCCGGCGCGCAGGTTACGCCCGACCGTCCGCAGTTGCCCGAGGCTGAGGCGGGCAAGTACACGGTCAGGGCGTACCTGCAGGGGATGGACGGGTGGGCGCCGCAGCTCGCCGGTGCCAGGGCGGACTGCAGCGTGGTGCCGGCGGAGGTGGTTGCCTAGCTCTTGAGGGGATGCCCGGTTCCGGGATGGAGCCGGGCATTTTCCCTGTCCAGAAGCAGGACAGGCTGCCGGAACCGGGGTTAGGCTGGGCGGATGTTGACCATTGGAACGATCGTCCTCGGCGTCAACCACGTTGCCGCCGCCACCAAGTTCTGGCAGGAGGCCATCGGCTATGTCCCCCGGGAACCCGGTGACGACACGTGGGTGACCCTTGTGCCGGCGTCGGGCCCGGGCGCGGCACTGTCCCTCATGCTCAGCGAAACCCCGGCCCAGGCCTACCCGCGGATCCATCTGGACCTGTACGCGGACGACCAGGGTGCGGAGGTGGAGCGGCTGGTATCCCTCGGAGCCAAGCACGTGGACTGGGACATGTACCCCGATGACCCTGACTTCGTGGTCCTCGAGGATCCGGACGGAAATCGGTTCTGCGTCATCGACAAAAGCCCTCGGTAGAACCGCCGTCGGGAACAAGCCCGCCGTCCAGGCCGTTGGCACCCGTACGACACCTGCCGCATTCCATGCGGCGGCAGCGACGGAAGGAACCTCATGGTCAGGGCTATCTGGAACGGAAAAGTCATCGCCGAGTCCGCGGACACGGTGGTGGTGGAGGGCAACCACTACTTCCCGCGGGACACCGTCAACCCCGGTTACCTGCGGGACAGCGACAAGAACACCTTCTGCCCATGGAAGGGGCAGGCCAGCTACCACACCCTGGAAGTGGACGGCCAGCGGAACGAGGCCGCCGCCTGGTACTACCCCGATCCCAAGGACAAGGCCAAGCACATCGAGGACCGGATCGCCTTCTGGCGCGGCGTCACCATCGAGGACTAACAGGCAAACAGGAAGGACGACAGCGGGTGGTCACCTGCCGTCGTCCTTCCTGCGTCATTGCTGTTACCGCCTTGAGGGCGGGCGGCCAGGCTAGGAGTTCCAGCCGCCCGCTGGCCCGGTCAGCGCCGATTCTTTCGGGGCTTCACAACATTGAGTTCGCCACTCTCATGCTTTGCTTTTTTGTCAGCCCGTTTTTCGAGGATCGACTTGCCGACTTTCTTTGCGGCGCTGCTTCTGGGGGATTTTCCGGACATCGGAATCACGCCTTTCCTTGCTCGCGTACCCGCAACCCTACGCCCTTTTATTTTTTTAGCCAGCCCTCCGGGCGTCCCGCTATTCGGGGCGGTTTGCCTGCTGGCACGGCACTCATGGCATGACGGATCCGGTTACGAAAAATTCCTCAATTGACGGCCAGTAGGGATCTTCAGGCTTTCCTTGTCATTTCCAGGAATATCAACAAAAACATTAATGAACAGGTTTTCCGACGCACTGTCACCACTGCTCGGTTCCGCAATTCCCGCAGTAAAACATTCGGCTTCAGCACCAGAATTCGGTGAGCTGCCGGGCAAGCGCTTCACCTTGGCGGTACCCCGCGCGCGCGGCTGCCGGTCGCAGTGAAAAGTCCATCGCATTGGCGCCGAACATGTGCTCGGCATCGCCGTCGGGCAAGATCGTTTCCACCCTGCTCCCGCCTGCCCGCAGCTCCTCCACCTGCGCTGCGAGCTGCATGCCCCACTCCAGCGGCATCCGGGTCCTGCCGCCGAAGGGCGAGAGCACCAGGACGCGCCCGTGTCCCGCCGCAAGGTCGGCATTTTCGTTGCGCCGGTAACCGCCGTCGATATAGCGCCTGTCCCCGATCCCATAGGCGAACCCGCTGGCACAGCTGGCGGCAACGGCGTCCACCAGGTCCACGCCGCTGCTGCTGTCGAACACGACCGGTTCGCCGGTGTGGGCATCAACGGCCGTGATGAACAGCCCGTGATGTGGCCAATCCCGGCCCAGTAGCCGCGCGGCCACGGTCTCGCGCCAGCGTGCGGTCGCGTCATAAGCGGAGGCCAGGTCCAGGGCCAGCGCACCCATCCTGCGGCGCATGTCCGCTGCATCTTCGGAGGAGGCGATGATCCTGCCCGTCCGTTCCAGGTGATCAGAGACCGGCCTGGCGGGAGCGGGTCCGTTGCCGGGTACAGGCGGAGCAACGCGGGGCCGGGATGTTTCGAGGACCGCGGCGTAGAGGTCGGTGAGCCCGGCGCCGGCAATCTGCGCCGCTGCGGTGGACCCGGCCGAGGTGCCGACGACCAGGTCCGCGTCCGTCACGTCCAGGCCGGCATCGGCCAGCCCGGTGAGAACGCCGATCAGCCACGCATTGCCGGTTGATCCGCCGCCGCCAAGGACCAGTGCGCGCCCGGAAGCCGCCGTCGGGGTGGGGTGAGGAGTTGAAGAGGGTGTTGGGTTCATGGGAGTCGCCTTTCGCGAATAGCCTGTTTCGGCGCTCCCGGCGGCGGCTGGGTCAGCCGCGCGATCGTGGGCTGCGGGGAGCACCCATTGCGGATACAGCATTCATGGGTCTCACCTCCTGCGGTCGGGTCACGATCACGGGAATCATGGCACAGCCGTGAAGCGGGCGCAACAGGTACATTTGAGGGCGATGATTCGCATAGACCGGGACAGCCCCACGCGTGACGACGTCCACCTCCTCCTCAGCGAGCACCTGGCCGACATGTTCGCCACCTCGCCGGCGGAGAGCGTCCATGCCCTGGACCACTCGGCGCTGTCCGCGCCCCCGATAACGTTCTGGACGGCCCGGGAGGAAGGCGACCTGCTGGGGTGCGGCGCGCTCAAACTCCTGGACTCCCCCACCGGCCCGGCAAGGCACGGCGAGATCAAATCCATGCGTACCGCCGCCACCGCACGAGGACGGGGTGTGGCCACCCTCATGCTCCGGCATATCCTGGACCACGCCCGTGCACGGAACCTTGAGCACGTCTACCTGGAGACGGGAACCGAGGACTACTTCGCTCCCGCCCGCCGCCTTTACGCCCGGCACGGTTTCACGGAGTGCCCGCCGTTTGCCGACTACGTCCTGGACCCCAACAGCGTGTTCATGAAGCTCGGCCTTTAGCAAGGCACGTGCCCGGCACATAGCAAAGCGAACGACGGCGGGTGGGCACCCGCCGTCGTCCCTCCTGCGTTTAGGCGCGTACTGGTTACCCCTGCCGGGCGTTGCTGGCACACTGAGCCAATGAATGAGGCGCTCCCACCCACCCGGCGGCCCGGCATACGTGCTGCGATGTTCGTTGACTTCGATAATGTCTTCACCGGCCTGCAGGCCATCGATCCAGAGGCGGCGAAGCGTTTCGCCGAGGACCCCAAACATTGGGCCGAGGCACTGTCAGCCGGCGACTCCGGCAAAAGCGCCCGCCGCTTCCTGATCCGCAACTGCTACCTGAACCCGACGGTGTACTCGAAGTACCGGACCTACTGGACCCGCGCCGGGTTCCGCGTGATCGACTGCCCGTCGCTGACACAGCGGGGTAAAAGCAGCACTGACATCAACCTGGTTCTTGATGCCATGGACGCGCTTTCCGGAAGCGTTGGCATCGAAGAGTTCTTTATCGCTTCTGCGGATGCGGGACTTCACGTCGCTGATACAGCGGTTCCGCGCCGCCGACCGGATGACCACCGTCATCGCGGCCGGCGCCGTGGCCTTCGCGTACCGGGAGATGGCGGACCATGTGGTGGAGTCCCATGACTTCGTTGCCATCCTCAACGGCACCCCCAGCGAGCCCATTCACATGGTCACCTCCGGGAATCAACGCCAGGCCCCCGCCGCAACGAAGACCAAAATCAAGGCGGCTTCGCCGGGTGTCCGGGAGGTGCTGGAGTTCGTCCGTACCGCCCCGGGCCCGGTAGTCGGAGCGATGGTTGCCCACCGTGCCCTCGCCGCAGATCCTGCCCTGAAGACGGACTGGGGCGGTTTTGGACGATTTGGAACGTGGGTCTCCCAGATTGGCAAGGATATCGAGTATTCGTCGGCGCAGGGCGGCTGGGTTTGGGACGCGAAGCGGTTTTCAAGTGACGATCTTCCGGCTCCCGCTGACAAGCAGCCGGGCGTCGAGGAGCAAGTCACGCGGGTAACGGATGTCCCGGCACTCTCGGCCGCCCAGTTCCGGCAAATCTTCCAGTCCATGGCCACCCGGCTCCGCGGGCATCCGGCCAACCGCACCGAGCTGTCACGGCAGGTCCGGGATGATTGCGTCAGCGCGGGTGAGCCCGTGTCCCGGAACGCCGTGAGTTTCGTGCTGCAGGGCCTGTCCTACGCCGGCTTCCCGCTCAGTGATGAGGCAACGGCAGCCGAACTGGCAGTTGCCTGGACACGGTACGTGGAGGAACTGTGCCGGGTTGCGTCGCTCGAGTTCGACGCCGACGAGCAGCTCGCGGTCCGGCGTTGGGCCAGCGGTGGGTTGTTGGATACCTAGCACTCCCCAGCCGAGGATCGGGAACTTTACGCGGCCTTCAAGCATTTCCGGCTCCAACCAACTTGCCCGGCACCTAAGGAACGCGGACGACGGCGGGTGAGCGCGCGCCGTCGTCCGCTTTTGTCTGTCAGGAATCGCTGAAGGCGAGGTTGCCGGAGAGGTCCCGGTGGGCGTCTGCTTGGTCCTGAAGCAGCTTGGCCCGCGCCTCGAAGGTGTCCACGGCGTCGGCGCCAGCAGCGAAGCGCAGCGGCGGCTCGGCCAGCTCAGCCAGCTGGATCAGCGCATCGGCGAGCTTAGCGGGGTCTCCCCACTGCTGGCCGTCCATGCTCTTCCAGGTTTTGACTGTCTGCTCCGTGCGCTCGGCGTAGTCCTCGATGGTGGAGTCCGCATAGCTGGTGGACTCCGGGGTGAGCAGTTCAGTGCGGAAGAAACCCGGTTCCACGAGCATGGACCGGATGCCGAACGGCGCGACCTCGGGGGCCAGCGACTCGGCCCAGCCCTCAAGACCAAACTTGGACGCGGCATACGCGGTGAGGAATTCCCCGCCCGCGATCCCGGCCGTGGAGGAGATGGTGACCAGCAGGCCGGACCGCTGGGCACGCAGGACCGGCAGGGCCGCCCGGGTGACGTTCATGGGACCGAACATGGTGGTTTCGATCTGGGTCCGGAAGTCCTGCGGGCTGATTTCCTCGAAGAAGCCGGCATAGAAGTTGCCAGCGTTGTTCACCAGCACGTCAACTCGGCCGAACCGGTCCACTGCCGCCTGCACTGCAGCAGCGGCGTCATCGGGGTTGGTGACGTCAAGCTTCACAGCGAGGAGGTCCTTGTGGCTGCCGACGGCCTGGGCCACCTTTTTGGGATTGCGGCCCGCGGCGACGACGGCGTGCCCGGCCGCCAGCGCAGCCTTGGCGATATCGGTGCCCAGGCCGCGGCCGGCGCCGGTGATGAACCAGACCTTCTGGCCGGTCCTGCTGGTAGTCGAATTCGTAGGGAGGGTCTGTTCAGTCATGGGATTGTTCTGTCTTTCCTGTGATGGGTGTTTCTGCCTGCGCGCTGAGGCGTGGCGGGATGGAGGATGGCGGTGACGCCCAGCTGGCGAGGAATGCAAGCGCACTTTCCGAGGCCGAGCCCGGCTCTGCCGTGAAGGTGAACAGGGTCTGTCCCTGGTCGCCGGGCAGGTGCAGCGTCTCGAACTGCAGGGACAGGTCGCCGGCAACCGAGTGGTGGAAGCGCTTGGTTCCGGTTGTGTGGATCCGGACGTCGTGCCCTGCCCAGAGCGCGGCGAACAGCCCGCTGCGGGTGGTGAGCTCCCCCACCAGCTCGTTCAGCAGCCGGTCGTGCGGGTTCCGGCCCGATTCCGATCGCAGCATGGCCACCGTGGTGGCAGCCACGGCCTTCCAGTCCGGGTACAGGTCGCCGGCGCCCGGGTCGAGGAAGAGGTAGCGCGCCTGGTTTGGCAGCTTGCCGGGAAGGTCCGGGCCGGACGACACGCCGGAGTTGAACACGTTTGCGTACAGCGCCCGGGCCAGGAGGTTGGCGGCGAGCACGTCCGAACGGCCGTTCTGGACCAGGGCGGCGACGCCGGTCATCCCGTCCAGGAGCCGCAGCACGCCGGGGCGGACCCGCTGCTGCGGCGGCCGCCCGGGCGTCCGGCGCCTGGGTGCGTTGGCCGTGCGGGCCAGGTCCATCAGGTGGCCGCGCTCGGCCTCGTCCAGTTGAAGTGCGGAGGAGACCGCTTCCAGCACTGAGTCTGAGACACCGCGGAGGCTGCCACGTTCCAGCCGGGTGTAGTAGTCGGTGCTCACTCCGGCGAGCTGTGCCACTTCCTCACGCCGGAGCCCCGGGACCCGGCGCAGCTCCCCGTAGCTGGGGATTCCTGCCTGCTCCGGGCTGATCTTCGCGCGGCGCGAGATCAGGAACTCACGGATGTCGTCTTTTCTATCCACACCCATCACGCTACGCAGCGGGGCCGGCCGGTGGCAGTGTCCACCAGACACCCCCAACTCGCTGGCGGACCGAGGCAGCCGACGTACAAGGGTGGCCCTGCCAGAACCCGTTTCAGCAGGGACTCCCTTAAGCGCCCGGGACGCCGTTGACTGGAGTAAAGCCGCACGGGGGTGACGGCAGGTATGACGGCAACGGACGAGGAGACATCATGCATACACGGACACTTGGGCAGGGCCTGCAGGTTTCGGCGATTGGACTTGGCTGCATGGGTATGTCCCAGAGCTACGGTCCCAACCCTGGGGACCGCCAAGCCATGATCGGGGTGCTGCGCGACGCGGTGGGGATGGGGATTAACTTCTTTGACACGGCCGAGGTATACGGCCCCTTCGTCAATGAGGAACTCGTGGGCGAGGCACTCGCGCCGGTCAGGGACGAGGTGGTCATTGCCACCAAGTTCGGGTGGCGGATAGAGGACGGCAAGTCCGTGGGGCTCGACAGCTCCCCCGAGCGGATCAAACACGTAGCTGACGAGTCACTGCGCCGGCTGCGCGTGGACACGCTCGACCTCTTTTACCAGCACCGGGTCGATCCCAATGTGCCGATCGAAGAAGTGGCAGGTGCCGTTGGTGAGCTTATTCAGGCCGGAAAAGTCCGCCACTTCGGCCTGTCCGAGGCCTCGGCTGCGACCATCCGGGCCGCCCACGCCGTGTATCCGGTGACGGCGGTCCAGAGTGAGTATTCCCTGTGGACGCGTGACCCTGAGCCGGAGGTGCTGCCCACCCTGGCGGAGCTGGGCATCGGTTTCGTGCCGTTCAGCCCGCTCGGCAAGGGCTTCCTGACCGGAACCGTGGATAGGTCCACGCAGTTCTCCGAGGGTGACGTCCGCGGCACGATTCCGCGTTTTTCACCTGACAACCGCGCCGCCAACCAGGCATTGGTGGATCACGTGGCCGGACTCGCCGCCGCCAAAAACGCCACGCCCGGACAGATTGCGCTGGCGTGGCTTCTGGCACAGCAGCCGTGGATTGTGCCGATCCCCGGGACCCGCCGCCGCGAGCGCCTGGCGGAAAACGCGGCCGCGGCGACCGTTGCCCTGTCCGCCGATGAAGTCGCGGACCTCAATGCAGTCGCCGCCCGGATCGGCGTGCAGGGAAACCGCTACAACGACCTGCACATGGGGCTTGTTGGGCGATAACCCCCTGGGTGGGTAACAGCTAAGGAGGGCGGACGACGGCGGGTGCGCACCCGCCGTCGTCCGCTTCCTGTTTCCCGGGCTCGTTTCCTCAGCCGCCGGCACTTCTACAACTGTCCGGTAGGGCCGGTGTCCTTGACTTCGCCGCGCCAGCCGCCGGTTTCGGTACCGCGCGATTCGACGAAGTCCTTGAACTTCCGCATGTTCGCCTTCACCTGCATCTCGTCGACTTTCAGGGCTGCGCCGGCTTTTTCGGTGACGGTTTCGGGCGCCCACTCGAAATGGACTTTGACCTTGGTGTGGTTGGCATCCAGCGGCGTGAACCTGATGATTCCGGCGTGGGAATTGCCGTCGGTGCTGCGCCAGGCGATGCGGTCGTCCGGCTCCTGGTCAACTATTTCAGTGTCGAATTCGCGCCGGACGCCACCCACCTTGGTGACCCAGTGGTTGGTGGTGTCGGTGAGCTGGGTTACGGATTCCACCCCGGGCATGAACTGCGGAAAGGATTCGAACTGGGTCCACTGGTTGTACGCGGTGCGCACCGGTACGGCGACGTCAACGGTCTCTTCTACGTGTTCCATCTGCTGCCTCCTCAAGACGGACGGCTGCAACAGCGGACCGGCAGGGCTTGCCATCCTGCCAGTCAGGCAGCCGCCACCCTTTCACGATAAATCCGGCCGCAACCAGGGTCCAGACCTCCACAAAGAAACGGTCGACGGCGGGTGGGCACCCGCCGTCGACCGTTTCCGATAGGTGGCTACCCGCTGAAGGGGACCTTTTCCCAGCTCAGGACGTCCGCACCGGCTTCGCCGTTGCCGGCCACCGTGAAGCGGACGTAATCGGCGGCGTTGTTGGCACCGTCCACGGTGATGCGCTGCAGGTTGTCCGCGGCGGGCGAGCCGTAGATGTCCAGCCAGGGTGAGCCCGCGGCGAGGGGCTGGTTCTCGGCGAAGACGTGGCTGTCACCATTGACCAGGTAAACGGGAGCGTCGAAGTGGTTGGTTTCGTCCACGATCGCCTGCACGATCTCCCGGAAGCCGGACACGGTGTCCGGGTCGGCGGTGGCGCTGGCAAGCAGCGACGGATCGAACATGTCGGCCTGCTGCAGGAGCACCACGGCCCGGTCATTGCTGCGCTTGGCGTCGGCGAAGGTCTGGTGGATCTGGGCGATGACGGCGTCCGTCCTGCGCTGCACCTCGGCGAGCTGCTCGGGGCTCGGGGCAGTCTTGCCCAAGCCGGTCCAGGGCAAGAGCGAATTGTTGCTGCCCTGGACATTCAGCACCGAGAAAGCCACCCGGTTCCGGGTGAAGCGGACGTCCTCGGGGAGGCCAAGGTTCTCCTGGCTCTTTACTGGCATGGTGGCACCGAGCGTCTTGCCGGGCTGGTTGAAGAAGACTTCCCGCAGCGTGTCCAGGCGTTCCAGCGGGTTATAGGCGCCGTTGTTGGTCCGGTGGCAGTCCACCCACTCGTTGTCGCCGGGCGTGTAGACCAGCGGGTGGGTGAAGGTGTCGAACTGTGCGCGGATGTAGGAGAAGTACTCGTCGGAGCAGACGGAGGAGCCGTTCTTGATATCACCCACGTGTGCTACAAACTTCAGGTCCTTGTCCGCGTTGAGGTCCTGGATGCGCGAGGGGAACTTGGCGATCTCGGCAGCACCGTACGGGATGTCGCCGATGGCGGCGAAGGTGAAGGCCTGGTTGGTGTCGCTCGTGCTGTCCGCCGCCTGGGCGGGCTGGGCTGCAAGGAGGCAAAGCGCAAGGGCGATTGCCGCCGTCGTGGTCTTTATGGTCTTTGAAGGCATGGGGATGGTCCTGTTCCTGTTGAATGCTCAGCGCGTGCGGGCGGTGAGGAACTGCTGCAGGCCGGCGAGGTCGTCGGTGTTGATGTGGTCCACGCCGGCATCGGCGAGTTCGGTCCAGACGGCGTCGCGGGCTTCGCCGGGCTGGTCCGGGGTGGCCCAGAAGCGGACGCGGTAACCGTTGGCGTGCGCCGTCGCGACGAAGGCGCGCAGCTTGGTGCGCTCGGCCTCGGGCATGGGACCGACGCCCTGCCAGGTGAAGAGCTTGGTCCAGTTGTCGCTGACCAGCGGCATGAGGCTGGCGGGCAGGCCGGACGTGAGATCTGTGGAGCGGCCATCGTAGAAGCTGAAGCGCTGGGTCTGCGCCTGCATCGTGGCCAGCGGTCGGTTACCGCTGATGACCGCGGTCATCGGACCGGTTTTGGTGTTGCCGTTGGTATAGCGGCTCATGATGTCGCGGTGCTCGGACAGTTCCTGCTCGATGGCGGCGTAGGTGGCCTCGCCCTCGCTCTTGATGTCGATCAGAAGCTGCAGGCTGCCGTCCCATTTGGGGTAGACGCTGTGGCCTGGCTGGCTTCGGACCAGATCCTGGAGCGGGTCCAGGTAGAGGCTCTCGAGCGTGACGCCCTGTTTGGCGTCGGCCAGGTCGTGGGCCACCCGCAGCTCGCCGTCCACCAGCCATACGTCCGCCTCGAGGCTGGTGAAGCCATGCTCCAGCGCGTCATACAGGGGGCGGTCATGCTCGTAGTCATTGTGGGCGTGCGTCCCGGCGAGCGGCTGGCCGACGACGACGTCCGCCGGTTTGGCTGCCTCGGCACCGGCCTGGGCGGGGGTGACGGCTGTCCCGGCCAGGGAAGCGAGGACAGCGACGGCGGCAAGGGTGCTTTTCACGAACACGGAGTACTCCTGGTACCTCGGGGATTTCCTGCCCGGTTTGGGATGTGCCTGGCGGGAGGGTGCCTGAAAAGACTGGTGGATCTGGTGGAACGGTTCGGGGCATGCTGATTGACGGCGGGTGAACGGCAAGGGACAAAGTGCCGGGCCTATCGGCGGCCGCGCCTACAGGTCGCGAGCGGCAGAGGAAAACGCGAGACCTGTCCACTCGCGCTGCCGGGGGAAGCGGCGACTTGTTGCGCACGGGCAAAGTCGTGCGACTCCTAGGCAACGAGATAGTCGACGATGAGTGCCTCCAACGGACTACTTTCTTCCTGCAGGAGGCCCGGCGGCCAGAGTGTTGGTTCCCGGTCCAGTTGTTCGGCGTTGTAACGACGCCCGGTGGGCGAGACCCAGCCAGGTGGCTCATGCGTTGCTGCCGGTCCCGGCTTCCAGCCGGTCCGATGTTTCAGCCGATGGTGCTTGGGGCACAACTGGCCCAGGTTGCTGATCCCGGTGGCTCCGCCGTGCTCCCATGCGGTGAGATGGTCTGCTTCATTGTCTGGGCTGGAATTGCTGCATCCGGGGAAGGTGCATTTTCCATCGCGCATCCGCAGCCACCGCTTCAGTGATTCCGGAAGCCGGTAGCTGGTCCGGCCGATTTCGAGCGGTGCCCCGTCCCGCGGGTCCACCAACACCCGGTAGAAGGAACTGGCGCCTTCCGAAACGAGTTTGCGGGCCATCGATGCCGGGATGGGTCCGTAATTGTCAAGGTCGGCGGGTTCGTCCGTGGCGCCAAAGAGGGAGAGGGCCGGCACCGTGACCAGGACGTCCGCTTTGAGGGACGTTCCGGCCCCGGCGTTCTTCCCGGCGGTGCCCAGCAACAATCTGGCGGCCTCGTCCACCTTGATTTGGGTGAGGGTCCGCGGTTCGTCCGGTCCCTGCAGGCCGCGGGCCAGGGCAGTGGTTTTGTTCCAAATGGCACAGGCCTTATCTGCAGGCATATATAGCGACACCCATGCCATCCCGTTGCGGTCCGGTGAGTACTCCATGCGCCGGTCTTCTACCGACTTTGCGTGCCTGATTTCGAGGGATTCAGGATGGTGGCGTTCCCGCCAAGCACGTACCTTCCGCCGGAAGCGGGCTGGCGCTAACTCCCCCGCCGCGGCACCCCTGGCACCGTTCGGTGCGTCCGGGTCCAGAAAGTGTGCCTCCACTGCTGAGGCTGCGGCTTTGTCCAGGCCCGTGGTTTCATCGACGAGGATCCTGGCGTGCTGCCATGAAATCTTCCCCGCCTGCAACGCATCCAATGCGGCCGGCAACGTTGTTGTCAGCGCGTGCGCGTCCCCCAGCAGCGCGGCTGCGGCACGTTCTCCGATGCTGAGAAGGCAGGCAACTTCCGCCACCTGGCTCATTTCCCGCGCCGAGGACTCATACGGGCTTTCAGCCGGCGGTACCAGGGCATCTGTTGCCTGTGCATATGTAGCGAGAAAGTGGACCTTTGCCGCTGCGGCGGCGGCTTCAATACGGGCTACAACACCCAAGCCGTCCAGGCACGAGTCAGCGAGGTCGCCGAGCGGATCTTGATCATCCCGGTGAGCGCCGTCCGAATTCTCCGAAGACCGGTCAACGACTTCAGCCAGCTCGTCCGCCAGCCCCCTTATGGACGTAACGGCAGCGGCCAACCCGGCACCGCCTCTTGCGTCCACAACCGCTCCGGTTCCCATAACCAAAGTGTGCCAGGAGGGTCCGACATTTTGATTTCAGCTGCTACTCGTTGTCCATCCTGACGATGCTGTGTATTGGCACGGCGTCGGTGGCGGCGAAGGAGTTGAGCCTGTCGATCGTGGTGGAGTACGTGATCCTGCTGGCGCTGGTCCTGGTGGGCATCGCACTGGCGAAGGTCACCCGGAAGATCTCTGCCATCGTGTTCATCACCACGATTGGCGCATACATCTCCAGCCCGTGGTTCTTCGGGGCCGAGGCGCTGACGCGGCCGTCAAGACCGTGGACTTCCTGTCCATCGCCACCGTGATGCTGACCCTGGCCGGCCTGTCCCTGGGCAAGGACATCCCGCTGCTGAAGAACATCGGCTGGAAGATCATCCCGGTGGGGCTCGTGGCCATCACGGCCTCGTTCCTGCTGTCCACGGTGATTGCGGAGTTCGCGCTGGGGTTGTGGCACTGAGGTAGTTTGCGGGCCGCCATTGGGGCGGGCTTGGTGGAGCGGACGACGGCGGGTGGGCACCCGGCGTCGTCCGCTTTCATTTTCCCGACCGGGGGTTCAATTCCCCCCGTCTGGTCAGTTGTTCTTCGCCGATGACAAATTCAACATGACGCAGCCATTCACCGGTTACGTGTAAATGTCGCCGATCGGATGTAGGTTTTTGCTTCAACAGCTTGATACTGCCACGGGACACGAAGCCGTGTCCGGGTACGGCCTTACTGGGGGTAAGACATGGAATTTGCGGAAAAGCTTGCGGCGTTGGCGGCAAAGGTGCGTCAGCAGCGGGGTGTAATCCAGACGGAAGAGGCAACAAAGAATGCCTTCGTGATGCCCTTTATCTCAACGATTCTTGGCTATGACGTCTTCAATCCGCTGGAGGTCGTTCCGGAGTTTATTGCTGATGTGGGCCTCAAGAAGGGCGAGAAGATCGACTACGCCATCGTCAAAGACGGTGAGGTACAGATCTTGATTGAGTGCAAGAAGTCCACGGAGCCCGTGAAAATCGAACATGCGTCACAGCTCTTCCGCTACTTTGCCGTTACCAACGCGCGGATCGCCATCCTTACCAACGGCGAGATTTACCAATTCTTTACCGACCTCGACGCACCAAACCGTATGGATGCCAAGCCTTTCCTGGTGCTGGATCTGAACGACATCGACCAGACACTCATCCCTGAACTGCAGAAGCTGTCCAAGGACGTTTTCGACCTCGACTCGATTATCAGCGCCGCCGGCGAACTGAAATACATCGGCGAGCTGAAGCGCACCCTGGCTGCACAGTTCAAGGAGCCTGAAGATGAATGGGTCAAGTTCCTGACAACCAGGGTCTATACGGGGCCGTACACACAGAAAGTGCGGGAGCAGTTCACCAGCCTGGTTGGGAAGGCCACCAAGCAATTCCTCAACGACCAGGTGAACGAGCGGCTGAAGAAAGCCCTTGGCAACCCCGGGTTCCCGCAAACTGAGGACACAGCCACACCCTTGGCTGTCACCAGCGCTCCGGTCGCAGAAGCGGATCTGGCCGAAGCCGATGGTCTGGAGACAACGCTCGAGGAAATCGAGGGCTACCAGATCGTCCGTGCCATCGTGTGCAGCGAGGTAAAGCCAGTCCGAATAGCGCAGCGTGATGCCAAGTCCTACTTTGCAGTCCTCCTCGACGACAACAACCGCAAGCCCATTGCGCGGCTGCACTTCAACCGAACCCAGAAATACATCGGCATCTTCGATGACAATAAAGAAGAGCGCCGAGTGCCCATCAACTCGCTCGAGGAGATCTACGAGCACACCGAAGCCCTTCGGGCGACGGTCAAGAGCTACCTCTAACCGCAAATATGGGTTGCGGCGTTGATTGAACAGCTCAGCACGTGAACTGATCTGCTCCCGCTGGGCATCTTGCCTATGGAATTCTTGGTGTTTTACAGCCTGCGTGAGAGTACCGAGCGTGCGCGACTCCTCTAGGTCCAGCCTCGGCACAAGGCCTATTACGAAGCCTTCAGTGCTGCTCGCGGCGGCCTGATCGCGCTCTGCCCCTTTCAGACGCCGGATCCGGGAGGCAACCCGATGGGGATTTTCAGCTCGCGCCTATTCTGCGGTCAGCCCGCGCCCTGGCCCTCGCGCGCCGTCTCCTCCAGAATCCTGGCCGAGGGCGCTGCGGTCATCAGTTGCCCTATCACGTCGGGGTTGTCCCACACGTCGCGGCGAAGCCCCTTCAGGAAGCCGTCCGCAGCATCCTTGGTATCGAAGTCAAGGAGCACGGCAACGTTGTTCTGCTCCTGGGTATCCCGGAAAAGCCGGACAGACCTGGCGCCGGAGGAAGCGCGGCCTGCAGGATCACTGTCGAATACCTTCTTGAAGGCCTCGTAATCCCGGACTGGATAGCTGATCTGCAAGGTGAACATCATTGTTCCTTTCCTTCGGGCTGGGTCAGGTAAAGATAGGCCTTCCCGTGTCATCCCGATAGGGCCGGAGGGCCCCGCTGCCCCGGCTGCCTTTCCATCGTCCTGCAAGGCCGGCCCAGCCGCCGTCGGGCGACAGAACGGGGCCTTGATATTGATGCCCACCGCGGCTACGAGTGGAACCGAGCCCCTTAAATCTCCGCCACCGGCGCCGCGAACTGGGCCTCGTACAGCCGCGCATAAGCCCCACCCGCAGCCAACAAAGAAGCATGAGTGCCCTGCTCCACGATCTGGCCGTTCTCCATCACCAGGATGAGGTCGGCGTCGCGGATCGTGGATAGGCGGTGCGCGATCACAAAGGACGTCCGGTCGCTCCTCAAAGCTCTCATGGCCTTCTGCACCAACACCTCGGTCCGGGTATCCACGGAGGACGTCGCCTCATCCAGGATCAGCACCGACGGCCGCGCCAGGAACGCCCGGGCAATCGTCAGCAATTGCTTCTCACCAGCGGACACGTTGGCGCCCTCGTCGTCCAGAACGGTGTCGTACCCCTCGGGCAGCGACTTCACGAACCGGTCCACGTACGTTGCCGTAGCCGCCTCCAGAATCTCGTCCGAAGAAGCAGTCGGCCGCCCGTAGGCAATGTTGTCCCGGATGGTCCCGCCGAACAGCCAGGTATCCTGCAACACCATCCCCATCCGCGAGCGCAGATCGTTCCGGGTCATGGTAGTGATGTCCACGCCGTCCAGAGTGATCCGGCCTGCGTCCAGCTCGTAGAACCGCATCATCAGGTTCACCAGCGTCGTCTTGCCCGCACCCGTCGGCCCCACAATGGCCACCGTCTGCCCCGGCTCCGCCACCAAGGACAACCCGGAAATCAGGGGCTTGTCCGGCGAATACGAGAAAGAGACGTCCTCAAACACCAGCCGCCCGCGCGCTGCACCATCCGGGCTCTGCAAAGCGGAACCGGCAGGATCCGCCGACTGCTCCTCCGTATCCAGCAGCTCGAACACCCGTTCCGCCGAGGCCACCCCGGACTGGAGCAGGTTGGCCATGGACCCCAGCTGCGCCAGCGGCTGCGTGAACTGCCGCGAGTACTGGATGAAAGCCTGCACATCCCCCAGCTGCATCGCGCCGGACGCCACCTGGAGGCCGCCCACCACGGCAATCCCCACGTACACCAGGTTCCCGATGAACGTCATCGCCGGCATGATCAGTCCGGAAATGAACTGTGCCCCGAAGCTCGCCTCATACAGCTCCACGTTCTTCTGCCGGAACTGTTCCCCCACCTCACGCTGCCGGCCGAACACCTTCACCAGCGCATGCCCCGTGTAGGTCTCCTCGATCTGCCCGTTCAGCTCGCCCGTGTTCTTCCACTGCTGCACGAACAGCTTCTGCGAGCGCTTGGCGATCAACGCCGTGATCCCAAGCGTCAGCGGAATGGTCACCAGCGCGATCAGCGCCAGCGTGGGCGAGAGGATGAACATCATCACCAGCACGCCCAGCACCGTCAGCACCGAGGTCACCGCCTGGCTGATGGACTGCTGCAGGCTCTGCGAAATGTTGTCCACATCGTTGGTGACCCGGCTGAGCAGCTCACCGCGCTGGATCGAGTCGAAGTACCGCAGCGGCAGCCGGTTGATCTTCGCCTCGATCTTCTCGCGCAGCCCGAACACGGTCCGCTGCACCACGCCGTTCAGCACATACGCCGTCCCCCACATGAACGCCGACCCCAGCACATACAGCACCAGCGCCCACGTCAGCACGCTGGCCAGCGCCCCGAAGTCGATCCCCATGCCGGGCGTCAGCGTCATGGCGCTGAGCATGTCCGCCTTCTGGTTCTCCCCCGCCGCCCGCAGCTGCGCAATCAGCTGCGCCTGGGTCACACCCGGCGGCAGCTGCTTGGACACCACCCCGGCGAAAATCAGGTTGGTGCCCTCGCCCAGCAGCCGCGGCCCGATCACCTGCAGCACCACGCCCGCCACGGCCATGAACAGCACCAGGATCAGCCATGCACGCTCCGGACGCAGGGTGGCCAGCAGTCGCTTGGCCGAGCCTTTGAAGTTCATCGCCTTCTCGGCCGGGACATTCATTCCGGCAAAGGGCCCACCCCTTCCCGGTCCGCCGGCCGGACGGGGAATGCGTACGACGTCGGCACTGGCAGTTTTGGACGCGGGCGCGCCTTTGGTGCCGGCTTCACGAGTGGGTTCCGGGCTCATACCGTCTCCTCCGCTGCCAGCTGGGACGAGACAATCTCGCGGTACGTCTCGGACGTCTCCAGCAACTCATGGTGCGTCCCGTGTGCAACGATCCTGCCGTCGTCGAGCACCAAAATCCGGTCCGCATCCACGATGCTGGACACACGCTGGGCGATGATCACCAGCGTGGCCCCGGCGGTGCTGCGCTTCAGGGCCTGGCGCAACCGGGCGTCGGTGCCGGTGTCCAGGGACGAGAACGAGTCGTCAAAGATGTACAGCTCGGGCCGCTTCACCAAGGCCCGGGCGATGGCCAGCCGCTGCCGCTGCCCGCCGGAGACGTTGGTGCCGCCCTGCGAGATGGCCGCGTCCAGCCCTTCCTCCATCTCCTCCACGAAGTCACGGGCCTGGGCGATCTCCAGCGCGGTCCACAGCTCGTCCTCAGTGGCGTCCGGGTTGCCGTACAGCAGGTTGCTGCGCACCGTGCCGGAGAACAGGTAGGGCCGCTGCGGGACCAGGCCGATGTGCCCCCAGAGCAGGTCCGGGTCCAGCTCGCGGATGTCCACGCCGTCGATCAGCACCGCCCCGGAGGTCACGTCGAAAAGCCGTGGCATCAGGTTCACCAGGGTGGTCTTGCCGGAGCCGGTGCTGCCGATGATCGCCGTCGTCTGCCCTGCCTTGGCGGTGAAGCTGATCCCTGACAGGACGGGCTGGTCGGCACCCGGGTAGGCGAATCCGACGTCGCGCATTTCCAGCTCGCCGCGCCGCACCTTGGTACTGACCGGGTTCTCGGGCGGCCGCACACTGGACTCGGTGCCCAGCACCTCGCCGATGCGGTCCGCGGACACCGACGCGCGCGGGATCATGACCGCCATGAAGGTGGCCATCATCACGGACATCAGGATCTGCATCAGGTAGCTCAGGAACGCGATCAGGGTGCCCACCTGCATGGACCCGTCCTCGATCCGGAACGACCCGAACCAGATCACCGCCACGCTGGAGACGTTCAGGACCAGCATGACCACGGGAAACATGAGGGCCATCAGCCGGCCGGCGCGCAGGGCAACGTCCGTGACGTCCATGTTGGCGCGGGCGAAGCGGGCCGTTTCCATGTCCTCGCGCACGAACGCCCGCACCACGCGGATGCCGGTGAGCTGCTCACGCAGGACGCGGTTCACGGTGTCGATCCGGGCCTGCATTTTGCGGAACAGCGGCACCATGCGCGTCACGATCAGGCCGACGGCGATCAGCAGCACAGGGACGCACACGGCAATGAGCCAGGACAACTGGGCGTCCTGACGGATGGCCATGATCACCCCGCCGATGCTGAGCATGGGCGCGGCGACCATCAGCGTTGCGGACATCAGCACCAGCTGCTGGACCTGCTGGACGTCGTTAGTGGATCGGGTGATGAGGCTCGGGGCGCCGAAGCGGGTGACTTCCTGCTCGGAGAACTGGCCCACGCGTTCGAAGATGTCGCCGCGCAGGTCCCGGCCCAGGCCCATGGCGGCCTTGGCCCCGAAGTATACGGCGATGACGGCGCACACGATCTGGGCCAGCGTGATGAGCAGCATGAAGCTGCCGGTGGACATGATGTAGCCGGTGTCGCCCCTGGCCACGCCCTGGTCAATGATGTCCGCGTTCAGCGTGGGCAGGTACAGCGACGCGATGGACTGCGCCAGCTGGAAAACCACGACGGCGGCGAGCAGCGGCCGGTGCGGCCGCAGGTATTCGACGAGCAACTTCCAGAGCAAGGCCGGGCTCCAACCTGACGGAGTGTCCACAAACGTGTGGTGCGAAGGTCAGTGTACGTCCGGAGGCTGGGAACGATCAGTGCACGCGGAGGGGAAGTTGGTGCGGTTCACCGAGGGCGTAGTTGTGACCCTTGCAGCGCCCGTTGGCGGGCCGGCGTGCCCTTCAGTGGCTGCCGGAATCCACGTATCGCGCGTTCTCTCCGGCCGGCTCGCCCAGCTAGTTCAGTTCGAGCACGTGCAGGCTGAGCCATAGCACCAGCGTGTCCGCAGGCTGATCCAGATCCACGCCGAAGAGGTCGCGCAGGCGCTTGAGGCGGTACCGGAGGGTGTTCTGGTGCAGGGACAACGCCGCTGCCGTCCTTGCCGAATCGCGGGAGCAGTCGAGGTATGTCCGCAGCGTGAGGGCATATCCGGTGCCAAACTCGGCGTCGTACTCTTTGATCCTCCGTGCGGCAGCGGACAGAAGGTGCGGTGCCGCACGGAACGTCGCGGCCAGCTCCAGGAGGGTGAGCCGGCTGCGGACCTCCCCTGCGCTGGCGTACGTGACCGGGGAGCCGTCCGAGGCAAGCATGAGCAGGACAAGGTCAGCGTCATGCCGTGAACGGCTGATGTCCGAGACGGCGCGGACGGCGGGACCTGCCGCGGCCCGCAGCTCAACCCCGAGCGAGGCCCTCGCCCGATCGTTGAGCCGCCGGACAAGGGTTTCGATCGAGCCCAGGGATGACGTGGCTGCCGCCGGGAAGATTGCATAGATGGTGGGGCCCATCTGAACGCACTGGGCACCCTGGCCGTGGGCTTCGCA
Organism: Arthrobacter sp. Soil764; assembly: GCF_001428075.1. GTDB lineage: Bacteria > Actinomycetota > Actinomycetes > Actinomycetales > Micrococcaceae > Arthrobacter. The sequence continues at coordinate 54,271 of NZ_LMSI01000002.1, read as the reverse complement.
CTGCGTGGTCACCAGATCCACAACGCGGACCAGTGTGGTCTCGGCTGCCTGGCCAACCTCCGGCTGGAAAGCGACGACGGCGAAAGGGCCGGAGTGCCGCAGCCCCAGCTGTTCTGCCACCAGGACGGCGTCGTCACCTCCTTCGAGCAGCCTGCGCAGGAGTTCCGCCCGCTGCTGGCGTGCAAGATCATGGCTGTTGCGGGCGCGGAGCATGTGGAGCGCTGCGATGTCCGCGGCGCGCTCCAAGGCCTGTTCGGCATCTCCGTCCAGATCGCCATGCACATCAACAACCCAGATCGACCCCAACGGCTCCTTGCCTGCCCGGACCGCTATCGCCATCCTGTCCATGGCCGGCCGGACGCCTTCGATCCGGACTGCCCCGGAGGAACGGAACACCGACGCGTACTGGCCCGCGTTCTCGGGCAGGTACGGAACCTGCCGGCCCAGGATTCCCCGGCGCCGGTCCTCATCGATCGGCTGGTCCTCGAGCGTGGAGTACGCCAACACCTGTTCCTGCAGGTTCTCGATGGTGGTTGCCCCGCCCACCATCGCCGCGATGGCATTTGCCAGCGCGAAAAGGTCCCCCACTCCCAGCGGCTGGATGGGGTTGCCGGCATCTGCCGAGGCGTTGAGGGCAGAATCCAGCAGCGCATTCAGGTGGCGCCAGCCCACTTCGTCGTCCACCACCAGGAGGGCAATGCCGGCATGGTCCGCCACCTCCGCAAGGGGTTCGATGTCCTGGCGGAGTTTCTTGAGCACCACGGCCGCAAAGCCGGCCTCCGCCGCATCACGGATGACGCCGGCAGTGCCCGCGTCCGCGGGGTGCAGCCCGATCCCGAGCAAAATACCCCCGCTCAGCCCTTCAAGCGGAACGAACGGGTCATAGAGCGACGGACTCATCAGGGACAACCTGGGCGGCACCGCCCTTGAATGCAGGACCAGTCCCGTGTTCTCCAGCAACCGCAGCAGGTGGGCCAGGTGGATGCCGTCGTTGAGGTGGGTGGTCTCGCTCATGACGCTAAAGACTTCCACCTCTAGTGCTGAAACACAACAAACTCCGCCAACCTTCGTTGAGCACACCGAAGCTGTGGCTGGCCGGTACAGCAGATAGTTGACGCATGTCACTTACTCTTGATGCCGGCCCGGCCGCCCTCCAGGCCGCAGAATCAGCAACCGCAGCAGCATCCAGGGCCGGTGTCCTGGTGGTGGACGAACACGACCGCGACCGGCTCCGGGACGTGGAGGCATTGCTCATTGCCATCTGGGGGATGTCCCCGCACGGAGCACCCATCCCCTTCGACCTCCTGCGCAGCATTTCCCACGCCGGCTGCAACGTCTCCGCCGCGTACAACCAAGCAGGGCAACTCTGCGGAGCAGCGGTGGGCATCGTCTCCCCCGGCGGGCGGTCCACCTACTCCCTGATTGCCGGAGTGCTTCCCGGCACAGGCGACAAGGGCGTCGGTTTCGCCCTCAAACAACACCAGCGGGCATGGTCCCTGGCCCGCGGCATCGACACCATGACCTGGACCTTTGACCCGCTGGTCAGCCGGAACGCCCGCTTCAACCTCACCAAGCTGGGAGCCTACGCGTCAGAGTATGTCCGCAACTTCTACGGTGAGATGCAGGACGAAATCAACGCCAACGACGAAAGCGACCGCCTCGTGGCGGTATGGCCCCTGACCTCGCAACGGAGCCTGGACGCGGGACTCGGGATCCAGGCGGAAATCGAACTCCCGCCTGCCCACCTGGCCGGCGTTCTCGAATACGGTCCCGACTCGCTGCCTGTCCTCCTGGAATCAGGCGGAACCCTGTGGTGCCGCGCTCCGGGAGACATCGTGGCACTCCGCAGCTCGGACCCCGGCGCCGCTGCCCAGTGGCGCGTGCTGCTGCGGGAGATCTTCGAAGGCGCTTTCGCCTCCGGCCGCCGGGCATCCGGCGTCACACGCGGCGGCTGGTACCGGCTGACCGCCCCAGACCAGGCCTAACCCCCACCCCAAGAGGAGTACCTATGCGCATCACACCCCGTGCTGTAACCGGCCGTAAAGCCGTCCTGGCCGCGGGCCTCGCCCTGGTGACGGGCCTGGCAGCCTGCTCGGCAGGCACAACACCTGCCGGCAACGCAAACACCTTTTCGGGAGGCGCCGTAGACCCCGCAGCCGCTGCCGCCCTTCCCGAACGCTACAAGAGCGCAGGCGTCATCAACGTCGCCTCCGACATCCCCTATCCACCCATGGAGATGTTCGACGATAACCAGCAGCTCACGGGCCTCGACTACGACCTTGCCCAGGCCCTCGGAGCCAAGCTGGGCGTGCGGCTGGAGCTCCGGACCCAGGCGTTCGACAGCATTATTCCCTCGCTGCAATCGGGCAAGAACGACATCATCATGTCCGGGATGAACGATACGTCCGAGCGCCAGGAGACCCTGGACTTCGTGGACTATTTCCACGCAGGCTTCTCGATCCTGGTGCCCGAAGGCAACCCCGGTAACATCACCACGGTCCTGGACCTCTGCGACAAGGACGTCGCCGTGCAGAAGGCCACCGTCCAGGCCGAAATCCTCCGGGCCTACGAGCAGCAGTGCCTGGACAAGGGATCCCAGCCCATCAGGATTTCCGAACTCCCCTTGGAGACGGACGTCCAAACTGCCGTCCGTTCAGGAAAAGCCGCCGCCGACGTCGTCGATTCGGCAGCGGCAGCCTACGCCGCCACGACCGCCGGCGGCGGCAAGATCTTCGACCTGGTCAAGGACCCTGCCAACCCGGCCGGATACAACCCGGTCTACACCGGCATCGGCGTGCTCAAGAAGGACGCGGAGCTCTCCAAAGCGTTGCTCGCCGCCCTCCAGTCACTCATCGCCGACGGCACGTACGACCAGATCCTGGCCAAATACAACCTTTCCGACTACACCGTCAAGGAAACAGGACTGAACCTGGGCGGTACCAAGCCATGAACCCCGCCGTCACAACCCCGCGCCGGCAAACTGCTGCCCCCGGAACCGCGACCGCCCACGGAGGCGGCCAGGACGACGTCGTAGCCGTTCCGCTCCGGCACCCCTGGCGCTGGGTGGGAGCTGCCCTGCTTGCCGTAAGCGCCGCCGCGCTGGCGTCATCGCTCTGGACCAACCCGAACATCGACCATGGCACCATCGGCAGCTACCTGTTCCATCCCCGGATCCTCGGGGGCGTAGGCCTGACGATTGTCCTCACCGTTGTGTCCATGGTGGTGTCCACGGTCCTGGGCGTGTTCCTCGCAGTTATGCGCCTATCGAAAAATCCCGTCATGAACGCCTTCGCCTGGTTCTACGTCTGGGTCTTCCGGGGCACTCCCCTGCTGATCCAGGTGGTCTTTTGGGGCTACCTGGGCCTGCTTTATTCACAAATTTCGCTGGGCATTCCCTTCACGGACTTCACGGTCTTCTCCATGGACACGAACACCCTGGTCCCCGCCTTCACGGCCGGCCTGCTGGCCATGACCCTGAACCAGGCCGCGTATTCCGCGGAAATCATCCGCGGCGGAATGCTCTCTGTCGATGCCGGCCAGCACGAAGCCGCCTCCTCCCTGGGAATGTCCCCTGCCTTCACCTTGTTCCGGGTGGTCCTGCCCCAGGCCATGCGGGTCATCATCCCGCCGATGGGCAATGAGACCATCTCGATGCTCAAAAACACGTCCCTGCTCTCCGTCATCGCAGTGCTCGAGCTTTACACCGTGGCCACCCAGATCTCCTCCCAGAACCTGCGCCAGGTGGAACTGCTCATTGTTGTCAGTTGCTGGTACCTCTTCCTCACCTCCGTCCTGTCCGTGCCCCAGTACTACCTGGAACGCCACTACGGCCGCGGCAACGCCCGGCAGCAGGCTCCCACTCCGCTTGCCAGGATCAGGGCCATGCTCGGCAAGCAGCCGGCCGGCCCGGCAATGGCCCCGAAAGCACCGAAAGGACACCAGTCATGACCGAGGCACTGGCCTCCCCCAGGCATCCTGACCAGCGCCCGGCCGCGCAGCCGCTCCTCGTGGCCAGCAACGTGCGGAAGCACTACGGCGGCGTCGAGGTCCTCAAAGGCATCTCCCTGACCGTCAACAGCGGTGAGGTCATGTGCCTCCTGGGCCCCTCCGGGTCAGGCAAATCCACCTTCCTCCGGTGCATCAACCACCTGGAAAGGATCGACGGCGGCCGGATCTCCGTTGGCGGGGACCTGATCGGGTACGCACAGCGCCAGGACAAGATTTTCGAGATGAGCCCCCGCGAGGTTGCCAGGCAGCGCCGCGGCATCGGCATGGTGTTCCAGCGCTTCAACCTCTTCCCCCACATGACTGCCTTGGAGAACATCTGGGCCGCCCCGGTGGGCGTCAAGAGGGTAGCCAAGGCTGAGGCCGTCAGGCGCGGGATGGAACTACTGGACCGCGTAGGGCTGGCCCACCTCGCCAAGGCCTACCCGGCACAGCTTTCGGGCGGGCAGCAGCAGCGCGTCGCCATCGCTCGCGCGCTGGCCATGGATCCGCAGCTGCTCCTGTTCGACGAGCCAACCAGCGCCCTTGACCCCGAACTGGTGGGAGACGTACTGGACGTCATGCGCACCCTGGCATCGGACGGTATGACCATGATCGTTGTCACCCATGAGATCGGCTTCGCCCGCGGAGCGGGCGACAGCGTGGTGTTCATGGACGGCGGCGTGGTGGTGGAGTCCGGCGCTCCCGAAGACGTGCTGGACAACCCGCAAAACCCCCGGACCATCTCCTTCCTCGAAAGCGTGATGTAGTCCCGCTTAGTCCCTCCCTCCGCACCATCCTCCCCCTCGTGAACTGTGAGCCCACCTTTGAAGATTTCCCGCGCCACCATCACCCTTATCGACCTCCCGCTGCTGGAACCGTTTGTGGTTTCCTACGACAGCTACGCCTCCATGCCCAGCGTCGTCCTTACTTTGGAGACCGACGACGGCCTGACCGGCTACGGCGAAAGCGTCCCGGACGGGCACATCACCGGAGAGACGCCCACCGGAACGGTTGAAGCACTGCGGACGGAACTGGTTCCCGCAGTGCTGGGACTGGACCCCCGCGACATCACGGCCGTCCACCAGCACCTCAACAAGGCGCTCAAAGGCTGCGGAGCCGCGAAAGCCGCCGTCGACATTGCCTGCTGGGACCTGGCCGGGAAGGCGGCCAACCGCCCCATCTACAGCCTGCTGGGCGGACGCCGCCCGGAACAACCCACCATCGCCAGGGTCATGAGCATCCTTGCCCCGGAGGTCCTGGCCGAACAGGCAGTCCAGGCCCAGAGTCAGGGCTTCCGCCACCTCAAGATGAAGCTCGGCGGCGGTGACGGCCTGGATATTGAACGCGTCCGGGCTGTCCGGGAAGCGATCGGCATGGACCTCGCCATCCGGGTGGACGTCAACCAGGGGTGGGCCGATCCCGCCACCGCACGTGAAATGATCCGCGCCCTGGAACCGTACGGAATCGATTGGGTGGAACAACCGCTCCACGCCGACGATATCGACGGTTTCAAGCTGCTGCGCCAGGCCACCGGGGTCCGCCTCATGGCCGACGAATCAGTGGTTGATGCCGCCGACCTGGTCCGGTTTGTCCGCGACCGTTCAGTGGACATGGTCAACCTCAAACTGATGAAGAGTGGTGGGATCATGCCCTGCCACCGCCTGGCCACGCAGGCCGAACTCGGCGGCCTCAAGGTCCAGATCGGTTCCATGCTGGAAACCAGCATCGCTTCGGCTGCAGGATTCCATTTGGCCTTGTCCCACCCCAACATTGTGTCCACTGAACTTTCAGGACCGGTGAAGTTCGCCCGGGAACCAGGCAACCTGGCCTATGTCCTGCCCGAGGTGCAAGTGGGTGAAGGTCCGGGGCTGGGGGTGGACGTGGACCTCGATGTCCTGGCCGACCTGACGGTCAGCGAGTGCGGGGTAACTGCGTGATCAATGAGGCAGCGCGGCGCCGTCTTCATGACATCTGGAACCACCTCCACCAGCACCCGGAGCCGAGCATGGAGGAATCTGCCACCTCCGATTACCTGGCCGGCCTGCTCACGAGGGCAGGCCTGGAACCTCGGAAATTCGGCGCCTTCCCCGGGTTCACCGTGGACGTCGGGGAGGGCGTTCCCACGATAGGGCTTAGGGCGGACATGGATGCGTTGGTGCAGGAGGTGGACGGGAAACCCACCGTGGTCCACTCGTGCGGCCATGACGCCAACATGGCGATCGTTGCTGCCGTCATGCTCGAACTGGCGGAGCAGGCGGGGCCGATGGACGGTGCTGTCCGCGCCATCTTTCAACCGGCGGAGGAGGCGGGCAACGGGGCGGAACGCGTGGCGGCACTCGGTGTCACGGACGGGCTTGAGTACCTCTTCGGAGTTCACCTGCGTCCGCAGCAGGAACTCCCGGCACCCTGCCTGGCGCCTGCCATCTCCCATGGCGCCTGCCTTTTTGCCAACGGCACCATCACCGGTGAAGACCACCATGGCGCGCGGCCCCACCTGGGGGCGAACGCCGTCGAACTTGCGTTTGAAGTCTCGGCAGGGCTGCGGCGCCTGAAAATCGATCCGCAGGTGCCGAGTTCCGCCAAAATGACGATGCTGCACGCCGGCGGAAGCAACCTCAACGTCATCCCCGGCAGCGGGCACTTCGGAGTAGATATGAGGGCCCAAACGAACGAGGCCATGGACACGCTGCGGACCGGACTGGTGGAGGTGTGCCGCTCCGTGGCCGCCGCCGCCGGGGTCGGCATCCGCCTGGACTTCCGTGACGAAGTGCCTGCTGCAGTCATAGGTCCGGAGGCCGAGGCGGCCTTGGCTTCGTCGATCACAGCAACACTCGGCAGCGGGTACCTGCGTCCCAGGATCGTGACGTCCGGTTCCGACGATTTCCACTTCTATACCCGTCGGAACCCTGCACTTCAGGCCGCAATGCTGGCAGTCGGCGCGAACGTCCAACCCGGACTGCACCACCCGGAGATGACCTTCGACGGCGATGCGATGGAACGTGCCGTAGCTGTCCTTCTGGCGTCCTGCCGTCAGGTGACGGCCGGGGCCGGGTCAGCCCGCGCGTCGAACCGCCGCCTGTAGTCCGTGGGGGTGGTGGAAAAGGCGGCCGCGAAGTTCTGGCGCAGGGTGACGGCGTTGCCGAAACCGCAGTCGGCGGAAATCTGGTCGATGGACAGGTCCGTGGTTTCGAGCAGCCGCCGCGCCGCGTCCAGCCGGCGGGCGCGGATCCAGGCCGCCGGCGTTGTCCCGGTAGCAGCCCGAAAGGCGCGGACAAACGTGCGGCGGCTCAGGTGCGCCTGGGCTGCCAGCCGGTCGATGGTGAGCGGCTCTCCCAGGCGGGCCAAGCTCCACTCCAGCAGCCGCGAGATCGGGTCATCGTTTGAGCGCGCCGGCACCGGATGCTCGATGTACTGCGCCTGTCCGCCCTCCCGGTGCGGCGCGATGACCAGGTTGCGGGCCACCTGGTTGGCTGCCTCCGCCCCCAGGCGGGCCCGCACGACATGCAGGCAGGCGTCCAGCGCGGAGGCGGTGCCGGCGGAAGTCAGCACATCGCCGTGGTCGATGTAGAGGACAGACTGGTCCAGCGGGACATCCGGGTGCCGCGCAGAGAGGGAGTCGAAGGCCTGCCAGTGTGTGACGGCCGGACGCCCGGCGAGCAGGCCGGCGTCGGCTATGGGGATCGCGCCAAGGCACAAACCCAGGATGGGCGCCCCCCGCCCGTGTGCCGCCTGAAGCACCTGCCGCAGCGGATCGCCCAGCATTCGCCCGTCCTCGAACCATGAAGGCACCACCACGATGTCCGCTTCCTTTGCGGCCGCCGGCCCTTCCACCTCCCCCAGCCGGTATCCCTCAGCGGTGGTGATCCCGCCTTCCTGGTCGGAAAAAAGAACCGTCGTCCAGCCGGCAAGGCCCTGCCGGGACACCTCATCGAAAACCATCTGCGGAACGGCGAGGTGGAACATCGTCACCCCGTCGAACGCGTACACCGCGATTCTCATCCTTGCCCCTTCCCACCTTTGGCCCGAATCCATCGTACATCTGCCTTCGTGCCACTGTTGACGCGCATCCCCAGCGGGAAGACTGGAACGGTCCGCCAACCGGCAGCAGAATCAACCGTCAGGGAGAACCAAGACCAATGAGCAGCCCCCGCCGCGCCCTCATCCTCATCGATGTGCAGCAGCAGTACTTCAGCGGCCCCCTCGAAATCCAGTACCCGCCGCACCAGGAGTCCCTGCCGGCAATTGCGAAAGCGGTTGACGCTGCCACCGCCGCCGGCATCCCCATCGCTGCGATCCAGCACTCCGCCGGTGAAGGCGCGCCGGTGTTTGCTCCCGGCACCCCTGCCTTCGAGCTGCACCCCGAGATCGAACGCCGCAGGACGGGTGAATGGAAGACGCTGATCAAGCAGTACGGCTCGGTGTACGCCGGCACGGACCTCGCCGAATGGCTTCGGAAGCACGACGTCGACACGGCCACCTTGGTGGGCTACATGACCAACAATTGCGTGCTCGCCTCCGCCGTGGAGGCAGAGTTCCTCGGCTTCAGCACCGAAGTCCTCGCCGATGCCACGGGTGCCATCAACCTCGCCAATGACGCAGGTTCCGCCGACGCAAAAACTGTGCACACCACGCTGCTCGCGCTGCTGAACTCGAACTGGGCAGCAGTAGCCGATACCAACACCTGGGCCAATGCCCTGGCCGCGCAGCAGCCACTCACCGGCAGCGACCTCGGCAGCTCCGCGGTGGCCGGACTGGAACTGGCCCCGCAAACCTAGCCAGCGCCCCGCACTTCCCGCCTGTCCTTACCGGCGGGAAGTGCGGGAACACCAGCAGCAATCGCGGCGTTGCATCCACGGGAACCAGCCCAAACGACTTTTCAAGGACTTAGATGAAGTGGATTTTCCTTGCCGGCGCCATCCTGAGTGAGGTGACAGCGTCACTCTCCTTGAAAGCGGCCCTTGATAATCCTGCTTTCTTCATCGTGGTTGTCCTCGGTTATTCGGCGTCTTTCGCTTTCCTCGCCGGCGTCCTCCGCAAAGGCCTGGGCCTCGGCGCTGCCTACGGCATCTGGGCTGCGCTGGGCGTGACACTCACCGTGCTGCTGGCCGCCGTCATCTTCGGCGAAGCACTGACCCCGGTGATGATGATCGGCGTCGCCATGGTGATTGGCGGCGTGCTCTGCGTTGAACTCGGCTCGCACAAGGAGCCGGCGGAGGAACCTGCCAAAGAAATGGTCAACTCATGATGTGGCTGCTGCTGGCAGCGGCAATCCTCACTGAAGTCAGCGCCACCCTCCTCCTGCGGGTCGCTTCCACCGGTAAGCGGCGCTGGTACGTCCCGGTCGGCGTCGGCTATGTCCTGGCGTTCACGCTCCTCACGCTGACCCTGGACCAAGGCATGAGCCTCGGCGTTGCCTACGGCATCTGGGCCGCGGCCGGCGTTGCACTGACTGCCTTGGCCAGCCGGGTCTTCTTCAAGGAGGCCATCACCCCCGTCATGATGCTCGGCCTCGGCCTCATCATCGGCGGCGTCCTGCTCATCGAACTGGGCGCGGTGCACAAAGCGTGATGTGCTCAATTGCTCCGAGCACCACAATCAGGGGATCAGGTTCTCCGCCCGGTAGCGGTCAAAGAGTGCCGTGAACGAGTCCAGGGTCCGCCGGTACCCCGTGAACCCGGCATCACGGCTCTTCCCCATGTCCGTCACCACCTCAATGCCCCGCCCCAGGTCACCGTCCGTGTGCCACCAGGACGCCACCCGGTCCAGCTCCGGTTCGCTGAGGTTGTACTTGGCAGCAAGCTGCCGCCACTCGTCTTCACGGCCCGCCATGGACAGCTCCAGGGGACGGGGCTGGCCTTGGTATCCCTCCCACTCCACGCCGAAGTAAGCTGCGAGTTTCGGCCACATCCACCGCCAGCGGAACACATCGCCGTTGACGATGTTGAAGGCTTCGTTGGCGGCTTCGGGAGTGGTGGAGGCCCACAGCATGTGCTCGGCCAGCAGACCGGCATCCGTCATGTCGGTCAGCCCGTTCCATTGTGTTTCTGATCCCGGGAAAACGAACGGCTCGCCGCTTTCCCGGCACAGGGTGGCCTGCGTGGCAAGCGTGAGGCCCATGTTCATGGCATTGCCCACCGCATGCCCGATCACCGTGTGCGCGCGGTGCACCGACCAGGTGAATCCCTGCTGCGCCGCTGCCGCCCAGAGCTCGTCCTCCTGGGCGTAATAAAAGTTCCGCACCGGAAGGCGCGGTTCCTCCTCGTGGAACGGCGTGTCCGGCATTTCCCCGGCGGCGTACGCCTCGAACGGTCCGAGATAGTGCTTAAGGCCGGTCATCAGCGCGACGTGGGCCACTTCCTTTCCCCGGAGGGCTGCGAGGAGGTCACGCACCATGCCGGCATTGACGGCAATGTTCTCTTCCTCAGTGTCCCGCCGTGACCATGCGGTGAAGTAGACGTGGGAGGGGTTCTCCGGACCAAGCACGGCGGCCAGGGAGGCAGCCGAGGTCAGGTCGGCGGAGAGCCACCTGACGCCGGGGCGCTCGGCTCCGGACCTGCGGGACAAGGCAAGGACCTCCAAGCCTTGGCCCACCAAGGTATCCACCAAAGCAGACCCCGCGATTCCGGTGGCTCCGACGACGAGGGCCGTCCGTCCGTTGCCTGCTGTTCCTCCGCCAATGGTCATAGTGCTCCTTCTCGTGGGTGCTTGGTTGGGCCGGGATGTTAGTTCCGACGACGGCCCCCTAGCGACAAGCTGCAGCCTTAGGCAGATATTCCGCACCTATGCGGTGGCCGCTCCGAAAGCGCCAGGCCAGACGCGTTCGGCGAGCGCGGTGACCGGCGGCAGGGCGGGGTTGTCCGAGTCCCCGGGCAGCGCCATCCACAGGTCGACGGGCAGGGGAAGCGCTCGACGCAATGCGTTTCCTATTGTTCCTGCAGTTTTCCCGGACAAGTTCCTGCAGATTTTCCGGACAAAGAGGACCTCCCCCGGGCGGCCCGCCTATGTTCAAATGGGAAGGTTGAACCGGCCCCCCGAGTCCGCTCCACGGCCTCGACCCGATGGAAGGAAGCACATGACTGACCGCCAGGAACACCCTCCAGTCCCCACGCCGGGTAGCGCCCAAGGCCTGGACAGCAAGGCAGAGGGCGGGTGCCCGGTGGCCCATGGCAGCGCCACGGCCCAGGGCAGCGAAAGTGAAAACCCGGCGATCGATTCCCCGCAGCCCAAGGGGCACCGGCCGCGGACCAACCAGGACTGGTGGCCCAACCAGCTGGATCTCTCCGTGCTGCACGCACACGGCAAGGCGAGCAATCCGCTGGACCCATCGTTCAGCTACCGCGAGGAATTCCAGAAGCTCGACGTCGAGGCCCTCAAGCGTGACATCACCGAGGTCCTGACCACCTCCCAGGATTGGTGGCCGGCGGACTTCGGCCACTACGGCGGCCTCATGATCCGCATGAGCTGGCACGCCGCCGGCACCTACCGCGTCCACGACGGCCGCGGTGGAGCGGGCGACGGCGGCCAGCGGTTCGCGCCGCTGAACAGCTGGCCGGACAACGCCAACCTGGACAAGGCCCGGCGGCTGCTGTGGCCGGTTAAGCAGAAGTACGGCCAGAAGCTCTCCTGGGCCGACCTGCTGGTCCTCGCCGGCAACGTTGCCCTGGAATCGATGGGCTTCGAGACCTTCGGCTTCGCCTTTGGCCGCGAGGACGTGTGGGAGCCCGAGCAGATCTTCTGGGGCCCTGAAGACGCCTGGCTCGGCGACGAGCGCTACGTGGGCGAAGGCCAGATGTCCGAAGACGTCGGTTCCACCGAGATGGGCCTGATCTACGTCAACCCCGAAGGCCCCATGGGCAACCCGGACCCCGTGGCTGCTGCCGCCTTCATCCGCGAGACGTTCAAGCGCATGGCGATGAACGACGAAGAGACCTTCGCGCTGATCGCCGGCGGCCACACCTTCGGCAAGACCCATGGCGCCGGCCCCGCCGATGCTCATGTGGGTCCCGAACCGGAGGGCGCCAACCTTGAGGCACAAGGCTTGGGCTGGCTCAGCACCTACGGCAGCGGCAAGGGTGGGGACACCATTACCTCGGGCCTTGAGGTCACCTGGACTGACAAGCCCACCCAGTGGAGCAACCGCTTCCTGGAGATCCTGTTCGAGTACGAATGGGAACTGGTCAAGAGCCCCGGCGGCGCCCACCAGTGGGTTGCCAAGGACGCCCCCGAGATCATCCCGGACGCCCACGATCCCGCCAAGAAGCACCGCCCCACCATGCTGACCACGGACCTGTCGCTGCGCTTCGACCCCGTCTACGAGGAAATCGGACGCCGCTTCCTCAAGAACCCGGACGAGTTCGCACTGGCCTTCGGCAAGGCCTGGTACAAACTGCTGCACCGTGACATGGGCCCGGTTGGCCCGCACATGCTGGGTCCCTGGGTTCCCGAGGCGCAGCTGTGGCAGGATCCCGTTCCCGCCGTCGACCATGAACTGATCGACGAGCAGGACATTGCCTCCCTGAAGGCCAAACTCCTGGACTCCGGCCTGACCATCCCGCAACTGGCAGGCACGGCCTGGGCCTCGGCTGCCACGTACCGCAAGACGGACCGGCGTGGCGGTGCCAACGGCGCCCGGATCCGGCTCGAGCCGCAGCGCAGCTGGGAAGCGAGCGAGCCGGAGCAGCTGGCCACCGTCCTTCAGGCCCTTGAGCGCGTGCAGGAGGAATTCAACGCCGCGCAGACGGGCGGCAAGAAGGTCTCCCTCGCTGACCTGATCGTCCTCGGCGGTGCCGCCGCGGTGGAAAAGGCCGCTGCCGACGCCGGCTTCCCCGTCACCGTGCCGTTCCGCCCGGGACGCACCGATGCCGCCCAGGAGCAGACCGACGTCGAATCCTTCCAGTACCTGCAGCCGCGGGCAGACGGGTTCCGCAACTACCTGCGGCCCGGCTCGAAGCTCCCGCCCGAAACCCTCCTGCTGGACAAGGCCTACATGCTGGACCTGTCCGCACCGGAGATGACGGCGCTGGTGGGCGGCATGCGTGCCCTGGGCACCAACGTGGGCGGTTCCAACCACGGCGTGCTGACGGACAAGCCCCAGGTCCTGACGAACGACTTCTTCGTCAACCTGCTCTCGCCCGGTACCAAGTGGAAGGCATCCGAGTCGGAGGAGAACGTCTACGAGATCACCGACGTCGCCACCGGTGAACTGAAGTGGACGGCCACCCCGGTGGACCTGGTGTTCGGCTCCAACTCACAGTTGCGGGCCCTTGCCGAGGTCTACGCCAGCGAGGACGCCAGGGAGAAGTTCGTCAACGACTTCGTGGCCGCCTGGACCAAGGTCATGGAACTGGACCGCTTCGACCTGAAGTGACCAAGGTGAACTGAACCGGTGTGTCCGGGCCGGCTGCAACTGCAGTCGGCCCGGAGCCCTTTAAGCGCCTAGTGTTCAGCGGGAAAGCTGATCACCACGGTGGTGCCGCCGCCAGGCGTCTCCTTCAGGCTCAGCTCTCCCCCATGGGCTTCCGCAATCCGCCGGCAGGTGGCCAGGCCCAGGCCCGAACCTTGTCCGTCGCCCTCCCGGTGCAGCCGGACCAGGGGTTCCAGCACGCGCTGCCGGTCCTCCGGGGCAATCCCCTTGCCATTGTCTGCCACCAACACCGTGGTCCCGTGATAGTTGGACATGCCGCTGATCCGCACCTCAAGCTCCCGGTCCGGGCTCGGGTAATTGATTGCATTGGCCACCAGGTTCTGCAGCAGGATGCGGAGTTGGCCAGGATCAACCTGCAGCTTCAAGTCATCGCTGTCCAGGACCGAGCCAGGTCCAAACGACAGGCCCAAATCATGCGCCACTTCGCCCGCCACAGTCTGGAGTGATGCACGCTGCCGCTGGATGGCTCCGCCGACACTTGAGTACTTCAGGACGTCCTGGAGCATGGCAAGCATCCGGTGGCCGCTGGCGCCGATGAGCTGAAAATACTCAGCGGCCGGGTGGGTGCTGTCCACCCCGGGGTCATCCTCACCCATCTCCACATAGCCCAGGATGGTGGTAAGCGGCCCACGGAGGTCGTGGCTGACGCGGCCTGCAAACTCTGCCAGCTTGGCGTTGCTTTCCCGCACTTCGTGGAGGGCGCTGTTCAGCTGCAGTGTCCGGCGCTGCAGCTCAAGCAGTTGCACCGCCTGGCGGGCCAGGATTTCCAGCATGTCCAGCTGGTCCGCATCAGGCACCGCCCGCGAATCGGAAAATACACACAAGGAGCCGAGCACGAATCCTGATGCGGTTTCCAACGGTACCGAGGCGTAAAACCGCACGGCGGCGATCTCCCCGGTGACAAACGGATTAGCCGCGAAGCGGGGATCCAGCGAGGCGTCCGTAACAACAGTCGTTTCACCGGCGAGGAAGACTTTGGCGCACATGGAGTCCTGCCGCGAACAGACTGCGGCTTCAAAACCGACGGCGGCCACCTGGCGCTGCTCGTCGGACGTGACAACATTGATCACTCCGTAAGGAACCCCGCAGAGTTTGGCGGCCAGCGCAACGAGGTTTTGAAGGGGTTCCATTGACTGCTCGGCGCCGGCGACAAGCAGGCCCTCCCCGGTTGGCGATGCCAAACCGTATTCCTGCAGTAGCTGGTCCCGCCCGATCGGATCCCCGAGGGCTGTAGGTGCCACGAGAGTGCGCGCCATTGATCGTCCCCTTCCAGACCCCGAATTAGGGTCCCGGGCGATAGTACAGGCCAATGGCTGTTTCCCGCCGAACGCGCTCGCCCGGCGCGGCCGGCAGGTGCGCCCGGCACCGTAGGATCTTGTGATGGCCCAACTCATTGCCCCAAACGTCAGTTTCCACCGTTCCTGGCTTGAAGCAGCCGCGGAGTTTGCGGGTGCCCGCCAGGACGGTGCGGGTGCCGACGGCTGGTCCCTGGACGATCTCAAGGACGCCAAGGTGTTTGGCCGCTTCGTCGATGCCCTGGTCAAGGACGCCCTGCCCGAAACCGTGCGCAAGCCCCGCTTTGTGCCCTGCACCTACCTTTGGATTGTCGACGGCGGCAGGTTCGTGGGCTCGCTGGCCATCAGGCATGAGTTGACCGACTACCTCCTCAACGAAGGCGGGCACATCGGCTACAGCGTCAGGCCCACTGCCAGGCGGCGGGGCCATGCAGCGCAAGCCCTTGCGGACGCGCTTCCCGTGGCGCGGTCACTCGGGATCGAACGGGTTCTCCTGACCTGCGACGAGGACAACGCCGGATCGCGGGCAACCATCGAGAAAAACGGTGGCCAGTATGAGGACACGCGCAACGGCAAGCGCCGCTACTGGATCGATAACGTGTAGCCAGGCGTATTCCCCACCGGTCTGCCAGACTTGCCCGGTGATTACTGAACATGCGCTGCTTCCCGTCATCCCTGGCCGCGAGGAGCAATTCGAGGCCGCGTTCCGCCAGGCCCGCCCCATCATTGCCTCGATGCCGGGCTTCATGTCGTTGTCGCTGTCCCGCTCGATCGAATCCCCTGGCACCTACCTGCTGCTGGTCGAGTGGGAGAAGCTGGAGGACCACACGCTCGGCTTCCGCGGCTCTCCCGAGTACCAGCAGTGGCGGACCCTGCTGCACAGGTTCTATGAGCCGTTCCCGACCGTGGAGCACTTCGAGCGCGTGAGTTTGCCGAACCACTGACGCGGCCGGAACATGGGGGAAGCCCCCGCGCGAGTCTAGCTCCAGCGCGGGGGCTTCTTGCTTCCCTGCCGGGGGAAATGGCGGGCAAGCAGTTACAAACTACCGGTCAGTAGGTTGGTCAAAGTGCCAATTTGGGCACCTTCGGCCAATCTTGAGCCAACCTTGAGAGGGGCCTCAAGGAGTTCTTCAAGGATCCTCAATCAAGCAGGCCCCGCCGTGGCATCAGGATCTTCCTCGGGTTCGAAGGTGTTGGGCTCGGCACCATCGGAAATCCCTACGCCGTCCTTACCCCCGGGGATCCCGCCGTTGGCATTCCCTTTGCCGGCCGTGGACCCTTCCTGCGGCTCATCCTCGGGCAGTGAATCAGGTGAGTTGATGGACATCGCTCCTCCTTCTGTGACTGGGCCTCCACGCTAACAGCCCCAACGGCAAAAGGCGCCGGTAAAGGGGGCATCACTTTTGCCGGCGAACAGGAACCATCAAAACCTCACACCAATCTCCCAAATTATCTTGACTTCGAACGTTTAGCGCTGTTACAAAGTTTGTAACAGCGGCATCATGCCCACCCCACACGCCAGGCTTTAGGGATCGACCTACCCACCGAATTTTTTGAATCGATACAACCATGCGTGGATTCAATCCACGCCCATCAAAGGAGATGAACGTGACGGCAAAACTGCCCACCTTCCGATCACGGGTCCACAGGCCCCTGGCTTGTTCCCTTGCTGTAGCCGCGCTGGCCGCAGGCGCAGGACTCACGGTGTCCGCTCCCGCAGCCAATGCCGAGCCCAGCAACTATCGCTTCGACTTCGGCGGCGGTCCCGTAGAGCAGGGCTATACCGGGGTCAGCGCAGCGGACGCGTACAGCCCGGACAAACGCTACGGTTTCAACGCCCCTGAACACATGGTCAACGTCCCGGCAAAGGGCAGCGGCGCCGGCAGCGATGCAGTCCGTTTCCTGGAGTTTGGAACCAAGAGCACCAACACTTTTAACGTGGATCTGAAGGAGGGTCTGTACAAAGTCACAGTCACCCTGGGCGACACGTCCCGGGCAAGCATCGCGGCTGAAGGGGTCTTCCAGGCCATGAACCTCACCGGCAACGGCGCCACGGATTCCTTTGAGATCCCGGTGACGGACGGCCAGCTGAACCTGCTGGCCACCGAGGGCAAAGTGGGAACGGCCTTCACCTTGAGCTCGCTGGAGATTGAAAAGGTGTCCCGCCACCCGGAGATGGACCCCACCATCTGGGTGGGCGGCGACTCCACCGTGGCCAACTACTACCCCTTGGAAACAAGCGTCCAGGGCGGCTGGGGCCAGATGCTCCCGCAGTTCGTGGACCGGGAGGCCTTCGATATCCGGAACATGGCCACAGGAGGCCAGATTGCCCGCGGCTTCCGCAACGACGGCCAACTCGAGGCCATCCTGCAGTACATCAAGCCGGGCGACCTGTTCCTCCTCGAAATGGGTATCAACGACACCGCCGCGAAGAACGCCACCACCGAAACCGAGTTCAAGG
The DNA here is from genome assembly GCF_001428075.1 of Arthrobacter sp. Soil764. Taxonomy (GTDB): domain Bacteria; phylum Actinomycetota; class Actinomycetes; order Actinomycetales; family Micrococcaceae; genus Arthrobacter. The sequence goes on along the minus strand of NZ_LMSI01000002.1, from coordinate 37,104 downwards.
AGATCATGCGCGACATGGTCCGCCAGGTGGCCGCCACCGGCGCCACCCCCGTCCTGGTCACACCTCAGGGCCGGGCCACCGACTTCGTGGACGGGATCCACACTTCAATCAACCGCTGGTACCGGCACTCCACAGTGGACCTGGCACAGGAGGAAGAGGTGCCGCTGGTGGACCTGAACGTCCTGTCCTCCGCCTACTTCACGGAGATCGGGCCGGAAAGAACATTGGCCCTGTTCATGACCGGCGACACCCTGCACCCCAACCGGGCAGGTGCAGCGGAACTGGCCCGCTTGGTCACCGCCGACCTCACCAGGCAGGGCCTGCTGGGCGGGGCGGCCTGACGGGACCGCAAAAGGAAGGACGACGGCGGTGTGCGGCACCCATGGCTTCAGAACCACGGTGCCAGGCAGCGCCGTCGTCCTCTTCCTGTCCTCTAGCTGCCCGCCTCCGCGGCCCGCTGCTGCCTCAGGATGTAGCGCTGCAGCTTCCCCGACGGCGTCTTGGGCAGGTCCGACACGAAGTGGATGCGGCGCGGGTAGGCGTGCGCGGCGAACTGCGTCTTGACCATGGTCTGGAGTTCGGCCACTAAGGCGTCACTGCCGTTGGTCCCTTCCGCCAGCACGACATAGGCCTCCAGGACTTCTCCGCGCAGTTCGTCGGGGGCGCCCACCACGGCAGTTTCCAGGACCGCCGGGTGGGTGGCAAGGACGCTCTCAACGTCGAAAGGGCCAATCCGGTATCCGGCCATGATGATCACGTCGTCATCCCGGGAAGAGAAGAAGTAGTAGCCGTCCGCGTCCACCATGCCCGCGTCACCGGTCAGGTACCACTTGGCGTCCGCGCTGAACCTTTCGGCCGTCTTGTCCGGGGCGTCCCGGTACCCCCTGAACCACATCATGGGGCTTTCGGCCACGTTGACGGCGACGCGGCCCAGTTCGCCCGGCGCGGCCGGCTCGTCGGCGTTGTCCTTGAGGACAGCGCAGCTCCACCCCGGCAGGGGCCGGCCCATGGATCCGGGCCTGAGCTCCGTCCTGACCTCGTCATGCCAGGCATTGATGATCATCATGCCGTGTTCGGTCTGTCCGTAGTGGTCCCGGACGGGAACGCCCAGCACCTCACGGGCCCAGCTGATCACTTCGGGGGTCAGCGGTTCGCCGGCGGAGGAGGCCCGCCGCAGCCGGAAGGGTCCCGTTCCGGCGTCGGTTTTTGCGCGCATGGTGCGGTACACCGTGGGAGCAGCCGCGAAGTTGGTGACCGAAAACGCCTCCAACACCTTAAAGCTGAGTTCCGGCGAAAACCCCGGCCGCAGCAACAGGTTGCGACGCCCTGCCGCCATGGGCCCCAGGATCCCGTAGTACAGGCCATATGCCCAGCCGGGATCTGCGGCATTCCAGAAGACGTCCTCTTCACTGACGTCCAGGCCCACTTCGACGTACTGGCGGAACGCGGCCAGCGCCCGGACGGGCACCGGCACACCCTTGGGAGCACCCGTGGTGCCGGACGTAAAGATCAGCACCAGGTCCCCGTCACCTCCCACAGCTTCGGCCGCGATTCCGGGTTGCTGCCCGGCCAGGAGCGTCGTGAGCGCCAGGTCCGGACTGGAGGCTTCTGCACCGGCAACCACCACGGCGGCAGTGGTTTCCTGGATCTTCGCCCGCTGGTCCGCGTCAGTAATCACAACCTTTGCTCCGGACGCGGTGAGGCGAAGTTCGATGGCCGGCCACGCGAAGGCAGTGAACAGCGGCACATGGACAGCCCCGCGCCGCCAAATGGCCAGGAGCATGACCACAAGGTCGGCGGACTTTCGCATCAGGGTGGCCACCGCATCTCCAGGGCCAACCCCCAGCTCTGCCAAGGCAGCCGCTCCCCGTTCCGAGCGCTCCCGGAGCTCGCCGTAGGTGATGTCCTCCGCGGAGAGGTCGGCGGCGACCACCGTGAAGGCAACTTTGTTGGGATCGTGGCTGTCGCACAGGAGCTCGGCGGCGCAGGCATCAGGAGCACCGTAAGTGGCAAGAAGGGCATCAACGGCTGGAACCGGACGGGACATTCATTCTCCTTTGAACAATGCGAGCTGAGGGCAGTGGAATAAACCTACTGCACAGTCAGCCCTTGGAACCCGGCGCCCGGATGATCCGCCGCTGCGTGGCCGCGGCGATGGCGGCCGTGCGGTTGTCCACGCCAAGCTTGCCGTAAATGTGCACCAGGTGGGTCTTCACCGTGGCCTCCGAGATGAAGACCTGCCTGGCGATGGCGCGGTTGGACAGGCCGGTGGCCAGCAGTTCCAGCAGCTGCACCTCGCGCGGGGTGAGGGAGGTGCCGGGGTTGCTGATCCGCTCCATCAGCAGGGCAGCGGCCCGAGGCGCCAAGGCGGTGCCACCCGCCGCGGCCTGCAGGACGGCCTGCCGCAGCTGATCCGGCGGCGCGTCCTTGAGCATGTAGCCGCTGGCCCCGGCCTCCACCGCGGCCAGGATGTCCGCGTCGGTGTCGTACGTGGTCAGGATGAGCACCGGCGGCGGCGCGGCGAGCTTCCGGATCTGTGCGGTGGCCGTGACCCCGTCCATCCCGTCCCCCAGCTGCAGGTCCATGAGGACCACATCCGGCGCCTCGCCAAGTGTCCGCAGCCGTGCCAGTTCCTTCAGCGCAGCCGCGCCGTCGGCGGCCTCGGCGGCTATGGAGATGCCCTCGAATCCGGTGAGCATGGCCCGCAGTCCGGCACGGACCACGGGATGGTCGTCCACCAGCAGGACGCGGACTTCACCCATGCGGTCCACCGTCCAGCGGCAACCGGATGGCCACCACAGCGCCCTCTCCCGGCGCGGATTCAACTGCCAGCGAGCCGTTGAGCGCATTGACGCGCTCCCGCAGCGAGCGCAGCCCGAACCCGCTGCCGTCCGCTGCGTCCCCGGCACCTGCCGCGGCGGCGGGATCAAAGCCCACACCGTCGTCGTAAATGTCCATGGTCACCTCGCTGCCCAGGAAGGCAAGGGTGACGACGGCGTTGGCGGCCCGGGCGTGTTCACGGACGTTCGCGAGGCTGGCCTGGGCCGCCCGCAGCAGGGTGACGCGGACCGCTTGGGGCAGCTCCTGCGGCTCGCCGTCCACCTCGAGCCGGCACCGCAGCGCAACTCCCGCAGCCGCGGCGCCGGTCTCCGTGGTCCCGCACAGCCGGCGCAGGGCCTCCACCAGGGTGGTCCCCTCCAGCTGCGGCGAGGACAGGCCGCGGACAAAGCTGCGCGCCTCCGCAAGGTTGTCCGCGGCGGTCTGCTGCACCAGCGCCAACCGCTCGGAAGCCGTGGCAGTATCACCGTCCGTGAGCGACTTCTCCGCCGCCCGCCCCAGGAGAACGATGCTGGACAGCCCCTGCGCCAGGGTGTCGTGGATTTCCCGGGCCAGCCGCTCCCGCTCCGCCAGCACCCCGGCCTCATGCTGGGACCTGGCCAGTTCCTCCCGGGTGCGGCGCAGTTCGTCCGCCGCACGCCGCTGGTTCTCCGCTTCCCTGTACAGGGCGGCGTACGCAAGCCCGGTGATCACCGAGAAGACCGCGCCCAGAACGGGCCCTACGACGGCCGCGGCGTGCGGCACGGGAGCACCGCTCGCAGCCCACTGGGATGCGACCACCGCGACGGTCATCAGCGCGATCGCCGGCAGCGCGGCCCGCCGGGGCAGCAGGTGAAGGTGCAGGAAAAAGATGGGGAAGGCCAGCCAGGCGAAGTCGGCGCTGCCTGCGAGCAGGAACGCCCACAGTCCCGTGACCAGGCCCAGCCACAGCAGCCCGTAGCGGCGGGGGTTGAAGCCGCTGCGGGCTTCGGCATGGCGTTTTTCGAGGACCGTTCCGGCCAGGTACACAGCAGCCAGGACGACGGCGGTGCCCGCCCACAACCAGCGCAGCGATCCTCCGGCCATCAGCATCCGGACCAGTGCCACAGCCAGCAGCACGGCGAACCCCGTGTGCAGGGTTACCCGCAGGACCCGGAGGATTGCTGCCGACGAGGCATTCTCCAGTGCAGCCAACGGCCCCTTCGCCGGGATGCCTACGGCCTTTTCCGGGGTTTGCGGCAGGGGCGTGGCAGGCATTCCCTCAGCTTATGCCTGGACCATCCACCGGGGATCAACCGAAAGGTTGACTCCCGGCTCCACCCTTCCACGCGTGCGGATCAACCGTCCCCGCGATGCCACTCCATGCCGTTCCCGGGAGAGTGGAAGGACAGAAAAAACCACCCCTGCTGAGAGAAGAAACAACGTGTTCCTGGCAATCCGCGATATCCGCTTCGCCAAAGGCCGGTTCGCCATGATGGGCGGCGTCGTAGCCCTGATCACCCTCCTGCTGGTCATGCTGTCCGGCCTGACCGCGGGACTGGCCGAGCAGTCGACATCCGCCATAGGCAGGTTGGGTGCGGCCGGCACCAAACCGGTGGACACCATCGTTTTCGGGGCACCGGGGCCAGCCGCACCCAAGGCGTCCTACACGGAAAGCTCCGTGACCGCCGCCCAGGTGGAGACGTGGAGGAACCAGCCCGGCGTCGAGTCCGCCGAGCCGGTGGGCATCACCCAGACCCGGGCCCAGACGGCCGGTGGTTCAGGAACGGCCAACGTGGCAGTTTTCGGTGTTTCACCGGGCAGTTCGCTGGCGCCCATCGAGGTATCCACCGGCACCGCCGTGCTGGGCACAACCGTTGCGGAGGCCCTGTCCGTGGGCCAGGGGGACAGGGTGTCCTTTGGAGGCGTGGAGCTTTCGGTCGCCGCCGTGGTGCCGGACCAGTGGTATGCCCATACCAGCGTGGTGTGGACGGCGCTGCCCGCCTGGGCCAAAGCGGCGCACGTGTCCGACGGCGGCCAGCTGGCTACCGTCGTCGCGGTCACCTACGCGGACGGGGCCAGGGTGGACGAGGCCGCGGCCAATACAACCGCGCATACGGTCAGCGAGTCCCGTACGGGATCGTTCCAGGCACTGGGTTCCTTCAAGAGCGAGAACGGCTCACTGACCCTGATGCAGGCCTTCCTGTACGGGATCTCGTCCCTGGTGATCGTGGCCTTCCTGACCGTCTGGACCATCCAGCGCACCCGGGACATCGCCGTGCTGAAAGCCATGGGCGCTCCGGGTTCCTACATCCTGCGCGACGCCATGACCCAGGCCGCGATCGTCCTCGTCGCGGGCGCTGGAGCGGGTGGGGCCGTGGGCGTGGCCGCCGGTTCCCTGGCCGCCCAGGCTGCCCCTTTCCTGCTGAACGCGGGCACCACGGTGCTTCCCGTCGTCGGGATTGTTGCCCTGGGCCTGGCGGGTGCCGCCCTGGCCGTCCGCCGCGTGACCAAGGTCGATGCGCTCCTGGCGCTCGGCGGCAACTAACTCCTCCCTCCCGAAAGGAACACCCTTATGTCCTCCATTCCCGCGCCCCTCAGCCTGGTCAACGTCACCCTCGAATATCCGGACGGCAGCGGAACCACCACGGCCCTGGACCGGGTCAGCCTGACCGCCCGCGCGGGCCAGCTCGTGGCACTCGTAGGCCCCTCAGGCTCCGGCAAGTCCAGCCTCCTGGCCGTGGCCGCCACCCTGGTCCGCCCCACCCGCGGACAGGTCATCATCGATGGCACCGACACCGCGGCCCTCAAGGACAGGGAGCTCACCGCCCTGCGCCGCGGCAAAGTGGGCATCATCTTCCAGCAGCCCAACCTGCTGCCCTCGCTCACCGCCGTCGAACAACTCATCATCAGCGAACACCTGCGTGGGAAGCCTGCCAAGGCGGCACGGACCAGGGCAGCAGAACTTCTGGAGGTGGTGGGCCTCTCCGCGAGCGCCCGGAAGCTGCCGCACCAGCTTTCCGGCGGGCAGCGGCAGCGGGTGAACATCGCCCGGGCACTGATGGGCAGTCCCAAGGTGCTGCTGGTGGACGAGCCGACCGCGGCGCTGGACCACGAGCGCAGCGCCTCGATCATTGCCCTGCTGCGCCAGGTGACCACGGAGTTCGGGGTGGCAACGGTAATGGTCACGCATGATACTGAGTTCGTGCCGCTGACGGACGCCGTGGCCACCATGCGGGACGGCCGGTTGACGGCACCCGTCCTTGCCGGGGCGTAAGGGCGTCCGGCAGGCGTACGCCCTGCAGCAAAGCGCGACGGCGGGGTGCGGCACTGCGCCGCACCCCGCCGTCGTGCCATTTACTTAGGCCCGGTTCCCTACCCCAGATGGTGAATCGTAAACGCGGTCAGGAACCCCACGGAAGCGGTCAGCCCGGTGAGGTTGTGGTGCTCTTCGAAGGCTTCGGGAATCATGGTGTCCGCCAGCATGGCCAGGATGCCGCCGGCCGCAACGGAGGTGATGAACGCGACCAGTTCTTCCGGTGCGTTTTCCAGCGCCACGTATCCCAGCAGCGCCGCCAGACCGCTGAGGACCGCGATGCCGCCCCAGAGCCCGAACACATAGCCCCTGCTCCGTCCGGCCTTCTTCATGCCGGCCGTACCGGACAGGCCCTCGGGGACGTTGGAGATGAAGACAGCCGCCAGCATGGCAGGACTCACCGCTCCCCCGGCCAACAGGCCGACACCCAGAACCACTGATTCCGGAACGCCGTCCAGCAGGGCGCCTACGGCTATCGCCGTGCCGCTGCCGGGATCGTCCTTCTCGGACGGCTGCTGGTCTCCGGACCGCTTGCGGTGCTTGGCGCCGGCCCGCGCCAGAAGCATATTGGCGCCCACGTACACCACTGCCCCGGCCAGGAAGCCCGCCACCGTGGGCCACAGTCCGCCGCCCTTCACGGCCTCGTCCACCAGCTCAAAGGCAAGCGCCGAGATCAGCACGCCGGCGCCGAAGGCCATGATGGTGGAAACAACTTTGGACGGGATGGACCACCGCCAGGACACGGCAGCTCCCAGGACCAGGGCCGCACCGGCACCGGTGCCCCAAACAAGTGACATCAACCAAGCAGGCATACGTCTTCCGTCCCCAGTGCGGCGGAACTGAAACAAAGGCCGGCAGTGCACCCCGTCACCATCCGCGCGCAGAATTGATGCGATCTTGAGGCAAACCTTGCGATCCCTAGACCTTACAGGTCCACGCTGAAGCCATAGGACACAACCAGCTTGTGGGGAGCAGGACGTCATGGGAAGCAGAACGGCGTTGGACAACGAAGTCACAACCGTGGGAGGCGTGCTGACGGACAAACAGCCGCTGGACTTCCACACGTTGGGGCTCGCCGGATGCATCGACCGGCTCACCGCACCCCTGCGGCAGCGCGGGACCGCGGTCCACTGGGATACTCCGCACTGGGGCATCGAGATCCCGGCGGACTGCGCGTCCCTCCTGTACCAGTCCGCCCGCGAGGTCCTCAGCAATGCGTTCAAGTTCTCGTCCGCGTCCACACTGAACATCCAGCTGGCAGCCGTGGACCACGGCATCCGCTTGATCGTGGCCGACGACGGCACAGGCTTTGACAGCAATCTGGCCACGTGCGGGCGGCACCACGGGTACGGCTTGCGGCTCATGGCGGTGGCCGTGCAGGAAGCCGGCGGTGCGATGGACATCAGTTCCACGCCAGGGCAAGGCACCAGCGTGACGGTGACACTGCCGCTTGACTGACCCTCCGGCCCACCAGGCCGGCTCAATAGACTCGGATGCCCGCCGTTGCTGGGACGGCGGGCATCCGTACGCCTGATGGAATCTTCGTGGAAACTAGCGGGAGAGCTTGGCGGCGCTTAATCTCACAGCCGTACCAGCCCGGCACAGCAAGCCCGGCCGCGACCTACGGCCCTGGAAGTCCTTGACAGGTCAGGGACCGGGGCGCTCAATGAGGGGACCGCGAACACCGCCACGAGGAGCAGTCATGACTGAAAATCGTTCAAGGGACCACGACGACCGGATCCATGCCGAATCACCGGCCGAGGGCGATCCCGACGCGGACCCGGGCGATATCCGCGTCCACACGCAGGACCCGGCCGAGGGACCGGACGACGACGGGGACGCCAAAAAGTAACCCCTTCCGGCTTCTGCCTGCCACCACCCCCTTGCACCCGCGCCACTGGTCTACTACGTTGTAGTTCAAATCGAGAAAGCGCTTTCCCATTTCGGTTGGGACTTCTTTGCGCAGCAATCACCAGTGGAATTGGATGACATGACGGACAGCACCCTCATCAGGTGGATCGACGGACAGGCACCGGCGGAAATCAGCGGCGGGACCACGTGGGGCATGCCGTTCCCGCGCGGGACCGTGCCCGGCGCGGAGGCCCTGGCTGTTGCCGACAGCAGCGGCACACCGGTTTCCAGCCAGGCCTGGCCATTGGCAACATGGCCGGACGGCTCCCTGAAGTGGGCGGGCGTCGCGCTCCCGGCCACGGATACGCCGTCGGCCAGCTACCACGTGACGGCCGACGGCGGTACGGCTTTCATCGCCGGCCGCCCGTCCCCGCGCGGTGCGTCCGTCACGATCAACGAGAGTGCCGACGCTCTCACCGTGGACACCGGCGTCCTGCAGATGGTGATCAAGCGCAGCGGGTCCACCCTGTTCAGCAGCCTTTCCCGGGACGGGCGGGAAGTGGCCCGCGACGCCCGGCTGGTCAGCCTGCTGCAGGACAGCGTGTCCGAGGGCGCGGGGACGGTTGGCCGGGCTGCCTTCACTGGCGGGGTCAACGCCGTCGTGCTGGAACAAAGCGGCCCCGTGCGTGCCGTGGTGCGGATCGAAGGCCACCACCGCCCGGACGTGCCGGGGAGTGGAAAGCGGGGCTGGCTGCCATTTGTGGTCCGCTTCTACTTCCACGCCAACGCCCGCAGCGTCCGGTTGGTGCATTCGTTCATCTGGGACGGTGACGCGGACCGCGATTTCCTGGCCGGGCTGGGCGTCCGCTTTACCGTGCCGCTTGAGGCTGACCTGCATGACCGGCACATCCGGATCGCGGGCGCCGATGGAGGATTCCTTACCGAAGCGGTCCGCGGCCTTACCGGCTTGCGGCGGGATCCCGGCGCGGAGGTGCGGGACGCCCAGATCGCCGGCCGCCCCACTCCCCCGGCGGACAGCTGGAATCCGGAAGTCTCAAACCGCCTGCACCTGATCCCCAGCTGGGGCGACTACACCCTCAGCCAGCTGAGCGCTGATGGATTCGAGCTGCGCAAGCGCACCGCCGCCGGCCACGGGTGGGTGGGGATCTCCGGGGGCACCCGCGCCGGCGGCTTCTGCTCCCTGAGCGATACCCGCGGCGGCCTGGGTGTGGGGATCAAGGATTTCTGGCAGTCCCACCCGGGCCAGCTGGACATCCGCGGCGCCGGCACGGACGAAGCATCGCTGACCGCCTGGCTTTACTCCCCCGAGGCGCAGCCGATGGACCTGCGTTTTTACCATGACGGCCTGGGCCAGGACACGTTCGAGGAGCAGCTCGAAGGCCTGGAGATCACATATGAGGACTATGAGCCGGGCTTCGGCAGCCCCACCGGAATCGCCCGGACGCATGAGCTGACCCTGTTCGCCTACGACGCGACCCCCACCACCGAAAACCTCGCCGCCGACGCTGCGGCCGCCTCCACCCCCGCCCTCCTGCAGGCCACGCCGGAATACCTGCACGCGGCGGGCGTCTTCGGCGACTGGGATCCGGTGGACCGCAGCACCCCGGCGCGGGCACGGCTGGAGGACCGGCTGGACTTCCTGTTCGATTTCTATGCCGGCCAGGTGGAACAGCGGCGCTGGTACGGTTTCTGGAACTACGGCGACGTGATGCACACCTACGACTTTGATCGGCACGTGTGGCGTTATGACGTGGGCGGCTACGCGTGGGACAACTCGGAGCTCTCCCCGGATCTGTGGCTCTGGTATTCCTACCTGCGCTCCGGCCGGGCGGACATCTTCCGCCTCGCCGAGGCGATGACCCGGCACACGGGCGAGGTGGACGTCTACCACCTGGGCCCCTGGAAGGGCCTGGGTTCCCGGCACAATGTCCAGCATTGGGGCTGCAGCGCCAAGCAGTTGCGGATCAGCACGCCCGCCTACCGCCGCTTTTACTATTACCTGACCGCGGACGAGCGCACCGGGGACCTGCTTACCGAGCTGGTTGACAGCGACCAGAACTTCCTGGGCCTTGACCCGGTCCGCAAGGTCCGGCCCGACGCGGCCACCTACCGCCCCAACCGCGAAGCACTCGGCGTGGGCCTTGGGACGGATTGGGGCTCGCTCGCCGCCACGTGGCTGACGGACTGGGAACGTACCGGCAACCCGCGGTCCCGGGACCGGCTGCTGGGCACCATGGCGGACATCGGCGCACTCAAGTACGGCTTCCTCACGGGGGAAGCGCTGTACCACCTGGACAAGGGCCGGTTCGATACGGGCCGGGAAATGATCTCGGTTTCCCACCTCAGCGCTGTGTTCGGCCTGGTGGAGATCTGCAGCGAACTGGTGGACCTGGTGGACGATCCGGAGTTCGAGCGGGCGTGGCTGCAGTACTGCCGCCTCTTCCTGGCAAGCAAAGAGGAACAGGTGGACGCCGTGGGCCAGCCGCTCGACGGCATCTACCTCACCCAGGCACACAGCCGGTTGACGGCCTACGCGGCGGCGAAGCTGAATGACCCTGACCTGGCAGCCCGGGCGTGGCAGAGCTTTGCCGAGGGCGGCGAGCACCTGAACCACGAATCCGCCTTCACGCTCCGCAGGATCGAGCCGCCGCACGTGCTGCTGCCGGTGGATGAAGCGCCCACCGTCTCCACCAATGACACCGCCCAGTTCGGGCTGGCAGTCATCCAGAACCTGGCGCTGGTGGGCCAGTACCTGGACTGACGCTTCCAGCCCCTTACAAGACCGCGGCGGCGGCACCCACTAAGGTGCCGCCGTCGTGGTTTTCCCATACCCGCTGAAGTGAGGCTCTGGAAACATCAGCACCCAAAAGGTATGTTGGTAAGCATGCTGATGATTTTTCCTACTCATCAGTTCCCGGTAGCAAAGCGAAGGAGACGTTATGAGCACGAAGGTCGAAAAACGCATTCTGGTCAACGTACCGGTGAGCACCGCTTACAACCAGTGGACGCAGTTCGAGGAGTTCCCGCACTTCATGGGCGGCGTCAAGAGCGTGACCCAGCTCAGTGATGACCGCCTGGAGTGGGTGGCCGAGATTGCTGGCGTCCGCAGGCAGTGGGAAGCCAAGATTTTGGAGCAGGTTCCGGACCGCAAGGTCGCCTGGGCCGCTACCGAAGGTGCCACGAACGCCGGTGCCGTTGAGTTCGAAGACGTGGGCGGCGGCCAGACCTCCATCAAGCTGACCCTCGAATACGAGCCCGAAGGCGTCATCGAAAAGGTGGGCGACAAGCTCAACGTCGTGGACCGGCAGGCGGAGTCGGACCTGCAGAAGTTCAAGGAATTCATCGAGGATGAAGGCTATGCCAGCGGTGCCTGGCGCGGTTCCGTCAACCCCGGCGCCACCGTGGGCACGCCCGGTGTCGAGCACGCAGGTGCATCCCGCGGTGATTCCGGCAAGGCCGGTGTCTCCGGCAAGGTTGCTGCCGGCGTGGGCATTGCAGCAGCGGCCGGCGCAGCAGCCGCCATGGCTGCCAGCGGCAACAAGGGAGAAACAGCGGCCGCCGATGAAACGGTAACGCCGGTAGCTTCCGGCGAGCCGGCCACCGTCACCCCGCTGACGACGGACACGACCACAGCAGTCCCGGCCGAGCCCCTCACCACCGGCGCCACCACCGGCAGCGCCTACCCGGGCACGGGGACGGCTGACACCACAACGCCCGGTACGACCTCGGCTGCAGGCTCCAGCGGCTCCCTCGCAGACCTGGATGACGGCAGGATCGGCCACACGTTCGACCAGACCAACGGCCTGGTGGACACCACGGGTGAGTCCGATGAAACGCTGGAGGGTGAGAACCTGAGCGCCGGCGAACGGCGCGGGGACGACCGCAACGACGGCGGCCTGCCGCCCGTCGGTGGCAACCTCGGCGGCCACTGACGGCCACCCGCAAAACTAGCGCCGCCCGCCTTCCCCCAAGGCGGGCGGCGCTTTGCCGTTATCGCTTAGCTGTCGGCGCTTGTGATGACTGCCCCGTCCTGGATGACGAATTCAAGATGATCGGCCAGATGCGGATCATGCACCCGAGGTCCAGCTCATAGAAGGGAGCGCCGCCCACGAGGCCAGGGCTCAGGATCGCGCCTACGAAGACACCTACCTTCACGGCGCGCAGTGCGATCAGAGTCCACTTCTGCGCGCCTGCTCCTCAGCGGGTCCTTAGCCTCTTTTGACACGTCCTTCACAGCCATAGCATCAGCGCATCGGGGGCACCCTTCGAGGGCAGCTTTTGGAGGATGAGAGGGAAGCAATGCGCGTTCACCGGAAGCTTGCCCCGCGGAGAGTTCTTATGCTTTCCGCGGCACTGGCCCTTTTCCTTGGCGGCTGCACGCAAGGGGGCACGCCCTCGTCCCCAACAAGATCACCCTCATCTGAACCAACGCAGTCCCCCTCAACTAGACCAACCGAGCCTCCCTCACCCGGGTCGGGCAGCCCGGCCTGTGACATCATCACGCCGGTCATCGCCGCGAAGATCGATCCTGGCCTGGCCCAGATGGGAACGGGGGGCAAGCCGGCAGGGAGCCCCGCGTACGTCTGCAGCTACATGAGTAAATCGAGCAAAAGCCGGGCTCTTTCCGTCTCGTTGACATCGCCCGCCTCGGCGCCGCAGATTGCGGAAACGAAAAATACTCCGGACTGCTCAGCAGTGGAGGGCATCGGGGACTTCGCTTGCATGCAGTGGACGGGGTGGTTCCGCGGCGAGCCCGGAGGGGCGTCGGCCAACACTGTCCTGAAGGCAGTCCGGGGCAACGAGTCCCTCGACCTGCGCATCGTCGACGCACCACCAATAACGCCGGATTTCCCGGTACCGGACGGTGACGCCACAGCGCGAGCACTTGCCCAGGCCCTTGTCGAGGGCGGGTGGGGCAACGGCGCTGAACTTCATGTTCCGGCCGCGCCACCTGTCGGTCCCCAGACTGAGACAGACAGCCCCGTTTGCGCCCTGGTCAGCGCCGACGCACTCAAGCAGGCGTTTGGTGCCACAACCCAGCCGCAGGTTCTTCCGGGTGAGGGCAACTGCCGGTACCTATTTGGGGCTCTGGGCACACCTGGGCCGGACTCGCTCAAATTCGCCATCGAGCTCCATCAGGGCGGTGCCTCTGCGCTCTCACGAGTTCTGCCGCCTGATGGCCAAAGCATCGAAGGTGTCGGCGACAAAGCCATCCTGGTTATCCGGTCAGATCCGGGCGGACCAAAAGCCCTCCGGCCGCCAAGCGATGTACCGGTCACCTACATGTCACTGATGGTGGCCCGCGGCCAGAACATGGCCATCTTCGTCGCCGAGATCCTGATTTCACCAGCCGGGCCCACCGAAGAGCAGGTCAAGGAACAGTTGATCACCCTGGTCAAGGGGATCAACTTCTGAGCCAGCCCGTGCTCGCCGCCCCGCCAGGCTCTTTGAAGAAACGAATCCTGAGGAACACTCTGATGCATCCAGAAGCCGGAAAATCCGTGCGGAAGCTCCTGCCTGCCAGCCGGGTTGGCAGAGCCCTCATGCTGGCTGCCGGAGCGCTGATCCTCACGTCGTGCGGAGCCGGGCAATCTGGTGGCGCCGCATCCAACAGCGGCAGCAGCACCACAACGGCTGCAAGCAGTACCGCCTCGCCGTCGGCTGAGGCCACCGCCACGCCGCCGAAGGTCTTCACAGACCAGGAGCTCATGGCAATCAGCAGCAAAGTGCTGGAGCCGCACGGCGGAAGGGCCGAAGACACAGCCATGGCCCGCAAGTCTTACGTGTTGATGACCCAGCCGCCAACGTCTGCATCAGCATCCTCGATACTGGGTCCGACCGAGCCGGGTGAGTGCAACGTCTTCCACAGGTCGTGGCAGCACGAGGCGCAACTGGATCCCTCCATGGGCTTCGCACTTGCCGAGATTTTCAACGTTGGCGCCCATGGAACCGGCATGATCCTTTTCGATGTCCGAAGCGCTCCCCGGGAGACTCTTGCCAGGGCCGACTTTGATTACAGCCCGGAGCTGATGGTCCGCTGCGCCACGTTCGACCAGACGGTGTCCGGAGCCACCGGGCCCCAGAAGATGACGATCCAGCTTCTCCCTGGTCCGGACATCGGGGAGAAGGCCTACGTCACCAAGGAATCCATTAGCGGGAACACTGCTGGGGTCGGGCTCCGCGTCCTGGCCGGAACGGTGTCTCTCGACATGGGCGCAAACACAGGGCTGGCGATAACTGAGGAAGAGGCGCTGAACCTGATGTCGCAGATCGCGCAGCAGTTTGTCGACGAGGTGAAGAGTTCGCACTAACTGCTGCACCTACGGGACGTTGATGAAAACCGTCAGAGAGGAGATCTTCGAAATGGAGATGTAGGAGCAGGCAAACGATTCCGCTCCTGTCACTGGCTGTCCGCCCAACACAGAGTCCTTGGGCCTTCGTTGCCACCGAGAACCGTCGAGACAATGACAACGACCGTGGCGGTTGGCCACGGTCGTTGTCATTGCTGCCAGCCGTCCCGCGATAGTTGGACTGGGCCTACTTGGCGTTTCCGGCGTAGAAGACTGCCGGCATGGCAGGGGTCTGCATGCCCTGGCCGATGAAGAAGCTCGGGTGCGGGGGCTGGTTGTAGCCCACCGTTTCGCGGGCAACCGCGGTCCGGTACATGGGATCGTGCATCAGGGTGCGGAGCCGGACCTCGGTGGGCGAGGTGGTGGTGTAAACCCGAAGCTCGGTGCTGTCCGCGGACGGGAACACCAATTCCTCGCGCCAGTCGCCCAGCAGGTCCGCCTGCAGCGAGGGGTTGCCCTTGGTGTGGTTGTTGGTGCGGGCACCGGTGGCCGTCAGCAACCTGTCGCTGGTTTCGGTCTCCCAGTTCCACTTGGAGATGGTGGGTACGCCCATGCCTGCCTCGGCGTTGAAGTCGTGGTCTACAACTTCCCGCAGCAGGTCGCCGTCCCACCACGCCATGAAGTTGGCGGCGGGGATCTTGTCCGCAATCCGCTCGCCCTTGGCAGACATCAGGAACCCGACGGGCGAGTTCCAGGCGGCGTCGCCACCCACGGCCCAGCTTTCCGAGCCGGGAAAGCGGGGGTCGATGTCGCCGGTGGCGCCGCGGCCCGTGTCCTTGACCGCGGGAATGCTCCACAGAACCTCGCCCGTTGCGGCATCGCGGAACGTGGCGCCGCGGTTGCCGCTGGCGGACATGCTCTCGTGGACGGCGAACGTCTCCAGGCCCGGGCGTGACGGATCAAGGTCGCCGGTGTGGATGGCGTCGCCATGGCCGAGCTTGGTGTTGTACAGCGGGGTGCCGTCGTCGTCGATGGTCATGGAGCCGAAGACGAACTCGTCCTTGCCGTCCTGGTCCACGTCCGCTACGGAGAGGTTGTGGTTGCCCTGGCCTTTGTACTCGGCGCCGGCAACGTCGGAATCGAACTTCCACCGCTTGACCAGCTTGCCGTTGACCAGGTCGTAGGTGACCAGGACGGTGCGGGTGTAGTAGCCGCGGCTGAACATCAGGGACGGGTGCTCGCCGTCGAGGTAGGCAACGCCTGCCAGGAAACGGTCCACGCGGTTGCCGTAGCTGTCGCCCCAGGCGGCAACACTTCCGCGGGGCGGGTCGTAGGGAACGGTGTCCATGATGGTGCCGCTGGCGCCGTTGAATACCGTGAGGTATTCCGGCCCGGAGAGGATGTAGCCGGCGCTGGTGCGGTAGTCTGCGGCGGCATCGCCAATGACCGTTCCTGCCGCATCGGTGGTGCCGTCGGCGGTCTTGAAGGCCACTTCCCCCTTGCCGTCGCCGTCAAAGTCATAGGCCAGCATTTGGGTGTAGTGGGCCCCGGCGCGGATATTGCGGCCCAGGTCGATGCGCCACAGCTTGGTGCCGTCCATCTTGTAGGCGTCCACGTATACGTTGCCGGTGTAGCCGGATTTGGAGTTGTCCTGCGCGTTGGAAGGGTTCCACAGCTGGATGATTTCGTAGGCGCCATCGCCGTCCAGGTCCGCCACGGTCGAATCGTTGGCCGTGTAGGTGTACGGCTTGCCGTCCTTGCTGACGCCATCGGCCGGCTTGTCCAGTTTGATGGGCAGGTAGTTCTGTGCCAGCGGGCTGAACTCGGCACTGAGCTTGTCCTGCCCGTTGCCGTTGCCCACCGTCTTGATGACGTACTTCGAGGCCGCCGTTCCCGCCGGGTCCACATAGGTGGTGCTGCTGCGGATGGGCTCGTCGGTGATCTGGACGCCGTCGCGGATTACATGGAAGCCCACGCTGTCCTTGTCCAGGCCCAGCATCCGCCAGCCCAGGGTGACGCCCTGGTCCGTGAGCACTGCCACCGGGGCGCGGTCCAGGTTTTCCACCTGGCGCGTGGGTCCGGACACTGCCGGGGTTGGCTGGCCTGGATCAGCAGCGGCGAACGGGACACCGGTGAAAGCGAGCGCCGCTGCGGTGAAAGTGGCCACGGCTGCGGCGGGCGCAGCCTTCCAGGCCCTGCCCGCTGGGGACTTCGGGGAACACATTGAGCGGTGTGCCAAAAGAACATCTCCTTTGATGCGGCGGCAGCTGAGTCTGCCGCACGACAGTTTTGTAACGTTTCATTCGTTTGGCCAAGCATGCCCACGGGAGTAATTTCGAGGGATTTGGTCTGTGAGGAAACGCTTTCTGCCCTTCAGGTTTATCAGCGCCTGACAAAGTCCGTCAACAGTTTGACCGAAAGTTATTGGGAGAATTTGTTCTATTGCGTTTGCTTCTACGCCCCTTGGACGCCCGCTCACTTTTGACGTCTATTGCCCAATCGCCCGCTCACTCTCAACCCCTGGAGTGAGCGGGCGTTGCCTCAAAACGGGTCAAAGGTGAGCGGGCGTTGCCTCAAAACGGGTCAAAGGTGAGCGGGCGTTGCCAGGAAACGCGCCAAAGGTGAGCGGGCGTTGGTCCGCTATTTGCGGGTTGCCGCCTGCAGCAGCGGCAGGGTGCGGGTGGGCATGACCTCCACCAGGGACATGGCGGTGCTGGTACGGACGACGCCGTCAATCGCCAGCATCGCGTTGGTGATGCGGTGAAGGTCGGCAGGGTCCTTCGCGGCCACCTTGGCGAGCAGGTCGGCGTCACCGGTGGTGGCATGCATCTCGATGATCTCCGGAATAGTCTGCAGCGCCGCCACGGCAATGTCGCTGGAGGACTGGCTGATCGAGATTGAAATGAAGGCCAGCAGCGGCAGGCCCAACGCTTCCGTCCGCACCCGCTGGCTGAAGGGCGCCAGGCTCCCGTCGGTGGCCAGCCGGCGGAGCCGGGCGTGCACAGTATTGCGTGCCACGCCCAGCGTCCTCGAGAGGGACAGGACGGTGGCCTGCGGGTCCCGGTCGAGTGTGAGGAGGATCTCTGCATCAAGAGCATCGATGAGGTGCATACTAAGCATTTTGCCACCCCGGCCTGTTCCCAAGGCTTGATCTGTCCTCCGTCAAACCGTTGTGTTGCGCAAACGTCCTGAATCCGCGCACCATGCTGTCCATGACCAGCACCCTTCCCGCAGCCGCGGCACCCGAGGTCCGCGCCGCCGTCGCCGAGCTTCCCGCTTATGTGGCCGGCAAGAGCGCGCAGTCTGACCTGACCGCCGCCCTGGCCTCGAATGAAAGCCACTTCGTTCCCCTGCCGTCCGTCATCGAAGCCATCTCGGCCGAGGCCGGGAGGATCCACCGGTACCCCAGCATGGGTGCGGTGGAGGCACGTGAAGCCATTGCCGGGCACTTCGGTGTCAGCCCTGACGAAATTGCCGCCGGCCCGGGAAGCTCGGGTGTGCTGCAGCAGATCATTTCCGCCGTCTGCGGCCACGGCGACGAGGTGGTGTATGCATGGCGGTCCTTCGAGGCCTACCCCATCCTGGTGGCCGTGGCGGGCGCCGTCTCGGTCCCTGTGCCGCTGCTGGCCAACGAGCACCACGACCTCGACGCCATGGCCGCCGCGATCACCGACCGAACCCGCCTGGTGATCCTCTGCTCACCCAACAACCCCACCGGCGTGTCCATCAGTGAAGCTGCGCTTGAGGAGTTCCTCCGCTCGGTTCCGGCACGCGTGCTGGTAGTGCTGGACGAGGCCTACATCGAGTTCCAGCGCGGGCCAGGCGTTGACTCGCTCGATTTCTACCGCCGCTACCCCAACCTGTGCATCCTGCGGACCTTCTCCAAGGCCTACGGGCTGGCAGGCCTGCGGATTGGCTACGCCATAGCCCGCCCGGACATCGCCGAAGGCCTCCGCCGAACCGCCGTCCCCTTCGGCGTCAACAGAATGGCGCAGGCGGCCGCGGTTGCCTCGCTTGCAGCCGGGGACGAGGTCCTTGAACGGACCGAGGCGGTAGCCCGGGAACGCACCCGGGTCATCGAGGCGCTGCGAAGCTACGGCTGGGATGTGCCGGACAGCCAGGCCAACTTCTACTGGCTGCGTGCTGAGGACGATTTGCGCGTGCGGATCCTGGAAGCGCTGGCCGACGCCGATATCTTGGTGCGCGGTTACGCCGTCGACGGGGTGCGCATCACCTTGGCAGATGAAGCCACCAACAACCGTGTCCTTGCCGTCCTGTCCGATCGCGGGCGGTTCCATGGTGAGGCGGGCACAGCCCGGTGAGTACCTCCACAGAAACCCCTGCTGCCCCCGCCCGGCATGTGGAAGGGCCGACGGCGGCACCTTCAGCGCCGCCGTCGGCCGTCCGTCATTCCGTGGTTGAGGACGTCCTGGGCATCCTGACTGGCACGTTCGCCGCGTCTCTAGGGCTGTTCCTGCTCAAGTCCAGCGGGGCCGTGACTGGAGGCACCGCAGCCCTGGCGCTGCTGCTCAGCTATTCGGTCGCGCTGCCTTTCGGCGTCATCTTCTTTACGGTGAACCTGCCGTTCTTCGCCCTGGCGGTGTGGAAGAAGGGCTGGAACTTCGCCCTCCGCACCGGCGCCGCCATTGCCCTGGTCTCGGCGATGGCCAGCCTGCACCCCGCGGCCCTGGGGGCCCTGCAGATTGACCCGGCGTACGGCGTGCTGGGCGGAAACCTGCTCGCCGGCGTCGGCCTCCTGATCCTGTTCCGGCACCAGTCCAGCCTGGGCGGCTTCAACATCCTGGCTCTGCTGCTGCAGGAAAAACTGAAGTGGCGGGCGGGGTATGTGCAGATGGTGCTGGACGTGGCCATCGTCCTGGCATCGCTTATCCTCGTGGCGCCGCTGATGGTGCTGCTGTCCGCGGCCGGCGCCACCCTCCTGAACCTCATCCTTGCCCTGAACCACCGGCCCGGCCGTTACCTGGGAAAGTAGGCAGCCGGCCGGCCGTTTATTCCCCGCAGCGGGCTGAAATATCTGCGCGGGGACCTGCGTTGGGGCCCATATGACAACAATCGGAATTATCGGTGCAGGACATATTGGCAGCCAGGTTGCACGGAAGGCCGTGGAACTGGGCTACGACGTAGTCATCAGCAACTCCCGCGGCCCGGAAACCCTTCAGGACCTGGTGTCCGAGCTGGGCCCCAAAGCCCGCGCGGCCACGGCAGCTGAAGCGGCAGCGGCCGGGGACTTCGCCGTGGTCACGGTGCCGCTGAAGAACTACAAGGACGTTCCGGCGGAACCGCTGGCCGGCAAGATTGTGATCGACACCAACAACTACTACTGGGAGCGGGACGGCAGGATTCCCGCCCTGGACAATGGCGAAGCCACCACCTCGGGCCTGCTGCAGGAGCACCTGCCCCAGTCCAAGGTGGCCAAGGGCTTCAACCACATCATGGCCAAGGACATCACCACCGACGGAACTCCGGCCGGCACCGAAAACCGGCGCGCCCTGGCCACTTCCAGCAACTACCCGGAAGCAGCGGACCTGGTCACCCGCCTCTACGACGAATTCGGCTTCGACACCGTGGACGTGGGGCCGCTGTCCGAGAGCTGGCGCGTGGAGCGGGACCGCCCTGCCTACGTAAAGCGGCAGAACGCCCTGGAGCTGAAGGACAACCTGGCCAAGGCGCCGCGGACCGTCTGATCCATCCCATCCATAGCTTTCGCCCCACCCAGACTGGCCGGCAGTTCCTACTGCCGGCCAGTCTTGTGTCGAGGCACTACTTCCAGGCCGGTACCAGCACCACTTCGAACGGGCTGGGCGGCTGGTTGAACTGGGCATTGACCGCAGCGAGAGTGCCCTCCCCGAACAGGGCCACGGTGGTGGGGATATTGAAGGCGTCGCTCTTGATGGTGTTCCTGACCTCGGCGGAGGACAGGTCACTGGAAAGATCAAGGCGCGTTATCTGGTTCAGCTGGTTCTGGACCGCCCAGACGTTGTCGCCGCGCACCAGGATGCCGTCCACAAACGGCACGCTGACGCCCTTGATTGCGGCGCTTTCCCCGGTCTTGGGATTGACCGTGTACAAGGCTCCGTTCATGGAGTGGGCCACAATGAGTACCTTGCCGTCCTCGGACGCGGCAATGCCGTTCAGGTTGAACCCCTGCCTGAGCTCTGCCGCCGGGCCGCTCAGCTTGAGGGTCTTCACCTTGCCCAGGTGGCCGTGGTCGTCCACCGGCAGGAAGTAGAGTTCCGCCGCCGCTGAATTGGTGAACCAGGCTCCGGCACTGGTGAGCGTGACGTCATTGATGAACCCTTTGCCCAGGTTGAAATCGGCAACGGGCTCGCCCGTCCGGGTGTCGTAGACGAAGGCCTTGCCCGTTGCGGCGCCCGCCACGAACAGCAGATCGTTGCAGGTGTCGGCTTTCATCCCGGCGGCCGCGCGACCTGCGGGCGCGTCGATGAAGCGGCTTGCGGTGCCCTTGCGGATATCGCCGCGGAAGATGTCGCCGGTGGTGAGTTCACCTGCATAGAAAGTCTTGCCCTCCCCTGCCGCGATGCCCTCGGCGGAGGTGGCGCCGTCGAGCACTATCTCCCTGGGATCCGGCGCGGCCAGCGCCGGAAGGGCCGTGGGAAGAAGCAATGAAAATGAGGCCACGAGCCCGGCGGCGGCACGGCGGCGTACTGTTTGGCGCATGCTGGTTCCTTAGTCTGGGTCGATGCGCGCGGGGCCCATCTGCGGAAGCTCCGCACGATTGGTGCTGCCAGTTTAAGCGCCCGTATTGGGCTTGCGAAGGCATGGGGCTACCCAATCTGCTTACAATCGAAACCTCTGACCACTACTGAGGGACCCATGAAGAAATTCGCCACAGCCCTGTTTGCCGCCGGCCTCGTTGCTTCCGCCACGGCCTGCTCCGCCACGCACCAACTGTCCACCGCTGAAACCTGCGAGCGGATCCAGGCCGTTGTGTCGAACCCCGCCAACAACGCCGGCAAGACGGGCATGAACAACCTCGCAAACCAGATCCGCCCCATCCACGCGGTCGCCTCGGACGATCTCAAGCCCGCCCTGGCCTCGATCCTTGCGTACACGGACGAGCAGGCCAAGGAAAACCCGGACAAGGACAAGCTGGCCGATCTCCAGTCGCGCTACCAGGAGGCAGGCAGCACGTACAGCAAGTTCTGCGGCCAGGCCGGCGGCTAAACAACCCGCGTACAAAGGGGACCGGCCGCCTGCGGACAGGCGGCCGGTCCTTTTTTCGTGTCCGGGCCTAGAGCGTGGCCGGATCCGTGTTGGCGCCGCACAGGATGACCGCAACGCGTTCATCCTTCCGCGGCACGTAGGCGCCGCAGGTCAGTGCCGCGTAGGCAGCTGCGGCGCCGTGCTCCACCACGATCCGGTAGTCGTTCCACAGCGCCGAACGTGCGGCAATGAT
Source organism: Arthrobacter sp. Soil764 (assembly GCF_001428075.1). Taxonomy (GTDB): domain Bacteria; phylum Actinomycetota; class Actinomycetes; order Actinomycetales; family Micrococcaceae; genus Arthrobacter. The sequence continues at coordinate 15,392 of NZ_LMSI01000002.1, read as the reverse complement.
CTGTTCATCGGAGACCAGGACGCTTTCGACGCCGCAGCGGACCGCGACGGAGAACCCGATGTCGCCAACGCGCCGGGCACCCAGGGAGTCGGCGGCGATGCCGGAGACCGGGACATCCACCGGATTCCCCGCCGCCAGCGCAGCATGCAGGGTGGGGGCGGTTTTGGGCTCAACGGCCACTACTTTGGCAAAGCCTTCGACGGCGGCAGCAACTCCCGCCATCAGCCCGCCACCGCCCACGGCCACCAGGACCGTGTCCACAGCCGGCACCTGTTCCAGTAACTCGGAGCCAACCGTCCCGGCACCCGCGGCGATTTCCGGCTGATCATAGGCATGGCAGTAGATGGCGCCGGTGGTCTCCGCGTGCACCACAGCGGCCTGGTAGGCGGCCGCATACTCCGCACCGCCCTGGACCACCGTGGCGCCGATCGCCTTCAGTTTGCTGACTTTGACTGCCGGCGCGGTTTGAGGAACGAACACGGTTGCGGGCACGCCGAGCTGCCTGGCCGCATAGGCGTTGGCCAGGCCAGCGTTTCCGCCCGACGCCACAACAACGCCCACGTCCGCCCGCAATTCACCCCGCTCCTTGCTGGCCAGGATCCGGTTGAGCGCACCGCGGGCCTTGAACGTGCCCGTGTGCTGCATGAATTCGCATTTGAACCAGACCGGGCCATTGAACGCGCCCGGGTCCGCCTCCATGACGGGGGTCCTGCGGATGAGGCCCGCGGTCCGCTGTGCGGCCTGGTCGACGTCAGCGCGGGTGATCATCCGTCAGACTTCGTCATCCCAGGTACCCGTCTCCTTAAGTGCGTCTTCCGGCTCGGGCTCCCGGGCTGCTTCCTCGCCGCCCACATACGACGCCGGGACGGTTCCGGCAGCATGCGCCTGCTGTTCCTCCCGGATGTTCGACGCACCGGGCTGCTCCGGGTGCATGCCGGCCTGCGGCGCCTCCTTCGCTTCGTTCCTGGCCTCGTCCGGGTCGCCCGGTCCGCGAAGGTCTGCGGTGTTCTGGGGATCGTCGCTGGAAACGGTCATGGTCCTGCCTTTCACCTGGGAACTGCTGTGCAACCGGCCGGATAACCCCGCCCGGCCTCCAGCCTACGGTCTACAGATAGTCGCCGGCCCGTTCCCGCGCGATTTCCAGCAGCGTTGAGTGGAAGGCGACCTCAGCCGGGGCGTACACCTTGTCCTGCCGCTGCGCCAGCAATACCCGCCGCAGCGGCGCAGCCTCACCCAGGCTCAATACCCGCACATCGGGATGCTGCAGTGCCACCGCAGTCTTGGGGACCATTGCCACCCCCATCCCCACACTCACCATCGCCTGCGCCTCCTGGTAGTCGTTCGCCTGGAAGGCAATCACCGGCTCGAACCCGGCGTCGTGGGCGGAGCGCTGAAGCACCTCCACCACCGGGTGCGCCTCCGCCCGCACAATCCAGGATTCGGTGCGGAGGTCCTCCATGCTGACCTCCTCCCGGTCCGCCAGCCGGTGCCCCCGGGCCACCAGGACAACGGTGCTCTCACGGAAGACTTCCGTGACGCGGATGGCGTCATCGTGGAACGGATTCCAGGGGTAGTCCCAGAGCAGGCACAGCCCGGTGACCCCGGATTCGAGGTCCGCTACGAGTTCGTCGAACCGGGCGCTGCGCAGGGACAGGCCGATGGCCGGGTAGCGCTTCTTGAAGGCGCGGATGACGAGGGGCAGGAAGGATCCCGCCAGCGTTGGAAAGGTACCTACCGTCAGGGAGCCGCGGTTCAGTCCTGCCAGCTGGTTCAGGTCGGACTGCGCTGCCCGCATCTGGCGCACGATCTTGCGTGCATGGCCGGCCAGCATCTGTCCTGCCTCGGTGGGAACCACCCCACGCGAGCGGCGGTTCAACAGTGGCTGGCCCACCTCCTGCTCCAGCTTCCGGAGCTGCTGGGACACGGCTGACGGACTGTACATCTTCAGCTCGGCTGCCGCGGTGATGGATCCCTGCTCCACCACCTCCAGCAGCAGGGCGAGCCGCCGGATGTCGAACAAATAGTCCTCTTCATCGTGAAGCAACTCTTAACCCTTCCGCGGATTTAATTCACCAACTGCAATTGCTCGATGAAAACCTGACTGCTGCGGAACTTCCACAGCACCAGGCGTAGGTTTTACTGCTCGCGACGCCTTTTACTGCAACTGATTGAAGCAACACTACATCCCTCTTCAACTATTGCACATTGTCTTCAGTTGTGATCTGGCTCATTCTCGATTCAGGCGCCACAACGAAAACCAGGCACAAGGAGATGTGGGAAGCAATGAAGTTTGAAGCGGAATGGATGCGCGGGGGCACCAGCAAATGCTGGGTGTTCGAGGCCGGGCACCTTCAGGAAGGCGGCGCCAGCCTGGATGTGCTGCTGCCGCGGCTGTACGGCAGCCCCGACTCCCGGCAAATAGACGGCGTGGGTGGAGCCACGTCCACCACCAGCAAGGCTGTGATCCTGCATCGGCCGGCCGGGGACGGCGTGGACATCGAGTTCACCTTCGCCCAGGTGGGCATCGAAGAGGCCACCGTGGACTGGGGCAGCAACTGCGGAAACTGCTCAGCAGTGGTTGGCCTGTACGCCATCGAGAAGGGATGGGTGGTTCCGGAAGGCGACGTCACCCGCGTTGTCACCCGGAACACGAACACCGGCCAGGTCATCGTCCAGCGCGTGGCCACTCCGTCCGGAGAACTGCCGGACGTACCGTCGGCGCACATGCCTGGCGTGCCGTTTCCCGGCCACCTGGTGGGGCTGGGTTTCCAGGATCCGGCTGGGAAGACCACCGGAGCCCTGCTTCCCACCGGCGCCGCAACCGACACCATTACAGCCGGCGGGACGCGTTGGACGGTGTCGATGGTGGATGCCGGAGCCCCGGTGGTGATCGTCCAGGCTTCTGAACTCGGCCTGGACCCGTCCCGCTACGAAACCTGGCAGACCGGCATCGAACAACAACTCGAGGTCCTGGAACAGATCCGGCGGCAGGCAGCCGTGCGGATGGGACTGACTCCCACCATCGCCGGTGCGGCCCGCGCCATCCCCAAGCTCGCCGTCGTCGGACCTCCCACTGACCGGGACCCGGCCAGCGATGTGAACGTCATGATGCTTTCAATGGGCAAGCCGCACCCCGCACTGGCCATCACCGGGAGCATCGCCCTGACCCTGGCTGCCCGGACGCCCGGAACTGTATTGCACGCCATCACCGGCCGCCACCTGGGCGCGACACTGCGTCTCCGCACCCCTGCCGGGGTGATCGAAACGTGGACCGAGGACCACGACGGAAGCCTGCTCGTCGGCGTCGATCGCACGGCCCGCACCATCGCCACCACCATCATCCATCTCCCCGAGGTCTCCGGCAGCGCCGCCGCTGCAGCCCTCGTGGGCGCTACCCTCTGAGGAGACTGTCATGACTGAGACTGCCCAAAAAGAAGAAACGCAGACCAAAGACGTATCAACCCAAGGCGCGGAGCCCAAAGCAGCGCCTGTACCCGAAACGCTGGATAAGCGCCCCGCGCGCGCTTCCTCCCGGCGTCGTCGTATCCTGCTGTGGGTGGTGGCCGGCCTGGCCATCCTGGGTGTGATTGCCCTCGTTGTCGGCGGCATCTTCAACCAGGGAGCCGTCACGGACCCGGAGCCGACCATGACCGCTGTCCAGATCATCCCGCTGGTGATCCTCGTGGTGATGTTCGTCGTGGCCACCAAATGGCCGCTGAACATTGGCGTGATGGGGCTCGTGGCGTCATTCGGCGTCGGATATTTCATGCTGGGGATGTCCGATAAGCAGATCCTCGAAGAGTTCCCCGCCAGCATCGTGCTGACCATCATCGGCGTCACGTACTTCTTCAGCATGGCCCAGCGGAACGGCACCATCGACATCATCGTCAAGGGCTGCGTCCGGATGGTCCGCGGCAAGACCCTGCTGCTGCCGTGGGTGTTCTTCCTGATCGCCGCCGCCTTGACCTCGCTCGGAACATTCTCCCCCGCCGCCATCGCACTGCTGGCACCGGCCGCGATCGGATTCGCGTACGAATCGCGCATCCACCCGGTGGTCATGGGCGCCTTCATCATCAACGGCGCACACGCCGGCGGCTTCTCCCCGCTATCCGTGGCCGGCGTCCTGGTTCACAACATTGCAGTGAAGAACGACTTCCCGATCTCCCAGGGCGGCCTGTTCCTCGCCAGCTTCGCCCTGAACCTCATCCTCTCAGTGCTGACGATCGTTGTCTTCGCACTGATCGGCAAGCTGCGTGACGGCGCCAGCGGCGTGCACGTCGATATCGACACGTCCCCCGCCGGCCGCCCGCACGGCCAGCAGATCCTGACGCTGGCACTGATTGCCGCGATGCTGGTGTGCACCCTGGGCTTCCGCATGCCGATCGGCTTCGTTGCCCTCTCCGCCGGGTTGCTGCTGGCCTTCATCAACATCAAGGAGCACAAAACCTTCATTGGCGGCATCTCCTGGTCCACCGTCCTGCTGGTTGCCGGCATGATCACCTATGTATCCCTGCTGGAGCACGTGGGCGTCATCGATACCCTCGCCGAGCAGGCCCTGGCCCTGGGTGCGCCGTTGCTGATCGCCCTCGTCCTGTGCTACGTGATCGGCGTCGGTTCCGCCTTCGCTTCGTCCACGGCACTGCTGACCGCGTTCATTCCCCTCGCCGGCCCGCTGCTGGCCACGAGCTCCCTCAGCGCCTCCGGAACGGTGGCCGCGCTGGCCATCGCGGCCACCGTCGTCGACGTCTCCCCCTTCTCCACCGACGGCGCGCTGGTGGTAGCCAACGCCCGCGACGACGACCGGCAGCGCGTGTACAAGCAGCTCATGTTCTACGCGGGCGGCGTGGTGCTGGTGGCCCCCGCCCTGGCCTGGGCATTGCTGGTACCCACCGGCATCATGTAAGTCGGCTCTTCACCACCGGCGGCCCGTCAGCATGTGCTGGCGGGCCGTTTGGCTTTTCCGCTCCTCGGTCCGATTCTGTCTCCTGCCTGTGAATTGCAGCCCACCCGGGACGTTGCGCCCACCCCCGGCGTTAAAACGGAACGGCGGAAGGAGGCCACGTGATCATTGTGCTGACGGGCATCGACGGATCGGGAAAGTCGACGGCGGCCCAGGCCTTGGTGTCGTCCGTGCGGGCGAAGGGCGGCAGGGCCCTGCTCCTGAGCAACCATGCAGGCCGGCGGGTCATGTCCCTGGTGGCTGCCAGGCTGGGAGTGCGCCTGCCCGCCAGACTCTCTGACGCCGTCGAAACCGCCCTCAGGGTGGGCAACGCCCTGGTCTCACACCTGCGCGCCAGCCGCTTCGATGGCCTGGTGGTGATGGACCGGCACCTCCACTGCCAGCTGGCGCTGCGTTCCGCCAGCGGACTGCCGCGCGGGCGGTTCCTGCCCTGGCTGCTGGCCCGCCTGCCGCAGCCGGACGCCGTCATCCACCTGAATATCGACCCCGCCGAGGCGCACCGGCGCATCGTTGCGCGTGGAACGGATTCCGAGAGCCTTGACGATCTCGCCGCATTCCAGGCCGGGTACCGCGATCTGCCGGAGTACGCGGGGTTCGTGAAGGTGGACGCCTCCGCCCCGAAAGAGCAGTTGCTGGCGGAGCTGCTCTCGCGGCTGGCCGCCGTGGGCGTGGATACAGACTCGGCTTTATCCGCGTAGGCGCCGTAGTCACACAGAAAGGGGGCGGGCCGGGACAGTAAAGTCCCGGCCCGCCCCCTTTCAAAGGTTGCGGAGTGGGTGCCGCTACCGCGACGCCGTGGGAGAGGCCGACGACGACGAGCCGCTGCCCGAGGACATCGTCGCCGACGAGGTGGACGAGGCGGTGGACGAAGCCGAGCTGCTCGGCGAGGACATACCGGCCGAACCGGACGAGCTGGTGGAGGTGGGGCTCGACGTCGCGCCGCTTTCGGCCGCCTTCAACACGTCGTCAATGAGCTCCTCGAGCTCCTTCTGGTCCTGGTCGCCCAGGTCCGTGCCGCTCTTCGTGGCAACCACCAGCAGGCGGCCTTCGGCAGCGGAAACCTGCATCAGCTTCTGCTGGTTGTCGCCGCTGCGGGTGCTGACGGTAGCGAAGGTCTTTTCAGCGTCAGTGTCCGCCTTCAGTTCCTGGCTGGAAACGTCGTACTTCTGGCCCAGGGCCGAGACCGAGAACTTGGCGCACTGGTTCATCTTGCCGCTGATGTCGTTCAGCGTCTTGACGGCGTCAGGGCCCTCGCTGCCGGACTGGGCGGACAGTGTGCGCGGCTGGTTGCCCTCGGAGAGTGCCACGGCCACGTCACCGCTTTCCACCTTGTCCAGCAGACCGGCGGTGGCGATGTCCTTGCAGTCCTTGGGGTCGATGGTTGCCGTGCTCATGAGCAGGTTGGCGATGTTTCCACCCTGGTCAACCTGTTCCTTGGAGTACAGCTTGAGTTCGTTCCCATCGGCATCCTTCTTGCCGGAGATGAGGTTGCGGAGCTCATCCTCCGAATACACCTTGGCGTTTGCGGTCTGTGTGGCGGAAGCAGAAGCGGACGTCGTTGCCGTGCCTGACGGAGTGGCAGTACCGCCGCCTCCTCCGGAACAGCCTGCCAAAGCCAGCATCGCCGCAGTCACAACTCCAAGCGCAGAAACTTTTCGCATCAGGATTACCCTCCAGAATCGACAGCATGCTTAGTAGTTCTAAGCGTAAAGGGTGAAGGGCGGGGACGGAAATAACGGAATGATTTCAAATCCGGCGGGGTCACCCGCAGTTGACTGCGGCTCAGGCGGGGAAGTGCCCCGGCTCCAGAGGCTGCGGGTGCGGCTGCGTGTGCCGCCAGGCTCCGCTGGCTTTCGCCTGGTACCCAAGGCTCCGGGAGATGGCACGCGCGGCGGCGCGGACCAGCGGTACCAGCTCATGGGCCGGCGTCTGGGCATCCGGGACCACGATGGACAGCGCAGCCACCACGCCGCCGTCCGCCCCGTGAATGGGTGTGGCAACGGAGACAGTGCGGGACGGACGGTCCCGGCGGACCACCGCGACGCCGGATTGCCTGACGTTTGCCAGGACGCCGCGAAGCCGGGCCGCAGGAAGGCTGCCGGAATCCGGAACTCCGCCCGCGACCGCGTGCGATTCCGTGTGCTGGGCAAGCAGTTCCTGCAGCAGTTCCGGGCCGGCGGAGGCAAGCAGGACCTGCCCGACGGCGGTGGTGGGCAAAGGCATTCGGCCTCCAACCCGGTAAGCCACCTCAGTCGCGGTACGCGAGGAGAGCCTGTCGATCAGGACTGCGTCCGTGCCTTCGCGGACGGCCAGCAGCACATGATGCCGCGTGACCTCGTAAAGGTCCTCAAGGTACGGCAGGGCGATCTGCCGCACCCCGTGGCCCCGCGGTGAAAGCGAGGCGATTTCCCAGAGGCGTAACCCCACCACGTAGCGGCCGTCCTCGAGGCGCTCCAGTGCACCCCACTCGGTCAGGTGCCTCACCAGCCGCAGCGCCGTTGCCGGGGCAAGGCCGGCCTGGCGGGACAGTTCGGACAGGCTCAGGGCCCGGCGCTGTTCCGTAAACTGGGCCAGCAGGCTCAGGGCCCGCACCAGCACGGGCGTGCCGGGAAGTGCAGGCGCAGCGTCGCTGGGCGCGGCTGCTGTTTGCCTGCCTGCTCCGGCCATGTCCGCCTCCATCTGTTGCCTCCATCAAGCTTGGACAATGTGGGCTCCGCCACAAAGAGGATTTTCACCCAGTGAAAAGACCGGCCACAGGGCAAGTACCGTGGGGCGAAGCTGAAGGACGTCCCGCAGGCATCCAGCCAGCGTCCCTTGACCCGATTGGAATCAATGATGAACTCCGATGCCCCCAGCAAATCCCTGGCCGGAATCTTCGTGCTGTGCTGGCTTGGCCTGCTTGCCGACGGCTACGACCTCTATGTCTACGGTGCAACCCTGCCCGCCCTGATCGGACAGCCACCCTTCAATGTCACGCCTGCCGGGGCCGGGGCGGTGGGATCCCTGGCGCTGGTGGGAATGCTGCTCGGCTCACTGATCGTGGGTACTCTGACGGACCGGCTGGGCCGCCGTCGGATCTTTGTAGGCGCGCTGGCGCTGTTTTCGCTGGCCATGCTTGCCTGCGCCATGGCACCGGGCTGGGAACTCTTCGCAGCGTTCCGCTTCATCGCCTGCTTCGGCGTGGGCGGCCTTTTGCCGACGGCGGTGGCCCTCACCAATGAGTTCGCCCCGCCCGGGAAGAAGTCGCTGGTCCTGGGCGCCGTGCTCACGGGGCCGGCGACGGGCACGGTTGCCGCCTCGCTGACGTCCCTGGCTGTCCTGGAGTCCAGCGGGTTCCGCCCGGTATACGCGATCGGAGCTGCAGGCCTGCTGATCGTTCCCTTCGCCTGGCTCCTGCTGCCGGAGTCGCCCTCGTTCCTGCGGACCCAGCTCCGCACATCCGAGGCAGACCGGATCGAGGCCGCTTACGGGCTGCCCCGTACCCTGGATGTCCCGGCCGCTGCCGTTCGCGTCTCCCCCACCCGCGCCCTCTTCGCCAATGGCACCGCCGGAACCACTGTCCTGCTGTGGGCCATCACCGTCCTGAGCCTGCTGACCATCTTTGGCGTCAGCACGTGGCTGCCGCAGATCATGCGCACCGCCGGGTTCGGCGTCGGATCCTCCGTGTCATTCCTGCTGGCGTACTCGGTGGGTGCCGTGGTCGGCACTGTCCTTGCATCTGTTGCCAGCCAGAAGTTCGGGCCTCGGCCGCTGGTCGTGGTGGGCTTCGTCAGTGCAGCGGCGGCCCTGCTCCTGATGTCCACCAACCCGCCGGCCGCGCTCATGACCATACTCGCCGCCGTCGCAGGTTTTGGCGGGCTGGGGACGCAAAACATGATTAACGACTACATCGCACAGTTCTACCCTGCCGCCACCCGGGCCACCGGCCTTGGCTGGGCGCTGGCCGTGGGACGCATCGGGGCCATCGCAGGCCCAACCTACGGCGCCCTGCTGGTCGGCTTCGGGGGCGGCGTCCCCGTAGCCGCCATCGCATTCGCGGCGCCGGCACTGCTGGGCGCCATGCTCATGCTCGCCCTGCGCGCCAGGGCAGTACGCCGGCCCGCCATTGCCCAGGACGCGGAGCTGGTGGGCTGACGCCCGGCCCGCAACAAAGGTGGGCGGGCGGCTCCCCACGGCCCGCGCCTGTGGAATAATCCAAGCAGGTGGTCCGGACCGGACTTATCCAGCAGCAGGAGGGGCGTCAATTGTCCGCCACATCAAGGAGCACCGCGGGAGCAGCGGCCGCAGCCATCAATAACACCCAGGTCCCCAAGCACGAGCAACTGCGGCTGATCATACTCAAGCTCGCCAAAGAGGAACTGGACCCCGGAGCCCGGCTTCCCAGCGAGCGAACGCTCATGGACTCCTACGGCGTCAGCCGCATAACCGTCCGCGCTGCAATCGGCCGCCTGGTCAACGAGGGGCACCTGGTGCGGGTTCCGGCCAAGGGCACGTTTGTGGCGGATTCCCCCGTGCAGTCAACACTGCACCTTGCCTCGTTCACGCAGGAAATGGAGGCGATGGGACACGTGCCCAGCACGGTGGTGCTGGTGGCCGAAGCCGGCGCTGCCCCCACGGATACGGCCGAAGCGCTCAGCCTGCCACCGGGCTCCGAGGCCATCCATCTGAAGCGCCTCCGACTTGCAGACGGCCGGCCGGTCAGCGTGGATGACGCCTGGTACAACCCTGAGCATGCCCGCGGACTTCTGGATATCGACCTGACAGGCTCGGTTTACAAAGCCCTCGCCGCGCAGTTCGGGCACCAGATCGACAGGGCCCGGCAGAGCGTGAGGTCCGAGGGCGCCCCCGCGGACGTGGGGGCGCTCCTCGGAACCGGCACAGGGGCGCCGGTGCTGGCCTTCGACCGGGTGTCCTATTCAGGGCCCCTTGCCATCGAGCATTCACGCTCGTGGTACCGCTCCGACCGCTACTCCCTGAACATGGAAGTCCGGCTCTAGCGCTCAGCCCTAATCGAGCGAGAACAGCTGCTGCCCGGCGGTGACAGTGCCGGCTCCGACCAAGGTTGCCGTGTCCGGCTTGGTGTCGAGGACGACGACGGGACTCACCATCGAGTAACCGGCCGCGAGGGCGGCGGTGGGATCGACGCGCATCACGGCAGCGCCGGCGTCCACAGTGTCTCCCTGGGCAATCAGCAGCTTAAAGCCTTCGCCTTTGAGCTTGACCGTGTCGATGCCCACATGGGTGAGCACACCGCGCCCTGAGGACTCAACCACTACAAAGGCATGCGGCAGCAGCTTGATCACCTTTCCCGCCACCGGAGACACGACGTCGAACATCTCGCCTACGGGCGGTTCCACTGCCGCGCCGGAACCCACCATCTGGCCGGCGAAAACAGGGTCCGGGACCTCGGCAAGGGGAATCACGGTGCCGGCGATGGGCGCCAGGACCACCAGGGGCTGCGCCACTAGAGGAGGTCCTCGATGTCTTCGGCCAAGGTGTCGGCCTCGGGGCCAACGATGACCTGGACAGCCGTGCCGGAGGCCAGCACGCCGTGGGCTCCGGCCGCCTTCAAGGAGGCCTCGTTCACGAGGGAACCATCTTTAACCTCAGTGCGAAGGCGGGTAATGCAGGCTTCAATCTCCACGATGTTGCCGGCTCCGCCCAGTCCTTCAATGATCTTTTCTGCTTTGGACATGGTTGCCCTTTCTGACGGTGCCCACTCGGAGCACTGCTTCCTCACCGGGCCGGCGGCCCAAGTGCGACCAATTATGGCTTCCACCACCGGCCTTTTGAATGGCCCGGCAGGATTTCCCATTGCCTTGACAGGCGCTCGTGGGATGGATCACACTAAACTGGTCATAACCAGACAGTACCGGCTGGAACCCCTCCTTTACAAGCCCCACCAGAACCCGCAGAGGTGCAACCATGTCAACATCCGAGACCGCCGCCCTGGCTTCCGAAAAGAAGCCAAACAAGGCGTTTGCCACACTGCAGCGCCTGGGCCGCACCCTGATGCTGCCCATCGCTGTTCTCCCCGCCGCAGGCATCCTGCTGCGCATTGGCCAGGCCGACCTGCTCGGCGCCATCCCTGGATTTGAAGGTGGCGCCGCCGTCATCTCCGCAGCCGGCAATGCCGTTTTCACTTGGCTGCCGCTCATTTTTGCAGTCGGCATCGCCATCGGCTGGGCCAAGAAGGCCGATGGTTCCACTGCTTTGGCCGCCGTCGTTGGCTACATGGTGATCGACGGGGTCTTCAAGGCCATGTCCCCGCTGGTCCTGGCCGGACAGGTTGACCCGGCCGGCAAGCAAGCGATGATCAACTACGGCGTCCTGGCCGGCATTGTGGTGGGTCTGCTCTCCGCAACGCTGTGGCAGCGGTTCTACCGCACAAAACTGCCGGACTTCCTTGGCTTCTTCAGCGGCCGCCGATTGGTGCCAATCCTGACCTCCGTCTCCAGCCTGGTCGCCGGCGTCCTCCTTGCCCTGGCCTACCCGCTGTTCAACGCCGGCCTTTCCGCGGTGGGCCAGGCAGTGGCCAGCAACGCTGTGGCCGGCGGAGGCATCTACGGCTTCGCCAACCGCATGCTGATTCCCGCAGGACTGCACCACATCCTGAACTCCGGCGTCTGGTTCCTCATCGGTGACTACACCGACGCCTCGGGCCACCTGGTCCGCGGTGACCTCAACCGCTTCTTCGCCGGGGACCCCAGCGCGGGCATCTTCATGACCGGTTTCTTCCCCATCATGATGTTCGGCCTGCCTGCAGCAGCACTTGCCATTTGGCGCCACGCCAAGCCCTCGCAGAAGAAGATCGTCGGCGGCATCATGCTCTCCACCGCGTTGACCGCTTTTTTCACCGGCATCACCGAACCGCTTGAGTACTCCTTTATGTTCGTGGCCTTCCCGCTCTACATCGTCCACGCCGCCCTGACCGGAACGTCCATGGCCCTGGTCAACGCGCTGGGAATCCATCACGGGTTCACGTTTTCAGCAGGCCTGATCGACTTTGTCCTCAACTTCGGCAAATCACAGAACGGCTGGCTGCTCATCCCCATAGGACTGGGCTACGCAGTGATCTACTACTTCCTCTTCTCCTTCGTCATCAAGCGCTGGAACCTGCGAACCCCTGGCCGTGAGGACGACGAAGTCACTGTGGAGACAGAGGCCGCGAAGTAGCGGCCTCCGTCCTTACCTCCCGCAACTGCAACCGGAAGCACCAAGACCGCATGGAAATCATCATTCTGCCCACCCCTGCCGACGTCGCCCGCGCGGCCGCGGACGCCATCGAGGACCAGGTCCGTCGCGGCCCGTCCGTCCTGGGACTGGCCACCGGGTCCACACCACTGGGCACCTACCAGGAACTCATCCAACGGCACCGCAGCGGCGGCCTGAGCTTCGCAGAGGCCCGGGCGTTCCTGCTGGACGAGTACGTGGGACTGTCCGCCGGGCATCCGCAGTCATACCACTCGGTCATCCGGGAGGAATTCACGGCAAGCGTGGACTTCGGCGCCGACGCGGTGCATGGCCTGGACGGCATAGCGGAGGACCTGCAGGCCGAGGCGGAGCAGTACGAGGCGCGGATTGCAGCTGCAGGAGGGGTGGATCTCCAGATCCTTGGCATCGGCACGGACGGGCATGTGGGCTTCAACGAACCGATGTCCTCGCTCGGCTCGCGCACCCGGATCAAGACCCTTACCCGCCAGACGCGCCAGGACAACGCCCGCTTCTTCGACTCCGCGGACGCCGTGCCGGACCACGTCCTGACCCAGGGGCTGGGCACCATCCGCGAGGCCCGGCACCTGCTGCTGCTCGCCATGGGCGAGGCCAAGGCGGAAGCCATCGCGGCCGCCGTCGAGGGCCCAGTCGCCGCCAACTGCCCCGCATCCGCGCTCCAGCTGCACCCGCACGTCTCGGTCCTGGTGGACGAGGCCGCAGCCTCGCGGCTGGCCCACCGGGACTACTACACGGATACGTTCGGACGGAAGCCGGCGTGGCAGGGGCTTTGAGCACGGGCCAGGGCACGCCGGTGGTTGCTGTCCGCCGCCCGCAGCTGGAACTTGCCGTGGAAAACGCCGACGGCGTCCGGCTGGCCGCCGCCGTGGGCGCGGCCAGGGTTGAACTCTGCGCCGCCCTGGCGGAGACGGAGGGCATCACGCCAAGCATCGGCACCATCGAGCAGGCGTGCGGGCTGGGCCTTCCCGTCCATGTCCTGGTGCGTCCGCGGCCGGGCAACTTCACCTATTCACCCGGCGAGCTCGATGTCATTGAGCGCGATGCCGCTGCGGCTTTGGGTGCCGGAGCGGCGGGCGTGGTGGTTGGTGTCCTGGCATCCGACGGCGGCCCGGATGTCCAGGCTATCCGGCGCGTCGTGGCAGCAGCGCGGGCCGTGAGGCCGGACGCCGAAGTCACGTTCCACCGCGCGTTCGACGCAGCCCTGGCCGCCGGCCTGGACCCCGCCGAGGCGCTCTCCCGGCTGGAGGAGGCCGGGGTGGACCGGGTCCTCACCAGTGGTGGTGGCCCCAACTGCGCCGCGGGCTTGGAGATGCTGGGCAGGATTGTGCAGCAGGGACGCCGGAGCGCTCCTTCGGTCCAGATCATGGCAGGCGGGGGTGTCACCCTGGCGCTGGTACCGTCGCTCCTTGAAGTGGGAGTCCATGCCGTACACACCTCGGCGCGGCCCCGGCACGGGGGCGGGGACCGGGCTGGCGCCGCGGACCAAGGCTTGGCCGCCCGCATGGCAGCCGCCGTGGCCGCCGTACCGCTGATGCAACCGACGAATGAAGGACAGTAAACGATGGGCAATGAACTGTTTCTTCGCGGGCGTATCGTCACCGCGTCGCTGGATATTGCGGACGGGGTGGTGGCGGCCGACGGCGGCCTGGTCACCTTCGCGGGCCCTGCGCGGGACTTTCCCGGGGTAGTTCCGCCGGACGCACCCGCCGGCCGCGTCCTGATACCCGGCCTGGTGGACGTGCACTGCCATGGCGCGTATGGTTCGGATTTCTCGGAGGGCGATCGCGACGGCGCCGAGCGGGCTGCACGCTACCTGCACAGCCGTGGAACCACCACACTGGTGGGCAGCCTGGTCACCGGAGAGCCAGGGGACCTGGTCCGGAACCTTGGGGTGTTGCGGGAGCTGGCAGGACTGGGGCTGATTGCCGGATCGCACCTGGAGGGTCCTTTCCTCTCGGGCCAGCAGTGCGGAGCCCACAATCCCGCGCTGCTGCTGGACCCCGACCCGGATGTGGTGGCCCGCATGCTGGCCGCGGCAGGGCCAACCTTGGCCTCCATGACCTTGGCGGCCGAGCTGCCCGGCGCCTCCGAACTTGCTGACCTGCTCACCGCCCGCGGCATCATTCCTTCGCTGGGCCACACCGCGGCGGACCATACGACCTCGGCAGCCTTCCTGGCGCGCGCGGCGGCCGCTTTGGACTCGGCCGGCAATTCCACCGGGAGGAACCGCCCGACGGTAACGCACTTATTCAATGCCATGCCTCCCCTGCACCACCGCTCCCCCGGCCCTGTCTCGGCGAGCCTCAGCGCGGCAAAAGCTGGAAAAGCAGTGGTGGAACTGATTGCTGATGGCGTGCACCTGGCCCCGGAAATTGTGAAGCTGGTGTTCGACCTTGTGGGTGCGGAGAACATCGCCCTGGTGACCGACGCCATGGCCGCCACCGGCCTGGACGACGGGCGGTACCGGCTGGGTTCCCTCTCCGTGACAGTCAGCGGAGGCGTGGCGCGCGTGGATGGCACGGGGGCCATCGCCGGCGGGACCAGCGCTTTGCTGGACGTTGTCCGGGCCACCGTTGCTGCTGGCGTTTCCCTGCGGGATGCGGTGACGTCCGCGACCGCCGTCCCCGCCGCCGTGCTTGGTCTTTCAGCTAGGGCAGGCGATCTGCGGCCTGGGATGCCCGCCGATGTGGTCCTGGTTGATCAGGAACTGAACCTGGCCGGGGTGTTGCGAAAGGGTGCTTGGGCCACCGCGCCAAACTGAGTGCCCCGATACGGCAAGTCCCGGTCGTTCTGGCCGCGGCTTGATGCCTGGAAACCGTAATTGTCGGCCCCTCGATGGATGATGTTTCCATGGGAATCGGCAGCGGTTGTGAGGTGGTTTTGGAGGGTGTTCATGCCTCCGTTGCCGCCCTTGATGCGCTGGCTGCTGAGGACGCTTTCCTGGCTGCCGGGGTTGGTGTTGGTGCCGGTGTGGATGTGTTGCAGCGGCGGTACGAACTCCGGCTGGAACGGCTGGAGGTTGTGTCCCGTTTGGAGGCGCAGCTCGCCGCGATGAAGGCACGCGACGCTGCGGAGGCGGTTGGGTTCCAGCACGCAATGCTTGCCCCGGACGCCCCGGTACAGGAACGCACCTACGCCGAGATGTCGGCGGTGGAGGAAATTGCCGGGGTCCTGACCGTCAGCTCCGGCGCCGCCGGGG
>NZ_LMSI01000001.1 GCF_001428075.1 Arthrobacter sp. Soil764 | reverse complement strand
TGTATTACCCAGGGACGTTGGTGACGGTCGGCGTGGCGTGGTGACATGAAGAAAACCTCCGAGTGGAGTGGGGCTTGTCTAGAGTCCAGTTCCACAAACGGAGGTCTTCGTGTCCCACCCTAACGCTTTCCTCGCGCCCTTGGGGCGGCTTGAATTGGCGAAATGTATCGTCGATGATGGCTGGCCGTTGCGGCGCGCTGCCGAACGTTTTCAGGTTTCTGTGCCGACTGCCGCCCGCTGGGCCAAACGCTATCTTGAGCTTGGTCCCCAGGCCCGCGAGCTCGGCGCAAAGGGTATGCAGGACCGCTCCAGCCGTCCTGCATCATCCCCGCAGCGGACACCACGGCGGGTTGAGCGGCGGATCATTGCCTTACGGGTGAACCGGCGCTGGGGGCCGGCCCGCATCGCTTATCTGCTCGGGATGCACCCGTCCACGGTCCACAAGGTCCTGTCCCGTTATCATCTGGCGAGGCTGTCCTGGCTGGATCGGGCGACAGGACGAGTCATTCGCCGCTACGAACACACCAGTCCAGGAGATCTCGTTCACGTCGACGTCAAGAAGCTCGGCCGGATCCCCGATGGAGGAGGCCACCGGGCGGTGGGCCGGGCCAAGGGCTGGTCCAACCGTGGACACCGCAAAGATCGCCCTAAGCCCGGCTACGCCTACATCCACACCGCCATTGATGACTACTCACGGCTCGCGTATTCAGAGATCCTCATAGACGAGCGGCAGGAAACCGCTGCCCGGTTCTGGCAACGGGCCAGCGCCTACTTTCAGGGCTGCGGCGTCTCAATCCGCAGGGTGCTGACCGACAACGGTTCCTGCTACCGCTCACGGGTTTTCAACGAAGCTCTCGGTCCCGGCATCAAACACAAATACACCAGGCCATACCGGCCCCAAACCAACGGCAAAGTCGAGCGCTTCAACCGCACCATGACAGAAGAATGGGCCTACGCCCGCCCCTACAAAAGCGAAACCGAACGGGCACAGGCCTTCCTAGCTTGGCTCCACCACTACAATCACCATCGAGGCCACACAGCACTCAGAGGTCAGGCACCCGCCAGCCGCGTCACCAACCTCCGTGGGTAATACANCCTACGCCCGCCCCTACAAAAGCGAAACCGAACGGGCACAGGCCTTCCTAGCTTGGCTCCACCACTACAATCACCATCGAGGCCACACAGCACTCAGAGGTCAGGCACCCGCCAGCCGCGTCACCAACCTCCGTGGGTAATACACCTAGTTGGGTGGGACCGGGTGCGCCTCAGGCGAGACCCTGCAGGAAGCGCCGAACCTCGGCGTTGAACTGCTCCGGCGCTTCGGCGAACACCAGATGTCCGGCACCGGGAATCACCGTCAACGCTGCACCCGGAATCTGCCGGTGCAGTTCCTGCGCCACAGACAGCGGTGAGCGCTGGTCTTCCTCCCCATGAATCAAAAGCGTGGGAACAGCAATCGTCGACAGGACGCTGCGGTAGTCCGCGCGTCCGCTGGCGCTGAGCAGTGCCCGTAGGCTTGCCGGCCGGACATCAAGCATCACGGCGGCAATTTCGGCGACCACTGCAGGGTCGGCGTCTTTCGCGAAGAGGGTGGGCAGCCACTCGTGAACGAACTTGCCCGGCGGCTCGCCGATCTCCGCTTCCACCATGGCAATCCGGCGATCCACTTCCTCCGGCGGCAATGATCCTGCCCAGCCGGCATAGGCCGATACCAGCAGCAACGATGCTGGGACCTCCGGGTACCCCTTGTACAACTCCAGCGCCACCATGGAGCCCCAGGACATTCCCAGGACGTGCGGCTTTCCGTTCCCGCCCGCAGCTTCCGTCAGAAAGCCGACGGCGAGGAGCCCCAGGTCCCGGGCGGAGAGGTTGGGTGCAGGGTCATCGGACTGACCGCATCCGGGAGCATCCCAGGCAATCACCGTGAAGTCTTTGGACAGGTCCTCCAGCTGGTGCCGCCAGATCCTGCTGTCCTCGCCGGCACCGTGGAACAGGATCAGCGGTGGCCCGTTGCCCGCCCGCTGGTAGGCAATCCTGAGTCCGGCTACCTCGACGGCATCCATATCCGCGATTGTAGGACTGCGGAAGCCTGTTGCCTACGCCCAGACGTCAGGCCGAGAAGCCGCCGTCAGCCTTGATCAGCTGGCCGGAGACCCAACGACCCGCGGGTGAGAGCAGGAACGCCACGGTCCCGGCAACGTCGGCCGGGGTGCCCAGCCTGCCGGTGGGCTGACGCGCGCTGAGTTCCGCGCGGATCTCCGGGGTCATCCAGCCGGTATCCACCGGCCCCGGGTTGAGGACGTTGGCCGAGATCCCCTGCGGCCCCAGCTCGCGGGCGGCGGCAACCACGATCCTGTCCAAGGCCCCTTTGGAGGCGCCGTAGGGAAGGTTGAACGCTGTGTGGTCACTGGTCAGCGCAACGATCGCGCCGCCGTCGTCCGTTGCCTGCCGCGCAAAGGCGGCGATCAGCTGCCAGCTGGCGCGGGTGTTCACTGCGAAGTGCCGGTCAAAGGACTCCACGCTGGTGTCCAGCACGCCTGAATCCACCGACTCCGCGTGGCTGAGCACCAGGCCCTGCAGCGGGCCGGCAAGCTGTGCGGCCTCCGCCACGAGCCGGTCCGGGACGCCGGGGTCCTGGAGGTCAGCTGACAGGACATGGACCTTGGCACCGATCGCCTCCAGCTCGGCGGTGAGGCGGACCACGTCCTCGGGTTCGCTCCCCCACGGCATGCGGGCGTCGTACTCGGCCCAGTAGGACAACGCCAGGTCCCAGCCGTCCGCCGCGAGTTGCCGGGCAATGCCGGCACCGATGCCGGCCAGCCGCCCCACACCGGTGACCAGGGCAACGGGGCGGGCAGGGAGGGGTGTGACAGGTTCCATCGGACCAGCCTAGCGGTGGCCGGTTTCAGGCCGCTGCCGGCTCCGCTTCCCGCGAACTGCGGTTCCGGCGGATGGTGGCACTGATGACGGCGGCAATGGTGCACATGGCCGCTGCCCCGAGCCAGGCGTAGGTGTAGTGGCCGGTGGCGTCCCGCAGGGCCCCGGCGGCAATGGCAGCCGCGGCGGCACCCAGCTGGTGGGCCGCGAAAACCCAGCCGAAGACCACGCTGCCGTCGGCACCGAACGTCTCGCGGCAGATGGCGGCCGTGGGTGGGACGGTGGCCACCCAGTCCAGGCCGTAGATCACCACGAACACGATCATGCTGGGCTGCACCTCGGCGTTCAGCAGCAGTGGGAGCACCAGCAGGCCGATGCCGCGGAACTGGTAGTAGACGGCGAGCAGGACGCGGGGATTGAAGCGGTCGGTCAGCCAGCCTGAGGCGATGGTCCCGATGATGTCGAAAATCCCGACGACGGCGAGCAGGCCCGCAGCCGTGGTTTCCGGCATGCCGTGGTCATGGGCGGAGGGGATGAAGTGGGTGCCGATCAGGCCATTGGTGGTGGCGCCGCAGATGGCGAAACCGGCCACAAGAGCCCAGAACGTGCGCACCCTGCTGGCGCGTTTGAGGACCTGGAGGGCCCGGATGGCGGCGTTGCTGCGCGGGCCGTCGTCCGGAGCTTTTGCGGAGCCTGCCGGGTGTTCAACCTCTTCCGCGCCATAGGGCAGCACTCCGGCGTCGGCGGGTGAGTTCTTGAGGAACTTCAGCACCAGCGGGACCACGGCGAGCGCCCCGGCGGCGATCAGCAGGGAAGCCTGCCGCCACCCTGGATCCTGCGCGAGGAGGGCGATGAAGGGCAGGAAGACCAACTGGCCGGCGGCGCTTCCGGCGGTCAGGATGCCGATGACCAGTCCCCGGCTTTTCGCAAACCAGTTGTTGGCGATGGTGGCGGCGAAGACCAGTGCCATGGAGCCGGTGCCGAGTCCGATCAGCAATCCCCAGGTCAGCAGGATCTGCCACGACTGGTTCACCAGCACCGTCAGGGCGCTCCCGGCACCGATCAACACCAGCGCCGTTGCGGTGACTGCCCGGATGCCGAACCGTTCCATCAGGGCGGCGGCGAACGGGGCCGTGAGCCCGAAGAGCACCAGGTTGATGCTCACGGCTGCCGAGAGGACCGTGGTTGACCAGCCGAACTCCTGCTGGAGTGGAACCATGAGGACGCCCGGGGCCGCCCGGAATCCGGCAGCCCCAACCAGGGCAAGGAAGGCAACGGCGGCAACTGTCCAGGCGGGATGCAGGCGGCGCCGCGGACCCTGGGGCTGCGGAGCGGCCTGCGGTGAGATGTCGGCTGTTTCTTCCGGCAGGGTGCTCACGAGGCCGCTCCCGTCCCCGATGCAGTGGACAACCGGATGGGCTGGTCCGACCTGGACCGGCTGTGCCAGCTGGTGTTGGCCGCCGTCAGCTTTTCGCCACACCGGGTGCAGGTGTCTGCCGAGGTGGTGGGCTCCCCGCAGCCGGTATGGATCACGTACAGGTGTGCCTGGTCCGAGGGCGCGGGCAGGTGCTTTTCCGCCCAGATGGTGACCGCGTTCAGGACCGGGAGCGCGTCCTCACCCTTGGGAGTGAGCACATACTCCTGGCGTGTGCGGCCGCCGTCGTCGTATGCCTTCCTGGCCAGCAGCCCGGACTCAACCAGGCCTGCCAGGCGTTTGGTGAGCACCGAGTCGGCAACCTCCAGCCGGCTCTTCATGGCGTCGAAGCGCCCGTTCCCGAAGAAGACCTCGCGCAGCACCAGGATGGACCAGGGGTCGCCAAGGATGTCCAGGCCGCGGGCCATGCTGCAGCTGCGTTGGGACCAGTTTGAGCGGAGAGGCATAGGGGAACCCTAGCTGGCTTTCTTCAAGAAAGCCATGCCCTACGCGAGATAACACTTAACGGCAGTCCGGGCTGCGAACATTGCCGCGAAATGACATCTCGCGGGGGTGGTTTACGGGATGGCGGAGAAGGCCCGGTCCAGGTCGGCGATCAGGTCCTCCACGTCCTCGATGCCGCAGGACAGGCGGAGCAGGTTGACCGGGACGGCCAGCTCGGTGCCCTTGACCGACGCGTGGGTCATTTCGGAGGGGTAGTTCATGAGGGACTCGATGCCGCCCAGGGACTCCGCGAGGGTGAACACGGACGTGGACTCAGCCACCTTCCGCGCCGCCGCTTCACCGCCCTTGAACTGCACCGAGACCATGCCGCCGAACTTCCGCATCTGCTTTTTGGCGAGCTCGTGGCCCGGATGGGTGGGCAGGCCCGGATACAGGACGGCCTCCACCTCCGGGCGTTCCAGCAGCCACTCGGCCACGGCCTGGCCGTTCTCGCTGTGCCGGTCCATGCGGACGCCCAGGGTCTTCAGCCCGCGGGTGGTCAGGAAGGCATCCATCGGGCCGGACACGGCACCCACGGCGAACTGGACGAAGCCGATCTTGTCGGCCAGCTCCGCGTCCTTCACCACCACGGCGCCGCCCACCACGTCAGAGTGGCCGCCGATGTATTTGGTGGTGGAGTGCACCACGACGTCGGCGCCCAGGGCGAGTGGGGTCTGCAGGTAGGGGGACGCGAAGGTGTTGTCGACCACCAGGAGGGCCCCGGCGTCGTGCGCTATGTCCGCGAGCGCTGCGATGTCGGTGATCTTCATCAGCGGGTTGGAGGGCGTCTCCACCCAAAGGAAGCGGGTTTTGTTGGCGGCCACGGCGTCGCGGACCATGTCCAGGTTGGCCATGTCCACTGGGGTGTTGCCGATCCCCCAGTCGCCAAGCACCCGGCTGATCAGCCGGTACGTGCCGCCGTAGGCGTCGTTGCCCAGCACGATGTGGTCACCCGGGCGGGTGAGCGCGCGGATGAGGGCGTCCTCCGCGGCCAGGCCGGAGCTGAAGCTGTAGGCGTGGGTGCCCAGTTCCAGCGCCGCGAGCTGTACCTGCAGCGCGTCCCTGGTGGGGTTGCCGCCGCGGCCGTATTCATAGCCGCTGCGCAGGCCGCCGATCCCGTCCTGGGCGTAGGTGGAACTGAAGTGCAGCGGCGGCACCACCGCTCCGGTGCGGGGCTCGAACTCCTGGCCGGCGTGGACGGCGCGGGTGTTGAAACCTTGGTTTTCAGAGGCAGGCATGGGTGCTCCTTTACGGGTAACGCAGAATCAGTTGCTGAGGTAGGCCAGCAGGTCGTGCCGGGTGAGGATGCCAACCGGCGCACCCACGAACGTGACCATCAGGGTGTCGGTGTCGGACAGCAGTTCCCTGGCGGCGGAGATGGTTTCCAGCGATCCGATGACGGGCAGCTTGGGCCCCATGTGCTCGGAGATCTTGTCCGTCAGCTTGGCTTCGCCGCGGAACAGCTTGGCGGTCAGCGTGCGCTCGTCCACCGCACCGAGGACCTCGCCCATGACCACGGGCGGTTCCTGCGACAGCACCGGGATGTGGCTGACGCCGAACTCGTTCATGATGTTGATGACGTCCCGGACCGACTCGTTGGGATGGATGTGGACCAGGTCCGGCAGTTCGCCGTTCTTGGACTTGATGACCTCCCCCACCGAGGTTTCCTCTCCACCGGAGAGGAAACCGTAGGAGCGCATCCACTGGTCGTTGAAGATTTTGGCCAGGTAGCCGCGGCCGGAGTCGGGCAGGATGACCACGACGACGGCACTTTCCGGCAGGTCCCGCGCCGCCTGGAGTGCGGCTACTACGGCCATTCCGGAGGAACCGCCCACCAGCAGCCCCTCTTCCCGCGCAAGGCGGCGGGTCATGGCAAAGGAGTCGGCGTCGCTGACGGCGATCACTTCGTCCGGGATGGTCTTGTCGTAGTTGGCCGGCCACATGTCCTCGCCGACGCCCTCCACGAAGTAGGGCCGTCCGGTGCCGCCTGAGTAGACCGAGCCCGCGGGGTCCGCGCCGATGATCCGGACCACGCCGCCGTCGGACTCCGGCCGGTCCGCCGAGACCTCCTTAAGGTACCGGCCGGTGCCGGTGATGGTGCCGCCCGTGCCGGCGCCAATGACGCAGTGCGTGACCAAGCCGTCCGTATCCCGCCAGATCTCCGGCCCGGTGGTCTTGTAGTGGCTGCCGGGGGCTGCCGGGTTGGAGAACTGGTCCGGCTTGTAGGCGCCGGGCGTCTCCCGGGTGATCCGGTCCGAGACACCGTAGTAGCTCTGCGGGCTGTCCGGCGGGACGGACGTGGGGGTGACCACCACTTCCGCGCCATACGCCTGCAGCACGGCCCGCTTGTCCTCGCCCACCTTGTCCGGGACCACGAAGATGCACTTGTAGCCCTTCTGCTGCGCCACTAGGGCCAGGCCCACTCCGGTGTTGCCGGAGGTGGGCTCCACGATGGTGCCCCCGGGCTTCAGTTTGCCCTCGCGTTCGGCGTCCTCAATCATCTGCGCCGCGATGCGGTCCTTGATGGATCCGCCCGGGTTCAGGTACTCAAGTTTGACCAGGACAGTGGCTTTGATGCCTTCGGTCACGTGGTTGAGTTTGATGAGCGGGGTATTGCCGATGAGGTCCAGGATGGACTGGGCGTACTTCATAGGTACAAAGCTACCGCTTCCTGCGCGGCGCTCCCTGCCCGGGATGCGAGGATAGCCCGGTGAAGCAGTTCGCATGGCTGAAAGCCGCCCGGAGCTACCTGCTGCCCGGCGCCGTCCTGGCGGCAGGGACGGCCGCCCTGGCCCTGGGCGTACTCCCCCTTCCCGCCTTCGGCGAACTGGCTTCGCGGACCATTCCCATCCTTGCCTTCGTGCTGGCCATGTCCCTGGTCACCGAACTGGTGGACGAGGCCGGCCTGTTCCGGGTGGTGACGGACAGGCTGGCCGCCCTGGGCCGGGGCCGGGTTTTCCTGCTGTGGCTCCTGGTGGTGGCGGTGGCGACGGTGTCCACCGTGTTCCTGTCCCTGGACACAACCGCGGTGCTGGTGACGCCCGTGGTGGTCCTCCTGGCTGTCCATGCCCGGATCCCGCCGCTGCCGTTTGCGTTGACCAGCATCTGGCTGGCCAATACCGCGTCCCTGCTGCTTCCCGTTTCCAACCTGACCAACCTCCTGGCCCAGGACCGGCTGGGGTTAAGCCCACGGGGTTTTGCGGGGCTGGTGTGGGCCCCTGCCCTGGTTGGCCTGCTGGTCCCCCTCGCCCTGTTGTGGCTGGCGTTCCGGCGGGATCTGCGCGGAACGTATGGACCGCAGCCTGCGCATCCGGTCCGTGACCCCAAGCTGCTGAAGGTTGCTGCGCTCACGCTCCTGGTCCTGCTGCCTGCCCTGGTGTCCGGCGTTCCGGTGCAGTACCCGGCAGCGGCAGCCGCGGCCGTCCTCCTTGCGGTTTTCCTCCGCCGGCGGCCGTCCGTGCTGCGGTGGTCCATGGTTCCCTGGCGGCCGCTGATGCTGACGGTGGGCCTGTTCATGCTCATGGAGGCACTGCACGCCCATGGCCTGACGTCCCTGCTGGCGGGTGTAGCCGGTTCCGGCGAGGGCCTGCCTGCGCTCCTGCAGCTGGCCGCGCTGGGGACCGGCGCTGCCAACGCCGCCAACAACCTCCCCGCCTACCTTGCCCTGGAACCGGTGGCAGGATCGCCGGCCAGGTTTGCGGCACTGCTCATCGGGGTGAACCTTGGTCCGCTGGTGACCCCGTGGGCCTCGCTGGCCACGCTGCTGTGGCATGAGCGGCTGCGGGTACTGAACGTCCCCATCAGGTGGGGCGGGTTTGCCCTGGCGGGTTTGGTGGCCGTACTGCTGACGGTACCGCTGGCCGTCCTGGCGCTCTGGCTGGTGTCCGGGATGGCGTAGCGCCCCTGTACCACGAGTCAGGTATCCAGGCGCGATTCCCCTTCCGCCGGCAGATTCTCCCAGAGCCCCATCACGTTGCCCTCGGAATCCTTGAAATAGGCCGTAAAGCCCATGCCGGGAATCTCGTTCTTGGGCATGACCACCGACCCGCCCAGCTGCTCTACCCTCTCAAGCGTTGCGTTGATGTCCGGAACATCCACGGTGATCACCGGGTGGGTGATCTGCCCCTCCCTGGCCATCATCCCGCCGTTGATGGCGCCGGCAGCCACAGGCTGGCCGTTGTCATCCATGTCCGCGGTGATGACCATGCTGTAGTTCATCCCCGGCACCGGTTCTATCCGCCAGTCCAGCGCTTCCTGGTAAAACTTCCTGGCCCGTTCCCGGTCATCCGCCGGGATCTCGAAATGCACTACTCCGCCCATTGCTGCGCTCCTGCCATCTCCTGGTTGCGGCGCGGTCGGTTCCGCACCGCCGTGTGGATTGTAGGTTTTGCCGGGGCGGGAAATTAGGGCCGTTCTACCGTTGCTTCCGGGGTGTATTCCCGCTCAAGTCTGGCTTATCTGCCGGATGGTTGTCGCGCCGCTGTCGGTGGTCCGTGGGACGATGGAAGACATGACGATCGCAGAGGCACCACCCCGGCTGGCAGCCGCGGCGGACGTGTCTCTGCGGTGGTATCCGGAGGCCCCCTACAGCCTTTCCCGCACCCTTGGGCCGCTCCTGCGCGGCAACAGTGATCCTTCCTTCTGCGTCCAGGGCGACGTCATCTGGAATGCGTTTACGACGCCGGCCGGCCCGGCAACAATGCGGCTCGCCCCTGCAGGCGGCGCAGCAGGCGGGCCCCTGGTGGACATCCAGGCGTGGGGCCCCGGCGCCGCGGCCGCGGTGGAGGCAGCGCCCCGGCTCCTGGGGGCCGACGACGACTGGCGGGGTTTCGACGAACCGTCCTTCCATGACACGTTGCCCCGGATGGTCCGGGAGGCCCGGCGGCACAGCCTGGCGGTCCGGCTGCCTTCGAGCGGCCGCATGGTGGACCAGCTGGTCCCGATCATCCTGGAGCAGAAGGTGACGGTCATCGAGGCACGGCGTGCATACCGCTACCTGGTGCACCGCTACGGCACCCCGGCTCCCCCGGCCGGAACGTCCACCCCGGCAGGTCTGGTGGTGGCCCCAACGGCGGCCCGGTGGCTGCAGGTTCCCAGCTGGGAGTGGCACAAGGCGGGCGTGGGACCACAGCGCTCGGCCACCGTTATGCGGGCGCTGCGCTCCGCCGTCGCGCTGGAACGGCTTGCGGCGCTGCCGGCGGCGGAAGCTGCCCGGATGATGCAGGCCATTCCAGGCATCGGGGTTTGGACTGCCGCAGAGGTGGTGCAGCGAACCCACGGCTGCCCGGACTCGATTTCGGTGGGCGACTACCACCTCGCCGCCTACGTGGGGGCCGCGCTGACCGGACGCAGGACGGACGACGCCGGGATGCTCCGGTTGCTGGAACCCTGGCGGGGGCACCGGCAGCGGGTGGTCCGGATGATCCAGGCAACGGGCTTCCGGAAACCCACCTTCGGCCCGCGGATGACCATCCAGGACCACCGGGGGCACTGAACTCCCGGGATCCCCCTGCAACAAACGCATGACCCGGGTTGGCAATGGGTACGGCCCCAGTAAGCGCGTCCAGCCAGGCGGACTGCTGAACTACGACCGAAAGGATCCCCATGAGCTCCAACCCAGGCACCAGGAACCAGGCCGGCAGGGAGCCGTTGGACGTCGATCCCACCGGAGAGGACCCCAGCGCCAAGGACCCCATGGCGGATGAGAAGGTGCAGCTCCAGCTGGCCATCTTCGAGGTCACCCGGGAGGCCGAGGGCAAGAGCCTGGACGAGATCCGGGAGATGCTGCTTGCCGCCTTTTCCCGCCACGGCGTGGAGCCGCCGCCCGGCACCTGGGTGGAGTCTGTGGCTTCGTCGGCGTATTACGGCGAGCCCTACCTTGTGGATTTGTCCGCAGCGGTGGCAGCGGATGCGGTGGTGCCTGCCCCAAATGATGAAGTCCGGGAGCGGCTCGCCTCCGCGCGGGAACTCCAGCAGGAGCAGCTGCCCGCCGGAATTTTCCCCGCTCCGGACGAATGGAACATTCCCGCCGGTGAAAGTGCCGGCGGCAGCACCCGCACCGCATCGCTGACATCCCTGACCAGGTGGGAAGGTGGCGCGGTCCTGGCCCTGGCGGCGCTGGCTGTAGCCGCCGTCCTGGCCGTCGTCGCCGTCCGCACAGGAGCAGGCCGGGCAGGCACAGGCCGCCGCCGGTTGGACACCTAGAGGCCCAGCCGGGCCACTGCTTCCTCGCGCATCTGGACCTTGCGGATCTTCCCCGAGACCGTCATCGGGAAACTCTCGCGGACCTCCACGTAGCGCGGGATCTTGTAATGGGCCAGCCGCCCCCGGCAATACTCCGCGAGCGTCCCCGCATCCAGCGGCCCGGCACCCGGCTTGAGGATGATGCAGGCCATCAGTTCCTCGCCGTACCTGGCATCCGGGACCCCGATCACCTGCACGTCCTGGATATCGGGGTGCGTGTAGAGGAACTCCTCGATTTCGCGCGGGTAGATGTTCTCGCCGCCGCGGATCACCATGTCCTTGATCCGGCCCTCCACCACCACGTACCCGTCGTCGTCCATCCGGGCGAGGTCGCCGGTATGCATCCACCCGTCGGCGTCGATCGCCTCGGCCGTCTTGTCCGGCTGGTTCCAGTACCCTGCCATCACGGCATAGCCGCGGGTGCAGAGCTCGCCGATCTGCCCGCGCTGCAGTTCCTCCCCTGTGGCAGGGTCCACGATCCGGCTCTCCAGCTGTGGCATGGTCCTGCCCACGGTCTCGGTGCGCTGCTGGAGGGTGTCGCCCTTGCGGGTCATGGTGGAGACGGGCGAGGTCTCGGTCATGCCGTAGCAGATGGCCACATCCACCATGTGCATCTCCGAAATCACCCGGTTCATCACCTCGATGGGGCACAGCGAACCGGCCATCACCCCGGTGCGCAGCGTGGACAGATCATAGGAGCCAAAGTCCGGGAGCGCCAGCTCGGCAATGAACATGGTGGGAACCCCATAGAGGGAGGTCCCGGCGAAGTCCTGCACTGCCTCCAGCGCGGCCGCAGGCGCGAAGCCGCGTCCCGGAATGATGGTGGCCGCTCCGTGGCTGAGGGCATTGAGGTTGCCGATCACCATCCCGAAGCAGTGGTAGAACGGCACGGGGATGACCACCCGGTCCCGCTCGGTGTACCCCAGCAGCTCGCCGATGGCGTAGCCGTTGTTCAGGATGTTGTGGTGCGTAAGCGTGGCACCTTTGGGAAATCCCGTAGTGCCGGACGTGTACTGCAGGTTGATGGGATCATGCGGATGGAGTTCGGCCATGCGGGCCTTCAGGGCAGCATGGCCGACGTCGTCCGCGCGCCTGAGCAGTTCGGCGTACGTGAGTTCGGCGCCGCTTTGGGGGCTTCCGGCCGTCAGCCCGTCCAGCCCGTGGTCCGGGAGGAACACCAGCTCCCGCAGGTCCGGGCACGTCAGCAGGGCCTGGCGTGCCATGGCCACGTAGTCGCTGTTGGCGTCCGTCGGCGCCGTGAACAGCATGCGCATGCCGTTCTGCTTGACCACGAATTCGAGTTCGTGGCTTCGGTAGGCCGGGTTGACGTTGACCAGGATGGCGCCGGCCTTGGCGGTGGCGTACTGCAGCAGCGTCCATTCGGCGCAGTTGGGACTCCAGATGCCCACCCGCTCCCCCTTGCCGATGCCCAAGGCGAGGAGCGCACGCGCCAGCCGGTCGACGTCGTCGTTCATCTTGGTGTAGCTCCAGCGGCGGGCATCGGCGCCCGGCACCGGAGCGGCCTCAATGAGGGCGTCATGGAGGGGGAACTGCGCGGCCACGCGCTCAAAGTTCGCGCCAATGGTTTCCTCCAGGAGCGGGACGTCAGTGTCCCCGGCTGTGTAAGCACGCATGATGGCACGCTACCAACAGGATCCCGGCAGGAGAAGGAGGACAGGCGGGGGAAACGGCCGCAACACAACAGGGCGGCCCCGCAGCCCCGGTATTGTGAAATCCATGAGTGCACCGATTGATCTGATAGCAACGTTCATCCCCAACGACGGCGAGTTCTTTCGCGTCAAGCTGGCCCTGGAAATCGCGATCGATGAGGTGGTGAACGAGCAAGGCTGCATCCGTTACGAGCTGACCGAGGCCACGGAGGAAAAGCTGGTCCTGACCGAGCAGTGGGCGTCCGAGGCAGACCTGGACAAGCACTCCAAGGGCACCGCCGTGCAGGACCTGAACGAGTCGCTGAGCGCGCTGCTGGCCGAACCGGTCAAGGTGGAACGCGTCTGACGCAGCCCTGAACGCAAAGAATGCGGGACCTCCAGAGGGAGGTCCCGCATTCCTGTTTAATACCGGGTCTTAGAAATCGGGGATCTGCGTGCCGTCCTGCGGGCCGCTCTGGCCGGCAGGCTTGCCGGCCGCGGCGGCCGCTTCCTCACGCTGGCGGGCCACATGGGCGTGCACCTCTTCCATGTCCAGTGCCTTCACCGCGTCCACCACCTGTTCCAGCTGCTGGGCGTTCAGCGCGCCGGGCTGCGAGAACACCAGCACCTTTTCGCGGAACGCCATCAGGGTGGGGATGGAGGTGATGCCTGCCTCCGCCGCGAGCTGCTGCTCGGCTTCGGTGTCCACCTTGGTGAAGAGGACGTCGGGGTGCTTCTCGGAAACTGCTGAGTATGTGGGGCCGAACTGCTTGCAGGGGCCGCACCATTCTGCCCAGAAATCGACCAGGACAATATCGTTGCCTTCGATCGTGGATGCGAACTGTTCACCTGTGATGTCGAGGGTAGCCATGTGTCTACGCTACGCGCCACGGCCGCGGCTGTCGCCCGTGTTCGCTCCCCGCGTCATCGGGAATAGAGGGACGTACGACGCCGGCACGCGGGTTCAGCGGCTGGCATTCCACAGGTGCGGGGCCGGGGTGCGGCTGCCGGGGAGGGCGCTGGAGGCGCGCCATTCGTGGATCCATTCGGGGAGCACCAGGTCCGCCGGCGGGGTCCCGAACTCGGCCATGATGTCCTCCTGGCTGACCGGGCCGGCCTTGGTCACCAGGCGGGTGGCGATGTAGGCACGTGCGTAAATCTCGCCGTCGGCCACCATGCGCTGTTCAAAGAAGATCGCCTTGGTGTCCAGCCCGATGATGCGGGTCTCGATGGTGTAGTGCTGCCAGAGCTGCAGCGATTTGCGGAAGGAGATGGTTTCCGCCGACACCACCGGGGTCCAGCCGCGGCGGCGCATCCGCGTCCAGACGCCGCTGCGCACCATGAGGTCGAACCGGCCCAGGTCCATCAGGGACAGGTACATGCCGTTGTTGACGTGCATGGCAATGTCGATGTCCGTGGGCAGGACCCGCAGCGGCAGGGATGACGGGTCCCAGACGGTCAGCGGCGGACGCCGCGCGGAACGGACGAGCATGAGCAGTGTTCTCAGGAGCAGGTGCATGCCCTCATGTTACCCGCCGGTAACATTCTTCTGCATGCTGTGCTGCCGGCTATCCCCGTAGGATTTTCCGCATGACGCAGCAACGCTACCGGGCCCTGGCGGAGTGGCCCCTGATGGCGACGGCACTGGTGTTCCTCGGCGCGTATGCCTGGCAGGTCATCGGCCGGATTGAGGGCAGTGGAGCTGACTGGCTCGAGGCCATCATGTGGGTGACCTGGTGCGTGTTCGTCCTGGACTATGCGGCAAACCTGTGGCTGGCAGCAGACCGAAGGCAGTGGTTCGTCCGGAATTTGCACGAGTTGGTGATCGTGGCCCTGCCCTTCTTCCGGCCGCTGCGCCTGCTGCGCCTGGTGACGTTGTTGTCAGTGCTGCACCGGACCGTTGGCGAAACGCTGCGCGGACGGGTGGTCACGTATGTGGCGGGCTCCGCTGCGCTGCTGGTCTTCGTCGGCGCGCTGGCGGTGCTGGACGTTGAACAGTGGGCGCCGGAGGCCAAAATCACCACTTTCGGCGACGCCCTGTGGTGGGCCACCGCCACCATCACCACAGTTGGCTACGGGGACATGTATCCGGTAACGCCTATTGGCCGGCTGGTGGCGACGGCGCTGATGATGAGCGGCATCGCCGTGCTGGGCGTGGTGACGGCTTCCATTGCCTCCTGGCTGGTCCAGCGCGTTGAGGACACGGCGGAAACTGTGGCAGAGGCCGTGGAGGAGCCCCTGCGGGTTGAAGTGACCGAACTGGTGGCCGAGATTGCCGCATTGCGCCGGGAGATCGCGGAGCTACGGGAGCACCGGACGCTGTAGCAGCAAGTATTGGAGCTCCGGCGGATGAGTAGCTTCGCCGCCACAGACGGGTACCGGCCCCGGAAACTCGGGTAACTCCTACTGATGCCCCGCCCTTGGGGCGGTTCCTAGACTCGGGATTCCTAGGACCAACACGCACTGGCAGGTCCCCCGGGTGGCTTCCGGAAGTTCCTGCCTTCACGCGGAGCTCCGCATGTTCTGGGTATGCGGATGCCTCCAACCTGTGCCGCCTGCGGCTCCGGCAACTGCCGGGGCCGGCGGTGCAATGACTTCTCCATCCGTCCGGCGCACCGGCGTGCAGCAGCACAGCCTGGCTGGACCGAACCCAGATGGGCCAATTCCATGAGCCAGCCTTTCCACCCCTCCCCCGACGGCATCAGCAGGAGCTTCGCCACCGACGAACCCCGGACCGACCTCAACACCGGCCGGCCTCTTATCAGCAACAGGTTATGGGCCGGAATGGCCACGGCGGCCGTTGTGGCCGCAGTGGGCGTGGGCGCACTGGCCGCACCGGCTGCTTTCACAGGAGGCACGACGGCGGCTGCACAGGTGGCAGAAGTCGCCGCACCGGCGTCGCCAAGCGCCGCAGCCGAACCAGCAACAGACCCCGGGGCGTCCGCTGATCCAGGTGCGGTATCGGCGGTGGCAGCACAGGCTGCTGCGCAGGCCGCCGAGGCAGCGCCGGCCCCAGCTGAACCAGCACCGGCACCGGCACCGGCACCGGAACCAGCGCCCATTCCCGAACCCGGCGGTGACCCCAACCTGTACACGGTGGCCCCCGGCGACACGGTGGGGGCGATTGCGGCCAGCCGTGGCGTGGACATGAACGCCATGCTCGCCGCCAATGGGCTCAGCGCCTACAGCACCATCTACCCTGGCCAGACGCTCCTGCTGACCGGCCCGCCCGTAGCAGTGGCCGCACCTGCGCCGGCTCCGGCTCCGGCGCCTGCCCCTGACGCCGCTGCACCCGCTCCGGCTCCCGCTGCAGCACCGGCACCGGCACCGGTTTTCGTGCCCGCAGCACCTGCAGTCCGGACCATTTACGTTGCAGGCTCCGGCGGCCAGTCCATGGTTGACGCGTGCATCGGGCCCATCCACTACACGCCCAACGACGGCTACTCGCTCTTCATCACGGAGCACGATTTCTGCGGCGGGTGGGCCAGGTTCTCCGGAATCGGCGTGGGAGAGACGGTCAGCATCCCGGGCTATGGAACCTTCACGGTGACGGGGCGCGGGACGGTCCCCAATCCCGGAACCACCAACGACGTGATTTCGGTCTTCGGCGGTTTCCCCCGGGCCATCCTGCAGACCTGCATCCCCGGCACAAGCCAGATGCTCCTGATCGCACTGAACTGAACGCAGTGAGCTGATGTTTACAAAGCTTGTCCGCGGGTCCGGACCCTGAAGGGGTGGACCTGCGGACAAGGCCATGCTGCGCTGCGGGGGCTACACCCCGTGGCGCTCCGAGATGTGTTCCACCAGTTCGCCAACGCGCTGTTCGGAGTAGTTGCGTGCGATGTCGCCCTGGCTGATGATGCCAACGAGCTTGTGGTCGGAGATCACCGGGAGCCGGCGGATCTGGTGCTTTTCCATCATGTCGATGGCTGCATCCACATTGGCGTCGGCGTCGACGCAGTACGGCTTGCCGGTGGCGAGGTCGCGGGCCATCATCTGGCCCGGGTCACGGCCGGCAGCGACGCACTTGAGCACAATGTCGCGGTCGGTGATCATGCCCTTCAACTTGCCGTCATCCCCGCAGATGGGAAGGGCGCCGCAGTCGAGGTCCATCATCATCCGGGCGGCGTCCACAAGGGACTCGCTTTCACGGATACATCGCGCATCCGTGGTCATGAATTCGCGTACAGCACTCATTGAATCCTCCTTCATCGATGGAATTATCGACGCAGGGCATCGAGGCAGGTGCGCCGATTCTGCCAGACTACGCCCGCACCAACACGGTGTCGACGGCGGTTTGGCACCGTTTGCAGGCGGCCTCCGCAGCCGGCGCGGAGACAGTGGAAAGGGCACGAAAAAGCCTCCGGAACCTGGTGGTTCCGGAGGCTTTCCTTGGGTGGCAGATGAGGGATTCGAACCCCCGTAGGCGTTGCCAGCTGATTTACAGTCAGCCCCCTTTGGCCGCTCGGGTAATCTGCCGAACTTCAAAAGAAGTACCCGCCGATGCAGTGTTCGAAAGGGTCCGTTTCCGGTCCGTTCCGCTTCAGTAACCGCGGGCAAGACAACTTTACAGAACTTCCGCCGAAGAATCGAATCGGGCCCTGGGCTGCCGCAAAAGCCGTGGAACGGCACGGAAAAACGGCGGGTTTACGCCTCGCCCAGGATGCGTCCAGCGAGCTTGGCCTCGAAGCTCAGCGCCTGCTCCTCGGTGATCTGATTAAGTTGCACCGCCCGCTGCAGGTCCGCCCGCACCCCGTCCATGCGGGAGGACGCATCCGCCGCGGGGCTGAAGATGATGGAGGCGGCCACTGCTGCCGCCGCCACCGAGGTTGCCGCGGTGGCCACCGCCCCGGCTGCTGCCGTGGTGGTCCGGGTGACGTAGCGGGCGGCTTTGCGGTGCATGGTGTTCCCTTCAGGCTGCGGTACATCTACTCCAACTCTCGCCGGCGCTCCTTCATTCCGCCGATGCGTCCGCTGAGAGGGAACTGTGAATGCGCGGCCCCATCCCCCGGGGCATCCGTACTAGGCTGGATGGCAGTGATCCAGGCCCTGTCCCCGCACAGGGCTCCCATCAACAAAGGAGAGTCATGGCAGGCGAGTCAACGTTCGACGTCGTAAGCAAAGTGGACAAGCAGGAAGTGGCCAACGCCCTCAACCAGGCCCAGAAGGAACTCGCCCAGCGCTACGACTTCAAGGGCGTCGGCGCCGAGGTGGACTTCAGCGGCGAGAAGATCCTCATGAAGGCCAACTCCGAGGAGCGCGTCCTGGCGGTCCTGGACGTGCTGCAGTCCAAACTGATCCGCCGCGGAATTTCGCTGAAGTCCCTGGACGCCGGCGAGCCGTACGCTTCGGGCAAGGAGTTCCGCCTGGAGGCATCCATTAAGGAAGGCATCGCCCAGGACCTGGCAAAGAAGATCAACAAGCTCATCCGCGACGAGGGCCCCAAGTCCGTGAAGTCCCAAATCCAGGGTGATGAACTGCGGGTTTCCTCCAAGTCCCGTGATGACCTGCAGGCTGTGATGGCGCTGCTGAAGGACTTCGAGGAAGCCGATCTGCAGTTTGTGAACTTCCGCAGTTAGCCTTCCACCGCCGCCATCTTCGGCACCCAAAGTGCTTT
Organism: Arthrobacter sp. Soil764; assembly: GCF_001428075.1. Lineage (GTDB taxonomy): Bacteria > Actinomycetota > Actinomycetes > Actinomycetales > Micrococcaceae > Arthrobacter. The sequence continues at coordinate 481,071 of NZ_LMSI01000001.1, read as the reverse complement.
TCGCTGCAGTTACAGGCTGGCGCGCCCCACACATGGGGTGCGCCAGCCTTTTGCGTATCGCGGCCAATCATGGACGCGCAAAGGCGGCCCTGTAACCTGCACGCAATTACCGCACGTTTAGTTTGCGTAATAGCGCGCGGCGGGTAACCTCTTCCTTAGGCCTGCCTAAGTAAGGCTTACCTGAGCGAAAGAACATCCATGACTGCCAACTTCCTCATCGGCCTGCGCGAAGGACTCGAAGCCACCCTGGTGGTAGTCCTTCTCATGGCCTACCTGGCCAAGACGGACCGCCACCACCTCCTCCCCCGGCTGTGGGCGGGCGTTGCGGCGGCAGTGGTGGTCTCCGTTGGTTTTGGTGCCCTCCTGACCTTCGGCCCCAAGGGGCTGACCTTTGAGGCGCAGGAGGCGATTGGCGGAGGCCTGTCCATCGTCGCCGTCGGCCTGGTGACCTGGATGGTCTTCTGGATGGCACGCACCGCCCGGACCCTGGGAAGCGACCTAAAATCACGCGTTGACAGGTCCGTGGGCGGAGCGGGCTGGGGCCTGGCCGTGGTGGCCGCCATTGCCGTGGGACGTGAAGGACTGGAAACAGCGCTCTTCCTCTGGGCTGCGGCCAAGGCCACCGGCGAATCCACCCAGCCGCTGGTCGGCGCCCTGCTGGGCCTGGCAGTTGCCGCCGGCCTGGGCTACCTGCTGCACCGGGGCGTCCTCAAGGTCAACCTCTCCCGCTTCTTTACCTGGACGGGCGCGGCCCTGATCGTCATCGCCGGCGGCGTCCTGTCCTACGGCATCCACGATCTCCAGGAGGCCCGTCTCCTTCCGGGGCTGCACTCCCTGGCGTTCGATATCAGCGGCGCGGTCCCGCCGTCGTCCTGGTACGGCACCCTGCTCAAGGGCACCCTGAATTTCTCCCCTGCCACCACCTGGCTGGAAGCTGCCGCGTGGCTCCTCTACGTGGCGCCCGTGCTGTTCCTCTACCTGCGCATCAACCGCAAAGCCCCAGCCGGCCCCGCCGCTTCCGGCACCAAAGCTGCCGTCAAGGCCGCAGCGGCCGTCTGACCCCCTCATCCCCGCCCCGCACTCAAAGGACTTCCCCATGCCCGGCTTTTCCCTGCCCCAAAAACCCCGCCACGCTTTCCGAAACAGGCCCGCCGGCCTCGCTGCCGCCGTCGTGGCCGTCCCGCTGCTCCTTGCCGGCTGCACGGACAACACCAAGGCGGCAGATACCTCGGGAGGAGCCATCGAGGTTGTCAGCTCCAACACTGCGTGCAAGGTGTCCACCGGCCGCGTGCCCAGCGGCAACCTCAACTTCTCGGTAAAGAATGAGGGCACGGAAGTCACGGAGTTCTACCTCCTGGCGTCGGACGGCCTGCGCATCCTGGGCGAGGTGGAGAACATCGGCCCGGGCCTGACCCGCAATTTGGTGGTCACCGCCCCGGCCGGCACCTACACCACGGCGTGCAAGCCCGGCATGGAGGGCGACGGCATCAGGGGCGCCCTGGAGGTCACCCAGTCCGGAAACCAGCCCACGGCAGACGCGGACTTCCAGCATCTCCTGGACACTGCCACCGCCCAGTACGCGTCCTATGTGAAGGACCAAAGCGAGCAGCTGCTCAGCGGCACGGAGAAGTTTGCCGCGGCTTTCGCGGCAGGCGACACCGCGCAGGCCCGTGACCTGTACGCCGCAACGCGCCAGCACTGGGAACGGATTGAGCCCGTGGCAGAGTCCTTCGGGGACCTGGACCCGCAGCTCGACGCCCGCGAGGCAGACCTTGAACCGGGCCAGAAATGGACCGGCTGGCACCGCGCCGAAAAGGACCTCTTCCCGCCGGCGGAGTACACCGCCATGACTGCGGCCGAACGGTCCGGCATCGCCGACCGCATGGTGGCCGACACCAAGGACCTGGTGGAGCGCACCAAGACCCTGGAGTTCACCGCGGACGCGCTGGGCAACGGCGCAAAGGAACTGCTGGACGAGGTGGCCACGGGAAAGGTGACCGGGGAAGAGGAAATCTGGTCCCACACCGACCTCTGGGACTTCCAGGCGAACGTGGACGGCGCCCGCATCGCCTTTGAGAACCTCAAGCCCGCCCTCCAGCAGAAGGACGCTGCCTTGGCCGCCTCCCTGGAGGAGAAGTTCGCCGCCCTGCAGGACGAGCTTGCCACCCATGCCCAGGGCTCCGGTTTCACCTCCTACGACAAGCTGGCCACCGAACAGGTCCAGCGGCTCGCGTCACTGGTGGACGCGCTCGGGGAACCGCTGTCCCGGCTGACGGCGGCCGTGGTCCTGTGACCGGGTGCCCGTTTGGTGGCCGGCCGCCCGAAGCCTCCCGGGCGGCCGGATCCGCCGTTTCCACTGACCCGCCGCTTGATGGCAGGGACAGGGAACAGCCGACGGCGGGAGCGCGCCTGAGCAGGCGCGGCCTGTTTGGCATCGCCGGATTGGGCGGCGCCGCCGCCGGCCTGGCTGCCGGCTTCCTGGGCCACGACGCCGTGGCCGCCTCCGCCGCGCCCGCGGCTGCAGACACCCTGGTGGTCCCCTTCCACGGCGACCACCAGGCAGGCATCACCACGGCTGCCCAGGACCGCCTGCACATGGCAGCGTTCGACGTCACCACCACCAAGCGGGACGAACTGATCCAGCTGCTCAAGGACTGGACCGAGGCTGCGGAAGCCCTGACGCAGGGCCGTCCGGCCGGGGCAACGGGTGCCTTGGACGGGCCGTACGGCGCGCCGCCGGAAGACACCGGGGAGGCGCTGGACCTGGATGCCGGAAAGCTGACCCTGACCTTCGGTTTCGGGGCGGCCCTCTTCGAAAAGGACGGTGCGGCCCGTTTCGGCCTGGCCGGCCGCCGGCCCGAGGCGCTGATCGACCTGCCGCATTTTCCCGGCGATGACCTGGACCCCGGGCGCAGCGGCGGTGACCTTGTGGTCCAGGCCTGCGCGGATGACCCGCAGGTGGCGGTGCACGCCATCCGGAACCTGGCCAGGATCGGGTTCGGGAAGGTGCGGGTCCGCTGGTCACAGCTGGGCTTCGGCCGGACATCATCCACCTCCCGAGCGCAGCAGACCCCGCGGAACCTGTTCGGCTTCAAGGACGGCACCAACAACCTCAAGGTCGAGGATGAGCAACTGCTGGACCAGCACGTGTGGGCCCAGGCCGCGCGGCCCCAGGACGCCTGGATGGCCGGCGGCAGCTACCTGGTGGCCCGCCGGATCCGGATGCACATCGAAATCTGGGACCGCACCTCACTGGGCGAGCAGGAGGCACTGGTGGGCCGGACCAAGGGCACGGGAGCCCCGCTGTCCGGCGGCGAGGAGTTCACAAGCCCCGACTTTAACCGGCAGGGCAGGGGCGGCAAACCCCTCATTCCGCTGGACTCGCATGTCCGGATGGCCCMCCCCAGCCACAACAACGGCGTGCAGATGCTGCGCCGGGGCTACAACTACACGGATGGTTCGGACGGCGTTGGCCATCTCGACGCCGGGCTGTTCTTCATCGCTTTCGTCACCGATCCTCGGACGCATTACGTCCCCATGCAGCTGGCCATGGCGAAAGGCGACACGCTGGCCGTCGAGTACCTGAAGCACACCGGCTCGGGTCTCTTCGCCGTCCCCGGCGGGGTGAAGCCGGGCGGCTACATCGGCGAAGGCCTCTTCACCTAGGGCGTGCGCCCTGGATTGCTACGGCTGCCGGCCGGCCAGCCGTTCCAGCCGGGCGATCCGGTCCCGCATGGGCGGGTGGGTGGCGAACAGCTTGTTCATGGCACCGCCGCGGAACGGGTTGGCGATCATTAGGTGCGAGGCGTTGACCAGCCGCTGGTCATGCGGCAGCGGCGCAATGCTGACGCCGCGCTCAATCTTGGCCAGGGCTGAGGCGAGCGCCAGCGGATCGCCGGTGAGCTGCGAACCGTCCTCGTCGGCGTCGTACTCCCTGGTGCGGGAGATGGCCATCTGGATCAGCGACGCCGCGAACGGGGCCAGCAGGGCCATGGCGATCATGGCCAGGGGGTTGGCGTTGCGCCGGTCACCGCCGCCGAAGAACAGCAGCATCTGCCCCACCGAGGTGATCACGCCGGCGACGGCGGCAGCCACGGACGAGGTGAGGATGTCCCTGTTATAGACGTGCATGAGTTCGTGCCCCAGGACGCCGCGGAGCTCGCGGGTGTCCAGGAGCTGCAGGATGCCCTCGGTGCAGCAAACGGCTGCGTTTTGCGGGTTGCGGCCGGTGGCGAACGCGTTGGGGTTCATGGTGGGCGACACATAGATGCGCGGCATGGGCTGGTTGGCGCGCATCGAAAGCTCGCGGACAATCTGGTAGAGCTGTGGCGCCTGGGCTTCGGACACCGGGAAGGCCTGCATGGACCTGATGGCAATCTTGTCGCTGTTCCAGTAGCCGTAGAAGGTGGTGCCGACGCCGATCAGGGCCATGATCCAGATGGGTGCGGAACTGCGGGTGCCCACCCCGATGAGCCCGCCGAGGCCCAGCAGCACCGCCCACAGCACCCCGAACAGTGCTGCGGTCTTCAGTCCGTTGTGGTGTTTGTGCACGTTTCCTCCTCAATAAGGGAACGGCCCGCTAAGGTACCGGGTTCCTCGCATCGTACGCCCGGAATCCCGGCTGCAGTTTCGCCGCCAGCCACGCCCCTGCGATGCACAGTACTCCACCCATCAGCAGGACCCAGCCCTCATTTAGAATCCTGGTGGCGCCGCCGGCCAGCAGGTCCCCGATCCGGGGGCCGCCGGCCACCACCACGATGAACACGCCCTGCAGCCGTCCGCGGAGGTGGTCCGGGGCTGCGGCCTGCAGGATGGTGTTGCGGAAGACGCTGCTGATGGAGTCGGCGATGCCGGCCAGGGCGCAGCAGATGGCCGCGGGCAGGAGCCACAGCGTCACCGCTCCTCCCGGCGCGGGGCCGGCCAGCAGCACCACCAGGCCGAAGGCCCCGATGGAGGCGCCCCAGCCCATCACGGAAACCACGACGGCGGTCCCTTGGCGGCGCACGCTGCCCAGCGGCCCGGAGAACAGGCCGGCCAGGAACGCGCCGACGGCGGTGCAGGCCAGCAGGATGCCCACAGTTGCCTCGCCGCCGCCGATCATGAGGGCCGCGACGGCGGGCAGCAGCGCCCGAGGCTGGGCAAGGATCATGGCCACGAGGTCGATGATGAAGGTCATGCGCAGGTTGGGGCGGGTGCCGAGGAACCGGAAACCCTCTATGACGGAGCGGATCCCCGCCTTCCTGTGGCCCCCGGTGGGAGCCATGGGCGGCAGCCGGTAGACCGCCCACAGGACGAAGGCGAAGCTTACGAAGTCGATGGTGTAGGTCCAGCCGAATCCGAGCCACGCCACCAGCAGGCCTGCCAGCAGCGGCCCTGCCGTCATGGCAAGGCCCAGGGACAGCATGCTCAGCGCGTTGGCGGCCGGCAGGAGTTCCTTGCGGATGAGCATGGGGATGATGGCGCTGCGGGCCGGCTGGTTGATGGCCTGGGCCCCGCTTTGCAGCGCCACCAGCAGGTACAGCAGCCACACGTTGCCCAGCTGCGCCCAGGCCTGCAGGGCGATCAGGCCGGTGGTCAGCCACAGCACGGTGGTGGCCAGCAGGGCAATGCGCCTGCGGTCGTGGGCGTCGGCGATGGAGCCGCCCATCAATCCCCCGATGACCAGGGGAACCAGTGCGAAGATGCCGAGCAGGCCCACATAGAAGCTGTCCTGCGTCAGCCGGTAGACCTCGAGGCTTACGGCCACCAGGGTGAGTTGGCTGCCGACGGCGGACACTGCCGATCCGAGCCACAGCCGGCGGAATGCGGGGCTTTCCCTGAGCGGTGTGACATCGGCAAGTAATTTCCCCACTCCGTAACAGTAATGGCCGACACGATGAGGTAAGCCGCGCCTTATTGTGAGTTGCTAAAAATAAGTGTTTCAATGGAGCCATGACGGAGCACTTTGACGGCCAGGAAGCGTGGGCTGCAGCCCTGCGCGCCCACGGCCGCAGGGTGACCAAGCAGCGGCTGGCTGTGCTGGCCGCCGTCGAACGCCACCCGCACTCCCCTGCCGAAAGCATCCTTGCCGCCGCCCGGGCCGAACTGCCGGAACTGACGGCCCAGTCCGTCTACGTTGTCCTCGGCGACCTGACGGACCTGCACATGCTGCGCCGCTTCGAACCGCCGCACTCCCCCGCCCTGTATGAAACGCGCGTGGGCGACAACCACCACCACGCCATCTGCATCAGCTGCGGACGCGTGGAGGACGTGGACTGCGCCGTCGGACACGCCCCCTGCCTCACGCCCCACTGGAACCCGGACGCCAAGCCCATGACCATCCAGATCGCGGATGTCATGTACCAGGGCATCTGCCAGGACTGCCAGCAGGCCCAGAAACTTCCTTCCCACAGTCCCTCGCAAGAAAAAGAGAAATAGGAGAACAATGACTGCCGTTTCCACAACCCAGTCAGGTGCGCCGGTTACATCCGACGCTCACTCGAAGTCAGTTGGTGCCGATGGTGCCATCATCCTGACCGACCACTACCTCGTTGAGAAGCTCGCCCAGTTCAACCGCGAGCGGGTTCCGGAGCGCGTAGTGCACGCCAAGGGCGGCGGTGCATTCGGCACGTTCAAGACCACCGAGGACATCTCCAAGTACACCAAGGCCGCGTTCCTGCAGCCTGGCGTCGAGACCGACATGCTGATCCGCTTCTCCTCCGTGGCCGGCGAGAACGGCTCCCCGGACACCTGGCGTGATCCCCGCGGGTTCGCCGTGAAGTTCTACACCTCCGAGGGCAACTACGACCTCGTGGGCAACAACACCCCCGTCTTCTTCATCCGCGACGGCATCAAGTTCCCGGACTTCATCCACTCCCAGAAGCGCCTGCCGGGCACGCACCTGCGCGACGCGGACATGCAGTGGGACTTCTGGACCCTGTCCCCCGAGTCCGCCCACCAGGTCACCTGGCTGATGGGTGACCGCGGCCTGCCCGCCTCCTGGCGTGAAATGCAGGGCTACGGCTCGCACACCTACCAGTGGATCAACGCCGAGGGCGAGCGCTTCTGGGTCAAGTACCACTTCAAGTCCAATCAGGGCGTGAACTCCATGAGCTCCGAACAGGCCGAACAGCTTGCCGGATCCGACGCGGACTTCTATATCCGCGACCTGTCCGAGAACATCGAAGCCGGCAACTTCCCGTCGTGGGACCTGCATGTCCAGGTCATGCCGTACGAGGACGCCAAGACCTACCGCTTCAACCCGTTCGACCTGACCAAGGTGTGGCCGCACGCGGACTACCCCCTGATCAACGTGGGCACCATGGAGCTGAACAAGAACCCGGAGAACTACTTCGCGCAGATCGAACAGGCCACGTTCGCGCCGTCGAATTTCGTGCCCGGCATCGCAGCCTCGCCGGACAAGATGCTGCAGGCCCGCATCTTCTCCTACGCGGACGCACACCGCTACCGCGTGGGGACCAACCACGCGCAGATCCCGGTGAACCAGCCCAGGAACCAGGTCAACAACTACAGCCAGGACGGCCAGGGACGCTTCCTGTTCAATGCCCCCTCCGTTCCGGTCTACGCCCCCAACACCTTCGGCGGCCCGGCCGCAGTCGAGCCGCAGAACACCGCCGGCGGCTGGGAGAACGACGGCGAGCTGACCCTTGCCGCGCACTCCCTCCACGCCGAGGACGGCGACTTCGTCCAGGCCGGCGCGCTGTACCGCGAGGTCTACAACGAGGGTGAAAAGGCCCGCTTCCTGGAGACCATCACCGGCGCCGTGGGCGGCGTGAAGCGCTCCGACATCAAGGAACGCGCCATCCAGTACTGGACCAACGTCGACGCCGAACTGGGCGCCAAGCTGCGCGCCAACCTTGGTGCGGTCGCTGCTCCGTCCGCACCGACCTCCGACGCAGAGGCCGCCAACAAGATCGGCTGACCCTGCCGCTTGAACTGAAAGACCACCCCGCCACGGTTTCCGTAGCGGGGTGGTTTTTTCGGTCCCGGCACTTTTTGCACACACTGTCTTTTTGCACATACGGCCCTGGGCCCCTGTCCCGCTCTCCGCGCCCGTCCTAGGCTCCGTTCATGGACACTTTTTCAGGCATTCCCCCGGAAGCCTTCCGGTTCTATGAGGAACTGGAGGACAACAACAACCGCGAGTGGTGGCTTGCGCACAAGGACACCTATGACAGGGCAGTCAGGGAACCCCTGGCCCTGCTCCTCGCGCAGCTTGAGCCCGAGTTTGGCCCTGCCAGGCTGTTCCGCCCCTACCGTGACGTCCGCTTCTCGCAGGACAAGTCACCCTACAAAACGGCACAGGGCGCCTTCGCCACCCGGCAGGAAGGCGTGGGCTACTACCTGCAGGTCAGTGCGGACGGGCTGCTGGTGGGAGGCGGCTACCGCTCCCATACGCCGGCGCAACTGGCCAGGTTCCGGGCTGCGGCCGATGCCTCGGGAAGCGGCGCCGCGCTGCAGGAGATTGTGGACGCCATTGCTGCGGCCGGCTTCAGTATTGACGGGGAGAAACTCAAGACCGTTCCCCGCGGCTTCGACAGGGAGCATCCACGGGCAGAACTCCTCAAGTACAAGACCCTGTACAGCGGGTCCCACCTGGGCCGGGCGGAGTGGATTTGCACGGAAGCAGCCGCGGAGGAAATCGCAGGCAGGTGGCGGCAGCTCCGTCCGCTCATTGAATGGGTGGGCCGGCATGCGGCGCCCTGAATCACCGGAACCAAGACCCGCGGGCAAAAGAGCCGCTGAAAACAGGAACCGCACGAAACACAGGTTGCGCTTAAACGCGGCTGCCCGCCCGGCAGAAGCCGGGCGGGCAGCTCAACAGCGTAGAGCGGCGGGCCGTCAGGTGCGGCTCAGCTCGTCCTCGTCGTCACGCTCGGCGGCTGCTTCGGTCCTGGCTGCAGCGGGTGCGCCGTTGACGGACACGCTGGCTTCGGCGAAGCGCTCGTTGAGCCGGGAGTGCCGCTGTCCGTAGGCGAAGTAGATCACCAGGCCGATGACCAGCCAGATGGCGAAGAAGATCCAGGTCTCCACAGCCAGGTTGGTCATGAGGTACAGGCAGAGCACTGCGGAAACGATGGGCAGCACCTTGCCGAACGGGACGCGGAAAGCGGGCTTCAGGTCCGGGCGCTTCCTGCGGAGCACCAGGATGCCCAGGCTGACCACCACGAACGCGGACAGCGTACCGATGTTGATCATTTCCTCGAGCAGGTCCACATTGGTGAGGCCTGCCACCAGGGCAACTGCGGCGCCGCAGATGATCTGGAGGCGCGCCGGCGTGGAGCGCTTGTCGCTGGTCTTGGACAGCGACCGGGGCAGCAGGCCGTCGCGGCTCATGGCCAGCACCACGCGGGACAGGCCCATGAGGAGCACCATGATGACGGTGGTCAGGCCCACCAGGGAACCGAAGGCGATGACCTTGGCGGCTGAGGTGTCACCCACGGCCTCGAAGGCAGTGGTGAGGGTGGGGCTCTTGGCTTCGGCAAGCTGGGTGTAGGACACCATGCCGGTCAGGGCCAGCGAAACCAGGATGTAGAGCAGCGTGACCAGGGCCAGGCCGCCAAAGATGCCGCGGGGCAGGGTCTTCTGCGGGTTCTTGACTTCCTCAGCGGAGGTGGCCACCACGTCGAAGCCGATGAAGGCGAAGAACACCAGTGCGGCGCCGGCGAAGATACCCATGGTGCCGTACTGGGCGGGGGCAGCACCGGTCAGGAAGCCGAAGAAGGACTGCTTCAGGACGTCCGCGGCGCCGGTCCCTGCCGTGGGTTCGGCGGCGGGAACGAACGGGCTGTAGTTCTCCACCTTCACGTAGGTGAAGCCCACCACGATCACGAACAGCACCACGCCGATCTTGATCAGGGTGAAGATGTTGCCCACACGGGCGGACAGCTTGGTGCCCAGGACCAACAGCACGGTGAAGATGGCCACGATCAGGAAGGCGCCCCAGTAGAGGTCCACGCCGCCCAGCGAGATGGCCGGCGGGACGTCCAGGCCCGTGAGGGCAAACACCTTGCTGAGGTAGATGCCCCAGTACTTGGCAATGACGGCGGCAGCGGTGAACAGCTCCAGGATCAGGTTCCAGCCGATGATCCAGGCAAGGAGTTCACCCATGGTGGCGTAGGTGAAGACATAGGCGGAGCCGGCCACGGGGATGGCAGTGGCGAACTCGGCGTAGCACATGATGGCCAGCGCGCAGGTGACGGCGGCGATGGCGAAGGAGACGGTAACGGCGGGGCCCGCGAAGTTGGCAGCGGCCTTGGCGCCCACCGAGAAGATCCCGGCGCCGACAGCAACGGCGACGCCCATGATCATGAGGTCCCAGGTGCTGAGGGAACGCTTGAGCTTGCGTCCGGGCTCATCGGCGTCGGCAATCGACTGCTCGATGGATTTTGTCCGCAGAAGATTCATAAGGGTCACAATCCTGGTTTGTGAGGGAAACAGACCTATCAACGATAGTGTCCATCCACTGGACGGCCCCAATCGTCCCGAATAGTGAGACGGTCAAAGCACCGAATATTCTTCTGCCAACGCACTCGGGGCCCTCCGATTGGAGAGCCCCGAGCGGGTTTAAGTCGAACTTGCTAGGCGGGCCAGTCCATCAGCGTGGACCGGATCAGGAAGCGTCTGCCCTCCGGCGCTTCCACAGAAAAGCCGCTCCCCCGGCCCGGTACAACATCGATAGTCAGGTGGGTGTGGCTCCAGTAATTGAACTGCTCCCGGGACATCCAGAACTCCAGCGGCAGGGGCTGCAGCCCGTCGGACAGGTCGAACAGCCCCAGCAGGACGTCCGAATCCCCGGTGATGAAGTCCCCGGCCGGGTAACACATGGGCGAGGACCCGTCGCAGCAGCCGCCGGACTGGTGGAACATGAGCGGGCCGTGCCGGTCCCAGAGCATCCGCAGCAGGTCCACGGCTGCCGGCGTGAGCGCCACCCGGGAAAAGTCTTCCCCGGGCAGCGTCACGGCGGCATCGATCCCATGGGCGGGCATCAGAACCTCAGCACCACACGGCCATCGATCTTGGCGTGCTTCATTTCATCGAAGACGGCGTTGACCTCGGAGAGCTCCCGGACGGATACGGTGGGGTGGATCTTGCCCTGCGCGTAGAAGTCCAGGGCTTCCTCCATATCCTGCCGGGTGCCCACGATGGAGCCGCGGACGGTCAGTCCCTTGAGCACAATCTCGAAGATCGGTGCCGGAAAGTCCCCCGGCGGCAGGCCGTTGAAAACGATGGTGCCGCCGCGGCGGGCCATGCCGATGGCCTGCCCGAACGCTGACGGATGCACCGCGGTAACCAGCACTCCATGGCACCCTCCCGTTTCACGCTGGATGACCTCCACCGGGTCTTCGTGCAGCGCGTTGACTGTCACTTCGGCTCCATGGGCCCTGGCCAGGGCCAACTTGTCGTCTGCGACGTCAACGGCGGCAACGCGCAGGCCCATCGCGACGGCGTACTGGACGGCGATGTGCCCCAGCCCGCCGATGCCGGAGATGGTGACCCACTGGCCCGGCCGGGTCTCGGTCATTTTCAGGCCCTTGTAGACGGTGACGCCGGCACAGAGTACCGGCGCCACCTCGACGGGGTCGGATCCCGCCGGTATGCGGGCCGCGAAGCGGGAATCCACCAGCATGTACTCCCCGAAGGAGCCGTCCACGCTGTAGCCGCCGTTCTGCTGCGCTTCGCAGAGGGTCTCCCAGCCGGTGCGGCAGTACTGGCAGTCACCACAGGCGGACCAGAGCCAGGCGTTGCCCACCAGGTCTCCAATCTCGAGGTCGGCGACGCCCTCGCCCAGTGCCACAACTTCCCCCACGCCCTCGTGGCCGGGAACGAACGGCGGGGTGGGCTTGACCGGCCAGTCCCCCTCGGCTGCGTGGAGGTCGGTGTGGCAAACGCCGGTGGTCAGCACCTTGACCAGCGCCTGTCCGGGTCCGGGTGTTGGGACGTTGAGGGTCTGGACCTGCAGGTCCTTGCCGAATTCGGTTACTACGGCTGCTTGCATTGTCGTCGTCATTGGCGATCCTTGCGTCGTTGTAGCTGGGTTGGGATAGGTTTTGCCGCGGGGCTTAGAAGAAGCCCAGCTTGTTTTCGTCGTAGCTGACCAGCAGGTTCTTGGTCTGCTGGTAGTGGTCCAGCATCATGGCGTGGTTCTCACGGCCAATGCCGGATGACTTGTAGCCGCCGAAGGCAGCTCCGGCCGGGTAGGCGTGGTAGTTGTTGACCCAGACACGGCCGGCCTGGATTTCCCTGCCGGCCCGGTAGGCCACGTTGCCGTTTCGGGACCAGACACCGGCGCCCAGGCCGTAGAGCGTGTCGTTGGCGATGCCCATGGCGTCGTTGTAGTCGCTGAACTTCGTCACCGCCACCACGGGCCCGAAGATCTCCTCCTGGAAAATCCGCATCCTGTTGTGGCCCTCGAACACGGTGGGCTGGACGTAGAAGCCGCCCGCCAAGTCGCCCGGGAGTTCTGCACGCGCACCGCCGGTGAGGACCTTGGCGCCTTCCTGCTTTCCGATGTCGATGTAGGACAGGATCTTCTCCAGCTGGTCGTTGGAGGCCTGCGCACCCACCTGGGTATCGGTGTCCAGCGGGTTGCCCTGGACCATCTTCTCCACCCGGGCCACCGCGTCCGCCATGAAGGAGTCGTAAATGTCCTCCTGGATCAGGGCACGGGACGGGCAGGTGCAGACTTCGCCCTGGTTGAAGGCGAACAGGGCGAAACCTTCCTGGGCCTTGTCGTAGAACGCGTCGTTGTCCTGGGCCACGTCGTTGAAGAAAATGTTGGGGCTCTTGCCGCCCAGTTCCAGGGTGACGGGGATGAGGTTCTGGCTGGCGTACTGGCTGATGAGCCGGCCGGTGGTGGTTTCACCGGTGAAAGCGATCTTCCGGATCCGGGAGCTGGACGCCAGCGGCTTGCCGGCCTCCACGCCGAAGCCGTTGACCACGTTCAGCACGCCGGCGGGCAGCAGATCCCCGATGAGTTCCACCAGCACCAGGATGGAGCTTGGGGTCTGCTCGGCGGGCTTGAGCACCACCGTGTTTCCGGCCGCCAGCGCGGGCGCAAGCTTCCAGACGGCCATGAGGATGGGGAAGTTCCAGGGGATGATCTGGCCCACCACGCCCAGGGGTTCGTGGAAGTGGTAGGCAGTGGTGTTCTCGTCCAGCTGGGACAGGCTGCCTTCCTGGGCGCGGACTGCCGAGGCGAAGTAGCGGAAGTGGTCCGCGGCCAGCGGCAGGTCCGCGTTGAGGGTTTCCCGGACCGGCTTGCCGTTGTCCCAGGTTTCGGCGACGGCGAGCATTTCCAGGTTCTCGTCAATGCGGTCGGCGATCTTGTTCAGGATGGCCGCGCGTTCCGTCGCGGAGGTCTTGCCCCAGGACGGCGCCGCCTTGTGCGCCGCATCCAGGGCCAATTCGATGTCCTCCGCCGTGCCGCGGGCCACCTGGCAGAACGCCTTGCCGGTCACCGGGGTGATGTTCTCGAAATACTGCCCCTTCACGGGGGCAACCCATTCGCCGCCGATCCAGTTTTCGTACCGGTCCTTGAAGGTGACCTTCGAACCGTCGGTTCCCGGCTGTGCGTAAACGGTCATGTGCTTAGCTCCTTTGCTGTGCAGGAGGCGGGCCACAGGGGCGTCCGCCGTTGAAGACAGCGTAGGAGCCGGGAGGTTGCAGCCAGGTTGCAACGTTGTGGCTCATGTCACAGGGCAACTTTTCAGGCGCGCAGTTCGGCTTCCAGTCGTTCCAGGTCGGCCACGACGGCGGCCCGCTTGGGTGAGCGCGGCGGCAGGAGGCGGAGCGCGGCGCGGCGGATTTCGACGTCGTCACTTGCCTCGGGCAGAGCGGCGTACTTGAGCAGGGACTCGGCGCTGCCGTCAGTGAGGACCGCTTCCCGCAGCAGGGACGAAACCCTGTTCCTCAAGTCCACGATGCCCGGTGCCTCGGAGCGTGGAAGCACCCCGCCGCGGTAAATCTCCAGGGCAATCCGGTGTGCACCGCGCTGCAGGCAACTGAGCACCTGGCCCGTGTCCGGCACCAGGTCGATGGGCAGCCGGTAGGGGCGCGACCCGGGAACGGCATCCTGCGAGAGCTGCTGGAGGACTTTGCGCAGGCGGACCATCTCGGCGCGCAGTGTCATGGTGGAGCCGTCCCCCGGATACAGCAGCGAGCTCAGTTCCTCCGCTGTGAGGCCGTCCGGGTGCATGCTGAGCAGGGCAAGGATTTCGCTGTGCCGGGCGGACAGGGAAACGGTCCTGCCGTCAAGGCTGAGCAGTGCCTGGTCGCGGCCCAGCAGCTGCAGGCTGTTCCGGTAGAGGCTGCCTTCCTTGGCACCCTGGCCCTGCCTTCCTGCAGCGGCCGGGGACCGTCGTCGTACCGGCTTCCTGGCCAGCTCCGCAGCATGCTGCAGGCGCTCCACCCGCAGCTGCGCCTGGGCGGCCGCCACCGTTGCCTCCACCAGGGACAGGGTGTGCGGGGCCACCGCCGTTGCCGTCCCCGTGATGTCCACGACGCCGAGCACGGCGCCTGAGTCGGGGTCATGGAAGGGGACAGCGGTGCAGCTCCAGGGATGGACGGTGCGCTGGTAGTGCTCGGCGCCGGCAATCTGGATCCCCCTGCCCAGGGCCAGGGCGGTGCCCGGGGCGCTGGTGCCAACACTGGCTTCGGACCAGTCGGCGCCGGGGACGAACATCATTCCTTCGGCCCGGCGCTGGAGCGCGGGGTCCCCGTCCACCCACAGGAGCCTGCCCACCTCATCCCCCACGGCCACCAGGAGTCCGCTGTCGTGGCTGGGCTGGACCAGGAGCTTGTTGATGACCGGCATGATGGCAGCCAGGGGGTGCTGCCGGCGGTACTCCTCCAGCTCCTCGTAGTCCAGGGCCAGCGGGGCGGCCGTGTTGTCCGGGTTTGCCTTGAAGCTGGCGGACCGCAGCCAGGATTCCCTGATGAGTTTGCGCAGGCCGGGGATTTCGGGAGTGGCGCCGCCCAGGGCGTGATCCAGGCGCTCGTGCCCGGCCAGGGCGGCACGCTGGCGCGGTTCAGGCTGGAGCAGGTTCGTCATCGAACTCCCTGGAAGTGCAGGCTTCTGGCGCCGCTAGTCTAGCCGCAGCAGTTCCTCCAGCGCATCCACCCCTGCCGCCGCTCCTCCCGCCGCAGCGTAGCCCTCCGCAACGCGCCGCGCCCCCGGTGCTTTGGTCCGGGCCTCGTGGACGGCTGCGCGGAGCCTTTCGGCGGTGAGGTGCTTCCGGCTGAGCCGCACCCCGGCGTCGGCCGCCACCACCCTCGCTGCCACCTCGTGCTGGTCCCGGCCGAACGGGACCACCACCACGGGAACCCCCTTGGACAGCGCCTTCTGGGTGGCGCCCATGCCGCCGTGGGTGACGGCGACGGCCGCGTGGTCAAGGACCTGGCCGTGTGGCACGAAGTGCTCCAGCCGGACGTTCGCCGGCACCGGTCCGAAGCCGTCGCTCCGGGGTGCACGGCCGGAGCCGGCCGATCCTGCGTCCGCTGCCGGCAAGGTGGCCACCACTGTGAAGGGTTCAGCGGCCAGCCCGGCCAGCGCCGCCCGCACAAGGGCTTCGTCGGCCTGGTATTCGGAGGATGTGGTCACCAGAACCACCGGGGTTTGGTCATCCCGCAGCCAGGCCGGAGTTTCCGTGGAGGGTTCCCAGCCGAGCGCACCGATCATCCGCACGTCCGGACCCCAGTCAGGATGGGGGTATTCGAAGGGCTCGGATGTGGCCACGAGCAGCAGCGGTGCGGTGCGGAACATTTCGTCCGCACCGCTGACGGGTGGCAGCGTGCCGGCGGACAGTTCCGAGCGCAGCGCGTTGATGCGCGGCAACATCAGCTTTTCCACGGCGCCGATCACCAGGCGGCGGGCCACCGCGTCGCGGGCCCTGCCCAGGGGCCCGGACATGGGGGCAAGCCCGGGGCCGAACGGCGGCGTTCCCCTGGATTGCAGCGGCGGGGTGTAGGGGCTGAAAGTGGCCCACGGCAACCCGGATAGTTCGGCCTGGATGCGGGCTCCCCATGAGTTGATGTCGATCAGGAGCAGTTCCGGGCCCACCTCATCGATGGCCTTCTGCAGGTCCGGGGCGTCGAACCGGGCGCGGGCGGTGAAGGTTTCCACGCTGGAAGCCAGGGCTGCCTTCGCATTCCGTGCCCGGTAGTCCGTGGCCTCGACTGCCAGGATCCGCTCGTCCACCGACCCGGCATGGAACCCTGTCCCCTTGAGCAGCGGGACCTGCCGGCGCAGCGTGCGGACGTGGACATCATGGCCGCGGTCCTTCAGTTCCTGGAGCAGCGGAACCATCGGGAAAAGATGGCCAATGGCGGGAGAAGTGTAGGCAAGGACGGTGGACATCAGGGCCTCCGGGTGAAGGGTTCCAGCATTTCGAGCAGGCAGTGGGCCACCTGGTCGCGGCTGAGCCCCGCGTCGAGGCGCAGCAGTTTCCAGGTGTAGACGTCGCAGAGGGCGACGAACTGGGCCAGGCGGCGTTTCCGCTCCGCCCTGTCCGGAAGGTAATCGTCCGCGAGGAAGGGGGCGAAGACGCGTTCGCACCACTGCCGGTGGATCCGCCGGCCGCCCTCGGTGATCTCTGCGAGGACAGGGGAAGTTTCCTCCTCGGCGAGCAGCTTCAGGGCCAGGGCGCCGGTGGTCTCGTAGTGATCCAGAAGGTTGTTGACGGCGGCAGGTACGTCGCCGGGAGGAGCGGCACCGCGCTGGGCGGCCACCTCCGTTGACGCGAATTCAGCCGTGGCGTGGATCAGCCCCATGCGGTCACCGAAGCGGCGGATAACGGTTTGGACGGTGACGCCTGCACGTTCGGCCACAGCATTCAGGGTCACGTCGGCGAGCGGCCCCTCCATGAAGAGGTCAAGAGTCGCCTGCAGGATCCGCCGCCCGGTAGCGGCGGCAGAGGCTGCGCGGTTCCGGGAATCGTAGGCCCGGGTCCCCGCCGTATTCATGTTAATCAGACTAACGCGAATACGCCTTCGCGGCTAGGGGTCAGCCGCGGGAGATGCGGACCATGTCCTCGCGGGGCACCACCTTGATCCGTTCGCGCGCCAGGTGGTCCAGCCCCTCGGGGCCGGTCCAGGCGGCGCCCAGGCCTGCCTCGTGGGCGTCGAGCCTGTTCCACCCTTCCCAGGTGGTGTATTCGATGCCGCGTTCCTCAAGCAGGTCGATAATGGCCTGCGGGTCCGGATTTTGTGCTGCGGGAAGGTTCAACCGGTCCTCCAGCAGGAAGCCGATGGTCTCCAGCGCATCGCCCTTGGTGTGGCCGATCAGCCCGACGGGGCCGCGCTTGATCCAGCCCGTGGTGTAGATGCCAGGGACGGAATTGCCCTCCGCATCCAGGACACGTCCGCCTTCGTTGGGGATGACGCCGCGCTTGGCGTCGTACTCCAGTTCATCCAGGGCGGAGCCGTGGTAGCCGATGGCCCGGTAGACCGCCTGGACGGGGTACTCGACGTACTCCCCCGTACCCTTGGCGTTGCCGGTCCCGTCCAGCTGCATGCGCTCAAACTTGATGCCGCCCACCTTGCCCGTGCCGTCGTCGAGCACCTCAACGGGGCTGTGCAGGAAGTGCAGGTGCAGCCTGCGGGAGGAGGGGTTCTCCGACTCCGCATGCTCCTCCACCAGCCAGTTGGTGAGCGTGTTCACCATGGTCTTGACCTGGTTGTTGCTGCGGATCGCCTCGTCCGACGCCTCGTCGAATTCGAAGTCCTCCGGGTACAGGACAATGTCCACATCGTTCATGTGGCTGAGCTCGCGCAGCTCCAGCGGGGTGAACTTCACCTGGGCCGGGCCGCGGCGGCCGAAGACGTGGACGTCCGTCACGGGCGAGGCCTTCAGGCCCTGGTAGACGTTGTCCGGAATCTCGGTGCTCAGCAGTTCCTCCGGGTGCTTGACCAGCATGCGCGCCACGTCCAAGGCCACGTTGCCGTTGCCGATGACGGCGATTTCCCGGGCCTCCAGCGGCCACTCACGGGGAACATCGGGATGGCCGTCGTACCAGGAGACAAAGTCGGCGCCGCCGAACGAGCCCTGCAGGTTGATGCCGGGAATCTCCAGGTCCGCGTCCTTCACGGCGCCGGTGGAGAAGATCACGGCGTCGTAGAAGGCCCGGAAATCGTGCAGCGTGAGGTCACGGCCGTAGGTCACATTGCCCAGGAACCGGATGTCGCCGCGGTCCAGGACCTTGTGGAGGGCGTTCACGATGCCCTTGATGCGGGGGTGGTCCGGGGCCACGCCGTAACGGATCAGGCCGTAGGGCGCCGGGTAGGCCTCGAAAAGGTCGATGCTGACCTGGAAGTCGCCGTCCTTCACCCCGCTGGACTTGGTGAGGATGTCCGCAGCATAGACTCCTGCCGGTCCAGCGCCGACGATGGCGACGCGGAGGGGACGGTTGGCGGCGGTTTCGCTCTGATTGGACACCGGGAGCCCTTCTGAACTGGTCCTGCTCACGTTTCATGAGACTGCGCCGCATCATGCAGCGCACAGTCCCCCATTCTAGTTGGCGGCCAGGGCCACCACCTTGCCCTCGCGGTAGAGGAGCGCCCGCAGTTCGGCCTCGGCCGAGTCCAGGCGCTTCGGGTCGATGGTTTCGCCCGCGTGGTAGTGGTCCAGGACGCGGGGGTCCACGTAGCTCTTGCGGGCGATTGAAGGTGTGTTTCCCAGCGTCTCCGCGGCATCGTACATGGCCCGGCTGATGGCGCGCTTCCGTTTGGCTGCCGTGCGCTGCGCGCCGGTGCGGGCCAGGCTTGCCGCCGCCGCCACCGTCCCGCGAAGGGTGCGGAAGTCCTTGGCCGTGAAGTCAGACCCCGTCCGTTCCTTCACGTAGGCATTGATGTCCGCGCTGGTCACCGGGCGCCAAGTCCTGCCCTCCTTGTAGGCCAGGAGCCGGGCATTGGGCCCGCGGCGCTTGAGCAGTCTCAGCAGGACGGCGAGGTCGGGGTCGCGGATTTCCGATTCCCAGTCCTTCCCGCTCTTGGCCGGGAAGCGCAGCAGGATCCGGTCCTTGCGCACCTGGACGTGGGCGCACAGCAGCGTGGCCAGTCCCCGGCTGCCGTTCTCGTTGGTGTACCGCTCAGACCCCACCCGCAGGGATCCGCTGTCCAGCATCCGGAACGCCCCCGCCAGGACCCGTTCCCTGGTGAAGCCCTCGCTGCGCAGGTCCATGGTGACCCGGCGTCGGGCCGCAGGCAGCGATTCGGCCAGCTGGAGGGACCGGTCGAACTTCAGCCGGTCCTTACGTTCCCGCCACTCGGGGTGGTAAATGTACTGGCGCCGACCCACCGCATCCACGCCCGTGGCCTGGATGTGGCCGTTTTCAAACGGGGCAATCCAGACGTCGGTCCATGCCGGCGGGATGCCGATGCTCTCCAGCCGGTCGCGGATGGGACCGGGCGGCAGGGTGGAGCCGTCCAGGTCCCGGTAACTGAAGCCTTTGCCGGCCGGCACCCTGCGGTAGCCGCGGCCCGAGGCGTTGCTGCGCCGGAGCCTCATGGGGCCGGCTGCGGGGTACGGGCGCATCTCATGAAAGCAAGCCTACTGACTATTTTCCGGATTTCCCTGCCCGCCTGGTGGAATACCTGCCGGAGGGATGCTGTTATGGACAGCGTGCCCATGCCAGACGGAACGCCCACAGCCACCTCCTCCGCCCCACACTCCAGGACTGGAACGGCGGCGCCCGCAGGCCCCAAGCCGCTGGCCAAGGACACGACGGCGGGAATGCTGTTCGGCATCGGCGCGTACGTCTTGTGGGGGCTGCTCCCCCTGTACTTCTTCATCCTGATGCCGGCCGGCGCCGTCGAGATCGTCGCCAACCGGGTGGTGTGGTCACTGCTCTTCTGTGCACTCCTGATCACGGTGACCAGGGCGTGGGGCGTGCTCGCGGCGGCATTGAGGGACCGGCGCGTCTTTGCTTCGCTGGCCCTGGCGGCGTTCCTGATCGCCATCAACTGGCTGACCTATACGTATGGTGTGACCACCGGGCAGGCCGTGGAAACCTCGCTGGGCTATTTCATCAACCCGCTCGTTTCGGTCCTGCTGGGCGTGCTCGTGCTGAAGGAAAAGTTGCGCCCGCTCCAGTGGGCCGCGGTGGGCGTCGGCTTCGTGGCGGTGGGTGTCCTGACCTATTCGTACGGGAAGCTGCCGTGGATCGCCCTGACGCTGGCCTTCAGCTTCGGCCTGTACGGCTTCGTGAAGAACCGGGTGGGATCGCGGGTGGACGCCATCACCAGCCTGAGCGTGGAGACCATGGTGCTGGCCCCGCTGGCCGCCGTGGCCATGGTGGTCCTGGCCGAGACCAACAGCGCCACGCTGACCTCGCAGGGTCCCGGGCACTTCTGGCTGCTGCTGGCGTCGGGCGTGATCACCGCCGTCCCGCTGCTCTTCTTCGGCGCCTCCGCGCGGCGGCTGCCCATGACCACCATCGGGCTGCTCCAGTACTTTGCGCCCGTGCTGCAGTTCCTGGTGGCGCTGCTGGTGTTCCGCGAAGCCATGACCGTGGAGCGCTGGATCGGATTCGGCGTGGTGTGGCTGGCGCTGCTCCTGCTGACCCTTGACATGCTCCAGACAGCCCGCAGGAACTCGGTGGCCCGCAGGGCAGCGCTGCGCGGGGCCGCCTGACGCCCTGTTCCTAGCGCAACGCCGGACGCACGCAACCCCGGGCGCACGCCGGCGCATCCGACAAAGAAGGCGGACTCCCCTTCGGGAGTCCGCCTTCTCTGCGTTGCCGGAGGGAGTCGTTCCGGTTAGGCGTTGGCCTTGATGGCGGCGGCCAGGACATCCAGGCCGTCGTTCAGCAGCTCGTCGGTGATGACCAGCGGCGGCAGCAGGCGGATGACGTTGCCGTAGGTGCCGCAGGTGAGGATGATGACGCCTTCCTTCAGGCAGGCGGCGGCAACGGCCTTGGTCAGTTCCGGGTTGGGTTCCTTGGAGCCGGCCTGGACAAGTTCGACGGCGAGCATGGCGCCGCGGCCGCGGACGTCACCGATCACGGCGGTGCCGGCAGCGGCGAGTTCGCCCTGCAGGTCGCGGAGCCGGCCCAGTGCGAGTTCCTCGATGTGGCGGGCGCGGCCGTTCAGGTTGTACTCCTCCATGGATCCGATGGAGGCGAGGGCTGCGGCGCAGGCCACCGGGTTTCCGCCGTAGGTGCCGCCCAGCCCGCCCGGGTGCACGGCGTCCAGCAGGTCTGCGCGGCCGGTGATGGCGGACAGCGGCATGCCGCCGGCAATGCCCTTGGCCATGGTCATGATGTCCGGGACAACATCCTCGTGGTTCACGGCGAACCATTCGCCGGTGCGGCAGAAGCCGGACTGGACCTCGTCCGCGATGAAGACGATGCCCTTTTCCTTGGCCCAGGCGGCCAGCGCGGGGAGGAAGCCCTCGGCCGGGACGATGAACCCGCCCTCGCCCTGGATGGGCTCGATGATGACCGCGGCCACCTGGTCGCCGCCGATCTGCTTTTCGATCATGGTGATGGCGCGCTTGGCGGCTTCGGCACCGGTGATGGCGGGGTTTTCCTCGCGGTACGGGTAGCTCATGGGCATCCGGTACACCTCGGGCGCGAACGGCCCGAAGTTGGTCTTGTACGGCATGGCCTTGGCGGTCAGCGCCATGGTCAGGTTGGTGCGGCCGTGGTAGGCGTGGTCGAAGGCGACCACGGCGTCCCGGCCGGTAGCCAGGCGGGCCACCTTGACGGCATTCTCCACTGCCTCGGCGCCGGAGTTGAAGAGGACGGTGCGCTTCTCGTGGTCACCCGGGGTGAGGCGGTTCAGCTGCTCGGCGACGGCCACGTAGCCTTCGTAGGGGGTGACCATGAAGCAGGTGTGGGTGAAGTGCTCCACGGCTTCCTTGACGGCGCCGACGACGGCGGGGTCGGATGCTCCCACGCTGGTCACGGCAATGCCGGAGCCGAGGTCGATGAAGGAGTTGCCGTCGACGTCGTGGATGATCCCGCCGTCGGCGTCTGCAACGTAGACCGGGACGCTGGAGGCGACGCCGGCAGCCACCACGGACTTGCGGCGTTCGGTCAGTGCCACGGACTTGGGGCCCGGGAAGTCGGCCTGGACGTTGCGCTTCTGCTCCAGGCGGTAGGTGATGTCTGATGCGGTGGTGGTCATGGTGTTTCTTTCTTTGCTAAAGGGGCGCCGGTGGGGAAAATCAGGCGGCTGGGTTATGCATCAAGTGCACTCATCACGTGCTTGATGCGCGTGTAGTCCTCCACGCCGTACATGGAGAGGTCCTTGCCGTAGCCGGACTGCTTGAAGCCGCCGTGCGGCATTTCGGCGGTGAGCAGGATGTGGGTGTTGATCCAGACGGCGCCGAAGTCCAGGTCGCGGCTCAGCCGCATGGCCGTGCCGTGGTTGCTGGTCCAGACGCTCGACGCCAGGGCGTAATCCACGTCGTTGGCCATGGCCACCGCTTCTTCTTCGGTGCTGAACTTCTGCACCGTGATGACCGGGCCGAAGGTCTCCTTCTGCACCACGTCGTCGGTCTGCTTGGCTCCGGTGATGATGGTGGGCTCGAAGAAGTAGCCCTTCTCCCCCGCCCGGTGGCCGCCGGTCTCGATCCGGCAGTTGGCTGGCAGGTTCTCCACCACGGAGGTGACGGCGTTGAAGTGGTTCACGTTGTTCAGCGGGCCGAAGTAGTTGTCTTCGTCGTTCTGCGAGCCGGTGTGCAGGGTCCGGGTGTGCTCCACCATGGCGGCCACAACGTCGTCGTGAACGGAGTCCTCCACCAGCACGCGGGTGATGGCGGTGCAGTCCTGGCCGGCGTTGAAGAAAGCGAACTCGGCGATGGCCGCGGCGCTCTTCTTGATGTCGGCATCCTTGAACACGATGGCCGGAGCCTTGCCGCCCAGTTCCAGGTGCGCACGCTTGAGGCTCTTGGCGGCACCGGAGGCAACAGCGATGCCGGCGCGGACCGAACCGGTAATGGACACCAGGCCGGGGACCTTGTGCTCCACCATCATGGCGCCCGTTTCGCCGGTCCCGAGCACCACGTTGAGGACGCCGGCGGGGAAGATGTCGCCGGCCAGGCGGGCCAGGACCAGGGTGGATTCGGGGGTGGTGTCGGACGGCTTGAGGACCACAGTGTTGCCGGCTGCGAGCGCGGGGCCGATCTTCCAGATGGCCATCAGGAACGGGTAGTTCCAGGGGGCCACCTGGGCCACGACGCCGATGGGTTCGCGGCGGACGTAGGAGGTGTGGCCCTCGAAGTATTCCCCCGCGGACTTGCCTTCAAGGATGCGGGCGGCGCCGGCGAAGAAGCGCAGCTGGTCGGCGCCGGCGGCAACCTCCTCGGAGGCGATCAGGGAGCGGACCTGGCCGGTGTTGCGGTGCTGGGCGTCGACGATTTCGTCACTGTTGGCCTCGATGGCGTCTGCGAGCTTGAGCAGCATCAGCTGCCGCTGGCCCGGGGTGACATGCTTCCAGGTCCTGAAGGCGTCCTTGGCAGCCGCCATGGCGGCATCGACGTCCGCCTGCATGGAGACGGGGGCCTGCGCCACCACGTCGCCGTTGGTGGGGTTGACCACGTCCAGCAGGGTGGTGCCCGCGGGGGTGACGAACTTCCCGTTGATGAAGTTCTGCAAGGTTTGGACCACGGTGTGCAACCTCTTTCGTAAGGGCCATCGGCGGCCGGGCGGAGACCAGGACGGATGGATGGAACTGCCTTGAGCCTATGCCAGCGCCCAAGTCGGGTGAATAGCCACCTGCACACCCTTGCCAAAGAGGTTTAGTGCGGTTGCCCA
Source organism: Arthrobacter sp. Soil764 (assembly GCF_001428075.1). Taxonomy (GTDB): domain Bacteria; phylum Actinomycetota; class Actinomycetes; order Actinomycetales; family Micrococcaceae; genus Arthrobacter. The sequence goes on along the minus strand of NZ_LMSI01000001.1, from coordinate 457,315 downwards.
GCTCACGTTTATCCTTGCTTCATGGCCATTTCCCTTGCTGCCCTGGTGGGCGTGTCGTCCCTTAAGCTGTCAAAAGCGGGCGTGGCGGAGACTACGTGGAACCAGGACATCAATTGGGTGGCGGTCACGGAACTGGAGGATCCGCAGCGGTTCCTTAACGGCGGGGAGCTGGTCCTCACCACCGGCCTGCGCCTGCGCTCCGCCCCCGAGCAGCGCCGTTTTGTCCGCCAGGTGCAGCGGGCCGGCGCGGTGGGCATCGGATTCGGCGTGGGCCTCTCGCATGAAGCGGTGCCGCCGGCACTGCTAGCGGAGGCCAACCGCTGGGGCCTGCCCGTGGTGGAAGTGCCGTACGAGACCCCGTTCATCGCCATCACCAAGCTGGTGGCCGACGCGCAGTCCGCGGACCATTACGCCAAGCTGGAACGGCTGATCGCCGGCCACCAGGTCCTGGCGCGGGCACTGCTGACCGGCGGCGGGGTGGGCGAACTGTTGAAGAACCTGGGCGGCATGCTCCGCACGGACGTTGCCCTCACGCAGTTCACGGCGCAGCTGTACAACAGCAGCACCGCCAGCCCGTCGGCGGACACCTGGTCCAGCTATCCCGTCCCCACGGGACGCCGTGATGCCTGCACGCTGTGGGTGCGCCAGCCGTTCGAGGACACGGGCATCATCGGCTACGCGCAGAACCTGATCAGCGTGGAGTTGAACAACATGGTCAAGCAGCGGCAGGCCCAGCGTGCCCTCTGCGGCCAGGTGCTGGAGGACGTGATCCACGGGGCGCTGGAGACCAGCGAGGCGCAGCGCCGACTGGCCGGCGTGGGCGTGAACAGCACCCGCAAGAACGTGGTGCTGCTGGCCGTGTCGGCCGCCCACGGCAAGGCCCTGGGCAGCACCTCGGTGCCGCTGGAACTGGAGAAGGCGGTTGCCGCCGTGGTGGGCAAGGACCTGGTGCTGGTGGTCAACGACGACGGCGGGACGGCACCGGCGCTGGCACGGAAGCTCAGCGACCACCTCGCCGAAGCCGGCATCCACGCCACGATCGGCATCGGCGGGGCGTACACCAAGCCGAACGGCCTGCGCTGGAGCTACTTTGAGGCCCGGGACGCCGCGAGCCATGGCCTGCCGGTCAACGAACCCGAGCGGCTCAGCCTGACGTCGCTGCTGCTGGCCAGCGAGGATGTGCCGCTGGCGGACATGGCGCACGAGTCACTGAACCCGCTGCGGTCCTTCGATGCGGCGCACGGCTCGGAGCTGATGGCCACGCTGGAGAGCTATCTGAACAACAACGGCTCGGTGGCAGCCGTGGCGGAGGAACTCACACTGCACCGCAACACCGTTCGGTACCGGCTGGCCCAGATCACCGAACTCACGGGGTACGACCCCGCCGTCACCGCCGACCGGGTGCAGCTGTGGCTCGCCCTGGCGGTGGCGCGGTTGTCGGCGCGCCAGGGCAAGTAGCCGGGATAAGCTGCCGGTCAGATGACGCCGTGGCCCAACAGGTCGCGCGATTTCTTCCACGCTTTCCGGAAGTCGGCCTGGGCCGCCAGCATCCGTTCTTCCTGCTGGTTGAGCAGCTGCGCATAGATGCCCGCGGTGGCCGCATCCGTGCCGTCCGCGGCGATGCCGGCCAGCAGGTCGCGGGCCACGGCGGCGTCCTGGAACCGGCCAAGGATCTTTTGTTGCCTGCGGGCGGCCTTTGCCACCTTGCCCGCCCGCTTGCCGCGCACCAGCACTGCCGATTCAGCCACATGGCGCAGCCGCTTGGCGTCCTTGCGGACACGGTGGAGGGCCAGCTCCTGCTCCCTGCCGCGCCGCGCGCGCTTCACCGCCTTGCGCGAGCGCCGCAGCCGTTTGGCCGCCTTGTCCACCGCCTTCGCCGCCGCCCGCCGCCCGGGCGTCACCGCTTCGGCACGCACCGGCGGGCTGTCGCGGAAGTCCTCAAGCTTGTCCAGAAGCCGGAAGTAGCGCTCAGTTCCCAAGGCTTCCTGCAGGAGCCGGTACGCGGCGTCGTAATCGGCGCCCGTGCGCTCCTGCAGCCGGGTTGTTGCCTCCGCAATACCATCCCCGGGCGGCAGACCGGCCAGCTGTCCGCGGAGCTGTTCCCTCAGGACTTCGGCGTCACGCGGCTGCCCCAGCAGCTGGCCCAACCACTTCAGCTCGTTCCGCAGCTTGCGGACCGGCGATGCCCGGTAGAGCCTGCCGTAGGCACCCAGCACCGAACGGATCCGCCGCGCTGCCGAGCGCATTGCGTGCACTGCCTCGGGTTCCTCGCCCCGGACGGCGGCGTCGCTGGCAAGAATCTGGTCAATCTGCGCGCCCACGTAAACGGTGACGACGGCGGCTGCCGGCGCACGCTTTCCGGCCAGCAGGGCCGGGCTGCTTCCGGCCGCGGCGTCGCCGTCGGCTTCCCCACCTGCGGCTTCCCCACCTCTGGCTTCTTCACCGGCGGCGGCGGGCTCGGCGGCCGCCTTACCGGCTTTTTTGTCATCGCCCAGTGCGCGGGCCAGTTTGGAGGCGTGGCCGGCCGGGCGGGCGCCGGCAGCGGCGAGCAGTTCCTCCACGGGCCCAAAGAGGCCGGGATCCCCGTGGACCAGTTCCAGTTCCCACTCGCGCCACTGCTGCCGGGTGGCTGCCGCCTTGTCCCTGTCCTGGAGCCGTTCGGCAGTCACCTGGTCGTCGGCGAGGTCGGCGAGGTGGACGCCGTCGTCCCCGTACAGGGGATAGGTGGTGCGGCGGGTTTCCAGACGGACCACCGGCACCGGGAGGGCACCCCTGAGGTAGGCGTGCAGGTGGGTGAGCAGGGTGTCCGGGACGACGTCGGGCCGGCCCAGGGGTGCGTGCAGTTCCGTGCGGTGCTGCGGCCCGTCCCCGTCCGCGGCAGCTTGTGGCGGCAGCTTCAGGTGCCAGCCGGCGTCCTTCCCGCCGGTGCGGCGGCGCAGTGTGATGCGCCGGGCGGCGAGGGCATGCTTTGGCGTGTCGAAGTACACCGCCTCCAGGAGGTCGGTATGCGGCTTGCCTGCCCGGGCCACCCCGGCTGCCTGCTCCAGTGCGGGCACTGCGGCGCCGGCGTCGACGTCGTACTTCTTCTCAATTTCCAGTCCCCGGGAAGCCTCCACAGCCGTCCTTCCGCACCACCTGGTCCGCGCCAGGCCCTCTGACAGTCCGTTGGCAGTCTATTGCAGCGGCCGGGACCCGGGAGAGGTTGGCCACAAAAGAGCAAACATCAAACGTCTAACCTTTAGGCTGGAAGGTATGCCCGCCACTCCCCCCTCCTCCCCATCCCTGGCCGCCGAGGCACCCGCGGCTGCCCCAAGCGCTCCTGCGACCGGCACGGCCGCCGCCAAGCCGCGCTCCGCCGTCGTGTTCGGCGTGATCGGCCTGGTGCTGATCGGGCTCAATCTTCGGGCGGGCATCACCGGGGCGTCCGCCCTGCTGCACGACCTCCAGGCGGTGCTGGGTTACGGGGCACTGGTGGCGGCCATCATTCCGTCCATCCCGACGCTCTGCTTCGCGCTGGCGGGCGCCGCCACCTCATGGCTCACCGGCAGGGTGGGGGTGGAGAAGGCCATCCTGCTGTCCCTGGCCCTGCTGGCCGGCGGCCTCCTGCTGCGCGGCATCCCCGCCACCGGCATGCTCGTGGCCGGCAGCGTGGTGGGCATGTCCGGCCTGGCGATCTGCAACGTGGCCATGCCGTCCTTCATCCGCGAACACTTCGCCTCGCGCACCTCGCTGATGACCGCCGTCTACACGGTGACCATGACCACCGGCGGCACGCTGACATCCGTCGCGGTGGTGCCGCTGGCCCAGGCCCTGGGGTCTCCTTCGGCCGCCGTGGGTGCCGTGGGCATCGCCGCGGTGGCGGCCTTCCTGGGTTTCCTGCCCGTGGCATTGCACGCCCACCGCACCACGGTCCGGAGCACCGCCGGCCACGTCTCCCCCTGGCCGCTGCTGCGGACCCGCAAAGGCCAGCTCCTCACCGCGATCTTCACGCTGCAGGCCCTCCTCGCCTATGCCCTGCTGAGCTGGTTCCCGTACATGCTCACCACCATGGGCCTGAGCGCCGCCGACAGTGGGCTGATGTTCGGGCTCATGCAGCTGGTCTCCGTTCCGGCCGGCATGGTGCTGATCGCCATCGGATCCCGCCCCGGGATGCTGCGCCCGGCGTTCTACCTGGTGAGCATCACCATGGCTGTAGGCATCCTGGCGCTCCTGTTCCTGCCCGTGGGCCTGGCGGCCATCCCCGCCGTCCTGCTGGGCTTTGGTTTGGGCATCTTCCCGCTGGTGATGGTCATGATCAGCCGCAGCGGCACCAGCACGTCCGAAACCACTGCGCTGTCCACGCTGGCCCAGTCCTCGGGGTACCTGCTGGCCACGGCTGGCCCCTTCGGCATGGGACTGCTGCACAGCGCCACCGGCGGCTGGATCCTGCCGCTGGCCCTGCTGCTGGCACTGGCGCTGGTGCAGATCGTGGTATCCCACCTGATTACCGGCCGTGCGATGTCCGGCAAGACCGCAGCCACTGCCCAGGGCGCTGTTCCGGCCCGCACCGCGGATGGAAGGAAGTAGCCCCGTGTCACTGAGCCCGTCAGTCCGCCCGCCGCTCGCCGCCGAAGTCACGGCCAAACTGCGGGACATGGTCCACACCGGCGAGTGGGCCCTGAACCAGCGCATCCCTTCCGAGCCCGAACTCATGGCGCGGCTTGGTGTCTCCCGCGGAACCCTCCGGGAAGCAGTCAAGGCCCTTGCCCACGGCGGCATGCTGGAGGTCCGGCGCGGGGACGGCACCTACGTGCGCGCTACCAGCGAGATGTCCGGTGCCGCGCAGCGGATGTACCGGGACCACACCGAGCAGCACATCCTGGAGGTGCGGCTGGGCCTGGATACGCAGGCTGCCCGGCTGGCGGCACGGAATGCAACGGACCAGGACGTCACCGCCCTGCGTGCCCTCCTCACCAGCCGGGACCGGGCCTGGAACAGGGGTGACTTCGAGGGCTGGGCGGACGCCGACTGGCACTTCCACGAGGGCATCGCGAGGGCGTCCGGCAACCCGCTGCTGCACGAGCTCTACGCCAGCTTCGGAACAGTTTTCCACCAGGATCTCCTCAAGCAGCAGCGCCGGCCCGGCTTCAACGGGCTTCCGCGGGACGGCCACGAGACGCTCCTGGATGCGATCGAACGGCGGGACGAAGACGCCGCCGTGGCCACGGTGAACCGGAACCTGAACTCCTGCGCGGAGTGGCTGGCGGAGTAGCCTCCACCCGCACCCCTGGCGGTGAACTTTTTCGCGCAGGGTTTCTACCCGACCCTAACCATCAGTAGGCTTACCATCTGACGAAGGATGTTCTGGCCTGCGCTGCACCCCGCGGCGCAGGGCACCCTCCGGACGATGAGGAGTCCCCATGGCGCGATCAACACGCCTCAATGACCAGGAACTGGACAACGAGTCCCCCGGGGCTGCGCGGGCCGGCGAAGTGCAGACCAGTGGGATGCGCTCTGACGGTGCAGCCGCTGACGCCGGGCAGCCCGGCGGCGCACCCCGCCAAGGGCAGCGCCTCGGCCCGGTCAGTAAACCGCAGGGGTCCAGGACGCCGAACGCACTGTGGTCCGACGGGCTGGGCAGAGTGGGCACCCGCGCGGCACAGATCCTGCTGGTGGTGCTGGTGGTGGCCGTCTCCGTCTTCGCACTGATGCAGATCAAGCTCCTGGTGATCCCCGCCCTGATCGCCCTGATCCTGGCGGCAGCAATCGGACCGTTCGTGAACATGCTCCGCCGCCGCGGGATACCGGGCGGCCTGGCCACCGGGATGGCCTTCGTGGCGCTGCTGGTGATTCTGGCCGGCGTGTCCACTGTCATCTACTTCTCGGTGCGGAACCAGTGGAGCGAACTGGCAGCGCAGGCCTCCTCCGGCCTCGACGAGCTGGAGCGGTTCCTGCTGACGGGACCAATCCCCATCGAACAGGAGCAGCTCAACCAGGCACGGGAGGCGGTGGTGCAGTTCGCCACGAGCAGCCAGGTCCGCTCCGGCGCGGTTACCGGACTGTCCGTGGTGACCGAGTTCATTGCCGGGGCCAGCCTCATGGTGGTCATCCTGTTCTTCTTCCTCAAGGACGGCGCAAAGATCTGGGACTTCTTCCTGCGCCCCTTCTCCGGCCAGCGCGAAGCCAAGCTGCGCCGCTCGGGACGCCGCACCCTTGAGGTCCTGGGCGGCTACGTCCGGGGCACCGCCATTGTTGCCCTGGTGGATACCGTGGCCATCGGCGCGGCCCTGCTGATCATGCAGGTGCCGCTGGCCATTCCGCTGGCCATCATCGTCTTCATCACCGCCTTCATCCCGCTCGTGGGCGCAACCATCGCCGGCATCCTTGCCGCCCTGGTGGCGCTTGTTGCGAACGGACCGGTGGTGGCACTTATCGTGGTGGCCGTCGTCGTCGCGGTGAACCAGCTGGAGGGCGACCTCCTGCAGCCGGTCGTCATGGGCAAGTCGCTCCAGCTCCACGCCCTGGTGATCCTCATGGCCCTGACCGCCGGCACCATCCTGGCCGGGATCGTCGGTGCCGTCCTGTCCGTCCCGCTGGCGGCTGTAGCCTGGGCGATTATCCAGGTGTGGACGGCGGAAGACCCGAACCTGAAGGACATGAATCCGGACCTGCCGCCGCCCAATACCCAGCCGGTGTAGCAAGGACCCCAGCAGCAGACAAAGCAGCGGCCCGGCACTTATGTGCCGGGCCGCCGTCGTCCGCTCTGTACTTGCTGTGGCTGCTACTCGCCGCGCAGGCCCGCAAAGACGTTCTTAGGACGCTGCATCTCGCCGTGCTTGGCACCGAGGATGATCACCAGGGCCGCGAAGCCGGGGATGGCCCACTGCAGGAGCTTGAGCTGCTGCTGGGCCGTTTTCAGCTCGTCCGAGGCTGCGCCGTGCGGCTCCGTGGCACCTTCGGCGCCTTCACCGGCGAGCTTGTCCACCTTCTTGCCCAGGATGCCCGAGTACAGGGTCACCGCGGCGCCCACCACAGTGACGGCCGTCTTGATGACGGTGTCGCGGGCCACGCCCTCCTGCTTGGCGATGCGGCCCTTGTTCTCCCAGGCGATGGCGAGGTCGGCCACCAGGTGGGAGGCGAAGGCCGCTGTCTGGAATGGTGCCCACTTCATCCAGCCTGCGCTGGAAAGACGGGTGCGCTCGGCGGGGTCCTTGGCCTGGGCGGTTGCGCCGTTGAGCCCGATGGCGCCCATCAGGGATCCGCCGAACCATGCTGCCGCCGTCAGGTCGTGAACTGAACGGGCAATGAGATTTCCTGCCATGATGTGCATTCCTAACGTTGTGAACTGGTTCCGGTTTGCCGCTGTGCCGCGGACTTCACTTGCCTTGTCCCATCGAGGTATGGTGCGCCCATGGTAAGCACACTTACTAATATTACGAAAGCCCGCCCCCGGGCCCGGGCAACCGCGTAATATCGTCGCCATGGGAAACACAGGAACATTGTTCGGCTGGGCCTTCGGGGACCCCGCCCGTGAAAGTGATGGCGGCTACGTGGACGGCCTGCAGCGCGATGCGCTCAGGAATGCGCGGGAAACCGCGAAGGCCAAGGGCGTGGAGGCTGTAACGGGTTCCGAGGTGTTCACCGTCCTCAGCGCGGACGATTCCCTGGTTGAGCTGGACAACGCCCCCGGCCAGCTGGTGGTTCGCTGCACCGTGCACGTGGAGGGGCCGGGCGCCGAGAAGTTGCGGGCCGAAGGGCCCATGAACGGCTGAACCATGTCCGACGGCGATTCCACCCTCAGCCAGGCAGCGGACGTTGTCGAGGAGGCGTCCAACCACAAGGCCCTGGACGTCCTGGCCCGCAGCGGGTTCGCCGTCATGGCCCTGCTCCACGTGATCATCGGGGCCATCGCCATCGCTGTCGCGTTCGGCCAGCCTGGAGAAGCGGAACCTACCGGTGCGATCGAGCAGCTGGCTGCCAATGCCTGGGGGCCGGCCGTGATGTGGGCCTGCACCCTGGCCTGCTTTGGCCTGGGGCTGTGGCAAGCAAGCGAGGCAACTCTGCGCATGCGGCGCGCTCCCCGCAAGGAACGGATCTCCAAGCTGATTTCCTCGGGCTTCCTGGCCGTCGCCTACAGCAGCGTGGGCGTCAGCTTCGCCGGCTTTGCCGTGGGGCTCCGCGGGGACTCCAGTAAAAGCACCCGCGACTTCAGCGCCTCGCTGATGGCTACGCCGCCGGGGTTGTGGGCCCTGGTGGCGCTGGGCCTGATCATCGTGGGAATCGGCATTTACTTTGTGGTCAAGGGGTTGCGCCTGGGGTTCAAGGAGGAGCTTTTTCACTTCGACGGCCGGAGGCGCGGAAGGCTGATCGACGGGCTGGGCATCGCCGGCCATATCGCCAAGGGTGTGGCCCTGGTACTCACCGGCCTGCTGTTCGTCATCGCCGCCGCCAAACACAAACCGGACGAGTCCACCGGCCTGGACGGCAGCCTCAAGGCCCTGCAGGACCACCCGTTCGGGCCCGCCCTGCTGGTGGCGATCGGGGCGGGATTCATCGCCTATGGGATTTTCGCACTTGTCCGTTCGCGGTTCGGTCGCATGTAGAGCCGCCTTTCCGGGGTAGGAAGGAAGCATGACCCAGCAACTGCGCGTTGGTTCCGCCGTCACCGGGAGTGCCGGGCAGGCTTTCGCCGCCCTCTTCCGGCTCCTGAAACTGGCACGCCCGGACCGGCCCATCCATCCCCGCGGCCTGGGCCTGGCTGGAGAGCTCACCAGGACCGGCAACCCGGCCGGCCCCAGCGGGATCGACTGGCTCGATTCCCCCGGCACTGACCAGGTGGTGGCGCGGTTTTCGCGGTCCGTCGGGCTGCCGCAGGCGCTGCCGGACATCCTGGGCCTGGCCCTCCGGATGTCGCCTTCGGGCCAGGCCACCCCCGGGAGCGGCCCTGATCCGGGCCTTGGCGCCAACCCCGCCGATGTCCTGTTCGCCTCCACCGGCTGGCGACTGCCCGGCCGGTTCCTGCTGATGCCGCGGCTGGATGTCGCCGGAGCCACCCTGACCACCCTGATGCCGTACCGCGGCCGGCGGGGCCCGGTGCTGCTGGGTTTGCGGACGCGGAACCTTCCCCCGGGTTCCCTTGCGTCCGGTGAATGGGAACTGGGACTGTACTGGGCCAAACCGGGCGGGCACTGGCGGGAGTGCGGGGAACTTCGGCTGCGTGCCGGCACTGACCCAGGGGACATCCCGCTGCGTTTCGACCCCCTGGGGAACCAGCCGCCCGGGGCCCGCACCTACGGCTGGGCCCGGCGCCTCCGGAAGCCGTCCTACCGGGCCGCACGGCGGCCGGCACCTCCCGCCGTCGTACGTTCTGTTGACGCCGGACGCCCAGCAGAACCCGGCACCACACGCCAGGAAACCACCACCGGAACCGGAAGGAACTCCATGTCCACCGTCTCGCAGCTGTTCACCTCCCCCGCGGCCGACGTCTGGCGGGTCATCGCCGACGGCTGGCTCTATTCCGGCTGGGTGGTGGGCGCATCCCGGATCAGGGACGTGGACGCAGAATGGCCGCGGCAGGGGGCCCGGCTGCACCACTCCGTGGGCGCCTGGCCGCTGGTGATCGACGACAGCACACGCGTCACCGCGGTCGAGCCGGGCCGCTCGCTGGAGCTCGTGGCGCGGGGCTGGCCGATGGGTGAGGCGAAGGTGGAGATCACCGTGGAGGACCGCGGCGACCAGTGCCTGGTGACCATCGCCGAGGACGCCATCCGCGGGCCCGGCAAGCTGATGCCGAAGGTCCTGCGGGATCCGCTGATTTCGGCGCGGAACCGGGAGACCCTGCGGCGCCTGGAGCTGATGGCCGTTGGCGGCGCCGGCAAACAGAAGCCCTAGATAGCACGGCCGGGTTAAGCCACTTTAACGCAGGAACCGCGGGACCAATGGCCCCGCGGTTCCTGCGTTTGTCTAGAGGCGCCGGTTAGACCTGCGCGGCCACGCCGTCGCGGGAGATGTCCACCATGTCCTCGCGCGGCACCACCTTGACGCGTTCGCGCTTGACCTCGACGCCGTGCGAGCCGCCCGCCTCGGTGGCTGCCGCGCCGAGCGCAAGTTCGTGCGCGTCCAGGGCCAGCCAGCCTTCCCAGCTGGTGAACTTCACGCCGCGGGCATCGAGGAGCTCGACGACGGCGTCCTCCTGGGGTGCCGAAGCGACGGGAAGGTTTTCGCGGTCTTCCAAGAGGTAGGTAACGGTCTCCAGGGCGTCACCCTTGGTGTGCCCGATGAGGCCGACCGGTCCGCGCTTGATCCAGCCCGTGGCGTAGATGCCCGGCACATGCTGGCCGTCGGCATCCAGGACGCGCCCGCCGTCGTTGGTCACGACGCCCTTCTTGTGGTCGAACTCCACGTCCGGGAGGGCGGAACCAAAGTAGCCAATGGCGCGGTACACGGCCTGGACCGGGTAGTCCACGTACTCTCCGGTGCCGCGGGCGTTGCCGGTGCCATCCAGCTCAGTGCGCTCAAACCGCATGCCGGCAACCTTGCCCGGCGTCTCGGCGTCGTCATAGATCTCCACCGGGCTGTGCAGGAAGTGCAGGTGCAGGCGGCGGGAAGCCTTGAGCTCGGAGAGGTCCTCGGGCTGCTCGGCGATCCAGTTGGTAAGGGTGCCCACCATGGTCTTGGTCTGGTTGTTCGACTGGATCTGGCGGTCCGATTCCTCGTCGAACTCGAAGTCCTCCGGGTACAGGATGATGTCCACGTCCTTGGAGTGGGACAGCTCGCGCAGCTCCAGCGGGGTGAACTTCACCTGGGCGGGGCCGCGGCGGCCAAAGACGTGCACATCGGTGACGGGCGAGGCCTTCAGGCCGGCGTAGACGTTGTCCGGGATCTCGGTGGTGAGGAGGTCATCGGCGTGCTTGGACAGCACGCGGGCCACGTCCAGGGCCACGTTGCCGTTGCCGATCACGGCGATTTCCTTGGCCTCCAGCGGCCATTCGCGCGGGACGTCGGGGTGGCCGTCGTACCACGAGACGAAGTCGGCGCCGCCGAACGAGCCTTCCAGCTCGATGCCGGGGATGTTCAGGTCCGCGTCCTTGATGGCGCCGGTGGCGAAGATGACGGCGTCGTAGTGCGTGCGGAGGTCCTCGATGGTGAGGTCCGTGCCGTAGTCCACGTTGCCGAAGAATCGGATGTCGCCGCGGTCCAGCACCTTGTGCAGGGCGTTCACGATGCCCTTGATGCGGGGGTGGTCCGGGGCCACGCCGTAGCGGATCAGGCCGTAGGGTGCCGGGTAGCGGTCAAAGAGGTCGATGCTGACGGTCAGCTCGCCGCTCTTGACGGCTTCGCTCTTGGTGAGGATGTCCGCGGCGTAGACGCCGGCCGGGCCGGAGCCCACGACGGCGACGCGCAGCGGACGCGCAGCTGTTCCTACGGGAGTGCTGGATGACACGGCTGTGTTCCTTTTCTTCTGCATCGATTGCTGAGTACTTGCCGTTTTCAACGCTCATAACGGCAGTTACGGAGCAATCGATGGGTTTCAGGTGGTGAGGACGGTCTTGCGGGGGCTGTTCGGGGTGGTGGTGCTGTAGTCAGCGGTTTTGAAGTGCGACGGCGCGAACGGGCTCACGCGCACCACGTCACCGATGACAATCACGGCAGGATTTGCGACGCCGGCCGCCTGGGCCTGGTCGGCGATGGAACCGAGCGTGCCAATCGTGACGCGCTGGTCCGGCAAATAGCCGTTTTCCACGATACCAACAGGGGTGTCCCGCGGCAGGCCGGCTTCGCCCAGCGCGGACGCGGATTCGCGCAACTGGCCCACTCCCATGAGCAGGACGATCGTGTGGTCCGGGCGGGCGGGAACCTCGGAGAGTTCCTCGTGGCCGGTGACCACGCTGAAGCCTTTGGCCAGGCCGCGGTGGGTGACGGGGATTCCGGCTGCTGCGGGGACGGAGATGGCGGAGGTGACGCCGGAAACCACTTCAACCTCGACCCCGTGCTGGCGGCAGTATTCTGCTTCCTCGCCGCCGCGGCCCAGCACGTAGGGGTCGCCGCCCTTGAGCCGGACCACACGGTGGCCTTTCAGGGCTTCCTCGACGAGGATCCGGTTGATCTCCGACTGCGGGACCGGGTGGTGGCCGGGGGTCTTGCCGACTTCGATGATCCGGACGTCCGGGGCGAGTTCGTTCAGGAGTCCGCGCGGGCCGAGGCGGTCCGCCACGACGACGTCGGCCTGGCCCAGGAGCCTGCGGCCGCGGACGGTGATGAGGCCGGTGTCCCCGGGACCGCCGCCGACCAACGCGACACTCCCGGCGTGGGCGCGGCGCCGGCGCAATGGAAGGTCACCGGTTTCGAGGGCGGTGGCCACTGCGTCCCGGACGGCCATGGCGCGGCGCGGGTCTCCCCCGGCATTGATGGCGATCTTGACGTCGTCCACCTCGGCGACGGCGGGGGTCCATGCGGCAGAAGCTTCATGGTTGGAGGCGTTGACGCACCAAACGCGCTGCGCCTCGGCGTCGGCCGATACCTGGGCGTCCACGGCGGAATCGCCGGTGGCGGTCTGGACGAACCACACGCCGTCGACATCGCTGGAAACGTAGGGCCGCGCTGCCCAGGTGAGCAGGCCGGCATCGGCCATCTCCTGGAGCGCAGGCGAGGCAACCGGAGCCACGACGGTGACCACGGCACCGGCGTCGAGCAGCCCCTTGGCGCGGCGCGCGGCAACGGGGCCGCCGCCCACCACCAGCACGGGGCGACCGAGCAGCCGCAGCGCCGTGGGGTAAATATCCTGAATTGCCATGAATCAACGGTAGGGCCGCGTCACAATGGGCTACAAAGGCCGAGCAACACCAGTTCACGTAAGGTAACGCTGCGTCACAAAGGCTTCCGGACGGTCAACGCCACAGACCCTCCGTCTGCGCCTTGGCCAGCAACGCGGCCGCGGTCCACCGCATTGATTCGATGGCCTCCTCCCGGTCCAGCCCGCCCACGTCCGTGAGCCAGACCAGGGCTTCAATGCCGATGGCACTGCGGATGGCCAGCACCAGTTTGTGGATCTGCTCATCGCTCAGTTCCCCCTGCAGCGGCATCAGCGCTTCGGTCAGCCAGCCGATAGCGCGCCCCTGGCGCAGGGGCAGGCTCCGGTCCGGGCCGTCCGTGGACTCAAGCGACAAGCGCAGCATGGTCCGCTGCTGTGCCTCGGTTTCCAGGATCATGCGGGTGAACTCCACCACCACGGCATTTAGCCGTTCGGCCGCGTCAAGGGGCGGAGCGTCCGGCAGCATCGAGGCCCGCGCGGTCTCGGGGTGCGCCGCGGCGAGCAATTCCCTTTGGCCGGGGAAATAGCGGTAGGCGGTACTCCGCGCTACCCCTGCCGCCTCTGCAGCCTGGTCCACCGTAGGCGCCCTGCCGGCGGCAACAAGGGCCCTGGCCGCCGCGACGAGCGCATCCATGGTGCGGCGCTTCTGGCCGGTTCGTCCACTGTCCGCATAGGGTCTTGACACGCTCTTCATGGTACATCAGTCTTGTTATGGGACATTCGTCCCATAAAGTTTCCCAGGGCATCGAGGCGAGCAGCATGGAAACGAAAAATGTGTCAGCATCTTTGGTCCGCCAGCCCGGCGAAGGACCACGACGCTGGTTCTACGGCGGCGGCGTGCACACCTGGAAGGCCAGGCAGGAGGAGACGGCCGGCGCGTTCCTGCTCTTCGAGGACGAGATGGCCCTCAACAAGGTCACCCCGCTCCACACTCACCCGGACTCGGATGAAACCCTCTACGTTTTGGCCGGCGAGATCCTGGTGAACCTGGACGGCACCGAGCACCGGATTGCCGCCGGCGGCCTGGCCATGGCACCCCGCGGCCTTCCGCACGCCTTCAAGGTGCTGCAGGAGGGCACGCGGATCCTGTGCCTGCAGACGCCTGGCAGCGCCCAGTCCTTCTACGATGGAGCCAGCGAACCACTGTCCGGTTCTGATGCCCCGAACGGTTCAGGCCTGGTGGACTTCGGCCGGATTAGGGCATCCGGCGAGGCCCACGGCGGGATCGAGATCCTTGGGCCGCCGCCCTTCGGGTAGCCCTAGATGTTAGATGATCCGGCGATCTGCGCCGCCCGCGAGGAAACGGCCCCGGCTGGCGATGAGCCGCTCCAGGTACCGCGCCAGGAACAGCCGTTCGACGGCGCGGCCCACCAGACCCAGCGGCGCGGTGAACTCCACCCGGTCAATCATGATGCTCCCGGCGGCTGTGGGCTCGAATTCATGGACGTGCCGGAAAGCCTTGAAGGGGCCCCTGACCTGTTCGTCAGTAAAGCTGCGGGGGAAGTCCAGGCGGGTGATCCGGCTGGTCATGGTGAGCGGAATGCCGAAGTGCCGGGCCCGCCATGTCACCTCTTGGCCTTCCCCGATGAGCCCGCTTGTCACGCCTGACACCGCCCGCTCCCCCGACGTCCGCTGGGATTCCACGTGCACGTCGATGCTGCGCGCCAGGTCGAAGAGCCGCTCCGCCGGAAGCTGGGATTCGGTGCGGCACATAAAGCTGGCGGTCATGGCGCCAGTCTGCCACGGCTTGCCTCCGCAGCTGCCGCGGTCGTGGGGCACTTTGGGGCGTCCCGGCGTCGAACTGGTCGGAAACCCCGGCGTGTCCGTGTCAAAGTGCCCCGGTTCCGTCGAAGCAGGAAAGCGAAGAGCCCGACGGCGGGACTCGCCGTCGGGCTCCTAAGGTGCCTTGAGGAATGGGGTGGGTCAGCGTGTGCTGCCGGCCAGGAGGCCGCGGCGGCGCAGGAGGCGCTTCTCGATGGGGCCGAAGACCAGCAGCTCGATCAGGATGCCGACGGCGAGGATCAGCAGGATGGCAGCCATGACAATGGTCATGTCGGACAGGTCCCGGCCCTGGTCCAAGAGGGATCCCAGGCCGAAGCCGATGGTGCCGCCCACGGCGATGATTTCCGCGGCCATGAGTGAGCGCCAGGAGAAGGCCCAGCCCTGCTTGAGTCCGCCCAGGTAGCCGGGCAGCGCGGCGGGGAGGATTACCTGCAGGGCCATCTGCAGCCGGGACGCGCCCAGGACTGTGCCCACGCGCCGGTACTGCGGCGGGATCTGGTCCACGCCGGAGATGAGCCCATTGATGATGGACGGGATGGCACCCATGAACACCACAAAATACACAGTGGCATCGGTGAGGCCGAACCAGATGATCGCGGCCGGAACCCAGGCAACCGAGGGCAGGACCTGCAGGCCTGAAATCAGGGGCCCGAAGGCGCGGCGCAGCGGTGCCACCTGTGCCAGCAGCAGCCCTACCGGTGTGGCGATGGCCACCGAAATCAGGAAGCCCACCAGCCCGCGCTGCAGTGATGTCCACACCGACTCCTGGAGCTTGCCGTCACTCCACAGCACCCCCATCTGGGTCACCACGTCCAGCGGCCCGGGAACCAGGTCGCGCCGTTTGACGCCCAGGGACACATAGAACTGCCACACGAGCACCAGGACCACCAGCGCGGCCACGGGCAGCAGGATGCGGCTCCATTCGATGCGGTGTTTGCGGTCGGCGTCGGACTGCAGCGAGTCCAGGCCGGATTCAAGTTCCCGGAGGTCCTCATGACCGGTGGACGTCCGGGTCAAAGCGGCATGGACGTGCCGGGTCTCGGGCTCGGACGGTGCTTCAGCGAGAGGGGTGGGGTTACTTGGCATGGCGGCGAATCTCCTCCCGCAGCCGGGCGGTGATGACCCCGGTCAGCTGGCCGGCGAGCCCGGCATCGGTTCGGTGTTCCTCGGTGACGGCCCATTCCTGGACCACGCGGCCGGGGCGGGAGGACAGCAGCAGGACGCGCTGGCCCAGCCGGACGGCCTCGCGGACGTTGTGGGTGACGAACACGATGGTCCGCCCGGTTTCCTTCCAGATGCGCTCCAGCTCATCGTGCAGCAGGTCGCGGGTGATGGCGTCCAGCGCGGCAAACGGCTCGTCCATAAGCAGCAGCTGCCGGTCCTGGGCCAGCGACCGGGCCAGCGAGACGCGCTGCCGCATGCCGCCGGAGAGCTCGTGCGGGCGCTTGTCCCCCGCTGTGCCCAGGTGGACCAGTTCCAGGAGTTCCTGCGCCTTGGTGCGGCGTTCGGCCTTGCCCACCCCGCGCAGCTTTAGCGCAAGTTCGATGTTCTCCCGGGCAGTCAGCCACGGGAAGAGGGCGGCGTCCTGGAACATGAAGGCGGCGCCGTCGCTGGGCACTTCCAGGGCGCCCGACGTCGGCGCTTCAAGTCCCGCGATGATGTTCAGGAGGGTGGATTTGCCGCAGCCGGAGGCACCGAGGAGGGCAACGAACTCGCCCTGCCTGATGTTGGCGTTGACGTCGTCCAGTACCGGGGCGCCGTCGCCGAAGCGCTTGCCCAGGTGTTCCAGTACGACTGGCATGGTGCCGTCCTTAGGTAGTGGGGTGGGTCAGTCCTGGCCGAGGCCGGCCGCAGAAATCTTGTGGGTGCCGCCGGTGACCTGGTTGAGGGCCTGGAGGTCGAAGAGGCCGTTGATGTCGGCCTTCTTGGTGGTGCCCGCGTCGACGCCGTCCTGGAGGAGCTTGGGGTAGCTGCCGGCCAGGGGGTTGAGGGTGAACGTGATGTTCGCCAGGGACCGGGTGAGGACGTCGCCCGGCAGCTCTGCCCCGGCGGCTTCCTGCAGGGCGGAGTTGATGAGCTCCGCCTTCTGGTCTGCCGGCGCCGAATTCAGCCAGGCCACCGATTCGGCGTTGCCTTTGAGCAGGGCCCTGACGGTGTCCGGGTGGTCGGATGCGAACTTCTGGTTCACGATCAGGATGGTGGTGGGGAACTCGCCGGGCTTGCCGGTGCCGGTTCCATCCCAAAGGTCCTTTTCGTCCACCAGCACCTTGGCGCCGGCTTGGAGCACCAGGCGTGACGCCCACGGCTCAGGCAACCACGCGCCGTCGAGCTTTCCGTCCTGGAACAGCTTCAGGGTCTGCGCGTTGTCCGTGGGGTTGATGGCCACGTCCCCGCTGCCGTCCACGTTGGTCTTGTAGCCCTGTTTGGCAAGCCAGGAGCGGAGGGCCACATCCTGGGTGCCGCCAAGCTGCGGCGACGCGAGGGTCTTCCCCTTCAGGTCTGCCGCCGAGTTGATCTCCGGCTTCACCACCAGCTGCGCACCGCCGGCCGCGGCTCCGGCAATCACGCGCACGGACTGGCCTTGGCTCTTGGCGAACGAGTTGATGGCCGGGTTGGGGCCGATGTAGGCGGCGTCGATGGCGCCGGCGTTCAGGGCTTCG
Source organism: Arthrobacter sp. Soil764 (assembly GCF_001428075.1). GTDB lineage: Bacteria > Actinomycetota > Actinomycetes > Actinomycetales > Micrococcaceae > Arthrobacter. The sequence goes on along the minus strand of NZ_LMSI01000001.1, from coordinate 440,083 downwards.
ATGGCGGCCGGTCCGGCGTTGAAGGTTTCGGTGCTGAGCCTGGTGCTGCCCAGGGCATCGGCAAGGAACCCTTTTTTGACGCCCACAAGTGCCGGGGCGTGGGTGATGTTGCCGAAGTAGCCCAGCTTCAGTTCCGTGGCGGGGGTGGGTTCGGCCGCCTGGGCCTCGGTGTTGCGGGAAATGTTCGAGGCCACGATGGCGCCAAGGGCGATCAGCAGGACCAGCCCGATGGCCAAGGCAGCCTCGACGGCGCGCCTGCGCGTGGGGACCGCGCTTTCGCCTGCCACGATGCGGGTCATCCCGGGCTTGGAACTAGTCATTGTTTCACCATAGGGAGTGGCCCAAACCCGTTCAATGAAGCGGAAACGGGGGGTCACGCACGTTCATCCAGCGTCATATTCAGTTGCGGTACTGCGTGGTTTTCAGGAATCAGTTGCCTTTGACGTTGACCAGCTGCCGCAGCTTGTGCCGCACCGTTACCAGGTCCGCGGCGTCCTGCATGACCTGGTCGATCGGCTTGTAGGCAGCCGGGATTTCATCAATGAAGGCTTCCGAGGCGCGGAACTCGATTCCCCGCATGGCCCGTTTCAGTTCCTCCAGCGTGAACGTCTTCCGGGCAGCATTCCGGGAGTATTCACGCCCCGCGCCGTGCGGCGAGGAGTTCAGCGACGCCTGGTTGCCTCGGCCCTCCACCACGTACGACGCCGTTCCCATGGACCCCGGGATCAGTCCGGGATCGCCGGGGCCGGCCTTGATGGCCCCCTTCCGGGACACCCACACCGTTTTCCCGTAATGCGTCTCCTGCTCCGTGAAGTTGTGGTGGCAGTTGATCCGCTCGCGTTCACGCACCTGCCCTCCCACCCAGCGGCTGAACTGGGCGGCCACGCGGTCCATCATCTCCTCCCGGTTCAGCAGGGCGAAGTGCTGGGCCCAGCGCAGCTCGGCGATGTACCGCTCGAACTGCGGGGTATCCTCGTCCAGGTACGCGAGGTCCGGGTCAGGAAGGTAGACCTGGTTCTTCCGGCTGACGTGTTGGGCGACGCCGATGTGGTGCTGGGCGATCCTGTTGCCGATGCCCCGCGAGCCTGAATGCAGAAAGAGCCACACGCCGTCGTCCTCATCTGCGGAGACCTCGATGAAGTGGTTCCCCGAGCCCAGGGACCCCAGCTGCAGCTCCCACTTGGCAACGTACTGCCCCGGGTTGAAGCCGGCCTTCGCGGCCCGTTGTTTCAGCTCGGCGATCCGCGGCTCCGCGGTGGGCAGGACCTGCCGGTTATTGTGGCCTGCTGACAACGGGATGACCCGCTCGATGTCCTCGCGGAGGCGTTTCCGGTCCTTCGGCAGGTCCTTCACCGAGTACTGGGTGCGGACCGCAATCATGCCGCAGCCGATGTCCACGCCCACTGCAGCCGGAATGATGGCCCGCAGTGTGGGGATGACCGAGCCCACGGTGGCGCCCTTGCCCAGGTGTGCGTCCGGCAGCAGCGCCAGGTGCGGGTAGATGAACGGCAGGCGCGCGGTCGTTACCGCCTGCTCGCGGGTCTTGTCATCCAGGATGGACGCCCAGTTCAGGAGCTTGGGGCTGATGGTCTCCATGCTTCGCCTCCCGCTGCGTTGCCGAGGACTAACGTAGGTATCCCCGCACTCTACAGAGGAGAAGCCACCGTGGTGAACGTCCAGACCGAGGTTGTCATCAACCGGCCACGCACCCAGGTGGCGGACTACGTGGCCAACCCGGACAACGCGCCCCAGTGGTACGTCAACATCCACAAGTCGCAGCGGCTCACTGACGGTCCCCTTGGTGTGGGCTCCAAGGCAGCTTTCACTGCCAGGTTCCTGGGCCGGGAGCTGAACTACACCTACGAGTTCGTGGAGTACGTCCCGGGCAGGAAGCTGGTGATGCGCACCGCCCAGGGCCCGTTCCCCATGCAGACCACCTACACGTGGACGGACGACGACGGCGGGACCCGGATGACCCTTGGCAACAGCGGCCGCCCATCAGGTTTCTCACGGCTGGCCGGGCTGGTCATGGCACCGATGATGCGCCGCGAGAACCGGAAGGACCTGCGGAAGCTCAAGACGATCCTGGAAAGCCAGTAGCCCGGGAAGCACGAAATCGCCGGAACGGTGCGTGGTAGCCGTAGCGATACGGCGACCCTCGCACTGGTCCGGCGATTTCGGGGAAGAACTAGATGCTGTAGCGCTCGTCCTCGTGGTCGCCCGGGTGGTCCTTGACCAGGCCTGCGGCCAGCGTGTTGCCGTCCAGCGGATCGATGACCAGGAACGCGCCCGTACGGCGGTGGTGCAGGTAGTTCTCCAGCGGCAGCGGGGCGGCGAGCCGGAGCTGGGCGTGGCCGATGTCGTTCAGCTCCAGGTTTGAGGCACCCTCGAGCTTGAAGGTGGCCAGGTCCAGCTTGCCGGAGACGCTGCGGACCATGGCCTGCACCGTGCGGGTGCCGTGCTTGACCAGCACCTTCTGGCCTTCGCGCAGCGGCTTCGGGGACAGCCAGCACAGGGCGGCGTAGAGGTCGGCGGAGGCCTCGCGGACGGTGCCGGCGGCGGCGATGGTGTCACCGCGGGCGACGTCGAACTCGTCTGCCAGCCGGATGGCCACGGACTGCGGCGCGGCGGCCTCCTCCAGGGAGGCACCGGCGAAGTCGATGCCCACCACTGTGGTGGTCCGCGGCGACTGGCCCGGTGTCAGCACGGACACCTGGTCCCCCACCTTCACGGAGCCTTCGGTGATCTGGCCGGCGTACGCGCGGTAGTCGCGGTAGGCTTCCACGTCCAGGCCGGCGGCGACGGCGTCGGGAGCCAGGGCTCCCTGCGGCCGGATGACCAGCTGCACCGGGAAGCGGAAGCTTTCCAGGTGGCTTTCCAGTTCGTCAGCTGCCGGGAGGGTCTCGAGGACCTCGAGCAGCGCGGGGCCGGTGTACCAGGGCGTGCGCTCGGAGCGCTCCACCACGTTGTCGCCGTCGAGGGCGGACACCGGGATGACCAGCAGGTCGGAGATTCCGTCCGAGCCGAGGCCCAGCTCGCGGCCCACCTGCTGCACGTCGGCTTCAATGTCCCGGAACACGGACTCGCTGAAGTCCACCAGGTCGATCTTGTTCACGGCCACGATCACGTGCGCCACGCGCAGCAGCTGCAGCACGGACAGGTGCCGGCGGGTCTGCTCCAGGACACCCTTGCGGGCGTCAATGAGGACGACGACGGCATCCGCAGTGGACGCGCCGGTCACCGTGTTTTTGGTGTACTGCACGTGCCCGGGGCAGTCAGCCAGGATGAAGCTGCGCTGGTCGGTGGCGAAGTAGCGGTAGGCCACGTCGATGGTGATGCCCTGTTCGCGCTCGGCGCGGAGGCCGTCGGTCAGCAGGGCCAGGTCGATGCCGCCCTTTTCCCCGCCGAAGCCGCGGTCCGCGGAGGTGCGGGCAACGGCGTCGAGCTGGTCAGCCAGGATGGCCTTGGAATCGTGGAGGAGGCGGCCCACCAAGGTGGACTTGCCGTCGTCGACCGATCCTGCCGTGGCAAACCGGAAGAGCGTGGTGGGCAGGGCCGTTTCCAGGTCTGCCGGGAGAACTGCTTCGGTGGTCATTAGAAGTACCCGTCCTTCTTGCGGTCTTCCATGGCGGCCTCGGAGATGCGGTCATCTGCACGGGTGGCGCCACGTTCGGTCAGGGTGGACGCGGCGACTTCCACCACGACGTCGGACACGGTATATGCGTTGGACTCGACGGCGCCGGTGCAGGACATGTCCCCCACGGTCCGGTAGCGGACGGTCTTGGTGATGACCTGCTCGCCTTCGCGGGGCTGGGACACTTCGCCCACCGCGCGCCACATGCCGTCGCGGGCAAAGACCTCGCGCTCGTGGGCGTAGTACAGGCCAGGCAGCTCGATGTTCTCGCGCTCGATGTAGCGCCAGATGTCCAGCTCGGTCCAGTTGCTGATGGGGAACGCGCGGACGTGCTGGCCCACGGTGTGGCGGCCGTTGTAGAGGTTCCACAGTTCGGGGCGCTGGTTGCGCGGATCCCACTGGCCGAACTCGTCCCGCAGGCTCAGGATGCGCTCCTTGGCGCGGGCCTTGTCCTCGTCACGGCGGCCGCCGCCGAACACGGCGTCGAACTTGTTCTGCTGGATCGCGTCAAGGAGCGGAACGGTCTGCAGCGGGTTGCGGGTGCCGTCGGCACGCTCGGCGAGCTCGCCGCGGTCGATGAACTCCTGCACGGAGCCCACCACCAGCTTCAGGCCCAGTCGCTCCACGGTGCGGTCGCGGAAGTCGATGACCTCGGGGAAGTTGTGGCCGGTGTCCACGTGCAGCACGGGGAACGGCACCTTGCCCGGCCAGAAGGCCTTGGTGGCCAGGTGCAGCATCACCACGGAGTCCTTGCCGCCGGAGAACAGCAGCGCAGGCTTCTCGAACTCGGCAACAACCTCGCGGATGATGTGGATGGCCTCGGACTCCAGGGTGTCCAGGCTGGACAGGCGCGTGGATACGGCGGCGTCAGTCACCTGGGTCTCCTCGGTAAGTGAAGTGCTCATACGTGTAGCCCGCATTCTGTCTTGTCGGATCCTGCCCAGCGGCCGGCGCGGGGATCCTCGCCGGGTGCCACCTTGCGGGTGCAGGGCTGGCAGCCGATGGAGGGGTAACCCTGGGAAAGCAGCGGGTTGACCGGCAGGAGGTTGTCGTCGGAATACTGGACGAGCTGGTCGAACGTCCAGGCAGCCATCGGGTTGACCTTGATTAGGCCGTTCTTCTCGTCCCAGGTAACCAGCGGAGTGTTGGTCCGGGTGGGGGCTTCGTCGCGGCGGACGCCGGTGAACCAGAGTTCGTAGCCGGCCAGGGTGCGCTGCAGAGGGGCCACCTTGCGGAGGGCGCAGCACTGTGCGGCGTCGCGGGCAAAGAGGTCCTTGCCCAGGAGCCGGTCCTGCTGTTCCACGGTGTTCTCGGGGAGCACGTCCACCACGTTGACGCGGAGGTTCGCGGCCACCTCGTCGCGCGTGGCGTAGGTTTCCGGGAAGTGGTAGCCGGTCTCCAGGAAGAGGACATCGACGCCGGGCATCTGGTCCGCCACCAGGGCGGGCAGGACGGCGTCGGCCATGGAGCAGGCGACGGCGACGGCGGGCAGGTCGAAGTTGCGCTCCACCCAGGCGATCACGTCGCGGGCGGGGGCGTCCCAGCCGAGCTCGGCAGCTCCGGCTTCGGCCAGGGCCTTGAGCTCTTCCTTCGAACGGATGGCAGGAACAGGCGCGGCATGTTTGGCAGGCGATGCCGCCCCCGCCCCTTCGCCGCGCGGCTGATCTTCGATCAGCCCAGCGCGCGGCTCCGACAGGCCCGATGCCACTCCCTGGGCGGCATCGCCTGCCAACGGTAGTGCGTGCTTGCTCACTGGAGTGCCTCCTCGTCTGCTGCGTGGGCCCATTCGGCGAAGGTCTGGCCTTCGGCGCGGTCGGCCACGAACCGGCGGACAACCCGCTCCACGTAGTCGGGCAGGTCGTCCACGTACACCTTCAGGCCGCGGACGGTGCGTCCCAGCCCTGCTTCCTCGCGGTCGTTCGAAGCCAACCCGCCGCCCAGGTGGACCTGGAAACCCGGGGAAGGGTCGCCGTCGGGCGTTGGCAGCATCATGCCCTTCAGGCCGATGTCCGCCGTCTGGATGCGGGCGCAGGAGTTGGGGCAGCCGTTGATGTGCAGCGACAGTGCCTGCGGCAGCTGGCCGGAGCCGGCGAGGTCGGCCAGGCGGCGTTCCAGCTCGGCCACGGCGGTGGCGGCGGTGTGCTTGGTCTCCACGATGGCCAGCTTGCAGTACTCGATGCCGGTGCAGGCGATGGTGCCGCGGCGGAACACGGACGGGCGGGCGGAGAGGCCCAGGGCGTCCAGTTCGGCCACGAGCGGCTCCACCTGGTCCTTCTCGACGTCCAGGACCACGATCTTCTGGTGCGGGGTGGTGCGCAGGCGCCGGGAACCGCGGGCCTCGAGGGTGTCCGCGAGCTTGACCAGCTGGGCTCCGGACAGCCGGCCGGCCAGCGGGGTGGCGCCGATGAAGAACTTGCCGTCCTTCTGCTCGTGCACGCCGATGTGGTCGCCGGGGGCGGTGGGCTTGGGCGCGGCGGGACCGTCGGCCAGCTTGTAGCCCAGGTATTCGTCCTCCAGGATCTGGCGGAATTTCTCGGTGCCCCAGTCGGCCAGCAGGAACTTCAGGCGGGCTTTGGTGCGCATGCGGCGGTAGCCGTAGTCACGGAAGATGCTGGTGACGCCGAGCCACACGTCGGCGGCCTGGTCCGGCTGGACGAAGGCGCCCAGCCGTTTGCCGAGCATCGGGTTGGTGGACAGCGCGCCGCCCACCCACAAGTCGTAGCCGGCCCCGAGCTCGGGGTGCTCAATGCCCACGAACGCGCAGTCGTTGATCTCGTGCACCACGTCCTGGCTGGGGTGGCCGGTGATGGCGGTCTTGTACTTGCGCGGCAGGTTGGACAGCAGCGGGTTGCCGATGAACCGCTCCCCCAGCTCCTCGATGAGCGGGGTGGGGTCGATGATCTCGTCCTTGGCGATGCCGGCCACGGGCGAGCCAAGGATGACGCGGGGAACGTCGCCGCAGGCCTCGGTGGTGGACAGGCCAACGCCTTCGAGCCGGTTCCAGATCTCGGGGATGTCCTCCACGCGGATCCAGTGGAGCTGGATGTTCTGGCGGTCCGTGAGGTCAGCGGAATCCCGGGCGAAGTCCACGGAAATCTGGCCGATGACGCGCAGCTGCTCGGTGGTCAGGGCGCCGCCGTCGATCCGCACGCGGAGCATGAAGTACTTGTCCTCGAGCTCGTGCGGCTCAAGCGTTGCGGTCTTGCCGCCGTCGATCCCGGGCTTGCGCTGGGTGTACAGGCCCCACCAGCGGAACCGGCCGTGCAGGTCCTGGCCGGGAATCGCGTCGAAGCCCTCTTTCGCGTAAATGGTTTCGATACGCTCGCGCACGTTCAGGCCGTCGTCTTCCTGTTTCCAGGTTTCGTTGGCGTTCAGGGGCGTCTTGCCGTCCACTTTCCACTGCCCATGAGGCTTCGCAGCGGGTCGCGACGGGCGGGCGGGGCGCTTGGCGGCAGCGGAGTCCGCAGACGCTCCGGCTAGAGCTGTATCAGTCATGCATCGACTGTAGGTCCCGCCCGAATTGCGTCACAAAGGCCCGGAAACGCTAAGTCACCTAGGGAAATATTTCGTCACGAAACGCCGGACGGCCTTGAAGAAGCCACCCTCCTGTGCATTTGCCGGCGCTTCCGCGGGGGCCGCCGCAGCCGGTTCCCGGGGTGCTGCTGCGGGCGCTTCATTCATCTTTGCGACGGCGGCGTCGTACCTGTCCAGCGCAATCTCAGCGAGTACCGGGGACGGCAGCAGGGGTTCGGTCACGACGTCGGCCCCCGCCTTGGCCAGCTGGTCGTGGAAGAAGCCCGGTGCCAGGAGGTACGAGGCAATCACCACGCGGCCGCCGACGTCCACGGCCCCTGCGGACTCCCCCGCGCCGGCACCGCCTTCCAGTTCCTCGCGAAGCATGGCGACGGCGTCGGGCACTGACGGCTTGGCCGAGGCACCATAGGCGGCCACCATCCGGTTGGACCGCAGCTCCCGCAACTGGCCCAGCAGCTCCTCGACGCTGATGGCGGCGTTGGGGTTGGAGGAGCCGGCTGCGGCCAGGACGATCACGTCGTTGTCCGTGGTGCCGGCCTCACGCAGCCGCTGGTCCAGCAGTTCTGCCAGCCGCGGGTCGGGGCCCAGCGGCGCGGCGGCCGCACTGCCCGGGCGGCTCTTCACGGCCCGGGCGATGTCCACCTTCACGTGGTAGCCGACGCTCAGCAGCAGGGGAACAACCACGGCGGCCTCGCCCTCCGGCAGGCCCGCCACCACATCCACCAGGTCCGGCTGCTGGACGTCCACATAGGCTTCCCGGACATCAAGGCCCGGCCGCAGTTCAGCGATGGCGGCGCGCAGGGCATTAACCTCCGCGGCCCCCTGTGTGTTGGACGTCCCATGGGCACAGGCGATCATGATGGGGCTGTTCATAGGGGCTAGCGTAACGTTGGAGCCGCCCTGTCCGCCCTCTTTGAAATACCGGGGACGCCCCATGACATTCGCCTTTGACAACTCCCCGGTGTGGCTGGATCTGCTGGGCGTGTTCTTCTTTGCCGTCTCGGGATCGCTGCTGGCGGCGCGGAAGCAGATCGACATTGTGGGATCACTGTTGCTCGCCTCCCTGGTGGGGCTCGGCGGCGGCGTCATCCGCGACATCATCCTTGCCATCGTTCCGGCGGCCTTCACTAACCCGGCCTACCTGGCCCCGCCGCTGCTGGCCACGGTGCTCGTGTTCTTCCTGTTCTCCAGCGTGCAGCGGTACACCTCGCTGCTGATCCTCTTCGACGCCGCCGGCCTGGCCCTGTTCTGCATGACCGGCACGCTCAAGGCGCTGGCCACGGGTCTTAACCCGGTGGCGTCCGTGCTGCTGGGCGTGACGACGGCGGTAGGCGGCGGGCTGCTGCGGGACATCACGGCCAATGAAGTTCCCGAGCTGTTCAATCCCAAGGACATTTATGCCTTGCCTGCGTTTGTGGGTTCCGCGATGACAGCCGTGCTGTGGGTTTTTGGCGTGTTCAACGTGCTGACGGCGGCCGGCATTGCCGCAGTGGTTTTCACGTTCCGGGTCCTGGCGTGGCGGCGCTCCTGGCAGGCACCCCTGGCAGTCCGCGGGTGGCACCGGCGGGTGGGTGGCACCGGGCTGTGAGGGCCGGTCCGGGTGTCATTTTGAGGTGCTCCGCATTGGCTAGGATATGAGCATGACTGACATGTTCCTCGAGAAGTTCCGCGCGCTTGTTCCGAAGTATCTCGAGGATGAATGGCAGGAAGAGGACGGCCTGACCGCGGAGGAACTGGACAAGGCCCTCGCCGACCACCAGTTCGAGATCCCCTTGGTCCTGCGCGAGTTCTACCTGGCCCTGGGCGGCTGCGAGGACCTGATGGAGGCCTACCACTACTTCTGGGATCCCGAGGAGCTGGAGGTCGATGACGAAGGCTTCCTCATGTTCCTCGAGGATGAAGAGGAAGCGTTCACCTGGGGTTTCCGCGTTGGCGACCTCAGCGTCCCCGATCCCATCGTGTACCGCCGCAACAATGCCCGCGGCCAGTGGAAGTCCGAGGAAGGCACCTTCTCCGAGTTCGTCTTCGACATGTTCGAGTGGGCGTTCGAGGACGAAGAGGAAGAGTAGGGGCCTCCCCGCTTCTCTGGTTGCCCCTTGCGCCGTCCCGGGGCACTTTGACACGGACACGCCGTCATCTAGCCCGGCTACACCGTCATTGCGGCCCAAAGTGCCCCACGACGGCGGGACTCACCTCGCGCTGAAGGTCCCCTGCCGGCTCTGCTCCAGCACCGCCAGCACCTGGGCCACCATCTGCTCGGGATGATGGACGACGTCAACATAGCCGAACCGCAGGCAGAGACGACCGCCAACCACCGTTGCGTTGTTGCGGACCCGGTCCTTCTTGACCTGCTTTGCCTCCAGATGACTGGCCCCGTCGGTTTCCACCACCAGGCAATCCTCAATCAGGAAGTCCACCTCCCCCACGCCTTGGAGCTCTACGTGCCGACGCACATGGAGGCCAGCCCTCCGGAAGTGGTAGCTGGCCAATACCTCCAGAACCGAGTCGGCCCGGGGAATCACGTAATCCAGGATTGACCTGGCACGGGCGTTGCGGTTCCCGGGGAGTTTGCGCCGAAGGAAATCCACTGTCACGTCTCCCCGCTGCGCCGCACACTGAACCATGACCAAGGCTTCCAGCGGCGGCAGGCACCGCAACGCATGAATGAGGACGTCCGCAAGGCCTGCCACCGGCAGCCAGGGGTGAACAGAGTGAAGGATCCGGCCGTGGATCAGGGTTCCGGGCACTGCTTTCTTGTGCCCAGGGCTTAGGTGAATCAAGCCGGCTTTCTCCAATGTCCACAGCTGATAGACAGGGGCAGCGGAGAGGCAGGTAACGAGCGCATTATGCTGGAGCGCCAAAACGAGTGCGCCGCCTTCGAACGGCAGGCCGTAGACACCCCGCCGGACCCGGACTATGCGGCCTGCGGCGAGGGCCTCGTCCACACGCGTTCTCGTGAACCCGGCACGGTGGAGTGCAGCAGTTCGGGCCATGCCGCCCCGATGACGCAGAAAAACCTCAATACCCATGACTTCAAGGTCACCCGACCCGTGCCGCAAGCAACAGTTGCAGGCAGCGCCATGTGGAGAACGGGCCGTCGCGGGGCACTTCGACACGGACTCGCCGCGGGTTGAGTCCTGTCAGCAGGAAAGGGGCCTTAAAGTGCCCCGCAACGGCAGGAGAGACGGACCAGAAAAATCTTTGACACCAGCAGTAACAACAGACTTGCGCATTGTGACAAATCTGTCATAAGCTATTCACGGATCCGCTAAACGCCTCCGGCGGGTCTGATGCGAACGGAGAGATGGCCCCGGTTCACAGCAGCTTCGGTTGCTGAGGACCGGGGCCATCCCGTTAACGCCCCACCCCATCGATTGCTCCGTACTTGTCGTTATGGCGCGCCAAAACGACAAGTACGGAGCAATCGATGAAAAGAAGAAGCCCGGCACCGCCAAACAACCAGGGGAACCGGGCTCCTAACGAACGGAAATCAGCTGGCGCGGTCCACCACAGCCAGGGCGAAGTTAGACAGCGATTCCTTGACCACGCCCTCGGGCAGCGGAGCCAGGGCGGCAATGGCCTCATCAGCCCAGCGGCGTGCCACCACCCAGGACTCGGCGGTAACCGGGTGCTCGCGGAGCCCCGCAACGGCGGCGGCAAGGGCGTCGTCCGAGGACAAGTCGCCGTCAATAAGCTTCAGGAGGTCGACGGCGGACTGGTCACCATCAGCGGCAGCCTTGCGCAGGAGCAGCACGGGCAGCGTGGGAACCCCTTCGCGCAGGTCTGTACCGGGTGACTTGCCGGACTTCACCTTGACGCCGGTGACATCGATGACGTCATCAGCCAGCTGGAAGGCCACGCCAACCTTCTCGCCATACTCCACCAGGATGTCCTCGAAGGCCTCGTCAGCGCCGGAGAAGATGGCACCGAACTGGCCTGAGGCCGCCACCAGTGAACCGGTCTTGTCCGCAATGACGGACAGGTAGTGCTCCACCGGATCCTCGTCCGGGCGCGGGCCCACGGTTTCGTGCAGCTGGCCCAGGCACAGCCGCTCGAAGGTACGGGCCTGGATACCCAACGCACGCCCGCCAAGTTCGGACACCAGGATGGAGGCGCGGGCAAAAATAAGGTCGCCAGTGAGGACGGCCACGGAGTTACCCCACACCTCGTGGGCGGTGGGTGCGCCGCGGCGGAACGGGGCGGAGTCCATGACGTCGTCGTGGTACAGGGTTGCCAGGTGCGTCAGTTCAACCACGACGGCGGCCTGCACCACCGCGGGCAGCGACGCGTCACCGAGGTGCGCGCAGAGCAGCGTCAGCAGCGGCCGGATTCGCTTGCCGCCGGCTTCCACCAGGTGGCGCGACGTTGCGTCAGCCAGGGGATCCGAATTGGCGATGGCTTCGCGGAGCTTCTTCTCCACCTTGGCCAGGTTGTTGGTGATGGCAGGGCCCAGTTCAGCGTCCGCCGCGATGGCCGCAAAGCCGGCCGGCAGTTGGAGACCCGTGGCGATGGCCGTGGTGTTGAGGCTGGGTTCGGAGTCCGGCAGGCCGTGCCCGGCGTGCGTCCAGCTGTGGTCTGCGGATTTGGTCACGGGTTAACCCTAACTTTTTGTTGCGGATACCGCTGGTTCGGAGCTGACGGGGTATTGGATGTGGCCGGAACCAGCGATTCCAGGACGCGGATCACCCGGTCCTCGAAGCCCTTGGCGGAGGGGTCCGTGAGGTTGGCAAGGAGCCGGACCACGAACCGCATCAGCACCGGGATGGGCATGCCGGTCCGCAGCGCGAGTTTCATTACGGCGGGTTTCCCGATCAGCGCGGCGAAGGCCCGGCCCAGGGTGAAGTGCGAACCCCACTGGTCCCGCACATAGTCCGCGTACCGCGAAAGGTGCCCATCGGCGTCGTACGTTCCACCTGCGGCATATGTGCGCGAGGAGGCGTCGATGATGAACTCCGCGGCGAAGCGCGCCGACTCCATCGCGTAGGAGATGCCCTCGCCGTTGAACGGCGAGACCATGCCGCCGGCGTCGCCCAGGAGCAGCAGGCCGGGCGAGTAGTGGGGCGTTCGGTTGAAGCCCATGGGAAGCGCCGCCCCGCGGATCTCCCCCACCTGGTTCTCCGGGGTGAAGCCCCAGTCGGCGGGCATGCCGGCGGTCCATTCGCGCAGCACCTGCTTGTAGTCGAGCTTCCCGAATTCCTTGGAGGAGTTCAGGATGCCCAGGCCAACGTTGGACGTTCCGTCGCCCACGCCGAACACCCAGCCGTAGCCGGGCAGCAGCTTGCCGTCGCGTCCGGGGAGCTCCAGCCAGCCTTCCATCCAGTCGTCGTCGGTGCGCGGGGAGGTGAAGTAGGTGCGGACGGCGACGCCGAGCGGGCGGTCGTCGCGCTTCTGGATGCCGAGCGAGACGGCGGTGCGGGTGGAGTTTCCGTCGGCAGCAAGGACGACGTCGGCACTGAACTCCTGCGTCTGTCCCGTCTTTCGTCCGGACTCGTCAAGGAGCGCTGCGCGGACCCCCGTGACGCGGCCGTCGTCGTTCCGGATGGCCTCGGTGACGCTGTGGCGCTCGAGGACGGTGGCGCCGGCGGCCTGCGCGTGCCGGGCCAGTTCCTCGTCAAAGCCGAGCCGGGTGCGGATCAGCCCATACTGGGGGAAGTCGGACACCTCGGGCCAGGGCAGTTCGATGGTGCGGCCGCCGGCGATCAGTCGCAGGCCCTTGTTCCGGCGCCAGCCGTCGTTCTCCGGATGGGGCAGGCCCAGCTTCTGGATCTCGCGGACGGCGCGGGGGGTGAGCCCGTCGCCGCACACCTTTTCCCGTGGAAACGACGTCTTCTCGAGGACCGTGACGTCGATGCCCGCCTTGGCGAGGTAATACGCGGCCGTGGATCCTGCCGGACCCGCGCCGACAATCAGTACTTTCACAGGTCAGCGGACGATGTTGCGGCGCAGCTTGGCCACCGGGCCCTTGTGCGCGGCGATGGCGGCGGCGGCGCTGTCCGGTGACGAATCCGCGGGCTTGAAGGCACGGTGGACGGCCACAATGCCGCCGGTGAGGTTGCGGTAGGTGACGTTCTCCCAGCCCGCTTCCTGCAGCCACGCGGCCAGGTGGTCCTGGTCCGGCCAGGCGCGGATGGACTCGGCCAGGTACACGTAGGCGTCCGGGTTGGAGGCGACCTTGACGGCGATGGCCGGCAGGGCCCGCATCAGGTATTCGGTGTACATGGTGCGCCACAGCGGAACCACGGGCTGGGAGAACTCGGCGATGACCAGCCGGCCGCCGGGCTTGGTCACGCGGAGCATCTCCTGCAGCGCCTTCTTGGGCTCGTTTACATTGCGCAGGCCGAAGGAGATGGTGGTGGCGTCAAAGGTGTTGTCAGCGAACGGCAGGTTGGTGGCGTCACCGGCAATGAAGTTGATGTCCGGCCGGCGGCGCTTGCCCACCTTGAGCATGCCCAGGGAGAAGTCGCAGGCCACCACATCTATGCCGGCGTCGGCATATGGTTCGCTGGAGGTACCCGTTCCGGCCGCAAGGTCCAGGACCCGCTGGCCCTTGGAGACTTCCATCGCGTCCACCACGATCTTCCGCCAGCGGCGGGTCTGCCCCATGGAGAGGACATCGTTGACGACGTCGTATTTCGGTGCGACGTCGTCAAACATCGTGGCTACTTCGTCCGGACGCTTATCCAAGGATGCTCGGTTCACCATGACATTGTCTCAAATGTTCCCGGAGGTGCTGACCAGCCCCGATTTGCCGCATCCCGCCTGCGCAGGGCTGCGCCAAGGTGCCGGGGAGGCCAGGGTGTACGCGGGAGTAGTGTTGTCTCATCATGACGAGCACGTTCCGCACCTTGACAGTCCCCCTGGATGGCAAAGCGTTCCCCGGGGGGCTGCCTTCGTTTCTGGTCAGGGACGATGTCCTGTGCTGGACCCGCCGGGAAGCCGGCCTGGCCGGGTTCGGCGAGATCGCGCGATTCACTGCCACCGGACCGGACCGGTTCCTGGAGGCGGACATCTGGTGGCGGCACCTGGTCCTGGAGGCTGACGCCACGGACTCCGTGGAGCTGCCCGGCACCGGCCCCGTGGCCTTCGGCTCGTTCGCCTTCTCCAAGACGTCCGCCCACGAGTCCCGCCTGATTGTCCCGGAGATCGTGGTGGGCGTGCGGGACAACCAGGCATGGCTCACACAGTTGACGTTCGACGACGGCCCGCTCACCGAAGAGTCGGCACTCGCGGCACTTGACCGCTGGCTCAGCGGTGGTCCCGCCGGCGCGCACGCTGCCGGCACCCCGGACGCTGAAGGCACGACGGCGGCAGCAGACTCCGCCGGGGACGCACCCCTGGGTGCCGTGCCCGGGAAAGCCGGCGGCGCCGTCGTCCGTCCCCTCCCCCTGGCTGCCGGCGCAACCCTGCATACCGGCTCCCTGAGCGAGGAAGCGTGGATGGATGCCGTGGCAGCCGGGGTTGCCGAAATCCGCACGGGAGCGCTGGAGAAGCTGGTGCTCGCCCGGGACGTGGTGGCCACTATTCCAACCGGCGTACATGCCTCAGCGGTGCTGCGCGAACTCGCCGCGAGGTACCGCGAATGCTGGACCTATGGGGTGGACGGGCTGGTGGGGGCCACCCCGGAGATGCTGATCCAGGTGGAGGGCCGCACTGCCCAGGCCCGCGTGCTGGCCGGCACCCTGGACCGCCGCGACGCGCATGGCGAGGACGGGCCGCCCATGGATTACGCAACCCGTGTTTTGGCCGGGTCCGAGAAGCAGCGGCACGAGCACGAGATCGCCATCCAGTCCCTGACCAAGCAGCTGGCGCCGTTCTCCGAGGCCATGAATGCCCATGACGAGCCCTTCATCCTGGAGCTGCCCAACGTGTGGCACCTGGCCTCGGACGTCAAGGCGGAACTCACCGAGGTGGAGGGCCACGTACCCACCTGCCTGGCCCTGATCAACGCACTTCACCCCACGGCGGCTGTCTGCGGAACCCCGACGCTGGTGGCGGGCGAACTGATCCGGAAGCTCGAGCATCTTGACCGCGGCCCCTACGCCGGGCCGGTGGGCTGGCTGGACGCGGCCGGGAACGGCGAGTGGGGTATCGCTTTGCGCGGTGCCGTCATCGAGTCTCCTGAAACCGTGCGGCTTTATGCCGGCTGCGGCATCGTGGACGGTTCCCAGCCCAAGGCGGAGCTGGCCGAAACCTGGGCCAAGTTCCGGCCGATGCTGGAGTCGCTGGGCATCAGCAGCTGACCCCTGGATGGCAGAGAGTCTGGGATCACGGACAACGGGTGGCGTGGAAGGCTTGAATCCTGTTGTGGTTTAGTTATCCAATAATCAAAAGAAGTTTTCTGTGATGCACATCTCCTTATCGGCGCTACACTATGAACCGGTTTAGTCCCGCATACCCCTGCAACAAAAGGTAAGAAATATGCAGCTCAAGTCCCTGGCCACGGCCAAAATGTCAGCCAAGGCAGCAGCACTCCTCGCCGTCGGCGCCCTCACCCTCACGGCATGCGGCGGGGGAAGCTCCACCCCGGCAGCCTCTGAAGGCGGCGTAAAGCTGATCAACGCCGGCAAGCTCACTGTCTGCTCGGACATCCCCTACGAGCCCTTCGAATTCCAGAAGGATGGCAAGACTGTCGGTTTCGACATCGACATCGCCAACGAGGTTGCCAAGGACCTCGGCGCGGAACTCAACACGGTGGACAGCTCCTTCGAGGCCATCGAGACCGGCACCGCTCTGACCCAGTGCGATGTGTCCATCTCCTCGATCTCCATCACCGATACGCGCAAGTCGGTCATGGACTTCTCCACGCCCTACCTGGATGACGACCTGACCCTGGTGGCCAACACCGGTTCGGGAATCAAGAGCCTGGATGACGCCAAGGGCAAGAAGGTTGGCGTCCAGCAGGCCACCACCGGCGCTGAGTACGCCAAGGACAAGGGCATCGAGGCCCAGCAGTTTGAGGACACCGGCCTCCTGGTCCAGGCCCTCCAGGCAGGCACCGTCGACGCCGCCCTGGGCAACCAGTCCGTCCTGGGCTACGCCATCAAGGACGACCCCAAGTTCAAGAGCGTCGAGGACTTCGCAACGGGCGAGAAGCTCGGCATTGCCGTCAAGAAGGGCAACACCGCCATGCTGGAGAAGGTCAACGGCACGCTCAAGCGCCTGACCGACGATGGCTCGCTGGAAAAGTTCAAAACCACCTGGTTCGGCCAGACCGCCAAGTAGGCCTGCGGGCTATCGAACGCCGCTGGGGCCCCGGACAGGCTGTAGTCAGTCCGTCCGGGGCCTCAGCCACGCACAACGAAATGTGAGCTATTAATGGCAATGACCGCACGCCAACGGGCCCGGGTAAGCCTTTACGTCCAGGGCGCAATCTTCCTCGTGGCCCTGGTGGCCATCATCCTGGCCGTGGACTGGAAGACCATCGGCACCAGTGTCTTCAACTTCGGCAAGATCGGTCCGATGTTCCCGGACATCTTCCTGTCCGGCCTTAAGAACACCCTGGTTTACACCTTCCTCGGCTTTATTGTGGGGCTCTCCGGAGGCCTGCTGCTGGCCCTCATGAAGCTCTCCAGCTTCCCGCTCTACCGCTGGATCGCCACCGGCTACATCGAATTCTTCCGCGGCATTCCCGCGCTCCTGGTCTTCATCGCCTTTGGCTACGGTGTTCCGCTGGCGTTCGGCGTCCAGTGGAACGTCACCATCGTGGTCATGATCTCCCTGGGCATGGTGGCCTCGGCCTACATCGCAGAGACGCTTCGCGCCGGCCTCCAGGCTGTGCCAAAGGGCCAGCTCGAGGCAGCCCGGTCGCTGGGCATGCCGCAGTGGCGGGCCATGGTGACCATCGTGATCCCGCAGGCCTTCAAGATCGTCCTGCCGCCGCTGACCAATGAGGTCATCCTGCTGACGAAGGACTCGTCGCTGATCTACGTCCTGGGCCTGACCGCCTCGCAGTACGAACTCACCAAGTTCGGCCGTGACGGTATCTCCAGCCTGGGCGCGGGCCTGACTCCGCTCCTGGTGGCCGGCGCCTTCTACCTGGTGATTACCATCCCGCTGAGCCTCCTGGCCCGGAAGTTCGAAAGCCGCTCCGCGCGGACCAAGCGATAGGCAGGGAAGAGCATGAACGACGTCGTAAATTCCTCCGGCAGCACCAGCACTATCCACGCCGCCGGCGTAGCCATCAAGGACCTGCGGAAGTCCTACGGTTCGAATGAGGTCCTGAAGGGCATCAGCCTGAACGTTGCCCCGGGAGAAGTGGTGTGCCTGATCGGCCCTTCCGGTTCCGGCAAATCCACGCTGCTCCGTTGCGTGAACCTGCTGGAGCAGCCCAACCAAGGCAGCATCCACGTGGGAGGCTTCGAGGCCACCGATCCGGATGTGGACATCGACAAGATGCGCCGCAAAGTGGGGATGGTGTTCCAGCAGTTCAACCTGTTCCCGCACCTGGACGCCAAGCGGAACTGCACCGTTGCGCAGACCAAGGTGCTGAAGCGCTCCCAGGCCGAGGCGGACAAGGTGGCTTTGCACAACCTTGAGCGCGTAGGCCTGGGACACCTCGCCGATCGGTTCCCCGACCAGCTTTCCGGCGGCCAGCAGCAGCGTGTGGCAATCGCCCGCGCCCTCAGCATGGACCCCGAGCTGATGCTCTTTGACGAGCCCACGTCAGCGTTGGACCCGGAAACCGTGGGCGATGTCCTCTCGGTCATGCGCAACCTGGCCAAGGAAGGCATGACCATGCTGGTGGTGACCCACGAGATGGGCTTCGCCCGCGAGGTGGCCGACCGCGTGGTGTTCATGGACGGCGGCGTAGTTGTGGAGGAAGGCGTGGCCGAACAGGTCATTTCCGCCCCCACCCAGCCCCGCACCAAGGAGTTCCTGCGCCGCGTCCTGGACCCGACCCACATCGAGATCGAGGAATAGGTCTCCGCTTTTCGACCCTCAGATTCCCTGGCGCTGCCGATATCCCGGCGGCGCCAGGGAATTTTTGCGTCCGGGGTAGTTTGCGCGCCGGCCAGCCTAACCCGGGCAGGTGCCTACTGCCCCGCCAGCACACCCGCGACAGCGGCAGCAACGGCTTCCTTGATCCGGGCATGGAGCTGCCGCAGCTGCCGGCGGTCCGTCCGGACCTCCACAATGCTCCGCCCCTGCACGGGCCGGGCGAGCGCTTCGGCGAGTCCCGCCGTCGTACTTACCAGTGAATGTCCGACGCCGTACGCTGCGGCGAGTGCCGCGATGTCCACGGAGTGCGGGGTGGCGAAGAGCCGTTCGACGGCGTCTCCGTAGCGGCCGCTTTCCTCGACTCCCCCGTGCTCCAGGAGCCCGAAGATGGCGCCGCCGGAATCATTCAGGGCCACGATCCGCAGGTCCGGCTGTTCTTCCCCGGTGCCGAGGAGGAGCCCGCCGGCGTCGTGCAGGAACGTCACGTCGCCCATCAGCACGGTGGTCTCCTGCCGGCCGCCCAGCGCGATGCCCGTGGCCGTGGAAACAGTGCCGTCGATCCCGGCCAGGCCCCGGTTTGCGTACACGGTGGCGGCGGGATCAGGCGCGGGCAATCCGGCCAGGTCCACATCCCGGATGCCGTTGGAGGAGCCGAGCAGCAGCTGGCCGCGGGCGTGCTTCCAGACCAGCGCGGCGACGGACGGCCCGGTGGCAGCGGCCTCTGCGGAGATTACCTGGTCCAGGGCATGCTGCGCAGCGGAGCCGGCGAGGAGCCAGGTGTCCAGCCAGGCAGAGGCTGCCCGGCCGGCGAAATCGGCAAGGTCCGCCAGGTTTTCCAGCGGTAGCTCGGTGCGGCGGCCGGGCTCGTACCAGGCCACCGGAACCGGCTGGTACAGGGCCGATTCAATATCGGTGCGGGCCAGGAGCGCAGCCACCGGACGGGACAGGGTGGGCCGGCCGAACAGCACCACACGTTCGACCGGCTGTGCGGAACCGGGGCCGAAATGCTCCAGCAGCAGCCGGTACGGGCCTACGGCGTTGGGCCCGAAGCGGGAGTTGGAGGACGGTTCGGCCAGCAGCGGCAGGTTGTGGGCGCGGGCAAACGCCTCGGCCACCGGACCGGCGTCATGCCCTGCCAGCACCACGGTACGCCGCTCCGGCAGGCTGTCCGGTGCCGGGGGCAGGTTCATGACCAGGGGCTCGGTGCCCACCCTGTAGCGCTGCCGCTCCACCGCCGCCGGCAGCCCTTCGTCCTGCGACGGAACCAGAGGATCACGGAACGCGAGGTTCAACTGGACCGGGCCCGGCGGCAGGTCCGGAAAGGCTCCGGTTGCAGCGGATAGCCCGGTCTGGACCGCGCGCTCGGGGTTGGTCCCCGCGGGAACATCCACGGCAAAGCGCACCTGCTCACCGAAGAGGTCCGGCTGGATGGTGGTCTGGTTGGCACCGGTTCCGCGCAGCTCGTCGGGCCGGTCCGCGGAGAGGACGATCAACGGCACGGCGGCATGGTTGGCCTCCATCACCGCCGGCATCAGGTTCCCGACGGCGGTCCCGGACGTGGTGAGCACGGCCGCCGGAGACCCGGTGGACAGGGCCAGGCCCAGGGCCGTGAAGCCCGCGGAGCGCTCGTCGATCCGCACCAGCAGGTCCACCCGCCCGGCCGCAGAGGCCTCGGCCAGGGCGTACGCCATCGGTGCCGACCGGGAACCCGGCGACACCACCACGTGCCGCACGCCGCCGTCGAGCAGAGCGTCGACGGCGGTCCGCGCCGCAGCCATTGCGCTCAGCTCAGGCGCGTCCACCTCGGGGATGTTCGGTGCAGGTTCGTTCGGCAAAGTCACCCAACCAGTCTGCCACCCCGCAACCCCCGCTCAGGTATGACAGCGGATCTCCCAACCCCCGCTCACCTTCCGTCGCCCAAAACGAAACGCCCGCTCACCTTCCGGCTCCATCAGGACCGGAAGGTGAGCGGGCGTTTCCAGAAAACCGTCAAAGGTGAGCGGGCGTTTCCAGAAAACCCGTCAAAGGTGAGCGGGCGTTCCGGGAAGAGGAACTAGGCGCGGAACACCTGGACCACTGAGGGACGCGGGGCGCGCACCTGGCCGGGTGCCGGCGTCGTACCTGCCGGGACGTAGTCCGGGAAGTAGGAGTTGGGCGCCTCAAAGGTGCCGTCCTCGCCCGGGTGCTGCACAGAGACGAACACCATGCGCTCGTCGTCGTGGATGACCGGGCCGCAGGTCTCGGCGTCGCGGGGCACGGAGAGGAACTGCTCCACCTTGCCGCGCTCGGCGCCGTCCAGGGTGACTTTGAAGAGCCCGTCGTTATAGCCGATGCCGGAGGGGGCGCCGTCGGTGGAGATCCAGAGGTTGCCCACGGAGTCGAAGGCCACGTTGTCCGGGCAGGAGATGGGCGAGACCTTGTCCACCGGGTAGCCGGAGAAGTAGGTGACGTCACCCTGCGCGGGATCGCCGCAAACCATCAGGAGTGTCCAGTTGAACTTGGTGGAGGTCTGGTCGCCGGTTTCGGTGATTTCCACGATGTGCCCGTCACGGTTCTGCGTGCGCGGGTTGACTTCGGTGGCGCCTTCCTTGGTGCCGGTGCCGCGGTCCGAGTTGTTGGTGCAGACCACGTAGACCTTGCCGGTGTGCAGGCTGGGCTGGACGTCCTCGCAACGGTCCATCTTGGTGGGACCCACCTTGTCCGCGGCCAGGCGGGTGTACACCAGGACCTCCTCGACGGACATGCCGGGGACGGCCGACTTCCCGCCGACCACCAGGGGCAGCCATTCGCCGGTGCCGTCGAAGGCGCCATCGGCCGGGAGCTTGCCCGTTCCGTCGATGTCCGTGGCGGGTGAGTTCCCGGTGAACTTGGCAACGTAGAGGTCGCCCTCGGACAGCAGGTTCATGTTGTGCCGGCGGTCGCCTTCACGGTACTTCTCCGCGGAGACGAACTTGTAGAGGTAGTCGAACTTCTCGTCGTCGCCCATGTAGGCCACCACATGGCCCGATTCGGCCACAATCACGTTGGCGCCCTCGTGCTTGAAGCGGCCCATGGCGGAGCGCTTCTTGGGGGTGGAGGTGGGGTCGAACGGGTCCACTTCAACGATCCAGCCGAAGCGGTTGGTTTCGTTCTCGTAGCCGGGGTTGCGGGTGTCGAAGCGGGGATCGTCCAGTTCCCACTTGCGGGCGGTGGGCTTGGCGGAGAGGCCGTAGCGCTTGTCGCTGGCGGAGATGCCGGCGGCCACGAAGTAGCCGTTGAAGTTTTCCTCACCCGAGAGGATGGTGCCCCAGGGGGTGGTGCCGCCGGAGCAGTTGCCGAACGTGCCCTTGATGGCGCGGCCCGAGGGATCTGCGGTGGTCTTGACCAGTGCCGAGCCGGCCACGGGGCCGGTCAGTTCGTACGTGGTGTCGGAGAGGTAGCGGCGGTTCAGCGGGGCGCCCTTGACGTAGTTCCACGGCTTGGTGGTGTTCTTGCGCTCAAGTTCAACCACGGCCAGGCCGTGTGCTGCCCGGCCGATCGCCCGGGTTTCCGCGGCGTCGTACCCGGCAGGGACCATGATGCTCTCATTGGTGTATTCGTGGTTGGTGAATAGCACGGCGCGGCGGCCCTTGCTGCCCGGGATTTCCACGATGTCCGTGTAGTCGTTGTTGTAGCCGAACTGGCGGGCCTGCGCTGCCGCGGTCTGGTTGTTCAGGTCAAAATCCGGCGAGTCTGCGAACAGAGGATCACCCCAGCGGATGATCGGCTGCCAGGTGAAGCCTTCCGGCACGGTGAAAGCATCCACGGCCTTGTCCACGGGCTTGATGGCCGTGAACTGCAGCTTGGAGTTGCCGAAGCCTTCCTTTGCGGCCTTGGACAGGCCGGCAGCGGAGGCAGGCTCGGCGGAGGACACAGCTGAACCGAGGACGACGGCGAGTGCACCGGCGGCTCCCATGCCCAGGGCGGCGCGGCGGGACAGGGTGGCGGAGGCAATGTCGCGGAAGTAGCTGTTGGAACTGGTGTTGCAGACATCGCCGGCGCAGGCGTTGTCACACTTGAGCGCGCAGGTGACGGGGCTCCGCTTGCCCTTGGTGTGGCCGAGCATGGGCAGCAGGGTGAACTTGCGGGCAGTTTCAGACATGGGAACCTTCCAAGGAATCTCGCTGGGGTGCCTGATCACCCTTCCAGCCGGTTCCTACGGGAAGCCATCAATTGGATGAAGTTATGGTGAACCGCCCGTGACCTGCAGGAACATCACCAAAACCCGCATCGATTGCTGAGTAACTGCCGTTTTGGGACCTGAAAACGGCAGTTACGGAGCAATCGATGGTGGGGTGGGTGCTGAACTGAGGAGGGCGTGGACGCGGCGGAGCCGGGCCAGCCACCAGTCGCGGCGTTCGGCAGAAGCCGCAAACCGCTCAAGCAGCCCGGCGTCGGCGCTGACGTCGCGGAGGCGGATGGCGCCGTCGTTGGCCACCAAGGGGTCCAGCGTGATGTCCGATTCGAACAGGGACACGGTTCCCAGGCCGCAGGCATAAGGCAGCTGCGGCAGGGCGGCGGCGAGGGCAAGGCCAGCGCGGATGCCCACGGAGGTGTCCAGCGCGGAGCTGACGACGGCGGGAAGTCCGGCCTGTGCCACGATGTCCAGGGCGCGCCGCACTCCCCCAAGCGGGGCCACCTTGACGACGAGAAGGTCCGCGGCGCCGGCCCGGGCCACCCTGAGCGGATCGGTTTCCTTGCGGACGCTCTCGTCCGCGGCGATCAGCACCGGGGTCCCGGCTTCGCGCAACCGGGACCGGACCTCCGCCAGGCCCTCGACAGTAGGTACCGGCTGCTCGGCGTACTCAAGCCCAAACGGCGCCAGCCGGGACAGCGCTGCCACGGCGCCGGGCACGTCCCAGCCGCAGTTGGCGTCCACGCGGATGGCTGCGTCCGGCAAAGCGTTGCGGACTGCACCTACCCGGGCCTCGTCGTCGTCCAGGGACTGTCCGTGCTCGGCCACCTTGACCTTGACGGCGTCCACCCGGCCGAACCGGGCCAGAACCTCAGGAACCCGGTCAGCGGAAACGGCGGGGACGGTGGCGTTGACCGGTACGGACTGCCGCACGGGAGGCGGGAATCCCTGCCAGCCCGCTTCGATGGCCGCGGCCAGCCACCGGGAGGCTTCGGCGTCGCCGTACTCCGGGAACGGGCAGAACTCGCCCCAGCCCGCCGGCCCGCGCAGCAACAGCGTTTCACGTTCCATGATGCCGCGGAACTTCACCCGCATGGGCAGGCTGACCACCCGGGCGCCTGACAGCAACTCTTCCAGCGGGGGGATCCGGAACTCGGGGGCAGGCATGGCTTCACTGTACCGGCGGCTCCGAGGGCAGCAGCGAGGCTGTCGGGGCTATGTGCACAACTCAGATCCACTTTTTGTGCTTGAACGCCAGGTAAAGGCCCAGGCCCATCGCAGCCATCAGGCCCAGGGCGTAGGGGTAGCCGTAGGTCCAGGCGAGTTCAGGCATGCTGGCGAAATTCATGCCGTAGATAGATGCCACCAGCGTGGGAGCGAACAGGATGGCAGCCCAGGAGGAGATGCGCTTGACCTGCTCGCTCTGTTCAAAGCTGGACTCGGTCATCCGCTGCATTTCCTCGTTTTGCCGCTGGGCCACCAGGGCCGCGTTCACGGCGAGCGCGTTCTGGAGCAGGGCGCGGAAAGATGCCACTCGCTCATTGATCCGGATGACGTGGTCCAGGACGTCGCGGTAGTGGTCCCGGAGCTCGGTTGCCTGGTCGCGGTCCGGAGCCCCGGTAATCAGGGCCTGCAGTATTCCAGCCAGCGGACTGGTGGCCCGCTGGAAGATGATCACCTGGCGGGACAGTTCGTAGATGCGGCGGGAAACATCCGGATCGGCCCCGAAGAGGTCATCCTCAATCTCATCGATGTCGTTTTCGAGGCCGGCCACCACCGGCTCGTATTCGTCCACCACCTGGTCAAGGATCCCGTAGAGCACGGCATCCGGCCCCAGGGCCAGGAATTCGGGCATCGACTCCATCCGGCGCCGGACCTTGGCCAGGTCCGGAGACTCGGCGTGCCGCACCGTCACCACGTACTCATCACCGGCAAAGATGTGGATCTCGCCGAAGTCCACCTTTTCCTCGTCGTCCCGGTACCTGGCGGGCCGCAGCACCAGGAAGAGGCACTCGCCGTAGTGCTCCAGCTTGGCCCGCTGATGGCCGGCGAGCGCATCCTCGATGGCCAGGGCGTTGAGGTCGAATTCCTCGCCGACGGACTTCAACTCCTCACCGTCCGGCCGGTACAGCCCGATCCACGCCATCCCCTCGCGCTGGCGGAGCAGGAAGTAGGTCTCGTCCAGGTCCTCCGGGTCCTCGGTGCGCAGCCCGTTCACGTACACCGCGTTATCAATGATGGTCACGGCGGGCCCTCCCCGGACCGCTCCCGCTCCCAGTCATCCAACAGGGCCGGCATCCTGGAATTGAGGAACCGGTAGAAGCGGGCCATGTCCGCCACGCGGGCCCGTGCGGCCGATCCCTCCGGGAGGGTATCCGCCGTCGCATCCGTCAGCGAAGCAAGCTTCTCGTAGATGGGGCTGTTTCGCATGGACACCACGTACCACTCGTCCTCATGCAGCGCGTAGAGGTCGCGGCGGCTGCCGGGCTGGGAGACGCGGTGCACGAAGCCCACGGTCTGCAGGTACCGCACGGCCCCGGAGACCGCTGCTGCACTGGCCCCCAGCCGTTCCCCGAGCTCCGCCGCCGTGAGGCCGCCCGTCTCGGACGACACCAGGGCAAGCAACGTCCGCGCCGGCATCTTGGGGAAACCAGCCGCTGCGAAGGCAGCAGCTGTTCGTTCGGCAGCGGCGACCGTGGCACCGGCATCGGCATATTCAACAGGCCCGGAATCCGAGGCAACCCCGGCAACCCCGCCAGGCGCCGGCATCGAGCCAGGCCCCGGGATCGAGTCGCGCCCCGAAACCGGGCCGGCCCCAACATCAGGATGTGCACTCATGCCGACCCCACTTCCCGCCTCCGCATCGCGGCAACTGCCAATGCCGCCGTTACCGCGGCGACGGCCAGCATCCCCCATGCGCCGCTCCAGTCGGTGGCGTCGCCCTGCGGAACTGGTGTGTGGGTGAACGGGGACAGGTTGCGCAGGTTTTGGTCCAGGCCCAGCATGCCGCCAAAAATGCCCAGCACCACACCCAGGGCCAGCAGCGCCCAGCTGGCGGCGATGGTTGCCGTGGGCCACAGGACGAACACCAGGGCCGGAACAGCCAGGTAAATCAGCGCCGCCGGCACCTGGGCCAGCGCGGTTTCCCACAGCGCATCGGCGGGCATGGACGCATCACCGGAGCCGGCGAGCGCGGCCCACGCACCTACGCCGGCCAGCCCTATCACCAGCACTACAGCCGCCGCACCCAGCAACAGGTAGCCGGCCAGCCAGCGGACCCGCCCCACGGGAACGGCCAGCAGGAGTTCGGCGGTTCCGGCCGCTTCCTCCTGCCGCAGCCGGATGACCGCCTGCAGCGCGCAGGCAGCCGCCAGGACTCCGGCCATAGAGAAGATCACCGAGACCATGAGCTGGGTCAGCGAGATTCCCTGCGCCTGGAGCATGGCCCGCATCACCGCCGTGATACCCGTCCCGGGCGTATCGAGGGCGGCCACCGCCTTGCCCAGCGACCCCGCGAGCAGTCCCAGCGCCATTCCGCTCAGCGCCCAGCCGATGATCGATCCGCTTTGCAGCCGCAGTGCCAGGGCCACCGGACTCCGTAGCCCCGGCCGGGCGGCGGCACGCCCTGGCCTGGCACCCCACACGCTGTCCCCGGTGTCCCGGTGCCGAAGGATGAGCCAGGCGGCCGTCAGGCAGACGACGGCGAGCCCCAACGGCAGCAGCAGCGGCCAGGCGCGGTTCCCCGAGTAGGCATACGTCTGCTGGCCCCAGCCGATCGGGGAGAACCAGCTGGCAGGCCCCTCGGTCATGGTGGTTCCGTCCGCGCCGGGCGTCCCGGTGGCGTCCCCGATCCCGCGCAGGAGGTAGGCAAGGACCACCAGCGCGGCAGAGACGCCGTTTGCGCCGCGCGAGGTCCCCATGAACTGGGCCACGAGCAGCCCCACGCCCAGGAACACCAGGCCGACGGCGCCCGTTGCGGCTCCGGCGGTCAGGGAGCCTTGCGGGTCAAGGCCCTGGGCAGCAAAGCCGGCGAACACGGCGAGCGCCACGAGGATGTTCGCGGCGACTCCGTGCAGCAGGGTGGCGGCATTGGGCAGCAGGCGTCCGGCAGGTGTGGCGGCCACCAGTTCCGCCCCGCCGGTTTCCTCGTCGGCCCGGGTGTGGCGTACTGCCAGGAAAGTGCTCATCAGGCCGGCCAGGAGCGCGAGGAAGGCGTAGATCAGGAAGAATGTGAAGGCGCCCTGGTCCGCGCCGCGGGGCAGGCCGCGCAGCATCAGGATGGCGGGCGTGGCGATGGCCACCTGCAAAATCTCGGTCCGTGCCGCTGCGTTGCCGTAGGTTTGGGTAACGGCTGCCGCCGCAAACAGGGCGAACGCCCCGATGGCCACCACCCAGCTCACCAGCTGCCAGCGGTCCCGCCGCAAGCGCTGCCCCCACAGGACAAGGAGGACGCCCATGTCAGCTCCGTCCCCGGGCACTGAGCAGGTGCCGCCGGGAACCATGTCCACCGGAGGGTGCATCAGCCTCCGGCTCCGGAGCAGCCGAGGCATCCCCGTAGTGCCGCAGGAACAGCTCCTCCAGCGACGGCGGAACAATCGTCAGGCCCTGGACTCCCAGGGCGCCCAGCGCGGGAAAGACCTCGGCGATCCGGTCCGAGTCTGCGCTGAACCTGACCCGCCCGGCGTCGAGCGTGAGGTCGTGCACCGCGCCCAGGCGCGCCAGGGCCTGCGCGTCCAGGCCGTCCGCCGCGAAGGAAACTTCGGACCTGGTGAGGTGCCGCAGCGAGTCCAGGGTGCCGCCGTCCACAATCCTGCCGGCCCGGATGATGCTTACGCGGTGGCAGAGCACCTCCACCTCGGAGAGGATGTGGCTGGAGAGCAGCACGGTGGCCCCGCGGCCGACGGCGGCCAGCAGCTCGCGCCGGAAGACCTCCTCCATGAGCGGGTCAAGGCCGCTGGTGGGCTCGTCCAGCAGGTAGACCTCGGCTTCAGTGGCCAGGGCCGCGATCAGCGCCACCTTTTGCCGGTTGCCCTTGGAGTAGGCGCGCCCTTTCTTGGCCGGATCGAAGTCGAACTCCTGGCACAGGCTTTCCTTTCGGCGCCGGTACGCTGCACCGTCGGCGGTTCCGCCGCGCAGCCGGGACAGCAGGTCGATGGTCTCGCCGCCAGACAGGTTGGGCCAGAGCCTTACGTCCCCGGGCACATAGGCCAGGCGTCGGTGCAGCTCCACAGCCTGGCTCCAGGGTTCGAAGCCCAGGACAGCCGCGGAGCCGGAGGTGGGCCTCGCCAATCCCAGGAGGATGCGCAGGGTGGTGGACTTCCCGGCGCCGTTGGGGCCCAGGAAACCGTGGATCTCACCGCGCTGGACGTCCAGGTCGAGCCCGTCCAGCGCCTTGACGTGCCCGAAGTGCTTATGCAAATTCGCAGTGTGGACCACGGTGTTCATGCTTCAAGTCTTCGCAGTTTTCACAATTTTCTGAAGGTACTAAAGTCCCCACTATGAGCACCGGCGATCCCCTGACAACTAACCAACCCGCCCGCTCCTCCTCGGCGCCCCTGTACGCCGCCGGGTTCGTCACCGCGTTCGGTGCCCACAGCATCGCGGCCGGGCTGGGATCGCAGAGCCAAAACATCGGCCTGACCCTGCTGAACCTGGGCATCCTGCTGGCCCTCTACGACGTTGCCGAGGTCTTCCTGAAGCCGGTCTTCGGTGCCCTCAGCGACCGCATCGGCGCCAAACCGGTCGTCGTCGGCGGGCTCCTCGCTTTTGCCGCCCTGTCGCTGATCGGCCTGGGCGCTGCCGACCCGTTGATCCTGGCCCTGGCCCGGCTGGGACAGGGCGCGGCGGCGTCGGCCTTCTCGCCGGCGTCGTCCGCCATGGTGGCAAGGATGGCCCGGGGCGGGAAGGCGGGCACTTACTTTGGCCGGTACGGGTCCTGGAAAAGCCTGGGTTACATCATTGGCCCGCCGCTGGGTGCCGGCCTGATCCTGGCCGGCGGCTTCCCGCTGCTGTTCGGTACCCTGTCGGCGCTTGCTGCGGTTACCGCGGTGTGGGTGCTGGTGTCCGTGCCGCACCTGGCGCCGCTGCCGCGGAAGCGGTACACGGTGATGGACCTGGCGCGGCAGGTGGGCGAGCGCCGGTTCCTGGTCCCCACGCTGGTGCTGGCCGCCTCCACGGGAGCGCTGGGCGCCGCCGTCGGCTTCCTTCCCGCGCTGGCCACCCGGCACGGCCTGGACGCCCTGGCCGGCACTGCCGCGGTAAGCGTCGTGGCGCTGGGCTCGGTGCTGACCCAGCCGTGGATCGGGCGGCGGCGGGACCGGCACGCCGTCACCGACAACAAAGGCACGACGGCGGGCCTGCTGCTGGTTGCCGCGGGCGTCGGCCTGGTGGCGGCCTTCCCCGGCGTGGTCACCATTTTCGTTGCCGCGGCGTGCATCGGGGTGGGGATCGGCGCGGTGACCCCGCTCGGTTTCGCCCACCTGGCAGACACCACCCCGCCGGAGAGGATGGGCCGGACCATGGGTTCGGCGGAACTGGGGCGCGAACTCGGCGACGCCGGCGGGCCCCTGCTGGTGGGCGGCATCGCCACGCTCACTGCGCTTCCGTTCGGGCTGGGCGCCCTGGCGCTGCTGGTGGCCGCGGCAAGCATTCCCCGCCTGGACCCGGTCCAACCCACCCCCGCCCCCTAAGCGGCCTTCCAGCTTTCTGTGTCACCCTTAACCGCGATGACTTCTTCACGGCAACTACCCACCAGGACACTTGCCCGGCCTGCCCCGGGCTCGGCGTTCCTGTTCGTGCTGTCCACCCTGGCGTGCATTGCCGGGCTGTTTGCCACCTACTACTTCTTCGTCCAGACCACCACCGGACAGTTCATTGACGAGTCCGCGCTGGTCGAAGCGGTGGAAATCCACGGGCCCGCCGGGAAGGCAGCAACCCGGTTCCTGGACCTGCTGCCCACCATCTCGCTGGTGATGGCCGCTGTCGTGGTCCTGTTCGTCACCGTGATCCGGCGGCACTGGGCGGAGGCCGGGATTGCCGTGGCCGCCTGCATCGGCGCGAACGTGGCCACCCAGGTGCTGAAGGACCTGCTGCCGCCGCGCCCGGACAAAGGGGTGCTGACGCTGGAGCTGAATTCGCTGCCGTCCGGGCACACCACCCTGGCGGCGTCCGCGGCGGCCGCCGTGTTCCTGATGGCGTCCCCGCGCTGGCGGCCCATGGCCGGCTTCATCGGCGGCAGCTTCGCCATCGCATCCGGGGTGTCCACGCTGATCAACCAGTGGCACCGGCCTGCCGACGTGGTGGCAGCGTTCCTGCTGGTGGGCGCGTTCATGATTCCGGCGGGGTGGCTGATCCTGCGCCGCGGTTCCTGGAACGAGTGGGACGGGTTCGGTGAGCATGTGGGCTCGGCCCGGATCTGGCTCACGCTGCCGGTGCTGATCGGGCTGGCCTCGGCGGTGGTGGCGGTGTTTTCGCTGATCCGGATTGCGCCCAGCCCGTGGCAGGAGGCCAGCACCACCAACTACTTCTGGGCGGGCATCGCGCTGATCGTGATCGCCGGATACCTGGCCACGGTGGCCACTACGTCGCTGTTCGCGTTCGCGGCACGACGGCGGATCGCACCCAGGCGGTAAAGGGTTGCTTCGGCTGCAACCCACCCGGGTCCTGCCCACCCTCACAGCTACAGGTTCAGATTAAAGGTTGGTCCGCGCCTCCGCGTCATCCGCGTACCGCGCGCCCTGGACGGGAATCTCCGTGATCAGGCCGTTCAGCCCCGCCAGCTCCGCGTCTGTAAGGACCAGGTCCGCGGCCGCAATGTTCTCCTCCAACCGGTCCAGCCTCCGGCTTCCGGGGATGGGCACAATCCAGGGCTTCTGCACCAGCAGCCAGGCCAACGCAATCTGGCCCGTCGCCGCACCCTTGTCCCGGGCGATGCTGCGCACAGCCTCGACCAAAGCCTGGTTGTGCGCCATGGCGTCCGGGCCGAACCGGGGGATGTTGGCACGTGCGTCGTTGCCGCCGTCGAACGTGCTGGATGCGTCCAGCGTCCCGGTCAGGAATCCCCGCCCCAGCGGGCTGTAGGGGACGAATCCGATGCCCAGTTCCCCGCACGTACCCAGGACCTCTTCCTCGGGGCGGCGCCACCAGAGGGAGTATTCGCTTTGGACGGCGGTGACGGGCTGGACGGCGTGGGCGCGCCGGATTGTTCCCGCTGCGGCCTCGGACATACCGAAGTGCTTCACCTTGCCGGCCTCGATGAGTTCCTTGACGGCGCCGGCCACGTCTTCGATGGGAACATTCGGATCCACCCGGTGCTGGTAATACAGGTCGATCGCCTCCACGCGGAGCCGCTGCAGGGAGCCCTCCACGGCGGCGCGGATATGCCCGGGATCGCTGGTGACATTGCCGCGCGGCTTACGCGCCACGGGATCGATGTCGAAGCCGAACTTCGTGGCAATCACCACCTGGCCGCGGTAGGGGGCCAGGGCCTCCCCCACCAGTTCCTCGTTGGCAAAGGGCCCGTAGATTTCGGCCGTATCAAAGAAGGTGACGCCACGGTCCACTGCTGCCCGGAGCAGCGCCACCATGTCTTTCCGCTCCGGCGTGCTGCCATAGCCGCCGGTCATGCTCATGCAGCCGAGTCCGATCGCAGAGACCTCCAGGTCGCGGCCGAGTGTGCGCTTGTGCATCTGTGCTCCTGTTCGCTGTGGGAGTTCCACCATCCCTGCCGTAGCACGGTTGGGCGCCCGGCAGTGAGTTTTGAGCAAATCTTGAGGAATTGGTGCCCTCCAGCTTGAGCCTCGCCATGGATAGTTGCAGGTGCCTGGGCGGCGTCTTGAAGTG
Source organism: Arthrobacter sp. Soil764 (assembly GCF_001428075.1). Taxonomy (GTDB): domain Bacteria; phylum Actinomycetota; class Actinomycetes; order Actinomycetales; family Micrococcaceae; genus Arthrobacter. The sequence goes on along the minus strand of NZ_LMSI01000001.1, from coordinate 408,983 downwards.
GGCGCCGCCCGGTACGTCCCCCGCTCTCCCGTTGACAGCCTTAGGCTATGGGATCGAGCCGCTTGCGCAGGAGGCAGAACTCGTTGCCTTCGGGATCCTGCAGCACGTGCCACTGCTCATCGCCGGTCTGCCCCACGTCGGCCGGCCGCGCGCCGAGGGCCAGCAGGCGTTCCAGTTCGGCGTCCTGGTCCCGGTCCACCGGGTTGACGTCGATATGCAGCGGAAGCCTTCCCGCCCGCGGATTGCTGCTGGGGCTCAGGAAGATGGTGGGCTGCAGACCGCCGAAGCCGGCGTCAGGCGGCCCGATCTCGATCGCACCGTCCTCACGGTCGATCTCCACGTACCCCAGGACATCGCTCCAGAACCGCGCGAGCAGTTCCGGGTCGGCACAGTTCAGGACCAGTTCGCTGATGCGGCATGACATGGTGCCAGTGTACGGACGGCCGTCACCAGACAGCCGGCAGACACGGGCGGGAAAGTACGACGGCGGCACGCGCCTTCTGCGAAAAAGGCCAGCCCGGCGGGAGGCGGCGCCGCTGCGTTGGGGGTATTGCAGCGGCACCTTCTTCCGCCGGGCTGGCGTCCTGTCAGGCGCAGGAGATCTTCTTGTTTCCGGTCCCGATCTCGAGGCTCACCTTGACGTACACCGTCGTCTGCGAACCGCCGGAAAAGGTAGCAACGATCTTGACTGTGGCCGGGCTGGTGTTAACTTGGGTGAAAATCGCGGAGTCTCCCCACAGCGTGACGCTCCCGGAAGTCCCGAATGGTCCGGCGGCATCTGTCGTCGTCCCGTATATTCCGTTGGTTCCGGCGGCGGAAAAGGTGAGCTTCACAGGGGCCTCGGATAAACCGGAGTACCCGAGTGATACGTACTTGTTCGCGCTGTCCACGTTGCTGCAAACAGGCGTGGGAAACACGGGACCGGGCCATGTGCCGGAGGCGGTGACGGTCATCGTGGCCGTCGCGCTTTGCTGCCAGAGGGCCGACGCCGCGGCGCCGCCTGCGCCCAACAGCACCGTGAGGACGAACGCCCCGACGGCGAGTCCCCCACCGGGAAGGTTCCGGAACCGTGCCATCTACTCCGCCTCGGCAGCCTGTTGGTCAGGCGAACGGGTTTTGCGGACCGACTTGTAGATGGTGATGGCGCCGTAGCCGATGAGGGCCACGGCCGCGATGACCGTCCACATGCCCCGGTCCGAGTTGCCCAGGAAGTTGGCCACGAAACCCACGTAGGGAACTGCGTAGAACAACTTGCCTTTGACCTGGATGGCGCGGACCGGGTTCTCATCGTTGGCGCCGTTGTTGTCGCCCCTGGTGATCAGCGTCTTTTCGCCCTGCTGGGTGGACCCGAAACCGACGATCCGGTGTGTTTCCACCTCCGGCCGGCCCGAGTAGAGCTGGAAGGCGATGACATCGCCATACTTGAGCTCGTCAAACGGCGCAGGCTTCATCACCATGAACGTGCCCGGCGGGTATTTCTGGGCCATGGAGTTGGTCAGCACCGTATAGGTCTGCGAGCCCGTGGCCACCGGCACCACGATCAGGACCATCGCGGCGAAAAGTGCCGCCAGCATGGCGGCCAAGCTCAGCAAACGTCCGACGGCGGTCCAGGCGGCATTGCGCCTGCGTCCCCGCTGCTGCGTGTCCGCCTTGGTCCCGTTCCGGCGTTCGGTGGAGCCGGCGTCGCCGCCGAGCAGGCGTTCGGTCAGGTCAGTACTCACCGGACACACCCCTCAGAGCTGCCGTGCGGTGAGCTGGATGGAGATGGTCACAGATTTTCCTTCTACTGATGGTGAGGCGTTTGCGGCGTTCGCGTTCAGGCTGATCTGGAAGCAGAAGACCGTGGAACCGCCCTTTGCAACCGTAGGCGAGACCAACCCGGCGGTACTGATCGACGCGAAGCCTGCGGTGGTGCTGCATTCGGCCGAGGAAGCGGCCGTTTTGGCGCTGACACTGATGTAGCCGGCAAGGGTTCCGCCGCCGACATTGGCGATGGCGGGCTGGCTTGCCGTCATGGCCGTGTTGAACTGGCCGCCGGCGTTGGTGCTGTTGGTGACCACCACACCGCCGTAGACCGGAGTGCCTGGCCCCAGGGTCCCTGCGGGTGACAAGGTCAGGGTGGCTGGCGTCCCGTTGGCCAGGGTCATGGTGGTTGTTTGGCCCGTGTTGACCGCCGTCAGCGCCGTATCGAACGACGCCGACGTAATGGTTCCAGGAGAGGCGGACGCCGCCGCACTCCACAACGCGTAGGTTCCCTGAACTGTCAACAGGCCCAGGACCACTGCACCGGCGACCAATACTGCCGCCTGCAGCCTGCGCTTGATGCGCATGATCTCCTCCTGGTCCTGGTTCCTGCTTCCGTAATTCAGGCGGGTGGCGTTTCAGCCACCCGCCCGGGGCTGCTAGGCGCCCGCCTGGAGCACCTGGGAAAGCGTGAACTCGACGTTGTTGAAGTTGTAGGTCTTGTTGACATCCACGCGGCCCGTTGTCCCGGATTTGAACTGGAACGTGATGGTTGCTGTGACCTTCTTAGAGGTGGTGAGCGGGTTAGCAACAACATCAGTAGCTCCCAGGGTCAGCACCGGCGCCGAGACGACAACACTGTCGCCCACGAACCCGTTGGCAGCATTTGCACCGCTGGCGGTGATGTTCGCTGCCATCTTGGCTCCCGTAAGTGTCACGTCGAGATCCTGCTTGAAGGTGAGCAGGTCGCCGGGAACCACCAGATATGTTCCGTCTTTGATCTTGGCCGTGATGTCGGTGCCGGCACGGTCAGTCCAGACTCCGGGAGCGCTGTTCAGACCAATCTTGAGATCGCCCGAAACGATGCTGCCAGGAGCAGCAGTTGCTTGGTCGTTCCATGCGGCGAGGGTTCCGCCGCCGCCCAGCAACAGTGCTGCACCGACGGCGATGGCTGCGGTTCCCTTGATCAGAGTGCTGTTCTTCATGGTGTGTCCCCTCAGACTTTTGTGGTGTGTTGGCCTAACTGGGGACAACATTGCACGGCCAATCTCAGGAAGTGAGGGGGTAAAGGGTCAACGAAAGCTCAAGTTATTTGAAAGTTCAATAAGCCTCTGACCTGCGCTTCTATCCAAATCAGACTCATTTTGGCTCGAGCATCAGCCGGCACCAGGCGTCGTCGAGCCAGGCCGCGAACTGGTCGGGACTCCACCCGCGCTGGTCCACCAACAGCACCCAGTATTCGGGCCCGTTCATGCTCCATACGGCGTCCGCGAGCTCGGCGGCCGGGCGGTCGCTGCGCAACTCTCCCGTGGCAGCAAGTTCCTCGACGAACTTCAGCATGTTCGCCGCACGCCGTTCCGAAATCTCCTTCCAGAGCGCTGCGCAGTCGGGATCGGTGCCGGCGGCATCGCGCAGCGCCACGTACACCGGAGCCAGCCGCGGCTGGATCCCCGCCAAAGCCACCGCATAAATCCGGATCTTCTCCGCTGCAGTCTTCGCTTCCCGCATCCGGATCACGTAATCGCGGCGCTCAGCGGGCACCGCCTGGCCGGTCCCCGAGATGGCTGTTTCCACCACTTCCCGCAGCAGATCCGGCTTGCGGCCGATGGTGGCGTAAATGGTGTCGACGGCGACGCCGGCCCTCCGTGCGATGCCGGCCACGGTGGTGGAACGGTAGCCCTCCCCCACGAAGAGCTCACGGGCAGCACCCAGGACGGCGTCGCGCGTGGCCGCCGCCTGTTCCTTCCGCCGCGGCGAGTGATAGCGGCGTGCCGGGGCATTGACTGCATTCATCGGCAGGCCTACCCTAATTTCATCCGAAGTGTATTCGGATGAATCCTAGCAGGAAGCCTGGACCGGCGGTGGCAATGCGCAGCATCCAAAAAGCCGGAGGTCCAGGGCGGAAGGGCAGGGCACCATGTCAGAGCACTTCGACACCGTGGTGATCGGCGGCGGCCAGGCAGGTCTGGCCATGGGCTACCACTTGTCCCGCCTGAAGCGTCCCTTCGTCATCCTGGATGGGAATGCCAGGCCCGGTGACAGCTGGCGTACCCGCTGGGATTCCCTCCGGCTGTTCACGCCGGCGCGCTATGACGCACTTCCGGGCAGCCGCTTCCCCGCACCGCCCTGGTCCTACCCCTCCCGGGAGGAGTTCGCCGACTACCTCAGCAGCTATGCGGAAACGTACGAGCTGCCGGTGAGGAACAACGTGCGGGTCACCGGCTTGAGCCACAACGGACACCGTTTCGCCATCGAAGCTGGCGGCCAGCACCTCGAAGCGGACAACGTGGTGGTGGCCGCCGGCTGGGACCGGAAGCCCAAAGTGCCGGCGTTCGCCCAGGACCTCAACCCGGCCGTCCGGCAGTTCACGGCGGCAAGCTACAAGAGCCCAAAAGAGCTCGGCGCGGGCCCTGTCCTGGTGGTCGGGGCAGGGAACTCCGGCGCGGACATCGCCCTGGAACTGGCTGCCACCCGTAAAACCTATCTCTCCGGCAGGCATCCCGGGGAGATCCCCTGGCCCATCGACGCCGTGGCCGCCAGGCCGCTCACCCTCGCCGTCTTCTTCGCCTTCTCCCATATCCTGACGCTCAACACGCCGATGGGCCGCAAGGCACGTCCCCAAATCCTCGCGCACAGCGGACCACTGGTCAGGGTGAAGAACCGCGACCTGGTGCGTGCCGGCGTCGAACGCGTTCCCAGGACGGAAGGCAGCAAAGACGGCCTGCCGCTGCTCGCGGACGGACGCACCTTGGAGGTGGCCAACGTCATCTGGTGCACCGGTTTCCACCCGGACCTCGAGTGGATCCATCTGCCGGTGTTCGGCCCGGACGGCGGCCCGGAACAGGACCGCGGCGTGGTGAGGGCCCAGGCGGGGCTCTATTTCCTGGGCGCCGTCTTCCAGCAGTCGCTGGCGTCCTCCATGGTCCACGGCGTGGGCAGGGACGCGGCCTTCATTGCACGGCACATCGCAGCAACGCAGAGCCCCATCAAAATCAGGCCGGAAGGTTCAGCTGCTCCACAATGATCCGGGCGGTGGCGGGGTCGCCGAGGATTTTGAAGTGCCCCGCCACCGGCAGCTCAATGTTGGTGGCCCCTGGCAGGACGCTGCCTTCCGGAATGTGCGGATCGAACGGTCCGTAAATGGAGGTGATGCGGCTGTTGATGGCCAGCTCGCGGGACATCTGGAGCGTCAGGGCGTTCTTTGGCGAGAAGATCCGCAGGCTGGGCAGCAGCATGTACCGGGCGTAGCGGGAGCCGGAGAAGGGTGCACACACGGCGATCATCCGGTCGATCCGGTGCTCAGGGTCCAGGGACAGCATGGCGTATTTTCCGATCAGGCCGCCCTTGCTGTGCGCCACCAGGATGGCATCGCGCAGCCCCGCCTCCTCCAGGTGCTGGGCCACCAGCTTTGCGGCGTCCGGGACCTTCATCTTGTTGCGCTGGAGCACCGTGACCACGTGGACGGGATGTCCGGCGTCGTGGACGGCGTGGATGAGCGGCATCATGAACTGCCAGTTCTCGTAGACGCCGGGGATGATCAGCACGGGCGCCCGGTTGCCGGTGCGGAAGGACTCCGGCTTGACACGCGACAGGAATCCGCGGACCTGCCAGCCCGCGGCGTAGGCATAGTCCTGGGCCCACCACACGGCTTTTTGCAGCGGACTGATGCGGGCCTGGGCGCCGGGATCACTCATGTGTCGAGAATAACGCGCCCCTGAGACACTTCCTGCAATGACGGCCCCGCGGCAAGGAGTGCGTCAGCGGACCTGGCGTCTCTTCCCGCACCTAGCGCGGGGCACAGGCGCCGTCGATGAGGCGCCGGGCCAGGTTCAGGGCACGCTTGCCATACAGGGCGCCGTCGAGGACCGCACCCGTTGCGTAGGCCCCATTGAGGACGATGAGCAGCTCCTCGGCCAGCTCGCCGGGATCCTGCGCGCCGGCGTCGGCTGCCAGGGTATGGAACCAGTCCCGCACCTGCTGCTTGTGCGCTACGGCCACCAAATGCGCCGGATGGTTGCCCTCCGGGAACTCCGTGTTCGTGTTCAGCATGGGGCACCCGCGGTAGGTGGCGCCGGCGGTGTCTTCAGCCAATACCTCGAACACGGCAATGAGCTTCTCCCGGGCCTCGGCCCGTTCCTCCGCAGCCTGCCGCATCCGCTCGAACCAGGCATCCGCGCGCCCCTGCACGTACGCCGTGGCCAGAGCGTCCTTGGTGGGGAACTGCCGGTAGATGGTGGCGTTTCCCACCCCGCATTCCTTGACCACGGTATCCATTCCCACCGCACGGATTCCCCGCTGGTAGAACAGGCGCGTGGCCACCTCAAGCACATTGCGCCGGTTCTCCTCGCCGCTCTTGCGTGCCACGGCAAACCCCACCCTTCCAAACCTCAGCTAAAGATTTCCTGCCTCCAAGTTTGACAGACGGAACCATCCGTCACAAACTGATGAGAACGATCCGTCACATTGGATCAGGCCAAGCCCAAGAACAAATAAAAGGAACCACGCATGAAGACTGCAGTCCTCGGAACCGGCATTGTCGGCCGCACCATCGCCGCCAGGCTGGCTGAGCTCGGCCACACCGTGGCTGTTGGCACCCGCAACCCGGACGCCACGCTCGCCCGCACTGAAGCCGACGCCATGGGCACCGAACCCTTCGCCACCTGGGCTGCCGCTAACCCGGGCATTACGCTGACCACCTTTGCCGGCGCCGCCGCCGGGGCGGAGCTCATCGTCAACGCCACCAACGGCAACGCATCGCTGGAGGTCCTGGCACAGGCCGGAGCGGAAAACCTTGACGGCAAGGTCATCGTGGACATCGCCAACCCGCTGGACTTCAGCCACGGCATGCCCCCAACACTGTTCGTGAAGGACACCGATTCGCTCGGCGAGCAGATCCAGCGCGCATTCCCCGCCGCCCGCGTGGTGAAGTCGCTCAACACCATGAACGCCGACCTCATGGTGCACCCGGCCGCCCTTCCCGAAGCCAGCAGCGTCTTCGTCTCCGGAAACGATGCGGATGCCAAGTACGTTGTCACGGGACTGTTGAAGGATTTCGGCCACCAGGACATCATTGACCTCGGGGACATCTCCACTGCCCGCGGCACGGAAATGCTCCTCCCTGTCTGGCTTCGTCTCTGGGTCGCTTTGGGCACTCCCGCGTTCAACTTCAAGATCGTTCGCTGACCGGCCCGCAAGGCGAAAAAGGATGGCTTCCATGCACGGAACCGTGGCGCTGGTGACCGGCGCGGGGAGCGGCCTGGGACAGGCCGTGGCCACGGGCCTTGCACGCGAAGGCGCCCTGGTTGTGGTGGTGGGGCGCTCCCCCGCGCGTGCGGAAGAGGCGGCTAATGCCATCCGCCGCCTCGTCCCGTCGGCGCTGCTGGAGCCGCTGGCCTGCGACCTTTCGGTCCAGTCCTCGATCACTGCCGCCGCGGCGGACTTCCAGTCGCGCCACAGCAAGCTCGACGTCCTGGTGAACTCCGCGGGCGTATTCCGCAAGGAGCGCCAGGTCACTCCCGACGGGCTGGAACTGACGTTCGCCACCAACGTCATGGCGTACTTCCTGCTCACCAACCTGATGCGTGACGCGCTCAGGAACGCGGCAGCAGCGGCCGGGACGGCCCGGATCGTGAACATCGCGTCCAGGTACGGCAACACCAAACTCAACTTTGACGACCTCCAGACCGCCAAGGGCCGGTACAGCTTCCTTCGCTCCACGCCACCCACCATGCTGGCCCGGGTTCTCCTCACCCAGGAGTTCGCCAAACGGCTGCGCGGTTCGGGGGTGGTGGCCAACGCCGTCCATCCGGGCCTTGTCAGGAATACGTCGCTGCTGAAGGACGTCGGCGGCCCGTTCCGCCTGCTCACCAATACTTTCGGCGCACCGGCAGAAAAAGCGGCAGACACTGCCCTTTGGCTGGCCACGTCAAAGGAGACGGCGGGCGTGTCCGGGAAGCTCTGGGCAAAGCGGAAGGAACTTGCCACTCCCGGCATGGGATCGGACCCGGAGGCGCGCAGGCGCCTGTGGGATGCCTGCACCGGCCTGGCCCACCTGCCCTGACGCCACGGGTCAGTAGTTGCGGCGGTGCTTCAGCCGGGGAATGACGACGGCGAACACGGCCGCCGCCGCAAACCCCAGCAGGCCCGTGGCTGAGATCCCCGGGCCCAGGGAGGCCAGCGCGGTCACGCCGGAGAGGAGGACGGGGCCGCCGGTGGAGCCCGCGTCCGCCATGAACCGCCAGAGTCCCAGGAACTGCCCGCGCCCGCGGTCCGGCGAGAAGTCGGCGCCCAGGGTCATCACCAGCCCGGAGCTGATGCCGTTGCCAAAGCCGATCAGCAGCACCGCCAGCAGCAGCCCCACGAAGGAACCGGTGAGCGGGATCAGGAGCAGCGCCGTTCCCATGAGCAGCGTTGACGGGACCGCCACCCACTGCCGCCCCTTACGGTCCATCAGTTTCCCGGCGGGATAAAACACCAGCATGTCGATGGCACCGGAGAGCCCGTAGATCAGGGAGGCGGAGGTGGCGTCCATGCCCAGGTGGTCCGCCCAAAGCGGGATCACCACCTGCCGCGAGGACCGCAGCGCACTGAGCAGCAGGATTCCCACGCCCAGCGAAAGGAATACGCCGGCATGCGACACCGCCACGCTCCGAAGCGTGGGCTGGGGGCCCGCGGCCCCGCCCAAGGGGAGATCCGGCGTCGCAAGGTCCGGGATGGTGAGGGACAGCAGCGCGGCGGCGGCCATGGCCACCATCCCCACCCAGTAGGCCCCCGCGATGCCAAAGAACTGCATCGCCGCGGCTCCCGCGAAGGGGCCGATGAACACGCCGATGCGGTTCACGCCGCCCAGCGTGGACAGCGCCCGGGCGCGGAACGCCACCGGGACCGCCTCCGTGAGGTACTTTTGCCGGGCCAGGCCAAACACCGCCCCGGACATCCCGACGACGGCCATGGCCACCGCGAGCAGCAACAGTCCGTTCGGGGCCACGGCGGAGGTGGCGGCGGCTGCCAGCGCCAGGCCGGCAGCGACGGCGGCGCCCACGATGGACCAGCGTTCGCCGAAGCGAAGGGTCACCAGGGACGCCGGCAGGTTGAAGAACCAGGAACCCAGCCCGATCAGGGTGACGATCAACGCTGCCACGGCCACCGAGGCGCCCAGCTCGCGGGCAGACAATGCCACCACCGGAAGAATGGCGCCGGTTCCGATCCCGTAGAGCAGCGTGGGTCCGAAAGCGGCCACGGCAATGCTGCGCAGGCTGAAGGGCGGGGAGTCATCCAGGGAAGTCATCAGATTTATCCTATGGCTGCCCCTTCACACCACAGGACCTGACTCAACCGGGAACAGCTCAGCGGGGCTTGGGCTCGAATCCGGCCAGGGCGCGGAACAGATTGACCACTTCCACCACGGCGCCGATGACCGAGCCCACGGTCCCGAGCACCAGGAGCACCCGCACCACCACCGGCCAGCCGGACCAGCCGTCGCCGAAGTCGAACGGAAAGACCTCCCACAGACGCAGCATGGCAGCTACTCCGAAGCCCATGACAACAATATTGCCCAGTGCCAGGAGGGCCCGGGCGCGGATCACCACACAGACCAGGTTCACGATGATGCCCGCGATCAGGGACGCGTTGATGAGGTCAAGGGCCCGGTCCATGTCCGCTGTCAGGAACGGCAGCACCTGCCACCCCGGCCAAATGTTGATCCCGTACAGCAGCAGGGCGTTGACGATGGCCGAGCCAAGGTTGCCGCTGGGCCGGGTGGTTGTCCTGTCCGCCATGCCAACAGGGTCCGGCACAACAGCGATGCCCAGAAGTGCCGAAGGTCCCCCGGCCTCCCTTTAACCAGGCGTCCGGGACGCTCAAACCTGAACACTGAACGGGCCGTTCGGCCCTGTCTCACGGCCCCGAGTGCCAACGACGCTGGATAGTGGAGGTGGTGGCAATGTTTACTCTTCGCACCATGGGCGGCATCGCCCTCTTAATGGCTGGAAGCAGCTGGTTGTGGATCACGCCCACGTTCGCCACCCGCGGCGTGAACACGTCCAGCATCTGGTGGAACATCACCATGGTGCTTGCGCTGCTGACGGTTCTGGGATTCCTGGTTGCCACGTGGGGGTTGTTTGCCCGGTGGAGCTGGTGGGAATACGCGGCCCTGGCTTCGGCGGCCCTTGGGCTTGTGGCCTTGGTGCCGTTCTGGTTCGCGGCCATTGGCGGGGGCGAAACAGTCGGGACCACGGCGTGGAATGTGTTCGTTCACGTCCTGATGGTGGCCGGCGTCGCGGCGCTGCTGCTGGTGCCGCCACTGGAGCGGTGGGTGGACCAGCAGGTCATGGGCTAGCGGGAATCAGTACCCTTCCAGGACTTCCCTGGCCTTGCCGTTTACCGCGGCGTCAATTAATTCTTCTGCCACGAGGTGCAGCTTGACGTTGGCGTGCTGGCTCCTGGCGGCCAGGACCTGGAACGCCGACTCGGCGTCCAGGCTGCGCAGGGCCATGACCATGCCTTTCGCCTGCTCGATGACCGCCTTGTGCCCGAAGGCGCCCTCGATGGCCTCGGACGCGGCATGCTGGGACTCGATGCGCAGGCTCTGGGTCACGTCCACCATGAAGCCGCGTGCCTGCTCCACCTGTCCGGAAGGTGCGGTGACGGCCTGGATCGCCGAAAAGACGCGCCGCTCCCTGCCCCGGACGTCGATGATCCGGTGCAGGAGTGCGCCCTGGCCGCCGCCCTCGAGGAGGTCCGCCCACAGTGCCTGCACCGGTTCCCGGTCCACCGGGTGCTTGTGGGCCATCAGCACGTCAAAGGTGGGTACCACATCGCCTGGCCGCAGCCCGTGAATGGCGAACATGCCCTCGGACCACTGCATGTTTCCGGAGGCGACGTCCAGCTCAAAGGTCCCTGAGGGACAGACCGCGGTAACGGGCAGCGGGAAGAGGTAGGCATCCAGCTTCGACCACATACATGCCTCCTAATAGTCGCCTGCCCCTGCGGGTTTCTGGCATAAGAGTAGCTGAATGCGGCGGCCGTCAGGTGCCCTGTTCGCTGGCGGCAGGACACGGATTAGGGGGTCACAAAACCGGCGTGGAGGAGTAGCGTTCGCCTTATGGGGCGCTGAAGCGCGTCCCAATCCAAGGGAAGGTCAATTCATGGGTGAGGCATGGATCCGGACGCTGGGCAACGGGCTGGTCCGGGCAGATCGGGTCACCGAGATTTCATCCACCCGCGGGTCCCTGTATGAGGACCAGGGGTATTCACTGAAGGTCATCGTGGACGGCAAGGGCCACGTGTTGATTGACGACGGCGGGCTGCAGGGGTCCATGCCGGAGCGGCTGGAATACGCCAGGCACATGGAGGACGCCCTGCTGCTGGCCATTGACGAGGCACGCGAGAGCGACGCGTCGATGGTGATCTCCTACGAGCCGGAGCGTGAGCGCTGGTCCGCAGCTCCAGTTTCAGTATTAACCGGGCGGCTTCCCGAAGTCGTCTGACATCCGCGCAGCGTGCTGCCCGGGCAACTGTGGGTGCCCGGGCAGCGGTGCTCAGCTGTGCGTTGGTTCCTCCACGAGCGCCGTGGCGATGCTGGCGGCGTCATCCAGTGCGGCCAGGAAGCGTTCGGCGTCCAGTGCTGCGGCGCAGCCGGTGCCTGCCGCGGTGATGGCCTGGCGGTAGCGGTGGTCCACAGCGTCGCCGCAGGCAAAGACGCCGGTCAGGTTGGTGCACGTGGTGGGGGCGTCCACCTTGATGTAGCCTTCCTCGTCCAGGTCCACCTGGCCTGCCACCAGCTCGGTGCGGGGCAGGTGTCCGATGGCCACGAAGATGCCGGTGGCGTCCTGGTGCCGGGTCTCGCCGGTGCGGGTGTCCGTGAGGGTGACGCCGGTGACCTTGCCGTCGCCGTGGATGGCGGTCACCGCGGAGTTCCAGGCGAAGCGGATCTTGGGGTTGTCCTTGGCGCGCTGCGCCATGATGCGGGAGGCGCGCAGTTCGCCCTTGCGGACCACCACGGTCACGGTCTTGCCGAACCGGGTCAGGAAGGTGGCTTCCTCCATGGCGGAGTCGCCGCCGCCCACCACGATGATGTCCTGGTCGCGGAAGAAGAACCCGTCGCAGGTGGCGCACCAGGAAACACCGTGGCCGCTGAACTTCTTCTCCTCCGGCAGGCCCAGTTCCTTGTACGCGGAACCGGTGGCCAGGATGACGGCCGGCGCCTCGTAGGTCTCCCCGCCGCCGGTGACCACGCGCTTGAGGGAACCCTTCAGCTCAACGGACGTGGCGTCGTCGTACTCGATGCGCGCGCCGAACCTTTCCGCCTGCTGCTGCAGCCCGTCCATCAGCTCCGGACCCTGGATGCCACCGGGGAAGCCCGGGAAATTTTCCACCTCGGTGGTGTTCATCAGCGCACCGCCGGCGGTCACGGACCCGGCCAGGACCAGGGGGTTCAGGCCGGCGCGCGCGGCATAGATGGCCGCGGTGTAGCCGGACGGGCCGGACCCGATGATGATCAACTGCTCTTTACTCATGAATTGTCCTTCGATGGCGGTACTACTGGGCGTCCGCGTGCTGCGCGGGCAGGAGCTCGGTGATCAGCTGTTCAACGCGTGCCTTGATCTCGTCACGGATGGGACGGACGGAGTCAACGCCCTTGCCGGCCGGATCCTCCAGCACCCAGTCCTCGTAACGCTTGCCCGGGAAATAGGGGCACTCGTCACCGCAGCCCATGGTGATCACCACGTCCGATTCTTTCACTGCCTCGGTGGTGAGCACCTTCGGGACCTCGGCGGACATGTCGATACCCACCTCGGCCATGGCCTCGACGGCGGCCGGGTTCACCTTGTCCGCCGGCTGGGACCCGGCGGAGCGGACCTCGATGGCACCCCTGGACAGGGAGGTGAGGAAGGCGGCAGCCATCTGCGACCGGCCGGCGTTGTGGACGCAGACAAAGAGGACAGACGGCTTTCCTGCGGGGTCGGTGCTCATGGGTACTCCTCAAACTGATGGGAAACTGCGTTCGGTGTAATAAACGTCACCCGTGTTGCGTGGATCACATTGATTGCCTAATCTAGTTGAGGCTTAAGCAAACAGGCCATGCAAGAAGCTGCAGCGTCGCAGCCAATGCCGGGGAAGGCTTTACATCTTGAACTCTAAGCTGAACATCGTGGTCCGGGTGGATCTGGACCGTAGCAAGGCCAAGGTGATTGCAACGGGGCATATCACCATTCACAGCATCAACGCCCTCTATGTCGTGGCAAAGCGTGCCAACTCCCTCAGGGGAGGCCTGGACCTGGAGCTGGACATTTCCAGCGCCTGGGTGGACCAGGAAGCGCTGGACATGCTCCGCGCCTGCTCTGAAACAAGGCACCTGCCCGCCAAAATCGATCCGGACCAGGCATCCTGCACCATCAGCGTGCTGGCCGACCGCCGACATCGGCGCCAAACGGCAGGCCGCCTGGCCGCATAAATTTCCCGGCCGCTCGCCGAGCCCAGTTTTCGGGCCAGAGCCGGTCGACCCATCGCTTCGCTTTCTCGCTCCAACGGCCCGGAGTGCAGCTGCATCTGAACAAACGGATGGCTGCACTTCGGGGCGGCGGAGCTTTTTTCAGCACTACAGCAGCTGAACACCCGTGCGCAGGACGTCCTCAAGTTCCTCAACGGTGAGGCCGGCGGCCCTGCTCAGCGCGTCGCGCCCAGCCCCAAGCTCCGCAGCACTCCGGAGTACGCTCCCGAACCGCTCCTGGGCCGCGTCAAGCTCCCACTGCAGGCTCTCCACCCGCGCCGAGGCCAACCGGACGGCTTCCAGCGGATCGCCGGCGGGTCCGTCATCCACCGTGTGGCCACACGCACAGCTCCATTGGTCCGAGCCCAGCTCCAGCGGCGCCCACCCCAGGGATGCTATGGGAACCGGACCTGCCGTCATGGGCGCACCGCAGTGGAAGGGTGCCGCCGGGACATCGGGCACCATCTCCCCTGCCGACTGAAACGGAAGCTCAACGTTACTCTCGGCACGCATCAACTGTTCCGGCGCCTGAGGTTCAAGTACTGCAGTCATGCGATCCGCCACCGTCCGATAGTTAACTAACAATGTAGCTAGTCTAACTAGGATTTGCTGGTTGTCTACTGGGGAGTAGCGCCGACCCGTGAATCAATGGAGTCCAGCGCTTCCCGCATCCGCACCAGGAAGTGCAGGACGGCTTTGATCTCCTCGGACGACAGCGACTCAGCAGCTTCCAGCATGCGCTTGTGCATCTGGTTGAGGTTGTGCCGGACTTCCTCATCGGCTCCTGGCGTCGGCCGAAGGATGACGGCGCGCCGGTCTGACGGGTGCGGCTCCCGGGTAACGTAACCGCTTGCCACGAGCCGGTCCACGAGGCTGGTCATCGAAGCCGAGGTAATCCCCAGGCGGGCGGCAAGTTCCGTGGGGCGGATTCCAACGCCGGCGGCATCTGCATCAATGAGGTAGCGGAGCGCCAGGAGGTCCGTCTCCCCCATCGCGGCCGAGGAGCGGGTGCGCCGTCGCATGGCGCTTTCCGAACTACGGAATTCCCGGAGGGCGCTGATGACGTCAACAGCTCCGGGCTGTGCGTCCGCAGCAGGCGCGTACCAGGATCGTTCGCTTGCACCATGGGGGTTCATGCGAATTCCTTCGATATCCTACTTGCTTGGCTGTCTAACAAACCCATGCTAGCCCACTTGTTCCGCCCCCACCTCCACAACGTTGAAAAGCAAGGCAAGTACCTGCGCAGGTAGCCGGAGGAAAAGTAGAGTACCGGCTACTCGTGCCCTCCTCCGGCCGGCCCAATAAGTTTCTATGAAACCCGCGGCACCACAGCCAAGGGGCGCGACAAGACGGGGGTGCAGGGTGGCAGGTGGCCCGGCAAACAACGCTGAGCCCGAGCGGCAGGGGTTCCTGCTGGATTTGGTGACAGGGGCCGACGACGATGCAGCGTCCCTGCAGCAGCTCGCCGTTGCCGCCTCCCGCTGGATCAGTGCCACGGCCGGGAGTGCCATTGAGTGTGCCACCGTGCTGCACCGGCAACGGTCCTGTCCTGCCAGCGCCGGGAGCACGCCGGCCGCGGCGAGCCTGGCAGCGGAGGACGAAAACGGGGATGGCCCCGCGGCAATGGGGTTGGCGCTGCCTGCGCCGGCAGTGGTCAGCCAGGGCGGGACCCGGTGGCAAACGTACCGGAGGCGGTTGATGGACAGGGGTTTTGGCGCGGCCCTGGCAGTTCCCCTGGAACTGCAGCCGGGCTCCGCCGGGGCACTGGTGTTCCTGGGACCGGCAGACTACGTTTTCAGCGCCAAGGTGGTTGACGAGGCAGCCTGGTTCGCCGGGGTGGCGTCACACAGCCTGAAACTAGCCCTTGACGTGCATGGCGTCATCCGCGCGGGCGACAACCTGAAACAGGTTCTGGAGAGCAGGACAAGCATTGACGTTGCCTGCGGCGTGCTCATGGCACAGAACCGCTGTTCCTACGCGGAGGCGTTCGGCAAGCTCGCCGGCACCTCGCGGCACCGCAACCTGAAGGTCCGCAGCGTTGCGGAGGGCATCCTGAGGTCGCTGCCCAGCGGCGCGCCGGTAACGCGGTTCGAGCCACCGGCCATCGCGTAAGAACGGACTGCGGCGAAGGATCCTGGTGCCGCGCCCCTGCCCCAACTGGTGCTGCGCCCTTGACTAGTGCCGCGCCCGGAACCGGATAAGGCCCGCCGCCACCAGCCCGGCACACCCGAGTGAAGCCAGCATGCCGCCGAGAGCCACGAAGTAATCGGTAATGGTCATTGTCCTGCGCTCCTTCCGTACTGCCTGATGAGCCCAAGCTATGCCGCGAAACTCAGCATTCCCCGAAGGATCGCCAGCAGGTTTGGTCAAGATCCGGTAAAGGAAAAGTGCGGCGATCCACATACTTTGGCCTCCGATCTTCTCTTTGTCGGGGCGTTCCGTATTATTCATGCATGTGGACAAAACAAAGCCAAAGCTTCTGCCCCACCTGCGGCAGAACCACCAATCACGTCACCCACTTCCACAAGGACGACGCCGGCGCCCTGGTTGCTGACGTCCGCTGCGCTGAGTGCCCCGAGATCGCCGGGGCTGTCGCCTAGGTAGTTTCGTTCCCCGAAGACGGCGATCCAGCGTCCCCGACGGAGGCATGGCGACGCACGCCGGCGAAAATCACCAATGCGGCAGCCTGGACCACCGTGACGGTCACCGCCAGGGCAGGAACTGAGAATTCGTAGAGCAGGCCGATAAGGAAACTCCCGGCCAGCCAGGCAAGGCCGTAGCACGCGGTAAACATCCCATAGGCACTCCCCCGCCGGGCCGGCGGCGCCAGCCCCGCGACCCCGGCGCGCATGGTGCTCTCCTGGACACCCATCGCCGCTCCCCACACCAACACCCCTGCCACTGCCAGCGCGGTGTTGTTGCTGAAGCCCAGCCACGGGACCGCGGCGGCCAGGACCGGCAGGACCAGGAGAACCTTCAACCCCACCCGGTCAAAGAGCCAGCCGGAAACCAGTGCAGCCACGGCGTCCACTCCCATGGCTGCGGCATAGAGCACCGGGACCAGTGCCGGCGCCAGGAGTCCGGTGGCCACCAGGTGGAAGGACAGCAACCCGAACGTCGCGTAGCCGAACATGGTCAGGCTGCTGAAGGCGGCGTACAGCCAGAACTCGCGGGGCATTGGTGGCCGGGGCTTGGTTGGCTTCGCGCTGTCGGGCTGCCGGGCGATCGGCTGGCCGGAGGTTGGCTGCCCGGAAGTGGGCTGCGGGCCGGCGGCTGGCTGGGCGGATATAGACTGCCCGCCGGCTGCCTCGTAGACAGCAGGATCAGGAACCCGGCGCCTCAGCCACAACAGGATCAGCATGGCGCCGAGCCCCGGAACAGCGAGCAACAGAAACCCCGGCCCGTAGCTGCCGGAAAGCGCCAGGGCCGCCCCCACCAGCAGCGGCCCCACCACCGCCCCCACCTGGTCCAGCGCCTCGTGCAGCGCGAACGCCTTGCCCTGCCCCAGCGAGGATCCGGCCTCTGCCAGCATGGTGTCCTTGGCGGGGCTCCGCACCGCCTTGCCCAGCCGCTCGGCGAGGACCAGCAGGCAGGCTATCCACAGCGCATCGGTGATTCCCAGCAACGGCACAGACACCGCGGTCAGGGCATACCCGCTGATGGCGAGCGTCCAGCGCAGGCCCGGCCGGTCTGCCAGCCGGCCGAACACCAGGCGGAGGACCAGCGCCACGGCCTCGCCCGCGCCCGTGACCACGCTGACCAGGAGTGCTGACGCGCCCAGTGCACCCAAATATGGTCCGGTGACACTCCGGGCCCCTTCGTAGACCATGTCCGTCAGCGAGCTGACCAACCCGAAAACCAGGATGAAGCGGACGGCAGTCATGGGCGCCGCAGGAACAGTCCCGCCGGTGCTACCGCTGGTGCGCATGCTCCCGGACCTGTGCTGGGGCGCGGCCTGACGCAGCCCGGCTGGATGCAGCGCGGCCCGGACGGGTCACCGCCAGGATCACCCCGATGCCGGCCAGCGACGAAACCATGGCCGACCCGCCGTAGGAGATGAACGGCAGCGGCACGCCGATCACCGGCAGCAGTCCGCTGACCATGGCGATGTTGATGACGGCCTGCCCCAGGATCCAGGTGATCACGCTGCAGGCCACGATCCTGGAGAAGGTGTCCGTGGTCCGGGCGATGGTCTTGAACACCGCGATGGCCAAAATGGCGAACAGGCCCAGCACCAGCAGCGTGCCGGCCAGCCCCAGTTCCTCGCCCAGGATCGAGAAGATGAAGTCGTTGTGGGCTTCCGGGATCCAGTTCCACTTCTGCCGGCTCTGCCCCAGGCCCACGCCGAACCAGCCGCCGGAGGCCAGGGCGTAAGCGCCGTGCTGCGCCTGGTAGCCCACTCCCTGCGCGTCCTCCTCCGATCCCATGCCCAGCCAGGAGGAGATCCGGCCCATGCGGTTGCCGCTGGTGGCCGCGAGCAGCAGCGCTGCCACAACGCAGATCAGCCCGGCCACCGTGAACACTTTCATCCGGACCCCGCCGTAGAACATGGTGGCGGCAAGGATCATCATGATGATCATGGTGGTGCCCAGGTCGTGTCCCAGCCCCACGATCAGCATGATCAGTCCCCCGGCAGGACCCAGCGGAACAATGGCATGTTTCCAATTGGCCAGCAGGGCCTGCTTCCGGTCCAGGATGCCCGCGCCCCACACAATCAGCGAGAGCTTGGCGAATTCGGACGGCTGCGCGGTGAAACCACCCACGCTCAGCCAGTTCCGGTTTCCGTTCACGGACATGCCCAGCGGCGTGAACACCAGCACCAGGGCAACCAGGGAACCGATCAGCAGCGGCCAGCCCAGCCACCGGATTCGCCGGACGGGCGTCCGCGCCAGCACCAGCATGATCACCACGCCTGCCACGGTCCACATGGCCTGCTTGAGCGGAAGATCGTACGGATTGTTGCCTGCCGCCACGGATTCCACGGACGACGCCGATGCCACCTCCACGAGTCCGATCGCCGAGAGCGTGAGTACTACCGCCAGGATCAGGGGCCGGAGGCGTCCCGGGGAGTCATCCTCCAGCCACACCGCCAGTTTGCCCAGCCCGCGCCGGGCAGGACGGCCCGTCACGCGCTGCTTTTGTCCTGTATTCATCTGTCCGTTCCTCAACCTGCACAGCAGGGCTTCCCCCATGGCCGGGCCCATCTCCGGGGCGGGTACCGCCGAGAAAAAAGAGTACGCCCTTTGCCGTTGTACGGACGGTGGCGGCGCGGCTGAGGGCCGCCGTTCTTAGGGAATTGCCAGCTTGGGCCTGTAGGGTAGCGGAAATCCGTTCCCTCTTGAAGGTTATTTTGCCGTGTTCGGTTCCAGAAAATCCCCCGGCCCGGACCAGGTTGGCACCAGCCGCCCCGCCTACCCCGGCCAAGGCGACCTGTACGCCGAAAGCTCGGTCCGCCGTCGTCCGGCGCGACGCACCCCGCGCTGGCTGAAAGCCCTTAGCGCCATGGTGTCCGTGCTGCTCCTGGGCGCGGTGGCCTTCGGCGGTTACTGGGCATGGCGCCTGCAGTCCAACATCAGCATCTCGGAGCTGACGGCGGGCGGGCAGCGGACCGAAGGAGCCGTGAACGACAGCACGGACAGGCTGCAGATCCTGGTCCTGGGCTCGGACACCAGGGACGGAAGCAACAGCCAGTACGGCGCGGCGGAAGACTCCTCCGGGTATGGGCAGTCCGATGTGATGATGCTGCTGGACATTTCGGCTGACAACAAGCATGTGAATGTGGTCAGCTTCCCGCGCGACCTGCTGGTGGACGTGCCCAGATGCACGGACCCCAAAACCAGCCAGTCATATCCCGCGCAACAGGACGTGATGATCAACGGCGCCATGGCACAGGCGGGCATCGGCTGCGCGGTGGACACCGTGAACAAGCTGACCGGCCTGGAAGTGGACCACTTCATGATGGCCGATTTCAACGCGGTGAAGGAACTGTCCAATGCCGTGGGCGGCGTGGAGGTCTGCGTCAGCGATGCCGTGCACGATCCTGACAGCGGATTGAACCTGCCTGCCGGCACCTCCCAGGTGCAGGGCGAACAGGCCCTGGCGTTCCTGCGCACCCGGCACGCCTTCGCCAACGGCGGCGACCTCGGCCGCATCCAGGCCCAGCAGGGCTTCCTGGCCTCGCTCAGCCGCAAGCTCAAGTCGGAGGGAACCCTGGGCAACCCGCAGAAGACCCTCACGATCGCCGATACCATCACCAGGAACCTGACGGTCGATCCGGACCTGTCCTCCGTCCCGTCGCTGCTGACCATCGCCAACCGGCTGAAGAACATCGATCCAGCCAACGTCAACTTCATCACCGCGCCCACCATGCCGGCGCCGGAGGACCTCAACCGGCTGGCCCTGGATGAACCGGCGGCCGCCAACTTCTTCGCGGCGCTGCGCAACAGCCCGGATCTGAGCCAGCCTGCCCAGGCCGCGCCCTCGGAGACGCCTGCCACTCCCGCGGCACCCGCCTATGACAAGTCACTGCAGCCCGTCTCAGTAGCCAACGGCACGGGCGTAACAGGGCGGAGCAACGCCATCGCCGGACTGCTCTCGGACGCCGGCTTCACCAACCTGGCCAAGCTGCAGGCCCAGGCGCAGGACAAGACCATGGTGTACTACTCGGCAGGCTTCGAGGACGTCGCCGCGGACGTGGCCGCACTGTTCGGCCTCCCGGCTGGCAGCATCCAGCAGGTGGCGAACATCCAGGGCGTGCAGCTGTACGCCGGCACTGACTTTGCCACGGGCACCAAACCCGCCGCGCCGCCGTCGTCCAGTGAATCCCCCGGCGGTGTGGTGGCCCAGACCGGCAGCGACCAGACCTGCCAGTCCGCCAACCCGGTGGGATAGTACGCGTCACGCGGGATGGCAGTTGACGGCAATCACACATGCCGCGACTGCTGCCAAGTGCCATCTCGCGGGAGGGTTCAGCTTTGCCTGAATACATCAGGCGCTGTACTTTGGAAGGCATGCAGACCCTCACCCACGCTCCGGTCCTGGCGCGCTTTGGTTATGCCGTATCGGACCCCACCCGCGCCCGCGTGCTCCTGGCACTCGCGGAAGCCCCGTCCTATCCCTCTGACCTCGCGGACAGCCTGGGGGTGTCCCGGCAGAGCATGTCCAACCACCTGACCTGCTTGCGTGGCTGCGGACTGGTGGTGGCGGTTCCGGACGGACGGCGGAGCCGCTATGAGCTGGCGGACGGCCGGATCGGCCATGCCATCAAGGACCTGATCAACGTTGTCCTCGCGGTGGACCCTGCCTGCTGCGCCCCGGACGGGGAGTGCTTCGCATGACCGGCACACTCCACTCCCCAACAGTGGAACGCCGGCAGGTGCTGAGCCGCCGGATCAGGCTTTTCGCGGCCGCCACCATCACCTACAACGTTATCGAGGCCATCGTGGCGCTCTGGGCGGGCGGCGTGGCCGATTCCTCCGCCCTGATCGGCTTCGGCCTGGATTCGGTGATCGAGGTAGCCTCCGCACTGGCGCTGTCCTGGCAGTTCTCCGCCAAGGACCCGGAGCGGCGTGAGCATCTGACCCTGCGGATCATTGCCGTCTCGTTCTTCGCGCTGGCCGCCTTCGTGGCCATCGATTCCATCCGTTCCCTGGCGGGCGGCGGGGAAGCGCAGCACTCCCTGCCCGGCATCGTCATTGCGGCGCTGAGCCTGGCCGTCATGCCGGTCCTGTCCTGGGCCCAGCGGCGGGCCGGCCGGGAACTTGGTTCGCGGACGGCGGTGGCCGATTCCAAGCAGACGCTGCTCTGCACCTACCTTTCCGCCGTCCTGCTGGCGGGCCTGGTCCTGAACAGCGTCCTGGGCTGGTGGTGGGCCGATGCCGGCGCAGCGCTGGTAATCGCCGGCATCGCCGTGCGTGAAGGCATCAACGCCTGGCGCGGTGACGCCTGCTGCGCTGTTCCGCATGCGCAAGCGGACGAAGCCGAGAACAGCGCCTGCTGCTCCGACTGCTCCAGCCCCGCCGAGCCGCAATCCCTGGGGATGCCAGCCCTCCGCAAGGACTAACGCTGCAGCTGGGACTGCCTCAGTTGATCAGCTGTCCCGCAGGCTGGGGTTCCGTGGCCCGCTGCTTGGCAGCAGCACCTGCCGGTGCGGCAGGCCGCGGCGCTGAAGCTCCCGCCGTCAAAGGGCCAGCAGGTGAAGGCCCAGCAGGTGAAGGCCCGGAAGTTGAACGCACGACGGCGGGCTCCAGCCTTTCGTTCGCCCAGCGCCTAAGGGGCCGCTCAACAAAGCGGAAGGACGCGTAAGCCAGCAGCACGGTAAGGACTGCGGTCAGCGCGATGCGGAGCGGCAGCGCCGGGATCAGGGGCATCAGCAGCAGGTAGACCGGCAGGTGCCAGAGGTACATGCCGTAGGACAGGTCGCGGCCGGGGCGGGCAAGCCAGGGATGGCTGAGGATGCGTGGGAGAAAGCCGGCCGGCTGGAGCACCAGGGAGCCGATCAGCACCGCGGACAATAAGGCGAGCGCCGCGGGCCCGAATGTCCAGAACAGGTTGAACCAGTCGCCGGGGGTGTCCGGTTCCTTGAGCAGGAACAGTGCGGCCACCAGGGTGATACCGGCCAGCGGGGCACCCCAGCGGGCGGCAGATGCCAGGGTGAGGTGCAGCCGTGAACCGTGCCGCACGGCGGTGAACACGAGGGCCAGCGCGCAGCCGATCAGCAGTTCGTCCGCGCGGGTGTCCGGCCCGTTGTAGATGCGGTCCAGCGGCTCGCCGGCGTTCACCAGCAGGAACCTGTTCAGCACGAAGATGGCGGCCAGGGCCGCGGTGGCCAGGGCTGTGGTGCGGACTTTCCAGAAGCGGAGCATCGCCAGCAGGAGCAGCGGCCACACGAGATAGAACTGCTCTTCGACGGCGAGGGTCCAGGTGGGGCCGAGGGTTTCACCGGCAATGGAGTCACCGAACATGCCAAAGTGGGCCAGGTTCATCACGTAGGCGGCGGCCGGAAGGACGAAGCCCGCCTGCCCGCCCCAGCCGGAGGCCGGGAACACGAATCCGACGGCGACAATCACCGCGCAGAGCGCCAGCAGCGCCGGCCAGAGCCGGGCGAGGCGCTTGGCGTAGAAGATGCCCAGGTGCAGCCGGCCGGTGGCGATCCGTTCCTTCATGATCAGCAGCGTGATCACAAAGCCGCTCAGCGTGAAGAACAAGTCCACGCCGATGGAACCGCCCGGCATCGAGTCCGTGGCCGTGTGGAAGAAGAACACACTCGCTACGGCGACCGTCCGGAGCCCGTCCAAGGCGTGCTTGCGCCCGGCGATCAGCCCTGTTCCCGGCGCCGCCGCGCGTTCCTGTGCTGGCAAAATTCCGCTGCTTGACCTCAAAACCACTAAGCAATCATATATAACGTTTCCATAACTGCGCTGGACGCAGGCTGGAGGAACGCTGGCAGGCGGTCCAAATATCTGTCCCTTGTGGCGGGTGGCTGCTGCTCCTAGATTGAGCAGATGGCGGATCAGGACATGGCAGACGACCTTGAGCAGCTTGTGGATCTGGTCGCCGGCATGGAGGACATCAAATCGGTCCTCGACGGCCTGACGGAGGTGGCGGCGGCCACCATGACCGGCACCACGGGAGTACCCATCGAATGTGCTGTCACGCTGCACCGGCGCAAGCGCTCAGCCACCATTGGCGGCAGCAGCGGCACGGCTGTTGTGCTTGACCGGATTGAACAAACCCTGGGGGATGGCCCCTGCGTGGACGCTTTGGAAAGCGGCGTTCCCGTCCTCCTGGGGGATGTTTCGTCCGACCGGCGCTGGCCGGAGTACCGCAGCGCCCTGTCCGCGGCGGGGATTGCCAGCGCCCTGGGCATCCCCATGAAACTGGATGACGACGCCGGGGCCGTCCTGGACTTCTTCGCTCCGGTCAGCGGGCGCTTCAGTGAGCAGGCGGTGGCCGATGGGGTCAGGTTCGCCGGGATGGCGGGAAAAGCGCTGCGGCTCGCCGTCCGGATCGTGTCAGCGGACCAGCGTGCCGAGCACCTGAAAGCGGCCATGGACACCAGGACGGTCATTGACCTCGCCTGCGGGATCATCATGGCCCAGAGCAAGTGCAGCAAGGAGGCTGCCTTCGAGCTTCTCCGCAACGCTTCCAACACCAGGAATCAAAAGCTCAACGATCTGGCCCAAACGCTGGTGGACCGGTTCGCAGGCCAAGGAGCGGCGGAAGCCTACTTCGACGACTGAGGGCTCCCGCTCCGCCCCCACCGCCCCTTCCCGCCCATTGAGTGCCCTGTTAGCATGACGCGTGCCGACAACGGTGTCCGCCCACGTAAGGAGTTTCCCGCATGCCAACACAACTCAATCCCTACCTGAGCTTTCGCAACAATGCACGTGAAGCCATGGAGTTCTACAAGGACGTCTTTGGCGGCGAACTGAACATCGGCACGTTCGCAGAATTCCAGGCCAGCCAGGATCCTTCCGAAGACCAACTGGTCATGCACGCGCAGCTGGACACACCGTCGGGCTTCACCCTGATGGCGTCGGACACCCCGCAGCGCATGGACTACACACCCGGAAACACGTTCAGTGTCTCCCTCAGCGGCGATGACGACGCCGAACTGAGGAGCTACTGGGTGAAGCTGTCCGACGGCGGCACCGTGACCATGCCGCTGCAAACGGCCATCTGGGGTGACTCCTTTGGCATGTGCACGGACAAATTCGGCGTCCAGTGGCTGGTGAACATCGCCGGCCCCAAGCAGTAGCTCAAGGCCGTTCTCGAGTCTGGGCAGCCCCTCAGCACCACGTGTCGAGGGCCCCGGCAAGCCCATCCGCTGAGCCGTCGCCCACCCAGGCCACGTACCCGTCGGGCCGGACCAGGACTGCCGTGGGTGCTGGTACCGGGCCCAGCACTGGAAGCTGCCACGCGCCGTCGTACGTTGCCCGGACGTGCCTGACCCTCCCGGTGGAAACGCCCGCACCCAGCTCCTGCCCGCCGAAGTCCAGCAGCAAGGGCCCGGCCCCGTGCAGCAACCCATACACCCGGGCCGGCCCGGCAGCGGTGGTGATGTCCAGGTCCGGCATCCGGCGCCCCAGGAGCGGGTGGCCGGGCCCCAGGTCATAGGCGACGTCGAGACCGGTGACCAGTGCGGCGATGGGCTCGCCCGCTCCCTCCATGCGGAGCACCTCGCCGAGCAGGTCGCGCAGGGCCTCCTGCCTGGGGTCGGCCTTCTGGAAGAGGGACTGCGCCATGGTGTACTTCAGCGCCCGCTCCCCCGCCGGGTGGCGTTCGGCGTGGTAGGTGTCCAGCAGTTCCCCGCCGGCGCTGCCCCGCACCACCTGCCCCAGCTTCCAGCCAAGGTTGACGGCGTCCTGCACGCCCAGGCCGATGCCGAGTCCGCCCGTCGGTGAGTGCACGTGCGCCGCGTCGCCGGCCAGCAGCACCCGGCCCTTCCGGTAGGACTCCGCCTGGCGGGTGGCGTCCGTGAAGCGCGAGAGCCAGGTGGGGCTGTGCATGCCGAAGTCGGTGCCGAACACGTCGGTCAGCGCCTGCCGCAGGTCCGCGAGCGTGGGCTCGGTGGCCGGACCCAGCACGGCCTCGGTCACCACCACGCGGACCGTGCCGTCCCCCATCGGGTACAGCCCGTGGATGCCGCGGGCGTCTACCTTTCCCTGCTGGACAGGCTCGCCGGCCACTTTCGCCTCGGCGATCAGGCTGCTCCGGGTGGCGTCCGGGCCCACCATCGCGATGCCGGCCGAACGCCGCACCGTGCTGCGCCCGCCATCGGTGCCCACAACGTACCGGGCCCGCAGGGGTCCGCTGCCGGCGAGCTGGACGTCCACGCCGCCGTCGTCCTCCTGCACGCCGGTGACCTCCACGCCGCGCCGGACCTGCACGCCCAGCTCTTCCACCCACTGGAGCAGCAGCCGCTCGATGTGGTTCTGGAACAGCGCCAGCGTGTACGGATGCCGCGTGGGCAGCGTGCCCAGGTCCAGCGGGGTGTTGCCGAACGTGGCGGTGTCGATCGTTTTGCCCTCGGCAAGGAACCTGTCCACGATGCCGCGCTGGTCCAGCAGTTCAAGGGTCCGCGCATGGATGCCGCCGCCGCGCGAGCCCGCCAGCTCCTGCGACTCCCGCCGCTCCAGGACAACCGCGTCCACCCCGGCCAGCCGCAGCTCGCCCGCCAGCATCAACCCAGTGGGCCCGCTCCCCACAATCACCACGTCATGCATGCCGTTCCCCTCCATCACCAATGAGCCGACCGCCAGTATGCGCCACTCCCGGGGCCTTGCGGCAAGGCCCCCACGGCGGGGTACTTTGGAAATGGAAGGGGATTTCCTGCGCAACGTGTACGACGGCGGCGCGGGGCCGGGGCAAAGGGAAAGCCCCTCCTAGGAGGGGCCTTCAACGTAGTGGTCATTTGTCTGTAGGTAACGGTCAGCGGTGATGCACTCCCCCTTCCCGGACGCCCCTAGCGCCCATCCGGACTATGACCCAACCCACTTTAATAACGCCCGGCCGGTGCGTAAAGACCCTCGGGCCAAAAATTTAGGAGGTCCGACGGCGGCGCGGGCTGCCGTCGTGCCATCAGTGAAGTCAGCCTGTCCCCGGGCCGCGGTGGCTAGGACTTTGCCCAGATGGCCACCCAGTCAACCAGGACGTGTCCGCTGGTTTCCGGCGATGGGCACACTGGCCCGCAGGATTCGGTCTGCAGGATGTAGTGCATGGGATTGGTGGGCGTGAACCTCCTGGAAACGCCCAGCGACTTTCCATCGAGGAAGAACTCGATGCCGTCGGCACGCCACTCGGTGGTTGCTATGTGCCAGTCCCCGTATGGCATGTTGGGCCGGAGGACCTCATTGTCGTGGATGCCGTTTTCCAGGCCATGCACGGCGGCGTACATGACCTTTGACAGGTCACCCTCGGGAAAATCGATCTCCCCATCCGCGGGCCAATTCTTGCTGTCCGGCCACAGCAGCCATGCCAGTTTGAAGCCCGGCAGGACGTCCGCCTTGAAGCGCACCGAATAGCGCCCGAACACCAAGCTGTTGTAGGGCCGCTGGTTGGCTCCAAAAAGTTTGGGCGACGGAGCCGCGCCCATTGCCACGCCGTTTTCCGAGTGCAGGAACATGTCCATAAAGCCGTCATGGACACTCAGGACCTTCGTCGGGTAATAACCGGACGTGCGCTGGCCTTTGGGTTGCTGTTGTGCAGCCGTGTCAGGCGTGCCGTCAAAGTAGTTCTCGCTCCAGCGGGCGCCGTAGACGGGGCCTGGGAATCCGCCAAGGCCCACGTCTCCCTCGGTGAAGTCCTCCGCAAAGACCTGCGTCCAGCCGGGAAGGTCGCCCACCGGCATGGCTTCGGAGGCGGCTGCAGGGTCTGCGGCCGCGGAAGGCTCGGGGGTCAAGGCCGGCTTGTCCGTCGAGGGCTGTGCGGGTTCGGACGCCGGGGAGGGCTCTGCGGATTCGGACGCTGGGGAAGC
The DNA here is from genome assembly GCF_001428075.1 of Arthrobacter sp. Soil764. Taxonomy (GTDB): domain Bacteria; phylum Actinomycetota; class Actinomycetes; order Actinomycetales; family Micrococcaceae; genus Arthrobacter. The sequence continues at coordinate 382,053 of NZ_LMSI01000001.1, read as the reverse complement.
CTGGTCTGTTGCCGGCTGTGTAGGACTGGACGCTGTACTCTCCGGGTCCGTAGCCTGGGGCGGCGATGCGCCCGGAGCGCCTCTGAGGTCCCCGCATGCCACGGCCGATAAAAGCGTCATCACCATGACGAGGACGGCGCAGGTCCATGCGCGACGCTGATTCCTCTTCAAAAGTTCCGCTCCTTCCCCAAGGCATTGCACGGGAGCCTTGTCCCCCTATTCGACACAGCCTACGGACGAGGCCATTAGGGGGTCACGAGTAGTGGGTACTCATATTTCCGTCCCTGGACTATAGGGGGCTACGCGTTAGGTAGGTGCGGGGGTGGAGAGCTGTCAGCCAGGGGTGGATACCTCGCGCCAATAGGACGTTGCGGGCTCTACGTTCCCTGATCTGTGGCTCCGCAAAAAGGGCCCGGATCCGACGGCGGGCGGCGGAATCCGCACAATGTCGAGTTCGAACATGTCGATCAGGCAAGCGCTTCCCGTTAAAGTATCCAGAATCCAAAACAGCCCGTAATCCGGATTGGTATTCGTCACCGGGCCACGATGCATCAAAGTGCCCTGGTAAAAGGCCTCGATTCCATCGCCCGAGGCGAGTTCCCGGCAGGATCCGACGATGCGGCGGTCATAACGAGTCACGACTGGTCCTTTCCTAATGGCTTAAAGATCCCCCTGACTCATATGTTTCCTGCGCAAGCTGACTCCCGGGTGTCTGCAGGATGATCATTTCCTGACATTTTGGCCCTGGATCAGATATCAGCCAGCAGCGACGTCGGGTTTTCGATGGCGTCCGCCACGAAGCGGAGGAAGCCTGCTGCTGTGCCGCCGTCGCACACGCGGTGGTCGAACGTCAGGGTCAGCTCGGTGACCTTGCGCACCGCCAGCTCGCCCTTGACCACCCACGGCTTGTCGATGATCCGGCCGACGCCGACGATGGCCACTTCCGGGTGGTTGATGATCGCCGCGGACCCGTCCACCCCGAACACGCCGTAGTTGTTCAGCGTGAAGGTGCCGCTGCCCAGTTCCGTAGGGGTCGCCTTGCCCTGGCGTGCGACGTCGGTGAGGCGCCGGATCTCCGCGTCCAGTTCCCGGGCGGTCAGCTTCTCCGCGGCCCGGACCGAGGGCACCACAAGGCCCCGGTCGGTCTGCGCGGCGATGCCGAGGTTGACGCCGTCAAACGCGACGATTTCCTGGGACCCGTCCCCAGCGGTTTCGATCCGCGTGTTCAGCTCCGGGTACTTTTTCAGCCCCGCAGTGACGAACCGCGCGATGAACGCCAGCAGGCCGGGAACCTCGGCGCCGTTGGCCTTGAGTTCCCCGCGGAGTTCCATCAGGGCGGTGGCATCCACGTCCACCCACACGGTTGCTTCCGGAATCTCCGAGCGGCTGCGGGCCATATTGGCGGCCACGGCCTTGCGGACTCCGCGGACCGGGGTGCGGGCGGCAATGGGAAGCCCGGTGCGGGCATCCACGCCCTTGGCTGCCTGCGCTTCCAGCGGCGCACTTGCTGGTTTCTCGAGAGGCCTGGTTTCCGCTGGCTTGGCTTGTTCGGGTTTGGCGTCGGGGGTTGCCGCGGGCGCCGTCGTCCGGAGCGCAGCCTCAACGTCGCGGCGCATGATGAGGCCGCTGTCGCCGGAGCCGGAGATGTCACCGAGATCGACGCCGTGCTCCCGGGCCATGCGCCGGACCAGCGGCGAGATGACGGCGCCAAGTTTCCCGGGCACGCGCGTGCGCAGGAGGGTGAGGTCGTCTTCCGTGGGCTGGGCAGGTTTGGTTTCCTGCGGCTCGAGCACAGAAACGGAGGTTTTGGGGGCACGGGTGCGCCGGGCAACGCCGTGGCCACCGGGAGTGCCATACCCGATCAAGACATTGCCGGATCCGGCCTTTTCCTCCTCGCGATACGTTTCCGCCTCAGTCGACGCGGATGATGCCGCCCCGGGAGTGGCATCGGGCCTTCCTGAGCCGGACGCCATGCTGCTTGCAGCATGGCCGTCCGGCGAAGGGGCGGGGGCGGCATCATCCGCGGCGACACCCGTAGAAAGAGGCGTGACCGAGATCAGCGGCTTCCCCACGTCCAGGGTCTCCCCCGGCTTCCCATGCAGCTCGGCCACGATCCCGGCGTACGGGGACGGCACCTCCACGGCGGACTTGGCGGTCTCCACCTCGGCGATGGGCTGGTCAACGGCAATCTCGTCGCCAACGGAAACATGCCAGGCCACCAGTTCGGCTTCCGTGAGGCCCTCGCCCAGGTCAGGCAACAAAAACACGCGTGGTTCGCTCATGGTCAGTTCTCCCACTGAAGATCGTCAACGGCGTCGAGGATGCGGTCCACGCCGGGCAGGTAGTACTTCTCGAGTTTGGGTGCCGGGTAGGGGACGTCGAATCCTGTGACGCGGCGGATGGGGGCGGCCAGGTAGTGGAAGCAGCGCTCCTGGACCCGGGCCACGATCTCGGAGGAGACGGATGCGAAGCCGTGCGCCTCGGCGATCACCACGGCCCGGCCGGTCTTGCGGACGGACGCGCATACGGTGTCGTCATCGAACGGGACAATGGTGCGCACGTCGATGACTTCCAGTGACCGCCCCTCCAAAGCAGCAGCCTCGGCCGCAGCCAAAGCGGTGGGGACGGACGGGCCGTAGGCAATCAGCGTCGCGTCCGTGCCGGGACGCGCGACGGCGGCCCGGCCTTCGGAGGTGCGTCCCGCCGTCGTACCTTCCGTGTGAAGGCGCCGCAGCTCGCCCAGGTCCACCGAGTCCTTGGTCCAGTACATCTTCTTGGGCTCCATGAACACCACCGGATCGTCCGAGTCGATCGCTTCGCGGAGCATCCGGTAGCCGTCCGCCACGGTGGCCGGGGTGTAGACCTTCAGGCCGGCGGTGTGGGCATAGTAGGACTCGGAGGAGTCGCAGTGGTGCTCCACTCCCCCGATGCCGCCGCCGTACGGGATGCGGATGACCATGGGGAGCTTCACGGCGCCCTTGGTGCGGTTGTGCATCTTGGCCACGTGGCTGACGATCTGTTCAAACGCCGGGTAGGCGAATGCGTCGAACTGCATTTCGATCACCGGGCGCATCCCGTTGATGGCCATGCCCACGGCCATGCCCACGATGCCGGATTCGGCCAGCGGGGTGTCGAAGCAGCGCTGCTCGCCGAACGTGGCGGTGAGGCCGTCGGTGATGCGGAAGACGCCGCCCAGCATGCCCACGTCCTCGCCGAAGACCAGGACGGAGGAGTCCGCGTGCATGGCGTCGGCCAGAGCGGTGTTCAGTGCCTTGGCCATGGTGACGGGCTGGGGGCCGGCCGCTTCGGCGGACGCGGCGGCGGAGGCTGCAGCCCGGGCCGTGGCGGCAGACACGTTGCCGTTGGCCTCGGAGGAGGTGGTGATGGTGGGGCTCACTTTGCGGCCTCCTGATCTGAAGACGATGCTGCTGCGTCGCGGGCGAGCTCGTCGGCGAGCATGGCGGACTGTTCCTTCAACTGCGGGGTGGGCGCGGAGAAGACGTGGCGGAAGAGTTCCTGCGGGTCCACGGCCACGTCCTCGCTGAGGCCGTCCCGCAGCTGGGTGGCAACTGCTTCCGCCTTTTCGCGGATCCGCACCTCGCCGTCGTCGTCCAACAAGCCGCGGTCCGTCAGGTACGTGCGCATCCGGGTGACCGGGTCCTTGGCCCGCCACTCCGCAACTTCAGCGCTTTCGCGGTAGCGGGTGTCGTCGTCGGCGTTGGTGTGGGCCTGCATGCGGTAGGTGTTGGCTTCCACCAGCAGCGGGCCCGAGCCTTCGCGGGCCAGCTTCACGGCGCGGTCCAGGACCGCGAGGAGGGCGACGACGTCGTTGCCGTCCACGCGTTCGCCGGCCATGCCGTAGCCCACTGCCTTGTGGGCGAGCGACGGCGCCACGGACTGGTGTGCCAGCGGCACCGAGATGGCGTACTTGTTGTTCTGGACAAAGAAGATCACCGGCAGGTGGAAGACGGCGGCGAAGTTCAGGGCTTCGTGGAAGTCGCCTTCGCTGGTGGCGCCGTCGCCGCACATGGCCAGTACCACGGTGTCCTCGCCGCGGAGCTTGGCGGCGTGGGCCACACCGACGGCGTGCAGCAGCTGCGTGGTCAGCGGGGTGCACTGGATGCCCACCTTGCATTGAAGGGGGTCGTAACCGCCGTGCCAGTCGCCGCGGAAGATGGTCATCACCTGCACGGGGTCCACGCCGCGGGTCATCACGGCCACGGCATCCCGGTAGGTGGGGAACATCCAGTCAGCGTCGGAGAGGCACAGGGCGGCGGCCACCTGGCAGGCTTCCTGGCCGTGGCTGGAGGGGTAGACGGCCATGCGGCCCTGCCGGACCAGGGCGGAGTTCTGGTCGTTGACGCGGCGGCCGACGACGAGGCGTTCGTATGCTGCCAGCAGTTCGTCATCGCCGGGCACGGGGTATTCGTGGCCGGGCTGGGTGCCCTGCTCACTTTCCGGGATAAGCCGGCCGTCCGGGTCCACCATCTGGATCTGGTGGCGGGCGGGGAGCATGTAATCCTCCACCGTGATGCCGAACTTCTTCACAGCTTCCGTCAGCGCATTCTCTGCTGCTTCCGTGCTGGTGCTGTGCGGCGCGGTGTGGTCTGCGGAGATCGTCATTGGTCCGTCCTTCGGTAGCCACTATTCGTTCCCAGTATTGTCCTGAAGCAGGTTTCGTATCCAGCACCTCAGCAAATCGTGGAGAAGCTGCGCACAGAGGGCTGTTCCGGAAGACGATTTGCAACTGTGACGCGGGTTACGGGCGGGGGTTGTGGACAAATCGGCGGTGGCGGCATCCGGGCGCGCCTGCCGGTCCGCAATTATTTTTCCGGCAGCCATGGGACATGAACCCGGATCACGTCAGATAATGGGATCCGAAACCGAAAGGAGCCAGGGCATGAACAGCTACGACATTGGTGTTGAGCGCTATCACACCTCGGCGGACCAGTCTGTTGATGGCGGTTTCGCCGGGCCCTCAATGTCCGCTGCAGCGGAGGTGTTCAAGGCCGTGGCGCATCCGGTCCGGGCCACCATCCTGGAGCTGCTCTCCCAGGGCGAGTTGTCCATCCCCGAGGTCTGCGAGCGCACCGGTGTGAAACCCTCCCACCTGTCCCGGCACCTGGCGCAGATGCGCGCGCAGCAACTGATTGATTGCGCCCGCTCCGGCGGCCGCCTGGTGTACCGGCTGGCCTTCCCGGAGGCGGCCGAACTGCTCGCCGCCGCCCGGTCCGTCCTGCACGCCCGGACAGCGGCCGCCCTCAGCTCCCTTGGTCCGCTGCCGGAGGAGGAGCCATTCTCCGCGACGTGGGGCGATCGGATCTCGGCGCCGGAAACAGCGTTGGTGTCGCGTTCGGTGATCGCGGACGCATGCCGGGCCATAGCCGACCGCACCGGCTGCAGCTCAGAGGCGGCAGCCGGACGCCTCATCATGACGGCGCGGACCTGCCACATGACCCTGCTGGAGGCCGCCCTGGACGAGCTCCGCAGCGTAGAGGCCAGCAGCAACGCCTGACGCCGCAGGGTTGCGGCCACTTTCGGCCTTTAATGGCGTTTTTTCGCAACCGGGACTTTAGTCCCTACTTGTCCGTCATCTTGAAGATTTCGTTGACCTCTGATCACCCAAGGGGCACACTCGGATGTCAGGGAATTGACGAAAATGTCTTTGCGTCAACTTCCGCTTTCCGCTCCTACAGGGGAAAGGCTCCGCAACAGGTGCCGGGTTTCAGCCCGTTGGGGGTTGTTGCTGCGGGGATGGTTGCGGAGGGGACAGCGTGGTCCCCTCCGCCTCTCATTGGCGGGCAACTCTTCAGCCAACGTCCAATAAGAACCGTCCCGGGACACCCTAGCGGGGCTGCATTTCCTCAACAACAGTGACAGGTGGGGCATTCGTTATGGAAATACAAAAGTTGTGGGACCAGCTCGACGCGGAAACACGGCAGTGGCTGGTGGAGAATCCCGGGTGCACCATCCTTCCGCGCACTGTCGCGGCAGGCATCATGAAGAGCACCGGAGCCCAGCTGGAACAGGACCGGCACGGTGAAACGATCCTCTCCCCCAGCGACTGCGATTTTATTCGGGGCGCAGCTGAACAGTTCGAGTCCCACCCGGGAGCGTCCCCTTCCGCACGCTCCTGACAGGTGCAGCCACCGCCGTCCTAAAGTAGGCATTATTCGTCCCCATGCTCCGCTGGGGGCCTGTTTCGTATCCGCTGCCTGGCTCTGCATCGGAGACGCTGCTCAAATCTGCCTAGTATGGGAGACGATTTGCAGCGATCCGGGTTACGACGGGAGTGGGCACAATGGCGGGCAAGGATGCCGGCAGCGATCAGGTGGCGCTGGACGAGATAGACCGGCGAATCATCAGTGAACTCACCCGGGACGGCCGGATGTCCGTGACGCAGGTGGCGGAGAACGTGCACATCTCCCGTGCGCACGCCTACAGCCGGATTGCCCGGCTGACCGGCGACGGGGTGCTGACCCGGTTCACGGCACTGGTGGATCCCATCAAGGCCGGGCTGAAGTCCTCGGCGTACGTGACGCTGAAGCTGAAACAGGACTCCTGGCGCGAACTGCGGGACCAGCTCGGCGCCATCCCGGAGGTGCACCACATCGCCCTGGTGGGCGGCGACTTCGACGTGATCCTGCTGGTCCGCGCCGTGGACAACATCGACCTCCGCCGGGTCATCTTCGACCAACTGCAGACCATGCCCGGCGTGCTGGATACCCAGACATTCCTTGTTTTTGAAGACGTGGATACTCGCTAATAAGTCAGAACTGCTTCACACTACTGATCCAGTAAGCCGCGGCTCTGAAGGTACACGCGAATGAAGTGACCTGGGCTTTGATCCTCTGCACCGAAAACCTGCCATGCAATAGGTCCGAGCGCTCCACCAAATGCGGCTGCTCCTTTCAGCAATGGCGAGATCCGTCGCCGCCAAACTGAGATGGGCTCAGGATCGGCAACCTCATTAAAATCGTGCAGGGTCCACTTCCGCAGCACGGTTTCATAGGCAGCAATCTGCAGTACGTCGATCGCCTGCAGTCGACCAGGACGCCCTTTGTCCCACAGCAGTTCCTCCGCTTTGGCAACATAGGCAGCAACCTTTCGGCGGGCGTTTCGCTCGTTGCGTCTGCTGATCCGCGAGCCGTGGTCACGCCCCGACGCGCGTTGCGTCCAGAACATGGACGGCCCTGCCTATCCCCTTGGTAATCGTATGCCGGTCAATTTTGTCCTGCTCACTGCTGGGCGCGGCAAAGAGCGCCTCTTGGCGCTTCTCCAACAGCAGCCAAGCTTGCTGGAGATTGAACACTGCATATGAGAAGGGCGCGAAAGACCTGAAGATTAAGCCCTTGAAATACTGGGCAAGAGACCAAATGCTTACGACGAGCAGCAGGTCAGCTAAACCGGCGAAGAGGGACATGGCTGCGGCATACCAGCCGTTCATGGCTAGCTTGAAGAAGTCGAGAATAATCAGCACAGAAAAAAGCGAAAGCAATAGGCCAAGGATGGCGGCAATCACCAAAATTGGGCCGCCAATGATGTAGTCGAAGAAGACGTGCACCTTGGCCGCCTTCTTTAGCCCTTCCGAGATTTGCCCGGGCTGGACCTCGTGTTGCGCCCACTCGGCCGTCAGGCGCTGGAGCCGCGCCTCGGTAGATTCCCTGGCACGATAGCGTTCCACATCTGCAAGATGCGCCCGGCGGGCTCGCTCCTCCGCGAGCCATACGCGCAAACGGTGAAGCGTGATGCCGTGTTGCTTGGAAACGGATACCTGCGTCATTCCGTTATCCAGCACTGCCGAGACTGCTTTGCGGCGCTGCTCTTCGTCCCCCACCAAGCACTCCTAACTCCTAGTGCCCCCGGCTAGAACCACTATGCACCCGACGCGGTTTCGGGAGCTAGATAAAAGGACAGCAAATGGGGGTGCGCGGCAGGATATTGGGGGATATAAGCTCTGCGCGTCAGGACTAAGCCATAAGCCCGGCACTGGCTGGTGCAACCGCGGCAAGGCAGGTCCGTGGCAGAAGATCGGAGTCGAATTCCGGTCACGCGAGCGACGACGACAGTTCCTGGTTTTTGAAGAAGTAGACTCTCGCTAATCCTCCACATGTGAACGCTCGCGAGCGAGGTCAGCGGCGTTTTCTGGCCTATTTCCAGGCGCTACTCGTTATGCGTCCCCTGCCCTGAGTTCTCGGGCTCCACGGCAATTTCTGCAGGTCAAGGCCACGGCACAGTTGCGAGTAATGGCAGGGTCATCCAAGTAGTGGATATCGCAAGTGCCTGGAAAGACGGGTAGCAGTACGTGTTGTTGTGCCTATTTCGGTCCGGCGAGTATTGGGTCATCGATCCACCGAAAGGCACCTGGATGGGGCCGCTCATGGGGGAACGGGTTCTCAATCACACTTACTAGGAGTCTTTCCATGCGCCCAATGACCAAGAAGAACAAGATCGCCGCTGTTGCCGCTTCCGCTGCTCTGGTGGCCGTCGGCGGCGGCGCCGCCTACGCCTACTGGAGCACCACGGGCTCGGGCAACGGCTCGGCCAAGGCTGCGGCCGGGACGGACCCGGTCTCCATCAGCGTGACGGTGGATCCAGGTGTTGCCCCGGGGACGCCGCAGAAGATCACGTACTCGGCTACCAACCCGAACGCCAGCGACACGCAGGTTACTCTGATCAACCCCGTAGTCACGACCAGCGACGCCGGCTGCAAGCCCGGATGGTTCGAGGCTACCGTTCCCGTTGGCCCTACCTCTGTGCTTGCTGGGGCTACCACGAATCTGGGCGTCGGAACCCTGACCCTTAATGACGACCCTGCCATCAACCAGGACGCCTGCAAGGGCGCCACCATCACGGTAACCGTCGGCAGCAACTAACAAACGAGCGGGCCGGGGACGGGTGAAAACCCCGTCCCCGGCCCGCCGTCAATCGCACCAAAGTGGAAGGGGCACGGGGTGCACAAACAGGACGGACATCCGCGGCGCGGTAAGCGGACCGGTATCAAGGCCGCGTTGGTGGCGCTGCTGCTGGTGCTGGCCAGCGCCGGAGCACTGATCGCGGCGGCCAGCAATCCCAAGCCGGGCATCACCATGCAGGTCTCCCCCGCCAGCCAGTCCGTCCAGCAGGGCCAGTCCGCCGCCTATACGGTGACGGTGACGTCCACCGGAGGCTTCAGCGGCAACGTCAACCTGGCCACCGCGGGACTTCCGGCCGGAGCGGCAGGTGCCTTCACGCCGTCGTCCGTCACCCTTAACTCCGGAAGCACCGCAACCTCAACCCTGAACGTCTCCAGCGCCACCACCACCCCTGCGGGCACCAACTCCCTGACCATCACCGGCACCAGCGGCAAGGTCTCCGGCAGCGTCACCGCCGGCCTCACCGTCAATTACAAGATCTCCTCGGCGATCTCAGTCGCCGCCTCCCCGGACTCCCTCACGGTTCCGCCCGGCGCAACGGCCGTATATACCCTGCAGCTCACCCGGAACAACCTCTCCGGTCCGGTCACCTTCAGCATACTGGGCGGACTTCCATCCGGTGCCACGGCATCGTTCTCGCCCAATCCGGTGACCGGCACCTCCACCACACTGCAGGTGGCAACCACGGCCGCGTCCCCCACCGGAAGCTACAGCCTGTACCTCGTGGGCACTGGCAAGGACTCCGGCGGGAAGTCACAGTACGCCTACGCGAACGTGCAGCTGGTCCTGGATGCCACCATCAAGCAGTTCGTCCTCTCCGGCAACGTCCCCGAAACCCTCTCCCCCGGCACGTCGGCCGGCTTGGACCTGCAGATCAACAACCCCAACAACAAGGCGTTGGCACTGACCAACATCTCGGTGGCGGTGGCTGGAGTCACCCGCAGTGCGGGCGCCGCGGCCAGGAACCTCCCCTGCACCACGGCGGACTTCAACATCACCCAGTACAGCGGCCCCTACCCACTGGCAGTGCCGGCCGGCAGCAGTTCCCTTTCCGGCCTCCGCGTCACACAGACTGCGTGGCCCAAGGTGGGAATGCTGGACACGTCCGCCAACCAGGACGGCTGCAAGGGTGCCACCCTCCAGCTGGCGTACTCGGGATCAGGACAGGGGAACTGAGATGACCACCAGCACCAGGACTGCCAGGGCCGGACGTGCCCTCAAGGCAGCGGCCCTCGCGGGAACACTGATGGCCGCAGGCGCCGGAAGCGCCTACGCCTTCTGGACCGCAGGCGGAACGGGCACAGGATCTGCAGCCGCCGGCAGCATGCAGGCCGTCACCGTGGACGCGCTCGTAGCCGGGGACGGCCCGAAGACGGCGCTCGTTCCCGGCGGCACTGCCGACGTCGTACTCCGCCTCACCAACCCCAATCCCTACTCCGTGCAGGTCTACAGCGTCACCGCCAACGCGCCCGCCACGGCGGACACCGCACATTCCGGCTGCACCACCACTGGGGTCAGCTTCACCGGAACCGCCGCGCCACTGTCCCCGGCTACGTTCATTCCGGCAAACTCGTCCACCTTGCTCACCCTTCCAGGATCGGCCGCCATGGATACCACCTCACTCCCAGCCTGCCAGGGCGCCACCTTCCACCTTCCCGTCACAGCGGAGGTGCGCAAATGAGCATCGCCATCCGGAAGATGCCGTTCGGCCTCCGCCTCCCTTCAGGACGGCTGGCGTGGATTGTCACGGCGGTCCTGCTCCTGCTCGGCACGTCCACCGCCGCCTACGGCTTCTGGGCCTCCACCACCAGCAGCAACAATGCCGCGGCCGCGGCGGACGCCCTGTCCCCGGGAGCAAAGCCCGCCGTCACGGCCAACGGCGCCTCACTCAGCGTCAGCTGGGCAGCCGGCACCACCGTGAACGGCCGTGCGGCCACGGGCTACACGGTCACCAGGTACGCGGCTGCCACGGGTGGCACCGGAACGCAGGCGACAGGCGGGTGCGCAGGGACGGTCACCACGCTGACCTGCACGGAACAGAACGTCCCCGGGGGCATCTGGTACTACACCGTCACCCCCACCATCGCGCTCTGGACCGGCGCCGAGAGCCCGCGCAGCACCGGCGTCAGCAGTGACTCCACCGCCCCGGTAGCCTCGGTCTCCAGCCTGTCGCCCACCCCGAACGCTGCAGGCTGGAACACCACCAGCCCGGTCACGGTGACCATCACTGCCGACGACGGACCGGCCGGTTCGGGCGTCGCCTCCATTACCTACTCGGTCGACGGCGGCGCGAAGCAGACCGTGAATGGCGCCGCTGCGACCATTTCCGTCACGGGCGACTGGACGCACACCATCTCCTACTTCGCCACGGACAAGGCCGGCAACGCCAGCGCGGCACAGACGCAGGCGGTGTGGATCGACAGTCAGGCCCCGGCCGTGCCCTCACTCACCATTCCGGCCTACGTGAACTCCGCCAATGTCGCCGCAGTTCCGGTCACGGGAACGGCGGAAGCCGGTGCCAGGATCACCCTCGTTACCAGTGACGCGGGCGCCGCCCACTCCGTCACCACAACAGCCACCGCCGCCGACACGGGAGCCTGGTCCGCCAGCCCCGACGTGAGCAGCCTGGACCAGGGCACGGTCACCTACACGGCCACCGCCACTGACCCGGCTGGCAACACGGGCGCCAGAGGGACGGCCACAGGCACAAAAGACACCGTCGCTCCGGCCCCGGCGCAGGGCTTGAACGTGCCGTCGTACGTGACCAGCGGAAGTGTTGCTGCAGTTCTTGTTTCGGGTAGTGCCGAAGCCGGGGCGTCCGTGACCGTTACGGCCACGAGCCCGGGGTCCGCCGCTCCGGTGACGGGCACTGCGGCTGCTAACGGCGGCTCCTGGTCGCTGAACCTGGACCTCGGCTCCCTCAAAGATGGGACGATCACCTACAACGTGACCGTCAAGGACGCCGCCGGCAACACCAGCGCGACCGTCACAGCCTCCGACACAAAAGACACGGTGGCCCCGGTTCTGACCATCACGGCCCCGATGTTCGTCAACAGCAGCACCGCCACCTCGGTCCTGATCAATGGAACGGGTGATGCGGGACTCCCCGTCAACATCACCGTCCGTGACGTTGCGTTCAACCCCCTGACCAAAACAATCACGCCTTCCGGTGCCTCCTGGTCGACGACGATGGACCTCTCCAGTTTGAAAGAGGGCACCCTGACCTTCACAGCCTCCGCCACCGACGCGGCAGGCAATACGGGCACGGCCACTGCCGCGGCTACGACGACAAAGGACACGGCGGCGCCGACCGTTACCGGAGTGAAGCTGACTAACGGCGGCTCAACCAACACCAGCAAGGCCTCCGCCGATCCCGGGGACACCGTTACCCTCACCTACTCGGAAAAGCTGGATCTGACCAAATTTTGCTCCAGCTGGACCGGGACCTCCCTGACTGGCACAGCGACGATTTCTGACACCGGAACCAATGACACATTGAACCTTGCATTCAGCGGCTGCACGCTCGGCACGGTCACTCTGGGTGGCAACTATCTGTCCGGTGCCAATGCCACCTTCGGAGCCCAGGGAACAGCTTCCAGCGTCATTTGGGACTCCACGAACAATGCGCTTGTTGTCACGTTTGGCAACGCACCGAACGGCAGTTCGGGTGCCGGCACCCTGAACTCAGGGGTCGCCACAGGACAGCCGACGTACTTCCCGCCGCAGACGGTTACCGATGCGGCAGGAAACCTGATCGCGGCTGCTTCGTTCACCGCGCCCATTACGGCGAAGTCGGGTTTGGGTTAGCGACGACTCCAAGACCGCGCGTTTCGCCGGGACCTCCCGGCGACAGCGTGGTTCAATGGCGAATGTGCCTCACGGCACAGTGACGCCCAACCGAGCACCAGGAGGACAGTATGGCTGGAATCAACGCGAAGTTCGACAAGGAATACCTCGACAAGGGCATCGACGATCTTGCCAAAGCGCCGGTGGAGGCGTTGAAGGGACTTTCAGAAAGCGACGCCCAGAAGCTCAAAGAGGCCTTGAACATTAAGACCGTCAAGGATCTCGGCACCAACAAGTTCTTCCTTTGGGCGCACGCCGTCGCCAAGCTCGCGGAGTAGCGGCATGTGTTGACGCACGCATGGAAGCCCCTGGCCCAGCATCATGCTGGGCCAGGGGCTTTTCTGCGTCGAGCACTGAGAACTGCACGATCCGGCCCGATGCGCGATGACGGGATGGAATACATACTGTGAGGATGAAATTCACCACCACCACCATCCAGGGCAGCGGCAACAAGACAGGCATCGAGGTCCCGGAGGAGATCGTTACTGCACTTGATGCCGGACGGCGGCCGCCGGTGGTGGTTACCATAAACGGCGAAAGCTACCGCAGCAGCATCGCGGTGATGGGCGGCAGGAACATGGTCAGCGTGAGCGCGGCGAACCGTGAACTGACGGGAGTGTCAGCCGGCGACACCGTAGAGGTGGAACTGAAGGTGGACACCGAACCACGGGTCATTGAGGTGCCGGATGACCTGGCCAGTGCCATGGAAGCCGAACCGGCCGCGAAGGCCTTCTACGGCACGCTGAACTACAGCAGCCAACGCCGCTACATGGAGCCGATCACTGAAGCGAAGACGCCGGAAACCCGTTCGCGCCGGGTGGCCAAGGCGGTAGAAGACCTGAAGGCAGGCAAGAAGTAAGGAACGCAGCGCCACACTGCTGGACACTACGTCCACTGGTAAGTTTACTTACTATCGATGCCGGGGCAAGCTCCCGAGAAATGCAGTTAGGGCAATCAGGGCGCGGCCAGCGGGCGCCCGAGGCGGACGCGACGGAAGTTTCCGCAGGTCAAAAGCCTGCAACCGAGCCGCGGGGCAGCAAAAATACTTTATGGAACCTTGAGGGAACCCAGGGGCGAAAGTTGAGTGGCCGCTTAAAGAATGGGGTGCGGCCCAATGGGGGGCCACCAACCCAAACTAGGAGCCCTCCATGCCTGCCCGTTTGTCCGCTGCCCCTGCCCGCACCGAATCTGCTGCCGCACACTCCCTGCGGCTGGTAGTGCTGGTTCCCGCCTACAACGAAGCGGGCTCGATCGGCGACACCCTTGATGGCCTGATGCTCCAGTCGCGCCCGGCGGACCTGGTGGTGGTGATTCCCAATGGCTGCACCGATGACACCGCCCGCGAAGCCCGGAAATACCCCGTCACCGTAATGGAGCTGCCGCGGCTGGAGCACCGCAAGTCCGAGGCACTCAACCGGGCCTGGAACGAACACGCGTACGACGCCGACGTGGTGGTCTGCCTGGACGCGGACACCGTCCTTCCACCCAACGCCCTGGCCGCGTGGGAGCGTGAATTCCTGGGGCGCCGGGCCGCACGGCTGGGCGGATCGTCGTCGAAATTCACCATGCAGGACCCCGGATTCCTCAGCCGGCTGCAAAAGGCCGAGTTCGCCACCTGGACGGACACTGCCCTGCGCCGCCGGCAGACCAGCGTCCTGGCGGGAACGGGCTGCGCCATCAACAACGCGGTCCTGCGGCAGATCGCTGCCCGGGACGACCGGGACGGCCCATGGGTCTATACCTCCCAGGTGGAAGACTTCGAACTGACCTACCGGATCCGGGAACTGGGCTACGTCTGCCAGGTATCCCCCGACGTCCGCGCCTACACGGACTCTATGAAGACCATCAAGGCATTGTGGGGCCAGCGGATGAAGTGGCAGGTGGGAACCGTGGAGGACCTCCTGGACCTGGGCATCAACCGGCTGACCCTCCGTGACTGGGGGCAACAGGCCATGGGCCTGCTGGGCGTCTTCCTGAAGTTCCTGTGGATCGCCGTCATGGTCCTTTCGCTCGCCCTGGGCGTCTTCAGGTTCGTCTTGTTCTGGTGGCTGGTTCCCGTCCTTTTCATCGCGCTGGACATCAAACGCGCGTTGCGGATTCCACACCGGGACTGGAAGGACGTCCTGCTGGCCGCCACCTTCTTTCCCCAGGAATTGTTCATGTGGCTGCGGTCCGGGTGGTTCCTTGCCTCCTGGTGCGCAGTCCTGGCCACCAAGATCACCCGACGGCGGATTGACCGTTGGGAAGCCCAATACACCGCAGAGGACATCTGAACATGTATGGAATGACCACCGCTATCCCCGCTACCGGAGCTGCCGCCCTGGCCTACACAGGGCTGAACGTGGGTTCTTCACTTCTTACCGCTCTGGGCACCGCGCTCATCGGCGTGGCCCTGCTGTCGCTGCTGCGTAAGGGAAGCAAGGTCAAGCCCTGATGCCGTCCGCGCTGGCCCGGGCCGGAGCAAGGTCCGGGCCAGCGGCGGATGGCCGGAACCACCGGCTAGGACGTGCGCCGGAGCTGCAGGGCGGTTTTGAAGGCCGCGGCGGAGGCGCTGCTGCTGTTGATCCGCCAGTCCGTTTCCTTTTGCATATGGAACCAGACGAAACCCATGACATCGGGTTGCGCCGCAAGGTAGGAAACCAGCCCCGAGTTCCACGCGGCCTTGTCGCCGCCGGCTTCGCTCGACGCCGTTTCGGCAATGAGGATGGGCAGGCCCGGAGCGAGGGCCCTCAGCTGGGCGATGCCCGGTGCAAAGAGGTCCTGCGCGGAGATCCATCCGCTCCAGGAGGCGGAAGTTCCCCAGTTGTAGCCGTCCAGGGCCACGATGTCCACGTACCCCGCTCCGGGATACAGCCCGGCCAAGTCGGTGGAGCCGTAGTACGGAACGTTGGGGCTCCAGACCCACGACACATTGCCGGCGCCTTGGGCCGCGACCAGGTCGTGAACGTGCCGCCAGGCCGCGGCATAATCCCCGGGCTGGTTGCCGTTGACGCTTTCGGCCCACGGATACCAGTCGCCGTTCATTTCGTGCGCAAGCCGCAGCTGGACAGGGTAACCCCAGGAGGCCAGCGACTGGCCCCACTGAATGATGTACGGATCGAAATCGCCGGCAGTGATCCGGTCAAGGCTGTAGGCCGGCTGGTTTACTCCCCCACCCCACAACCAGGGCTCCCAGGTGACAAGGGGTACGGCGCCGCGAGCACGGACAGCGTTCATCTCGGTAATCGGTGCAGGCTGCGCGAAGTCCTCGTAGAACAACACGCTGGACGGGGCTTCACCGGCGAGGACCGCCACTTCATCCAGCTCGGCGCCGGCCAGGGGGCCTCCCGCCGTCGCAGCCCCGAAGCGGAGTTTGGCAGTGCTGACGCCCGGCACGGCCGGGGCCGGCACGGTCACCGTGAACACGGCCGAGCCCTGGACGGAGGAGGTCTTGGCAGTCACGGTGACCCTGCCTGTGGCCGTTGCCGGGATAGTGGCCGGGGCGCTGAAGGCACCGGTCGACGTCGTTTTCAAGGGGAAGGTGGCCGAACCGATGATCACGGTTCCGGTGGTGGAGGCTTTGAAGCCGCTGCCGGTGACCGTGATGGAGGATCCGGCCGGCCCCGTCGCGGGGCTCAAGGCGATTTGTCCCGCAGCTGCCTGGGCGGCCGCGGGCTGAACCACTGTCATGGCCAGGGCGATGCCCAGGCCTGCAGCAACCGCCGCGAAGCGTGTCTTTATGGAGTTGAACAAGGCTATCGATCCCCAGAATCGTCGTGGCAGCCAAGTTCGCTGCCGGCCAGGTGCACCGGACGGCACATCCTGATCGTAAAGGCCCTGTGCCGAAGCTGATCAGCTCTTGATCGAATTCTGTGGAAAGACTTGCTGGAAAATGAGGAATAAGTGAATCAGCGTGATGATCCCGGGCGGCTCCTCGTCGATCCGGCCGTGCTTGCCAGGTTGCGGGCCGAGCTCGATGACGATGAGGGGTGGCTCCTCTTCCTTGAGAGCTTCCTGGCCCAACTGCCGCTCCGAATCCAAAAGCTGCGTACGGGCCTGCTCACCGCGGACCATGGGCTGGCCATGGACGCAGTCCTCAGCCTCAAGATTTCGTCCCAGATGGTAGGCGCTGAACGGCTTGCAGGAATGGCAATCCAGCTACAGGGCTCGCTGGGTGACGTGGCGGAGCAGGGAACCGCCGCAACTGCGCTGCCCGAGCTGGCCAGCCGGCACCTCGGCCCCATTACGGGGTGTGCCGAAGAGACAACTGTGTCACTGGCAGGCGGACTCATCGCCTCCGGGGCTGCCTAAAGACGGCGGCGGGCCATGCCGCACATTGCGGCATAGCCCGTCATCGTCCGGGGCAGTGCATCTGTCAGGATGTCCTCTTCCTGCTTGCTTCTGCCGCTGCCTCTCCGGCATGGGCTTCCTGCAGCCGGTCACGTGACAGCGGCCTGTCACCGCTGCGCCGCAGTGTCAGCATCACCAGGCCCGCGGCCAGCAGGCAACATGCCAGGAAGACGGACGTGGCCAGGAAGCTGCCTTGGGTGACGTCCTGCAGAAAACCGCCAACGTACGGTCCGACGAATCCGCCGAGGTTGCCCACCGCATTGATCAGCCCCATGGCCGTGCCGGCGACGGCCACCGGCATGGCCCGGGACGCTGACGCCCAGAAGGGACCGTCGTAGGCCAGGGCCCCGGCGACGGCAATGCTGATCAGGGCGACCGCAAGGATGGGCATATTGTCTCCGGTTGCTACCGAGACAACCAAGGCAACAGCCCCCACTGCCATCGACAGCAGCACGTGGGTGGAGTAGCGGCCCGAGCGGTCGGCTGCCTTGGCGTTGTACCAGAGGCCCACCATGGCCAACACGTACGGAATGGCGGTGATCAGCCCCACCTCCATGGAGGATCCGGAGGTGATCGTCTTGATCACGTGCGGGAGCCAGATATTGATGCCGTAGAAGCCAATCTGGATGAGGAAGTACACCAGGGTCAGCCGCCACACCACCGAGTTGGACACCACGTGGCGCAGGCCCAGCTTCTCCTGCTGGGGATGTGCCTTTGCATCTTCAGCAAGTCCCCTCTCGATGTACTCACGCTCCTGGACAGAGCACCATGAGGCCTCGCGGGGATGGTCGGCGATCAGGGCCCACCACAGGGGTGCGGCGATGACGAACGGGAAAATACCCTCGATGATGAACAGCCAGCGCCAGTCCGAGAAGGAAAGAATCCAGCCGGAGAGTGGCGCCGTTATGATCGACGCGATGGCAATGTTCATCATCCAGAACGCGTAGGCCCGCGCCCGCTCCGCGGCAGGGAACCAGTGGCTGATCAGGACAAGGATCGCCGGCCAGATACCGGCTTCGGCAACGCCCAGGAAAAAGCGCACCACGAGGAGTTGGGTGAAATCCTGGATGAATCCGGAAAGAACGGCCAGGACGCCCCATATGAGCACCATGATTCCAACGAACTTCTTGGCGCTCCAGTGCTCGGCGAGGTGCCCGCCTGGAATTTGCAGGACTAGATAGCCGATGAAAAAGATGCCTGCAGCCAGGCCCTGCTGGGCGGCGTCGATGCCCAGGTCCTTATGGAGTCCGTTCAGGGCGAACCCGATATTGGTCCTGTCCATGAACGAGATGATGTAGACCACGATGGCGACGGGAATCAGCCGCTTCCACCGCGCATTGCCCACTGCCGTTGCTGACTTAACGCTCTGTGCCATTGGAAATACTCCTTCGCGATATGGCAGATCAGACCGCGTCCCCCAGTAAAGCTATTGCTCTCCCGCGGGCCCGTCGGGCCGCTTTCCGCCGCCGGGCGGAACGAGCAGGACTTGTTCGGGTAGATCCCCCATGCCGGCATGTCTCTGCACCCCCAGCCGGGGATCATTACCCGGGTATCACACTCTTATTTTTACGCAACTGTTGCGTGCCCGCAAGAACCTAAACGGAGGAGTTGTGGTGCGCAGGTCACATGGTTGAGGGGCCGCCTTTTCTGGGTGATTCCGCTGTGACCCGGGCCTGCCGGACTTAGCATGGAGGAGTGGAAGAGCAGCGGGAATTCTCGGCGGAAGAGATGCGCGCTTTCGCAGCCGACTGTCCGGTGTGCGGCGAAACAGCCTATCCAGTGTGGGAGCGGGTGGGCGATAACCGGGACCGGGAATCAGTGGAGAGATGGAAACTGGCCTCGCTTGAATGCCTCACTCCGGGGTGCCCAAACTCCCGCTACAGCGCTTAGTCCTCTCCTGGCGCCAGCTAACCGCCGATGACGCGGTCACGTCCTGCAAGCGAGCCAATGAGGGTCAGCACGGCCATGGCCGCGGCGATGGTGATGAGCGGGACAGTCCAGGAACCGGTGAGGTCATGCAGACCGCCGAACAAGACGGGGCCTATGGCGCTGAGGCCGTAGCCAACGGATTGGGCCATCCCTGACATGGCTGCCGCCTGGGGGTGGTCCCGCGTGCGGAGGCTGAACAGCGACAGGGCGATGACGATGAGGCTCCCGCAGCCGATGGCTCCCAGCAGGACCCAAAGGAGTATGAGGTCAGGGGCAAGGGCCAGCCCAAGGAACGTCATGAAGGTGAGGACGGCGCCTGCAGAGGCTGTGAGCCGTTGGTCCCGCCCCCGGTGAAGCACTGCCCCTGTTCCGAGGCTTGCAAAGACGCTGACCAGCAGGAAGACGGACAAATGGATGCCTGCAGTTGTGGCTGGGACGCCTTGGCTTTGCTCAATGGTGGGGAGCCACGCCATCAACACGTAGAAGGCCACCGACTGCAGTCCCATGAAGAGTGTCACCTGCCATCCCAGCGATGAAGTCCAGGGCGATTGGTAGGAGGACGCGGCCTTTCGGGTGGTGGAGTGCGTGCCGGTTGGGGCCGGCCTGCGCAGGAACGGCAGGAGGACAGCCATGGCGACTATGGCCAGACCCGCCCACACGCCGAGCGCAAGCCGCCAGCCGGCAGGGGAAGTTTGGGCCACGGGAACAACCACTGCGGCCCCGACGGCGGCGAAGGCTGCCTGGGCCGCGGTGTAACTGCCGGTGACCTGGCTGACTTTCAGCGGGAAGTCCCGCTTCACCAGGGAAGGTACCAGGACGTTCAGGAAGGCGATGGCCAGCCCAAGCGTGGCTGTGCCTGCCCAGATAAAGCCGGGCACGGGCAGGGATCGGAGCACAATGCCCGAGGCGAGGATCAGCAGGGACAGCCACAGCGCCCGGTCCAGCCCCAAGCGGCCGGCGAAAGCGGGCGCGACGGGTGAGAAGACCGCGAACGAGATGAGCGGAAGGCCGGTGAGAAATCCTGCTGCCGGATTGGACAGTTCCAGATCGCTGCTGATGTTGGCCAGGACGGGACCCACGCTGACAAAGGAAACCCGAAGGTTTACGGCAATGAGCAGAACCCCAATGAAGGCAAACCCGAACCTGATGGTGCGTTGAGGCGCATTCCGGGTGGCAGCAGTCATCGCAGCTTCTTTCCTTCGTCATCCTGGCTCCGTCCCAAGCACGGCCTGCCCGCCTTCCACAATAGGGCGCGGCAGGCCTGCAGCTCCGGCACAAATACTCTCGCCAGGAAAGGTACCCAAAAATGCGGCGATATTGCCGGCTCAGCGATCTCCTGCCAGGTCTCCCAGCGTGATGTGCAGGGTCTGTGGCTTAGAGCCGCGCTGCACTACGACGTCCACCTGCTGCCCGGGGTCCTGCTTCCTGAGGGCCGCGAGCAGGTCGGTCACGTTTCCAATCTCCGTTTGGGCGAACTTGGTGATGATGTCACCCGGCTTCATGCCGCCTTGCTCCGCCGGGCTTCCCTGGGAAACACCCACGATCAATGCCCCGGCCGTCGCAGGCAGGGAGAACCGTTGTGCCAACTGTGGCGTGATGTCGGTGGGGACCACGCCGAGGGCCGCATGTTTGACCGACCCGCTTGCCAACAACTGGTCCGCAACGTCGGTAACCGTGGAAGACGGCGTAACGAACCCGATGGCCACGGCTCCCGTGCTGGGTGGAAGGTACGCCTCGGAAAGGCCGATCACCTGGCCGCTTGAATCCGCAACCGCACCGCCCGAATTACCGGGGGAAATCGGTGCATCGGTCTGCAGCAGATCGATGGCACCGTGAGGCGATTCCTTCGACGGCGGCATGTTCCGGTGCAGGCTGGAGACGATGCCGGCAGTGACGGTTTCCTCCAACCCCAGCGGGCTTCCGATGACCACGGTCATCGAACCCACCTCGGGATCGGATGCAGCGAATTTTGCGGCCGGAAGGCCGGTGCGGTCAACCTTCAGGACAGCAAGGTCCGTGACGTCGTCAACACCGATGATGGTGCCTTGGGACTGTGAGCCGTCAGCGAACTGGACCCCGACGTTCTTGAATGGCTGTTTTTGCTGGTCCTCCACCACGTGCGCGTCCGTGACGATCGATCCGTCGCTGTGATAGATAACCCCGCTACCCAGGCCGATGGCTGTCCGGATGGTGACGACGGAAGGCTCGACTTCCCTGACTACACCGGGAACCGCAGGCAACCCTCCACCGTCCGCCAACTGTGCTTGCGAAGCGCCCGGGGAAGCGGCGGACGACGAGGAACCGGGCGACGGTGCCGGGGTGCCGGTGCAGCCCGTCAATGTCAGTGCCGCCGCCGTCACTCCGGCCGCGGCGCAGAGTCCAAACCTCATGGGATACCTCCTCTATGGGCATCACGGGCTGGCAGAAGGGATATAGGGCCGGTACTGGTCAAAGGTCCCATTCTGGATGGGGACATTAATGATGGTTTCCTGCCCCTTCACACTCACGCTCAGGTCAGCCCGTGCCCCCGGAGCTTCCGGGGCGCTGTTGAGTATGACGGGCGTCTGGTCAAACTCCCGGTTCCCGTTGGCCGGGATCTTGACCGGCACCTGCTCGTCGGAGTCGGCCAGGATCAGCTCGATATCCGTGGCCGTGGTGTTGATGATCGTCCCCAGGACACGGGCGGGTTCATCCTGCCCTGATGTCACCAGCAGAACGCTTCGCAGCTCCAGCCCCGCAAAGTTCAGGTCGGAGCCGAGCGCAACAGGGTCGCGGTCCCCTTCAGCAGGGTTGGAGCAGCCGGCCATCAGGAGAGCTGCAACCACCAGGACCGGCAGGAAGCGGAAGAATTCGATGGTGCCGTGGGTGGGTTTCATGATGTTCCTTTCCTTGGCCTGATCCCTTCCAATGCGCCCCGCCCGCTTTAGCGTCTTCCTCAGTGTGGCGCAGCAGTTGCGCCTACGCAACAGCTTCTGAAGCATCCCATCAGCTTTTTCCGAATCGTTGCCCTCCCGTAACCGAAAAATGGCCTGCGGCTTCAGATAGGAAGATAGCGTTGTTTGCACGTTGCCAACTATTGCCCAAGAGACGCGCACGCACTCCCTGACGACACGACAAGGAAATCTTTTTGCATGCTTCTTATGGACACCATGTTGAAAAAGGCTGCCGGCTTCATTGCGGCCTGCGTCATCGGCGGCTTTCTGGTCGCCGGGCTCCTGGCCCCGGCCGCGGCACTGGGCTCCACCGTGACCGCGGCATCCGGCAGGTTCTTCGATCAACTCCCCTCTGATCTCGATCTGGACCCGCCGGCCAGGAAGTCCCAAGTGCTGGCCAAAGATGGATCGGTCATCGCACGGTTCTATTCACAGAACCGGGAGCCGGTGCGCCTGGAACAGATATCACCCTTCATGCGCCAAGGGATCGTGGCCATCGAGGACTCCCGCTTCTATGAGCACGGCGGCATCGACCCCACCGGCATCCTCCGGGCCCTCTATGTGAACGTCCAGGGCGGCCGGCAGGGCGCGTCCACCCTCACCCAGCAGTACGTCAAGAACGTGCTCATACAGTCGCTGATATCCAGCGGCAGGGCGGACGAGGTCAAGCCCAGCGCCGCCAGGACCATCGGCGACAAACTTCGGGAGATGAAGCTCGCCGTCGCACTGGAGGACAAATACTCCAAGGACCAGATCCTTCAGGGCTACCTGAACCTGGTCTATTTCGGCAACGGAGCCTACGGCGTCCAGATGGCAGCCAAAGAGTATTTCGGCGTTCCCGCAAGCGCCCTGAGCCTTCCCCAGGCAGCCGCCCTGGCAGGAGTGGTCAACAGGCCCGGGTACTACGATCCGCTCACTGAACCGGCCCATGTGGTGGCCCGGCGAAATGAAGTCCTGGACCAAATGCTCCACCAGGGTTACATCTCCACAGTCCAGCACCGCAAGGCGATTGCCGCACCCCTTGCCTTGGACGTCCAGCCGTCGGCTCAAGGATGCGCCGTGGCCACGTCACCGTACTTCTGCGACTACGTCCAACGCCTGATCCTGAACGATCCCGCCTTTGGTCCCGACGAGGCTGCACGGCGCAAACTGCTGTACCAGGGCGGGCTGACCATCCACACCACCCTGGACCCGGAGCTGCAAAGGGTGGCACAGGAACAGGTCAACGCCTCACTTCCCCCCACGGACCCGCTGCAGCGCGGGGCAGCCCTTGTCAGCGTGCAGCCCGGCACCGGCAAGGTCCTGACCATGGCCCAGAACACCATCTACAGCCCGGCGCCGGGGCCCGGACACTACACCGGCAACCTCACCCTTCCGGAAACGGACAGCCGGGGCAAGCCTCTCCATGGTGCCGGCGGCTTCCAGATCGGTTCCACCATGAAACCGTTTGTCTTCGCCGAGTGGCTCAATTCCGGGCGATCCATGGCCACCCGGCTGGACGGCTCCGTCCGCATCTACAAAGCCGGATTCCCTTGGAAAAACAGCTGCGGCACCACTACCGGGTCCTACGATCCTGCGCTCGGCCAGACGCCCCTGCCCAATGACGACCCCTACCACTACTACCCGATGAGCGTGCTCGAAGGCCTCTACCGCTCCATCAACACCATCACGTTCCAGTCAGCAACGCGACTGGACTTCTGCAACATCCAGAAAATGGCCACGGCAGCCGGAGTCAAGAACGGGCACACCAACAAGCCCTACGACCTGTCCAGCATCGCCAATCTGATCGGGACGCAGGATGTGGCGCCGCTGGACATGGCCACCGCGTACGCCACCTTCGCCGCCGGCGGAGTCCATTGCTCCCCGGTTGCCCTGGAGAGCGTCACCGGGCCCAAGGGACACAACTATCCGGTGCCGCCCGCGGACTGCACGCAGACCATCGATCCTGAGGTTGCCGCCGGTGTCACCTACGCCCTCCAACCGGTCCTGACCATAGGGTCCGGCTATAACATCCCTGTGAACAAGGATCACGACATCTTCGCCAAAACCGGCACCACCGACGGACACACGCAGACCTGGACCGTTGGCGCCACCACAGGCATCGCCACCGCCTCATGGTTCGGAAGCTACAAGGGATTCGGGCCGGAATGGGCAAATGAGCACATCACCATCAACGGGAAGTACTACGCCGGCTTGGACGGAGCCAACATCGCAGGCACCCAGTGGGCCCACCTCATGAACGCCGCGGCCGCTAAATACCCCGGCGGCCCGTTCCCCGCACCGCCCCCATCAATGCTCCGGTAGCCGGGGCAAACGGGCCCGGCCCCGCAAACGGGGATACCATTGCGCATGTATAACTGTTGCGCTAACCTTGCACATCACCTTAGACTCCGACGCCGAAGGGCAGCCGTTCCAACAGGAGAGATGAGCACGCCGTGGCAAACGATGACGACGACGTCCGGCCAGAGGTCAGAGGGCGGCAGGAATGGTCCTGCTTCCTGGTCCGCCACCGCCCGCGGCCGGCCAGGGAAAGGGACGGTCACGCCTACTGCATGGAACGTGAGGGATGAGCGGTGACAAACACGTCGCGTGCTCCGGAAGCCGGACATGCACAGCCAAGCCGTCCCGCACCGGCGCCCCGGCCGGACAGGCCCTCCCCCGGAGCGGGCACCGGCCGCAGCCGGACCCCGGGGAAGGGAAGGCCAAGGCACTTCCGATTAGGCGACGGGTACATCCTCTCTCCCGGCGAGTACCTCATCCTGTGTGCGGTGTCCCTGATGCTGGCCCTGGCGGGCGCCACCTCCTTTCTATTGACACTCGGTGAAGTGCTCCACGGACAAGGTGTGGCGGCGGCTGACGGGCCCATGACCGACTGGTTCGTGGATCACCGGAGCGCTGCAGCCACAGCAGTCCTGGCGGTACTCGCCTTCGTGTTCGGCCCGTTGGCCCTTCCGGTGATAACACTGCTCGCCACCACGGGCTGGGCCGTGCTGACCCGCCGTCTTTGGCGTCCACTGCTGCTCGCCGGGTCGATGCTTACCGGGGTCATCGTCACGGAAGTCATCGCCCACGCCGTGGGACGTTCCCGGCCCCCAACGGAGCTGATGATGCTGGGCGCCGATGCGACGTCGTCGTTTCCTTCCGGGCACGTCGTCGGTGCCTCGAACTTCCTGCTGATCGGCGCGTATCTGCTCTTCTCCCGGTCCGCCCGCACGCTGTCCGTCATATTGGCCTTCGCCGCTGCTGCCGGCGGCCTGGCGCTGGAAGCGGCAAGCCGGGTCTACCTTGGCTACCACTGGTTAACTGACACGCTCGCATCCGCCTCAATCTCGGTGGTCCTGCTTGCCGTGGTGATCATGCTGGACATCAGCCGCGGCGGCCAGGCGGCAAAACAGTGAGGGCCAAAAACCCCCAACCCCAAATACCGTTGCGCACCCGCAAATAAGGCGGGACACTGGCAAAGACAACAACGGCTAAAGGGAGGCATCATGCGTGCGCTGGCAGTAACCCCTGGAGTCAAGGACTCCCTTCACCTGCGCGATATTCCAGAACCGCCGCCGGGCGGGGGCCAGGTGCTGGTGGAAGCACTGGCCGTGGGCCTGTGCGGCACGGACAGTGAGATCATCGACGCCGAATACGGCGAGGCTCCGCCCGGCCAGGACCACCTGGTGCTGGGGCACGAAAACCTGGGCCGCGTGGTGGAGGCTCAGGAGGGTTCCGGGCTGGCGGCGGGAGACCTGGTGGTCGGCATTGTCCGCAGGCCCGATCCCGAGCCGTGCAAGGCCTGCGCCGCCGGGGAATGGGATATGTGCCTGAACGGCAAGTACACCGAGCACGGCATCAAAGGCCTGGACGGATTTGCCCGCGAGCAATGGCGCGCGGACCCGGACGCCATGGTGAAACTGGACCCCGGGCTGGAAGACGTGGGAGTGCTGCTGGAGCCCACCACCATCGTGGCCAAGGCCTGGGAGCAGATCAACAGGATCGGGCAGCGGGCCTTCTTCGACCCCCACGTCGCAGTGGTAACCGGGGCCGGACCCGTGGGCCTGCTCGCCGCTCTCCTGGGCGTCCAGCAGGGCCTGGAGGTGCACGTGTTCGACATCGTCAAGGACGGGCCCAAGCCGGAGCTGGTCCGCGCCTTGGGCGCCACGTACCACAGTGAGTCCCTGCCGGACTCCGGCCTCAAGCCCAACGTCCTGGTGGAGTGCACGGGCGTGACCCCCGTGGTGCTGGACGCCCTCCGCTGCCGCGCCCAGGATGCCATCACCTGCCTGACCGGCGTCTCGGGTACCGGGAAGCAAACCGAGGTGGACGTCGGCGCGCTGAACCGCGAGGAAGTGCTGATGAATGGCGTGGTCTTTGGCAGCGTCAATGCCAACCGGCGCCACTATGACGCCGGCGCCAAGGCGCTGGCCTCTGCGGACGCGGACTGGCTGCGGCGCTTGATCAGCCGCCGGGTACCCCTTGGGAAATTCGCCGGGGCCTTTGACCGCCACCCCGATGACGTCAAAGTGGTGCTGGACCTCCAGGCGAAGGACGACGGCGGGACCGGGCAGCCATGAGCGCCGGAGCCATGAGCCCGGCGGCGAAGAGTGGCGACCAGACAGGACCGGAGGCCAGCAGCGGCCACCGGCTCCCGTCAGGGCGCCAGTACGACATCCGGCACGGCCGGCAATCCGCGCACCTCACGGAGGTGGGCGGGGCGCTGCGGGACTACCTGCTGGACGGCCGCCCCCTGGTGGAGGGCTACGGCCCGGAGGAGATGTGCACCGGGGCGCGGGGACAGTCCCTCATCCCGTGGCCCAACCGGGTCAAGGGCGGTGCCTACACATGGGGCGGCAGCACCCTGCAGCTTGATCTCAGCGAGCCGGACAAGGGCGGGGCCATCCATGGCTTGACCCGCTGGCGGAACTGGGACGTTGAGGATCAGCGGGAGGACAGGATCTCGTTCACGCACACCCTTCACGCCTGTCAGGGCTGGCCGTGGGTGCTGGATTGCCGGCTGGACTACGGGCTGGACGACGGCGGGCTGAGCGTGCGGACCACCGTCACCAACCGCAGCCCGGAGCCCTGCCCGTTCGGCATAGGCGCGCATCCGTACCTCAGCCTGGGGCAGCCGGGCCAGGTCATCGACGCGGGCTTGGTCCAGGTGCCGGGGCGGACGTACCTGCCCGTGGATGAACACGGCATCCCCACGGGACACCAGCGCGTGGATGGCACGGAGTACGACCTGCGCGAACTCCAGCAACTTGGGGCCCGCCCCATCGATGTGGCCTACACCGACCTGATCCGTGACGGGGACGGGCGCGCCAGTGTGACGCTGCTGCGTCCGGACCACTCCGGAGGGGTTGAGCTATGGGTGGACGGCACCTACCCCTACCTGGAAATCTTCACGGGCGACACCCTTCCGCAACCGGACCGCCGCCGCACGGGACTGGGCGTGGAGCCCATGACTTGCGCCCCCGACGCCTTCAACTCAGGTGAAGGCCTGATCACCCTGGAGCCCGGGCAATCCCACACGGGACAGTGGGGCATCAGAGCGCTCTAAACGGCCCCCTGAGCCCCTCCGGACCTACGGAAAAGCTACCCGCAGCCTCGGCCAACTATTGCGCATGCGCAAGCATTGGGGTTCAATGAAGGCATGGCTTGCCGCACCAGGATCCGGTTCCGTCAGGTACCGGAGCCCAACGTAAAGCGACCGTCGGAGGTACCTTGGCCGCCGGCGGCGGCCGCGAAGGCCTCCAGCGCTGCAGCCAGTGCGGGTCGCCGCCCGGCGGGCATCCTGGCAATCACCTCGGCAATGGCCTGCCGCCGGTGCCGCAGCACGGTATCCACCAGTTCCCTGCCTTCACGGGTCAATTCCAGTCGGATGTACCGGCGGTCAGCGGGATCTTCACGGCGCTGCAGCAGGTCAGCGGCCACCAGCCGGTCGCAGATGCGGGTGGCATTCGAGGCATGCACGCCAAGCTCTGCGGCCACACCGCCCAGGTTTTGGGGTCCGTGGGTATGGATCAGCACCAGCACCCGCAACTGCGGGGTATTAACAATGTCCTCAACCTCGGCAACAGAGCGGGCCACTACACGCATGAGGGTATCGGCGGCGGCCATCACGGCTTCGACTTCCCGGCTTAGGGTTTCGGGGACCGGCCCAGATCCGGCAGATGTATCCATGGACACCAGTTTCCTCCAATAGTTGCTACCCCGCAAAGTTTGCTGGTTTCCCCCTCCCCATGGGCGGCCGGCATTAAGGAGAATCATGAAGACGCACCATCCGGCCGATCCGGTCAGCAGCACGGTCAGCGGTATCGACCGGCTCATCAGGAACGTGCAGGCGGGGCGGTTTGAACGGTCCCTCTCAGGCCTGACAGCGGCCGGGGCACTGGTCACGGCGGCGGAGATCTACCTTGAACACGACAAGGCCAGCTTCGGCAACGCGTGGATGTGGGTTCCCGTGGCCCTGGGTCCGGTGGGGGCCGCCGCAGGGGTGGCCGGGGTGTTCAGCCGCCGCATGGCAAAAACCGCCCTCCCCCTGGCCAGCGCCGCCATCATCGCCAACGGGCTGCAGGGAACCTGGCTGCACCTGCAGGGGATCCGGCAGAAACCCGGCGGGCTGTCCAACCTGCGCTACAACCTGGAGATGGGCCCGCCGCTGTTCGCGCCGCTGCTGGTCACCCTGGTGGGCGGGATGGGTGTGCTGGCCTCCGTCCTGAGGCGGGAACCATGAGCAGCCTTCCGCTGGAAACGTCAGACGGCGGCGGGCGCTACCCCGGCTTCAGCACCCTTGCCCAGGCGGGCCACTGGGACCGGGCCACTGCCGCCGTCGTCGAATCCCGCCTGGGCATGCCGCCGGACGTCCGTTTCTTCACGCCCCAAGAGGAAGCTGCGGCGCGTGCCCTCTTGGACCTGCTGCTGGGCCAGCAGGGCGAGCCCCGCGTGCCGGTGGTGAACATGGTGGACGCCAGGCTGGCCGAGGAGCAAACCGATGGCTGGCACTACGACAACATGCCGCGGGACGGTGAAGCCTGGCGGGCAACCCTGGCGGCGCTGGACAGTGAGGCACGGTCCCGTGCCGGCTGCACCTTCGCCCGCCTGGATCCGAACCAGCAGGCTGGACTCCTGCAGGACATCTGCAACCTTGACCGGGAACTGTGGCACGGCCTGCCGGCGGACCGGGTGTGGAGCCTGTGGACCCGGTACGCCTGCACCGCGTTCTACTCGCATCCGCTGGCCTGGGACGAGATCGGCTTTGGCGGACCGGCCTACCCCCGAGGCTACAAGAACCTGGGGGTGGACCGGCTGGAGCCGTTCGAGGTGCGGGACGTCCGCCCCGGTGCGGATCCGACGCATGGGGCAGACCGGTGAACCGGGTCCGCGAGCGCAACGAATCTGCCTGGCTGTTGCCTAAGGGCCCTGGCAGCAACCTGCGGCTGCGGGAGGACATGCGGCGGTACGGCGAAACCGATGAGGTGGACATGGTGATCGTGGGCTGCGGAGCCGGCGGGTCCACCCTTCTGCAGCGCCTGGCCCGCGCCGGCTGGCGGGCCGTCGCCCTGGACGCCGGGCCGTTCTGGGAGCCGGAGCGGGACTGGGTCAGCGATGAAGCCGGGTCCCACCACCTGTACTGGACCGAACCACGCGTCATCTCCGGGACGGATCCTGTGCCCTTGGGGTCGAACAATTCGGGCCGCGGAGTGGGCGGATCCATGGTGCACTTCGCCGGCTACACCCCGCGCTTCCACCCCAGCGACTTCCGCACCTTCAGCACCGATGGTGTGGGCGCCGACTGGCCCCTGGACTACGCGGACCTGCGGCCATACTACGAGGACGTCGAAGCGGAACTGCCCGTCGCCGGCGAACACTGGCCGTGGGGCGACCCGCACGGCTACCCCCACCGGCCGCATCCCGTGTCCGGCAACGGGGAACTGTTCCTCCGCGGCGCCAATGCCTGCGGCGTCACCGCGAAGGTGGGCCCGGTGGCCATTGCCAACGGCAGGTTCGGCAACCGGCCGCACTGCATTTACCGCGGCTTCTGCCTCCAGGGCTGCAAGGTCAATGCCAAAGCCTCGCCCCTGATCACGCATGTTCCGGACGCGCTGGCCCACGGCGCCGAAATCCGCCCGGACTCCATGGCCACCCGGATCTGCTTCGATGAACACAGCGGACTGGCCACCGGCGTGGAATATGTCCAGGGCGGTGTCACCCGGTTCCAGCGGGCCCGGATGGTGGCGGTGGCCGGCTACTCGATCGAAACCCCGCGGCTGCTGCTGAACTGCACCTCGCCGCGCTTCCCCGACGGGATGTGCAACGACTTCGACCAGGTAGGCCGGTACCTGATGGTCCAGGGCGCACCGCAAACCGCGGGGCGGTTCCAGGCCGAGGTGCGGATGTGGAAGGCCCCTCCCCCTGAAGTCAGCACGGAGGACTTCTACGAAACGGATCCCACCAAGCCGTACAAGCGGGGGTTCTCCATCCAGTGCGTGTCCCCGCTGCCCATCACCTGGGCCGAGCATGTTGCAGCCCAGGGGCACTGGGGGCCCACCCTTCGCCGCTACATGAGTGACTACCCGCACTGGGCATGCCTGGGTGCCCTGTGCGAATTCCTCCCCCTGGAGGAGAACCGGGTAACGCTGGCGGACGAAACGGACCGGCACGGGATCCCCGTGGCCCGCTTCAGCTACAGCCAGTGTGACAACGACCGGCAGCTGATGTCCGCCGCGCAGCAGGTGATGGAAAAGATCCTCACGGCGGCGGGGGCGGAGGAGGTCATTACCATCAACCGCTACGCCCACCTGGTGGGCGGGGCCCGGATGGCAGCCACCCAGGAGGACGGCGTGGTGGACCGGAACTGCCGCAGTTTCGCGGTCCCCAACCTCCTGGTCACCGACGGCAGCGTGCTGCCCACCCAGGGCAGCGCCAATCCTGCCCTGACCATCATGGCGCTGGCGGCCCGGGCCGCCCGCGTCCTGGTCCAAGGCGCCCGCCGCGGCGCCCCGATGAGCGCAAAGGAAGACTGATCATGGCAACAACAGTGGCCGACTACCTGCTCTCCCGGCTGGGTGAGTGGGGCGTGGACAAGGTCTTCGGTTTCCCCGGAGACGGCATCAACGGCATCCTGGCCGCCTTTGGCAAGGCGGGCAACCAGCCAAAATTCATCCAGGCCCGGCACGAGGAGATGGCGGCGTTCGAGGCCGTGGGCTACGCCAAGTACGGCGGCCGGGTTGCCGTGTGCATGGCCACCTCCGGGCCCGGAGCCATCCACCTGCTCAACGGCCTCTATGACGCCAAGCTGGACCACGTTCCGGTGGTGGCCATCGTGGGGCAGACCGCACGCAGTGCCATGGGCGGGTCCTACCAGCAGGAGGTTGACCTGCTGACCCTGTTCAAGGACGTCGCCTCGGACTACGTCCAGATGGTCACCGTTCCCCAGCAGCTGCCCAACGTCATCGACAGGGCCATCCGGATCGCCGAGGCCCAACAGGCGCCCACCGCGGTGATCATCCCGGCGGACGTGCAGGAACTGGAGTACGCCGCCCCCACGCACGATTTCAAGATGGTGCCCTCCAGCGTCGGCGTGCGCTGGCCGGACCTCCAGCCGGACAGCGACTCCATCCGCGGCGCCGCGCAGCTCCTGAACGAGGGATCCAAGGTGGCCATCCTGATCGGCCAGGGCGCCCGCGGCGCGGCCGCCGAAGTCAGGGAAGTGGCCGAACTGTTGGGGGCCGGGGTGGCCAAGGCGCTGCTGGGCAAAGACTCGCTGCCCGATGACCTGCCCTACGTCACCGGCTCCATCGGCCTGCTGGGCACCCGGCCCAGCTACGAAATGATGCGGGACTGCGACACCCTGCTCACGGTGGGCTCCAGCTTCCCGTACACCCAGTTCCTGCCGGAACCCGGGCAGGCCCGCGGCGTGCAGATCGACGTGGACCCGAAGATGATCGGCCTGCGCTACACCAACGAATTCAACATCGTGGCCGACGCCGCCACTGCCCTGCGCGCCCTGATCCCGCACCTGGTACGCAAGCAGGACCGGTCCTGGCGGGAAAACCTGGAGTCGAACATCAGCCGCTGGTGGGAGACCATGCATGACGAGGCCATGGTCGATGCCAATCCGGTCAACCCCATGCGGCTGTTCGCGGAGCTCTCCCCCCGGCTGCCGGCGGATGCAATGCTCAGCGCGGATTCCGGCTCGTCAGCGAACTGGTACGCGCGGCAGCTGAAATTCCGGGAGGGGGTCCGCGGTTCGCTGTCCGGCAACCTGGCAACCATGGGTCCGGGTGTCCCCTACGCCATCGGCGCCAAGTTCGCGTTCCCGGGCCGGCCGGCCATCGCGTTCGCCGGTGACGGCGCCATGCAGATGAACGGGCTGGCGGAGCTCATCACCGTGAAGCACTACTGGCGGGAATGGGATGATCCCCGGCTGGTGGTGGCCGTCCTGCACAACAACGACCTGAACCAGGTCACGTGGGAGATGCGGGCCATGGGCGGGGTGCCGGCCTTCCGCGAATCCCAGGTGCTGCCCGACGTCGACTACGCGGGTTTCGCCGAGAGCCTTGGTTTGCAGGGCCTCCACGTGGAGGATCCCGACGACGTGGGGCCGGCCTGGGAGAAGGCCCTCGCCGCGGACCGTCCCACCGTCCTGGACGTCCGCACCGATCCCGACATTCCGCCCATCCCGCCGCACGCCACCTTTGAGCAGGCGCGGAAGACGGCGGAGGCCATGGTCAAGGGCGATGACAGCGCCTGGGGCGTGGTGAAGGAAGGGGTCAAGACCAAGATCCAGGAATTCCTGCCCCACAAGGAGGGTTGAGGCATGTCCGCCGCCACCCCCGTCACCGCAATCCGGGCCAGCGCCTACACGGTTCCCACCGACGCGCCCGAAGCGGACGGCACCTACAGCTGGGACTCCACCACGCTGGTCCTGGTGGAAGCGGACGGCGGCGGGACGACGGGCCTCGGCTGGACGTACGCCCCGGCAGCAGCGGCGGCCCTGGTGGAAGGCCTGCTGGCTCCGGCCGTCCGGGACATTGACGTCCTGGACGTGCCGGCCGCGGCTGCGGCGATGGCCCGGGCGGTGCGCAACCCGGGCCGGACGGGCCTGGGCTCCTACGCGGTGTCCGCCGTCGACTGCGCCCTCTGGGACCTGAAGGCGCGGCTGCTGGAGGTGCCGCTGCACAAACTCCTCGGCGCTGTCCGGGACACCGTGGCCGTGTACGGCAGCGGCGGCTTCACCACCTATACGGAGGACCAGCTGCGGGACCAGCTGCAGGGCTGGGCCCGGGAGCAGCGCATTCCCCGTGTGAAGATCAAGATCGGCCAGGACGGCGGAACCAACGTCCCGCGGGACCTGGAGCGCATCCGCCAGGCGCGTGCCGCCGTCGGCCCCGGTACCGAACTGTTCGTGGACGCCAACGGCGGCTACACCGCCAAGCAGGCGGTCCGGGTGATGCGGGACGCAGCAGAAGAGCGCATCTCCTGGTTCGAAGAACCCGTCTCCAGTGATGACCTCGCCGGGCTGCGGGCGGTGCGTGCCGCCGTCGACGCCGACGTGGCAGCCGGGGAATACGGCACGGGACTGCCCTACTTCCAGCGCATGTGCAGCGCGGACGCCGTGGACTGCCTGCAGGCGGACGTCAGCAGGTGCGGCGGGATCAGCGAATGGCTGCGGATCGCCGCCCTCGCTGCCGCCCACGGCCTGGAGGTCTCCGGGCACTGCGCACCCCACCTGAGTGCCGCCGTCGCCGCCGCAACACCCAACTTCCGGCACCTGGAATGGTTCCATGACCACGTCCGGATCGAGGACCTGTTCTTCGACGGAACCCTTGACCCCGGCGGCGGGTGCGTCCGGCCATCGGATGCCCCCGGGAACGGGCTGGCCTTCCGCGCCGCCGACGCAGAGCCCTACCGGATTCGCTGAAAAACAGGATGACACGACGGAGAGGAAGCCCATGAGCACCAGCCCAGGCAGCGGAAACCCGCCAGACGCCACACCGCTGAACCCGGACCCGACAGGCCAGGACCCCAGCGCCAAGGACCCTGCCGCCGGGGAGAAAGCGCAGCTCCAGGCGGCAATCTTCGAGGTGACGGGGGCGGCCAAAGGCAGGAGCCTGCACGAGATCCGGGAGATGCTCCAGGCGGAATTCTCGCGCCGGGGCGTGAAGGCTTTCAACAGCATCTGGCTGGATTCGGTGGCTTCCGCGGCGTTCCATGGCGAGCCCTACATCATCGACTTTCCCGCAGCCCTGGCGGCCGAGGCCGCGGTGCCTGCCCCGAATGACGGGGTGCGGAAGCGCCTGGCCCGGCGCCGGGAGCTGCGGCAGGACAAGCTGCCCGCCGGGACCTTTCCTCCCGCCTCGGCCTGGGAGCTGGACAGCGGCGACGTCACGGGCGGGGCGCCGGAGCCGCGCCCTGATCCCCGAACCGTCCTCGGAAACACCCGGGCCGTGCGGCAGCTTCTGGCGGTGGCAGCATCAGGCGCGGCCGCCCTCCTGGCCATAGCGGCCGTCTGGGCCGCGAGGAATTCCAGGCACCGGAGGACAGGGCGTTCGACGGCGGGTGGTGCGTGATGCCGGAATGGTTGCAGGCATGGATGTGGGGCACCATCGCCGGCGGGGCGCTGGTGGTGGGGTGCGCCCTGGCATGGAAGTGGAAGATCCCGCCGAAGGTGGTCTCCTCCGTCATGTCCTTCGGCGCAGGGGTCCTGATCTCCGCATTGTCCTTTCAACTCGTGGAGGAGGCGGTTAACGGCGGCGGGCTCTGGCCAACCGTCGGCGGGTTCGCCACCGGTGCCCTGGTGTACGTTGCCGCCAACTTCCTGCTGGCCAGGAAAGGCGCCAAGCACCGGAAACGCTCGGGCGGCAAGCAGCCCTCCGAGCAGGAGAAGCCCGGAAGCGGGACGGCCATTGCCATCGGGGCGCTGCTGGACGGCATCCCGGAATCGGTGGTCCTGGGGGTGGGACTGGTCACGGCCGGCGCCGTCAGCCCGGCGATGCTGGCCGCAGTCTTCATCTCCAATGTCCCGGAAGGGCTTTCCAGCACTGCGGGCATGAAGAAGGCCGGACGCGGTGCCAAGTATGTGTTCGGCGTCTGGGGAGGGATCGCGGTGCTCTCCGGGCTGGCCGCCCTGATCGGGTTCGTGCTCCTGCAGGGCGCCCCGGGGGAAGTGGTGGCCTTCATTACCGCCGTGGCGGCCGGAGCCATCCTGGCCATGCTGGCGGACACCATGATTCCCGAAGCCTTCGAGGAGCACCACCTGCTGACCGGGCTGATTGCCGCCGCGGGTTTCCTGGCTGCCTTCACGGTGGACCAGGTGGGCGGGTAGGTTCCCGGCGGAAGGCTGCACTGCCGGCGCCAGGCCACACAGAATTTGCTTTAGACACGAAATCCGGGAGGGACGGATGGCAAGGATCGAAGACTATGCGATCATCGGTGACCTGCATACGGCGGCGTTGGTGGGCCGGAGCGGGTCCGTTGACTGGATGTGCCTGCCCAACTTTGATTCGCCGGCCTGCTTCGCGGCGCTGCTGGACACCCCGGACGCGGGACGGTGGCGGCTGGCGCCCGCCGGCGCCGGTGACTGCACCCGGCGGCGCTACCGGCCCGGCACCTTGATCCTGGAGACGGAATGGGACACGGCGGACGGAAGCGTCAGGGTCACGGACTTCATGCCCGCCCGGGACGATTCGGCTGACATGGTGCGGATCGTGGAGGGCCTGAAGGGCAGCGTGGCCATGCAGGGGGAACTGTGCCTGCGCTTCGATTACGGGCGGATCGTTCCGTGGGTCCGCCGCATGGACCATGGCATCAGCGCCATCGCGGGTCCGGATGCCGCGTACCTCAGCACGCCCGCGCCCCTGGAGGGCCGGGACATGCGGACCGTCAGCGACTTCACGGTCAAGGCCGGGGACCGCGTCCCGTTCGTCCTGCGGTGGGCACACAGCTACAAGCCGGTTCCGGACCGGACCGATCCGGAGAGCGCGCTGGCCTCCACCCAGGAGTATTGGGAGCAATGGAGCGGCCGGAACTCCATGGACGGGCAGTACAAGGACGCCGTGGAGCGCTCCCTGATCACGCTCAAGGCGCTCACCTATGCCCCCACCGGCGGGATCGTGGCCGCTGCCACCACGTCGCTGCCGGAGGATCCGGGTGGCAGCCGCAACTGGGACTACCGCTTCTGCTGGCTGCGGGACGCCACCCTGACGCTGCAGTCCCTGCTGGCCTGCGGCTATGTGGATGAGGCGGCGGCATGGCGGGAGTGGCTGCTGCGGGCGGTGGCGGGAAACCCCGCTGACCTGCAGATCATGTACGGGCTGGACGGCACCCGGAGGCTGCCCGAAGCCGAGCTGCCGTGGCTGGCGGGCTTTGAGAAGTCCAAGCCGGTCCGCACCGGCAACGCCGCCGCCCCGCAGCTGCAGCTGGACGTGTGGGGGGAGGTCCTGGACGGCCTGGCTCTCACCCGCGCCGCGGACCCCGATACCACGGATGATTCCTGGGACATCCAGGTGGCGTTGATGGAGTTCCTGGAGGGGGCGTGGGACCGGCCGGACAACGGGCTCTGGGAGATGCGCGGGCCCCGGCGCCATTTCACCCATTCAAAGGTGATGGCCTGGGTGGCGGCGGACCGGATGGTGAAGGCCGTGCAGGAGTCCGGCCTGCCAGGTCCCGGTGACCGCTGGGCCAGGCTGCGGAAGGAGATCCACGATGATGTGATGGCGCACGGTTTCGACGAGAAACGCAACACCTTCGTCCAGTCCTACGGCAGCAAGGAACTCGACGCCAGCCTGCTGCTGATCCCCCGCGTGGGATTCCTTCCCCACGACCATCCCCGCGTGGTGGGCACCGTGGACGCGATCCAGCGGAACCTGACGGAGGACGGGTTCGTCCTCCGGTACCATCCGGAAGCCAGCAATGACGGGCTGCCCGGCACCGAGGGCGTCTTCCTGGCCTGCTCCTTCTGGCTGGCCGACGCCCTGCTGGGCATCGGCCGCCGGGGCGAGGCAGTGGACCTGTTCGAGCGGCTGCTGTCACTGCGCAACGATGTGGGGCTGCTCAGCGAGGAGTGGGACCCCAAGCGCGGACGGCAGCTGGGCAACACACCGCAGGCCTTCAGCCACTTCCCGCTGATCCACTGCGCCCTCCAGCTGCACCACGGTCCGCACCACAGCAACGCCCCGATGAAGGGAAAGCACTCCGACCTGAAGTGAGTGGGCAGCCTGGTGCGTTCCCATGAATTACATTTCCGGCGCGGCCTCAACGTCGGCGGCGCAGGCCTGCGCCAGCTCGAGCAGGCGCCGCCGCTCCGGGGCAGAGTAATCCGCCGCAGCTATTGCAGTACGCATGCGGTCCAGGTGGTCCCTTACAACGTCCCGGTACTGGCCACAGGCGTCGCAGAAGGCCACCTCACGCAGAAGGTCCAGGAGGCGGCGCGCCACATCCGGGTCCCCGGCGCCGTAATTCCTTGCCTGGTTAACCGCCAGGTCCATCAGTGCGGGCAGCCCGGGGAATGAAAGCACCACCCGCACACGCCCGTCATCGTCGCTGAGCAGCTCCGGGCCGGGGTTTCTCTCAACCAGTCTGCACAGCAGCGACGAGAGGTGCCCCAGGACGTGCACTGCCGTCGTCGGGTCGTTGATGCCTGGTGACAAGGCACGCGCCGCAACATCCACCAGTTGCCGGAACCCGAATCCCACGTCCTGGACGCTGGTGCGTTCGAAACCAGTGGACACTGCCGCGTTGACGTCGCGGCACAGCTCTTCCCGCGCCTCCGGCCCAAGGCCGGCCCCTGTTTCCAGCGGCCAGGCGGTGGCGAACGGAACCCCCTCCACCAGGGAGCTGCCTGGTTCCCTGTCGATCCGGACCGTGGCCCGGGAGTTCACAGCCGCCGCCAGGAGTGCGTCCTTGTCCAGTGAGGTGAGGAACCCTGAGGATGTTGCCGTGATGGGGAACCCGCCCGGCAGGGGTACGGGCGGGGTGCCTGGCAACGGCCGGTCCTTCGGGAACACGCGGTCGATGGTATCCCGGGTTTCGCCGTCCACCCGGCGCATCATGGTCTCCACCCGGATTTCCCGGGTGAGGTGGGCCAGGAACAGTACCAGGCCCACCACGCTGGCTATGGCGAGGGCGAACGCGACGGTCACGGATATTTCGGGGACAAAGGCCGTGTTTCCGCTGGTCTCGCCGCGGACGCTGCGAAGCACGGTCAGGGCGAAGGCAAACGCTGCCAGGAACAGCGCCAGCGTGCCGTGGACAAAGCGGTCGGCGGTGAACGTCCGCAGCAGGCGGGGCGAAAACTGGCTGCTGGCCAGCTGCAGCGTAACCACCGTCAGCGAGAAGGTCAGGGAGGTCACCGTGATGAGGGATCCTGCGATTGCCTGCAGGACCGCCCTGGCCGCTTCCGCGCCCCCGCTGAACAGGAGGACGCCGACGGTGTCCGGCAATTGCCCGTCGATGCCCGAATCCAGCGCCGGCAACGCGACACCCAGCGCCACGGCGCCTGCAACCGCCACCACCGGCAGCGGCCACAGCTGGGTCCGCAGCGCGTCCAGCCAATGGGCGGCGCGCCCGTTCAGCAACGCTCCGTCTCCCTTGGGAATGCTTCAGCCATGGAACCCCCTGTCTCCCCCGGCGCCGGTCTGCCCACGGGTGGCGGTACTGTTCAGCTGCCGCTGGCCGGTCCAGGGATACCCACCCTACTGTCTGCAGCTCGGTGGCGTCATGCAGCGAAGCGCCGCGCAATCAAGGCAGGGTTGGGCTGGCGCCACCCAACAGCCCAGGGACTCTGGGTATCTAAGTGAGGGGACCTGCAGCCAGCGCTACTTTTGCTCCGGAATCCAGGAGGGCGCATCAACCCCGGTACCGGTGAGGTTGTCGCAGCGGACCAGCTGGGTGCCGATGCGCTCCAGGGGGCAGTCGACGTAGGTATTGAGGACATCGTCCTCACCGTAAGTTGTGGCAGGGGCAGGCCCTGCGGAGAGGAACAGAGCTGGAAAAACGGCAGCAATGACCGGAACAGTTCGCTTGTACACCGCGTACCTCCGTGGATACGGCAAGAAAGATGGAAAGGCGGCCCGGCCCAGGACAAGGGCGGGCGCAACAGGGTCCCCAACCGATTCCCCACTTTATGCGAGTCCTGCCAGCACGGGACTCCCCGGCACGAGCCACCGTACCCGGGCCGCGAAACCCGCCATAAGGGTAACCGCTACCTCTTATGCGCCTCCGCCTACCCAATCAGATCCCCCGGGTCCGCCAAACAACCCGGGTATGCCCCCATCGAGCCTGCGCATCAGTTTAAAGCTGCCGCCAGGGGATTAGCCCCGGGCGCCTCAAAACCACAGCAGCGACGGCTGGCTTGGTTGCCCAAGGCCGTCTTCCCGGCGAGCCATCGCTGGATCATGGCCCCTCGGCCCCATTTGGGCAGCCGCGAAGGGGCCGATGTCGGCAGTTGCAGCCTCGTCCGCGTCCAATTCATTGAGAGCCATGTGGAGCACCTGCTGCTGGAGGCCGGAAAGGGCCAGCTCCCCACGCAAGTGGGCGGCGACTGCATGTTCGCTGGCTTCACCGCCCAGGCTGTAGTACCGCAGCCACAGTTCCCAAAGGGTGACGCCGGCGTGATGGAAGCGGTTGTTCAGTCGCTGGATTTCTTGTTGTTGGACGCTTTCACAGTCCATCTGTTTCCGGCCTTCCACAACACGGCTTGAAGATCGTCGGGCGCCGTCCTCTTGGTCTTGGCATGACCGGCGGACGGTGAGCATGTGCATCAGCAATGCCTTCTCAGGCTGGCCCGGGTTATTCGCCACATGGCGCCTGAGCGATTCACGGACATCGGCCCCACCAGGACCTGCGTCGTTCAGAATCTCGTCAATAATCTCCATTGCCTGAAGCTGAATCGGCAGGGATGAAGCGGCCCCGCAGCCCATACTGGGCAACTCCTGGTCTCCATGCATAGGTCCCACCCTCGTCTTCCAACGCGGCAACGATCCCCCAAGAGCTGCGGTCAGGGCCTACTGCCCTGCCATTGATAACAAACTAAGGGTACTTAGCATAACGACGGGATAACAAGGGGAAGTCATGAAATTCCCCAAAAACCAGAATCCGGAGCCCCTGCACCCAGAGCCATTACGCCTTCCCCTCACGTCCGCTGGCATCCGTGCTGATGGGCCCGTTGATTACGTGCCGCACCATGCGTACCGTGAAACAACAATCCGTGCGTGGAGGCGGCAATGGACGGCAATTCCAAAGGCAGAAGCGATTACGAATTCCGGACCGTCTGGCGGGTGGCCGGGAGCCCGCACGAGGTGATGGACGTTTTGGGCGATGCGGGTTCACTGGCCCGCTGGTGGCCGTCGGTGTATCTGTCAGTTTTGCCTTTGGAGTCTGGCGGCCCTGACGGCGTGGGAAAGGGGTTCTTCCTTCACACCAAGGGCTGGCTGCCGTACACCCTCAAGTGGAAGCTCACCGTCACCGAGCCCATCACCGAACAAGGGCTTGCCCTCTCCGCGCAGGGCGACCTCAACGGCACCGGCCGCTGGACCTTCAAGCAGGACGGGCCGGAAACTGTTGTCATCTATGACTGGCAGGTCAGTGCGTCAAAACCGCTCCTGCGGCGGCTGGGCTGGTTGCTCAAGCCCGCCTTCGCAGCGAACCACCGCTGGGCGATGGCGCGCGGGCAGGAGGCCCTCGCTTTGGAACTACGACGACGGCGGGCCGGCGCCAATCCCTCCGACATCCCGGAGCCGGCGGGCCCCACCTTCGTCAGCCGGCGGCGGCGGAAGACAGCACACCTCCCCCTTTGACAGCTCGGGTTGTCGGGAAAGCGTGGCGGGCTGGGTCCCCCAAGCCTGGCTGCGGCCCATACATGGACGGGAGTACATTGTGGGCATGGGACTGAATCCGGAACTCAATCGCGATCTGCTCACCGATCGGCTCCTTGATGTTGCGGAGTTCAGCCACGCGCACTGGTTCTTTGGAAACCTGTATGAGCTGCTGGTCAAAGTGCCGCATCGCGTCGCGGCCTCCGAGGCAAGCAAAGAGCTCCCCCGAACCCCCTTCGGGGCGGGCAGCCCTGGGCGCTATTACGCACCGCTCGCTCCGATCAATGCCCCGGCCGCCGTCGGCGCCCTTGCTGCGGGATGGCACGATCCGCTCACCAGGACCTCGCTGATGGCAGCCGCCGCCGGTTCCGTCACAGGTGCCGCCGCCACCGTTTACGTCCTCCGGTCACTCAACCCCAAGCTGTTCTTCAGCCCCGAACCGCTGGCCGAGGACCTACGGGAGCCGTTGCTAAAGCGTTGGTATCAGGTCCACGCCGTACGGTCGGCAGCCAGCGCGGTTGCGCTGGCTGCCATTCACCGTGCCCGGACCATCCGGCTCAGAAGCCGATGACAACTCCAACCCCGGCTCATCGCCGGCGGCGTAAGGCCTGATCATGATCCAGGCTGCGGCCGTGTCCGCACTGACGTCCTACCACTGGCTGGGGATTCCGATCGCCGCCGTTGGAGCGGTCCTGCTCGCCCTGGGAACGCTGTTCCAGCACCGGGCCGTGGGAGACCAGCCGGCCGCAGAAGGGCGGGCGGCGGGCAGCATGGGCGGCGGACGCCTGCATGCCCTGATGCGGAAGCCAGTGTGGCTGGCCGGAACGGCGATGCTGGGCGCCGCGATCCTCCTTCAGCTCACCAGCCTGCGGTTCTCGCCCCTGATCGTGGTGCAGCCCATCGGGGCCATCGCCTTGGTGGTCACCACGCTGGCCACCGCGCGGATGACCCGCAAGTCCCCGGGCCGCCGTGCCCTCACCGCCGTCGCGTTATGCGTGGGCGGCGTAGGCGTTTTCGTTGCCGTGGCGGCGCTGTCCGCGGAGGACGTGGAGATCAGCGACCGGCATCTGGTCACCATCCTGATCGTGCTCGCCGTCGTCCTGGCCTGCGTCGCCGTGGCCTATCTCTTGTGGCGCCACCGCTCGCACGCGGTGGTCTTCACGGCCGGAGCGGGGATCCTGTTCGGGTTCGTCGCAGCCCTGGCCAAGACGGTCATCGCCCGGCTGTTTCAGGGTGATTTCGAGTGGCTTTCCCTGACGTGCCTGGCGGGGCTGCTCATTGCCGCCCTGGGCGGCAGCTTCCTGGTCCAGAATGCCCACACCCGGGGCTCCCCGGAACTCGTGGTGGCCGGCCTGACAGTCATCGATCCTCTCGTCGCCGTCGCCATCGGCATCACCATCCTCGGCGAAGCCGACGCAGCTCCCCCGCTGGCGATCGTCCTGTTCCTCCTGTCAGGAGCCACCGCCGTGGCCGGAGTCATCCTGCTTGCCACGGTCAAGAAACCGGTCACAACTGGGTAGCTCTACAGCGCCTGGCCGGCTTTCCCATCACCGGCGGAGCCGGCGAAAAGCCGGATACGGACTATCCGAACCACCACTCCGGTCAGGACCAGGCCGACGCCCAGGGCCATGAGGATCCAGACAGGGACGGAATCGGCTTCGATAGTCCGATAGCACGTGGCCGCCGCCCCAACATTGCCTTGCGCAAAGTCGAGCTGTTCAGCAGCACGGCTGTTCGGGAACAAGGGGCTGCCGCAGAGAGGGCCGGAGGGCTGCAGCCCGATGACGAAACCAAGGATGTACACGTCGAATCCCGCGGCGACAATCCACATCCATGTCCGCTGCTGCCAAAAACCCAGTTTGCCGGCAGGAACAGGCTTCGCCTGGGGATCACGCATCTTCATAGGCCGAGCATAATCGGCACCCGGCGCTTTGCAGAGGCGTGGCAGGTCAGGCTTCGGGTTTGTTGATGGGACGGGCCAGGGAGAGGCTGATGACCTGGCCCGGAGCGAGGTGTCCGGTTGGAAGGTCGGAGAATTCGTACCAGACGCGACCCGTGCCAGTGGACGGGCGGTTTGCCGCTTCCAGATCCGCCAAGTCCGGCATCCCGAAGCGGAAGGATATCTGGCGCTCGGTGTCACCAGGAGCGGTGGTGTAGGTGAGGGGGATTCCTTCGGGGTCTGCGGTGTACGTGCCTTGGGCGCCCTCAATCTTCACATCCCCGGCGATCAGCCGAAGCTTGCTGCCGGCACCAAGTTGGTTTTCAACGAGTCCAGGGTTGTAGGCCAGGAGCTGGGCCGTGGTGACACGGAATTTGTATCCGATGCCGTCGAAGGAGTCGCCTTCAACCGTGGTGTAGAAAACCGTTTGGCCAAATGAGTTGTTGACGGCTGTTCCGGTGCCGGACCTGCTGTCCACGGGGTTCTTCTGAAGTTGAATCGTGTGTCCGGCTTGGATGAAGTAGACGTTGCCCTTTTCGTATGTGAAGGGGACTTTGTTTGCCTCTGCCAACTGCTCTTCTGTGATGTTGAATCGGTAGGTGATACCGCTGAGAGTGTCCTCAGGTTCGAGTACGACACTTGTGGGGATCCCGTTTGCGTCCGTTGTGGCGGCCCCCTTGGCGCCCGTCGTCGGCCCGGCCGGTATCAACCGGAGCTTTGTGCCCGGGGTCAAAGACGCCCCTGGCTGGATTCCGTTGAATTCGGCGACCTTCGCTTCGGAAAGTTTGTAGGTGACAGCTACGTTCGCCAGAGTGTCGCCTGGGACTGTCGTGTAGAAGTCCACATTCCCAAAAGAGTCGGCCTGGGTCTCCCCGCCCAAAACCGGCTTTGACTTAGCCGTGCTAGCCGGCGACGCGGGCGCGGCAGTCGATACCACTGCCGAAGAAGGCTCGGAGTAGCTGCATGAGGTGAGTCCCATCGGCAGGAGTAAGAGACCAGTGGCGAGCGCCCAGGTCGCCGTGAGCCCTTTCCGCATCTTTGAACCACCGACGATTTTCAGCACGAGCATCCCCCCAAAAAAGCCCGGTCAAACCGGGAGTACAGTCCACCAGACCAGATCCGAGCATAGTTGATGGATTTGGAGTGGTGCCTGCTGAGGACGGCTCTCAGCATTTCCCCAGCCTGCGCTCCTAAAGTGAAACTGCGTGCGCCGGCCCATGCCCCGGCGCGAACGCATGCGCAAATGTGGAAGGACACACCGTGGTGAAACCATCTATCCCGTCAATGAAAGCCCGCATCGGCGTCGGAGCGGCAGCCCTCCTGGCCGCCGGTGCCATGGCCGCCGCGGGCGTCGGCGCCGCGTCCGCATCACCCAGCCCAACACCCTCCTCGGCAGCTTCCCCCGCTGCAAGCAGCGAGACCAAGGCGGTAAAGGGTGCCGGCGGTCTTGAGGCCTTCCTGCGCCTGAACGCGGACAGCCCGCAGGCCGCCGGAGACCACGCGGCGAAGGCGGCCGCGGCGCTGGTCAACCACCCGAAGCTGTTCGCCAAGCTCCCCGCGGCCCTCCAGGCGGATGTGACCACGCTCAAGGACGCCGCCCCGGCAGACCGGGTGAAGGACGCCTACAAGATCAAGACCACCGCCCTCTCCGGCGGCTACGGCCCCGAGATCCAGAAGCGTGCCGAAGCGCTGGAGAAGACCGCCACTGGCCTGGCCGGCCTGCGCCAGGAGCTGCGCACTGCATTCAGCTCGGACAATCCTGGCGCGGGGCTGCAAAAGGTGGCGGACCAGCTCATCAGCCACCCCAAGCTGTTCGCCAAGCTCCCCGCAAACCTCC
Organism: Arthrobacter sp. Soil764; assembly: GCF_001428075.1. Lineage (GTDB taxonomy): Bacteria > Actinomycetota > Actinomycetes > Actinomycetales > Micrococcaceae > Arthrobacter. The sequence continues at coordinate 337,519 of NZ_LMSI01000001.1, read as the reverse complement.
AGGCGGACCTGACGGCCCTCAAGAACGCCGCCCCGGCGGACCTGGACGCCCAGGCGAAAATGATCAAGGACACCGCGCTGAACGGCGGCTACGGCGCCAAGGTGCAGAAGATGGCAGAGGCCTTGCAGAAGAAGGCGGCCACGCCCAACACGTAAAAGAAGCACCTGGCGTCAGGACGTTTACGACGGCGGCGCGGACGGTTGCAGGATGGCCAGCGTGAGCGGTTGGCAGGTTTCCCTGGTGCACCCCATTGTCAGGGACGTGAGCGCATCATATTCCCATGAGAAGGATCATCTGGTGCCTGGCGGCGGTCATCATCACCACACTCGCCTTTGGGAGCATCTACGTCACCCTCCAGCAGATTGGCCGCCAGTCGGCCAACATGGCGCCTGCCGCCGCGGCCGCAGCGCGGCTTCAACAAGCGGGATCCGATCCAATGACAGGCCCCCGGCTGGAACTGACACATGACAGTGGCGTCTTCCTCATCGTTTACGGGGACGGCAACAGCCCGCTTTCCTCCACCGTGACCCTGCACGGGACCATTCCCGTGGTACCGGCCGGGGTGCTCAATGCGGCAAGGGCGTCGGGCAGCGACACGGTGACCTGGCAGCCCGATCCCGGCTTGCGGATGGCAATCGTCGCCAAGCAGGCGGCCGGCAAAGTGGTAGTGGCCGGTCAGTCGCTGGCACCCTTTGAGGAAATCGACCGCAGGACCTTGATGTTCCTCGCGGCTGGATGGCTGGGCAGCATGCTGGTCCTCGCAGCGGCGTATAGCGCGGCCACGTTGATGCGGCGGGGCACGCCACCGCCAGCGCGATAGGAGCGGCCGGGCCCGTCAGGACGTTTGCGACGCCGCCGCGGATGGATCGAGGTCGGCGAGCGTGAGAGGGTGGGCGGGTTGGTCCGGGAAGGGGTAGGTGCAGGTCACCGCCAGGTCCGGGCCAACGTGCACCAGCTCCCCCGGCGCCAGCGGCCGCCAGCCGGGGTTCTGGTTCATCGGCTTCGTGGCAAAGAGGACCGAACGGGAACCCGACAGTTCGGTGCTTCGGGAGTGGATTCGGGCACTCCTGGCGTCCAGCGGTGCTGCCGGGGCGGGCTCAGCCGAGGGGTCCCTTTCCAGGATGTACAGCGGGTGGGTTGCCGGGTAGCGGAGCGCCCAGAGGTCCGCCGCCGTGGTCACAATGATGTTCAGGGCCAGGACGGGCAGTTCGCCGGCCGCCCAGCCCACCGCCCGGATGATGCCTTCCGCCACGTCCCCGCCGGCCCTGCGGGTCTCGGCAGTGATGAGGGCAAAGAGGCGTTCGCTGTCGGTCTGGCCCTGCACCAGCCCCGCCACGCCCAGTTCACGAATCCGCTCCTCCAGCCGGCCCAGCCCGTGGAAGGCGCCGTTGTGCGCGAACAGCCGCCCGTCCTGCTCGAACGGGTGGGTGTTCACCATGGTGTGCGCACCGGTGCTGGCGTACCGGACGTGGGCCAGGAAGGTGGTGCTTCTCAGCTCCCGTGCCTCCCGGGCAAAGGCGTGGTCCTCCCACGCGGCGAGCGGCCGTTTGGTGACCCGCGCGCCGCCGTCGGAATCGAAGGTCCCGATCCCCGCACCGTCGGGCTCTTTCCTGCTCTGCTCTGACAGGCTGTCCGGGGCGTCCAGGAGCCAGAAGGTAGCGCGGACGGGCCGGGACCCGGCGTGCAGCCCGAACAACCGGCACACGGAACGCTCCTTCCCTGCAACCTTGAGTGCCAGGCTTTCAGTCCGGCTGACTTCCGCCGCCACGTACCAGCCAAAAATGAAGCTACTGTTCGTGGCGGGAAGTGTCGTTGCTGGCCTGGTAGCTGTCGTAGCAGTCGCGGGAGCAAAACATCGCGGAGGGATTTTGAGGCAGCGGCCGTCCGCAGAAACGGCATCTCGATTTACGTCTGCTTCGGAACACGGCTTTTAACATGGATGCAGGCTATGCGCCCGCTCTGGACATTGGACCAGTAAAGCGATACCTGAATCTGCCGGCCGGGATACTTGCCCCAAGATGCTCCACGGAACCTAACGGTGGGCTTTGGAGGCCTGACGCCGGAAAAGGTATGCCAGCGTGCTCTCCTCACGCCCAAACCTTGACTTTTATTTACGCCCGCATTCCACGGGGCCACAAGTCTGTGGCTGCTGCACTTCAGGCCTGCTGTCCGAACTTGGCGAGACTAAGGGAGCGGGACCTGATCCCCTCAATGTGTTTGTCCATGGCCGCGGTGGCAGTTGCGGGATCACCGGCTTTGATGGCATCAATGATGGCTTGGTGCTCCTGTACCGTATGGTCCCCGCTCATGTCGTTGTGAACCATGAGCCGGAACCGCTGGATACTTCCCTCAATGGCGGAGTAGGCCCTCAAGAGGAACTCGTTGTCCGTGGCCTCCACGATCCGCCGGTGAAAGTTCTCGTCCGCCTTCCAGTAGGCGCGGTAGCCGGCAAACGTGTCACCGCCCCGTCGGGACGCCTCGAGGTCGCGGTGAAACCCTTCCAGGTCCGCCACTAACTCATCCGTTGAATTGCCGGCGGCAATGTTGGTGCAGGCGGGTTCAAGAATCTGCCGGGAAGTCAGCAGCGCGGCAATATCGCTGGCCGTGGGTTCCGGCGCCACCTTGTATCCGCGCAGTGCTTCCCGCCTGACCATTCCGGTTGTTTCCAGGCGTGCCAGCGCTTCCCGCACCGGGGTTGAGGAAACCTTGAAGCGCTTGGCCAGTCCATCGATACTCAGCGGCGATCCGGTGGAGATCTTGTCATCCAGCAACAGGGACAGGATGGCCTCAAACACCTGGTCCACCAACATCGGCCGGCCGGGGATTAGGACTTCTTCTTCAGGCGAAGCGGCGTTCATTTCGGAATCCTATGCGAATCTTCGGGCAGTTGGAGGAGGTGCTGACACCGTCCCCGTCACAAACCGGAGAAAGGGGAAAGCTGTTTGCAGAAAATCGTGCATGATGTACGGTACATGATACCGGACAGCAAAGTGATCTGTAACACAGCTCTCCCATCACCCTCCTCCCCCAGATCCGAAGGCGTGTAGATGATTCAGTTTCGATCGATGTTGGTAACCGTCGCCGCAATTTCCATGGCAAGCGTCCTTCTCTCCGGGTGCTCCAACCCGGAAATGACCAGCTCGGCCCAGTCCGACGCTCCTAAATCCACCGGTTCCGCGGAGGCCGTCAAAGTCGACGACGCCGCCGCGGCTGCCCTCCCCAAAGACGCACGGGACAAGGGAACCCTGACCGTCACCATGAGCCAGAGCTCCCCGCCGCTACACTTCATGGCCGCGGACGGAACAACCATCCAAGGCGTGGACCCTGAGATTGCCATGGCCCTGGGGCAGACGCTCGGCCTGAAAACGGAGGTCAAGAGCGGCCCGTTCGATGGCATCATCCCCGGTATAGCGGCCGGCAAGTTCGACATGGCCGTCTCACAGATGTCCCCGTCAACGGAACGCATGAAAGTGCTTGATTTCGTCGACTACTACCAGTCAGGCAGTGGCATTGGCGTGGCTCCGGGCAACCCGCAGCACCTCACGCTGGACACCCTCTGCGGCAAGCGCGTCGGCGTGCTGAAGGGTTCCTTCCAGGACCTCAAGCGCCTCCCCGCCCTGTCCCAGGCCTGCACGGCGGCCGGCAGCCCGGCGATTGAGGCCATGACCTACCCGGACATGCAGGCCCCCAACCTCGCGCTGACCGCCGGCCGGATTGATGCCGTCTACATTGACGGACCCACCCTGGGTTATGCCATCAAGCAGGGCGGCCAGATCGAGCTGCTGGGCGAGAAGGACGTCTCCCCCGTCAGCATCGGCTTCAAAAAGGGCGCGGGACTGGAGAAGGCCATCCAGCTCGGCATGGAGTCCCTTGCCAAGAGCGGCAAGTACAAGGAAATCCTCGATAAGTGGGGTGTAGGCAGCGGTGCAATCTCTGACTTCGCCTTCAACAAAGCGCAGTAGCCCCATGGCCAACACAGCCACGGAACCTGACGCCAAGGCACCAGCCGGGGACGGGCTGGACCGCCAGCTTCTCCAGGGCCGTCCCCACCAGCGCCACGGAGGGTTGTGGCTAACCGCGGCAATCGTCCTCTTCGCGATCTTCCTGATCAGTTACTCCCTCATCACCAATCCTCGTTTCGAGTGGAACGTGGTCTTCGGCTGGTTCACCTCGGAGCGGCTGTTCACCGGTCTCCTGCGGACACTGGGACTGACGGCCATCTCCATGGCCGTGGGAATCGTCGTCGGCGTCCTGCTGGCGCTGGCCAGGCTCGCGCCTAACGCCGTCGTGGCAGGGACCGCCGCGTTCCTGGTGTGGCTCTTCCGCGGGGTGCCGGTCTTCGTCCAGCTCCTCTTCTGGGGCTTTATCGCCGCCATCTACCCGCGGATTGCGGTGGGCGTGCCGTTCGGTCCTGAGTTCTTCTCCGTGGATGCCAACGTGCTCATCACCCCGTTCATGGCGGCGATCCTCGGGCTGGGCCTGAATGAAGGCGCCTACATGTCCGAGATCGTCCGCGCCGGGCTCCTCAGCGTCAACCGGGGGCAGACGGAAGCGGCCACAGCCCTCGGCATGCGGCGCTTCGCCATCCTGTCCCGGGTTGTGCTGCCCCAGGCCATGAAGATCATCATCCCGCCAACGGGCAACCAGACCATCTCCATGCTGAAGACCACCTCCCTGGTGAGCGTCCTGGCCTTCCCCGAGCTGCTGTACTCCGCGCAGCTGGTCTACAGCGCCAACTTCAAAACCATTCCGCTGCTCATCGCCGCCAGTATGTGGTACCTGCTGGTCACCAGCATTTTGAGCCTGGGGCAGTACTTCATTGAGCGGCACTTCAACCGGGGCGGCATCACCCCGGGACGCAGCACCCGGCGCACACGCAAAGCCAAAGCAGAGAACTCCCGCACCGCACCCCAGGAGGTCCAGCCATGACCGAGGTAATGATCGAGGCCCAGGGCGTCACCAAGAGTTTCGGGGACCTCGAAGTCCTCAATGGCATCGACCTCACCATCCCCAAGGGCAGCGTCACCTGCATCATCGGGCCGTCCGGCTCCGGCAAGTCCACGTTCCTCCGCTGCATCAACCAGCTGGAAACGCTCGACGGCGGGTACATCCTTGTGGAGGGACAGCCGGTTGGGGTGAAGGTCAGGAAAGGCCGGCTGCACGCGCAGAACAACGCGGAGGCGGCGAAGATGCGCGAGAACATCGGCATGGTGTTCCAGAGCTTCAACCTCTTCCCGCACATGACGGTGCTGGAGAACATCTGCGAGGCACCCGTCAGGGTGAAGAAGGAGAGCCGGAAGGCCGTCCAGGACCGGGCAAAGATCCTCCTGGAGCGGGTGGGACTCTCCGAGAAGGTCCACGCCTACCCTGCGTCGCTGTCCGGCGGCCAGCAGCAGCGCGTGGCCATCGCCAGGGCACTGGCCATGGAGCCGCGGCTGATGCTGTTCGATGAGCCCACATCGGCCCTGGACCCGGAGCTTGTGGGCGAGGTGCTAGACGTGATGCGCAAGCTCGCGGACGGCGGGATGACCATGATCGTGGTCACCCACGAGATCGGCTTCGCCCGGGAAGTTGGCGACCACCTGATCTTCATGGACGGCGGCGGCATCGTGGAGCAGGGCGACCCCCGGACGGTCCTGAGCGACCCCCAGCATGTGCGCACCAAGCAATTCCTGGCGAAAGTAATTTAGACCTTCACATTGGAGCAGGACTCTTGAGAAACAAATGGATTGTCAGCGTTGAGGACTACCGCAAAGCCTCCCGCAAGCAGCTTCCGAAAATGATTTCGGACTATTTGGAGGGCGGTGCGCTGGACGAGACCACCATGCGCGCGAATGAAGACCGTTTCGATGCCTTGATGCTTCGCCAGCGGTCCATGGTGGACCTGCGGGGCATGAATACGTCCACCACCGTGCTGGGCCATTCCCTGGCGATGCCGCTGATGGTGGCACCGATGGGAATGCTCACCATCTTCCACCCGGGCTCGGATCCTGCCGTTGCCAGGGCCGCGGTCAGGGCAGGATCGATCTTCATCCACAGTGCCTGGGCCGGCTGCTCGCTGGAAGAGGTGGCGAAGGTGGCGCCCAACAATCTGTGGGCGCAGATCGCCTTCTGGAAGGATCCGGCGGAAACCGCCAGCTACATCAACCGGGCACGGGCTGTGGGAGTTGAGACGCTGGTGGTGGCAGGCGACGTCGGGTCGTCCAGCAAGCGGGAACGGGACCTGCACCATGGCCTGTCCATGCCGCCGCGCCCGCCGGTTGCCGACTACTTCAATGCCGCCACCCGCCCGGCCTGGCTGTGGCGCTGGCTCACCGGCCGGAAGATGACGTACGGGAACTACCAGATCAACGGCCGCCCGCTGCGCATGGACGAGATGAACAACTGGATGGCGTCCAACAAGAACCCGGGCGCCAACTGGGAGGACTTCGCCAGGCTCCGCTCGGAGTGGAAGGGGAACCTGGTGATCAAGGGCATCATGGACGCCGAGGACGCAGCCCGGGCAGTGGATGAGGGGGCGGACGGCATTTTCGTCTCCAACCACGGCGGCCGGCAGTTCGACTCCCAGCCCGCCACCATCGATGTGCTGCCGTCCATTGTTGAGGCAGTTGGCGGCCGCGCGGAGGTTTATCTCGACGGCGGCGTGCGGCGTGGCCACGACATCGTCAAGGCAGTGGCGCTGGGGGCCAAGGCTGCACTGGCCGGACGTCCGTTCGCGTACGCCCTGGCCACCGGAGGTGAGCCCGCCGTGGACCGGGTGTTCGGAATCCTTCAGGAGGAGCTGAAGGGGGCCATGGGATTCGTGGGGAAGTCCTCCGTCGCGGACCTGGACAACACCATTTTCGCTGCCACGAGCCCCGCTGCCCTTCCGGAAAGCCTGCTCGTCTAAAAGCCGCACTACAAACTGCCCGCCTATCACCCAGATAGGCGGGCAATTCGGCGTCTCCGACCTTTTTGCCGGACATCGGCAGCATGAGCAGCGGACGCCTTCTTGCCCTGATGCGGAGACCCGTGTGACTGGCCAGGACGGCGATGCTGGGCGCTGCGATCCTTCTCCAGCTCACCAGCCTGCGGTTTTCACCCTGATCGTGGTGCAGCCCATTGGGCACCCCGGCGTCGGCGCAAACGTCATGGGCCGAGGCTGACTTCGCTGGGGCTGTGGCCTACGAGGCAGCATCCGGCGCTGCCATCCGCACCTACGGGGATGCTGTCAAGGAAGGTCTGCGGCGCAGCGCCGATCCTTAAGCGCGTGCAGACGGATATTGCAACCCCCGAACCATACGGTTGCCAGCTCTACGACATCGGCCACCGTGGCGGGGATGACTGTCACCTTCACATCCAACAGCGCCGCAGCCATCCACCAGATCACCGTCCGTTTTGACATCAAAGCGGACGGTGGCGCGGCGACGATGCTCGGAAAAGTTTTGACGGGACCGCGAACGCCCCTTCGCTGAATTTCTCCGAGCCGTCCCTGGTCCGTCCCGGGGGGCGACGAAGGAATGGACGGTCACGGGGTTGCAGCCAGGAACTCAACCCGCAGAGTTTCAGACGGCTGCGCCGCGACTCGAACGACAGGGTTCACGATCTATGCATCATCGACTATTGAGGTGGTATCCCCGCCGGCCATTTAGCAATGGCAAGGGGCGGGCTTCCAGTTCCTCCCTGGTGCTGGAAGCACTCCCGCCCTCTGCCCGGACGCCGAGCCCGGCAACCATGAAGATCAAGTAGGTCACCGGCAGTGCCTCAATAGCAGACCCGGTGAGGCCAAGGCCGAACATGCCCAACACGGACACGACAGCCAACGAACCTGGCGGCGTGCGGGTATCCAGCGCGTGCCACAGAACCATAATGAGCAGCAGCCACAGGCTCATCCCGATAGCACCGCCCTCAACGAGGATCTTCAGGAGCAGGTTGTGCGGGGTGACGTGTTCGTGAGCGCCGAATGCCGGGCCAAGCGTGTCACCAGCAGACCCAGCACCCTTGCCAACCAGCTGGGACTCGCCAAACATTTTGAAGCCCAGAGCGTACTCGGGTAGCCGGTTCAAGAACCTGCCATCGGTGGCGAAGTTACCAATGGACTCAATAACTGTGAGCACTTTCCCGCCGCCGAAGGCTTCCACGAACATCAGCGCTACAAGAGCCAGCCCGGACACTATACCGAGCCGTTTCATGAATGACACGAACGATGACGCGAGGATCACCAGCGCCGCAACCACCAAGGCCACGGCTATGTAGGCGGTCCGGACCAGAGTCAGGTACATCCCCAGCGCGCCCACGACGAGTACCACCTTGGGCAAGACGCGGGACGAACGCCAGCGGACAATCGCCCAGCCGATCAGGAACACCCCGGCAATGGCGGCGTGGAACGGGCCGGCAAACAGGCCCTGCATCCGGACCTCGCCGCCGTAGAGCCCCGTGTACATGTCAGCGTCGTTCTTGGGAAAGAGTTTGTTGATGGCCGGTATCCAGAGGTGGCCAACGATGGACAACCCGAGGACGGAAGTGACGAGGTTGATCACAAGACGCTCCACCGGCACGCGCAGGCGCTCACGGATAGCACACCCAAACACAACACCGGCAACAGCCAGTGCGGTCTTGCGGAAGCCCAGCAGGCCGGTGGAAATGTCAGGTACGTTCGGGTGGAACATCAGCAAAGCCCAGAAACCGATGAACAGACCGGCCGTTAGGACTACGCCGTTGCCCCGGCGCTCAGCAGCAGGCGTGCAAAGCCACTCAAGGAACGCCCCGACAAGGGCAACGATTTGTAAGGGCAGGCCGACGCTCTGCGGCAGCACTGACGAGAACGCAAACGCGCTCAGGAACACAACATACCGGCGGGGAATCGCCCCCTCCTTGCGCGGCCACACCAGCCACATCAAGCCAAGAATCGCGGCAAGGAGACCGGCCCCGAGCATCGGCGTACCACTAGACGCCAGAACCGCCACAACAACCAGCCCCGCCGTCACCGCAGCGGCAACGGCCGCAATCCCCCACTTGTGCATCAGTCAAGGCTATCTGACGGCACGACCTCTACGAGGTGCCGCATACGCATCACTACACGATTGGTCCAGTAGACCTAAACAACGAACCCACTAGTCCTGCAGCGACAACCGCCCAGGGATTACGACTATCAAGCCCATCGCATCCATAAATAACGCAACCACCTCAGCGGCAGGCGTCGACCATCACCGGTGTTCAGTCCACTGTGACGCCATCCGAGGTTCAGGGCCGGTTGGTGTTCGTGCGGCTCCGGTCGAGGATGTCGGTAACGGCGGGCACGGGTTCGCTTGCCGTTAGTGAAGTCCAGCAGGGCCGGTCGTTCCCCGTATTCGGGACCATCTCAACAGCGAACACGTCAACGCAGCTACAGGCCGGACCGTGGATGCCGTGGAAGTTTAGGCCGCCCATGTTCGGTGACTCGTTCCTCCGCATCTTCGGTTCATGCACGGCAGGCGGAACACTCACCCTGTCTCCTTGCACGCTGGAATAGGCGTTCTGGAAGGGCGTGGCACCCCTGCGAACTAACCGCGACTAGTCGCGGTTAATAAGACACGGCTGTCTAGGATCACAAAGCCCCTGCCTTCCATCATTTCCCGGAACGCAGGGGCGATCACCGTCTGATAGGCGGGGGACATGTGCATTCGGTCATGCTTCATGGGAACCTTGCCAGCAAAGCTGGGACAGCTCCTCTGATAACCGAACCACTGATGGCAATGCCAGCCCCCTGGCGCGCTGCGCCGGGGCGCCCCATTTTGCCAACGAGGCCGAACACCAGGAGCATCGCTCACGGCCACACGAAGTAGAACTGTTCCTCAACCGCAAGTGACCAGTAGTGCTGTAGACCGGACCGTCAGCCTGAAAATAGTCGGTGCCCAGTGTTGCGAAGCGCCAGTTGCCGGCGAATACTGCAGCAGCTAAGGCGTCCCACGCTGTGGCTACGAATCGCGCCCACCCGAAGACGAGGAATGCTGCCGCAAGTGTAACTGTCAGGACGAGAACGGAAGCCGGAAGGATTCGTTTGGCCCGACGCCTGTAAAACCCGAGAAACGAGATGGTCCCGTCCGCTCCTGCTCGCGCAGCAGAATGCCCGTGATTAGGAACCCTGAAATCACGAAGAAGATGTCCACTCCGACGAACCCTCCCGAAGGCCAGCCGATAAGGTGGTCCAGGATCACAGCCACGACGGCGAATGTCCCGAGACCTTGGATGTCTGGGCGGAACTTCTTCCTGGTCGGGGTGCTGGCGGTCTTCTTGCGCCGCAGCGAATTGGGCACGACTCGTTCAAGAAACAGCGACAAAGAATCCCTCAGATATCAGACCAGCGAGTAGGCGCTATTCTTCGGCCTGTATAGGGCTTCTATCGACCGGTTAAGTTCGGTTCTGCAACTGTTGGAGAGAGAGGAGAAATCTACTCCGTGCGGTTACTGATACCCGTCCACGATGGCGGCAGCAATCTCCTTGTAAGCCCGCCGCGTCTCCGGCTTCAAAACGTCCAGAGTCACTAGGTCGCCGTCAGCCACGCCACGGTCGTGCGGAACCGCGATGAGTTCGCGGCAGATCCCGGCCAGGTGCTCCTCGATGGCATCCTTGTCCACCCGGGAGGACACCTCGTCCTTGTCGGTAATCACCACAATGGCGTTCCGGGCTAACTCCTCGTAGCCGTGGCTGGCCAGCCAGTGCAGGGTGCTGCGGGCCCGCTTGGCGCCCGACACCGCATAGCCGGCGGCAATGACCAGGTTGTCGGCCGACTGCAGGATCCCGCTCATGGCGTTGTGGGTCACGCCGGTGCCACAGTCGGTCAGCGCCACCGAGTAGTAGCTGGAGATGAGCTTGCGGATCCGGAGGTACTCCTCGGCCGTCAGTGAATCCGAGACCTCCGGGTCCTGCTCCCCCGCTATCAGGTGCAGCCGGCCGGCGTGGTGCATGTACCGGGCCAGCGCCGTCAGGGAGTCGATGGACTCGATGTTTTCCAGCAGGTCGGTAATGGTCCTCGGGCTGGCCTGCTGGTAGATGCCCTCGCCCAAGGCGCGCTCCACCAGGTCTCCCGAGTCCGGGTTGGCGTCGATGGCACACGGAGCATCCCCGCGGAATTCAGCGAGGGTCAGGCCCACGCCCACGGTGGTGGACGTCTTGCCGATCCCGCCCTTGAGGCTCAGGATCGCGGTGTTGTAGCTGCCTTGGAGCTGGCGCGAGATCCGGCGGGCCAGCTCGTCCTCCTGGCGTTGCTTGGGTCCAGGACCCATGTTCCAAGCGCCCCCGGTGAGGTTGTACAGCGCACCACGGATGCCACCCCTGGGACGGGGCTTCTGCTCCTTGACGAACAGGCCCGGCGAGCTGATGAAGTCCGGCATCGGGCTCTCGGCGATGGCGTCCGCAACAGTGGGTCGGCTGCGGCGGAAGGACGGCGCCTCGGTGGGAGCGTCCGACAGAGGTTCGGCAGCTTCAGTCGCCACCTCGCCCGGAGCAGCCGCGGGTCCAGAGGACGGCACGGCGGAAGGCACTGAGGCGGTCGGTGCCTCGGGATCGGCTGCAGGCTGCCTGGCGGGTGGCGCCGGTTGTTCATCAGCGACGGGTGCAGGTGATGGTCCACGGGTCGGCCTGCTGGCGTCGGCTGCCGCAGCCGCCTCGGCCCAGGACGTGCGGCGCGTAGCCGGCTTCCCGGCGTCGTTTGAACTGGAAGGGGAAGGGGTTACTGCTGGCATGGTTCCTGTCCAGGCATCCTGAACTGAGCCGTCGGCACGACGTAGGTCGCGGCGTCGGCGCAGCTGCGGCTGCCCTGCATCCTCTGCTTGGGCGCCTGCATTCTGATCCGCCGGATCTGGCATATCTGTCCCCCGGACGTTTCGGCAAACGGTTCTGCGGCACTGGTTCAATCAGTAAGTCTAGGGGGTCAGATAGGAGCTCCTGCCCCGTATCCGCTGGTCAGTGGTGGATGAGTGCCGCTGACACCACGGCTGCGGTGAGCACCAGGAGAACGGCAAGAATGGTGTAGCCCACCCACTTGGGACGGCCTTTGTGGGGGTTGATGTCGACGTACGGCATGGTCAGCGGTGGTTACCTCGGGGTGCGGGCCGGACGGGGATCCTGAGTGCGCGGCGCTTGAGCCGCAGCATCTGGTACAGGACAGCGAAGGGAACCAGCAAGGTGCCCAGCAAAGCGCTCAGCGCCAGGGCGTAGTCCGAAAAAGCCACAATAGCCTCCATTGGTCAAGGTGATCCCCATCGCCTTGACCTAATCACGCGACCTATCGATTGACAAGTCACGTCGAAAAGCGGGACCTAAGCCTCTAGTCCCCTGAGTTCGGGTGGGAGTAAGTGCGACCAGCCTGTTGTAACCACCAAGGCAGCCAATAAACAATGAGAAGTAGGCTTAGATTTCACCTTCAGCATTCCTGCCCGGGCGGCCGACACCATCGGCCCCCTATCGAGGCGCCCAGGGACCAAAGCTCAAGGTTTCGTCAAGAAAGGCGTATTGTTACGGCGTTTCCTGGGGATTGCGTCGGGTCTCCTGCAGCCGTTTGATGAACCAGCGGGACTGCTCAGGCCCATATGGCAGCACGGGAATGGCCTTAGTGGCGTCATTAGGGGTATCCCGGATGGATTGGCGGGCCTGGCGAACAGCGGTAGTCATGGTGTTAGCCATCGTCTTGACGAACTGGTCGCTGCAAGGCTTTCCGTGTCCTGGTATGAGGAACTCGTAGCGGTGACGCAGTGCAGAGATGTGCCGGAGCACATCGGCCCACTCCTCCGGATAGGAGTCCTCGAAGGAGGGATAAGCGCCCTGTTCCACAAGGTCGCCCACGTAAAGAGTGGTCGGCGTGCCAACCAGAAGGTCCCCGTCGGTGTGGCCGCGGCCAAGGTAGAAGAGGGTTGCAGTCAAGCCACCGAGGTCGACCAGGACGGGCTGATCCTTAACTATGGCGTTGGGAACAACGAGTTCCACGTTCTCGCCTTCAGCGGTGAACATCTCAGGTTCGAGCGTCCCTACGTACCGGCGCTGCAGGTTCCCACGCTGGTCTATTTCGGTGGCGCAGTTCTGGTGGCTCCAGAACTCTGTGACGCCAGCTTCGGCAAACGCGGCGTTTCCGAAGAAGTGGTCGTAGTGCGCATGCGTGTTGACTACCACGAGGGGGAGATGTGTTCTCCTACGGACTGCCTCAAGGATCTCGCCTCCCTGACGGGGACCACAGCCCGTGTCGATGACCATGGCCCGCTCGGACCCGACGACAATGCCCGTATTCAGCAGAGATCCTTCAGTAACCAGTACATAATTGTCCGTGCCGACTTCACGCCATTCCGACATCGTTTCTCCGTACCTCCGGCAAAGCAGCCTGCATTCGTCTAGGTGACCGATTGTACCTATCCAGCCCGACGCGGATCCCTGACGACGGTCACGTCGCAACGGACTGCCGTGCCAGCGGCACCGAGATCACAGTCGTTTTGTTCGAAGAAGGTAACGGCAGAAGACGGCGGCGAACTTGAAAGCTTCTCTGAATCTACCTGGCTGGTGGCGCCGTCACCGCATATGGCCAGGACTCCGATCTCCTCGCCGCGGCCCTTGGTGGTGTGCGTTACGCTCATGGCTTGCAGCAGCTAGGTGGTCGGATGCATTGCACTGGATGCCCACCTTGTATTGGGAAAGTTGAACCCGCAGTGCCAGTCCTCGCGGAATATGATCATCACCTAGAGGGGCCCGGACCGTGCGTCTCCAGAGTTCCCCTCCGGTGGACCGGCCGCCCCGCCCCGCCCCGGAGCAACAAAACTTCAAAGTCTTCCTCAGCCCGGTGACTAGCTCCCCGTAACTAGTCGCGACTCAGTGGTATAAGGCAAGAGCGCGCTTCTCGGCTCCGCTGTCAGACGTGGATTTCTCTGCGCATGTTGGGCACAAGCTCTGCAACCATGAATATCAAATACGTAATTGGCATGCCTTAATTGCAGACCCCGTCAGACCCGCCGGAACAATCCCACGATGGAGACACGCTATAGCACCGACCTCAGCGTGGCTGTCGACAGCCTTACAAATGACCCACAGCAGGATCAACCAGAGAATCATACCTATGGCGCCGCCCTCGACATCGTTCTCCTCGCTCCTGCAGAAGAACGTCCAGGACCGTCAGAAGGTGGTCCAGAACGGCAGGGAACTTTGGCTGGCGATCACAACATCTATCAACTTCCCGAAGCCCGCCGTGGTCAGGGCCAAGAGACACTTGGGAAACTCCCGGTCAACGGATACGAAAAACAGAGCGCCAAAGAGGCACAATGCCGTGAGTCAGCAAAAGTCAGGGCAGTCCCTACTCGACGCTAACTACCGTCGACTCAGACTTCAGCGGCTCCCTGGGCAACCCATATACTGGCGGTCGTGCTTTCTCAAGAATCCCATTCCGTTAAGGAGCACGCTTCAATATTGATGATCAAATTAGGGGGGCACTGCGTGAAGACAGGGCAAAACCACAAAGTAGACGTGGTTGTCATCGGACTCGGTTACGTTGGATTACCGCTGGCACAACGAGCAGCTAGTCAGGGGCTTCGGGTAGCTGGCCTCGACAAGAGCAGCGAAACCGTAGCACTGCTGAATTCCGGTAAATCGCACGTAGACGACATCTCTGACTCGGCCGTTCAGCAGATGGTGGATCAGGGCTTCGAGGCAAGTACCGACGACCGTATTCTCAACTTAGCTAAGAACGTCATCATCTGCGTGCCTACTCCGCTGTCAGAAGATGGCTCTCCAGACTTAGCGGCTGTCAGGTCTGCTTCGGTAGCCGTGGCTAAAAACATTTCTCCAGGTACTTTGGTTTCCCTCGAATCAACGACCTCACCCGGCACGACGGAGGAGATACTGCTTCCGCTACTGGAGGACCAAGGATTCGTAGTGGGGGAAACGGTATTTCTTGTGTTTTCCCCCGAGCGCATAGACCCAGGGAACACGAAGTACACGCTGCAGAATACTCCAAAAGTTGTAGGAGGTGTAACTTCCAAATGCCGAGACAGGGGTGTGACCCTGTACCAGTCCTTGGTGGACGTAGTTGTCCCGGTCAGCGGCGTCAAAGAGGCGGAGTTAAGCAAGCTGCTCGAAAACACTTACCGCCAACTTAACATTGCTCTGGTGAATGAACTGGCACGCTATTGCCATGAACTTGAAATAGACATTTGGGAAGTAATCCGAGGCGCCGCCACAAAACCCTTTGGATTCCAAGCTTTCTATCCTGGTCCAGGCATTGGTGGACACTGCATCCCGATCGACCCTAGCTATCTTTCGTATACGGTAAACGCTAAATTAGGGTATCCTTTTAGACTAGTTGAGCTCGCCCAAGAGGTGAATAATTCAATGCCGCAGTACGTGGTTTCGCGAGTTCAAGAAAAACTCAATGAAAAAAAACTCGCGGTCAATGGTGCCTCTGTAGTGCTAATTGGCATCACATACAAGGCGAATATCTCCGATAAACGCGAATCGCCAGCTCGTGAAATCGCAAGACGGCTTTCATCACTTGGAGCACAAGTTTCATTCAACGACCCCTATTACAGCGAGTGGGACCCGTTGAATGAGGGTGCCACTTTGCCGTTCGTTTCCGTCGAAAAAATAGTTCCCGAGGCTGCAGACCTCGTGGTTCTCCTACAACACCATGACGCCACCGACGTTGCCTCGATCGAGAGGTCGGGCTGTACAATCTTGGACACGCGGGGCAAGCTGGCAGCTTCCAACACCGTCTCCCGACTCTGAATCGAAGAGACAAGACGATGCATATGTCACCCACCACATTTCACGCCTTTCCCATGCACGGCCACCATAAGATGCTGGCGGAAGGTTATCGAACACGCGACGCACATGTCTTGGAGTGGATGTCGAAGCTCTTCCCAACTTCCGATATTCAAGTTCACTCACGACCTGACCCGTTCCCACTCAGGCGCTTGGCTATGCGCGGTGCCAGCACTGATGCCCAACTTCCAAACGTTCATGACGACTACAAAACTGTATTGACCGTTCCTCCTCTCCGGCATCCTAAGAGATGGTGGGTTAACTCGATTCGTCATTACGGAACAGTTGTGAAAAACGAGGCCACAATCGTTTGGAATCCGATGATGGGCCTTCGCGGCGAAATCAAAGAACACCAAGGTCCCCTCCATGTGGATTTGCTAGACAATTGGTTAGAGCATGAAGCCTTCAGAACCTTCCGCAATGAGGTAGCAACGAGTTACGCGAACCTCTTTAGATATGCAACTTCTGTAACAGCAAATTCTGAATCCACGCTTAGATTGGCATTGGATCACGGGAGGGATGACGCAGTACTAGTTCCGAATGGATGCGACCCCGACAAGTTCAGTTCGAATAGTACAGCGAGTGGACGCCCCACAGTGGGATACATTGGGAAAATAGGTAGGCGGCTCGACGTCTCACTGATTCGTTCAACCGCCGAGAGTAATCCGAATTGGAAATTCGCTTTTGCGGGGCCAGTTCTTGATAGGGAAGTCGGGATCGCCCTAAAGAGATTACAAAATATTGTCATGCTCGGTGACGTGCACTACTCAAATATTCCGGCATTACTACAGACGTTCGATGTGGGATGGGTGCCTCACGGCGTTTCGAAGGGACAGGTTGGCGGGGATGCAATAAAGATCTACGAATATCGGGCGGCGGGACTTCCCGTAATCACGACGCCAATTATAGGAACCCGGGAAAGACCGATGCCAGGAGTAACGGTTGCGGATGCAAATGCTCATGGAAAACTGATCCGATCGCTCGACTTGCACAACGGAAGAGTGCCACGGATGCCGTATTCCACGCCTCCAGAGCTTACTTGGAAGGCAAAGACAGAGAAAATTCTCGCCCTTATGGAGGTCCATCCGTCCGTTTCTTAGCTCCGCTCCGTCGAACCACTCAGCCGGAGGTCCTCACCTTGCGAGGATCCCACTGTAGCGAAGCGGAGAGCCCAATCTAGGGTTAGGGGCTCTCCGCGGCTGACGACCTTCCTGGTCGTGGGGAAGTGGGTTCGTCCCTTGAAAAGAAGCGGCCAGTAGCCCGGCTGGGATGAGTGTCGCCAGGCGTTCTCGTATCGGTGGGCCAGTCTCGGTCGCGGCCCCTGATCCCCGTTGACGGTGCCGGCGAACGGCCGAAGCGGGCAGAGACAGCGGGCAGGATGTTGTGGACTTTGGAGATGTTCAGATGCAGGTGGTATGCGCTTCTGAACGGACCCCAGCGCCTGGTCACCCGCAGCCCTAGAACACATCGCTCGGTGCGCATTCGGGTCCGGCGCGAGTACGTCAGCGGCTCGCTCCTACGGCCCTCCAGCCCGTCTTCACGGCTCAGTACGGTTTGTGGGGACAAGGATCCCTGGGATAAGCGTCATGCCGCCGTCCGGACGGCAATTCTCAGAGAAAAACCGATTTGTAGTTATCTGCATTGCGATAGCCGCGGGTAGTTCGCTTGATGTTCTTGATCGCTGTGTTTTTGGCTTCAACCTTGCCTGTCGCGGCGCCGGTGATGATGAGCACCTTGACCTCTTTCCACCTCCTGCAGACGGTGCGGTAGAGCCCGTTGGTTTCCGGCCGCGCGGCAGCCTTGACCAGTTCCTCGAGTTCTTTCTTGGCCGCTGCGGCCTCCTCCAGCGAGCCGGTGCGGAGCAGGGTCCGGAGTTGTTCCTTGACCTTCCAGACGACGTGGAGCGTGCCGGTTGGATCGTCCAGGGCGAACACCTCCTCCAACCGGAGCGCCGCCCTGCAGCTGAGGTTGTCGCCGCCACGGAAAAGCAGCATGCGGTGCGCCCAGGCCTTGTCGATGGCCCGGCAGGACCATCTCGCGGCTGCCGGTACATAGACATTGACCCTTTCGGCAGCCCGGTGCAACGGCCACCATCATCAAAAATGCAAAGGGTCAACTGCAAACGCCCCGAATGAAGCCAAAAACCCGCTTGAGGTGAGACACGAGGACTTCGTGTTTTGTTTTACGTCTTGACAAGCACCAAACAGCGCCCGGAGGTCCTCTTATTGCCCCAAATCAGTCCCCACGTCACCTAGCGGGAGAGTTCAGCTAGAGGCCCTTCAACTTTCAAAAGACGCAGCCTGTCTCATCATCAATCACGCAGAGCCAGTTCAGCCAATAGAACTCATAGCAGCGGTCGCGGTTGAGTAGCCTAAGAAACCTTTTCTACTTCCACCTCGACGCTGCGGGTCGATATTGCGCGCTCAATAGCACCCGAAGTTGCCTTTGCTCGCTATGACGGATGCGTTCGCGCAACACCTAGTTCTCAGTCAGATGCGGACATCATACGTCTGGTTCTCAGCGCCAGCCATACCAGCCACATTATGTAGGAACCTAGCGAAATGGAAGCGGCACCCAATATACCAAAATAACCGTCGAGTGATGCATTAAAGGTTATATTAAATACTGCAATGAGACCGACAATAATGAGACTGCCTTTATATTGAGCGCCTGCCAGTAAGGCAACGTAAAACGGTGCACTCCACAGCATGGCCAGTCCGGCTCCCGCAATTAGCAGCGAAAGAAGAATGCTCGGCGAGTATCGCCCACCCGAAACTATTTCAACGGCCCATCCTGCGCCAAGAACAACACCAAAATAGAGTAGCAACGTAACAAGGAAATACTTAACATCGGGAATGGTATGCGCACCGCTAAAAGATGCGCCAAGTGAACGCGTAATATAAGCATTAGACAGCGCTCTAAAGAACCGGTCCATCAATCCGTAGGTAAGAGCATATAAAGCCAGATCCGTGGGGTCGACTAGGGGCTCAAGAATGATCCGATCTGCGCTTGCCATTACCCACAGGC
Organism: Arthrobacter sp. Soil764; assembly: GCF_001428075.1. Lineage (GTDB taxonomy): Bacteria > Actinomycetota > Actinomycetes > Actinomycetales > Micrococcaceae > Arthrobacter. The sequence goes on along the minus strand of NZ_LMSI01000001.1, from coordinate 318,739 downwards.
CGAAATTTAGCGAACCAACCATGTGGCTTGAGTAGGAGACCCCCGTATACCGCCTTGCGGACCAGCGCCACAGGGACGGGACAATACTGAGTACATTGCCCAAAAGCACCGCCATGAAAGCCCAAGTTAGAGACAGTATGTCGAATAAAATACCGCTCATTAAAACAATAATTGGACTGACTACGCGAATTATCAGAAGAAACAAATATCTTTTGAAGCGAGCTGCGCCAATTTCAAATGAGATACTGGCTTCCGCGAGAACGAAAGTCATCATAGAGGCTGCTGCCAGCACGCCATCTATATAAGAGGCGCGAAGAATAACTACGTAGCCGCCGCATAGTATCGACACAACAGAAGCTATAAGAAGCTCCGAGAGCCTGAAAGAGATCTTATGAGCGCCTTCAGCAGCGGTCCGCGCAATACGAGTACCGGTGGCTGTTCCAACTACAGCATTGCCTATAGCCCAAATCGCGGTCACCACGGCGTAGTGAGCATAATCCTGAGAAGGCATCCAGCGAGAAAGTATCACTATTGCGATAATGGCACTTAGAGCTGATAGGATTTGCGCAACAACGGTCTGGTGCACAAAGACTTTTCCCAAAAGGTCAAGTGCCTTTTTCATGAACAGTCTTTGCGCCCAAGAAGGTTCTCGAGCTCAACAGCAGCAGCTTGGGGAGTAAGGACTTCCATGAACCTATTACCGCTAGAATGAGATAAGTTACTCATGGCCGCCTTCCGGATCAGGCCTATGATTTCGCCGTAAGTCTGATCATGCCTCAGTGGCGATATCGCATCCCCCGCGATTTCTTCGATCGCAGGTGTCGGCGTTGCGACTATCGGAACCCGCGCGCGCATCGCGTCCACAATCTTGGCAGGCAGCTGATATTGCGCGCCCGCATTTGAATCAGTGATCGGAATAACGGCGACATCAATATTTGCGTAGGCACGATCTAGCGGGGTCGCGGGGTCAATTTCCAGCCAATTACAATCCGTAGAAAGCGGCACACCCAGCCCACAGTTTCGAAAGGTAACTAAAGTAAGGTCTCGATCAGCGCGCATGATGTCAAGTAAAAGCTGGCTCCCTTTATGGGGTCGGAGTGTACCGAAACACCCGAAGTGCAAATTTCCGTCCTTTAAACGACTTTGCCTCGCCTTCACCGAGGCCGGTACGCGGACGTGCGGCACCCTAGCGTACGGAACATAGGAATTGGGATACCTTGTAGCGAGCGCATGTGTGGAAAAGGTGAAGCTGTCAGCCACGGAAGCAATAGCATCTTGCGATTTACGGATCCTCCACGGGTTTCCGCGTCGAAACCATGACAGTTTGAGATGGTTGGTCATCGAGCTTTTTCGAAAGGCGATTGCCAGCGCTGCATCATCATCATCCAAATCCAAAATAACGGTCGTGTCGGGATAGCGCCGGCGCACGTAGCTTGCGACCTTAGACAAAGGATCTAAACCTTTGGAGAGCCATACAACGGATGAGTGACCGCGATGGCCCAACAACACGCGGTCAAGATCTTTTCGCCAGTTCCGGGATACACGCAATACAGGCGTGTCGAACTGGGATACTCCTGGCCAGATTTTTCCACGTCCGAACGAGATCAGCGTGGTTTCTCCCAACTCTTTAGCGACTAAGGCCATTGATAAAGCCCGGCCAAGCGCGTTAGAACTTATATTCTGGTTGACGATAACAAAGTGAGGCTTCATACCACCGTTTAGTGAAGGGCTGGTATCCTCGCTTCTTTCCAATTTGTAGTTCAATCGGCTACACCGAAACCTTGGTTAAGTGAGCGCCGATAGTTGCATCGTATAATCCACAGACATACATCCAGCTGTATTCGTCTTCCGACCTGACTTTGACCTTTTCCGATACCTGTGCTTGTAGTTCATCCGAACCCATCATGGCTTCCACGCCCGTGGCTATGGAGTCACAATCAGGATTCACGAAAATTGCATCAGTTCCTTGTAAGACCTCACGGTTGTAGACCGTATCCCTAGCGACGACTGGAGCGCCACATGCCATCGCTTGCACTAGCGCGGGATTTGTCCCGCCTACACTATGACCATGGAAATAGGCACCTGCGTTTTGCCACAGGGCCATGAGCATTTCATCGTCACTAACATGCCCAAGCCAGCACACATTCTCGTTTTTTGCTAGGGTCGCGGCGCGGGCATCAAGATCGCCGCCATAACCCGAAGACCCAACAATCACGACCTGGTAATTCTTGGAAATTCGATCTACCGCCTCAAAAAATTCAGGAACCGAATTTTCAGGAACAAAGCGAGCGACAAGCAAGACGTATTTGCGCTTACTGAGCCTAAGAGGAGGATCCAACCGGCCGGGTATTTCACCGCCGTAAGGAATGAAGACGCTGTCGCGCATAAATTCTACTTGCCAGCGTCGCTGAATCTCAAGGGCATCGGTGATGAGAGTGGTGGCAAATTTAGCTGTCAAGAAGGCGCCAAGCCTGAATATCGTCTTAGCAAGACGCCCCCATTTTGCACGCTCCCACTCCATGCCATCAACATTGACGACTACTGGTATTCCACGAAGTCGCAAAAGTGGAAGCCAAAAGCCATTTGCAACATTCATCACCAAAGCGACGTCCGGTTTGTGATGCAGGGCATGCAACACCGCTGTGAGTCCGTAAGATAGGGTGCTAACGGATTTTCTTTCGACTCCTACGGTGACAACTGTCTTGACCCTGGAGTCGGTGGCCGGATCATTGATCTTGGTAGCGCCTCTGCGACCGTAAACTGTAACATCCCAGCCTTGGTCCGCAAGATATGGGGCCAGCTTTCGCACCGCGGTCTCGAACCCACCATAGTAACTCGGGTACCCCCGAGTACCGATAACTGCCACAGATTTTGTCATGCAGGACCCCAATCCAGATCGCGGAAACAATTTCAAACACCGGATACTATACGTGGCAGCCAAGACGTTGAAGGCTTCGATGCGCCGGGCGCATACCCCGACGCAATGTGGGGTGAGTGAGCAAGGTCCGGGTGTATATTTGTCTGCTGGGGACGTGCATTCCGGATAACATCGATTAGCGATCGGCCGGCTTCACAGACGCCGAAGTAGAGATCTCCTGCTGGGGTCGGAGACCAGAACGCTCTGAGAGGTAATTAGTTTGGAAATTGGCGATTACTTTCGGATTCTAAGACGTCGATGGCTAGGCGTAGTATCATCTGCACTTCTAGGTCTTCTCGTGGCCGGAGCGGTCTCACTAGCGCTCAAGCCTACTTACCGAGCCGAGACGCAGTTGTTCGTGGCGATCCAGTCGTCTGGTTCTGTCCAAGACTTGCAGCAAGGGAACACCTTCAGCCAGTCGCGTGTGCAGTCGTATGTACAAACCGTCGCAACCCCCTCAGTCTTGCAGCCAGCGATCGATACCCTTGGGTTAGACGTAACGCCGACGGCCCTTGCGGAACGTGTTAAAGCTAATGCAGATCTCAACACGGTCATCATCACAATTTCTGCTGAGGACGAGTCCCCCGTTCAAGCCGCTGCTATCGCAAAGGCTGTGGGCGACAGTCTGGTCAGGACAGTAGCAAACCTTGAACGGCCCTCCGTCGATGGCACTTCTCTTGTCAAACTTTCCGTAGTCACGCCCGCGTCAGCCCCCCTCAAGCCCTCTGCCCCGGCGACAAGCCTTAACCTGCTCCTGGGGCTCATGATAGGTAGCGCGGTGGGAATTTCCGTGGCCATCCTGCGCACGACCTTGGATACTGCGGTTCGTGGTGAGGCTGATCTAAGGCAACTGTCCGACGCTCCTGTTCTGGGCGGCATAGCCTTCGACGGAGACGCCGAGAGGCGGCCTTTGCTGACACACGCACGTGCACAGAGCCCGAGGGCGGAAGCTTTCAGACAGATTCGCACTAACCTGCAATTCGCGCACGTGAGCCACAACTCTAAGGCTGTTCTAGTGACGTCCTCATTGCCGGGAGAAGGTAAGACAACGACCGCTGCAAACCTCGCTATAGCTATCGCACAAGCGGGAAAGACTGTGGTCTTGGTTGATGCGGACCTGCGGCGCCCACGCATTGACGACTACCTAGGCTTGGATCGCAATGCTGGGCTCACAACTGCTCTTATAGGTGCCGCTGACGTGAATGATCTTCTTCAGCCCTGGGGAGAAGATCAGCTTTACGTGTTGACGTCGGGCCAGATACCCCCTAATCCGAGTGAACTATTGGGCTCCAGCACCATGAAGGACCTGATTAAGGGTCTCGAGCGCGCTTTTGACGCTGTGATTATTGATGCTCCCTCTCTTCTCCCTGTCACGGACGCTACGGTTCTATCCCAGCAAGTCGGTGCTGTAGTGCTGGTCGTAGGGTCGTCCAAGGTCAAGCTTCCTGACTTGAAAAGATCTCTAGAGGCATTAGAAATGGTCGAGGCCCATCTTCTAGGAGTCGTCCTCAACTTGCTTCCTTCCAAGGGGCCAGACGCGTACTCGTATAGCTACTACAGTTATGAGGCGCCGAAGAAGAAAGTTTCTGGTTCCGCAGCAGGCATTCGTTAGGCAAGCAAAGCCAAAACAAGTAAATCTGTGTGGATCTACTCGTCCTTCCGTTGTCGCACGTACCTCGGTTATTTAGCAAGCAAAATCGTGATGGACGTCAGTACCAGAAGTCATTGAAAAACGACATTGGATTTTAAGTTTCGGTGCAACAGCGTGATGATTAATGAAGTCCTGATGGTCACGGCATCACAGTAGTTCTATTGATGAGTCTTGGTCGAGTGCGACTTCGACGAGGAAGGTTAAACAAATTGGGGGCTAATGACAATTGGCGCGTTAGGACTTCGCACTTGCTACGCGCGGTTGATGCATTTGTTATTGTTTGGGCTGTTGTCGGTGCTTATATCACACGCTTTGGTCTTGACCCTAATTTTCCTTTGGCTGGGGGGGAAGCCGCCTACGGTATTTTTTCTTTAGCCCTTATTGTCGCTTGGTGGTTGATGTTGGGAGCATGGAGTAGTCGACAGAGCCGTGTGCTCGGTGCTGGACCCGAAGAATATAAACGTGTAGCGGCAGCCTCTCTATGGCTGTTCGGCCTTGTTGCAATATTTTCCTATGTCTTCCGCGTCGATACAGCGCGCGGTTTTGTAGGCTTCGCGTTGCCCGTTGGGATTGTCGGGCTCCTCTTGGCTAGATGGCTGCTACGGCAACATTTGAACGTAAATCGTCTTAAGGGTCATAGCATGTCTCGGTTGCTAATCATAGGAGGAGCCAGTGCGGTCGCGCACCTCGCCAGATCGCTCCAGCGGTCTAAAGAAGCGGGTTATTCACCCGTAGCCGCATATATACCAGGGGTTCAGGGCTGCATAGATTTGGAGCCAGAATCTGGCCTTCCCGTACTCGGAAACGCAAGCGATACCGCCTCCATATTGGAAGCAATAAAGCAGAGTGGCGCCGACGCCGTAGCAGTGTCTGCCGGTGTACAACTGCATCCTCAAACTCTTCGCCATCTCGGTTGGGAGCTGGCGTCGAGAAACATCGGTCTGATCATGGCCCCAGCCTTAACTGACATTGCTGGTCCTCGGATCCACACCCAACAGGTATCAGGGCTCCCACTTATTCACGTCACGACGCCAAGCCTCGAAGGAGGGCAGCGGGTAGCTAAGCGTCTCTTCGATATCTCCGCCTCGGCTTTGCTTATTGTCCTTTTATCCCCATTGATGTTCATAGTTTCGATTTTGATTCGATTCGACAGTTCCGGTCCCATCCTATTTAGGCAAACGCGCGTCGGCATTGAAGGCAAGAACTTCTATATGCTCAAGTTCCGATCAATGGTCGCAGACGCAGAACAAAGACTGTCGGAGCTGGTGGAACTGAACGAGGGCAACGGTGTCCTATTCAAGATGAAGAGAGATCCGAGGATAACGCGCGTTGGGCAATACCTGCGGAGATTTAGTCTGGACGAACTTCCCCAGTTATTCAATGTCCTTGAGGGAACAATGAGTCTCGTCGGCCCACGTCCGCCACTTCCACGAGAAGTCGAATCCTACGAGAGTGATGTTAGGCGGCGGCTACTCGTCAAGCCTGGACTAACTGGCCTCTGGCAAGTGAGTGGGCGGTCGAACCTATCTTGGCAGGACTCTGTGCGGCTAGACCTCTATTACGTGGAGAACTGGTCGCTTCTTGGAGACCTCGTTATTATCCTCCGTACCATTCGCGCCGTATTCGGCAGCGCAGGTGCATACTGACGTCCACGAAAGGCTGCCACGATGAAACCCTTTGAAGGTGCAGGTCCGCCTAACAATGCATCGGACAGATTCTCAATAACAGGGATGAAGAAAACCGCCAAGACACGTCTTTTTGCAGTCGTTGCCATTTTTTTGACTTTCATGCTTGCCGGATTCGTCTGGTTGGGATTGAAGACTTCGACTATCAATGAAGAGTTAAATGCTGCAATAAGCCTCGGGCCAAAGCTTAAGTCACAAGTTCTGAATGGTGATTCCGAGGGAGCGACAGAGACCATTGGCACTCTCAAAATTCACACTGCCAAGGCTCGAGAAGCCACATCCGACCCTCTGTGGATGACGGCTTCGGTCCTACCTGGGATAGGTTCTAATTTGCAGGCTGTAACTACAGTGGCTACATCCGCCGATGACGTCGCCCGCCTTGCTGCCGAACCCCTTGTTTTGAGTCTCCACAGTCTTGGGTGGGACTCCCTTCGCCCGGGTCCAGAGGGTATGGATCTACAGCCTCTCGTGGACGCCCAACCGCTGATAGCCAGGGCAGCAAACGCTGTGGAACAATCCTTAGACAGGCTGCGGGCAATTGAGACCCAGAACCTCATTGCAGAAGTAGCAAGCCCTGTAGTGGGCGCACGGAAACAACTATCTTCTTTGAGCGGAGGTATCACTACAGCCGCCGACGTCGCACGCCTAGCCCCGAACATGATGGGCAACTCCGGGCGCCGAGAATACCTCCTCATGATTCAGAATAATGCGGAAGTCCGTGCAACCGGAGGAATTCCAGGAGCGTTAGCAGTACTCACAATAGACGGTGGGCGATTGAGCCTAGGGAATCAAACGAGTGCCACGGAGCTTGGCGTCATATCTCCTCCGGTCGTAATCGGGGGAGAGCAACAGCAGATCTATTCAGCTCGTTTGGGAAAATTCATGCAGGACGTCAATCTAACGCCTGATTTCCCTACGGCTGCTTCAACTGCTCGTGCCATGTGGGAGAGAAAAACCGGGCAGCTTTTAGACGGGGTTATCTCCATTGACCCCGTGGGCCTGAGCTACATCCTCCGGTCTACAGGACCAGTTTCGGTCACCGGTCCCGAACTCGCGGCGGTCAAGGGATCTGGCCTGCCAACGGAACTGACGGGGGACAACGTCGTGTCGACACTACTCTCAGACGCCTACGCCAAGATTCAGCAGCCAAAGCTACAGGATGCTTACTTCTCTGGTGTGGCCCAGGAAGTCTTCGCCGCTCTTTCCAGCGGCAAAGGCGAGGCCAAAGGCCTTATTACTGGCATTACCCGCGGGACGGAAGAAGGACGTGTCTTGGTTTGGTCTGCTAATTCGGACGAGCAGTCTGTGCTGGGAAAGTACACGTTAAGCGGCTCCGTTTCAGGGGTGAGTGTTTCCCCCGCCGAGTTCGGCATCTACCTCAATGACGGCACTGGCGCCAAAATGGACTACTACGTCAAGCGCACCGTTCAACTCGTTAAAGATTGCCCGGTGGACGGCTATGAACAAACAACGGTACGTGTGACCAGTACAAACACTGCACCGGCCAACGCCGCAACCTCATTGCCGTCATACGTCACCGGGGCTGGGGCGTTTGGGGTTCCACCTGGAACGGTGCAGACCAATATCGTTGCATACGGACCAGTTCAGGCAAACATCGAATCAGCCGCCCTCGAGGGCCAAAAAATTGCCTTCGCTCCCTACTTGCACTCGAACCGGCCTGTCGGCGTCGTAAGCCAACAACTGGCACCAGGTGAAACCAAAACTTTGGAGTTCACCTTTGGAAAGATCGTGCAGCACACGGAACCTAACGTGGTTGTCACGCCCACTGTCCAGTCTGTAAAGGACGTTGTCTTGCCTAACGTAAATGCAAGCTGCGACCAAGGCTGAAAGCTATGTGACTCTTGCGTTAACACTGTGTAAATCAACTGGATTGAGGTTGGTTGCGCAGGCGCTGGGATGGTATCTTCTATCTGGGATATCTATCCGTGGTTCTGCACTGGTCTCGTGCGGAGGGGACATTTCCCCATATCGGGTATCAAAGAAAATTAACGTCTCCGGGGGGACACACATGAAGAAGACTTTCGCTGCACTCGCACTTGCGGGCTCCATTGCACTCATCGGTTCCGCGCCCGCGATGGCCGCAACCTATCCGGCACTTCCGCCGCAGGCGGCCGTTTCCGATGGCACCGTTGGCCCGGGCGAGACCTTTGTCTTCCGGGGCCAGGGCTTCCTTGCCGGAGAACGGCTGATCATCCGCGTTACGCCGGGCCAGGCACCCGCTTCCAACGGCGCCAACATTGCCGGTAGCCGGGCAGTGGCAGCACGTATCGCCGTTGTCGCCGAAGCGCAGGAGCTTTCCACCACGGCCGACGCACAGGGTGCTTTCGCCCTGCCGATCGCCATCAACGAGGCCGGCACCTATAGCCTGACCGCAACCGGCACCACGTCCGGTGTTGTCGTTGGCCCCGTCACGGTCACCGTGGCAGCTTCGCTGGCCAACACCGGTGGCAACGCTGCCGGCACCACGGGCGGCGCTCCGCTGGCCAACACGGGCCTGGCCAACACCGGCGCCGACTCCGGCCTGGTTCTCTGGACCCTGGTCGGCGCTGGCGCACTGGCCGCAGGCGCCACCTCGGTAGTAGTGGTTCGCCGCCGCGCCAAGGCAGAGGCTGCTGCTTAGCCGCAACCCTTCATAGCACCAACGAAGGTGGGTGCCTCCCCGATATTGGAGAGGCACCCACCTTTTGCTTTGTGTGGTATCTATTGGATCTATGGGGAGACATTGGCGCAGAGCACCACGCGAGTACGACTTTTCCGTTCCACTCCCCCAGCCTCAAGTAGTCCGTTACGCCCTACTGTCGCTCCTCGCCCTCTCTGCCCTCGGAACCGCGGCCTACGCCCTTCTAGTGACCGCTTGAGACGTCTTTGACAATCCTCCAGAACCAGCGGCTTTGGCGCACTGCCCTGGCGGCTATGCTCATCCCCCTCGCCTTCATTGCGTTCTGGCCCTCCCCCATAGATCAGCCAGTCCAGGGGCAATTAGCAAGTGTCCTAGACATTCTTCACCGGCTCGGCGTTCCCGGCTGGCTGAACTACACGTTGGTTGAAGCGGCTGCCAACGTCCTGCTGTTTGTTCCGCTCGGAATTGTCAGCAGCCTTGCTTTTCCCAGGAAATACTGGTGGCAGATAGCTGCCCTGGGACTGTTGGTTTCAGGGTGCATCGAGCTGGGTCAACTTTTGTTTCTCCACAGCCGCTTTGCAGCTTTGTCAGACATTGTCACGAACACTGCGGGATCGACAATAGGTGGTCTTCTCGTGGTGCTGTTGAGGCGTGAATTCGAGGTCAGCCCAGGTCCAGGCCCAGGAGCGATCTCTGGCCCATCGTGACGTGAACAAATTTGGTTCCATTTCCGGCGTCACGGAAAATACAGTAATGCGCGGAATTATCCTCGCCGGGGGAACCGGTTCACGTCTTCATCCAATCACTCTGGGCATCAGCAAACAGCTGGTCCCGGTATACGACAAACCCATGATCTACTACCCGCTGTCCACACTCATGCTGGCCAGCATCCGGGACATCCTGATCATCACCACACCGCACGACGCAGACCAGTTCCAGCGACTGCTGGGCGACGGCAGCCGCTTCGGTGTCAATATCACGTACACCCAGCAGCCCTCGCCGGATGGTCTGGCTCAGGCCTTTGTCCTGGGTGCTGAGCACATTGGTGACGGCCCCGTCGCTCTGGTGCTTGGCGACAACATTTTCTACGGCCAAGGCATGGGAACCCAGCTGCGGCGGTTTGAAAACATCGATGGTGGAGCTGTCTTCGGCTACCGTGTCGCGGACCCTTCTGCCTACGGCGTGGTGGAGTTCGACGAGAACGGGCGGGCAATCTCCCTTGAGGAGAAGCCTGCCGAACCCAAGAGCCATTATGCAGTGCCCGGCCTTTACTTCTATGACAATGACGTAGTGCAGATTGCCCGCAACCTGAAGCCCTCCGCACGGGGCGAGCTGGAGATAACCGACGTCAATCGCGTCTACCTGGAGCGGGGCAAGCTGCAGGTGGAGATCCTTCCCCGCGGCACCGCCTGGTTGGACACGGGGACCTTCAATGACCTTAACGACGCGTCTGAGTTTGTCCGCACAGTGCAGCACCGGCAGGGACTCTCCATCGGCTGCCCGGAGGAAATCGCGTGGCGTCTCGGCTTCCTCAGCGACGACGAGCTCCGGGAACGCGCCGAGCCGCTTGCGAAGAGCGGCTACGGCAAGTACCTGCTGGAGCTCCTGGCAGAAAGTGCCGAGACATCCGCCGAGCGGCTGGAGCTCGTAACTCGCTAATCACCGACAATCGCCTTAAATGACATCGGGCCCATCACGAACAGTGATGGGCCCGATGTTTTGCGTCAAAACTACCCGACGAAGCTCTTCATCCAGGTCTTCAGGTCCTCGCCGAACTCCACGCGCTCGGATGCGAGGGTGATGACGGCCTTGAGGTAGCTGAGCTTGTCCCCGGTGTCGTACCGGCGGCCCTTGAAGACCACACCGTAAACGCCAGAGCCTTCGCCCTCGCCGGCGGCAAGGGTCTGCAGGGCGTCCGTCAGCTGGATCTCGTTGCCGCGGCCGGGCTCGGTGTTCTCCAGGACGCCGAACACGGAGTGGTGCAGCACGTAGCGGCCGATCACGGCCAGGTTGGACGGCGCCTCGCCGACAGCCGGCTTCTCCACCAGGCTGTTGACGCGGACGTAGTCCTCGCCTTCCACAGCGGTGATGTCTGCGCAGCCGTACGCACTGATCTGCGACGGATCAACCTCGATCAGCGCGATCACGGAACCGCCGGTCTTTTGCTGCACCTCCATCATGGTGCTCAGCAGGTCCTCAGCCTCGTCAATGAGGTCATCACCCAGGAGCACCGCAAAGGGCTCGTCGCCCACGTGCTGCTGCGCGCAGAGCACTGCGTGGCCCAGGCCCTTGGCCTCGCCCTGGCGGACATAGTGGATGGGGCCCAGATTGGAGGCGTAGTCCACCATGCCCAGCTTGTCCTTGTCCCCCTTGGCCTCCAGCGCGGCCTCCAGGCCGGGCTCGCGGTCAAAGTGGTCCTCCAAGGCGCGCTTGTTGCGGCCCGTGATCATCAGCAGGTCCGTGAGGCCCGCATCAACCGCTTCCTCCACCACGTACTGGATGGCCGGGCGGTCAACCACCGGCAGCATTTCCTTCGGCATTGCCTTGGTGGCGGGCAGGAAGCGTGTCCCCAATCCGGCAGCAGGAATGACGGCTTTGGTAATAGCTTTCCCCTTAGTCATAGCTGAACCTTACAAATCAGCGGGAGACAAAGGCAATTTGCCGCCTGTGAAGTTCGGCTCACGCTTCTCCTGGAAAGCCCGTTTCTGCCCGCGCGCGCAGAAGGCCTACCGCGTGACCTCTTCCAGCAGTTCCAGTACGTGCCGGTACTCCTGGCCGGTTGCGCGGGTCATGCCCAGCTCGCAGGTGCGGTTGCACGAGGCGTGCGCCGACGCGTCCAGTTGCCCCACTTCCAAAGCCTGCTTCCGGGTGGCGGACGCCGTGAGCTCGGGGTGGAGCATTCCGCGGTCCCCCGCGAAGGCGCAGCAGCCCCAGTTCACCGGCACATCCACCCTCTCCGCCACGGCCTGGGCCACCGACTCCAGGGCGCCGTTGATTCCCAGCCGTGTGGAGGAGCAGGTGGGGTGCAGAGCCAGCGATTCGAGCTTTGCGTGTTCCGGCAGCCTGGGCAGGATGTGCTCGGCGACGAAATCAACGGCATCCACCATCCGCAACGGCCGCTGGCCAACTAACGGGTTATCGGCTTCAACCGCCTGCCGGAGGCCCTCCGTGCAGGACGACGCATCGCAGATGATGGCCAGCTCGCCGTCCCGGGTTGCCTCCCGCAGCGCTGCCAGCGTCTTCTCCTTCATGGTGGCCTGGCCAGCCTCCATTCCCTTCGAAGACCACGGGGTGCCACAGCAGAGTGAATCAATTCCCTCCGGCACCAGCAGCGTGATCCCGGCCCGTTCACACAGCTGCTCAAAGCTGTACTGGACGCCGCTGTACTGGACGCCCCGTCCGGCAGCAGGCCCGCCGGGTTCGGAACCTGCCCCGGCCGGCCCGAACATCGTCCCCACGCAGGCGGGGAAGTAGACGGCGTCCGGTGCCCGGTCCGGCGTCGGGCGTTTCCGTGCGGAACCGCCGCCGGGCAGCTCCGGCGAGTACAGCGGCACAGTGTCCGTGCCCAGCACTGCGCGCGCCGCCTTGTTGGGCGCCATTACGGCCGGGGCCGGCAGCTTGTTCACCACGGTCAGGGCCAGTGACGCCCCCCGCGTGACCCCGCTCCAGTGCTTGGCCGCGGCGTTCCAGGCGCCGTTGGCCACGGGCCCGGCCTCGGAACGCCGGATCCGCTTGACCAGCACGCCGGTGTTGATGTCCACCGGGCAAGCAGTCTGGCACATCCCGTCCACGGCGCAGGTCTGCACGGACTCGTAGTCGTAGTCCCTCTCCAGCTCCTTCACCAGCGCCGTGTCGCCGGCGAGCCGTGCGGCCTCGATGGCGCGCAGGGTGACGATGCGCTGGCGCGGCGTCAGGGTGAGGTCCTTGCTGGGGCACACCGGCTCGCAGTACCCGCAGGAGACGCAGCGGTCCACTTCCTCTGCCACCGGCGGCGCCGTCTTGATATGCCGCATGTGCGCCTGGGGATCGTCGTCCATGAGCACGCCCGGATTGAGCATGCCGGCAGGATCAAACAGCTCCTTGATCCGACGCATCACGCCGTACAGCTCATCCCCGTACTGCCGCCGCACATACGGTGCCATCACCCGGCCGGTGCCGTGCTCCGCCTTGAGCGAGCCGCCCTCCCCCAGGACCAGGTCCACCATGTCCTCGGTGAACGCGCTGTACCTGTCCAGCTCCTCCGCCGTGGCGAAGCCGTCCGTGAGCATGAAGTGGACGTTGCCGTCCTTCGCGTGTCCAAAGATCACGCTGTTTTCGTACCGGTACTTGTCGAACAGCCGTATCAATTCACGGCATGTGCGCCCCAGGACCGGGACCGGCACCACTATGTCCTCCAGCAGCGCCGTGGTCCCCTGCGGCCGCGCACCCGCCACCGAGGCGTATAGGCCCTTGCGCAGGTGCCACAGCTGCGCACGTGCGGACGCGTCCGCGGTGAACTGCGCCGGGGCAGCCAGCTTCAGGCCGGCGAGGGTGCGTTCGCCCAATTCCCGCAGCGCCGCAACCTGGTCCTGCTGCCCGGCGGAATATTCCACCAGCAGCGCCGCGTGCTCGCGCACCGCAAGGTCGCGGACGACGGCGGGAGTCCCCTTCAGCGTCTGGCCCACCTTGAGCGAGAGCGCGTCCAGGAGTTCCACCGTGGCGGCCCCGGTCTCCACCAGCGCCGGCAATGCGGCGTTGGCGGCCTGCAGGTCCGGGAAGACCAGCAGGCCGGTGGCGGAATGCGGAAGCCGCGGGATGGTCCGGAACACCGCCTCCGCCACGAAGCCCAGAGTGCCTTCGCTGCCGACGATCAGGTGCGCCAGCATGTCCACCGGACGCGTGTAGTCCAGCAGGGAGTTAAGGCCGTAGCCCATGGTGTTCTTCATGCTGAACTGCTGCCTGATGCGGTCCACGGAATCGCTGTTTCCCCGCACCCTGGCCCCGAGCTGCGCCAGGCCCTCATACAGTTCCGGTTCCAGCGTCCGCAGCCGGGTGTCCGCGTCCGCTGCCCCGGTATCGATCACCGTTCCGGACGGCAGCACCACGGTGAGCGACTCGAGTGTGCGGTACGCGTTGTCAACCGTGCCGCAGTTCATGCCCGAGGAGTTGTTCGCCACCACGCCGCCGATGGTGCACGCGGCCTCGCTGGCCGGGTCCGGCCCGAACTTGCGCCCGTAGGGTGCCAGCCGCGCATTCAGGGCCCGGACCGTGACCCCAGGCTGCACGCGGACCCTGGCGCCGCCGTCGAGCACTTCGACGTTTCGGAAGTTGCGCCGCACGTCCACCAGCACGCCGTCCGTGACCGCCTGTCCGCTGAGGCTGGTGCCGCCGGAGCGAAGGGTGAGCGGAACGCCCTGCGCAGCGCTGGCCCGGAGCAGGGCGCCCACCTCTGCGGCGTCCCTGGCTACGGCCACCGCCTGCGGGATGAGCAGGAAGTGCGAGGCGTCATGGGCGTTGGCGTGCAGGTCGATGGCACGGGTCTTCACCTGTGCCGGATCGGCCACAGCCTGCCGGAAGATGTCGAGTTTCTGCATCAGGGCACCATCCAGCCCAGGACCGGGGTGGACTGCAGGACAATCAGCACAGTGATGAGGGCCAGCAGCCCCAGGCTCCAGCCGATCAGCTTACGGAACAGGGTTCCCTCGGCGCCTTCCAGCCCCACCGCGGCCGCGGCGACGGCCAGGTTCTGCAGTGAGAGCATCTTGCCCATGACACCGGCGGAGGAGTTGGCGGCGGCCATCAAAATCGGCGAGAGTCCTGTCTGCCCGGCGGCGGTGGCCTGCATCTGCCCGAACAGCGAGTTGGACGACGTATCCGAGCCGGTGAGCGCCACGCCGATCCAGCCGATCAGCGGCGAGAGGAGCGCGAAGAAGCCGCCGGCCGAGGCAAGCGCGAATCCCAGCGTGGTGGTCTGCCCGGACAGGTTCATGACGAAGGACAGGGCCAGGACGGTGGTGACCGTGAGGATGGTCCAGCGCAGCTGCTTCAGGGTCTCCCAGTAGATGCCCAGTCCCTTGATGGCAGAAATTTTGTACAACGCCATGGTGAGCAGGCCGGAGAGCAGCAGCAGCGTCCCGGTGGATTTGAGGTGGTCCAGCTTGAACTTGGTGGCCGCAACCGCCTTGCCGTCCGAGTCCTCGATGTGCAGGCCGGGCCAGGCGAACGTCGTAGTGCCCACCTGCCCCAGCCAGGTCTTGATGAACGGGATCTGGGCGATGGAGAACACGGCGATGATGATCAGGTAGGGCGCGACGGCGAGCCACACCTCACGCGGCGCCGGGCGGGTATTGTCCGCGGGGACTCCGGAAAGGTCCGGAACGCTCCCCTGCCGGCCGCCCGCCGTCGTGCGTTCCTGTCCGCCGTTGCTGCCCGCACTCTTCCCGCCGGCCATGGCGGGAACGGACGCGTCCTGTACTGATCCTTCCACGCGCACCGACTCCTTCGGCTGCCAGGCCTTCAGCATCAGCAGCACCGCCGCTACCGTGACCACCGCCGCCACCACGTCAGTCAGTTCCACGGCAAGGAAATTGGACGTGACGAACTGTGCGGCGGCGAACGCTCCGCCGGCCACCAGTGCAACGGGCCAGGTCTGCTTGACGCCGCGTTTGCCGTCCACGATGAAGACAAGCAGCAGCGGCACGATCAGGGCGATGAAGGGCGTCTGCCGGCCGGCCATGGCGGAAAGGTCGTGCAGCGGCAGGCCGGTCACGCCGTTGAGGGCGATGATGGGCGCGGCCATGGCGCCGAAGGCCACCGGTGCGGTGTTCGCCAGCAGCGAGACGACGGCGGACTTGAGCGGTTTCATGCCCGCAGCCATCAGCATGGCCGCCGAGATGGCGACAGGCGCGCCGAAACCTGCGAGCGACTCGAGGAGCGCACCGAAGCAGAACGCAATCAGGATTGAAAGGACCCGGAGGTCGTTGGAGATGGAGCGGATGGTCCGCCCCAGGGCATTGAACCACGGCGTGGCCACGGTGAGCTTGTAGATCCACAGCGCGTTGACCAGGATCCACAGGATGGGGAACAGGCCATAGAAGATGCCGGCCGCGGTGGCACTGAGGGCCTGGTCCAGGGGCATCCGCCAGCCCGCGACGGCCAGGACGAAGGACAGGGCCAGGCTGGCGATGGCAGCTTTGGCGGCCTTGACCCGGAAGACGCCCAGCAGGACGAACAACAGGACCAGGGGAAGTGCCGCGCACAGGGCGGAAAGCAGGAGGGACCCGGCGATGGGATCGAGGATCTGCTGAAACATATGACTCCAGATGGTGAGCAGCGCCACATCGGCGTGACGACTTCTCGATTGTCTAACAAGTACACATGTAGGTCAATAGAAGTGAATACTTGTCTGGCAAAATGGAAACCAACACGCACCCTTGTTTGTTGGAACGGAGATTTGTGGCCGGCCGTATTGCAGCTGTCTCGATTGTGGAAGCGGTGGCCTCGGACCTGCGGCTCCGCATTTTTTCCGGTGAGCTGCCCTCCGCCCACGCGCTGACGGAGACCGAGGTGGCCACGTCCTACGAGGTGGCACGGCCCACCGCCAAGGCCTCCATCGAGAAGCTGGTGGCCGAGGGGCTGCTGGTTCGCGGCGTGCACAAGACCGCCCGGGTGGCGGACCTGGGACCGGAATCCGTGCGCGATATCTACCTGGCCCGGGCGTACCTGGAGAGCGAAGTGCTGCGCCGGCTCGCCGCCGCCCGCACGGTGCCCGCAGGGGCGGTCCAGGCCAACCGGGATATCGCTGCACTGGCAACCGGCGCACCGCTGGACGTGGTGGAACCGGACATGCGGTTCCACACCAGCCTGATCGACGCCGTGGGGAATGAGCGGATCAGCAGGATGTACTCGTCCCTGGTGGCCGAGGTGCGCCTGTGCATGTCCCGGGTGCAGTCGCTGCACCTCCTGGACACCAACCTGATCCAGGCTGAACACCAAAAGCTCCTGGAGCTGATCGAGGCCGGAAAGGGCGAAGAGGCCGCCCAGCTCCTGGACCAGCACCTGGGCCGCGCCCGCGAGCGCCTGGTGGCCGCAATGGGTGGCGAGGCGGGCCCGGAGGCGGACCTGCCGTCCGGCCTGGCGGGGCAGTAACTCAGCCCGCCCTGCTGGCTGTCTGCTCGTACAACCAGGCAATATGGCTCCGCAGCAGCTCCGCGGCGCCATCAGCGTCCTTGGCTTCCACAGCATCGAAGATCCCGTGGTGGTGGGCCCTGAGCTGCTCGAGCACCACGGGCCACTGCCCGAGGGCATCCAGTGCATCCTTGATGTAGCCACGGATTGAGCCGCTGAGGGATTCCATGATCGTTTCAATGACCGTGTTGCCGGCCAGGGCACTGAGGGCCAGGTGGAACTGTGCGTCGAGGGCGTGGAAGGCGTCGGGGTCTATGTCCGGGGCATCCATGGCCTCGAGCAGTTCCCTGGCGCGTTGGATCCCGGCCGGATTGTCATGCTGGGCCGCGGTCCTTGCTGCCCACGTTTCCAGAAGGATCCGGGCTTCTACGATCTCCTCCACCGGAAGACTGCTGCTGGCAACGTGCAGGCGAAGCGTGGCGGACAACCCGGCTGACGGCTCGGAAACGATGACCGCGCCCGATTTGGGGCCAGACCTGTTGGAACTCCGGAGGACCCCCATTGCGTCCAGCAGGCGCATGGCCTCGCGCACTGAAGCGCGCGAGATCCCGTAGGTTTCCGCGAGTATCCGTTCGCCGGGCAGCTGGTCCCCGACCTTGAACCGGCCTGAGCGCAGGCCCGCCTCAATGTCCTCCACCAGGACGTCGTACGTCCGCTTGGACCCGGGTGCCACCGAAGGTTTGGTCATGGATCCATCCTGCCCTAACAACCGGCGCCGGCGTCCGATCCTGCTGCGCCGGCGGAAACCGGCGCAGCAGGATACACGGTGGGACGGGTTTCCGGCTCAGATCGCCTTGCCGGGGTTCAGGATTCCCTGCGGGTCGAACACCTTGCGGATGGAGCGCTGGAGTTCCAGCGAGATGCCGCCGAGCTCATCCTCGAGCCAGTCGCGCTTGAGCAGCCCGACGCCGTGTTCCCCTGTCAGGGTGCCGCCCAGGCGCTGGGCCAGGTAGAACATGTCGCCGAGGGCCTTTTTGGCCGGTCCTTCAGTGATGGACTGGTCGGGTTCGACGACGATCATCGGGTGCAGGTTGCCGTCCGCCGCGTGGGCCACGTTGAAGATCCGGACCCCCGTTTTCCGGGAGATGTCTTCGAGCCCCGCGAAGACATCCGCCAGCCGGTTCCGCGGCACTCCGATGTCGCAGATGGACACGCGGCCCATCTTCTCAAGGGACGGGATCGCTTCCCGCCGGGTGGCCACGAGTGCCTCCGCTGCCGCCGCATCCACAGCTTTCTCGACGTGGCTGGCGAAGGGTGCAATGGCCCTGAGGAGGACGTCCTGCTCGAGGAACGCGCCGTACCCGTCCGTCTGGGCCAGCAGGAATGCCCCGCCCTTGGACCGGTGGTTGGTGCCATGGACCGTGTCAACGGCTTCCAGGGTGGGGCCGTCCATGAGTTCCAGCACCGAAGGCTGCAGCCGGGCAGCGATGATGGCGGATGCGGCCAGCGCGGCGGCGTCCACGTCCGGGAAATAGGCGGCGACGGTGGCGGTCTGGATGGGCTTGGGCCGCAGGCGAAGGGTTGCTTCCACCACCACGCCCAGCGTTCCTTCGGACCCGATCATCAGGGCGTTCAGGTCATACCCCGTGACGCCCTTGATGGTGTTCCGCCCGGTCCGCAGCACCCGGCCATCGGGCAGGACCACGCGGAGGGCGAGCACCGATTCGCGTGTCACGCCATATTTCGCGCACCACATCCCGCCGGCGTTGGTGGCAATGTTGCCGCCGATGGAGCAGATGGCCGTGCTGGCCGGGTCCGGCGCATAGAAGAGTCCGTGCTCCCCCGCGGCGGCATTCACCTGCGCATTGAGCACGCCGGGTTCCACCACGGCCAGCTGCTCCACGGGATCGATGTGCAGGATCCGGTTCATCCGGGCCAGGTCAAGGACCACTTCGCCGGCCTGCGCGGAAGCTCCGGCAGCAAGGCCGGTTCCGGCTCCCCGGGGGACCACCGGGACGTTGTGGGCCGCGGCAAGCTTCATGGTGGCCACAACCTCTTCGGCGCTCGTGGCATAAACCACGCCGTCGGGCAGGCTGGGCGGTACGTAACCGGAACGGTCCGTGCTTACCCTGACCCTCTCATCCAGGTCTGTGGAGGCGTGGGCGCTTGCAGCGAGGACCGCTGCTGATGCTGTGACAGCTGTAGTTGTGCTCATGGGAAGGAAACCTCTTTGTTTTCTTGAGTGTGTTCTTTGGGAACCCGGCCAGGCGGAACCACTCCGGCGGCCGTATTTCCATGTGTAAAGGTGGCGCCGGCTAGGGGACCATCCAGCCGAGTACCGGGGTGGACTGCAGGACGATCAGCACCGTGATGAGGGCCAGCAGGCCCAGGCTCCAGCCGATCAGTTTGCGGAACAGCGTTCCCTCGGCGCCTTCCAGGCCCACCGCGGCGGAGGCGACGGCCAGGTTCTGCAGCGAAAGCATCTTGCCCATCACGCCGGCGGAGGAGTTGGAGGCGGCCATCAGCACCGGCGAGAGGCCGGTCTGCGCGGCGGCAGTGGCCTGCATCTGCCCGAAGAGTGAGTTGGACGAGGTGTCCGAGCCGGTAAGGGCAACACCGATCCAGCCGATCAGCGGCGAAAGGAAGGCGAAGAAGCCGCCGGCGGACGCGAGGGCGAGGCCCAGGGAGGTGGTCTGCCCGGACAGGTTCATGACGAAGGACAGGGCCAGGACGGTGGTGACCGTGAGGATGGTCCAGCGCAGCTGCTTCAGGGTTTCCCAGTAAATGCGCAGGCCCTGGGCTGCGGACAGGCGGTACAGGACCGTGGTGACGAGGCCGGAGACCAGAAGCAGGGTGCCGGTGGCTTTGAGGTGGTCGAACTTGAACTTCTGCGCGGCAACATGTTTCCCGTCGGCGTCCACGACGTCCAGGCCCGGCCAGGCGAAGCTCACGCTTCCGTTTGCGCCCAGCCAGTCCTTGACTGCCGGGATCTGGGCGATGGAGAAGACGGCCATGATGATCAGGTAGGGCGCTACGGCCATCCAGATTTCCCGGCGGGCGGGACGTTCCGCGGTGGTTGCCGGCACCGCGACCCGGGTGGTCGCAGCCGCGGAGATAGCCTCGGTAACCGACGCGGATGCCGGGGTCCTTGCCGAACCGCGGCCGGATGACGACGGACCGGACGGACGTCCTTCCTCAAGGTCGCCTGATCCGCCGGCCTGCCCGGACATGTCAATGATCTCCCGCGGCTGCCAGACACGGAGCATCAGCAGCACGGCGGCCACCGTAGCCACGGCAGCCACGACGTCGGTCAATTCAACGGCGATGAAGTTGGACGTGATGAACTGGAAGATCCCAAAGACTGCCCCGGCCACCAGCGCAACGGGCCAAGTCTGCTTCAGGCCGCGCCTGCCGTCGACGATGACAACGAGCAGCAGCGGCACGATCAGGGCGATGAAGGGGGTTTGGCGGCCGGCCATGGAGGACAGATCGTGCAGCGGCAGGCCAGTGACGCCGTTCAGGGCGATGATGGGTGCGGCCATGGCGCCGAACGCGACCGGCGCGGTGTTGGCCAGAAGCGAGACGATGGCGGATTTCAGCGGCTTCATGCCGGCGGCCATCAGCATCGCGGACGTGATGGCAACCGGGGCGCCGAAACCTGCGAGCGATTCAAGGAGCGCGCCGAAACAGAACGCGATCAGGATCGACAGGATCCGCAGATCGTTGGAGATGGAGCGGATAGTCCGGCCCAGGGCATCAAACCAGGGCGTGGCCACAGTGAGCTTGTAAACCCAAAGGGCGTTGATGAGGATCCACAGGATAGGGAACAGACCGTAGAGGACTCCTTCGGCCGTGGCGCTGAAGACCTGGTCCACCGGCATTCGCCAGACCAAAAGGGCCAGGATGATGGACAGCGCCAGGCTGGCGAGAGCGGCTTTGGCCGCTTTCACGCGGAAGACGCCCAGCAGGACAAACAAGAGAATCAACGGCAATGCCGCGCAAAGCGCGGACAGTCCGAGTGAACCCCAGAGGGGGTCCACGGCTTGCTGGTAAGTGCTCACAAAAAACTCCTTTGTATTTGGAGCGGGGAGGGTGGGGCGCGATGGAAGGGTTTATAAACGCCGAGCAGAAAATTCCACGATGTGAGATTGAGATATTGTCTCGTGGACAAACTGTATGTATTGGTCTGACCGCTAGTCAATGGTCTGACCGATTTATCTGGAGCCCTTGTTTTTTCATCTGGCAGAACCTAATGTCCGTATCGTGAAAATTCCCGAAAGGACTATGTAATGCCCCTGACACGAACCGCTGACCTGCCCTTTGACCGCGCCGCGGAAATCCTGACACCGGAAGCCCTGGAGTTCCTGGCCGGCCTCCATGGCCGTTTCGCTGCCGAACGCGAAGCCCGCCTGTCTGCACGGCAGGAGCGCCGCGCGGAGGCAGCACAGACCGGAATCTTGGACTTCCTGCCGGAGACAGCAGAGGTGCGCGAGGGCGACTGGACCGTTGCCCCGGCGCCGTCCGCCCTCCAGGACCGCCGGGTGGAAATCACCGGCCCCTGCTCCCCCGCGAAGATGGCGATCAACGCCCTGAACTCAGGTGCAAAGGTATGGCTGGCAGACCTGGAGGACGCCAGCTGCCCAACATGGTTCAACGTCATCGACGGCCAACTCTCGCTGTACGATGCCGCACGCGGAACCCTGGCCTACACGTCCCCCGAGGGCAAGACCTACGCCGTCCGCACCGACGCGCCCACCGCCGTCGTCATCATGCGTCCCCGCGGTTGGCACATGGAGGAGCGGAACCTGGAATTCGACGGCAAGCCCGCCATCGGCGCCCTGGTGGACTTTGGCCTGCATTTCTTCCACAACGCCAAGCAGCTTCTCGACAACGGCCACGGCCCTTACTACTACCTGCCCAAGATGGAAAGCCACCTCGAAGCCCGGCTGTGGAACGACATCTTCGTTTTCGCCCAGGACGCCCTCGGCATCCCGCAGGGAACCATCCGGGCCACCGTCCTGGTGGAAACCATTCCCGCGGCCTTCGAGATGGACGAGATCCTGTATGAGCTGCGGAACCATGCCTCGGGCCTCAACGCCGGGCGCTGGGATTACCTGTTCAGCATCATCAAGTACTTCCGCGATTCCGGTTCGAAGTTCAGCCTGCCGGACCGTGCAGCCGTGTCGATGACCGTTCCCTTCATGCGCGCCTACACCGAACTGCTGGTCAAGACCTGCCACCAGCGCGGCGCGTTTGCCATGGGTGGCATGGCAGCGGTCATTCCGAACCGCCGCCAGCCGGAAGTCACCGAAGAGGCATTCGCAAAAGTACGGGGTGACAAGACCCGCGAGGCCAACGACGGATTCGACGGCTCCTGGATTGCGCACCCGGACCTGGTCCCCATCTGCATGGAGGTATTCGACCAGGTTCTGGGAGACGCCCCCAACCAGGTGCAGCGGACACGCCCGGAGGTCCATGTCACCGCCGAACAACTGCTCGACATCGAGTCAGCACCCGGCGAAGTGACCGAGGCAGGTCTCCGCGGGAACCTGTACGTTTCTGTCGCCTACACCGCAGTGTGGCTGTCCGGGAACGGGGCTGTTGCCATCCACAACCTGATGGAAGATGCCGCGACGGCCGAAATCTCCCGGTCGCAGGTCTGGCAGCAGATCCGCAACGGGGCAGTCTTCGCAGACACCGGGAACACGGCCACGCGCCAACTGGTTGAGCGTCTGCTGGCGGAGGAAACGGAAAAGCTCCGGGGCGAGGTGGGCGAGGCACTGTTCAACCGGTACTACGCGCCGGCGTCCGGTATCATTTCCCGGATCTGCCTTTCCGAGGACTACACCGACTTCCTCACCACACCGGCCTACGAGGTACTGGAATCAGAAATGGCGGTCCGGTAGGAGGACTCGTCCCGCGCTTGGCTGGATGGAGGGCCGCGGCCATGTGTCAGCGGCCCTCCAGCCCAGCTCAATGACCAGGGTCAGCGGCCGCCTGTGAACTTCGGCTCACGCTTCTCCTGGAAGGCCCGGAAACCCTCCGCGTAATCGTCCGTTTTGCAGAGCCGCGCCTGCTCCTCGTTTTCCTCCTGCATGGCCTCCCACAGGCCCAGGCGCTGGTCGCGGATGTGCGCCACCAGCTCCTTGGACGCGACGAACGCCTCGGTGGCACCGGCGGCAACCCGCTCCACAATGGCGCGCGTCGTATTCAACAACGAGTCCGCCGGCATGGCGCGGCTGAACATCCCCTGCGCCACCGCCTCAGCGCCGGAGATCAGATCCGCCGTGTAGATCAGGTCCAGCGTCCGGTGCATGCCCAGCCGCTCCGTGAAATACCAGTGCCCGCCCGAATCCAGGGTGGCCCCCAGCTTGGCGAACGGCGAGCCGAACTTCGCGTTCTCCGCCACGTACACCACGTCCGTGGCCAGCAGGAGCCCCAGCCCCACGCCAAGGCACGCCCCCTGGGCCGCGGCAAAGGTCGGGGCCGGGAAAGCAGCCATCTTCTTCAGCAGCGGCTCCACCAGCCCGCCCAGGTACGCCGCGGCGTCGTCACTCTCCGGGGTGACCCCCGCGATGTCCCGGCCCGCGCAGAAGGCCCGGCCCTCTCCCCTCAGCAGCAGCGCCCGCACCTCACCTCGTGAGGCGGCGGCAGCAGCGTCGTCGTACGCCTGGGTTAAATCCCGCAGCGCCTGCTCATCCAGCGAGTTCAGCTTGTGCGGCGCGTCCAGGACGACTTCTGCAACACCGTTGCTGATGGAAAGGGAAATCATGGAACTCCTATGTTCGGGAAGAGAAAGGCTTAGACGTCGAAGTCGACCGTGACTTCCTTGCTGGTGGGGTGGCTCTGGCAGGTCAGGACGTAGCCCTTGTCCAGCTCATCCTGCTCCAGCGCGTAGTTCTCGTCCATGGTCACGCTGCCGGTGACCACCTTGGCTCGGCAGGTGCCGCACACTCCCCCGGCGCACGCGAACGGCACGTCCGGGCGGACCCGCAGCGCGGCGTTGAGAATGGACTCGCGGGCGTGGGTGGGGCTGGCCACCTCGCCCTGCAGGCCGTCCAGCTTGAACCTGATCTTGTACGTCTCCTTGGACTCGTCCACCACCACCGGACGCCCGGCGTTGCCCTCCGGGCGGTCCGGCTTGCCGGAGGTGAACAGCTCGAACCGGACGTTCTCCGGCTTCACCCCGCGCTCGGCCAGGGTGTCCCGGCACAGCTGCACCAGCTCGAACGGACCGCACAGGAACCATTCGTCCACATCGTCCGCGTGCAGTGCGGTGCCCAGCAGCTGCTGCAGCTTCTCCGAATCGATCCGGCCACTCAGCAGCGGCGCGATCCGCTGCTCGCGCGAAAGCACGTGGTGGATGGCCAGCCGCTGCGGGTACTTGTCCTTCAGGTCCGCCAGCTCCTCCAGGAACATCACGTCCATGGCGGCCTTGTTGGCGTAGATCAGGTCGAACCGGGTCTCCGGGTTGGCGGCCAGCAGCGTCCGGGCGATGGCGATCACCGGGGTGATGCCGGACCCGGCGGCGATGGCCACGAAGTTCCCCGCCTCCCCCGCCAGCTCCTCCGGGTGGTTCATGGAGTTCATGACGTTCTGGTCTACAGCCACGCCGTCACGGCCGTGCTTGGACACGAACGCTCCCATGGGGCTCATCACCTCGAGCGTGTCCCCGGCCTTCAGCTCCGCGTTGGCCCACGTGGAGAACAACCCGCCCAGGTCCTTCTTGATGGCCACGCGGATCTCGCTGGTGCCGTCCGGGAAGCTGCGCGGCTCCGCGCAGATGGAGTAGCTGCGGCGGATTTCCTTGGGCTCACCGGTCTCGTCCGGGAGCGTGGTGCGCAGGGCCACGTACTGGCCGGGCAGGTAGTCGAACCTGCCGGCGAGCTCCGCCGGCACATGGAAGCTGACCTCGATGGCATCGTCGGTGAGCCGGCGCACCTCCTTCACGGTGAGGGTGTGGAAGGACGGACGACGGCGGCCGGTCACCTCAGCCTCTTCGGCGGCGGTCTGGCGGACAACAGGCATGGCGGTTCCTTACAGGACTTTGAAGTAGTCGAACGGTTCCTTGCAGTCCTGGCACACATACAGCGCCTTGCAGGACGTGGAACCGAAGCGGGTGAGTTCCTTGGTATTGAGGCTGCTGCACTGCGGGCACTTCACGGCCAGGCTCAGCCGGATGGGGCCGGAGTGGCCGCCGGCCCTGGAGTTTCCGCTGGGCGGGGCGATGCCGTACTCCTGCAGCTTCTGCTTTCCGGCCTGCGTCATCCAGTCCGTGGTCCAGGCCGGGGCCAGGACCAGGTCCACGTGCACGTCCTCGTAGCCTTCCTTTTTGAAGGCCGTGTAGAGGTCGTCGCGGATGGCGTCCATGGCCGGGCAGCCCGAGTAGGTGGGCGTGATGGTGACGGTGACTTTTCCGTCTTGTACGTCCACGTTGCGCAGGATGCCCAGGTCCGCGATGGTGAGCACGGGGATCTCCGGGTCGCAGACGGTGGCCGCGATGTCCCACGCGTCCTGCTGCGGGGTGCGGGCACGGGTTTCGAAGTCCGAGATGTACATTTCGGTCACCAGCTGGCTCCGGGATGCTCGCGGGCCAGCACCTGCATTTCGGCGAGGATGTAGCCCAGGTGTTCGGAGTGCTTGCCGTGCCGGCCGCCGCCCGGGGCTGCGGGGACGTCCGGAACCTCAAGTTCGGCCTCCGAGAGGATTTCACCGGCCAGGCGGTCAAAGTCCTCCTTCAGAGAGGAAGGCGCGACGGCGGCACCCGCCTCAGCGAGGCGCTGCGTCAGGTCATCGTCCCGGAACAGTTCGCCCACGTACGGCCACATGGTCCGCAGGCCGTGGACCATCCGCTTGCGTGATTCTTCGGTGCCGCCGGCCAGGCGCAGGACCCACTGGGCGCTGTGGTCCCGGTGGTAGTCCACTTCCTTCACGGCCTTGGCGGCGATGGCGGCCAGGGTTTCATCCGTGGATTCGGTGAGGCGGCGGTAGAGCAGGTATTGGTAGATGCTCACCACGAACTGGCGGGCGATGGTGGCCGCGAAATCACCGTTGGGCTGCTCGAACAGCTGGACGGAACGGAACTCGTGCTCGCGGCGGAAGTAGGCCAGGTCATCCTCGGACCTGGCCGAGCCGTCGTCGTTCGTCATGGCGGCACCTGCGTAGGTGAGGAAGCTGCGGGCGTGGCCCAGCTGGTCCAGGGCGATGTTGCCCAGGGCGATGTCCTCCTCCAACTCGGGGGCGCGGGAGATCCAGTGGCCCAGGCGCTGGGCGAGGATGAGGGCGTCGTCGCCCAGGCGCAGTGCGTACTCGGCGATGTCTCCCGACGGCTTTACCAGGCCGGTGCGCACCTCGAGCGCGATGTCCTCCGGGCGCAGGGCGTTGCCGGGGGTGATTCTTGTTGCGCTGGCGTTGGAGTCGCCGCCGGCCACGCCGGTGGAGATGTCGCCGTGGCCGGTGGTGGTTTCGGGGTTCGTGTGGGCGGTGCTCACAGGTGCTTTACCCCTTCGCTCTTGGTGTAGTACGTGGCGTGCCGGTAGTCCTTGCCCTGCGGGGATTCGAAGAAGGAGCCCTTGGAGTCGGGATCGCTGGCGGCGATGGCGTCCGCCGGGACCACCCAGATGGACACGCCCTCGTTGCGGCGGGTGTACAGGTCCCGCGCGTTCCGGAGGGCCATGGCGGCGTCCGGGGCGTGCAGGGATCCGGCGTGGACGTGGCTCAGGCCGCGGCTGGAGCGGACGAAGACCTCCCAGAGGCCCCAGGCGCTCCGGTCATGGTGTTCCTGGGGAGCCGGGCTTGCCTTGGGGGCTTCGCGGTTGATTTCGGTGGCGGCGCTTGCGGGGGCGTCCGGGTTGCCGTGCGGGCTCATGCTGCGTATTCCTTCGTCGTCATTGACTCTTTTGCCTGCTGTTTTGCTGCGTAAGCGGCCGCTGCCTCGCGGACCCAGGCGCCGTCGTCGTGCGCTTCCCTCCGCCGCTCAAGGCGCTGGGCGTTGCAGGGACCGCGGCCGGCCAGGACTTCCTGGAACTCGTGCCAGTCAAGGGGGCCGTGCTCCCACTTCTTCGTGTCCTCGTTGAAGCAGATCTGGTCATCCGGGAGGGTGAGGCCCAGGACCCTGACCTGCTCCACCATCATGCCCACGAAGCGGCTGCGGAGCTCGTCATTGCTGAACCGCTTGATGTTCCAGGCCATGGACTGCTTGGAGTTGGGAGAATCGTCGTCCGGCGGGCCGAACATCATCAGGGCCGGGGCGTACCAGCGGTTCACGGCGTCCTGGGCCATTTGCTTCTGCTCGGGAGTGCCGTTGGAGAGTTCAAGGAGGATCTCGAAGCCCTGGCGCTGGTGGAAGGACTCTTCCTTGCAGATGCGCACCATGGCCCGGCCGTAGGGGCCGTAGGAGGCGCGGCACAGCGGGACCTGGTTGCAGATGGCTGCGCCGTCCACCAGCCAGCCGATGGCGCCCATGTCCGCCCAGGTCAGTGCCGGGTAGTTGAAGATGCTGGAGTAGCGGGCCTTGCCGGCGATGAGGTCGTCCATCATCTTGTCCCGGGACTGGCCCAGGGTCTCGGCGGCCGAGTAGAGGTAGAGGCCGTGGCCGGCCTCGTCCTGGACCTTGGCCATGAGGATGGCCTTGCGCTTGAGGCTGGGGGCGCGGGAGATCCAGTTGGCTTCCGGCTGCATGCCGATGATCTCGGAGTGCGCGTGCTGGGAAACCTGGCGCAGGAGGGTCTTGCGGTAGGCCGCGGGCATCCAGTCGCGGGGCTCGATGCGCGAGTCCTCGGCGATGATGCGGTCGAAGTGGGCCTGGCCTGCGGCTTCTTCTTCCGGGGTTAGCTCAGCGGGCACTGACTGCAGGTTCTGCGCTGCCATGGTTGCTCCTATGCAAAGACCGTCTGGGACGTGCCGAATTATTTACCGACCGTTCGTTCAGGATATGCGGGAGCGGCGGACCCCGTCAAGCGTTGCCCCTTCTTGGCGCTTCCGTCGCACGACCGGCCCTGCACCGCATAACCGGCGCCGGCCCGCACCGGTTATGCGGCGAAGCACCGGTTATGTGATCTGGCCCCTCCAACGCCCGCTCACCTCTGGCGCCCCTTCCCGCAACGCCCGCTCAGCTCTGGGGCCTCTTCCCGCGACGCGCCATCAGGCACGGCCACTTTCCGAGCGTAGATGGTCTCCGGGAACTGGCTTCCAGGGGCAAGTACCCGCGTTCCGGGAGCAGAAGAATGTCTTGAAACGAAGTTTTTCAAGGCACTTTATTTCTGCCGCGGGGTTGACTACTCAGCATACTTACTAATATTTTGGGAGTGCTGGCAGGGTAGTGATTCAAGTCACAATGCCAGCCGGGGTCCAACAGAGGGCCTCACAACCAGCAATCAATAGTTCCGCCGGAGTTCCAGCTTTGGGGGCGGGGCACCGGGGGTTCATGCGCCAATGGATGGCGCTGAAAGGAACACCTGAGATGCGAACACGACTTATGGCATCAGCCACCACTATTGCCCTATCCGGCGCCATGCTCTTCGGCGTCGCGGCACCTTCTTCGGCCGCCGCGCCGGCAGCGCCTACCGCGGTCACCCAAGCGCAACAGCTGGCCTCTGCAACCGGGACAATTACAAATCTGCCGCTCATTGACGCCACGGGAACCACGGTGGGTAGCTTTACCGGATCATTTACTCCGACTTCCTTCAAGGTTGTGAACGGCGCTCTACAGGTGACCGGACAGCTGGTGGGAACGGCAACGCGACTGAGCGACCAAGCCACTGAAGATGTCAACAAGACAATCACAACCACAGTTCAATCCGCGACTGCGAATCAGCCTGCCTGCGACATCCTGAACCTGGTCCTTGGCCCGCTGCATCTGAATGTGCTGGGCCTGGTTGTCGATTTGAACCAGGTGGTCCTTAACATCACGGCGCAGCCTGGCTCGGGTAACCTGCTCGGCAACCTGCTATGCGCGGTGGCGGGCCTGCTGGACGGCAACAACCTGAGCGGCTTGGGAACCCTGCTGAACCGGCTGCTTGGTCTGTAACCCAAAATTCGGCCGCTGGCTTTGACTCCCCAGTTGCTGAACGAGGCGGGTGGCTCCTTCCGCAGCCACCCGCCTCGCCGGTCCAGATCCTGCGTGACGCCCTTGGGAAGGTGGAAGCATGAGCACTACATCGTCTGCCGGTCACGAGGGCTGGATTCTGCCCTGGTACGGCTTAATCCTCGGCCTATGCATGTCAATTCCAACCCTGCGGTGGTCGGTGCAGGAAGGCTGGACGGGGGATGACATCTTTTTCGTGGCAGCAGGCATAGGCCTGGACATCGTCTGCGCGACCAGTCTGGCGATCATTCTGAGGCGTGCGCTGCAGAACCGAGCGAAAGCAGAAACTGAAGGGCTCAGCTCTTCATAAGACTCACGCAGAAGAGCGCATGATGCGCACCCCCAACTGGCGACATGAAGGGCAGCGGATCAAGCGTTCGGCAGATGCCTTCCGGGAGGCCGACATGATCTATTCCGATCCTCGCCCAGCAGCACTGACCTTAATCGAGTCAGGCGACCTTTCCGTTGAGGATCTCTGGCATCAGTACCGCTCCAACGGAGGAAGAGCGGATGCCTTCGAGCTGGAGGCATTCATCCACGACATCCCCCTCCTGCATGGAGTGGAGGTTGAGATTCTCGGGGAGACTCTGAACCAGCTTCTTCCAATAGGGTCTAAGTCCGGGATTTCCAAGCGGGGCAGCGGGAGGTTCACGCGTCCCCTTTCTAGTGCCCTGAAGCGGGTACTGGGGATATAAATTACGAGCCTCCGGGCCAGATACCGAATGAAGTTTCCACGCGCACAGAGTGCGCTGCCTCTCATCCGCGCTCAGGCATAAACGAGGATCCCAGGTCCGTCACGTCTCGCGGCAGGTGCGCGCCGCCGTCGTAATACACCCAGCCACTCTGGTCTGCCGTCTCACGCCCGTCATATACTGACCGGGCCCCAGTTGGGCATTTACGCGAATCCTCACGGTCCGGCGTTTCGAACGCCGGCGACAGCCACAGCGCACTCGCAGCATTCCCGAATCAACAGACACCGGCGGATGAATGGGCATGAGACGTTTCCTTGCACTCATATTTGCTGTTGTGCTGGCCTGCACCGTTATGCCCGCACTCGGCTCCGGCACCGCCAGGGCTGCGGCCGGGCTGTGCATCGGGGCACCTCCCGCCGACGGCACGGTGTACCAGGAGACCCGGCAGTTCGTGGACACCCAGTCGTGGTGGATGCCGGACACCGACCAGGCCAACAACTCAATCACCAACACCGGCCATGCCCATATGGGGGCGTGCATCCCGGAACGCGAAACGATCAGTTCGGGTAATGTCACCGTGAATGTCCGGATGACCCTCCACGACAACCCGGGGACAGCCGATTACGTGGCGATGGTGTTCAAGACCGCCGACAGGGAAACCACCGTACAGAAGTGCTACCTGCGGGCCTCGGCGCCGGACTTCAGCTGCCCCGGCCCGGCCGGCTCCGGCACCGGAGACTTTACGTGCACCGGGACTTGCCAGCGCTGGCTGACCTTCTCGTGGCCAATTTCGGCGTTCAACCATTCGGGCCTGCAGGAGGTCCGCTTCCGCGGGTTCGTCCAGGAGCCCGACGGCAACGAGATGCGGACCAACTTCAACTGGCAGGTCAACATCCAGAACGGCAAGTCGGAGTCCGACGTGTCCAGGGATGCGTTCCTGCGGGGCAAGGGCTGGTACACGCACGCCGGGTACTGCGAGGCCTCGCTCCGGACTGCTCCCCTTCCCGACGGCCCGGTCTCGGGCATCTGGTCTCCCCTGGCGGACCTAGCCTCCCACGGCGACGGCTCGCGCCCGGCGACCCATTCGTTCATCTCCATCGACCCGGATTTCCACGCCGTTCCGGCCAACCCCGGAATGGTCCTGTGGGACGCTGCAGGCCCTTACGGAGCCGATCCCGTCTCGATCGACACCCGCACCCTGGCCAACGGCGTCCATAAGCTGCACCTGCGGACGTCATGTCGGGACGACAAGCTGGGGTCCACCAACTCCGGGGTGACCGTCGTTCCGTTCACCGTGGCCAACTGAGCGCACATCTGTGCGAGCGGGATGGCAGAACAGCGTCCGCGGGGCAGGCAGTCTGCTGCGAAGGACCAGGCCCGCAACGTGGAAGAAGTGAATTAGGCCACCTCCCCACCCATCCGTTGTTTGATGCGCTGCGAAGTACCGGTGTCTCCTCCCTGGGGACGGCCAACATCACACGGACGTGTATGAGGAGATTTTCCCAATGAATAAGTCACTTCGCTTTATGGCAGTGCCCACCCTTGCCCTCGCCGCTCTTGCCCTGTCCGGTTCCCCTGCAATGGCTGCAGACGGCTCCTACCAGTCCACCCTGAAGCAGATCAACGGCAGCCAAGGCTCCGGTACGGTCACCCTTGATGTCACCGGCAACCAGGCACACGTCGTCCTCAAGGTCTCGGGCATGCCCGCCACCTTCATGGACGCCCCGTACCCTCACGTCCAGCACATCCATGGCGGGGCCAAGGGCGCCTGCCCGGACCCTTCAGCTGACAAGGACGGCGACAAGGTTGTCTCTACCACCGAAGGCGCACCGTCCTACGGTGGCATCGTCACTACCCTCTCCACCAGTGGCGACACCAGCCCCGCAGCAGGCCTTGACCTGAAGGTTGCAGGACAGGGGGCTTCCTACACAGTGGACCGCACCTTCGAACTGAACGCCGAAACAAAGGCAGCCCTGGAATCCGGCACGGCAGTGGTTGTTGTCCACGGCCTTGATCCGGCCACCCTCAGCGCCGCAGGCCAGGCCGCCAAGAGCGATCTGGTCCCCTCCCTGCCGCTGGCCGCTACGTCCCCTGCCCTGTGCGGGACTCTTACGGCCGGTCAGATGAAGATGCCTGCGGGCGGCGCCAACACCGGCCTCCCTACTGAAACCGGCACCGATACCGGAGCCCTCGCCATTGGCGGCGGTCTGGCCCTGGTGGCCCTCGCCGGTGGAGCCTACGCCGTACGCCGCCGCAACGCGGCAGCCTAAGCCAGAGCTGAACGGATAATTCTGTGACATCCAGGAATCCCGGCCGCCGCGGAGGTCTCGGGGCCTCCACGGTGGCCGGGGTTCTGCTCGCGCTTTCCCTTGCCGGTTGCGCCGCAGGGCAGGCTACAACGCCCGACGACGGACCTTCCCCTTCAGCCTCCGCCTCACCGCTGGCTTCCGCCCCGGCCACGCCTTCGGCTGAGCCCCCGGCGCCGCCTGCTGCAGCAGTAGCAGTTCCGTCTACGCCGCAGCCCCAGGCCGTGCTTGGCGCTTCGACTCCCGTGACCCTGAGCATTGACTCGATCGGGGTCCGGACGGACCTTCTTCACCTGGGACTGGAGGACAACGGCTCACTCAAAGTGCCTGAGGACATCGGCAACGGCGCTCCGGCCAGCTGGTACAGCGGCTCCCCGACCCCCGGTGAACGCGGCCCCTCAGTGATGCTGGGCCACGTCAACGCCCTCGGGGGCCACAGGGGTGTATTCGCGGACCTCCGCAAGCTCAGCCCCGGTGCCGAGATCACCGTTTCGCGAACCGACGGCAGCATCGCCGTGTTCACGGTTGAGCGCGGCGCCCTCTATTCCAAAAACGAATTTCCCACCCTTGAGGTGTACGGCAACACGGCCGGAGCGGAACTCCGGCTCATCACCTGCGACGGCTACGACCCCGCCACCGGGCTCTTCGACGACAACTACGTCATCTACGCCAAGCTCAAGGCCTGACAACCGAAACTGCTGCTCCTTCCGGGAGCGGGCAGTGGTGCGAATGGACTGGACATGAAGAACCGAAAAAGCACTTTGGCCGCAATTGGCATCACGTCCCTGCTGCTTGCGGGATGCGCTGCAGCCGCAGGATCGGTGACCGCACCGTTGGATGTTTCGACGCCAGCCCCGCCTGCCGCAACATCGGCACCCGGTCACGCAGGCGGCGGGCATCATGGCCAGGGATCCGCATCCGCTGGCTCGACGGCGGCGGGGCCGAGTTCCGCCGCCCTGATGGTCTGCGGAGACCAGCCGAAGGAGAGGCTGCGGTCCATCCTGAAGCTGAACTCCGACCCGCACACGGTCGATGCCTGGGCGGACAGCACCTTCACCTGCACCTACCACCTGGCCGAGGGAGCGCTGGTCATCTCCGTACAGGAGGCAGCGGACAAGGCGTCAGCACTCAAATACTTCACCGCCATGCAGGCCCTCGCAAAGGAAGCGTCACCCATCGAAGGCCTCGCGAACCTCGGTTTTCCAGCCTATGAAACCGCCGACGGATCCGCCGTTTTCCAAAAAGACAGCTTCGTGCTGCACGTAGACGCGTCACGCCTCCCGGCCACGTTGGGGCCGGACGGCATCACTCGCAACGCACTCGCCTACCAGCTTTCCACCACCATTCTGGCTTGCTGGGTGGAACATCCGTAACTCCTCACTGTGCCGCCCGCGCCCGGCGAAACCACGACAGAGTTGCACGTGGACCAGAACCTCAGCTTTCACCACCGGGACCCAGCCGCCGTCGTGAACTCCCCGCAAACCCTCGCCCCGCTGCAAAATAGGCAGTAGGCTTACTATCTTGCAGCTGGGCACCTCCTGTGCCTGATGACCAGAACCCCAACCGGCGGCGTGAAACCGTAAAGGAGTCCCATCATGAAAGCTCTCGTATGGCACGGTGAAGGCGATATCCGCCTGGACACCGTTGATGACCCGGCCATCCTGGACCCGAACGACGCGATTGTCCGCATCACCCGCAGCGCCATCTGCGGCACGGACCTGCACTTCATCCGCGGCACGATGTCCGGCATGAAGGAAGGCACCATCCTGGGGCACGAGGCCGTGGGCGAGGTTACCGCCGTGGGCAAGGCCGTGCGCCGGTTCGCCCCCGGGGACCGCGTGATCGTGTCCTCCACCATGTCCTGCGGCGTGTGCTGGCAGTGCCGGGCCGGGCATACGGCGCAGTGCGACACCGCCAACCCGAACGGGCCGCAAGCGGGGACCTGCTTCTTCGGCGGACCCGAGACCACCGGGCCCATCAATGGCCTGCAGGCCGAGTATGCGCGCATCCCTTGGGCGTCGAACACCCTGACATCGCTGCCGGACAA
The DNA here is from genome assembly GCF_001428075.1 of Arthrobacter sp. Soil764. Lineage (GTDB taxonomy): Bacteria > Actinomycetota > Actinomycetes > Actinomycetales > Micrococcaceae > Arthrobacter. The sequence continues at coordinate 284,609 of NZ_LMSI01000001.1, read as the reverse complement.
TGTCAGCGACGAACAGGCCATCCTGCTCTCGGACATCTTCCCCACCGCATGGTTCGGCGCGCAGCTGGCCGGCATCCAACGCGGTGACACCGTGGCCGTCTATGGGGCAGGCATTGTGGGGCAGCTGGCCATCGCGTCGGCGTTCCGGCAGGGGGCGTCCCGGGTGTTCGCGATCGACGGGATCGAGACGCGGCTGGTGCAGGCGCTGGACCAGAACGCGGACGTCATCAACTTCAACAGCGAGGACCCGGTGGAGGCGCTGCAGGAAGCGACGCTGGGCATCGGCGTGGACGCGGTGATTGACGCCGTGGGCGTGGATGCGCAGCGCCCCTGGGCCGGGCCCGCGGCAGCCAAGGGCGAGGAGCAGGCGGAGCAGTTCGCGCAGGAGGTGTCCGAGGTGGCCCCGAAGACGAATGTCCAGGGCGATAACTGGGTGCCGGGCAACGCCCCGTCACAGGTGTCCCAGTGGAGCGTGGAGACGGTGCGGAAGTACGGGCGGATCGGAATTATTGGGGTGTACAGCCCGACCATGACGACCTACCCGATCGGCCAGGCCATGAACAAGAACCTAACCATCCGGATGGGCAACTGCGACCACCGGTCCGTCACGCCGCCCCTGGTGGACCTCGTGGCCTCCGGCGTCTTTGACCCCACCCGGTTCATCACCCAGCACGAACCCATTAGCGACGTGGTGGACGCCTACCTGAACTTCGACCGGCGCGAGGAAGGCTGGCTCAAGACCGTGCTGACCACGGCTTAGCCTCCACCTGCATCACCCGGCGGTCCGCTCCTTGTGGCGCGGGCCGCCGTCGTGCTTCCTACCCAACCTGTGTCCCGGGGGCTCCCGCAGCAATACGGCCTACCTAACAATGTCCGGTCTACCTAATTCAATTGGCGAATATGTCTTTTTGTCATGCCCGGACGTACGGTTTTTCTTGGGGGCGTACGGAGAAACTTGGAGGTTCTCCATGAAGCATGCCGTGCCTCGGCATGGTGTGCGTGCCGCTTAAGCGCTGGGGCGAGCGGATCTCAATGTGCATTATTCGCTTAGAGAGTTACCCCAATGTCAATCAAAAAAGTCTTTACCTTGCTGGTAGCCGTTCTCGCCGGGCTGCTGCTGTTTGCTTCGCCGTCACAGGCGGCCAACGGCAACGCACACTTCATCAAAAACGCTACCGGCGCATCCCTGTCGGGCTCCAGCCTCGTAGTCCATTTCAAGGAAACCGGCCTGGCATCAGGCGCTGTCGAGACGGTTACGGCCACAGCGAACGCTGCGACGACGTACGAGTGCGTGAACAACGGCGGGAAGAACCCCGCAGCATCGAACAAGTCCACATTCAAGACCGAGATCAGCAAGACCGAGCCGTTCGAGGCGGACAAGAACGGCAACATCGTCGGCACCATAACCCTGACCCCGCCCACCGCTCAGGAACTCGGCTTCAGCTGCCCTCCAGGCCAGGATGTGACTTTCGTGGGCGTCACGTACAGCAACGTGGTCATCACGGACAGCACCTCGGATGCAAGCATCAGCCTCCCGGGTTCCTTCAGCTACACCAATCCGGCAGCCCCGCCCGTGCGCTGATCCAGACCTAGGAGAATCCATCGGGGCAGGGGGCTAAACCCTTTGCCTGAACGACTACGGAGCGCAGCGCCTGTGAAAGCCGTTGCGCTCTGTTGTTGCTGGCCTTGTTGGGAAAGGGAAAGCGGATGGGCTTGCATTCACGTTACTAAGCATGCTTACAATAAGTGCAGTCGGATGGGGATCCGGTGCGAGGGGAATCGAAAAGGGTGCGCTCAGCGAACGGGGCGCACCTTTTTCGTGCCAGGATGCCTATACATCCATTTGAGTTAGGTTAGGTTTACCTTCTAAAGTGCTCCGGTGACGTTAGAGACAAAGCTCGCCGGAGTTCCGTTTGCCGCCGATCTGGCGCGCTTCGGCGACCGCGTGGCTGTCAGCACCCCGGGCCGGTCCCTGAGTTACCGGGAACTGGCGGGGCAGGTGGAGGACATGGCCCGCGCGTTCGGGCCCGGCCGGCGGCTCGTCGCGCTGGAGGCCGGGAACACGCTGCCGGCGCTGGTGGCCTACCTGGCTGTCCTGTCCGCCGGGAACCCGCTGCTGATCCTGCCCACTGGCGGCGGCTCCGCCGGGGACGCGCTGCTGGCGGCCTATGAGCCGGACGTGGTTGTCCGCGCGTCGGGCAGTGAAGCGGTCCTGGACGTCCGGCGTGACCAGGCCCGCCACGAACTCCACCCGGAACTCGCGCTGCTGCTCAGCACGTCGGGATCCACGGGGTCGCCCAAACTGGTGCGCCTTTCCGCGGACAGCATCCAGGCCAACGCCGCCGCGATCGCCGAGTACCTGCAGCTGCGCCCCTCTGACAAGGCGGCCACCACGCTCCCCCTCTCCTACTGCTACGGGATGAGCGTGGTCAACAGCCACCTCCTGGCCGGCGCGTCCCTGGCGCTGACGGACCTCTCGGTGGTGGACCCGTGCTTCTGGGACCTGGTCCGCACCGAACACGTGACCTCCTTCGCGGCAGTGCCCTACACCTTCGACCTCCTGGACCGCGTGGGCTTTCAGGACATGGACGTGCCGAGCCTGCGGTACATCACCCAGGCCGGCGGGCGGCTCGCCCCGGACCGCGTGCGCTCCTACGCCGAACAGGGCCGGCGCCAGGGGTGGGACCTGTTCGTCATGTACGGGCAGACCGAGGCCACCGCCCGCATGGCCTACCTGCCGCCGGACCAGGCATTGCAGAATCCGCAGGCCATCGGCGTGCCGATCCCGGGCGGGTCCTTCCGGCTTGAGCCCGTGCCCGGCCTGGACGCCGCCGAGCTGGTGTATTCCGGGCCCAACGTGATGCTGGGCTACGCCGATCGGCCGGAGGACCTGAGCCTGGGGCGGATGGTCACCGAGCTCCGCACGGGCGACCTGGCCCGGGTTGGTCCTGACGGGCTTTATGAAATTGTGGGCAGGCGCAGCAGGTTCGTGAAGATCGTGGGGCTCCGCGTGGATCTGGGCCAGGTGGAGCGGCTGCTGGCGGACCTCGGGGTGGCCGCGGCCGCCGCAGGCTCCGATGACGCCGTGGTGGCCGCCGTCGAAGGCGACCACGACCTGGCCCTGATCGCCAAAACCCTCGCCCAGGACCTGGGCCTGCCCCGCGCCGCCGTCGAACTCTACCCAGTGGAGGCCATCCCCCGCCTGGGCAACGGGAAGCCGGACTATCCCGCGGTCGCCGCCCTCGCCTGTGCAGGAGAAGAGGACGACGGCGGACCGGCCGAGGTCCCGGACGCAGGTTCCACTGACGTGCGGCGCATCTTCGCCGAGGTGCTGGAGGTGGATGACGTCGCCGGAACCGATTCGTTCGTGTCCCTGGGCGGCGACTCGCTGTCCTACGTGGCGGCGTCCGTCCGGCTGGAGCGCGCGCTCGGTTACATTCCCGAAGGCTGGCACCTGATGCCGGTCTGCGAACTCACGCCTGCGCCGCACGTGGCGGATGCCGCCGTCGAGCCTTCCGGGAAAGCTGCGCCGTCCCGGGACGGTGCCGGCACTCCGGCGCGCCGCGTCCGCCGCCGGCTCTTCGCGCCGATGGAGACGGGGATTGTGCTGCGCGCGGTGGCCATCATCGCGATCGTCTCCACGCACATCGGGTTCTTCCACTGGCAGGGCACCGCGCACGTGCTGATGGCGGTGGCAGGCTACAACTTCGCCCGCTTCCAGCTGACCGGGAACCGCATGGAACGGTTCCGGCGGCACCTGCGCAGCATTGCGCGGATCGTGGTGCCCTCCGTTGCGGTGATTGCGCTCGCGTTCGCCGTGACGGACAAGTACGCGCTCCACAACGTGTTCCTGCTGAACGCGCTGGTGGGGCCGGAGGGGTGGAGCGATTACTCGCGGTTCTGGTTCGTGGAGGTCCTGGTCCACATCCTGACCGGGCTGGCCCTGGTGCTGGCGGTACCGGCCGTTGACCGGCTGGTGCGGCGCTGGCCATGGGCGTTCGGCATGGCCCTGGTGGTCGTGGACCTGCCCCTGCTCTTTGGCCTGGTGGAGAGCCGTTATCCGGGCCAGGGACCGGTGCTGTGGCTGTTCGGGCTGGGGTGGGCGGCCGCCACCTCCCGCACCTTGTGGCAGAGGTGGGCCGTGACGGTTCTTGCCATCCTGGCGGTGCCGGCGTCCTTCGACAATCCGTACCGCAGCGGCACCATCCTTGCGGGGTGCCTCATCCTGCTGTGGCTGCCCACGCTGCGGGTGCCGCGCGGGCTTCACCGGGTCACGGCGCTGCTGGCGAGCGCGTCGCTGTACATCTACGTCACGCACTGGCTGGTGTACCCGCTGTTTGATTCCGACAACCCCTTGGACAAGGGCCTGGCCGTGCTGGCATCCCTGGCCTGCGGCGTCCTCTACTGGGCTGCGGCCACCCGGGTCATGGGCCTGGCGGAACGGTGGCTGAAGCGGCGGCCGTTTTCGCGGGCCACTGTTGAACCGGCGGCTGCGCAGCGGTCCTAGACGTTAGGGGCGGGTATCCGGGCTCTGAGAAACGCGTACTCAATACGGGGGCGGCGGGGCAGGTGCAGACCGTAGGCTCGTCACGAGAGGTGGCGGCGAAGGTGTTCTCCTGAGACCGTGAACGCCTACCCCCAGCCGCCGCCAGCTCTCCACCCCCTGCCCTTTATGCAGCCGCAGCCGGTTCCGCGCGGCCGCTGACTTCCTAGTTCCAAAAGACCCTTTCTCCACGTTTGTGCAGGCCGTACGCTGTGGTCATCCATCGCTCAAAGGAGACATCCATGCGCACAGCAGAACCACTCACCGAGACCGAGCACGCCCACCGTCTTTCCGAGAACCTCATGCATCAGCTGGCCAGGGGCAGGGAATGGGCCACCCCCGGCGTACAGGCTGCGGTCCAGAGAGCGGTGGCAGGACTGGATACCGGCATTGAGACCGCTTCCCCGCGCCTTCAGGTGCTCCTGCGCCGCCTGGCGGACGAGCTTGCCGGCGGCGTGGAAACCTATACTCCCCGGGTCCAGGAACGGTTGAGGCGGGTGGGACCGAAAGCTGCCCCGGCCCAGGCTCCCCGGCGGGCGGGCAGGATGTTGTGGTGGATCGGCGCGCTCATGGCCCTGGCAGGCGGGGCAGCGGTGTGGCGCTCCATGCAGGCGTCAAAGAAAGAGCCGCCGCCGTCACTCACTTCCCAGGAAAGCAGCAGCACGGATCCGAACGTGGATGCAGACCTGGCTTCCGGCCGGATGTAGCTGCTGCATTGGGGCTGGCTTAGCTGATGTTCTGGGCGGCGGCCTCGGTGATGCTGCCCTGCGTGGCCGCCCAGCTGGCCAGGACCTTCAGCGCGTCCTCGGACGGCGAGCCGGGCTCGGCCGTGTAGATGTTGATCCGCAGCCCGGGATCGGCGGGGAGCTCCAGCGCCTCATAGGTCAGGTCCAGGTCCCCCACGATCGAATGGTGAAGCCGTTTCCGGCCGGCGCGGTGGTACTTCACATCGTGCCGCGCCCAGCGGGTGCGGAATTCCTCGCTGCGTGTGGAGAGCTCGCCGATCAGGTCCGAGAGGTCCTTGTCGTACGGGTTCTTCCCGGCCGTGGACCGCAAAACAGCAACAATGTCGTCCGCCGCGCGCTCCCAGTCGACGAAAAACTCCCGCGACTTGGGGCTTAGGAAAGTGAAGCGTGCGCTGTTGGGCGGGGTCCCGCCGTCGGCCATCATGTCCAGGTAGAGGGCCCGGCCCAGCTCATTGGACGCCAGGACGTCGCCGCGGTCGTTGCGGACCCAGGCCGGCGCCGCGGTGATCGCATCGATCACCCGCTGCACGCTGGGCCGGACCGCCTGCGGGCTCCGCCTCCGCCGCACCCGCGGCGCGGCGGTGGATGCACGGGCCAGATCGAAAAGGTGGGCCGTCTCGGCGTCGTCCAACTGCAAGGCGCGGGCCAGCGCCTCCAGGACGCTGTCCGAAGCGCCGGACAGGTTCCCGCGCTCCAGCCGGATGTAGTAGTCGACGCTCATCCCGGCGAGCATGGCCACCTCCTCCCGGCGCAGGCCGGCCACCCGCCGGTTGCCGCCGTACGCGGGCAGCCCGGCCTCCTCGGGCGTGAGCCGGGAACGCCGGGAGGTCAGGAACTTCCGGACGTCGTCGCTGTTGGTCATGGCCCCCACGCTACGCGCCGGACCTGCAGCGAGGGAGGGACTGGCAGTCCCTCCCACAAACCTCCATACCCGAATAGCGTGATGAGCATGGTTATGGAACTCACGCTCAACAACGGAACCACAATGCCCGCGCTCGGCCTGGGCGTCTTCCAAAGTCCCCCGGAAGAGACGACGGCGGCCGTCCAGACAGCGCTGGAGGTGGGCTACCGGCACATCGACACCGCCGCCGCGTACGGCAACGAGCGGGAGGTGGGCGAAGGAATCCGCCGCTCCGGCCTGGACCGTTCCGAGGTGTTCATCGAGACGAAGGTGTGGGTCAGCGACTACGGCTACGACGAGGCACTGCACGCTTGGGACAAGTCGGCCGGCAAGCTGGGCGTGGATCAGCTGGACCTGCTCATCCTGCACCAGCCTGCCCCGGACCGGTTCGAAAAGACCATCGCCGCCTACAAGGCCCTGGAGACCCTGCTCAAGGACGGAAGGGTGCGAGCTATCGGCGTCAGCAACTTTCTGCCGCACCACCTCACGCAACTGCTGGAGGAAACGTCCGTGGTTCCGGCCGTGAACCAGATCGAGCTGCACCCGTACTTCGCCCAGCGGAACGTCCAGGTGGCCGATGCCGAGCATGGCATCCTCACCCAGGCGTGGTCCCCGATCGGCGGCATCACGTTCTACCCGGGGTGGGGCGAGAACCGGAAGAACGTCATGCGCGACCCGGCGATTGCCGCCGTCGCGCAGGCCCACGGCAAGACCGCCGCGCAGGTGATGCTCCGCTGGCACCTGCAGCAGGGCCGCTCGGCCATCCCCAAGTCCACCAATCCGGCACGCATTGCGGAGAACTTCGCCGTGTTCGACTTCGAGCTTTCCGCGGCCGAACTCGCCGCCATCGACGCCCTGGACACCAACGTCCGCAGCGGCCCGGACCCGGATGTGGCCCGCCCCGAGCGGTTCGCCATGGTCATCCCCGAAGCCTAGAACCGCCTCCTAGAGACAAGGAACCAGCATGGAATACCGCCCGCTCGGCCGCACCGGTGTGCAGGTCAGCCCCCTCTGCCTCGGCGCGATGATGTTCGGCCCGTGGGGCAACAATGACCGCGCCGACGCCGCCCGCATCATCCACCGCGCCCTGGACGCCGGCATCAACTTCATCGACACCGCGGACGTCTACTCCGGCGGCGTTTCGGAAGAGATCGTCGGGGAGGCACTGCAGGGAAGGCGCGACGACGTCTTCCTGGCCACCAAGTTCTTCATGCCCATGGACGAGAAAGACCCCAACCAGCGCGGCGGCTCACGCCGCTGGATCTTGCGCGCGGTGGAGGACTCGCTGCGCCGGCTGAACACGGACCACATCGACCTCTACCAGGTGCACCGGCCCAGCCCGGACATGGACGTGGAGGAGAGCCTGGGCGCCCTCACCGATCTAGTCCGGCAGGGCAAGGTCCGCTACCTCGGCTCCTCGTCCTACTCCGGCTCGCAGATCGTGGAGGCGCAGTGGGCGTCCCGGGAACGGAACCTGGAGCGGTTCGTCACCGAACAGCCGCCCTATTCCATCCTGACCCGCGGCATCGAGGAGGACGTGCTTCCCACGGTGCAGCGGCACGGGATGGGCACCCTGACCTACAGCCCGCTGGCCGGCGGCTGGCTCTCCGGGCGGTGGCGGAAGGACTCAGCGTCCAGGCCCACCTCTTCGGCGCGGCCGAGTGCCCGGTTCGACATGGCCCAGCCCGCCAACCAGCGCAAGCTGGACATCGTGGAGGAGCTGGCCCAGGTGGCCGAATGGGCCGGCGTGACCATGATTGAGCTGGCCATCGCGTTCGTGATCAACCATCCCGGCGTCACATCGGCCATCGTGGGCCCGCGCACCATGGAGCAGCTGGAGTCCTACCTGCCGGCCGCCGACACCAAGCTGGGCCATGAAGTGCTGGACCGCGTCGACGAACTGGTGGCCCCCGGCGTCACCGTCAACCCTGACGACAACAGCTACGGCGCCCACGAACTCACCGCCCAGGCACGACGGCGGCATCGGGCTTAAGCCCCGGGCCGCACCTTATTTCCCCATCCCCTTATGAAAGGAACACCCATGTCAACGTGGCTCATCACCGGCTGCTCCACCGGACTTGGCCGGGCACTGGCCGAAGCCGTGCTCGCGTCCGGGCACAACGCCGTCGTCACCGCCCGGAAGGTGGAAACGCTGCAGGACATCACCGCCGGCTTTCCGGACACCGCACTGGCGCTCCCCCTGGACGTCACCGACAAGGCGCAGATCGGCGCGGCGGTGAAGCAGGCGGAGGAGAAGTTCGGCAGCATCGACGTGCTGGTCAACAACGCCGGCTACGGCTACCGCGCCGCCGTGGAGGAAGCGGACGACGGCGACATCCGGCGGCTGTTCGACACGAACTTTTTCGGGGCGGTGGACATGATCAAGGCAGTTTTGCCGGGCATGCGCGCCAACAAGGCGGGCTGCATCCTGAACATTTCCTCCATCGGCGCCCGGATCACGCCGCCGGGCTCGGGCTATTACGCGGCCACCAAGGCGGCGCTGGAGGGCATGTCCGGGTCGCTGCGCAACGAGCTGAAGCCGCTGGGCATCAACGTCACGGCCATCGAACCCGGCGGCTTCCGGACCGACTTCGCGGGCCGCTCGCTCACCCAGTCAGCGACGCCGATCGACGACTACGCGGACACGGCCGGCAAGCGCCGCAAGGAACACGACACCGCGCATGGCAACCAGCCCGGCGACCCGGACAAGGCAGCCCGGGCGATCATCGCCGTCGTCCAATCCCCCAACCCGCCGGGCCTGCTGGTCCTGGGCACGGACGCTTTCGGTGCCTTCGGTAAGGTGGCCGACGCCCAGCGCGCGGAACTGGAGCAGTGGCAGGAGCTGAGCACCGGCACCGACATCACCGACTGACCCAGCTGGGTACTAAATACTCATGACACGGCGCGAACCCGGTGCGAGAGTGGACTTGTTCCGTCAACATGTCGAGACAAGTTGGATACCGCACCATGGCAGCAAAACGGCGTCGTTCACGCAGCAAGGGCGGCGGCACCCTCGGGTGTGCCCCGTTCTTCGCCCTCATCGTCATTGCCCTCATCATTCAGTACTGGTGGGTCCTCCTGATTGCCGCGGGCGTGGTGGCGCTGACCGTGGCACTCGTGCACACAGCCAAGGCCCCACCACGTCCGGCCAGGGTGCCGCCGCCCAAGCCGCAACCCGTCATGGCTCCGCCGCGCCAGGTCCTCGGCGGGGATGACCTCGCGGCCCATATGCGCGCTGTTAAGCGGGCCGGCCGCGTACGGGACATGCAGGAGTGGGACTACGAATGGATCCGGCTGGCCTACCCGCGGAAGAGTCTTCGCGAGGTCAATGACATCGCGAACGCCCATTTTGCCCGCGGCCGTTCCATCGGTATCAATGACGGGGACCCGTCCGCCCCGTGAGCCAGGCCAACCTGGGCGGCGCCTAGTTGGGAGGGGACTTGCTTGGGGGCAGGGACGGCAGCGTGGTCAGGCTGAGTTGTGCGCGGTGGTGGCGGTAATGCTTGGGCGCCCATTCGAGGATGTCCCGGCGGCTCATCCAGGGCAGGAAGTACGGGTCCCAGCGGATGGGCATGGTCATGCCGCGGCCCAGCGCTTTGTTGTCCGCGTGGTCATACCAGGCGACCGTGATCCGCGTGGTCCGGTCCATCATTCCACGCATGCGCTCCGGCTTCAGGACCTGTCCACCGGCAGCACTCCCGGCCCAGTTCACCCAGTTGTAGGGACGTGCGCAGGAGTCGAGGAGCTTGCTCCAGTACCGGGGGGCGGGCGGCGGCAGGCGGGAGAACAGGCCCAGGAGCGGTATTCCCGCCAGTGCGATGTTCTGTCCCAGGGCCATGTGGAAGAGCAGCTGCCTGTTGGTCCACCGCGTTCCGTTGGAGGGCAGGTCCAGTTCGTCGCTGCGGGCGCTGGACACGATGTTCCGGAAGTCGTCCGCGATCCACAGCAGGTCCGCCTTCACGGGGTCGCCCTCGGATACCGCCATCGGAGCCTCCCGTCCACCGGCATCAGCCGGTCTCCACATCATAGGCTCGCGGTTCCGCTCCCCCAGCCACCGCCGGGCGGCTCTGTCATGCATCGACGCCTATCGATAGCATGAGGCCCATGAAGTTCCTCCAGGACGCGCCCCGGTTCCTCTTCTTCACAGGCAAGGGCGGCGTGGGCAAGACGTCGGTGGCGTGTGCAACGGCGCTCACCCTTGCCGGGACGGGAAAACACGTCCTCCTGGTCAGCACCGACCCCGCCTCGAACGTGGGCCAGGTGTTCGGCCAGACCATCGGCAACACCGTCACCCAGATCAGCGGCGTGCCGGGGCTCCGGGCGCTGGAAATCGACCCCGAGCAGGCAGCCGAAGCCTACCGGGAGCGGATCATCGGCCCCGCCCGGGGTGTCCTGCCGGATGCTGAGCTGGCAGGGATCGCGGAGAGCCTCTCCGGTTCCTGCACCACGGAGATCGCCTCCTTCGATGAGTTCACCAGCCTGCTGGCTGATGACAGCAGCTACGGCGAGTACGACCACATCGTTTTCGATACCGCCCCGACCGGCCACACCATCCGGCTGCTGCAGCTGCCGGGTTCATGGACGGACTTCCTGGCGGCCGGCACCGGTGATCCCTCCTGCCTGGGACCCCTCTCCGGCCTCGAGAAGCACAAGCAGGTCTACGCCAAGGCAGTGCAGGCCCTCACGGACCCGGCCCGCACGCGGCTGGTGCTGGTCAGCCGGGCCCAGACGTCGTCATTGACCGAGATCGAGCGGACCTACCTGGAGCTCAACCAGATAGGGATGGGCAGCGGGTACGTGGTGGTCAACGGGGTGCTGCCGGATGCGGCCGGCGACGAGGACCTGGCGAAAGCACTTCGCGCCCGGGAAGCCGCGGCCCTCGCCGCGATCCCCCGCACAGTGGCCGGCCTTCCGCTTGACGTCCTGGAGCTGAAGCCGGGGAACATGGTGGGGATTCCCGCGCTCGAATCCCTGTTCACCACCGCCCCTGCCACCCCACGGCAGCCACCTGCAGCGCCGGCTCCGGGTGCGAAAGATGCCCCTCTGGCAGCGCTGGTGGACGAGGTGGAGCGCGATGGCCGCGGCCTTGTCATGTGCATGGGGAAAGGCGGCGTGGGAAAAACAACTGTTGCTGCCGCCGTCGCCATAGCCCTGGCCAGGCGCGGGCATGACGTCCACCTCACCACAACCGATCCGGCCGCGCACCTGACCGAGACGCTCCACGGCTCTGTCCCCGGCCTAACCGTCTCACGCATCGATCCCGAGTCAGCCATCCGCGAGTACCGGGCCCATGTCATGGACACCAAGGGCAGGAACATGGACGATGAAGGCCGCGCTGCCCTGGCCGAGGACCTGATGTCCCCGTGCACCGACGAGGTGGCGGTCTTCCGGCAGTTCTCCAAAGTTGTCCAGGAATCGCGCCGGCACTTCGTGGTGATTGACACCGCACCCACCGGGCACACCCTGCTGCTCCTGGACGCCACGGGTTCCTACCACCGCGAAATCGCCCGCCAGGTAGGCAACACCATGGGCTTCGTGACGCCCCTCATGCGGCTGCAGGATCCGGCGCAGACCAAGGTGGTCCTGGTGACCCTGGCCGAAACCACACCGGTCCTCGAAGCCAGGGAGCTGCAGGACGATCTGGAACGGGCCGGGATTCATCCCTGGGCCTGGGTGATTAACAACTCGATCGCCGCCGCACACCCGCAAACACCATTTCTGCAGGCGCGCGCAGCCAGTGAGCTTGAACAGATTTCACAGGTGTACCAGCTGGCGGACCGGGTGGCCCTCATTCCACTGCTTCCCGACGAACCCATCGGCGAAGAAAAACTCTCCGCCCTCACGGCCTACAGTTCCCAGCCCGCCTGACAATCGCAGGGTTTACAGGGACGCCAGGAGGCCGGCCGTCCGTTCGATCGCTCCTGGGACCAGGGAGTAATAGGCCCAGGTGCCGCGCTTTTCGCGGTGGAGCAGGCGGGCGTCCACCAGGATCTTCAGATGGTGGGACACCGTGGGCTGGCTCAGGTCCAGCGGCTCGGTCAGATCGCAGACACACGCTTCGCCGCCTCCGGTGGCCTTGACAATCGAGAGCAGTCGCAGCCGGTTGGGATCGGCCAGCGCCTTGAACACGAGGGCGGTGCGCTGGGCTTCCTCCGCATCGAGGGCAGCCTGGCCGGAGGGAGCGCAGCAGGCATCATCGACGGCGGGCTCGACCGTTTGCAGGGAAGTCATGGATCCATTATGCACAAGATTGACAATCATCGATATAGTCGCCAATACTTCATATCGACGATCATCAATGTTTCCCCAGGCATTCAAGCCTGGGTAACAGCCCAGCATCACAGGAGACCCGTGAGCACCCAGACTGACCCATCCGCCCGCCTTGACGGTGAGGCTGCCGTCGTCGGCAAGCTCTCCACCCTGGACCGCTTCCTGCCGGTGTGGATCATCGCTGCCATGGCGCTGGGACTGCTGCTGGGCAACGTGATCCCGGGGCTGAACACCACGCTCGAAGCCGTCAAAATCGGCGAAGTGTCGCTGCCGATCGCCATCGGCCTGCTGGTGATGATGTACCCGGTGCTCGCGAAGGTCCGCTACGACCAGACGCACCGGGTAATCGGTGACCGCAGGCTCATGGTCACGTCGCTGGTGCTGAACTGGGTCCTGGCTCCGGCGTTCATGTTCGCGCTGGCCTGGATCTTCATTCCCGACCTCCCGGAATACCGCACCGGCCTGATTATCGTGGGCCTGGCCCGCTGCATCGCCATGGTGATGATCTGGAACGACCTTGCCTGCGGCGACCGGGAAGCTGCGGCCGTACTGGTGGCCATCAACTCCGTCTTCCAGGTCCTCGCGTTCGGCGCCCTGGGCTGGTTCTACCTCCAGCTCCTGCCGTCCTGGCTCGGCCTGCCCACCACCAGTGCGGACTTCTCCTTCTGGTCCATCACCGCCTCGGTGCTGGTGTTCCTGGGAATCCCGCTGCTGGCCGGATTCCTGACCCGCACCATCGGGGAAAAAGCCAAAGGCCGCGACTGGTACGAAGACTCCTTCCTGCCGAAGCTCGGCCCCTTGGCCCTCTACGGCCTGCTCTTCACCATCACCCTGCTCTTCGCGCTGCAGGGCGGCACCATCACTTCCCGGCCGCTGGACGTGGCCCGGATCGCGCTGCCGCTGCTGGTCTACTTCGTAGTGGTTTTCGGTGCCGGCATGGTGATCGGAAAATGGCTGGGCCTTGGCTACGCGAAAACCACCACACTGGCCTTCACGGCCGCCGGCAACAACTTCGAACTCGCCATCGCTGTGGCGATCGGCACCTTCGGCGTCACCTCCGGCCAAGCCCTGGCCGGCGTCGTCGGACCCTTGATCGAAGTCCCCGCCCTCGTTGCCCTTGTGTATGCGGCACTGTGGGCCCGCGCACGCTTTTTCACCACCACCCACGCCAACGGATGAAACAGAGGACATCATGGCTGTAACCAACACCCTCCCCGTAGCTGTCATCGGCGCCGGCCCCATCGGCCTCGCCGCGGCGGCGCACCTGCTGGAACGCGGCCTGGAACCGCTGATCTTTGAAGCCGGCCCGGCCCCCGCCGCGGCGATCGAGCAGTGGCGGCACATCCGGCTGTTCTCCCCGTGGCAATACAACACCGACGCCGCCGCCGTCCGCCTCCTGGCCGAAACGGGCTGGACTGCACCCGGGCCGGCGGAGCTGCCCACCGGCGGGGACCTCATCGACCAGTACCTCACCCCGCTCGCCAGCGTGCCCGCCATCGCGTCCCGCCTCCATACCGGCGCCCGTGTGACCGCTGTGACCCGCCAGGGCATGGACAAGACCCACAGTCGGAACCGGAACAGCACGCCCTTCCTGGTTCGTGTTGCACACGCCGACGGCGACGTCCGCGACTACCAGGCGGCGGCGGTCATCGATGCCTCCGGCACCTGGTCCACCCCCAATCCGCTCGGAACCTCGGGACTGCCGGCCGTTGGTGAAGCTGCCGCCGCCGCCCACATCTCTTCCCCGCTGCCGGACGTGCTGGGCCGGGAGCGGGCAGCGTTTGCCGGGCACACCGCCGTCGTGGTGGGCGCGGGCCACTCCGCCGCCAACACCCTGCTCAACCTGGCCGACCTCGCAGCCGGGGAGCCCGGAACAAAGATCGTGTGGGCCATTCGCGGCGCCTCGCCGGCCAAGGTCTACGGCGGCGGCGACGCCGACGGGCTCGCCGCCCGGGGCCAGCTGGGCAGCCGGCTCCGCGCCGTCGTCGAGTCCGGCACCGTTGAACTTCACACCGGCTTCGGTATCGCCTCCCTCGCGGCAAACGACGGTGCCGTCACGCTGACGGCCACGGACGGCCGGACCCTCCGCGCGGACGTGGTGGTTCCGGCCACCGGATTCCGTCCGGACCTGAGGATCCTCCAGGAGCTCCGGCTGGAACTGGACCCCGGCGTGGAGGCCCCCCGAGAGCTCGGGCCCCTGATCGACCCGGAATTCCACTCCTGCGGCACGGTGGAACCGCACGGCGCGGCGATGCTCTCCCACCCGGAACAGGACTTCTACATCGTGGGAATGAAGTCCTACGGCCGGGCGCCCACCTTCCTGCTGGCCACCGGCTACGAACAGGTCCGCTCCGTCGCGGCCGCCCTGGCCGGGGACCGCGAGGCAGCGGACACGGTGCAGCTCGAACTGCCGGAGACCGGCGTCTGCTCCTCGGACATCGGCACCAGCTGTGACGTCCCGGCGGCAGCGTCTGCAGCATTCGTGGCAGAAACCGCCGGTGGCTGCTGCGGCACCCCCGAGCCGGTGCTCATCGGCTTCCCCACGGGCCTGGCCCACGGCCGCTCCGGTGACGCATGAGCACGGCACCGAAGACCCCCAGCGTCCTGTTCGTCTGCAGCAAGAACGGCGGCAAGTCCCAGCTCGCCGCCGGACTCATGAACCGGCTGGCCAACGGGACGGTTACCGTGCACTCGGCAGGCACCACCCCGGGCAAGTCGCTGAACGCCCAGTCCGTGGAGTCCCTGGCTGAACTTGGCATCGACATCACCGGCGAACACCCCAAACCCATTACCGATGACGTGCTGAACAGCGTGGACGCAGTCATCGTCCTGGGCACGGAGGCGAAAGTCCAGGCACCCGAAGGCACCCGGTTTGAGGTCTGGGATACGGATGAGCCCTCCAAACGCGGCATCGAGGGCATGGAACGCATGCGGCTGGTGCGGGACGACATCAAGGCCCGCGTCCAGAAGCTGTATGCGGAGCTCACCGGGAGCTGAGGCATGCCGGGCCGCTGCGCCGTCCCGGCCCGGCCCTCGCCCTGGGGGACGGGCGCCGTACCGGCTGAAAGATTCCGCTTCGGCTCTTGCCGCTGTTCGTTGCCGGGCCAATAGGATGGGGCGCATAGTTAATGGCCGCACACGAAGGGGCGCCCCGTGATCGAGATCCTCAACCCCTCCGAAGTGGCCCGCGCCCGGGAGACCGGCGCCCTGGTGGCTGACATCCTGCAGGCCATGAAAACCCGCGCCACCGTGGGCACCAACCTTTTGGACATCGACCAGTGGACCAAGGAGATGATCACCGAGGCCGGGGCCGAATCCTGCTACGTGGACTATGCGCCCTCCTTCGGCCGCGGCCCCTTCGGCCACTACATCTGCACGGGCGTCAACGATGCCGTGCTGCACGGGCTCCCCCACAACTACGCCCTGGCCGACGGCGACCTGCTGACCCTGGATCTCGCCGTCGTCAAGAACGGCATTGCCGCGGACGCTGCCATCAGTTTCCTCGTGGGCGACTCACAGCCTGCGGAGAGCGTGGCGATGATCGAGGCGACCGAACGCGCCCTGGCCGCCGGGATCGCCGCGGCCGGGCCGAACGCCAAGATCGGGGACATCTCGTACGCCATCGGCCGCGTCCTCATCGACGCCGGGTACCCGGTCAACACGCAGTTCGGCGGCCACGGCATCGGCTCCACCATGCACCAGGACCCGCACGTGCCCAACACCGGCCGTCCCGGCCGCGGCTTCAAGCTGCGGCCCGGGCTGCTGCTCGCGCTCGAGCCATGGATCATGGCGGACACGGATGAGCTGGTAACGGACGACGACGGGTGGACGCTAAGGAGCGCCACCGGCTGCAGGACGGCCCACACAGAGCACACCATCGCCATTACGGCCGACGGCGCCGAGATCCTGACGCTGCCGACGCAAAAGTAGCGTCGGGCCAGGTCAGCGGCATGGAGTTCTGTGGGCGGGTTTCAGTAAAGCCGGTTCAGTAGAGGTAGACGTCGACAAGAAGGGCGGCGAGCGCCGTCACCGCTGCTGTTGCCGCAACACTGCGGGGCGTATCGCGGCTGCAGGGCCCGGTCATCAGGGCCAGAGCCGTGCCGGCAAAGGGTGATCGTAATTCGACTCCCTATGGCAGGGTTACTGCATGCGCTTGCTCGTGATTTTTGGCCCGCCCGCCGTTGGCAAGATGACCGTTGGACGCGAGATCGCCCGGCGGAGCAACTTCCGCCTGTTCCATAACCACACCCTCATCGAGCCCCTACTCGAAGTGTTCGACTACGGGACACCACCGTTCACGCGCCTACTTAACGAATGGCGGGCGGGGGTCGTCCAGGAAGCAGCCATGTCAGGCACCGACCTGCTGTTCACGTTTGTCTGGGGCCTAGAGTTGCAGGCAGACGCCGACGATCTAACGAGGTACATCCGCCCTTATGTCGAGAAGGGCGCAGACGTAGCATTCGTGGAACTGTCGGCGGACCTGAACACGCGCCTACGACGGAACCGGACCGAGTTGCGACTCGCCGAGAAGCGATCGAAGCGCGACGTGGAATGGTCCGACGCGAATGTTCGTGAGATGGAGCGCTTTCTCATGAATACTCACCTGAATGCGACTGTTGGCCGGGCTTTGCCAGGAACCGCACTCCTAGCTGAACACCGGCATATGCGGCTAGACAACGGGGACCTCACACCACAGGAGGCAGCGGCTCAGATCCTCGCTTGGCTAGACAAGGCCCCAACGGAACGCGACAGTCTAGAGTCCCCGTCCTAGCGTGGTTCGAGAAAAATCGAGGTCGTGAATTGTGAACAGGGGTGCAGGGGCAAACGGGCACTTGTGCACAGGAGTAGCGAGCAATCACGGATCACAACGAGTCTGCACAAACCCCGGATTTCAGCGGGACGCTTGCAGTCAGATTGGCAGGCTTCGGGGCAAGAGTCGAGGGCGATGACAAGCCGAGTTGCTCGGGCGTCGTAGCGGGGAGGCTGGGTTCGGCTAACCTGAACACGAGATGGTCAGCGGCGTGAGCGTCACGTTGCGCATCGGCAGAAAACAGGGGGAGACATGCGAGTTTTTAAAGCTGGTTTGATGACGGTCGCGGCAGCGTTCGCGGGCATCGCGGGTGTAGCGACGCCGGCGCAGGCTGCCACAGGATGGGACCGGTGTGAGGTTGGGTACTTCTGTGCGTTCACCGGACCGAACGGCACTGGAGTGATCGCACAGTACAAGGTGGGCGATCCGGACCTCTCCGACGGTATCGGCCCGACAGGGATGGATGACAACATCGAAAGCATTTGGAACCGTACGGGTTCGATGTGGGCAGTGCATCGGCAGATCGGCGGCCAGCAGGGGTGGGCTATGGGGGCCGGCGCCAAGCTGGGATATCTCGGGGACTTTGCTAACAGGATCAGCGTAATTACCCGCTATTAATCACATATCGGTGTCCTGATCGGGGCCGGCGCTCAAGCGGCCGTCTCGCGGAAACGCCCAGGTTTCCGCGAGACAGGCGGCATCCAGCTTGCCTTCGTGTTCCTTGCTGAGGATTCCGTTGCGGAATCTTATTCGTTGCCCGTGCAACCACGCGCCCAGCGCCCGTTCTTCGTGGTTGGAGGCTTCCTGGAGCAGGGGCCAGTCGTTACCATCCTGCCGGTGTATCGTCCGTTCTGGGCGGGCATGATGGACAAATCTTGAGGCGCAGAAGCGAACATGGATCGTGCGCCGTTGCCGAGCACCAAACTACTAAGTACACTTAGCATAATGTTTCCGGTAGGGCTGGAGCGCACATGCAGCTCCTTTGGGGGAGCATCTGCCGCTATGTGAGCGAAGGTGAGACCCATGTACGGATACCAGGAAATGCCCTCCCATGTCTATGAGGACCCCTCCAGCTTGCCTATACAACTTCAGGCAAGGGAGATTATTGACGAGATTCTTAGTAGTCGGGTTCCGGATGAAGCTGATGTCCGCGCCTCACTGAGACAGCACGTTGCGAATCACCCCGGCGAGCCGGAAAAGGCGTTACTGATGCACATGCTCACCGTTAGCCGATCCCCTCAAGATTTGATGTCATCGAGCGGATGACCACCACGAAGGTGCGCCGTTCCCTCACCAACGAGCAGGTGACCATACTGTCGGCGGCTTCGATGGCAGCATTGGGACGTCTGCCAAGGTTCAAGACCTGGTTCCGCCCCGGACTCTGGCGGCAATTCCGCTCGGTGGGGAAACCAAGACTCCCAGGAGTGGCCCGTGACGGGGCAACTGCCTGATGATGTCCCGCAAGCGGACTTCCTCGAGCAGCACCAGGCCGTACAGCTTGCCAGTGCCGGCTATGACGGGATCACCGCATCGGACGTGGACGCTGACGAAGGAGACCTTATTGAGGGGAACCTGGAATCAACAGGCGAGGACGACGACGACTACCCCGGCGCCCGCGGGGAAGTGGTGTAGAACGGCAGGCACAACACCAGAACTTTATTCAACAGGGATCCCTATGGTTGGAGGTGAAGGTAGTGGATGACAACGCAAGGCGGTACAACGAACTCGCCGCCCGGCTCGGTTTAGATCCCGTAAAACTTCGGGCTGCTAGCAAGTCATCGGAGTTCGAGCTGGGCCTCTATTTGCGGGACCCCGCGGTCTGGTCGAAACTGGAACGCCGTCATAGTGGTGGCAGGAGGGGTGAAAAGCCCGCCCTGGGGCAGCGGCAGAAAACCTCACCGCCCGCGAAGCCGGGAAAGACCAGTGCGCGGCGCGCGGCGGACAGGAAAAGGAGCCGAGAGCATGCACTGGCCGCACTGGGAGCCGCCGGAAGGTACCTCCTTACGCCTGAACAGGCCGAAACGGAACGTCTGAAATCACTGCGGGAGACGGATCTTCTGCGTACCGGAGCGGAGGAATCATTCGACCGGGTCGTGGCTGCCACCCGGGAGTTCTTTAACGTCGGTGCTGCGTCGCTGTCACTTATCGGCAGGAACACTCAACACTTCAAGTCAGCTCTTGGGCCCCTCCGCAGCCAGACCCCCAGGCAAATTGCCCTCTGCGCGGCAACCGTGGAACAGAACTCAATGCTGATCATCAACGACACGCTTACCGATGACCGTTTCGCCTCCAACCCACTCGTCCTGGGAGAGCCACATATCCGTTTCTACGCCGGATACCCATTGCACGGGCCACGCGGCTGGAACATCGGCACCCTATGCATCATCGACCAAAAACCCCGCCCGTTTCCCCCTTCTGAACAACAGGTACTCCGGATACTCGCGGCCATCGCCCAGAAGTACATCGACGCAAAGACTTAACCGCGACGGCCGGCACCCCGCTTGTGCAGCCTTCTTGTGAAAACGACAAGGTCGTGGGAAAACAGGCCAATGGCTCCGGTCCGGTTCAGGATGGAATTCCACGGGATGGGCATCAGGAGCGCCTCAGCTGCCGCGGTGGCCACGACGCCGGCGCGTCGTTCCCTGCGCACCAGCAGCAGGAGAACCAACGCGGCAAGGGCGGACAACAGTGCGCCCAGGAACATCTCAGGCAGGCTCATTCAAGGCCCTGCTATCCAGCCCCGGACATCATGGGTCCAGTGTAGGACCGGGAGGTCTGGTGTTGAGGGTGCCCCAGGTTTTGCTGCCCATCATTCAAGGATAGGGTTATGTGCACAGCTACGCACATTTGCACTTGGAGGGGTCAGGCATGCTCTCGGTTCTTCGGGATACCACCTACCGGCGGTTGTTTGCCGCCCAGGTTGTGGCACTGCTGGGAACGGGGCTGCTGACCGTGGCGCTGGGTTTGCTGGCATTCGACCTGGCCGGGAAGGACGCCGGAGCCGTCCTGGGCACGGCCCTGACCATCAAGATGTTCGCGTACGTCGGCTTCGCCCCGGTGATCAACGCCGTGGTGGCACGGCTGCCCAAGAAGCCGGTGCTGATCGGCGCGGACCTGATCCGGGCCGGGATGGCGCTGTGCCTGCCGTTCATCACCGAGACCTGGCAGATCTACGTGGTGATCTTCCTGCTGCAGTCAGCCTCGGCCACGTTTACGCCCGCGTTCCAGTCGCTGATCCCTGCCGTGCTCAAGGACGAGAAGGACTACACCCGGGCGCTCTCCCTCTCCCGTCTGGCCTATGACATGGAAGCACTGGTGAGCCCGGCCATCGCCGCGCTGCTGCTGACCGTCCTCACCTACAACAATCTGTTCCTCGGAACAGTGGGCGGCTTCCTGTTCTCGGCGCTGATGGTGGTCCTGACCGTTCTGCCGGCCAGCGCCCCCGTCCAGCCGGGCGGGACATCTTCGCTCTGGCACCGCACCACCCTGGGCACCCGGATCTTCTGGCGGAACCGGAAACTGCGCTCCTTGCTCGCGTTGAACCTGGTGGTCTCCGCCCCCACCGCGCTGGTGCTGGTGAACAGTGTGGTGGTGGTCCGGCAGGTCCTGCACCGCCCGGACACTGACCTGGCCCTGGCACTTGCCTGCTTCGGCCTCGGGTCCATGGTGGTGGCCCTGTCCGCGCCGCGGATCCTGGAACGGCTGGGTGACCGGACGGTGATGCTTACCGGTGCCGCCGTGATCCCGTTGGCCCTGGCCGGGGCGGCCGTGCTGCTGTTCCTGCCCGCCGGCGATTCAACGTGGGGGTGGCTGCTGATGCTGTGGTCCGTGCTCGGCGCCGGCAACTCCACCATCCTGACCCCCTCCGCACGGCTGCTGCGGGAAGCGTCCACGGAGGAAACCCGGCCCTACGTTTTCACCGCCCAGTTCTCCCTCTCGCATGCCTGCTACATCATCAGCTACCCGCTGGCCGGCATCGCCGGGGCGGCTGCCGGTTTGGGCCCGGCTTCGCTGGCGCTGCTGATTCTTGCAATGATAGGGACGGCAGGAGCTTTCCTGTCATGGCCCCGGCACACCGACCGGACGGCCGGACCGACCGAGAGCAGGGAGCAAGGGGATGGGCAGCGAACCACAGCACGCCACCAGCCCCGCGCCTGACGCGCCTTCGCTGGTCCACCAGGTAGCTCCCGGACCCCAGCTCCTGGAAACAGCCGCCGGGACCCTGCGGATGCTGGCCGAACCCACCCGGCTGCACCTGCTGTGGCAGCTCGCTGACGGGCCCAAGTCCGTCACGGAACTGGCGCAGGCCTCCACCGTGCCCCGGACAGTGGTCAGCCAGCACCTGGCCAAACTGCGGCTCAGCGGCCTGGTGGACACCCACAGGAACGGCCGGCACATCATCTACTCCCTGCACGACGGACACCTGGTCCGCCTGATCCGGGAAACGATCAACCACGCGGACCACCGACTCACCGGCGAACCAACCCACGACTAACCCCCCGCATCCCAGGCGGGCCCAACGGCAGGAAGGCAGGAGAATGCCCACACAGGCACCCCTGACCCTGCCGCGCGCCCTCACCGTCACCGGCCTGATCCTGGGACTCGCGGCTGCCGCGCACACCGCCGCGGGCGGGCTCCTGCCCGCTCCTTCCGTGCTGGGGCTGCTGGCCGTCCTGGTCCTGCTCCCGGTCACGGCCCTGGCCCGGCGGCGGCTGGGTCCCGGCTCGATCACCGCAGCGCTGGCTCTTGGGCAGGTGGCCCTGCATGCGGCGTTCAACACCCTTCCCCAAACCGCCGAACACTGCATGTCCGCCGGCATCGCAGCCTACGGACACCATCAAGCCCAAACCGTCCCAGGCTGCGCCACAGCAGGGACCGGACTCACGGCACTGAACGTCCCGGCGCTCCCCGAACCGGCCATGACCGGGGCCCACATCCTGGCCGTGGCGCTCACCGCCCTGCTGCTGGCCCGCGGGGAATCGGCGCTGTGGCGGATGCTGGCCTGGTTCGCGCCCCTCGCCGTGATCCTGCGCGTCAAGGTCCTGCCGCTGTGGGCTCCCCCGGCGGCACCCAGGGTTTCGTTCTTCCCGCGGCTGCACCCGTGCCTGCGGATTCCTGCCCTCCGCGGCCCGCCGGTTTCCGCTTAGGGACTGCCGGCCTCCGCCACCCTGTGATGCCGCGGTCCCAACCGCTGCCAGTCATCCAGTCTTTCTTTGCCTGACCGCACCACGCCGGTGCTTCAGGTTGTCCCGAAAGGACACCCAGCACGTGAAATCTTCATTCCGCCGCGCCCGCACCGCCGGCGCCTTGGCCGCCCTCCTTGCCCTGTCCGCCGTTGCCGGCACGGCCCCGGCGCAGGCACACGACGCACTCGCCTCGAGCAGCCCCGCCAACGGGCAAACCATTACTACCAACCCCGGCAAGGTCTCCATCACCCTGAGCAACGCCCCGGACACCCGGCTGCCGGGATCGAACAGCATCAAGGTCACCGCCCCTGACGGGCATGTGGTCAGCGCCGGCGAGCCCACCGTGGACGGCAACACCCTCAGCACGGACGCGGACATCGA
Source organism: Arthrobacter sp. Soil764 (assembly GCF_001428075.1). GTDB lineage: Bacteria > Actinomycetota > Actinomycetes > Actinomycetales > Micrococcaceae > Arthrobacter. The sequence continues at coordinate 261,772 of NZ_LMSI01000001.1, read as the reverse complement.
CCACCCCGGCAAGCACACGGTGGAATGGCGCGCGGTCTCGGCCGACGGCCACCCCATCGACGGGACCTTCAGCTTCACCTACACCCCCGAAGAAGCAGCCGCCTCCGACGGAGCCGGTCACACCGAAGGAACCGGGACCCACCAGGAATCGTCGGCTCCCGCCACGGCACCGGCAGCTGCTGCAGCAACCACACCGGCGCCGGAAGCCCAGGCTGCAACGCCCGCATCCGCGCAAAGCGCTGACAATGCGGGCCTGTTCATCGGGCTCGGGGCGGTCCTGCTGGTCCTCGTGGCCGTGGGCGCCTACCTGATCGGCCGCCGTACGAAAGCGGCAGCCAGCAAGTCCGACTGACAACGCCTAAAACCCCGATAGCCCGTCCGAAGCCTCAGCTCCGGGCGGGCTATTCCGTGCCGGCCACCCCGCTGCGGCGTTCCAGGAGCAGGGTGTCCTGCCAGTGGCCGGCCTTGGGTCCGTGGCTGATCCTGGCAATCCGTTCCCTGGTTCCCACCACCCGGAAACCCAGGCGCTGGTGCAGGGCAAGGCTTGCCGTGTTCTCCGGGAAGATGCTGGACTGGATGGTCCAGATCCCTGCGGCTTCGGTGGACTCGATCAGGGCGTTCAGGAGGAGCCTGCCCACGCCGCGTCCGTGCGTTTCCGGCGCAACGTAGATGGAGTGCTCCACGACGCCCCAGTAGACCTCCCGGGACGACACGGACGATACCGCTGCCCATCCCAAAACCCTGTCCCTGTCCTCGGCGATCAGCCGGTGCCCGGGCAACCGCCCGCCGTCGAACGCTTCCCAGGTAGGCGGCTCGCTCTCGAAGGTGGCCTCCCCCGTGGCGATGCCCGCGGCATAAATGGCGTGGACCGCACCCCAGTCCTCCGGGCACATGGGGCGGACGCTAACGGGGTTTTGCATGGGTCCCATTATGGTGCCGCTGCCCCTCATCCTCCTGCTGCCCGCAACGGTGGGCGGCGTAAAGAATCCGTCATTAAAACGCCCCTGCCGCCCCGGCTGCGCCCTCGAGGCCCTTTGATGGAGGCACAGCCAGCGTGTGTTGAGGCAGGGAGAGCAGATGCAGTGGGATGAGGTGCCCGAAGACCGGGGCAGGGTCAGGTTCGCCGCGGCGGCCGGGGCGGTGGAGGGCTACGGCGGCCGCGGACTGAACGGCCGAGCCCTGCATCCGGCTGCGGGTTACCTCTTCCCCGACGAGGACGGCGAGGGCTGGTGGGTGATCTTCCAGCCCTGGCCGTCACCCGGTTCACCCGGGTACAAAGTCCCCGGTGACATCCTCGCCTGCAACGATTCCTACGGTGACATGGTGCACGTAGTGGTGCTGGCCGCGGGCGTTTGGGAGGACGACGCCGGGGCCGCCTTCCGCGTGCACCTCCCGTCAAGCCTCGCGGACGCCGCCCGCGTTGCAGCCTCGGTGCCGCACGTGGCGGGACGGGAGGACAAAGAACGGCGAACGGCGGGCCCTCCCGTCAGCCCACGTGGACCCATGGACGCTGGGTGACATCCGGCACGGCCTCGCGCAGCACCTCCCTGGTCACGGGCGCGATTTCGCCCTCGCCCAGGAACAGGAACCGGACGAGGTTGGTGATGGGGTTGCCTTCCGTCCACCGGAAGTAGATGTGGGGCATCAGCCCCGTGACGTCCCTGATGTGCAACAGCACGGAGGCGATGGTGTTGGGCACCACCGGCCCGTGGACTTCGAGGATGTGGTAGCCGTGCCGGTTCACGCCGCGGACATGCAGCTCCGTTTCGAAGTCCGAGGAGTCGTCCACGACGACCTCGAGGAACAGGGCGTCACCGGCCAGCGGGAGGTGGCTGACCTCGATGGCTGATTCGAGTTTGTCCCGGTATGCCTCCGGGGACAGCCGCAGGGGCTCGTGCGCGATGATGGTGATGGGCCCGTCGAGGGTGCTGGACATGAACTCCAGGGCCTGTTGGTCCAGGTGCACCCGGGTGGCGTGCAGTTCAAAGGAACGCCGGACCCTGGACAGCAGTGAGATGACGATGATGCCCAGGATGAAGATGGCGGCGATCCGGATGCCTTCCGGGCGTTCGAAGATGTTGGCCACCGTAGTGTAGGCGAATACCACCGAGATGGCGCCGAAACCCAGCGTGAGGTTCCGCTGCCCGCGCCGGCGCGCCGACAGCGTGACGGCGACGGCCGCGGAGGTCATCAGCACCAGGACGCCGGTGGCATACGCACCGCCCTGGGCGTCGACGTCGGCGTTGAAAATGAAGGTGATCAGGAAACCGATCAGCGTGAAGACGAGCACCAGGGGCCGGACCGCCTTGGCCCAGGCCGGAGCCATGCCGTAGCGCGGCAGGTACCGGGGAACCAGGTTCAGCAGGCCGGCCATGGCGGAGGCGCCGGCGAACCAGAGGATGCCGATGGTGCTGATGTCATAGACGCTGCCGAACCCTACGCCGAGGTACTCGTGCGCCAGGTAGGCCAGGGCACGGCCGTTCGCCTGGCCGCCGGGCTGGAACTCCTGCTCCGGGATGAGGACAACAGTGATGAAGCTGGTGGTCAGCAGGAAGACGCTCATGATCACCGCGGCGGTGGTGAGCATGCGCCGGGCACCCCGGATGCGGCCGGCGGGGTTTTCTTCCGTATCGTCCACATCTCCGCGGACCTGCGGCATCACGGCGACGCCGGTCTCGAAGCCCGACAGGCCCAGCGCCAGTTTGGGGAACACGAGCAGGGCGATGGCCACGGCCATCAGCGGGTTTCCATGGGATACCCATAAGTTGGTCCACCAGTCGCCCATGGCCGCGGGATGGGTGAGGACCTGGGCGAGGGTGGCAACCACCACCACCGCGTTTAGGCCCAGGTAGAGGACCACCAGGACCACGGCGACGCCGATGGCTTCCTTGAATCCGCGCAGGAACACCGCCGCCAGCAGGGCCAGCAGGAAGAGCGTGACCGGGACGTTCTGGTTCTGGAGCCAGCCGGGGGCGACAGGGTTGCCGATGAGGTGGGCGGTGGCGTCGGCTGCCGAAAGGGTCATGGTGATCATGAAGTCGGTGGCGGCGAACCCGAGGAGGACCAGCACCAGGAGCTTGCCTCCCCAACGGGGAAGCAGCCGCTCCAGCATGGCAATGGACCCTTCACCGCGGGGGCTTTCACCGGCAACCCTCCTGTATACCGGCAGGGCGCCCAAAAGGGTCACCGCCACCAGCACCAGGGTGGCCAGCGGGGAGATGACCCCGGCCGCCAGTGCCGCGATGGCCGGCTGGTAGCCGAGTGTGGAGAAGTAGTCCACACCGGTGAGGCACATGACCTGCCACCAGGAATGTTTCTTCTCGTGCTGGGTGGGCACGCCTCCCGGGCCTTGGTGGGCACCCTTGCTGTCCTGCAGCCCAAACAGCAGCCAGTCCTGGAGTGCCCTCCTGCCGTGCGGATGGGGCGCGGAAGGATCCGCGGGGGGCCTGCTCAACGTGGTCATCTTTGCCTTTCCGCGCTGCCCGATGCAGCGCGACCACTGCGAAGCTAGCACCGGCAAAAACTGCTGACCTGCGAAAAGGGCCTTTATTGACGAATCCTTTACGCGTGATTTAAGACGGCGGGCAGGCCCTTCCGCGGCGCGTCACGGTTCGAAGCGGTACCCCATGCCGGCTTCCGTCAGCAGGTGCCGCGGCCGGGCCGGGTCTGCTTCCAGTTTGCGGCGCAGTTGGCCCATGTAGACGCGCAGGTAGTGGGTCTCGGTGTCGTAGCCCGCACCCCATACCTTCCGGAGCATCTGCTGCTGGGTGATGAGCCGTCCGGGATTGCGCACCAGCAGTTCCAGGATGGCCCACTCGCGCGGGGTAAGGCGGACCTGTTCCCCCGCGCGGGTCACCTTCCGCTTCGCCAGGTCCACCTCGAAATCCCCCACGTCCACCGCAGCCGCAGTGTCCACCACTTCCGGCGTCCCGGCCCGCCGGCCGGCCACCCGCAGCCGCGCCAGGAGCTCGTCCAAGCCGAACGGTTTGGTCACGTAGTCATCCGCGCCGGCGTCCAGGGCCCGGACCTTGTCCACGGATCCGTGCCGGGCTGACAGCACGATGATGGGCATACCGCTGGTGCGGCGGATCCTGGTGATCACATCCACTCCGTTGATGTCCGGCAGGCCCAGGTCCAGCACCATGGCGTCCGGGTGGCCCGCCTCCGCGTACTTCAGTGCGGTCACTCCGTCCAAGGCAGTGAGCACCCGGTAGCCCTCCGCTTCCAGGTTGACCTGGAGTGCGCGCAGGAGCTGCGGTTCGTCGTCAACGATCAGTACGGTCCTCACGAGGTGCTGGTGCCTGCTTTCCCGGGTACGACCGCCACGGCCGGTCCGGCCGAAAGGGGCAGGCGGATAATCATCGTCAATCCTCCGCCGGGGGTGGGCTCGGCCAGCAACTGCCCGCCCATGGCCTCCGTGAAGCCTTTCGCGACGGCGAGGCCAAGCCCCATGCCGAGGCCAACGGGCGCGTCATCGAGGCGCTGGAAGGGCTGGAACATGCCCTCGACGGCGGCAGCGGGCACGCCCTGCCCGTGATCGACGATGCGCAACTCGCCGAAGGGGGTGCCGCCGTCGTCCGCTGCGTGGGATCCGCCAGGGACACCCACGATGGCAACATCGGACGACGGCGCGTATTTCAGGGCATTCTCGACGATGTTGGCGATGACCCGCTCCAGCATTCCCAAATCAGCCTGCACGGCGGAAATCTTGGGGGCGAGGTCAACCCGGACGCGGTCCGCCGGCAGGCCGCGCAGGGCGTCTTCGACCGCGTCGCCCCACGTGACCGGGGCGGTCAGCGGAGCGGCCGAACCGCTGGAGATCCGGGACATGTCCAGGAGGTTGGAGATCAGCGCGTCCAGGCGCTCGGTGTAGGACTCGATGGTTTCGAGCATCTCGGCCTGCACCTCTGCCGGCAGTCTGCGGCCTTGCCGCCGGAGCGCCGTAACGGCCAGCTTTATCCCCGCCAGCGGGGTCCGCAGGTCATGGCTGACGGCACGCAGGATGGCGGTACGGACGCTGTTGCCCTCGGCCAGTTTCGTGGTGCTCTGCAGCGTCCGCTGAAGGGCATGGCGTTGGCGCAGCAGCAGGAGATGGGCCCCGTGGGCGGCCAGGAGGAGCCGGTCACCGGCCGTGAGGATCCGCCCGGAGAGGACCAGCGCGGTCCCGGCATCGGGCAGTTCCACGCTGTCGGTCAAGGCTGCAGCATCCGGGAAGGGAGGCGGAGCGTCACCCGAAAAGGCCTGGAGTGCCCATGCGGCCTCCCCGTTCCCGGAGGTAGTAAAGAGCCCAGCGGACCTGACCTGGAAGGTCTCCCGGACCTTGTCCATGAACGCCGCGACGGTGTCGTCGGCGAGCAGGGCATCATGGGCGAGGTCAGCGAGGGTGGCGGCTTCCGCGCGTGCACGTGCCGCCTCCCGGGCGCGCCTGGCGGACAGTCCCACCACCAGCGACACAGCCACAGCAGCGCTCAGGAAGACCAACAGCGCGAACACGTTCTGGGGGTCACTGATGTTGAAGGTTCCCACCGGGTCCGTCTGGAAGTAATTGAGCAGCAGCGAACCCAGGACCGCCGCGAGTACCGCCGGCCACAGGCCGCCGATGAACGCCACCGCCATCACCCCGGTCAGGTGGACCAGCGCATGCGTGGCCAGGTTCAGTTCCGGGCTGACGGACAGCAGCAGTGTCAGCAGGACCGGAAGGAGTACGGCGAGGACGAAACCGACAGCGGTGCGCCTGCGGCTGAGCGCGGCGTGCGCCGGCTCCGGCAATCCAGGTCCGCCCTGCTGATGGGACACGATGTGCACGTCGATATCACCCGAACCGCGGACCACTTTTGCGCCTGTACCGGCGCCAAAAACCCGGTTCCAGACGCGTCCGGGCGAGGCACCGATGACTATTTGCGTGGCGTTGACGCTCCGGGCAAACTCCAGGAGTGATGCTGCAGGTTCCTCGCCGGAAAACGTGTGGGAGGTTCCGCCGAGGTCGGTGACCAACTGCCGCTGCGCGTCCAGCAAACGGCCCGGCCCTGCGCTGCGCCCCTCGGCCCGCCGCACATGGACGGCCAGCAGGTCCCCGCCACGGACTCTGGACAGGATGCGGGACGCGCGCCGGATCAGCAGTTCCCCTTCCGGGCCCCCGCTAAGTCCCACGACGATCCGCTCACGGGCGGGCCAGGTAGCCGTGATGCCCTGGCTTGCCCGGTAATCCGCGAGGCCTTCATCCACCCGGTCGGCCAACCAGATCAAGGCGATCTCACGGAGGGCAATGAGGCTGCCCAGGCGATAGTCGCCGGCTAGGGCCGCGTCGATCCTTTCCTTCGGGAAGACCTTTCCGTCAGCCACCCTTTGGCGCAGCAGTTCCGGTGATATGTCCACCAGCTCCATATGGTCGGCACGCCGCACCACAGCATCCGGGACCGCGCCCTCCCCCGGCTGGTCGGTGATCGCGGTCACAACGTCCTTCAGCGAGGCCAGGTGCTGGACGGCCAGGGTGGTAAGCACGTCGGTTCCGGCCGCCAGAAGGTCCTCGATGTCCTGCCAACGGCGTTCATTAGTGCTGCCTTCGGTGTTGACGTGCGCGTATTCGTCGACGACGGCCACTTCCGGCTTCCGGGCCAGCACGGCCTCAACGTCGAGCTCTGGTACCTCTGCCCCGTGGACGTCCATCAGGAGGCGCGGCGGCACGACGTCGAGCCCGTCAAGAAGCTGCCTGGTCTCCTGCCTGCCGTGGTCCACTGCAATGCCGACGGCGACGTCCCTCCCGCAGGCCGCAAGACGGTGCGCTTCCCGCAGCATGGAGTACGTGGTGCCGGTTCCTGCCGCCGCACCCAGGAAGATCCGAAGCGTTCCACGTGCCATAACCACAGTCTTATCCCCTCCGCCCTGCCGGACCAACTCTGGGGAACAAGAAGCAGCAGGTGAGCGGGCGTTGCGTGAAAAGGCGCTAGAGGTGAGCGCGCGTCGCAGGAAAACCGGCCCGAGGTGAGCGGGCGTCGGAGGGGCCGGTGGCGGGCAGTCAGTAAGCTGGCGGCATGCCCGCCGTCTCCGCCCTGCTGCCCACCCTCCTGGCCGTGGCCATCCTGGCGGCACTCACGGTGGGCATCCTGTGGGCGGCGCGGACGCCGTCGTACCTCTCCCCTGCCCTGGCCATCCTCCGCGGGGCGGCCCAGCTCGCGGCCATCAGCCTGGTGTTGGGCGGCGTCATCAGCAGCCCGCTCTGGGTGGCGGCCGCCCTGCTGGTCATGTTCAGCGTCGCTTCCGTGACGGCCACGCGGCGGCTCACCTGGTCCTGGCGGCGCTTTGCCCTGGTGGCCGCAACCATGGCTGCCGGCATCCTGGTGACCCTCGCCGTGGTCTTTGGAACGGGTGCCATCGAGTTCGCGCCGCGGTACCTGCTGGCCGTGGGCGGAATCGTGATCGGCAACTCCATGACCATCGCCACCCTGGCAGGCCGCCGTTTCTTTGAAGCCGTGCTGGAGCAGTGGGACCAGGTGGAGGGCTGGCTGGCGCTGGGCGCAACACCGCGGCAGGCAACCCTGATCCAGGCCCGGCAGGCGGTGCATTCGGCCCTGATCCCGTCCACGGACCAGACCAAGACCACCGGCCTGGTCACCCTCCCCGGCGCGTTCGTAGGCGCGATCTTCGGCGGCGCCTCGCCCCTGGAAGCCGGCCGGTTCCAGGTGGTGGTGCTGGCTTCGATCATGGCGGCGGGGTCCATCACCGCCGTCGCGCTGATCCGCTCGCTGGGCAACGTAAAGGTGCGGCCCGTGCCGCTGTAGGGGCGGCAGGCGCGGGACCTTCAGCCCTAGCCCGGCCGGGTGCACTGGGGGAAGGTCGAAGTGGCTCCCCGGGTCCTGAAACGGCCCATCCTTATGCCACCCCCGCATGCCATGAACTCCCGCCGGATCACCCCCGCCACAGACGCCGCCGCGGCTCAACCACGCGAACCCGGGGCGCGGCGTCGCGGTGTTGCCTGGAAGACAGCCCTGGCGCTCCTGGCCGCCGTCGTGCTTCTCCTTCCCGTCATGCTGCTGCCGCTCACCACCGGAGTACCGGTCTTCGCCTGGCTGCCCCTGCTCCTGGTGGGGCTGGCAGGCATGGTGTGGCTGGTGGTCCGGCGACGGAAACCGCACGCACAGCTGGCCGGCGTGGGCGTCCTGGCACTCGTGGCCGCAGTGGCCGTGGTCGCGTCCCAGATCCTGTCCGGCACCCCGCCGGTCACCGGTTCAGACGGCCAGCCGGTGCCGGGCAGCATTGCGGGCGCTGAGAAGGTGGAGCTGAACGGCAGCGAGCAGTGGATCCTGGTCCGGGGCCACAATCCATCCAACCCTGTGCTGTTGAACCTGGGGATGGGCGGCCCGGGCGGCGGCGGCTTCTTCAATGCCCAGGAGTTCAGGCAGCTGGAGGACACGTTCACCGTGGTCAGCTGGGACGAGCCGGGCACCGGGAAGTCATACGGTTCGGTGCCGGTCAAAGGCCTGAACAAGGAACGGTACGTGAAGGATGCTGTTGCCCTCACCAACCTGCTGCGGGAGCGCTTCAAGCAGGAGAAGATCTTCATCTACGGCGTTTCATGGTCCAGCATCATCGGCCTCTGGCTGGTCCAGGAGCACCCGGAGCTGTACCACGCCTTCGCCAGCAGTGGCCAGATGGTGAACACCACAGAGAACGATCGCATGGGCTATGGGCTGGCGCTTCAGCACCTCGAGGAACAGGGCGACAAGGACCGCGCGGAGGAGCTCCGGCGGAACGGCCCCCCGCCCTACCGCGGCAACAACGTGGCGTCCCCCTACGTCGCTTTCCTGGACGTACTGAACGAGATGATGGGATCCATGCGTTTCTCGGTGGCCGTGCCGCTCATCCCGTTCTTCGTCCCCGAGTATGGCTACATCGACAAGGTCAACCACACGCGCGGGGTGATCGAATCGTTCAACGCCGTCTACCCGCAACTCGAGAACCTGGACTTCCGTCAACAGGCCCTGAAGCTGGACGTTCCGGTCTACTTCTTCGTGGGCCGGCACGACATCAATGCCATGGCCTCACTGGTGGAGGACTACTACAACTCGCTCTCGGCACCGGACAAGAAGCTGATTTGGTTGGAGGGAGGGCACGGGCTGGGCAGCGCCGAGAACCAGGACGTCTTTTTCGATGTGATGCGCAACCAGGTGCGGCCGCTCGCCGGGTAGGTGAAGGTGCGGCCCGTGCCGCTGTAGGTCGTTGACGACATGCCACGGCGTTCCGCGGTGGTACCGTGGCCGCTATGCACCTGAAGGCTTACCAGCGCGGCACCCCAACGCCACGCCGGAAGAATAAGCCCAGTACACCCTCAAGCGGCAGCAACGCTATGGCCGGCTTTGCCGCATGGCTGCGCGGCCTGCCACACCTGGTGCGCCGCGCAGTGCCCCGCCACCCCGCCCAGCTGATTGTCCTGGGTTTCGCGCTGGCCATCGGCGCGGGAACAGGGCTGCTGATGCTGCCGGTTGCCAAGGCCGGACCCGGCGACGCCTCCCTTCTGGAAGCCCTGTTCACGGCCACGTCGGCAGTGTGCGTCACCGGGCTGATCACGGTGGACACGCCCGTGTTCTGGAGCGGGTTCGGGCAGGCCGTCATCCTTGTGCTGATCCAAGTAGGAGGGTTCGGCGTGATGTCCTTCGGCACCCTCCTGGGCGTGTTCGCGGCAAGGCGGCTGGGCCTGCGCTCACGGATGCTGGCTGCTGCGGAAACCAAAAGCGTGGGTTTCGGCGACGTCCGCCGGGTGCTGCTGGGCGTCTTCCTGATCACCGTCACCGTGGAGGGAAGCCTGGCCGGAATCCTCACCCTGCGGTTCCTGGCGGGGTACGGCTATCCCCCTGGCGAGGCCATCTGGCATGGTGTCTTCCATGCCGTCTCCGCCTTCAACAATGCCGGATTCGCGCTCTACACGGACAACCTGATGGGTTTTGCCCGCGACCCCTGGGTCATCCTGCCGATCGCTGCCGGCGTGATCATTGGTGGCCTTGGCTTCCCGGTGCTGTTTGAGTTGCGGCGGCAATACCGCCGGCCCGTCTTCTGGAGCATGAACACCAAACTGGTGCTGGTGGGCACAGCCCTGCTCCTCGCATTCGGCACGGCCTTCCTCACCGCAGTCGAATGGTCCAACAGCGCAACCCTTGACGGGCTGGCTCCGGGCGAACGGCTCATGAACGGCTTTTTCCAGTCTGTTATCACCCGCACCGCGGGTTTCAACAGCATCGACATCGGCCAGATGCACCCGGTTTCCTGGATGGGCATGGACATCCTGATGTTCATCGGTGCCGGCCCGGCCGGAACCGCCGGCGGTTTGAAGATCACCACCTTCGCAGTGCTGTTCTTCATCCTCTCGACCGAACTGCGCGGCGGCACCGCCGTCAACATCTTCGGCAAGCGGCTTTCCCGGGCCGTGCACCGGCAGGCCATCACGGTGGTGCTGCTCGCCATTGCCGTGGTCACCGCCGCCACCATGTTCCTGATGCTGATCACCGATTTCGGGCAGGAACGGATCCTCTTCGAGGTGGTCTCCGCATTCGCGACGGTGGGGATGTCCACGGGCATCACCGCGGCCATGCCGCCGGCCGGCCAGGTGGTCCTGATCCTGCTGATGTTCATCGGCCGCCTGGGTCCGGTCACGCTCGGCACGGCACTGGCGGTGCGCAGCAGGCCCATCATGTACGAATACCCCAAGGAAAGGCCCCTCATTGGTTAAGGACATGTTCACCCGGAAAGCCGGGCGCGTGGCGCAGGCGGACTCCGTGGTCGTCATCGGCCTGGGCCGCTTCGGCGGCGCGCTGGCGCTGGAGCTGGAAGCCCAGGGCACCGAAGTGCTGGGCATCGACAGCGACGAGGACATTGTCCAGTCCTACAACGGCAGGCTGACCCATGTGGTGCGCGCCGATTCCACCAAGGAGGAGGTGCTGCGCCAGCTGTCCGTCCACGAATTCGACCGTGCTGTGGTGGGCATCGGCACCGACCTGGAGGCCAGCATCCTCACCACCTCCCGGCTGTTGACCTTCAAACACCCGCAGATCTGGGCCAAGGCCATCAGCGAACCCCACGCCGAAATCCTGGTCCAGCTGGGCGTCGAAAACGTCATCCGTCCGGAGCATGACATGGGCAAGCGGGTGGCGCACCTGGTGCGTGGTTCCATCCTTGACTACGTGGAATTCGAAGATGACTTTGTCATGGTCCGCACCCAGCCGCCGTCCGAGGCGAGGAACCGGCCCCTGGGCGTGCTGGGCCTGCGGGACCAGTACGGGATCACGATCGTGGCCGTCAAGAGGCCCGGCTCGACCTGGCAGCACACCACTGCACAGACCGTCCTTTACGACGACGACCAGATCATCGTGCAGGGCCCCAAGAACCTTGCGGAGCGGTTCAGCACGATGCTGTAGGCCGGGTGCAGACGGGCGGCGGTCGAAGCCCTGTAGCCCGCCGTGCGGTTGGACTACCCTGAGGGGGTGGCACAGCCTACGGTACTGATTTGCGGGGCAGGAATTGCCGGACCCACCTTGGCGTTCTGGCTGGCCCGGCATGGATTCGCACCGACCCTGGTGGAACGGTCCAGCGGCTTGCGGTCCAGCGGCAACCCGGTGGACGTCCACGGAGACGCCACCGGCATCGCGCGGCGCATGGGTGTCCTCCCCCGGCTTCAGGCAGCCGCCACCCGGGCTCCGGGATTGGCGTTCGTGACCGCGTCCGGGCGCAGGATCGGCCCGCTGCGGCTTGGCCGCCCCCGCGGAGACGATGTCGAAGTGCCGCGGGCCGACCTCGCGGCGGTCCTCTGCGAAGCAGCCGCGGACGGCACCGAGTTCCTGTTTGGCGATTCAGTCACCGCGCTGGAGGCGGACGACGGCGGCGTGGACGTTGCGTTCGAACGCTCAGCGCCGCGGCGGTTCCACCTGGTGGTGGGCGCCGACGGACTGCACTCCACCGTCCGCAGGCTGGCCTTTGGCCGGGAGGCAGACTTTGTCCGCCCGCTTGGTCTGTACATTGCCACGCTCTCCCTCGGGCGGCCGGCGGCCGACCCCGCCACGGTCCTCATGTACAACCAGCCAGGCTTGTCGCTGACCATCCACCCCGTCCGTGGAACTGCCGGTGCCGGATTCATCTTCCGGGGACCAAAGCATCCCGGCGCCGGGTACCGGAACCCGGAGGCCCAAAGGGAGATCGTGGTAAACGCGTATGCCCGGCACGTTTGGCCTGTGCCGGAGTTGCCCCACCTGCCCGGACAGGTACGCAACGCGCCGGACCTCTACTTCGATGCCGTCAGCCAGGTGCGGCTGCCGGGCTGGTCCCGCGGGCGGGTGGTCCTGCTGGGCGATGCGGCCTCCTGCGTGTCCCTGTTCGGGGACGGTTCCAGCATGGCCATGGTGGGCGCCGTAACCCTGGCCGAGGAGTTGGGAGCAAGCCGCGGCGACCCCACAGCGGCGTTCCACCGGCACGAAACCCGCCACCGCAAGCTGGTGGCCTCGCGCCAGCGCGGGTACCAGCTCGGAGCGGCCCTTCTCGTTCCCGCTTCCCGTGCCGGCCTCACCGTCCGGAACCTGGCCGTCCGTCTGCTCCCGGGATGATCGCTTCGCCGGAAACCTTCGCGGCATCAACGGCCCGGCGGTCCGGATCTGCCATGATGGTGCGATGTGTGAGCACCCCATCCGCAGCCAGGACATCACCGTCGCCGGCGTCGCTTTCCCCGCACCTTCAGGCCTCCCGCGGTGACGGTGAAAGAGCTGGCCAGGGACGCCGTCCTGGCCAGGACCGGACTCCCCACGCCCGGGCCGGGTCTGGACGTCGCCGTCCCGATTCCCTCCCAGCGGCTGCAGAACCTGGTGGAACTGGCCAGGACGCTGTGCGGCCAACCGGTCACCGCGATCAACATCATCACCGAGAACCTGCAGTACCAGGTGGCAACGGCGGGCATGGAACCCTACCTGTGTTCCCGGGAAGATTCGATGTGCGCTGTGGGCTTCCTCAACGGGACCCCCACTGTCCTGGAAGATGCCTCCCTTGATCCGCGCTACAGCAACAACCCCTATGTGGACGGCCGGCGGGGCGAGGTCAGGTTCTACGCGTCCATCCCACTGGTGGCCGAGGACGGCTTCGTCCTGGGCACGCTCTGCGCGGGTGCAAGGGAAACCGGGCAGCTGAGCGACCGGCAGCTCAAGGGCCTGGAAATCCTCGCCGCCGAAATCGTCGAGGCCCTGCAGCTTGAGCACCGCGCCCGCCAGCTGGCCGATGCGCTGGCCGAGGCCCAGCGGAGCAACACGCTGCTGGCAGAGTTCGCCGGCCGGATCAGCCATGACCTCCGCAACCCGCTCACCTCCGTCCTGGGCTACGTTGAACTGGCCCGGGACGATGCCGAAGCGCTGGAGGACCGCCAGATCGCGGAGTACCTGGACATGGTGGCCAATTCCGGCCAGCGCATGCTGTCCATGGTCAGTGATGTCCTGTCCTATGCCACCATCGGCGGGGACATCCGGCCAACCTGCCTTTCCCTGCCGGACCTGGTCCGGGACGTAAGGCAGGACCTGGCGGCCAGCATCGAAGAGTACGGCGCCTCGATTGAATGCGGCGACCTGGCCTTCACGGCAGATCCCGTCCAGATGCGCGTGCTGCTGCAGAACCTGGTCCACAATGCCATCACCTACAGCCGGCCCGGCGTTCCTCCCGTTATCCACATCACCGGCCACCGTGCAGAGGACGGAACAACCCTGCGGGTGATCGACAACGGCAAAGGCATCAGCGAAGCGGACCGGAAACGCGTCCTGGACCCCTTGGTGCGCCTGCACCGGGAGGACGACCCGCCCGGCACAGGCCTGGGCCTGGCCACCGCTGCCCGGATCGCCGCCGCGAGCGGAGGACGGCTCGAAATCGGACCGGTGCCCGGGGACGGCACCATGGTCACCATCCACCTGGGCGCCAACAGCTGACGGAATGCCTCAGGGCTGGTCCTTCAGGGCACGGACGAAGGGCGCCTTCCCCAGGGCAGTCCGTTCAAGCCGCGCCACCACCTGAACGTCCACGCGAGCGTCCAGCGCGCCGACGGCGAGGAGGGCGCCAGCCACCGCCGCCCGGACTCCTTCCACCGAGTTCCCGGGCATGAGTCCTGCCAGCAGTACCCGCAGCCCGGTGGGTTCCTGGATTACCTGCCAGCCTGCGATGGCGGCCTGGTCCAGGACATCGTGGAAGACGATGGGGTGCACGCTGACGGTACCTGTCCTGCCGGGCAGGTGCAGGACGTCCTCGATGCGCCCTTCAATGTCTTCCATCAACGTGAAGGAGCGACCGCAGGGGCAGCCCCGTCCGCCCAGCCTTACGGTGTCGGACATCTCGTACCTGATCAACGGCAGGGTGCGCGAGAACAGGACGGTGACCAGGAGCCTGGCCCCGGTTGTCCCGTCGGGCACCGGGTTGCCTGCCTGGTCCACGGGCTCGATAATCACGAGGTCCTCGTAAACGTGCCGGTTCCGGTAGGCGCAGGGGGATGCGATTCCGGCCGTTTCGGTGGCGGCGTAGACGTCGAACGGGGCACTTCCCCATGCGGCTTCCAGTTCCGATGCGGCGTGGGGGCTGAGCACTTCGGAGGCTGACATGACCCCCTGCGGCGCGATGTGCAACCGCCCCGCCTGCTGTTCTGCGGCGAGGGGTTTGAGGGCTGAGGCGTAGCCGACGAGGATCCTGGGTTGGAACCGGTTCAGCGCGGCGACGTTTTCATCGATGGGAGCGGTTACGTCCAGGCGGAGGGTGGGGATCATCTTGGAGCGCACGGATGCACCGACGACGGCCGACTGGTGGGTGGGTACGCGCGAGCTGACCAGGGCAACCTTCAGCGGCATGGCCAGCCGGGCGGAGAGCCCGGCCCAGTCATTCGCGCGGGCGTACGAGGCCAGCACGGCAGCCCACTCCGCGCGGTTCCAGACAAAGATTCCGCGGCCGCCGGTGGTCCCGGCCGTCGCCGCCGCCCACCACCGGCCCCGCCACGGCCGGCCGGGATCCCCGCCGCTCCCGGCCAGGGACCGCAGATGCTCCTCCAGGTCTGCCAGCGTGAGGTCCGGGGTGGTGATGGCCTCATCGAAATGCGCCATCAGGTCGGCTTTGGTCACCGGCGGCAGCTGATCCAGCGGAGCGTCATGCAGGCCCGCGTGGTGGCGGCGGTAGAACTCCGAGCCGCCGTAGGCGGCCCGGCGCAGCTCCTTCAGGGCGTGGTCCTGATGGGCTGCGATCCGGGCAGCGTCCCAGCGGTCCCGCCTCCGCAACGCGGCCCGCAGGAACAGCACATGGGAGACAAGGCGGAGATCCATGGTGCGCCGCCTAATGGCCTGTCAGCCCTGTTTGACCAGCGCTGCCTCCAGGGTGATCTTCACCTTGTCGCTGACCAGCACGCCGCCCGCTTCCAGGGCCGCGTTCCAGGTCAGCCCGAATTCCTTGCGGCTGATTTCGGCTTCGGCGGAGAAGCCGGCCCGGGTGGCGCCGAAGGGATCCACGGCGACGCCGGTGAACTCCACCTCAAGCTCCACGGGACGGGTGACGCCCTTGATGGTCAGGTCCCCTGTCAGGGTGTATTCCTCGCCGTCCCCTTCGATGTGGGTGCCGCGGAACGTCATCTCCGGATACTGCTCGACGTCGAAGAAATCCGCACCCTTCACGTGTGCATCGCGGTTGCGGTCACCGGAGTCGAAACTGGCAGTGGACACCGTGGCGTGGACCGAGGACTCTTCCAGGGAATGCCCCACCCGGGCCTCGGCGCTGGCCTCCGTGAAGCGGCCGCGCACCTTGCTGATTCCGGCATGGCGGACGCTGAAGCCGATCTCGCTGTGCGACATGTCCAGGAGCCATGTTCCCGGCGTGAGTTCCTTGGGAAGGGTCATTGTCATTCTCCTTACTCGTAGGGCCGCAGGCTTCGCTGCCCGCTACAGGCGCAAGATTACGGATGCCCCTAAATATTCCCCATAAAACCCGCAGATATAAGGGGGCCGGGTGAACCGGGAGGGAACTTGCGGCGTATACATAAGCGTGGCACTACGACTACTGACCGCACTGGCGCTGTTCATCGATGCCGGCGTCCATCTCTTCCTGGCCCCGGGTTATCAGGACACGCAGCCGGGCACCGTCAGCCAGGGCACCCTGTTCCTCCTCGAAGCGGCCGCCGCCGTGGTGGCCGGGATCTGGGTGCTGGCGCGGGGCAGCCGCGCCGCCTACGCACTGGCTTTGGCTGTGGCACTCAGCGCGTTCGCCGCCGTCGTGCTCTACGCGCTGGTGGACATCCCGGCCATCGGACCGATTCCGGCCATGTACGACCCCGTCTGGTTCTTCTCCAAAACCCTGAGCGCCGTTGCTGAGGGAGCCGGAAGCCTGCTGGCGCTCGCCGGCCTGGTCCGCGCCGGCCGCAGGGGAAGGCCCGACGCCGGCAGCAGCTTCCCGGCGAAACGCCGCCGGCCGTGATGATCACCGCAGCCGTTGCTACCGTGCGGGTGGAGGTGGCAGATGAGCGCAGCTGACCGGGCGATGCCCGACGCCGCAGCCACCCTTGCCGCCTACCTCCTGGCGGCCCTCTGGCTGTCATCCCTGTCCGCCTCCGGCTTGGTCCCCCAGCTGGCAGGCGTGTGCGCCGGCGCCCTGGTGACCGCGGCCGCCGTCGGCTCTGTCCTGCGGCGCATCCCGCGCTTCTCCACTCCGGCAGACCGCGTCACCCTGCTGCGGGCCGTCCTGGTGGCGCTCTGCGCCGTGGTGGCTGTTCCGCAGCTGTTTACCGGCCGCGGCCCGGACCTCCTCCTGCCGGTCCTGGGCGGCGCCGCCTTCCTGCTCGACGGGGTGGACGGAGCGGTGGCGCGGCGGACAGGAACGGCGTCGCCGGCGGGGGCACGCTTCGATGCAGCCACCGACGCCGCCCTGGTGCTGGTGTTGTCCATCGCGGCCGCCGCGGTGGCGGGACCGTGGACCCTGGCCATTGGGGGCATGTACTACGTGTTCGTGGCAGCCGGGTTCTTCCGGCCCCACCTTCGGGCTGCGCTTCCGCCCAGCTTTTCCCGCAAGGCGATCGGCGCCTTCCAGCCGCTGGCGCTGCTGGTGTCACTTCTCCCCGGCATGCCGTTGCCTGCCGCCTTCCCGGCGGTGGCGCTTGTCCTGCTCACGCTTTCCTTCACACGGGATGTGGTCCAGTTGGAGGCCCTTCACCGTTCGGGGATGCTGGACGGCGGCCTGGCCCGGACCGGACCTACCGCCCGTTAGCCAGGTGGTCCAGCATGGCACCGGCCACGGCGTCCGGTGAATCCTCGGTGGGGATGTGCTTGCCGTCCACCTCCACCAGGTCTGCGTTGGGGATCTCTTTGACGTAGCGGCGGGCGAACTCGATCTTTTGGAAATCGTCGTCCCGGCCCCAGACCAGGCGCGTGGGAACGGCGGCCTCCTTGAGGGCAGGCACCAGGTCCAGGGTGTAGCGGGCATCCGCGGCCGCTGCCATGGCCATCCAGGACCGGGCCCGCGCCGGAGACTGCCAGGGAGAAAGGTAATCCTCCAGCTCGTCCTCACTCAGGGTGCGCAGCGCGCAGGCCTGGGTGGATTTGCGGCGCGCGGCGAGGAGATCCGCCTCCGTCGTGTTCCGGCGCACCTCGGGGTCCTTGAAGCGTTCGACGGCGGGCACCGGCCAGGAGTCGAACATGACGGCGTTCATCAGCACCATCTTCCGGATTCTTCCGCTGGTGGCGGCGAGCTGCTGCGCCACGCCGCCGCCGATGTCATGCGCGGCAACGTCGAACTGAGCGATCCCCAGGGCGTCCGCGGCCCGAAGCACTGTCTGCGCCAGGGCCGGGACGGTGGCCTGCTCAACGTCCAGTTCTCCCCCGCTGCGGCCGAATCCTGGAAAGTCCAGGGCGTGGCAGCGGCTTTGCGTGGCCAGTGCCGGCAGGACGGGCTGCCACACCCGGCTCCAGAAGGTGCCGTGCAGCAGGATCAGCGGCGGGGCGGCTTCATCCCCGGCCGTGAGGTAGGACAGCGGAACGCCGTCCACGTCAACGGTGCGGCGCTCGACGGCGTGTGCTGCCACGGGTGGTCTCCGTTTCCGATGGGATGTGCGCTGTCAGTGGCGTGCCTACGCGGCGAGTACCGCGGGCAGTTCCGTCAGCGCGCTGATGGTGATGTCCGGGGCCTGGAAGTACGACGGGTAGCGCGCGCCGGTCCTGTTGAGCCAGGCAGTCCGGAGCCCCGCCTTGGCTGCCCCGTGGATGTCCCAGGGGTGCACGGCGACCAGCAGCATGTTTGAAGGCTCCGCTTGGGCCGATGCTGCCGCGTACTCATAGGCGGCGCGGCCCGGCTTCCACGCGGGGGCGTCCTCCACGGACAGGAGCAGCTCAAAGCGGTCCCTGATGCCGCCGGCGGCAAACAGTTTGTTGGTGTTGGCCGCCGCCCCGTTGGTCAGGGTGATCAGCCGGTGCCCGGCGGCGGCCAGGGCACGCACGCCATCCGTGACGTCCGGGTGCAGCGAAAGGTTCTGCATGGCCGTCATGATCCGTTCGACGGCGGCATCCAGGTTCCCGGAGATCCCTTCGGCTGCCAGCAGGGTGCGGAGGGCTTCGGCGCCGATGGCCGCGAAGGCTTCGTTATCGCCGCTGGCCGTGAGGGCGAAGCCGTCCCGCAGCAGGGTGGCGAACCAGAGTTTGGCCAGCTCCCGGGGCGCCCCGACCTGTGCGAATGCTTCGCCGAGCGGGGCCATGTCAGACAGTGTCTCGTTGACGTCGAAAACAATGACCAGTGGTTGGGTGGGCATGGTCTTCCTTTCCTGTTCCCCGATGCGGGTTATGAGTGTGCTACTTGGCGGGGTATTGGCTGGAGCGCAGCAGGCGGGCCAGGTGCACGGCGTTGCGGGCCAGCCCTGCATTGGTGGAGGCCACCGGATCCGGCACCTGGTCAAGGTCCTTGAAGTCCACGGTCTGCATGGCCTCGCCCACCCAGTAGGTGCCGCCCTGCGCCGGCAGGCTGAAACCGACATCGTTAAGGCCCTGCATCATGTCGGCGATGACCTTGTGGGCCCCGTCCTCGTTGCCCACCACGGCCACCGTGGCCACTTTTCCGTACATGACGGGCCGGCCGTCGTCGTCCGTTTCGGACAGGTCGGCATCCAGGCGCTCCATGACCTGCTGGGCAACGCTGCAGGGGTGGCCCATCCAGATGGGGGTGGACAGGACCAGGATGTCCGCCGCCAGGATCCGCTCGCGGATGGTTGGCCACTGGCCGCCGTTGCCCATGTCCACCTGCACGCCGCGCTTCACGTCATAGTCCACGATCCGCAAAGACTCCGTGGCGACCCCCTGGCCTTCCAGCTCGTCCAGGATGTGCTGGGCCATCAGCTCACTGCTGGAGGGCTCCGGGGAAGGGGTCAGGGTGCAAACGAGGGCAAGAGCGGACAGTTCGGACATCGGCGGAAGCTCCCTTGATTTTCTCGGCGAAAATAGTCAGTCTACTTAGTAGTAGATCACAAAGGGTGCCGGCGGCACTACGGACGCTGCGGTGCCGGGAACCGCGCACTGAAGGAAGGAGTCGGTGACGAGGCCTGGGGTGATTGATGGAAATGCCGCTCGCGTGCCTGCAGCACCGCGAGCGGTTTTGACCTGGTTTCTCCTGGCCGTACTGCTGGTGGCCGCAGCCTCCTACTCGCAGGGCAGCAGATACACGCTGATGGCAGGGCAGGACCCGGTCCAGGCCGGAGCCGCATACGCATCCGCCACCCACTCACCGGACGACTTCCCACAGCATCATGCCTGCTGCCAGCGCTACCCCGCGTCACGCAGCGAACCGGCGCCACTTCGGGCAGCGGTACCGGACCCACCCGCCGTGGCGCTCTCTGCGGGTACGCATCCCGCCCTTGCCAACGGGCACCCGGACACCCAACCCAGGCGCCAGGCCCTCACACTGGATCAACTTTCCATCAGCCGGACGTAGACGGGACGCTGTTCCCCGCCCACACCCATGACGACCGGAAATGAGAGACCACAATGACCCACATCCAGTCCATGCTGGACACCTATCCCAAAGACCTTGGCAACCTGGACAAGGGCAAGCTCGCTGAATGCATCAAGGCCTGCTTCGAATGTGCCCAGACCTGCACAGCCTGCGCCGACGCCTGCCTCAGTGAAGACATGGTGGCGGAACTGACCAAATGCATCCGCACCAACCTGGACTGTGCGGACATCTGCGCAGCCACCGGCAACGTCCTCTCCCGCCACACCGGGTACGACGCAAACATAAACCGGGCGGTACTCGAAGCCTGCCGGGCAGCGTGCAAGGCCTGCGGCGATGAATGCGCCGAGCACGCCTCCATGCATGAGCACTGCCGGGTTTGCGCCGAATCCTGCCGCCGCTGCGAGCAGGCCTGCTCCGACCTCCTCGCCTCCCTGGGCTGACGCGGCCCGGCAGCAACCCGTAACGCTGGAACCGGCCCCGGCACGGAGCCCGCTGACCGCGCGGCTCCGCGTTGGGGTTTCGGCGTGCGCGCTGCAATCGGGCTGCCTGAACGGTCCTGCCCAGGCATCCGGCAAAGACCGTCCCAAAACATTGAAAGGAAATTCCCATGAGTTCAGCACAAGAGCGCCCGGACGGCCGGGCGGCCGATTCCGACCGCAGGAACCACCACGATCAGCATCAGCGTGAAGACCATAAAGCGGGTGGCCATCAGCAGGCCGGGGGAAACGGCGGCCACGGGTCATCCCGGATGTATCTGAAGTTTGCCATTATCCTGCTGGTCAGCCTCGCCCTGATGTGGGTGCTGTCCATGTCGATGGTCCGCTCGATCGACCACTTCTATTTCAACCTGAGCAACTTCTGGATGGCTTTGCTGATGGTGTCGGCCATGGCCATGGTCATGATCGTGGGCATGTGGTCCATGTTCAGGAACCGGAAGGCGAACATCGCCATGCTTGCCGGCTTCGCGGTGCTCTTCGTCGCGGTCTTCGCCTTGGGACGGACTGAGACGTTCGTGGGAAATGAGCAGTTCCTGAAGTCCATGATCCCCCACCACTCACGCGCGCTCCTCGTCTGCCAGGAATCGGATATCAGCGACCCTGAGATCGTCAAGCTTTGCGATTCGATCGTGAAGTCCCAACAGGAGGAGATCACCCAGATGAAGGCCATCCTGGACCGCTACTAGGCGGCTCGCAGCCCTTATCTGTAGCCCCGCCCAAACCACCGCGGTTTGGGCGGGGCCAAGCATCACTTTCTCCCGTGCGCTTCAGCTGCCGAGCGGGCCAGTCGGCGGCCGACGTCAATCGGAGAATGGGGGTATCCCCGCAGGAAAGCAGTCAGGGTTCCGCTGTAGGCCAGGAGTACCTCGTCGGCCAGGTCTTGAGCCCGCAGGCCGGCGAGGGGGCGTGAGAAATGCAGGAGCCGGGTGGCGAGCAGGGCGGTATCCGCGGCGAGGACGGCGCTGATCTCTTCTGCGGCTGCGGGAAGCTCGGTGGCGGCAGCCAGGAAAGCGCACCAGCGTGAAGGGTGGTCCTGGTCGCGCCGGTAGGAAGCAAGGGCGTCAAACACTGCCAATAACCGCGCCATATCGTTATCGGCCGCCACGATGTGCTGGTCCCAGACTCCCTGCCAGTCCGCCAGCCTGATCCTTAAGGCTTCAGCGACCAGTGCGTCCTTGCTCCCGAAATGCGTGTACAGGGTGGCGGCGGAGACCTCCGCCGCCTGCAGCAGCGCATCGACGGGAGTGGCCCGGATGCCCTGGTCGAACAGAACTTGGTCGGCTGCCTTGAGCAAGCGTGCGCGGGCTGGAAGTCGCGGGCCGGTGGTCACAACTCCACTGTAACTGCCCCTATTGCAGAACGCTAGTTCTACTGTACTGTAACGAGCGTTCTGTTTTTGGCGTTTGAGGAGGATCCCGTGCGGGCGATGGTGGCCAGCGGAATGGCATTGATAGCGGCGACCTACGGGCTGGCGCGCTTCGGCTACGGGCTTTTCCTGCCCCGGTTCAGCGAGACCTTTCAGATGGGTTCGGCCACTGCCGGGTTCATCCAGGCCGGGAGCTTCCTCTCTTTCTGCTTTGCGGCAGTTCTCGCTTTACGCCTTGCTGCCAGCCCAAGGCTCGTGGTCATGTGCGCGGGGATTACGGCTGCCCTGGGTTCGACGGGTGTGGCGGTTGCGCCTAATGTCGATGTCCTTGGAATGAGTGTCATCCTGGCCGGCGCCGGCGCAGGGTTCGCCACCCCGGGCCTGGTCACGTTGATCGAGCGCAACATCGCCCCGGCGCGCCAGGAAAGCGCGCAGACGATTGTTAATGCCGGCACGGGAGCGGGCATCGTGGTCGCGGGCATCCTCATGTTCCTCACCACTGGCCAATGGCGCCTGGGCTGGGTGGCAATCGCAGCCCTCGTCGCCGTCGCGGCCATTGCCACCCTCCGTGCTGACCGGACGGCCGGCCGGGACCGCGCGGTTGGCCGGCCATCTCACGTACGGGCCCGCGACCTGACGCCACTGGCCTGGCCCATCGCCGCGGCAGTCCTGGCCGGCGCGTCCAGTGCCGCGGTCTGGACTTTCGGCCGCACCGTCATGGCCGTTTCCCGTCCAGGTGACGAGGCATACTCCATCCTTGCGTGGATGGTCCTGGGCGCCTTTGGGGTACTCGGTGCAACAGCCGGAAAAATCGTTAAGGCCTGGAGCGTGCGGACGGCCTGGAACCTGACGTCATTGGCCATGGCAGGGGCCACCGTCGTGCTGGGCGTG
This sequence comes from Arthrobacter sp. Soil764, assembly GCF_001428075.1. Lineage (GTDB taxonomy): Bacteria > Actinomycetota > Actinomycetes > Actinomycetales > Micrococcaceae > Arthrobacter. The sequence continues at coordinate 239,053 of NZ_LMSI01000001.1, read as the reverse complement.
GCACCGGGCAGCCCCTTCACCGCGTATACCTCCGTGGCACTGTTCGCCGCCAGCTACACCGCCCTGTGCGGGGTTCTGATCATCTGGGCCGTCCGATTGGTTCCCGGCTGCGCAGCCCAAGGCACTGCCGCGCTGTTCATTGCCCTTGCCATCGGTCAGGCGCTTGGCTCGGCAACACTTGGAGTCCTGTTTGACCACGTCTCACCGGTTTTGGCCTTCACCGCGGCCGGAATACTCGGAATCCTCACCGTTCTGCCGGCAACGAAATGCCAGCCTGACACGTCCTCCCGAACCGCACTACGACAGGGGACCCCATGAGATTCAAAGGATCCTGTACGCGAACGGCGCTACAGCCTGGTGGTTCCGTCCAGGTCGGCCAGGGCCTTCCGAAGCCGCGTACCGGCGTCGTCCGCCACTTCCTTAACGGCAGGGGCGCTGCTGAGCTGCACCATGGTCTGCGGGTCGATGGCTTCCACCGTGGTAACGTCCGCCGACTGGTTACGGCGCACCACCACGTTGCAGGGCAGCAACGCGCCCATTTCCGGTTCAGCGGCGAGGGCCCTGCTGGCAAGGGCCGGGTTGCAGGCACCGAGGATGATGTAATCCCCGACGGCGTCCGCGGCTTCGGCGCCGAGCTTGGCTTCGAAGGTGGAACGGACGTTGATTTCGGTCAGGATCCCGAACCCCTGCGCTGCAAGGGCCTCACGGGTGCGGTCCACTGCTTCCGCCCAAGGCAGGGAGACGGCGGTGGCCAATGTGTACGTCATGTTGCTCCTCAAAGTTGCGTCGGGTCCGGCGGTTCGGCGGCAGGTTAGGCGAGGGAGAGGAAGAGTTTCTCCAGGTCCTTCCGGTCCATGGTCTCGTCCTTCTGGACGATGCACTGCTCCAGCCCGGTGGCGATGATGGCAAAGCCGGCGCGGTCGAGGGCCTTGGACACGGCCGCCAACTGGGTGACCACGTCCTTGCAGTCGCGGCCTTCCTCAAGCATGCGGGTGACGGCGGCGAGTTGGCCCTGTGCGCGCTTGAGGCGGTTGATCACGGGTGTGAGTTCGGTTGGGTTCAGTTCCATAGGTGGGGTCTCCGTTGATGGGGGTGCTGCCCTCAACTATATACCCCCACGGGTGTTTTGACTACCCCCGGGGGTATCTGCGATACTCGGTGGGGTATCCATCCGACCCCTTCCGAGAGGCCACCAATGACTCCCCCTTCCAAGGCACCCGCCGTCACCGCACTCGCCCCTGAGGCTCTCCAGTCCTGGATCAAAGAGCACCAGGACCTTGTGGTAATCGATGTGCGTTCCGCCGCTGAATTCGAATCCATGCACATCCGCGGCTCCTACAACGTGCCGCTGCCGCTGCTGTCCGAGCACACTGACGAGCTCGCTGCCCGGCTGGGTTCGCGTGTAGTCCTGGTCTGCCAGTCCGGCGTCCGTGCCGAGCAGGCCCGGCAGCGCATGGCCACCGTTGGCCTCGACACCGCCTACGTGCTCACCGGCGGGGTTCCCGGGTTCGCTGCCGCCGGCGGCGACGTGGTCAAGGGCAAGGACCGCTGGGACCTGGAGCGCCAGGTCCGTCTGGCCGCAGGCTCCCTGGTGATGCTGGGCCTGGCAGGAGGCAAGTTCGTCTCGCCCAAGGTCCGCATGCTGGCCGGCGCCATCGGCACCGGGCTGACATTCTCGGCGGCCACCAACACCTGCGCCATGGGCAAGGCCCTCTCGGCCATGCCGTGGAACAAGGCCGCCCAGGAGCCCACCCGCGAAAGCGCCATCCTGCAGCTCCCTGTGCAGTCGGCTGAAGAGGGCGCAGCGGCATGATCCCGGCCCTGGGTCTGGGGCTCGTCGTCGGCATCGTCCTGGGCGTCGTGGGCGGCGGCGGGTCCATCATCGCCGTTCCGGCCCTGGTGTACGGGGTAGGCATGAGCCCCGCCCAGGCCATTCCCACGTCGCTGCTGGTGGTGGGGATATCCTCCTTGGCAGCCCTGCTCCCCCGGGTCCGGGAGGGCCTGAACTGGCCCGTGATCGCGCTGGTGGGGGGCGCCGGGATTCCGGCAGCCTGGGCCGGCGCCAGCGTGGGCGAGCTGTTGGACCCGAACATCCTGATGCTGGCATTCGCCGTGATCATGGTGGCCGCCGGCATCAGGATGCTCATGAAGACCCGCGAAACTGAGGGGTCCTGCAGCACGGGGCCGCACCGGGCGTTCCGGTCCTGCGCCCCGAAAGCGGTGGGGGTGGGACTGCTCGTTGGGTTCCTTACCGGGCTCCTCGGCGTGGGCGGGGGCTTCCTCATCACCCCCGCGCTGACCATCTTCCTGGGCCTGCGCATGAAGCAGGCCGTTGGAACATCCCTGGCGATCATCGTGGTCAACTCCGCCGCCGGGTTCAGCGCCCACGCAGCGGGCTACACCATCGACTGGGCCACCACCCTGGCGTTCGCGGTGCCGGCCATTGTGGGATCCGTGGTTGCCGCCCGGTTTGCCCGCCGCCTGCACGACAAGCACATCCGCATTTCGTTCGCGGTACTCATCTTCGCCGTCGCGGCGTGGGTCACCGCCGGCACGGTCACCGCCTGACCCACCCAACAGGAGATCACCATGGGACTTCTCGACTCCCTCAAGAAGGCCTTCAGCAAGCCCTACAAGACCATATCCGTGGCACAGGCCAAGGAACTCATGGGTTCCGGCGCCACCCTCATCGACGTCAGGTCAGCCCAGGAATGGCGGACCGGCCGGGCGCCGCAAGCCAAGCACATGCCCCTGGACCGGCTGCAGGCCAGCACCGCCGGCATCCAGAAAACCCGGCCGGTCATCGCCATCTGCGCCTCCGGAGTACGGTCCGCCTCGGCAGCACGGCTTCTCGCAGCCAAGGGCTACGACGCCTACTCGATCCGCGGCGGCATGGCCGCCTGGCGTCAAGCCGGCGGACCAGTCCGCTGACCCAGCTCCACCCCACCAGCCACAAACCATTTCAAAGGAGAACCACCATGGCTGAAATCACTATCACCGAAGCCGACCAGCGCCGCAACACTGCCCGGATCCTGGACGTCCGCGAGGACTTCGAGGTCGCCGAGGGCATGATCCCCGGCGCCCTGCACATTCCCATGGGCCAACTGCAGGCCCGCCTGTCCGAACTGGACCCGGCCGTGCCCGTGATCGCCGTCTGCCGCAGCGGCAACCGCAGCGCCGCCGTCGCGGACGCCCTGAACGGCGTTGGCTACAAAGCCGACACCATGGCCGGCGGCATGACCGCCTGGACCCGCGCGGGCCTCCCCACCACCTAATCCCTGCCGTACCAAAACCGGCCCGAAAGGACACGACAGACCATGGCAACCATCGACATCACCCAGCATTCCTTCGCCCAGACCCTGGAGGACAACCACATCGTCTTTGTCGACTTCTGGGCAGCCTGGTGCGGCCCCTGCCGCATGTTCGCCCCCACGTACGGCGCCGCGGCCGAGCGCCACCCGGACATTACCTTCGCCAAGGTGGACACCGAAGCCGAACAGGCCCTCGCCGCCGCCGCAAACATCACGTCCATCCCCACGTTGATGGCCTTCAAAGACAAGACGCTGGTCTTCTCCCAGCCCGGAGCCCTCAACGCCGCCGGACTCGAAGAGGTCATCCAGGCCGTCAAGAACCTGGACATGGACAAACTCCGCGCCGACGCCGGACACCAGCACGCCTGACCCATAGGGCTAAAACAGGCGCAGCTCTCTCGTTGCGGTATACCCCCTGGGGTATCTATACTAGATTCAGAATAAACCTCCCACCCCCCTTTCAACCGAAGGAGAGCACCAGATGCTTATTGAGCGCATTTACGACGAAGACCTCGCGCAGGCCAGCTACCTGATCGGCTGCCAGGCCAAGGGCGAAGCGATCGTGGTGGACGGCCGCCGCGACATTGCCGTCTACCAGGACATGGCCGCAAAGAACGGCATGAAGATCACTGCCGTCACCGAGACCCACATCCACGCCGACTACCTCTCCGGCACCCGCGAACTGGCCGCCGCCACCGGCGCGAAGATCTACGTTTCCGGTGAGGGCGGGCCCGACTGGCAGTATGAATTCGACGGCGAGCGGTTGTACGACGGCGACACCATCACCTTGGGCAACATCAGCATCAAGGCGGTCCACACCCCGGGCCACACGCCCGAGCACCTGTCCTTCCTGGTAACCGACGGCGCCTTCAGTGACCAGCCCGGCTACCTGCTCTCCGGAGACTTCGTCTTCTCCGGCGACCTGGGCCGGCCCGACCTGCTGGACGAAGCAGCCGGCGGCATCGACACCCGCTTCGTGGGCGCGAAGCAGCTCTTCGCCAGCCTGCGGGATAAGTTCCTCACCCTGCCGGACTACGTCCAGGTCCACCCCGCCCACGGCGCGGGCAGCGCCTGCGGCAAGGCATTGGGCGCCATCCCGTCCTCCACGGTGGGCTACGAACGCCTCTACGCCTGGTGGGGCCCCTACCTCGCCGCGAATGACGAGCAGGGCTTCATCGACGAACTCCTCGACGGCCAGCCCGACGCCCACGCCTACTTCGGCCGCATGAAGCGCGAAAACCGCGTCGGCCCGGACGTGATGGGCGAGCGTGAACCGCTGCAGGAACTGGACCCCGCCGTCGTGGCTGAGGGGCTGGCAGAAGACACCCTGACCTTCATCGACACCCGCTCCAACAGCGCCGTCCACGAAGGCACTGTAGTCCGGTCCCTGAACGTTCCGGCCGGCAAGTCCGTTGCCAGCTACGGCGCCTGGGTGGTCAACCCGGAGACGGACAAGAACCCGCTGGTGCTGCTGGCCAAGGACCAGGAGCAGGCCCAGGACATGTGGGACCACCTGGTCCGCGTGGGCATCGACAACGTGGCCGGCTACCTGACCAGCGTCGAGGGACTGCCCACCTTCACCCCCAAGCTGATCCAGCCCGAGGAACTCGAAGGCTTCGATGCAGCCATGGTCCTGGATGTCCGCAACAAGACCGAGCACAAGGCCGGACACGTCCCGGGCTCGTACCAGCTCAGCGGCGGCCGCCTCATGTGGCACTTGGATGAGCTGCCGGTTGGCGGACCCATCGTGAGCTACTGCCAGTCCGGCGTACGCAACTCCGTAGCCGCCAGCGCCCTGCGCCGGGCCGGGTACGACGTCGTCGAACTCGACGGCAGCTACGCAGCCTGGAACGCCTGGCGGAACAGCGTCCCTGCCGCCTAAGAACAGCGACCCCAAGACCACCCGGGCAGGACCCCCCTCCTGCCCGGGTTCCGGTCCGGATGCGTCCCCCGCGCTTCCGGCCCCGGCCCGGGCGCGCCCCCACGCGCCCGGGCCACCTTCATACCTACCGAAAGAGACACCCATGCGCCCCAGCACCCGGGCCTCCGGAAACGCCGGTTCAGCCGGCGCAGTGCTGGGCCTGCGGCAGAACCTGGCGCAGTTCATGCTGCTGGTGGCCGTCAACGCGCTGGTGGGCGGCACCCTGGGCCAGGAACGGACCGTCCTCCCCCTGCTCGCATCCCAGACATTCAACCTGGACCTGTACACCGGTGCGCTGACCTACATCCTGGCCTTCGGCCTGTCCAAGGCCGCCATGAACTACTTCGCCGGCACGCTCTCCGACCGGTACGGCCGCAAGCCCGTCCTGGTTGCAGGCTGGCTGGCCGCGGTACCCGTCCCCCTCATGCTCATTTTCGGTCCGTCCTGGGGCTGGATCGTTGCGGCCAACGTGCTGCTGGGCATCAGCCAGGGCCTCACCTGGTCCACGGCGGTGATCATGAAAATGGACCTCGTGGGCCCCCGGCAGCGCGGGCTGGCCATGGGCTTCAACGAGGCCGCGGGTTACCTGGGGGTTGCCGTGACCGCACTCGCCACCGGCTATCTGGCCACCGCCTATGGCCTCCGCCCGGCCCCGTTCCTGCTGGGCGCCGCCTACATTGCCCTCGGCCTGGGACTGACAGTCCTGGCCGTAAAGGAAACCCACCACCATGCCAGGACGGAGGCCTTCCAGCACGCCGGCGCCCACGGCAGCGCCCACGCCGGGCTCACCACGGGCCAGGTTTTCACCCTCACCAGCTTCAAGGACCGCTCCCTCTCAGCAGCCAGCCAGGCCGGCCTGGTCAACAACCTCAATGACGGCCTGGCCTGGGGCCTCTTCCCCGTCCTGTTCGCCGGTGCGGGGTTGAGCCTTGGCCAGATCGGCATCCTGGCCGCCGCCTACCCCGCCGCCTGGGGCGCGGCCCAGCTGGTCACCGGCGCCGCATCAGACCGGTGGGGCCGGAAATGGTTCATCGCGGCCGGCATGCTGGTCCAGGCCGTGGCCCTGGCCATCACCGCCTCAGCCCACAACTTTGGGCCCTGGCTCGCCGCCGCCGTCGTGCTGGGCCTGGGAACCGCCATGGTCTACCCCACCCTGCTGGCCGCTGTCGGCGATGTCGCCCACCCGGTCTGGCGGGCGCGCTCCGTTGGGGTGTACCGGCTGTGGCGCGACGGCGGATTCGCCGTCGGTGCCCTCCTGTCCGGCGTCCTCGCCGACCTGTACGGCATCCCCGCCGCCATCGCCGCCGTCGCGGTGCTCACCGCAGCATCCGGCGTGGTGGTCGCCGTCCGGATGCGCGGGAACGACCACGCCGCGGGCTGACGGGGTGCTTCACCCGTGCCCGGCGACGTACGTGACCAGCCCGGCCACGGTGGCCACCGCCGGGTAGTCCGCCTCCGGGATGTCCACCCCCGTGCCCTCCGCAATGACTTCCACCAGGCGGAGGAAATCCAGTGAGTCGAGTTCCAGGTCCTGGCGCAGGCGGGCGCCGTCTTCCAGGTCCTCGGGCTCGACGTCGGGCGCTACTTTGCCGATCGCCGCCTCCACCGCCTGGCGCGCGTCCTGTTCGTTCACGGCTCCTCCTCACTCACGGGTATGTCAGCTCACAACTTCTCCGGTGCCTGCAGCAGTTCGTCGATCCGGGCCAGGAAACGGCCGCCGCGCAGCCCGTCACTCACCCGGTGGTCCGCGGACAGCGTGGCGATGGCGGCCTGCCGGATGCCGAGCATTCCGTTGTGCGCCCACGGCTGCTCCAGGACCTTGCCGAAGCCCACCATGGCCACCTGGGGCGGGTAGATCACCCCGTACACGCTTTCCACCCCCAGATCGCCCAGGTTGGTCACGGTGATGGTGGGATCAGCCATCTCGGAGCGCTGCAGCCGGCCCGCCCTGGCCCGGCCCACCAGGTCGCGCAGCTGGACCATGAGCTCCTCGAGCGTCAGCGTGTCGGCGTCGTGCAGGGCCGGCGCCACCAGGCCGCCGTGCCGCAGGGCCACTGCCACGCCCAGGTGCACGCTGCTGCTGGGCTGGAACGTGCCTTTGGTGAAGAAGCCGTTCATGTCCGGCACCTCCTTCGCCGCAACCGCGGTCGCCTTCAGCAGCAGGGCGGACGGAACCAGGCGCGATGACACGGGCCGCTGCTGGTTCGCGGCCTGCATCCACGCCATCGCGGCCGCCAGGTCAAGGGTCGTGGACAGGTAGTAGTGCGGGATCTCCTTCTTGGAGCGGGACATCAGCGCGCCGATCGCCTGCCGCAGGCTCTCCGCCTTGCCGCCGGCCGCCGTCGGCTGTTTCCGCCCTGGTGCCTCCGCCAAGGGTTCGGGCCGGGCTTCCGGCTGTGGGGTGTCCGACGGCGGTGCTTCCGCAGGCCTTTCCGCGGCGGGTTCCTTGGCTGCCCGGCCCCTGGGCGGAACGGCGGCGAGCACGTCTTCCTCGGTGACCGCACCGCCGGGTCCTGTCCCCGCAACTGCCTGCAGCTCGACGCCGAGCTCTGCGGCCAGCCGCCGGGCCAGCGGGGACGACCGGACGCGGTGGGTTTCAGCCGCCGGTGCCGCTGGCGTTTCGGCAACCACTGGTGGAGCGGCCGGTGCTTTGGTGACGGACGCTGCCGCGGCGCGTTCGACGTCGGCCCTGGTCACCTCGCCGTCCGTGCCGCTGCCGCTGATGCGTCCGACGTCGACCCCCAGCGTGTGCGCAAGGTGCCGCACGGGCGGCGGGACTTTTGCGCCGTGCCCGGCCGGCGCGGCCTCCCCGCGCGGGTGAGCGGGCGTTGGCTCTTTAGCTGTCAAAGGTGAGCGGGCGTTGGGGGAAATGGTGCCGGAAGTGAGCGGGGGTGGCGGGAGTTCGGCGGGGGTGGCGGTGATCCGGGCGATGGGGGTGCCCACGTCCACGGTGTCGCCGATGTCCACCAGGAACTCGGCCACCACGCCTTCCTGGAACGACTCGATGTCCATAACGGTCTTGTCCGTGTCCACGGCCGCCACCAGGTCGCCCTTGTGGATGTAGTCCCCGGGCTTGACCAGCCACTCCACAACCTTGCCGTGCTCCATGTCGGCGCCCAGGGACGGCATCCGGAGCTCAGCCATTGGCCCCCACGGCCCTTCGCGCTGCGGCCATGACCCGAGCCACGGACGGCAGCGCGGCGTCCTCCAGGTGTTTGGCGTACGGGACGGGTACTTCCAGGCTGCACACGCGTTCCACGGGGGCATCGAGGTCGAAGAAGGCCTGCTCGCAGATCCTGGCCGAGATCTCGGCGGAGATGCTGCCGCTGCGCCAGCCCTCGTCCACCACAACTGCCCGGTGCGTCCTGGCTACGCTGTCCATAACGGTATGCGCATCCAGCGGGCGGAGGGTGCGGAGGTCAATGACGTCGGCGTCGATGCCTTGCCCGGCCAGTTGGTCCGCGGCCTCCAGCACCATGGGCAGGGTGCCGCCGTAGGTGATGAGCGTCAGGGTGTCCCCGTGGCCGTCTGCCCGGCGCCGGAGCGCTGCCTTGTCGATGTCCACGGCGCCGGCCTCGTCGTCGAGCTCCCCGGCCACGTTGTACAGCGAGCCGTGTTCGAAAATCAGCACCGGGTCGGGGTCCTGCAGTGCGGTCCACAGCATGCCGCGGGCGTCAGCAAGCGTGGCCGGCGCCAGGATGCGCAGCCCTGGAATGTGCGCGTACCAGCCCTCCAGGCTGTGCGAGTGCTGGGCACCCAGCTGCCGTCCGGCGCCGGTGGTCATCCGGATGACGATGGGCACGTTGAACTGGCCACCGGACATGTGCAGCAGGGTGGCGGCGTTGTTGATGATCTGGTCCAGCGCCAGCAGGCTGAAGTTGACGGTCATGATTTCGACGACGGGACGCATCCCGCCCAGCGCAGCGCCGATTCCTGCGCCCACGAACCCGGACTCCGAGAGCGGGGTGTCACGGATCCGCTCCGGACCGAACTCCTCCAGAAGTCCCAGGCTGACCGCAAAGCTGCCGCCGTACCGGCCCACGTCCTCCCCCATGAGGAACACCCGTTCATCGCGCTGCATGGCGTCGCGGAGGCCCGCGCGCATGGCTTCCCGGTAGGTGGTTTTCATCCTGCCGCCCCGCCTTTCCCTGCCTGGCCGACGCCGGTGGCCCCGGTGCCTGTACTGCTGTCATCGGTCCGGTCGCTGTAGACGAACCGGGTGAGTTCGGACACCGGTTCCGGCGTCCCGTTCTCGGCGAATCCCACCGCGGTGCTGATCTCCGCGTCCACGTCGGCCGTGAGCGCATCCCAGGTCTCCTCGGGCAGCTGCCCCGCCGTCTGCATGGTCCCCCGCAGCAGGCTGATGGGGTCCCGTTCCATCCACCGGGACACCTCGGATTTCTCCCGGTACAGCTCGGGATCGAACATGGAGTGGGCGCGGAACCGGTATGTTCGCAGTTCCAGGAAGTGCGGGCCGCCGCCGGAGCGGACAGCGTCCACCGCGCGGCGGGCGGCTTCCTCGACAGCGAACACGTCCATGCCGTCCACCGCCCAGGCGGAGATCTCATACCCGGCGGCCTTGAGGGCGATGTCCGTCTGCGACTCGGAGCGGCCCAGCGCGGTGCCCATGGCGTACAGGTTGTTTTCGCAGCAGAACAGCACCGGCAGCTGCCACAGTGCGGCCAGGTTCATGCTTTCGTGGAACTCGCCTTCGGCCACGGCCCCTTCGCCGAAGAAGCAGACGGTCACCCGCTGGCGTCCGGCCATCCGGTCCGCGAGCGCCAGGCCGACGGCGAGCGGCAGCCCGCCTGCCACGATGGCGTTTCCGCCGTAGAAGCGGGTGGCGGCGTCGAAGAGGTGCATGGAGCCGCCGCGGCCGCGGCAGCAGCCCTCGGCGTGGCCGTACATTTCGGCGAGGATGGCCCCTGCCGAGACGCCGCGCAGGAGGGCATGGCCGTGTTCACGGTAGGTGGCCACCACCGCGTCCTCCGGCGCCAGGGTTTCCATGACCCCGGCCGCCACGGCCTCCTCGCCGATGTAGACGTGCAGGAAGCCGCGGATTTTGGCGGCGCTGTACAGCTCGATGCATTTTTCCTCGAGCCGGCGCACGCGCAGCATCTGCCGCAGCAGGTGCAGGGCGTGTTCCGGGTCCGGGACGGTCTGGCCCCTGAGGGTGGTCATGGCCGCTCCTTCAGCGTCATAGCAGGTCCTGCCGGGGATTCCAGCGTTGAGGTGTCGCCTTCGGGCAGCCCCAGTTCACGCGATTTCAGGAGCCGCCGCAGGATCTTGCCGCTGCGTGTCTTGGGCAGGGTGGTGGTGAAGTCCAGCAGGCGGGGCGCCACGGCGGCGCCCAGCCGTTTCCGCGCGAACCCGATGATCTCCAGTTGCAGCTGCTCCGTGGGCTCGTTCCCGGGCTTGAGTTCCACGAACGCTTTGACCAGCTCGCCGGCCACGGGGTCCGGCACCCCGATCACGCCGGCTTCGGCCACTGCAGGGTGCTCCATGAGGCAGCTCTCCACTTCGAAGGGGCCGATCAGGTGGCCGGAGGATTTGATCACGTCGTCGCCGCGGCCAACGAACCAGAAGTAGCCGTCGGCGTCGCGCTTTGCCAGGTCCCCGGTGAGGTACCAGCCGCCGGCGAAGCAGCGCCGGTAGCGCTCCTCCTCGTTGAGGTAGCCGCGGAACATGGACGGCCAGCCCGGGCGCAGGGCCAGCTCCCCCATGGTGTCCGGCCCGGTGACCAGGACGGCCTGGCCTTCCTTCATGATGGGTTTGCCGTCGGCGTCGCGGGCCACCAGCGCCGCCTCGATCCCGGGCAGCGGCCGGCCCATGGAGCCGGGGCGGATATCCATGGCGGGATAATTGGCGATCATGATGCCGCCGGTCTCTGTCTGCCACCAGTTGTCGTGCACCGGCAGGCCCAGGACGTCCCGGCCCCACACCACCGCTTCCGGGTTCAGCGGCTCCCCCACGCTGGCGATGAAGCGCAGCGCTGGCAGGTCATGGCCGGCGGCTCTTTCCGCGCCGGCCTTCATGAGCATCCGCAGGGCCGTGGGGGCCGTGTACCAGACCGTGACATGCTGCTCCGCGAGGATGCGGTACCAGCGGTCGGCGTCCAACTCCTCCTCATCCACGATGGCGGTGACCCCGTGCACCAGCGGCGCGATGATGCCGTAGGACATGCCGGTGACCCACCCGGGGTCGGCGGTACACCAGTAGATGTCGTCCGGGTGCAGGTCCAGGGCGAAGCGCCCCGTGGCGTAGTGGGCGGTGACGGCGTCATGGACGTGGATGGCGCCCTTGGGCGTGCCCGTGGTGCCGCTGGTGAAGTGCAGCAGGGCCATGTCCCCGGGTTGGGTATCGGCGATCTCCCCGTTGGGGTCCGCCTTGGCCAGGAGTTCGGCCAAGTCAAGGGTTTCCGGCTCGGGGCGGCCGTCCGCGTCCACCAGCAGGATGTGGCGGAGTCCGGGAAGGGAGTCCCGCACCGGCGCCACCTTTTTGCGGTACAGCGCCTTGGTGGTCACCAGCACCCGGCCGTCCCCGAGGTGCAGCCGCTGCCGTACCGGTTCGGGGCCGAAGGCGGAGAACAGCGGGCAGAAGACGCTGCCGTTCCTGAAGGTGCCAAGGACGGCTGCATACAGTTCCGGGCTGCGACCCAGGAGTGAGAAGACCCGCTCGCCGCGCCCCACCCCAAGGCCCTTGAGCATGGCCGCGAACCTGCCGGACTGCTCCGCAAGGTCGGCATAGCTCAGGGACCGGGTGCCGCCGTCGGCCTGGACGAAGCGCAGGGCTTCCTTGCCGCCGCGTCCTTCCGCCACGTGGCGGTCCACCGCCTCATAGGCGATGTTCAATCCCCGGCCGCCGGGCAGCCCTGCCAGCGCCTGCCGCGCCTGGTCCCAGGTGAAGCCGCGCCGGGCGGCGTCGTAATCAGGCATGTTGGGCTGGACCGGGAAGGCGGCCACGTCCTTGCTGATGGCCGGCCAGTGCGAGGCTCCTTCCACTCGGGCGCCCTTGTTTGCCGGGTTCATTCCCTGGCCTCCGGCCTGGACCGTCCCACCGGGGATGGCAGGAGGTACTGCCGGAACCAGTCCGCGGCCAAGCTTGCCGCCATGGCCAGGGTGCCGGGTTCCTCGAAGAGGTGGGTGGCCCCGGGGATGATCTCCAGCCGGGCGGGGGCCTGCAGGGCTGCCATGGCCTGGCGGTTCAGGGCCAACACCTGGTCGTCGGCGCCCCCGACAATCAAGAGCGTGGGGGCCTTCACGGCGGCGAGCCGCGGCCCGGCCAGGTCCGGCCGGCCGCCGCGGGAGACGACGGCCGCCACCTCGGCACCGGGCTCGGCTGCGGCCCACAGCGCGGCGCCGGCTCCGGTGCTGGCACCGAAGTAGCCGATCCGGCCGGCGGACCCGTCATGCCGCGCTTCAAGCCAGTGGGTCGCGGAGGAAAGCCGCTGCGCCAACAGGCCGATATCAAACACGTTGGCCCGGTTGACCTCCTCTTCGGGCGTGAGCAGGTCAAGGAGCAGCGTGCCCAGGCCCGCCCCGTGCAGGACCGAGGCCACAAAACGGTTGCGGGGGCTGTGCCGGCTGCTGCCGCTGCCGTGCGCGAAAAGGACAGTACCGTCGCACCTGGCCGGCAGGTACAGGCTGCCACGCAGGACAACAGCGCCCGCCGGGATGTCGACATCCTCCGCCAGGCTGCCGTTGAGGCCTTCCCCGCCGCGGTGGTGCGGTGGGGGCACGGCGGCATCCAGCAGCTGCACCACCTCGCTATCGTCCGTGGGCGAGAAGTCGTGGTAGTAGTAGCCCACAGCCTTGAAGTCCTGGGGCGAGAGCAGGCACACGACGTCGTCCGGTTCCTTGAGTTCCACGATGGCGCGCGCGGGAGCAACAGGAACGGCAAGGATCACTTTCGCCGCCCCGAGCTGCCGGGCCACCTGGCAGGCAACCCTGGCGGTGGACCCGGTGGCGATGCCGTCGTCCACGATCACCACGGTGCGCCCGGCGAGGTCAAGCCGCCGGCGCCCCTGGCGGAACCGCTCCACCCTGCTTTCCAGCAGTGCCCGCTCCTGCCGTTCCACCTGTTCCAGGTCCTCCTGGGAAACCCGGGCCATGGAGATGGTGCGCGGATCCAGGACCCGGACGCCGCCTTCCCCGATGGCTCCCATGGCCACCTCGGGCTGGAACGGGACGCCCAGTTTCCGCACCACGATCACATCCAGTGGCGCCCCGAGGGCCTTGGCCACCTCGAATGCCACGGGGACGCCGCCGCGGGGCAGGCCCAGCACCACAATGTCCCGGCCGCGCAGGCCGGSGAGCCGCTTGCCCAGCCGCCGCCCGGCGTCGGACCTGTCATGAAAGGCAGCCATCACCGTCACCCGCCGGCGATGGTCTGGTCCGGGAAGAGTGCCGCCATGGCCTCCAGTGCTGCACGTGCGGCCGGACGGTCGTCAGCTTCAACAAGCACGGCTCCGAACCCTGCTTCATGGTGCAGCACCTCGGTCATGGCGGATACCTCCGCTAGTGCGACATGCGGAGGTTGTGATGGGCATCCGTGCTGGGCTTGATGGCCGCGGCCGTGACCACCAGCGCCACTGCGCCCGCAATCCAGGATGTCCACGCGGCGCCCGTGGCGCCGGTGTAGGAGCCCATCCACGGCGAGAGGATCAGCAGGGCGGCAAGGGCAGCCTGGGCGTATTCCATGACCGGTGTTCCGGGCATGGCCAGGTTGATGACGCCGCTGATGATCAGGAGTCCGCCGAAGAGGAGCATGAAGGTGGTGGACATATTCTGCTGCCGTGTCCACAGGACCGCGATGGCGGTGAAGAGACCGGCGGCAACCGTTACGTAGTCCTGCCACCGATACCACTTTTTCACTTGGGTTTCCTTTCGGTTCCGGGCAGGCAGCCTTGCGCTTTCCGTCCCGGGAGGGCGTTCACCGCCCGCAATCCCAGTCAACGCTTCCGGCACACCGCCTTCTAGGGCAGAAAGACCTAGGCGGGCATTGCGCTTCGTGTACTCAGTGTTACTATGTAGTGGTAGTCAGCATTACTGAGTAGTCAAGGAGCCCCCGATGGGCAAGCAAATGACCGAAATGCTCAAAGGCACGCTGGAGGGCATCGTCCTCGCCATCCTCGCCGCGCAGCCGGCATACGGTTACGAAATTACGGCCCGCCTGCGGGAGCAGGGCTTTACCGACATCGCCGAGGGGACTGTGTACGCGCTGCTGGTCCGCATCGAACAACGCGGCCTCGTGGACGTGGCAAAGGTTCCCTCCGAGAAAGGCCCGCCGCGCAAGGTCTACACGCTGAACGCCGCGGGAAACAGCTACCTGGCGGAGTTCTGGAACACCTGGAGCTTCCTCGCCGAACGCATCGGGCACCTCCACCGCAACAACCACTCACAGGAAAAAGGAGAATGACCATGGCCCAGGGATGGCTCGAAAAAGTCACCGGTTCCTTCGACGACAAGAAACGCTGGCGCGTCTACAAGGCCCGCAAGGAACAGCTGCCGGGCAGCTACCGGACCACCATCGATGCACTGGAACGGTACTTCACCTACGCCGCCGCCATCGTCAAGGGCGATGTCCTCATGCAGATGCTCGAGGACCTCGCCGACCTGATCGAAGGGGCGGCCGCGGATGGCACCCCCATCCGCGACGTCGTGGGAGAGGACCCCGTGGAATTCGCCGAAACCTTCATCCGCAACTACTCAGACGGCCAATGGATCAACAAGGAGCGCCAGCGCCTGACGGAGGCCATCAACCAGGCTGCCGCTGACGGCGCCTGACTGTCCACAAAGACGAAAGGACCGGTCATGACCACTGACCAGGCCCTGCAGCCCGCCATTCGGGTGCAGGGCATCGAAAAGTCGTTCAAGGACCTGCACGTGCTGCGGGGCGTCGACTTTGAGGTACCGCGGGGAGGCATCTTCGCGCTCCTCGGCTCCAATGGCGCCGGCAAGACCACGCTGGTGCGCATCCTGTCCACCCTCCTGAAGGCGGACGCGGGAACCGCCACAGTCAACGGGTACGACGTCGGCGCGGAGCCGGCAGGGGTGCGCGGCTCCATCAGCCTCACGGGCCAGTTCGCCGCGGTGGACGACGTGCTGACGGGCCGGGAAAACCTGGTGCTGGTGGCCAGGCTGCGGCACCTTCGCAACCACGCAGAGATCGCTGACGGGCTCCTGGACTCGTTTTCACTGACCGAAGCCGGGAACCGCAGGGCATCCACCTATTCAGGGGGCATGCGGCGGCGGCTGGACATAGCCATGAGCCTGATCGGCAACCCGCCGGTCATCTTCCTCGATGAGCCCACCACGGGATTGGACCCGCAGGCCCGCCTCGAAGTGTGGCACACCGTGCGCCGGCTGGCCGCCCAGGGGACCACCGTGCTGCTCACCACGCAGTACCTTGACGAAGCCGAACACCTGGCCGACCGGATCGCCATCCTGCACCAGGGCACCATCATCCAGAATGGAACCCTTCCCGAACTCAAGCGGCTCCTTCCCGCCGCCACCGTTGAATACGTCGAAAAACAGCCCTCACTCGAGGACGTCTTCCTCGCCCTCGTCGGAAAGGACAGCTGATGACCTCCCATCTCTTCAGCGATACCCGGGTCCTGACCGGCCGCTCGCTCCGCCACATCCTCCGCAGCCCGGACACCCTTATCACCACTGCAGTGACGCCGGTGGCCATGATGCTGCTGTTCGTTTACGTCTTCGGCGGGGCAATCAACACCGGCTCTGGCGCCCCGTACGTCAACTACTTGCTGCCCGGCATCCTGCTGATCACTATTTCGTCCGGAGTCGCCTACACCGCCTACCGGTTGTTCCTGGACCTGCAGGGCGGCATTTTCGAACGGTTCATGTCAATGCCGGTGGCCAGGCCCAGCGTTCTCTGGGCCCACGTGCTCACGTCCCTGGCCGCCAACTTCAGCGCACTGGCCATCGTGGTGGGCGTGGCCCTGCTGATGGGATTCCGAACCGGAGCCTCCGTGGCCGCCTGGCTCGCCGTCGTCGGAATCCTCCTCCTCTTCACCCTGGCCCTGACGTGGATTGCCGTTATCGCCGGGCTGATGGCCAGGACCGTGGACGGAGCCAGCGGCTTCAGCTACCCGCTGATCTTCCTGCCGTTCATCAGCTCCGCGTTCGTTCCCACCAACTCCATGCCCGGCCCGGTGGCCTGGTTCGCCGAAAACCAGCCGGTGACCTCCATTGTCGATACCATCCGAGCCCTGTTCGCGCAGGAAGCGGTGGGCGCCGGCATCTGGACAGCAATGGCCTGGCTTGCCGGCATCCTCGTGCTGGCTGTCGCCGCGGCCGCCGCTGTTTACCGCCGAAAGGTCAGCTGACCGCTGGACCCCGGGGGCAACAGCCGGATTCACGGCCAACTCACAGCGATTGCCCCTGCACAACGCAGCCCCGGCGTGCAAGAGTGGCGGCAACGCTGGGGCGCCACTCCTGCCCGGCCCGGCTGCTGCAAAGGCGGCCGGGCAGGGCAACAGCTGCGACCAAAAGAGGCCGGACATGGAACACCGTTCAGCTCCCCGTTTGAAGGCCCGCCGATGGCCGGCTCCCGCCCTGCTCCTGGTGGCGCCCCTGCTGGTATCCGTCCTGGCGGGTTGCCAGCCGGCCACCCCCGCGCCGGCTCCGTCACAGTTCCGCAGCATCCAGCCGGTCCCGCCAAGCCGGTCGGGCAGCCCCGGGCACGTGTTCGTCATCAACCTCGAAAACAAGGGCTACGACGTGGTGTGGGGCGTCGGCTCCCCCGCCCCCTATCTGTCGGAAACCCTCCGGGAGCAGGGCGTGCTGCTGCAGAACTACTACGGCATAGGCCACCACTCGCTGCCCAACTACCTGGCCCAGATTTCCGGCCAGCCGCCCAGCAACAGCACGAGGGAGGACTGCGGCACCTACACCGCGTTCAGGGCCACCGGCACCGGCCCGGACGGCACGCTCCAGGGCAACGGCTGCGTCTACCCGAAGGACACCCAGACCGTGGCCGGGCAGCTCACCGCCCAGGGCAAAACGTGGAAGGGCTACATGGAGGACATGCAGCAGCCCTGTGAGCACCCGGCCCTCGGGGAAGCCGACGACCACATCCGGGCCACCCCGGATGAGGAGTACTCCACGCACCACAATCCCTTTGTCTACTTCCGCTCCGTCATCTCCTCCGGGGACTGCGCCAGGAACGTGGTCAACCTGTCCCACCTTGCGGATGACCTGAAGTCCGTGGCCACCACTCCGGACCTGGCCTACATCACGCCAGATCTGTGCCACGACGGGCACGATGCCAACTGCGCCGACGGCAGCCCGGGAGGCCTGGCGGCGGCTGACGGGTGGCTTAAGGACCAGGTGCCCGCCATCCTGTCGTCCCCGGCGTACAAGCAGGACGGCATGCTGGTGATCACCTTCGACGAGACTGACGGGGACACGGCCGGCCCGTCGGCGGGAGAGGCGGGAAGCCCGGCCGGGGGTGCCGCCGGGGGCAAGGTGGGCGCCCTGGTCCTGTCCCCGTTCAGCGCAGCGGGCGGATCATCGGAGCAGCCCTACAACCACTACAGCCTGCTGGCCACCATCGAGGACCTCTTCCACCTCCCGCGGCTGGGAATGGCTGCGGACCCCGGGGTGAAGGCCTTCGGCGGCGACGTCTTCCAGCGGGCCTCCTAAGGTGGGCTTTCCAGCGAAAGGACGACGGCGGACTGCCCTGGCTGCTGCCGTGACGGTGGCGGTTTTGGTGGTGCTCGCCGTCGTACTTTCCACCATGCTGCGTCCAGGCCCACCCGCCGCAAACGGAACCGAATCGGGGATCGCCAAGATCAAGCACGTGGTGATCATTACCCAAGAGAACAGGTCCTTCGACAGTTACTTCGGCACCTACCCGGGCGCCGACGGGATTCCCATGAAGGACGGCAAGCCGGCCGCCTGCCTCCCGGACCCGGCACGGGGCGGCTGCGTGGCGCCGTTCTACGATTCGTCGGACAGCAATGACGGCGGCCCGCACAGCCCGGCGGACGCGGCGGCAGACATCAACAACGGTGCCATGGACGGGTTCGTGGCCCAGGCGGAAAAGGGCATCGCCCGGTGTGAACCGGAGGCCACCGACTGCAGGTACAAGTCCAGGAAGACCGACGTGATGGGCTACCACGACCGGAAACAGCTGCCCACCTACTGGGCCTACGCGGACAACTTCTTGCTGCAGGACCACATGTTCACCTCTGCCGCAGCCGGAAGCCTGCAGGCCCACCTCTATATGGTCTCGGAATGGTCGGCCAAGTGCACCAAGGCCGGGGACCCGGCGTCGTGCGTGGACGCGCTCGAGGGCCTGGATAATGAACCGGAGAAGGAAAACTTCGATGACAGCCTGATCGGCAAGTGCCAGGCAAGCCAGGACGTCCAGCCCTGCCGCGAGGCGCTGGAAGCAGCGGGCGCCGATCCCGGCCTTGCCGACCAGGCCCGGCAATTGGCCACGGCCAGCTGCAAACGCACCGATTCCTATCCCACCTGCAAGGCCGCAGTGGACGTGGCGGACCTTCCGGCCCCCCTGAAGGAGAAGCTGGCCGGAGCAGCCAAGAACCTGAAACAGCCAAACTACGCCTGGACCGACCTGACCTATCTGCTCCACAAACACTCGGTGCCGTGGGCGTACTACGTGTTCAGCGGCACCGAGCCGGACTGCCGGAACGACGCCGCCACCTGCGACCCCATTGAGCAGGACGCCGAGACGCCGGGCCGCTGGAATCCGCTTCCGTACTTCGACACGGTCAAGGAGAACGGCCAGCAGGGCAACATCAAGTCATTGAGCGGTTTCTACGACGATGCCCGGCAGGGCAGGCTTCCCGCGGTCAGCTGGGTGGCGCCCAGCGATGAGGTCAGCGAACACCCGCCGGCCAAAGTCAGCACCGGACAGCAGTATGTTGCCGGGCTGGTCAACGCCGTCATGAGCGGCCCGGACTGGGACAGCACCGCGATCTTCCTGAACTGGGACGACTGGGGCGGGTTCTACGACCATGTCCAGCCGCCTGTGGTGGACAACGCCGGATTTGGCCTGCGGGTGCCGGCCCTGGTGATCAGCCCCTACGCCAAAAAGGGCTACATCGACCACCAGGTCCTCAGCCAGGACGCGTACTTCAAGTTCATCGAGGATGACTTCCTGGGCGGCGAACGCATCGACCCCGCTACGGACGGCCGGCCGGACAACCGCCCCGGGGTCCGCGAGAACAACCCGCAGCTGGGGGATCTCGTCAACGCCTTCGACTTCAACCAGGCTCCGCTGCCGCCGTTGATCCTGCCCGACGCAACCACCTACTGACGCCCGCCGCGCCCGGCTTTAAGAGACAGTACAGTCCGCAGCGTCGCGGACCACGCTCTCCAGGTCCCCCGTCCGGTGCAGCACCTCGATCTGCCGCACTGCACCGGTGCCGCCGGCGAGCACCCTGTCCACCAGGTCCTCCACCCGCTGCAGGTCATCCATGTCCTCCAGCGCCCCGCGGATATGGTTCAGCAGGGAATTTACGACGGCGAGCGCGGGCGCCGGTCGGTGCGTTTGGGGATCGAGCAACTCGCCCCGCAGGCCCCAGCGGCTGGCTTTCCAGCCGGCCAGCCGGAGCAGCGCGGCCGGCACGGCCACCGGCGGCGTCCCCTCCCGCCATTCGCGTGCGGCCGTTTCCACCAGGCCCCGGGCGATGCCCGCCAGCAGCACGGTATTCTCCGGACGCAGGCACACGTCGGCCACCCGGATCTCCACCGTGGGGTAGTGCCGGGAGAGGCGGGCATCAAAGTAGATCATGCCCTCGTCCAGGGCGACGCCGGTGCTCACCATGTCGTGCACCAACTGGTGGTAGGCGTCCGGCGTGCCCAGGATCTCCAGCGGCCCGGCGGAGGGCCAGCGGTTCCACACCTGCGAGCGGTAGCTGGCATAACCGCTGTCCCTGCCGTGCCAGAACGGCGAGTTGGCGCTGAGCGCGATCAGCACCGGCAGCCAGATGCGGATCCGGTCCAGCACAGCCACCGCTTCCTCCGACGACTCCACCGAGACATGGATGTGGCAGCCGCAGGTGAGCTGTTCCCTTGCCGTCAGCCCGTACTCCTCCGTCATGGCCTTGAACCGGCGGAGCTGCACGGGATGGGGATCGGCCGGGAGCGGTGAGGTACCCAGGGCGGCCACCCTGACCCCGACGTCCTCTGCCGCCTGGTGGGCGACGGCCCGTCCCGCCACGATGTCCCGCTCAAGCGTCGCCAAAGTAGCGTGCGGCGGGGTGACCACCTCGATCATTTCCTGCTGGAACTCGGCGGTGAGGACGGGCCCGGCCCCGGCCACCAGAGGGCGGACGTACAGGTTCAGGAGCTCTCCTGCCATGGGCACGGCTTCGCCGTTTGCGGCGTCCACCAGGAGCAGCTCCTCCTCAATGCCGAACGTTCGCTTACCCGCGCCGGCGCCGCCGGTGCCGTCATTGCCGTAGGTGTCCATCGTCGTCGCCCTTCTCCCATTGCATGGTTGCAAGTTCGTCCCAGAAGCAAGCCAGCGTCAGGGCCCCGTCCATCAGCACGTCCAGGCTGGCGCTCTCGTCGCTGTCGTGCCAGTGGTCCTCCACCAGGCCGGTGCCAAAGAAGAGTACGGGCGCCGAGAGGCTGCGTCCCAGCAGCTCGGCGGGACCGCCGCCGGCGTTGCCCATCCGCCCAGCCCGTTCGGCGTTAAAACCACGCGCCATGGCCTTTTCCAGGGCGGCGACGGCTGGATGGTCAGGCGTCAGGTAGGGTTCCTGCGCCGTTTCCAGGTCCGGGACCAGGCTGAACCCGTAGGCGTCGCCGATGGTGCCGGCCACCCACTCCTGCAGCTGCTCGGCGATTTTTTCCAGGCGCTGGCCGGGAACTGTCCGGAAGCTGAGGTCCGCCGAGGCAACAGCGGGTACGGCGGCGCGGGACACGCCCAGCGCGTCGCCGGCAATGATGGAGGTGACCTCGACGGCGGGGCGCAGCCACAGCCGTTCCAGCACGGTGTATCCCTTCTCGCCGGTGATGGCGCCGGTTTCGGAGCGGGCCAGCCAGTCCTCTTCGCTGAAGGGCAGGTCCGCCAGCGCGTTCCGGAGGCCGGCCGGGTCC
Organism: Arthrobacter sp. Soil764; assembly: GCF_001428075.1. GTDB lineage: Bacteria > Actinomycetota > Actinomycetes > Actinomycetales > Micrococcaceae > Arthrobacter. Next base: position 217,724 of record NZ_LMSI01000001.1, on the reverse strand, counting down.
GGCGCCGCGTCGTCGTAAAAGCCGGGAACTGCCACCCGGCCGTCCTGGTCGTGGAGGAGCCCCAGCAGCCGGCCGAGCTCAAAGGCGGGGTTGGGTGCGTTACCGGACACGGCGCCGCTGTGCACGTCCCGCCCGGGCCCGTACACCTCCAGGTGCACGCTGAGCATGCCGCGCAGGCTGACACAGACGGCCGGGTGCCGGGCGTGCCAGAGGAGGGTGTCGGAAAAGAGGACCAGGTCTGCGGCGAACCGTTCGGCGTTGTCCGCCAGCAGCTTTGGCCAGATGCGGTGAGCCGCCTTCTTCCTCCCCTTCAATGAGGAACTTCAGGTTGATCTTCGGCGTGCCCGTCTCCTGCAGGTGGGCCCGGAGCCCCTCAAAATGCGCCAGGATCTGGCCCTTGGCGTCGGAGCTTCCCCGGCCGTACAGCCGGCCTTCGCGGAGTACCGGTTCAAAAGGCGCCGTCATGGCCCAGTTCTCCGGCTTCACCTCGCGGACGTCATGGTGGCTGTAGACCAGGACCGTTGGCGCTCCGGCGTCATTGCACCACTCCGCGTACACGGCGTGGGACTCTCCCGTGGGCAGCACCTCCACCACGGGGAAGCCCACTTCACGGAATTCGCCGGCGAGCCAGTTGGCGGAACGGAGCAGGTCCTGGGAGTGTTCGGGCACTCCCAGGATGCCCGGGACGCGCACCCACTCCGCCAGCCGCCGCTCCAATTCCGCCTCACGTGACCGGACGCCTGCACGCAGGCGCCCGACGTCGTCGTGCTCTTCGCCCTCCATATCCGCGCGCCCTGCCTAACCGTCCCGCTAGCGCGGTTGTGCAGGATTGGTAGGAACGCCCTGGGACGGCGGGTTGACGGGAGGTCCGGGCACGCTGGCAGGCTGCTGCGGGCCCTGGCCGCCGGACACCTCGGGCGTGGGCGGGGTCTGGGAGCCGCTTGGCTCCGCCCCGTTCTGCAAGGCCTGAAGGCGGTGCTCCAGGACCTGCAGGACGGGCAGCCGGTTCCCGTGTGCCTTCTCGTAGCTGGTCAGCTGTTGCACGTCCGATTCGGTCAGGCCCGTGATCCGCGTGGGCAGGGTAGCCACCGGCAAATGGTCGTAATCCGGAAGGGGCAGGTCGCTGTGGCGGGGAGCGTTGTTGTCCTGCGATGGGTTGTTCATGGGTCCTCCCTTTGTCCTTTGGGGTCCTTCTTGGAACTTAGTAAGTACGCTTACTTGTTTTACGGTACCCAAAGGTTTGGCGTTGGTACAGAGCTCCCAGGCCCTGCTGTACATCCCCCGACTGCTCAGGTAAATTCGAACTTGTGACGGGAATCATGCCCCGTCCTCCCCCGGCCCCCTGCACAGGCCGGCGTGGAGTAGCTGCTGTAGTGCAACGGCGGCGCAGGATGCAGAAGCGAAAAGGCCTTTAACATGGCATTGTCGCAATTCCAGCAGTTCCTTGACGAAGCCACGCACCCGGACCCCTTCGATGAATTTCCCTTGGGTCCCGACTGCCTCTACGGCCTGTACGTGAGCTGGGCGGCCCTGCACGGCCGGGCGCCAAAATCCGATCAGGCCTTCCGGGCAGGCATGCTGCGCTGCGGCGTGGACGTCCGGAACAGCCACCTGCGGATGACGGGTCCTGCCGCCGCTGATTACATCCTCTACAGCTACCCGGCGGTGGCCTGATGTCCACCCAGTTGGATGTGCTGTATGCCAACGGGCACTATATGCACTGCGGAGAACCGATGGGCGCTGCCGGCGCGGAGATGCGCACCATCCACGGCAGTTACGTGAGCCAGCGGCTGCCCGAGGCCCTGGGCGTGTACCTGGCAACCAGTGTGCTGCGCTGCGCCTGCGGGTTCCAGATGGAAATTCCAGATCATGATGACCCGGTGCCGGGATGACGCAGCTGCCGCTGGACGATCTGACCGCGGCCGTGGCCCGCATCCGCGGGCTCCTGCTGACGGAGGAGAAGGTGGACCGCGCGGTGGCACTCCTGGCCCAGGCCATCAAGGAGTCGCTGCCTGGCAGTCCCGGTGCCGGAGTGTCCTTGATGGATGCCGCGGGCAAGCGCACGAGCAGCGCCGCTACCGATTCACTGGTGGAGAAGCTCGACGCTGCCCAGTACGAGCTCGGCGAGGGCCCCTGCCTTACGGCATGGGCGACTGGCACAGTGGTCATCATCGAGGACCTCCAAACGGATACCCGCTGGCCGCGCTGGCAATCCGCAGTGGCGTCACTCCCGGTCCGGTCGGTGGTGAGTGCGCCGCTGGTGGTTGGCAAGGAAGCGCTGGGTGCCTTCAAGATCTATTCGGCGCTGCCGGGCCAATACGACGAGTCAACCGGACGGGCCCTGTCCCTTTTTGCAGAAACGGCAGCCACCCTGCTGGCCCACATCCAAGGGACGGAAGCCCCGCTGCGGATGGCGGAAAGCCTCAAGGCCAGCCTGGCCAGCCGGGACACCGTCAACCGTGCCTGCGGGATGTTGATGGAACGGCAGGGCATCAGCCATGAGCGCGCCCTGCAGCAATTGATCCAAAACGCGCGGGTGTCAGGTGCCACCTTGGTTGAGGTCAGTGAGCAACTGGCCACCAGGGTGCCGCCCGCGGGGTCATAGGGGGCAGCGATGGGTTTTGATCCGCATGAACCGGAGCAGCGTGGGCAGCTTAGGGACGCCCTGACCGCCGCTGACATCACGGTGGGAGAACTCTGGCTGCGCTACTTCAGCATGACCGGTTCCGCCGGCGAGTATGAGGTCCAGGCCTACCTGCAGGGCCTCATCTCCCTGCCCGTCATCCAGCGTGACCTGCTGGCCCTGGCATGCAACGAAATCATCGCAGAGAAGCCGCCGCTGCACGCACCGTGTGCCGACCAGATGAAAGGCATGGGACCCATCGGCCCGAGCTGACGTCAGGCAAAGTTGTTCCAACCTCTGCGACCGCCCGTCTGTTAGGGGATGCAAACCTTCGTGGCACCGTGATCCGTACGGTGCTTTACTGCCAGCATGTCTGAAACCCTCAAGCTGAGCCACAACGAACCGCACGACAGCAGCGTGGCAGCCCGGCTGAACTGGCTGCGGGCCGGCGTCCTCGGCGCGAACGACGGCATCGTCTCCGTGGCGGCCACAGTGGTGGGCGTGGCCGGCGTGACCAATGACCTGGCCCCCATCCTGGTGGCAGGCACCGCCGCCGTGGTGGGCGGGGCGGTGTCCATGGCCCTGGGCGAATACGTTTCCGTCAGCAGCCAGAGTGACAGCCAACGGGCCCTGATCGAAAAGGAACGCCAGGAACTCAGGGACGATCCCGACGGCGAACTGGCAGAACTCGCCCACATCTACCAGGCCAAGGGACTTAGCGAAGCCACGGCCCGGACAGTTGCCGAGGAACTGACGGCAAAGGATGCCCTGAAGGCCCACCTCTCCGCCGAACTGAACATTGACGAAGAGGAACTGGTCAGCCCCTGGCACGCAGCCTTCGCCTCCGCCATCGCCTTTACCGTCGGCGCCGTGCTGCCCATGCTGGCCATCATCTTCCCGCCCGAAGAGGCACGGATCCCGGTCACGTTTGTTGCCGTCATTTTGGCGCTCGCACTGACCGGCACCATCAGCGCCAAAATCGGCGGGAGCTCCAAGCGCAAGGCCACCATCCGGCTGGTGGTGGGCGGGGCGCTGGCCATGGCCTTCACGTTCGCGGTGGGAAGCCTGCTGGGCACCACCGGCATCGCCTAGTCTTTTCCCACAGACACCCGCTACCGATCAGGAGTTCCACGTGCTGGAGATTGCCGGCCTTCCGGCCCATATTCTGCTGATTCACGGCGTGGTGGTCCTGGCCCCGCTGGCCGGGGTTGCAGCAGTGGTGTTCGCGCTGCTGCGGCGGAGCAGGCGGTACCTGGCCTGGCCGCTGGGAGTCCTGGCACTGCTGCTGGTCCCGCTGTCCGTGATCACCGCCGAAGCGGGGGAACAGCTGGAGAAGGCCAAGGGGGTGTCCCGGCTCATTGAGGATCACGGCCACCAGGGAAGTTTCCTCCGCTACGTCACCGTCTTGTTCCTGGTGGCCGTGGCCGCCCAGATCGTTGCCGCTTTCCCTTCGCTCCTGACGCGGCTGCCCGCCTTCCGGGGTCTTCGCGGGCTCCTGGGATCCCGCTGGCTGCTCCCTGCCACGTCGGCGCTGGGCATCCTGGCCGGACTGTTCCTGGTGTACCAAAGCATCCTGACCGGCCACTCCGGGGCAGTGTCCGTCTGGGCCGGGACGCGCTAGCCGCGCGTCTGCCCTCAGCCCCGCGGCCTCGACCGTGAAGCAGGCTCCGGAAGAGGTACGACGGCGTAGCGCCGGTTCGCGAGTACCGGCACCCGCCTGCGCACCTGCTCCAGCCGTTCCCGGCTGAGCCGGGCCACGATCAGGCCCGGTTCCTCACCCGCGTTGGCCACCACCACCCCGGCCGGATCCACGGCCACCGAAAAGCCGGTGGCGAGGGGGCCGCACTGGTTGGCCGCCAGGACGTAGGCCGTGTTCTCGATGGCCCGCGCCCTGGCCAGCGTGGACCAGTGGTCCTCCTTGCCCGGTCCGCGGATCCACATGGATGGCACCAGCAGGATGTCCGCTCCGGCGTCGACGGCTGCCCGGGCGCTCTCCGGAAAACGCAGGTCGTAGCAGGTGAAGGCACCAAACCGGAACCCGCCAAGGCTGAACACCAGGGGTTCCTCGGCACTGCCCGCCGAGATGCCATCGCTTTCCCGGTACCCAAACGCATCGTAGAGGTGGACCTTCCGGTAGCAGCCCAGGATGTTCCCTTGGCTGTCCAGCGCCACCAGGGTGTTGTACGGCAGGCCGGTTTCCGTTCTCTCGTAGGTCCCCACCACCACCGCTATCGCGTGCTCCTTCGCAAAGCCGGCGATGCTGCGGATGAAGGGACCATCCAGGTCCTCCGCAACGGCCGCAATGGCGGTGGCCGGTTCGCTGGTGCCGTACAGGCTGGACTCGGGGAGGACCACCAGGTCCGCCCCCGCGGCCGCAGCCTCCGCAATCAGCCGCCCTGCCGCCGTCGTATTTTTGGCTTTGTCCGTGCCGGCCCGGAACTGCCCTGCCGCTATGGTCATGCTCTCCGAATCCATGGCTGTCCTTCCACGCGGAGGGGTGCCCGGCGGCAGTTTGCCGGCCGCTGCACAACCCCTTCCCATCAGCATCCTCCGCGCGTAGGGTAAGGCACACAACCCGCTGGTCCCCGGGCCAGTGGCGGGCTCATGCAGTTGGGCTTCTGGAGCATGCCGGAGGGACCATACGTGGGTAACAAGCCATCCAAAAACCACAGCATGCGGCGCCTGGCAGGGCTGGGCGCGGTCCTCGTGGTGCTGCCCGCACTGACTTCCTGCTCGGATCTGGTTTCCCGCGGCTTCCTGCCCGGAGCCCGCGACACCACCAACAACACGGCACTGATCACCGACCTGTGGGTCAATTCCTGGATCGCCGCCCTGGTAGTGGGCATCATCACCTGGGGATTGATGATCTGGGTCATCGTGGCCTACCGGCGCAGGAAGAACACTGTAGGGTTCCCCGCGCAACTGAGCTACAACCTTCCATTGGAAGTGTTCTACCTGGCCATTCCGCTGATCGTCATCGGCGTCCTGTTCGTCTTCACGGACCGGGAACAGCGGGCCATCGATGCACGCTATCCCGACCCGGACGTCGTGATTGACGTCTTCGGCAAGCAATGGTCCTGGGATTTCAACTACGTCAAGGAGCAGGTCCACGAGGACGCCGGACAACAGGCCCACCTGACCGGCGGCTATGGCGCCCCGGACCGGCTGCCCACGCTCTACCTTCCGGTGGGAAAGAAAGTGGAACTGCACCTGCAGTCCCGCGACGTGCAGCATTCCTTCTGGGTGGTGGACTTCCTCCAGAAACGCGACCTGTACCCGGGCCACGAACAGTACAACCCCTACATCAACATCACCCCCAACCGCATCGGCGAATACATGGGCAAGTGTGCCGAGCTCTGCGGCGAGTACCACTCCGAAATGCTCTTCAAGGTCCGGGTGGTAAGCCAGCAGGATTATGACAGCCACATCGCCGACCTGAAGGCCAAGGGCAACACCGGCAGCCTCGGCGAAGAATACGTCAGGCAGCCGCTCTCAGCCCCGTCACCGCAGGCCCCGGAAGCAGCAGAGTAAAGGAGGGCACCGACATGACCACCACAGGCCAGAGAATGGGCGGAACCGCGGCCACTGCGGCACCGGCAGTGGTCCGGCGCTCCAAAGGCACCATCGTCGTCAACTGGATCACTTCCACCGACCACAAGACCATCGGGTACATGTACCTGATCTCGTCCTTCGTGTTCTTCTGCGCAGGCGGGGTGATGGCCCTGCTGATCCGCGCCGAGCTGTTCGAACCCGGCATGCAGATCCTGCAGACCAAGGAACAGTACAACCAGCTGTTCACCATGCACGGCACCATCATGCTGCTGATGTTCGCCACGCCGCTGTTCGCCGGGTTCGCCAACGTCATCATGCCGCTGCAGATCGGCGCCCCTGACGTGGCGTTCCCCCGCCTGAACGCGCTGGCTTTCTGGTTCTTCCTGTTCGGCTCCACCATCGCGGTGTCCGGGTTCATCACCCCGCAGGGCGCCGCCTCGTTCGGCTGGTTCGCCTACGCGCCGCTGTCCAACACCACCTTCACCCCGGGCATCGGCGGTGACCTGTGGGTCTTCGGCCTGGCGCTGTCCGGCTTCGGCACCATCCTGGGCTCCGTCAACTTCATCACCACGATCATCTGCATGCGCGCCCCGGGGCTCACCATGTGGCGGATGCCCATCTTCACCTGGAACACGCTGGTCACGGCCATCCTGGTGCTGATGGCGTTCCCGCCGCTGGCTGCAGCCCTGTTCGCGCTCGGCGCGGACCGGAAGTTCGGTGCCCACATCTTCGATCCGGACAACGGCGGTGCCATCCTCTGGCAGCACCTGTTCTGGTTCTTCGGCCACCCCGAGGTGTACATCATTGCGCTGCCGTTCTTCGGCATCGTGTCCGAGGTCTTCCCGGTCTTCAGCCGCAAGCCCCTGTTCGGCTACAAGGGCATCGTGTACGCCACCATCGCCATTGCGGCCCTCTCGGTGACGGTATGGGCGCACCACATGTACGTGACGGGCGCAATATTCCTGCCGTTCTTCGCCTTCATGACCATGCTCATCGCGGTGCCCACCGGCGTGAAGTTCTTCAACTGGATCGGCACCATGTGGGGCGGTTCGCTGACCTTTGAGACGCCCATGCTCTGGAGCATGGGGTTCCTGGCCACGTTCCTCTTCGGCGGCCTCACCGGCATCATCCTGGCCTCCCCGCCCATGGACTTCCACGTTTCGGACTCCTACTTCGTGGTGGCCCACTTCCACTACGTGGTGTTCGGCACCGTGGTGTTCGCCATGTTCGCCGGGTTCTACTTCTGGTGGCCCAAGTTCACCGGCACCATGCTTAATGAACGCCTGGGCAAGATCCACTTCTGGATGCTCTTCCTGGGCTTCCATGCCACGTTCCTGATCCAGCACTGGCTGGGCGTCCTGGGCATGCCCCGCCGGTACGCGGACTACATGCCGGAGGACAACTTCACCTTCATGAACCAGTTCTCCACCGTGGGTTCCTACCTCCTGGGAGCGTCGCTCATCCCGTTCTTCTGGAACGTCTACATCACGTGGCGGGCCGGCAAGAAAGTCACCGTGGACGATCCCTGGGGCTTCGGCGCATCACTGGAATGGGCCACATCCTGCCCGCCGCCCCGCCACAACTTCACGTCCCTGCCCCGGATCCGTTCCGAGCGGCCTGCCCTGGACCTGCACCACCCGGAGCTGAGTGTCCGGCTGCACCCGCCGGCGCACGGCCCCGCGGCTGATGTCCTGGGTGCCGCGGACATCGGTGAAGACGACGTCCGCGACCCCAACCCGAACAAGTAGGCCGCGCAGGCTGCTTTTGACGCGCAGCCCCGGAACGCCATCGGTGGGCCCTCCGCGGGCAAGGTTTAAGGAGTTACCAATTAGGTCACGCCATGTTTTCGTAATTGATGTGAACCTGGTCACTTAAAGCGCTTTCCGGCTTGGAGCTTAGGTTTGCCTACCCTACAGTTTCCTGACATAGGCACTGTTTTCCGGTGCCCCAGGACTTAGGTTCACGCAGACTTTTTCCCCACCGAAAGCAGCCTCAATGAAGATCCGCAACAGCGCGCTGGCCGGCATCGCACTCGCCGCCACCGCAGCTCTTGGCCTGACCGCCTGCGGCGGTGCCACCCCCGCCGGCAACGGTTCCTCCGCCGCGTCCGGCGGCGCCGGCTCGGGTGAGATCACGGTCTACAACGCGCAGCACGAGAGCCTCACCAAGGAATGGGTGGACGCCTTCACGGCCGAAACCGGCATCAAGGTGACCATGCGCCAGGGCTCGGACACGGAGCTGTCCAACCAGATCATCCAGGAAGGCCAGGCGTCCCCGGCGGACGTGTTCCTCACCGAAAACTCCCCCGCCATGACCCAGGTGGAGAACGCCGGCCTGTTCGCCGACGTCGACAAGGACACCCTGGCCCAGGTTCCCGCCGAGTTCGCTCCGTCCACCGGCAAGTGGACGGGCATCGCAGCCCGGTCCACGGTCCTGGTGTACAACAAGACCAAGGTCACCGAGGACCAGCTGCCCAAGTCCATGCTTGACCTGGCCAAGCCGGAGTGGAAGGGCAAGTGGGCCGCCTCCCCCACCGGCGCGGACTTCCAGGCCATTGTCTCCGCCCTGCTGGAACTGAAGGGCGAGGCCGCCACCGAGGAGTGGCTGAAGGGCATGAAGGAGAACTCCAAGGCGTACAAGGGCAACAGCACGGCCATGAAGGCCGTCAACGCCGGTGAAGTGGATGCGGCACTGATCTACCACTACTACTACTACGGCGACCAGGCCAAGACCGGCGAGAACTCCAGCAACGTCACCCCGTACTACTTCAAGAACCAGGACCCGGGCGCATTCCTGTCCGTCTCCGGCGGCGGGGTGCTGAAGTCCTCCAAGAACGCGGCCGCGGCACAGCAGTTCCTGAAGTTCATCACGGGCAAGAAGGGCCAGGAAGTCCTCAAGAACGGAACGTCCTTCGAGTACGCCATTGGCTCGGACGTCCCCGCCAACGACAAGCTGGTTCCCATCAAGGACCTGCAGGCTCCCAAGATTGACGCCGCCAAGCTCAACTCCGAAAAGGTCACCGATCTGATGACCCAGGCCGGACTCCTCTAATTCCGTGACCACCGATCTATCGGCTCCCGCCAGGCGGAGCACGACGACGGCGGGCAGGGGCAACAGCCCCCGCCCGCCTTTCGGCGTTTCCGCGGTGTCCGTCCTGGCTGTGCTGATCGCCCTCTTCTCCCTCGTCCCGCTGGGGTACGTGGCCTACATGACGGTGGCAACCGGGTGGGACACCGCCGTCGGGCTCATCCTGCGGCCCCGCGTGGGCGAGCTGCTGCTGAACACCCTGCTCCTGATGGCCGCCACCATCCCGCTGTGCCTGCTGCTTGGCGTGGCGGGGGCGTGGCTGGTGGAACGGACCAAACTCCGCGGCCACCGGGTCTGGGCCGTGCTGCTGGCTGCTCCGCTGGCCGTCCCGGCCTTCGTGAACAGCTACGCGTGGGTTACCGCCGTCCCGTCACTTGGCGGCCTGGGCTCGGGCATCCTGATCTCCACCCTGTCCTATTTCCCGCTGGTGTACATCCCCGCCGCCGCCACCCTGAGCCGGCTGGACCCGGCCATTGAGCAGTCCGCCGCGGCCCTGGGGCTCGGCGCCTGGCGCACGTTCTTCCGCGTGGTCTTCCCCCAACTCCGGATCGCCATGACCGGCGGGGCGCTGCTGGTGGGGCTGCACCTGCTGGCCGAATACGGCGCGTTCGCCATGATCCGGTTCGATACCTTCACCACCGCGATCATGACCCAGTACCAGTCCACGTTCAACGGCGCCGCCGGAAACATGCTGGCCAGCGTCCTGGTGCTCTTCTGCCTGCTCCTGCTGCTGGCGGAGGTCCGCAGCCGCGGCACCGCCCGCTACGCCCGCATCGGATCCGGCGTCCAGGGCAAGGCCCTGCGGCTCCCGCTGCACGCCTACCAGTGGCCCGCGCAGCTTTTCCTGCTGGCGCTGACCGCCCTGGCGTTCGGCCTCCCGCTGTTCTACGTCATCCGGTGGATCCTGGCCGGCGGGGCGGACATCTGGACCGCGTCCGAGTTCCTGCCCGCCCTCCTCACCACCTTCAGCTACGGGCTTGCCGGCGCCGCAGCCACCACCGTGGTGGCCTTCCCCATGGCCTACCTCGCCGTCCGGCATCCCGGATGGTTCAGCAAGTCGCTGGAGCTGTCCAACTACGTCACCAGCTCCATGCCGGGCATCGTAGTGGCCCTGGCGTTCGTCACCGTCAGCATCCGCCTGGTGCCCGGGGTATACCAGACCGCGGGGCTGCTGGTGGCGGCGTACGTGCTCCTGTTCATCCCCCGGGCCCTCGTGAATCTCCGGGCCGGGCTGGCCCAGGCCCCCAAGGAACTCGACGAGGCCGCCCAGGCACTGGGCAAGCCCCCGCTGCTGGCCTTCATCCGCGTTACCCTGCGGCTCACCGCCCCTGCCGCCGCGGGCGGGGCAGCCCTGGTGTTCCTTGCCATCGCCAACGAACTCACCGCCACCTTGCTGCTGTCCCCCAACGGCACCAGGACCCTGGCCACCGAGTTCTGGAGCAAGAGCAGCGAAATCGACTACGCGGGCGCCGCTCCCTACGCCCTGCTGATGATCCTGCTTTCGGCCCCCATGACCTACCTCCTCTTCCAACAGTCCAAGAAAGTAGCCGGACAGTGACTGCACCATCAACCCGCCGGCTGCCCGAACACCGGGTGGCACCCTCCGTGGCCGCAACCACCAACAGCCACCTGCAGATCACGGACGTCACCAAGAACTTCGGTCCGCAGGCGGTCCTGAAGGGCGTCAACCTGTCCGTGGCAAAGGGCGGAACCACCGCCATCGTGGGCCCGTCCGGCTCCGGCAAGACCACCCTCCTGCGCCTGATCGCCGGATTCGAACACCCGGACACCGGGAGCATCTCCCTGAACGGAACCTTGGTGGCCGGTGAGGGCGCCTGGCTTCCCGCGCACAAACGGCACATCGGCTACGTGGCCCAGGACGGTGCCCTGTTCCCGCACCTCACGGTGGGCCAGAACGTTGCCTTCGGCCTTGATGCCGCCAAGCTCGAGGGCGGCCGCCGCGCCGTCGCCGCCCGCGTGGCCGAACTCCTGGAGATGGTGTCCCTCGATGCCGCCATGGCCAAGCGCCGGCCCCACCAGCTCTCCGGCGGCCAGCAGCAGCGGGTGGCCCTGGCCCGGGCGCTGGCACGCGAACCGGAGCTGATGCTCCTGGACGAGCCCTTCTCGGCCCTGGACGCCGGGCTCCGCGTTGCCACCCGCCGCGCCGTGGCCAAGGTCCTGGCCGAGGCCGGCGTCACCACCATCCTGGTCACGCACGACCAGGCCGAGGCCCTCTCCTTCGCCGACCAAGTGGCCGTCATGCGCGGCGGCAAGCTGGCCCAGATCGGCAACCCCTTCGTGGTGTACACCCGCCCCGCGGACCGGGCCACCGCAGAGTTCCTGGGCGACGCCGTCATCCTGGACGCCTGGCTGGAAGGATCTCTGGCCACCTGCTCCCTGGGCGGTATCCCGGTGCGGAGGCCGCCGGCGCAGGGACGCGTGCAGCTGATGCTGCGGCCCGAACAGATCCGCATCGCCGAGGACGGCCCCATCCGCGGCGTAGTGGTGGACACCGATTACTTCGGCCCCGAAACCACGGTGCGGCTGAAGCTGAACGTACCCCAGGAAGTGGCAGAGCACGCCGACCACCGGTATCCCGGCGGCGGCGAAGTGATCACCATCCGGCACTGGAACGCCTCGATCGCCCGGCCCGGCATGGAGCTGTGCCTGCGGGTTGTGGGCGAAGCCGTCGCGTTCCCCATGGAGGACTGACCTCCGGCCCTGCCCCGACACAGAAAAAACACCGGGCGGAAACACTCCGGCAACGTCTTCACGGCAAGCTGTGCTTACGGGGATACAACAGCAGGAGGCAGCCCATTATGGAGGCACAAGGAGTACGCACCGCCCAGCTCCGCATCGGGGACCAGATCGAGGCGTGGCACAGGGGCAGGCTCTTCCACAGGGGCCGGGTGACCGACGTCGTCCCGCACCTCGAACTGTTCTGGATCCTGGACGCCCGGACCGGCACGCGCAAGCTGCTGGACCCCGAGGCTCTGGAGATCCGCCATGTGGAACCGGCACCGGAGGCCAGCCCGGCCGCTATGGCCTGAGCACCCCTCGCCCGGCAGGGTGTGCGCCGCCTGGGTTCTGCGGAGTGGGCTGGGACGGCCGGTGGCCCCCCGGTAGTAAGCATGCTTACAATGGTGCGACTTCCGGCCACCACTTAGGAGCACAGACCATGATTGGATTCATCATTGCGGGCCTGGTTATCGGCGCGCTGGCCCGCCTCATCAAGCCGGGCAGGCAGAACCTGGGCCTGCTGGCCACGCTGCTGCTGGGCCTTGTTGGCTCCGTTATCGGCGGCGTGGTTGCCTCGTTGCTGGGAACAGGCAATATCTTCGAACTGAACTTCCTGGGCTTCATCGTGGCGGTCATCGCCTCGGTGCTCCTGGTTGGAACTGCGGAGGCAGTTGCCGGCCGCAGGTCCGTTCGCCGCTAGTTCGGCTCAGGCGCGTTCCTGGTAGACATCCGGAACGCCGTCCTGGTCCGAGTCCACCCGCTCCAGCTCTTCGGCGACGCGGTACTGCCGGTTCCGTGTCCGCAGCACGGCCGTGGCCAGCAGCGCGGCGATCAGTGAGGCGGCCAGGATGCCCACCTTGGCGTGGTCATCATGCAGGCTGCCGTGGCCAAAGCTGAGTTCTGCCACCAGCAGGGAGACGGTGAACCCGATCCCTGCCAGCAGCGCAACGCCAAACACATCGATCCATTTGAAGGAGCTGTCCAGGCTGGCCCTGGTGGCCTTGGTCAGGATCCACGTGGTGCCCATGATGCCGATCGGCTTGCCCAGGACCAGGCCCAGGATGATGCCCAGCGCCACCGGGTCCGACAGGGCCGAACCCAGGCCTTCCCACCCGCCAACGGCCACGCCGGCGGAAAAGAACGCGAAGATGGGAACGGCCACGCCGGCGGAGATCGGGCGGAACCGGTGCTCGAAAATCTCGGCCAGCCCGGGACCGGCCTCGGGTCCCCCCGAGGCCTGCGACCGGATCACGGGGATGGCGAAGCCCAGGAGCACCCCGGCCACGGTGGCGTGGATGCCGGAGGCGTGCACCAGTGCCCAGGTCGCGGCGCCCAGGGGCAGCAGGATCAGCCACGCGGCGGCTGCATGGCGGCCGAAGAAGCGGCGGTACTTCTGAGCCAGCAAGGTGTAGATCCCCAGCGGGATGAGGGCCAGGAGCAGCGGTGCGGCCTGGATGTCACTGGAGTAGAAGAACGCGATGATGGTGATGGCGATCAGGTCATCCACTACGGCCAGCGTCAGCAGGAAGATCCGCAGCGCGCTGGGCAGGTGGGAGCCGATGATGGCCAGCACGGCCACGGCGAAGGCAATGTCCGTTGCCGTGGGAATGGCCCAGCCGCGCAATGTTTCCGGGCTGGCGAGGTTGACGACGGCGTAAATCACCGCCGGGACCACCACGCCGCCCACGGCGGCGGCTACCGGCACGATGGACTTGCTGATCTGCCGCAGGTCGCCGGCCACGAATTCCCGCTTGAGTTCCAGGCCCACCAGGAAGAAGAAGATGGCCAGCAGGCCGTCCGCCGCCCATGCCCCCAGGCTCAGTTCCAGGTGCCACGGCTCGTAGCCCACCTTGAAATCGCGCAGGGCAAAGTAGCTGTCCGACGCCGGGGAGTTGGCCCAGATGAGGGCGATCACGGCAGCCGCGACCAGGAGGGCGCCTCCCACGGTCTCCTTGCGAAGGATCTCCGTAATACGCAGTGCCTCGGCGTAGCTGCCGCGTGAGAAGACGGTGGAGCCGAAAAACTTGTTTCGGCTTGGCGTGGGCGGTGTCGGCGAAGGCGTGGTGGAGTTCATGCGGTGTCCTTAAATCCGGGTTCGGCAAATCCATGCCGACCAGACTTCCCGGCGCACCTCCAGCCATCTTACCGGGAATGGGCCGCTATCCGGCGCGGCGGCCTCCGGTGCGGTCCGCCCGTCCTGTCAGTGAGATGGCCCGCACGGCCCGGTCCAGGTAAATCCGCGCTTCCGGGGAATTGGCCAGCTGGACCAACTCCGCCGCCACCACCACCAGCTTGACGTTGCGGTGGCTGCTGGTGCTTACCAGCATCTGGAAGGCATCGTCAGAGCCAAGCTTCAGCTGGCCCATCAGGATGCCCCTGGCCTGGTCGATCACCGTGCGGGTTGCGGTGGCGCCCTCCACTGCTTCCCGCGCCGTCTGTTCCGTTTCACGTTGCAGCGTCCGGCTGAGGTCCACCGTGACGCCTTCGAACGCCGCCACCGATCCATCCGCGCCCAGGATCGCCTCGCCTGACGTCAGTACGCGCCGGATCCTGCCGCGGGCATCAACAATCCGGTGGTACATGCAGAAGAACCCGCCGGTCATGGAAACCTGCCCCAGGATCTCTTCGCACCGCTCCCTGTCATCGGGATGCTTATGGGCGAAGATCAGTTCCATGCTGGGGACGACCTCGCCGCGCTGGTAGCCATGCAGCCGGAACATGCCGTCCGACCAATGGAACGTTGGGCCTGCAGCCCCCATCTCCACCCGGAAGATACCGGCATCGTTTTCGCTGTCCCCGAGTGCACTCGAATACGTATAAAGGTCGCTGAGCTCCGTCACAGGTTAACCTCCCGCGCAACGGCCAGCCCCCAGCGGGCGGGCTCTCCTCACTAATCCAAGTATGGTCTTCCCGGGCAACGGAAGGTAGTGCGATAGGTCCTATGGCACCGGCCGGCAAAGTACGCTAGCAGGTCCTTGACCTCTATACCCCTAGGGGGTATGTTGGAACTGTTGTCAGTGAAGTGGTATGTCCCGGCTGGTGCCTGCACCCGCCTTCACAGCCATTCAACCCCAGCGCTCCTTGATTACCTCAACGGATTGGAACTGACATGTTCATCGGGAACCGTCCCCAGCTCCCCCTCGCTTCCTCCGGCTGCAGCTGCTGCACTCCTGCCGGGGCCCCTGAGCAAGCGGACACCCAGCCTTCGGATGCCGCACAACAGCCCTCGTCCGCCGTCGGAAATTTCGACGCCGGCGCCTCCTTCCAGCGTGACTTCGCCGTGGAGGGTATGACCTGCGGGCACTGCGTCCGGTCAGTGGAAACGGCCGTGTCCGCGGTTGCGGGCGTGACGTCGGCGTCCATTGACCTGGTCCCCGGCGGCCGGTCCCGGCTGACCGTGAAGGGTTCGGCATCCGATGCCGACGTCCGCGAGGCCGTGACCGCCGCAGGTTACGCCCTGGCATAAGGCAGCCGCGCCCCGGCGCGGCCCCCATTTTCCGCCGGTCCGGTATCACCGGGCAGCGACTGCCTCCAAGGAGGAACAATGCAAGACCACCACGACATGCACCACCACAGCGGCCCGCACGACCATGACCAGCCACCCAGCGGGACCCTGACCGAGCCGCCGGCGCATGGTGCCGGCCACATGGAGCACGCCGGACATGGCCAGCACGACGACGACCATACTGTCCACACCCACGGCCAGCACGCAGGGCACAGCACGGCCATGTTTAAGAACCGGTTCTGGCTGACGCTGGCCCTCGCCGTCCCGGTGGTCTACTTCAGCCCCATGATGGCCCATCTCCTGGGCTACATGCCGCCGGAATTCCCCGGCTCCGCCTGGATCCCGCCGGTCCTGGGCACGGTGATCTTCTTCTACGGCGGCCAGCCGTTCCTCAAGGGCGGCCTGCAGGAGCTGAAGGACCGCACCCCGGGCATGATGCTGCTGATCGGCATGGCCATCACGGTGGCGTTTGCCGCGTCCTGGGTCACCAGCCTGGGAATCGGCGGCTTCGATCTGGACTTCTGGTGGGAGCTGGCCCTGCTGGTGGCCATCATGCTCCTGGGCCATTGGATCGAGATGCGCGCCCTCGGGTCGGCGCAGGGCGCCCTTGATGCACTTGCCGCGCTGCTGCCGGACGAAGCCGAACGCATTACGGACAGCGGCACCGAAACGGTGCCCGTGTCCCACCTCACCCCCGGCGACCTGGTCCTGGTCCGCCCCGGCGCCCGCATGCCGGCGGACGGAACGGTGGTGGACGGGCAGGCCGAGTTCGACGAGTCCATGATTACCGGCGAATCCAAGACCGTGGCACGCGGGTCCGGCGATCCGGTGGTGGCCGGAACCGTTGCCACGGACAGCAGTGTCCGGGTGCGCGTTACGGCTGTGGGCGACCAGACCGCCCTGGCCGGAATCCAGCGGCTGGTGGAAGAGGCCCAGGCGTCATCTTCACGGGCCCAGGCCCTCGCGGACCGCGCAGCAGCATTCCTCTTCTACTTTGCCGCGGGCGCCGGTGTCCTGACCTTCATCGCCTGGACGCTGCTGGGAAGTGTTCCCGATGCCGTTACCCGCACAGTCACCGTACTGGTCATCGCCTGCCCGCACGCCCTGGGGCTGGCCATCCCCCTGGTCATCGCCATTTCCACGGAGCAGGCGGCCCGGGCCGGCGTGCTGATCAAGAACCGCATGGCACTGGAGCGGATGCGCACCATCGACGTGGTCCTGTTCGACAAGACCGGCACCCTGACCACGGGAGAGCCGGAGCTGAAGGACATTGCCGTGGCAGAAGGCGCCCAGGCTGACGCCGTGCTGGCCCTTGCCGCCGCCGTCGAGTCGGACAGCGAACACCCAGTGGCGCGGGCCATCGTCCGCGCTGCCAAGGCCCGGAACCTGGCACTGCCCGGGGCCACGGACTTCACCTCCCTGACGGGACGCGGCGTCAGGGCCACCGTGGACGGCCGTACGGTGCACGTGGGCGGACCCGCGCTCCTGCGCGAGCTCGGCGTCGTCGAACCCGACACCCTGGCCGCCAGCACCCGGGCCTGGATGGACCGTGGAGCCGCCGTGCTCCACGTGGTGGACGACGGCAAGGTCCTGGGTGCCGTGAGCATGGAGGACGCGGTGCGGCCGGAGTCGCGGCAAGCGGTGTCAGCCCTGCAGCGGCGCGGCGTCAAGGTGGCCATGGTTACCGGTGATGCCCACCAGGTGGCGCAGGCGGTGGCAGCGGACCTGGACATCGACGAGGTGTTCGCCGAGGTCCTGCCCGCGGACAAGGACAAGAAAGTGGCCGAGCTGCAGGGCCGGGGCATGAAGGTGGCCATGGTGGGCGACGGCGTGAACGACTCTCCCGCGCTGGCCCGCGCCGAGGTGGGCATCGCCATCGGCGCCGGAACCGACGTGGCAATGGAATCGGCCGGCGTGGTGCTGGCCGGGAACGACCCGCGGGCGGTGCTGTCCATGGTGGACCTCTCCCGGGCAAGCTACCGGAAGATGTGGCAGAACCTGGTGTGGGCCACCGGCTACAACATCCTGTCCGTCCCGCTGGCCGCAGGCGTCCTTGCCTTCGCCGGGGTGGTGCTGTCCCCCGCGGCCGGTGCGGTACTGATGTCCGTGTCCACTATCGTGGTGGCCCTGAACGCCCAGCTGCTGCGGCGCCTGAAACTGAACCCGTCCGAGGTACGTTGAAGACTGCAGACCGACTGGAAGGAGGCAACGTCATGACCACCCGCACCATGGCGTCCCTCCTGCGCCGGGCGTGGCTGCTGGCGGCCACCCTGGCCGTCATCACCGGACTGCTGGGCATGCATGTGCTCACCGCCGGCCACGCCTCGCACGGCGCTGCCTCCCACGCGGCACCGGCCGGAACCACCGCCGTCGTCCATTCCATTGTGGGCGGCCATCCCTCCCATGCCGGCCACCCTGCCACCGCCGCTTCCACCGACGCGCCCGCCCTTGCACCGGCCACCTGCGGCGACTCCTGCCCGGGGGCCAGGGAGTCCGCGGCGCCCTGCGTCCCAACGGCCCCGGGCGGCCCTGTGACCGTTGTCCCGCCGCAGGCAACCCTTGCCGTCCTGCCGCTGCTGCCCGCCGCCGGCAACCCGGGCCCTGCCTACGCTTACCTGCCGCCCAGCCCCACACCCTGCGACCTGTCCATCAGCCGGACGTAAACCGGACTGCGCCAAACAACCCGGCCCAGTTCCATTACCTCCCTGAAGGACAACCATGAACACCACTATCAAGACCCTGTCCATCGCTGCTGCCCTGGCCGTCTCCCTGGGCCTCGCAGGATGCGCCGCAGATTCCGGCTCCGGCAACAGCATGCCCATGGACCACGGCAGCTCCAACCCCATGGCCAGCACCATGCCAAGCGCCGGAATGATGCCCAGCGCGAATGCCGACCATAACCAGGCGGACATCATGTTTGCCCAGATGATGATCCCCCACCACGCCCAGGCGGTGGAGATGAGCGGCATCATCCTGGCCAAACCCGGCATGCCCGCAGAGGTGACCGACCTGGCCACCAAGATCAAGGCGGCCCAGGCACCGGAGATCGAGCAGATGACCGGCTGGCTCAAGGGCTGGAATGTGCCCACCATGATGAGCGACCACTCCGGACACGGCATGACCGGCATGGTGGACGACGCCGGCATCGACAAGCTGAAGTCCGCCACCGGCACCGAGGCCGCCCGGCTGTTCCTCGAGCAGATGATCGGCCACCATGAGGGCGCCATCGACATGGCACAGCAGGAAATCAGCGCCGGCAAATTCCCCGACGCCGTGAAGCTGGGCCACGACATCGTGGACGCGCAGCAGGCGGAAATCACGCAGATGAAGCAGCTGCTGACCACGCTCTAACCGGCACGCCTGCCGGCCGGGGCAATCCACACGGCGCGGCGGCGGCACCCAGCTCTGGAAGCCGCCGCCGCGCCGTCGCGTGTTAAGTTGAAAGGCACGGGTCCGAACGGATCCGTCACCAGCTGGGAAAAGAGAAATCTCCTTGGACACTTCCGCACCAGTACGAATCCTCACCGTCTGCACCGGCAACATCTGCCGCTCCCCCGTGGCTGAACGGCTGCTGCAGGCAGGACTCGACCAGGCGGTACCGGGTGGTTTCCACGTGTCCAGTGCGGGCACCCGGGCACTGGTGGGCGAACCCATGCAGCCCATTTCCGCGGACATCGTACGGACTTTCGGCGGCGACCCCGAAGGGTTCGCGGCACGGCAGCTCACACCCAGGATCCTCCGCGGGGTGGATCTGGTACTCACCATGACATCGGGGCACCGCGGCGAGGTCCTGCAGCTGGATGCCTCCCTGCTCAAGCGCACGTTCACCATCAGGGAGTTTGCCCGGATGCTGGATGTCCTGGCCCAGCGAACCGCCGCCGGAGACGGAGGCCAGCCCGCCGCCGTCGTACCTTCCCCCGGCTCCCTGCCAGTCAGCGGCGGCTCCGACGACGACACCCGGCTCGCTGCCAACGCCGCCTTGTGGCGCGCCTTGCCGGCCCGCGCCGCCGGGGTGCGGCACCTTTCGCTCCCCGCCGACTCCGCGGACAACGACATCGTGGACCCGTACCGCCGCGCACCCGAGGTGTACCGCGAGATGGAGGACCAGCTGGCACCGGCGATTGTGTCCATCCTGCGCCACGCCCGGCTCAACGCGCCGGTTCCCGGGACCGTGCCCCAGTCCCGGTAGCGGAACCGCGTAACCGCTGCCCGGCGGCGCCCCGGGGCACACCTTCCCAGGTTCCGGCACGCCGTCCCAGGTGACAGTTTGGACAACCTTGTAGCCAACCAGGGCCTGCCGGACGCACACTGATCCCACCAAACACAATGAGGTGGAGGCGTCATGAGCATCCCAGGCGGTTCTGATCCATCCGGCGCCGGCAACGCCGGGAACGCCGGTTCGCACCGGCCGGCCTGGCTTGCGGCGTTGGGCCGGCGCCGCTGGATCGCCGCCCTGGTGGCGCTGGCACTTGTGGTGGCCGCAGGAGTGGCGGTCTTCAGCCTGAGCCGCGGGAGCAAGGAGGCGCAGCCTGCGGCCACCCAGACCCAGTCGCCCAGCCCGACGCCCACCCCCACGCCCTCTGAAACACCCCCGCCGGCTCCTGCTCCCCCGCCGCCACCCGCCCCGATTCCGGATCTGCCTGCCACCCCGATGAACGTACTGGTCATCGGCAGCGACAGCCGCGGCAATGCACGCGAGCAGGCGGCGCACACCGCGGAAACCGGCGAGGCCTCGGACCACCGCGCCGATTCCCTGATGGTGGTGCATGTTCCGGCGGACCGCCATACCCTTTACGTCATCTCGATCATGCGCGACCTCTGGGTGGACGTTCCCGGTGTTGGCGGCTCCAAGATCAACGCAGCATTGCAGTACGGCGGCATCGATCTGACCACCCAGACCGTGCAGCAACTGCTGGGCATCACCATCGACCACACCTTGATGCTGGATTTTAACGGCTTCAAGGCTCTCACAGACGGCCTGGGCGGCATCGACGTCAATGTCCCCTTCGCCTTCCAGTCCACGATCGAGACCCAGCACGCCTTCACCCAAGGAATCAACCATCTGGACGGGCAGGCGGCCCTGGAGTTCAGCCGCGAGCGCTACGCATTCACTGACGGCGACTACCAGCGGGTGCAGAACCAGCGGACCATGCTCCGGGCCATCCTCGCCCGCCTTACCGCCGGCGGCGCCCTGAACGATGTCAATGCGGTCCGCTCGCTGGTCGATTACGCCTCCTGCTGCCTGACCGTGGACAAGGGATTCGATCCCGTGCAGGCCGCGGTCCTTGCGTACAGCCTGCGGAACCTGGACGTGAACGCGATCGGCACCCTGACCCTCCCCACGGCCGGAACGGGCATGGCGGCGGGACAGTCCGTGGTGTTCCCGGACTACGGCGGAATCAACGCCGTTGCAGCCGCCCTCAGGGAAGGCAGGATCGGGGACTTCGCGGTTCCGTAAAGGGGGCGGGGCCGCCACGCCCTGTTCAGCAGCGGCTTACCCGGGGTTCACCGGCGGGACAGAATCTGTGTGCCCGCCGGCGGAAACCTGAGGGCATGACTGAGAACTCCCGCGCCACCGTTTCACGCCGCACCGTCGTCAAGGGGTCGGTCCTGGCCGCCGCGCTGGCGTCCGTGCCCGCCGCGGCACAGGCCAGCGTGCCAGGGCAATCCCCCGCCGGCGTCGCGCTGGTCCGCAACCGCCTCACCCTGCCCAGCGGCATCGCCACCGGCGACGTCACCTCCGATTCGGCCGTGCTATGGTCCCGCGCCTCGGGTACCGGGCGGATGACCGCGGTCCTGCGCGCAGTGGACGACGGCGGCCAAATCCTCCGCGGCCGAGGCGCCTTTGAGCGTGTGTTGCGCGGGCCCCGGGCCACCCAGGCGTCCGACTTCACCGCCAAAATCCACGCCGGCAACCTGCCGTCCAACACCCGCTTCGCGTTGGAGATAAGCTTCGAGGACGACGGCGGCGCGGCCGGTGAGACGGTCCGCGGCAGCTTCCGCACGGCGCCGGACACCGGGACGGCCAACGGCAGGGGCCGCACCGGTGAGACAAGCAGCGGAGGTGAGGTCCCGGCGTCGTCCGCGCAAAGCTTTGTGTGGACCGGTGACACCGCGGGCCAGGGGTGGGGCATCAACGAGGAGATCGGCGGGATGCGCGGCTACCGGGCCATGCACCAGACCCGCCCGGACTTCTTCATCCACTCCGGCGACACCATCTACGCCGACGGACCCATCGCCGAGACCGTCACGGAAAAGGACGGCCAGGTGTGGCGGAACCTGGTGACGGAGGAGGTCTCCAAGGTTGCCGAAACACTCACCGAGTTCCGCGGACGGCACCGCTACAACTCCATGGATGCCAATATGCGGGCCATGTTCGCCGACGTCCCGGTGATCGCCCAATGGGACGACCACGAGACCCACAACAACTGGTACCCGGGCCAAATCATCGACGACTCCCGCTACACCGTGCGTGACGTCAACACCCTGGCTGCCCGCGGCCGGCAGGCGTGGCAGGAAAACATGCCCATCGCGGACAGCTCGGCCATCTGGCGGCCGGGAACGTTCGACGACGCCGGCCAGTACCAGCCCGCCCGCATCTACCGGAAGATCAGCCGTGGCCCGCAGCTGGACATCTTCTGCCTGGACATGCGCACCTTCAAGTCCCCCAATACGTTCGGCTTGGAGCCCTACGCCACCTCCATCCTGGGCCAGGAGCAGGTGGACTGGCTGATCCGCGAGGTCTCCAGGTCCAAGGCAACCTGGAAGGTGATCGCGGCGGACCTGCCGCTGGGCATCGTGGTGCCGGATGGCCCGGTGAACCAGGAAAGCCTGTCCAACCGCGACGCCGGCGCCCCCTTGGGCCGTGAGCTGGAGATCGCCGGGGTGCTGAGCGCCTTCAAGCGCAACGGCGTGAAGAACACTGTGTGGCTGACGGCCGACGTGCACTACTGCGCCGCCCACCACTACTCCCCGGAGCGGGCCGCCTTCACCGACTTCGATCCGTTCTGGGAGTTCGTGGCCGGGCCCATCGCCGCGGGCTCCTTCGGCCCCAACGCGATGGACGGCACGTTCGGGCCCGAGGTGGTGTTCTCCAAGGCCGGGCGCTTTGCCGGGGAGTCCCCGCGCGACGGCGACAACCAGTTCTTCGGGCACGTCCAGCTGGGCGAGGACAACAGCTTCACCGCCAGCCTCCGCAACGCCAATGGAGCCACGGTGTTCTCCAAGGTCCTGATGCCGGAGCGGTAGTTCCGGGTCGCCGCCCGGAACTGTTACTCCACCGGCGGCCGCGCACCCATGGTGCCCGGCCGCCGTCGTCCGTTATCTTCCGGCGCCCCCTGGGTACGCCGTTGGTAGTGTTCCTGCATTCGGCATGGCATATCGGCACGGTGAGGACGGGGTGATTCTTTTGAACGACAGTACTTCGAACGACGACGGCCTGACGGAGGCGGTCCAGGAGGCCGGGGCGGTGGAACTGCTGCTGATCCGCCATGGTGAGAGCGAAGGCAACGTTGCGGCCACCGAGGCGCGTGAGGCCGGCGTGGAGGTCATCGAGGTTCCGGCCCGCGATGCGGACGTGGACCTGTCCGCTACCGGAAGGGACCAGGCCAAGGCGCTGGGTATTGCGTTGGGCCGGATCGCTGAGGAGTTCCGCCCTGACGCCGTGGTCTCCTCCCCCTATGCCCGCGCCCGCCAGACGGCTGAGATTGCGGTGGAAACAGCCGGCTGGCCGCTTCAGGTCCGCACGGATGAGAGGCTCCGCGACCGCGAACTCGGCATCCTGGACCGGCTCACCCGGCTGGGTGTCGAGAACCGCTACCCCGAGGAATCAGAGCGCCGGGACTGGCTGGGCAAGCTGTACTACCGGCCGCCGGGAGGCGAATCCTGGGCCGACGTGGCACTGCGGCTGCGGTCCGTCCTGGCGGAATTGAACGGCCTGGGCACCGGCCAACGGGTGATGCTGGTGTGCCACGACGCCGTGATCATGCTGTTCCGGTATGTGCTGGAAGGGCTCAGCGAGAAGGAAATCCTGGACCTGGCAGCCACGGAGGCCATCCTCAATGCCTCGCTGACCCGGTTCGTCCGCCCCTCAGGCGTTGGGCCGTGGACGCTGGAGAGCTTCAATGTGGCCGACCATCTGGCGGAGCAAGGCGTCACCGTCACCGAGCACGCGGGAGACACCAGTGTCAGGCCGCGGTGACTCCTCCGGCCCCACCCTGGTGACGCCGTCGCTGCTGCGGGAGTGGCCACTGCCGGCGCCGGGGGCGGACAAGTATTCGCGCGGATCGGTGCTGGTGGTCGGTGGCGCACGGGCCACCCCCGGCGCCGCCCTGCTGGCCGGCACCGCGGCCCTGCGCGCGGGCGCCGGAAAGCTGACCCTGGCCGTTGCGGAGTCCGTGGCAGTGCAACTGGGGGTGGCAATACCCGAATGCGGTGCGATCGGGCTGCCGGAGACCGGGCAAGGATCGGTCAAGCCTGAGCTGGAGGGCATCTACTCCTATCTGGACCGGGCCGACGCCCTGCTGGTCGGGCCAGGCCTCGATGACCAGGACCTTGCCGGTGAGCTGCTGGAGGCGCTCCTCAAACGCGAGGGTGGGGGTGACGCCGGCAGCAAGGAAGGCGCCGCCGTCGTCCTCGATGCCTACGCGCTGGGTGCGCTGGTGCCGCTGGAGGACCAGCTGGACCCGTGGCGCGGCCGGCTGGTCCTCACGCCCAACCCCACCGAAGCCGGGATCCTGCTGGGACGGGACGTGGATGACCTCGAGAAGGATCTGGCCGAAATCTCCCAAAGGTTCGACGCCGTGGTCAGCTGCCAGGGGCTGATCACCCAGCCGCCCGGGCTGGCCCCGGACGAAACTGAACTGTACAAAATCACCACGGGCTACGGCGGGCTGGGCACCTCCGGCAGCGGTGACGTGCTGGCGGGCGCCATCGCCGGGCTGCGGGCCCGGGGAACCAGCGGCGCCCAGGCAGCCTGCTGGGGGACGCATCTGCACGCGGCCGCGGCAGACCGGCTGGCCAGCAGGCTGGGGCCGCTGGGGTTCCTGGCCCGTGAACTTGCCGACGAACTCCCGGCGCTGATGCTGGAACTGGGCACCTGACCCACACATGCGGATGGCCCCCGGCCGAAGCCGGGGGCCACCGTGACGGGAGGTTAGGGCCTAAGCTGCCGGTGCGCTGTCTGGCGCTGTGGCGTGCACAGAATGGCGATTCGCCCCCAAAAAGGCAGTCAACAGAGATGGCCACCTCCCGGGTCTGTGTTGAAACTAAGCGGCGATTTCCTGCTTGGCCCCCTTCGTCTCGATCTCGATCTTGCGCGGCTTGGCCTTTTCGGCCACCGGGATCCGCAGCGTCAGGACGCCGGCGTCGTAGCTGGCCTTGACGTTCTCCGTATCCAGGGTGTCTCCAAGGATCAGCTGGCGGCTGAAGACGCCGCGCGGCCGCTCAGCGGCAATCAGCTCGGTGTCCTTGCCCACAGGATCGGGACGCTCCGCCCGCACCGTCAGGACGTTCCGTTCAACATCCAGGTCCACCGAGTCCGCCGGGACACCAGGCAAATCGAAGGCCACGACGAATTCCTGGTCCTCGCGCCACGCATCCATTGGCATCGCCGCCGGGCGTGCAGTGGTTCCGAGGACTTGCTGGGTAAGCCTGTCCAGCTCGCGGAACGGATCAGTTCGCATCAACATGGCTGCCCTCCTCGTAAGAGACGGTCCAACACACTTTCCGTATCAGCCGATCTGTAGTGGCTGATATAGATTTTTTAGCACCGCAGGAAAAGGTGTTCAAGGGCTTGGACAAGGTTTTTTTGAAGATTTTCCGGACGTGTCAGGACACGGAAAAGGGGCCTTCCGCCTGTGCGGATGCACGGATGGAAGGCCCCTCTAAAGGTGTGATTCCGCCATTCAGTCCCTTGTTGGGTCCGGGCGAAGCGGCGCTGGACCCGGATCCGGGACGGGCAAGGGGACCGGGGGCGCGGGCGCAGGGAACGGGTTGGGAGACGGCGGGCCGGGCGGACGCGGCTGGGTGGGATCCGGCGACGTGGGCTCCGGACCAGGTTCAGGCGGGAACGGCTCGGGTTCGTGCACTGGCGGGATGGTCATGGAACTTCCCTTCTCACGCTGGGCGGATGTGCCTTGAACTGAACAGAATACGCCTGCGGCCCTTCGGCAACTACCCTCCCTCTCCCCGTTGCTCCATCACTTACGGTCCCAAAACGAGGTTTTGGGAGCGATAAGTGATGGAGCATCACGACGGCGGGAGGGCACCCACCAGCCGCAGCCAGGCACGCAGCTGGGCGGGGTCCGGCTCCCCGCAGCGGAAGCCGACGTAGCCGTCGGGGCGGATCGCGACGACGCCGCGGCCGGGGTGGCTGTCGAGGCGGTGGACATGCAGCAAGGAACCTCTTCCGGCCACCGCGCGCAGGGTGGGGTCTTCATCCAAGGCGCCGGGGCCGGCGTCGCGCTCCAGCAACACGTGGATGCCGGGCGCCGCGGTCAGTTCGTGAAGGCGGGCCTTCCGCCCGTCGACCGTAACCGGCGCATCCGGCAGCCGGTCACCGGGCCTCGGCCAGCCGCCGGCGCGGGGCGTGCCATCACGGGAAATGGCGCTGGTCCGGTAACGCACGAATGGTTGGGCCAGCAGCCTGATTCCTTTGGCGGTGAGCCACTGCCGGCGGAGCAGCAGCGGCAGGACCGGAGCGAACGCGGGCAGGAGGCTGCGGGCCAGGCGGGCCACCGGATGCGGCGAGGCTTCGCCGAAGAAGATGACGTGCGTCAACGCCAGCACCTGCCGGGCGGCAAGCCGCCGCTCCTGCCCGTAGGTTTCCAGCAGCTCCGGCAGCGGCCTTCCCGCCGTCGAGGCGAAGCCGAGCTTCCAGCCCAGATTGAGGCCGTCCAGGATGCCGTTGTTCATGCCCTGCCCGCCCGCCGGGGAATGGGCATGGGCGGCGTCGCCGGCAAGGAAGAGGGGATTGCTACCGAACGTACTGGCCAGGCGGTGTTGCAGCGGGACCTGGGCCGACCACCGCACGTCCCGCACGGCAGCGTCCAGTCCCGATTCCCGGAGCAGGCGGGCCACCTCCTCCGGCGGAACGGGCGGACCCAGCTGGCCGAAGCGCGCCCCGGATTTCGGCAGCGCCGGCCGGGTGGCCAGCATGCGCCACGCGGCCCCCTCACCCAGCGCAAAGAGGAAAGCCAGCCCCGCTCTTCCCACCGCCACGTGCAGCAGCCCCGGATCCAGGGGACCGTCCAGTTCCACATCCGCGAGGACCGCTTCCACCCGGTACGGGCCGCCGCGCCACTGGGCTCCAGTGAAGCTGCGGACCGTGCTGGACTGCCCATCGCAGCCGGCCAGGAACCGGGAGATGTGGTGCCCGGAATGGTCACGTTCAGCATTGTCGCCTGCCCCGTGGAGCTCCGCATGCACCATTCCAGCGCCGGATACCTCCGGCAGGGTGCTCTCCGGTCCCAGTCCGCGGAACTCCACGCCCCAGTCCACCGGCACGCCCCGGGCCTGCAGCGCCTGCCAGAGCACGTCCTCGACGTCGGCCTGCCGGACCAGAGTCAGGTGCGGAAAGGCGGTATCAGGGAGGTTTGCATGGCCCATTCGGGCTTTCACCACGTGGCGGCCCAGGTGGATGTGTGTTTCGGGCGTGGTGTCGGCGCGGTTCAGCAACTCATCGGTCACGCCCAGCGGGCGGAGCCCCTCCAGGGCCCGGGCATGCAGCATCATGGCCCGGGAAGGCCGGGCCCGGTGTTCGCGCCGGTCCACCACCCTGACCGTCGCGCCGTGCGCGAGGGCCTGGAGTGCTGTGGCGAGCCCGGCGGGACCGGCGCCCACCACTAAAACGTCAGTGTCCGCCGTCGTGCCCTGCCTGCCTGGCATTCCCGCCCGGCTTCATCCCTGCCCAACCAGGCGCCACCAGGCGTGGTCGGGGTGGCTTGGCGACTCAATCAGGGCGGGGTTGGCGAGCAGCTCATCGCGGCGCAGCCCGGGCAGGACCTTGTAGCTGATGGACCCGGGAACGCTGACCAGTTCCAGGACCCGCCAGAGGGCCGCAGCGTATTTGCGGGCGGGCCCGGCTCCGTCCCACTCATACAGGCCGCGGTAGGCGCCAAAGGTGTCGTGGGCGCACCAGAGCTTGGAGACAAAGCCGGGGAACCCGACGAAGAGCGGGGTGTTCAGCAGGCTTTCCGCCTCGAAAAAACGGTGCGCCCGGCCGCGGACCAGGCGGAGCGTGAAGGCCACCACCAGGACACAGGGCTCCCCGGGTTGCTGGTCGACGGCGGTCTCCCGGTAGACCCGCGAGGTGCTTCCGTCGGCGAAACGCAGCACCCGGCCCACGTTGCCCTTTGGGAGATGCACCCGCCTGCGGGCCAGCATGACGCAGGACGTTCCCACGCTGCGGGCCACGGCCAGCCAGGCTTTGGCCCGGGGCGCCGGTCCGGATTCGAGGTCCATGGCTTCTCCTTTTCCTTGCACCGCCCTCCCAGCGTGGCGGGAACCGCGGGCACGGTCCCAGAGTCTTTCGCCCCTTTCCGGCCTCCTCCTTCTCCCCCGGTAGCGAACGGCCTGCCGACTTGTCCGGGCTGCTCTATATATTGAATCCATGACCTCCACCTCCCTGCAGGATTCCCCCGGCACTGCCGTCCCGGCGCCCCCGGTTGCCAAGAAGATTCCCACCGAGCGCACCCACCACGGGGAGACGTTCGTGGACAACTACGAGTGGCTGCGGGACAAGGAATCGGCCGAGGTGGTGGAGCACCTGCGGGCCGAAAACGCGTACCAGGAAGCTGTTACCGCGCACCAGGAGCCGCTCCGCGAGGCCATCTTCCAGGAGATCAAGGGCCGCACCCAGGAAACCGACCTTTCCGTTCCGCACCGCAAGGACGACTGGTGGTACTTCAGCCGCTCCGCGGAGGGCAAGGAGTACGGCATCCACTGCCGGGTCAGGGCGCAGGACACCGGAGATGCCGTGGCCGACTGGACTCCGCCGGCCGTGGAAGCCGGGGTGGAGATCCCCGGCGAGGAAGTCCTGCTGGACGGCAACGTGGAAGCTGAAGGCAAGCCGTTTTTCTCTGTGGGCGGCACAGCCGTCACGGTTGACGGCACCCTGTACGCGTATGCCGTGGACAACTCCGGCGACGAGCGGTTCACGCTCCGGATCAAGGATCTTCGCACCGGCGAACTGCTGCCTGACGTCATCGAGAACATCTTCTACGGCGTGGCGTTCTCCCCGGACGGCAGCCGCCTCTTCTACACCGTGGTGGACGAGTCCTGGCGCCCGTACCAGTTGAAGGCGCACGTCCTGGGCACTCCCGTGGCGGACGATGTGGTGGTGTACCAGGAGGACGACGCCGCCATGTGGCTGGGCTTCGAGCTCTCCGCGGACCGGCGCTACCTGGTGCTGGGCATCGGGTGCTCGGAGTACAGCGAAACCCGCCTGCTGCGCTTTGACGACCCCGATCAGGCCGTCAGCACGGTGATTTCCCGGAACGAGCGCATCCTGTATGAGGCCGAGCCCTTCCTCCTGGACGGCCCCAACGGGGAAAAAGCAGAGAAGATCCTGCTCACGCACAACCACGGCGCCATCAACTCCATGGTCTCCCTGGCGGACCCGGCCGAGCTGGAAAAGCCGCTGGCGGAACAGGCCTGGCAGACCGTCGTCGAACATTCCGGTGACGTCCGGGTCAACGGTGCCGGCGTCACTGCCACGCACCTCATCGTGTCCATCCGCAAGGACACCATCGAGCGCGTCCAGGTGATGGGGCTGGCCGGGCTGGGCACGCCCGCGCAACAGGCGCCCGTGGAACCGGCGTTCGACGAGGAGCTCTACACCGCCGGGGTGGGCGGTTCTGACTACGAGGCGCCCGTGATCCGGCTGGGCTACACGTCCTACTTCACGCCGTCGCGCATCTACGACTTCGTCCTGCCCACCCCGGAGCAGCCCAGCGGCGAGCTGCTGCTCCGCAAGGAAAGCCCCGTGCTGGGCGGGTATGACGGCAGCGATTACGTGGCAACGCGGGAATGGGCCACGGCCGGTGACGGCACGCGCATCCCGCTGTCGGTCCTGCGGCACAAGGCCGTGAAACAGGATTCGACGGCGGCGGGCCTGGTCTACGGCTACGGCTCCTACGAGATGAGCATGGACCCCGGCTTCGGTATCGCACGGCTGTCCCTGCTGGACCGCGGCGTGGTGTTCGTGATCGCCCACATCCGCGGCGGCGGCGAGCTGGGCCGGCACTGGTATGAGGACGGCAAGAAGCTCACCAAGAAAAACACCTTCACCGACTTCGTGGACGCCACCGACTGGCTGGCCAACTCGGGATGGGTGGATCCCTCCCGCATCGCTGCACTGGGCGGTTCGGCCGGCGGGCTCCTGATGGGCGCGGTGGCCAATATGGCGCCGGAGAAGTACGCGGCCATCGTGGCGCAGGTGCCGTTCGTGGACCCGCTCACCAGCATCCTGGACCCCGACCTGCCGTTGTCCGCACTGGAGTGGGAGGAGTGGGGCAACCCCATCACGGACCCCCAGGCCTACGCCTACATGAAGTCCTACTCCCCCTACGAGAACGTGCGCGAGGTGGCCTACCCCAAGATTGCCGCCGTGACGTCCTTCAACGACACCCGGGTCCTCTACGTTGAGCCGGCCAAGTGGGTGCAGGAACTGCGGAACAAGACCACCGGAACTGAGCCGATCGTGATGAAGATCGAGATGGACGGCGGCCACGGCGGCGCCTCCGGCCGGTACGTGCAGTGGCGGGAACGGGCCTGGGACTACGCCTTCATCGCCGACGCCCTGGGTGCCACCGAGCTGCTGCCCGGCGCCGGCCTGAAGTAACCCATCGACTGCTCCCCACCGGCCCCCTGACCTGAAGTAACCCATCGATTGCTCCGTAACTGTCGTTTTCGGCCCGCTAAATGGCAGCTACGGAGCAATGGATGGGCGAACCGCGTACCCCGAAAAAGCTAACCATGCTTACTATTGTGGGGCACTTGTTTTCCGCAGGGACCAGAGGAGCGGGCATGTCATTGAGCAAGGGAACGCACGTGGAGTGGAACACTTCGCAGGGCAAGACGCACGGCCGGATTGTGGAAAAGAAGACCAGCGACTTCGACCTCGATGGCAATACGCATCGCGCCTCTGAGGATGAGCCGCAGTACGTGGTGGAGTCGGAGAAGACCGGCGCCCGTGCGGCCCACAAGGCATCCGCGCTGACTGAGAAGAAGTAGCGCCGTGCCTGCCCAGCATGAGGTGGTCATCATCGGCGGCGGCAATGCCGGCATTTCGCTGGCCGCCAGGTTGCAGCGCTACGGCGTCAAGGACGTGGCCGTGATCGAGCCACGGGACCACCACCTGTACCAGCCGTTGTTTTCACATATCGCAGGCGGCCGGGCCCAGGCCAAGGAAGCCATCCGGCCCCAGGACTCGGTTGTCCCCCAGGGCGTCACCTGGATCCGGGATGCGGCGGCGGGCGTGGACGCCAATGCCAACACCGTCGCCCTGGAGTCCGGGGCCTCGGTGGCCTACGGCCAGCTGGTGGTGTGCCCCGGGCTGCAGTATGACTGGGACGCAGTTCCGGGCCTGGCCGAGGCCGTCCACTCGCCCCACGGCGCCTCCCACTATGAGTTCGATCTTGCCCCCAAGGCCTGGACGCTGCTCAGCGGCATGACCTCTGGCACCGCCGTCTTCACGATGCCCGCCGGACCCATCAAGTGCGGCGGCGCAGCCCAGAAACCCATGTACCTGGCCTGCGACTACTGGCGTGAACAGGGGGTCCTGGACAAGATCCGCGTGGTGATGGTGCAGCCCTACCCCACGGTGTTCGGGGTTCCGGAAGTGGACCGGGAGCTGGACCGGAAAATCGCCGAGTACGGGATCGAACTGCGGACCAACAGCGAACTGGTGTCCGTGAGCGCCGCCGGCCGCAGGGCAACCATCCGGGACAACGCCACGAACACCACCGAGGACCTGGCCTACGACGTCCTCAATGCCGTCCCGCCGCAGTCGGCCCCGGACTGGCTCAAGGCCACGGATCTGCGGGCCAGCGGTGACGCGGGCGGGTTCGTGGAAGTGGACCGGCAGACCCTCCGGCATCTGCGCTACCCCAATGTGTGGTCCCTGGGCGACGCCGCAGGCACCACCAACTCCAAGTCGGGCGGGGCGCTGCGCAAGCAGACAAAGGTGGTGGCGAAGAACCTGGTGGCAGCCCGGAAAGGCAAGCCGCTGCCGGCGAAGTACAACGGCTACTCGGTGTGTCCGTTCACCGTGTCGCGGGACACCGTGGTTTTCGCCGAATTCGACGACCGGTACCGTCCCATGCCCACCATTCCCCGGGTGCCCACCTGGAATGAAAGCAAACTGTCCTGGGTGGTGGACCGGGACCTGTTCCCGAAAATCTACTGGAACCTGATCCTCAAGGGCCGCGCGTAAAGGCTAACGGCCGGAGCCGATGCGCCACTCATCGGCGAGGATGGCGTAGATGAGCTCGGTGACCCACTGGCCTTTGTAGTGCCACTTGTCGACGTGCCGGGCCTCCAGCCGCATGCCCAGCCGGCCGCACAGTGACGCCGACGCCACGTTGAGCTCGTCCAGCCGGGCTTCAATCCGGTGCATGCCCAGCTCCCCGAAACCGAGGTTGAGGACGGCCCCCGCGGCCTCCGTGCCGTAGCCCTTGCCGCGGGCTCCGGGCGCCAGGGTCCAGCCCACTTCGCCCTGGCCGCGCCCTGGCAGCCATTTGAGCACCACTTCACCCTGCAGCCCGGGCTTATCCGCCGCCTCGATGGCAAGGGCCACCCAGTCCCCTTCCTTATCAAAGGCAAAGTTGGCATACCGGCCTACCCGTTCCATCGACTGGGTATAGCTTTTGGCCGGTCCGGGCAGGAACCGGGCGGTCTCCGGCAACGAGTGGTAGGCGTGGAAGGCGTCCAGGTCGCCGCCGTGGAACCGGCGAAGGACCAGCCGTTCAGTGCGGATCGGCAGGCTGATGTGCGGCATGGACCGAGGCTAACCCATGGTTCATCGATTGCTCCAAAAACGTCGTTTTGCACGCCCAAAAGGACCGTTACGGAGCAGTCGATGAACCGACGACGGCGGCGGTCGCCTCCGCGATGGCACGTTCCTCATCCGTCGGGACCACCAGGACGGGAATGGCGGAGGACGGCGTGGAAATGACGCGCGGCTCCTTTGACCGCTCGGCGTTCAGGCCGGCGTCGAGCTCGATGCCCAAGGCGCCCAGCTTGTCCGCCACCAAAGCACGGAACTGGTGCGAGTTCTCGCCGATCCCGGCGGTGAACACCAGCGCCTTGGCCCCGCCGACGGCCACGTGGTAGCCACCGATGTATTTAGCCAGCCGGTAGGACGCCACCGCCAGCGCCATGGCGGCCTTCCCGTCACCGGCCTCGGAGGCTTCCACCACCGAGCGCATGTCGTTGTTGCCGGCCAGCCCCTTCAGCCCGGATTCCCGGTTGAGCATGGTGTCGATGTCCTCGGGCGTCCAGCCGGCGCGGCCAAGGAACACCAGGATGGAGGGGTCCAGGTCCCCGGAGCGGGTGCCCATGACCAGGCCCTCGAGGGGGGTGAAGCCCATGGAGGTGTCCACGGACCGTCCGCCGCGGATGGCGGTGACGGAGGCGCCGTTGCCCAGGTGGGCGATGACGCCGTCGAACTCCTCAATGGGGAGGTCCAGCAGCGCGGCGGACCGGCGCGCCACGTACTCATGCGAGGTGCCGTGGAAGCCGTAGCGGCGGATGCCGTGGTTGGTGTACAGCTCGTCCGGGACGGCGTAGCGCCAGGCGTGCTCGGGCAGGGTCCGGTGGAAGGCGGTGTCGAAAACGGCCACCTGCGGCATTGTCGGCCACTTTTTGGTGATGGCGCGGATGCCCAGGACGTTGGCGGGGTTATGCAGCGGCGCCAGCGGGTTGAGCCGTTCGATGGCGCGGGTGATCTCGTTGTCCACCAGCACGGGTTCGGCAAACCGCTCGCCGCCGTGGACCACCCGGTGTCCCACCGCGCCGAGCTCAAGATCGCCCAGTTCCCGGTGGATGGCAGCGTCCACCTGCTCCAGTGCCTCCGCGTGGTCCCGCGGACCCACGATCTCGCCGTCACCGCCGCCGCCGTTGCCCATGCCGATCTTCTCGATCAGCCCCTCGGTGAGGACCGTCCCGGCGGCCACGTCACGGACCTGGTACTTCAGGGACGACGAACCGGAGTTGATGACGAGCACGAGCATGCGGGGCCTCCTCAGCCTGGCGTCTGCAGTTCAACCCCCACTATATGTGCCGCGCCGCACGGCTGATTCCTTGCGGATCGGGCGCGGCTGTGCCTATGGTCGGCAGACAAGGCTGGACCACGCCGAGAGGACAATTCCATGACGAACGAGCCCAATTCGATCGACGAGAACGACCCCACCAACACGGGATCCAGCAGCACCGCCCCGCTTAACGCCCAGCCGGACTCCGGCAGCAAGAACGACCCCACAGGAGTGGAGGGCGCCAACCCGGCCCTGGACGACACCGGCAACCTTAAGGCCGCGGAGACCGGGGAAGCGCCCGAGGCACCCGAGAACCGGGAAGACCTGGACCTCACCCCGCAGGGCCTCTCGGATGAAGCCGCCAAGCAGGAGGACCCGGACAGCCTGGCCAAGCCGGACAACAGCTAAGGACACCAGCGCAGAAAGTACGACGCCGGCACTTTCCAAAGTGCCGGCGTCGTCCTCTTGCTGAGCCTCAACTAAGCCCGCGTCTCCTGCCGCTGCGCGGCCAGGTACGCGAACAGCCGGCGAAGGCCGAACGACCATTCCGGCAGTTCCTCGCACGGACCCACCCTGTTCACCAGGGCACCGAGGTGCCGGCTGCGGATGGTCACCAGGTCGCCGTGTTTGTGGGTGAAGCCCTGCCCCGGCACGTCGCGGTCCTGCGTTGGGGCAAACAGCGTCCCCGTGAAGAGCGCGAACCCGTCCGGGTACTGGTGGTGCTTTCCATGCGTCGCCGCCACCAGTTCCTCGAAGGGCCTGCTGATCCGGGCAACGCTGTTCCGGCCCTCCAGCAGGTAGCCGTCCGGGCCTTCCACGCGCAGCAGGATTTCCTCATCGCGCAGGGTATCCAGGGTGAAGGTGCCGTCGAAGAGCCGGATAAACGGGCCCAGCGCGCTGGAGGCGTTGTTGTCCTTGGCCTTGCCCAGCAGCAGCGCGCTCCTGCCTTCCACATCGCGCAGGTTTACGTCGTTGCCAAGGGTCGCGCCCACCACCCTGCCGGCGGAGGTGGCGATCAGGACCAGCTCCGGCTCGGGGTTGTTCCAGGACGAAAAGGCCGGGATGCCGATGCCCGCGCCCAGGCCCACCGATGACAGGACCGGGGCCTTGGTGAACACCTCCGGGTCTGGACCGATCCCCACCTCCAGGTACTGCGACCACAGGCCTTCGGCGATCAGGACACGTTTGGCCTCGGCGGCTTCCGGCGATCCCGGCCGCAGGTCGGAGATGCTTCCGCCCAGGGCGCGCCCCACCAGTTCCCGCACTTCGGCTGCACGGCCGGCATCACCGGCGCACCGCTCCTCGATGACCCGCTCGATCATGCTGTCCACGAAAGTGACGCCGCAGGCCTTGATGACCTGGAGGTCCACGGGGGCCAGCAGCCTGGTCCGGGTGCTGTCGCCGGCCAGGGAAGCGTTGACGACGGCGGCCGTTTCCCACCGTGGTTCGGCCAGGGTGGGGTCAGCGAGGGCGGAGCGGACGGCAGCAGCGGGGTCCGGCAGCTCGAGAAGCTCCGCGACGGTTCCGGCCACACGGTGCAGGTCAAAGATGCTGCCCCCGCTGACGGCGACAACGCGCGGGCCGCCGCTCTCCACATCCCAGACCCGCCCGATCAGCAGGGCCTGGTCCGCGTCCTCGGGAAGGACCCCTTGGACTTCCTGGACGTCTTCAGGGCTTATGGCGTTCACTGCTGGTCCTCCCGGGTGGTCACGGACCCGGCTGCGGGGCCGGACGGACGCTGCCAGACGCCGTCGACCCTTTGCGGCACCTGCCAGGGATTGTTGTCCCGCAGCGGTTCGGGCAGCCGCTGCGCCGGGAATGACTGGTAGGCCACGGGCCGCAGGAAGCGGCGGATCGCCGCCGTCCCCACCGACGTGGTGTTGGAGGTGGTGGCCGGGTAGGGCCCGCCGTGGTGCTGGGCGTAGCTGACGGTCACGCCGGTGGGCCAGCCGTTCCACAGGACCCTGCCGCTGATGTCCGCCAGCCTGGCGGCGAGCGTGTCCACGTCGTCCTCAACTTCGGCCTGCAGCGTGGTGGTCAGCTGCCCTTCCAGCAGCCCCGCCAGGTCCGGCAACTCGGATTCGTCAGCGTATTCGACCACCAGGCTGGCCGGGCCGAACATCTCCTGCCGGAGCAGGTCCGGGTTCTTCCGGACCTCCGTTGCAGTGGTGAGCAGGACCGTGGGGGCCGGCTCGTCGGCAAAATCACCTTCCAGCAGGACGTCCACGCCGCGGCTGCCCCGGAGCCGGGTGACGGCATCGGCGTAACCGTCGTGCAGGCGGGGGCTGAGCAGCCGGGCGGGGGTAAACCCTGACAGGGCCTGCTCCAGCTCGCGGCGGATGCCGTCAGCCTGCCCGGCGGGGACGAACAGCAGCCCGGGTTTGGTGCAGAATTGGCCCATGCCCAGGGTGAATGAGGCAGCGTAGCCGGCAAGGATTTCCGCCCGCCGGGTGGCCCAGGCCTTGCCCGTGACGAAGACGGCGTTGATGCCGCCCAGCTCACCGAAGAACGGGATGGGTTCCGGGCGGGC
Organism: Arthrobacter sp. Soil764; assembly: GCF_001428075.1. Lineage (GTDB taxonomy): Bacteria > Actinomycetota > Actinomycetes > Actinomycetales > Micrococcaceae > Arthrobacter. The sequence continues at coordinate 181,434 of NZ_LMSI01000001.1, read as the reverse complement.
AGCGATCCGGTTGAGCAGGGCCCGGCCGCCGGCGGTGGAGCCGGTGAAGCCGATGGCTTTGACCAGATGGTGGTCCACGAGTGCCTCGCCGGCCTGCCGTCCGGTCACCATCGAGAAGAGGCCCGACGGCGCCCCGGCACCTTCCAGCGCACCGATCACCGTGCGCGCGGTCCGGGCAGCGAGCCGTGCATGCGCGTCATGTGCCTTGTGGACCACGGCGCAGCCCGCGGCCAGGGCCGACGCGCTGTCCCCGCCCATCAGGCTGAACGCAAAGGGGAAGTTGGAGGCGCCGAAAACGCCAACGACGCCGAGCGGAACGTTGCAGCGCCGAAGGTCAGGGCGCGGGCCCATGGGCCAGTTGGGGTCGGCGTGGTCGATGGTGGCGTCGAAGTGCTCACCCTGGCGGATTTCCGCTGCGAAGAGCCGCAGCTGGAACACGGTGCGCTTCAGTTCCCCTTCCAGCCGGGCCGCCCCAAGGTGCGTTTCCGCGACGGCGGCCTCCACCAGCCCCGCAGCATCCTGCTCCAGGCCGGCGGCAATGGCGTCCAGCCAGCCCGCGCGCCGCTGCGGGTCCGCTATCCGGGCCTGCTCGAAGGCGCGGTGGGCGTCCGTGACCGCCGCGTCAAGCTGCTCCGCGGTGGTGGGGTCGGCGAGGACGGCAGCCGTGTTCATCGGCCGGCTCCTGCTGCCGCGGCCACGGAGCCACCGGTGACGGCGGCGCGGTTGCCCACTTCCTGCCAGCCTGCGCCGCTGGGGAATTCCCAGCGGGTGCGGGAGGCGGCAAACATTTCGGCGCCGGTGCCGGGAAGTGCCGGGGCGGCATAGCGTCCGTCGATGATCCGGACGGGTTCGGCGAAGTGCTCGTGCAGGTGGTCCACGAATTCGATCATGCGGTTTTCCTGGCTGCGGGCCACCACGGCGTAGTCGAAGAAGGAGAAGTGCTGGACCAGTTCGCAGAGGCCCACTCCCCCGGCGTGCGGGCAGACGGGAACCCCGAATTTCGCCGCCAGCAGCAGGATGGCGATGTTCTCGTTGACGCCGGCCACGCGGGTGGAGTCCAGCTGGAGGACGTCGATGGCGCCGGCCTGGAGGAGCTGCTTGAAGACGATCCGGCTGGCCACGGCCTCTCCGGTGGCGACCCGCACCGGGGTGACACCCCTGCGGATTTCGGCATGGCCCAGGATGTCGTCCGTGCTGGTGGGCTCTTCAATCCAGTAGGGGTTGAATTCGGCCAGCTGGTTGACCCACTCGATGGCCTCGGACACTTCCCAGCGCTGGTTGGCGTCGATCGCGATGGGCAGGGCGCCCACGGCCTCGCGGGCCAGGGCCATGCGCCTGCGGTCATCATCGATGTCGCCGCCTACTTTGAGCTTGATCATGGAGAAGCCCTCTGCCGCGGCCTCCTTGCTCAGCCGGACCAGCTTCTCGTCGCTGTAGCCGAGCCAGCCCGGTGAGGTGGTGTAGGCCGGGAAGCCGTCTGCCTTAAGGGCGGCGATCCTTTCGGCCTTACCTTCCTGTCCGGCGCGGAGGATCTCCAGGGCTTCCTCGGGGCTGAGGGCGTCGCGGATGTGGGTGAAGTCCACCATGCTCACCAGTTCCTCGGGCGTCATCTCAGCAAGGAGGAGCCAGAGCGGCTTGTTTTCGCGGCGGGCACGGATGTCCCACAGGGCACTGACCAGCGCGCCGCACGCCATCTGGGTGACACCCTTTTCGGGTCCCAGCCAGCGGAGCTGGGAGTCGTGGACCAGGAGCCTGGAGGCGCCGCCCAGGTCGGAGATCAGCTCGTCGATGTCGCGGCCCACCAGCAGGCGCCCGTAGGCATCGATGGCCGATGTCAGGATCTCGTTGCCGCGGCCGCAGCTGAAGACAAAGCCGTGGCCCTCGTCGCCCGCATCGGTGCGGATGACCACGTAGGCGGCGGAGTAATCGGGGTCGACGTTGACCGCATCGGAACCGTCAAGTTCAAGGGATGTGGGAAAACGGACGTCCTGGGTCTTGACGGACGTAATGGAAGGCATGGATCTCAACTTTCGGATGGCAACTGTGCGGGAAGGGGAAAGATTCGATTCCTATACGAATTTCTAAAATCATATAGGACCTGTGATCCAGGTCAAGCCCCGCCTGTCATTTGCCATAGCCGCAAGGCGCGAAAAAGCCCCGGCCCCTCCAAGGACCGGGGCAGCGCCGCCGTGAGCTAGCCGGTGACAATCCGCCGCCGCGGCGGGCCGCTGTCCTCCAGGGGAGCAAGCTCACCGTCGAACGCTTTGGCAAACCTGTCGAAGGAGTTGCGGATATGGGTGGTCATGGCCGCTTCTGCCCGCTCGGGATCGCAGGCCTCGATTGCCTCCCGCACAGCGGTGTGTTCAGCCACCGTGATGGCGCCGTCCACGTCTGCAGGGTAAAGCCTGAAGGTGTGCAGGTGGCAGTGCGTCTGGGCAAAGGCATGACGGACCACGGGGTTTCCGGACGCGGCCAGGATGGCGTCGTGGAAGCGGGTGTCGTGGGCCACCAGATCCTGCCGCAGGTCCTTGCTGCTGCGCTTCATGGCGTCCCGGAAGCCGGCCAGCTCCTTTTCCAGGGTCCCGGCCGGATTGGCCAGGCGGTCCACAGCCGCCGCACGCGCCGCCCAGGGTTCCACCAGGAGCCTGAACTCGAACAGCGAGCGCAGCTCCGGCAGGTCCAGGAGCGGAGTGGTGCTGTAGCCGCGGCCGGGGTTGTACACCACCAGGTTGTCGCCCTCGAGTCGCTGCAGCACCTCGCGGACAGGAGTCTGCGAAACCCCAAGGCTCCGGGCCACGGCATCAATGTTGATGCGGGTGCCCGGGGCAATTTCGCCGTCCAGAATGGAGGCGCGCATGGCCGTGTAGACGTCCGGAACGGCAGCCTTGCCGCGCGGAAGATCTGATGGTTGACGTGGGGGCACGCAATTACCTCTTGCATTGGTTGAACGGGCTTTGATTGCTCTGGAGCTGCTGGGGGAATCATAAGCCACGCACGGCCGGTCTCTTCTTCCGCCCCTTTTCAGAAGCAACACTTGATCTGGATCACAATATCTATATGATTAACCAGATTCCTATATGATTTTGGCGCTGACATCTTCCGCGTCTCCCCCTCCCGCCCGTGCATACCGCACCCGAAGCCATGTATATGTCGAAGGAGACCGCATGACTACGCTCGGAAGTAAGACATCCACTGCCAACCCCGCCCGGCAGCCCCGACTGATGACCCGCAAACGCTGGGTCATCATCTGGCTCGCCTTCATAGGCCTCAGCATCAACTACCTGGACCGCTCCAGCCTTAGCGTCGCCCTGCCGTTCATGGGCAAGGACTTTGAACTCACCGCCACCCAACAGGGGCTGATCTTTGCGGCCTTCTTCTGGGCCTATGACTTCTTCCAGCTCGCAGCCGGCTGGTACGTGGACAAGGTGGGCCCGCGCCGCTCGTTCTCCCTGGCCGCCGTGTGGTGGTCCGTCTTCACCATGGTTACGGCAGCGGCGTCCAGCTTCTGGTCCCTGTTCGCCGCCCGCTTCCTGCTCGGCGTCGGCGAGAGCCCGGCACCCAGCACGGCGGCAAAGGTGGTGGCCACCTGGTTCCCGGTCCGCGAACGGGCCTTTGCCACCAGCATCTGGGACTCCGGTTCGCGCGTCGGAGCGGTCATCGCGCTGCCGATCGTCACCCTGATCGTCGCCTTCACCTCCTGGCACGCGGTATTCATCATCATCGGCGTCCTGGGCATCATCTGGGCCGCCGTCTGGTGGAAGTATTACCGCAGCCCGGAGGAGCACGCCGGCGCCAACGCCGCAGAAGTCACCTACATCCAGGAGGGCGGCGCCCGCGGCGCGGCAAGCGATGACGAAGGCGCGGCCAAACTCCCCTGGCGTTCGCTCTTCAAGTACCGCACCATCCTGAGCATGATGTTCGGCTTCTTCTGCCTGAACAGCGCCATCTACTTCTTCATCACGTTCTTCCCCAGCTACCTGGTCAAGGAACGCGGCTTCGACCTGCTCAAGCTGGGCTTCTTCGGCGCCATCCCCGGCATCTGCGCCGTCCTGTTCGGCTGGCTCGGGGGCTACCTTGCCGACCGCGCCGTCCGGGCCGGCTCCCCCGTCAGCAAGGTCCGCAAGACTGCCATTGCCGGCGGCCTGGCGGGCGGCTCGGTCATCATGTTTGCCGCGCTCGTTCCGGAAGCCTGGATGGCGCTGGCACTGCTGTCCGTCGCCTACTCCAGCCTCACCGTGGCAGCAACCGGCATCTGGTCACTGCCGGCGGACGTCGCGCCCAGCTCCCGCCACGTCGGCTCCATCGGCGGGCTGCAGAACTTCGCGTCCAACCTGGCCGGCATCTTCACGCCCATCCTGATCGGCGTGCTGGTTGACCAGACCGGCTCCTTCGTGGCGCCGCTGGCCGTCATCGGCGCAATCTCCCTCATTGGCGCCGCGAACTACCTGTTCGTGATTGGCAAGATCGAGCCGCTGAAGGTCCCGGCAGCCGCCTAGGTTTCCCCAGCCCTCAGCAAAGGGACGACGCCGGCACTCGCCAAAGTGCCGGCGTCGTACGTTTAAAGCGTTGCCGGAACCGGAACCGGCACCTGAGCCTGGATGGCCGTGATGGCCACCGTGTTCACGATGTCCTCCACGGTGCAGCCGCGGGAGAGGTCGTTGACCGGCTTCCGCAGCCCCTGCAGGACGGGGCCCACGGCCACGGCGCCCGAGCTCTGCTGCACCGCTTTGTACGTGTTGTTGCCGGTGTTCAGGTCCGGGAAGATGAACACCGTGGCCTGCCCGGCCACCGAGGAGCCCGGCATCTTGGACGCGGCGATCGAAGCGTCCACGGCGGCGTCGTACTGGATGGGGCCCTCAACTGCCAGGTCAGGGCGGCGCGTGCGCACCAGCTCGGTGGCCTGCCGTACCTCATCCACGGCCTCCCCCGAGCCCGAGCCGCCGGTGGAATAGGAGAGCATCGCAACCCGCGGCTCCACGCCGAACTGGGCGGCGGTCTCTGCCGAGGCCAGGGCAATGTCCGCCAGCTGCTCCACGTTGGGATCCGGGTTCACTGCGCAGTCGCCATAGACCAGCACCCGGTCCGGCATGAGCATCAGGAACACCGAGGACACGATCTTCACGCCCTCACGGGTCTTCACGAACTCCAGGGCCGGCCGGATGGTGTGGGCGGTGGTGTGGGCCGCACCGGACACCATGCCGTCCACTACACCCAGCTGGACCATCATGGTGCCGAAGTAGCTCACGTCCTGCATGATTTCCAGGGCCTTGGGCAGGTCCACGCCCTTGTGTGCCCGCAGTTCGGCGTACTTTTCGGCGAATTTCAGGCGCAGCTCGGAGGTGGCCGGGTCGATGACATTGATGCCGGACAAATCGATGCCGTTGGCGGCAGCCAGTTCCCGGATGTCGGATTCGGGGCCCAGCAGCGTCAGGTCGCAGACATCGCGGCGGTGCAGGATTTCGGCTGCACGCAGGATCCGGACGTCGGTTCCCTCCGGCAGGACCACATGGCGCCGCTGCGCCCTGGCGCGCTCGATGAGGTCGTGCAGGAACCGCAGCGGGGTCATCCGCTCAGCCCGTGGCAGGTGCAGGCGCTCCACCAGCTCGGCCTCATCCACGCGGCGGGACCAGAGCCCCAGGGCGGAGGCAACCTTGCGCCGGTGGCCGGACCAGATCTCGCTGCGGACTTCGGAGACCCGGCGGGCGGTCTGGTACGTGTCATCTTCCGTGGCGAACACCGGGAACGGCGCCTGCGCCAGGAGCGGGTAGATGTTAGCGTCCGGGGCCAGGCCGCCGGTGAGGATGAGCGCCGAGGCCACCGGGAACTCCGGCGAGAAGGAGGATGCCAGGCAGGCCACCATCACGTCCGCCCGGTCCCCCGGCACGATCACCAGGGCGCCTTCATCGAGCACGTTAAGGAAGTTGCCCACATTCATGGCGGCCACCTTGATGTCCCTGACGTCGCGTTCCATGTCCGGCGTCCCCGCGATCTGCCGCACGCCCAGCGCCAGGGCCACCTCGCCGGTGGTGGGCCGGGCGATCTCCTCCAGCTCCGGCAGGATGTACACGGGCCGGCCGGAGGCCCCCGGCTTCAGGGCAGCCGCAATGGCATCGAGGTCATCGGCGTCCGCCCGGTTGACCATGATGGCCAGGAGCGCGCATTTTTCGGCGGCAAGTTCCTTGCGGGCAACCTCGACGGCGGCAGCAGTCTCGGGAACGGTCCGTCCCTTGGCGCCCACCACGGCCACCACGGGTGTGGCGAGGTTGTTGGCGAGCCGGGCGTTGAGGTCGAATTCGACGGCGGAGTCCTGGCCCACCAGGTCGGTGCCTTCGACGATCACCACGTCGCAGTGACGGGCGATGTCCGCGAAGATCTCCACACACCTGGCGTCGATCTCCGCCCGGTTCCCCTCGGCGAGCAGCGTGCGGACCTCGTCGTAGGTCAGGCCGCCGCGGCACCGGTCATCATCCAGGGCGAAGCGGGACTTCATCAGTGCCAGCATGGGGTCATTCGCCGCGGAGGGCCCGTGGACCACCGGCTTGAAGAAGCCGATCCTGTCCGCGTGCCGGTGCAGCGTATCGGCCAGGCCCAGGGCTATCAGGGACTTGCCCGATCCCGGGGTGGTTGCGCTGACGTAGATGCCTTTTGCCATGGTCCGCCCTTTGCTGTTCTTGCTGGTGCCGGTCCCCCCATCCTTGCACTCCGAGGCCGTGCGCGGGGCGCCTGACCCAGCGTCGACTGCTCCGTAACTGCCGTTTTAGGCGCTGAAAACGGCAGATACGCAGCAATCGATGAAGGGGCGGCCCAGCCGCGCAAGGTGCGTCCCGGCGTCGTGCCTTATCCCGCCTCCTCTTGACACCGGACCCCCTCATGGGATTACCTAATGAACATTCGGTAAATAAAGCTGGAGGCAATGACGCATGGCTGAAGCAACACTTTCCGGGGCCACCCACCCCATCCTGGAAAACGACTACGCCTCCGAATGGATGGGAATCGAGGTCCTCGCCCTCAGCGACGGGCACGCCACCATCCGGATGACCCTCCGGCAGGAAATGCTCAACGGATTCGGCATGGCCCACGGCGGAATGATCTTCGCGTTCGGGGACACCGCCTTCGCCCTCGCGTGCAACCCCATCCACCCTGCACCCGGCGAGGAAGGCACCATTACCGTGGCCTCCGGCGTCGACATCAACTTCCTCAAGCCCGCCTTCCGCGGCCAGGTGTTGACCGCCGTCGCCGACCGCCGCTCCAGTGCCGGGCGCAGCGGCCTGTACGACATCCAGATCTTCGCCGCCGACGCCGCCGCGCCGGCCGCCGAGACCCAACCCAGTTCCCCGGGCGAGCTCATCGCCGAGTTCCGCGGACGCAGCCGCACCATCCCCAAGAAGTAGGAAAACCATGACCCTGCATGCCCCCGAAACCGCACCCACCGGCACCGACGCCGTCCTGGACCGCGAGGAAACCATCTCCCGGGATGAGCTCGAAGCCCTCCAGCTCAGCCGCCTGCAGCACACCGTGGCCTATGCGTATGACCGCGTGCCGCTGTACAAGCGCAAGTTCGACGACGCCGGGATCCACCCCAACGACCTTCGCGAACTCAGCGACCTGGGGAACTTCCCCTTCACCACCAAGGACGACCTGCGCGAGGAATACCCGTTCGGCATGTTCGCCGTCCCACAGGCCGAAGTAGCCCGCGTGCACGCCAGCTCGGGCACCACGGGCCGGCCCACCGTCGTCGGATACACCAAGCAGGATCTGGCGGACTGGGCCAAGCTGGTGGCCCGCAGCCTGCGCGCGTCCGGCGTCCGCCCGGGCATGAAGGTCCACAACGCCTACGGTTACGGCCTCTTCACCGGCGGCCTGGGTGCGCACGCCGGAGCCGAAGCCCTGGGCTGCACCGTCATCCCCATCTCCGGAGGCCAGACCGAACGCCAGATCCAGCTGATCCAGGACTTCAAGCCCGACGCCATCCTGGCCACCCCCACCTACCTGCTGACCATCGCGGACGCCATGGCCCACATGGGGATCGACCCCGCCTCCACCTCCCTCAAGTACGCAGTGCTGGGCGCCGAACCGTGGACTGAGGAGATGCGGCACGAGCTCGAGGTCACCATGAACATCAAGGCGTGCGACATCTACGGCCTGTCCGAAGTGATGGGCCCGGGCGTCGCCGGCGAAGCCGTGGAGACCCAGGACGGCAGCCACATCTGGGAGGACCACTTCCGCCCCGAAATCATCGACGCGTTCAACCCGGTGGTTGGCAAGGAAAACGTCCTGCGGGACGGCGAGCACGGCGAACTCGTGTTCACGTCGCTCACCAAGGAAGCCCTCCCCATCATCCGCTACCGCACCAAGGACCTCACCCGCCTGCTCCCCGGCACGGCCCGCCCCTCGCACCGCCGGATGGGCCGCATCACCGGCCGCAGCGATGACATGATCATCCTCCGCGGCGTCAACGTCTTTCCGTCCCAGATCGAGGAAATCGCTTTGCGGATCCCCGAGCTCAGCCCGCACTTCCAGCTCGAACTGACCCGCCCCGAGGGCCAGCGGATGGACCAGATGACGGTCAAGATCGAGCGCCGGGACGCGGTGAGTGTTGAGCAGGGCACGACGGCGGCACGCACCTTGAAGGAGCAGATCAAGATCCACGTGGGTTCTTCGTGCACCGTGAACGTCGTGGAACCGGGTTCGCTCGAGCGGTCCAACGGCAAGCTGCGCCGGATTTACGACCTGCGTCCCAAGGGGTAGCCGGCCCTGCGCCGACTGACCGACCGTTCATGAGAAACTAGCCACTATGCCCCGCACCACTGAGACCACCAGCACCAACGGCACCGCCGGTAATGGCACAGCGAAGCGGGGCCGGCCCGGCTACGACCAACAGTCGGTGCTGCGCATCGCCGTCGACGTCTTCAACCGCCACGGCTACGACGCGACGTCAATGGGGATCCTGGCGGACAACCTGGGCATCTCCAAGTCGGCGATCTACCACCACGTGCCGTCCAAGGGCGATCTCCTGAAGCTCGCCCTGGACCACGCACTGGGCGGCCTCGAGTCCATCCTGGAGCAGCCGCAGGCAACGTCGGGAGCTGCCGACGCACGGCTGGAATTCGTGCTGCGGCAGACGGTGGCTGTGCTGGTTGACCGCCTGCCCTTTGTCACGCTCCTCCTGCGCCTCCGCGGCAATACCGAGATCGAGCGGGACGCGCTGGAACGGCGGCGCACCTTCGACCACAAGGTGGCGGCCCTGATTTCCGCCGCCCGTGACGAAGGCTCACTCCGCCAGGACATCGACCCCCGGACAGTCTCACGGCTCCTGTTCGGCATGATCAACTCGATCGTCGAGTGGTACAAGCCGGGCGGTTCCCTGTCGCCGCAGCGGCTGGCCGACGACGTCATCACCATGGCGTTCGACGGCCTGCACTCCCAGCCCTAGCCTCCCCAACTGGGCCACGGGAATCCCACGGCTGAGAATGATAAGGGTGCTTGGTATTTTCCCCGCTCCCCGGCTACGGTGGTAGAAAGCCAGCATCCGCAGGGAGGTACAGATGGGCCAGGCCAGCGACCCGCAGCGTTCACGCCGCCGGCGTACAGTGCTGGGCGGCGGCGTCCTTGCGGCCGCCCTGGCACTCAGCGGCTGCACGGGTGCGCCAAGTCCCCCGGCCCCCAGTGGCACCTCCTCAAGCCAGGCGCCGTCGTCGGCCTCCGCCAACACCGCACCGGTGTCCTCCGCCCCAGGTTCGGCCGCGCCGGTGGAAGGCGGCTCCGGGACGGCGGCGGGCAACCTGCCGCAGCTCGTGGAGAACCTCTCGCCGTCCGTCGTCACCATCTTCACGGAGGGCGGCCTGGGCAGCGGCGTGGTGTACTCGGCTGACGGACTGATCCTGACCAACGAGCACGTGATCCGCGGCGCCACCAGTGTTGAGGTGGGGTTCGCCGACGGGCAGCGGGTGGAAGGGACCGTGAAGGCCAGCGACGCCGTGACGGACCTTGCGCTGGTGCAGGCCAAGCGCACCGGCCTGCCGAAGCCCACCTATCAGAGCGACCTGCCCAAGGTGGGCGAAGGCGCCCTGGTCCTGGGTTCCCCCCTTGGCTTCGAGAACACGGCCACCGCCGGCATTATCTCCGGCCTCCACCGTTCCATCCCCGGCTCCGCGTCGAACAGCCTCTCGCTGGTGGACCTCATCCAGACGGACGCGCCCATCAGCCCCGGCAACTCCGGCGGCGCGGTGATCAATATGCGCGGTGAAGTGATCGGCATCAGCGAGGCCTACATCCCGCCGTCGGCCGGGGCTGTGTCACTTGGCTTTGCGATTCCCGCCGCCACCGCCGTGGACGTGGCTGAAGAGCTGCTGGCCAACGGCAGCGCCAAGCACGCGTACCTGGGCCTCACTCCGGGAGAACTGACGGCCCAGATCGCCGACCAGCTGGGAATCCAGGAAGGGGCCGGCGTCGTGGTGCTCGCGGCGGACAGTGACGGCCCTGCCGGGCGTGCCGGGATCCGCCCGGGCGACGTCCTGCAGTCCATGGAGGGCGTGGAGCTCACCACGCCGGAGAAGCTCCTGGCGGAACTGCGCAAGCGCAACCCCGGCGACACCGTAGGCTTCAAGGTCAAGCGCGGCGATCAAAGTTTGGATATCAAGGTGGACCTTACCGACCGGCCCGCCAGCACAACCACCCGATAGGAAGGAAAAGAACATGAGCCACCCCAAGGAAGAACCCGATGCCGGATTCATCATTCCGGACCCCTCAAAGATCCGCGAGGACGTTCCCGGCGACGCCGGCGACGAGGCCAATGTGATCCGCTTCAGCGAGGAGCAGGCCCTGATCGAGGAACAGTCGCACGGCATCCGCCCGGACACTTACAGCGTCCCCTCCGGCGGCCCCACCATGGACGAGGCCCGCGGCAACATGGACCTTTCCGACCGCAGCGAAGGCGGCCGCGGCACGGGTCCCGAGGATGACAGCAGCGACGACGGCCTGCATGGCGGCGCCGAAAGCTAAGGCCTTACGAAAACAAGCAGCAGGGGTGCCCCGGTCCAACCGGGGCACCCCTGCTGCTTTGCTTAGGCCTGCTGCCTGACTAGACCTGGTACTCGAGCTTGCCGCCGAGGTTCTGGTGGACGCACAGGATGTTGTGTTCCGTATCCATGAACCAAGCGCACTTCTCCGACTCGGTGGTGCAGATGTGGTTTTCCGTCCGCAGCGTGGGGAGGTCGTAATCCTGGAACATCACGCCCCTGGCTTCCATGTCCCGGACGGTCGCCTCGATGTCCGAAACCTCAAAACTCAAGGCCGTGTGCTCGGAATGCTTGCCGTCCGCCACCGGCATCAGCTGCAGCATGGGACCGCCGACGGCGCCGAGTATTTCGCTGCCGTCCTCCGCCTTGCCGCGGTGCGGAAGTCCGAGCTTTTCGGTGTAGAAAGCGCGGGCGCGGGCTGCATCATCGACCGGCAGGATGGTTGTGGCTGTGTTCATTCTAAGGTTCATGTGGCCACCTCCTACGGGATGAATCCTACGCCCGCGCCGCCGGAAAAGATCCTCCCCGGGACGCCCGCTCACCTCCTGCATCCAAAACCGAAACGCCCGCTCACCTCCTGCATCCAAAACCGAAACGCCCGCTCACCTTTGACACCCAAAGCGCAAACGCCCGCTCACTTTCGAGAGGAAAGTGAGCGGGCGTTGATCAAAAAGGTGCCAGACCTGAGCGGGCGTTGGGAGGCTACTTCTCCACGAGGGTGAGGACGTCGTAGGTGGCCACGATCTCGTCGTCCTGGTTGGTGAGCACGGCGTCCCAGGCCACTTCGCCGTATTCATCAGTTTCGCGCGGTGTGATCTTCTTGGCTGTCAGCGTCACCCGGATGGAGTCCCCTGCGGCGACGGGCGTGATGAAGCGCAGGTTCTCCAGCCCATAGTTGGCCAGGACGGGGCCCGGCGCCGGCTCCACGAACAGTCCGGCGCCCCAGGCGAGCAGGAGGTAGCCGTGGGCCACGATGCCCGGGAAGAACGGGTTGGCTTCGGCGGCCTCCTGGTTGGTGTGGGCGTAGAACGTGTCACCGGTGGAGTTGGCGAAAGCCGTGATGTCCTCCAGGGTGACCTGGCGCAGGTCGGACCGGACGGCGTCGCCAATCCGCAGCGTTGCCAGCGGCTTCCGGAACGGGTGCGTCCCTTCGGTCTCCACCGTGAAGTTCCGGTCGGCACCGGTGTGCCACACGCCGGTGACGGCCGTGAGCATGTTGGGGGAACCCTGGATGGCGGTGCGCTGCATGTGGTGCATTACCGACCGGATGCCGCCCAGTTCCTCGCCGCCGCCCGCGCGGCCCGGACCGCCGTGGACCAGGTGCGGCACCGGTGAACCGTGGCCGGTGGAGCTGCGGGCATCCTCGCGGTTGAGCATCAGGACGCGGCCGTGGTGGGCAGCGATGCCGGTAACCAGTTCCCGGGCCACGTCCGGATCGTTGGTGCACACGGAGGCCACCAGGGAGCCGCTGCCGCGGGCGGCGAGGCGGACGGCATCGGCGATGTCCTTGTACCCGATCACGGACGAAACGGGCCCGAAAGCCTCCAGCGAGTGGACTTCCTCCGCCTCGGGGTCCTGCCAGTTCAACAGGACCGGTGCCATGAACGCCCCGCCTTCCACCACCCCGGTGGTCCCGCCGGCGGAGGTGACCGACGGCGAATCGAGGGTTCCGTACGCAAGCTCGCCGCCGGCGTCGAGCATGGACTGCACGGCCGCGCGCACGTCGTTGAGCTGTTCCACTGAGGCGAGTGCACCCATGGTGACGCCGTCAGCGCGGGGGTCCCCGAGGACGATGCGTTCGGTGATGCGTCTGCCGATGGCCGCCGAGACGGGGCCAACCAGCTCCTGGGGCACGATGGCGCGGCGGATGGCCGTGCACTTCTGTCCTGCCTTGGCCGTCATTTCGGTGACCACGGACTTGACGAAGGCGTCGAATTCAGGGGTGCCCTCCACGGCGTCCGGGCCAAGGATCGCGGCGTTGAGGGAGTCTGTTTCGGAGGTAAAGCGGACACCGCCCTGGACCACGTTCGGGTGGGACTTCAGGGACAGGGCAGTGGAGGCGGAACCTGTGAACGCCACCAGGTCCCGGTAGTCCAGGACGTCCAGCAGCCCTCGGACCGAACCGGAGACCAGCTGCAGCGAGCCCTTGGGCAGGATGTTTGATTCGACAATGGCCTTGACCACGGCGGCAGCCACGTAGCCGGTGGGAGTGGCGGGCTTGACGATGGTGGGCACGCCGGCGATGAAGGCCGGGGCGAATTTCTCCAGCATGCCCCAGACCGGAAAGTTGAACGCATTGATCTGGACGGCAACGCCGGGAATGCGGGTATAGATGTGTTCGCCGGCGAAGGAGCCATCCTTGGACAGCACCTCCATGGGCCCGTCCACCACCACCTGGGAGTTGGGGAGTTCCCGCCGGCCCTTGGAGCCGAAGGTGAAGAGGACGCCGATACCGCCGTCGATGTCGATCATGGAATCCACCTTGGTGGCGCCGGTCTGGGCCGAGAAGGTGTAGAAGTGCTCGCCCCGGGCGTTCAGGTACTGCGCCAGTTCCTTGAGCTTGAGGGCCCGCTGGTGGAAGGTCAGCTTGCCCAGCTCAGCCTGGCCGGTGGTGCGTCCGTAGTCCACGACGGCGGCCAGGTCCAGCCCCTCCGTGCTCACCTTCGCCAGGACTTCCCCGGTGCTCGCATCACGGACGGGGACTGCCGAAGCCGACGAGCCGGCGTCGGGCGTCCACCATGCATCCATGATGAAGCTGGGCACTGTCTCCACGGTGTCGACCGTGGCCTGGGGAGCTGTGGCTGTGGTGGTCATCGTTGACGGTCCTTCCAACAAGGGGGCAGGCAAACACGACAGGTCATTACTGACCGTCCGTTCGGTAATATATTCACCATACATGAAGTGCCGTGCCGCAGACTAGAAGGCCGGGACTAATTCGGCCACCCAAAGGAGAACGTATGAGCACCCCATCCCCCATGGAAGCTGCGGAACACCAGCCTTCCGCGCACGAGCTGTGGAAGATCACGCTGGGCGAACTGGACGAAAAAATGGGCGTGAAGATCCTGGAGGAATCCGTGGACCGCGTGGTGGCCACCATGCCGGTGGAGGGCAACCGGCAGTCGTTCGGACTGCTGCACGGCGGCGCCTCCCTTGCCGTGGGCGAGGCCGTCGGGTCCTGGGCCGCCGTCATCCACGCCAGCACCATGGGCAAGACGGCGGTGGGCGTGGACGTTTCCGCCACCCACCACCGCTCCGCCAGGGAGGGCCAGATCACCATCACGGCCACCCCCATCCACCTGGGCGGCACCCTGGCCACACACGAGGTGCTGATCACCAACGAGGCGGGCCAGCGGCTCTGCACCCTGCGCATCACCAACCTGCTGATGAAGCGAAAAAACTGACACCAAAAATCCGGGTACTGCATCCAAACGTGATGTTCCGGCGGTAGTAAGCGCGTAAGCATGAAACAGCCCGTCCCCGGGCATCCTTCAAGGAGTTCGAAATGCGCAAAATAACCGTCGCCGCTGGAGCACTTTCACTTGCCGCATCACTGGCCTTCGCTGCCCCCGCGCAGGCGGACAGCCGGCATCATGATGACGAACCCGCCCTTCTGTCCGTCCTGCATGGCGTGCCCGGCCTCACCGTGGATGTGTGGGTGAACGGCGATCTCACCCTGGACAACTTCACGCCCGGCACTTTGGCCGGGCCGCTGGAACTGGCGGCCGGGGACTACCAGATCGCCATCACGGGGGCGGATGCCACAAGCGCGGAGGACCCGGTGATCGGGCCGGTGCACGTTGAACTCGACGAGGGCGGCAACTACACCGCAGTGGCGCATCTTGACGCCGATGGCACCCCCACCGCGTCGCTCTTCACCAACGACACCAAGGCGCCCCGGAATGAGAAGAAGGGCAAGCTGACCGTCCGGCACGTAGCCGCTGCTCCCGCCGTCGACGTCCTGGCCGGCGGGTCGGCCGTGATTGAGGGACTCAGCAACCCGGACGAGGCAATCCTGAAGCTTAGGGCCGGGACCATCTCAGCGTCCGTCGCGGCAGCAGGGACCACCGACCCCGTCATTGGGCCTGCGGACATCACGGTCGAAGGCGGGAAGAACACCATCGTCTACGCGTGGGGCAGCCTGGCCGACGGCACCCTGGACGTCGCCGTCCAGGTGGTTGACGGCAAGGACAGGTGCGACGACGACCACTGACGGGCGTCCTGCCTGCGGGCCACGAATGAGCGCCACCCGGGGCGGGGCTGCGAGATGGCCGCCCCGCCCCCGGTGGCTACCTGGCAGACTGCCGGTTCCGGCGGCGCACCAGGACCATCAGGAGGACCCCGACGGCGAGCGCTGCGGCTGCGGCGATCGCGGCGGTGACCAACCCCGACGATCCGGTGTAGGCCAGGTCGCCGGCACCAGCGGAATCATTGCTGTTTCCCCCTGTATTGGCCAGATCCGCCGGGGGCGTGACAGTCGGCGGCATGATGGGGGCCGGGGTGCTGGCCGGGGTACTTGACGGCGGGGTCACGACGACGGGAGTTTCGGCAGGCGGCGAAAGTGGCGTGTCCGTGGGGGTCGGGGTAGTCGGGGCCGGAGTGGTTGGGGCCGGGGCTGATGGCGTCGGAGTAGCCGGCGGCCCGGTGGGGGCCGGCGATGCAGGTGGCTGGGCTGCGGCCGGGGCAAACTCAAAGTTGCCGGCACCCGATCTGCTGAACCCGTTGACCGTCTCAGCCGTAAAGCGGAGCGTGTCCGTATCCTGCGGAGCGGTGAAGCTCCAGTTTCCGGCTGCATCCACGGGCACATCGAACGAGTCCTTCCCCTGGACCGTGATCCGGACACTGGAACCGGCAGCAACGGCTGAGGCCGGTGCCGCAGGAACCTGGCCGCTGATGGTTTGTCCTGGCTGGTAGGTCCCCCCGGGCCCCGGAGCCGTGACGGCAGGCTTGTTGAGGAAGAGTTCCAGTTCGTAGCCCGGCAGCACTTTCAGCGAGTCCTCCAGGGTGGCTGCCACGGCAATGTTGTGGACCCCGTCCGAGTCGCCGGCGGAATGGGTACCCACGGCGAAGTTTCCGGTGATCCAGGGGCCGCCGGAGTCACCGCCTGCCGACTGCACGTCATAAGAGAGGAACCCGTTGAACGCGCGGATGTCGTTAGGGTCCGTGGGATAGTTGGGGCCGCCAACCAGGAAGATTCCCACCGCACTGATGTGGCCGCAGGACCACCCCGTCCTCCATCCGGAACGGCAGACAGGCATGCCGGGCACCGGGGACTCGGTTCCGATGATCTTGACGTCCGGGCCTGGCTGCGACGGGTCCCCGTAGGTACTGGTGGCCGGCAGCGGATCCAGGCCCTGCTGGATGGTTCCAAGAACGGCGATGTCAGTTCCCACATTGCCCGGATCGGTGATCGCGGTGTAGTCGGGCCCGGTGGGGGTGTTCGGGTCGAGCACCGGGGAGTTTCCGGGACCGCCAAACTGGCTGAACGCGAAGCTGCCCAGGCGGCCCGCCGGCGCTCCCGCGAGCAGCAGGTCAGCTGTCTTGGCAGTACCGTCTTCTGCGCAGTGTCCGGCGGTCAGGACAGCGGGCAGTCCGGCCGGATCAAAGGCGGAGAAGCCTGCGGAACAGGTGAATCCGGTGTCGGACCTGTACCCGACCCCGCCGGGAACGTCCTTTTCGGGCTTGAGGGGGACGGCGCCGTCGAGCACCACGTTGGTGTACTTGGAGACGAATTCCGCTGGCGAGATCCTGCCCGGCGCGGCGTCCGTGGACGGGGTGCCGGGCAGGCTGGAGGCCGTTCCGGGAGTTCCCTCCTGGGTTGATTGGGCGGATGCGACGCCGCCTGTCCGGATCACGAACCTGCCGCCGGAGGTGACCACCGCCTGCAGCCCCGCCGTACCCACCTCGCGCACGTAGGCGTGGAAGAGCTGCTCTGTGCTGGCCGCCACCTGCGAGCCGGGTGCCGGCGCGGCAGGCTTGGCGGGGGGTGTCTGCTGGGGAGCGGACGACGGCGGCGGGCTGGCCGGCGTGCCGGCAGGTTCCGTTGCCGGCGAAGTGGGAAGGGCCGGCTCTTCAAGCGAGATGCCGGGGACACTTGCTGCCAACTTCCCAACCGCCGACTCCAGCTCGGGTCCGCTGCCGGTCACGATGATCTTGGTGTCCTGGAACCTGATGCCGGTATAGCCGGGGATGGTGCGCAGCTGTTCCGCCGCAGCCGCTGCCCGGCTGCCCAGCTCCCCGGCCGCGGTGAACTGTTCCGGCGTGAGGCCAAGGTCCCGCAGTATGGCGGCGTCAAGGTCTGCCTGGGGAATGCCGTTGTTCCCGGACGGGCTTGCGGCACTGTCCGCGGGGGCGGTGCTGGTGGGACCTGGCGAAGATGTGGCTGAGGGTTGGGTTGGGGAGCTCTCTGTCGGGTCAGCGAAGGCCCACCCAGGCGCGGCCCCCAAGGCCGAGGCAGCCAAAATTCCTGCAGCCGCCCCCACTGCGAGGCTGCGCTTTCCTTGCCTGAATGCCGTGGCTGTTCTCATCGTGGTTCCTTTGCGTAGGCAGCTCCGGACAGCACCAGGACAGCGTCCAGTTCCGAAGGGCTGAGTCCATTCGAGAGCAGGTAGTTCCGGGTGTCCAGACCGCGGACAAACGCGACCACCGCGAGCCCGCGCTGCTCCAGCAGGGGCGCCAGTTCCGGCTCAGTCAGGTACCGCTCGCGGCTGTGGGGTGGCCCGTGGGTGCGGTAGCGCTCATTGATGCCGCGGGCTGCCCGCCGGTAGCCGTCGGCGATGGCCTCGTCGGAGTCTCCCGCCAGGTCCTGGATCAGGGCGGCGACGAGTCCACTGCGGTCGCGGCCAGCGGCACAGTGCAGCAGGACCTTCCCCTTCGGAGCGGCCAGGGCGATGCTCCGGAAGACGCCCACCAGCTTCTCCGGAAAGAGCCGGGCGTTTTCGGCGTAGTGGGCCGGATCGTTCAAGTAAGGGCCGGTGACGTCGGTGAAGCGTGGATCACCGGGCTCCTCCGTGGGTGCCTGCACCACGTCGATGCCTGCCCAGGCATCGGCCGGCACCACGGGATCGTTGTCCCGGCGCCGCCCCTCCGCAGTGTTGCGAAGGTCCACCACGGTGCGGACGCCGTCGTCGAACACCTGCTTCCAGCCTGCTTCAGTCAGCCACTCACGCCGGCCCATCCGGTAGATACCTCCCGAAACGTGCCATGCGTTGACAGCTCCATCCCAGTCCATGGGCCTGCCAAGTTTGTTCACCCGGACAGCTAACCACACGCTCCTGAATGCTGCACGTCACAAAAAAACGCGGCCGGTAAGGGTACAAAGGCCCCACAGCGTCAATCCACCGGGCAATACTCTTGCAACGCAAGCTACTCAATGTGACTCATGTTCAAAGGGGACCCCAATGGGAAATGCTCTATTACGACGCCGAATCCCGGCTTTCGCCGCCGGCCTCGCCAGCCTGGTGATGGCGTCGGGCCTTGCGGCCATTCCAGCCGAAGCGGCACCGGCTCCAAAGGTGGACTACGTCGCCCTCGGTGATTCCTATACCGCTGGCATTGGCGCCGGACCCTATGACGAAACTAAAACCTGCATCCAGACCTCCGGCGGCTATGTGGACATTGTGGCTAAGACGGGTCGTGTAAACCTGCTCGTGAACGCCGCTTGCAGCGGTGCAGAGCTCACAGGCGGGCCAACAAGCGTGGCCGCACAGCTCAGTGACCCCGAGACGCTGGCCGCTTTGGCGGATGCCGAACTGGTGAGTTTCACAGCAGGCGCGAACGATTTGGGATTTGCACAGATAATCGGAATCTGCGCGACGTTGAGCCCAACAGATTGCAGGAATGCCGTCACTGCGGCGACCTCAGAGGCGAGCCTGAGTGCGATCACCCTGGCGTTAGCTGAAACATACAAGGCGATCCAGACAGCCGCACCGCATGCGACGATCGTCGTATTGGGATACCCACAGCTCTTCGACACAACTGACCCGATCATTCCCCTCCCCATCCCCCTGACGAGCCAGGAGCTAATCAACCTCGGAACCCTGGCCATCAACGGGGCGATTGAGGATGCGGTCAACTTCGCGAATGAGAACTACGGCACGAACGCCGTTTACGTTGACGTGACTGACCGGTTCGCCGGGCATGAGGTCAATTCGGGGGATCCTTGGATCTTCTTCGCCGCTTATGTCGATTCAACTGGCACAGTTCAGCTTGATCCGCGAAGCTTCCACCCGAACAAGGCCGGGCACCGGGCCTATGCCTCTGCATTGCTCGCGTCGGTGAGGCTCGGCCAACTCGTGCGACTTTAGGCATGCTGCCTTAGCCGCGCCGGGCCAGCCGGTACTCAAGCCCGGCGCGGACGGCAGGCCATTCGTGGTCCAGGATGGAGAACACCACGGTGTCCCGGAGGTTTCCGTCGCTGGTCCTCGAATGGCTGCGGAGCACGCCGTCCTGTTTGGCGCCGAGCCGGGCAATCGCCTCCCGTGACTGGTGGTTCAGCCAGTGCGTGCGGAACTCAACAGCGGGGCAACCGATCACTTCGAAGGCGTGCCTGAGCAGCAGCAGCTTGGAATCCGGGTTGGTGCCGGTCCCCTGCGCCGACGCCGCATTCCAGGTGGAGCCGATCTCCACGCGCGGGGTTGCGGCGTCGATGTTCATGTAGGTGGTCATGCCGATGATCCGGCCCGGTCCGCCGGTAGCGGCGTCGATCAGCCGGGTGGTGAACGGGAGCATGGTTCCCTGCTCCTGCAGCGAGAGCCGCCGCCGGATCTCCGCCGCCATGGCGTCCGGAGCCGGGACAGAGGTGTACCAAAGCTTCCAGAGCCCGCCGTCGGTGGCGGCGTCCACCAGGCCGTCGTGATGCTCCTCCGCGAGCGGCTCCAGGATTACATGGCGGCCGGTCAGGGTAAGGGGTTCAAGGAAAGTCACTTCCCCAGCCTAGGCCCGCTCACCTGGCGGGTTACGCTGGGGAAGCACCACGACGTCGAGCGAGGGAGTTATTTTGTCAGGAACCAATCCGGATCCCGAGGACGACAAGGTCACCGGCCTTGAGCCTGGCGGCGGGGTTCCGCCGGGCGAAACTCCGCCGGGAGAGGCATCAACGGCGGGCCCGCAGGGTCATGACGAGCATGGCACCAGGAAGGGCACGCAGTTCCTGTGGATTGCCATTATCGGCGTCGTGGTCGTGCTGTGCCTCCTGTACTTCATCGGCTACATTGTGGGTTTCTTCGACTAGCCAACGCTCCTAGCTGGGCCAGTCGAAAAAGCCCTTGCCCGCTTTGCGCCCCAGTTCGCCCCGGGCCACCTTGTCCTTGAGGATCTGCGGGGGCGCGAACCGCTCGCCCAGGGTGGAGTGCAGGTACTCGGCGATGCCCAGGCGGACGTCCAGTCCCACAATGTCCGTAGTCTTCAGGGGCCCGGTGGGGTGCTTGTAGCCCAGGACCATGGCGGCATCGATGTCTTCCGCGGACGCCACGCCTTCCTC
The DNA here is from genome assembly GCF_001428075.1 of Arthrobacter sp. Soil764. Lineage (GTDB taxonomy): Bacteria > Actinomycetota > Actinomycetes > Actinomycetales > Micrococcaceae > Arthrobacter. The sequence goes on along the minus strand of NZ_LMSI01000001.1, from coordinate 160,938 downwards.
CACCATCCGCATGGCCTCAAGTGCAATGGCTATGCCAAGGCGTGATGACGCGAAGCCCGGAGCATCATTGACGACGACGGCGGTCTTGCCGAGTGCTTCCACCCACTTTTTCGCCGCGGCGGCAAGTTCGGGAGATGTGCGCTCGCCCAGCACCACTTCGATGAGGGTGGAGGCGGGCACGGGGTTGAAGAAGTGCAGGCCCAGGAAGTTCTCCGGCCGCTTCAGTTCGCGGGCCAGCCCGTTGACGGACAGCGACGAGGTGTTGGAGGCGATGAAGGCGTCTTCGGCCAGCCGTTCCTCGATGCCCCGCAGCGCGGAAACTTTCAGGTCCCAGTCTTCCGGGACGGCTTCCACCACCAGCTGGCGGTCCTTGAAGGCGTCATAGTCCACCCCGACGGTCAGCCGGGACACCATCTCATCGAGGTTTGCATCGGTCACACCTCGCTCAATGCTCTTCGCGGCCGCGGACTCCACCCGTTCCCTGGCGGCCTCCGCCGATTGTTCGTCGCGCTCCACCACCAGCACGTCGGCGCCTTTGATCAGGAAGGCGTGGGCAATGCCGGCGCCCATGCGGCCGCCGCCCAGCACGCCGACAGAAGTGGGAAGGTTGGCGGGAACTTCAAGCTTGCTCATGGTCTACTTTCCGTCGGCTGGAATGGTGGAGGCGGCGTTGGCCTTCTTCGCTGCGTTGCGGTCCAGGAATGCCTGCATGCGGTCGAACTTGGCCTGGGATTCGAACAGGATTCCCTGGGCCAGCTGGTCGATGAGCGGATGGGCTTCCGCGGGGGCGTGGAACACAGACTTGGTGATCCGTACCGCCAGTGGGTCCTGCCGGCCAATCCTGTTGGCCAGGCTGTGGGCTGCATCCAAAAGATCCGCGGGGTCGTGGATTTCAGTGATGAGGTTGGCGGCACGGGCCTCGTCTGCGCCGAGAACCAGTCCAGCCAACAGAATCTGCTTGGCCAGGGGTTCGCCCACGAGTTCCTTAAGCCGCCAGCTGGCACCGGCAGCAGCCAGAATTCCGAGGCCTGTTTCCGGGTTGCCGATGCGTACGTTGGGGGTGCCGATCCGGAAGTCGGCGGCATAGGCCAGTTCGGCGCCCCCGCCCAGGCAGTAACCGTCCAGCGCGGCGATGACCGGCATAGGCAGTTTGGCAATCCGGACGAAAATGGTGGAGTTGATTCCCTGCAGGGCATCATCCCGGCGCCGCTCGCGCAGCTGGGCGATGTCTGCGCCGGAGGCGAAGACTCCATCCACGCCGGCGATGATCAGCACCTTGGGGTTCTGTTCCAACGCCGCGCAGACGGTATGGAGCTCATCCACCATCTGCTGGTCGATGGCGTTCTTTACCTCGGGCCGGTTAAGCAGCACCACCACCCGGTCATCCCGCTCCTCCACCAGCAGGGCGGCGAAGTTTTCCGATGCCAGGTGGACGCCGACCCCCATCAGATCTTCTCCAGCAGCATCGCGGTGCCCTGGCCAACGCCCACGCACATGGTGGCCAGGCCGATCCGGGCATCTTCGCGTTCCATCCGGCCCAGCAGGGTGATGGCAAGCCGTGAGCCGCTGGAACCCAGCGGATGCCCCAGGGCGATCGCTCCGCCGTCGCGGTTGACGATCTCCGGTTCCAGGCCCAGGCGCCGGATGCAGGCCAGGGACTGCGTGGCAAAGGCCTCGTTGAGTTCGACGGCGGACAGGTCACCTACGCTCAGGCCGCTTCGCTTGAGCACTTTCTGGGTGGCGGGGACGGGACCGATGCCCATGATCTCCGGTTCGCAGCCGGCGGAGGCGCCGTCGATGATGCGGGCGCGGGGGGTCAGGCCCAGCCGTTCAATGGCTGCTTCCGACGCCACGATGATCGCCGAGGCGCCGTCGTTGAGGGACGAGGAGTTCCCGGCCGTGACCACGGATCCGCCGTGCGCCACGGGTTTGAGTCCCGCCAGAACGTCCATGCTGGTGCCGGCACGCGGGCCCTCGTCCGTGTCCACCACGGTCTCGGATTTGCGGGACTTGACGGTCACCGGGACGATCTCGTCTTTGAAGCGGCCGGCCTGGATGGCGTCCAGGGCCAACTGGTGGGAGCGGACCGCGAACGCGTCAGCGTCCTCGCGGGAGATGCCGTCCACCCTGGCCACTTCCTCAGCCGTTTCAGGCATGGAGTAGGTCATCTTCCCGTCGCGGGACAGTCCGCCGTGCTGGAAGTGCGGGTTGGTGAACCGCCAGCCGATCGAGGTGTCGAAAATCTGGCCCGGCTTGGCAAATGCGGCGGCGGGCTTCTCCTGGACCCAGGGTGCCCGGCTCATGGATTCAACGCCGCCGGCGATGACAATGTCGGCGGCTCCTGCCTTGATCATGTGGCTGGCCTGGATGATGGCGCTCAGGCCGGAGGCGCAGAGCCGGTTGACGGTGATCCCGGGAACGTGCAGCGGCAGCCCGGCCAGCAGGGTGGCCATCCGGGCAACGTTCCGGTTCTCCTCCCCCGCGCCGTTCGCATTGCCGAGAATGACCTCGTCAATGCTTTCGGGATCCAGGCCGGCGCGTTCCACGGCTTCCCGGACCACCAAGGCCGCAAGGTCGTCCGGGCGCACGGAGGACAGGGCGCCCCCGTACCTGCCCACGGGCGTTCGGACCCCGCCTACAAGGAAAGCCTGCGGACCTGCGGTTGCAGCCATGGAAACACCCTTCACGCGATAAACAGCACTGTCATCGGCGGGCGGCGCAGTGGGATGATCCACTTACCGACCGTTCGTTCTGTAAATGGTACACGGGAGTCCGTGGGTGCGCATCCAGTTACAGGACGGTCACCCCCAGGTGCGCGGCCATGAGCGGCGCGAGGAGTCCCAGCTGGTAGTCGTCTATGACCATGCCGGCCAGGCTCCCCAGTCCGCTGACCCTGCGGAATTCCGTACCCCTGAGGTCGAAGTCCTTCAGCTTGGCTCCGGTCAGGTCCAGCGTTCCCACGGTGCAGTCCACGAGCTTCACGCGGGTTGCCACGGCGGCACCAAGGTCAAGTTCATTGATGATGCAGCCCGTGATCAGCACGTCCGTGAGCTTGGCGCCACGGAGGTTGAGGAAGTCCAGCTTCCCGCCGTCGATCCGGACGGACTGCCAGCCGCTTTCGTACAGTTCCGCGGACCCCAGGCGGGGATTCCGGAACTCCACCTCCTGCCAGGTGCTGCGGGCGCCCCTGAACACCGGCGCATACAGCTCCGCGAGGATACAGTCGCGGAACGAGGCGCCGCGGAGCTGGGTCTCGTTAAAGGACGGGGCATCGAATTCGCATTCGGCGAAGACCGCACCTCCCAGGTCCAGTCCCTCAGCCGCGGGACGGCTGAACCGCGCGTTCTCATGCCTCCCGCCGCGCCGGAACTCGTGTTCCGGATGGTCCTCGAGGTCCTGCAGCCCCACGGGGGAAAGCCGGGGCGGAACCACTTTGGCCACACCCCTGCCGCGCACTTTATCCATGGCCCGAGCCTAGCGGCGGGCACCGACAAGGAACAGCGCGGGCAAGCCGGGGACTTGAAATAGTAAGCAGGCTTTGCTTATCGTGAAAGGGCACGGTTGATCGACGGAAACGAAAGGAGGCCGGAACCATGGGCCTCGGAGACAAGATCAGTAACGCGGCAGAGGACCTTGGCGGCAAGGCCAAGGAAGCTGCAGGCAACGTGACCGATAACGACCGTCTGAAGGCAGAAGGCCAGGCCGACCAGGTCAAGGCAGATGCCAAGAAGGTCGGCGAAAATGTCAAGGACGAGTTCAAGCGGGACTAGTTCCTTGCTGGTGCAGCCGTAGCGAACGGCGTGCTGCAGCAGCCCGACGGCGGTGGATCCAGTGGATCCACCGCCGTTTCGCTGTCCAGACGACATCCATTGCCGAGTACATGCCGTTTTGGGGCCTCATAACGGCACCTGCTCAGCAATCGATGGGGTTTACCAGCCGCTGCGGGTGGGAGTGTGTCCCTTCCGGGAATCCTCGGGCATGGTCATTTCTGCCCGGAGGCCGAGCAGGCGGACCGGGCGGCCCGGCTCGATTTTCGACACCAGATCGAGCGCCGTCGCCAGGACGACGGCGGGATCCGGCGTCGCCGGGATCTTCCGGCCGAAGGTGGTGGTGCTGAACGGGGCATACCGCACTTTCAGCGTCAGGCCAACCACCGGCCGTCCCTCGGCAGCGACATCCTCCAGTACCCGCGCAGCCAACTCCCTGACGGCGTCGTCAATTTCTGCAGCATCTGTCAGGTCGTGCTGGAAGGTGGTCTCACGGCTGTGGCCCCGCGCCACCCACGGGGTATCGTCGACCACCCGGGCACCATCACCCCGCCCAAGCTGGGCGTACCAGGGACCCATTTTGGGGCCGAACTCCGGGACAAGGTCATTGGGGTCCACAGCTGCGAGGGCAGCAACGCTCTTGATGCCCAGGCTGGCCAAGCGCTGCGATACCTTGGTTCCCACGCCCCACAGGTCAATCGTGGGCCGGTCACCCATCACGTCGAGCCAATTGCCTTTCGTAAGCCGGAATATGCCGGCAGGCTTGCCGAACCCGGTGGCAACCTTGGCGCGGACCAGGGTGTCGCCGATGCCGATGCTGCAATGGAGCCGCGTTTCCGCCAGGACGGCCTGCTGGAGTTGCCGGGCCCAGGCCTCCGGATCCGTTGACTCGATGCCAACGAATGCCTCGTCCCAGCCGAGCACCTGAACGGTGGCTCCGGCCTGCGAGCGCAGCACGGCCATGACCTTCTCAGATGCCTCCAGGTACGCCTCCTGGTCCACGGGCAGGATGACCGCGTCCGGCACTTTCCGCGCGGCGATGCGCAGCGGCATTCCCGAGCCCACGCCGTAGGCCCTGGCCTCATAGGAGGCAGTGGACACCACTGCCCGTTCGGCGGGATCACCACGGCCGCCCACGATCACCGGCCTGCCCGCGAGTTCAGGCCGGCGGAGCACCTCGACGGCAGCGATGAACTGGTCCAGGTCCACATGCAGCACCCATGGTTCGCTCACATGCCCCAGTCTGCCCCGGGCCGGCGGCGCAGGCCACCTTTTCCACAACGCAAAGGCGGGACTTCCCCGGGGCGCCGGTTAGCCTTGGCCGATGACCATCGTTGACCTGGGCGCCGAAAGCGCCGCCGCGGGCGGCTCCCCCCGACTGCGCGGCTACCTGGCCGTACCTGACGGGCCGGGCCCTTTCCCCGCCGTCGTCATGATCCACGAGGTGTTCGGCCTCGATGACCAGACCCGCCGGCACGCGGACCGGCTGGCCCGGGCCGGCTACCTCACGCTGGCGCTGGACCTGTTCAGCGACGGCGGCCGGCGGCGCTGCCTGGTAGGAACCATGCGTGCCATGGCGGCCGGGACGGGCCGGCCCTTCGTTGACATCGCCACGGCGCGAAAATGGCTTGCGGACTCTGAACTGGGCAACGGCAGGACCGGGGTGATCGGCTTCTGCATGGGTGGCGGATTCGCACTGCTGGTGGCACGGGACGGGTTCGACGCCGTCTCCGTCAACTACGGGCGGCTTCCGGGCAAGCAGCAGGAGGACCTGGAGGAAGCGCTGCGCGGAGCCTGTCCCATCGTGGCCAACTACGGCAGTGCCGACAAGTCCCTGAAGGGGGCCGCCGCCCGGCTCGAAACAGCGTTGGACCAGCTGGGCATCGAGCACAGCGTCAAGGAATTCCCTGCGGCGGGCCATTCTTTCCTCAACGATGAAGAGCTGGGTCCTGCACTCCTCCGGCCGCTGATGCGGGTCATGGGCGTGGGCCCGGACCCGGATTCTTCGCCCGAAGCGTGGCGCCGCATTGAGGACCACTTCGCCACGTACCTGAAGGGCCAATCTCCATCGATTGCTCCGTAGCTGCCCTTTAGAGCGCCCAAAACGGCAGCTACGGAGCAATCGATGGAAAACGCCGACGGCGGGCCGCCCACCAAATGGGGCGTCCCGCCGTCGACCTTTGTTCCCGGGGGAACGCCAAGCTAGCTGAAGAGCTCGCTCTTGGGCTGGTTGTTCTTGACCTTCTGCCAGCCCAGCCACAGGACCACCGCAAAGAACGGAATGGTGCCAAGGGTCCACAGGCCCAGGTAGAACACCTCGCCGGACTTGCTGGTCATGGTGTCGAAGCCGATCAGGACCGTGATGGCCAGCAGCCCCACCAGACCGGCCCAGCTGGTCCACGGCGAACCGGGCATCGCCAGGCCGGAGGTGACACCCTTGCGCCGGCGCAGCACGATCTGGCTGGCAAAGATGGAACCCCAGCAGAAGATCACGCCGATCGAGGCGGTGTTCAGGGCGAGATCGAACGCGTGCGAGCCGCCCAGCCAGATGTTCAGCATGATGCCCACCAGGTAGAACGCCGCGATGGCGAGGATGGCCGCGTACGGAACGTGCCGCTTGGACATCCTGGTGAGCCACTGGGGAGCGTGGCCATTGTTGGCCATGGTGCGGAACACGCGGCCGATGGAGTACAGGCCGGAGTTGCAGGAGGACAGTGCGGCGGTGATCACGATCATGTTCATCACGTCGCCCACCCAGCCGAGGCCCATCTGGCCAAACACGGTGACGAACGGGGACGTGCCGGCCTTGTACTGGTCGGACGGCAGCAGCATGGCCAGCAGGGTCACCGAACCGACGTAGAACACCACAATGCGGAGTACGACGGCGCGGATCGCCTTGGGCACTTCACGTTCCGGGTTCTGCATCTCGCCGGCGGTGATGCCCACCAGTTCGATGCCGTTGTAGGCGAAAATCACGGCGTTCAGGACCAGGACCATCACCAGGGCGCCCTTGGGGAACATTCCACCCTCAGCGGCGAAGAGGTTGGCCACCGATGCGTGGCCGTCGCCCACCTGGGCGTTGGTGACCACCATGAAGGTGCCCACGGCCAGGAAGATCAGGATGGCGCCCACCTTGAGGCAGGAGGCCCAGAATTCGAACTCGCCGAACGCCTTAACGCTGAGCAGGTTGACGGCAACCAGCAGGACCAGGGCTGCGATGGCTGAGGCTTCCACCGGGACGTTGGGGAAGAAGAACTGGAAGTAGAGGCCGATCGCGATCAGTTCGGCGATGCCGGTCATGCCCCAGTTGATGAAGTACATCCAGCCGGAGAGGTAGGCGCCCTTCTTTCCGAACATCTCGCCGGAGTAGCTGACGAACGAGCCGGAGGTCTGGCGGTACATGATGAGTTCGCCCAGGGCCCGCATGAGCAGGTAAGCGATCACGCCGGCGATGGCGTAGGAGAAGATCAGGGCGGGGCCGGTGGAGGCGAGGCGGCCGCCGGCTCCCATGAAGAGGCCGACGCCGATGGCGCCGCCCATGGCGATCATGGTTACGTGGCGCCTGCCCAGCGTCTTGCTGTAGCCCTCGGCGCTGAGGGTGGGGTCGGCGACGGCGGTGGATGGTGCCGTGCTGTTCTTGAGGTCTGTGGGGGTACTTTGAGGCACAACTGTTCCTTGTGGGTTGGGGGTTGGCCGCATCCGGACTTCGTATGATCGAGCTCACAAAATTCGGCTTTAAGGTCTTTGCACCTGCAAATGTGAGCGCGGATCCTCGAACTGCCGAAGCTTCACGCGGCCTGACCATCTTACAAGACGGTGCGGGGTGGTACGTGACGCGCACTACATGCACCCGGCGGCGATAGGCTGGCGGAATGGCAACAGTCCACCGCTTACCGCCCGCTCCGCAGCCGCAGCTGTACCGTTTTTCCCGCCTGGACGCGGCCACCCTGTTCCTCTACGTTGCCATCGCCGGGTTCTTCGCAGCTGCCGGCGACCTGCTAACCCCGTTCCTCCGGCAGATCGCCCCGTCGCCTGCCGCCGCGTCGTATGCCGTGAACCTGTTGTTCTATGCCTCGGTGGGAATACTGGCGCTGCTGGCGGCCCGCAAGGTTGTGGTCCGCGATCTCAGGGTCCTGGCTACCCGGCCCTGGTTTACGCTGCTGATGGTGCCGGCAGCCGTGATCGCCATGATGATCCTTACCGCTGTTGTGGTGGCCGCGAACGGGCAGGTGGAGACCTCCGCAAACCAGGCGGGACTGCAGGCACTCATGCAGCAGGTCCCCGCGTGGCTCATGGTTCCGCTGCTGGTGGTGGTGGGCCCGTTTGTGGAGGAATACATCTTCCGCCACCTGCTGATCGGCAAGCTCGGCAGACGCCTCAACATCTGGATCTGCTGCGCCCTGTCCGTGGTGCTGTTCGCAGCGCTTCATATCGTGGGACAGGAAGCGATTACCCTTACTGCCCTGCTCCCCTACCTGGCGATGGGCGCCACACTGGTGTTCGTTTACATGTGGACCGGGAAGAACCTCATGTTCTCCTACTTCGTCCACGCCGCCAAGAACCTGCTGGCAGTGATCCTGGTCTACGCCATCCCGCCGGAACTGTTTGAGCAGATGCAGAACATCCAGGCATAGACCGGCGTCAGCCGCGGACGGTGTACCCCCGGAACGTGAACCCGTGGCTGCCAACGGTCCGGCCGGCGATGTAGACCTTCACGCCATCGGAAGCATTGGTGCCGTTGAGGTAGCGGTAGCCTTCACCGGGGTTGTAACCGGCCGGCGCATCCGGGTCCAACGGCAGCCCCGGCCCAAACTCGATGACGTGGTTACCCACGCGGTAGGAGCCGGTTCCGGTGGTCAGCTGGAAGGTCCCGGTGGCACCCACTGGCTGGACGCCCTCGAGCACCCCGCCCGGCCGGAATGTCAGTTCCAGGGCAAAGGCGGTGTGGGTGCCCGTAAAACCGATATCCAGGCCAACCTGTCCACCCTCGGCATGGACCACGATCTCCGTGCCCAGCCGGTGCACGTCCCTTGGCCGCGCGCTGAACTCCATGCCGGCGCTGAACCTGCCTTCATGCTCCAGCACGTAGATCCCGTCCACGCGCCGTTTGTCCCCCGGCAGGGGCTGGTAGAAGTTTGCCTCCAGCTCTTCGGAAAGGACCAGGGAACTGCCGCGCCGGACAGTGTGCTGGCTGCGGAACGGCCCCAGGTCGAAGAAGCTCCTGGACAGCCGGACGTCGGACAGCAACGCTGCGCCGTGTCCGAAGCGCAGGAATGTGGGGTTTGTAGCAAGCCCCGACCCCGCTCCGGGATCCAGTGGGTCGCAGCCGCCAAACACGGTGGCCACGCTCCCGGCCGACCGGAAACGGTAGGCGCCGCAGCTGTCCAGGGAGGCTTCCGCCGGCGTCAGGGCCGGCGGCGGCGGCGACGCAGCGTCAAGTGATCGTGGGGCATCCGGCGCCGGCGCGGCTTGCGGCGCAAACGTGACGGACAACGGCGGTGCGGCTGGAAGTGCCCCGGCCAGGAAAGGATCCGTCCTGGTCAGCCCCAGCAGCTTGGCGGGTTCGTGGAGGGGAAAACCGGCCAGCCAGCCGGCCGCAGCGGCGAAGTCGCCACGTCCGTCCTGCACGGCAAAGCGCCTGTAGAGGTACAGGAACGGCGCGGCGCTGAAGGCCATCCACTGGTCCTGCCGCCTGGAGAACACCGACTCCACGGTGCCGTCCGGGCTGAACCATGGCAGGAAGGCGGTGAGGTTCCGCCGGACGTGGTCCAGGAGTTGGGGCCGGTCTGTGCTGTCCGCAATGGTCAGCAGGGAGGGATTGGTGACCGCCGTGGCGTACAGCGGACTCCGTTCCGAGTACATGCCATCCGGCAGCTGGTCGATTCCTTCGGCGAGCCATTGTCCGATCCGCTCCCCGATCCCCGCCCGCGGCTGGATCCCGTTGATTTGGGCCAGGGCCGCGCAGAGTTCCCAGCGGTGGTTGGGTGTGTGGACACCGCCGGCCACCATCGCGTCAACGGATCTGGAAACGATGGCAGCCAGGCGGGCGTCCGCTTCCTCCAAAAGAGGCCCCGCGTCGGCCAGGCCGCGGATCAGCCGCAGCGTGAGGCAGGCATCGTTCAAGGTGAAGGCTGAGTCCGGCGGTGAACAGAGGTTGGTGCCATCAAACAGGCCGGCGGGGCCCTGCAGTGCTTCCAGCCGGTCCAGGCACCGGCCCATCGCCGGACCCAGCCGTTCCTGCCGGTGGAATCGGGAGCCTGGATCGGTAAAGACGGCCGCCATGGCCAGCAGCCTGGCCATGGCGGGCCGGTGCGCCAAAGCCGTGACGTCGTCGTCGTGCGTTGCCAGGAACGCCGCAACCTCCTGGTCCGCCGCCTCCACGACCCGCTCCAGGAAAGATGTGTCCACTGTTGCTGTCTGCAATGTTGCTGCCTCTCGCTAATCCTTCAGGCCGGCGCTGACGTCCGCGTTCAGTACGTACTTCTGGAAGACAAAGAACACCAGGACCAGCGGCAGAAGGGAGATCACGGATGCACCCAGGAGCACCGGCCAGTCGATGTTTTCCGCACCCACAATGCTCCGGAGAGCCACCTGCAGGGTGTACCACTTGGGATCGTTCAGCACGATCAGCGGCCAGATGTAGTCGTTCCAGCGCCATTGGAAGGAGAAGATGGCCAGCGTGAACAGGATGGGCTTGGAGAGCGGGAGCATGATCCGGAAGAAGATGGCCAACTCTCCCGCGCCGTCGATCCTGGCGGAATGCAGCAGGTCGTCCGGAACAGTGAGGAAGAACTGCCGGAACATGAACACGCCGGTTGCCGTCAACACGGACGGGACGATGATGCCCGCCAGCGAGTTGTACAGCCCCAGGTCCCGGATCACCGAGAACGTGGGGTTCAGGATGACCTCGGTGGGCAGCATGGTGGTGGCCAGGATGCAGACGAAGAACAGCCTGGTTCCCCTGTTGTTGTACTTGGCCAGGGCGTAGCCGGTGCAGGCACTGAAGAAGACCGTCAGCACCGTGGTCACGATGGACACAGTGGCCGTATTCAGGAAGTACTGGGCAAAGTCCACCCGTTCCCAGGCATCGACAAAGCCCTGGAACGTCCATTCGCGGGGAATCATGGACAGCGGGTAGCTGAACAGCTCGCTGCCGGGCTTGAACGAGCTGAGCAGGAACCAGAGCAGCGGCAGCGCGTACAGGGCGGCGATCAGCCACATCAGGACGGTCAGCGGGAGTGATGCCTTGGCGCGGAGTTCAGTATTTCCCGGCCGGTGGCGCGTTTTCCGGCTGCCGTGCGTTGCGGAGGCCCGCTCTACACCCAGGGCGGGTTCCTCCGCCACGGCGGGAGGCAGGTTGGCAGCTGTTGCCATGGGTCAGCCCTTCTTCCGGTTGAACCGCAGCTGGATGAGGGCGATGGCCAGCAGGACAACCATCAGCACCATGGAGGCCGCGCTCGCGTAACCCACCTTCGACTGCTCGAAGCCGGTTTTGTAGATGTACTGCACGATCAGGGTGTTCTGCGTCCCCGGGCCGCCTCCAGTCAGTGCCTGGATCATGGCGAACTCCTTCATGGCGTGGATGGTGGAGAGCAGGATGACCATGAACGACGTCGGCGCGATGCCCGGCAGGGTGACGTTGCGGAAGCGCTGCCAGGCGTTGGCGCCGTCCAGCTCTGCTGCCTCGAGGAGGGACTCCGGAATGTTCTTCAGCGCCGCAATGAACAGCAGCATGTTGAAGGCGGTGCCGCCCCACGCCGACGCGAAGATCACGACGGCCAGCGCCAGGTTACCGTCGCTGGACCACGGCAGCGGGTTCCCGCCGAAGGTGGAGATGACAAAGTTCACGAACCCGAAGTCCTGGCCGAACAGCCACTTCCAGATGACGCCCACCACGATGGGCGAAATCAGCCACGGCAGGAAGATCACCATCTTTGCCGCGGTGCGGCCGCGGACCGCCTTGCTGACCAACAGAGCGGCGACGCCCAGGGAACAGAGGTAGACCAGCGGAACGGACAACACGGTATATACAAAGGTCCGGCCCAGCGCCGCGTAGAAGCCGGCATCGGCGAAGAGCTTCTGGAAGTTGGCGAGGCCGATGAAGTGCAGTTTGCCGATCCCGCGGTAGTCCGTGAAGGAGTACAGCAGCCCCAGCGCCCCCGGCCAGACGAAGAACACCAGGAAGAGGACAACGTTGACGCCGATCAGGACCAGCGGGGCGACGACGTAGCGGTTTCGGCGCTTCTGTGCGGATTTGCTGCGGACAGGCGCCGGCGCCGGTGCGTCCGGCGCCGCCGCAGTGCTGATGGTTGGTTGCGCCACGGGATCAGGCGCCGTTGTAGAGCTTCACGATGTTGTCCACCGTGGTCTTTGCGTCCTGGCCGCCGGAGAGCATCTTGACGGTCTCCTCGCGCAGCGGGTCGCCGGAGAACGGCGTCTCGGCGTAGGCCTCGGCCACCACGCGCTTGATGGCGTTGTCGCCCTTGGCCTGGTTGCCGGAGATCTGCTGCTGGTACAGCTCAAAGGAGGGCTGCTGGAACTGGTACTCCACCTTGAGGTCCTTGGCAGGCAGGTATCCTCCCAGCTGCGCGAACTCGATGTAGTTGGCGTCCTGGTAGAACCAGTCAATGAACTTTTTGGCTTCCTCGTCCGCACCTGTGTCCTTGAACGCGACCATGAACCCGCCGCCAAGGTTGGTGGCGTTGACTTCCTTCTTCGGCAACGGGACCGACAGCCATTCGAAGTCCTTGATGTTCTTGTTGAAGTCCGCAACCTGCCAGCTGCCGGAGTAGTAAGCGGCAACCTGGCCGCTCTTGAACATGGCGTTGCCATCCTCGCCGCTGAGCCAGACGGACTTGGGCATGGTCTGGTCATCGTTGATCTTCCGGAAGTACTCCAGGGTCTCCACGGCTTTGGCGTCGCCGGCGTATTTGCCGTTTTCCTTGGCGAAGGCCGTGCTGCCGAACTCGTACATCATGGCGCGCAGGCGGTGTCCGGAACGGTCCATGACCACGCCGTACTTAGCTCCGGCCTTCTCGCGGACCTGGTTGACGGCGCCGATGAATTCGTCCCACGTCCAGGTGTTCCCGATCGCCGTCGGGTATTTGACTCCCGCCTTATCGAACAGGCTTTTGTTGACGAACAGTCCCACGGCGGTGAGGTCGGACGGGATGGCTGGGATGATGCCGTCCGGGGACTCCTGGAGGTACTTTTCGTCTATTCCGTGGGACTTGGCAATGTCCGTGAGGTCCTGGAGCTGATTGACCCACAGCGGGTCAATGCTGGTCACACGGGCCAGCGCCGGGAGGTCGTTTGCCGTGGCTGCGTTCTTCAGTTTGGTGGTGATGTCAGCCGTGGGAACGTCCACCACTTCGATGGTGATGCCGGTGGCTTCCTTATACTTCTTCGCCGCCGCGGCAAACGCGCCTCCCTGGTTGGTGTCGCCGGACAGGATGAGCTGCAGTGTCTTGGCGCCTCCGTCAGAGGACCCGCCTCCTCCCCCACAGGCCGTGAGGCCCGCGGCCAGGGCTGACAGCCCGAAGGCCGTCAGGCCGAACTGGCGGCGGCTGATGCTGGAGATTCTTGTCTTCTCTGACAATGCTCTGTCCTGTCTCTCGGTGTGAGGGAAAACCCTTTCCGAAGAAAACTGTGACCTATGTCATGACATAAAGTCAAGAATACTTTTCAGCAACCTTGTCGTTCACTCCTCCTTTCCAAGGCATCTTCCGTATCTCCCCGGCCGCCTTTACCGTGGACGGATGGGACTGAATATCCAGATAGTCATCGATTCCGCCAGCCCTCACGAACTCGCTGATTGGTGGGCGGAAACCCTGCAGTGGGCAGTGGAACCCCAGGACGCCGCGTTCATCCGGTCCATGATCGACCAGGGCTTCGCCACGGAGGACCAGACCATGCTGCACCGCGGCAACCTGGTGTGGAAGGACGGCGCCGCCATCCGGCCGCCTGAGGAAATCGAGGCCAAGGCACCCGCCCAGCGCATGCTGTTCCAGACGGCGCCCGAAGGAAAAACGGTGAAGAACCGGGTGCACTGGGACGTCAGGCTGGACGGCCGGGACAAGGACGAGGTTCGGCGCGAGCTCGAGGCACGCGGCGCCTCCTTCCTCTGGTCCGCGCGCCAGGGCCCGCATTCCTGGCACACCATGGCGGACCCCGAGGGCAACGAGTTCTGCATCAGCTGATGCCGATTACTAGACTTGGACGGTGAGCAACCAGATCCCCGCCCCGGTGTCCGACGTCTTCGATCCCACGCGCTGGCGGGTGGTCTCCGGCTTCGAGGACTTCCAGGACATGACCTACCACCGGCAGGTGGAGCGGGATTCCGACGGCGGCTGGGTGCGTGACCTGCCCACGGTCCGCATCGCATTCAACCGGCCAGAGGTCCGCAACGCGTTCCGGCCGGGCACCGTGGATGAGCTCTACCGCGCCATGGACCACGCCCGGATGACGCCCGACGTCGCCACCGTGCTGCTGACCGGCAACGGCCCCTCCCCCAAGGACGGCGGCCACTCCTTCTGCTCCGGCGGCGACCAGCGAATCCGGGGCAGGGACGGCTACCGGTATGCCGACGGCGAGACGCAGGAAACCATCGATCCCGCCCGCGCCGGCAGGCTGCACATCCTGGAAGTCCAGCGGCTCATGCGCACTATGCCCAAGGTGGTCATCGCCGTCGTCAACGGCTGGGCAGCAGGCGGCGGGCACTCCCTGCACGTCGTCGCTGACCTCACCATCGCGTCCCGGCAGCACGGCAGGTTCAAGCAAACGGATGCCACGGTGGGAAGTTTCGACGCCGGCTACGGCTCGGCGCTGCTGGCCCGGCAGGTGGGGCAGAAGGCCGCCCGGGAGATTTTCTTCCTGGCCCGCGAATATTCCGCTGAGGACATGGTTCGGATGGGTGCCGTGAACGAGGCGGTGGACCACCAGCGGCTGGAGGAAGTGGCCCTGGAGTACGCCGCGGACATCGCCCGCCAGTCCCCGCAGGCCATCCGCATGCTGAAGTTCGCCTTCAACCTCGCGGACGATGGCCTGGCCGGCCAGCAGGTGTTCGCCGGTGAGGCTACCCGCCTGGCATATATGACGGACGAGGCCGTGGAGGGCAAGGAGGCCTTCCTGCAAAAACGCGACCCCGACTGGTCACGCTTCCCGCACTACTTCTAAGGCAGGACAGCACATGAACAGCGAAACTTCCCCTGACCAGGCCCCGGGCGGGCCCCTCAACATCGAACCCGCCCTGAAGGCCCTCGCGGCCGCCCTCCATGGCGAGGGCCCCGCCGTCGAACTGTCCGTCGGCCCCGACGGCAGCCTCGTGGTGGGACACGTGGAAACGCCGGGCTGCGACGACGCCGTGGCCGTGGTCCGCACCTCAGGTTCCACCGGAACGCCCAAGGCGACCGTGCTGACCGTGGAATCCCTGGCGGCCTCCTCCATGGCCACGGCCCTGCGGCTCAAGGGCGAGGGCCAGTGGCTGCTGGCGCTGCCCGTCCAGTTCGTTGCCGGCATCCAGGTGCTGGTGCGGTCCCTGTTCGCCGGCACCCGGCCCTGGGTCATGGACATGTCCGGCGGCTTCACCCCGGAGGCCTTCACCGCCGCCGCGCTGGAACTGACGGACAAGATCAGGTTCACGTCCCTGGTTCCCACCCAGCTGCAGCGGCTCCTGGACGATCCCTCGCCGGACACGCTCGCCGTCCTCCGCCGCTTCAATGCCATCCTGCTGGGTGGCGCCCCCACCCCGCCGGCACTTCTGGCAGCTGCCCGGGACGCCGGGGTCCGGGTGGTGACCACCTACGGTTCGGCCGAAACCTCCGGCGGCTGCGTGTACGACGGCTACCCCCTGGAGGGCGTCTCGGTCCGGGTGGCCGAGGACGGCAGGATCCTGCTCGGCGGGGACACGGTGGCCGCCGGCTACATCGAGGCACCGGACGAGGAAACCGGAACGTTCTTCGAGGAGGACGGCGTGCGCTGGTACCGCACCAGCGACCTGGGCGTCATTGACGACGACGGCCGGCTCACCGTGCTGGGCCGGGCGGACGACGTCATCATCACCGGCGGCGTGAAGGTCTCCGCCGGGCACGTCCAGGAGCAGTTGGAAAAGTCCGACGCCGTCGCCGCGGCTTTCGTGGCCGGTGTGCCATCCGCGGAATGGGGCCAGGCCGTGGCGGCCTTTGTGGCCCTTGCCGGGGAAGGTGCCCGGCACGATGCCGGGGACACCGCCGTCGAGCTCCAGCAACAGTGGCAGCAGCAACTGGGGTTCCTGGCGCCCAAAACCGTCCTCACCGCACCGGTCCTGCCGATGCTGCCCAACGGCAAACCGGACCGGCTCGCCATGACCGCCGAACTCAGCGCCCTGCACGGGGGAAAGTAGAGTTGGACCTGCACCACCGCGGCGGGTGCGGACGTTCCATCCTGCCGTCTTACCGAAACAACGCGAGGTACTAACCGTGGCCACAGCCGCCCAATGGATCCAAGGCGCCCGACTCCGGACGCTGCCCGCAGCGATCGCGCCGGTGCTGATCGGCACTGCCGCCGCCTACGAAATGGACTCGTTCCTGCTGCCCAACGCCATCCTCGCGGCGCTGGTGGCGCTCCTGCTCCAGGTGGGTGTGAACTTTGCCAACGACTATTCGGACGGCATCCGCGGGACCGACGATGACCGGGTGGGTCCGCTGCGGCTGGTGGGCTCCGGCGCCGCGAAGCCGGAACACGTCAAGTGGGCGGCGTTCGGAACGTTCGCCCTGGCTATGGTGTTCGGCCTGGTCCTGGTGTTCCTCACGCAGGCGTGGTGGCTGATTCTGGTGGGGCTGGGCTGCGTCATGGCTGCCTGGGGCTACACCGGCGGCAGGAACCCCTACGGCTACATGGGCCTCGGCGATCTCTTCGTCTTCGTGTTCTTCGGCCTGGTGGCCACCCTGGGCACCACCTACACCCAGGCCGGACACATCAGCCTGTCCGCGGTCATTGGCGCCATCGGCACCGGCCTGATCGCCACGGCCCTGCTCATGGCCAACAACGTCCGGGACATTCCCACGGACATGCAGGCCGGGAAGAAAACCCTGGCCGTGCGGCTGGGGGACAAGCATGCGCGGGAAAGCTACGTCCTGATGCTCGCCGTCGCCATCCTGCTGGTGGTGATCCTGGCGCCGGGCCGGCCCTGGATCCTGATCGTGCTGCTGCTCATTCCGGCCTGCCTGATGCCGGCCTGGCTGATGATCAACGGTCGCAAGCGCAAGAGCCTGATTCCGGTCCTGAAACAGACCGGCCTGATCAACCTTGGCTACAGCCTGCTGTTCTCACTGGGACTGATCCTCAGCCACGGGTTCTAGCCCTTGTTGTGGCTGCCTTTGGCGTTGTTGATGGTGATGTCCGGGTTGGCGTCAAGCAGCGCGTCCTCGGCGTTGGCGTCCTGGACCTCGCCGGCGGAACGCAGCGGCTTGGCCTTCCCGGAGAAGCGGTGCTGCAGGGCTGCTGCGGCGGCGTCGCGCTGCTTCTGGAAGAACAGGTAACTGATGGCAAAGGCAATGAGCGCGGCGCAGATCACGGACATCAGGACCCCCACCTGCAGAAGCGCAAACAGGGCAAACAGGGGCACGAAGATCGCAAGCCGGATCAGGGAATATTTCAAAAAGGCCACTATTCAAGTTTAGCCGCCTCGGCCAGCGGCCCCTGCGCGTCCTGACGATAGACTTAATGGCATGCTCTTCCGTGTGGCTTTGGCCGTCGCAGTCCTCGTCATCTTCGTGTATGGCCTGGTGGACGTGATTCGCACTGAGGCCCGTTTGACCCGTGGAATTTCGAAACCTGCCTGGATCATCGTGCAGATCGTCCTGCCCGTCCTGGGCGCCATCCTGTGGCTCGTGATCGGCAGGCCGCGCGGCACGGCGGAGCCGCGACCCAGCTACCCGCATCCCACTGCACCGGACGATGATCCGGATTTCCTCCGCAACCTTGAGGCCCGCCGGCGCAACCAGGCCGAGGCGGAGCGCCTGAAGAAGCTCCGCGATGACCTGGAGGCTAAAGCCAAGGAGGACGGCGGCAATGGCCAGCGCGGCACCGATGAACACGATGCCGACGGACTGAAATAGGGCCTGTGGCGTTCCAACCCGGCGGAGATGAGGGGCGCCCGCCGCCTCCCCCACCGAGGCCCGGCCTGTCCTACTCCGCGCCGCCTCCCATCCCCGTCACTCCCCCGGTGCCCCGGGTTGTCCGGACGGCCCGCACGCTTTGGGTTCTCAGCTTCGCCGCGGGGCTGGCCGTCCTGCTGGGATCCTTCCTGGCCCGTGACTCCAACCTGCAGCGGCTCCGTGGCGTGGTGGCGGACATGGCGGCGGGCAGCGACGCCGGATCGGTGGGTACCGCGGCGGAAATCGTGTTTTGGGGCAGCATTGCTGCCCTGTTGCTGGTGACCGCGCTTGAAGCAGCTTTCCTGGGCGCGGTGCTGGGCCGCCGGAACTGGGCACGCTGGGTCCTGCTGCTGCTGCTGGCCGCCCACGTTCCCGTCCTGCTCCTGGCATCGGCCTTCCTGGTCCCCAGCGGCGCCGAGGGCAGCTACGTGGTGATGGCTTGGGGCGCCGGCCTCCTCCTTGCCGCCGCCGGGCTGGTCCTTCTGTTCCTGCCGGCCGCCGGAGCGTGGCTGAAACGGAAACCTGCCTGACGCGGGAGCCTGCCGGAAACGGGAGCCCAGCAGGCTTGGGACCTGCCGCACTACGCCGACTGGGCCCGCCTGTCCCTGACCGCGAAATCAGCCAGGACGCCCTCGCAGCTGCGGATCACGACCCGACAGACCTCAAGGGCGGATCTGGGAGTGAGCGGGCTTTCAGCAGCCCTGCGCCAACGTGCCAGGCAGCGCCGCGCCTCGGCGGCCAGCAGATCCGGGCTGGAGTCAGCCGCCAGGCCCAGTCGCAGATCCGGAGCCGTGCCGTGGCCGCCAATGATCCGTTCGGCTTCCGCCGCCAGTTCGGGGGCAAGCTCCACCCCGGTGGTCCGCAGGGCTGCCAGCAGCCGTAGCTCACGGAACTCATGTGCGTTTGCCTGCAGCCGCTCCAGGGACGCCGCCAACTGTTCCGATCCATCGCGGGGGCGGCTGTCCAGGAGGTTCCCCACCGCAACCAGCGCGGTCCTGGCCTTGAGCGCCTCTGCCCGCGCCTGGAACTGCCGGTCCAGCACCTCCAGCAACGGGTCCAGGCCGCTGCGGCGGGCCAGTTCATGGGCCAGCGGCGTTGGTTCCGGGTATCCGTTGCGGATGAGGACCACGGCCAGCCGGATACCGAAAAGCCCGTAGCGCGCCAGGAGTGACCGCCGTGCTTCTTCCGTCAGTCCTTCAGGTTCCCTGGACCGGCGGAACCTGTCGGCCGAAAGCATCATCCGTTCGCGCGCGGCCCGGTCCAGGGTGGCCAGCAGTTGGAGGGCCTCGAAGTCCGGCTGGCGAAGGGTACGGGCGCTCTGGGCGAGCAGTCCGGCGACGGGGACAACGCCCAGTGCCAGCTTCCGGAGGTTGGGGTCCCGGCTGTACCTTTCTGCGATGGTGCCGGCGGACAGCAGGGAGTCGATGCGGCCGGCCCCCACCTCGTCGGCCCGGGACAACACCGCGAGGGCGTTGACCGTACCCGAGCGGCCGGCCCCGGTGTCCTGGAAGGATTCAAGGAACCGGAGGTCGGACGCGTGCAGGTGGCGCATCAGGTAGATGACGGCATCAGCTTCCGACGCCGAGTCTTCCGGAGTGAGAAACCTTACGGACCGTGCCGACACGTCCTGTGAGAGGGAGGCGATGCCGGGGGTGTCGATCAGCGTCATGGCCTGCAGGGCCGGCGCCGGCCATTCGACGTCGAGCCGATCAACGTCTTCTGCCTGGACGCCGTCAAGGACGAAGACCAGGCGCCCGTCCACGCGCTTCAACGGCAGGTTCCGGGGCTCCCCCGTGATGGGGTGGAGGGTGATGCGGGGAGTGTGTCCGTGCCGGTACCAGGTGACGATCCGGGTGCATTCCCCGGTGTCAGTGGGCGCGATTTCCTCACCGATGATGGCATTGAGGAGCGTTGACTTTCCTGCCTTCACCATGCCGGCAACCGCAATCCTCAAAGGCTCCGCCAGGCGCCGCGCATAGCCGCGCAGCACAGCGGCGGCCTGCGGGTCGTCACCGTAAACCTCCAGCGCTTCCCGGATCAGCCCAGCTGCCCCTGCAGTAGTGGACGGCGTCATCCAACCCCCGCCCCGCTGCGGGTCCCGGCTGCAATTACCTCCGCGGCCACGGCCTTCGCGGCCCGGTGCAGCGCATCCACCTTTTTGAGTTCGCCCCTGATGTCCCGGATGCGTCCTTCCCTCTCCTGGGCATACGATGCGGCAGCCTTCTGGGCCGCGGCCACCGAATCAGACAACGACCTGTGGTACTCGTCGGCGATCTCGGTGAAGTGGTCCCGGATGGTCCGCTGAACCAAACGCAGCCTGTCCTTCAGCTGCTTTCCCACCTGGAACGTCACGTCGTCGAGCTGGCGCCTTACCAGCGCTTTCGCCTCGCCCTGGCGCCGCTTGAGCCGCGTTTCCTTGTCCTCCCGGTAGGCCTTCCGCCCCAGCAGCAGTCCGGCGCCCACCGAGAGCGGATTGATCAGTGCCATCCCGAAAATTCCCGTCAGGAGGCCAAACATCAGGACGCCACCATAGGACCCGCGCATGCCGATCAGGACTTTCTGGACCGGGTTCACGCGGCCCGGATCCAGTCCCGGCATCTGGTCCACCGGATCCAGGGCGTCCCCTGAGTCGGCCACGTGCAATACGGGCAGCGATACTTCGTCGGCGGCGAAGTGATCGGCCACCTGGGCGGCCAGCCATTGCGACCGCTCGCTGGTCCAGACGAAGGTGTCCGAGATGGCAGCGGCGACGCACTCTTCGAGCCACTGGGAGAACTGCGGCCAGACCGGTCCGGGATCGCCCTGGTCGATGGCCGTCTCCGCTTCCCGCTGGATCCGGCGCAGGCGGTCCCGGAGGTCGTACTCCATGTCGGCAATGAGGTCATTGATGCCGTCGCTGAGGGTCAACTGCCAGCGCGCGGACCGTTTCCGCAGCTCGTCCGCCTCTGTCTTGGCCCGCCCAAGGTCCGCGAGCATCTGCGGCGTACCGGCAGGATTTTCCAGGGCTTCAACCTCGGACTGCAGGGACAGCCGCAGGTTGTCCGTCACGGACAGCAGGTCCTGGCTGACGGACCGGCGCTGGATGCGCTGTGCCTTGCCCACCACATCGTTGCGCAGGTGGGCCACCAGGGCGGGGAAGCCCGATTCTGCGTTGAGCTCGCTGTCCTGGAGCCGGGAGGCCTCAAGCCGGAGGTCCGCTGACAACGGGAACAGCGGAATCTCCGGCGCCACCTGGTCCAGGTGTGTCCTGTCCAGCTCCTCCACCCTGCGCCATTCCGGGTAGAGGTCCGTCTTGGAGAGGACGGCTGCAACGCTGGGGGTGATCCGCATGGCCTGGCGGAGGAACCGCAGTTCCGGCTCCGTGTATTCCTGGGAAGCGTCGGATACCAGCAGCATGGCGTCGGCGGTGGGCAGGGCGGTAAGGGTGGTGAGGGTGTGGGTGGAGCCCATGCCGCCCACCCCGGGGGAATCAATGATGTTCAGGCCCCCGGTGAGGATCCGGCGGGGCAGGCAGACTTCCGCGGCCATGAGTTTCCTGCTGTTGCCCGGGTTGCCCTTCTCCGACACGAGCGCCGGAAGGTCTGCCAGGTCGACGGGCCGGCGCTCAACGCTGCTGTCCCCGCCATCGCCGGCAGCCTCCCCGTCGGGCTGTTCCGGCGCGGGGACCAGCACCGCGGCTGAGGCCGGGTCCCCGTAGCGGACGATGGTGGGCACTGAGGTGGCAATGTCGTCGTCCACCGGGCACACCGGTGCGTTCACCAGGGCATTGATGAGCTTGCTTTTCCCCTGTTTGAACTCCCCCACCACAATGACCCGGATGCTGGGGTCCTGCAGCCGGGCCATGGCCTGGGCCAGCCTCCTGCGCAGGTCCGCGCGATCTCCGCTGCCCACCAGCTGCAGGCCCTCCTCGACGAGCCTCACCAGCTGGCCGGCCGTCGTTGGACCAGGTGCCCTTGCCGGTCCTGCTTCTGCCACAGCCGTCCCCTTTTTCCGTGCGCCGTCGGTACTGCGGGAAGAGCCCGGCAGGAGGTGATTGCCTCCTGCCGGGCTTACCTCCCGGACGCAGTGTGTTGGAACCAGCGTGTTACAGCACGGTGGAGTCGTCAACCACCGAATCGTCAATCGTGGTGTCGTTATCCAGGTCAATATCGGTGTGGGTTGAGTTGTCCTCCGTGAAGTCGAGCTGGTTGTCCGCGACCACCACGTTGTCCTCCACGTTGCTCGTGGCCGAGTTGTCCTGGAAGGAGTCCTCAACATCAACGTCCACCGCCGTGGTGGTGGAGTTGTCCTGGTTGAAGGAGTCCTCCACTGCCGTGGTGGTTGAGCTGTCCTGGTTGAAGGAGTCCTCCACCTCCACAGTGCTTTGCGTGGAGTTGTCCGAGTTGTCGTTGAACGAGTCCTGGACGTCGAGGTCCGTTTCGGTGCTGACGGAGTGGTCGGAATGGTCCGAGTTGTCGGAGTTGTCCGAGTTGTCGTTGAAGGAGTCGTCCACGTCCAGGTCCAGGTCGGTGTTGAAGGAGTCGGCGATGTCCGTCTCCTCGTTGCCGATGTTGACGTCTCCGCCGGCATGGATGGAATTGTCCGTGGACTCGTCGGTGGAGCGGTCGGTGTTGTAGGAATCCCTGATGTTGTTCGAGTCCCGAAGATCGGCGTCGTCGCCGGCGGCCACGGCATGGTCCCCGGCTGCCACCACGGCATGGTTGTCGAACCACTGCTCCACGTCTCCGTCCGCCCAGATGTTTTGGCTGACGGACTGGTCGGTGACGGTGTCCCGGTCGTCCACCATGGTGGTGCTGGTGGTATAGGAGAAGTGGTTTACCACGTGGTGCAGCTGCTGTACCGCATGGGCGTGGTCGTCCTGGTCGTAATTCCTGCCGCCATGCGCGGCCCCCTGGCTTCCGCTGTGGACAGCTGTTGCACCCACGGCATGACCCGCCGGGGCGCCTGCTCCCGCCCACACGTTGCCGGCGCCGGTGTTGTATTCGCGCTCGAACGACGGGGCGTTGACGGTGATGGGTGCATAGTCCAGGACAACAGGCATTGCAGCGTCAACGTCAGCCAGGCACACGTTCCCCAGGCCGTGTTCGGACAACGCCCTCTCCGGGTCATCCAGGAAAGCCTGGATAGCCTTGCGGTTGCCGAAGAGGTGCATCAGGAATTGAACAAGGTCGTTTGCGAGTGTTGGCATATGCGTGGTCCTCACATCTTCGTTGAGTTACGGATCATCCGGTGGAACGTGTCCGGCTGCTTCAAACCTAGGTTCGCTGCCGGAGACAGGGCATCGGGCGCATTCCCCCTACCGGTTGGATCCGCCCCGGGGCGCTCCCGCCTCCGCTGCTAGGGGCATTAGGGACTACTCCTGTTGCGGGTTCATATGCTGGGAATTCTCAACGCCGAGTGCCACCCTTAAACGGGCCAGCAGGTCGGACCGGTTTTCAGCGCCAAGACGGCGACGGATCCGGGCAATGTGGTGTTCTGCCGTCCTGGGCGAAATGTAGATGGCTTCACCGATCTCCCGGTAGGTTTTGCCCTCAAGCACCAGCCTGGCCACTTCCTTTTCCCGCTCACTCAGCCCGGAGCCGTCCGGCTGGTGCGCCCTGCCGCCGTTCTCGACAGCGGTTCCTGTTTGAACCCCGGCCCCGGACATGCCGCCGGTGGGGTTGCCCTGCGGATGCAGGTCCCGGGCGCACGAGAGCAGGCGCATCATGTCCCGCCGCTCGTCGGCCCGTGCGGCAGCGTGTCCGGCCAGCCTTGCGCCTTCCCAGGGCATTCCAACAGCACCCAGCAGCCTGGCCGCACCCTCCACGTCGGAGGTGCGGAAGCGGCCGGCGAGCACCGATACCCAGGCTTTTCCCGCCGTCGCCAGGACTGCGGCCAGCTGGCTGTGGGCGGACGCCCGTGCCAGCGCCGTTGCATGCGGGGCAAGATCGGCGGGGCTTTCATTCAGCAGGGCGGCCTGGACGCCTGCCCAATGCAGGGGAACGGCCCACAGGGCCGGTTCGCCCAGGCGCCCCAGCAGCTTCCATGCCTCTTCCAGGTAATGCGCCACGCGCCGCGTCTCCCGCAGGCGGGCAGCAGCGATCAGCAGTTCCCCCCACGGCAGCAGGTTGTAGAGGTCCACCGACGTATGGAGCATGGCCTCGCGGGCCCGTTCCCATGCCCTGAGGAGTTCCGGCACGTCGCCGTTCCGGCGGGCGAGACCCACCTCGAGTGCCGCGCACATGAACTCGTCGCGCGGGACCAGCGGCCAGTGGTTGGCCTTGGCGGCCTCCGTGGCGGCCAGCCGGGCATCCTCGAGTTTGTCCTGCATCATGCACGCCCAGGCCTGCAGCAGCAGGAGCCTGGGTTGCGCGGCATTGCCTCCCTGCCCTGCAGCGGCGGCAGCCCTGCAGACCGTTTCCGCAAGGTGCGGCTCACCGGTATGCAGGGCCAGCAGGGCTGCCAGGGCGGCTGGTGTTTCCGGCAGCGGAAGTGATGTTCCTGCCGAGTTCAGCATGTCCGAGGCGTGGATCAGCACGGAGATGCCTTGTTGCGGCTTCTCTCCCAGGGATGCAAAGACCCCCTGGCCCGTCTGGACCAGGGTGGCGGCAAGGAGGGTGGGGGACGCTGCCGCTGCCCCGGGCTGGAAGAATGCCTCCGCACCGTCCCGGTCTCCAACCCCTATCAGGACGACGGCGGCCAAGGGCGCTGATACGCCCACCCGCTCCGGCCCCAACCAGCTGTAGACATCGGCTCCGCGGGCCAGCATTCCCCGTTGCGCCCAAACGGAAGCGGCCACGTCCGCACCCCGGCGGGCATCCTGCGGTTCAGTACTGACCAGCAGCGTGTCGATGGTGCGGGCAGCGGCATCAAGCTCGCCATCACCGGCTGCCGCCTGCGCGCGCCGTGCCGCCGTCGCCACCGGATCGGCGCCGGCCAGGAGGGCCTCCTCGTAGAGCTGCGACGAGAGTCTGGGGTTATGCTCCAGCGCACTGTCCGCTGCCAGCTCGAGTTCCGCGGCTACCCGGGCGTCAGTAAGACCTCCGCGGGCCAGGTCGCGGGCAAGATTTCCCAGCCGCTGTCCTGTCGAGGTGAACAAATCCACGAGCTCACGCTGGAGCGCGTGAACCTTGGCAATGGGTGTGGCGGCCAGCAGTGCGTGCTGCGCCGTCCCCACCACAGTGCCGTCCGGCCTCAGCAGCCCTGCGGCCTCTGCCCGGTCAACCAGGGCATCAAGGTCCTCCACCCCGCCGTTGCCGATCTTCTGCTGCAGGTCCGCAGGCAGCGGCCCCGGCAAAGCGAACCCCACTGACAGCGCCAGCAGCAGTTCGCGCACCACGGCGTTGGTGCCCTTCAGCTGCCTGGCCATCAGCTCCGCAGCATTCATCGGGTGCCCCTGGTGGTCCGGTTCCGCAAACCCGGCCTCCAGTTGTTCCTCCCGCTGAAACTGCACGTCCTGATACTGCCCGTCCTGATGCTGCATGTCCTGAAGCTCTGCTCCCTGGATCCGCCCATCCATATCAGGCCGCCGGAGAGGTGGTCGGGGCCGTTTCCACGGCTGCTTCAACAGAAGGGGACGCGGACTCAAGCGGTGTCTCCTGCGTCAATGACGTAGCTGCCACGGCCGCCTCCGTTATGGTCGTCGGGGGATTCGGGTCAGATGTCGGACTTGGGCTGTCCGTCGAGGTGGGGAGGGGCGTTTCCCCTGTGGGCGGAGCGGTCACCGGAGGCGTGGTGGTGCCTCCTGTCCCGGAATCGGTTGGAGTTTCGGTGCCTGAACTCTGCGTGGGTTCGCCCGTACCGCCGGGTTGCTGGGTGTCCGGAGGGGTTCCGGACGCGGTATCTGATGGGGCGTCCGAAGGGGTCCCGGAAGGGGTGTCGGACGGGGAGGTGGGATCCACGGTAACGGCCTCGGGAACAACGGCTGCGCCGTCCGGCGTCCCGCCGGAACCTGCGAGTGGATCGGCGACGGCAGCTCCGCCTGCCACAACAGGTCCGTCCGCAATGGCGCTGCTTCCTGGCCCCGGCCCTTCGCTCGCTGCCTGCCCGGCGTCGGGTGCGGCAGCTGCTTCCAGTCCAGGACCTGGGGCCAGTGGTTTCCTGGCGCTGGCCTCGATTCCTGCAAAGGGGGCGGGGACTCCGGTTGCCGTCGTTGCTTCCCCGGCACCGGCACCGGTGTCGGCAGCGGCTGCATCTGCGCCAATTGAACCGCCCGTAGTGCTGGCCCCGGCCTGCGGCACGAACATGGCCGTCAGGCTGCCAAAGCCGTCCGGGCTTTGGGCGGCAGTAGCCGTGAGGACCGTCAGGAC
This sequence comes from Arthrobacter sp. Soil764, assembly GCF_001428075.1. GTDB lineage: Bacteria > Actinomycetota > Actinomycetes > Actinomycetales > Micrococcaceae > Arthrobacter. The sequence continues at coordinate 134,748 of NZ_LMSI01000001.1, read as the reverse complement.
AGCAGCTGCCGCGGCAACAGCAGTCACCCGGACGGTGGGTTTCGGGGCATGCGCGCCCCCGTGCCGTGCACCGCGGACGGTGCCTGGCCCTGCCGGCGCACCTGCCGCCGTCGTATATTTGCGTGACCAGCTGGGCAGGCCCGGGCCGGTTGGCGCGGGAGGCACGTCAGAGAGTACGACGGCGGGTGGAGCCTCCGCGGCCTCCGTTTCGGTGGCTGCCGCCTGGGATTCCGCTGCTTCGGCTTCCGCCGCAGCTGCGGCGTGGGCAAGGACGGCCGCTACGGCGGCGCCCAGGCAGATGGAGGACTTGGGGTCGGCGTCAACGGCGATGGGCCGGTCCAGCTCCTCGGACACTATTTGGGCCACCAGGGGAATCCGGGACGAGCCGCCGATCAACAGCACCGTGGACAGGTCCGCCGGTTCCAGGTGGAGTTGGGCCAGCGAATGCTCCAGGGCCTCCACCGTTTCCCGCACGGGCTCTTCGATCAGCGCCTCGAACTCTGAACGGACCAGGCGCACCTGCTGCTGGACGCCGGGCAGCAGCACCGGAATGCTGGCCTCACTGTCCGCAGAGAGCGCTTCCTTGGCCTCCACGCATTCCCGCCGGAGCCGCGTCAGGGCACCCAGTACCGCCGGATCGCTGGTGTCCAGGTCTTCCAGCGCGTTCCCCGTATGCGCAGCCACGTACCGGAAGACGGCGGCGTCAAAGTCGGCGCCGCCCAGGTCTTCGATGCCCTCCGGACGCCCCAGGAGCTGAAAGCGGCTGCTGCCGGACTTCCTCAGTACAGCGGTGTCGAAGGTGCCGCCGCCGAGGTCGTACACAGCGATGGTGCTGCCTTCCTCCACGCGCACCTGGGAGGCGTAGTGCAGGGCTGCGGCTTCGGGTTCGGGAAGGAGGGTGACGTTCTCCAGGCCATGCGCGGCGAGGGCATCACGGATCACTGACAGGCGGTGGTTGCCCCAGGCCGCAGGGTGGGTCAGGAAAACGGCCGACGCCGGGCCACCTTCGCGTTCGGCGGCCCGGTCAGCCACCCAACGGGCCATGGTGGCGTAGACGTCCTCCGGCTGCAGCGCCAGGGTGCCAAGGACGAAGGGGACGTCGTCGCCAATGCGGCGCTTGAATTCCCGCATCACGCGTTCGGGCGAGTCCAGTCCGCGGCGTTCCGCAGCCTCACCCACCAGGACTGCGCCTTCCTCCGGGTAGTACACCACGGAAGGTACGGATGCTCCACGGGCACCGAGGGGCAGGCACTCGGGCACAGCGGAGGGACCTTGGTGAAATCGAACAACGGCAGCTGCCGTGAAACTGGTCCCGACGTCAACGGCGAGAGCGTAGCTCATGGGTACCTCGGAAAGCTGGTGTTTCACCTGCAAGCTTCATCACAGGGAACGTCACCAACGTAGCATTACGGAAGGACCGGGGAATACCCCTGTTGCTACATCGAATGGTTATTTACCGGGCAGTAGCCGTAACTGAGTGCCGCCACCCGTTTTCGGGTCCAAGAAACCCCGGTTTTAGGGCCGGAAGGCCCTGTTGAACGGCCTGCTGATCCGCTCTAAAGACCCGAGTAGGAGTGGAGCCCGTTGAAGAACTGGTTCACGATGGTGAAGTTGAAAATCACGCACAGGTAGCCCACGATCGACAGCCACGCTGCGCGTGTTCCGGTCCAGCCGCGGGTGGCACGCGCGTGCAGGTAACCGGCGTACACAACCCAGATCACGAAGGTCCATACTTCCTTGGTGTCCCAGCCCCAGAACCGGCCCCAGGCTTTCTCGGCCCAGATGGCACCGAACATCAGGGTGAAAGTCCAGCCGATGAAGGCGATGGCGTTGATGCGGTAGGACAGGTTTTCCAGGCTCAGCGCGGACGGCACCAGGCGCATGAACCCGAGCTTGTCGGCTCCCCCGGCAGCCGCGGTCTTCTGCCGGTGGGACTGCACCAGCTGCAGTGCGGACATGGCAAAGGTCAGCGTGAACAGCGCGGAGGAGAGCACCGCGATGGAAACGTGGATGACCAGCCAGTAGCTCTGCAGGGCGGGAACCAGGTGGCCCACGGGGGTCCAGAATGCCACCGAGGCAGCCACCAGCATGATGACCACCAGGCCCACCACGAAGGTGCCCAGGAAGCGGAGGTCGCGCCGGATCAGCGAGAGCAGGAACACGGCCGCCACCAGGAACGCGCCGGTGGTGAGGAATTCGTACATGTTGCCCCACGGCACGCGGCCTGCGCCCAGTGCCCTGGTGACCACGCCGGCGCCGTGGATGACGGCCGCAAGGGTGGTCAGGGCAACGGCGACCCGTGCCGGGACGCGGCGCTCCGCAGCGTACTTCATGTCGCCGTCGGCCGTCACGACGCCGCCGGTTCCTGCGCGGCCGGTCTTGGCAGCGGACGACGACGGGCGCTCGGCGCGGCCTGCCGGCCCGTCGAGGCGGGACTCGACGCTGGAGTCCTCACGTTCCCCCGCCCCGGCAGCAACACCAGCGGCTACGGGGACCTTGGCGGCAGCACTTGCCTGGGCAGCCTTGAGGTCCACGGCGCGCAGCGCCTTGCTGCTCTTGGCCAGGTCCCAGGCGAAGGCGATGAAGGCCACGGTGTAGGTACCCGCCGCCAGCAGCATGAAAAGTTCGCTGTACTGGCCCATGGTTTCATTGATTCCGAATGGCATTACTGGTCCTTTTCGGGCCCGTTGGGGCCTGCTGGGGTGGTGACGGGGCCTGCGGCATTGTCGGCGGAGCCTGCGACATTATCGCTTGCCCGGCTGGGAGTTCGCTGGGACTGGACGGTGGTTTCAGGGGCAAGGTCCTGGGAAGCGCTGGTTTCAGCGGTCGTTTGTTCGGTGTCTTCCGGCAGCTGCCACTCGGCGGAGAACAGTTTCCGGAGGGCTGTTGCCTCCCCGGCCAGGCGGTGGTCCTCGCCGCGGGCCAGAAGTCCGTATTCCACCATGGTGCGGCCGTCCGCTGCGGTGCCCGTCCGCACCCAGACGCGCCGGCGGTTGACGTAGAGCGAGAGGATCAGGCCGGCCACGGCCAGCAAAGCGAAGACCAGCGCGTAGGCCTGTCCGGGGTTGTGGTGGATGTCCACGCCGATGTACCGCTTCACGCCGTCGAAGCTGATGGTTCCTTTGCCGTCCGGCAGCGTGTAGGTGGAGCCCGGCGCCAGGGTGATGCCGCCGGCCGCCAGGTTCCTGGCGTTGAGCGGGGTCAGGTTCTTGACGTCCAGTTCGAAGACGTTCTGCGGGGCGCCGCTGTTCAGGCCCAGGTCCCCGTAGTAGGAGTTCAGGGTCAGCTGCGGGTTGAACAGCTCGGGGTCGGCGCTGAACGAGACATTCTTGTCGGTCACGAACGCGGTGGGGAGGAAGAAGCCCACGAACCCCAGCTGTTCCGGCTGGGCGTCCGGCACCTTGATGACCACGGAGGAGTAGTAGTTGTCGCCCTGCAGTTTGGCCACCACGGGACCCTGCATGGCCACGTTGCCGGCTCCGTCCCGGATGGTCACCACCGGTGCGTAGCCGTTGCCGGTGAGGTAGATGCTGGTCCCGCCCAGGGCTACGGGATCGTTGACCTTCAGGATCTCCTGCTTGGGCGGGGCGGCCGGGTTTTCCTTGGTGGTGACGGTTGCGGCGAAGTCGATGGGCTGGCCGAACTTGCCCCTGGATTCGCGGTCGAACGTAATGTTGAACTTGTCCAGCTGGAGCGAGTACGGCTGCAGCTGGCTGGACTGGAAGTTGGTGCCCGGGTTGAACTGGTCGTAGCCCACCAGGGTGTTCACGAACGTGTCGCCTTCCACCAGGATGCGCTGGCCGCTGTACCCGAACAGGCCGCCCGCGGCCACGGCCACCAGCACGCCGATCAGCGAGGTATGGAAGACGAGGTTGCCCACTTCCTTCATGAACCCGCGCTCGGCCCCCAGGGACGGACGGTCGCCGTCGGCGTCCCGGACTTCTACCCGGTAGCCACGCTTCCGCAGCAGCCCCGCGGCACCGTTGATGGCGTCCGACGCCGGGATCCCGGCTCCGGCAGGAATCACCAGCGTGCCGTATTCCGGCAGCCGGGAGAGGCGCTGCGGCGTGCGCGGCGGCTGGGAGCGCATGGCTTTGTAGTGGGCGATGGCGCGCGGCACCACGCAGCCGATCAGCGAGATGAACAACAGAAGGTAGATGGCTGAGAACCAGGCCGAAGAGTAGACATCGTAGAGCTGCAGGGAGTCCAGCAGCTTGCCGTAGTCCGGGTGGTCCTTGATGTACTGGGTCACCACGGCCGGGTTGGCGGGCCGCTGCGGGAACAGGGAGCCGGGGACGGCGGCGACGGCGAGGAGCAGCAGCAGGAACAGCGCGGTGCGCATGCTGGTCAGCTGGGTCCAGGCCCACCGAAGCATGCCCTTGGGCCCCAGGGCCGGAAGGGCGGCCTGGGCTTTTGCCTCCGCAATGGGGGCGGATTGCTTCTTCTTTACGTTCACACGCTCGCTCATCAGATCGGCAACTTCACGTCGGTTTGGAACCAGTACTGCAGCCCGGTCACCCAGGTCCCCCAGACGCCGGTGGCCATCAGAAGTCCGAGTACCACCAGGATTCCGCCGCCGGTCCGCTGGATGGCCAACCGGTGCTTGCGGAAGAACGCCATGACGCCCATCCCCCGGCGCAGGGCCAGCGCGATCAACAGGAACGGAATGCCCAGTCCCAGGCTGTAGACGAACGCCAGGAAGGCGCCCTTGGCCGCGGAGGATCCCCCGGAAAGGCTCAGCAGTTGGACGGCTGAATAGGTGGGGCCGATGCACGGCGCCCAGCCCAGCCCGAACGTCAGGCCCAGCAACGGCGCGCCCCAGAGCCCTGCCGGCGGTTTGGCATGGATCTTCGCATCCCGCTGGAGCCAGCTGAAGCCGCCCATGAAGACGATGCCCATGATGATCACCAGGACCCCCAGGAGCTGGGTGATCCAGGCGTTCTGGCTGCCGGTGATCAGGGTGCCCAGCTGGCCGAAGGCACCGCCCAGCAGCACGAAGATCACCGAGAAGCCCAGGACGAACAGCCCGATCCCGGCCAGCATCCGGCCGCGTTTCTGCTTTTGCAGGTCCACGCCGCTCAGGCCGGTGACATAGCCGAGGTAGCCGGGAACCAGGGGAAGGACGCAGGGGGAAAGGAAGGAAACCAGTCCGGCGAGCAGTGCCACGGGAATGGCCAGCAGGAGGGAGCCGCTGAGGATGGCTTCAGCGAAGGGGCTGTTCACGGTCCCGCCTACTCGGCCACGGCGGCGGTGATGAGGGCTTTCAGGGTGCCCTTTTCAATCTCGCCGAGGACGCGCGAGGCCACGCGTCCCTGCTTGTCCAGGACCAGGGTGGTGGGCACGGCGCCGGGCGGTACCAGGCCGGACACGGATAGCAGGACGCCGCCGTCCTTGTCGTCAAAACTCGGGTAGGTCAGGTTGAAGGTCTTCTCGAACGCCTCCGCCGTGGGTTTTTCGTCCCGGAGGTTGACGCCGAAGAACTGGACGCCCTGGTCCTTGAACTCCTGGTGCAGTTCCTCCAGCAAGGGCGCCTCCACCCGGCAGGGGGCGCAGGCGGCGAACCAGAAGTTCAGGACGCTCACCTTGCCCTGGAAATCCGCGGGGGTCACTGCCGTGCCGTTGAAAAGCGCACCCTGGATCTGCACGGCTTCCTTGCGGTCCCCGGCCGCGAACTCGGTCACGGAGCCGTCGCCCGCCACATAGTTTTTGTTGTCCCCCGCCTTGGCCTGCTTGGCCAGCGCGTCCTCCTGGGCACAGCCGGACAGGCCCAGGGTCAGTGCGGTGAGGGCCATGCCGCCGGCAGCGAGCATGCTCCGGCGCGAGGGAAGGTTGCTGCTGCTCACGGTCAGGCTCCAGGGGTGCTGGCGGCACCGGGAAGAAGGGACGCCGCGGGTTCGCTGTACTCGACCCGCAAAAGCGAGCCGTCGTCGTCGAACACCAGGGACGTAATGGAGGTCAGGGTGCATTCGCGCTTGCGCGGATCGTGCCACAGGGGCCTGCCTTGGGCGCTCAGCCGGGCCGTCCAGATGGGCAGCTGGTGGCTCACCAGGATTGCCTCGGGCCCGCGGGGGCCAAAGTCGCCTGCAGCCAGCTCGATTGCGCGCAGCCGGGCATCCTGCGCTGCGGCGGCCACCCTTGCGGCCTGCTGCTTGTACGGTTCGCCCCAGGACGGGCGCAGCGGGTTGACCAGGCGCGGCCAGTGGCGGGGGCGCCGGAGCTCGGCCTTGGTGACCTTCATGCCCTCGAAGTAGTTTTCGGCTTCGATGATCCGCTCATCGGTGTGGATCTGCAGGCGAAGGGCTTCCGACGTCGGCCGCGCAGTTTCCTGCGCACGGTCCAGCGGGGAGGCGGCCAGGTAGGTGATGCGGGCCCCGAGTTCGGCGCGCTGCCGGAAGTGCTCGGCAAGTGTCCGTGCCATCTCCTGCCCCAGCTCGGAGAGGTGGAATTCGGGAAGCCGCCCATAGAGAACGCCGTCGGGATTATGGACCTCGCCGTGGCGGAGCAGATGGACAGTGGCTTGGGGCATGTTTACCAGTTTCTCAAAGATGGCGTGCGATCCGAAATCTTCCGCCCTTGCTTCTACAAACAGTAGAACTCAAGTTTTTGAAGAAATGTTCCGAGGTCGGGAACAAAACATGCAAATGCATGTTTATACTGGATGCAGCAAGTTAGTTGAGGCTTCAACAGATGAAGGTTCAACGGCAGGACCCATATCCCTCATACCTATACAAGGAGCAACATCATGGCACTTCCCGCAGACGTCACCACCGGAACCTGGACCCTGGACAACTCCCACAGCGAAATCGGCTTCACGGTCCGGCACGCAGGCATCAGCAAGGTCCGCGGCCAGTTCAAGGATGCCGCCGCCACCCTGGACCTGGCCCAGGACGTTGCTGACTCCACGATCAACGCCACCATCCAGACCGCCAGCTTCGATTCCGGCGACGCCAACCGCGACGGCCACGTCAAGGGCGAGGACTTCTTCGACGTGGAGAAGTTCCCGGAGATCTCCTTCGTGTCCAACGGCCTGGTGGCCAAGGGCAACAGCTACGAGCTCACCGGCGACCTGACCATCAAGGGCGTCACTCGTCCGGTGACCCTGGAAACCGAGTTCAACGGTGTTGCCGTTGATCCGTTCGGCAACACCCGCGCCGGCGTTTCCGCCGAGACCACCATCAGCCGCAAGGACTTTGGCCTCACCTGGAACGCTGTCCTGGAAGCCGGCGGCGTGCTGGTCAGCGACAAGGTTGCCATCAACCTGGAACTCGCCTTCATCGCTCCCGCAGCATAATTCCACCCCGCCAGGGGCACACCCCGGCACCAGGCCTTCCCGGCCTGGCGCCGGGGTCCCCTGTTTAACGGCAGCCACCTGGCGAATAGCCGCCGAATCACCCACAACGCCGCCTGCCGGGGGTACGGTGGACTTAAGCCATGCTGGGGGGAAGGCAGAGGACCGATTCCCGGCAGCCTACCCGGATCCCAACCTGCAGAAGGAACGCCATGAGTACTCCTCCCGTCCCGCCGCCCGCACCCCAGGACCCCCATTCCGGCAACGGCCAGCCCGGGCATGACCAGGCCGGCAACCAGCCCGGAGACCAGCAGCCCCGCTACGGTCAGAATGCGCCCCAGTATGGCCAGAATGCCCCGCAGTACGGCCAGAACGCGCCCCAGTACGGCTCCCAGCCGCCGGCAGCGCCGCAGTACGGCCAGAATGGCCCACAGTATGGGCAGAACCCACCGCAGTACGGCTCCCCGTATGGGCAGAATGCGCCCCAGGCTCCCGGCTACGGCCAGAATGCGCCCCAGTACGGGCAGTCGCCGTATGGCCAGTCCCCCTACGGCCAGTACCCTTCCGAGCAGCCGCAGCCCGCTGGCAGCAACGGAATCCCGCAGCTGGTGAACATCTCCTTCTGGCTGCTCATCGCGTCAGCCGTGATCTTCGTCGTCGCCATGCTCACCGGCCTCACCCAGCTGGACGATCCCGCCTACCGGCAGGCCTTTGAGCAGCAGATGGAGGCAGGCGGCGCCACCGGAGTCACCTATGACGACATCCAGGGAGTCATTGCCGGAACCCTGGTGGTGTTCGCCATCATCGGGGTGGCCCTCTACCTGCTGGTGGCCTTCTTTGTCCGGAAGGGCAAGAACTGGGCGCGTATCCTGGGCACGGTGTTCGCTGCGCTGTCAGTGCTGGGCCTCTTCGGTCCCCCCAGCCTGGGCACAATCGGAACGCTCCTGGGAATCGCGGCCATCGTGCTGCTCTACCTTCCCGGGGCGGCCCCCTACTTCCGGAAGCAGCAGCCGTTCGCCAACCCTTACTCGGGCGGCTTCGGCAACCCGTACGGACGGTAGCGGTACCAGCGCTGACACCAGGCGGCCCGGGATGCAGCATCGCATCCCGGGCCGCCTGCTTTAACCTGTCAAACCGCTAGGCCGTCTGCCCGGGCGTCTGGGCCCGTTGGGCATGGTAGGCCAGGATCTGGAGTTCGGTGGCCATGTCCACCTTCCGGAGGTTCACACCTTCGGGAACCTGCAGCATCACCGGCGCGAAGCTCAGCACGCTGTGCACCCCTGCCGCCACCACGCGGTCGCAGACGCCCTGGGCCACTGCGGCGGGAAGGGCCAGCACCACCATGTTGGCCCCGGTCCGGTGCAGGACGGTTTCAAGGTCTGCCACGTCGCTCACGCGCAGCCATCCCACCTCGTTGCCCACCACCATCTGGTCGGCGTCGAAGATCGCCACCACGTCAAACCCCCGCGATTCAAAGCCGCCGTAGCGCGCCAGCGCCTTGCCCAGGTTGCCGGCGCCCACGATGGCCACTTTCCAGTCGTGGGTCAGTCCAAGCGCAGCGGCGATGTGGCGGCTGAGGTACTGCACCTCATAACCAACACCCCTGGTCCCGTAGGACCCCACATGGGACAAGTCCTTGCGCAGTGTCGAGGAACTGACGCCGGAGGCCTCTGCCAGGGATTCGGAGGAAACGCGCTCCACGCCCTCGGCCAGCAAGGTGTTCAGGGCGCGGAGGTAAATGGTCAGCCGTGCCACCGCTGCAGGAGGTATCTGCTTGGCGAGTGCGCCCGTGGCATCCGGAAGGTCCGGGACAGGCTGGGGCGTTGAACCCAGGGATGTCACCCGCACCTCCCTTGCGTCGCGTTGTGAGTCCACTCTAGGTCCCTGCCGCTCATGCCTTCAAAACCCGGGCCATCGAAAACCCGCGACATCCGGGCATCTGATGTCACTGCCGCCACTCCCCTACTGGGCCATGGCGCGCTGCAGCACGCGTTCCAAGCGGGCCTCGTCGATCTTCCAGAAGTCGCGCTGCACGCCGTCCACCAGCACTACGGGGATTTCCTCGGCATAGCGCTCACGCAGGTCGGGCTGGTTGTCCACCAACTCTTCGCTCCACGTCAGGCCCAATGAGGCAGTGACCCGGGCGACGGCGTCGCGCGCCTCCTCGCAAAGGTGGCAGTCAGCTTTGGTGACCAGGACGACGCGGGGTGTAGCCATGGCTTAACGGTATCGCCGTTCGCGGCGTGCGGGCGACGCCGACGGCGGCCGGCCAGTGGATTGACTAGACTCGAGTCCATGCCCGAGGAGAAATACGTCGCCGTAGTCACGCGCCCGGTTGCTGCGCCGCAGCCGGGCGAGGCGGCGTTTTTCGACGTGGACAATACCCTGATGCGTGGCGCCAGCCTCTTCCATGTGGCGCGGAAGATGCACCAGCGCGGAGCCTTCACCCTGAGGCAGGCGGCCGGTATGGCCTGGCAACAGTTCAAGTTTGTGGCCCGCGGCGAAAACATGGATGATGTCCACGCCGTCCGGGACTCGGCCCTGACCCTGGCAGTGGGCATCAGCGTGGACGACATCAAGGCGCTGGGCGAAGAAGTTTACGACGAAATGATTGCGTCACGGATCTGGCCGGGCGCCAAGGCCCTGGCCGAGCAGCACCTGAGGGTGGGCCGACGCGTCTGGCTGGTGACGGCTACCCCCATCGAAGTGGCCACCGTGATCTCCACCCGGCTGGGACTGACCGGAGCCCTGGGAACCGTGGGCGAGGTTTCGGACGGCATGTACACGGGCAGGCTGGTGGGAGACATCCTGCACGGCTCGGCCAAGGCCGTGGCCGTCCAGGCCATCGCGGACGAGGAAGGCCTGGACCTGAAGCGCTGCTGGGCCTACAGCGACTCCTACAACGACGTCCCGCTGCTTTCGCTGGTGGGCCACCCGGTGGCCATCAACCCGGACGCCAAGCTGCGCCGCCACGCGCGCGACCACAACTGGCCGGTCTACGATTTCCGGGCCGGCCGGCGTGCCGCCACCTTAGGGCTCAAGGCGGCCACCTTTGGCGGAGCCGTTTACGGCCTCTGGAAGGGCTTCGCCCGCATCCGCGGCCCGCGCATGTAGCTTTCTCCGCCACAAACGAAAATGCCCGCCGCCTTGGAAGGCGACGGGCATTTCCACGCTGTTCGAAGTATGACTACTTCTTGTTACGGCGCTGGTGACGGGTCTTGCGAAGCAGCTTGCGGTGCTTCTTCTTGGCCATACGCTTGCGACGCTTCTTAATAACTGAACCCACGAAAGTTCCTTACAAACTAGATGCAGTACCTGTCTGATGGAGAATGTCCGTGGACAGAGCTACGAACTGAACAACTGACAGATTCTTACAATGACGTAAAACGTTCCTTAACAGGGTACCGCTTATCGGGAGCGGCTCAGGACAGGCCGCCTCAGGCGGTCTCGGTGTGGCCGTCCACCACAGCACCCTTAAGGTACTGCTCGACGGCGTTTTCGGGGACCCGGTAGGAGCGGCCGAAGCGCACTGCCGGCATTTCGCCGGAGTGGACCAGGCGGTAAACAGTCATTTTGGAGACTCGCATGACCTCGGCTACTTCAGCCACGGTCAGGAACTTCGCGTTGGAGAAGTTCTGTTCTGCCGACATTTCCCTATTTTCCTTTGCTGACGGATGGACAACAGTGACCCCAGGTACGTGCCAATGCGGTGTTCCGATGCTGAGCCATCCACCAACCACCTAAAAAGATACTCTAGATGTTCCTGTGGCAGATGTGAAAGTAGTGTTTCCCCTATTTCAGCCCCTAATTTGACTGCCGCCGCTTCCGTGCCGATGCCGCCAGTTGCTCAAGGACGGACGCGGAAACGTCCCAGTCCATGCAGGCATCCGTAACGCTTTGCCCGTAGACCAGCTCCGAGCGCCCGGCTGCATGATCCGCGACATCCAGGTTCTGCGCGCCGCCCACCAGGAAGCTTTCCAGCATCACGCCGGCCACGGCCCGCGCCGCAGCACCGCCTTCCTCCAGCTGGGCTCCGATTTCCAGGGCGACCTCGGCCTGCCGGTGGTGGCTCTTGCCGCTGTTGGCATGGCTTGCGTCCACAATCAGGCGCGGGTTCAGTCCCTTGCCTGCCAGTTCTTCGGAGACGCGTTCGACGTCGGCCGCTGAGTAGTTGGGCCCCTTGCGGCCGCCGCGCAGGATCACGTGGGTGTCCGGGTTTCCGGCCGTTGCCACCAGCGCAGCCCGGCCGTCGCCATCGATCCCCAGGAAAGCCTGGGCAGCCGCCGCGGCACCGCAGGCGTCAATGGCCACCTGAAGGCCGCCGTCGGTCCCGTTCTTGAAGCCGATGGGCATGGAGAGTCCGGAGGCGAGCTGGCGGTGGATCTGGCTTTCCGTGGTGCGGGCGCCGATGGCACCCCAGGAGATCAGGTCCGCCATGTACTGGGGGCTGATCGGTTCCAGGAACTCGGTGGCGGTGGGCAGGCCCAGCGCGGTGACCTGCTGCAGGAGCTGCCGGGCGGTCCGGAGGCCCGTGACCATGTCGTGGCTGCCGTCAAGCCGCGGGTCGTTGATCAGGCCCTTCCAGCCCACCGTGGTGCGCGGCTTTTCGAAGTAGGTCCGCATCACGATCAGCAGGTCTTCCTGGTGCTTCTCCGCCTGGCTGACCAGCCGGCGGGCGTATTCCAGCCCGGCTTTGGGATCGTGGATGGAGCAGGGGCCAACGATCACCAGCAGGCGGTCATCAACACCGTCCATGACGGCGCGCACTTCGTCGCGCCCGCGTTCGACGACGGCAGCAGCCCGGGCGTCCAGGGGCAGTTCCGCGAGGAGGTCGGAAGGAGCGGGCAGCGGAGTGAATTCGCTGACGCGCAGGTTCGAAGTGGACGTGGTGTCGCTGGCGGTTGCTGCAGCTGTTGCGGTGCTCATGTTCGGGTCCTGTTCCAGATGGGAAGCGGGCCCGGATTTCAGAACCCGCCGGAGAAACGGCGAAGGGCAGAGAATGATCTCTGCCCTGTTGGCTCTGAAGGAATGTGGATGCGTGTCAGTCAGACGCGGGCCCCTCCAGAGCCAACGAAAAATACGCATACCAACGGTTAGTCATGGAAGAGACCATAAGCCCGGGCCGGGCCGGGCGCAAAATCAGTGTCCGTCACATTCCGTTACCGCCGGCTTTGGAGTCCGGCCACCAGTTCTGCGTGCTTGCGGTCAGGCAGGCGGTACCAGTACATAATGCCCACCGCTGCCAGCACCAGGACAGCGGGCAGCAGCCCCGCGGCGGCGCGGATGGCCATGACCGCGGGGGCAGCCTGCTCCGCCAGGGACGAGGAATACCCGCCCCACGCCAACGCGAAGGCCACCAGTCCGCCGCCGAAGCCCATGCCCAGTTTCCGGGTTGCCGCCAGGAGCGCATAGTTGATGCCCTGGACCCTGACACCGGTCTTCCATTCGCCGTATTCCACCGTGTCCGCGATCAGGGCCCAGGTGAGGATGCTGACCGTTGCGGCCGACACCTGCGCCACCACCATGCCGGCCGCCGCCAACCAGGGAACTCCAGCGGGTGCCAGGAAGACCACCATCCCGCCTGCTGTGCCGAGGAGGCAGCCCAGGGTGAAGACCGCCTTCTTGCCCCACCGGGCCACCGGGCGCGGCATCACGACGGCCAGCGCCAAGGTGATCACCACCTGCGTGGCCGCCAACAGCGGGAAGAGATCCACCCGGCCAAGGACGTCACGCAGGTAGTAGAACTGGGCGGCCACGGTGGCGGAGTTGCCCGTCACCAACAGCACGGAGCTGAGGCACAGGACCAACAGCGGCGAGTTGACCTTGAGCGCCTCCACGGTCTGGCGCCAACTGATCCTGGGAACGCTGCCGGCCACCTGTTCCCGGCATGCGATCCCCGTGAATACGTAGAGCGCGGATCCGATCACCGCGAAGGCCAGCGTCAGCACGGTGAAGATCTGCTGGATGTCCCCGCCCCTGCCCAGGAGCGGGGCCACGAAGAACCCGAGCACTGCGCCCGTGGACAGCCCGCCGATGGTCCGGGCGCCGGCCAGCCTGGCCCGTTCCGCGGGGTCCTGGGTCATGGCCCCCACCAGGCAGCCGTAGGGAACGTTCACCAGGCTGTAGGCAAGGCAGACCAGGCCGTACGTGCAGTAGGCGTACAGGAGTTTCAGCGCCGGTTCGACGTCGGGCACATGGAACACGGCAATCCCGAGCACCAGCGGAACAAAGCCGAAGACCACGAAGGGCCGGAACTTTCCCCAGCGGGGGCTGTGGAAACGGTCCACGATCCGGCCGGCGGCAATGTCGGTGAAGGCGTTGAACACCCGCGCCACCACCAGGAGCGTGCCGGCGGCGGCGGCGCCAATGCCGGCAACATCGGTGTAGTAAACCAGCAGGAACATGTTGGCGGTACTGATGATCATGCTGTTCGCCGCGTCACCCGCGCCGTAGCCCACGATGGCGGCCCTGTTCAGTCGCTTCATTTCTCCTCGTCCACGGGCAGAGAAAACGCTTTCTCATCCCGGGGGGGAATCTACCCCAAAATCTTGCGGAGAAACACCAGTTGCCGGATCCAGTGGTGTTCCTGGCCGCCTTCATGGTTGTTGAAGCGGTATACCTCGATCTCCTTCTCCGCCCGGCTGGCTGAGGATGCGGACATCCCGGAGCCGTAGGCATTGAAGCTGGCGAACACAGTGGACGGCGGGCAGATGTCGTCCATCAGCGCCGCTGAGTACAGTGCCGGCGCGATGGCGGAGCGGGCCAGGTTCACGCCGTCGAAGTAGCCCAGGACGGCGAGCGTGGACTCGTAGCGGTCCCGATGGCGTGCCAGGAACTGGGCAATTTCCGGGTACGGCCCGCGCGGGGTGATGTCGATGGCCCGGGGGAAGTCCTGGAGGAAGGGGACATCGGGCAGCGCGGCGATGACGCCGTCGAGCCTTCCGGCGGTAAGCCCTGCCGCGGCCACCACCAGCCCGCCGCCCTGGCTGACTCCGGCCAGCACCACCTTGGACGGATCGACGGCGGGGTGGGCCTGGGCGGCCTCTATCGCGCGGAAGGCGTCCACATAGACCCGGCGGTAGTAGTAGTCCTCCCGGCTGGCGATGCCCCGGGTCATCAGCCCGGCGTGCGCCACGTCCCCGGCTGAGGAGTGTGGATCGGCGGTATGCCCCAGCGTGAAGCCGTAGCCCTGGCCGCGGGTGTCCATGATGAAGTGCGCGTACCCGGCCTGCGCCCAGCGCGTGTCCTGGTTGACCAGGCCGCGGCCGCCGGAATAGCCGATGTAGTTCACCACCACGGGAAGCTGCGCGCCGGCATCCCGGTGGGCGGGAAGGTGCAGCCAGCCCCTAACCGGTGCGCCGCCAAAGCCGGCGAAGGTGACGTCGAGGGTGTCGATCACCGTGAGGTAGTTCTCCACCGGTTCAAAGGACGCGGACAGCGGGAAGGCGCGCGCCTCCGCCAGAGTGGCATCCCAGAACGCGGCCAGGTCCTCGGGCGGGGTGACGCCGGAGGTGTAGCTGCGCAGCTGGTCCAGGGGCAGGTCGAAGAGGGGCATCGTTGTCCTTCGGCTTTCAGTTGTTTGTAGGCCTCACGTGGAGTTCCTCTATTTTTACTTCACGTACCCCTGGTGCGCGGTGATGAGCGGTTCGTAGCGACGAAGGCTGGTTCCGGCGGCAATGATTCCGCGCAGCTGTGGCAGTCCGCCAGTGCGTGCCCCGGCGGCGCGGGCCTGGATGAGCACGTTACCCAGGGCTGTGGCCTCGACGGGGCCGGCCACCACGGGGCGCCCGGTGGCATTGGCGGTGAGCTGGCAGAGCAGGGTGTTCTGCGAGCCGCCGCCCACTACGTGCACCACATCCACCTCACGGTCCGCCAGGCGTTCTGCAGCCGTGATGGTCCTGGCATACGCAGCGGCGAGGCTGTCCATGATGCAGCGGGTGATGGCCGCCGGATCGTTGGCCAGGACCTCACCGGTGCGCCGTACGGCCGCCCGGATCCGCTCCGGCATACTGCCCGGCGCAATGAAGTAGGGATCGTCGGCATTTACCTGCGGACCGCCGGCGGGCAATGCCGCGGCGGCCGCCAGCAGTGCGGCGAGGTCCGGCTGGAAACCCTCGCCGGCCCAGGTCCGCTGGCATTCGCTCAGCAGCCATAGTCCACCCACGTTGCGCAGGTAGCGGATGGTGCCGTCCACGCCCCGTTCATTGGTGAAGTTGGCTTCCCTGCTGGCCTCCGTCAGAACCGGATGCTTCAGTTCCAGCCCCACCAGGGACCAGGTACCGGAGGAGATGTAGGCAAAAGCGTCATCCCGGGCAGGAACGGCAACCACCGCGGAGGCAGTGTCGTGCGAACCCACCGCCACAACGGTGGTTTCCCGGTGCAAGCCCACCGCTGCGGCAACATCCGGCAGGAGGTTTCCGTAGGCCTCCCCGGGCTGGATCAATGGCGGGAACAGGTCCTTCCGCAGCCCCAGCGCCCTGAAGAACTCGGTGGCCCACTCCCCCGCCACGGCGTCGAACAGCCCGGTGGTGGAGGCGTTGGTGGCCTCGGTCCGGCGCACCCCGGTCAGCAGGAACGCGATCAGGTCCGGGATCAGCAGCGCCTTCAACCCGTCCAGGTGACGTTCGGTGGCCAGCTGGTAGATGGTGTTGAACTGCAGGAACTGCAGCCCCGTGGTCTGGTACAGGCGCGCCGGGTCCAGTTTTGCGTGGACAGGGGCAATGGCTGCCCTGCTGCGGTCGTCGCGGTAGCTGAAAGGCTGTGCCACCAGCTTCCCCGACGCATTCACCAGGCCGTAGTCCACCGCCCAGGTGTCAATGCCGATGCTGGTGATCGTTTCGCCCTGCACGGCCGCCACTGTGGCCGCGGCGCGGAGGCCGGACAGGACCTCCGCGAACAGGGCGTCGAAGTCCCAGCGAAGGCCGCCGTCGAGCTCCACCACGCCGTTGGGGAAGCGGTGCACTGTCTCCAGCGACACCCCGGACCCGGTAACGCGGCCCAGCATCACGCGCCCTGAGGAGGCACCAATGTCGACGGCGGCAAACACGCCGGGGCCAGGAACTGTGCTCATCGAAGGAAGGCTGCGGCCACTCCGGCGTCCACGGGGATGTGCAGGCCGGTGGTGTGGGACAGTTCGTTGCTGGTGAGCACGGCGGCGGCGTTGGCCACGTGCTCGGGCAGGACTTCGCGCTTGAGCAGGGTGCGCTGGGCGTAGTACTCGCCCAGTTTTTCCTCGTCCACGCCGTAGACTGCGGCGCGCTTGGCACCCCAGCCGCCGGCGAAGATGCCGGAGCCGCGGACCACGCCGTCGGGGTTGATGCCGTTGACGCGGATGCCGTACTCGCCCAGTTCGGCCGCGAGCAGCCGCACCTGGTGTGCCTGGTCTGCCTTGGTGGCGGAGTAGGCGATGTTGTTGGGGCCGGCGAACACGGAGTTCTTTGAGGAGATGTAGATGATGTCCCCGCCCAGGCCCTGCGCGATCATCACCTTCGCTGCTGCCTTGGCCACCAGGAACGAGCCCTTGGCCATCACGTTGTGCTGCAGGTCCCAGTCCTTTTCGGTGGTTTCCAGCAGCGGCTTGGAGATGGACAGGCCGGCGTTGTTGACCACAAGGTCCACTCCGCCGAACGCCAGGACGGCGGCATCGATGGCGGCCGCCACCTGTGCTTCGTCCGTGACGTCCGCCTGGACGCCGATGGCAACGTCCGGCCCGCCAAGCTCTTCGGCCACCTTTTCGGCGTTCTCGAGGTTCAGGTCTGCGATGACAACGCAGGCGCCTTCCGCGGCGAGGCGGGTGGCGATGGCCTTGCCGATGCCGGAGGCTGCGCCGGTGACCAGGGCAATGCGGGTGGCGTGGGACTTGGGCTTGGGCATCCGGGCCAGCTTGGCTTCCTCCAGCGCCCAGTACTCGATCCGGAACTTTTCGGATTCCTCGATCGGGGCGTAGGTGGAGATGGCCTCGGCGCCGCGCATCACGTTGATGGCGTTGATGTAGAACTCACCGGCAACGCGGGCCGTCTGCTTGTTGGCGCCGAAAGAGAACATGCCCACGCCCGGGACCAGCACGATGGCCGGGTCCGCACCGCGCAGTGCGGGACTGTCCTGGTCCTTGTTGCGGTCGTAGTAGGCCTGGTAGTCCTCGCGGTAGTCGGCGTGCAGCTCGTGCAGCCGCGCGATCGAGTCCTCGATCGAGGCGTTGGCGGGCAGGTCCAGGATCAGCGGCTTGACCTTGGTGCGCAGGAAGTGGTCCGGGCAGGAGGTGCCCAGGGCGCCCAGGCGCGGGTGCTCCGCGGCTTCGAGGAAGTCCAGGACGACGGCGTCATCGCTGAAGTGCCCCAGCTGCGGCTTGTCGGTGGAGGCCAGGCCGCGGATCACGGGTGCCAGGGCTGCGGCCTTGGCGCGGCGCTCTGCCTCCGGCAGGGCACCGTAACCGGGCAGCTTGGGGCCGAAAGGCTCCGCCTTGCCGTTGTCCTTGATGTACTTCTCGGCCTGCTCAATGATCCACAGCGAGTTCTGCTCGGCTTCTTCGCTGGTATTACCCCAGGCGGTGATGCCGTGGCCGCCCAGGATCGTGCCGATGGCCTGGGGGTTGGCTTCCTTGATCGCGGCGATGTCCAGGCCCAGCTGGAACCCCGGACGGCGCCAGGGCACCCAGACAACCTTGTTGCCGAAGATCTTGGTGGTCAGCGCTTCGCCGTCCGCCGCCGTCGCAATGGCAATGCCGGAGTCCGGGTGCAGGTGGTCCACGTGCGCGGCGTCAACCAGGCCGTGCATGGCAGTGTCGATCGAGGGAGCCGCGCCGCCCTTGCCGTGCAGGCAGTAATCGAACGCGGCCACCATCTCGTCTTCTCGCTCAACGCCCGGATAGACGTTCTTCAGGGCGTTCAGCCGGTCCAGGCGCAGCACCGCGAGGTTCTCCGCTTTCAACGTGCCCAGGTCCCCGCCGGATCCCTTGACCCACAGCAGCTGGACGTCCTCACCGGTGACGGGGTCCTTTTCGGTGCCCTTGGCGGAGGTGTTGCCGCCGGCAAAGTTGGTGTTCCGCTTGTCCGCACCCAGTCGGTTGGAACGGGAAATCAGTTCTTCAACAGTCTTGTTCGTCATGGCTATTCAGGCGCCCCATCCGGCTTGCTGGCCGCCCACGCGGTCCTCGTTGATCTTTTTCTGGTATCCGCTGGCCTTGAAGGCGGCCAGCGGGTCCGCGGGGAGGCTGCGGGTTTCACGCCACTCGGCCAGGATGGGCCGGACGTCGGTGTAGAAGGCATCGTTGAAGATGCCGTTGGCTGCCAGGACATCCCCGGCGCGCTGGGCCTCGGCCAGGGCTGCGGTGTCCACCAGCAGGGCCCGGGCGGTCATTTCCTGGACGTTCAGGACGGAGCGGATCTGGCCCGGGATCTTCTCTTCCAGGTTGTGGCACTGGTCCAGCATGAGGGCCACGCCGGAATCCTTGCCGAAGCCGCCGCCGCGGATGACCTCGTGCATGATGCGGAAGAGCTGGAACGGGTCAGCGGCACCCACGATGAGGTCGTCGTCGGCGTAGAAGCGCGAGTTGAAGTCGAAGGAGCCCAGTTTGCCCAGGCGCAGCAGCTGCATCACGATGAACTCGATGTTGGTGCCCGGGGCGTGGTGGCCGGTGTCCAGGCAGACGAACGCCTTCTCGCCCAGCGCCAGGGTCTGGGCGTAGGAGGTGCCCCAGTCTGGAACGTCCGTGTGGTAGAAAGCGGGCTCGAAGAACTTGTACTCGAGCACCAGGCGCTGCTCGTTGCCCAGGGCGGCGTAAATCTCCTGCAGTGACTCGGCCAACCGGTCCTGGCGGCCGCGCATGTCATCCTGGCCGGGGTAGTTGGTGCCGTCCGCCAGCCAGATCTTCAGGTCCCTGGAGCCCGTGGCGTGCATGATCTCGATGCAGTCCAGGTGGTGGTCGACAGCCCGGCGGCGCACGGACTCGCTGGACGAGGTCAATGAACCAAACTTGTACTCGTCATCCTGGAACGTGTTGGAGTTGATCGTTCCCAGGCCCACGCCCAGGCCGGCCGCATACTCCTTCAGGGCGGCGTAGTCATCCACCTTGTCCCACGGAATATGCAGAGCCACCGTGGGCGCCAAGCCGGTCAGTTCGTGAACCTTGGCGGCATCGGCCAGCTTCTCCTGCACGGTCCGCGGGGTCCCGGGTGTGCCAAACACCTTGAACCGTGTGCCTGAATTTCCATAGGCCCACGAGGGGACCTCGATGGCAAGCTCCCCGAGCCTGCCCAGCGCCGTTGCTACGTCATTCATGATGGTTCTTTCCGGTGTTTGATGATCAGTCTGATGCGTTGTGGTGGTTGCCCCGCTGCTGGAGCCGTGCTGGTCGTGTCTGCGTTTTATCAGTCAGCCTGCGGAGGACTGTGCTGCCAACTGGCTGTCGAGGTTGAAGACTTCTTCCAGGACCTGGAACCCTTCGTCGGGCGCCTGGCCGGAATCTTGAAAAAGGGTTGCCATCTCCGCCTGCCAGCGGGCGTTGACGTCTGTGAGGGCCATGCGGGCACGGACGGCATCGAAGTCGTCGCACTCCACGTAGCCCACCAGCAGCCCGTCCGCGGCAAGGAAGAGGGAGTAGTTGTGCCAGCCCGCTTCCTTGAGGGCGTGCAGCATTTCCGGCCACACCGCCGCATGCCGGCGGCGGTATTCGTCGATCAGCGCCGGCTGGACAGAAGAACGGAAACACACCCTCATTGGGAATCCCTTCAACTTCGAAAAGTTTTGAATCGTTTCATTGGTACGATTCAAAGTACTCTTGGACTTGAGCAGGTGTCAAGCAACAGCAGAAACTTTTGATCTCCCGCACGGAAACCCACCCGCGGCGGCATATCAGCACGGAGAGTCGATGAACCGCACAGCCAGTATCAAGGACGTGGCCACCCACGCAAGCGTGGCCGTGGGGACGGTATCCAACGTCCTGAACTATCCGGACCGCGTGTCGGACCGGACCAAGGAACGGGTGCTGCGCGCCATCGATGAACTCGGCTTTGTCCGCAATGACGCCGCGCGGCAGCTCCGGGTGGGCCACAGCCGCACCATCGGGCTCATTGTCCTGGACGTCGGCAACCCCTTCTTCACCTCGGTGGTCCGGGCCGCCGAGGACGCCGCGGCATTGCAGGGCAGCGCGGTCCTGCTGGGCGACAGCGGCCACAATGCCAGCCGGGAGGCAAACTACATCGACCTCTTCCAGGAGCAGCGGGTCCAGGGCCTGTTGATTTCGCCGGTGGGTGACATCACGGACCGGCTGGACCTCCTCCGCGAGCGCGGAGTGCCTACGGTGCTGGTGGACCGGCTCGCTGACGAGTCCAAGTTCAGCTCCGTGGCGGTGGATGACGACGCCGGCGGGTACCTGGCTGCCCGGCACCTGCTGGACACCGGCCGCCGCCGGCTCGCGTTTGTCGGCGGCTCCACCTCCATCCGGCAGGTGGCGGACCGCCTCCAGGGGGCCCGCCGCGCCGTCAAGGAGGAGCCGGAGGCCACGCTCGAGGTGCTGGACGCGGAAGGACAGACAGTCCTTGCGGGCCGCAGCGTGGGTGACGTGCTGGTGGAACGTGGCCGGGAGGGGTTGCCGGACGGCATTTTCTGCGCCAACGACCTCCTGGCCCTTGGCGTCATGCAGTCGCTCACCATGACCCATACGTTCCGGATCCCCGAGGACGTGGCACTGATTGGTTATGACGACATCGATTTTGCGGTGTCCGCCGTGGTTCCGCTGTCCTCCATCCGCCAGCCGACTGAATTGCTGGGCCGGACGGCCATCGAGCTGTTATCAGAGGAAGTGGAGTCCCAGACCCCCGTGCACCGCTCAGTGGTGTTCACACCGGAGCTGGTGGTCCGGCAGAGCACCGCCACACCCGCCGGCTGACCCTTCCGGCAGGTTACTTCCCGGCCTGCTGCAGCCACTTCATGGACTCGGTCCGGGAGGTGAAGAAGCGCGTGGGGCAGGGCGGAACGTGGACGCCCAGGAAGAAATTCGCGAGGATCCGGTCCACCGGGCTCGCCCCCAGCAGGGCAATGCGGTTGGCCGCGCACGGGATGGAGAACACCGAGCGCGCCTGGATGCTCACATTCTCAGTGGTGGCCATGTCCACCAGCATGGGATAGCTGCCGGCGCCGGCCACCTGGTTGACAGTGGCCATCGCGGCCTGCGCATCTTCGACTTCTATCCGGACGCTGCGTTCCCAGATAAGGTGGATGATCCCGTCGTCGCGCAATTCCACGGTGCCTTTGCCGCCGTCGACCGTTACGGGCTCCATAACCCCGCCTCCCTCCAGTGGGCAGTTCCTGAACCCCTCCATCTTGCCCCAGGGGGCCCGCCCGGGGCGCACGCCGCTCCCCATGAGCAGGCTTGCGCACCAGCCCGGCTTGACTAGTCAGCATGCTTACTATTAGGTTGGTCGACGTGCCCGTGGCCTGGATCACCAGTCCAAGCCACGTGTCGCGGCCCGCCAGGGCTGCATGTGAAAGTGAAAACTGCATTTGAAATAAACAGTTCCGCCGGGGTTCTCCATGGGGGCGGAGCCTCGGAGGATTCACTGCGCCGCAACCCGGCGCTGAAAGGATTTACCGAAAATGCGCACCAAGGTCTCAGCTTCAGTAACCGCCATTGCCCTCTCCGGCGCCATGCTCTTTGGCATGGCAGGCCCGGCGACGGCAGCGGCACCCGCGGCTCCTTCCGCCGCCTCCCAGTCGTCACAGGTTGCCAACGTGACCGGGACCATCAACCAGACCATCGATGGAGTAGGCAGCTTCGCCGGCTCCTTCACGCCCACCGGCTTCAGCGCCCAGGACGGCCAGCTCATGGTCACCGGCCTGCTGCAGGGCACCTTCACCGACCTCGCCGGAGCTACTCAGTCCGTCGACCAGACGGTCACCACAACCGCTGCGGCTGCACCCACCACCATGGCTGGCGGCGGCGGGGCTGGCTGTGACGTCCTGAACCTGGTTCTGGGTCCCCTGCATCTGGAACTCCTGGGCCTCAACGTGGACCTGAACCAGGTGGTCCTGGACATCACCGCCCAGACCGGAGCGGGCAACCTGGTGGGCAACCTCCTGTGCGCCATCACCGGCCTCCTGGATGGCGGGAACGGCCTGAGTGGCCTTGCCAACCTGCTGAACCGGGTCCTGGGACTGTAGTTCTCCCAGCGCTTCAGGTGTTGCAGCAAACAAAGCGGGCGGCCCTTGGGGCCGTCCGCTTTGTTGCTAAAGCCGCTCCACCACGAGGTTCCGGTAGGCGGCCCGGAGCGGCGCCATCTGGCGGAAACCGATCCGGCCGCCGGCCAGCACCTTCCCCGAGGCATCCTGCCAGTCAAAGAGGAGCAGCCCGTTGATGGAAAATGCCACCCGGGCCCCGTCCTTCACTACTTCCAGCCGGTAGAAGCCGGCGGCGTCCTCAGTGGGCGGCAACGGGTCCGCGCCCTGCGCCACGAGCTCGAAGCCCGCACTCTTGCGCAGGTTGCAGGTGCGGAAGGCACGCTCTGATGGGTACTTGTGCCGGAAATAGGAGACGTGCAGGGCATCGATGTCGCCCGAGTGGTACTGGGGATAGTAGCCCGTCCGCGGTGCCAGGGCAGGGCTGAAGAGGTCCAGCCCTTGGTGTCCCGCGGCTGCAAAGAACAGCATGGCCAGGCCGGGCTCCGCGAGCGGCAGGAAGTCCCAGCCGATGCGGATTCCGTCCGGGAATTCCACCGGGCACCAGAACGTCCAGTGCGCATGGTCGCCGAATTCCTGGTCATCCAGCGCGGCGGAAAGTTCCAGGGCTCCTTCGTGGCTTCCGACGCTTACCGGTCCTTCGGCCACCCATCCGGCCACGTCACCAGGTCCTGCCAGTGGGTTGCTGTAAAGGGTCCCCGTCTCCAAACGTGTTGCGCCCACCTAGCCGCGTCCCGCCGTCGTGCTTAACTCCTTGGTGCCGGGCTCTGCGCTGGAGCCGCCGTATCCCAGGGCACCAAGCTGCCTGGCCACCTCGGCGGCCACCAGTGCGGCACCATGCCGGGAGAAGTGGGTGTCGTCGGCCAGGCCATCGGGCCAATGCGCATGCTCCCCGGGCGCGAAGTGGCAAAACAGCTCCCGGGACTCGTCCGGCCCCAGGCGGAGGTACAGGCTCCGGGTCCAGTCGTTCAGGTCCATCACCGGGACCGCCAACTCCCGGCCGAGTTCGCGGACCACTTCCGGATAGTCCTCCAGGCTTTCTTCCAGGACAGCGCCCGACGCCGGGAGGCCGTTTGGGTGCCTGGCGTCCAGGAAGTGCCGCCGCTCCACGGAGGTGCACAGCACCGGCGCGGCCCCGGCAGCACGCACCTCCCCCACCATGGTCCGCAGGTTCGCCGCGTACCCGGTGCGGGCAGCGAAGTGGTGCTTTTTCTGGTCGTTGTGGCCGAATTGGAGCAGCACCACGTCGCCGGGCCCGGCCTGGGCGAGCAGGTCCGCCCACAGCCCCTCACCGCGGAAGGATTCCGTACTTGCCCCGCCCTTGGCAAAGTTGTGCACAGCGCCCCACCGGTATGTGAGAGGGGCCAGGTGCGCACCCCAGCCACTCATGGGGAACTCCTGCGTGGGGCAGTTGGCCACGGTTGAGTCTCCGGCCAGCAGAATTTTCATGGTCAGCCTTTCACCGAGCCGATGAGCATGCCCTTGGCGAAGTGCTTCTGCAGGAACGGATAGAAGATGAGGATGGGCAGGGTGGCCACCACGATCACGGCGAACTTGATGCCCTGTTCCGGCGGGATGTAATTGGGGTCCACGTTGCCCGTGCCCAGCAGGTCCGAGGCAGCGGTGACCTGGCGGAGGTACATCTGGAGGGTCCATTTGGAGTTGTCGCTGAGGTAGAGCAGGGGCGACATGAAGTCGTTCCAGATGCCCACCGCATAGAAAAGTGCAAAAGTGGCCAGCACGGGTTTGGACAGCGGGAGCAGGATCCGCCAGAGGATCCCGATCTCGGTGGCACCGTCCATCTTGGCCGATTCCTCAAGCTCCGCGGGGAGTTCCTGGAAGAAATTCTTGATGATGATCAGGCTGAACGGGTTGATGGCCGCAGGCAGGATCAGCGCCCAGTAGGAGTTGAGCAGGCCCAGGTCCTTGACCAGCAGGAAGGTGGGGATCATCCCGCCGGAGAAGACCATGGCGAAAACCACCAGGGACAGGATGACGTTCCTGCCCCGCAGGGTCTTCTTGGCCAGCGGGTAGGCCATGGTCACGGTGAAGGCCAACTGGACGAGGGTGCCCACCGCCGTGACCAGGATGGTGGTCACCAGCGCCCGCACGAACGCCGGCGTGGCGAAGATGTACTCGTAGGAGCCCAGGGTGAACTGTTCCGGCCAGACGAAGAACGCCCGGCGGGTGATCTCGGCTTCGGTGGCAAAGGACCCGGCGAAGACGTAGACGAACGGCAGCAGCGTGATGATGCCGATCAGGGACAGGAAGGCGTAATTGACGGCATCGAAGATCCGGCCGCCGCGGGTGTTGTGGATTTTCATGGCTAGAACAGTCCGCTCTGGTTGAATCGCTTGGCCAGCCAGTTGGTGCCGAAGATCAGCACGATGCCCACCAGGGATTTGAACAGGCCCACCGCGGTGGAGTAGCTGTAGGCGCCCTGGGTGATGCCCACGAAGTAGACGTAGGTGTCAAAGACGTCCGCCACTTCCCGGTTAAGGGCGTTGGTCATCAGGTAGATCTGTTCGAAGCCGGTGTTCAGCATCTGCCCGATGGCAAGGATCAGCATCACGATGATCGTGGACCGGATCGCCGGAAGAGTGATGTGCCACACCCGGCGGAACCGGCCTGCGCCGTCGATGATGGCCGCCTCATACTGGTCCTGGTCCACGGTGGACAGCGCGGCCAGGAAGATAATGGTGCCCCAGCCGGTGTTCTTCCAGATTTCCTGCAGCACGATCAGGGGCCTGAACCAGGCGGGGTCGGACAGGAAGTCGATGTTGGTGCCCATGACGTTGTTCAGGAACTGGAACAGCGGGCCGATGTCCAGGGCAAACAGCAGGAAGCTCAGGGACGCCACGATGGTCCAGGACAGGAAGTGCGGAATGTACACCAGCGTCTGGACGGTGCGTTTGAGGATGGACAGCCGGACCTCGTTCAGCAGCAGCGCCAGGATGATGGTCAGTGGGAAGGCGACGCCCAGGTTGAGGAAGGCCAGGATGAGGGTGTTGCCCAGCAACCGGGGGAAATCCGGGTTGGCGAAGAAATCCTCGAAGTTCCGGAACCCAACCCAGGGGCTGCCGTTCACGCCAAGGAACGGGACGTAGTCCTTGAACGCGATGGATACGCCGTACATGGGTGCATAGCGGAACACCGCGAAGTACACCACGCCCGGCAGGAGCAGCAGGTACAGCCACTTGTAGTGTGCGAAATGGACGGAGAACCTGCCCCCGGTCCGGGGGGCGGGCGGCTTTTTGCCCACCCGCTCCCCGGCGAGGGTGTCAATGACAGGGGCTGCCATTTACTTGTTGTCCTGCCAGAGCTTGTTGATCTCTTCCTTGACCTTGTTGCCGCCGCTGGTGTCCCAGAGCTTGATGGCGTCCTTGAGGCCCTGCTCGTCGATCTGGCCGGCCAGGTACTTGATCCGGGCGTCCGCCACGATGTTGTCCAGCTGGGCACCCTTGGCCACGTAGGTCTGGGAAACGAAGGGAGCAGCCGGGTTGTAGACGGCGCTCTTGAGGTCCGCGGCCATCACCTCGGTGCGCTTGTCGAAGACCTGCTGCTCGTAGTCGGAGGGCTGCTTCACCGGGTAGAACTCATTGCCCGCAACATTCATGCCCAGCTGCGCGTAGCTCTTGATATCGGTGGTGACGGCCTTGCCTTCCGGGGTCTCCGGCTTGATGGTGGCCGCTTTGCCGTCCTCCACCTTGAAGTTCACGCCCTCGATGCCGTTGTTCAGGAGGATGGCCACATCCTTGCCGTTCATGGTGTTCAGGAACTGCAGGACCTTGTCCAGTTCAGCGTCGGTCTTGACGCTGGCCTTGGGGATGGCCAGGAATCCGGAGTAGCCGTCGGTGGGGTGGGCGTGCAGCTTGCCGTCGGGTCCTTCCAGGTTGCCCACGAAGCCCACCTTGTTCTGGAAGTTGTTGGGGTCCGCCTGCTTGAACAGGTTGATGAGGACGCTCACCCGGGAGTCGACGTCGACGATGATGCCGCCCTTGCCGTTGAAGAACGGTTCGTTCCACTTGGTGCTGTCAAAGGTGGCGAAGTCCGGGTTGATGAGTTTTTCGTCCACCATCTTCTTGATGAACCGGTCGGCTTCGAGGAATTCGTCGGTTTCGAAGCTGGGGATCAGCTTCCCGTCCTTCTCCGTCCAGCGGTTGCCGGCGCCGTACCACTCCTCGATCAGGTCGTAGGGGCTGTTGGTGCCCAGCGCACCCCACTTGGGGATGGTGATGCCCCAGGTGTCGTTCTGGCCGTTGCCGTCCGGGTCCTGTTCGGTGAAGGCCTTGGCCACCTTGTACAGGTCTTCGGTGGTCTTGGGCGGCTGCAGCCCCAGCTTGTCCAGCCAGTCCTGCCGGAACATCACGGCCGCACGCATGGGGGCGCGGCCACGGTACACGCCATAGACCTTGCCGTTGACGCTGGCGTTCTTCTGGATGTCCGGGAAGGTTGTCTTGAGGTTGGGGTACTTGTCCAGCTTGTCGGTCAGGTCCCAGAAGGCACCGGCCTGGGCATTTTTCACGAACCCGGGCGTCTTCCCCTGGATGACCATGACCTGCGGAATGTCCGAACCCGCCAGGGTGATGTTGGTCTTGTCCTCGTAGGACGCGTTGGGGGCCCAGTTGATCTTGACCTGCTTGCCGGTGAGCTCTTCCAGCTTCTTCTGGACGGCGCCGTCCGCTGCGGGCGGCTGTGCCTCGAGGAACGGGGCCATTATGGACACGGAGGTGAGGTCCGCGGCCGGGGTGTCACCCCCGCTGCAGGCGGTGAGGGTCAGGGCCGTGGCGGTGACGACGGCGGCGGCCAGGGACAGTTTTCTGCGGATCATATTTTTCCACTCCACTTCGTTGGGGTACTTAAAGGGCTGGCTGTCCCTTGGATTGATACGTTTCATTTCTTGCCCGGCGATTCGGGCGCCTGCCCAAGGCCCGCAGTGCGTCTAGAGGGCAGGAGCAGGCGCGGGGTGCGGGAGCAGTCAGGCGGTGGAAGCTCCCTGGAGAGCGGGATGGACGCCAGGTTCCGCCGCCGCCACGGATTCGTCATTGGCGGCGAAGAAGCGGTCGCACAACCAGCCCGTGAGGTACAGCCAGGCTCCAACACTGAAGAACGGGATCACTCCCGGCAGGCTGCTGCTGGCATACACCACAGCGGCGGTGACAAAGAGCAGGATGACCGTTCCGGCCAGGTGCCGCACCGCGAAACGGGAGGACATCAGCAGGTATTGCGGTGCGGGCAGCTCATACCGCGCGTACATGGGGAACACGTAGCAGGCGGCGCCGGCCAGGAAAATTGCCGCAACAAAGATCGCGGCGGCCATCAGCTGCGGAAAGAGCCCCGGGCCCCGGGAGAAGTAGTTCCAGTTCAGGACAAGGGCCGCGGCGACGCCCATCAGCGGCAGCGAAAGCAGGTTCGCCCTGAAGAAGTTGCGGAAGTACGCGGCGGCGAAGCTTCGCAGCAGCGGAGCGCCGTCACCCGCCGCCCGTTTGCGCACCGCGATATGGGCGGCGGCAGTGGCCGGCCCTGCACCGAAGACCCCAAGACCCAGGAGGGTAAAAGCGATCCACAGCAGGTTCAGTCCCGCTATCCAGACGAGGGTGTCAAAAAACGAGTAGGCACGCGCACTGAAGGTCCCGGACAGCATGGCGGGACTCCCTTCTGTTCTCCATCGTTGCAGAGGCGAAGCGGAAAGTGTCCCGCATCACGCTGGTAATCGGTTTCTCGAAAATCTAGACCCACCGCCACGCGTTGGTCAAGCGAAATTTTGAATCGTTACATAGCTGGACTGCGGAGGGCTGCATGCCGCACACTTGTTGGTGGAAAGCGCTTGCTGAAATCCCGCTGGCGCGAAGATTGGGCACCCGAAAAGCTGGTGCCCGGGCGGAATGGAGAACCATTGGGAACGGCAACGGAAGCCCCCGGCAGCGAGGCCGGAACAGCGGCCACCCCGGCATCCGCGGCACGGGTTGCGCTGGTGGGAGTGCACGGCTTTGGCACCCACCACCTCCGGAACCTGGAGCGCCTGCAGGCCGGAGGCAGCGTTGAACTCGTTGCCGTGGCGGACCCGCAGCCGCCGGCACCCGGGACGGTCCCGCCGTCGGCCGCTTCCTACCCGGGACTGGACCGCCTCCTGGAGGACACCCCGGACCTGGACCTGATCATTGTGGCCACGCCCATCCAGACCCATGCCCCGCTGGCCCTGGCCGCCCTCGCCACGGATGCGGAACTGTACCTGGAGAAACCGCCCGTCGCCTCCCTGGCCGACTTCAACCGCCTCTGCGCAGCGGCTTCGGCATCCGGCCGGGGGGTACAAATCGGATTCCAGAGCCTCGGCTCGCACGCCCTGAAGGCCATCGAAGAACTGCTTGCCGCCGGCACCATCGGGACCCTGGAAGGCATCTCCGCCACCGGGCGCTGGGTCCGCGACAGGGCCTACTACAAACGCTCCCGCTGGGCCGGAAAACGGAGCATCAACGGCGTGGACGTGGTGGACGGTGTGGCCACCAACCCGCTGGCGCACGCCGTGGCGACTGCCCTGCGCATTGCCGGGGCGCGCACTACGGCGGACGTCGCTTCCGTGGAGACCGAACTGTACCGCGCCAACGACATCGAATCCGATGACACTTCCGTGATCCGGATCCGCACCGCGGCCGGCCTGCCCATTACGTGCGCCCTGACCATCTGCGCGTCGGAGTCCGTGGAGCCCTATCTGACCCTGCAGGGCTCGGCCGGCACGGCGGTGTTCCACTACACAGAGGACCGGCTCACCATCGAGACGGAGTCCGGGCGCACGGAGAAAACGTACGGCCGCGACGACCTGACGGAAAACCTGCTGGCCCACCGGGCGCACGGCGTTCCGCTCACCAGCAGCCTGGTGGACAGCGGAGCCTTCATGCTGGTGCTGGAGGCTGTCAGGACAGCGCCCCTTCCTGCCCCCATCGATCCCGCACATGTCCACTGGGAAGGCGAAGGCGACGCAGCGCACGCCGTGGTGGTGGGCATTGAGGACGCCCTGGAGCGCGCGGGCCGGCAGCATGCCACGTTCAGCGAACTGGGCCTCCCCTGGGCTGCAGCCGCCCCGGTTGCCTTCGAGCTGCCCGCCTCCTGATGGCAGCGCAGGAACCGGAAGCCGGCCAGCTCCACGCGGCCAACCTCCTGACGGACGGGCTTGCGTCCTGCCTGACCGCAGCCCCCTCCCCTGCATTCAGCTGGCAGCTGGGCATGGATGACGACGGCGATCCAGCCCTTGCGCGGCAAACAGGCTATGAGCTTGAGGTACAGGACGCCCAGGGCACGGTTTTGTGGATGTCGGGACCGGTGGCATCATCCTGCCAGCGCGGCATTCCGTTTGGCGGTTCCCGGCTGGACGACGATGCTGACTACGCCTGGCGCGTGCGCATCCGGGACGGAGCCGGAGTGACCGGTTCCTGGTCTGCCCTGCAGCCCTTCAGCACAGGCCTGACTGACAGTTCCTGGCAGGCCGGCTGGATGGGCCGGGCGCCGGGTGGACGTGCTCCGCTGGAAATACTTAACGGCGCGCTCCGGGTGGCCGGGTCCCCCTTCCTGCCAGTCCCCTGCCCCGGGCTCCGCAGCTTTCAGCTGGAGGCCCGGCTCCGCCCCGTGATGGGCCGCGCTGGCGTGCTCCTGCGCAGCAGCGGCCCCGGAACCGGCCTGCTGCTGGAGCTGGGCGCCGACGGACAGGTATCGCTCCGTCACGCTCCGGCCTGGGAGATCCCGGGCCCCGCCGCTCCGGAAACCCCGGTATTGGCCAGCGCCCAAGCCACCTGCGCCGCGTCCGGTGCGTGGCGGCACCTTGCCGTGAGCGATGACGGCAGGACCATCCGGGTGTCCGTCGACGGTATGGAACTGCTGGCGGTTGATGAGCCGCTTGAACAGTCCGCTGACCAAGTCCCCGCGGGCACTATTGCCCTGCACCAGGGCCCGCGAAGCCAGGCCGAGTACGCCTCGCTGCGCATCACCGGTATCAAGCAAGAGACGCCGGGCGAACGGGAAGAATTCCTGCTGGACCACCGTTTTGACGCCGGCAGTGAGCTGGCCCTGGCCTCCCTGTCGCACTGGTCACGGACCACGGCACACCGCCAGCCCGATGAGTGGACCCTATTCCGGAGCACCCTGAAGCTCACGGGGACAGTGCGGCGGGCCCGGCTCTACGCCGCAGCCCACCACCACGCCCAGCTCTCCGTCGCCGGGACACCCTGCCTCAGCACCACCTCGTTTGGCTACCCCGGTGAAGGCTATTACGACGCCGCCGATCTCACGGAGGTCCTCGCCCAACACCCCGCGGACACGCCCGTGCCGGTGACGGCCCTGCTCCACTGGTACGGCCCGGGCCAGGGCCGTGCCGCCGGCATTCCGGGCCTGCTGGTCCGGCTCACCGTGGACTACGACGACGGGCGCCGCGAGGTCCTCACGTCCGGCCCGGACTGGACCGCCGGCGAAGCCCCGTACCGCCAGTCGGGCTACCGCAACGATGAGGGCGATCCGGTGGAGCACCTGGACGGGGAGGCTGCGGCGTCCCTTAACGCCGCCGCCGACCTGCCGGCCGCCATCATCCCAGGCCGCCATCCGTCGTCGGACTTTCCCCGGCTGCACCCCCGCAGGACATTCCTTTCAGGCCGGTTCGTGGCGCCGCAGCAGTTCCTGACCGCCGGCGACGGCACCATGGTGGCGGACTTCGGCCAGGTCATCCCTGCGAGGCCCGAAATTGATTTCCTGGACGGCGTGCCAGGGCGCACCGTCATGCTCCGCGCCGGCTACGCGCTGGGCTCCGACGGCCGGGTGGACGCCGGGAAGACCGCCAGCCAGAACACCGACATGTCCTTCCCCTACACCCAGGCCTCAGGGCTGCAGCACTACCGGGCCTCCGTGCACCTGGGCTTCCGCTACCTGGAGCTCCCGGGCGTGGACGCCGCGGAGGTCTCACGCGTTGGCGCCTCCACCGTCCACGCCGGCCATCCCGGCGAGGGCAGCTTCAGCAGCTCGGACCCGGTTCTGGACTCCGTCTTCGGGCTGCTCCGCGATTCTGCGCTGTACGGCGTGCAGGAACAGTTCGTCGATACCCCCACCCGCGAAAAGGGACAGTTCCTGGCCGATGCCGCCAACATTTCCTATGCCACCATGGCGCTGTTCGGCGAACACGCCTTTACGGCGCAGGCGCTGCGGGAGTTCGCCTGGTCCGCCCGCCGCTACTGGAGCGCCGGGGAGGAGAAGGGTCGCTACAACGCCGTCTATCCCAACGGTGACGGCAAACGCGACATCCCCGATTTCTCCCTGATGCTGCCGGAATGGGCGGAGGAGTACCACCTGCGCACCGGCGATCTTGCCCTGGCCCGGGAACTGCTGCCGCACCTGCGTGACACGGCGGACTATGCCCTGCGCTACATTCCCGCGGAGGGCCCGACGGCGGGACTGGTCACCAACCTGGGCGGCGGCTCCGGCCCCTACCTGCACGGCATCGTGGACTGGCCGACGCCCGGCCGGTTCGGCTACGACATGGAATGTGCGGCCAAAACCACTGTCAATGCCCAGGCCTACTCCGCGCTGGTGTCCACGGCCCGGCTCTGCGGCGCGGCAGGTGATGAGGAAGCGGCATCCCGCTACGCCGCCGCTGCCCGCGCACTGGCAGCCGGCGTCCGCACGCGCTTGCGGGTGAACGGAGTTATGGTGGACGGGCTGCACGCGGACGGGACGCCCAGCTCCCACGCCTCCCAGCACGCCACCTCCTTCCCCCTGTCGCTGGGGATCACCGAGCCAGCGTGCGCCGCCGCGGACGCCGCCAGGCTTGCCGGAATGGGCATGCGGCAGGGCCCCATGACCGTGCACCGGCTGGTCCGTGCGCTGTTGGGTCAAGGGATGACGGATGCCGTGCTGGACCTTCTCACCAGCAAGGATCAGCCCGGCTGGGCGCAGCTCCTGGGCCGCGGCGCCACCTTCACCTGGGAGGCGTGGGACCTGGCGGACGGCAGCGACTACAGCCAGTCGCACGCCTGGTCCGCCGCAGTGCTCAAGGAGATCCTAGAACACCTGCTCGGAGTCCGGTTCAGCGTGCCGGGCGGTAACGAGGTGCTGATCGAGCCGCCGCTGTGCCGGTTGGAGCACGCCTGCGGCAGCGTCCCGGTAGGCAACGGATATGTGCACGCCGGGTGGCAGCGCCGCGGCGGACAGGTGGAGCTGGAGTGCACCATTCCACCCGGGGTTACGGCCACCGTCCGGCTGCCCGCCGGCACTTACGGGGTCAAGGGGCCCGGGGCGGATGCCGCCGTCGTGCGTTCCGCTTCAGGTGACCATCAAGGGGCAGGGGCCACGCGCGACTTCCGGGTGCACACCGGAACGTGGACGTTCACGCCCGCCTAAGCCTCCGCTGGCGCAGAATCCCCCTGCCGTCGCCCGTGCCACCACAGCAGCAGGCCCACCACGGCCGCGGAGAGCATCCCCAGGCCGCCGGTGACCACCAGGCCAGCGCGGACGCCGAACTGTTCGGTAAGCCAGCCCGCCAAGAGTCCCCCGCAGGCATGGCCGCCCAGCAGGAGCGGAAGGTACAGCGCCATGACCCGGCCGCGGATGGCGGGCCCCGCCTCGAGCTGGACGGCGGTGGCGGCGCTGGTCAGGAACAAAAGCGTCATGATGCCCACCACCACCAGCATGGCCACGAACAGCACCAGGTTGGGCATGAGGGCGGCCACCAGCTGGGACAGCCCGAAGAGACCCGCCGCAGCCACGATGCCCTTGCGGCCCATGTTCCCCAGCCGGGCCGCAAGGAGCGCGCCTGCCAGTGCCCCAAGGGCACTGACGGTGTTGAACAGCCCAAAACCTTCCACGCCGTTGTGCCACACGCGCTCGGCAAAGGCGGCGAGGACCACGGGCCCGTTCATGCCGAAGGCACCCAGCAGCCCTGCCAGCAGGATGAGGAGGAGCAGCCGCGGCCGTTCCCGGACATACCGGAAACCGGCCAGCACCTGCCCGCGCCCCCGCTCTGCCGGCGTACCCGGATGCAGTTCCTGCACACGGATGGCGGCGATCATGCCCAGCACCAGCACACCGATCAGCGCGTTTGAAGCGAAGGCTGCCGCAGGTCCCGCCTGTGCGATCAGGATCCCGCCCAGTGCCGGCCCAACCATGGCACCCAGTTGGGACAGCGCGTTGTTGAGTCCGATCGCGGGCCGCAGTCCGGCGTCGCCCACCACTTCGTTGACAAAGACCTGCCGGGTGGGCTGGTCCACCGCTGCCGTGATGCCCAGGGCAATGCAGCTGGCGTAGACCACCCACACGGTAATGGTGCCGCTCGCGGCCCACGCGGCCAGCCCCACACCGAGCAGGACAATGATTGACTGGCACACCATCATGATGCGGCGCTTGGGGAAGATGTCCACCACCAGTCCCGCGAGCGGCCCCACCACCAGCATGGGCAGGAATTGGAGGGCGACGGCGGCACCCACCGCGGCGGGGCTTCCGGTCAGCTGCAGCACCAGCCAGTCCTGGGCCAGGCGCTGCATCCAGACACCAAGGCTGCCGGCCAGCTGCATGGCCAGGAACAGCCGGTAGTTGTGCTGCTTTAAGGGGTGGTACCAGCGCGGCTGGCTGGTCCCGGGACGGGTGTCCGGGGCGGAACGCGTGCGGCGGGAAGGCACAGTCAGTTGCGGTGGCGGTGGGAGCGCAGCTTCACTGCGGCTGCAGCCAGGATCAGGGTGCCGGGAACCACAACGAAAAGTGCGGCGAGCATCCAGACGAACACCACGGCGCCGAACAGCGCGGCGGCGATCAGCAGGGAGCCGGTCCAGTCGCGCAGCGAGATTGCCTGGCCGGTCTGGAGGGCCCGGTGCCATGTGTCATTGCCGGTGCTTCCGATGCCGGAGAAATCGGACCATGCGGATGCCGTGCGGAGCAGCAGGATGGCTGCGCCGGCGGCAAGCAGCAGCGTGGCGGGAAGGACCAGCCCGCGGCCCGGCAGCTGCCCCACCCATGCGAGCAGAAGGTTCAGGACAGTTACGACGGCGGCTGCCGCAGTGGTGAGCCCCAGTTTCCAGCTGCCCGGCAGGGCAGCCTTGAACAGGCTCCAGAGGCCGCGGACGGAATCGTCCCGGCCGTTCAGGTGCCGCTCAAGGTGGGCGGTGCCGGCCGCGTAGGCGGCGGGGATGGTGACCAGCGGGATGGACAGCACCAGCACCAGCACCCCCGCCAGGAGGGTTTCGGAGAACAGGGCGAACCGGTTCACCGGGATGGGCTCGTGGCTGGATGCGGGCGTGGTGCTGTCCATGACGCTCATTTTCTGTCTCGTTTCCGCTAGCCCTTGAGGCCCTGGGTGGAGACGCCTTCAACAATGTACCGCTGGAAGATCAGGAAGAAGATCAGCACGGGCAGCAGGGCCAGGACGGACATGGCGATCATGGCGCCGTAGTCCGAGGACTGGGTCTGGTCCACGAAGAGCCGCAGGGCCAGCGGCAGCGGGTACTTGTCAGGGGTGTTCAGGTACAGCAGCGGGCCCAGGAAGTCGTTCCAGCTCCAGATGAAGGAGAAGATCGAGGTGGAGATCAGGGCCGGCTTCATCAGCGGCAGCATGATGGAACCAAAAATCCGTGCGTGTCCGGCGCCATCGATCCTCGCCGCCTCATCCAGCTCCGCGGGCAGTCCGCGCATGAACTGGACCATGAGGAAGACGAAGAACGCGTCCGCCGCCAGGAACTTGCCGATCAGCAGCGGCACATAGGTGTCCACCAGGCCCAGCTGCTGGAACACGATGTACTGCGGGATGATCACCACGTGGAAGGGCAGCAGCAGGGTGGCGATCATCATGCCGAAGAAGACGCTGCGGCCGGGGAAGTTGATCCGGGCGAACGCGTATGCCGACACGCTCGCCGACAGGACGGTCCCCACCACCGCGCCGATGGCCAGGATCAATGAGTTGGTGAAGAACTGCAGGGTAGACACCCCGCCGATCCCGTCCATCGCGGTGACGAAGTTGTCGAAGCTGAAGTTGTTGGACCACAGCGACGTGTTCTGGCCGCCGATTTCTGAGTTGGGCTTGAAGGACGACGCGATCATCCACAGGCCGGGGTAGAGCACGATGGCGGTCAGGGCGAGGGCCACGATGTGGAAGATGACGCTCTTGGCCCGCTTGGTCCCGGTGGATTCGGATTTCGGGTTGTAGGCCGGGGCGGCGGAGTCGGGGGTGGACTGGGTGGGTGTTGCCATGGTTGTCATCGTGAATCACCGCTGTAGTGGACCCAGGACTTGGACGTGCGGAAGAAGATCAGGGTGATGATGCCCACCACGATCACCAGCAGCCAGGCCATGGCCGAAGCGTAGCCCATCCGGAAATCGCTGAAGCCCCGCAGGTACAGGTAAAGGGTGTAGAAGAGGGTGGAGCCGGCGGGGCCGCCTTCACCGTTGGAAATGATGTAGGCCGACGCGAAGATCTGGAATGCGTGGATGGTTTCCATCAGCAGGTTGAAGAAGATCACCGGGGAGAGCATGGGCCAGGTGATGTTGAAGAACTTCCGCACCGGGCCGGCGCCGTCCATCGACGCTGCCTCGTACAGTTCGCCGGGGATCTGCTTGAGGCCGGCCAGGAAGATCACCATCGGGGCGCCGAACTGCCACACCGTCAGCAGGATGAACATGGGCATGGTCATGGCCGGATTGCCCACCCAGCCGCCAAGGTTGATCCCGAAGAAGGACAGGCCCTGGTCCACCGGGCCGGAATCGCCGAACATGGCCTTCCAGACAATGGCGATGGAGACGGAGGCACCGATCAGGGAGGGTGCGTAGAAGGCGGAGCGGTAGAAGCCCTGGCCGCGGCGCTTGCTGTTGAGCAGCATGGCCACCGCGAGCGCGGCTGCGAGCTTCAGTGGCGTACCGAAGACCACGTAGCCCACGGTCACGCCCACCGACTGCAGGAAGCGTTCGTCCTGGAACAGGGTGGTGTAGTTGTCCAGGCCGATCCACTTGGGCGGCTCGAACAGGTTGTAGTTGGTGAAGGACAGGTAGAGCGAGGAGATCATCGGCCCAACCGTGAGGGCAATGAATCCCAGCAGCCAAGGCAGCAGGAAGGTGTAGCCGGCACGGGCGTCCGTGCCCCGCTGCCGCGATTTGCGCGGCAGCGGGGGCGTGGACGACGCCGAACGCCTGCTCAGAGTTGGGCTTTGAGTCACGAGTTCATTCCGTCAGTCGTGGAACCTGGATGGGAGGGCATGGTGCCTATCAGGCGTTCTGCTTGATGAGGTCTTCGGCTTCCTTGAACCAGGCGTCTGCTGCACCGTCGATGGTGAGCTTGCCGTAGTTCAGGTCCGAAGCGATGCGCTTGAAGGAGGCTTCGAGAGTGCCGAACCCGACGATGGGCGGCTCGGGGGCGTCCTTGAGGTACTTCTCAATGGACTTCTCGTAATCCACCACGAGCTTGTCGGTGCCCTCGAAGGTGGTGCCGTCGCGCTGGGTCTTGGAGGCGGGGACGCCGCGGGAGGTCTTGAAGATCTGGCCCACCTCGGGGTCGTTAACCATGAAGTCGATGAACCGTGCGGCGGCGTCCTTGAACTTGGTCTTGGCGCTGGCCACCATCAGCATGGAGGGCTTGAGGAACAGGCCCAGGTTGTCCGGATCATCCGAGGGAACCGGGACAAGCTTGAGTTCCTTGGCCCCGCTGTCCCCCAGGTAGCCGGCCATGAAGTTGTCCCAGGTGACTTCGGTGGCAGTGGCGTTGGAGCCGAACGGCGACTTCGGGGCCAGCTGGGTCACGCGGTCCTCGGGGATGATGGTACCGGTGCCCCGCAGGTTTGCGGTCAGGTTCCACCACTTCTTCAGGTCGTCCTTGCTGAAGCCCAGCTTGCCTTCGGAGGTGAAGGCCTGGATCTTGTTCTGGCGCAGCCAGATGTTGAACATCCACCAGACGCCCGTGTAGTCGGTGCCGCCGTAGAGGGCACCGTTGCTCTTGGCCCCCACCTGGGTCAGGAACTCGTTGAATTCCTTGTACGTCCACTTGCCTGTGGGCTCCGCAATGCCCAGCGATGAGAGCTTGGCCGGGTCATAGTAGACGGCGAAGGCGTTGGTGCTCGTGGGGATGCCGTACTGCTTTCCCTTGATCTGGCCCGACGGCAGGAGTGACTTCTCGAACGCGTCAGTGTTGATCTTCACGGTGCCCAGGTCAAGGAGCTGGTTGCGCTGGCCGTAGTCGCGCAGGTAGGACAGGTCCCACTGCATGACGTCCGGCAGGCCGCCGCCGGCAGCCTCGGTGGCACGCTTCTGCCAGTAGCCGGCAAAGTCCGTGAAGTTGCCGTTGACCTTGATGTCAGGGTTCTTCGATTCGAAGAGGGCGATGGCTTTGCGGGTGCGCTCGGCGCGGTCGTCGTTGCCCCACCAGGTGTAGTTGATGGTGACGGGCTTATCAGCGGATCCGGTCTGGCCGGAAGAGCTGGATCCGTTGCCGCAGGCCGACAGGGCTGCGGCAGATGCGGTGCCGATGGCCACGGTAGTGAGGAAATGCCTTCTGTTGATCACGGGAGCCTCCTTGCTCGATGGGTGCTTTGCCTTTTCTCTGCCTACAACATGAGTAGTGAGCTGGCTTACACGGCTTCTGAAACGATACAATATCCGCATTCCCAGATTTGGGCAAGCGTTTTCCAAAGGTCTGATGTCAGATCGAGTTTCTGCCCCAAACAGACAAAGGAGTCCCATGACAGAGCAGGAAACCACCACGCCAGCCAGCGTTTGGACCAAGGTCC
This sequence comes from Arthrobacter sp. Soil764, assembly GCF_001428075.1. Taxonomy (GTDB): domain Bacteria; phylum Actinomycetota; class Actinomycetes; order Actinomycetales; family Micrococcaceae; genus Arthrobacter. The sequence continues at coordinate 96,558 of NZ_LMSI01000001.1, read as the reverse complement.
AGGGCATCGGTTTCGGTGGCGACTACAACCCCGAGCAGTGGCCAACCAGTGTCCGCCTGGAGGACCTGGAGCTCATGCGGGAAGCGGGGGTGAACTTCCTCAGCGTGGGGATCTTCTCCTGGGCGCTGCTGGAACCCTCCGAGGGGCACTACGACTTCGGCTGGCTGGACGAGGTGATGGACAACCTGGCCGGCATCGGGGTGAAGGTGGCCCTGGCCACCGCCACCGCCGCTCCCCCCGCATGGCTGGCCCGCAAGCATCCGGAGATCCTGCCGGTCACGGCCGACGGAACCGTGCTGGGGCCGGGCTCGCGGCGGCACTACACGCCGTCGTCGGCCGTTTACCGCCGCTATGCCGCGGGGATCACGCGCGCCCTCGCGGAACGGTACAAGGACCATCCGGCCCTGGCGCTGTGGCACGTGGACAACGAACTGGGGTGCCACGTCTCCGAGTTCTACGGGGACGAGGACGCCGCCGCCTTCCGGGCCTGGCTGGAACGCCGGTACGGGAGCATCGATGCGCTCAACGCCTCCTGGGGCACGGCATTCTGGTCCCAGAACTACGGCTCCTTTGACGAAATCCTGCCGCCCTCCGTTGCGCCGTCCACCCTCAACCCGGGGCAGCAGCTGGACTTCCAGCGGTTCAACTCCTGGGCGCTGATGGACTACTACCGCGAACTCGTGGCCGTCCTGCGCGAGGTGACCCCGGACATCCCCTGCACCACCAACCTGATGGCGTCCAGTGCCACCAAGTCCATGGACTACTTCGACTGGGCCAAGGACCTGGACGTCATCGCCAACGACCACTACCTGGTGGCCGCCGATCCCGAACGGCAGATCGAACTCGCGTTCAGCGCCGACCTCACCCGGGGCATTGCGGGCGGCGACCCGTGGATCCTGATGGAACATTCGACGTCGGCCGTCAACTGGCAGCCGCGCAACCAGCCCAAGATGCCGGGTGAGATGCTGCGCAATTCGCTGGCGCACGTGGCCCGTGGGACGGACGCCGTGATGTTCTTCCAGTGGCGGCAGAGCTTTGCCGGGTCCGAGAAATTCCATTCGGCCATGGTGCCGCACGGCGGCCGCGAGACGCGCGTGTGGCGTGAGGTGGTGGAGCTCGGTGCTGCGCTGAAACGGCTCGAGCCTGTGCGCGGTTCGCGGGTCCAGTCCCGCGCCGCGATTGTCTTTGACTACGAGGCATGGTGGGCCGCCGAAATCGACTCCAAGCCGAGCATCGACGTGAAGTACCTGGACCTCCTGCGCGCCTTCCACCGAGCATTGTTCCTCCGCGGGATTTCCGTGGACCTGGTTCATCCTTCCGCTTCACTGGAGGGGTATGACCTGGTCCTCGTGTGCACGCTGTACTCCGTGACTGATGATGCCGCAGCCAACATTGCCGCAGCCGCCTCGGCCGGCGCCTCGGTGCTGGTCAGCTACTTCAGCGGCATTGTGGACGAAAAGGACCGTGTGCGGCTGGGCGGCTATCCCGGCGCCTTCCGGGATCTTTTGGGGGTGCGGGTTGAGGAGTTCCACCCCCTCCTTGCCGGTTCCCGGTTGAAGCTGAGCGACGGCACGGTGTCTTCGATCTGGAGCGAGCACGTCCACCTGGCCGGTGCGGAGGCGGTGCAGTTCTTTACCGGGTACCCGCTGGAGGGCGTCCCCTCCCTCACCCGGCACGCTGTGGGCAACGGCGCCGCCTGGTATCTGGCCACCTTCCCCGATCCGGACGGGATTGAAGCTGTCTTGGACAAGTTACTGGCCGAGTCCGGCGTCTCCCCTGTTGCCGCCGCCGATCCCGGGGTGGAGCTGGTGCGCCGGTTTTCCTCAGACGGGCAGAGCTATCTGTTCGCGATCAACCACACCCGTTCGGACGCTTCAGTGTCTGCCGCCGGCACCGACCTGCTGGCCGGCGAAACATTCTCCGGCACCGTTCCCGCGGGCGGCGTAGCGGTTATTGCGGAGGCATAGGCACCCTGCTCCACAAGAGTCCGGGGGCGGCACCGCCCTTGGTGCCTCCTTCCCCATCCGTCCCGGGGCACTTTGGGCACGCCTTCTGCACAAATCACGACGGCGGCCGGCGAGTCCGTGTCAAAGTGCCCCGTTTCGGAGGGCCCCCCTTAAACAGCTCTGCCCCGGAAGGAACCAGTGGTTCCTTCCGGGGCAGAGCTGCCACCCGCCGTCGGACGTCTGTGATGAGGAGGCACCATACAGACCGCCCGGAGCCGTGTTGGCGGGGTGAAGACTATTTGCTGATGGCGGACTTCATCTCATCGGTCGCTTTCTTGCCTGCGTCCTCTGGAGACAGCCGTTCGAACAGGACTTCCGAGGTGTACCGCTTGATGATTTCCTGGATGGCTCCTGCACCCTTCGGCGGCGGCGCCGGCGCCTCGCCGAGCTCATCCTTGATCTGGTCAATGAAGGTGACCACCTTGACGTCGGCCGGGGTCAGCTTCGGCTGGATCGCGGCCCGCACCTCGGAGTTGGGGTACACACCGCGGTCGGCGAGGAGGGCCTCTCCTGCTTTGACGTTGTTGGTCAGGAAGTTGATGAACTTGGCCGTTTCCTGCGGGTGCTTGGTGCGCGAGGAGGCGGACCAGAACTGCGAGGCCTTGTACCAAAGGCCCGCATCATCAGCAGAGCCGGTCTTGGTGGGGAACCGCAGGATCTTCAGGTCCCCGCCGCTTGCCTTTTCGAGGGCCGGAGCCTGGTTGGACCACCAGAAGGCCATACCGTTCTTGCCCGTGGCCAAGCCGCTCTGGTCAAGCGGTGCAGCCTCGGCTTCCACCACCTCGGACGCGGACGGCACCGCCTTCTTCTGGCTCAGCTGCTTCAGGAAGGCCCACCACTCGGCGATGTCGCCCGGCTCGAAGCCCAGCTTGCCATCGGAGGTGTACAGCGATTTGCCGTTCTGCCGGAGCCAAACCCCCAGGGAAGCCTCATCGGTTCCGTAGGCTGCCGCGCCATAGGTTCCCTTGGGCGACTTGGCGGTGATCTCTGCGGCGATCCGGCCAAAGTCGTCCCATGTCCACTTGGAGTCGTCCGGGAGCGGCACTCCGGCAGCCTGGAAAACGGCGGGGTTGGCCAGGATGGTGGCGGCGTTGATGCCTGCGGCGATCCCGGTCAGCCCCTTCTCGCCCTTGCCGGCGTTCAGCGCCGCTTCGTCCAGCTTGGAGGTGTCGATCTCGTACTTGGACAGGTCCAGAAGGGCACCGCGGCTGGAGTACTCCGTGATGTACTTCTCGTCCATCTGGATGATGTCCGGGGCATCATTGGCCGCCACCTGGGTGGCCAGCTTGTCCCAGTAACCGCTCCAGTCGCCGAACTCGGGCTTGACCTTGATCTTGGGGTTTTCGGCTTCGAACTGCTTGATGGCCTCCTGGGTCAGCTGGGCGCGCTTGTCGCCGCCCCACCAGGAGAAACGAAGCTCCACAGTCCCGTCGGCGTTCTGCGGGGCTGCTCCCCCGCCACAGGCGCTAAGCGCCATGACGGCGGCGACTGCGGCGGCAACAGCGCCGGCTTTACGGGTTCGGCCAATGCGGGGCGGGCGGCTGGTGCCTGATGCGGGTGCCCCTGCAGACTGCTTGGCAGCAGACGCAGGACGGGGAAAAAGCGGCACTGTGTACTCCGATCTTCGTTGATCCAGGTGCGGGTTGTTGTGGGGAGGGCGGCTGACGCCAGCAGAAGTCTGGCCGAAAGCTGTGAAAGCGCTTTCTGATACTAAGACTACAAGTGACTTACTTGTATTACAAGATGGTGCTGCCATGAAAATTGAGCGGTTGTTTGGGGCCACCACGACGAACGGCCCGCCACGGGGACGGGCCGTTCATCATTGGGGGTTTGCGCCCGGTTAGGGCATGCCGCCGCTTATTTGATGCCGGTGGTGGCGATGCCCTTGATGAGGAACCGCTGGCCGAAGAGGAACACCAGGAACACCGGCAGCAGGGACACGATGGACATGGCGAACAGCGAACCCCAGCTGGTAGCCGACTGTGAGTCCACGAAGGCCCGCAGTGCCACCGGAACGGTGAACATGTCCGGATCCGTGAGGTAGATCAGGGCGCCGAAGAAGTCGTTCCAGGTCCAGATGAACGTGAAGATGGTGGTGGTGGCCAGGGCCGGCACCATCAGCGGCAGGATGACCCGCAGGAAGATCCGCGGATGGCCGGCGCCGTCGATGCGCGCCGCTTCATCAAGTTCGCGCGGAATGCCGCGGATGAACTGCACCATGAGGAACACGAAGAACGCGTCCGTGGCCAGCAGTTTGGGCACCAGCAGCGGCCAGAAGGTATTCACCCAGCCGATCTGCGAGAACAGGATGTACTGCGGAACGATGACCACATGGAACGGCAGCATGATGGTCAGCAGCATGATGCCGAAGAACAGCTTCTTGCCGGTGAACTGCAGCCGGGCGAAGGCGTAGGCCGCCATGGAGCAGGAAACCAGGTTCCCCAGGATGGAACCGATCACCACGATGGCCGAGTTCAGCATGTAGTGGCCAAAGGGGTGCGTCAGCGCTGACCAGCCGGAGGTGTAATTGCTCATTTCCAGGCTGTTGAGCCAGAGGCCCGGCTCACGGAAGATCAGCTCGTTGGGACGCAGGGAGGACACCACCATCCACAGGAGCGGGTAGATCATCAACCCGCCGGCCAGGATCAGGATGCCATGCTTCATGAGCGATTTACCGCGCTGGGCCCGGCTGAAGGCCAGCGTTCCACGGGACTCGCGGACCCTGCGCTTGCGGTCGGTAGGCTTGCCGGCGCCCTCGGACTTCTTCTCCGGGGTGGGCAGCGTCTCAAGCTTAGTCGTCATAGAAAACCCAATACTTAGAAGCGATGAAGTTGATGGCGGTGAACACGCCGATGATGAGCAGCAGCACCCACGCCATGGCTGATGCGTAGCCCATGTCGAACTGGCCGAAGCCCTTTTGGTAGAGGTACAGCGTGAAGAACATCGTGGAGTCTGAAGGCCCGCCGTTGCCGCCCGAGACGATGAACGCCTGGGTGAACGACTGGAAGGAACCGATGATCTGCAGCACCAGGTTGAAGAAGATGATCGGGCTCAGCATCGGCATGGTGATCCGCCAGAACTGCTGAAGGGTGGTGGCGCCGTCCACTTTTGCAGCCTCGTAGTACATGGTGGGGATTTGCCGCAGGCCTGCCAGGAAGATGATCATCGGGGCGCCGAAGGTCCAGACGTGCAGCAGGATGATCGATCCCAATGCGGTGCCGGGGTCTGAGATCCACCCCGGCCCCTGGATGCCGAACATGGCCAGGACCTGATTCACCAGGCCGGTGGTGCCGAAGATCTGCTTCCAGAGGATGGCAACGGCAACCGAGCCGCCCAGGAGGGACGGCAGGTAGAACACCGAGCGGTAGAACGGCAGGCCGCGAAGGCCCTTGTCCAGGACGAGCGCAATGAGCAGCGCCACGGCGAGCTGCAGCGGCACACCGACAAAGACATAGGTGAACGTGACCCGCAGCGAGTTGTGCAGCCGGGCGTCACTGAGCATCCGGGTGAAGTTGTCCAGCCCGGTCCATTCCGGGGGCTGGAGCAGGTTGTAGTCCGTGAAGGAAAGGTAAAGGGACATCAGCATTGGTCCGATGGTGATGGCCACCAGGCCCACCAGCCACGGCAGCAGGAAGATGTAGGCAGCCTTGTTGTCCCGCCTGTTCGCTTTCTTCTCCTCCGGGGTGGCCTTGCCCTTCTTCCGGGTAATGGAGCTGAGTTCGCTGATGGCGCTCACAGGAGCTGCTCCGTCCGGGGGGCCAGGGGCACTGCGGCCGGCGCCGGGGCCGGACGCAGCGTCCTGGAGAGGTGTTTTGCGGCCATGTGGTCTCCTTTGGTCATCGTGGCCTCCACGTTGCGGTCATCGCCAGGCGATGGGGGATCGGGCGCTTCCCGCACAAGTTCTGCTGCCGCCTTGCGGGGGTGCAGGATCCGGGGCCGGAAGTGCCGTTTGAAATTGCGGCTCCGTACCAAAGTAAACGCTTTCTTGACTCCTGTATAGCCCTTTGTTAGTTTTTGAGAAAACGCTTTCTGTTACCGGCGTCACGCCACCCCAAACCAACAAGCCGAGGGGCACAACCAATGAAGTTTGGTCTCAAGAAATCCGTCATGGGCGTTACCGGCGTTGTTGCCGCACTCACCTTGGCACTGACAGGTTGCGGCAGCAGCCAGCAGGCCGCAAAGGTGGGAACGGCTGAAGACCCTGTCACCATCCGCTTCGCCTGGTGGGGCAATGATTCAAGGGCGAAAACCACCATGGAGGTTATCAAAGCCTTCGAAGCCGCCAACCCCACCATTAGGGTCCAGGGCGAAAACACCGAATACAGCTCCTACTGGGACAAGATGGCCACCCAGATCGCCGGCGGAACCACGCCGGACGTCATAGCCATGAGCGGCGCCTACCCCAGCGAGTACGCCAGCCGCGGAGTACTGCTGGACCTGGACAAGGTCAAGGACCAGATCGACACCTCGAAGTTCGCGGAGGGAACCGTGGACCTGGGCAAGATCAACGGCAAGCAGTACACCATCACTGCAGGCGTCAACTCCATGTCCATGGTCCTGGACCCCAAGGTGTTCCAGGCTGCGGGTGTGGCGATGCCGGATGACGAGACCTGGACCTGGGACGACTACGCCAGGATCGCGGCCGAGATCACCCAAAAATCCCCGGCCGGAACCTTCGGCACCACGCCCATGTCCAACGACTCCTTCCTTGCCGTGTGGGCACGCCAGAACGGCGAGGCCCTCTACACGGATGACGGAAAGAAGATGGGCATCAGCGAGGACACCCTGGCACGGTGGTTCGAGCTGAACAAGAAGCTGATGGATACCGGCGGCGCCCCTTCCGCATCACAGACCGTGGAGGACGGCTCCGCGCAGCCGGAAATGACCCTGATGGGACAGGGAAAGCAGGGCATGAAGATCTCCTGGAGCAACCAGATGACGTCCTACTCCGGCGCACCCCTGGTCATGGCCAAGCTGCCCGGCGAAAGCAAGCAGGCCGGCGCCTGGCTGCGCTCCTCCATGGAGTACGCCATCTCCTCCAAGTCCTCCCAGCCCAAGGAAGCGGCCCTGTTCATCAATTACCTGGTCAACAACATGGACGCGGCCGCCAAGATCAAGAGTGACCGGGGCATGCCCGCCAACACCGAACTGAAGGCGGGGATCACTCCCCTACTGAAGGAAACCCAGCAGAAGGAAGCGGCATACCTGGACCGCATCGCTGCCCTGAAGGTCCAGGCCCCCAAGCCGTTCCCGGCAGGATCTTCGGCCACCATGGAAGTATTGAACCTTTACAACACGGATGTACTCTTCGGAAAGATTTCCCCGCAGGACGCAGCCAAGGGCCTGATCTCCGAGGTCAACCAAAACCTCGGCTGACCAGACCATCCGCACTGTTAGCTCCAGCATCACCAACGGAAGGAGGCAGGCACAGTGACCTCCGCAGCAAGGACCAGAGCAGCAAATGTCCCGGCGGTTCGGCCCAGCGCCATCGCCGGCTATGAGGACTGGCCTGCCTACGTCCGTGAGCATCCACGCCACGAGGCGTCCACCCCGGCCGCCCAGGAGTTCTCGGACGCCTTGGGTGTCCCGGGCGGAGGGGCACTCCCCGCAGTGACGGTGCACTGGGAGGAGACGTACGACGGCGCCACCACCTCCCAGCTCAGCTGGCAGTTGGGCTTCGGGCCGCGGACAACGGGCTGGCTGGTCCGGCCGGCCGGAAGCAAGGGACCCCTCCCTGGGATCCTGGCCCTGCACTGCCATGGCGGAAACAAGTTCGGCGGGGCCGACCGGCTGGTGGAATTACCGGATACCCACCCGTCGGCGGCGGCCGCCCGCGCCGGCCACTACGATGGCCGCGCCCTGGCCACTGACATCGCACGGCGCGGCTTCGCGGTCCTGGCCCATGACACGTTCGGCTGGGGAAGCCGCAAATTCGACCTTTCAACTCCCCCATGGCGGACAGCCTCGGCGACAGCGGCGAGGCAGGCGCAGTGGCGGGAGGACGGCGTCGTACCCTCCGATGCCGACCAGTACAACGCCGCGGCGGGCTTCCACGAGGACACTGTTGCCAAAGCCGCCGGCCTCCTGGGCACCAGCCTTGCCGGCATGGTGGCGCATGACGACCTTGCGGCACTCGATATCCTGGCAGCCCTGCCGGACGTGGACCAGGACAGGCTGGGCTGCATCGGCTTCTCCGGCGGCGGCGGCCGCTCACTCGCCCTCTCGGTCCTCAGTCCGCGTATCCGGGCAGCGGTGGTGACCTGCATGATGACCACGTTCGAATCCCTTTTCCCTGCCTATCTGGACGCCCATTCGTGGCTGCTGCAGACCCCCGGACTGTGGAAGCTGGGCGACTGGCCGGAACTCACAACCCGCGCAGCAGACGCCCGGTTCCTGGTGCAGTACGCCCTGGCCGACGAGCTCTTTCCGGAGGACGGGATGCGCCAGGCGCACCGGATCCTGGAATCCCTGCATGCCGGCAGTGGCCGGTACACGGGCAGCTTCCGGCCCGGCGGGCACGTTTTCACCGCGGCCATGCAGGACGAAGCCCTTGATTTCCTGGCCAAGACGCTGGCATTCTGACCCGTTCTACAACTGCTCCCAAGTCTTACAACTGCTCCCAAGGACCCACGTGACCACACAGCATTCGGCGGAATCCACGCACCAGCAGACAGCACCGACGGCCGTCCCGCGGGTGGCCCTGGTGGGCGTGCATGGCTTCGGCGAGCGGCATCTTGCCAACCTGTCTCGGCTTGAACAGGCGGGCGCCCTGGAACTGGTGGCCGTCGCCGATCCCAACCCGCCGCAGCCCGGCAGCCTGGCCGCTTCGGTGGCCGTCTTCCCCGACCTGAAAGGACTGCTGGCCGCACAGCCGGGCGTCGACGTCGTCATCATTGCCACACCTATCCAGACGCATGCCCCGCTGGCCATCGCCGCCCTGGCCGCCGGGATGGACGTCTACGTGGAAAAGCCGCCCGTGGCGTCCCTGGCCCAGTTCGAGCAGGTGCTCGCCGCGGCCCGGGAGAATGGCCGCTTGGTCCAGGTGGGCTTCCAGAGCCTTGGGTCCCATGCCCTGCCCGCCATCAGGGACACGGTGGCTGCCGGGGAGATCGGCACCGTCCTGGGCATCAGCGCCACCGGCCAGTGGCTCAGGACCCAGGCATATTTCAAGCGCTCACGCTGGGCAGGAAAGCGCAGCCTGGATGGCGTGGATGTGGTGGATGGCGTTGCCACCAATGCGCTGGCCCACGCCGTTGCCACGGGACTGTCCCTGGCGGGCGCACGGACCCTCGCCGACGTCGCCTCCGTGGAGACGGACCTGTATCGGGCCAACCAGACCGAAAGCGATGACACCTCGGTGCTCCGGGTCCGCACCGCCCAGGGAACCACGCTGCTGTGCGCCCTCACGCTCTGCGCCCCCGAACAGCTGGACCCCACCGTCACCGTGCACGGGACCCTGGGCGATATCACGCTCTCCTACACGCGGGACGAGGTGGTGATCACCGCCCCCGACGGCGAGCGCCGGGAGACATACGCGCGCACGGACCTGCTGGAGAACCTGCTTGAGGCCCGGGCCACCGGGGCTCCCCTGCTCTGCGCACTGGAGGACACCGGCGCGTTCACCGCCGTGCTGGAAGCGATCCGGACCTCTCCCGCGCCGGCCCCCATTGACGGACAATACATTTCGTGGGAGGGCGGGGGCGACGACGCGCATCCCGTGGTCCAGGGCATCACCGACCTGATGGCCCGCGCCGTCAAAGCGCAGGCAACCTTCGCCGAGCTCGGAGCCCCCTGGGCCCGCGCCCTTCCGCCCGCCCGCACCCTCACCCTCGACAGCCATCCAGTGGCGGACTACCACGACGGCAGCCATATCCGCGCGGTCTCCTCCCCCCGCCCTTACCTGCACCCGGTCCGGACCCTGGCTGGAACCGTGGTGACGGACCACCAACCGCTGGACCACGGGTGGCACCTGGGCGTCGGGGTAGCGCTGCAGGACGTGGATGGAGTGAATTTCTGGGGCGGGCGCACGTATACCCGCGAGGCCGGTCAGTACGTCTGGCGCCCGGACCACGGCAGCATCGCCAGCACCGGCACCACGGCCGAACAGAATGACGCCGTGGACGGCCGGGAGGGCCGGCTCCAGGAGACCCTCAGCTGGAACGGCCCGGACGGCGCCCCCGTCCTTGTGGAGGAACGCTCCTGGGCATGGTCCGGCGTCGCGCCCTCCATCTGGCGTCTGTCCCTCGACTTCGCGCTGTCCCCCGCGGGTGACAAGCCCGTCAGCCTGGGAAGCCCGGGATCGAACGGCCGCTTCGAGGGCGGATACGGTGGCTTCTTCTGGCGCCTGCCCCACTGCAAAGACGCGGCAGTCTGGACGCCCGCCGGCACCGGCGAGTCACAGACCCACGGCAGCACCACGCGCTGGCTCGCCTGGTCAGGACAGTTCGACAGCGGGCCCGCCACCTTGGTGTTCGTTGCCCCGGAAGACTCCACTGACCCCTGGTTTGTCCGGGTCGAGGGCTACCCGGGCGTAGGCCAGTCAATGGCGTGGGACACCCCCGTGATTGCCCGGCCGGGCAGCCCAGTGCGCCGGAGCATCACCGTTTTTGTGGCCGACGGAATCCTGTCCACACCCGACATCGAAGATCTGATCAACCAGCAGGGGGACCCGTCATGACCCAAACAACAACCTCAGCCGTTTCCCGTCGGGAAGCACGCCTGGCGCCGGGATCAAGGACGGACCGGGCCATCAAGCGCCGGCGTGTGCTGGACATCCTGGACGGGGCCGGGCAGGACTCCCTGCTCCTCACCACGAACACCGCCCTGACCTGGTACCTGGACGGCAGCCGGGTCCACATCAGCCTGGCGGGCGATCCCATCGCCGCCCTGCTGGTGGACCGCGACGGCGACCACCTGGTCACGTTCAACAATGAAGCCGGCAGGATCGCCGCCGAGGAACTGCCGGCCGGAGTCAACCTGCACACCGTGCCCTGGTACGGGAACCTGCACCAGGCCGCTGCCGCCGTCGGGAACGGCTCCCGGCCGCCGCTGGCGGAAGCGGACGTCACGGCGCAGCTGCGCGCCGCCCGCCAGCAGCTCCTCCCGGCCGAAAGTGCCCGCTATTCCATGCTCAGCGCGGAACTGGCCGGGATCATGACCGATGTCCTGTCCGCCGCCCGCCCGGACACCACGGAGTTCGAGCTGGTTTCTGCGCTGGCCGCACGGGTGGTGGCTGCCGGCGCGGAACCGCTGGTGCTCCTGTGCAACGGCAGTTCCCGCAGCACTTTCCGGCACCCCCTGGCCACGCATTCCCCGCTCGGCCGCCGCGCCATGGCCGTCGTATGTGCCCGCCGGGACGGCCTGGTTGCCAACATCACCCGGTGGGTACGGTTCGACGCCGGCACCCCCGAAGAGCGCGACGCCGAGGCCCGCATCGCAGCAGTGGAGGCAGACATCTTTGATGCAACAGTTCCCGGTGCCCGGCTGGACCGGATCTTCGCCGAGATCCAGGCAGCCTATGCGCGGCACGGTTTCGGGGCTGACCAGTGGGAACAGCACCACCAGGGCGGTCCCGCCGGTTACGCGGGCCGGGATCCCCGGGTGACCTCCGAGGTGACCGACACGGTGGTGCTGGATCAGGCGTTCACCTGGAACCCCTCGGGCCCCGGCGTCAAGATCGAAGACACCGTGCAGCTCACGGACTCCGGACTTCGCGTCCTCACGGTGGACCGGCGCTGGCCGGTGGTTACCGTGAACGGGCTGGACCGGCCGGTGACCCTGCAGCTCTAAAGAGACGCCCGCTCAGATACTGCAGCAAAACGCGAAACGCCCGCTCAGTTATGGCCGCATTAGCAGCCACAACTGAGCGGGCGTTTCGATTAAATGCACATCATCTGAGCGGGCGTTGCTACGGAAGCTGCAGTTCACCGTCCACGCGGCGCGGGATGCCCAGGGGGTTGTCCTCGCGCAGGGCCGGGTGCAGCACTGCCTCGGGGGCGTCCTGGTAGGCCACGGGGCGCTGGAACCGGCGGACCGCCGTCGCGCCCACCGAGGTGAAGAGCGAGGTGGTGGCCGGGTAGGGGCCGCCGTGCTGCTGGGCCCAGTTGACGGCGACGCCCGTGGGCCAGCCTTCAAAGAGGAGGCGTCCTGCGAGTCCGGACAGCTGCTCCGCCAGGCCTGCGATGTCCTCCCCGGGCTGCGCGTGCAGGGTGGCAGTCAGGCTGCCCGGGACCTTGGCCAGGACAGCGGACAGTTCGTCCTGGTCCGTGTATTCGATCAGGATGGTGGTGGGGCCAAAGCATTCCTCCAGCAGCTGCTCCGGGCGTTCCAGCACCTTGGCGGCGGTGGTGGAGAACACCACCGGCGCCGCGCCATCCGCCGCCGCGTCCTGGTCCACGGTGCCGCTGACCACGTCCACACCGTCCACCGACGCAAAGGCGCGCAGGCCGTCCGGGTAGGCTTCCGCGATCCGGGTGGTCAGCATGCCCAGGGCCGGCTTGTCCTTGCTCGCCTCTGCCACTTCCGCCGCAAACTGAGTTCCGGCAGGGATGAACACCAGGCCCGGCTTGGTGCAGAACTGGCCCGCACCAAGGGTGAAGGAGCCGGCCAGTCCGGCGGCGAGTTCAGTGGAACGCGCCTGCAGCGCCGCAGCGGTGATGACCACGGGATTCAGGCTGCCCAGTTCCCCGTAGAAGGGGATGGGGTCGGGGCGGGAGGTGGCGAGGTCGAACAGGGCCCGGCCGCCGGGGATGGACCCGGTGAAGCCCACGGCCTTGACGGCGGGGTCCTGGACCAGGGCCGTTCCCACTTCGCGGCCGTGGACCAGGGCGAACAGCCCTTCCGGTGCACCGGCGCCGCGGAGCGCCTCCGCCACGATCTCCGCCGTCCGCTCCGAAAGCCGAAGGTGGCCTGAGTGTGCTTTGACGATCACTGAACAGCCGACGGCGAGGGCCGAGGCCGTGTCACCGCCTGCCACCGAGAAGGCGAACGGGAAGTTGGACGCGGAGAAGACGGCAACGGGGCCGATGGGCTTGAGGATCCTGCGGAGGTCCGGCCTGGGCGGGGTGGCAGCTGGATCGGCGTGGTCAATGATGGCCTCAAGGTAGGAGCCCTCGGTGATCACGCGGGCGAACAGGCGCAGTTGGCCGGTGGTGCGGGCCACCTCGCCCGTCAGGCGTGCGGCGCCCAGGCTGGTCTCGGCATCGGCGATCTCCACCAGTTCGGCAGCGTTGGCGTCCAGGGCGTCCGCCACGGCGTTCAGCCAGCCGGCGCGTTCAGCATCGGAAGCTGCGGCCGAGATCCTGGCCGCTGCTGTGGCCGCAGCGGTGAGCTCGGTCAGGGAAAGCGTTGCAGTTGTCACGTCAGGTACCCGTTCGTCGTATGGAAATTCATGGTTGCAGCGTGTCCCGGAAACGGAAGCCCAGTCCGGGCTGGTCCGCCAGGGCCACCCTGCTGTTGGTGAACCGCACCGGTGACGGCCCGGCCAAAATTCCCAGCTGCTCGAAGGACGCCTCTTCGACGTCCTCCACCATGGTGGGTTCGGCCAGGGTCAGGGCCAGTTGCCCGGACAGTTCCGGCAGCAGGTGCGGCATGACTTTCATGCTGTTGGTCCTCGCCAGTTCAACAATCCGCCGGAACGGGGTAATCCCGCCCACCCGGATGATGTTGGGCTGGATGATGTCCACCGCCTCCGCCTCAATGAAATCGCGGAACCGGTAGATGGTGTGCAGGTTTTCGCCAAGGGCGATGGGCACGGGCGAATGCTTCCGGAGCCGGCGGTAGGCCCAGAGATCGTCCGCGCGGATGGGTTCCTCCAGCCATTCCAGCCCGAATTCGGCCAGGACGTCCAGGGCCCGGAAGGTGGTGGGCAGGTCCCACCGCTGGTTGGCGTCGATCATGAGCCTGCGGTCCGGGCCCAGGACGGAGCGGACGGCGGCTACGCGTTCGCGGTCCTCGCGGATGTCCGGTTTTCCCACCTTGATCTTCACCGCCTGGTGGCCGGCGGCAACCCAGCGTTCGGCCTGCGCCACCAGCTCGTCCAGGGTGTAGTGCAGGTTCACCCCCGAGCCGTACACCTCGGCCGATTCCTGCCGCTGGCCCAGCAGGCCGGTGACCGACGTGCCGGCGCGGCGGGCCTGCAGGTCCCAGAGTGCCAGGTCCACCCCTGCCATGGCGATGGTGGTGAGGCCTCCGCCGCCCGCCTCGTGCAGCCGCTTCCAGAGCACATCCCACACGGCCTCGGGAGTGGCGGCAAGCCCCGTGACGAAAGGTGCGATGTCGTGGTCAAGCAGCGCCTTGACGGCCTGGGGACCGATGGTGGGCGTCCAGGAGAAACCGAAGCCCGTCCCGCCGTCGTCCGTGTGGACCTCCGTGGCAATCACGTGGTTCTCCGGCGCCTCCACTCCCCAGCTGCGGCGCAGCGGAACGGTGAGGAGCCGCGTGGACAGGCCGGTGATGCGCGGAACAGTGCGGACGGCTTCGGCCGCGGGTGCGCTCATCAGCGCCCGGCCAGCTCGTAGCCCTTGGCCAAGATGGCTTTGAGCTCCACGAGCTGTTCCTCCGTAGGATCGACCAGTGGCGGCCGGACCGGGCCCACCGGCAGTCCGCCCAGCCGCAGGCCGGCCTTGATCAGGGAAACGCCGAAGCCGGGGGTCTGGTCGCGCAGGCGAACCAGGGGTGCGTAGAAGCCCTCGAGGAGGGCGTTGCGGCGTTCCTCGTCCCCGGAAACGTAGGCGTCGTAGTAGGCCTTGGCGATCTCGGGGGCCATGGCGAACGCGGCCGAGGAGTAGAGCGGGATGCCCAGGCCGCGGTAGGCGCCCTGCGTCAGTTCGGCGGTGAGCAGCCCGTTGAAGAAGGCAAAGTCCTTCCGCCCGGTGGCCTTGACGGCGGACACGATTTCCTGGGCGAGGCCCACGTCGCCCAGACCGTCCTTGAACCCGATGACCTTGGGGTTGGCCGCGAGCTTGGCCATTGAGGCGGCAGTGAACCTGGCATTGCCGCGGTGATACACGATGACCGGCAGGCTGCTGGCGTTGGCCACGGCCTCGATGTAGGCCACCAGGCCGTCCGTGGGGCCGGTGACCAGGTATGGCGGCAGCACCAGGAGCGCGTCAGCTCCCGCTTCCTCAGCAGCCCGGGCGGCGGCAAGGGCGTGGCCCAGGGGGCCGCCCGCGCCGGCCACCACGGGGACCTGGCCGGCAACAACGTCGACGGCGGCACGCACCACGGTGCGGACCTCCTCGATGCTGAGGGCGTGGAATTCGCCGGTGCCGCACGCGGGGAAGACGCCGCCGGGCCCAAAGGGCAGCCGGGAGCTGATGTGTTCCTTGAGCAGTTCCACGTCAACAGCGCCTTCGGCTGTGAACGGCGTGACGGGGAAGAAGAGTACGCCGTCGAATTTCATGATGTCTCCTTGCCTCCGCCGGCGGTAACCAGCGCGGAGGCCTCGTCGTTGAGGGTTGGATATGACTTGAGCTCGGTCCGCCAAGTGCGCTTGGGCTGCCACCCCAGAAGTTCCCGGGCTTTGGCAATCGAGAACGC
The DNA here is from genome assembly GCF_001428075.1 of Arthrobacter sp. Soil764. Classification (GTDB taxonomy): domain Bacteria; phylum Actinomycetota; class Actinomycetes; order Actinomycetales; family Micrococcaceae; genus Arthrobacter. The sequence continues at coordinate 81,013 of NZ_LMSI01000001.1, read as the reverse complement.
GGGACTGGTTCCGGTCAGGCCGGCGCTGAGCGCTTCGCTTCCCGGCAGGAATTTCGGCATCAACTCCGCCAGGGGGGCGGTGGCCAGTGCATCAGGCGCACCCACGAAGAAAGTTTCCCCGTTGGGAATGTCTTCCATTTTCTGCAGCAGCAGGTCCAGGAAGTCCGCCACGTCCCGGGCGTCCACATAGTTGAAGAGCGCCGGTGCTGAGAGGGCGGGATCGGCCAGGCGTTCGGCAAGGGTGTGTCCCTGCTGGGTGGGAGCGCCTTCCCATTCCTCCGGCGAGATGACGAAGCACGGACGGAACGCCGCGTACCGGATCTTCTCCCCCTGCGCCGCGGCGAACATCTGCACCGTCTGTTCGGCAATGAGCTTGGACAGTGCGTAGGCGTTCCAGGGCTTGGGCGGGGTGCGCTCATCGAGCGGGAACGACGGCGGCAGCCACCCCGCCGGGCAGCCGTAACCCAGGACCGTGGGGCTGCTGGCGGTGACGATTTTTCCGATCCCCAGCCCCGTCGCGGCGCTGATCACGGCGAAGGCGAGCCGGGTGTTCGTGCTGAAAATGACGTCCTCCGGCGCGCTGAACGGTACCGCGATCGCCGCAAGGTGGATGACGGCGTCGGGCTGTGCGTGCCGAAGGAGGCGAAGCGCCTCACCCGGCGCCAGGAGGTCCGCCGTTTCCTGGACGACGCCGTCCGGCAGGAGTTCGGCGGGAACGGCGTCGCGGTCAACCGAGACTACGTCGTGGCCCGCTTCCGCGAGCCCCGCCACCACGCTGCGGCCGAGGCGGCCGGAGCCGCCGGTAACGAATATCCTGCTCATGGGTTTTTCCTCTACTTGGCCCGGCGAAGGTCGACGCCGAGGTCCAGGTCCTCGACCCGGACGGGCAGGGACGATTCCAGGGAGCGGTTGCCGGCGATGCCCACGGACACCGAACGCAGCCCGTCCAGGTAGCCGGAGGGGCGGCCCAGGGGGTCCTCGCCCGGTCCGTTGAAGAGGTCCGACAGCAGCAGCTCGTCACCGCCGCCGTGGCCGCCCTCGCCGTTAATGATGGGGACCTCGTAGGCTGCCTCCCAGTGGCGCTGGACCACCAGGCGCTCGCCGTTGCGGCGCACGGCGTCCTCTTCCACAACCGGGGTTGCGGACGGGTCCACCACGGTCTTCTTGTCCGTGCTGTGCAGGACGGCGGCGCGTTCCACCACCTCAAGCTCGGCGCGGCCTTCGGTGCCGTTGACCGCCACACGGTAGCCTTCCCACGGGCTGTGGGCATTCAGCGAGTAGCTCAGGCGCGGGCCGCCCTGGTACTCCACCACCAGGGCCAGGTTGTCCTCGATGGTGATGCCGGCGGTGAACACATCCTGGTCGCGGCGGTAGCCGTCGTAGTGTTCGTTGTCCAGGAACAGGGCCTTGAGCCGCTCGTCCTCCCTGAGGTCAAGCGCGAAGGGGTCCTTGGCGCCGGCGGGGGCATCGGCGTCGGGCGTTCCACGCTCAGGGCGTGGGCCAAGGCCGCGCTCGGCAGCGTTCTTGTCGCCGTAGAACTTGAGGCCACCGGACGCGAAGATCCGCTCCGGGACATCGTCGATCCACCAGTTGACCAGGTCGAAGTGGTGCGACGCCTTGTGGATGAGCAGGCCCCCGGAGTTCTTCTTCTCACGGTGCCAGCGGCGGAAGTAGTCCGCGCCGTGGACGGTGTCCAGGACCCAGCTGAAGTCGACCGACGTGACCTTGCCGATCACGCCGCTCTGGATGATTTCCTTGAGCGCGCTGTTGCGCGGCGAGTAGCGGTAGTTGAACGTGACCACCACGTTCCGGCCGGTCTCCTGGACGGCCCGGGTGATGCGGCGGCAGCCTTCGGCATCGATGGTGAGGGGCTTTTCGACGACGACATCCGCGCCGGCGCGAAGGCCCTCCACTATGTAGTCCGCGTGGGTGTAGTCCGGGGTGGTGACGATGATCCGGTCGATGTTGTTGGCCTGGATGAACGCGGTGAGGTCCGCGGGATCAAAAGCTGCCACCGGTCCCGGCGCACCGAGTTCCTGAATGAGCTTCTGGTAAAACTCAACACGTCCGGGGTTGACGTCTGAGAACGCCACGAGCTCGGCGGTGTCCGCGTGTTTGCCGAAGATGGCCCGGATGTACATCTCGGAGCGGCCGCCGGTGCCGATCAGGGCGATCCGTGCCTTCCCGCCATTCGTGCTGGCCTGGGAAGCTGCTGCGGCCGACGTCGTCTCGGCTGTGTTGACCATGGGGTCCCTTTCAAAAACTCAAAACCGGCGGTGGGAACGGCGGCTGTGTGATCGGCGGCGGCACTTTGCTGTACCGGATGGAAAAGAATGAGAAAGCGTTTTCTCACGTGTCTATAGAAGTTGTATCAACCCTTCAGTCCATTCGTCAACCATTTTCCAGCCTGAGGGAAAACGTTTTCTGAGGATGTCGCCCGACCTTTGCCGACCGGCTGGGAAAACGGCCGGGAAAAGCATAGAAATCGCTTTCCTGCTGCCGTATATGCTGTCTTTCAAAGCACCTGCCGTCCCGGCCGGGGCCGCCGGAACACCAAGGGTCCCCGGCGACACCGGCGGACGGCGCAAAAGAAGGGTTCCCTATGGCCAGGAAATCGGCAAGCGGCCGGATCGGCATCGCGGATGTCGCCGTGAAGGCGGGAGTTTCCCATGCCACCGTTTCGCGTGTCATGAACGGAAACTTCACCGTGGACCCGGACATTGCCGCCAGGGTCCGCGCAGCCGCAGCGGAGCTGAAGTACCAGCCCAACCCCGTGGGCCGCAGCCTGGCCCTCGGCAAGACGGACACGATTGGCATTGTGGTGCCGGACCTGGCCAACCCCACCTTCCAGGCGATCCTCCGCGGCTTGAGCAGGGCTGCCGCCCAGGACGGTTACCGCGTGCTCATCGCGGACTCGTTCGAAGTGTCCAGCGAGGAGTCCATCCTTGCGGGCGAGGCGCGCCGGCGGTGCGACGGGCTGGTCCTGTGCGCCCCCCGCATGTCGGATGCGGAACTGGAGGAGATTGCGCCCTCCCTGCACCCGCTGGTGCTGATCAACCGCACCACCAGCGCGCCGAACGTGCCCGGTCTGGTAGTGGACTACGGCCAGGGCGTCCAGGACATCGCGGGGCACCTGGTGGAACTGGGCCACACCCGCCTTGCCTTCCTTGCGGGGCCGCCCCGCAGCGCCTCCAATGAGATGCGGCTCAAGGGCCTGGAGACGTTCAGGGCCGCCCACCCCGAGGTGGAGGTGACCATGCTGGAAGGCGGCTCAGACTTCGACACCGGGCACGAAGCGGTGGATGCCGTCCTGCAGAGCGGTGCCACGGGGATTCTGGCCTTCAACGACCTGGTGGCCATGGGCCTCATGAGCGGCCTGCATGAGCGCGGCCTGGATATACCCGGGGACATTTCCGTGACCGGCTTCGACGACATCCCCTTTGCCAGGTATACGACGCCGGCCCTCACCACGGCCGCGGTCCCCATCACGGAACTGGGCGAGCAGGCCTGGCACCAGCTCCGGGCATTGATCCGCAAAGAAGAGAACGAAACCCCCGGCAGCCGCTACCAGCCGCGGCTGGAAGTCCGGGCCAGCACAGGGCCGGCCAAGGCGCCGCGCAGCACAGTGCACGGCTGAGCCCTCTCATCCAGCTTTAGCAGAGCCCAGCCCGGCCTCCTCGTAGAACCCCTCGATGTGGGCCGCCACCAGTTCTGCGGCCCGGCCGCCCTCGCCACTCCTGACGGCGGCGAGGATGGCGTGGTGCTCAGCGCGCAAGCGCGAGGCCGTGGTTTCCCAGTCCGGCAGGTTGGCAGTCAGTCCGGCCGCGTAGCCCTGGATGGCTTCCCGGAGCGACCCCATCATGGCGCTGACCACCGTGTTGCCTGCGGCGTTGGCCAGGGCCAGGTGGAACCGGACGTCAAGGGCCAGGAAATCCCTGGCTGGCAGGCCTTCCGGGGCATCCATGGCCGCCAGGAGGACAGCCGCATCATCGAGTTCGGGCGCGTCCTGCGGCGCCTTCGCCGCAGCCCATGATTCCAGCAGGACCCGCGTTTCGACGATGTCCGCCACGGGCAGGTGCTGGGTGGCCACGTGCAGCCGAAGGGCAGAGCCCAGTGCGGAGGTGGGGTCCGAAATCACTACCGTCCCGGCGTCGGGCCCGGACCCGACGCCCGCGCGGAGCACCCCCATCGCCTCGAGGATCCGGATGGCCTCACGGACCGACGTGCGGGAAACCTTGAGCTGTTCGGCCAAGGTGCGCTCCGCCGGCAGCCTGCCGCCCACGGCCAACCGACCTGCGGAGAGTTGGTCCTCGATCCAGGACAGGACCAGCTGATGGGTACGCATAGGTCCCATGCTACTTGATGTGGTTGGACCACATCACATAGAGTGTGGTTGGACCATAGGAGGAACCATGACCCACACCATCCAGCCCAACAACCCGGAGACCACACCGGCGCCGGACGCCACTGACATCCCCGCAGCGCCGGCACCCGCCCGGGCTCCGTCGTCGTCCGCCCTGCCTGCCGCACTGAAGCGCCGGGTTCCCAAATACTCTGACCTTGCGCCGCTGATGCAGTTCAAGAAGCCGGAGTTCAGCAGGGAGGCCCGGCTGAAGCGGGCCAGCACCATCTGGGAGCTGCGCGACATCGCCAAGCGCCGCACTCCGCAGGCACCGTTCGACTACACCGATGGCGCTGCAGAAGAGGAAATCACCCTCCGCCGCGCCCGCAAGGCCTTCCTGGACATCGAGTTCCGGCCGGGCATCCTGCGCAACGTCTCCGCGATCGATCTCAGCACGGAGATCCTGGGCAAGCCAGCACGGCTTCCCGTTGGTATTGCCCCCACGGGATTCACCCGGATGATGCAGTCCGAGGGCGAGTACGCGGGGTCGCAGGCGGCCGAGGCGGCCGGCATCCCCTACACCCTGTCCACCATGGGTACCGCGTCCATCGAGGATGTTGCCGCAGCGGCACCGAACGGCCGGAACTGGTTCCAGCTCTACCTGTGGACGGACCGCGATCGTTCCCTGGAGCTGATCGAGCGTGCTGCCAAGGCCGGCAACGACACCCTCATGGTCACTGTCGACACAGCTGTGGCCGGCGCCCGCCTCCGGGACGTCCGCAACGGCATGACCATCCCGCCGGCCCTGACCCTCAAGACCGTCCTGGACGCCTCCTACCGGCCCGCCTGGTGGTTCAACTTCCTCACCCACGAGCCGCTCACCTTCGCCTCGCTCTCCCGCTACACCGGCACCGTGGCGGACCTCATCAACTCCATGTTCGACCCCACCCTCACCTTCGAGGACCTGGACTGGCTGCGCGAAACCTGGAAAGGCAAGCTGGTGGTCAAGGGCATCCAGACCGTGGAGGATGCACGCGGGGTGGTTGACCATGGCGCCGACGGCGTGGTCCTGTCCAACCATGGCGGCCGCCAGCTGGACCGGGCGCCCATCCCCTTCCACCTGCTCCCCGAAGTCAAGCAGGCCTTCACGGCAGACAACAGCAATGCCGCCATCATGCTGGACACCGGGATCATGAGCGGCGCGGACATCGTGGCGGCGCTGGCCCTCGGCGCCGATTTCACGCTGATCGGGCGCGCCTACCTGTACGGGCTGATGGCCGGCGGACGGGCCGGGGTTGACCGCACCCTCCAGATCCTCGAGAAGGACATGGCACGGACCATGGCACTGCTGGGCGTCAGCAAGGTCTCCGACCTGACCCCGGACCACGTGCGGCTGCTGGCGAAGTAAGCGCTACTTCTTCCGGCCGAACTTTGGGAGGTTGGGGAGGTTGGCCAGCAGGTCCGCCGCCTTCGTTGCGGCGCGGCCCACCGTGCGGCCGATCTGCTGCGGGACGCTGTCGTCAGTCAGTGGGGCGGCAGTGCCGCCGGGAATCACGACGGCGGGACTCAGCTCGGCGCCCTCCCGCACCAGGACGGGCGCGGGGACTTCCTCCCGGGCCGGCCGCGGCGCCGCGGGCCTTTCCGCGGCGGACGGGCCGGCCGGGTGCGGCAACGAGGGGGCCGCGGCTGCGACTGCTTCCCTAAGGTGGGCGGCGACTGCCGGGGCGGGGGCCGCCTGCTCCGGGGCCGTCACATCATGGCTGGCCGGTGACACGGCGGCATTGGCGCCAGGGCCGACGTCGAACGTCTCCAGCCAGCTGGCGATCCCCTCCAGCGGCCCCCGGTTCAAGGCGTAGTACCGCTTCTGGCCCTGCGCGCGCATGCTGACCAGCTGTGCCTCACGGAGGACTTTAAGGTGCTTGGAAATAGTGGGCTGACTGGCAGCCAGTTCCTCCACCAACTCCCCCACGGCCTTGTCTCCTGCCCTAAGGGCCACCAGGATGTCCCGCCGGGTGGATTCCGCTATGACGGCAAATACGTCGTCTGTCACCATGCCTCCCACCCTAGCGACATATGCCTCGAAAGGCATCAACTATTTCGGCCGCCCGGAAACCTAGTCGAACCAGGGGTCCAGCCCGTGCAGCGGGAACACCGCCTTGCGGGTTGCCATGACACTGCGGTCCACGGCGTCGTTGGGGTCGAAGCCCACTTCCCAGGACCGCCACCACAGCTCTACATCGTCCCCCATCAGGGCCGGAGCATCCCTGCCGAACTTCTCCGCGACGTACTGCCGCCAGTCCCCGGGCACGGGCGTTCGCAGCGGCACGGGCCGTCCGGCCGCAATGGCCACCAGGTGGGTCCAGGCCCGCGGCACCACGTCCAGCACGTTGTAGCCCCCGCCGCCGGTGGCGATCCACCGTCCGCCGCAGTAGCGTTCGGCCAGATGCCCGACGGCGTTCGCGGCCTCGCGCTGTCCGTCCACGCTGAGATTGAGGTGCGTCAAAGGATCACTCCGGTGCGAGTCGCAGCCATGCTGGCTCACGATGACCTCGGGCTCGAAGGCACCCACCAGTTGCGGCACCACGGCGTAGAAGGCGCGCAGCCAGCCGGCGTCCCCGGTACCTGCGGGCAGGGCCACGTTCACCGCAGTGCCTTCGGCTGCGGGGCCGCCGATCTCGTTGGCGAACCCGGTCCCCGGAAAGAGGGTCAGCCCGGTTTCGTGCAGCGACAGCGTGAGGACGCGGGGATCGTCCCAGAAGATGTTCTGGGTGCCGTCCCCGTGATGGGCATCGACGTCGATGTAGGCCACCTTGCGCAGGCCGCCGTCGAGCAGCTTCTGCACCGCGACGGCGGCGTCGTTGTAGATGCAGAATCCGCTGGCGCGGCCCCTGGCCGCGTGGTGCATCCCGCCGCCGAAGTTGACGGCATGGACGGCCGATCCCTCCAGCACCCGGGTTGCCGCCAGCAGGGATCCCCCGGCCAGGCGCGCCGCGGCCTCATGCATGCCGGCAAACGCGGGATCATCCTCAGTACCCAGCCCCCGGGACTCGTCCGGTTGGGAGGGGTCAGCACTGACCCGGCGGACCGCCGCGACGTAATCCGGCGAGTGGACGGACTGCAGCTCAGCGTCAGAGGCCACGTCCGGAGCTGCAACATCAACATGGTCCAGGTCGAAGAGCCCCAGGCTGCGGGCCAGGCGGGCCGTGAGGTCCATCCGTTCCGGCGCCATGGGATGGCCCGGACCAAAGTTGTAGGCTGTCATGTCAGGACTCCACGCCACCATCGTTGGCGGCGCGGGCTGGCTGAGGCCGGGCAGGTATGTCATCAATCACAGGCTACCCGAGCCCGCGCTGCCGCCCACCGGCCATGACGCGGGCTTTAGTGGTTTACTACTGGGGGAAGCCGTTTCAACCGAGGAAAAGCCACACATGACGCAGAGCCAGTCGAGGCCCCGGACACCGGCCGCCTGGCACCCCCCGGCCCAGGAACGGGAGGGCCTCTGGGTCCTCACGCGGCTGCGGGACTTCATTGACGATATCGCCAACACCACCCCCGCCCGGCTGGCGCTGACGGCGTTCGCCGCCGTCTGCACGGTATTCACGTTCCTGCTGTCCCTGCCGGTCTCCTCAGCTGACGGAACCCCCACGCCCATCCACCAGGCGCTCTTCACGGCGGTCTCAGCGGTGTGCGTTACGGGACTCACGGTGGTGTCGACGGCGGTCCACTGGTCCTTCTTTGGCCAACTGGTGATCCTGGTGGGCATCTTCATCGGCGGCCTGGGCACCCTGACCCTGGCGTCGTTGCTGGCATTGATGGTGAGCAAGCGGCTGGGTGTCCGGGGCAAGATCATCGCAGCGGAGTCCATGAACAACGCCGGCCGCCTGGGCGAGGTCGGCACCCTGCTGCGGATCGTCATCACCACGTCCGTGGTCATCGAGGGTGTCCTGGCGCTGGCATTGATTCCCCGGTTCCTGACCCTCGGTGAGCCGTTCTGGCAGTCGGTCTGGCACGGCGTCTTCTACGGCATCTCGTCCTTCAACAATGCCGGTTTCACGCCCCACTCGGACGGCATTGTCCCCTACGAGACGGACCTCTGGATCCTCATCCCCCTCATGGTGGGCGTCTTCATGGGCAGCCTGGGGTTCCCCGTGGTGATGGTCCTGCAGCAGAACGGCCTGAACTGGAAGAAGTGGAACCTCCACACCAAGCTCACCATCCAGGTTTCCCTGATCCTCCTGGCTGCGGGCGCCTTCCTCTGGGCGCTGATGGAGTGGGACAACCCAAGGACCATCGGCTCCATGAGCATGGGCGACAAGATTACGCACGCGCTTTTCGCGTCGGTGATGACGCGTTCCGGCGGGTTCAACCTGGTGGACCAGAACCTGATGGATTCCACCACCATGCTGCTGACCGACGCCCTGATGTTTGCCGGCGGGGGCTCCGCATCCACGGCCGGCGGCATCAAGGTAACCACCATCGCCGTAATGTTCCTGGCCATCGTCGCCGAAGCCCGTGGCGACGCCGACGTTAAGGTCTACGGCAGGACCATCCCCCAGGGCAGCATGCGGGTGGCCATCTCCGTGATCGTGGCCGGCGCCACCCTGGTGTCCGTGTCGGCCTTCCTGCTGCTGCATATCAGCGGCCAGTCGCTTGACCGCGTACTGTTCGAAACCATCTCCGCGTTCGCCACGGTGGGACTCAGCACCAACCTGAGCGCCGAGGTGCCGCCAGCCGGCGTTTACGTCCTCACCGCGCTGATGTTCGCCGGCCGCGTGGGTACCGTTACCCTCGCCGCTGCCCTGGCCCTGCGCCAGCGCAGCCAGTTGTACCACTACCCCGAAGAGAGGCCGATCATTGGCTAGTTCCACAGACGCCGCCCGGCGCCCCGCCCACAACGCCCCGGTACTGGTCATCGGGCTGGGCCGCTTCGGATCATCCACGGCAGAGCAGCTGGTGAAGCAGGGCCGGGAAGTCCTGGCCATTGAGCGGGACCGGAACCTGGTGCAGAAATGGGCGCCCCTCCTGACCCACGTGGTGGAGGCCGACGCCACCAACATCGATGCGCTGCGCCAACTCGGTGCCCAGGAGTTCAGCTCCGCCGTGGTGGGCGTCGGCACCTCCATTGAGTCCTCGGTGCTGATCACCGTCAACCTGGTGGACCTCGGCATCGAGCACCTGTGGGTCAAGGCCATCACCCCGTCGCACGGCAAGATCCTGACCCGGATCGGCGCCAACCACGTGATCTATCCGGAAGCCGACGCCGGTGTCCGCGCCGCGCACCTGGTGTCCGGGCGCATGCTGGACTTCATCGAGTTCGACGACGACTTCGCCATCGTGAAGATGTACCCGCCGCGCGAAACGGTGGGGTTCACCCTGGACGAGTCAAAGGTCCGGTCCAAATACGGCGTGACCATTGTGGGTGTTAAGTCCCCGGGCGAGGACTTCACCTACGCCCGCCCGGAGACCAAAGTGTCCTCCCGGGACATGCTGATCGTTTCCGGCCACGTGGACCTGCTGGAACGGTTCGCCGCGCGCCCTTAACCCAACTGTTTGGTGATCTCCGCTGCCCGGTTGGCTGCGGCCCGGGCCCCGGCGGCGATGATGGCAGGGATGCCCTGTTCGTCGAAGGTAGCGATGGCCCGTTCGGTGGTTCCGTTGGGGCTGGTCACGGCCCGGCGTAGCGCAGTGGGGTCTGCCCCCGGCTCGGCGAGCATGAGGCCGGCGCCGGCCACCGTTTCACGGGCCAGCAACAGAGACAGCTCGCGGTCCAGGCCCAGCTCCTCCCCTGCCGACGCCATGGCCTCGGCCAGGTAGAACGCATAGGCCGGGCCGGACCCGCTGATCGCGGAGAGCGCGTCCACCTGCTCTTCAGGGACCTCCACCACGGTCCCGGCCCCCTTCAGGATCTCCTTGACCTTCTGCAGCTGCCCAGGGGTGCAGTGGGTTCCGGGCGAGACGGACACCACGCCGCGGCCGAGTTTTGCCGGCGTATTGGGCATGGTCCTGATCACCGGCTGCCCGGGCGGCAGGGCTGCCTCCAGCTGGGCGATGGAGACGGCGGCGGCCACGCTGACCACCACAGTGTCGGGCGTAAGGGCGGGGCTGATTTCCCGGGCCAGGTCCGTGATGCCCACAGGTTTCACGCCGAGGATGACGACGGCGGCTCCCTTGGTGGCCTGCCTGTTGTTGTCGGGTTCTTCCTCACCGGCGATCGCAGTGATCCCGTGGTACCGGGCGGCCAGTTCCGAGGCCCGGCCGGCCCGGCGGACCGTTGCCACCACATCCGCCGGATCTGTTCCGGCCTCCAGCAGGCCGCCAAGAATGGCCTCGTTCATGGATCCACAGCCAAGGAATGCGATTCGGTTGCTCATGCCTCCATCATTGCAGTTCGCACGCATTCACAGGCAACTCCCATGTTGGGCGCAGGCAGCACACAACTTGGGGTCCTAACGTAGTTATTACCTCATTGAGGGTGCGAGTGATGCGGCAGGCATGGGGATGCCTGCCAGGGCACCGGCGGCGAGGCGACAGGTTTTCCCCATTTTCCTGTTGCCCGCCCCGGTGCTTCCGCTTTTAACGGACCAGGCGTTGCGGGCCGGCTAAACCGTCGCTTCCACAGACGGCGGGGCCGCCACGTGCGGTGCGGGCTCCAGCGGACCGGAAAATACCAGCTGGTCCAGGCGCCGGAGGATCAGTCCCTCACGCAGTGCCCACGGGCAGATGCGGAGCTTCTTGAACTTGAACATCTCCAGGGCGGCCTCGGCCACCAGCGCGCCGGCCAGGAGCTGGTGGGCCCGGGCCTCCGAGACGCCGGGAAGGTGCAGCCGGTCCTCCGAGCTCATGGCCGAGATCCGCTGGGTCCAGATGCCCAGGTCCGAGGCGTGCAGTTCCCGTTTGACGTACGGACCCTCCGCGCTGGGGGCGGCACCGGCGATCCGGGCCAGGGACCGGAAAGTCTTGGAGGTTCCGGCCACCACGTTGGCCCGGCCCAGGCCGTCAAATTCGCGGACGGCGGGCTTGAGCGTGGCCCTAATGTAGCGCCGGAGTTCCTTCACGCTCTTGGCCGACGGCGGATCCTCCGCGAGCCAGTCCCGGGTGAGGCGGCTGGCGCCAAGCGGCACGGAGGTGGCCACCTCGGGAAGCTCGTCCTGGCCGAAAGCCATTTCAAAGGAACCGCCGCCGATGTCCAGGTTCAGAATGGGCCCGGCGCCCCAGCCGTGCCAGCGCCGCACCGCGAAGAACGTCATGGAGGCTTCTTCGCTGCCGGTCAGTTCCTGGAGGGTGACCGTGGTTTCGTGCTTGACCCGGGCCAGCACTGCGGGGCCATTGGTGGCCTCGCGGATGGCTGACGTACAGAAAGCCAGCAGGTCCTCGGCCTTGTGCCGGGCAGCGAATTCCCACGCTTCCAGCACGAACTCGGTCAGCTCGTGCTGGCCCTCGTCACTGATGCTGCCATCCGGCTCAAGGTACTGCACCAGGGACAGCGGCCGCTTATGGGACGCGAAAGGGACCGGCTGCGCGCCGGGATGGGCATCCACCAGGAGCAGATGGACAGTGTTGGAACCAATATCGAGGACGCCTAGACGCATGGGGACATTATTGCTCGTCAGCGCGCTTGAAGTCGCGCCGGATGTTGGCCACGCCTTCCGGATTGATTTCGAAACCGTAGGCAGCACCGGGGTTGATCACCATGCCGAGTTCATCGCCAAGGTTGGCGATGATGGCTGCACCCTGCGTGCCCAGCACATTGGGTGCAGCTTCGAGGTACTGCTGGTCCACCCTGCTCGGGTGAGAGAAGACGGCGAGGACGGGGTCGCCGTCGGCGTTGGCAAGAACCAGGGGCTCCACCTGGGAGTCCATGCCCTCCACCGTGTCCGAGCTGATGATGTAGACCTCGCTGTTCAGGAACGACAGGATGACGTCCACAGGGTTCGCGTCAGGCTGTCCGCCGGTTGCGAGCTTCTCTTCGAGGTCGTTGAGCGGCTGGAGGTCCGTGTGCGCAGGCTGTTCAGTCATACGACTAGCGGATCACGATCCGGTGGCCGGCGCAAACAGAGCCGCAGCCTTAACGCGAAATCGCCGGAGCAATGCGGACTCGCCGGTACTTTCCAGCGAGCATGCACCGTTCCGGCGAACTCGACGATCTCCGTATTACTTCTTGGCCGTTGCCTTCTTCTTGGCCGGCGCCTTGCGGGTGGCGGTCCGCTTGACGGGGCCCTTGGCGCGTTTCTCGGCCAGCAACTCCACGGCCTGCTCCCGCGTGAGTTCCTCCAGGGAGGTGGCGCGGGGAACGGTGATGTTGGTGATGCCGTCCGTGATGTAGGGCCCGAACCGGCCTTCCTTGACCACGATGTTCTTCTCGGACACGGGGTCCGGGCCGAACTCGGCCAGCGGCGGCACAGCAGCACGGGCGCCGCGCTGCTTGGGCTGGGAGTAGATCTCCAGGGCCTGTTCCAGGGTGATGGTGAAGATTTCCTCTTCCGACCCGATGGAGCGGGAGTCCGTGCCCTTCTTCAGGTACGGGCCGAACCGGCCGTTCTGGACCGTGATGAGGTTGCCTTCGGCGTCCTCCCCCAGCGCACGCGGCAGGCTCATGAGCTGCAGTGCCTCATCCAGGGTGACCGACTCAACTGTCATGGACTTGAAGAGCGATCCGGTGCGCGGCTTGGCCTTGACCGGCTTCTTGGGCGGCTTGGGCTTGCCGTTCTTGTAGTACTCCACCGGCTGCCTGGCCAGTTCTTCCTCGGTCATCTCGGGGATGATCTCGGTAACGTAGGCGCCATAGCGGCCGTTCTTCGCCACGACGGTGTGCCCCGTGTGCGGGTCGGTGCCGAGCACGCGTTCTTCCGGCGCCGCCGTCTCCATCAGCTCGATGGCCTTGGCTGCCGTCAGTTCGTCCGGGGCCAGGTCCTCGGGCACGTTGGCGCGGGCCGATTCGGCGATCTCGCCGGTCTTCGGGTCCACCACTGCGGCCGAGCTTTCCAGGTACGGGCCGAACTTGCCTACCCGGAGGGTGATGTCGTCAGTGATGGGGATCGAGTTGATCTCCCGGGCGTCGATCTCGCCGAGGTTGTTGACGATGCTCAGCAGGCCGGGGTCGGAGTCCTCGCCGAAGTAGAAGTGCCGCAGCCAGGAGGCCCCGGCTTCCTGGCCGTTGGCGATCTTGTCCAGGTCGCCTTCCATGTCGGCGGTGAATTCGTAGTCCACGTAGTCGGAGAAGTGCTGCTCCAGGAGCCGGACGACCGAGAACGCGATCCAGCTGGGCACCAGCGCTGAACCCTGCTTCCGGACGTAGCCGCGGTCCTGGATGGTGGAGATGGTGGAAGCGTACGTGGAGGGGCGGCCGATGCCCTTCTTTTCCAGCTCCGCAGTCAGGGAGGCTTCCGTGTAGCGCGGCGGCGGCGAGGTTTCGTGCCCCACGGCCTGGATGTCCGCGGCAGTGAGGGAGTCGCCCTTGGCCACGTTGGGCAGGCGGCGCGCTTCGTCGGAGTCGTCGTCGCCGCGCGTCTCGTCCTTGCCCTCCTCATAGGCGGCGAGGAAGCCGGGGAACGTGATCACGGTACCGGAAGCGGAGAACTCGGCGTCCCGCCCGTCCGAGGCCACGGCACCCAGGCGGATGGTCGCCGTCGAACCCTTGGCATCGCCCATCTGGGAGGCGACGGTGCGCTTCCAGATCAGCTCGTAGAGGCGGAACTCGTCGCCGGAAAGCTGCTTGGCCACCTGGGCAGGCGTGCGGAAGGAGTCACCGGCGGGGCGGATCGCTTCGTGCGCTTCCTGGGCGTTGGCGGCCTTGTTCGAGTACACGCGCGGCGACTGCGGAACGTATTCGGGGCCGTAGAGCTCCGAAGCCTGCCGGCGGGCGGCGGTGATGGCTTCGTCACTCAGCGCGGAGGAGTCCGTACGCATATAGGTGATGTAGCCGTTTTCATACAGCCGCTGGGCGATCTGCATGGTGCTCTTGGAGGAGAAGCGCAGCTTGCGGCCCGCCTCCTGCTGCAGCGTGGAAGTGGTGAACGGCGCGGCAGGACGCCGGGTGTACGGCTTGGTGTCCACCGACCGGACCGTGAACGACGCATCCTGCAGCCCGGCGGCCAGCGACGTTGCCAGTTCCTCATTAAGGTGGGCCACATTCCGCGACGTGAGTTCGCCGTTGTCGTTGAAATCGCGGCCGGTGGCCACCTTGGCGCCGTCAACGGCGGCAAGCTTTGCCTTGAACGAGCCGGAATCGGCACCGAACTGTCCGGTCAGGTCCCAGTAGGAGGCTGCCTTGAAGGCCATGCGCTCGCGTTCCCGGTCCACCACCATGCGGGTGACCACAGACTGCACGCGGCCGGCGGACAGGCCCCGGGCCACCTTGCGCCACAGCACCGGGGAGATTTCGTAGCCGTAGAGACGGTCCAGGACGCGGCGGGTTTCCTGGGCGTCCACCAGGTCCTGGTCCACGTCGCGCAGGTTGCCCATGGCGCGCTGGATGGCTTCCTTGGTGATTTCGCCGAACGTCATCCGGTATACCGGGACCTTGGGCTTGAGCACTTCCAGCAGGTGCCACGCGATGGCTTCGCCCTCGCGGTCCCCATCGGTTGCGAGATAAAGTTCGTCGGCGTCCTTGAGCGCAGCCTTGAGCTCAGTCACCTTTTTCTTCTTGTCCGGGGACACCACGTAGTACGGCTTGAAGTCGTGCTCAATGTCGACGGCGAACTTGCCCACCGAGGTCTTTTTCAGCTCGGCAGGGAGTTCGGACGGCTGCGGCAGGTCCCGGATGTGACCAATGGAGGCCTCAACGATGAAGCCCTCGCCGAGGTACTTGGCGATGGTCTTGCTCTTGGCCGGAGACTCCACAATCACGAGTTTCTTGCCGGTTTTGGCCTTGCTTGGCACGGTGCTCCTACAGAAAAAGGTTGCTGGGGCAGATGAGCCCATGTCCGCCTAGTTCACCATATTTTGGGGAATCGTGCGCATTCCTGTGGAAAAGACGGGGCTCCGTTGGGGGCACCAAGGGACTTGGCGCTCCGCCGGATCGGCCCCTTAAACCTCAGCCGGAACCGCTGCCGGAATGAGGAAGCCGTCGCGGACCAGGTTGGCCACGTCGGCGAGCAGCGCACCCTGGAAGGACCCGGCGTCTCCACCCAGGAGGGCCTCCAAAGCAGCGGCGATCTGCCCGGCGGTGAGGTCGCCGTCGCACGCGGACACAAAGCCGGCCAGTTCCGTGCTCATCAGGTTGGTGCGGCGCAGCCCGGCGCCCTGCCGGAGCAGGATCACCCCGGGGTGTTCGGCGCCGGGGCGCTGGTGGCGCTCCTCGGTGACGTCGTCCGCTACGAGCAGGTGCGTGCCGGCAAGGTCGTCCCCGGCCAGCCAGTCGCTGCGTTCGACGGCGGCGCCCAGGTGGGGTCCGATGGGCTGCTCGATGGGGTAGGTGATTTCCTCGAAACGGCTGATGGCGGCCCGTGCGCCAGCGGCGGGGCGCCGCAGCCACACCATGCCGAATCCGATTCCCGCCACGTTCCGGGAGGCGAAGTCTTCAAGGTAGGCGGCGTAGGCGTCGCGGTAGTGCTGGCGGTCCCGGGACTCCGACGCATCCTGCAGCCAGGTTTCCGCGTATTGTTCCGGGCTGACCTGCTCGCGCTGGATGAACCACGCATCAGTCCCCGGCCGCACCCACGACTTTGGCCGCTCGTCCCAGCCCGCACCGGCGGGAACTTCCCAGTTCCCCAGCACCTGGGCCGACCCGCCGGGCGCCAGGATGCCGGGCAGGTCCGCCACCAGGGCTGAAACGATGCCGTCGCCCGGCAGGCCGCCGTCGCGGTAGGTGAACTGGTCCGCGGCATCCTCACCGGCACTGCGCGGGGTGATGACGAATGGCGGGTTGGAGACCACCAGCCCGAATTCCTCGCCCGCCACGGGCTCCAGAAGGGAACCCAGGCGCAGGCTCACCCGGTCTTCGAGGCGGCCGGGGTCGACGGACAGCGCCTCTGCGTTTAGCAGGATGTTGAACCGGGCGTAGGCCAGGGCGCGCGCGGAAATGTCGGTGGCGGTCACATGCTGGCAGTGGTGCAGCAGGTGGAAGGCCTGGATGCCGCAGCCGGTTCCCAGGTCCAGGGCGCGTTCGGTGTGGCGTCGGATAGTGGTTTGGACCAGGGTGGTGGATGCCTGCCCGATGCCCAGGACGTGGTCGTGCCGCAGCACTCCCGCCTGCTGGTGCGCCGCGAGGTCGCTGGCCACCCAGAGCTCAGCGCCGCCGGTGCCGTCGTCATTCCTGTCCCAGCCGTAGGGCCGCAGGTCGGCCTTGGCGGTGAGCAGGCCCGAGCCGGGAACGGGCTGAACCAGCCCAAGCTCAAGGAGGCCTTCCACTCCTGTGTCCGGCAGTGCGGCGTCGAGCGTTTCCCGTTCCTGCGGCTCGGCGAGGAGCCAGAGGCGGACGACGGCGGCAAGCGGGGCCACGCCGTTGTCCTCCTTCACTGCCCGCTCGGCAGCGAGCAGCGCGGGGATGATCTGGTCCCGGTTCAGTGCCGCGGAGGCCGTGGGACCCAGCAGTCCGGCTACGCCGTCCAGCGTGTACTCCAGGCGGCGCAGGTCTGCGGCGAGCGCCGCCAGCAGGCCGGGAAGGTCGCTGCGGGGAGCATCGGGGGTGTTGCCGGCGGTGAACTCGTAAGGGGATCTAGGCACCGCTCAAGTTTAGTCCGGAGTGCCTGCGGGGTACGGTGGAGCCATGCCTTCCCGCCTTGCCTTCCTTCCGCGCGCCCGTACGGCAGCTGCTGCAGTCCGCCGTCCGCTGCCTGGGACAACACTGCCGGGGACGGTGCTTGCCGCGGTCCTCGGCCTGGCCGTGGCGGGGTGCTCGCCCGTGTCTTCGGTGGAGAACGCGGATGTGCCGAAGTGGCGGGCAACCGCCCTGCCGTCGTCGCCGGCGGCTGTTGTGCTTCAGGACTCGGGCAAGATCCTCAACCGGGACCGGATTGTGCAGGAGGCCGCAAACGTTCCTGCCGGCAGCTACACGCTCACGGCTGTCTGTGACGGGGCGGGGAAGGCCTTCTTCGCGGTGTCGCTGGACGGCAAGCCCGTGGCGGAAGCCGGGGCCGCGTGCAACGGCCGGCAGGAGACCAGCAAGATCAACCTTCCCGCCGCCGGACGGGTGGAAATCAGCAGCTCCAGCGTGGACGCTCCGCTGCTCTACGCCTACCGGCTGGTTCGGGCGCAATAACGCCCGTTCCGGCTATGGCCCGCCGCCTGCTGCGGGCATAAAGTCTGACTATGCCCAGTGTGCGGAGAGTCTCCGCGCCCCTTTCCCAAGGGACAGCACGGGTGCCGCCGGCACCGAAGCCCCCGGCCGCCGTCGCCCTTGGGCTGGTGCTTGCGGCAGGTGCGCTGGCCGGCTGCGAATATACGTACGACGACGCCCGGGCCGGCACGGTGCAGGGCACCGCCACCATTGCCCCGGCGCCGGCCTTCACCCGGGACCCTTTGCAGCAGGACCCGGTCAGCGACGCGGAACTGGGCGACTGGGTGTCAAGGGCGCTTCCAGACAGCACCGGTCCCGAGGTCCAGGCCGACGCCGGGCTGCTTGCCGCGGCGGAGGTGCGGACCATCTCGTCACCGGTCCTGAAGACCGGAACGTACATCCTGGCCATCGCCTGCAGGAGCCAGCGCCGGGTGACCTTCACGGTGCGCACCGAGACCCTCACCCTGGTGGACCTGGGCCTGCGGTGCGGCATCAACCGTGAGAACGTCATCTATGTGTCCACGGACAGCGTCCTGACGGTCAGGGTGGAAGCCAGGACCGCGGCAAACTACGCGTTCCGTGTGTACCGGCTTGGATGAGGCCCAGGGTGGCCCGACAGGCTTATGGCGTACCGGGCTCAGGCTGCGGTGCAGCCTTCCGGGCAGCGCAGCGTCTCGGGGCTGGCCGCGCATTCTTCGCAGTACAGGGTGAGGGTGCGGCAGCTGGGATTGGAGCAGTTCTCGAACTTGCTGGTGGGCGCGGAGCAGCGGGCGCACTGGCCAATGGTCTTGGCGTCCTCGCTGAACTCCAGGTGCATGCGCTTGTCGAAAACATAGAGCGAACCTTCCCAAAGGCCCTGGTCCTTGAAGGCTTCCCCGTACCGGACGATGCCCCCATCCAGCTGGTACACCTCTTTAAAGCCGCGGTTCACCATCAGGCTGGAAAGCACTTCGCAGCGGATGCCCCCGGTGCAGTAGGTCACCACCGGCTTGTCTTTCAGGGAGTCGTATTTTCCCGAGTCCAGTTCCTTGATGAAATCGTGGGTGGTGGCGACGTCCGGGACCACGGCGTCCTTGAAGCGGCCTATCTGCGCTTCAAACGCGTTGCGGCCGTCGAAGAAGACCACGTCCTCGCCGTCCTTCTTCCTGGCGTCCACGAGCTCGTGGAGTTCTTCGGGTTTGAGGTGCTTCCCTCCGCCAACCACGCCGCCGGCGTCAACCATTAGTTCTCCCGGTGCGCCGAAGGAGACGATCTCGTCCCTCACCTTGACGCTTAGCCGGGGGAAGTCCTCCGCTCCGCCGTCGGACCATTTGACGTCGATTCCGCGGAACCCGGGGTATTCGCGGGTGGTCTTGACGTACTGCTTAACGGCGCCGATTTCCCCGCCGACAGTGGCGTTGATGCCATCCTTGGAGATGATGATGCGGCCGGTGAGGCCCAGCTTCTCGCAGAGGGCGCGCTGCCAGAGCCGGACGGCGTCCGGATCAGCGATGGGGGTGAAGCCGTAAAAGAGCACAATTTTGTTCAAAGCCACGCATTTAAGGGTACCGGCTGCGGTGGCAGCAGGATCCTGCTTCACAGGGGCCCGGGGATGGGCCTCATCACGATTGCATAAGCACTTCCCTACCCCCTGTTGCTGGCGATCGGGCTGGAATAGTCTTCTTGCCATGAGTCCGGAAACCCTGGTTGAAGACATCACTGGCCTGCTTGAGGTGTGGGTTGCGGGCTGGGCCGGGTGTCGCGGCTACCAGACCACCACCGAGGGCCGCTTCCCTGCCGCGCTCCGGTCTGACACCAGCGGTGAATGGGAAGTCTTCGCGTCAGAACCTACTGATGACGAGTTCGCCGCACTGGCTGCCAGGACTGCAGCATCCCCCGCCAGGGTACTGACCATCCTCACCAACGATCCCTCCCGGTATGCTGCGCTGGCCGCCCGGCAGGGGCTTAACGTCACCTCCGACTCCCAGACAATGATGATCGTGGACATGGAGACCCAAGACACCGAGGATCCCTGGCTTTCCGACGATGATCTGAAGCTGTCCACGTCGGAACAGAATGGCGTCCACTACGCCGAAGTCCGCTCCGGAGACGCCGTGGCGGCCAGTGGCCGGGTGTTCGTGGTGGGCGACACCGCAGTGTTCGACAAGATCATTACCGAGCCGGCGTTCCAGCGCAGGGGCCTGGGCAGCCTCATCATGCGCGCCCTGGCAGCCCAGGCTTCCGGACAGGATGTCCGCAGCGGCCTTCTCCTGGCGTCCAGGGACGGGCAGAAGCTCTATTCGCATCTTGGCTGGTCAACAGTTGCGCGGGTCCTGATGCTCTCGGCGTCGCACGACGGATCGGATCTCTCGCTGAGCTGAGCCTGCCTGGCGGAGATGCGCCCTACTGTTTTCCCGTTGGCGAACCGTGGGCCCGGCCCGCGGCACCGGATGAAAGAATGGTGGGGTGCACCCCCATGACTCCCTGATTCCTTTGCTGGGCCGCGGCCCGGAACCGGAACAGCTCCGTCATGTCCGGACCATACCGGCGCGGGAGGCAATCCACGCGCCGTGGCCCAAGTGGGTGCACCCGGATATTGCGGAGGCGTACGGGTCGCTGGGCATCCGCGAGCCGTACCGGCACCAGGTGGACGCTGCCAATGCGGCACACTCCGGAGATCATGTGGTGGTGGCCACCGGAACCGCATCCGGGAAGTCGCTGGCGTACCAGTTGCCGGCGCTTGATGCGATCCACCGCTCCGAACTGCGGGTGCTCGCAGACCCGGGAAAAATCCACGACGACGGTGCTGTCACCCTGTACCTGTCCCCTACCAAGGCGCTCGCCGCCGACCAGCTGAACGCCATCCGTGCCCTGAAGCTGCCCACGGTACGGGCGGAAACCTATGACGGTGATACCGATCCGGCCGCCCGCCGCTGGATCCGGGACCACGCCAACTTCATCCTGGCCAACCCGGACATGCTGCACTTCGGCATCCTCCCCAACCACGCCTGGTGGGCCGGGTTCTTCCGCCGGCTGCGCTACGTCATCGTGGACGAGGCGCACAGCTACCGGGGCGTGTTCGGATCGCATGTTGCCAACCTGATGCGGCGGCTCCGCCGGATCTGTGCGTACTACGGGGCGGGAACCTCCTTCCCGGAACCAGTATTCATTGCGGCATCAGCCACGGCCTCCGAGCCTGATGTCTCCTTCGCACGCCTCATTGGTGCCCCGGTAAAGGCCGTATCCCAGGACTGCTCACCCCATGGGGCCACCACCGTGGCGCTTTGGGAACCGGCGCTGACCGAGGTCCGGGGTGAAAATGGAGCCAAGGAGCGCCGGACGGCCGTGGCCGAGACCTCTGACCTGCTGGCCAACCTGGTGTCCGCCCGGATCCGGACCATTGCCTTCATCAAGTCCCGCCGGGGTGCCGAAACCATTTCAGCCATCACCAAGCGGCTCCTTGACCAGGTGGATCCCAGCCTGCCGCAGCGGGTGGCCGCCTACCGCTCGGGATACCTGCCGGAGGAACGCCGGGCAGTGGAGAAATCCCTGCGTTCCGGCCAGCTGCTGGGCGTCTCCAGCACATCTGCCCTGGAGCTGGGAATCGACATTTCCGGTCTTGATGCAGTCCTGGTGGCAGGCTGGCCCGGCACCCGGGCCTCCCTGTTCCAGCAGATTGGCCGGGCCGGCAGGGCAGGCCAGGATGCCATCGCCGCCTTTGTGGCCAGTGACGATCCGCTGGACACCTTCCTGGTGAACCACCCCGAGGCGATCTTCGACGTCTCGGTGGAGGCCACGGTCTTTGACCCGTCCAACCCCTACGTGCTCGGACCACACCTCTGCGCCGCGGCGGCGGAACTCCCTCTGGGACCGGCAGAGCTGGACCTTTTCGGCGGAACCGCCGAGATGCTCCTCGACCGACTGGTGGCCCAGGGTTACCTGCGGCGTCGGCCTGCCGGCTGGTTCTGGACACACTCGCAGAGTGCTGCGGCCATGGTCAATCTCCGGGCCGACGGTGGAGGCCCGGTCAGCATCGTCGACGCCGAGACCGGCTCCCTGCTGGGCACGATGGACTCGCCCCAGACCCATTACCAAGCACATACGGGCGCGGTGTATGTCCACCAGGGCGACACGTATGTGGTGGAGGACCTGAACGAGGACGACCATTGCGTCATGGTGCGCCGGGCAAACCCCGACTACTACACGACAGCACGGGACGTGACCCAGATCGAGGTCCTGGACACCGTGCGGACCATGCAGTGGGGCGATGTGACCGTCCACTTCGGTGACGTGAAGGTCACCACGCGGGTTGTCTCCTTCCAGCGGAAGGCGTTGATTTCCAATGAGGTCTTGGGCGAGGAGCCGCTTGAGCTGGGTGCCCGTGAACTTTTCACCAAGGCAGTGTGGTTCGTGGTGGACAACCGTTCCCTCACGGAAGCTGGTCTCATCGAAGCCCAGTTCCCCGGCGCACTCCATGCCGCGGAGCACGCGGCGATCGGGCTGCTCCCCCTCGTCGCCTCCAGCGACCGCTGGGACATCGGCGGGGTTTCCACGGCGCTGCACGCGGACACCGGGGTGCCCACCATCTTCGTGTATGACGGGCACCCCGGCGGTGCCGGCTTTGCCGAACGGGGTTTCGACAAGGCCAGGGTGTGGCTTGCAGCCACCAGGGACGCCATCAAAGCCTGTGAGTGCGACTCCGGCTGCCCGTCCTGCGTGCAGTCCCCCAAATGCGGAAACAAGAACAACCCGCTGGACAAGGCCGCCGCGGTGACCCTGTTGGACGTCCTGCTCAAGGACGCCTCCGAGACCACCCGGTTGGATGTGGAGGCCAGGAGCTGACTCCCGTTCGTGCGTCACCGTTACGGCGGAGGCCCTGCCCGGGCATGGCCGGTTGCGGCACCCAGCAGCGAGCGGTCCACCAGCTCGGTCCGCACCTCAACGGTCTGCCCCGCGCCCTCTGAGCAGCTAGGGACCGTGGCGCCGTGGCGGGCGGCCACGTCCGCGGCGACACTGCAAGGCTGACCCGTGGTGATGCCGCGGAGGGCATCCGCCGCGGCAAGGGCCGCCAGGTCCGCGGCCGCTGCCGCCCTGCTGGCCAGCACGGCCGACTGCGCCAGCAGCAGCATGAGGGCCATGGCCGTCATGACCACCAGTGCCAGACCTGCGGCCAGGACCGTCCCGGAACCGCGTTCACGTCCATCACCCGTTCCCGGCCTGCACCTGCCCGCGGTGCGATGCCTCCGCCAGAGTGTGGGATGGCGCAACCCGGCGGCACACTTCAGAACCACGGAGGGATGCCCCTGCCCCATGACGCGATGCCGCCGTTCAGCGCCGCCCATCATCTGGCTGCCCGGCCGCGCGCCGGGCCGCCGACGCCGCCCGTAGCACTGCCGGCACCGGTCCCCGCTGCTTCGCTCCGCGCTGCCGCACGTGCAGTCAGTGTCCAGGGGATGGATGCTCCCAACGGTCCCGGCACCCGGTCCGTGACGGTCACGTTGAACCATTCGCCGTCGGCAGCAACCGACGCAGCAGCCGAACCGCCCGCCAGCGTCCTCACCGTCCTTTCCACAGCCGCGGGGTCCTCGCCCCGGGCCAGCGCCCTGGCACCGGCCCGGGCTCCGTCTTCAATGCGCAGTTGCGTCATCCCCGCGGCGGCTCCGGCCAGCAGCATGGCCAGCAGTGCGAGTACAGCAGGCAGCGCCACGGCGAACTCTGCAGTCACGGCACCCTGTGCGTTTGCACCGGAGCCCGCTGGTCCCTTGCCCCCTCTGCCGCCGGCCATGCTGCCGGTCCCGTCTTCCAGGGAACTGGCTTTCAGGTTCCCGTCTTCCAGGGAACTGGCTTTCAGGTTCCCGTCTTCCAAGGAACTTGTTTCGACGGCTGTGGCTTCGACCGACCTGTAACCGAGGGCTCCTTGGAGAAGGCGTCCGGCCGGTGAAGCCGTCACGGCAGCGCCAGCGCCGTGCGGATGAGGTTGAGGAGGAAGCCACGTACTTCGTCGCTGCGGAGGATGAACACGAGCAGCCCGGCGAACCCGACTGCGGCGAGGGTGGCGATGGCGTATTCCGCGGTAGCCATGCCCGCCTGTGAACCCAGCAGCCCGCAGCGCCGGATGCTGGGCCGGGTACTGCCCGCGCCGGGGTAGAGCTGCACGACGTTGCTGGTTACGGGGACAGAACCTTTGGGGGCAAGGGAAGCGGCGGAAGCGTACGGTGCCCTGCTGGTGGCGGGCCGGCTGCTGTCCTGTTGTGCGGGCTTCTGGCCGGACGCGGCGAGCGCGGAGGTTCCGGCGGTGTAGTGGCGGCGGTGGTTGTTGATGTACATGTGGTTTCCTTTCCGTGGGTACCGGTGGTTTTCCCGGCTGTCTTGACTCTTCCCGGCCCCGCAGGAGCGGGTAAGTGAGTGGATGGGCTAAGTGGAAAAGGTGGGCGATTCAGCCTTTGTGGAGGAAGGGACCAGCATCTGTGGGCACGGTCCTGTGGTCAGCCGGATGGCACCAGGGCCAGCAGCACCGGGACAACGCCAAGGCAAATGAAGGCGGGAAGGGAACACAGTCCCAGCGGAACCACCAGCTTCACGCCGAGCGAGGCGGCCCGTTTTTCCGCGGCCCTGAACCGTTCCCGGCGAAGCCTGGCGGCCTGGGCGTAGAGGATTGCGGACGACGGCGCCCCCGTGAGTGCGGCGAAGCCGAGTGCATACCGGAGCTCCAGGATTTCCGGCAGCCGTACGGCGGAGCTGCGCCACGCTGTTTCCCAGTCGGCGCCAATGGCGAGCGCCGAAACCACGGGCCGCAGGGAGTCCCTGTATTGGGGCACGGCTGAGGCAGCCACCAGTTCCAGCGAACGGCCGATACCGGCGCCGGCGTCGAGCATCGCCGCGACAAGTTCGAGCATCATGGCCGTATCCTTCAAGCCACTGCTGCGCGCTCCCTCCGGTTCCTCAGCGGCGGCCGTCCGACGTGCTCCTGGTCCTGTATGAAACAGGCGGCGGAGCCGGTGACGCGACCGGTCGGGTCCTGAACACCCAAGCCAGATACCTGCGCCGAGCAGCAGGAACAGCGCCAGGCCCGGGGTCCAACCCGGAGTCATGGCACTCCTGCCCCTGCAGCCGCCGCAACAAGCCGGGCGGACCAGGCCCTTCCGGCTGCAGTAAGCACCACGCCGCCAAAAAGCGCGGCCAGCCCCAGAGGTGTTCCCAACAGGGTGGCCAGCGGATCCACACCCAGGGCGACGCCCAGTCCAAGACCCATCGCCGGAAGCCAAGTCAGGAGGCGGACTGTGGCTTTGGGACCGGCGAGAGCGGTTTGCCGGGCCGCGTCCGCATCCTCCTCCGCTTCCAGCTGGGCAGCGAACCGGGTCAGCACGTCGGCAAGGGGGCAACCGCTGGCTTCGGCGATGTCGAAGCAGGCAGCAAGCTCAGACCATGTCCTGGCTTCCCTGCCCCGGCGCGGGAACGCCAGGGAAACCGCACGCCGGATGGCCTCTGAAACAGGAGCCCCGGTTGCCGCGGCCGCGCGAGCGGAGGCCAGGACTGCAAGGGAACCGGTTGACAGCACCGGGGACGGGAGTGCCAAGTGAAGCCTCTGCCCATCCTCAGCGGTCCCATACACGGTCCACAGTTCGTCCCACAGCCGCCCCGGCGTTCGTCCGCCTTTGAGCAGCGCCGCCAACTGCTGAACCACCAGGGTCAGGCCGGGTCCCCGCGTCCTTTCGGAACCCCTGCCGGCCGGGCTGACCCACGGCAGTATCCGGTGTTTCCGGCCTCCGGGCGCCATCGGGCTCTTGCCGCCCGCTGCCCGCAACCTGGATGCGGCGTTCAGGGGCGGCTTGAGGAGCAGCACCATGGCGGCGACCAGGAGCGCACAGAGGAGGATCGTCACAGGATGTCCCCGGGGTCCATCCCCAAACGGGCTGCGAGCGCAGGCCAGCCGGGACCCGGCACGCCCGATTCTTCAACGGCCGGCACCACCGTCAATCCTCCGTTCCGTCATGAATCAGTCCGACGCACAGGACTTCCCTGCCCCGGGGCGTCCTGCCCACGTGGATGACAACATCGAGCGCACTGGCAGCCTGGAGACGCACGGCGTCGGGGCCCAGCCCTGCGAGGGCCCCGAGGGCGTTGAGCCTCGCGGGAACTGCCGCTGCCGTATTCGCATGGATCGTGCCTCCGCCGCCGCTGTGCCCGGTGTTCATCGCGGTGAGGAGTTCGCGGACTTCCCCGCCCCGGCACTCACCCACCACCAGCCTGTCCGGACGCATGCGCAGTGCCTGCCTTACGAGTTCGCCCAAATCCACTGCACCGCCGCCTTCAAGGTTTCCGTGGCGTGATTCCAGGGCGACCACGTGGGGGTGGACAGGATTCAGTTCGGACGCGTCCTCGATCAGGACCAGCCGTTCCTCCGCCGAACACAGGCCCAGCAAGGTGGAAAGCAGCGTGGTCTTCCCGGAACCCGTGGCCCCGCTGATCAGGAAGCTCAGCCTCCTGTCCACGACTTTCTCCAGCACCGCCTGCACTCCCGGACCAAACATTCCGCTGGAGCGCAGCTCTTCCATACTGAAGACCCGCTCCCTGCGGATCCGCACGCTCAGCAGCGTCCCGGACGTGGAAACCGGCGGCAACACGGCATGGACACGGTAGCCGCCGGCAAGCCTGACATCGACACAGGGTGAACCGTCATCCAGGCGGCGCCCGCCCGCGGCGACAAGCCTGCAGGCCAGCGCCCGCAACTGGGCCTCGCCGTCGAACAGGACAGGAACGCGCTCTATGCCGCGGCCCCGGTCCACCCACACGGAGCCGGGAGCGTTGACGAAGATGTCCGTGACGGCCGGGTCCCGGGTAAGTTCCTGCAGCGGCCCCAGCCCGTTCAGTTCGGCACTGATCCGCTCCACCGCGGCGAGTGACCCAGCGGTGCCCAACAGCTTGCCGGTGGCCTGGACGGCCGCCGCAACGCGTGAAGGCGTCACGGCTCCCGCCTCAGCCATCATGGACTCCCGGACTGATTCCAGCAGCCCTGAATCGACCGTCCTGGCGCCGGCTGCTTCCCTGCTGCGCACCGGGCGGCCTGCCTGGCCCGTTTCCAGGATGCGGGCGCTGCGCCGTGAACCCGGGCCTCCAGCCCCCGCTGCGGCGCCTGTTTCCCTGGCCGGTGCCGGCGGGCTGCCCGGCGCCCGCCTCATGCCATGTCTCCCACCGTCAGGTCATCGCCAAGCCAATCAAGCACAGAAGCCGCAAAGTTCCGGATTTTCCGGCGCTTCCCCAGGTCCAGCAGGCGGCCCGATTCCATGGCTCCCGCAACGGCGCGGAGTTCAGGTATCCGGCCCTGCACCGGCAGCCCTACAGCATCGGCGATCAGCGCAGCGTCCAGGGCAGAACCGGGGCGGCCCCGGACCAGCAGGGCCGCCTCCACCGGCGGAAGCTCCTGGAGCAGGCGCACCGCCGCCACTGCCGCCTTCAGCTGTGCGGGCACCACCATCATGATCCGGTCGCAGTCCCACGCCACCGTATGGAGCGGCTCCGCACCCCTTCCCACGTCGAGCAGGACCAGTTCATATCCACGGCGGGCAGCGTCAAGCACACCCGCTGCGGCTGCGGCGGCGACAGGAAGGGGCTGCTCACGTGTGGCAGGCCAGGACAGGAAGGAAAAGCCTCCCGCGACCGGCAGGGAATCCGAGAGCTGGAGGGGGTCGATGCTTCCCCTTGCCTCAGCGAGGTCCGGCCATCGGAGCCCGGGGTTTTCCTCGGCGGCGAGGGCCAGCTCCAGGCCCCCTCCCCATGGGTCGCCGTCAACGAGCAGGACACGCACCCCCAGCCCTGCTGCCGCCTGCGCTATCCAGATGGCGGCGGTGGTGGCTCCGGCGCCGCCGCAACCGCCCGTGATGCCAAGGACCAGTCCGCCCGGGCCTGGCGACCGCGACCTGCTCAGATGGTCGGCCAGCCAGGCAGCAGCATCCGGCAGCACGGCAACACGTTCCGCCCCCAGGGCAGCGGCGAGGTGCCAGAGGCTGTCCCCTTCACCGTCGAGGCCCACCATGACTGCAGGTGTCTGGCGCCGCGGCGGCAACTCACGCACGTCGCTGCCTACCAGGACGGCGGACGACGCTTCCCAATGACGTCCAGCCTCCACGGCATCGGGCACAACGCGCAGATGCGCACCGGCGGCTGCCACAATACGCTCCACTTCGGCCCGGAGGACGCCGGAGGAGGTCACCAACAGCACCTCGCCCGGACCGCCAGGCGCCGAACCACCAGGTTTTGGACCATCAGGCTTTACGTTGTCCGGCAGCCAGGCCGTGCCGGATGACGCCCCGTCCGTTGGCCGCCAGGAAGAGCCGGCGGCCCGTCCCGGTGCGGATGGGGATGCGTTCAGCTGATGCCTGCTCATGGAGCCACTCTGCCGCGAGGACGTAGCCCGGTTAAGGGAGCAAACCCCGTATGTGGACAACCTGCACCGCTGGCTCCGCGGACCGCACCACCACGGGGGTAAAGCACCACCACAACGGCAAGGCGCCAGCGCCGAGGGCAGGGCATACCCCCGGCAGGGCAGAATGGAAGCATGTACCTGCTGCTCGCCGCCCACCCACACGGCGCGGCGCTCCAGGAACTGACCCAGGCGGGCCACGCCCAGCCGGCCAACCCTGAACCCCGCACCGTGGCACTCAGCGGCCTTGCCGCCGTCGTACGCGATCTGGAAGCCCGGCGCCCGGGCGGCCAACCGCCCCGCTGGATCTGGCACCGGACCGAGGACTGGTACCCCGCGCTGCTGGCATCAGGGGTGGAGGTGGAACGCTGCTACGATCTCACCCTTTGCGGCACCATCCTGGCCTTCTCCCAGTTCAGCGCCCACACTGACTATGCCCGGAACACGGACAGGGCACCGGTGGAAGATCCAGTGCTTCCGCCAAAGGCACTGAAGCCACCACGTCCCCCTGCGGACCAAGGGGCCCTGTTCGACAACCCCGCCGCGGCGCCGGCACCCGGCTGGACGCTTGAGGAGCTCCGGGCCGAATACGCCGCCCAGCAGGCTGCGCTGGCCGCTGTGGGCACCGCGGAAAACCGTCGGAACCGCCTCCAGCTCCTGCTCGCCGCCGAGTCTGCGGCCGCCATCGTGGCTGCCGAGATGCAGCATGCCGGCGTCCCATGGCGCGAGGACCTGCACGAACAGATACTGGCCAGCCACCTGGGTCCCCGCCCGCCCGTGGGCCAGCGACCGGTGAAGCTGGACGCGCTGGCTGCGGAACTGCGCGCCCTGCTCAACTCACCCGGGCTGAACCCGGATTCCCCCCAGGACCTGATGCGTGCCCTGCACCGCAACGGGATCGAGGTCAAAAGCACGCGGAAGTGGGAGCTCAGGGAGTCCAGCCATCCGGCCATCGAGCCGCTGCTGGAGTACAAGAAGCTTTCCCGCCTCCACGCCGCGAACGGCTGGGCCTGGCTTGATGCCTGGGTGGACGGCGGGAGGTTCCGCCCGGAGTACGTGGTGGGCGGCGTGGTGTCGGGTCGCTGGGCATCCCGCGGCGGCGGTGCGCTGCAGATCCCCCGGCAGGTCCGCGGCGCGGTGCACGCCGACCCCGGCCACAAGCTCATCGTTGCCGATGCCTCTCAGCTGGAACCGCGCGTCCTGGGCGCCCTCGCGCAGGACTCGGCCATGGCTGAGGCGGCGCGGGACCAGGACCTGTATGCCGGGATCGCCGCCAAGGGCTTTGGCGGGGACCGGGCCAAGGCGAAGATGGCCCTGCTGGGGGCCATGTACGGGGCCACTTCCGGCGAGGCAGGCCGCCTGATGCCGCAGCTGGCCCGCATCTATCCGCGCGCGGTGGATTTTGTGGAACGCGCGGCACGGGCCGGTGAGGCGGGCGGGACGGTGACCACCAGGCTGGGCCGCAGCAGTCCTCCGCCCTCGCAGCAGTGGTTCCTGAGCCAGCGCTCGTCCACGGCGGAGGAGCAGCGGCGGGCAGAGTCGATTGCCCGGTCCCGCGGGCGCTTCACCCGGAACTTCGTGGTCCAGGGCTCGGCAGCGGACTGGGCGGCCTGCTGGCTGGCAGAATTACGACGGCGGCTGCGCGCCTTGCGGACGGCAGGAACCGGTGGCAGCGGCGGGGGTGTGCGGGCCGAGCTTGCCTTCTTCCTGCATGACGAGGTGATGGTGCATGCGCCGGCGGACGGCGTCGGCGCCTGCATCGCGGCCATCGAGGAATCAGCGAAGGCTGCGAAGGAGCTGCTGTTCGGCCCCATCCCTGTGGAGTTCCCGGTGAGCATGGCCGTGGTCGACTCCTACGACCTCGCTAAATAGCGGGGCGGGGGCCAGCCATGCTTGCCTGCAACAATGCGAAGTACCCTTGGCGACGCAAAAGTAACCTACCCGGTGGTAGCTATACTCCCCCGGTGACGGACGTTACAGTCGAAGCGACGACTGAAGCAGACCGGTCCACACGCTGATGCAACGACGCATACCAGGGAGGTCCCCGTCCATGGCGGGAAGATTTGAAATACACCGTGCAGGCGACGAGTCGTACCGGTTGCGGCTCACCGATGCCGAGGGCAACATCGTTGCGGTGTCACCAACCTTCAAATCCCTCAGCATGCTCCGCGACGGGATCAAGGCCATGCGCGAGAATGCCGCCACCGGCATCGTGGTGGATTTGCGCCAGCAGCAGGCCTGAAAATTAGACCCCTATCGGGTGCAGCCTGGTGCGGTCCCACGGAACAGACCAGCCGAGCTGGTCGAAGAGGCCGCTCAGCACGATCCCCGTGAAACCCCACACCACCACGCCGTTGACCGTGAAGGCAGGGCTGTCGAACGTACGGCCTGCCCGGTGGACGGTGGCCATGACCCTGTTGTCCGGGTCCAGGAGGTCCCTGACCGGGACGCGGAATACCTGTGCGGACTCGCCGTAATCAACCACCCGGACTGGCGACGGCGAATGCCACCACCCGAGCACAGGCGTCACCAGGAAGTTGCTGTGGGCCAGGCCCAGGTCCTGGAGCGTGCCCAGGACTTCCACCCCGCCTGAGTCCAGTCCGGTTTCCTCCTCGGCTTCCCGGAGCGCAGCGGCCACGGGTGTCTCGCCCCGGTCGATGCTGCCGCCGGGAAACGCCACCTGCCCCGGATGGGACCCCAGGGTATGGGCGCGCTCCAGGAGCAGGACGTCCAGGTCCGCGGGCGCCAGCGGCTTACCGGAGGCGGCCGGGACGTCGTCCAGCACGCCGAAGAGCATCAGGACGGCGGCCCTGCGGGCACGCTCGGCGTCCACGGTCAGCGCTGCCCAGCGCGGATCGGGCGGGCCGGCCGTTCCGGATGCCGCCCGCCGGACCAGGCCGGCCAGGTCTTCGCGTGCGCTCACGGAGCCCTCGTCTGGGAAGCCATCCGAATCTCCGCGGCCCGGTGCTGTTCGGACAGGTACTGCTCCAGCAGCGCCTCGCTGCCGGGTGCAAGTTCATATTTCAGCAGCTTGGCCGCTTTGACGGGATCGGTCTCCCCCAGCCCGTAACTGGGGCACCAGTTGGCCACGGGACAGGCCCCGCAGGCCGGCTTCCGGGCGTGGCAGACGCGGCGGCCGTGGAAGATGACCCGGTGGGACAGCATGGTCCAGTCCCTGCGCTCAAACAGCTCCGCCACGTCCTGTTCGATCTGCACCGGGTCCTCGGACTGGGTCCAGCCAAACCGCTTCGCGAGCCGGGCGAAATGCGTGTCCACGGAGATGCCCGGAATGCCGAAGGCGTTGGCGAGCACCACGTTGGCGGTCTTGCGGCCCACCCCGGGCAAGGTGACCAGATCCTCCATCCGCCCCGGGACTTCACCATCAAAGTCGTCCACCAGGCGCGTACACAGCGCACGGACGTTACTCGCCTTGGCGCGGAAGAACCCGGTGGGCTTGAGAATGGTTTCCAGCTCCGTGGGGTCCGCCTCCGCCAGCGCCCGGGCGTTGGGCCAGCGCGCAAACAGCACTTTGGTGACCTGGTTGACCGTGACGTCGGTGGTCTGGGCGGACAACACGGTGGCCACCAGCAGCTCGAACGGGTTGCGGAAGTCCAGTTCCGCGTGGGCATACGGATATTTTTCGGCGAGGGCCCGGTGGATACGCCGTGCCCGCCGCTTCAGCGCCAGGACGGATTCGGACGAGACCAGGGGCATGCCCGCGGCCTGCCCGGTCTTGCTGCGGGGCCCTGCCACCGGCGTCAGCCGCGCTCGATGTTGCTGAGGTCGCGCAGGACGCCCAGCCGCCCGTCGGTGTGCTGGACCAGGAATTCGTGACCCCGGTCCTCAAGTGCCAGCACCCATCCGCCTGGTTCGATCACGAACGCAGGCGCGCCCGTCCGCGGGTCATAGGCCGTGCGGTGCTGGGCGACGGCGAACCAGAACGCCTCATGGATCGGCTGCCCGTCAGCTTCATCGTGGCGGATGGACGGATCCACCGTTGCCCCGATCGGCTGCTCCGCCCGGACCTGCTGGTGCACGGCGGTGGCGGCCGGCGGTTCCCATGCCGCCTGTGGAGCGCCGGCTGCAGGGGCTGCCGCGTGCTGCGTCTCCTCCGCTGCCGGGGTTGGGCCAGGGCGGACGACGTCGGCTGCCTGGGTGGGCGGGCCGGCGTCGGCATGCGGCGTGCCGGCTTCCTGGTCGGAGACTTCGGGAGCCGTTGATACGGGCGCGGTTGGCGCGGAAACTGAGGGGGTCGCTCCCGCTCCCGCTCCCGCTCCCGCTCCCGCCGGGACGGTGCCGGCCCCGGCAGCTGCCGCGCCGGTTCCCGCACTGGCAGCTCCCGCGCCGGCGGCTCCTGCGCCGGGGGTTCCCGCCGCGGCGGCTCCCGCAGTGGCACCCCGGGGATTCGTCACGGGGACGGCAGCGGTAGCGGGCATGTGAGCGGAACGCGCCGGCTCATGGCTGGGGCTGGAAGATCCCGGCTGGACTGCGGAGGAACCTGCACCGGCGCCACCGAACAGGGCGCCGCCCTTGAAGCCGCCCTTTGACTGGTTGGAGCCGGACTGGTTGGAGCCGGACCCGGGCTTGGGAGCTTTGGGGGTCCGCGGCTTCCGGGCCGGAACCGCGGCCTCACGTGCCACGATGTGGGCCGGCGATTCCGGCCGGTCCTTGAAGTCCGCCGAAAGGTACGGCAGGAAGCGGCCCAACACGGTGGCGGCGAAGAGGATGAGCGCGCCGATCAGGCCCACCAGCAGGCTGGTGGCGTACCCGCCTGCAACCGACAGGAAGAAGAAGGCAAGGGCGAAGGAGGCCACCACGGAGGCGAACTGGTCGATCGAGAGCGAACCCACCCGGATCCTGGTGGCGGGTGCCAGGCGGCGGGCGGCGAACAGTGCGCTGGCAATCAGCGGCAGGATGATGCCCAGTCCCAGGAAGAACAGGTTGTTCAGGTTCCACAGGTTGTACCTGGCGCCGAAGAGGGGAAGCAGGGATGCGACGAACAGAACCAGGGTGGCGGCGAAGACGGCCAGGTCCCGCACGGTGAACGGTCCAAGCACGGCCTGGTTGGCGTTCGGGTCGATCTTTGCGGAGGCGGCCTTCTGCCCTGCAGACTGCCCCTTGGCGTCGTTGCCGGCCGGTGTCGCGTGCCCTGGTCCTCCCAGGGCGGATCCGGATCCTCCGGTTTCCGCCTTGGTGTCCGGGCCCGTTCGCTGGCCGTAGCTCTGCTGGTTCATTCTGCTCTCCTTAGCGTGGCGGCACCGGGACCGGTCCGGACCCGAAAACTGTGCCGTCTTGACATGCGGTCCGGGCCCGGCAAGGCACTGTGTGCACCCCGCCGGCGCGGTCCGAAGTGAAGTCACAATTCCATCTCAGCCTAGTCAACGGCCAAGCCGATCACTAGCTGGAGCAGGTCTCCACGGGTGCCGGGCGAGTCATGCAGACGCCATTCACCGCATAAAAAATGCCGCTCGCGGTGGTGCATGTGACGCCGCACACAGCCGATGCGCGGGAAGCATTAGGCTTGATTGCGGAACAGCTCTTTGCGGTATGCCGCCCCGACTGAAGCCCAGTGCCGTGCGAACGGCGGGCCATGCGGTGGCGGCGTCCCGCGCGGCGAAGATCGATGAATGATGAGGTTCACATGTCCCAGGACACCCCCAGCTCCACGGCCACCGTTCCGTCCGCTTCGGCCCAGCCGGAAGGACAGGAAGGCCATCAGGGCGACGCCTTCGAGAACCTGCTCAATGAGACCCGGGCTTTCCCGCCCTCCGCTGAATTCGCTGCCGACGCCGTTGTCACCGCAGCCGAGTACGACGAGGCGAATGCGGACCGGCCGGCCTTCTGGGCCAAGAAGGCACGGGAACTGCTGACCTGGAGCAAGGACTTCACGCAGGCCTTGGACTGGTCGGACCCGCCGTTCGCCAAGTGGTTCGTGGGAGGTGAGCTCAACGCTGCCTACAATGCCCTGGACCGGCATGTCGAGGCCGGCAAAGGCGACCGCGTGGCCATTTACTTCGAGGGCGAGCCCGGCGACACCCGCACCTACACGTACGCCCAACTGACCGAAGAAGTGAAGAAGGCCGCCAACGCTTTCGAGTCCCTGGGCGTGGCCAAGGGTGATCGGGTTGCCGTATACCTGCCCATGATCCCGGAAGCCGTCATCACCTTGCTGGCCTGCGCACGGATCGGCGCGGTCCACTCCGTCGTCTTCGGCGGGTTCTCCGCCGACGCACTCCGGTCACGGATCGATGACGCCGAAGCCAAGCTCGTTGTCACTGCCGACGGCACCTACCGCCGCGGCAAGCCCAGCCCGCTGAAGCCGGCCGTTGACGATGCCCTGGCCCACGACGGCCACACGGTACAGAACGTGGTGGTGGTCAAGCGCAACGGCCAGGACGTGGACTGGACGGAAGGCCGTGACCACTGGTGGGCGGACACGGTGGAGGCCGCCTCCGCCGAGCACACTGCCGTGGGCCACGATTCGGAGCACCCCCTGTACATCCTGTACACCTCGGGCACCACCGGGAAGCCCAAGGGCATCCTGCACACCACCGGCGGCTACCTCACCCAGACCGCCTACACCCACAGGGCTGTCTTTGACCTGCATCCGGAAACGGACGTGTACTGGTGCACGGCCGACGTCGGCTGGGTCACCGGCCATTCCTACGTCGCCTACGCGCCGCTCATCAACGGGGCAACGCAGGTCATGTACGAAGGCACCCCGGACTCCCCGCACCAGGGCCGCTGGTGGGAGATCGTGGAAAAGTACAAGGTTTCCATCCTCTACACCGCCCCCACCGCCATCCGCACCTTCATGAAGTGGGGCGCGGAAATCCCGGCGAAGTACGACCTCTCCTCCCTGCGGGTGCTGGGTTCGGTGGGCGAGCCCATCAACCCCGAGGCCTGGATGTGGTACCGCAAGGTGATCGGCGGCGACAAGGCACCCATCGTGGACACCTGGTGGCAGACCGAAACCGGCGCGCAGATGATCGCCCCGCTCCCCGGCGTCACCGCCACCAAGCCCGGTTCGGCGCAGGTTCCGCTGCCCGGCATTGCTGTGGACGTAGTGGATGAGATGGGCGAATCGGTCCCCAACGGCCACGGCGGCTTCCTGGTCATCCGCGAACCGTGGCCGGCTATGCTGCGCGGCATCTGGGGTGACCCGCAGCGGTTCAAGGACACCTACTGGTCCCGCTTCGAAAACATGTACTTCGCCGGCGACGGGGCCAAGAAGGACGAAGACGGCGACATCTGGCTGCTGGGCCGCGTGGACGATGTCATGAACGTCTCCGGACACCGGCTCTCCACCACCGAAATCGAATCCGCCCTGGTCTCCCACCCCGCCGTGGCGGAGGCTGCCGTCGTGGGCGCCACGGACGAAACCACCGGGCAGGCCGTGGTGGCGTTCGTCATCCTCCGTGGCGATGCGGTGAACAACGGTGACGCCACCGTCCAGGAACTGCGCAACCATGTGGGCAAGGAGATCGGGCCCATCGCCAAGCCCAAGAACATCCTGGTGGTGCCGGAGCTGCCCAAGACCCGGTCCGGCAAGATCATGCGCCGACTTCTCAAGGACGTGGCCGAGGGCCGCGATCCGGGTGACGCCACCACGTTGTCCGATCCCACGATCATGCAGCAGATTGCCCAGTCGCTCAGAAAGTAACAGTGGCTTAGCATCTCTCCCCGGACCACTGAATGGCCCCGTTTCCCGCGTCATCGCGGGAAAGCGGGGCCATTCCTGCGTTGTGACGATTCAAACGACGCCAGTGGTGAAACTGTTATTTAAAGTTCTTCCATGTTCGCTTTTGCAAGATTATAGTCAGCATATGTGAGGTGCCTCACACCGGCTATTTTTCAAGGGAGAGAACATGGCTTCAAAGTTCGATGCGTCGGCAACTGCATTTCCAAGCAGACGGACCATCCTCAAGACAGTCGGCGTGGGGGCTGCCGGCCTGGCCGGCATCCCGTTCCTGGCAGCATGTACCGGCGGCAGCGGACCGTCGGCAACCGGCTCCGATTCCTCCGGACTGACGTTTGGTTCAGGTTCTTCGGATGATGTTCCCAAGCGTGCGTACCAGGCCGTCACGGATGCCTTCACGGCAAAGACCGGCAAGAAGGTCACCACCAACGTTGTGCCCCACAACGATTTCCAGAACAAGATCAATTCGTACCTGCAGGGTTCACCGGATGATGCCTTCACCTGGTTCGCCGGCTACCGCATGCAGTACTACGCGGGGAAGGGACTGCTCGCGCCCATTGACGACGTCTGGCAGACCATTGGCGGCAACTACTCCGATGCGCTGAAGAAAGCCTCCACCGGTCCGGACGGCAAAATGTATTTCGTGCCCAACTACAACTACCCGTGGGGATTCTTCTACCGGAAGAGCCTGTGGGCAGAAAAGGGCTACCAAGTCCCCGAAACCTTTGATGCGCTGAAGTCGCTCGCCGCCAAAATGAAGGCCGACGGCATCATTCCCATCGGCTTTGCGGACAAGGACGGCTGGCCGGCCATGGGGACGTTCGACTACCTGAACATGCGGCTGAACGGCTACCAGTTCCACGTGGACCTCTGCGCCCACAAGGAATCCTGGGACCAGCAGAAGGTCAGTGCCGTCTTTGACACCTGGAAGGCGCTCCTGCCGTTCCAGGACCCCGCGGCGCTTGGCCAGACCTGGCAGGACGCCGCCAAAGCCCTGGAAGCGAAGAAGACCGGCATGTACCTCCTTGGTTCCTTCGTCACCCAGCAGTTCACCGACCCCGCGGTACTGGACGACATCGATTTCTTCGCCTTCCCGGAAATCGCGATGGAAGGGCGGGACGCGGTGGAGGCACCCATCGACGGCCTGCTGCTCTCGAAAAAGGGCGGCGAGAACAAGGCCGCCCGGGACTTCCTGGCGTTCCTCGGCACGCCCGAGGCCCAGGACGCTTATGCCAAGGTGGACAACTCGAACATCGCAACGGCCAAGGGTGCGGACACCTCAAAGTTCACGCCGCTCAACAAGAAGTGCGCGGACACCATCAAGGGCGCCAAGTACATCAGCCAGTTCTTTGACCGCGACGCGTTGCCGGCCATGGCCAACAACGTGATGATCCCTGCCCTGCAGAGCTTCATCAAGGACGGCAGCGTCGATGTCAAGAACCTTGAGGCGCAGGCCAAAACCCTTTACGCAGCGCAGTAATTGAACACAGCGCAGTAGTCCCGTCAAAGGCAGGACGACGGCGGCAGGAGACTTCCGCCGTCGTCCTTCCCCACCTGCACCAGGCCCCAGCTAGGGAAAGATTTCCATGAGCAGCACTGCACAAGAACTGATCCCGCCGGAAGCGCGGGAACCCGCCGGCTCCCGGCCCGCCAAAAGCGGCCGTGTCCGCCGTTTGTCCGGGCGGGACAAACTGGTCCTGTCCCTGATGGTGGGCATCCCCACCCTGATCGAACTGGCCCTCGTTTGGCTGCCCACGCTGATGTCCGTGGGACTCAGCTTCACCCGCTGGAACGGGCTGGACCTGGCGGACATCCGTCCGGCGGGAGGCGAAAACTACCAATTCATCTCCCAGGACTACCCGCCGTTCTGGCCCGCGGTCCAGCACAACCTGCTGTGGCTCCTGTTCCTGGCACTGATCGCCACGCCGCTGGGCCTGTTGCTGGCCGTGCTCCTGGACCAGAACATCCGCGGCAGCAAGATCTACCAAAGCATCTTCTTCGCCCCCGTCATGCTGTCCCTCGCCCTGATCGGCATCATCTGGCAGCTGTTCTACCAGCGGGACAACGGGCTCCTGAATTTCCTCCTGGGCACGGCCGGCACACCGAAGGCAGTGGACTGGTTCGGAGACTCGTCGGTCAACATGTGGGCGGCAATGATCGCCGCCACCTGGCGGCATGCCGGCTACGTCATGCTGCTGTACCTGGCCGGCCTGAAGGGCGTGGACCCGAGCCTGAAGGAAGCTGCGGCCATCGACGGCGCCAGCGCCGTCCAGACCTTCTTCCGTGTGGTCTTCCCGGCCATGCGCCCCATCAACATCGTCATCGTGGTGATCACCATCATCGAGTCCCTCCGCGCCTTCGACGTCGTCTACGTCATCAACCGCGGCACCAACGGCCTGGAAATGCTCAGTGCCCTGGTGATCCAGAACCTGGTGGGCGAGGGCCAGGTGATCGGCGTCGGATCTGCCCTGGCGGTGGTGCTGCTGGTCATCTCGCTTGTTCCCATCGTCTTCTACCTCAGCCGCACCTTCGGCAAGGAGAACCAAGCATGAGCATTGCCGCTGCCCGCGCCGCCGGGAACGCCACCGCCAACCAGTCCCGCTCCGGCAGCCGGCCCAAACGCCATTACGGGACACACATCTTCCTTGCGGCCATGGCCGTCATGTGGCTGGTTCCGTTG
The DNA here is from genome assembly GCF_001428075.1 of Arthrobacter sp. Soil764. GTDB lineage: Bacteria > Actinomycetota > Actinomycetes > Actinomycetales > Micrococcaceae > Arthrobacter. The sequence continues at coordinate 42,677 of NZ_LMSI01000001.1, read as the reverse complement.
GGCTGGGCCCTCTTCACCGCGCTCCGGCCGGTGGCCTCCACCAACGAGCATGGCTACTTCAGCGTGGCCGGGGAGTTCAACTTCGACAACTTCGTCCAGGCCTGGACCCAGGGCGGGTTCGCCACCTATTTTTGGAACTCGGTCATCATCACTGTCCCCTCCGTCCTGCTGACGCTGTTCCTTGCCTCCCTGATGGCGTTCGCCGTCAGCCGGGTGAACTGGAAATTCAACATCACCCTGCTGATCATGTTCACCGCCGGCAACCTGCTGCCCCCGCAGGTCCTGGCGGCACCCCTGTTCGAGATGGCCAAACACCTGGAGGTGCCCTATTCGTTCAGCGACTCCGGCAACCTGCTCAATACCTACATCGTGGTGATCGCCATCCACATCGGGTTCCAAATGGGGTTCTGCACCTTCGTGCTCTCCAACTACATGAAGGCACTCTCCGCAGACCTGACCGAGGCTGCGCTGGTGGACGGCGCGGGCATCTGGCGGCAGTACCGGGAGATCATCATGCCCTTGTGCAGGCCCGCGTTCGCCGCGTTGGCCACGCTTGAGGTCATCTTCATCTACAACGACTACTTCTGGCCGCTCCTCTTCATCCAGAGCGGCAACCGGCTCCCCATCACCACCGCGATCAACAACCTGCAGGGACAGTTCCTGAGCAACTACAACCTCCTTGCCGCGGGAGCGGTCATCACCGTCATTCCCACCCTGGTCATCTACCTGCTCCTGCAACGGCAGTTTGTTGCGGGCCTGACACTTGGTTCCAGCAAGGGGTAGGTAAAGATGGACTGTGACGGGGACACTGCTCCCCCAACCTCCGCCCGAAAGGAACACCATGCTCCCCGCTGCTCGACACCAGGCCATCGTGGACACAGTCCAGCGGGAACGGGTTGTCCGCGTGTCAGACCTGGCCCAGCAGCTGGGCGTATCCCTCATGACCGTCCGGCGGGACATCGAACTGCTGGAGGAAGCCGGCCGGCTTGAACGGATCCACGGCGGCGCCAAGCTTCCGGGGGACGCCAGCACCCATGAACCCGGCTTCGAACTGAAGTCCACACAGCTGACCTCGGAGAAGCGTGCCATTGCCGTTGAAGCGGCTGCGCTGGTCCAGGAGGGGATGGCCGTTGGCCTGAGCGCCGGAACCACCACCTGGGCGCTCGCCAAAGAACTTGTTAACGGGCCGCCCATCACCGTGGTCACCAACTCGGTGCGCATCGCGGACTTGTTCCACCATGCCGCGGCCGCAGGCCGGACCCACTACAGCTCCACGGTGATCCTCATCGGCGGCCAGCGGACGCCGTCGGACGCCCTGGTGGGCCCCATCGCCACCAGCGCCCTGAAGCAGCTGCACCTGGACCTGCTGTTCCTGGGCGTCCACGGCATGGACGCGGTGGCCGGCTTCACCACCCCCAACCTGCTCGAGGCGGAAACGAACCGTGCCTTTGTGGCTGCCGCGCGCAAAACAGTGGTGCTGGCGGACCACACCAAATGGGGTGTCCTTGGCATCAGTTCCATTGCGTCGCTGGACGAAGTGGATGAGGTGATCAGCGATCCGGGGCTGGGTTCGGAAGCCCAGCGTGTCCTGCAGGAGAAGGTGGGCAAGCTCCGGCTCGCTGCTGCCTAGGGGCAGCCGCAGGACTGCCGGACCTGCAGTTCGGCGGGGAAGATCAGGTGCTCGGATGCACTGCCGCGGTGTGCCCCGATCAGGGCGCTGACGGCGGCCTCCGCCATGGCCTTTGCCGGTTGCTTCACTGTGGTGAGGGGAGGCCAGCTGTATTCCGCTTCAGCTGAACCGTCAAAGGATGCCAGGGCGATGTCCTCCGGAATGGACAGCCCCGCTTCATGGAGGGCCCGGAGGATCCCCACTGCCTGCAGGTCGGAGGTGGCAAAAATGGCGGTGGGGCGGTCCGCGGCGGCCAGGAGCCGCTTGCCCGCCGCGTACCCGCCCTCCCGGGTGAAGGGGGCGCGGACAATGGGACCCTCCGGCAGGCCCGCCTCGGCCAGGGCCTGCAGCCAGCCCTCCTCGCGGCCGTCATAGTAGTTGCCGGTGTTGGTACCCATGGCGAGGGCGATGTTGGTGTGCCCGTGGCCGATCAGGTGTTTGACAGCCGATTTTGCCCCGGCCACCAGGTCCACCCCCACGCTGCTGAATCCTGGCGCATCGCCGCTGTGGTTCAGCAGGACAACAGGAATCTCCGCAGAATCAAGTTCCGGCAAGGCAGGTTCCATCAAAACGCTGGAAAGGATCACCCCGTCCACCTGCCGCGCAGCAAGGTTGCGGACGTTCCGGAGTTCCTTCGCCAGGTTTCCGTCCGAATTGGTTAGCACCAGGGCGTAGCCCAGTTCAGCGGCGGCATCTTCCACCGCATGGGCCAGCAGCGAGAAGAACGGGTTGCTGTTGTCCGGGATGACCAGGCCTATTGTTTCGCTGGACCCCAGCTTCAGGGCCCGTGCGGCAGCATTGGGACGGTACCCCAGCCGGCGGATGGCGTCCTGGACTTTCGCCTCCGTGGCCGGGGCTACCTTTTTGGGTCCGCCATTGACCACATAGCTGACGACGGCGGTGCTGACGCCGGCATAGCGCGCAACATCCTTGCGCGTCACCGGTCCCCGGGGCGCCGGAACAGTCGAAGTGGCCATGGAGTACATGCTAGCTACCAGTGGACGGGGCGTCGCCAAAGTCGCGGATGGGAAGCCGCGCGCCGTTTTGCAGGGCGGACTGGTGGGCCACGATGCCCGGAAGGGTGTAGCGGGCAGCAACCCAGGCATTCACGGGCGGCAGGGTGCCGTTGTTGACCGCGGTGACGAAGTCGTCCACAAGGAAGTGGTGGCTGCCTTCATGCCCATTGGGTGCACCGCGAAACTCCTCGGGAAGCCTTTCCGCATTATGGACGGGTGCGAGCCCGGAGACGAAGGCATCGCGAAGCTCGGGGGCCACGTTGGCCAGTGAGGGGTCGTCCAGGGACATGCTGGGCCGGGTTTCCATTTGCTCCGAGATGTCATGGACGTTTTGCTTGTCCTGCCACACGGTGACCTTGGCGAGCTGCTCGAAGCTTGCCTCAGTACCAAAGAAGCGGAAGCGGGATTCGCGGATGTGGGAGGGGTAGCCTACGCGGCGCATCTCATTGGTGCGCATCACGCCGCCGTCGTTCAGCTCGAAGAGTGCGGTGGCGTTGGAGAAGTCGTTGCCGAACATGCTGACGTCGCGGTCGAAGACGCCGTCGTTCCGGTCATCCCGAACCCCTACACAGCTGACGCTGACCGCGTGCGACGGGACGGCGCCCAGCACTCCACCGATCGCGTGCGTGGGGTACAGCATGGGCGGGTAACTGGCTGTCTCTTTCCAGCGGTCGCCGCCGCTGTACTGGTAGGCATCGTAAAACCCCAGGTCCATGTCGTGAACGTAATCGCCCTCGGAGTAAAAGATCCGGCCGAACCTGCCGGCCTCCTGCTGCTCGCGGGCATACACCGTGGCCGGGTTGTAGTAGCTGGTCTCGCCCATCATGTACACCATGCCGGTGTCACGGACGGCCTCGATGATGCGGGCGATTTCCTCTTCGGAAACCGCCATGGGGACAGCCGAGTAGACGTGTTTGCCTGCCCGCAGCGCCCGTTCCACCAGCGGCCCGTGGGTCCAGCGCTGGGTAAAGATGGCAACGGCGTCAACGTCCGAGGCGAGAAGTTCTTCGAAGTCCGCCTTGGTGCCCGCCAGGTGGTACCGCTCCACGGCTTGGGCAGCACGCTCCGGCCGCTCGTCCACCACATAGACGTCGCTGACGCCGGGGTGGAGGTTGAACAGGTGCGCGAACTGGCCGCCGAACTGACCGGCTCCTACTACGCCGATTGAAAACGTCATTGTCTACCTTTCCTGGACGGTGGAAGCACTCAGGCAAGCGCTGTCCATCAGTGAACCCAGTGTTCCACTCGCTTCTACTCGAGTCAACAGGCCGATTACGTGGAAAGTCCTTTTTGTGACTGATTAAAACTCACCCTTGCGGCCCCTAATCTACTCGTGTAGATTGCTTTCGAAGTTGTTACCCCCGTCACAGTCAGGAAAGGGTCGAAGATGACCACCCTTGCCAAACGCTCAAGATCTCTTTCACCGGCACCGGACAAACCCAAGCGCAACGGCGGTCTCCGCCAGCTCGGTGACCTCAAGATAGCCCTGCTTTTCATCGCACCGGCCATGATCGGCTTCATCGTCTTCTACGTCGTGCCCACCGTCCGCGGCGTGTACCTGAGCTTCACCGAATACAGCATCCTGGGCGACCCCGAGTGGGTGGGCATGGAAAACTACACGGCCATCGCCAAGGATCCCCTCTTCTGGAACTCCCTGGCCGTCACAGGACAGTACGTCTTCCTGAACATCGTCCTGCAGACCGCACTGGCCCTGGGGCTGGCCCTCCTGATGCACCAGGTAGCCAAATCCACCATCATTCGGGGCACCCTGTTGCTGCCGTACCTGATGTCCAACGTGATCGCCGCGCTGCTGTGGTTCTGGATGCTCGACTACCAGATCGGCGTGGTGAACCAGTTCATCGAGTGGGCGGGACTTCCCCGGGTGGCCTTCTTCGGCAGTGAAGCGTGGGCCATCCCCACCCAGGCCCTGATCAACACCTGGCGGCATATGGGCTACACGGCGCTGCTGATCTTCGCCGGCCTGCAGGCCATCCCCGGCCACGTATACGAGGTAGCGAAACTGGACGGCGCGTCAGCCTCCCAGACCTTCCGGAAAATCACCATTCCGCTGCTTCGCCCGGTCCTGGTCCTGGTGCTGGTGGTGACCGTGATCGGTTCCTTCCAGGTCTTCGACACCGTTGCCGTCACGTCGGGAGGCGGCCCGGTCAACGCCACCCGCGTCATCCAGTACTACATCTACCAGCGCGCATTCACCGAGTCGGACTTCGGCTACGGATCCGCCATCGCCGTCATTCTCTTCCTCATCCTCGCCCTGGTGGCCTTCATCCAGATGAAGTTCCTCAAGGGCAACGAGTCGGACCTGGACTAAGGAATCCTCCATGACCACCACTGCAAGCCGCGCGCCGCTGCCGGCCGCAACCAGCCGCCGTCGTACTTTCAACCCCCGCCGCGCCGCCGCCTGGGCCCTCCTGGTCCTCGCTATCGCCGTCTCGGTCCTGCCCTTCCTCTGGGTCCTTCGGACGGCGCTGTCCACCAACAACGCGCTGGCCACCAATGCCACCAGCCTGTTGCCGGCCGAGTTCAGCTTCGGCGCCTTCAAACGCGTCTTCGGGCTCCAGACGGCTGCCGAGGCTGTGGCAGAAGGCGGTTCCGGAGCGCAGATCGACTTCTGGCTCTACCTGCGGAACTCCATCATCTTCTCCTCGATCACTACCGCCGGGGCAGTGTTCTTCAGCGCGATGGCCGCCTACGCTTTCGCCCGGCTGCGCTGGAAGGGCCGGAACGCCGTCTTCAGCCTCTTCCTCGGCACCATGCTGGTCCCGCCGATCTTCACGGCACTGCCCAACTTCCTGCTGATCAAGAACCTGGACCTGCTCAACACGATGCTCGGCATGGTCCTGCCGTACCTCTTTATGACCCCCTTCGCCATCTTCTTCCTGCGGCAGTTCTTCCTGAACATGTCCCGCGAGGTGGAAGAGGCAGCAATGCTCGACGGCGCCAAGCACCTGAGGATCTTTTTCCAGATCGTCCTGCCCAACGCCGCAGCCCCCATTGCCACCCTTGCCCTGCTCACCTTCATCGGCCAGTGGAACGAATACTTCTGGCCGCTGCTGGTGGGCTCCCAGGACGACGTCCGGGTGCTGCAGGTTGGCCTGGGCGTCTTCAAGTCCCAATCACCGCAGGGCGCACCGGACTGGTCCGGGCTCATGGCCGCCACCCTGATCTCCGCCCTGCCGGTGCTGATCCTCTTCGCCGCCTTTGGCAAGAAGATCGTCAACTCCATCGGCTTCTCCGGCATCAAGTAACCACCTGCAACCCTTCCACCCCACCCCTGAACGGAAAGTAGAACCATGAAGAAATCACTCGGCGCCGTCGCCGTTGCCGCCGCTGTGGCGCTCTCCCTGTCCGCCTGCAGTGGATCCTCCTCCTCCGCCGAGGCGTCCAAGGGCGAGATCAACTACTGGCTTTGGGACGCCAACCAGCTCCCCGCGTACCAGCAGTGCGCTGACGACTTCAGCAAGGCCAACCCGGACATCAAGGTCAAGATCACCCAGCGCGGGTGGGACGACTACTGGAGCACCCTGACCAACGGCTTCGTGGGCGGCACCGCTCCGGACGTGTTCACCAACCACCTGGGACGCTACGGCGAACTGGCCGAGAAAAAGCAGCTGCTGGCCATCGATGACGCCGTCAAGAAGGACAACATCGACCTGACCGCGTACAACGAAGGCCTCGCCGATCTCTGGGTAGGCCAGGACGGCAAGCGCTACGGCCTGCCCAAGGACTGGGACACCATTGGCCTCTTCTACAACAAGGCGATGCTCGCCAGCGCGGGCATCACCGAGGACCAGATGAAGAACCTCACGTGGAACCCCGAAGACGGCGGCACCTACGAAAAGGTCATCGCCCACCTCACTGTGGACAAGAGCGGCAAGCGCGGCGACGAGCCCGGCTTCGACAAGAACAATGTGGCCGTGTACGGACTGGGCTTGAACGGCGGCGGCGACTCCTCCGGCCAGACCGAGTGGAGCTACCTCACCAACACCACCGGATGGTCCCACACGGACAAGAACCCGTGGGGCACGCACTACAACTACGACGACCCCAAGTTCCAGGAGAGTATGGGATGGTTCGCCGGGCTGGCTGACAAGGGCTACATGCCCAAGCTGGAGACCACTGTGGGCGCAGCCATGGCTGACACCTTCGCCGCCGGCAAGTCGGCCATCAACGCGCACGGCTCCTGGATGATCGGCCAGTACACCGGCTACAAGGGCGTCGAAGTGGGCATCGCCCCCACCCCGGTCGGCCCCAAGGGCGAGCGCGCCTCGATGTTCAATGGCCTGGCCGATTCCATCTGGGCGGGAACAAAGAAGAAGGACGCATCCATCAAGTGGGTGGAGTACCTTGCCTCCGCTGACTGCCAGGATGTTGTAGCCTCCAAGGCCGTGGTCTTCCCGGCGCTCAAGGCATCCTCGGACAAGGCTGCCGCGGCATTCGCCGCGAAGGGCGTGGACGTCACAGCCTTCACTGAGCACGTCAAGAACAAGACCACGTTCCTGTACCCCATCACGGACAACACCGCCAAGGTCAAGGGCATCATGGAGCCCGCCATGGACGCGGTGGTTTCGGGCAAGGCGCCGGCGAGCTCCCTCACCCAGGCCAACGAACAGGTCAACGCCCTCTTCAAGTAGGCCCCATTCGTGGCTGCGTATGTGGTCGCAGCCACCGGCTGGATGCCGCCGTTCCCTCCTCGCGGCGGCGGCATCCGGCAGGCCCTTCCCCTTGCTTTCCTCCCGTGCGTAACTTAAGGCGCACCCCTTGACACTGAAAGAGATCCCATGGACCCCCTCCACCTCCGTTCCGCCGGCACCAGCCTGGTGATCAGTTTCGACAGCGGGGAGGCCGAAGTCATCCACTGGGGTGCGGATCTTGGCAGCACCCTCCCGGACCTCGCCATCCTTGGCGGGCCCGTGGGGCATTCCTCCGCCGATGCCCGCGTCCCTGCCGGCCTCCTGCCCCAGGCGTCCTCCAGCTGGCGCGGCCGCCCGGGCCTCCGCGGGCACCGCATTGCCGACGGTATCTCCGGACTCGACTTCTCCCCGCGCCTGCGCACTGTGGCAGCTCGGGCCGAGGGCACCACGGCAGTCATCACCCACGCTGACGCTGAGGCCGGCCTCACCGTTGAATCAACCCTGATACTGCACGACGGCGGCCTGCTGGAACTGCGGCACACCCTCACCAACCACGGCACCACCCCTTACCAGCTGGATGAACTGGCCACCATTCTCCCGGTGGCGCCCGACGCCGTCGAACTCCTCGACCTGACCGGCCGCTGGTGCCGGGAAAACCACCCGCAGCGCCGCGCCATCCAGCAGGGCACGTGGGTCCGGACCGGCAGGCATGGCCGCACCGGGCACGACTCGTCCCTCCTGCTTGCCGCCGGCACCCCTGGTTTCGGCAATCGCCACGGAAAAGTCTGGGCCACCCACCTGGCGTGGAGCGGCAACCACGAACAGTTCACCGACACCATCGGCGACGGCCGGACCATGATCGGGGGTTCGGAGCTGCTGGGCCCAGCCGAAGTCATGCTTCAGCCGCAGGACAGCTACACCACCCCGGCCCTGTTCGCCGCGTACTCGGACCGCGGGCTGGATGGCATCAGCGAGGCGTTCTACACCTGGTTCCGGTCACGGCCCCACCACGTGCTCCCGGCCGCCGGGGGCGGCAAGCCGCGCCCCGTGGTGCTGAACACCTGGGAAGCGGTCTACTTCGACCACAACCTCCCCACCCTGATCGAACTCGCGGATTCCGCTGCGGACCTCGGCGTGGAACGTTTTGTGCTCGATGACGGCTGGTTCCGCGGGCGGCGCGACGACCACGCCGGACTCGGCGACTGGTACGTGGATGAGACGCTCTGGCCGGACGGGCTGACGCCGCTGATCGACGCCGTCACCTCCCGCGGGATGGAATTCGGCCTCTGGGTGGAACCTGAAATGGTCAACCTCAATTCAGACATTGCCCGCGCGCACCCGGAATGGATCGTGGGCCCGGCAGCGCAGTCCCACAAGAACGGCGGCCGCCTGCCACTGGAGTGGCGGAACCAGCACGTGATCGACCTGGTGAACCCCGACGCCTGGCAGTACATTTTCGACCGCATCGACGCCCTGCTGCGCGAAAACAGGATCAGCTACCTGAAGTGGGACCAGAACCGGGACCAGGTGGAGCACGGGCACGCCGGCCGCGCGTCCGTCCACGAACAGACCCTGGCCGCCTACCGGCTGTTCGACGAGCTCAGGAAGGCACATCCCGGCGTCGAAATTGAAAGCTGCTCCTCCGGCGGCGGCCGGGTGGACCTGGGGATCCTGGAGCGGACGGACCGGATCTGGGCCTCGGACTGCAACGACGCCCTGGAACGCCAGAGCATCCAGCGCTGGACCGGGCTGGTGGTTCCGCCGGAGCTGGTGGGCGGACACGTTGGCCCCACCACCTCGCACACCACAGCCCGCACCCACGATCTGTCCTTCCGCGCCATCACGGCGTTGTTCGGGCACTTCGGCATGGAGTGGGACGTCCGCCAGGTCACCGGCGCCGAGCGCGACGAACTCAAGCGGTTTATCGGCCTGTACAAGGAGCACCGGGACCTGATCCACAGCGGCCGGATGGTCCGTGCCGATGTTCCGGACGAGTCCTTGATGCTGCACGGTGCGGTCGCCGGCACGGCACCTGAGGCTGGTACGACGGCGGCCCTGTTCGCCTTGGTCAGCACCCGCACGGCCTTCGCCGAGCAGCCCGGCAAGGTGGCCATTCCCGGCCTTGAGCAGGCGCGTGACTACCGGGTGGAGGCGGTCTTCCCGGCCCCGGGTGACGCGGACTACCGCCACAACTTCACCCAGGTCCAGCCGCCGGCCTGGCTGGCGGACGGCGCCGTGGCCAACGGCCGCTTCCTGGCGGAAGTGGGGCTGCCCATGCCCATCCTGAACCCCGAGCACGCGCTGCTGCTGCGGTTCACCGCGCTCTAGTCCTCCGCAAGCCCAAGGCTGCCCCGCCGTCCCGTGCTTTTCGAGCACTGGGGCGGCGGGGCAGCCTTCGCTCCATACAAGGAAAAACTCAATGCGAATTCTGGTTACTGGTGGTACCGGCTACATCGGTTCCCACACTGTTCTTTCCCTGCAGGAAGCCGGCCACGACGTGGTCGTCATTGACAACCTGGTCAACTCCAGCGAGGAATCGATGCGGCGCGTGGCCGAACTCAGCGGCAAGGCCGCAGAGTTCCACCACGTTGACCTGGTGGATGAGGCCGCCGTGGAGAAGGTCTTTGCTGGCAGCGGCATCGAGGCCGTCATCCACTTCGCCGGGCTCAAGGCCGTGGGGGAATCGGTGCAGGAGCCGTTGAAGTACTACTACAACAACCTGGTGGGCACCCTGAACCTGATCCGGGTCATGGACCGGCACGACGTCCGCTCCATCGTGTTCAGCTCCTCAGCCACCGTCTACGGCGAACACAACCCCATCCCCTNCACCCTGAACCTGATCCGGGTCATGGACCGGCACGACGTCCGCTCCATCGTGTTCAGCTCCTCAGCCACCGTCTACGGCGAACACAACCCCATCCCCTATGTGGAAAAGATGGAGATCGGCGCCAACAACCCCTATGGGCGCACCAAGGAACAGATCGAAGACATCCTCTCCGACCTCGGCGCCGCCGACTCCCGCTGGCACATCGCACTGCTGCGCTACTTCAACCCCGTGGGCGCACACCCCTCGGGCCGGATCGGCGAAGACCCCCAGGGCATCCCCAACAACCTCGTTCCGTTCATCGCCCAGGTGGCAGTGGGCCGCCGCGAGAAGCTCATGGTCTTCGGCGGCGACTACGACACCCCGGACGGCACCTGCCTGCGCGACTACATCCATGTGGTGGACCTGGCCGAAGGGCACGTTGCGGCGCTGGACGCGTGTGCCGCTGGAACCTTGGCTCCGGCAGGGGCTCCTCCGTCCTGGAGGTCCTGCGCTCCTTCGAAAAGGCAGTGGGCAAGCCCATCCCCTACGAGATCACCGGCCGACGCGCGGGGGACCTTCCCGCCTTCTGGGCCGACGCCACCTCTGCGCTGGCAGACCTGGGCTGGTCCACCACCAAAACGGTGGACCAGATGTGCGAGGACCACTGGCGCTGGCAAAAGAACAACCCCAACGGCTACAAGAACTAGGAAATGGCCAGAGGCATGACCAGCCTTCACAAGGATCCGCCCGGTTCTTTGCTGGTCCAGACCGGACGTGGCACATCCGCAGCGAGCATCAGGGATGTGGCGGCGGCCGCAAGGGTTTCCACTGCCACCGTTTCACGTGCCCTGCGTGGACTACCGCGGGTGTCAGTTGCCACCCGCCGGAAGGTTGAGGCCGCCGCCCTGGAGCTCGGATATGTTGCTTCGGCCGCAGCTTCGGAACTGGCCAGGGCCCGGAACGGCCCCGCCACGGTGTGCACCCACGTTCACGGGTTAACGGCCTCCGCCGTGGCATGCCCTGATGCCCACAGGGCTGAAGGTGTGCGAAGTGATGCCGGTTCGGCCGCAGGCATCGTGACCAGGATGCCGGCATACCCAGCAGCAGCGCCGGAAGCACTATCGGGCGTAAGAATGCACGCCCCGAACTACCCGGGCGATAGATTGGCAACCATGACTGAAGCCACCTCCACTGACGAAGCCGGCCGCGGCACCATCCTGGTCATCAATGGCCCCAACCTGAACTTGCTGGGCACCCGTGAGCCCGAGAAATACGGCACCTCAACCCTTGCCGACGTGGAGCAGCTGGCTGCGGCCGCCGGGAAGAACCACGGATTCGCGGTGGAGTGCGTCCAGTCCAACCATGAAGGCGTCCTGCTGGACACCATCCACGCCGCCCGGCAGAACGCCGTCGGGATTGTCCTCAACGCCGGCGCCTTCACGCACACGTCCGTGGCACTTCGTGACGCCCTGGCGGCTGTGCAGCTGCCCGCCGTCGAGGTTCACATCACCAACGTGCACCAGCGGGAGGAATTCCGGCACCACTCCTACCTGTCGCCGGTCTGCGCCGCGGTGATTGTTGGCGCCGGAGTGTTCGGCTACAAGCTGGCCATCGACTACCTCGCCGAGGTCCTTTAGCCGCAGGCCGCTATTTCTGGATGCACTGCCCGGAAGAAACGGGAGTGGACAGCGCCGGCGCCTGCTCTGCCACGGGGTCAAGGTCGCTCATGGTGATGGCGAACCCCACCTCGGCATCGGAGGTTGCCTTGGCGAAGACCACGCCGGCCACCTGGCCGTCGGTGGTGAGCAGCGGGCCGCCCGAGTTTCCCGGCTGCACATCGCCGGCCAGGCGGTAGATGTCCTCCGGCGAGGGGTTGTTTCCATAGATGTCCGGGACCAGGACCGTGGCGATGTCCTGCACCGTGGCGGGCTTGGACTGGAAAGGTCCGCCGTGCGGATATCCGGCAAATGCGGCCTGGCTGCCGCCGGGAAGGTCGCGGCTCAGCGGCAACGGCCGGGACGGCAGACTGTCCACGGCAAGGACCGCCAGGTCCCGCTTGGTATCGAAGTAGACCACGCGCCCTGGCATCGCACCGCCGTCGGGCATCTCCACCACCGGCTGCGACACACCCGCAACCACGTGTGCGTTGGTCACCACGCGGTCCTGGGAAACCACGAAGCCGCTGCCGGTCTGGTTCTGTCCGCATTCGTACGCCGTGCCGGCGATCCTGAGGACGGACTGTGCCGCTTTGTTAAGCGCGGGCGTATTGGTGCTGGTGTTGGGTACCTGGACTGCCTGGCCCTGGTCCAGGCCTTCGATCAGCGTAGGGATACCGTTGCCGATCACCGTGGAGCGCAGCTGCGCCATGGTGGCCTTCACGGGAGTGGGGGTGAGCCCGTCGATAAAGCGGATCACCTTGGACTCGGCCAGCTGCTGGGACACCACCGGCACGCCGAGGGAGCTGACACTGAAGGCCAGCATGGACATCACCAGAGCCGAGACCACCAGGTTCAGCGCACCGCCCACCAGCCGGTCCACCGCGCGCAGCGGCCGGATCCGCACCACGCCGCGTAGCTGGCGCCCCACCATGGTGCCCAGCCCATGCCCCAGGGCCATCAGGAAGAAGGCGGCAGCAATGATGGCGGTGAGCCTCCATCCGGAGTCCTCGACAAAGGTGCTGACGAGGGGGACGGCAAAGAAGGCGGCAATGGCGCCCGCAGCAAAACCGGCAAGGCCACCTGCGGTGACCAGGAACCCGTTGCGAAGGCCGTAGATCAGGTATGACAGCAGCGCCAGGATCAGGACGATGTCCAGGACAGTCAGGCCGACCACAAAGGCTCCTTATTAACAGTTGAATCCCCATTCTAGTGGCGCACACTGACAAACTTCCGCGGCCTGCCCCGCCGTCCGGCAAACCCGCGTTCAACTGCCTGCAGGCGTTTCGGCTGCCAAGTTCGTCACAGAACGTTGAAAATTCTGAAACAATGGCACAAGCCGCCACAGCCGATACTTTTACTCAGGAGATTTCATGGACATCGAGGTACTGCGCCGAGCACCCCTTTTCGCCACGCTCGACGACGACGCATTCCGCCTTCTGACGGATGAGCTGACCGAGGTGGACCTGTCCCGCGGCGCGTCCGTGTTCCGCGAAGGTGACCAGGGTGACCAGCTGTACTTCATCGTCTCCGGCAAGGTGAAGCTCGGACGCACCTCCCCCGACGGCCGCGAATCGCTCCTGGCCATCCTGGGCCCCGGTGAGCTCTTCGGCGAGATGGCGCTGTTCGATCCCAGCCCCCGAACGGCCACCGCCACCGCGGTGTCCGAAACCCGGCTTGCCGGGCTCAAGAACGAGAGCCTGAACACCCTGCTGCGCACGCGCCCCGAGGTGTCGGCCCAGCTGCTGCAGGCCCTGGCCCGCCGCCTCCGCCGCACTAACGACTCCCTCTCCGACCTCGTCTTCTCCGACGTCCCCGGCCGTGTGGCCAAGGCGCTGCTGGACCTGGCGGACCGATTCGGCCGGCCCGCCACCGATGGCGTCCTGGTGGCACACGAGCTGACCCAGGAAGAACTGGCGCAGCTGGTGGGCGCCTCCCGCGAGACGGTCAACAAGGCCCTGGCGGAGTTCGTCCAGCGCGGCTGGCTCCGGCTCGAAGCCCGCGCCGTGGTCATCCTGGACATGCAGCGGCTCCGCCAGCGCTCCCGCTAAACCCCCACGAAAAAGGCCGCCCCGAGGGGCGGCCTTTTCTGTGCCTGGGAGTGGGTCAGTTCTTGACCACGTCCAGTTCGACGACGGCCCACGACAAGGCGGGGAGGCTGAGACGGAGCTCGGACCCGTTTGCCTTGGCTCCCTGGAGCGGCTTGAGGCCCACGCGGTCCGGGTTCTCCTGGTTGTTGATGGTGAAGCGGTCACCGCCCTCGGGAATTTCGAGTACCTCGGCCCTGACCACCCGCTGCGCATCGAAGCCACGCAGGCTGACCTCCACCTCCGCGGCCTCCTCCAGCCCGCGGTTGGCCAGGAACAGGGCCACCCGGCCTGTTTCCTCGTTCCAGGTGGCGCTGACATCCACCAGGTCCGTGTCGCCGAACCGGGCGTTGTCATATTTGTCCGAGTCCACGGACAGCCGCAGGATCCGGCCCTTCGCCAGTTCGGCCATGCGTGCGAAGGGGTGGAAGATGGTCTGGCGCCAGGCAGGGCCATTCTCCTCGCTGAAGATGGGGGCAATGACGTTGACCAGCTGTGCCTGGTTGGCGATCTTGACCCTGTCCCCGTGGCGGAGCAGCGAGTTGAGCAACGTACCGACGACGACGGCGTCCGTCACGTTGTACTTGTCCTCGATGACCCGGGGGTGCTCGCGCCACCCGGCCTTGGAGACGTTGTGCGGCTGGTCCTCGGTATCCAGGCCCCGCTGGTACCAAACGTTCCACTCGTCGAAGGACAAATTAATGTGCTTCTTGTGTTTGCCCTTGGCCCGGACGGCGTCAGCAGTGGCGATGACTGATTCGATGAAGTAGTCCGTGTCCACTGCGCTGGCGAGGAAGCTGCCAACGTCGCCGTCGCGCTCCTGGTAGTAGGCGTGCAGCGAGACGTAGTCCACTTGGTCGTATGCCTGGGTCAGGACCGTCTGCTCCCATGCACCGAAGGTGGGCATTCCGGAATTCGAGCTTCCGCAGGCCACCAGTTCGATGTCCGGGTCCACGAATCTCATGGCCTTGGCCGCTTCCTGGGCCAGCCGGCCGTACTCTTCGGCCGTCTTGTGGCCGATCTGCCACGGACCGTCCATCTCGTTGCCAAGGCACCACAGTTTGATGTTGAACGGATCCTTGTGGCCGTTCTTTGCCCGCAGGTCGGACAGGCGGGTGCCGCCGGGGTGGTTGGCGTATTCGACAATGGCACGGGCAGCGTCCACTCCCCTGGTGCCGAGGTTGATTGCTTCCATGATTTCGGTGCCGGCCTGCCGGGACCAATCCACGAATTCGTGGAGGCCGAAGGCGTTGGTCTCCAGCGTGTGCCAGGCGCCGTCCAGCCTGCGCGGCCGGTCTTCGCGGGGGCCGATCCCGTCCTCCCAGTCGTAGCCGGAGACGAAGTTGCCGCCCGGATAGCGGATGACGGTGGCGCCGAGCTCCTTGACGAGCTTCAGGACGTCCTGGCGGAAGCCGTTGTCGTCAGCCTCCGGGTGGCCGGGTTCGTAAATACCGGTGTAGACGCAGCGGCCCATGTGTTCGACGAATGAGCCAAACAGCCGGCGGGGCACGTCGGCGATGGTGAAGTCGCGGTCGAGGGTGATCCTGGCGCGGGACATGTGCAAATCTCCTTGGGTGTGCTCGGGGTCTGTGATGTAGAAGCGAAGGTGGGAATCAGGTGCCGGCGAGTCCCGTCGTCGCAACGCCCTTGATGATCTGGCGCTGGAAGAACAGGAACACCAGAATCAGCGGCAGGGCTGCAAGCAGGGCCGATGCCATGTTCTGGGCGTACTGGATGCCGTACGCACTCTTGATGGTCTGCAGCCCCACGGGGAGGGTCAGGATGGAGCCGTCGTTGGTGGCGATGAACGGCCAGAGGAAGTTGTTCCAGGCGCCGATGAAAACAAAGATCGCGACGGCGGCCAGGATGGGACGGGACAGCGGCAGGACCACCTGGAGGAAGATCCGCATCCGGCTGGCGCCGTCCATCACAGCGGCTTCCTCGAGTTCGCGGGGAATCTGGTCGAAGAACTTCTTGAGCACGAACACCATGGCGGGGTGGATGACCTGCGGCAGGATGATGGCCCACGACGTATCGATCATGTGCAGCGCCACCATTTGGTAGAACAGCGGAATGATCAGGACCGGCGGCGGGATGATGATGGACGCAATGATCACCACCATGAGGACCTTCTTGCCGCGGAAATCGATCCGGGACAGGGCGTAGGCCACCAGTGCGGAGATCACCAGGGTGATAGCCGTGATGGCCGCCGAGGTGTAGAGGGAATTCCAGGTCCACAGCGGGATGTTGCCGTCCTGGAACACCTTGACGAACGCGTCGGCGGTGAAGCCCGACGGCGGGATCCAGCTGATCTTCGGAGCGGCGGCGTCCGTCTCACTCTTGAAAGCCGTAACGGTTGCCCAGGCGAAAGGCACCAGCCAAAGGACGGCCAGCAGAGCGGCGACTGCCAGGACTGCGGCCCGCCCGGGGGTCATCCTGCTGCCGGTCCTGCGGCTGGCGGACGGCCTGGCAGTGGAGGTGGCGGGGCGGGTGAGAATTTCGGTTGCCATGGCTATGCACTCCTGCGGCGGGTGATGAAGAACTGGATGACCGATACAGCCACGATCAATCCAAAGAAGATGTAGGAGATGGCCGCGGAGTATCCCAGCCGGTATCCGGTGAACCCGGTTTCGAAGATGTACTGGACCACCGGCCGGGTGGCACCGCCGGGGCCGCCGGCGGTCATCTGGTAGACCTGGTCAAAAATCTTGAGCGAAGCCAGGATCTGGAGGAGCACGATCATCACCGTGGTCGGGGCCAGTTGCGGCAGCGTAATCGAGAAGAACTGCCGCCATGCGCCGGCGCCATCAAGCGATGCTGCTTCGTAGTGCTGGGCCGGGATGTTCTGCATGGCTGCCAGGTACAGCAGGAAGTTGAAACCCACCGTCCACCACAGCGTGGCAATGACGATGGCCCACATCGCTACGCCGGGATCGTTCAGCCACGCCACTTTCGGCAGTCCAACACTGACCAATGCGTTGTTGATGAGGCCCAGCTGGGGGTTGTACATCCAGGTGAAGAACAGGGATACCACGGTGGAGGCCAGCAGGTACGGGGCAAAGTAGGAAAGGCGCCACAACCATTGTGCGGGCAGTCCGACATTGACCAATGCCGCCATGACCAGGGCAACGACCACCAGCGGGACAGTGCTGATGACGGTGAAGTAAAGGGTGTTGCCCAGGGAACGCCACATGTCGGAATCGGCGAGGGCCTCCGCGTAGTTCGCGAAGCCAATGAGGCTGTCGTTCGCGCCGGTAAGCGATTTGCCGGTCAGGCTCATGTACAGCCCGTAGAGGAGGGGCCAGACGAGGAAGACCAGGAAGAACGCCAGGAACGGCGCGGCGAACGCCCAGCCGTTGATGTTGTCCCTGCTGCCTTGGGAACGGGACTTTGCGGGCTTGGACCCCGCCTGGTTGGATATTCTGTGCCGGGACAGGCCGGGCAACGAACCCCGCTGCCCCTCCCTGTCGTGTGATGTTGCTACGGAACTCATTTGGACTCCTATGTCGCTTGGCGGTTCAAACCGGGTTGGGACGGGAAAGCAGGGTGTTGGTGCGCCGCACGAAGGCATCCCAGCCGTCAGTTGCCTTGTCGCGGCCGAGGAGCACGTTCTGCACGGTCTCCGCAAAGTAGGTTTGCCAGTCTGAGCCGGATCCGCTGAACCATGCCTCCGGGTCGTAGGCGATGATGTCCGCGGCGTTGGCGTAGTGGATCTGGGGCGTGAGCTCGCGGTAGGCCTGTGACTGGACCACCGGCTGGTAGGCGGGGATGTGGCCTGCTTCGGCCCAGGACAGCGAGCCCTTGAGGATGTCACTCACGAACTTGTAGACATCGCGGCGCTTCACGTCGTCGACATTCAATTGCCGTGGCAGGACGAAGGAATGCGAGTCGGCGTAGGCTGCCGGCGTCCCGTAAAGCGTTGGAATGGTTGCGGCGTCCACCGGGAGGCCTGCCTTCTTCATCGTTGGCAGTTCCCAGACGCCGCTGAACAGCATTCCCGAGCCGCCGCGGGCGAATTCCGCGATTCCTGTACTGATATCACCGCTCTGCGCCGCAATGGTGTCATCGAAGAGCGATGCCATGAACTCCAGGGACTCGATCGCCGCCTCGTTGTCAGCAACCATTGGCTTGCCGGGAGTCAGCTCCATATCTGCCCCGTGCTGCTTATAGAGGGTGTAGAAAAGGCGCCACATCTGGGACCCGCTGCCGAGGTACCCAAAGGACAAACCGTGGGCCTTCGTCACCTTCTGCATTTCCCGGGCCATGGCGAGGAAGTCCTGCGGGGAATGCACTTCCTGCAACAGCCCGTTCCCGGCCAGGAGGCCGGCTTTCCCGGCCACATCACGGTTGTAGAACATCACAAAGGGATGTGAATCCAGGGCGATGGAAAAAACTTTGCCGTTGTTCTGGCTCTTGTCCCAGATCCGCGGTGCGAAGCTCTGGGCGGTAACGCCATGTTCGGCCAGCAGGTCCAGGTCCCAGGGGTCAATCAGCCCGCCCGGCGCATAGCCCGGAACCCTGCTGGCGTGCATGATGGCCAACTGGGGCGGACGGCCGCCCGCGGAGGCCATGGCGAGCTTGGTGTAGTAGGGCGGCCCCCAGGCAAGAACCGTCGGATGAACCTTGAACCCGGGGTTGCCGTCATTCGCCTTGCTGATCATGTTCTGCATCTTGATGCCGTCGCCGCCGGACAACAGATGCCAGAACTGGATGTCCCTGACAGCCGCGGCGGAGGCGTTCCCACCGCACCCTGCCAGGGCGGCCGCAGCAAACACGCTTCCCATTGCTGCGGTTCCTGATAAGAGCTGCCGCCTTGACAGCTGCCTGCCTGCGAAAGAATCAAACTGCTTCACCCGTCACTCCTTTGGATGGGTCCGCTGAAAGTCATTTCCGTGCCACAAACCGTTGTTGCTGCATACCCCTCGGCTGAGTGCCGAAGAGCCGGCGGTGTGACGCACGCCTCACATTACATCGATGTAATGACCACCGCAACGAAAATTTGTTAGCGTTCCCAAAGTGACCTGCCGCTCTCGATTACGTGGTTCCTCGAAGGTTTTTGACGGGGGTGCAGGCAGCCTAGGAGGAGGTGCTTTGCCGCTCCACAATTCTGTAATCAATGGCTACAACCTTTTGAGGGCCCTGCCGGTCCACCATGCGTTCCGTGAGGAGGCGCAACGCTTCACGGGCAACCTGGCGCTTGTCGAAGGAAACGGTGGTCAGTGACGGCACTGCAAACTGTGCGTCGGCAATGTCGTCGAAGCCGGCAACGGCCACATCGTCGGGAACCCTGATGCCGCGCTTCCACAGCACGCTGAGTGCGCCGATGGCCATGGAGTCCGTGAAGCAGAACAAGGCCTCCGGAAGCGGATGGGAGTCCAGATGGGCGGACAGCGCTTTCGCTGCCGCATCCGGGCTCCACTTTTCGCAGGGGATGATTAGGGAGTCATCCCGGGCAATGCCCAGTTCTTTGAGTGCCGCGTGGTACCCACGTGTGCGGAGGACGGCCGCCGCCGAGCCGCGGCCTTCCGCGGCTCCCAGCACTGCGATACGCCGCCTGCCGGTCCTGCCGAGCGCCAGGGTCATGTCACGGGCAGCCGCAACACTGTCCACCCATACACGGTCGGCCAGTTTCTGGGACACCTCACCCAACAGCACCACCGGAGGCAAGGCAACGCCCACTTTGACGGCACTCTCGTCCAGGACCACGGGGTTGAGGATGAGCCCGTCGATCAGGTTGGACCGCGCCCGCGACATGAGCTCGTATTCACGGGTGGGATCGGACCCCGTCTCCTCGATCTGAACGCTCCACCCCTGCTCGTGGGCTACTTCCACCACGCTGTGCGCGATCTCGGCAGAATAGGGCGTGCCCAGGTCGGGCAAGGCCAAGGCAATGACCCCCGACCTGCCGTTGCGCAGTCCCCGGGCCGAGAGATTGGGCACGTAATCCAATTCCGCCATGGCCTGCTCCACCTTGGCCCTGGTGGGACCGCTGACCGGGACGATGCCGTTCATGACGTTCGAGACCGTCTTGGGCGAAACCCCTGCGAGGCGCGCTACGTCCTTGACCGTTGCGCGCAACGGCGCCCCCTTATTCCCGGTATGGCTTTGGTGACGATTTTACTCCGGCCCGCCATCCCCAGCTGCACGGAGGCGGAGCATCAGCGTTCGCGCTGGTGGTCCCCCGCCACGGTCTTGGCGGCCTCGACTTCGAGCATGAGCTTGCCGTCCTCTTCAACCAGTGTTGGCTGGTACACGTGCGGCTTGCGCTTGTAGCTCAGGTAGGCGATGCAGCCGTTGGCAGCGGCCATCTTCTCGAGCATGATCTCGGAGCCGGGGACCAACAGCTCACCCAAGGGGCGGCCCACAGTGTTCTCCTGGCCCGCCTCATCGCCCAGGGCGCTGGTGTTCCGCTCCTGGACCACCTGTGCGGCATTGACCCACCTGCCCCACACGCCCTTGCCTTCAAGCAGCGATGGTTCCTGGCCAAGCGGAACGGTGGCGGCGAAGTAGCGGGTGTCGAACCGGCGGTGCGCAAAGTCGGGGCTGCGCCAGTTGACGAGGGACTTGAGCAGATCCGTCCGGAGGGACAACCCACGCTTGCCCAGCACCTGGGCGAGCGTTTTCTCCTGGTCCGCCACCGCAATGCGTGCCCGCATCCACTCGGGGGTGGAGGTGGCCTCGACCGTGCTGGACATGTCCGGGCCCGCCAGCAGCACGCCGGTTTCTTCAAAGAGCTCGCGGATGGCGCCCACCACGTGGCGCCGCGCCAGCCCCACGTCGTCCGTTCCCATCTGCTCAGCCCAATGCTGCGGTGACGGGCCCAGCCAACCCATGGCGTCGTCGTCGGCCGGGTCAAGGGACCCGCCGGGGAAGGCGAGGACCCCCAGCGGCGAGGAGCCGGGCCGGTAACCCAGCCACGTCTCCAGGCCATTGGGCGAATCACGCAGGAGGACAACGGATGAGGCGAAGCGCGCGGCCCGGGGGGTGCGCTCGCCGTGTTCGAGCCAGCTTTGCGCTGCCCCTTCAAGGTCCTGGGGAAGTGCAAAAAGGCGTCGTGCGAGGTGTGGCAAGGGAAGTGTCCGGTCTTAGCTGAATTCGGCGATCAGCTCGACCTCTACGGGAGAGTCGAGCGGAAGAACGGCAACGCCGACGGCGGAACGTGCGTGCTGCCCGGCCTCACCAAGGACGCGGCCCAGCAGTTCCGATGCGCCGTTGACGACGGCGGGCTGGCCGGTGAATGAGGGATCCGAGGCAACGAATCCCACAACTTTCACGATCCGGGTGATCCGGTCGAGGTCGCCGATGACGCTCTTGACGGCAGCCAGGGCGTTGACGGCGCAG
The DNA here is from genome assembly GCF_001428075.1 of Arthrobacter sp. Soil764. GTDB lineage: Bacteria > Actinomycetota > Actinomycetes > Actinomycetales > Micrococcaceae > Arthrobacter. Next base: position 21,451 of record NZ_LMSI01000001.1, on the reverse strand, counting down.
ACGGCTGCGTAGCGCTGCGCGTCCTCGGGGGAAACGGTGGGTTCGTCGGCGTACCCTTCCGTACCGGCGGACACCTTGCCCGTAGCTTCGAGTTTGCCGTTAATAAACGGGAGCTGGCCCGAGGTGTAGACGTGGCTGCCGGAGACTACGGCTGGAACGTAGGAGGCTACCGGGGCGGCCACCTCGGGGAGGGTGATGCCAAGTTCGGCAAGGCGCTGTTCGACGGCGGAAACGGGCGCCGTTGCGGCGCTGGACTGGGCTTCTGCGGGGGTGCTCATGCTACTGCTTCTCCCTCTTGAGGTAGGCGACCAGGCCGTTGCCGTCAGGTCCGGGGACCACCTGGACGAGCTCCCAGCCGTCCTCTCCCCACTGGTCCAGGATCTGCTTTGTGGCGTGGATAATGAGCGGAATCGTCGCGTACTCCCATTTGGTCATGAAAGAAAGCGTAGCCCTTGCCGGTAAAGTGGAAAACATGGCGACTCGCAAGAACCCCTTATTCGACACTGCCACCACACTGGGTAAGATCCTTCTTTTCCTTGGTGTGAGCGCGATTTGCGGTGTCCTCGTGGCAGGCCTGCTGGTCCCTGCCGCGGCCGTCTCAGGCAGCGCGGCAAGCGGTTCCATCGACTTCTTCGATTCCCTTCCGGCAGAGCTGAAGGTTGATCCCCCCAGCCAGACCACCAGGATCCTGGCTGCGGACGGCAGCGAGATCGCCAGCGTCTACACCGAGAACCGCACCAAGGTTCCGCTGGACCAGATTTCGCCGAACATGAAGAACGCCATCATCGCCGTCGAGGACAGCCGGTTCTACGATCACGGCGGCGTGGATACCACCGGCATCCTCCGCGCGCTGGTGAGCACCGCCCGCGGCAACAAGCAGGGCGCGTCCACCATCACGCAGCAGTACGTCAACAACGTGCTGAACGCGAACCTCGCCGCCGCCGGCGAAGAGGACCAGATCAAGCTCAACGGCGTCAACAAGGGCGTGGGTGACAAGCTCCGCGAAATGAAGCTCGCCATCGCCCTGGAGAAGGAGTTCAGCAAGGACCAGATCCTTGAGGGCTACCTGAACATCGTGTTCTTCAACCGTGACGCCTACGGCATTGAGGCCGCTTCCCGGTACTTCTTCAGCACCACCGCCAAGGACCTGACCCTGCCGCAGGCAGCGCTTCTGGCCGGCCTGGTCAACAGCCCCTCCGCCTTCGACCCCATCACCAACCCGGAGAAGTCCAAGCAGCGCCGCGACCTGGTGCTGGGGCTGATGCTGAACCAGAACAAGATCACCCAGGCCGAACATGACGCCGCCGTGGCAACCCCGGTGGAGCCCAAGGTGACCCAGCCCAAGCAGGGCTGCGCCTATGCGGCCTCTGCCCCCTACTTCTGCGACTACATCCTGCACCTGCTGGAAAACAACCCCGCCTACGGTGCGGACGTGAAGGAGCGCCAGCGGCTGATCTACGGCGGCGGGCTCACCATCACCACCACGTTGGATCCCAACGCCCAGGCCACGGCCCAGGAGCAGGCCAACGCAGCCGCCGGCGCCAACCCTGATAAGTGGGGCGCCGCCATGGTGTCCGTGCAGCCCGGCACTGGCAAGATCATATCGATGGCCCAGAACACCACGTTCCTGCCGGGCCAGGGCTTCGACTCCCAGTTGAACTTCAACGTGGACAAGCTGGACAAGGACGGCAACGACCTCAACGGCATGGGCGGCGCCCAGCCGGGGTCCACCATGAAGCCGTTCACGTTCGCCGAGTGGCTCAACGAGGGCAAGACCATGAACACCGTGGTCAACGCAGCGCAGCGCGTCTACCCCATCGGCTACCCGTGGAAGAACACCTGCGGCAAGATCCAGGGCGCCTACAGCACGGCTCAGAAAAACGCCGGCCTGGACGCCGCGGACGACCTCCAGAACGCCGAGCCCCAGTGGTACCGGCCGTTGACGGTCCTGGAGGGCCTCTACAACTCCATCAACACCGTGACGTTTGCTTCGGCCGCCCAGCTGGACTTCTGCGGCATCCAGAAGATCGTGGACGCCGTGGGACTGCACAGTGGCTTGCCCTCAGCTGACGAGCCGAACCCCAAGGTGAACATGATGACCCTTGGCAACCTCCTGGGTTCCACCCAGACCTCCCCGCTGACCATGGCGAGTGCCTTTGCCACCTTCGCCAACGACGGCAAGTACTGCGAACCCATCGCCATCACCGCGGTCACTGACGCCACCGGCAAGCAGCTCCCGGCGCAGTCCAGCAGCTGCCGTGATGCCATCAAGCCTGAGGTTGCACGTGGCGTGAACTATGCGCTGCAGGAAGTCCTGAACCGGGGGTCCGGTGCGCTGATCCAGCCCCGCATCTCCACCAAGACCAGCTTCCCCATCGGCGCCAAGACCGGTACGTCCAACAACAACGGCTCCACCTGGGTTGTAGGCCACACCACCGGCCTGGCCACCGCTGCCTGGTTCGGTGACCCGTTGGGAGCACAGGACCGTGCCGGACAGAACATCACGGTCAACGGCAAGTTCTACAAGGGCATCGACGGCTACATGATCGCCGGCCCCATGTTCTCCAGCTACATGGCCAAGATCGCCCCGGCCTACGGGACCAACCCGTTCCCGGCACCGCCGAGCAACATGATCAGCGGGACCACCACCAGCTCTCCGCCGGCAAGGACCACGCCGCAGGCCACCCAGGCTCCCGTTCCGTCGGCACCGGCTCCGCAGGCTCCCGCCACCCAGGCCCCGGCCCCGGCACCGGCACCCACGAGCAACGGAAGCGGGAATAACGGAAAGGGCAACGGCTAAGCACCCATGAACATCGACACCCTGGCAAGCCGCGCCCGTGCAATCGGGCGCGGCTTTGCCGTCACTGCAGGCGCCGGCGCCGCGGCCGGAATGGCTGCCTTCGGCTACGGACTGTGGGAGAAGAACCAGTTCGTCCTCCGCGAAGAAACCCTTGCCATCCTGCCTCCCGGCCGCGAACCATTCCGGATCCTGCACCTCAGTGACATCCATTTCGTGCCCGGGCAGAACAAGAAGGCGGACTGGCTGGGGTCATTGGCTGACCTTCGGCCGGACCTCGTGGTGAACACGGGCGACAACCTCAGCCATGTCAAGGCCGTGGACCCGCTGCTGGATGCCTTAAAGCCGCTGCTGCAGTTCCCCGGCGTCTTCGTCCCCGGCTCCAACGACTACTTCGCGCCAAGCCCCAAGAATCCGGCAGCGTACCTGTTAGGGCCATCCAAGGTGAAGCCGAAGCCGATCGCACTCGACTGGCCGCGCCTGCGCTCGGGCTTCGGCATGAGCGGCTGGGTTGACCTCACCAACCGCAGCCAGTCCCTGGTCCTTAAAGGCATGCGCTTCGATTTCTCGGGCGTTGATGATCCGCACCTGAAGCGGGAACGGTACGCCGGCTGGCCCCGCGGAACGGTCAGCCAGGATGCGAATGACCACCTCCGGGTAGCGGTCATCCACGCGCCGTACCAGCGGGTCCTGGACCACTTCACCGAAAGCGGAGCGGACCTCCTGTTGGCCGGACATACCCACGGCGGCCAGCTGTGCATCCCCGGTTACGGAGCCATCGTGTCCAACTGCGACCTTCCCACCTGGCGCGCAAAGGGCCTCAACGACTGGTCAAGCAACGGAAGCACGACGCCGGTCAACGTCTCGGGCGGCATCGGCACCTCGCGCTTCGCCCCGGTAAGGATCGCCTGCAAACCTGAAGCCGTCCTGCTGACCCTCACCTCCCCCAGCTGACACCTGTTGCTCCATCAGATACGGTCCCCAAAATGGGGTTATGAGGACCGTATCTGATAGGGCAACGGGCATTACGGTCTGCAATAACTGGGCAAGCAGCACGCGCCCCTCAAAATACGTGTGAACCGCCTCACGCCAATGGCATAGGGTAGTTGCTAGAGGAAACTACATTCGTTTTAGAGCTTGAGAAGCGGGCATGGCCAAGCAGACTCCCTTTTTCCGATCCATCAGCCGTCTTTATCCGCACGTCCGGCCCATCATCCCCAGGCTCCTGATGGGACTCCTCTGCGCCCTCCTGGCCAGCGTGGTGGCCCTGACCATCCCGCAGGTGCTGCGGGTCCTGGTGAACACCGCACTGCAGCCGGGGGGTACGCCGGAGGCAGTGTGGGTTTCGGCCGCCGTCATCCTGGTCCTGGGCATCGCCGAGGCGGGACTGGTGGCCCTGCGCCGGCAGTTCGTCATCAATCCTGCCACCTCGGTGGAAACCCGGATGCGGGTCTCCCTTTATGACCACCTGCAGGACCTGACCGTCTCCTTCCACGACCGGTGGGGCTCCGGCCAGCTGCTGTCACGGGCCATGACGGACCTGAACTTCCTGCGCCGCTGGATGGCCTTTGGCGCCATCATGCTGGTAGTCACCACCCTGACAGTGACCATCGGCATCGTGGCCATGTTCGCCATGAGCTGGCAGCTGGCCCTGATCTTCCTGGCCGCCGCCATTCCCATCACCATCAACAGCTTCCGGTTCCGCACCCGGTTCAGCAAGGTTGCCCGCCAAGGCCAGGACCAGGCCGGGGACCTTGCCACGACGGTAGAGGAATCGGTCCACGGCATCCGGGTGCTCAAGGCCTTTGGCCGCAGCCGGGAAGCCTTGGAAAACTTCAACCAGCAGGCGGAGGAACTGCGCCAGACGGAGATCGCGAAGGCACGGCACCAGGCAACGTTCACCATGGTGGTCACCCTGCTTCCCGAACTCGCCCTGGGAGCCGGCCTGGTGGTGGGCGTGATGCTGTGCGCCAGCGGTGAGTTGAGCATCGGCGCCCTGGTGGCGTTCTTCGCCACAGCCGCAGTCATCGCCTCCCCCGTGGAATTTTCCGGCATGCTGCTGGCCATGGCACTCACGGCCAAGACCGCCGTCGACCGCCACTACGAAGTGATGGACACGCAGAACGCCATCACCAGCCCCGCACGGCCCAGCAGCCCGGGCGAACTGGCGGGGGCGCTCCGCTTCAACCACGCCACCTTCGCCTTCGAGGACGCACCGGACAAGCCGATCCTCAAGGACATCAACCTGGATATCCTTCCCGGTGAAACCATGGCCCTGGTGGGCATTACCGGCAGCGGCAAGAGTGCGCTGATCCAGCTGGTGCCCCGGCTGTACGACGTCAGCGGCGGCGCCATTACCATCGACGGTGTCGACCTCCGGGACTTCGATGTTGAGGAGCTGCGCAGGATCGTCGGCGTGGCTTTCGAGGACACTACGCTCTTCTCCAATTCAGTCCGGGACAACGTCCTGCTTGGCGCCCCGGTCCGCACGGAGGATATCCTGGACGAGGCCCTTGACGTGGCCCAGGCACACTTCGCCTATTCCCTGCCGGAGGGCGTGGACACGCTGATCGGCGAGGAGGGCCTGAGTCTCTCCGGCGGCCAGCGGCAGCGCATCGCGTTGGCACGTGCCATCGCCGCGCGTCCGCGGGTGCTGGTCCTGGACGATCCGCTGTCCGCCCTGGACGTGCACACCGAAGAACTGGTGGAGGCCCGCCTCCGCGAGGTCCTGAAGGACACCACCACCCTGATTGTGGCCCACCGTCCTTCCACCGTGGCCCTCGCAGACCGGGTGGCGCTGCTGGAGGACGGGCGCATCACTGCTGTCGGAACGCACACCGAACTGCTGGCCCACAACCAGCACTACCGCTACGTCATCGCCAGCCTTGACCGGGAGCCGCGGGACCTGGACTCCGAACTGTCGGCCCTCGAAGACCAGGCCGAGGAAGTGACCCGATGAGCACCGCAACGTTCGGCACCGCCAACGAAGACAACGCCCACCTCAGCAAGAGTGACAGCAGGGCAGTACGACGGCGGTCGCTCGCCCTGCTGCGGTCGCTGATCCGTCCGGTGCGGGCGCGGTTCTGGCTGACTATCGCCATGGTGGTCCTGTCCCAGGCCGCGCGGGTGGCCGGCCCCGCACTGATCGCGTTCGGGATCGACCACGCCCTGCCCGCCCTGCAGGCCGGCGACAACCTCCCGTTGGTGCTCACCGGCGTCGCTTACCTTTTGGCAGCCATTGCGACGGCGGGACTCACCGCCCTCTATGTCACCTCCACTGCGCGGCTCAGCCAGGCGATGCTGCTGGACCTGCGGTTGCGCGTCTTCCGCCACACACAGCGGCTCAGCCTGGAGTTCCACGAAAAGTACACTTCGGGCAGGATCATCGCCCGGCAGACCTCGGACCTGGAGGCGCTGCGCGAACTCCTCGATTCGGGCGTCAGCTCCCTCGCTTCCGGCATGCTCTTCATGGCCTTTACCGCCGTCACCATCTTTGCCCTGGACTGGCGGAGCGGCTTGCTGGTGCTCGCTGCCGGCGTGCCCATGTTCTTCCTGTCCCGCTGGTACCAGAAGCACTCGCAGATCGCCTTCCGGGAATCCCGTGTGGTCTCCGCCCGGCTGATCGTGCACTTCGTGGAAACCATGACCGGCATCCGCGCCGTCAAGGCCTTCCGCAAGGAGAAGGAGAACTCGGAGCGCTACGGCAAACTCGCTGAGGACTACCGGCTGGTCACCGTCCGGTCCATCAACCTGAACGGCATCTTCCAGCCCGGCCTGGTGCTGATCGGCAACGTCTGCGTTGCCGTAGTCCTGCTGTTCGGCGGATTCCGGGTGCTGGACGGCGGCCTGGCAGTGGGTGTGCTCCTGGCCCTCATCCTCTCCACCAAGCGGTTCTTCCAGCCGGTGGACCAGATGGCCATGTTCTACAACTCGTTCCAAAGCGCACAGGCGGCCCTGGAAAAAGTGTCCGGACTGCTCGAAGAAGTGCCCACGGTCCGGCCACCGAAGAACCCGGTGCCCCTTCCCAGTGCCACGGGGCGCATCGACTTCAACGGCGTGGAATTCCGCTACGGCGATGGCCCGGTGGTGGTACCCCGCCTGGACCTGCACATCCCGGCCGGACAGACCGTTGCCCTGGTGGGACAGACAGGGGCCGGAAAGTCCACCCTGGCCAAACTCATCGCACGCTTCTATGACGTCACCTCCGGCACCCTCACCCTGGACGGCGTGGACCTCCGCGACCTGGCCACCACCGACCTCCGCCGGAACATTGTCATGGTCACCCAGGAGGCGTTCCTGTTCAGTGGCTCGGTGGCGGACAACATTGCGCTAGGCAGGCCTGAAGCGTCACGCGCGGAGATCGAAGAGGCCGCCAAGGCGGTGGGCGCCCACGAGTTCATCCTGGAGCTTCCGGAAGGCTACGACACCGACGTCAACAAGCGCGGCGGCAGGGTCTCCTCCGGCCAGCGGCAGCTGATCAGCTTTGCCAGGGCCTTCCTGGCACAGCCGGCGGTGCTGATCCTGGACGAGGCTACCTCCTCGCTGGACATCCCTTCCGAGCGGCTGGTGCAGGCCGGGCTGGCACGCCTGCTCGCCGGGACGGAAGCGGCACGCAGGACGGCCCTGATCATCGCGCACCGCCTGTCCACGGTGGAGACGGCGGACCGTGTCCTGGTGGTGCACGACGGCCGGATCGTGGAGGATGGCACGCCGCAGGAACTGATCGGCGGCGGCGGACGCTTCGCCGACCTGCACGGGGCATGGAAAGACTCACTGGTCTGACCCGCTTCTTCGGTGGGCCGTGATTTCGCATCCAGGGCCTGAATCGGCTATCCTTGTAAAGTTGCTTTTGCAGCGGATCGGGATGTAGCGCAGCTTGGTAGCGCGCTTCGTTCGGGACGAAGAGGTCGCAGGTTCAAATCCTGTCATCCCGACCATAACGAAAAGAGGGTCTCCTTGCGGAGGCCCTCTTTTTTCATCTCGATGTGGTCACGGCCATCACTGATCGCCTAACAGAAACAGCCCCGGAGCGGTTGCTCCGGGGCTGCCTCATCGCCTCCTGTTGTGAGGAAGCAATTTACGCAGGGTCAGGCCAGTTGCCAATGTAGGTGACGACGGAGGTGTCAGTGGTAGTGGTCTTCTTGTCCTTCTTCACCTTCGTGGAAGCAGGGTCAGGCCAGTTACCGATGGCTACCGACGTACCCGAGTTATCGGCGATGGAACCTGCAGACAGGACGGCCGGAGCCGCCGCGGAGAAAGCCAGGGCCCCAGCCAAGGCGGCCGCGGTTGCGATCTTCTTCAACATATAAGTTCCTCAATACGAGTCGGATTCGTTACAAAGCCAGCACTGTCCTTGTTGACACACATTGTAAAATATTTTCCACAGGGGCTGTCAAGCATTCGCGCAGCCTTGGCTGTCCAGAAGGAGGAAACGCGTGGGCAACGGATTCGGAGAAAAGCTCCGGGCGGAGCGCCTTGAGCGTGGACTGACACAGGCCGAACTGGGCAAGGACCTGTATTCACCCAGCTATATCTCACTGTTGGAGACGGGCCGTAGGGAACCGACAGCGGAGGTAATCGAGGAACTGGCCCGTCGGCTGGAGCTTGCACCGAAGGCATTGGAGGCTTGGAGCCAACCGATTTCCCTGAGTGACGCCGAGTACGTGCTGGCAGGGCTTTATGCCCGTCAGGCATGGGATTTACGTGACTATCCATTGGCCGCCACCCACGCTGCCACGGCAGCACAGATCGCGCTCGACGGTAAAAACACGAGTGCCTGGTGGAACATGACATACATGCAGGCCGAGTGCCTCATGAAGCAGGGTGACCTGCAGGAGTGCCGCAAAATCGTCGAGCGTCTCCTTGAGCATCCAATGGCAACAGAGTCTGTGGGTCTTGGAGTGCGTGCCCGCCAAATGCTCGCCGCCGTGTGCCACGGCCAGGGCCAGCTGCCCATCGCCGTGGAGCATGCGTTGGAAGCTGTCAGGCTCTCCGTTAATTTGCCCCGTGGTTCAACCGTGCTTATCGGTGCCCACAGGATCCTGATCGGCGCCTTGGCCGAAAGTGGCCGCTTGGACGAAGCCTGGAAATACTGCCAGGCGCTGCTGGACCAAGTGGATGAGCACGCCATGTCCCAGCTCGCGGGCGAGGTCGCCTGGGTGATCGGCAACGTGGCCTTCATGCGGCACGACTACACGGAAGGCGTCAAGCACCACGAGCGGGCGGCGCGCCTGCTCTCCCCCGCCAATGACATCGAGTTGTGGGCCCGTTTCAATAAGGCGTCTGCTGCTGTTCGGCTTTCCTCGGGGATCGTGGAGCCTGAGACGCTTTCAGCGATCGAGCGGGCGGAGCTGGCCTTCTCGATCGTTGGCGGAACCAAGAGCGATGAACTGGAAGTCGCCTTCATCCGTGCCCGCTGGCTGTACCTGACCGGGGACATCGTTGCCGCCGTCGAAAAACTGCGCGAGATCCACGCGGAGCGCGACGCACTGGGCAAGCACACTGCTGGCGAGGTCTCACTGCTGCTGGGCAAGTCGCTCAAAGCCTCGGGAGAAACCGACGAAGCACTCGTCCATCTTGAGGACGCCCAAAAGGCCTTTGCCGCTGCCGGCGCACAGGATCGCGTCCAGCAGGCGCTGGACGCAATCCTCGAAATCAAGCTGGCGCAGAAACGGGCAGCCGCTGCCGCCAACGCCAGTTAAGCGAAGCCAGGCAAACCCGCGAACGCGGGCTTACCTGGCTCCGAGGTTGGCCTAGGAGAAGGTCTTTCCCGTGATCTTCTCGTACGCTTCGACATAACGGCCGCGGGTACGCTCCACCACTTCAGCGGGAAGCGCCGGCGGCGGGGTGTCCGACGATTTGTCCCAACCGGACTCGGCTGAAGTGAGCCAGTCGCGCACATACTGCTTGTCGTAGGAAGGCTGGGCCTGGCCCGGCTTGTAGGTGGCGGCATCCCAGAAGCGCGAGGAATCCGGGGTCAGAACCTCGTCGCCCAGCGTTATTGACCCGGAGACCGCGTCGTAGCCGAACTCCACCTTGGTGTCCGCCAGGATGATGCCGCGCTCACGGGCAACCTTTTCCGCCGTCGTGTAGATCTTCAGCGTCAACTCGCTGAGGCGGGCGGCGATGTCGTCGCCAACCAGGGCAACCACGGCGTCGTAGGTGATGTTCTCATCGTGCTCACCGATCAGAGCCTTGGCTGACGGCGTGAAAATCGGGTGCTCGAGCCGGGACCCGTCCACCAGGCCTTCGGGCAGCGGGATGTTGCAGACCGTTCCGGAGGCCTTGTATTCCTGCAGGCCGGATCCCGTGAGGTAGCCGCGGGCGATGCATTCCACCGGGAACATGTCCAGCTTCTTGCAGATCATGGCCCGGCCTTCCACCTGGGCCGGCACGCCGTCCTCCACGGTGGAGCCGAGCACATGGTGTTCCACGCCCAACTGGTCAAACCACCAGAGGCTCAACTGGGTGAGGATGCGTCCCTTGTCGGGGATTTCGCTGGACAGCACATGGTCGTAGGCGCTGATCCGGTCGCTGGCCACCACCAGCACGCATTCCTGGCCAACGCGCTGCAGGATGGACTCGTCAGCGGGCTCGTAGAGGTCGCGCACCTTGCCGGAGTAGACGTGCGTCCAGCCGGGCAAGTCAAGGGTCTGGGTGGCGTAGCCGCGGTTCTCAGGAGTTGCAGTCATGGGTCAGGCCTTTGCTTTCACGATGGGCATGGAGCCCGTGGCGCCGTATGGCACCTTGATCTCCCCGCGGGCAGCTTTGCGTCCGATGTCGGTGCGGAACTGCGAGCCGTCCAGCTTCACCAGCTCCACGCCGTCGTACGCTTTTTCGCGTGCCTCCACCAGGTCGCTGCCCAGGGCGACCACGGCGAGGACCCGCCCGCCGGCGGACACCACCTTGCCTTCCTCATCCAGGGCAGTTCCAGCGTGGATGACGTGCACGCCGTCGAGTTCCTCAACCTTCTTGAGCCCGCGGATGCGGTCACCGGTACGGGGCTTGTCCGGGTAGTTCTCCGAGGCGATGACGACGGCGACGGCAGTTTCCCTGGCCCACCGCAGCTCCTCCGCCTTGTCCAGTTCGCCCTTGGCGGCCGCCATCAGCAGCGCGCCGAGGGGGGTCTTGAGCCGGGCGAGGACCGCCTGGGTTTCGGGGTCGCCGAAGCGGACGTTGAACTCGATCACGCGGGTGCCGCGCGAGGTGAGGGCGAGGCCGACGAACAGTACGCCGACGAACGGGGTGCCGCGGCGGGCCATTTCCTTGACGGTGGGCTGGGCCACGCGGTCAAGGACTTCCTGGACCAGACCCTCCGGGGCCCACTCGAGCGGCGTGTAGGCGCCCATGCCGCCGGTGTTGGGCCCTTCGTCGTTGTCGAAGATGCGCTTGAAATCCTGGGCGGGCGACAGCGCCACGGTGTTCTGCCCGTCGCAAAGGACAAACAGGGAAACTTCAGGGCCGTCCAGGAACTCCTCGATGACCACCGAACCGCCGGCGTCGAAGCAGGACTGGGCGTGCGCCAGGGCTTCGTCGCGGTTGCGGGTTACCACCACGCCCTTGCCGGCGGCGAGCCCATCGTCCTTCACGACGTACGGGGCGCCGAAGGTGTCCAGGGCGGAGGCGGCTTCCTCGGCGTTGGTGGCCACCATGGCCATCGCCGTGGGGACACCGGCTTCCGCCATGACTTCCTTGGCGAAGGCCTTTGAGGCCTCCAGCTGGGCTGCTGCCTTGCTGGGCCCGAAGACGGGAATCCCGGCTTCACGGACGGCGTCCGATACGCCTGCGGCCAGCGGAGCCTCCGGGCCCACCACCACGAGGTCCACACCGAGCCGGGTGGCCAGCTCCGCAACTGCCTCGGGATCGTTGCCGTTGATGTTGTAGGTGGGAACCAGCTTGCTGATGCCGGCATTGCCAGGCGCCGCGTGGACCTCGGACACGTTGGGGTCGGCAAGCAGGGAGCGGACAATGGCGTGTTCGCGGCCTCCGGGGCCAATGACGAGTACCTTCACAGTGTCCAAGGGTACTTTGTGCACCCTCCCCGCTCCTAAGCTGTGTCCTCCCCCCTTGCGGTCAATCCGGATACCCGCCCGCTCCGAACCATAGACATGACAAAGCTGCGAAACAGGATTACAGGTCCCGCAACCATGGCCGCATTGGCAGGCGTGGTGGCAGCCGCCGTCGTACTTGCTGTCGCGGAGCTGACAGGGGCGTTCTTTACCGCCAGGGCTACCCCCCTGTTTGCCCTGGGGTCCACCTTCATCGACTTCACGCCGCCCGCCCTGAAGGACTTTGCGATCGCCACCTTCGGCACCAACGACAAGGCGGCCCTGTTCGTGGGCATGGGCCTGACCATCGCGGTGCTTGCCTGCATCCTGGGCGTGGTGGCGTACCGGAAATGGGCGCTGGGCGTCCTGGGCGTGCTCTTCATGGGTGCCGTGATCGTGGCCAGTGTGGTGACCCGCGCGGGGGTGGGCGCAGCGGATGCCATCCCTTCCGTGCTGGGAACCATTGCCGGGCTGGTGGTCCTGCGCCGCCTGATGGTACCGCTGTGGGGGATGAAGGCCTGGCCGGAAGCGCCGGCGGATACAGCGGCCGACGGCGGGGAACCGGTTGGGAGCAACGGCACCAGCCGGCGACGGTTCTTCGCTGCTGCCGGGTTCACCGCCCTGGCGGCGGGCATTGCCGCCACCGGTGGGCGGGTGCTGGCTGCCGCCCGCAGCAATGTGGCCAAGGCAAGGGAAGCACTGACGCTGCCGTCCCCGGCAAAGGCCGCAGCCGCCGTACCGGCCGGGGTCCAGTCCCCCGTGCCCGGGGTTACGCCGTGGCTGACTCCCAACGGCGAGTTCTATCGGATTGATACGGCGCTGAGCGTGCCGGAAATCAACGTCGACGACTGGGAACTGCGAATACACGGGCTCGTGGAACAGGAAGTCACGCTGACCTTCCAGGACCTGCTCGACGCTGAACTGATCGAGTCGCATGTCACGCTCACCTGCGTCTCCAATCCCGTGGGCGGCAACCTGGCCGGCAACGCCAAGTGGCTGGGCCTGCCCATCCGTGAGGTCCTGGCCCGCGCCAAACCCAAGGACGGGGCGGACATGGTGCTGTCGACGTCGATCGACGGCTTCAGCGCCTCCACTCCCCTGGAGGTCCTGCAGGACGACAGGGACGCCATGCTGGCCATCGGCATGAACGGGGAGCCGCTTCCGGTGGAGCACGGCTACCCGGTGCGGATGGTGGTTCCCGGGCTGTACGGGTTCGTCTCCGCCACCAAGTGGGTGGTGGACCTGGAGGTCACCCGGTTCGCTGACAGCAAGGCCTACTGGACCGAGCGCGGATGGTCGGAGCGCGGTCCCATCAAGACGATGGCGCGCGTGGACGTGCCTAAATCCTTTGCGAAAGTACCGGCCGGGATAGTCGCCGTGGGCGGGACGGCCTGGGCCCAGACACGCGGCATCACCAAAGTGGAAATCCAGATCGACAACGGCGATTGGACGGAGGCCACCCTGTCCACCGAAGCGTCCACCGTCACCTGGCGCCAGTGGTCCTACGAATGGGACGCCACGCCCGGCCCGCACTACATCAAGGTCCGGGCCACGGACGGGACCGGGGAGGTCCAGACGGACCAGCGCGCCGATCCCGTCCCTGACGGCGCATCGGGCTGGCAGTCGGTGATGGTCACCGTGCAGTAGTCCCGGCGGCAGTCCCGGGCATCTGCGGGGCTGGCCCATAGACTGGCTGTATGCCGCACAATCCGCATGCCACCTTCACTGTTGACTCCGCCGTCGAACTGGCCGTGATCGAACGCAGCGGCTTTGTGGAGTCGAGGCACATTGGTTCCGCCGTGCTCCTGTCCGCGGACGGTTCGGTGGTCACTGAACTCGGGGACATCAACACCCCTATCTACGCCCGGTCCACGCTCAAGCCGTTCCAGGCCCTGGCGTCCATGCAGTCAGGGGTTCCGCTGCGGGGCGCCCAGGTGGCCATCGCGTGCGGAAGCCATACCGGGTCACTGGACCACATGGATGTGGTGGCGGGCATGCTCAAGGCGGCCGGAGTCCGTGAAGACCAGCTGCAATGCCCGGAGGCGTGGCCGCAGGATGAAACGGCCCGGAACTGGCTGGTGCGCTCGGAAAAGGGGAAGTCGCGGCTGGCGTACAACTGTTCCGGGAAGCACGCAGCCTTCCTGTGGGCCTGCACCGAAAACGGGTGGGACACCCACAGCTACCTGGAGCCGAACCACCCGCTGCAGCAGCGGGTGCGGACCGTCGTGGAGGAATACACGGGCGAGAAGATCGCGCACCTGGGGATCGACGGCTGCGGCGCCCCCGTGGCGGCTGTTTCCCTGAAGGGCCTGGCCAGGGCCTACTCCCACCTGGCCAAGGCACCCGGCGACCAGAGCTTCAGCGCCAGGGCCGCCACCATCGCCACCTCGATGCTTGACTACCCCTGGGCGGTGCAGGGCCGCGGCGAAGCCAACACCCTGGTAATGGATGAGCTTGAGGTCATCGCCAAGATCGGAGCTGAGGGCGTCCTGGCCATGGCAACGCCCCAAGGGGTCTCCGTGGCAGTCAAGATCCTTGACGGGAATGTCCGGGCCACCTCGCTGGTGGCCCTCACCCTCCTCGCCGCGGCAGGGGCCGTGGAGATTCCGGGAGTTGCCAGCGCCCTGGAGCGGGTGGTGGAACCTGTGCTTGGCGGCGGCCGCCCGGTGGGCAAGATCAGGCTGGGCCCGGCAGTTTCCGCGCTCCTGGACTGACGCCCCATCCCCCAAGCGACACACTGAAGGAAGATTGAACGCATGGCCGTAGCCCGCCGTCGTATTGACGTCCAGGAAGGCAAAGCAGCACTGAAGGCGTGGCTGGAAGCTTCGCAGCCGGCGTCGGACGCTCCCCTGCCGCGGACGGTCCTGGCCACTGCCGTCAGGTACTCGTTGGAGGAGGTGACGGCGCGCGCGCCGGGGAACTCCGTGGAGGTGCGCGTCCCGCCGTTTGGCGTCACCCAGTGTGTTGAGGGTCCGCGGCACACGCGCGGAACCCCACCCAACGTAATTGAGTGCGACGCCGCCACCTGGCTGGGGATGGTGACCGGCCAGCTGGGCTGGGCGGAGGCAGTCGGGGCCGGCAAGGTGGCCGCGTCCGGCCTGCGCGCGGACCTGTCGGCCCTGCTGCCGCTGTAACCCTTCGGGTGCGGCTACCCGCGGCCGATGAAGGGCATCCCCGCCGCGGTGACCACCACTGAGCCCACGCTGGCCGAGGCCGGCATGTTGGCCATCATCAGCACTGCCCGCGCCGCGTCCGCCACCGGAAACATCGGCTCCACCTTGCGGCTGCCGTCCGCCTGGAGCGCACCCGAGCCGACGCCGATGGTGTCCATGATCTCGGTGGCAGTGTTGCCGATATCGATCTGCCCGCAGGTGATGCCGTAGCCGCGGCCGTCCAGCTCGATGCTCTTGGTCAGGCCGGTCATGGCGTGCTTGGTCACGGTATAGGCCACGGTCCGCGGCCGCGGTGAATGCGCGGAGATGGAGCCGTTGTTGATGATCCTTCCGCCCTGAGGTTCCTGCGCCTTCATGGTCCGGACCGCTGCGGCGGCACACAGCATGGACCCGGTAAGGTTCACGGCCAGGGTGGCGTTCCAGTCCGCCAGGCTGATCTCGTCCACCCCGGCCGCCGGGCCGAACACCCCGGCGTTGTTGAACAGCACGTCCACCCGTCCCCACTGTTGGTGTGCTGCCTCGAAAAGCCGCTCGACGTCGTCGGGCCGGGTCACGTCGCAGGGAACCACCAGCGCGTCCGGGCTGCCGTCCGCTGTTTCCTTCAGCTGCGCCTCCCGGCGGCCGGCCAGGACCACGCGGTAGCCGTCGGCCAGCATCTGCCGGGCAACCTCCCGGCCGATGCCGGAGCCTGCGCCTGTGACGACGGCGACGCGTGCTGTGGAAGGGGAAGTGTCCATGCGCTCTCCTGGGCTAAAGCTGGGCCGGCACGGCCGGCTTGTTCAGCGGCCAGCCTATGACGGTCTTGGGCCGCGGCGCAGCGAACGTCCGCACCTTGGAGGTGGTCAGGCGCATGCGGACGAGTGATTCGGCAATGGTCACGGCAGAGGCGACGCCGTCCACCACGGGAACACCTGCCCGTTGCCGTATCTGCTCGTCCAGGCCGGCCATCCCGCCGCAGCCGAGGACAATCACCTCGGCCTTGTCCTGGGTTACGGCCAGCATCGCCTGGTTGATGATGGCCTCGACGGCGCGCTCCGGTTCCTCCTCGAGTTCCAGGACTGCCATGCCGCTGGCACGCACGGAGGCACACCTGGCGTCCAGTCCGGCCAGCTTCAGCCGGTCCTCGATGAGGGGAACCGTCCGGTCCAGGGTGGTGACCACCGAATACTTGTGGCCCAGGAACATGGCCGTGCTGGCGGCGGCCTCGGTGATGTCGACGACCGGGACGTCCAGCAGCTCCTGCAGCCCCTCGCGGCCGTGCTCGCCGTATCCGGCCTGGATGACGGCGTCGAAGGGCTCCTGGTAGGAGGTGACGGCGTCCATGACGGCGATGGCCGCCAGGTAGCTTTCGAAGTTGCCTTCGCAGGAGTCGGCGCCGAACCTGGGGGTGATGCCGATGATTTCGGTGCCCGAGGCGGCCACGCTGCGCGCGGAGGCCGCGATCGAGTCGGTCATTGACTGCGTGGTGTTGACGTTTGCGACGAGTATGCGCATGGGGAGGATCCTTGGTCGGGCGGCCCTTCTTGGGCCGGGTCAGCGGTGGGGCTTAGTGGGTGCTGACGACGGCGATGGCCTCGCCGTCGCGGTCGTCCAGCCTTTGGTTGCGGTCGGCGATGAAGAAGTACAGTGCCGCTGCTATGCCCGCTGCGAAGAACCAGGCGAAGGGTGCCGCGGCAGCCAGCCCCGGCACGAAGGCGATCAGCAGGGCCAGGACGGCCGCCGGAACCATGGCGATGATGGCCCGCGGATTTACGCCCTTCCGGTAGAAGTACGCGCCTTCCGGTGAGGCCGTGTAGAGCTCGGGGACGTTGACCTTGCCGCGGCGGATCAGCCAGTAGTCAGCCATAACGACGCCGAACAGCGGACCAAGCAGCGCACCGAGGCCGCCCAGGAAGTACACGATCACCAGAGGGTTGTTGTAGAGGTTCCAGGGCAGGATGACCAGCCCGATGGTGCCTGAGACCATTGCCGCCCTGCGGAAGTTCAGCCGCTTGGGGAACAGATTGGTCAGGGCGTACACAGGGGCGACGAAGTTGGCCATCAGGTTCACTGCGATGGTCAGAATCAGCAGGGCAAGGCATGCGAGGACCAGGAACAGCGTGTTGGGGATGGTTTGGACGATATCGGAAGGGCTCTTGATGATGGTGCCGTTGATTTTGAACTGGCCGCCGGCCATCACTACCACGATGGCGCCGAACACGAGCATGTTGATGGGGATGCCCCAGAAGTTGCCCCGGACCACGGCCTTCTTGGAGACCGCTGAGCGGGTGAAGTCGCAGAAGTTCAGGACGAACGTGCCGTAGATCGAGACCCAGAGGGCGCCGCCGGCGAAGATGGTGAGCCACATTTCCGGCCCTTCCAGGGCCTTATTGGAGGACCAGGCAATGCTTCCGCCGGCTTCCACGAAGATCCAGACGGCCATTGCGGCCATGGTGGCCAGAATGACAGGGCCGGCGAATGCCTCGTACTTACGGATCATTTCCATGCCGAAGCTGACGATGACCAGCTGCACCACCCATAGGGCCACGAATGCCATCCATCCCAGCGTGGACAGTCCCAGGATTGAGTCCTGGTCCAGGTCACCGAGGGCCGGGAACATGGCTACGAGCATGACGCGGAAGACGACCGAGGCGAGGTAGGTCTGGATGCCGAACCATGCCACGGCCACGGCGCCGCGGAGGAGGCTGGCGATCTGGGCGCCCCTGATGCCGAAGCTGATGCGGCTCATGACCGGGAAGGGAACACCGGTCTTGACACCCATGAATCCGGACAGCGTCAGGAGGCCGAACAGCAGCGCAGCGCCGATGCCGAGGGCCATGAGGATCTGCCACCCGCCCAGCCCCAAGGCGAACAGGCCGATGGCGAAGGCGTAGTTGCCCAAGCTGTGCACGTCGTTGGCCCACAGGGTGAAGATGCTGTAGCTGGTCCAGCTGCGGCCGGCGCGCCTGGTGGGGGCAAGATCGGAGTTGTACAGGGAAGGGCTGATGCTGGTGCCCGAGGCTGCGCTTGCTGATTCGCACAGGGCTTCAACGCTGCCGGGGGTATGTGCTGCAGGGGCCGACGGCGCTGTCAGTCCCTGGTCAGCAGCAACGCCCGCCGTAGGAGGGGTTTGCATAAGGGTCTCAATTCTTTGGATGATTCCGGGTGGTGAGGCCGACCCGAGGGTCGTTTCTGTTATTCCACATCGCGGAAAGGAGATATTGAATAGTGAAATAATGGTATGACCTGGGTCACTGCTGGTCAAGCGGCAGCATCAGTGGGGTCCAGTCATAAATGGTTGCTTCGTTGCGCCCGCCCGCCCTTCACCGGAGTGCCCACCGCCACATTGACCGAAGCCAAGACTCTCACTAATCTCATCTAGCAATAATGTTTTTTCACAATATGAAAAACATGAAGCCTGATGCGTTCAAAGATGAAAAGAGGCTGACATGGCTGCAGGAGAAGATACCTCCCATATCCTCAGCGGGTTGACTAACCAGCTGCCTGATCGTGATCCGGAAGAGACTGCSGAGTGGGTTGAGTCCCTGGACGCGTTGATCAGGGAACAGGGCACCGAGCGTGCCCAATACATCATGCGGAGCCTGCTGCAGCGCGCGGGCGCGCAGAGNGAGTGGGTTGAGTCCCTGGACGCGTTGATCAGGGAACAGGGCACCGAGCGTGCCCAATACATCATGCGGAGCCTGCTGCAGCGCGCGGGCGCGCAGAGCGTCGGGGTGCCGATGGTGACCACCACCGATTACGTGAACACSATCCCGGTGGACCAGGAAGCCGAGTTCCCGGGCAACGAGGAGTTCGAGCGCCGGTACCGGGCGTACATGCGGTGGAACGCCGCGGTCATGGTCCACCGGGCGCAGCGGCCCGATATCGGGGTCGGCGGGCACATCTCCACCTACGCCGGCGCCGCGACCCTGTACGAGGTCGGGTTCAACCACTTCTTCCGCGGCAAGGACCACCCCGGCGGCGGGGACCAGGTCTTCTTCCAGGGCCACGCCTCCCCCGGCATGTACGCCCGGGCGTTCATGGAAGGACGCCTGTCCGAGGAGGACCTGGACGGGTTCCGGCAGGAAAAGTCCCGTGAAGGCCATGCCCTGTCCTCCTACCCGCACCCGCGGCTGATGCCGCACTTCTGGGAATTCCCCACCGTGTCCATGGGCATCGGCCCGATGAACGCGATCTACCAGGCCCAGAACAACCGGTACCTGCACAACCGGGGCCTGAAGGACACGTCCGACCAGCAGGTCTGGGCGTTCCTGGGCGACGGCGAAATGGACGAACCCGAGTCCCGCGGCCTGCTCCAGCTCGCCGCGAACGAGAACCTGGACAACCTGAACTTCGTGATCAACTGCAACCTCCAGCGCCTGGRCGCCTGGACGGGCCGGTCCGGGGCAACGGCAAGATCATGCAGGAACTCGAAGCGTTCTTCCGCGGCGCGGGCTGGAACGTGATCAAGGTCGTCTGGGGCCGGGAGTGGGATGACCTGCTCACCCGCGACACCGACGGGTCCCTGGTGAARATCATGAACGAGACCGTCGACGGCGACTACCAGACCTACAARGCMGARTCCGGCGGGTTCGTCCGCGAACACTTCTTCGGCAAAACCCCGCAAACCAAAGACCTCGTCGCGGACCTCACCGATGACCAGATCTGGAACCTCAAACGCGGCGGCCACGACTACCGCAAGGTCTACGCCGCCTACAATCATGAACGAGACCGTCGACGGCGACTACCAGACCTACAAAGCCGAATCCGGCGGGTTCGTCCGCGAACACTTCTTCGGCAAAACCCCGCAAACCAAAGACCTCGTCGCGGACCTCACCGATGACCAGATCTGGAACCTCAAACGCGGCGGCCACGACTACCGCAAGGTCTACGCCGCCTACAARGCCGCCACCGAATTCAAGGGCAAACCCACCGTCATCCTCGCCCACACCGTCAAGGGCTACGGCCTGGGCCCGAGGTTTGAAGGAAGGAATGCCACGCACCAAATGAAGAAACTGACGGTCGAGGACCTCAAGGACTTCAGGGATTACCTGCGCATTCCCATTTCGGACGAACAACTGGACGCAGATCCATACCGGCCGCCCTATTACCACCCGGGCCTGGATTCGCCCGAGATCGCCTATCTCCTCGAAAGGCGAAGGGCGTTGGGGGGCTCCGTGCCGGAGCGCCGTGCAGCCCACCAGGCGGTTGAACTGCCCGGGGCGAAGTCCTACGAGGTGGCCAAGCGCGGATCCGGCAAGCAGCAGGCCGCCACCACCATGTCATTTGTGCGCCTGCTCAAGGATTTGCTCCGGGACAAGAAGTTCGGGGACCGAATTGTGCCCATCGTGCCGGATGAGTCCCGCACTTTCGGCATGGATGCGTTCTTCCCCACGGCGAAGATCTATAGCCCGGCCGGCCAGAACTACCTGTCCGTGGACCGGGACCTGGTCCTGGCCTACAAGGAATCCCCCGCCGGGCAACTGATCCACCCCGGCATCAACGAAGCCGGCGCCNGGCCAGAACTACCTGTCCGTGGACCGGGACCTGGTCCTGGCCTACAAGGAATCCCCCGCCGGGCAACTGATCCACCCCGGCATCAACGAAGCCGGCGCCGTGGCAGCCTTCACCGCCGCCGGGACCTCCTACGCCACCCACGGCGTGCCCCTGGTCCCCGTCTACGTGTTCTACTCCATGTTCGGCTTCCAGCGCACCGGCGACGCCTTCTGGGCAGCAGCGGACCAAATGACCCGCGGCTTCATCATCGGCGCCACCGCAGGACGGACCACCCTCACCGGCGAAGGCCTCCAGCACGCCGACGGCCACTCCCCCCTGCTGGCCTCCACCAACCCCGCCGTCATCACCTACGACCCCGCCTACGGCTACGAAATCGGCCACATCATGCGCTCGGGCCTSGAACGCATGTACGGGCCGGACTCGGACGACAAGAACGTCATGTACTACCTCACCGTGTACAACGAACCCATCGTCCAGCCCGCCGAACCGGAAAACCTCGACATCGAAGGCGTCATCAAGGGCATCTACCTGCTCGCCCCGGCAAAGATCGACGGTCCCCGCACCCAGATCCTCGCCTCCGGCGTCTCCGTGCCCTGGGCCATCGACGCCCAACGCATCCTSGCCGATGACTGGAACGTCTCCGCCGACGTCTGGTCCGTCACCTCCTGGAACGAACTCCGCCGAGACGGACTCGCCGCCGAAGAAGAAGCCTTCCTCAACCCCGGCCAACCCGCCCGCACCCCCTTCGTCACCCAGCAACTCGAAGGCGCCACCGGCCCCATCGTCGCCGTGTCCGACTACATGAAAGCCATCCCGGACCAGATCCGCCAATTCGTCCCCAACGAATTCGCCACCCTCGGCGCCGACGGCTTCGGCTTCTCCGACACCCGCGCAGCAGCCCGCCGCTACTTCAAAAACGACACCCACTCCATCGTGGT